>NZ_CP139558.1:0-2517435 GCF_034262375.1 Mucilaginibacter sabulilitoris
ATGGAAAAAACTTGTACTAACGTTTGGAATAGCTGCCTCCAGATCATAAAAGATAACATACCAGCACAAAGCTTTAAAACTTGGTTCGAGCCAATAAAAGCTTTACGCATGGAAGGAAGCGTCCTGACGATACAAGTACCAAGTTTATTTTTTTACGAATGGCTTGAAGAACACTATGTAGGTTTACTGCGCAAAACAATAAAAAAACAATTAGGCGACGAAGGACGTTTAGAGTACAATATTGTTGTTGAGCAATCATCAAGTAAACCATACACAACGAATATGCCTTCGAACGGAAATGGTGCCGAGTCAAAAAATCAATCAATGCCGATACCCATCTCAATTAATAAGGACATAAAAAACCCTTTTGTGATACCCGGCTTGAAAAAGTTAAATGTAGATCCGCAGCTGAACAGGAACTATACCTTTGAAAACTTTGTTGAGGGTGATTGTAACCGTTTGGCCCGCTCTGCCGGTTATGCTGTAGCTGCAAAACCCGGAGGCACCTCTTTTAACCCCTTAATGATATATGGCGGTGTTGGTTTAGGCAAGACCCACCTGGCCCAGGCCATTGGCAACGAGATAAAACGTTCATTGCCCGATAAACTGGTACTTTATGTATCGTGCGAGAAGTTTACCCAACAATTTGTTGATGCGCTTAAGCATAATAACATCAATGACTTTGTGAACTTTTACCAGGCTATTGATGTACTGATCATGGACGATGTACACAACTTTGCTGGTAAAGAAAAAACACAGGATTTCTTTTTCCATATTTTTAATCATTTACACCAGAGCGGCAAGCAACTGATCATCACATCAGATAAAGCGCCGAAAGATCTCGCTGGTTTAGAAGAACGTTTGTTATCCCGGTTTAAATGGGGGCTCTCCGCTGATCTGCAGATCCCGGACCTGGAAACTCGTATGGCCATCCTGAAAAACAAAATTTACCAGGACGGTATCGAACTTTCAAATGATGTAATTGAGTATGTAGCGCATAACATTGATAACAATGTACGTGAGCTTGAAGGTGCCATGGTATCCCTGCTGGCACAATCAACCCTTAACCGTAAGGAGATTGACCTGAACCTGGCTAAGCAAATGCTTAAAAACTTTGTAAAAAATTCATCTAAAGAAATTTCGATGGAATACATACAGAGCCTGGTTTGCGAGTATTTTGAAGTGCCTATTGAAATGGTAAAATCGCAAACACGCAAACGCGAAATTGTACAGGCCCGTCAAATTTCTATGTACCTGGCCAAAGCACATACCAAAAGTTCATTAAAATCTATCGGTCACTTTTTTGGGGGCCGTGATCACTCCACCGTAATTTACGCGTGCCAAACCGTTGAGGACCTTATTGATACCGATAAGAAATTTAAAGGTTATGTTGCCGACATTCAGAAGAAGCTCAAAATGTCTTAACAGACCTATTATCATATTACTATGGGCCCTGCATATGTTTTATGCAGGGCTTTTTGTAAAAAAACATGACAGTCGGATAATAATGCGCCTACATAAGTTGTAAAACACATTATGCTCCGTAGGAGCTACCTGTTTGTAGAAAACGGAAGCTATTTTCTTTTGCTCCGTAGGTGCAACCTAAAATATAAAGGGTAATTGATCATGTTGGAAACAGTTTGCACCTACGGAGCAAACTTTGATTCGGCTAATTTTCTATAAACAGGCGGCTCCTATGGAGTGAACCGATAAATAACTCATAGAGTTGAACTATTACTTTCCCGCCCGATTTTTGTAATGTGTTATTAAAAAATCATCTGCATACTTAATATATGGCCTAGGAAACTTAAATATCTTGTACCTATTATCCTACCGGTTCCATCATTTTTAAAATGGCATCTACATACTCCCGGTTGTTGGCTAAGCGGGGTACTTTATGCTGACCGCCCAGTTTACCTTTCTCTTTCATCCAGTTAAAGAAAGTACCTTCTGGGGCACGGCGCACAATGGGGCGGCGCAGGGCCAGGTCTTTAAACCGCTTGGCATCGTAATCGGAGTTTATACGGCGCAAGGTTTCGTCAAGCAGGTCGACAAAGCGTTCAAACTCGGCAGGTTTCTTTTCAAACTCAATAATCCACTCATGTGCACCACACTGGTCGCCGTTAAAGTAAACAGGCGCCGCAGTATATTCCCTGATAATAGCTCCGGTTTGATGACAGGCTTCTTCCAGCGCACGTTCGGCATTATCAATAATTACTTCTTCGCCAAAGGCATTAATGTAGTGTTTGGTACGCCCGGTAACCTGTATGCGGAAAGGCGACAGGGATGAAAAGCGAATGGTATCGCCTATCATGTACCGCCAAAGGCCGGCGTTGGTAGTGATGATGAGCGCGTAATTTTTATCCAGTTCCACTTCATCAAGTGTAAGCGTAACCGGGTTTTCGTCATGCAGGTGTTCGATAGGTAAAAACTCATAAAATATACCATAATCGAGCATCAGCAGCATATCACCCGGCTCTTTGGTATCCTGAATGCCAAAGAAGCCCTCAGATGCATTATAATTCTCCAGATAATACATATCATCACTCGGAATAAGGCCTTTAAACTGCTCACGGTATGGCGTAAAGTTAACCGCTCCATGAAAATACATCTCCAGGTTGGGCCATATCTCCAACAGGTTCTTTTTACCGGTTATTTCCAATATACGTTTAAACAGTACCAGGTTCCAGGTGGGTACTCCGCTAATACTGGTTACGTTCACATCTTTAGTGGCATGAGCTATCTTTTCAATCTTTTCCTCAAAATTATCGAGCAAGGCTATATCCAGATCGGGGGTGCGGTGAAACTCGGCCCACATTGGCAGGTTCTTCATAATCACTGCCGAAAGATCACCAAAGGAAGTTTCCGCACTCAACTGACTAATTTGATGACTGCCGCCGAGTGTTAGTATTTTACCAGTGAACATCCGGGCGTTGGGCCTATTGTTAAAATAAATGGTAAGCAGATCCTTCCCACCTTTAAAATGGCATTCCTCCAGTGCCTCTTCGCTAACTGGTATAAATTTACTCCTGTCATTAGTAGTACCTGATGATTTGGCAAACCAGCGTATCTCAGATGGCCATAAAACATTCTTTTCGCCCATGAGCATGCGCTCTATGTAGGGCTTCAGCGTGTCGTAGTTTTGAATTGGAACCCGTTCCTTAAACTGATTAAGGTTTTCAATGCTTTTATACTGATATTTTCTGCCCCATTCGGTGCTTTCAGCACCTGATATTAACTGCTCAAACCACTCCTCCTGTACTTCATTAGGGTATTTCATAAAAAGCTCTATCTGGTGAATACGCTTTTTCATGAACCAGGTAAATACCGAATTAAAGATTGTCATATCAGAGAGTCAAGAAATTAGAATCAAGAGTCAAGATATGAAAAATCCGGTTAATCCTAAAAGCTCTGTCAGCAAGTTTCATAACAGGGCATTGCTAACTCTTGATTCTTAACTCTATCCTCTTGATTGTTACTGCGGAAATACTTTTCTTTTCAAAACAAAGTTTGATCCCAGGTATACTTTACGTACCATTTCATTTTCAGCCAATACTTCAGGCACGCCGGATTCCAGTATCTTACCTTCAAAAAGCAGGTAAGCACGATCAGTAATAGATAAGGTTTCCTGTACGTTGTGATCTGTAATCAGGATGCCTATGTTACGATGTCTTAGTTTGGCCACCATAGCCTGTATTTCTTCCACCGCTATGGGGTCAACCCCTGCAAAAGGCTCATCCAGTAAAATAAAGTTTGGCTCTGCCGCCAGTGCCCGTGCAATTTCGGTTCGGCGGCGCTCGCCACCCGATAGCAGGTCGCCACGGTTTTTGCGCACTTTATGCAAACTAAACTCATCTATCAGCTCTTCCAACTTTTCGCGTTGTCTTTCCTTGGGCATTTTACCCATTTCCAGTACGGCTTTAATATTATCCTCTACAGAAAGCTTCCGGAACACTGATGCTTCCTGCGCCAGGTAGCCAATGCCTTTCTGCGCACGGCGATACATCGGGTCGCCGGTAATATCGTTATTGTCCAAGAAAATAGTACCTTCATTAGGTTTTATAAGGCCTACTATCATATAAAATGAGGTGGTTTTACCTGCACCATTTGGCCCCAGCAAACCTACTATCTCACCCTGCGATACCTCAAACGACACATCGTTAACAACCGTTCGCTGTTTATATTTTTTTACTAAATGTTCTGCTCTTAAAATCATGTTATAAATTCAAAAGTCAAAATTCAAAAGTCAAAAAACACATTTTCAACTTAAATTTTGCCCTTATATCTGATCAAAAGCCATTCAATTTTTGACTTTTGAATTTTTTTTCTTAAATCCTTATTCCTTTTATATTCAATTGTATAGTTCGTCTTTCGCGCCACACATTTTCTTCAATGCTGTAGCAAATGTCAAACGGGACGCCGCTTTTTAACTGGGGTAAGTATTCGCCGTGGTTAAAGGCAATACAATCAAAAGCTGCTGAACCTTCCTGCATAAGGTTCATTTTGATATGTGCCGCACCCACCAGGCCTACGTTACCGCTAACATACACATTTTTACTTATGAAAACTGGCGACATATTTTCCGGCCCAAATGGTGCAAACTGGTTCAATATCCTGAAAAACTTGGGCTCTATCTGGCTTAAACGTAATTCGGCGTCTATTTGTATTTGCTGTATCAATTGTTCGGGTGAAATAGTAGCGCTTACCACCTCCTCAAAACGAGCTTTAAAGGCTTCTACATTTTCGGGTTCCATGGTTAGGCCCGCCGCATATTTGTGTCCGCCAAATTGTATCAATAGATCTTTGCACTCGCACAGGGCTTCGTACAGGTCATATCCCAATACTGAACGGGCCGAACCGGCTACGTGCCCGTTTGAACGCGTAAGCACAATGGTTGGCCGGTAATATTTTTCGGTAAGGCGCGATGCAACTATACCAATAACCCCCTTATGCCAGTTTTCGTTAAAAACCACAGTCGATTTCCGGTTTATCAACACCTCATCATTATCTATCATATTCAACGCCTCACCGGTAATATCCAGATCATGCCCTTTTCGCTCGGCATTCCGGGTGTTGATCATGAGGCCTTTCTCTTTGGCAATATCTTCATCACAGGCAATCAGCAGTTCAACCGCATGCTTGGCATCATCTATGCGACCGGCAGCATTAATACGCGGCCCCAGTAAAAAAACCACGTCGGAGATGGTAAAGCTACCTGTACGCCCAGCTACTTGCATTAATGTTTTTACACCGATGCAAGGGTCGGTATTAATTTTTTGCAGGCCGAAATGCGCCAGTACTCGGTTTTCGCCTGTAATGTGTACAATATCACAGGATATACTGATAGCCACCAGGTCAAGAAAGCGGGCAACCTCTTCAAAAGGGATATCGTGTTTTTCGGCATAAGCCTGTATCAGCTTAAACCCAATACCGCAGCCTGAAAGCTCTTTGTACGGATATTCACAATCGTTTCGTTTGGGGTCAAGTACCGCTACCGCGGCCGGTAGTTCGGCACCGGGGAGGTGGTGGTCACAAATGATGAAATCAACGCCGCGACTATTAGCATATTCAATTTTATCAACCGATTTAATGCCGCAATCGAGTGCAATAATCAGTGTAAAGCCATTATCCGCAGCATAATCAATTCCCTGTGTAGATATGCCATAACCTTCCTTATAGCGGTCGGGTATGTAATACTCCAGTTTTGGATACCAGCCTTTAAAAAATCCATATACCGTTGCAACAGCGGTAGTACCATCTACATCATAATCACCATATACCAATATTTTTTCGCCAGCGGCTATGGCATCTTCTATACGCATAATGGCCTTTTCCATATCCTTCATCAAAAAAGGATCATGCAGGTGCCGTTGGTCGGGCCTGAAAAAGTAACGAGCCTCTTCAAAAGTACCTATACCCCTGTGAACCAGCAAAGTACTTAAAACAGGATCAATATTAAGCTCGACGGCTAATTTTTTGACCACATCCTGATCAGCATTATCCCTTACCGTCCAACGTTTATTCATACATTTGCAGCTTAAAAACAGTAAAGATAATTTTTTAGTATCAAGTAGTTGGTATCAAGTATCAAGATTTTGGCGCTTTTACTAACAATGCAACTGTCTTGATACTTGATACCAACTACTTGATACATTATGGAAATTTTCGCGTTAGGTGAGGGCTCTTATTCGGTTGATGCAACCAAAAAATTTATTCCTTTTAACCCGGAAGTTGATAATCCCAAAGATCGTCCGGCCTCATTATTTATCCACGTTAACCCTTTCCTGATCAAAACCAGTCAAGACCTGATTGTGCTTGATACCGGGCTCGGATTTAAAGATACCCGCGATGAATTACTGATACACCAAAACATACGCAATGCGGGTTTTGATCCCGAAGATGTAAGCCTTGTACTGATGTCGCATCTGCATTATGACCATTCGGGTGGTCTGGTGGTTGAACGTAACGGCAAATTAGAGCCCAGCTTTCCGCAAGCCAGGCACGTGATACAACGCAAGGAATGGGAAACCGGACTGGCAGGAAAAACTTCTTCATATCACAAAGAAATATTTGGGGCACTAAGTGGAGCCAACATTACTTTTGTTGAAGGCAGTGGCGAATTACAGCCGGGCATCAAATATGAACATTCGGGCGGACATTGCCCTTATCATCAGGTTTTTTGGATAGATATAGAAGGCAGAAAAGTACTTTTTGGTGGAGATGAATTGCCTGAGCCAGAACAGCTGATTAGAAAGTTTATTGCAAAATATGATATGGACGGGCGCAAAGCAATGCAATTGCGCGAGGAGTATGGGAAAAAGGCAGTAGAGGAAGGGTGGACCTGCCTATTTTATCACGCCAAATCATTTGCTATTGGTAATGTATTACAAGATGACGGACATTTTAAAGTTGTACCTGCTTAACTTGCGTTTTGAACTTCAAAAAGCTCTTTTATTTTTTCGACATTAAGGGGTTTTGATATAAAATCCTTTACCAGGGGGTATGATTTAGCTTTATTTATATCGTTACTGAACACCGATGATGAAATAATATATATTTTACTTTTACCCAGAGGATCTATATTCAGTCGTTTATATTCATCAAGAAATTCCCACCCATTCATAATAGGCATATTAATATCCAGCAAAATATAGTCGGGCATTTTATTGGGGTCTTTCCGCTGTATATCTGCTAATTGGTCAATAGCAAATTTACCATTCAAACACGCCATGATCTCCGTATTTAATAAGGCTTTCTTTATTAATTTAATCGAAATGAAATTGTTGATTTCATCATCATCAATTAATAATACACTCACGGGCTTTGGATTAATTGTCATAACGCATTTTCAATAGATGTACTTAGTTTATTATATAGATGTACTTTATACGCTGCACGAAATTAAAAAGTTATATTCCTATAAGTTGTATAACCAAGTATTGTTTCAATTGCGTGGATTAATAACTTAAAAGCAAGGCATTTATTTTATTCGCCCCCCTGTTTTTTTAAGAAACCGCAATCAAAGTGTATTGAAATCACATATAATTCACAAACACAAATTGCAAATAAAAATCAAAACACACACATAACAATTAAATAATAAGGCTTTATAATTATTACCTAATTTTTAATAAAGCTTCAAAATAAACTATAGTGTATTTTAATATTACAATTTCACGTCGCGAATTTATGATAAATCACTGAATAAAATGATTGCTTAATAATCAAATGACTAAAAAGAAGAAGTACAAAAAGTCAAAATAGTTGAAATAATAAAATGTGCAGATAATTTATAACTATCTGCACATTTATTAACGCATTAAAGCATTTTTTGTCTGAAATTTACTCTTTTATTTTATTCTACTATGCTCTCTTCAAAAGCATAATCTTCAAGTGGCGGGCATGAGCAAATCAATGTTCTGTCGCCATAGGTATCATTAACACGTCCTACTGATGGCCAGAATTTATAGGCAGCCACATAAGGAAGCGGGAATGCCGCCTTTTGACGGGTATATGAATGCTCCCACTCATTACCGGTAATTACAGCAACAGTATGTGGCGCGTTTTTTAATGGGTTATCTGTTTTGTCAGACACTCCATCGGCTATATCGGCAATTTCATGACGGATAGCGATCATGGCATCGCAAAAACGGTCAAGCTCATGTTTTGGTTCAGATTCGGTTGGCTCTACCATAACGGTACCGGCAACCGGGAAAGATACGGTTGGCGCATGGAAGCCATAATCCATCAAACGTTTCGCAATATCAGTAACTTCAATACCAAATGGTTTAAACGAGCGGCAATCCAATATCATTTCGTGCGCGCAACGGCCGTTAGCACCCGTGTATAATACCGGGTAATGATCCTGCAGACGGGCCTTAATATAGTTGGCATTCAATATTGCATAACGGGTAGCGTTGGTTAAACCATCGGCGCCCATCATAGCTATATAAGCATGTGAAATAATCAGGATAGAGGCCGAGCCCCATGGTGCTGCTGATACCGCATGGATAGATTTACCCTGGTCAATGTCAACCACGGCGTGGCCTGGTAAGTAAGGCACAAGATGTTTGGCTACGCCGATAGGCCCCATACCCGGACCACCGCCACCATGCGGAATACAGAAGGTTTTGTGCAGGTTAAGGTGGCAAACATCGGCGCCAATATTGGCCGGACTGGTTAAACCTACCTGGGCGTTCATATTGGCGCCATCCATGTAAACCTGGCCACCATTCTGATGTATAATATCACATATCTCAATGATCGACTCTTCAAATACCCCATGGGTAGATGGATAGGTGACCATCAGGCAAGAAAGTTCGCCTTTATACTGTTCTGCCTTGGCTTTCATATCAGCCACATCAATGTTGCCGTTATCGTCGCATTTTACAACCACTATTTTCATACCGGCCATAGCTGCCGATGCAGGGTTGGTACCATGTGCAGATGATGGAATCAAAGCAATATTACGGTGGTTGTCGCCCCTGTCTAAATGATAAGCACGGATCACCATCAGACCAGCGTATTCACCCTGGGCACCGGCATTCGGCTGTAAGCTCATCGCAGCAAAGCCAGTAATTTCACTCAGCCAGTTATTGATCTCGTCAAAAAGCTGCATGTAGCCACCCACCTGGTCGGCAGGGGCAAAGGGATGAATTTTGCTAAACTCCGCCCAAGTAACGGGCACCATTTCGGTGGTCGCGTTCAGTTTCATGGTACATGAACCTAAGGCGATCATGGAGTGACAAAGCGAAAGATCTTTAGTTTCGAGCGATTTGATATAACGCAGCATTTCATGCTCTGAATGATGTGAATTGAACAGGCTGTGTGTTAAATAAGCAGATGTACGTTGTAATTCGGCCGGGATAACAGTTTTTAAGTCTGTCTTTAACTCATCAACATTTACATCGTTAATAGTTTTGCCTTTCACCTTGGCAAAAAACCTCACTATGTTTTTGATATCTTCTGCCGATGTAGTTTCATCAACAGAAATGGTAACAACAGAACCTTCGTAGTTGAAATTCATCTCGTTGTTCAAAGCCTCTGAATGAATAGGACCCGCTAAATGGCCAACATCAAATTTCAGGGTATCAAAAAACGATTCGTTCAATTGTTCATAACCTAACTCATTTAATGAGTTGGCTAATAAAACAGCTAAACCATGTATCCTTTCGGCAATTAATTTAATGCCTTGCGGTCCGTGGTATACGGCATACATCCCGGCCATAATAGCCAGCAATGCCTGAGCAGTACAAATATTGGAGGTTGCTTTATCCCTGCGGATATGTTGTTCGCGGGTTTGCAGCGCCATACGCAGGGCGTAGTTACCGGCGCTATCAATGGTAACACCAATAATACGGCCGGGGATAGAACGTTTATATTCTTCCTTAGTAGCAAAAAACGCTGCGTGCGGCCCGCCGAAGCCCATCGGTACACCAAAGCGCTGGGTAGAGCCAACCACAATATCGGCCCCCCACTCACCGGGAGGGGTTAACAGCACCAGGCTCATAATGTCAGCAACAACGGTTAGTTTAATACCTTTTTCATGTGCTTTGGCAGCATAATCAGTGTAGTTATATACAGCGCCATTACCGGCAGGATATTGAACTATGGCACCAAACATTTTGTCGGTTAGCTCAACGGTGCGGTGGTTGCCTATCTGCAGTTCAATACCATAAGGTTCTGAACGGGTTTTTAATATATCAATAGTCTGCGGAAACAACTCTTCCGAAACAAAGAAAACATTAGCATTTTGATTTTTGCGTAGGCTGTATTGCATAAACATGGCCTCGGCGGCGGCAGTACCCTCGTCAAGCAATGATGCATTAGCTATTTCCATCCCAGTAAGGTCAATCACCATGGTTTGGAAATTCAGTAAAGCCTGTAAACGCCCCTGTGCAATTTCAGCCTGATATGGCGTATACTGTGTATACCATCCGGGATTTTCCAGGATATTACGCTGTATAACGCCCGGCACAATCACATCATAATACCCTTTGCCGATGAATGATTTGAATACCTTGTTTTTTGAAGCAGTTTGCTTTAAAGTGTTTAGATAATCGAATTCGCTTTTTGCGGCAGGAAGATTGAGTGGTTGTTTTAACCTGATCTTGTCAGGAACGGTTTGCGCTATCATTTCATCAAGCGAATTTACACCGATAGTTTTTAACATTTTTGCCGTATCGGCCTCATTTGGAGCAATATGTCTCGACTGAAACTTCTCCTGGTAGTCTGCGTTCAACATCATGAATCAAGTGTCCCTCTAAATTTAGCGCAAAGGTACTATTTTACTAATTGAGTAACAATTACCTAATATGATATTGACAAAGTGTTTACAAGCTTTTTTAGATAAACGAGCAAAGACAAAAAGATAACAGACAGTTAACTATATCAGCTGCCTTAAATATTGCTGTATGGTGTTTTCGAGCCCGTAATACAACGCGTCGCTGATGAGTGCATGGCCTATACTTACCTCCTGTAAACCAGGCACATTTTCGGCAAAGTATTTCAGGTTATGCAAGTCGAGGTCATGGCCGGCATTAATACCTAAGCCTAAGCTTTGGGCAACCTTTGCGGCTTCAATATAGGGGGCAATAGCAAGCTCTTTACCCTGGTGAAAGTGGGTGGCATAACCTTCGGTGTAGAGTTCAATACGGTCGGTACCTGTTTTGGCGGCGCCTTCAACCATTTGCACAACAGGATCAACAAATATAGAAACCCGTATGCCCGCGTTTTTAAACACGGCTATCATATCTTTTAAATAGTGATAGTTGGTAATAGTATCCCAGCCATGGTTCGAGGTGATCTGTCCAAGCACATCGGGTACCAGGGTAACCTGTTCGGGTTTGTTGGCCAATACCAAGTCAATAAACTTTTGTTCCTGGCAATTGCCTTCAATATTAAACTCGGTGGTAACTATCTTTTTCAGCTCAAATACATCATTGTAGCGGATATGTCTTTCATCGGGACGGGGGTGTACGGTAATACCCTGTGCGCCAAAACGTTCGCAATCTTTGGCAACTTGTATCAGATCGGGGTTATTGCCGCCGCGCGAGTTGCGCAGGGTAGCTATTTTGTTTATATTGACAGATAAATGGGTCATGCTTCAAAGTTAATATTTCATCTATATATGCCTAACTAAAAACGCGGCGATAAGTTTAATTTTTATCGAATTCAGGAGTGTTCGTTTTTTTGAAGTGCGAACACCCATGAACAGTCGCGAACACCTGCGAACGCAACCGAACAGGTGCGAACACGACAAATAATTACACCTCTTTCCTAAATTCCGTGTGTCGTTTACATTAAAACTTATATTTAACTGGAATTTTAACAAAAATGAACAGCAGGCTTCTTAAATATATACTCACCTTATTCCTTTTAACCGGCCTACATCAATTGGCCTGCGCGCAAGCCAATTACCGTAAAATAGAAAATTACAAACCCTACTTTGGCTGGGCTCACCACTTTCCGCAAGACTGGATGATACTGCGCCAGTTTGAAAACGAGGGAAAAAGCTATTACCTGCTCGTGAACCCGCAAACGCTGCAAACCAAAACTGATGAGTGCGATTTTTACGAGGTAAAAGCCATGAATATTGCCCAGGCGCGCGATTTTTTTAAAAACACGCCCTATCAAAAAGCATTGCGCAAAGCCGAAAAGCAATCGGTAGCGCTGCAAGATGCCGGTATTGAGAGTGGCATCCCTAAAGAAACAGGCATCAGCCTCACTGCCGATCTGTGCCCATCGCACAGGCCTTTGGATAAACGCATATTCACCGATATATTTACCGAATTTCAGAAAGTGGAGCGCCCCGTGCCTGTAGCCCTCTCGGTTACCGGCGTTTGGATGCGCCAACACCCGCAGGATCTCGAGTGGCTTAAACAGATGCAGGCCAAACACGAGATCTATATCACCTGGATCAACCATTCCTTTAATCACCGCGTGAGTTTGAAAGCCCCGCTGAAGAAGAATTTTTTGCTGGAACCCGGCACCGACATGAACTACGAAATACTGGAAACCGAAAAGGCCATGCTCAAAAATGGCTTGCTGCCTTCGGTATTTTTCAGGTTCCCGGGACTGGTGTCTGACCAGCAATTGATTTATAAACTAACCGACTATGGCCTTATTCCCGTAGGTACCGATGCCTGGCTGGCCAAAGGACAGCAACCGCAGGCGGGTAGTATTGTACTGATTCACGGCAATGGTAACGAACCAACAGGCGTAAACGATTTTATAAAACTGCTGCAATCAGAAGCTGGGGCAATAGCCAAAAAACAATGGTTATTGTATGATCTGCGCGAAAGTGTAGAGGAGGAGTTTGAAGGAAGTAATTGATAAATTGACCGTTTTAGCTATCAATACGGATAACCATTGTTTTAACCCTCAGCAGTTCACCGCTTTGATAAATGTATGGGCATTTGATTCGGCGGTTCGTCAAAAGCTCCCAGGAAACATTTGTGCACGATGCCTTACTAAATTTATCAAAATACACGATGTTTAACAACCAATGCCATTGTTTTTTTTTAAAATAGCTGCAAATGTTAAAACATCCGCAAGTTCACGGAATATTAGCCGGCATATCTTGATCGTAAACCGCAATCGATGCTTTTTTCTGTAAAGTTTGAGTTTTAAAGTGTGCTGAAATTCACAAAATACCCATTATGATTTACAATTTACTATAAAAAATTGACTGCTAATTAATTAAAAGTCATATTTATATAGCTATTCATCGAAGGGGATAAGCGAAAGCTGATTCCCCTTTACAATCCCGCCAGTCTATGACAGAATATGTGAGCCAACTTGCTGAATTAAAAACCCGGTTAGATAATTTAACCGAATACTCTTATTCAAACGGTAATACGTTACAATCTTTATTGCAGCGGTATGATAGTATAGTTGTACATCTGTACTGCATCAATAATGAAAAGTTTCAATGCTCTGTTGAAACTATCGGGGTGTTGGAATACTATATGGGACAAATTTGTTCGCCGAAAATTTCGGGCGTAAAAAAGAAAAGTATTTACCATACAGCCAAGTATATCCTAAAAACCTCTATCAATTTAGACTTAACCAATTATTACCAACACGTTTTATTGGATAAGATAATTTATAATTAGGGTATTACCACTAAATATCAGCTTGGGGAACGTGCGCAGAAACCTCCGTCAAAGGGTTGCGCGCAGAGGCCTGCCCACTATGCTTCGACGATGCTCAGCATGACACTCTTTTTTCTCATTAAATATTAAAATTCCCCTCATCCTGAATTTATTTCAGGACCTCTCAGGACAGTTACGCTTGTTGTAAAACCTTGCTTATATACCGAAACAAGTTCAGCATGACATTTCTCTCTAAGAAATGAGCGTACAGAGATGGCCTGTCATCCAGACCTTCGTCAAAGGGTCGTGCGCAGAGGCCTGCCCACCATGCTTCGACAAAGCTCAGCATGACAGCCCATTAGTTATATCGATACCTACAACAAAAAAGGGCATGATCCGAAAACCATGCCCTTTTGAATTTTTATTTTTGAATTTCGGCTTTCAACGGTTAGTACCTGTAGTACTCCGGTTTAAACGGACCTTCAACAGTTACGCCGATATACTCTGCCTGATCCTGGTCAAGAACTTCCAGCTCAACACCAATTTTGGCAAGGTGCAGGCGGGCTACTTTTTCGTCAAGGTGTTTTGGCAGGGTATATACTTTGTTTTCGTAAGCTGCACCATTTGTCCAAAGCTCCAGCTGGGCCAAAGTTTGGTTGGTGAATGAGTTACTCATCACAAAGCTTGGATGACCGGTTGCACAGCCTAAGTTAACCAAACGACCTTCGGCCAGTACAATTACATCTTTACCATCAATGGTATATTTATCAACCTGTGGTTTAATTTCAATTTTAGTATTGCCGTAAGTACCGTTTAACCAGGCCATATCAATTTCGTTATCAAAGTGACCGATGTTACAAACAATGGCTTTGTCTTTTAACGCACGGAAATGCTGTTCACGAACAATGTTCTTGTTACCGGTAGCTGTAACTACAATATCGGCTTCTGTAATAGCGGTAGATAGTTTTTTAACTTCAAAACCTTCCATAGCTGCCTGTAACGCGCAGATAGGGTCAATTTCGGTAACTATAACACGAACACCGGCATTGCGCAGTGAATCGGCAGAACCTTTACCTACGTCGCCATAGCCGCAAACAACGGCTACTTTACCTGCCATCATTACATCGGTAGCGCGGCGAATGGCATCAACCAATGATTCGCGGCAGCCATATTTATTATCAAATTTTGATTTGGTAACCGAATCATTTACGTTAATGGCAGGCATTGGTAAAGTACCTGCTTTAACACGCTCGTATAAACGGTGAACACCAGTAGTGGTTTCTTCTGATAAACCTTTAATTTCCGCAACCAGCTCAGGATATTTATCCAGTACCATGTTGGTTAAGTCGCCGCCATCGTCCAATATCATGTTCAATGGTTTGCGGTCTTCGCCAAAATGAAGAGTTTGCTCAATACACCAGTCAAATTCTTCGGCGTTCATACCTTTCCAGGCATAAACAGAAATACCGGCAGCAGCAATCGCGGCAGCGGCATGATCCTGGGTTGAGAATATATTACATGACGACCAGGTAACTTCTGCGCCAAGGGCAATCAGGGTTTCAATTAAAACTGCGGTTTGAATGGTCATGTGCAGGCAACCGGCAATACGCGCGCCTTTTAAAGGCTGTGTTGGGCCATACTCTTTACGTAAAGCCATTAAGCCAGGCATTTCGGCTTCGGCCAGTTCAATCTCCTTCCGACCCCACTCGGCCAGTGATAAGTCTTTTACTTTGTATTTAACGAATGCGGTTTCTACTGATGACATAACATTTCATTTTTTGAATTGCAAAAATAGCTTATAAAAACATCAAAATGAAATGACGAAGATCACACTTTCAGAACCAACTTATTTATCAGCCTGCTGCATATTAAGATTACCATTATAAACACCCCCGTTTTCAACCACGAGGTTTTGTGTTTTAATATTGCCGGTAATTTTTCCTGTTGCTTTTATTTCGAGTGAAGTGGTGTAGATATCGCCGTTAACAATACCATAAACTACAATTTCTTTGGTATTGATATTACCTGCCACCAGGCCTCTCTCCCCAAGTATCAATCCTTCATCAATAGTTACGTGGCCGTTTACTTGTCCGTCAATCCGCGCAAAAGCAGGGGCTTTCAGGTTGCCCTCTAAAATACTTCCGTCGCTTATTAGTGTAGATATTGCTTGCAGATCAAGCGCAACTTTTTCCTTTTTACTAAAAATTGTCATTGTGCGTTTAGGGTTATGCGTATACAATTTTGAATTATACTGCCCTTTTACGAAAACAACGCCCCGGATGTTTAATAAAAATAAAATTTACTTATTATTCACCCCGGCAAACCACCGTATATTATTTATTGAGCGTTAAGAAATTAACCGGGTTTATTGGCCGGCCATTTTTACGCACTTCATAATGTAGGTGTGCACCGGTTGAGTGCCCGGTTGAGCCAACCAAGCCTATTTCGTCGCCAACGTTTACCTGCTGGCCAACCTTTACCTTAATGCGCGACAGATGGCCATAAACGGTTTCAAAATTATTGATATGCGCTATACGGATGCAATTGCCGTAGCCACCGCTCCAGCCGGCAAAAACCACCTTGCCGCTTGCAGTACATTTTACCTCATCGCCCTTTTTGCCCTTAAAATCAATACCCGGGTGAAACTCGGCGCGCCCGTCATCAAAAGGGTCGCTGCGGTAACCGAAGAAGGATGTAAAAGAACTAACCCGCGGATAGCCCATCGGCGTAAACGCTATGGTACCCATTAAATGGTTTAGATAATCGTTGTACAAGGAGTAAACTTCTGTATCGGTTAGTTTATTCTCTTCGCTATTGCCGTCGCCGCCTATGCCCTTGGTCGAGAAACCTTTTAAGCCTCGCCTTTTTAAATAACTGTTAATGGTTTTTAACTTACTTTCGATGGCCTGTATATAGGATTGGGCGCTGCCCTCCTTATTTTCTATTGGCGCAACATCGGGGATAGCGCCTTTAAGTTTTACAATTTGCTGTAATAATGCCTGCTTTTCCAGCTCTTGCTTTTTGTTTTGCGATCTTAAATAAAAAATAAAACCTATTAACACCAATAAAACAGATAATACGCTAAACGCGTAGTGCTTTACCCTGTTAATATGCTTTGTTTTTATTTGTAATGATTTGGTGTGCTGCTGGTTTTTGTTAATGATAACAACCGTACTGATGTCGGAAGGTTTTTTATTCATCAAAGTCATTAATTAGGATATGCAAGATAATTATTACAATTTATAAATCAATACTTATTCTAAACAAAACTATAAGGAATAAATAATTTAATATTGCCTTTACATAACGTTTGCATCGTCAGCAAATTGTTATTATTGTGCTTTTTACATGCAAACTGATAATGATTTCTTATTTTTGTTTTCAGGTAAATTTTAGAACATAAAAAATCATGTATCCAGAATATTTAGTTGCCCCGATGCGGGAAGATTTGACAAGAGTTGGCTTTGAGGAGTTGAAAGATGCCGATGCTGTAAAGCAAGCTATTGAAAGCGAAGGCACTGTATTTGTAATGGTAAATTCTGTTTGTGGTTGTGCCGCAGCTAATGCGCGCCCGGCGGCCAGAATTGCTGCAGCTAACGAAAAACACCCTGATAAACTGGTAACTGTTTTTGCAGGCATGGAAAAAGAGGCAGTTGATACAGCACGTAACTATATGTTGCCTTATCCGCCGTCATCACCGGCAATGGCTTTGTTTAAAGACGGTAAACTGGTACATATGATAGAGCGCCACCAAATTGAAGGCCGCCCTGCACAAATGATTGCCGATAATTTAATTGGCGCGTTTGAACAATACTGCTAATTAAGCCGAAAGCTTATAAATAAAAAATCCGGTGCAGAAAACACTGGATTTTTTTGTGCCTATTAGGCTCAGCTACACCTGTTAATGATCGCTGTATTGCAGATCTAACGGGATTGTAACAGGCTCCTTAGTAGTACTTGTTAAAGTTGGTGTCAGGTAAACTAACTCCAATTTACGGTCTCCTGTTTTATGCAGATACTCAAGCTTGAATGGGTAAAACCCTTTTTTTAGTGGCAGTATATATGATTTGCCATTGTCATGTAAACTATCAGTAGTCATTAATAACTGGTTACCCAGGTATAGTCTTGATCCGGCGTCGGCGTCGAATCCAAAAATATAATAACCATCTTCCTTTGCCTCCATTTGCCCGTTAATAAGCAGGGCGAAATTATTTTGCCGGGGCAGCTTATTAATATCAAAATCTTTGCTTGTTATACCTGTTTGAACCGGTTTCAGTTTTTTAAAAACGGGCAATCCGCTCCACTCACCTTCATAATAAGCATAACTGAAACCGCCTGGCTTTGCATTTTTCTCTTTTTTAACAGCAGGTAAATCTGTACCAGCTTTAAAATCGCCGATAGTACTTCTGCTATACCGGGCTCTGTTGGCAAATCTTTTCACGGTAAGGGTAGTCGGCCCGGGCAAGGTGATCTCACGCTCTATTTTGGCGGATGTAGGTACCGGTTCTGTTCCGTCTGTAGTATAGTATACTTTAGAAGGGTCGTTAAAATACCACAATTTAAATGGTTTGTTTTTTAAAACGATACCATTCATCGGATGAAATACTATATCCTTGCCGGTGTACCCGCTGTATAAAAACCTCAATCCGTCATAAGTAATTTTAAACCTTACCGAGCTATGTGACTCATCCGGATAGTTAATGGTTTTCCAGGTTAGTCCTGCGGGAGCTATTTTTTTAAGAATAGTATCCATAGTATCAATCTTCATTGATCTACCGGCCTCGCCTTCACGACCGCCCATAAAAAGTGTAATATTTAAACCCGCCAAACCGGGTAATTTATCGGCAGCAATTTTAGGGAGATACATCTTGTCCCACCAAAGACTGGGGTCCACCGCTATGTACGATTTAAACACCTTTGGTTCATTTAGCAGCGCGTACATCACAAACAAGCCGCCTAACGAATGCCCCCAAAGCGTATTATCGCCATTAGAGGGGTATGTTTTATTGATGTAAGGGATCAGCTCATTTTTTATAAAACCAAGGAATTTATCAGCCCCGCCCGATGTTTTCCAATCTTCCATGTGCGTTGGAGTAAGGTCTTTATTCCGGTCGATACCCAAAACGCTCACGATTATTGTAGGGGGCATATAATCCTCACCCTCTAAAAACCGCTGGATATCAGCAATTAAACCGGTGTTCCAGTTGCCGCCGTCAAGCACATACAGTACGTCATATTTATTGGTACTCCCCGGTTTGTAATTTGGCGGAGTAAACACTTGTATAAGCCTTTCCTGTTTTAATATGTTTGAATTTAAAGAGTCGAGTCTTCCCTTATAGAATTTTCTGATAACGGTGTCCTGTGCTGCTACAGTGTTAAATAAACCACCGGTCATTATTATCGATAGTATTAAAAAGGTGAAAAGTTTGTTTTTCATTCTATCTTACCTTTTACTGTTATTCCGTTTTTAGGCTTTTTACCGGGTTTGTTAGTGCTGCTTTTATACTCTGGTAGCTTACCGTAAGTAGCGTAATCATAATAGCGCCAATAGCAGTGAAACCAAATATCCACCAGGAAAGCTCGGCCCGGTATTGGTAACTTTGCAGCCAGCCGTGCATAAAGTAATAAGCAACGGGTATTGCTATGGCCAATGCTATAACTACCAGGGCTACAAAATCCTTCGACATTAAACGCCACAGACTGAATATCGAAGCGCCCAGTACTTTACGCACTCCGATTTCCTTTATACGCTGTTCGGCCATAAACGATGCCATGCCAAACAAGCCCATGCAGCTGATAAAAATAGCCAATATGGTAAAAAAGCCGGCCAGCTTGCCTATGCGCTCCTCATTTGCAAATTTTTGCGCATAGTCTTCGTTGGTGAATTTATATTCAAACGGACTGCCGGGATTGTAGCGTTTAAAAATGGGTTCGATTTTGCTTAGGGCTTCTCTCGGGTTCATTTGGGGGTTCAGGCGAATGTCGATCATTTCCATGGCATAATTGGCAATGATGAATACGCTTGGTTTTACAGGCTCATACGGCGACGACATAACCATATCCTTTATCACACCGATAACCGTAAAATCGCGGTACCACTTTATGGTTTCGCCCACCGGGCTTTTCAGGTTCATGAATTTTACCGCCGCCTCATTTAGTATAATGCCCGATGTATCGGCCACCGCCCTTGTGAAATCACGCCCATCCACCAATTTCCAGCCAGCTGTTTTGCCAAATTCCGGACTCAGCCTTATCGTTCCGAAATCGTCCTGCAGGTTGGGGTCTTTGCCCCGCCAGTTTAACCCGCTGTTGTTTGACCATACACCCGTTAGCGGACTGCCCGATTCGGCTACTTCTACGATGGCGCCGGTTTGCAACAAGTCATTTCTGAAGGCCATAAAATGTTTGTGTATATCATCGCCGTGAATGTTCATTTGTACAAGTCCGGTACGTTCATAGCCTACCGGCCGGTTCTTGGTAAACTGTACCTGCCTGAAGACAATTATGGTGCCGATGATTAGTGTTACCGAAACTGTAAACTGTAAAACTACCAGTACCTTACGAGGCAGTGCAGCAAAGCGTCCTGCCTTAAATGTTCCTTTTAAAACTTTTACCGGCTGAAATGATGACAGGTAAAATGCCGGATAGCTGCCGGATATTATACCGGTGAGCAAGCTGAACATTAACCCGCAGAGCCAAAAAACAGGATTATCCCATAGTACAACTATATCTTTACCGGCTACCTGGTTAAACCATGGTAATATCAGCATCACTATAACTATCGATACCATAAATGCAAAAACGGCAATCATTAACGACTCCATAAAAAACTGGCCAATAAGCTGCCTCCTCAACGAACCTATGGCCTTACGGATTCCTACCTCCTTAGCCCGTTTCTCAGACCGGGCGGTGCTCAGGTTCATGAAGTTGATGCAGGCCAGCAGCAATACAAACACGCCTATAATGCCAAACATCCAAACAAATTGTATGGCGCCGCCTGTGATTACGCCGTTTTTAAATTCCGAATATAAATGCCACTTATTCATGGGGTGTAAAAACAGGGTCGATTTAAATGCCATGCCAACTAAATCGTTATCAGCTGTAAGCCCCTTATGTTTCAGATCTTTTATTTTGGTGGCTACCTTATTGATATCGACATTGGGCGCCAGTTGGGAAAATATTTGCCATGAGGTGTTACCCCAGCGTGTAGCCTGCTTTTTTAATTGGGGATCGGTGGTCATGTACAAATCCCACGGTGCAATAAACTTCATACCACTAAATGAGGTATTCCGGGGCAGATCTTCATAAACACCGGTAACCTTAACATTCCATTTATTGTCAATCTTTACAGCTTTGAGCATCGGGTCGGCATTACCGAACAGCGCTTTGGCCACCGATGCCGAAAGCAGGATAGATGAAGGGTCTTTTAATCCGGCGCGCGTACCCTTGAGCATTTTTAAGGTTAGCATATCCGGCGCTTCAGCCTGCATGTAATTGCCGTCCTGGGTTATTTTAGTATCGCCATTGGCCAATACGTGCCCGGATGTCCAGGTTGATAATACGGCATATTTGAAATCCTCCTTATAATCCTGACGAAGTTTATAACCCAGGGGTATAGGTAACGAATTTTCTGAGGTGATTTCGCCATTGAAGGTTTCATGCTGCATGACCCGCACAATACGGTCGTGGTTTTCAAAATACTTATCGTAAGATAGTTCATCCCATATCCACAGACCAATAAGCATGGCCACCGCCATACCCACCGACAAGCCGGCCACATTAATAAATGTGTGAGCCTTGTTTTTCACAAGGTTTCGCCAGGCTATTTTTAAATAATTCTTGATCATTATAAGTAGTTCAATTGTTCATTAGTTCATTGGAGCTTTGACCTTTATCCTTTAACCTCACTATTCGCTTCTTAAACTTTTTACGGGATTAGCCAGTGCCGCTTTAATGGCCTGGAAGCTTACGGTAACCAGTGTTATTATAATGGCGCCTACTGCCGATACACCAAATATCCACCAGGAAATTTGAGACCGGTAAGTGTAGCCCTGCAGCCAGCCATGCATAAAATAGTAAGATACCGGCGATGCGATAATAAAGGAGATGATAACCAATACAACGAAGTCTACTGACAGCAGTTGCCACAGGTTAAATACCGATGCACCTAAAACTTTGCGTACACCTATTTCCTTAACCCTCTGCTCGGCCATAAAGGTTGCCATACCAAATAGGCCCAAACAGCTGATAAATATGGCCAGCATGGCAAAAAAGCTCGCCAGCTTGCCTATACGCGTTTCGCCGTCAAATTTTTTTGCATATTCTTCGTCGGCGAACTTATAATCAAACGGCGAAGCCGGCGAATATTTCTGATGTATGGCGGCAATTTTTTCGAGCGCATCGCGGGTGCTCATCTTCGGATTTATCCTGATAGTTACCACTCCCTGCGGGTCTTTATCCAGGAAAAAGAAAGTTTGCTTAACCGGTTCATAAGGCGATGACATGAGCATATCTTTAATAAGCCCTATTACATGGTACGGCTTGCCGTCGGTTGTTATGATCTCGCCCACAGGGTTTTTAAAATTCATGAACTTTGCCGCGGCCTCATTAATTACTACACCGGTCGAGTCGGTTAAAAACGCGGTCGAAAAATCACGGCCATCCTTAAACTGCCACCCAACGGTTTTACCAAAGTCAGGTGTTATGCCTACCGTCGCAAAATCATCCAGCATGCCGGGCGGCTTCCCTCTCCAGTCAAAACCACTATTGTTGCTCCACACACCGGTAACGGGACTTCCCGATTCGGCCGTTTCTATAACAGCTCCCGATTTTATCAGCTCATCTTTAAAAGCTACGTAATGATTATGGATATCGCTTGTTTTTTGCACCATGTAAACCAATCCTTCGCGGCTATAGCCAATAGGCCTGTTCTTGGCAAATTGTATCTGCCTGAAAACAATGATGGTGCCTATAATAAGCGTTACCGAAACGCTGAATTGTAAAACTACCAGCACCTTACGGGGTATAGCAGCCAGCCGTCCTACTTTGAATGTTCCCTTTAAAACCTTTATAGGTTTAAATGACGACAGGTAGAGCGCCGGGTAACTACCAGCTATTAGTCCGGATATGAGACTAAAAACCAAGCCCAGTATCCAAAACCATGGATTGTTCCATAAAACAACCATCTTTTTATCTGCAACACCGTTAAACCAGGGCAGCGTAAGCATTACCAGTACTATTGAAAAAACAAAGGCAAAAGCAACTATCAGCAGCGATTCCATAAAAAACTGCCCTATGAGCTGTATCCGCTGCGAGCCTATGGCCTTGCGGATGCCTACTTCCTTAGCTCGCTTCTCGGACCGGGCGGTGCTCAGGTTCATGAAATTGATGCAGGCCAGCAATAATACAAACACCCCTATGATGCCAAACATCCATACAAATTGTATGGCGCCACCTGTATTTACACCGTTTTTAAACTCCGAATATAAGTGCCATTTATTCATTGGGTGTAAAAACACGGCCGGTTTAAAATCGGCCCCTAATTTGTCGCCCTGTGCGGCTATGTTTTTGAGCTTTAAGTCTTTAATTTTGGCTGATACTTTATCGGCATTAGCATTGGGTGCCAATTGCGCAAATACCTGCCATGAATTGTTGCCCCAGCGGGTAGCGGCTCGTTTAAGCCAGGGCATGGTGCTCATGTACAGGTCCCAGGGTGCAAAAAAGGTGACCTCTCTAAACTCGGTGTTGTTGGGCATATCCTCATACACACCTGTTACCTTAACCACCCATTGGTTGTCAATTTTAAGTGTTTTATTAAGAGGGTCGGCACCACCGAAAAGTGTTTTTGCCAGCGATTCAGACAGCATGATAGACGACATATCCTTTAGTCCGGCGCGCGTGCCTTTAAGCATTTTCAGCGTTAGCAGATCGGGCATTTCGGGCTGCACATAGTTACCCAGCTTGGTGAATTTCTTGTCGCCATTGGTAATAATGTGCTCCATAGTCCATGTCGAAAGTACCACATATTTAAAATCGCTCATGTACGATTCACGAAGTTTTAAGCCCAGCGGAATAGGCATGGCCGTTTGGCTGCCCACAACTCCGTTAAATGTTTGGTTCTGCCATACCTGTACAATACGGTCGTAATTTTTAAAATACTTGTTGAACGAGACTTCATCCCAGATCCAGAGCCCAATAAGCATGGCCACCGCCATACCAACCGAAAGGCCCGCTACGTTAATAAAACTGTGCACCTTATTTTTTACAAGGTTTCGCCACGCAATTTTTAAATAATTCTTTAACATGTTGTACGTTTTAGTTTATACGTATTACGTTATACGGCTTTCAGCTTTATGCCTTCGGCCCTTATTATCTTTCGCCTTTGACCTTTACTCTTTCGCCTTACTATTCGCTCCGCAAGCTTTTTACCGGGTTGGCCATGGCCGCTTTTACCGCCTGGAAACTCACGGTTATTAGTGTAATGGCTATTGCGCCGGCGCCTGCACAAACAAATATCCACCCGGAAATTACGGCTTTATACTGGTAGCCCTGCAGCCAATGTTGCATAAAATAGTAAGCCACAGGTACTGCTATAAGCAGCGATATAAAAACCAGCACCACAAACTCGGTTGATAACAGACGCCACAGGTTTACCACCGATGCGCCCAGCACCTTGCGCACCCCAATTTCTTTAACCCGCTGCTCGGCAACGAATGATGCCAGCCCAAAGAGGCCCAGGCATGAAATAAAGATAGCCAGTACCGCGAATATGGAGGCCAGGTTACCTATACGCTCCTCGTCCGAAAATTTATGAGCGTATTCATCGTCATTGAATTTAAATTCAAAAGGACTGCCAGGGTTGTATTTTTTAAAAACAGGTTCAATTTTGCTCAGTGCCTCCCGTATGGGCATGTTTGGTTTTATGCGTACGGTGATCCAGTTAACCCAGCCGGGGGTCATAAAGAATATGGTGCCTTTGGTTTTTTCATACGGCGATTCCATCACCATATCTTTGGCTACGCCCACAATTACATGGTTACCGTCGTGCCAGTGTATGGTTTTACCTATCGGGTTTTTAATACCGCTCATTTTAAGCGCCGATTCGTTTAGGATAATAGCGCCCGTATCGGTAGGGAAGTTACGTGAAAAATCGCGCCCCTGTGCTATTTTCCACCCTACAGTGTGGCCAAAATCATAAGTTACGCCTATAGTACCAAATGTAGGGTCATACCCGGGGGTTTTGCCGGCCCAGTCAAAACCGCCATTGTTTGACCATATCTGGGTTGTTGTGCTGTTTGATTCGGCCATATTTTCCACCGCACCGGTTTGTATCAGGTCGTTGCGCATTACTTCATAGTGGCCATAAATTTCGGGCGTGTTCATTTCAATAGAAATAAGGCCCGCACGCGAGTAGCCAACCGGCCGGTCTTTAGCAAACTGAATTTGCCGTAAAACAATGATGGTGCCTATAATTAAAACGATAGATACCGTAAACTGAACCACGACCAGCACCTTGCGTGGGATAGCAGCCAAACGGCCTACCCTAAATGTACCCTTTAACACCTTTACCGGGTTAAAGGCAGATAAATAAAACGCCGGGTAACTACCCGATATCAGGCCTGTAAAAATGGTAAAGCTCAACGTAAGCAACCAGAATAGCGGATTGCCCCAGGGTATGGAAACCTCCTTATCTGCAACATGATTAAAGTAGGGGATAGCCAGCAGTACCATGATAACCGTTAATACCAGCGACAGGAACACCACCAGCAACGATTCACTTAAAAACTGCCCGATAAGCTGGTTGCGAACAGAACCTATAGCCTTGCGTATGCCTACCTCTTTGGCCCGTTTTTCGCTTTTAGCTGTACTCAGGTTCATGAAATTGATACAGGCCAGCAACAACACAAACAGGCCAATAATTCCAAACAACCAAACAAATTCTATGCGGCCCCCAACGGCTACTCCGTTCTTAAAATCGCTGTATAAATGCCATTTGCGCATGGGGTGTACCTGTATTACCTCGTCGTTCATTTTAAAGTGCGGCTTGGTAATGTTCCTGATCCTGGCTGATACTTTATCAAAGTCGGCATGATCATTCATCAGTACAAATAAATGGCAGGCGTGATTATCCCAGGCTTGCATTTGGGTGCTCCACCAGTTTGCCGGGTTACTGAATGGGAGCATAAACTTTGTTTCGTAAAATGTGGTATTGTGCGGCAGGTCCTGATAAACGCCAATTACTTTCATATTGGTTTTATTATCAATCCGCACGGTTTTATTTATGGGGTCGGCATCGCCAAACAAGGCTTTGGCCATTGATTGTGATATCAGAAATGACGAAGGATCTTTAAAACTGGCATAGCTGCCTTTTACCATGTTCAGTGAAAGAATAGTGGGCATAGCAGGCTCGGCCCACATCCCGTTTTGCGATATCTTTTTATCGCCTACAGCCAATATGTGGGCGCCTTCCCAGATAAGGGCTGTCAATTTAAAATCGCCCGCATATTTGGTACGAAGTTCGTTACTCAGCGGCACAACAGTCGCCCCAAAAGTGGGGGTTTCGCCATTGGCCGTTTGGGTGACCATTACCTGGCCTACACGGTCATAGTTTTTATGATACTTATCAAATGACAGTTCATCCCAGATCCAAAGGCCAATAAGCATGGCTATAGCCATACCAACCGACAGGCCAACAATATTTATGGCCGAATGCACCTTGTTCTTAACGAGGTTCCGCCATGCGATTTTTAAATAGTTCTTTAACATGATCTCTTAAATTCTAAACGCTAATCTCTAAAATGGACTGCCATCCATCCTGTCGAAGAATCGTGCGGAGAGGCACCGCCCACCATGCTTCGACAGGCTTCAACATGAACCCTTTTATTTTACTCACTACTCAAAACTCATAACCCGCAACTCCTTCATTCACTTCTCAAACTTTTAACCGGGTTTATCAGTGCCGCTTTTACTGCCTGAAAACTGACCGTCGCAAGGGCTATCAGTATAATTATTGCGCCCGACAGAGCAAATACCCACCATTGCACCGGTGTACGATAAGCAAAGCCCTGCAGCCATTTGCCGGTGGCATACCAGGCTATTGGCGATGCTATAAGTAGGGCAATTACCACCAGTACTATAAACTCCGATGACAGCAGCGTAAATAATGAACTTACGCTCGCGCCCAATACTTTGCGGATACCAATTTCCTTAACACGCTGCTCGGCAGTAAACATGGCCAGCCCGAGTAACCCGAGGCATGAAATAAATATGGCCAGAAATGAGAACCCGTTTGACAGTTTACCCACTATCTGTTCGTTTTGATATAGTTTCTGATATTCCTCATCAGAAAAAGTGTAGGTAAACGGATAAGCAGGGTTAATTTGTTTGCACAAGCTTTCCATGCTGGCCAGCGCCGCACGGGTTTTGCCGGGCTGGGTTCTGATCAGGATGTTGCCATAAATTTCATCAGCCCTTGATCTGATAATTAATGGCCTTATTTCCTCGTGCATGGAGCTATAATGAAAGTCTTTTATCACCCCAATTATTTTGCTTTTGCGCCCCCAGAAGGTGAGCGGCTGCCCGATGGGGTTTTTATATCCTATCCTTTTTAAGGCGGCTTCATTCAGTATAAGACCAACAGAATCGGTGGGGTAATCTTTTGAGAAATCGCGTCCTTCGAGCATCCTTAGTTTCATGGTTTTTACAAAATCGTACCCTACGGAGGTTTGCGTAAACTGGATATTCACAGTGGTGTCTTTACCAATCCATCCTACTCCACCAGTGCTGTTCTGGATGTTTGTTGGCGCATTGGTCATGCGGGTAACCGATTGTATTCCGGGCATAGTTAAAGCCTGCTCCTTAAACAGATCGTATTTGTGGGCAAGCTCTCCCTCCAGCGGTATGTAAATCAGGTTTTCGCGATCGAACCCCAGGTTTTTTGATTGGATATAGTTCATTTGCCTGGATATAACTATAGTACCGGTAATTAATATAACCGACAGTACAAACTGAAATACAACCAACCCCTTACGAAACAGGGTAGCGCCCGAATCTAATTTCAAAGTACCCTTTAATACTTTAACCGGGTTAAATGACGATAAAAACAAAGCCGGATAACTGCCCGATATCAGACCGGTAACCAGGGTAATGCATACCACCTTTGTCCAAAAACCAGTTTGGTTAAACGGTAGCTCAATTTGCTTTTGGGTTACCTGGTTAAATACCGGCAGCAATACAACCAAAAGCAACAGGGCAAAAATTACTGAAAGCGAAGTGATCAACAGCGATTCGCTGATGAACTGTTTTATTAATGCCGATCGCATCGCGCCAACTACCTTACGTACACCAATTTCTTTGGCGCGTTTAACCGAACGCGCGGTGGTTAAATTCATGAAGTTAATGCAGGCTATCAACAAAATGAATATGGCCACAACGCTAAAAATGCGTACATATTCAATACGGCCACCGCTAATTTTGCCATTATCAAAACTGCCGTGCAGGTATTGCTCGCTGAAAGGTTGTATCCCTAAGTCGATAATAAACGTTGATGTTTTACGGTCGGTGCTGTTATAGGTATCTAAAAACCGGGTTATCTTTTGTTCAAACTGAGCCGGATTAGCTCCTTGTTTTAACATGACAATGGTCGGCGGTCCCTGGTTGCCCCAGTCACGCGCCCAGCTGTTATCCTGTAAAAAGCTATACCAGTTAACCAGGTAGTCAAACTTTTGCGATGAATTTTTTGGCAGGTTTTCAAATACAGCTGTTACCTTAAAGTTTTTACTGTTTTCATAACGGATGGTTTTACCTATGGCCGCCTGCGGGCTGCCAAAAAAGTCTTCGGCCATTTTGCGTGATATGGCCAAACTTACCGGCGAGTTTAACGCGGTTTGGGCATTGCCCTGCAGCAGTTTAAAACTAAATATGCTAAAATATTCGTCACTTGCTGATGAACCATTCTGCTTTAATATTTTATCACCAACCTGAAATGTGTTGTTTTGGCCAAACCCTAAACTAACGGCATGCTCAACCTCGGGCATTACCTTTTTCATTTCATTAGCAGTGGGGCCGGGGGTATTATATGTACCATTAATCTTATGATCAAATTGCTGCCGTTCATATATGCTATACAAACGATCACTATTTTTAAAAAAGCTATCAACACTCAGCTCATTTTGTACCCATAACAAAATAAGCAGGCTGCACGCCAAACCCACCGAAAGACCGGCAATATTAATAAAGGTTTGGACCCTATTTCTGACAAGGTTGCGCCATGCGATTTTTAAATAGTTCTTTAACATAACAATCAGTTTATTGGTTCAATTGTTCATTAGTTCATTGACCTTTGCCTTTTAACCTCATTATTCGTTCCTCAAACTTTTTACCGGGTTTATCAGTGCCGATCTTGCTGCCTGGAAACTTACTGTTGCCAGGGCTATCAGCATGATCAACCCCGCCGAAAAGGCAAACACCCACCACTGTATCAAAGTGTGATAGGCAAAGCCCTGCAGCCATTTATTCATGGCATACCAGGCTATAGGCGATGCTACAAGCAAGGCAATAACTACCAGTACCAAAAACTCTGATGATAGCAATGTAAATAAGGAGCTTACACTTGCACCTAATATTTTACGGATGCCTATTTCCTTTACACGTTGTTCTGCGGTAAACATGATCAAACCCAGCAAACCCATACAGGAAATAAAAATTGCCAAAAATGCGAAGTAGCCAGAAAGGCGACTAACCACTTGCTCACTGTTGTACAATTTGGAATACTCCTGGTCAGAAAATTGGTAAGTAAATGAAAAGTTGGGGTTCAAATCTTTGCAGATCTTTTCCAGTGCGGCAATAACCTGTTTGGTTTTACCAGCTTCAACACGGACCAATATAGTTCCCCAGGTTTGATTTTCTGACAGGCGGATAACCAATGGTTCGATAGCCTCGTGCATCGAATTAAAATGAAAATCTTTTAGTACACCAATGATCTTCCCCTGGCGGCTACCCCATGATAGTGGCTGGCCAACAGGGTTTTGATAACCAATTTTCTTAACAGCTTCTTCATTGACCATATAACCTACAGAATCGGTACTGAAATTCCTGGAGAAATCTCGCCCATCCTTTAATTTCAGTTTCATGGTTTTCACAAAATCATACCCCACAGTGGCATCTGCAAACGGTGTAATCAGATTGGGATCTTTCCCTACCCATCCAATATCATCCTTAGTATGACCAATTACAGTAGGCGACTCCTTCATTTTTGAAACAGACTGGATACCTGGTATTTTACCCACCTCTTCCTTGAAGAGATCATATTTTTTAATCAAATCACCTTCTATCGGGATATATAAAAGATTGTCGCGATTGTAACCGAGGCTTTTGGTTTGCATGTATTCCATTTGGCGATAAATCACAATCATCCCCACTATAAGTATAATGGAGAGTGAAAATTGAAAAACGACCAAACCTTTACGGAAAAAAGTTGCTCCCCGGCCAAAGATGAGACTGCCTTTTAAAACCCGGACTGGGTTTAACGAAGACAGGAAAAACGCTGGATAGCTCCCTGCTACAATGGCTGTAAATAGTAACATGCCTGATATCGTTCCCCAAAAAACAGGTTGCTCAACAGGTAAAAACAGGTATTTCCCGGTAAGGTTATTAAATGCCGGTAGCAGGGCAATTACCAGGATAACTGCAATTATGATGGAAATAGATGTGAGCAACAGGGCTTCGCTCAAAAACTGCACAATCAAGCTTGACCGCGCCGCGCCAATAACTTTTCTGACACCGACTTCTTTAGACCGTTTGATAGAACGCGCAGTTGCCAGGTTCATGAAATTAGCACAGGCAATTAGCAAAATAAAGATAGCTGCAAGACTAAAAAGATGCACATATACTATACGTCCTCCATCAATTTGGCCATTTTTAAACGTAGAGTTAAGGTATTTTTCGGCATACGGCTGCAAGTATAGTTCCGTATGATTGCTATTTGTTTCTGAGTTATACAGGCTGATGAAATTTTTGACCTTAGCAGCCGTCTTATCAGGATCAGCATCGGCACGTAATTGCAAAAAGGTAGCAGGACTGAAGTTGCCCCAGTTATTTACCCAGGCGTTTTCTTTTACAAATGCTTTCCAGCTTCTCAAAAAATCAAATTGCCGGGAAGAATTTGCCGGCAGGTTTTCAAAAACCGCTGTAACCTGAACATTGTCCTTGTTCTCATAGCGAAGACTTTTCCCAATGGCTTTCTCAGCAGATCCAAAAAAAAGTTCAGCCATTTTTCGCGAAATGGCAATACCGGCAGGTGTATTCAAAGCTGATTCAGGTGTGCCCTGCAATAATGGATAACTAAACATGCGGAAAAAGTCGGCTCCGGCAAATGTCCCTTCCATTTTAACGATCTTATCACCAGATTGAAACGTCAATGGGTGCCCTTGCTCCAGACCGCTGGCATACCGCACTTCGGGTATTCTTCTTTTTAGTTCATCGGCTAATAAAGCTTGCGTAAGATAACTGGCCTCAATTTTACCATCATGAGACTGTCGTTCGTAAACCTGATATAACAGCTTGCCATTGGCATGAAAAGCATCTATGCTTCGTTCATCCTGTACCCAAAGCACAATCAACAGGCTGCAAGCCAGGCCAACCGAAAGACCCGAAACATTTATAAATGAATGCGATTTATTTTTGATGAAATTACGCCATGCGATTTTTAAATAGCTTTTTATCATTGTCATATTTTTTAGCTTATAGCACAAGCCTAAAGCCTTTATATAATCTTATTTATTCCTTTTTAACTTAAGCCATGTGCTTTCGGCTTATCTATTCGCTTCTCAAACTTTTAATGGGGTTTATGAGTGCCGCCTTTATTGCCTGGAAGCTTACCGTTAGTATAGCTATCAGTATAATAGTAGCTCCCGACAAAGCGAACATCCACCACTGTATAGGGGTACGGTAAGCAAACCGCTGCAGCCAATGGTTCATGGCATACCAGGATACGGGCAACGCGATAAACAGGGCAATAATTACCAGTAATAAAAACTCCGACGACAGCAGCGCGAACAGTGAACTCACACTCGCGCCTAACACCTTGCGGATGCCTATTTCCTTGATGCGCTGCTCGGCGGTGAACATGGCCAGCCCCAATAATCCCAGGCATGAAATAAATATGGCCAGGAAAGCAAACGCATCCGAAAGCTTGGTTACCACCTGTTCGTTTTGATATAGCTTCTGGTATTCCTGATCTGAAAAATTATAAGTAAACGGGAAAGATGGGTTAATTTGTTTACACAATGTTTCGAGGCTGGCCAGCGCCTGTTTGGTTTTACCCGGCTGGGTTTTTACCATTACAGTACCATAATCTTCCCCTTCTCTTGACCTTATCACCAGCGGTTGCACCTGCTCATGCAGGGAGTTAAAATGAAAATCTTGAACCAGCCCTACAATTGTGCCTTTTTTACCCCAAAATGTTAGGGGCTTGCCAATAGGATTTGCATATTTGATCCTTTTCAGGGCCGCCTCATTAATAATATAACCTACAGAATCTGTGGGGTAGTCCTTTGAAAAATCTCGCCCGGCCAGCATTTTCAGCCTGAGTGTTTTTACAAAATCATACCCTACCGATGTTTGGGTAAACTCAATGTTTACATTAGGATCCTTACCTTCCCAGTTTACATTGCCTGTGGTGTTTGACATATTGGTTGGTACGCTGCTCATACGGCTTACCAGTTGTATACCCGGCATACGCAATGCCTCTTGTTTAAAAGTGCTGTATTTAGGTATCAGTTCGCCGTTCATGGGTACATATATCAGGTTTTCACGGTCGTACCCCAGGTTTTTTGATTGTACATAAGCCATTTGCCGCGATACAACTATGGTGGCGGTTATCAGTATAACCGATAAAGCAAACTGAAATATAACGAGCCCCTTGCGGAACATAGTGGTTCCTGAATCTAACTTGATGGCACCCTTTAATACCTTAACCGGGTTAAAGGACGATAAAAACAAAGCCGGGTAGCTGCCCGAAATTAAACCGGTTATGATAGTTAAAGCTGCCAGTTTTATCCAGAATAAAGGCTGATTAAATGGCAGATCAATCTCTTTTTGGGTGATATGGTTAAACACCGGCAACAACAGCACCAGTAAAACCAGTGAAACTACTACCGCCAGCGTGGTGATGAGTAATGATTCGCCGATAAACTGTTTGATCAAAACCGACCGTACTGCGCCTACTACCTTGCGAACCCCTATCTCGCGGGCACGTTTAACTGAACGTGCGGTGGTAAGGTTCATAAAGTTAATGCAGGCTATCAGTAAAATAAAAATGGCTACAATGGTAAACAGATGTACATACTCAATACGACCGCCTTCTATTTTACCATTATCAAAATTGCCATGCAGGTAACCTTCGTCTAAACGCTGCATACCCAGTTCTTCTGTAAATGTGCCCTTCTTTTGATCTTTATTTAAATTATCTAAAAAGTGGGTGATCTTTTTTTCAACCAATGCTGGATTGGCATCGGCCCGTAACATGATCATCGTAGCCGGTCCGTTATTGCCCCAGTCTTTCGCCCATCCATTCTCTTCCAGGAAACTATACCAGTTCCTTACGAAGTCGTACTTTTGTGATGAGGCTTTTGGTACATCTTCAAATACCCCGGTTACTTTAAAATCCTTTTTGTTTTCGTAACGTATGGTTTTGCCAATAGCCGCCTCGGGGCTGCCAAAAAAAGCCACCGCCATTTTGCGCGAGATAGCCAGGCTCACAGGCGAGTTTAACGCGGTTTGCGCGTTACCTTGTAATAGCGGCACGCTCACCATTTTAAAATAATCGGCGCCGGCATCGGCGCCTGTCATTTTCAATATTTTATCGCCAACCTGAAAAGTGTACTCATCTCCGTATATTAAATTGGTAGCCGCTTCAACTTCCGGGATCTGCTTTTTTAATTCATCAGCAAGTACTCCCGGGGTAGCATATTGCCCCTGAATTTTATTATCATAATACTGCCGTTCATAAACCGTATAAAGGCGATCTGCGTTTTTATGATAAGCATCTATACTCAACTCATTTTGTACCCATAACAAAATAAGCAGGCTGCAGGCCAGCCCAACCGAAAGGCCCGCGATGTTAATAAAGGTGTGTGCCTTGTTCTTAACTAAATTACGCCAGGCTATTTTTAAATAATTTTTTAACATAATAATTCAGTTTATTAGCTCATTGGTATAATACCTTTTGCCTTTGACCTTTATCCATTCACCTCTTTACTCCGTTTTCAAGCTTTTCACAGGGTTCATCAACGCTGCTTTAATGGCCTGGAAACTTACGGTTACCAGGGCAATAACAATGGCCAGTACACCCGCCAGGGCAAACATCCACCAGCTTATATTTATACGGTAAACAAATGCCTGCAGCCATTTACTTGCGGCCCACCAGGCAAATGGAGTTGCAATTACTATGGATACCATAACCAGCTTTAAAAAATCTTTTGATAAAAGTGCTACTATACCCGATACACTTGCACCAAGCACTTTGCGGATACCTATTTCTTTACTCCGCTGTTCGGCGCTAAACGCTGCCAAACCAAACAAGCCAAGGCATGAGATTAGGATAGCGATCAGCGTAAATGAATTAATGATCTGCGATAAAGTGATTTCCGATTCATATTGTTTTTGCACCTCGCTATCCAGAAACGAATATTCAAAAGGTGCGTCTGGGATATCTTTGTGCCATACGGCTTCCATTTTTGACAGCAGGCCCTTATAGTTTTTACTATCGGTAGATACAATAATGGTGTTCAATTCATCTTGTTGACCGTCATAAACCAGCATAAAGGGGTTTACTTCACTATGCAAGGAGTTGTAGTTAAAATCTTTCATCACACCTGCTACCTCAACAAAGGTGACCGGATTTGGCTCGTATTTGGTGTACAGCCTTGTCCCCGGGGCGGTTTGCGGGTTTAAACCCAAACGTTTGGCAAGAGTTTCATTGATAAGTACCCGTGTTGAGTCGTGTTGCCTGAGATCGCGGCCGCTGATCACTTTTATACCATTGGCTTTTACAAAGTTTTCATCAACGTTTATATTTTGCGCGTCGATAGCCGTGGCCATATTACCGCCGGCCAGGTAAACCCCATGATCATGCGGCACAAACTGGCCCAAATAATTATCGGCGTTACTAACCGCTTTTACCCCAGCCAGTTGTTTCAGGTCGTTGGTAAATGCGGGCATTTGCCGCTGGGTAGTACTGGTATAAAAATTAAATATCAGTTTTTGGCTCTGGTCAAACCCGAGGTCTTTATTTTTAATATAATTAAGCTGACTGTAAATTACAATAATGCCGGTTACCAGCACAATTGATAATACAAACTGAACCACTACTAATGATTTACGGATGCCACCTGCCGAAATATGATTGTTAAAATTACCTTTCATCACTTTTACCGCTTTAAAAGCCGAAAGGTAAAATGCCGGATAGCTACCAGCAACCAAGCCGGTAACAACAACCAGGCTCAGCAACATTATCCATAAGCGATAGTTTGTAAAAAAGGATAGTTGTATATCTGAATGGGTTATCTGGTTTAGGTATGGCATTAATAAGATCAATAACGGCAGCGCTATAGCCACCCCAATAAGGGCAAGTAAAAACGATTCGCCCAGAAATTGTCTTATCAAATCGCTCTGGCCTGCGCCTATCACTTTTCGTACGCCCACTTCCTTGGCGCGTTTGGATGCGCGCGCGGTTGATAGGTTCATGAAATTGATGCAGGCTATAACTTGTATCATTACCGCGATGAGTATTAGTATGTACAGGAACGACGGATCAAGTGTTTTGGTAAATTCATGTTCAAAGCCCGGCGTTGTATGTATGGTTGTAACCGGCTGCAGGTGCAGTACTTTTTTCATGCCTATCTCCTTTAGTTGCTGTGCGCCATACTTGTTTAAAAGGTCGGGCAGTTTTTTTTCAAGCGCGGCTGCACTGGCACCCGGCTTCAGTTTGATATATGCAAACAGAAAATTATTACCCGCCCAGGTGGTGTTCTGGCGAACGAATCCGCCCAATCCCCCGCTATTCATGGCCATAAACATATTGGCGTGGATATGTGTTTTACCTAGGCTTTCATCAATTACCCCGGTCACTTTAAAATCATGCTTGCCAAATGAGTTGTCGATAGATATCATTTTACCTATCGGGTCTTCAGTACCAAAAAGCTTGTCAGCAACGGGTTTAAAAAGTACAAGTGAATATGGTTCGGTTAATACTTTTGACGCATTCCCTCCAACAAAATGATAGTTGAACATATCAAAAAAGGTAGAGTCGACATAAGCAGCATCGTGCTCATAAAATGATTTCTCCTTATAGCGCAGCAAATGCTGTTTAGCGCCAAAGCCATCTGTCGGCACTACCCGCGTAAATTGCTGCACCTCTGCAAAATCATTTTTCATGGCCGGTGTAATGGGCGGCGAGCTTGTACTGCTATGGTGCTTATCGCCCGTTAATTCCAGGTCTGTTGTAATGCGATAAATGTTGTCAACCTGTTTATGATGCTTGTCATAATTGTACTGTTCCTGCACATATAACAAAATATACAGGCAGCACAACGTACCCATTGCCAGGCCAAATATGTTTATAAAACTAAAGGTTTTGTTCTTTAACAAAAATCTCCAGGCGGTTTTTAAATAACTTTTAATCATACAATTAGTTCATTGGTTCCATTGTTCATTGGTCTTTGGCTTTTCATCTTTATCCTTTCACCTCTCACTCCATTTTTAAGCTTTTTACCGGGTTCATTAGGGCGGCTTTTATACTTTGATAGCTAACCGTAAGCAGGGTAATTAAAATAGCACCGAAGCCGGTTAATACAAATATCCACCAGGTTATGCCTGCATGGTACGCGTACCCTTGCAGCCACTGGTGCATGATGTAATAAGCAACTGGTGTTGCTATTAACAGTGAAATGATAACCAGCCCAACAAAATCTTTTGAAAGTAAACGCCACAGGTTAAATATCGATGCGCCTAATACTTTGCGTATGCCAATTTCTTTGATGCGCTGTTCGGCCATGAAGGTAGCCATCCCAAATAAACCTAAACAACTGATAAATATGGCGAGGCCCGAAAAACAGCTGGCCAGTTTTCCAATACGCTCTTCGTTATCAAATTTTTTGGCATAGTCATCGTCAACAAATTGATAGCTAAATGGGGTTGCGGGGTCGTACTTTTTAAATATTGTGCTGATCTTGCTTATGGCATCATGAGTGCTTACCAGCGGGTTTATTTTTATGTTGATATTACTCAAATTTGTCCAGAAGCGCGGCAAAAAGAAAATAGTTGGCTGAGGGGCAGCATATACCGACTGATTGACCATATCTTTTACTACACCAATAATTTTAAACTTATTGTCGTTCCATACCATAGTTTCACCAACCGGGTGTTTCAGCCCCATAAATTTGGCCGCGGTTTCGTTGATAATAAATGTTAAAGAATCTGATAAGAAAGCAGGGTTAAAATCCCGTCCCGCGGTAATTTTCCAGTCGAAGGTTTTCCCAAAGTCAGACGTTACGGCCATGGTAGTAAATTGTTCCTGTACGCCAGGGTCTTTACCCGGCCAGGTAAGGCCGCCATTAGATATATATATTTGAGTGATCCGGCTTTCAGATTCGGATACATTTTTTACAACTCCGCTGGCAAGTAAATCATTTTTAAGGGCCTGGTATTGTTTATTAATATCATCGGTTTGCAGATTCACATTTAACATGTTATCGCGGCTGAAGCCTGCCGGGCGGTTTTTTGCAAACTGGATTTGCTGGAAAACCACGACCGTGCCGATTATCAGTATTACTGATACGGTAAACTGAACTACCACCAATACCTTACGTGGGATGGCTGCCAAATGGCCAACCTTGAATGTCCCTTTTAATACTTTTACGGGGCGAAATGATGATAAGTACAATGCCGGATAGCTGCCTGCAATGAGCCCGGTAAATAAACTAAAGATGATACCCAGTGCCCAGAATACAGGGTTACCCCATAAAATAACTATTTTTTTACCCGCAAGCTCGTTAAACGCAGGCAGGCATAACAAAACCAGCAACAATGATAAAACTAAAGCAGCAACAGCTATTAAAAGAGATTCAGTGTAAAACTGAGCGATCAGCTGGCTGCGAACGGAACCGATAGCTTTGCGAATGCCCACTTCCCGGGCCCGTTTTTCGGACCGGGCTGTGCTCAGGTTCATGAAATTGATGCAGGCCAACAGCAACACAAAAACGCCGATTATGCCAAACATCCATACGTACTGGATATGGCCTCCGGTATTTACGCCATTTTTAAACTCGCCGTACAGGTACCAGCGGTTCATGGGGTGCAAAAAAAGCGCCGACCGGTAGCGTGCATCGCTATTGTGCAGGCTTACGAGCGCGTTCAGTTTCAGGTTTTTGATTTTAGCCGAAACCTGGTTCATGTCGGCATTATCAGCAATTTGTACAAATGTCTGGAACCAGCTGGCTCCCCAGGGATTATTGAACCTGGTGGCGTAATGTTCGCTTGTTGCCAGCATTTGAAATGGGGCGATGAAAGCAAGATCGCCAAAAGATGAATTTTGCGGCAGGTCCTGGTAAATGCCGGTTACCTTGGCTTCAAGCTTCTTATCAATCCTTATAACATTGTTTATCGGGTCGGCATTACCAAAAACCGCCTTAGCGGCCGACTGAGAAAGTAGTATAGATGTAGGGTCATTTAAACTACCGGCATTGCCCTTTAGTATTTTTAAAGAAAGCATGTCGGTTACCGCAGGCTCCATATAGTTGCCTTTTTGGGTTACTGTTTTATTGTTATAGGTTAAAAGATGGTCGTTTGTCCACGATGTTATAATAACATGTTTAAAAAGGTTTCCGTAGCTATTTCTAAGGGCAGGTGCCAGTGGCAAAGCTGATCCGCCAGATGTTTCCACTTCATTATTCACCCATCCGTTATCCATTACTTTAGCGATGCGATCTTTATTTTTGAAGCCTGAATCATAGGATACCTCATCCCAAATCCATAAACCAATAAACATGGCCACTGCCATACCAACAGCCAGGCCGCCGATATTAATTAAAGAAGAAGCCTTATTTTTTATAAGGTTTCTCCACCCGATTTTCAGATAGTTTTTGATCATGACAATTAGTTCATTAGTTCAATTGTTCATTGGTCTTTGACCTTTATCCTTTCACCTCATTACTCCGACTTTAAACTCGTTACCGGGTTTGTTAACGCGGCTTTTATACTTTGGTAACTAACCGTTACAAGGGCTATTAATATGGCAACTATCCCGGCAAGGGCAAACATCCACCAGCTAATGGGCGTGCGGTATGTAAAATCCTGCAGCCACTTGGTCATGGCCCACCATGCAATTGGCGATGCTATGATAATAGCCAGGAAAACCAGCTTTAAAAAATTCATAGACAACAGCGTGGTTATATTACTAACAGTTGCTCCCAGCACCTTACGGATGCCTATTTCCTTGCGCCTTTGCTCGGCCATGAAAGCAGCCAAGGCGAACAGGCCCAAACAGGCAATAACAATGGCCAGTATGGCAAATGTGGTAAATATGCGCCCCATGCGCTGTACATCGGCATACATGCTGGCAAAGCGCTCATCCATAAAGGTATAGCGAATGGGTTGGTTGGGCGCAAAGTTTTTCCACGTTGAGCTGATCTGAGCCATCGTATTTTTCACATCACCGGCCTTTATTTTTACCGACACGATAGAATTGTTGTTAGCCAAATGCATTACCAGGGGATCTATCCCATCTCTGAGCGACTCGAAATTAAAATCCTGCACTACACCTATTATTAACCTTGTAGTACCGTAATGACTAATACGTTTACCTACCGGGTTTTTGAGATTAAGCTTTTTAGCTAAAGTTTGATTGATAATAACCGCCTGTGAATCGGTTTTAAGCGCAGGATTGAAATTGCGGCCCGCCACTATTTTCATCCCGAAAGTTTTGATATAATCTTCATCTACATCCCAAAACTGGCTACCGGTACCGGCCTCAGTTTTTTCCTTACCTTCGTTATGAAATTCGTTACCGTTTCGCTTGGTACCCGATACCGGCAGAAAATCGCTGATGGATACACTTTGTACCGACGATAATTTTAGCAGTTCATTTTTAAAGCTTTTTACCTCATTATCTAAAGTACTGGTGCCCTGTATCATTACCACCTGATCTTTTTCAAATCCTACTTTTTTATTGAGGATAAATTGCATCTGGTTATAAATAACAACCGTGCTGATGATCAGGATAATAGATGTAGTGAACTGGAAAACAACTAATCCGTTGCGCAATACTGAGCTCTTACTGCCTATGCTTAGTTTGCCTTTTAATACTTCGGCAGGTTTAAAACCTGAAAGATAAAATGCGGGATAGATGCCAGCAACCACCCCAATTAAGACTGCCGATATGAGTACAGCTGGTATAAACCACCACTGTAACCATGGCATGGTAAGCGTTTTTGATGCCAAAACATTGAAATAAGGGAGCAATACAGTAGCCAATATTAACCCCAATACAAAGGAGAAAAAACTATAAATTAATGATTCGGTCAGGAACTGGCTGATCAGCCCGCTGCGCTGTGAACCCACCACCTTGCGCAAACCAACTTCTTTTGCCCGATTGGCAGATTTTGCTGTTGACAGGTTAATGAAATTGATACAGGCTATAAGTAAAATAAAGCAAGCTACCGCGCCAAATAACCATATAAACCGGATATCGCCATGCTGCATGCCGTCATGTATATCATACGAATGCAGGTTGATATCCTTAACATTCTGCAAGTACATTTTTAGCGCATCTGCAATTCTTGCCGCGTTTTTATCCCCGTTCTTTTGCATACTCGGGATAAAATAATTGTTGATTATATCATCATTTATCTTTTTCCCGAGTGCAGCAACATTAACTCCCGGCTTCAACAACAAATAAACACTATAGTTGGCTGCCCCCCAGGTTGTTTGTTCGTCATCCCAAAATTTAACCCCTGTAAGCGTTAATAAAAAATCATAATTAAGGTGCGTGGTTTTTGATAAATCCTGCATTACGCCGCCAATTTTATATGGCTTGGTTTTATCGTTATTAAGGTACATTACTTTGCCAACAGGATTTTGTCCGGGGAAATATTTATCGGCCTTACTTTTTGATATCACCATGGTAAGGGGCTCAGCAAGTGCATGTGCCCTGTCGCCATACACCATGCGTAGCTTCAATATGTCAAGCAACGATTGATCGGCGTAAGCGAAGCCCTCTTCATGTGTATTTTCCACGTTTTCGGCACGCCTTAACTCGTTGCTGCCGGCCCCCCAAAACAGCGAGTTAGGCATCAGTCTGCCAAACTTCTCAACTTCAGGAAAATCAGCTTTAACAGTGCGGCCCATTACAGCTGGCCAATCAACCCCCTTTCCGTCAAATCCATCAACATGATATGCACCAACAACCCTATATATGCGATTGCCATCCGGATAACTCTTATCAAAGCTCAGTTCATTTCGAATGTAGAGCGCAATAAGTAAACAGGCCGCTATACTAAACGCAAAACCACCAATTTTAATAGCAGCGTACATTTTTTGTTTGCGCAGTTGCCTAAGGGCTATTTTTAAATAATTTTTGATCATGCTGATATAATTTAAGGACCGGACGCCTGATTTTATTTTTAATTGTTGATTTATATCCTATGGTTACTGAGAACATGCCACAGCACACAAAGAATAAAATATGTGCCACTCATTCAATTAACTAATTATCAACAAGTTAAATATTTAATTTTACCACTACTGTACGAAACCGAACAGCTGGTGTTCGCTTTTACGCTGTTTCATAGCTCAATAAATCGCGCATGCAGTAACATACAGCGTTGTTAAACGTCATAGGAAGATTAAGGGGCATACTTTTTTAGTTTGCCCTCAAAGTATTAATATTGTATATGACTGATTTCAAAAAAATTTCAACGCTCCTGTTATCATGTGCGTTAACGGCAGCTTTTACCCCATCCCGCGCCCAGGAGGCGCCTAAGCCAGATGATCCGGCATTAAAAATTTACCGTGCAGTGCCTACCAAGGTGAACGACCTGGTGCATACCAAACTCGATGTTCGTTTTGATTACAAAAAGCGCTATCTGTATGGTAAAGAATGGGTTACATTAAAGCCTCATTTTTATCCTACAGATAGTTTAAGGCTTGATGCCAAAGGCATGGACCTTAAAAATATATCGGTTGTAAAAAACGGTAAAAATATTCCGCTTAAATTCACTTATGAGGATAGCCTTTCGGTTGCCATTAAGCTCGATAAAGTTTATCGCAACAACGAAAGCTATACCATTTACATTGATTATACGGCCAAACCTAACGAGCTAAAACAAAAAGGCAGCGCTGCCATTAATGATGCAAAAGGTTTATATTTTATAAACCCAGACGGCACCGAAAAAGATAAACCTACGCAAATATGGACACAGGGCGAAACCGAAAGCGCGTCGGCCTGGTTCCTTACCATTGATAAGCCAAGTCAAAAAACTACTGATGAAATCAGTATGACGGTACCTGCAAAGTATGTTACCTTATCAAACGGCAGACTTGCCTTGCAAAAAACCAATACCGACGGTACCCGCACCGATACCTGGAAAATGGAATTGCCGCACTCACCATACCTGTTTATGATGGCCGTTGGTGATTTTAAAATTTATAAAGACAAATGGCGCAATAAAGAGGTAAACTACTACCTGGAACCAAAATACGCTCCTTATGCCAAAGAAATTTTTGGCTTTACCCCGGAGGTAATTGAGTTTTATTCCAAAACTCTGGGTGTTGATTATCCATGGAACAAATATTCACAAATTGTAGTGCGCGATTATGTGAGCGGCGCTATGGAGAATACCACGGCTACACTGCATGGCGAGTATGTACAGGCCACGCACCGCGAGCTGATTGACGCTTATTATAATAACGGCCGCAGCACCATTGTTCACGAGCTGTTTCACCAGTGGTTTGGTGATTATGTAACCGCCGAAAGCTGGAGCAACCTTACCGTAAATGAATCATTCGCCAATTTTAGCGAAACCATTTGGGCCGAACATAAATACGGCAAAGATGTCGCAGACGAACATAACCATGATGATATGCTGACCTATTTAAGATCGGCAGATGGTAAGACTAAAAACCTTGTGCGTTTCTATTACGCTGATAAAGAAGATGTTTTTGACGCGGTTACTTATCAAAAGGGTGGTCGTATTTTAAATATGCTGCGCAACTATTTGGGCGATGCTGCATTTTTTAAAGGCCTGAATATTTACCTTAAAACAAATGCATTTAAAAATGGTGAGGCCCAGCAATTACGCCTGGCGTTTGAAGAAGCCAGCGGGCTCGATCTTAACTGGTATTTTAACCAATGGTATTATGGAGCAGGTCACCCGGCATTAAACATCAGCTATAAATGGGACGATGCCACCAAAACCCAAACAGTTTACCTGCAGCAAACCCAGGATGGCCAAACCTTTAAACTGCCTATGGCCATTGATATCTATGCCGGTGGTAAAAAGGAGCGCCATAAAGTTTGGATGAATGATAAAGCCGATACCCTGACCTTCCATGTAGCAAGCAAACCCGACCTGGTAAACGTTGATGGCGACAAGATATTACTTGCTAAGAAAACCGACAATAAAACAATTGATGAGTTTTCGTACCAGTACTTTAATGCACCGTTGTATATGGACAGGTATGAAGCCATTGAAGCGGCAGCAGCCAATCAAAAAGAAAAACCAAATCAAAAAATTATAATTGCGGCTTTAAAAGATAAATATTATGGCTTGCGTATTAAGGCCATTAAAGCCCTAAACCTTACCAATGATGATGTGCGCAATGCTGCACTACCTGTATTAACCTCGCTTGCCAAAACCGACGATAATACACTGGCACGGGCAGCAGCAATTATTGCTTTGGGCAAATTAAAAATGGCGGGCAATTTAACCCTGTTCAAAGAATCATTAAACAGCCAATCATATGCTGTACAGGGAGCCGCTTTAACCGGCATTGGTTTGTTGGACCCGGCACAAGCACTGCCTTTGGCTAAGGGTTTTGAAAAAGACAATAAAGGTGCTTTAACTACTGCTATATTTGGTTTGTATGCTGCCAATGGCGGTAACGATCAGTGGCCTTATGTTTATGACACTTTTACCAATGCTACACTGCAAAATAAATTTAACAGCGTAAGGGCTTTGGCAGAAATGACCGGCCGCGTTGAAAAACCTGAATACGCGCAACAAGGTATCGCACAGCTAAAGGAATTCGGTGTTAAATATAAAATGTATGGTGCCGATCAGTTTGTAACCCAGCAAATGCTTGATATTAAAGCCAAACGTACCCAGATGAATGATACCGCATCGGCAAATGCTGCTGATGATGTTATCAAAGCTATGGCCGTGGCCAAGTAGTTAATTGCACTTATAACGTAGAAATCTCAAATCTTATCTGTCATTCTGAGCGTAGCGAAGAATCTGTTAAACGCCATACATATTTGTGAATAGATTCTTCGCTGCGCTCAGAATGACAAGATGTATAAAAAAAGAAAACCCTGATATTATCGGATATCAGGGTTTCTTTGTATAAGTCTTATCCTTAGTGTACCAGCGTTCCGATAGGTTCACCTTGTGCAATTTTCATAAAATTGCCCGATTCATTCATATCAAATACAATGATAGGCAGTTTATTTTCACGGCAAAGTGTTATAGCGGTCATGTCCATTACGTTCAATCCCTGATCATATACCTCCTGGAATGATATTTCATCATAACGGGTAGCTGATGGGTCTTTTTCCGGATCGGCAGTATAAATACCATCAACACGGGTGCCTTTCAATACTACATCGGCTTTAATTTCAATAGCACGCAGGGAAGCGGCTGTGTCTGTAGTAAAATAAGGGTTACCGGTACCAGCGCCAAATATCACAATTTTACCAACCTCTAAATGGTGCATGGCACGACGACGGATGTAAGGCTCGCAGATCTGTTCCATTTTTATGGCCGATTGCAGGCGTGTTTCAACACCAATACTTTCCAGCGCGTTTTGGAGGGCCATACAGTTAATTACGGTGGCCAGCATTCCCATATAATCGGCCTGGGCACGTTCCATACCCGATTTTTCGGCACTTAAGCCCCTGAAAATATTACCGCCACCAACTACAATCGCAATTTCAATACCTGCATCATATACATTTTTAATATCATGAGCATATTGCAAAACCTGGTTATTATCAATACCATATTGTCTGGTGCCCATGAGCGATTCGCCCGAAAGTTTTAGTAAGATTCTTTTGTACTTCATCTGGTGTGATTTGTTTTTAATAGAAATAGATGGAACTCGCTTGCGTGTGTATCATGAATTGATAAAGCTCTGTTCATATCAGGAGTAGTTCGCCAAAAATAATTAATTAAAGCCAGTGTTAAAATTTTATCTTGTCTTTGTTAAAAAATCACCTTTTAAAATGGTGTTTTTTACTTCAAAATCAGCATCAAAAATGATCATATCGGCGTCAAAGCCTTTTTCGATTTTACCTTTTTTGGTTTGCTTTGCCAGCTCAGCTGGGTATAATGATGCCATGTTTACTGCCTCGGCGAGTTCAATACCAACCTTCTTTACACAATTTTCAACGGCCTTAAGCATGGTTAAACATGAACCCGACAGGGTGCCGTCGGGCATGGTATATCGGTCGCCACGCAGCTCGTGCTGGTAAGCGCCTTCTTTTGTTGAGGTAACCGCGTCGGTTATTAAAAACAGCTTATCACCCAGTTCGCGTTTTGCCAGCCTTATCATAGCAAAATCAACATGGATACCATCAGCAACAACGCTGGTGTACGGGCGTTCCTCAAAAATTGCAGGAATATAGCCAGGCTCGCGATGGTGCATCTGCGGCATAGCGTTGTATAAGTGAGTAACTGCCTGTACCGGTTTATTTAAAAAAGATTTCCCTTCGGCATAAGTAGCATTGCTGTGGCCCGATGAAAGGATAATACCCTGGTTGTATAAATAATCAATCACTTCCTGATCCTGTAACTCTGGGGCAATAGTAATCATCCTGATAACACCGTCAGCTCGTTCAATCCAGCTTTTTACTTCGGCAAGTGTAGCTTTTTTAATAAACTTTTCGGGGTGTGCACCTTTTTTAGCCGGATTTAAATATGGCCCTTCCAGGTGCAGGCCCCAAAAAGCGCCCTTACTTTTTGGGCGATAGCTCTTTGCGGCGTCAATTCCGGTTTCAACTATATCATTTGTATTGGTGCCAATGGTGGCAAATACCCCTGTAGTTCCCTGACCAAGCAGGTCGTTTTCCAGTTGCTCCAGCGCTTCAACAGTAGGAGTGCCGGCAAATAGTTTACCGCCGCTGCCATAAATTTGTAGATCGATAAATCCGGGGGCAAGATAAGCTCCCTGAAGATCTGTTTTTTGAGCATCCTGCGGAATGGCATTTTCCGCAATTACATCAATGATCTGGCCGCCTGATATTAAAACGGCTTTACCTTCGGTGATCTGGCCACCTGAAATAAGTTTGAGATTGTGAAGCGCTGTTATCATAGATTGAAATATTTATAACGTCGTTCTGTTGCGTCCTTTCGGGCAAGGTGTCATGCTGAGCCTGTCGAAGCATGGGCGGTCAGGCCTCTATGCGCAATCCTTCGACAAGCTCAGGATGACAAGGCCAAAATATTATTGCAAAAAAAATCCCTTCCGAATTAACGGAAGGGATTAAATATTTAAGCTCCTAAAGCTACTCGCTTAAAGGCTGTTACTGTTAAACCCTTTTCAACAGTGCTCAGGAACTGAGCAACAGATTTTGAAGGATCTTTAACAAACTCCTGGTTTAACAGGGTTGAATCTTTGTAAAATTTGTTCAGTTTACCTTGAGATATTTTTTCAACCATTTCTTCTGGTTTACCTTCTGCACGGATCTGATCTTTTGCAATTTCAAGCTCACGCTCAACTGTAGTAGCATCAACACCGTCTTTATCAACCGCGATAGGGTTCATAGCTGCAATTTGCATAGCTACGTCTTTACCTGCCTCGTCAGCACCGGCTGGGTTAGCATTTAAAGCAACCAATACACCTAAACGGAAGTTACCATGTATATAAGCAATAACTTTGTCGCCTTCAACAACTTCATATTTAGATACACCAATTTTTTCGCCGATTTTTCCGGTTTTATCAATAACAGCCTCACCAATAGTGGTAGTGGTATTATCAGTATCGATAGAAAGAGCGTAAAGCTCTTCGATAGTAGCAGGTTTGTTTTCAACAGCTTTGTTTGCAATTTCGTTTGCGAAAGCAATAAACTCAGCGTTTTTAGCCACGAAATCAGTTTCGCAGTTAAGCTCGATGATTACACCGGTTTTTCCATCAGCAGAAGTGCGCGAAATAACAACACCTTCGTTTGACTCCCTGTCTTGGCGGCTTGCAGCAACTTTAGCACCTTTTTTTCTTAAAAAATCGATAGCTGCTTCAAAATCACCGTTTGTTTCGGTTAATGCTTTTTTGCAATCCATCATACCGGCACCAGTTTGCTGGCGCAATTTGTTAACGTCGGCTGCAGATATTTGTACTGTAGACATGTTTTTTTGAATTTTAAGTTTTGTGTTGTGAGTTGTAAGTTTTGCGCAAAATTAAAGTGCCGTTATAACCTGCAACTATTTTTAATATTAAAACTATGGGCTGTAAGCTGTAATTACAAGAAACCTTATAACCCACAACTTACAACCCACAACTTAATTACTCTTCTGTTTCGGCAGCAGGAGCTTCAGCATCGGTTTCGGCAGCAACGTCTGCTACTTCAGCAGTTTTGCGGGCTCTTTTAGCACCTTCAGCTCTGTCGGCAACTTCAGGAGCATCTGCTTTAGCTTTCGCTACAGCTGCTTCTTTTTCTGCTTCGTCTTCTTTTTCGCGTTTGCGCTCATCTAAACCTTCTTCAATAGCTTTGATGATAATGCTGGTGATCAATGAAATTGATTTGGTCGCATCGTCATTTGCCGGAATAGGGAAGTCGATGTTTGAAGGATCAGAGTTGGTATCAACCATAGCAAATGTAGGGATGTTCAACTTTAAAGCTTCTGAAACCGCGATATGTTCTTTCTTAACGTCGATCAGGAATAATGCTGCAGGTAAACGGTTCAAATCAGAGATACCTCCTAAAAGGGTTTCTAATTTGATACGCTCACGTTGTATCATCAGTCTTTCTTTTTTAGAAAGGTTGCTGTAAGTACCATCTTTAGTCAGTTTATCGATGTTTGACATCTTTTTGATTGACTTACGAACAGTTGCAAAGTTGGTTAACATACCGCCCAACCAACGCTCGGTGATGTAAGGCATGTTTACACTTTTTGCATAATCGGCAACAATATCTTTCGCTTGTTTCTTTGTAGCTACGAATAATACCTTACGGCCTGATTTTACAATTTGTTTGATAGCTGCAGCAGCTTCTTCAACCTTGGTTAAGGTTTTATTTAAATCAATAATGTGGATACCGTTGCGCTCCATGAAAATGTACTGTGACATTTTCGGATCCCATTTGCGGGTAAGGTGACCAAAGTGTACACCTGCATCCAGTAAATCCTGATATGTTGTTCTTGCCATTTTGTTGTCCTCCTTTGATTAACGTTTACTGAATTGGAATCTCTTACGTGCTTTCTTGCGTCCTGGTTTTTTACGCTCAACCATACGGTCATCGCGGGTCATGATACCTTTAGCGCGCAGTGAAGGTTTCTTTTCAGGATCAAGTTCAACAATGGCTTTCGCAATAGCTAAACGAACGGCTTCTGCCTGTCCTTTTACACCACCACCTGCAACATTTACTTTAACATCAAATTTTCCGGTTGAGCCAGAAACCTCAGTGCTCTGAGTAACGATGTATTGTAATGGCAATGTTGGGAAGTACTCTTTGTAATCTTTACCGTTTACGATGATCGCACCATTTCCTTCTGAAAGGTAGATGCGGGCAACGGCTGTTTTTCTTCTGCCTGAAGTGTTAGTTGTTGGCATTTTTTTTCTCCTTTAAAATTAAAAGTTAAATGGTTGTTGGGTTTTGTGCTGCATGAGGATGCTCAGAACCTGCATATACATACAGGTTACCAAATAATGCTTTACCCAAACGATTTTTAGGTAACATACCACGAACGGCTTTTTCAATTACGCGCTCAGGATGTTTCGCCATTAACTCCTTAGGAGAAATGAAACGCTGACCACCTGGATAACCAGTATAAGAAACATATTCTTTTTGGCTGAATTTGTTTCCGGTCAACTTTACCTTGTCTGCATTGATAACTATTACATTATCACCGCAGTCTACGTTCGGGGTGAAATCTGGCTTGGTTTTACCACGGATGATCATTGCGATCTTAGTGGACAAGCGCCCCAAAATCTCGCCTTGTGCGTCAACAACAACCCATTGTTTGTTAACGGTTTTTTTGTTGGCTGAGACAGTTTTGTAACTTAACGTATTCACTTGCTTTAAATTAAATTGTTTAAACGTTTATTATACCCCGCATTTTCGGGACTGCAAAGATACGCTTATTTGAATTATTTACAAATAGTTTTGAGGTTTTTATTAAAGCCGGGCAGCACAAAATTCAAGATGGCATTTCAGATAGGTTCCGGACATTGACCCCGAAGAGCATTTTAAACCATTAGTTAATGATAACTATACCTTCAACATTAAAAAATTACTTTTTTATGACTTTTCATTTTGATGTTGGTGGGATAACATTATATTAGCAATAAGTAATAAATTAAACCTAATTGATCATCCTTATTTGCAGATGCGCGCTTATAACAGGTTTTGTGATATTAAGTGCCTGCAGGTTGTTTGCCCAAACAGAGGCCAACATTGCAGACTCCTTAGCATCGCAAAGGGATGCTAATGGCATTTTGAGTGAGTTCTTCAGCGGTAAAAATACTATCGCAGCTCCGGTTGATATGACAAAAGCAGGCAGCTGGTCGGTATTACCATCCGCAGCCTATAATCCCAGTGTGGGTTTTGCCGTAGGAGCAATTTCATCGGGCGGCAAATATTTTGGCAACCCAGCCAATACAACCCTATCAGTAATTAATGCCGGATTTTATATTTCAACCAACAGGCTTTCAACATTTGAATTAAAGCATAACGCGTTTTCATCGCAAAACAAATGGAACCTGCAGGGCACCATACAAATTGGTAAAACCATAGCAATGGACAACGGCCTTGGCACCGGCCGCCGAAGCTTTGGCGATGGCGAACTGCGTATGAATAACGAGCAGTTTCCAAACAATCCTAACGAATACCCCCTGCGATATGTTTATATCAAAGCAAATGAGCGCATATACCGCAAGCTTGCTGATTACCTGTATGCCGGCGCAGGCCTCAGTTTTAATTTTTACAGCGGCATTGATGATGGACGCAAAGAGGTACCCATAACCGCCACACATAATTTTAGGTATAGTGTTAAAAACGGCTATTCGCCCAGCGCCTACCAGGCTAATGGCGTATTGGTGAATTTTCAGTTCAATAACCGCGACCAGCCAAACCGCCCTTTCAGGGGTATTTACGCCGATGTTATTTTAAAAGAAAATGAAACCTGGCTCGGGAGCGACCGTAAGGCGGTTCAGCTTAAAGTGGAGTTCAGAAAATACTGGAGCCTGTCGTCTACCAATCCCGAAAAAGTATTTGCCATTTGGCACTGGTCAAACTATCTGCTGAGTGGTTCATTACCCTACCTGGAACTACCTGGTACCGGTAGCGACGCTTATGGCCGTATAGGGCGTGCATTTATAATCGGGCGTTTTAAAGGCATGTCATTTGTGTACAATGAGGCCGAATACCGTTTCCCTATTACTGCTAACAAGCTGTTGAGCGGCGTTGCGTTTGCAAATATAGAATCGGCCAACAACCAGCGCGATATTAAGTTGTTTAGATACTGGGAGCCAGGAGCCGGGGTAGGGCTCAGGCTATTATTTAATAAATACACGCGCTCAAACCTGTGTATTGACTATGGTCGGGGCAGTTATGGTTCAAATGGCTTTTTCCTGGGGCTTAATGAGGTATTTTAATTTATTTAATTAACTCAATGCTTTATTGTTTAATTAATAATTTATAAATGGTTTCATTTTTGCAGGGTGATACATATCAACCTCAAATGAAATGCAAATTCCATTAACACCTATTTTACTCGGCAATCTTATAGAAAAGGGCTTTACTTATATGTTGGCCAACATTGAGACCAAGGATAACAGCGACGCTATAACTACCATACTGGTACCTGTAAGAAAAAAGCCCGACCTAAACAACCTGCCCCAGGGTTATACTACCTTTTATAAAATTACAGGCGAACCTATGCAGCTGGCCTGCGGCGCCGAGGAAACCAATCCGTTAGTTGAATATCACACGCTTGACGAAACCATAACCAGTAATGATATTTTTGAAGACAGGTATTTCAGAATGAGTGAAGACTTTTTCAGACAGGTGCTGGACAGTCTGGAAGATTACGCCGTGGTTACAACTGATAAAAACGGAGATATTAACAGCTGGAATACTGGAGCCGAAAAAGTTCTGGGTTATAAAGAAGAAGAAATTATAGGCAGGTGTGCCAAGGTGTTTTTTACGCCGGAGGATATTGCAGCCGGCACCCCGGAAAAAGAGCTAAAAACAGCTTTAACAGATGGACGTGCTATTGATGAACGTTACCATATGCGTAAAGATGGGTCGAGATTTTGGGGCAGTGGTCTTGTTTTTCCGTTATTTGATGAGCAGCACACTCACCGTGGGTATACCAAAATTATGCGGAACCTCCGCGAACGCGAGCAAGCCGAAGAGCAGGTTTTATGAAAAAAGAAAGGGATGTAATATAAACTACATCCCTTTCTTTTATATATCAGAAGTATTTTTATTCTTCAATAATCCCGGCAAGCCCTTTGTCATGATGATGAGGAGCCGGGGTTGAAAATCTTGATCCTTTTGTAAAGGCACCCATTATTACCAATAAACCACCTAAAATAACTTGTGGCCAATAGGTTACGTGAGCATAATCATATATCCATGGTGAGCAAAACAGGAATGAACCACCAAATACATCTAAAAAGAAATGCATCTGCATAGGGAACTGCTTGATAAAACCAAATTGGTGATTGCTGAAAATTGCCATAATAAGCTGAAACCATCCTAAGATCATAGGTAAAAGCAAAGCCGCACCTATTTTATGACCTTCGAAACCAAACAACCATGGCGATGCTATGAGTACAATAGCAACTACATAATTTAAACCTGCATAAAGTGTTGGCGAAATAAAACTTTTCATTTTAAGCGAATTGTATAGTTTATCTGTATAAACGTGTATATATCAAAAAAATTTCCCAAAGTTAAGCATTATACAGGCAGTTTGTCAATTAAATACGTATAATATATATTTAATTCAGCCACCTTTATTATTAATTAAAAGCCTACCTTTAAGTAATTGCTGCAATAATTGGTCAAAGATATAATTTTCAAAAATTAAAGCAATCTTTTCTTCAACAAGCCGGGCTTAAACAATCGCGTCCGCAAACTACTTCACGATAATATCTGCAGCAGGAACATTATTCTGTTACACATTAAAAACATAAAACCATGAGCAAGGACAGACAAGCAATAAAAGAAAAAAAGAAACCTGCTTCAGAAGGCAGCAAAAAAGCACCGTCAGATTATCAATCGGGCAAAAAAGATGGGGTAAAACCGATTAGCGAACCAGGCAAAAAGAAATAGCCACCATCACGGTAAATCCATAAAAAGCCTTTCATAGTTTATGAAAGGCTTTTTATGGATGTTAGTTTAATTGTTTTAGGTTCCGTTGTTTTTATTTTTTGCCTTTTGACTTAATTAATATTACACCATTTCTGCCACTGTTTCCATAAATTGCTGTAGCCGAACTACCTTTTATCACATTTATGCTTTCAATATTGTTCGCATCGAGTAATCCCATATCCACGCGGCGTACCACCTTATCATCTAATAAATACAATGGCTCCGCGCTGGTAAGGCTTCGGCCAAATGCAATTTTAGGGCTTTTATCAATAATTTTATCGGTGTCTTCGGTAATGCTGTGAGTCACCAATATTCGTTCGCTCTTGCCCTTAATAGTCTCCGCGTTTCCTGTACTCTCCTCGGCTGGTTTTCCGGGTTTGTCGTAATTAAGAATAAAGCTGATCGGAACAGAATAATGCACACGTACCGTTCTGCCGTTTTGCACACCTGGTTTCCATTTGGGAGATAGTGAAAGCACACGGAGCGATTCGTCGTCTAAACCGGAACTCAATCCCCGGGTAATTTTCAAATCCGACAGTGAGCCGTCAGCTTCTACAATAAATGTAGCAATAACCCTTCCCTGTATGCCTTTAAGCCTCTCGGCCTGAGGGTATCTTATATTGGTTGCTAAAAATCTGGAAAAAGCTTCCTGGCCTCCTGGAAACTCCGGCACCTGCTCAACAGACGTAAATACCGGCGCTGATTTATTGGTATCGGGTTTGCTTGCCTCGTTGGCTAAACTAAAATTTATGGGTACCGAATACTGAACTCTCACAGCTTTGTTATTAACCTTTCCCGGTTTCCATTTGGGCGACAGTTTAAGCACTCTTATCGACTCTGCATCTATATCGTCACTTATCCCTCTTAAAACCTTAAAGCCCGATAGTGATCCGTCCTTTTCTACAAAAAAAGTTACAATAACCCTTCCCTGCAAGCCTTCATCAAGGGCTTTTTTAGGGTATCTTATGTTTGTACCTAAAAAACGGCCAAATGCATTAAGCCCGCCCGGAAAACCCGGAACTTCATCAACTGATGAAAATACTTTTGAAGGTTTTTCATCCGTGGTAGTAACAACAGCATTGTCGGTTTCTTCCGGCTTATCATTATCATTAAATACATCATTTAATGCCGCAGGCTCTGCCGATATTGTAAACAGTTGGTGCGCTTTGCTATTAATAACGGTAACCGGTTTACTGTTATTTATTGTTGCCGATGATAAAATGAGCATCAGAATAAACAAAGGTGCCGACAGGCCATATTTAATAAGCGAGATGCGCTGTGATTTATTTTTTTGGAGCATCATGATGCGCTGCCTCAACAGACTACGATTAAAAAACGGGTTTACCAACTGGTGTGCCGGTGCGTTAAATGTTTGGCTTAATAACAGCAAAGCATAATCAACTTTGCTGGTGCCTGCTTGCACAGCCTGCCGGTCGGCTATATACTCATGAATATGTTTTATAGCAAAACGGTACAGGTACACTACCGGGTTAAACCAGTTAATAATCATAACCAGCTCGATGAGCATAACATCGGCCGAGTGCCATTGCTGGACGTGCACCTGTTCATGGGCAATAATTACCGGATTAACATCATTCTCCTCGTTGAGCCTGATTTTCTTAAAAAAGGAATAGGCGGTAGATGATTTTGGTTGCCTGATCACTTTTCTTAACCTGATCAGTTGCCACATGAGGCGTATTGATAAAAACAATATGCCTATTCCATATAAAACGGTAAACACCTGTCCTATACTTATTTGTGTGGCTTCAATTGGCTTAAAATGATATATCATTACCGGACTGCTGTAAATAGTATATTTTACCTGCTGGGTAATAAACAGGTTCCGTACCCACTCTACCTGTATAAGCGGAATAAAGAAGGATAGCAATGAGGCCGCTACTAAATAAACCCTATTAAGTTGAAAGAAAGTTTCTTTACGGAGCAGTAAAACATAAAATCCATAAAACAACACCAGGTAAATATTTACCAGTAATAAGTATTGCCACCAGCTCATAATTATTTGTCTTTAAGTTTTTCGATCAGTTTCATAATGGCATCTGCCTCTTTCAGATCTATTTTCTCTTTTTTTACAAAAAAGGACAGCATACGGTTTACTGAGTTATCAAAATAACCGCTAAGCAGTTTATCGGCAGCAAAATTCTGATATTGATCTTTACTTACTACCGGATGGTACTGGTGACTTTTGCCAAATGCCGTATGCCCTACAAATCCCTTTGTTTCCAGTATGCGGATAATGGTTGATACCGTATTATAGGCCGGCTTGGGCTCGGGTAACAAATCAATCACATCTTTTACATACCCTTTTTCAAGTTGCCATAATACCTGCATAATCTGTTCCTCGGCGCGTGTTAGTTCTTTAATTTCCATGGTGCTTGTAAATAAAAATTTTTGATGCATTAACCAATACTGCATCAAATTATCCAATTGGTTAAATCTAAGATAAGTACTATAAATGAAAATAACAACTAAGATTTTAGTTTCCGTTTTGTAACCTTTTATTGTGCATCTTGCATCTGCAATTTTATACCACTCATAAATGAATATAACTTTTCATGGCGCTGCCCGTAACGTTACCGGCAGTAAGCATTTGATCAGGCTGAAGGATGATACTACCATTCTGCTTGATTGCGGCATGTTCCAGGGCATGGGCGAACAATCTGAGGACCTTAACGAGCATTTTGGATTTAACCCTAAAAAAGTTGATTACCTGGTACTTTCGCACGCACATATTGACCATTGCGGTTTAATACCCAGGCTGGTGGCCGAAGGATTTAACGGACCAATATTTTGCACATCGGCCACTATGGATCTGGCCCGCATACTGCTGATGGATTCGGCACACATACAAATGCAGGATGCAGAATACAGTAACAAACACCGCGTCCGAAAAGGGCTTCCACCGGAAACCCCGTTATATACCGATGAGCAGGCTATGGCGGCCTTACGATTGTTTAAAATAGTAGAGTATCATGAGGAATTTGAAATAACGCCACGAGTAAAACTTACTTTTACCGATGCCGGGCATATTTTGGGCAGCACGGCAGTGCATTTATCTATACTGGAAGATGGCAAGCTTACCCATATTACCTTTAGCGGTGATGTTGGCCGTTATGATGATTTGCTGCTAAATGATCCAGAAACGTTTGAACAGTCTGAATATATTTTGCTGGAATCGACTTACGGCGACTCATTACATAAAGAGCTGGGGCCGATTGAGGATGCCTTGCTTGACATCGTCAGGCAAACCTGCGAGATCAAGAAGGGGAAATTGATTATCCCGGCATTTAGCGTTGGCCGCACACAAGAATTATTGTATGCTTTAAACGCACTTGAAATGCGTGGTGTATTACCGGATTTACATTATTATGTAGATAGCCCGCTGTCGCAAAAAGCTACCGAGGTGCTCATGAACCATCCGGAGGTATATAACAAGGGTGTTAAGGAAGTTTTAAAAACTGACGCCAACCCGTTTGGCTTTAAAGGCTTGCGTTTTATACAGTCGACCGAAGAATCAAAAGCTTTGAATAACGACCAGCGCCCCTGCGTTATTATATCCTCATCGGGCATGGCCGAGGCGGGACGGGTAAAGCACCATATTAAAAACAATATCAGCAATAATAAAAACACCATTTTAATGGTGGGCTATTGCGAACCCAGCTCGCTGGGCGGCCGTTTATTAAACGGCGACCATGAAGTACACATTTTTGGTGAAATGTATGAGGTTAAGGCCGAGGTAAGATCTATCAAATCGATGAGCGCTCATGGCGATTATGAAGACCTGTTACGTTTCCTCACTTGCCAGGATCCTGAAAAAGTAAAAAAGATATTCTTGGTACATGGCGAATACGAGGTGCAGCAGCATTTTAGCGGCAAACTAAAAGAGAAAGGGTTTAAACATGTTGAAATCCCATACCAGCACCAGAAAATTGAGCTGGAATAATTAATCATTTTGGTAACAAGCAATCAGCCCCGTTCTCTTATGCAGAACGGGGCTGATTTGTAAAGTACAAAAACTAAATATTTATTAAAGTTTCAATAAGTCGCTGTAACAATCACCATATCCTTTATCAGGTAAAAAGTACCCCAAAATCTGTTTAACGTCTTTATCCAGCCTGAAAAAGAACTGCCCGTTATCGTCTAATTTTACGGTTACATATTTTTTCACCACATCGGCAAAGAAAAGTTCGAGAATTACTTTCCCCCTGGCAGGGGCCTTGGTTGCCTTTACCAATACCTGGCCGTATAAGGTATCACCGTCATTACCAAACCTAACAAACTGGGTGGCCTTACCGGTAACAACCTCCACCTCGGCACCACCTAACACATATTTTGAATGCCGTGGATTATCATGAGGATTCTCGATCATACATGCCAGGTTAACTTTATTAGGAACGTCCTGGTATTTTCTTTGTATCTCTTCCGCATTAATTTTATGATCATTATTGCTGGCAATTACATTTATTGATTCATAAACACCCAGCGACAGCGGCCCTTTAAATAAATTGGTATGATCATACTCAAACATCAGTTTAATTTTGCGTGTTTCGGCCGGTTCAAGCCATAACCACATAAATTCTGCATAGGAGCGGTACAAGGGATTAGTTTGATCAGGTATGAGATACACCTGGGTAGCTACCGGGTAAGGATTGCCAACGGTTACATAAGTGATCATCCTTTCGGCCGGCGACGCGCTGGCCGAAATAAAACGGTCATAATTGGATTGGGCCAAATTATTAAGTTCGGTCATTTCGACAATGGCTGGGTTGTCTGGGCGCTGGTATAGCTCTATTCTTACAATAATACAAAAGTGCCCTTCGGCTGGGGGGTTCCAGCTCGTGGTAAACTCTATAGGAGCTCCCCCGGCAGGTACATCTTTCACAACGGTCCCGAGCGGACTTTCGGGAGCTCCGCCAACATTGTAATCTTTAACAGCAAAATGGACCACTACCCCCGGAGCATCAAGGCTGCCATTATTCCTCACCTGCGCAGCTACCGTATTGTCATGCCCTACCCACGGAACATTGAACCATTCGGGGTTTGATGCATTGCGGTCATTACGCACTTCTATATCCGGGCTTTGGTATTGGTGATCAGGCCGCGGCCACGGCCTGATAGAAGGATCGGGTTTGCTGTTTACACCATATTGTACGCGCACACTGGCATTGCTGCCGTTAATGCCACTAACCCCTACTTTAAAATCGGTAGGAAAGGTAGGGTCGGTATGATCTGTTTCTTTATAATCCTTTCCGTTGGTGAGCACACTGCCATCGCCGTCTGCATCATTATTTAACAGTAAGATTACGGGCCTTGATATAGGAGGCACCCAAGGTGCCGATACCACATCCGTTCCAAAAACCACGCTGTCGGTTGGCAGTTGTTTATCTCCAAGTTCCGCCGCCTGGCCTTTACGGTATTCAAAATAGTAGTTCCATCCATCGGCAATACGTACTTCTATCGCCGATGCCTGCCCCGCAGCCGGGGCAGCCTCTATAGGTTGCAGCGTTGTACTCTGGTCAACCGGGGTAGCCATTGAGCTAAAGTTATACTGAACAATATTGGTGGCAGGTAGCCAGCCAAGCATCATGCGGTGCGCCACCGAAAAATATGGCCAGTTCCGCTCAAAATCCATCAATTCCCAATCATCAAGGTTTCTTCCGGGTACCGATGGGGTATATTGATCCAACAGGCCCAGATTGTGGCCAAACTCATGAGAAATTGTTTGATAACGCTTTCGTCCATCGGCTTCCTCCCAGTCATGCGGCATTGACATAATACCAAAACTCTTGTCACCCTCGGAGGTGGAGTATGGGCCCCACTTACCAATAGATGAATAAGGCCAGGCAGCTTTAGCCCTTACAATATTGCCACCCGCATCTGTTGTATGAACAGGTTGGGAAACGCAAAGCAAATATTCATAATTGTTATAATTGATCAGTCCGTCACCGGCTGTAATTGCTGCCTGGTTAAATGCACCCTTGGTTGTTCCATCGGCATTGAAATAAGTATCAAAATCTGCAGGCAATTGTACGGGCCCAAATACATCGGCTGTAATGTCAATATTATTATATGAAACTTCGCGGTAAAATTGCTTTACACTCCTGGTTATACCGCCTTCGGTAACCCCATTTATTAATGAGTTCATCCACTTGTCTTTAATAGCCTGCACATCTGCAATAGTAGTAGAATATCTTTCTGAACTTGTATCAACCAATAAAACGGCAATGCGTTTGGTTCCCGACTGTGGGATAACATTCAGGTTTTGCGGGGCGGCCGGCCCGCCACCCCAGGCGCTTCCGGCGCTATACCCGGTTACAATACCAGTAAATGATCTTGAAGCGCCTACTTTATTATCCGTCCAGATAGTGGTAACCGAAAATTTTTCTTCACTCATCAGAGCCGACGTACTTTTATTATAGCATTGTAGTCTATAATCTCCGGGCTCATAACCAATGCATAACATAATATCGGGATTGGCCGGATCAAATTCCTTATCCTGGCAAAGAGAGATAGTGCCTGCTTTGGGGCCATCGGGTATGGTAAAATAAAGATCATCCAGAGTAAGCACAGGAGAACCGGTTATTTTCAGTTTTACCTTGGTGTAAGAACCAACAAAGTAATCGCCTGCATCAAAAACCAAAACTACCTTTGGGGCTGATAAAATGCCTAAATGCTTTAATAACCATTGCCAAAAGCTAAGGATGAGGGTGACTAAATAGTTTAAAAATTTCTTTAAAATACTCATGACTATACGCTTTAAGGTTAAAAGAAAGTTATTCGTTTATCCCTGTAAGCGATAGAATTTATTAAAGAAAGGCTTTATAATTTTAGATGTACAGGTACCGCAAACAGGAGAAGTATATTAATAATAAAGTTATAGCCCTATTTTAAGGTAGCCATAAGTAATTCTACGCATTATAACAGAAAACACGCAAGTACTTTTACTCGATTTAACAATCAGTAATACAATTACTTACACATATTAATGTCCAATTTTACACAATATGGATTCAAACCGCAGTTATTAAAAAGTAAAAGCGCTCCGGCAGGCCGTGGCGCTTTTACTTTTTAGCTGAAAAATCTGTTTTTACTTTGCAGGCTGTGCTTTTGGCAGCTCCTTGCGTGGTATCATTTCGGCACGTTCAGAAGTATTGTAGACAAATGAGGCTACAATGGTTGCAGCCTGTTTGAGATCGTCCTCTATCAGACGATCGTACGTATCCTGGTTACTATGGTGCGTACGTGAACTATAATCAATAGGGTCTTGTATAAACTGAAAACCGGGGATACCCACCGCGTCAAAAGAAAGATGGTCTGTCCCGCCGGTATTCCTGATGGTTAAGGTTGTTGCGCCCAGGTCATTAAACGGTTCCTGCCATTTTTTAAATATCGGTGCCACGGCCGAATCACCCTGTAAATAAATGCCCCGTATTTTGCCGGTACCATTATCCAGGTTATAATAAGCGGATAATTTAGCCTGTTCGGGTTTAAGCTGCATGGTTTTAGGATCACCGAAGTGATTTAATACATATCCTTTTGAACCAAACAAACCCTGCTCTTCCGAGCTCCACAAGGCAATACGTATAGTACGTTTGGGTTTAAAGTTTATGGCCTTCAAAATACGTACGGCTTCCATCATTACCGCGCTGCCGGCAGCATTATCGGTAGCACCGGTAGCAGCATGCCATGAATCAAGGTGACCGCCTATCATAACAACCTGCTCTTTTAATTTTTTATCAGTGCCTGGTATTTCGGCCACTACATCATAACCCTGAAGGTCGTCTGTTAAAAACTGGGTTTTAATGTCAGCTTCCATCTCTACTTTTTGGCCGCCCTTTGCCAGGCGCAAAATACGCTGGTAATCTTCACTACTGGTTTCCAGTTCGGGCGCCACCGCTTTAGCTGTATCGGCGTATGACGCACCGTTGGTTGTAAATACAGTACCATCGGTACCACGGGCCTGGCTTAAAATCAGCGCAGCCTTTTCATCATATACAAAGCTTCTTAATGCTGTTTGAAAAGCGCGGGCTTTACGGATAGCAGCAAACTGGGGCGAATTAATATCAGCTGGAGCAGCTTGAGGTTGGGGTGTTGCATTGGCCATTTCGGCAAGCTCTTCGTCAGTATACCTAATGGCATCCGGTTTAAGCGTGCGCTCTACCAATGGTTTCACGTCAAATATCACAATCTTTCCTTGCAGCTTACCCTTGTATTTATCCAGATCAATTGCAGAATCGGCCTTTACCACCACAACATCGCCTTTGATGAGGCCATTAGTGCCAGGCGTCCAGGCTTTGGGGATAGCTATAATAGCATGATAATAGGGCACTGTGATTGCCGCATAATTTTTCTGCACTTCCCAGCCTTTGCCAAACGTACCCCATGGCTCCAGTTTGGCGTTCACCAGTCCCCAGGTTTTTAATTGATTAACCGCCCAGTTTTGCGCGCGCCTTAATCCCGGAGAATTGGCCAGCCGCGGACCGGAAACATCTGTTAAATAAAACGCTGTTTCCATTACTTTGGAGTGGTTCAACCCTTCTTCGCGTATTTTTTGAACAGCAGCGGGGTTAACAGTTTCCTGAGCAATTACAGGTAAAGCAATGCCTGCAGAGATGAGGCATGAAAAAAGTAACTTTAGTTTCATAGGTAATGAATTAATGTGATCAGTTAATAACAAACCTATTTATTAATAGTCAAAAAACAATTGCCTGTATTAAAAAAAGTTGTTACAAACGGATAATTTGAGATATATTAGAATTAATAGCCATTTTGAAAACCTGATATTATGCTGCAAATCGCCATACCTGTTTTAGCATCATTAAATGAAGCCAATACCGTGAAGTTTTACACCGAAAAACTGGGATTTGCATTTCATGCCAGTTGGGATGGATATTTGATCCTGAGCCGCGACGGAATTTATATCCATTTGTGGCCCTGCGCTAATGCTGCAATTGCAAAAAGCACCAGTTGTTATATTATTGTAAACGAAGTTGAAAAGTTATATGCCGAATATAAATCAGCAGGTGTTGTTCATCCGGAAAACGAACTGCAAGACAGACCCTGGAAGATGAAAGAATTCAGCATATTGGATAATAATGGCAACCTAATCCATTTCGGTCAGGATATTTCGGGAGTTAATTAATAAGCAGTTTATAGCCCCGGCCATGTACGTTTATGATCTCTACACTGGGATCATCCTTTAAATACTTGCGTATTTTGCTCAAAAACACGTCCATGCTGCGGCCGTTAAAGTAATTATCATCGTGCCATATATTCAGCAAGGCTTCTTCGCGGGTAAGCACTTCGTTTTTCCGCATGCATAATAAGCGAAGCAGTTCGGCCTCTTTGGTTGAAAGCTTTTGCTGCGCATCGCCTATAGTAATGATCTGTGTAGTATAATCAAATATATAGCGGCCTATCTTAAATGTAGTCTGTTTTTCTTCTTCCTTTTTATCGGTACTCTCGGTTCTTTTAAGCAAGGCATTAATGCGGAGCAGCAGTTCTTCAATACGGAATGGCTTGGTGATATAATCGTCGCCACCCAGGTTAAAGGCCTGCATTTTATCTTCGATCATACCTTTGGCTGTGGCAAAAATAATAGGCACATGCGGGTTTATCTTCCTGATGTCCTTACCCAGGGTAAAACCGTCCTTCTTAGGCATCATCACGTCTAATATCAGCAGGTCATACACTTGTTTGGTAAAGGCACGCAAGCCTTCCTCGCCGTCTTTACACAAAACAACATCAAATTTACCCTTCAATTGCAGATAATCCTGCAACAGTAAACCCAAATTGGCATCGTCCTCAACCAGTAGTATTTTCTTCATATAGTATAGTTAGGCCAGCAGAAATTTCAGTTCAAACTCCGAGCCTTTTTCCTTTTCAGATTTTACGCTTATAGTACCGTTCAGTCTTTTGACAATGGTATTTACGTAGCTCAGCCCTAACCCAAATCCCTTAACATCGTGCAGGTTACCGGTAGGTATACGGTAAAATTGTTCAAATATTTTTGTTTGCTGATCGCGGCTCATGCCTATGCCCTTATCTGCCACCCTGATGAGTACCTGCCCACTTTTAACCACTGTGCTTATCGTTATCTCGGGCGCTGTAGCGCTGTATTTTATGGCATTATCAATCAGGTTATACAACACATTTGAAAAATGCAGCTCATCGGCAACAATTACCGTATTTTCATTGGTAAGGTTAAGGGTAGTTTTCGCATTATGCTTATGCAGTTTAAGTGCCATGCTATCCAGCACAACAGCTATCATATCATTTACATCAAGCGGCTTTTTGTCCAGTTTAAAATCATCCTTTTCAATACGGGCAACGTTCAGTACACGTTCAATATGACTGCCCAGCCGCGCGTTCTCTTCAAATATAATATTAGCCAGGCGCGACACGCGGCTTTTATCCTCAGCAATTTCATTATCCTTTAAAGCCTCACTGGCTATCATAATGGTTGACACGGGTGTTTTAAACTCGTGGGTCATATTATTAATGAAATCGATCTTCATTTCCGATACCTTTTTTTGTTTGAGGATGGAAAAGATGGTATAACCGAAACAAAATATCAGCACTGCCAGTAAACCTCCCGAAGTACCTACAGTGGCGGTCATGTTTCTTAATATGAGCGAATTTTTTTGCGGAAATGCCAGCTTAATTTTACCCGGATCGTTAATCACATCTTTGCTGAATATGGGCGTTTGATAGGTATTTGCAGCTATAAACATGGGTTTGTTACCATCGTTATCGGTAGCGCTCGAAAATATGAGCGAATCACTGCTGGCCGTGGTTACTTCATAACTGAAGGGCAAAAAGATGCCTTTGTTATGCAACTCAAAACGAAGTAAAGAGTCAATCCAGAACGGGTTTACTCGTTTTTTCAAAGGTTCACCGGTTTTACGGTATTCTTCGGCAAGGTTTTCAATTACAGTGGTTTTGCCGCTGTTGAGGTTTTGCAGCGAGTCTGTTTCCAGCATTTTCTTGATTTGGGCAACCTGTCGTTCCTTTTGCTTGCGTATCTGCTCTCGCTGCCATAAAGGATTTATCTGTGGTACCGAAATTAGCTGTTTACCAAACTGCGGATCGATATATACATACCTTAAGGTATCATATTTATGCAGCTTTTTTGGTCGGTTTATGGTACGGGTAATGCGTGTTCGTACAATTTGCGGAGTAAAACGGCCGTGTACCACACCAAACTCATCTGTATATTCCTCAACCTTTACCTGAAAATCAACCGAACTTTCCTGCTGCAGCAAATTAGCCAGTTCATCATCCATTTTTTTATGCATGATCATCCGCTCCAGGCTATCGCGTAATATGGCAATCTTCTTTTCGCGCAGGGATTGCTTTTTATTCTTTTTATACGCGTACGGCTTGTTGGCATTACTTTTCAACACCCGTATTCCTGCGTTGCTATCATTACCTGCGGTAATACTGCCCTGTGCCTTATTGCTTAAAAAATTAACAGCGTCCTGTTTACTAACTTTTGACACCACATTGTTAAGCGCCTCATTTACCGAACGGTCAAACAATTCAGATTGCATCTGGTACGATTGCCTTAAAAAGTACAATTGCATGGCCATTACACCCAAAAGCGCAAAACCCATTAACCCAATAATTAACCCGATGCTTCTTTTCTTCATTTGCTAACAAGCAAAATTATTTTAAATAACTGTACTATAATTGCTTTTAACAAAATTTAACAATTGTTAATTACAATAACCTGTTGAAATATAACCTTTTGCTTCGACATGGCCTATACCCAGCGATCAACAATAAAATATACAAAAAATAGAAGGAGACAGGTTATATATGGGAGTAGGGGCCTGTAGTTTGTGCTAAACAAAAACAACCATAGCCAAAACGATCCCTTTTTTAATTAAAAAAGGGATCGTTTATTTAATAAGTACTTTATTAAGCAGGCCGATTAAAACGGCAGATCGTCGTCATCATTTGATGAGCTGATATCTGACGATGGCGCCGCATATTCTGGTGTAGTTGCGCTGCCTGCACCTGCTGCCAGCGCATTTACTCTCCATAGCTGCAGGGAGTTGAAATAGCTTTTTTTACCTGTTTTATCAGTCCATGGGCGGCCTTTCAGGTTAAAGAAAACTTCAACATCATCGCCTACCTTAACATTGTCTAATAGGGCGCAGCGATCCTGTATAGCTTCAAATTTTAAATATTCGGGATATTGAGGGTTCTCAATATATTCAAGTATCAGTTCGCGTTTTTTTAGTGATTCAGTTACCTGCACTGTTGGCGACACTTCATATACCTTACCTTTAACTTCCATAATAATCTTCTCAAAAAAATTTAAAATGTAAAGTTAATAGATAAGAAATTAAAATAGGGTGTTTTTAATTTATAAATTCGCAAAATAATATGCAAGTTTTCCACACCGAAAGTAAAATCGTAATTACCTGTAACAAAAGACTGTCGCCTTACCTGCAGCAGGAAGTTGAGGAATTGGGTTTTACACCTACCCGTGTTTTTCAAACCGGAGTTGAATTATTGGGTACTGTTACTGATACCATTGCCCTAAACCTTAACCTGCGCTGCGCAAGCCAGGTACTGTACTTATTAAAAAGCTTTAAAGCAGCCAACCCCAATGAGCTTTATGAAGAGCTGGTTACCATTGAATGGGAAAAACTGATAGATTTCGCCGGATATTTTTCCGTATCGTCAAACGTTAATAACGAACATATCCTTACCCCGTTGTTTGCCAATGTAAAGGTTAAAGATGCCATTGCCGACAGAATAAAATCGGTAAAAGGTATACGGCCAAACTCAGGGGCCGAGGCTAATAAAACCCTGATTCACCTGTACTGGCAGGATGACAATGCCGATATTTTTATTGATTCATCCGGCGAAACGCTGGCCAAACACAGCTACCGTAAAATACCGGGCAAGGCTCCTATGCTCGAAGCTTTGGCTGCATCAACCATTATGGCTACCCGCTGGGACAGGAAGAGCACCTTTATTAACCCCATGTGCGGTTCGGGTACGCTGGCCATTGAGGCGGCACTGCTGGCTACCGATAAATGCCCGGGCTTATTCAGGATGAATTACGGCTTTATGCACATTTTAGGGTATGATGAAACCGTGTTTTTTACCGAGCGCCGTAAATTAAAGGATAAGGCAAAAAAAGAAACAAATTTTAAAATTATAGCTACCGATATATCTGCCGACGCCGTTGACATTGCTCAAAAAAATGCAAAAACCGCCGGGGTAGAACATTTAATTGATTTTAACGTTTGTGATTTTGAAGATACCGAAGTGCCCGGAGATGCAGGTGTGGTAATGTTTAACCCCGAATACGGCGAACGTCTGGGCGTACACTCCAAACTGGAAGCTACCTATAAACGTATGGGCGATTTTATGAAAAAGAAATGCCTCGGATACCGCGGCTATATTTTCACGGGCAACCCCGACCTGGCAAAAAAAATAGGTTTGCGCCCGGCACGAAGAATTGAATTTTACAATGGAAAGCTTGATTGCCGCCTATTAGAGTATGAGCTGTATGAAGGCAGCAAAAGAGAACCAAAAGAAGTATAAATGAAGAAGACCCTGTTATTTACTATAGCTATTTTATCATCTGTTTACAGTATGGCCCAAACCGAGCTTGCATTCCCGTTTCAGGGTGGTGGTGCGGTAATGTCCCGTTTTTTTAGGGATAGCCTGAAAGTATCGCCCGAGATAATTAAAAAGAAAGCTACCGGCACTGCAGTATTTAAGTTTACAGCCGATGAAAAAGGCACTATTAAAAAGATAATCGTTTACTACGCTGATGATTATGTTTTAACCCTACCTATTATTGAAGCCCTTAAAAAATCGAACCATAAATGGGTTATTCCCGATCATGAAAAGTTTCATGATTTTATCATTCCTTTTTCCATCAGTTTTAATCCGCCTGCGATGGCCAGCAATGCTACCATTAAGGAGGCATATAATTTTTATAGTCAGCGTAAACCCATCGTGTCTTACAACCAGGTACCGTTAGAATATGCTACACTGCTGCCAACAGTGGTGGTAAGCTATAATTTGCCGGAGTAAAACAAACTGATAATCAATAATACACGAAATTTTGTTGCCGCGAATGTATATCAAAACATTCGTGCCAATGTGTTATACGCAAAAAATTACTTTCTCTGGCACTCTGCTCATTCATCAAATAAAAAAAATATTTTAATTTAAACTAAAAATTTAAAATCCGGGCGACCTTTAATTTCGTTAGTTATAGTAAACCAATAACTAATTGAATGAAAGACATGCTGAATTTCAAGATAAGGGCAATTGCAGCTAACATCAGAAATACAAGAGAAAACCTGAACTATACTCAGGAATACCTGGCTGCCAAACTTGGCATATCACAAAATGCTTACAGCAAAATTGAACTGGGCTATACCAAGATAACTGTTGAACGGCTTTTTCAAATTGCCGCTATTTTAGAAGCCGACGTTCACGAATTAATAGATACTGAGAAAATAGTCGCCGCTTAATGAAACTGAAAGGCAAAAAACCCGACATTCATCCTCGGATATTTAAGCCGAACCTTATCAAGCCCAAAGCAAAATAAATAATTCCATTTTGCTGTGGGCTTTTCACTTAAATTTGCCCCTGATGGAAAACAATAACCTTATTGCTGCAACCGCAGGATTTGTACGGGATACCTTGAAAAATGCAGAAGGCGGCCATGACTGGTCGCATATACACCGCGTATGGACCAACGCCAAATTAATAGCGCAAACAGAAAAGGCCGATCCGCTTGTTGTTGAGCTCGCGGCCCTTCTTCACGATATTGCCGACAGTAAATTCCATAATGGCGACGAGGAAATTGGCCCCACCACTGCAGGTAAATACCTCAATAGCATGAATGTTGATGCCGGAATTGTTGAACATGTGCAGCAAATTATCAGGCACATGTCGTTCAAATCAAGTTTTGATAACCCTGCCTTTCATTCGCCCGAACTGGCTATAGTACAGGATGCCGACCGTCTTGACGCTATTGGTGCCATAGGCATTGCCCGCGCATTCACCTACGGTGGCTTTAAGGGTCGGGAGCTGTATAATCCGCAAATTAAGCCCAATCTGAACATGAGCAAAGAGGAATATAAAAACTCTTCTGCCCCAACCATTAACCATTTTTACGAAAAACTGTTATTACTGAAAGACAAAATGAACACCGAAACGGGCAAAAAACTGGCACAGCAACGTCATGAGTTTATGGAGGCTTATTTACAACAATTCTATATGGAGTGCGGACAGTAAATTTTTAGCTAAAGTTTACTTTCTTTGCGCAAAAATTGGGCTTATGAAAAAAACTTTATCACTCACCGTAATTCTAACGGGCATTTCGTTTTTTTGCCGCGCACAGGATACGCTCAAACAGCAGCGTTTTAACTTCCATTTCCAGCAAACGGTAATTACCCAGACTAAGCCCTCCTTTAGTGCCGATTATACCGGAGCAAACAGCATGATTACCAAAGGCGAAACACAAAGTTCGTTAACAACTACCCTTTTTGGGGGTGCTCGGTTATGGAAAGGTGCCGAAGCCTATTTTAACCCTGAACTTTCTGGGGGTTCAGGATTAAGCAAAACATTAGGTGCTGCCGGTTTCCCCAACGGCGAAACTTTTAGGGTGGGTGCCGCAGAACCTAAAATTTATATAGCCCGGTTATATTTTACCCAGAACTTTGAATGGGGTAAAGAAAAAGATACCTTAACCGATGATGCCAATCAATTGGCCGGCCTTAAAAGCAAACGTTATTTTTCTGTAACCGTTGGTAAATTTGGCATGGCCGATTTTTATGATGGCAACGAGTTTAGCCATGATCCGCGCACACAGTTCATGAACTGGTCGTTAATGGATAATGGCGCGTGGGATTATCCCGCAAATACCCGCGGTTACGTAATGGGTGTCCATACCGAATTGGGCCAGCCCAACTGGACTTTAAGATTTGCCTTCACCATGTCAACAACCGAAGCTAACGGTGCTATCTGGGATGCCAAAATAGGCAGGGCCAACACACAGACTTTAGAATATGAACGGCGCTATACCCTTAATGGCAATAAAGGAACCGTACGTGTTTTAGCGTTCAGGAATAATGGCAAAATGGGGGTATACAGCCAGGCGCTTGCTATTAACCCGGTTAATCCTGTTGTTGATACCAACCTCGTATATAGCAAACACAAATATGGCTTCGGCATTAGTGCCGATCAGTATCTGAGTAAGGATTTTGGCGTATTTGCAAAGCTTAGCTATAATGACGGTAAAACAGAAACCTGGTATTTTACTGAAATAGATCGGTCGCTAAGCTTTGGCGGCGTCCTTAAGGGCACTTCATGGAAACGCGCTGATGATGAACTCGGACTTGCATTTGTGGCCAACGGATTATCAAAACCACATCGCGACTACCTGGCCGCCGGTGGCTATGGCTTTATTATCGGCGATGGTAAACTAAATTATAGTCATGAACTTATTGCCGAATTGTATTATAAGATAAATGCTTTTCAAAAGAAATTCTGGCTCACCCCCGATTACCAGTTTATCCTAAACCCGGCTTACAATAAAGACCGCGGCCCCGTGAATGTGTTTTCGCTAAGGGCACATGTGGAGTTTTAAAGAAACATTGAAGTGGAAAAGCCTAACGTGTTCACGTTCACACCCCGTGAACAATCATGGACTTTTATGAACAATTGATAATCAGCCAATTGCATTTTTAAAGCAAAATGTTATATATAGGAAGATATAGCAGATTTAATAAGATTCCCTGGTCGGGAGATAATTTCTCGCTACCGTTCTATTTAATATATGCTTTATTTCTTCCGAACACTTGTGGTGTTGCCACCAATAACCATTATATCACCCCATTATAGCCAGCACACCAAAATAAATTAACATACAAGCCGAGCTTAAAAAATTCATGCGCATGGCGTTTTTAAAATTGGCATTTTCTGTTGACTGGCCCACTTTGTAAAACCAATAATTAAAAAACAAGAATATGGGCAGCGCGCAAAGCAAAAAAAAGTAAAAGTTCAGCATCATGCCTGCTAAATGCCAGTAGTACCATGACAAGGCTATCCCAGTTGCAAATAATAATCCCGAAAAAATAAAAGAGCCCTTATAACCCAACAGTAGACTCAGCGTCCGGTCGCCGCGGCGGCTATCCTCCGCATGCTGGTAAATCTGTGTTAAGGGATATGAAGCACCTATTAAACAAGAGCAAATTCCTCCGGCTATCACAAACCCAATATCCCAATGCCTAAACAGGCTTAATCCTGTTAAAGCCGAATAGGTGGTAAAATATATAAACGCCCCTTGAAAAAAGAAAACCGTAAGGAAACTAATAATTGGGTATTTCTTTAATCGAGTGGCCGGGTGGCTGTATAATTTTGACATGATACCATATAGCAGTACGGCGAAGGCAAACTCCCAGTTAATTAAAAACCCAATTAAAAAGGCCACAGCTTCCAGCAATATCGAAAAATAGTACAAACTTATATCTACCTCAGGCGGTTTAGCTAAAAGGGCAATACTTTCTTCATCACGGTCAAAATAACTATTATATCCGTTACTAGCCGGGAAAGCCAGCAAATGCCAAATAAAAAATATAAGCAGTGCCTGAGCAGTGTTAACCGCATCAGCCTGACTAAGCGCAAAAAGATATACCGGCAATAAAAAAACAGAAAACACAAAGCGCAGATGGGCCAATGCCGAGCGGGTAGGTATAAGCTGTTTTAGTTTCATTTATAAATGTTTTATAAAGCCAGGTTGTTTTGCCTGTCATGTTAACAACGAAATAAATACCCACGTAGTTGCCTGCACATACTAAAGTAAAAATTAGTATTCAATAAAATGTTATGTTTGATAGTTACGTTTATTCCATGATGAAAAAAATATATATCGTCTTAATTTTAGCCATTTTAGCTTGCAGCAGCTTTGCGCAAACAAAATCAACCATTACCAAAGCATCTGTTACATTTAAAATTAAAAATCTGGGTATTAACACTTCCGGGGCTTTTAATGATTTACAAGCCAGCATACAATTTAAACCGACAGACCTTGCCGGTAGCACAATTGAGGCGTCTGTTAATTCGGGTTCCATTAATACCGATAACAGCATGCGCGATTCGCACCTTAAAGGCTCCGATTATTTTGACGCAGTCAACTATCCCCGGGTCACCATGAAATCGGTATCATTTAAACATAAAAGCGGAGGCAACTATATTGGCCATTTTAACGTAACTATAAAAGATAAAACAAAGTTAATAGAAGTACCTTTTACTTATACAGAATCGGGCAATACCGCTATGTTTAATGGCAGCTTTAAAATAAACAGGTCTGACTTTGGTATTGGAGGCAAAAACATGGTGCTGGCAGACGAGGCCACGGTTACTGTAGATACCGAAATCAGCAAGTAAAAGGATGATATAATATAAATGGATAGTTGCATAAGTGCCATTGGGATAGCAAATCCCGACAACCGTATAGCGCAAAGTGATATTTACCACTTCATGGTAAATGCATTTGGGCTGGATGCAACCAATGCTTCACGGCTTAAACGTATCTATGATCATTCGGGTATTGATTATCGCTACTCGGTGATCCCCGACTTTGGCAGCAGCGATCCGTCGCAATATACTTTTTTTGAACAGGTTACTGATCTGGAACCCTTCCCCGGAACACAAAAAAGGCTAAAACTTTATGAGCAGGAGGCTATATCTATTGCCATTAAGGCTGTAAAAAACTGTCTTAACAATTTTGAGGATGGCATTTTACAACAGATAACCCACCTTATAACGGTTAGCTGTACCGGCATGCATGCTCCCGGTATTGATATTGAACTGGTTGAAAAACTACAGCTAAACCGCGATACCGAGCGTACCTGCATTAATTTCATGGGATGTTATGGCGCCATAAATGCCCTGAAGGTGGCCGATTATATTTGCCGCGCCAACACGGAAGCCAAGGTTCTGGTGGTAAGCGTGGAGCTATGTACACTGCATTTTCAAAAAGACAATACCCTTGATAACTGGGTGGCCAACTCCCTGTTCAGCGATGGGGCGGCGGCGGTATTGGTTGAAAATACAGTAAACCGCCTGGGTAAAGGAACATACCTCTCATTAAAAAACTTTTATACCGAATTTGTTACGGAGGCCCGTGATGATATGGGGTGGTACGTGGGGAATACCGGTTTTGAAATGAAGCTCACTTCACGCGTATCCAAACAGATAAAAAAACACATTAAGGATTTAACAGGGCGTTTCCTGCAAAAAATCAAGATCGATGCCGATCAGATAACCGCATATGCGGTACACCCCGGCGGCCGTACTATACTGGAGGCGGTTGAAGACGCCCTTGAACTGCCTGAAGAAAGCAATGCTTTTGCCTACCAAACACTGCAGGAATACGGAAACATGTCGTCGGCTACCATATTATTTGTTTTGCAAAAGATGTTGGCAGCTCAAAACCTGAAAGAGCAAAAAATAATGAGCTTTGCTTTCGGACCGGGTTTAACAGTTGAAGGTATGATACTGGAAATGCATTAAGCCATGAACGATGTAATTGTAGTTGGCGGCGGTTTGGCAGGATTATTTAATGCCATTTTGCTTAACCGGGCCGGTCTGCGGGTTACAGTTATCGAGAAAAAGAGCTATCCCATGCACCGTGTTTGCGGCGAATATATATCAAACGAGGTTATACCTTTCTTGAATAAGTTAGATATTGACCTGGAACCACTGCAGGTTGCCCGGATTAATCGCCTCGAAGTAACCGCAGTATCGGGCACCAAACTTTCTCAAAAACTTGATCTCGGTGGCTTTGGCCTGAGCCGCTTTACCTTTGATCATCTTTTATACCAAAAAGCCGTTGCCGAAGGTGTAAGCGTACTTACCAGTACCCGGGTAGAGGATATCCGTTTCGTTGATAATCATTTCGAGGTTACAACCCCTGACGGTATACTGACCGCCCCGCTTGTAATAGGTTCATTTGGCAAGCGTTCCAATCTAGATCAAAAATTAAAACGCCCGTTTTTCTATAAACGCAGCCCTTTCCTGGCCGTAAAGTTTCACCTGAAGATGGATTTTCCTGATGACCTGATACAGCTTAATAATTATAAAGATGGTTATTGCGGTGTAAGTAAAACCGATGGCGACCGCTACTGCATGTGCTACATGGCTCACCGCGATGATCTGCGTAAATACGGAACCTTGCAGGCGCTGGAAGAAAACGTGATCCGCAAAAATCAATATCTTGATGATATTTTCCGCAATGCAGAGTTCTTGCTGGATAAGCCCGAGGTGATCAATGAAATATCCTTTGAAAAAAAATCACCGGTAGAAGATCATATCCTAATGAGTGGCGACACCGCAGGCATGATAGCCCCGCTTTGCGGCAATGGCATGACCATGGCTATCCACTCGGCCAAAATACTGTCCGAAAAAATCATCAACCATTACCGCAGCGATAAATTCACTCCTGATAACCGGGCGGCACTGGAGGCCGATTACAGTCAAAGCTGGAACAATCAGTTCGCCAGGCGTTTATGGACAGGGCGCCAGTTACAACGTTTATTTGGCAATAATACTACTACAGCCCTCACCCTAAATGCATTAAAGGTGATGCCCCCTGTATCCCGGTTTCTGATCAGCAAAACCCACGGCAAACCTTTTGCCGGATAGCAGCGTATTCATTATATGGCAAATTTAAGAATGCGCGCCTATGACACTGAAATAATGGACGATTTTGATCTACCCATGAGCGAGATAGCTCCGGTTTTGAGTGGTTTAGGTAAAGTTAATTCCTGGTTTGGCGGCCACAACCACCTTATTAAAGCGCTAAAGAATTTCCCCGTTCAAAAAGGCTACTTTGTAAGCGACTGGGGCTGTGGAGGCGGTGACGCTTTGATAGCTATTGCCAAATGGGGCGCTAAAAACAATCTCGAATTAAAATTAACCGGTGTTGATGCTGCCCCTGCTGCTATCAGCTTTGCCCACAGTCAATCAACAGCATTTTCAAACATAAATTACCTGAAGCAGGATGTTATTACAGATGAGGCCGGCACCCGGCGATATGACATCATTATCAGCAGCCTGTTCACCCATCACTTTGATGATGAGCAATGGGTAAAACTCATTAAAAATATGCAGGCATCGGCACGTAAAGGCATCATCATTACCGATCTGCACCGCCACTGGCTGTTATATTACGCCGTTATAGTCATAACCCATATTTTCACCCGCAATAAAATGGCGCGCAATGATGGGCCCCTGTCGGTAAAACGCGCCTTCAAAAAACACGAATTGGTGGCATTATTAAAAAATGCAGGAATTGATAACTATAATTTAACATGGCATTGGCCGTTCCGCTGGCAGTTAATCATCTATAAATCGTAACTTTACGGTTATGAACTTGCGTGTACTGGTTTTAATAACCGCGCTGGGCGTCGCTATAACGCTTTCAGCTGTTAACTTTTATTTTCAGCATAAGTGGTACGATGTAATGGTAACCTTTTTAGCTACACTGATCACCAGCTATGTAGTTTTTTATTACCTCATTGAAAAATACATCTATTCCCGTATAAAACTCATATATAAGCTCATTCACAACTTAAAGCTGGGTCGCGATCTGCGCGATGCCCTGGGCGAGCATGTAAGCGCCAATCCCATTAATGATGTGGAACAGGAAGTAAAGGAATGGGCCAAGCAAAAAAAGATTGAGATTGATGAACTGCGCAAACAGGAAAAATTTCGCCGTGATTTTTTGTCGAACATTTCACACGAATTTAAAACCCCGCTTTTTGCCATACAGGGCTATATTGAAGCCCTGCAGGACGATGATTTTGAAGACCGCGAAATGGCCCGCCAGTTTTTAGAAAAAGCGTCAAAAAATGTGGACCGCCTGAGTTATCTGATCAAGGACCTTGATGAAATATCGAAACTCGAATCGGGCGAAATACCTATTAATTACAGCAAATTCAAGATCAACGACCTCATTAAAGAAGTTTTTGAATCATTAGAGATCAAAGGCAAGCAATACCATATTAAATTAATATTTAAACAAAAATATGATGAAGGTATATTGGTATACGCCGATCGTGAAAAAATAAGGCAGGTACTGGTTAACCTTATCGACAACTCTTTTAAGTACGGCAAGGAGGAAGGCAGCACATCTGTAAGCCTTTTTGTACTGCATGACCAGGTATTGGTTGAGGTTACTGATGATGGTATTGGCATTGAAGAAAAGTTCCTTCCACGCTTATTTGAGCGATTTTACCGTACCGACAGCAGTCGTTCAAGACAAATTGGTGGCTCGGGGCTTGGGCTGGCTATTGTTAAACACATTATTGAGGCACATCAGCAAACCATTAACGTGCGCAGTACAGAGGGTTTGGGTTCAACATTTGGTTTTACCCTGCAAATTGCAAAGCAAACCCTGCATTTACCCAATATACCCGTGTTAAAAAGTTAACATTAACTTAACATAGCAACTGTACCTTTATCCCAATTTAAAGCATTATGTCACTTAACAGTATATTCCAGTATTTTGTACCTAAGGACAAAAAGATATTTTTTCCTTTATTTGAGCAGGCGGCAAGCAATGTAGTTACCATGGCTACAGTATTGGTTGAGGCCGTTAACTCGAATAATGCGGTTACCCAGGAGGAACTGTACAAACAGATTGATAAATTAGAGAACAAAGGCGACGAGCTTACCCACCAGATATACCTGGAACTGGGTAAAAACTTTATTACCCCCTTTGACCGTGAGGATATACATGCACTGGCTACAGCTATTGATGATGTGGCCGACTATATTCATGGTGCTGCAAACCGCATGAGCCTTTACAAGATAGATGATTTTAGTGAGCATATCCGCAAACTGTCCGACCTGATATTGCAGGCAAGCATCGACCTGGAAAAAGCCGTGAAAGAATTAAAGGATCTTAGAAATGTACGTAACATAGCCGATTCCTGCATCAGGATCAACAGTGTAGAGAACCAGGCCGATTATGTTTTTGACCGCGCCGTGGCCGACCTGTTCCTGTATGAAAAGGATGCTATCCGCCTTATAAAATATAAGGAAATACTTGCAGCCCTCGAAACAGCCACTGATATGTGCGAAGATGCTGCAAATGTTATGGAATCAATTTTAGTTAAAAACGCATAAGCATACTTAATCACCACTAAATGGTTACCTCCCTACTTGTTGTTGTTGTTGTACTTGCTCTTTTGTTTGACTATACCAATGGTTTTCATGATGCGGCTAACTCCATAGCCACTATAGTATCAACCAAGGTACTCACACCATTTCAGGCTGTGTTAATGGCTGCCATATTTAACTTTGTAGCTTACTTTTTCATTAAAGATCATAAGGTTGCCAACACCGTATCTAAAATTGTATTGGAGCATTTTGTAACCATACATGTTATACTGGCTGGTTTAATAGCCGCCATATCCTGGAACCTGATCACCTGGTGGTTTGGTATACCATCCAGCTCATCGCACACACTAATAGGCGGTTTTGCAGGCGCAGGCATGACAAACGCCCTGTATATGCACTTAAATCCGCTAAAGGCTATTGAAATGGATTATGTGTTAACCATTATAGCTTACATTGTATTAGCCCCGTTTATTGGTTTACTGATAGCTTATCTGGTTACCATTTTAATATTACACATCTGTAAAAGGGCAAAGCCGGCTGTTGCCGAGCGCTGGTTTAAAAGATTACAATTAGTTTCTTCGGCTGCGCTGAGTTACGCACACGGTGGTAACGACGCTCAAAAAGTAATGGGTATATTATATGTAACCCTGGTTACATCAAATGTAATAAAAAGCGGCGCCCCAATGCCGGAGTGGATACCACTTGCCTGCTACTCGGCTATCGCTGCCGGAACAATGTCGGGCGGTTGGAAAATTGTTAAAACCATGGGGTCAAAAATTACAAAGGTAACTCCATTAGAAGGTGTGAGTGCCGAAACCGCGGGCGCTATAACTCTGTTCATCACCGAAAGATTTGGTATCCCGGTATCAACCACACATACAATTACAGGTTCTATTATAGGTGTAGGCTTAACCAAACGCGTATCCGCGGTGCGCTGGGGTGTTACTATTAACCTGGTTTGGGCCTGGATCATTACCATCCCTATATCGGCCCTTATTGCAGCTGGTGTATTTGCATTGTTCAAGGTAATAGGGTAAGCTAATTGTGGCCGTATTTTTTCTAAATTTAACCGCTATGAGATCAAAATTTTTAATCATAACCTCGTTATTAGTGTTTACCGGTTTAACAAGCTGCGATACACTTAACCAGGCCGCCCAGGCGGCAGTTCAGCAGCAGGGAACACCATCAACTTTAGAAATTGGCAACGGCCTTAAACAAGCGCTTGAAATTGGCACAGGTAAAAGCTCAGACCAGCTTTCGGCTTTGAATGGCTTTTTTGGTAATGCCGCTATCAAAATACTTTTCCCGCCCGAGGCGCAAAAAGCTGAAAAAACACTGCGCGGACTTGGCCTCAACAGTTTATGCGATAACGTAATATTATCGCTTAACCGTGCTGCCGAAGATGCCGCCAAACAGGCAAAACCTATATTTGTTGATGCCATTAAGCAAATGACGTTGCAGGATGTTACCAACATACTATTAGGCAACCAGGATGCTGCTACCCAATATTTTAAACGTACTACTACCACACAATTGTCGGCTAAATTTAAGCCTGTTGTTCAGGGTAGCCTGAATAAGGTAAATGCCACAAAATATTATACAGATGCGGCCACTGCCTATAACAAGGTGCCATTTGTAAGCAAGCTTAACCCCGATATAAGCGATTATGTAACGCAAAAGGCCATTGATGGTTTATTTGTAGAGATAGCCAAAGAAGAACTGAACATCCGCTCCAATTTAGGCGCACGTACCACTCCGTTATTGCAAAAAGTATTTTCTTTTGCTGATAAGAAGAAAAAATCCTGATAAGCAATAAAAAAAGCGATGGGAAGGTTCCATCGCTTTTTTTATTGCTATATAACCGTGTCATTTCCACGAACTTTTGCTGACAGGAGCAGTAGGATGAGGGGAAATCTTATGCGATATGTGAACTCATATGCCAGTCGAACAAGATTTCTCCTCGATGACATTTCTGTCTGTCATAAAACTTCTACTTCATTTTTTGAAATTTCACCTTAACCGTAACCTCTTCGGGTTTGTGGTTGTTATTGCCCTCCCACTCAGGCCCGTTTTTTATCAGGTCTATAGCCTTTTGATCGGCTATAGCATTCAGGCTCCTTTTAATTTTAAAATCACTGAGCGTACCATCAATACCAACAGTAAATAATACGGTTACGCTTCCGCTTGTGCCATCGGCTAAATAAGCATTAGCCTGCAAATATTTTTTGAGACTACCCCATCCATCTTTCGGCTGAGCACTTTGCGCCGCAGGTTCATCATCTGCATCTTTTTTAGAGCCATAACCTGTTACAACCACTTCACTTAATGAACTTTCATTGGGTTTTAGCTCCACTTTTAAATTATCACCAGCCTGTGCTGTTACTAACGTATGGCCATAGCCTATATATACAATATCAAGTGTTTCCTTGTTTCCGGAGCCTGTAGATATAGCAAATTTGCCATTGGTATCGGTTACTGTTGATTTGTTTGTTCCCTTAATACGTATGGCGGCGCCAATTATAGGCTGGCCATCGTCTTTCCCAATAATAATACCCGAGATACTGGTACCACCAATGTTTCCGGCACCAAAAATTGTTTTTGCTTCTCTTGATGTAGTTGTGCTTAACCCATCGACCTTGCCTGGTAATTTAGCGTTGGTCGCTGCGACAGAATACCGGGCTTTATTCTGCACTTCAGCTTTAGCTATACTATCCTGATTGCTTTGCTGGGTGTAGTTCATTACTACCATTTCACTCAGCTTTTGGGTGTTATCCTTTTTCTCTTCCTGCGGTTTGGCAGGCTCGGCGGCCGGAGCAGATTCGTATCCAGGATTTCCACTGCTTTGATTCGCAGCAATTTTATTATCATTGGCCGATATTTCCTGCTGATATACAGATTTATCTGCCGGCTTAGTCGCTGATCTTGCAGCGGGTTTCAAAACAGCTGCGGGTTGTGCATTATTTTGAGCAACTAACTGTTGCTGTGCAAGAGGGGCTGCGGAAGCTTTTAAAGTATCTTTTGCCTTTGATTCGGTGACGGCTTTATCCGGAGCGGGCAATGCTATGTTTGCTATCTTCTTTTCTGGAGCTGGCGCCTTTTTAAGCCACAAGCCCCCAATAGTTAAAACTACAATGACTGATGCCGCTATTGACCACACCTTCCATGAAATAACCCGACCCTTTTTCTCAGCTGCGCGCTGCTGCAATCGTGCAGATAGTTCATCAATGTTAGCCTGCTGATTTTTACTAATATCGCCGTATCCTTCCAGCGCGTCCATTAAAAACGGATCGTCGAGCGCCTCACGTTCCAGCTTGTGCATAGCATTGGCGTTAAGCTCCCCGTTAAGGTACTTCCTGATCTGCGATATGTCTGCCTTCTTATTGCTCACTGTTCTTCTCCAGGCAAATTTTCAGATTCCTTTTGCCGTTTTGTATATAACTTTTTACTTCATTTAAGCTAAAACCGGTTACTTCAGCAATCTCTTTATAACATTTCTCCTGCAAATAAAACAGGTCGATGCTTTGCTTCTGCGCACCGGTTAGTTTATCAACACAACGCTCCAAAGCTTTATAAGCCTCTTCGCGGTTATTATCATCAGGATGCAAAAGCGGAGTAAATTCCATAACATCATCCAACGCAACCACCTCCATCTTTTTACCGGCCCTTAACTGCATCAAGCAATAATTGCGCCCAAGTACATATAACCAGCTCCTGAACACACTGATATCATGTTGTTTAACCTTAATTATCAGCTCCTCAAAAATCCCCATCACGGCATCTTTGGCAGCTTCTTCGTCCTTGAGGTATTTTAAACAAACGCCGTAAACCAAAGGCATATACCGTTCATACAACTGTCCTAAAACCGCAATATCACCGTCATTCCGGTAAATGGCAAGCAGCTCGTGGTCAGTTGGAGAACTTAGTTTATTTGGTTTGATAAAATTGGCCATTAAAAGCCGCAAAATAAATTTTTTTAATGGCTTATGGAAATTAACCGTTGCGTACATCCTTATTAAAAAAGAAAAGGTTATGAAACAGCTATTATTCATTTTAATAATCGCAGGCTTAGCGGGGTTTAAGCCAGTTGCCACACGGCATATCAGCGGAACAGTTTATGATGATACCAAAACGGTATTGCCAGGTGTACAAGTAACAGTGGCCGGAACGAATACGGCTACCCAAACCAATGCTAAAGGCCAATACAACATTGATGTGCCCGCCGACAATGCGAGTTTAATGTTCAGTTTTATCGGATTTGAAACACAAACTGTTAAAATTGGTAAAAGCAACGTTATTGATGTTTATCTTAAATCATCCAGCCAGGCATTGAGCGAGGTAGTAGTAATAGGATATGGTTCACAAAAGAAGGTTGATTTAACAGGAAGTGTATCAAACATAAATCCGTCGCCATCATCACCTGGCAGCGCCCCTAATGTAAAAATGAGAGGACTAAACAGCACTGCCATCTATGGCTCACGCGCAGCAGATATGCGCATGATGCCTGCTCCGGAAAATACCGAAAGCTACAAAGGCATCACCGAAAATGGTTTTAAAACAGTTGAAAGCGAGCCACTATCAACATTTTCAGTAGATGTGGACGCGGCATCATACAGCAACGTGAGGCGCTTTATCAATAACGGGCAACTGCCGCCAGCTGATGCGGTGAGGATTGAGGAAATGATCAATTATTTTCATTACAATATACCCGGCCCTGCTAATAATGAGCCCGTGGCCATCCATACCGAACTATCTTCAGCACCATGGAACGGCAATCACCGCCTGTTGCGGATTGGCATCAAAGCTAAAACCGTTGCCACCGATAAATTACCGGCCTCAAACCTGGTATTCCTGATAGATGTTTCGGGCTCTATGAATGAAGCCAACAAGCTACCGCTGGTGCAATCGTCATTAAAAATGCTGGTTAACCAATTAAGGCCTCAGGATAGGGTAGCCATTGTGGTGTACGCCGGTGCGGCAGGTGTGGTATTACCGGCTACTACAGGCGACAAGAAAACAACTATTAACAACGCCATTGATAATTTACAGGTAGGGGGCTCAACCGCGGGCGGTGCAGGCATAAAGCTGGCCTATAAAATTGCGCAGGAAAACTTTATGAAAGATGGCAACAACCGGGTGATGCTGGCTACAGATGGCGATTTTAATGTAGGGGCATCCAGCGATGATGATATGGAGAAACTGATTGAGAAGGAACGCGAAAGCGGTATATCGTTATCTGTTTTAGGGTTTGGAATGGGCAATTATAAAGACAGCAAGATGGAAACGCTGGCCGATAAAGGCAACGGCAACTATGCCTATATTGACAATATTACTGAGGCACGTAAAACCCTAATCAGCGAATTTGGCGGTACGCTGTTTACCATAGCCAAAGATGTAAAATTGCAGGTTGAATTTAACCCGGCGAAGGTACAGGCCTATCGTTTGGTGGGGTACGAAAACCGTGCACTGAACAAAGAAGATTTTAACAATGATAAGAAAGACGCGGGCGACATGGGCTCGGGCCATAACGTAACCGCCTTTTACGAAATAGTACCTGTCGCGGTTAAAGATGATTACTCGGGCAGTGTAGATCCGCTTAAGTATCAAAAACCTAAAAAAGTACAATATTCCAGCACCTCTGATGAAATGCTGACCATTAAATTCAGGTATAAACAACCAACCTCATCCGTAAGTAAAATGAGCCATGTGGAAGTATATGATAAACCCATGGCCATTGCATCAACCTCAACCGATTTCAGATTTGCTGCCGCGGTAGCCGAAGTGGGTATGCTGCTCCGCGATTCGCAGTTTAAACAGCACTCCAGCTATGAGCAGGCTATAAAAATGGCCCGGGCGGCCAAAGGTGATGACAGTGAAGGTTACCGGGCGGAGTTTATAAAACTGGCCGAGAGCGCAAAACTGTTAAGTCCGGATAAGGTATTGGCATTAGAAGAGTAATCCATTATACCTGCATAGCATTTTAGCATTGTTATATAAATATAATAAACCTGCCTTTTGAGGCAGGTTTATTGCGTAATATGAGTTTATATGTAGCTTTACGTATATTTAATATCTGTGAAACTATACGTTAAAAACATGGTTTGCAATCGCTGCAAAATGGCGGTACAAACAGAACTGGACAAGGCCGACATGGAACCTCTAAGTGTGGAACTCGGCGAAATCACCCTTAAAGAAAAACCAACGCCATCGCAGCTGCATGAACTGGCAAAAGCCTTAAATAGTTTAGGCTTTGAGATAATTGACAATCAAAAAAGCCGGATGATTGAGCAAATAAAAACACAGATCATCAGCCTGGTACATTACACTGATATTACAACGCCATTAAAACTTTCGGCTGTATTATCAGACCAGCTCAATCATGATTACAGTTACCTGAGTAACCTGTTTTCGGCTGTGGAAGGTACTACTATCGAAAAATATTATATAGCTCAAAAAATTGAACGGGTGAAAGAGCTTTTGGTTTACAATGAGCTTAATCTTTCGGAGATTGCTTACCAGATGGGTTACAGCAGTGTGGCCTATCTTTCTTCGCAATTTAAGCAGGTAACCGGGATGACACCGTCACAATTCAAGGGCCTGCAGATACATCACCGTCAAAATCTTGATGACCTGTAAGCGAAAAATCTTATAACATCCTTCGATAATTCCGTAACGCCTGCCGGTGCACGTGCAGGTAAATTTGTGTCAGTAATTTAATTATTTTAATCATGACACATACCTATCAGATAACCGGCATGACCTGCAGCGGTTGTCAAAATAAAGTTCAAGCACTGCTTTCGCAGGTAAAAGGGATACAAAACGTTGATATTTCCCTTGTCGAAGGCACAGCGGATATCACCATGAGCCCGCACGTTCCAACATCGGTACTACAGGATGCACTTAAAGATTATCCTAAATACCATCTCAGCGAAGTCCCGCACAGCCACACCATGAGCATGGAGCCAGACACCGAAAGCCCGTCATGGCTGGCAACCTATAAGCCCATATTGATCATATTCGGCTATATATCCGTTATCGCGGTTATTGCGGGCTACAGCATGGGCAATTTTATGACCATGACTGCCATGCGCGTATTTATGAGCGGCTTTTTTCTGATATTTTCCTTTTTTAAATTACTCGATCTCCAGGGCTTTGCCGATAGTTACTCCATGTATGATATCGTAGCTAAAAAGTTCAGGGCATGGGGATATATTTATGCTTTTGTTGAACTGGGTTTAGGTTTGGCTTTCGCCCTGAATATCGCACCTGTAATCGTAAACGCTATAACATTTATCGTAATGAGCGTAAGCCTGATAGGTGTACTGCAAAGCGTACTAAACAAAAGAAAGATACAATGTGCCTGCCTGGGAGCGGTATTTAACCTCCCTATGAGCACCGTTACTATTGTGGAAGATGCGCTAATGATTGTAATGAGCGCGGCGACATTGTGGAGCGTGGTTTTTTGATCTGCATATTAGGAGACGCATGTGATGCGTCTCTACGTTTCGTTTTTGTAGAGACACATTACATGTGTCTCTCTATATGTCTCTGTATTTAACAATACCCATATATGTCATTTTTTAAAGATGTAACCTGCATGATACATGTAAAAAGCATCTTATTGCCTACATTTGCGGTTTGCTCAAAATATGAAAATATAAAAGGCAATTTATCATTAATAAAAACTTCATGTACGACATTTGTTGCATAGGGCATATTACGTTAGATAAGGTGGTGACGCCAAGAGCGGTTGCACACATGGCCGGAGGCACATCCTTTTACTTTTCAAGTGCCATCCGTAATATGGATGTAAGCTATACCTTAGTTACCTCGCTTGCCGAAACTGAAATGCACACGGTTGATGCCCTTCGCGCAAAAGGCACCGAGGTACACGCTTCTACCTGTGCGCATACTGTTTATTTTGAAAATATTTATTCGGGCAACCAGGACCATCGCACACAACGCGTGCTCCAAAAAGCCGATCCTTTTACTATTGAACAATTACAGGGTATTGATGCCGGTATTTTTCATTTAGGTCCGCTGCTTGCCGATGATATTCCGGTTGAACTGATCAGGGAACTGAGCAGCAGAGGCAGGGTATCGTTAGATGCGCAAGGCTATTTACGCAAGGTTGAAGACAAGAATGTAATACCAGTTGACTGGCCCGCGAAAAAAGAAGCTCTGCAATACATTGATATTTTAAAAGTTAACGAACACGAACTGGAAGCGCTCACCGGCCTTACCGATATTAAAAAGGGCGCTGTTATGTTGGCCGACTGGGGTGTAAAGGAAGTTGTTGTTACCCTGGGCAGCATGGGTTCGGTAATTTACGCCGATGGCCTTTTTTACAACGTACCAGCTTACATCCCAACCGCTGTAGTTGATGCCACCGGGTGCGGCGATACCTATATGGCGGGCTATTTATACCAGCGTACCAAAGGAGCTTCGTTCCAGGAGGCAGGGGAGTTTGCCGCCGCTATGGCCAGCTTTAAAATCGAATCATCCGGACCATTTACCGGCACTAAAGAAGATGTGATGAATTTATTAGAGATTGGCCAAAAAACCTTTAGTTACTAACTCAAGATCAGACTAATCAAGCGAGATTTACGAAGTTTTAAAAACTTCGTAAATCTTAATATCTCTCCGTAAGTATTTATATTTCCTTTACATCCGTAGCGCTTATCCAGCCTTCGTTTCCGTTAGAGAGCCGTATTTTCATCCACTCGTTATTGTGCTCCAGGATGTCGACTTTGGTACCATCATGCAGTATAAAAAGATCTTTTGACGCTCTGCCTGGTCCGCTTTTTATGGTTACCGTTCCGCTAAAAACAATAGCTTGCCTGTGCGATTCAAAATAATCTGCCTGCCTGCCGGCTATAAAAACGAATACAACCCCTAAAAACACCAGTAAAATAGCCGAGTAAAACGCCGCTTTTTTAACGCCTACCGATTGGGTAAACCGGTAAAGGATAAACGTTACGGAGCCGGCGAAAATAAGCAGCACACTTATTATGGCTAATGTATTTAATGAAAGCCCTAATATAAAGGCGTGCCACCATTTAGTGATAAAAAATTCAGGCGCTTCATCCAGTTTATCGGTAGTTTTTAAATTAGCCAGCTGAATGTTTACGTGGATGTCTTCGTCCCCGGGAGATAATTTGCGGGCTTTTTCGTAATATAGCAATGCCGATGGTATTTCGTCGGTTTTATAATACGCGTTGCCCAAATTAAAATATAAGGCGGCCGACTGGTACCCGCCATCTACCAGTTTCTGATAGGTTGCTATAGCTTCGGCATACTTTGCTTTGGCATAGGCATCGTTCCCTTTTTTTAATAACGCGCTGGCAGCGTCATTGCATAATGCCATTAAGGGCGATACGACGAGCAATAACAACCAAATAATACGCCTGATCATGTTATACTTCATTTTCGATGTCATTGATCATATTTTTTGCCTTGTCAAACACCTGCTGTTCTGAAATGCCGGATACCGGCGCGTAACGGGCCATATCGCACAGGTCAAGTGTGTCCAGTAGTTCATTAATCAGCCTTTCATCAATAGCGCGCGTTTTTAGCTCAGCGGCAATTTTTTCACGGTTCAAATCAGCGGCGGCAATATTCAGCTTGTCACTTAAATAACCATACAGGCCTCTAAACACATTTTCATAGAATAACTTTGAGTTATTGGCCGATAATTGTGCCTTAGCGCTCGCCAAATGTTTGGCCGCAATTCTACCAGCCTTGCGGCTTTTAACCTTAACAATGTCGCTGTTATTTTTTTCGTACCACTTGCCGTAAACCAAAGCTCCTAAAAACAAAAGCGGCCCGAATGCAAGCAGACTATAGTAAAGGTCCGAATCATAAAAGCCTTCTCCCTTTTTGCTGACATCAACATCCTCAGTTTTAATATACCTGATATCCTTGTTCAGCATTTTAACATCCTGTTTGTCCGCACCCGAATAGGCCGTCACGTTACTTTCAGATGTTCCTTTATTTACTTTAACCGGGTATGCTTTTGTTGGAAGCGACACGTACCTGCCGGTTGAAGGATCGAAGTAAGAGAATTTTACAGGATCAATGGTAAACTTACCTTCATGCCGAGGTATCAACAGATAAGTATAAGTGCGGCTCCCCGATTGGCCGTTTTCATTTTCGGCAATGGTATCAATAGTTTTAGGATCGTACTTTTCAAAATCGGCAGGGAAGCTCGGAGTAATTGGCTTCAGCAATTTAAGATTTCCCTTCCCAGAAATCCTGATCTTGTAATTCAGTGGTTCATTGGTTTTAAGCTCATTTTTATCAAGCGATGTGCTGATATTGAACTTACCCACCGCGCCGCCAAAACCAATGGGTTTCCCGGCCTGGGGCAAGGGTTTAACATGTATGGTTACCGGAGTACTTTTAATTTTATACCGTACATCATTGTACGAGCCAAAAAACTGCCCTATCATGTCATCATCATCGGCCGACTGATCGGCTTCCCTTACGACAAATATCATTGATATGGGGTCGATGGTAACATCGCCGGCGTGTTCAGGGAACAGAATGGTCTGCTTCATGTTGGCAACATTGTACTTAACGCCTTTATAAGTTTCGGTAGTCCATTGTACCTGCTGGTTCGGGTTTTTCGGGGTAATATCCTGGCTGTAAAAACCGTTCAGGTCGGGCAATTTATCCGGTTCGCTGCCTACCAATGCCACACGGGTATATAGCTTATAAGTTAAGGTGATCTGTTCGCCCAAATAAACATTGCTTTTATCAAGCGCGGCCCTTATAAATAACGATTTGGAAATATCGGAACCGGGGCGCTTCATGGTAACCCTACTATCCATGCCGTTTTGCTGAGCGGCGTTTTGCTGCCCCTGTTGAGCGGGCTGACCGCTACCTTTAACTACATTTATTTTGATGGGTTTGGTGGTTAGCTGTTTACCGTTCACCACAATACTGGCCGGCCCAATAGTGTAAGAACCCGGTTTTACCGCTATCAGCTCATAACTATACTCCATGCTTGATGAGGCATTACCGTTAATTACCGTCATGCTGGTTGATACATTGGGTCCGGAGGCTACCAGGAACCCGGTAAACGATGGCGGGGTAAAGCGGTCGCCATTACCGTTTACAGAAAACGTTATTTCAAATTGCTCGGTTGTACTTACCTCTGTTTTACTTACTGATGCGGTAAATTTTATATCGGCAGCAAAAAGCAAGCTGGTATTGAGCAGCAAAAGCAATAATATACAATATCTTCTTTTCATTTATTTACTACAATAACGCTTACCAGTCTTTACTGATGCGCAATTTAGCACCTTTCAGCTTTTTATTTTTTAGTTTATCCTGCGTTTGCTTCTCATCGTTGTTCAGGGCCTCCAGCATCCGTTCGGCGTCGTCTTTTGATACGTTGTTGGGCTGCGGCTGCTGACCATTTTGCTGGTCTTTTTTATCCTGGTCTTTATTTTTATCGTCCTGGTTCTTTTTATCCTTGTCGTCCTTGTTTTTATTGTCGTTCTTCTTATCCTGGTCCTTCTTATCCTTGTCTTTATTTTTGTCGTCCTTGTTCTTATCCTTATTATTCTTGTTGTCTTTGTTCTTTTTATCCTGCTGTTGTTTCTGTTTCAGCTTTTCCTGAGCATAGGCTAAATTATAGCGGGTCTCTTCATCCTGCGGATTGTTGAGCAGCGATTTTTTATATGCAGCCACACTCTCCTCCAGCTTTTTCGACTCCAGCAGGGAGTTACCCAGGTTATGATAAGCTTTGGCCAGTACTTGTTTATTATTTGAGCCCGACGCTATTTTATTGAACTGCTGGCCAGCCTCAGAATATTTTTTTTGCTTGTACAGTGCGTCGCCCAGGTTAAAATTACCTTCAACTGTTTTATCCTTTTTCCCAACCGAAAGGCGGTAGTTGCTTTCGGCATCCTTATAATTTTGCTGCTGATAAAGATCGTTACCTTTTTTGATGTACTTTTTTTCTTGCTGGGCAAAAAGGAAAGAAGCCTGCAGTACTAATAATACAACTATGATTAATTGCTTCATGACTTTTTTACTTCAAATAATTTTAACCCGCTTAACCGCATATTTTTCCGATTGGATATAAAGAACTCCACTACCAGCAATGCCAGCGCTATGGCCAGGAAAAACTGAAAACGGTCTTCAAAGTCCTTGAATGATTTGCTGTCTAAAGTTTTGCGTTGTATTTTACCAATCTGGTCCATTACAATGCCTAACCCGCTGTTGGAGTTGTTGGCTCGTACATAAACGCCGCTGCCTGCTGCCGCAATATCTTTACCCATATCCTCATTCAGTTTACTTACAACGGGTTTACCCAGGCTATCGGTATGGTAGCCTGCCGGCTGCCCGTCTTTATAAATTGGTATAGGTGCGCCCTCCGCCGAACCTACGCCTACCACGTTAATAATTACCCCCCTGCTTTTTGCCTGCGTGGCAGCCTCAACGGCATTATCCTCATGGTTTTCACCATCGGTAATAATGATCATGGCTTTACCTGTACCGTTCTTAAAATCAAACGACTGCATACCCAGGTCAATAGCGGCGCCAATGGCCGTGCCTTGCGTGGGCACCATATTGGTATTAATGGTATTTAAAAACAGTTTAGCTGCGGAGTAGTCGGTAGTAATAGGCAGCTGTACATAGGCCTGACCGGCAAAAACGATAATGCCTATGCGGTCGTCGTGCATTTTATCAATAAGCTGGGCTATAGCCTGTTTGGCATTTTCCAAACGGTTAGGTGCCAGGTCTTGCGCAAGCATACTGTTTGACACATCCAGCAGGATCATCAAATCAGCACCTTTACGTTTTACTTCCTCGGTTTTTGAACCCAGTTGCGGATCGGCCATGCCTACAATTAAGCTGGCGTAAGCTACAGCAAAAAAGATGAACTTAAGCCAGGGCCTCGAAAAAGAAACCTGTGGCATCATTTCCCTCACCACATTTTTATCGCCAAGTGATGCAACCGCCTTTTTTTTCCAGCGGCTTACCACCAAAAATAAAAGCACAAAAACCGGAATAACCAGTAATCCCCACAAAATATCTATATGTGCAAAACGTAGCATTTTATTAAGTTAAGGCCCCTTTTAGCAGGGTGTTTTTTAATAAAAATTCAAGCGACAATAATACCAGCGCTATAATGGCCCATGGCAAAAACATTTCGGTTTTTTTGCGGTATTGGGTTACATCAATCTTCGCTTTCTCCAGTTTGTCAATCTGGGCATAAATTTCTTTCAGCGTTTCATTATTGGTTGCCCTGAAATATTTACCGCCGGTTATCCTAGCAATTTTTGATAACGTCCCCTCGTCAATGTCAACTTTCATGCGCTGGTATTGCACACCAAAGGGGGTTTGCACCGGGTATGGCGCATAACCATTAGTGCCCAGGCCTACAGTGTATACCCTTACATTAAACTGCTTGGCAATTTCGGCAGCAGTAATAGGCGGTATGGAGCCCGAATTATTTGAACCATCGGTAAGCAATATCACCACCTTACTTTTAGCCTCGCTGTTGCGCAGACGGTTTACTGCGGTTGCCAGGCCCATGCCAATGGCGGTACCATCTTCTATCATTCCGTTCTTGATATCGGCATACATGTTAACAAGCACGTCATGGTCAATAGTTAAAGGACATTGGGTAAAGCTTTCACCGCTAAATACCACCAGGCCTATCCGGTCATCCGGGCGGTTTTTTATAAAATCAATGGCTATATTTTTACCTGCTTCTAAACGATTAGGTTTAAAGTCCTCGGCAAGCATACTGCCCGAGATATCTGAGGCTATCATGATATCGATACCCTCAGTAGTAGTGTTTTGCCAGCTTAATGACGACTGCGGCCTTGCCAGCGCTACTATCAACGCAGCAAGAGCCAATGACCTTAACACAATACCCACATGCCTAAAACGGCTTATTTTGCTTTTACGGGCAAGGGCAAATCCCTTAAGCGTAGGTACATTTAAATTACCCTGCAGTTGCTGTTGTTTCCAGATATACCATGCCGTCATTAATGGGATAATGATCAGCAACCAGAAAAATCCGAGATGGGCAAATTCTATTCCGTTAAACCAGCTCATTTTTTATCCTCTCCCTTTATAACGGGTGTTTGAACTACCTGCTTGGTGTTGTTTACAAAAGCCACAGCATTATCCAGGCTCTGCTCATTTTCATGAGGCAATGGCTTTTCTTTGGCAAATTTCACCAGATCGGCCAGTATCAGCATCTGCCGTAACAGGTTTCTGTTCTCCTCGGATATATCCATATACCGTAAACTGGCAAAAATCTCATCAGAGGTTTGTTCCTGGGCCTGTATGGCATAGCGGCTTTCCAGGTAATCGCGTATTACATCTGTAAGCTCGGTATGGTATTGCTTGGTTTGCTCCTGCTGCCAAAGCTTTTTGTCGCGCAGCTCGGCAAGTTTCTGCAATGCGGTAACATATGCTGGTATAACCGGTTTAGGAGGTTCCACAACCTCTACTTTCTTAGGTCTTGTCCGCAGGTAATAAATAATACCGCCAATGATCAGTATAACAGCCAATGCACCAACTACCCATACCCAGTTATCGCGCAGCCAATCCCAAAATGTATAGGAAATGGCTAAAGGTTGCTTAATATCATACGCCGCTTTCGTGGTATCAACTGCTACTGTGGCTACCTGCAGTGTTAAAGGCTGGGTTTTAACATCGCCCCCGGTTGTATGGAAAGCATAAGCCGGAATTGCGTATTGCCCGCTGTCAAAAGAGGTAATGGTATAATTGTGCCTGATAGTTTGAATGCTGACATCATCCTTGTCAAAAATGGTATCTATCTTGCTGCCTACAATCAGTACTTTACTGCCTATACTATCCGCCAGCGCCGGAAACTCAACTTTATCCTTAACATGAAAACGCGCAACCAGGTGCAGCTGGGTTTGCTCGCCTATTTTTATCGCGGTACGGTCAAGCTTTGCTTCGGCCTGAACATCTTGCGCCTTAGCGTTATAAACAGAACCGGTTAGTAATATAAACAGGATCAGGATGTAATTAAAATTCCGCATGGTTATCTTCTGCCTTCCCGCTTTTTAAATAATGTCATTAATGGTTTCACGTATGATTCATGTGTGCCCACGCTGGTAAAATCAACCCCCGATTTATTAAATGTATCTTTTAACACACCATTGCGTTTTAAGGCTTCTGCCTTAAATGCCTTACGCACGGCTTCGTCAGCTGTGTTTACCCAAAGCAGTTCACCTGTTTCTTCGTCCCGCATCGGGATCAGGCCCAGATTCGGAAATTCTTCTTCGTGCTTGTCATACAGCCTAAGGGCAATGATGTCATGCTTTTTATTGGCGATCTTCAGCTCGTCATAAAACGCCGGACTTATAAAATCTGACAGAATAAAAGCAGTACATTTTTTCTTGATCACCCGCGTAAAATATTTAAGCGCCTCTGCAACGTTGGTACCTTTACTTTCTGGTTTAAAATCAATCAGCTCACGGATGATCATCAGGATATGGGTACGTCCTTTTTTGGGCGGGATGAATTTCTCTATCTTATCACTGAAAAATATCACACCAACCTTATCATTATTCTGTATGGCCGAAAATGCCAGTACGGCGCAAAGTTCGGTAGCCAGGTCCTGCTTTTGCTGATTTTGGGTACCAAAATTTTCGGACCCGCTCACATCCATCAGCAGCATTACGGTAAGCTCACGTTCTTCGTCAAAAACCTTTACATAAGGGTGGTTAAAGCGGGCCGTAACGTTCCAGTCAATCGTCCTGATCTCATCGCCCAGCTGGTATTCGCGCACTTCGCTGAAAGCCATACCACGTCCCTTGAAAGCCGAATGATACTCGCCCGAGAATAAGTGGTTACTTAACCCACGGGTTTTAATCTCTATCTTCCTTACTTTTTTAAGTAGTTCTTTGGTATCCTTAGCCATATGGAGCCCTCTAAAAGCCTCACCTAAATCCTCTCCAAAGGAGAGGACTTTGATCAGCAAGTTTAGTTTTTATTTAGTGGTTAAATCGTTCTTTTTACTCCCTCTCCTTTGGAGAGGGTCGGGGTGAGGCTATGGAACCTCTACCGCGTTCAGTATCCCTGTAATTATGTTTTCAGAAGTGATGTTTTCTGCTTCAGCCTCATAGCTTAGCCCAATACGGTGACGCAGTACATCATGACAAACGGCCCGCACATCCTCCGGAATTACATAGCCGCGGCGTTTGATAAAAGCATAAGCCTTTGCAGCCAGTGCCAGGTTAATGCTCGCCCTCGGCGAACCTCCAAACGTAATGAGATTTTTATAATGGGCCAGTTTAAACTGCTCGGGATAACGGGTGGCAAATACAATATCAATGATGTATTGCTCTATTTTCTCGTCCATATACACCTCGCGCACTATCTTGCGGGCCCTTACAATTTCTTCGGGTTTTATGATAGGCGAAGGCTTAGGCATACCGCCGGGTAATATATTGGCACGGATAATTCTTTTTTCTTCCTCCTTATCTGGGTAGTGTATTACCACCTTGAGCATAAAACGGTCAACCTGTGCTTCGGGCAGCGGGTAAGTACCTTCCTGCTCAATAGGGTTTTGGGTTGCCAGTACCAGGAAAGGGTTTGGCAGCGGGAAAGTATTATCACCAATGGTAACCTGGCGCTCCTGCATGGCTTCCAGCAACGCACTCTGCACCTTTGCCGGGGCACGGTTAATTTCATCGGCCAGGATAAAATTGGAGAACAACGGCCCTTTACGAACGATGAACTCTTCCTTTTTTTGATTGTAGATCATGGTTCCCAGCAAATCTGCCGGTAAAAGATCCGGAGTGAACTGGATACGGCTGTAATCGGCCTGTATAGCTTTTGCCAGCGTATTGATGGCCAGCGTTTTGGCCAGCCCCGGTACACCTTCTAATAAAATGTGCCCATCGGCCAGTAAACCGATCAGCAGGCGTTCAACCATATATTTTTGCCCGATGATCACTTTATCCATCTCCAGTTTAAGCAGATCGATAAAGGCGCTTTCCTTTTGTATCATTTCATTCAGCGCCCTGATATCGGTTGAATACGATAAACTACCAGGAATTGAGCCTGATGAAACGTTTTCGGTATTACTTTTTAATTCTTCCATGCAATCTTTTTTATTCGGTAGGCAAACTTAAACACACTAACATTTTTTCACCAAAAAAATTCCCCTCTTAAATGTTAAATTTTGTTAAATTTTTAACAATGGCGGTAAATATATAAGTTATGCAAGGTATTTAGGCTTATTTAATTCATTAAAAACGACAGTATTTACTATCAGCGCTTTGCAGGTTAATAATCGCCACTATTACGAATTTAACTTATATTTATACCTATGATAAAACATTATCTGTACATTTTGCTGATGGCGGCAATTATATGCACTTCTGCGACAGCGCATGGCCAGGATTCGTTTAAAGCAATTGCATTGCCTCAAAATATCAACAGTGTAGACGAAGAATTTTCGGGCATGACCATGTATAACGGACGGCTCTATCTGCTGCCCCAATATGGCGATCATAAGGAAACAAAGCTCAATGGCACTTTTTCCATTTACAGCATCGTGGCCGACAGCATAGGCAGGGTAATAGACAAAAAAGACACCGCGCTCACAGCCTACAAAGCCATCAGCGTTAAAAAACTTAATCAATTACCCGATTCTGTAAAAGCAAATTATGAGGGCTTTGAGGCTATAACTATGGTAAATAATATGGTTTACTTATCCATAGAAACCGATGATAGTTATGCTTATTGCTTTTTACTAAAAGGCACATTTGATACCATTAAAAATACCATAACTATTGACCCGTTGCATTTTGTAACGCTTAAAAGACCAATCCACATCAGCAATGCCGGTTTTGAAAGTGTAACGTGGTTACCTAAGGAAAAAAAACTATTGGCCTATTATGAATTTAACGCAGCTGCAAAAGGAGGCAATGGCTATTTAATTGATACCTCGTTTAATAAAACGCCCGAACAAGTAAAAACACCTTTCCTTTATTTCAGAGTTACAGACATTGCCGCTACCAGTGACGATAAGATATACGGCATTAACTATTTCTGGAACGGCGACTACAACTCATATCTGAACAATGATGTATTAAAGAACCAGTTAGAAAATATCAGAAAAACAATTCCAGACCTTAACAATACCGTTGCGAATGATCCCGATTATTTAAAAACAAACAGCTACAACCGAATAGTAATGCTCAATAATCGTAAGGACAAACAGTGGAAACAGGTTACCTCAACATTTCCGGTTTTAAAAAATAATTGGGAAGGTATAGCGCTTTACCGGAAAGGTGCTTTGATCATTACCGATGCCAATATGAGCGGTAAACAGTTAAGTACGTTTGGATATGTGGAGTTCGAGTAGAGGCATTAAATTCCCCTTGTCATCCTGAGGAACGAAGGATCTATTAACGAACTATGTACATCGCAAAATAGATACTTCACTGCGTTCAGTATGACAAGCTTTTTGAAAGTCGGGCTCTTAGTGCTTATCGCCAAAACCAAACTCTTTGTACGTATTAGGCATGCTGTCCTCATTGCTGAAAGCGAAGGTGTAGGTGGCGCCCCAGCTTTCAAAATCGGCATTTTTATCAGTAGAAGTTTCCACATGTACAGAACTTATCATGTAAATACCCTCACGGCTTAGTTTAAAATAAACCTGTCCCTGGGCATCTGTAGTTAGTTTCTGTGGGAATACATTGCCGCTTATGGTTTTTACATATACAATAACTACGGCATCTTTAAGTATCTTACCTTTGAACAATACCTGCGCTGTTACATCATCGCCATAGCTGGCCTTGTAGGGATTTTGTTGTATCACTATCTCATAATCCTCGCCCAGTGGTTTATCAAAATCTTTACCGTTAGGCTTGTCAACGGATATCAGCGTTTTTAAGTAGCGGTTTGATTTTTCGACAAAATATTGCTGGTTGCTATTCTTCGCGTCTTCGGCTATTTTATCCAAACCTTCATTAGCAAGGTATTTCAAAAATTTGTTCCGTTCAGACTCTATGCTTTCACTTTTTACCAGTTCAATCAATGCAAGTCCACCGTTTTCAAGCTGGTAGTTGAGCACATTGCTTGCTGTGTCTTTTGGATTACCCAGGTCGGTCTTTTTTGATCCCTCATACAGCATAAACTTCAAGATCTTTTTAGGTTCGTATTTATACTCGGCATCTTTCTGAAACTCGCTCCCACTTAATAAGTGCAGGTTCAGCTTATCACCCTTCTTCATATAAAAGCTTTGGGGCAGCAAAAAATAATCCTGTGAGCTGGCAGCAAAACCAATAAACAATAGTAGCGCGAGTAATAAAAAACCGAATCGTTTCATACTTTTTTGATAGGATTGTCAAACATACAAAGTTTTAAAAACTTCAGTAGTTTTACGTCATGATTTTTGACCGTAAAAACCTTGATACTGAAAATTTAACACTTTTTTACAAAAAATTGTTGTTGCCACGACTGATTGAGGAGAAAATGCTGATCCTTTTACGGCAGGGGCGTATAGGCAAATGGTTTTCAGGAATAGGTCAGGAAGCCATTGCTGTTGGCAGTACATTGGCCATGCAAAGCGATGAATATATTTTGCCCATGCACCGCAACCTCGGGGTTTTTACGTCAAGGGATATTCCTCTTTCGCGGCTAATGGCGCAATGGCAGGGCAAGCCATCTGGTTTTACCAAAGGCCGCGACCGCTCCTTCCATTTCGGTACACAGGAATATAAGATCATCGGTATGATATCGCATCTGGGGCCACAGCTGGCATTGGCAGATGGCATTGCCCTGGCCGATGTTTTATCGGAACGGAAAAAATCAACCCTGGTATTTACCGGCGAAGGAGCAACCAGCGAGGGCGACTTTCACGAGGCGCTTAACATTGCCTCGGTTTGGAAACTGCCGGTTATATTTTTAATTGAGAATAACGGCTATGGTCTCTCTACTCCGGTTAACGAACAATATAACTGTCTTAAACTGGTTGATAAGGCTATAGGCTACGGCATAGAGGGCCGCCGCATTGATGGCAATAACATACTGGAAGTTTACCATGCCATAAAACACATAAACGAAAGCATCCGGGAAAACCCAAGACCGGTTTTGGTAGAGTGCATGACATTCAGGATGCGTGGGCATGAGGAAGCATCGGGTACTAAATACGTTCCGCAGAATTTGTTTGAATGGTGGGAAGGCAAGGACCCTGTGGCAAATTTTGAAAAGTATCTGCTGAACGAAGGTGTGCTCCGCCCCGAGTGGATACCGGTAATTAAAAAAGAGCTCGCCGCCCATATAGAAACCGAAATTGAAAAGGTTTATAGCGAAGCCGATATTGTTCCGGATATAGAAACTGAGATTGCGGATATGTACCAGCCTTATCAGTTCCCGGCGATACAGCCACCGACTACACCAACTACCAGCAAACGCTATATTGATGCCATAAGCGATGGACTAAAACAGGCGATGCGCAAACATACCAACCTGGTGATCATGGGCCAGGATATAGCCGAATATGGCGGCGCTTTTAAAATAACCCAGGGATTTGTAGAGGAATTTGGCAAAGGTCGGGTGCGTAACACACCTATCTGCGAGTCGGGGATTGTGGGCGCGGGCATGGGACTGGCATTAAATGGGTATAAAGCAATCGTAGAGATGCAGTTTGCCGATTTTGTAACCTGCGGCTTTAACCAGATCATTAATAACCTGGCCAAAACCCATTACCGCTGGGCACAGGGTGTAGATGTGGTGATTCGTATGCCAACGGGAGCGGGCACCGGGGCGGGGCCTTTTCACTCACAAAGCAACGAGGCCTGGTTTACCAAGACCCCCGGATTGAAAGTGGTTTATCCGGCCTTCCCGGCAGATGCCAAAGGGTTGCTGCTGGCCGCCGTTGACGATCCCAACCCCGTAATATATTTTGAACATAAATACCTGTACCGCAGTATCAGCGGTGATGTACCGGATAATTATTGCTTGATAGAAATTGGCGAAGCTAATGTTGTAAAACAAGGAGAACAGGTTAGCATTATTACCTTTGGACTGGGCGTACACTGGGCGCTGGAGTATGCCGGCAAACATCCCGAGCAATCTATAGAAATTATCGACCTCCGCAGCCTGTTACCCTGGGACAAGGAAGCAGTAGAAGAAAGCGTAAAGAAAACCGGCCGGGCACTGGTGCTGCATGAAGATACCCTGACCAGCGGTTTCGGCGCCGAGATAGCCGCCCATGTTGCCGAACATTGCTTTAAATATCTTGACGCTCCTGTTATGCGCTGCGGCAGCCTTGATACCGCCATACCCATGAACAAAGCTCTTGAGGATCAGTTTCTGGCCAAAGCAAGACTGGAAGAAACAATGGAGAAGTTACTGGCTTATTGATTTTGAAATTTTTGTCATGCAGGAACGGGGTGAAGCATCTATCAGACGAACAACCGCCGTGGATAAGACAGCTATCCGCGGTTAACAAATAGTTTTACACTTAAATATTAATGCATTGATTATCAATGTGTTCATAAATATTCACGGTGTTCATGCCTCTGTGAACGTGAACACTGTGAACGCGCTCATATTGAAGAAGATCCTTCGTACCTCAGGATGATAAATTTTTATTTTTTCTACTTTAACTTCCTGATTCTTGCCTCTTATTTCTTGATTCTTAGCTCACTTCCACCTAAAACTCTTAATCATTACTTCCATGTCCTTTTTTATAAAATTGAGCACAGGTTGTATGGAGTCAAGCCGGGGTTCGGTGTTGAAATAGAGCGCGCCGCGCAGGTAGTTTTTAGTACTGTCGGTCAAAAAAAACTGTGCCGACGATGCCGCGTTGCCGTCAATAGTGTAATAAATACCAAAAACCTTACGGTCGGCATAGCTGATCACGCCTTCGTCAATAGAGGTTGCTTTAACCGTATGTTTAAATGCAAAGGTGCGGGCATCTTCTACCAGCTCATTAAACACTTTTTTTGATGTTACCGGCTGGTAGCTTAAGTGCAGTGTGGCCCCAAACTGCGGAAACTGCATATTAACCCAGCATGATTGGGCGCCTTTCGTTGTATCGGGCTCAATAAAAGCGTATTTAGGATAGCTAAAAGTATAAGGGCAACCCACGTTATAATCCCGGTATCCCTTTTTTGGGAAAACTATGCGGAAATAGCCCCGCGGCTTTGGCGAATAGTCGTGATTGCCACCGCAAGCCGCAAAAAGCATTATCGCGCCCATTAATACGCTAATGTATCTCATAAGCGGTTATCTTTAGCATTCCAGATCTCCCATGATCTTTCGGCCTGTAAAACGAGCATTTCATAACCATTTTTAGTGGTGGCCCCTTGCTCCCGTCCTTTCCTTAAAAACATCGTTTCTTCCGGATTATAGATCAGGTCGTACAGCAAATGGTCGTCGGTTATAGCATCATAAGGTATAGGCGGGCATTCGTCAATTTTGGGCGAAGTGCCAACCGGGGTAGTATTGATGATGATCTTATGCTGTTCAATATGGTGCGGTTTAAGCTGGTTGAACAAAATATTGCCAGGATGCGGTTTCCGGGCGACCGTTTTATAGGCGATACCCATATTTTCGAGCACGCATTTAACCGCCTGCGCGGCGCCGCCGTCGCCCAAAACAAGGGCCTCGTGATTGGTATCTTTAATTAATGGTTTTATAGACATTTCAAAGCCGTACAGGTCGGTATTATAGCCTTCCAGCCTGAAATCATGCCCACCTACTCCAACTTCGCCGGTAAAGGCAGCCTGCAGCGGACTTTCGGCAATTACGCAGATACAATTTACGGCACCCGCCTTACGTGCATCGTGTTCAATCCAGTCCAGGTAAGGCAACACCGCCATTTTATGCGGAATAGTTACATTAAGCCCCTTAATATGCGGATTTTCATCGAGCAGGTCCTGCAGGTCTTTGATGTTTTCGAGCGGGTACAAATCATAAACAGCATCTGTAATATTTTCGTTCTTAAATTTCTCTGCGAAATACTTCTTTGAAAAAGAGTGTGAAAGCGGATAGCCTATAAGTCCGTATTGTTTCATGCGGTAATATTAGCAACAATTCATAAGTTATGAAAACTATTGATCGGTACGCCGTGATTTATACCTTATTATAGGATACAAAAACCTTGCCTTTTGCCTGCGCCAGCAAATAATGAAAGCGATGAACAAAACACCGGCAGGTATAAACAGGGAATAATCATGCAGCCTGGGGGTCGTTAGCGCGGCTAAAATCGCTCCCGCCAAAAAACAAAGACATACAAAACCAAACAAGCGGGCTTCGCGCAGGGCAACACGATCAAGACCGGGCATAGTTCCCCTGAAAAAAGCTTCGGCAAAGCGGCGAAGGTTGCCGGTGGTCATTACAGAGTTATACGTCCACAGTTCGAGCTTGGTAAAATTTGAATTTTGCATGGCCGCCACCAGCGCAATGGCCAGCACCAGCAATACATCGGGGAATGAATCTGATAAAAAGGAAGCCGCTATCAGCACTATAATTTCGAGCCCGAGGCAGGTCAACGCCGGCTTGGGGAAATATTTTAATACCGAAGGCAAATGCATGCGGTAGGCAATAAGTACACCTGCTAAAAACGCTACAATTGGCGGAATGTGCCTCATGGCCTGGTGCCAGTTACCTGTTGCAGCGTACATGCCCAAAAACACCACGTTACCCGTCATGGAGTTGGCAAATACATGACCGTGCCCTATATAAGTAAACACATCAAGGAACCCACCTGAGAGGGTGAGTAAAGCCGCAACCTCTATAGAATTATCAGAATATACCTGCACCGGCAATTCATCGCGGTTTACGCTGGGCAGGTTTTCAGCTTCTGGCGCCATATTGCTGTTCAGTTTTACAAAACCGGTAACTGGTTTTAATTCCTGTTAAGATAATAAATCCGCAACATTACCAGTAAGCCTAAAATAAAAAAGCCCCCAGAAATTATTCTGAAGGCTCCGTTAACTTTATAGTAAGATCAGTCAAAAGTTACAAATTTAAAAAATGGTCAAAGGTATCACTCCGGATACCCAGGCGTAAGGTTTCAAGAGGTATAATATCAGCGGGAGCAATATTGCCCAGGCTTACATTGGCACCTATGAGTTTAATGAACCAAACCTGCTGGGCCTTTTGTGGGGCCTCCCAAATAATGGTTCCTTCGGGTATCTGGGTCAATATTTCATCAACCAGTCCCTGTCTCACTTCCCCCGAATCGCGGTATATGCCTACATTGCCACTTTCGCGTGCTTCGGCTATTACCTTCCACGAGCCGGCTTCAATTTCGGCCTGCATCAGTTTAATCCATTTGTAGGGGGCAAATATCTTTTGCACATCTTTCGAGCCTACTTCAGATATTACCGTTACCTGTTTGGCCAGCCTGCTAATATACTCGCACTTCTCATCGTGCTCAATTTCAATAGAACCATCAGACACTTCACAGTGTTCCAGATTGTATTTATCCAGTATACGGCAATAATCATCAAATTGTTTCCTTACAATAAAGGCTTCAAACAAAGTGCCGCCAAAATATACGGGGATACCGGCCTGCTGGTACAGCTTTATTTTTTCTGTTAAATTGGGGGTAACGTATGATGTTGCCCAGCCTAATTTAACAATATCGGTGTACGGGCCGCCAACTTCTAAAAAATCCTCTACCTGCCTTAAACTGAGCCCCTTATCCATCACCATGGTAATACCTTTGTCGCGGGGTTTGGCTGTACGTTGGGGAAGATCATTGATCATATAATTCATATAGATAGTTGGTTATAGCCTATAACTAAAAGTTCTAACACTGCAAATGTCGGAAATTATCCGGAGATTGAGCAAATCCCATAAAATTTTTACGAAAATTTGGCAGGAAGCTAATTTTCAACATATGTGGATTGAATACATTAGAGGCCGGCCCGCAAATAAAATGGGTTCCTCTGTGCCTATAGCACAAGGGAACCCATTTTTAACTTAAAAGCCTACCCGCTTTTAAAAAATGTTTTTGCTATGCGATATTGCTTGCTTCCTGTTCCTTTTTAGGTTCTTCCATTTGCGGAACAAGAGCAGCTCTGGCACCTTTATAAAGAGGGTTGGTTCCTACCTTACTTGCCAACAGCTGAGCATTCACGTTTAATTTGGGCGCCTGCACTTTACTTTTTGTCATGACTTTTAGGGGTTTTATAACTTGATCAATAAATAAAGGCAAATATAACGTTTTCTTAACCCACTGTATATCAGCATGTAAAATTGTACAATTGTGTACCTAAATGTTAAAATTATACAAAAAAAAGCCAAAACTTATTTTAAAGTTTCGGCCTTTTCATATTCATTAATTAGGGTATGGATACGTTTAATAAACCATGCCTATTTAATTAATAAGCCAGTTTAATTAAATTATAACTCGGTTTTTATTTGGTATACCTATTTATAATATCCACAATCACTTTGTTTTTTTGTAACTGGGGCAGGTAATCAAAAAGTATATAATGCTTCTCCGGATCGCTTGTAAGCGCTAGTTCCAACTGGTTAAGCGCCTCATTATACTCGCCTTTTGCAAATAAATAAGCTACCATACGGTAATAAAGCTCAGCGGCTTCTGGGTTATTCTTTATAGCTTCCGAAATGATTTCAATAGCGCTAACCAACCTGTCTTGTTCATACAATATGGATGAATAGTCGAGCCAGGCATCAATATCCAGCGGGTTTAATTCAACCACTTTTTCATAAGCTTGCTCGGCTTCAGTCATGTGGCCCAGCTTATATTCCGCGTCGGCAATGGCAAACCAGTAATCGGCGTTGGCAATATCCAGGTCGAGCGCTTTTTTATAAAAGTGCAGGGCCTCAAAATAGCGTTCCTCAAAATCAAGCGTAACACCAATCCCAAACCAGGCATCGGCCAGCTTAGGGTCCATCTTAACCGATTTTTTGTAAAAGGCCCGCGCATCGTCCATTTGCTCCAGCTTTTCATAGCATTCACCAATGGCGCAATAAGTATCGGCATTAGGCTGCTCATACTCAAAGGTGTGGCGGTACACTTCAATGGCTTCGGCATATTTCTCGAGGTTAACAAGGGCGTTACCCTTATTAAAATAGGCCGATGCAAAACTATCTTTGATCAATATGGCATAGTCATACGCGTCAATAGCTTTTTCGAACAGGCTCAGCTTGGTATAGGCATTACCCAGATTATACCAGGCAGCGTAGCTATAGGGCTCGTTATCAATATACTGCTGGTAAAACTGTACACTTTCCTGCTGGTTGTCCATTACATCGTAACAAAAAGCCAGTTCGTAGAGGGCATCCTGGTTTTCCATATTTTGCTTAAGGCATAGCTTAAGGTAGGTTATGGCAGTATCATAATCGCCCATGTTTTGGTAAACGTAGGCAATATGCAGCAGTATCTCGTCGGTTTCTTCGGCAAGCCCTAATGCTTTTTCATAATTTTCCAGCGCTTCGCCAAAACGCTCCATGCTCTCATACATATTGCCGCGGATAATATAAATATCAGCGTCAGAAGCTTCGAGCATAGCCGCTTTATCCAAAGCCGCGAAAGCCTCGGTCACTTTGTTGGTTACAACCAGCAACTGGGCTTGTTTAATTAAAAAAACTGCTGCAAAAGGGTGCTGGTTACGCGCGTACTCTGCTACTTGCAGTGCTTTGGCCGGATCATTCTTTTCGATGTAATAGTCGATAATGTTCTCAAACGCCTGGGCATCAAAAAAGTACTGGTCGTGATTACGAATCATCTCCTCGTACCGTTCTACCGAAAACTTTGGATCTTCGGTAAAACCAAATTCAAATTCTTCTTCCATTCAATTTTGTTTGCAGAACATCCGCTTTAGGTTAACAATTGTTATTGCTTCGTAAAGACTTATTGAGTTCAAAATACAACAAGTAAGCGTCCGTTTAGCAATTAAGTTTTCCACATTCACACATTTATACAACAATTGTGTTGCAATGCATTGATAATTAATAACAATCAATTAATAGGCCAAAGGTGGGAAAACGAAAAATTGCCTTAAGATTTTTACCTTTGACAAAAGTAACAATTATGAACCTCGATATTTCAGATATTCTAAAACGTTTACATATAAACGATATTAGTGAGGCTTTTAGTACGGGCGCAACCTGGGGCAGCAGCGCCGGGGCTGCCGTAAAAGATATTATATCGCCGGTTGACGGTAAAAAGATAGCGGCGGTAAGATTTGCAACCGAAGATGATTATAATAAGGTTATTGAACAGGCTGCCCAGGCTTTTAAAACCTGGCGCAACACCCCCGCACCAAAACGCGGCGAAATTGTACGCCAAATAGGCGAGGCGCTGCGTAGAAACAAGCAAGACCTGGGCACACTCGTATCATACGAGATGGGCAAAAGCCTGCAGGAAGGATTGGGTGAGGTGCAAGAAATGATTGACATTGCCGATTTTGCTGTTGGCCTCAGCCGCCAGCTTTACGGCTTAACCATGCACTCTGAGCGTCCAAATCACCGCATGTATGAGCAATACCATCCATTGGGTATTGTAGGTATCATTTCGGCATTTAATTTCCCGGTGGCTGTTTGGAGCTGGAACTCGCTGCTGGCCTGGGTTTGCGGTAATGTTTGCATCTGGAAACCATCTGAAAAAACCCCATTAACCGCTATCGCCTGTCAGCGTATAGCACAGGAAGTATTTAAACGCCATAACATTGACGAGGGTGTATCAAACCTCATTATTGGCGACCGTAATATAGGCGAGCTGATGGCGACTGATACCCGTGTGCCATTAATATCTGCTACCGGCTCAACCCGTATGGGTAAAGCGGTTAGCGCTGCGGTAGGTGCCCGCCTGGGCAAAAGCTTGCTGGAATTAGGGGGCAACAATGCCATTATTATTACTGAAAATGCCGATCTGGATATGTCGCTCATCGGAGCGGTATTCGGCGCAGTGGGTACCGCGGGGCAGCGCTGCACCAGCACCCGTCGTCTTATCATACACGAAAGTGTTTATGAAGCCTTTAAGCAAAAACTGGTGAATGCTTATGGCCAGATACGCATTGGCAATCCGCTTGATGAGCATAACCACATGGGCCCGCTGATTGATCATGACGCGGTGAGCCTGTATCTTAACTCAATTGAAAAATGTAAGGCCGAAGGCGGCAAGTTCGTGGTTGAGGGCGGTAAACTGGAGGGAGAGAACTATTCATCAGGATGTTACGTAAAACCCTGCATTGCCGAAGTGGAAAACCATTTTAAAATTGTGCAGCACGAGACATTTGCGCCCATACTTTACCTTATTAAATACAGCACTCTCGATGAAGCTATTGAATTGCAGAATGGGGTACCGCAAGGCTTGTCATCGGCTATTATGACTAATAATTTGCGCGAGGCAGAACAATTTTTATCATACGCTGGTTCTGATTGTGGCATTGCCAACGTAAATATAGGTACATCGGGTGCGGAAATAGGTGGAGCGTTTGGCGGTGAAAAGGAAACCGGCGGTGGTCGCGAATCTGGCTCTGATGCATGGAAAGTTTACATGAGGCGGCAAACTAATACTATTAATTATTCAAAAACGTTGCCTTTAGCACAAGGCATTAAGTTTGACCTCTAAAAAATATTTTATTACTAACTTTTGTACATGTTTAATTTCCCCAAATTCATTACCGGCACCACCTTATTAGTTTCATTAATAATCAATATACCTGCTTCCGCGCAAACACTCCCTAAACAAGAACCCGAACTGCCCAAAGGCTGGCAGCTGATGGACCTGAAAGAAACCGGTTTTTATGGCATCAGTTTAAAACCCGCCTATCTGTTTTTACAGGGTAAAAAAAGCAAACCTGTTGTGGTAGCTACAATCGATAGCGGTGTTGACACCCTGCAACGGGATCTGAAAAGTATTTTATGGGTTAATACAAAAGAAATACCGGGTAATGGTATTGATGACGACCATAACGGTTATGTTGACGATATACATGGCTGGAATTTTTTAGGGGGCCCTAATGGCAAAGCCGATTTTAATGAAACTACCGAAGAAGTTAGGGAATACAATAAGCTCAAAGGTAAATTTGAAACACTTACCGATACCAACTCGGTAGATAAAAAACAATACGCCTATTGGAAACGGGTAAAAACCATTTACGATACCACCATTAACAAGGCCCGTACCGAAACCGAGCAGCTACAGCCCATTATGAATGCCTTAATGGTAACCAGCGGCTATATTAAACGGGGGCTTAACTTGCCCGCTAACGGAACATTTAAACAGGCCGACCTGGTAAAGCTTAAGATGACCAATGATACCCTCACCCAAAGTAAATACGTTTGGGACTCCATATTTTCGCAGGAAGGTGGCAATCAAAACAACGCGGCTATTATTAAAGACCTGAGCGAATACCTGGCTAAGCTGAACAACGACCTGTCGCCTGACCTGGAAGCACGTAAGCGCATAGTGGGCGACAATGTTGACAGTATGGATAATAAGCCCTACGGCAACAACCTGCTTAAATTTGCTGACGCGTCGCACGGAACAGGCGTGGCCGGACTTATAGGCGCTTTACGCAACAATGGGTATGGCATTAATGGCGTGGCCGATAACGTACGGATCATGGTTATAAAGGCCGTACCCAACGGCGATGAGTACGATAAAGATATTGCCAATGCTATACGCTATGCTGTTGATAATGGCGCCAAGGTTGTTAATATGAGCTTTGGTAAAAAAATATCACCACATAAAGAGTGGGTTGATGAGGCCTTTAAGTACGCCGCGTCAAAAGATGTGCTCTTGGTACAGGCATCGGGTAATGACAGTGAGGACATGGATGCCAATCCTGATTTTCCGAATGATACTTTCTTAGATGGCTCATCAACCGATGCGGATAATGTAGTTAATGTCGGAGCTTCGGGCCCGAGAATGGGTGAGCAGCTGGCGGGTGAATTCAGCAACTATGGCAAAAAAAGCGTGGATGTGTTTGCGCCGGGCGTCAAGGTTACCACAGTTGATACCGATGCCGAGTTCATGACCGAAGACGGCACCAGTTTCTCATCGCCTGTTACGGCTGGTATAGCGGCATTGGTACTGGAATATTATCCAACGCTAAGTTCTAAACAACTTAAACAGGTCCTGTTGCAGTCGGTTACACCATTAACAGGCACTATGGTACTTAGACCAGGCAGCAAAACCATTAAAGTTGATTTTGCCAGCTTGAGTAAAACCGGTGGCATTGTAAATGCTTATAAAGCATTGCAGATAGCGTCAAAAATGAAGGGCGAACGCGTGATTGCGAATTAAATGGCAAACGAAACCGAAAAACCTGAGTTCTGGGAATCAACTTTTGGCGAAAAGCAGGAGATGTGGGGCTTTGAGCCGGCTAAATCTGCAGTATTGACCAAGGATTTTTTTGTCCAAAATTCGGTAAAGAACATCCTGATTCCCGGAATTGGCTATGGGCGGAACGCTCAAATCTTTAAAGAAAACGGAATAACAGTAACCGGCATTGAGATCTCAAAAACGGCTATTGCCATGGCAAGAAAGCATTACGGAACGGATATGGTTATCCACCACGGCTCTGTAACTGATATGCCATTTGATAAAAACAAATACGATGGCATATTTTGTTATGCCTTAATTCATTTACTGGACAGCAGCGAAAGGGAAAAACTCATTCGCGACTGCTATGATCAACTGGCAGAAAATGGCTATATGGTATTTACGATGATTTCGAAAGAAGCCCAAACCTACAGACAAGGCAAATTTATCAGCATAGACCGTTACGAAATATTTGAAGGCGTAAAGATGTTCTTTTACGACAAGGAATCAATAAAATCAGAATTTAAAAAAGCCGGATTATTTGAGATCTTCGAAATCAACGAAAATCAGCCATTTTTTTTAATAAAATGTAAAAAGAGTTAATCCTCCTAAGGTTGGCCTGTCACCCTTGATTACGTGCGGTGAAATAGCTTATAATAATACGAAAGGCCGCTAATTGCCACGAATGGTCGGAAGAAATTCGGGCCATTTTTTATGTCTTAAAAAAGAGGCCGGGATCACCACCACATTGTACAACAATTAAAGCAATGGCCAAGTCTCTGACTTCCATAGCAAATCGTCTTTTAGAAGTTTTATAACCCTGTTTATTCCCCTTTTTGTAGATCAATACCAGCATACTGGTTATCAATGTCATATATAACATAACCTGTAGACCGTTTTTATTTAGCGAAACCAGGTGGCTCACGTTGAGTTCTTGTTTGAGGAACCGAAAAAAAACCTCCATGTCCCAACGCCTGCGGTAGGCTTGGGCGATGTCTTTGGCTGATAAGTCGAACTCATTGGTTAACAGCCAGTACTCTTTACCATCATCGGATTTACTTTTTACGACAACCAGGCGAAAAGGACGATCCACCAGTACCTCTCTGTAATGTTTATTCCCCCGCTTGTTGGCTATAGGCATACCTGTATAGAGCCGGACAATGCTATCTCTAAGCAAAATGGATCCCCCCATATCCATGTTCTGCCCTTCAGTGATCAGCGATTCTACCAATTCGAACTTTCTGTTCTCCTTTGAACGACAGATGAAGTTTAGCTCACTTTCACTGAAAGTTTTCATTGTCCGGGTAGATTGAAGCCCCCTGTCCAGTACATAGATATTTTGATGCCCGGGTTCTTTCTTTACGTGCGCCATGACAACCTCGGGCAGTGCATTATCTTCGTTGCCATACTTTGGGCTGGTAAAGACCTGCGCAAGGCCTGGCAGCAAGCCATCAAAAGCAAGACTATATTTGATTGCTTTCTTGCTACTGCCGGCATTGACAATGCCTGCGGTTAGCTTGCCGGCGGTTTCACTGACTATAGTGCTGTCTACACGGATGAGATTATACTGCTTTCTTTCCCTTAACGTATAGGAGCAGGAAAAACGCTCGTAGATGTATTCATAGATCTGTCTGAAATAGTCCGGGTCAACCTTAGACAACCTTTCCGAAATGGAACTCCTGCAGACCTTTTCATCTTCATCAAGGTTAAAAAGCACTTTAAATACCGAAGCATTGAACGTGTCCTCAAGGCTTCTCTGGCTAAGCCTGTCGTTGTCTAAAATACCATAGAGCTGCAAATAAAACAGCTTATTGCCATGCAAAACCTTTGCGTAATGATCGATCTTGCTTGTGAGCGACAAATTTGCTATCAGCGCCTCCGGAATGAAACCTAAAAGCTGTTTTACAGTAATGTTATGATCTTTAAATATCGTCATATCTGATTGATTTACTGCATTTAATATACTCAAAATCAATGAGAAAAACAAGTAAATAATTGATAATCAAATGCTTAAATACAAAACATTAAGCCTGAAAAACAAAAAAAGTCGGAAGATAAAATCTTCCGACCATTCGTGGCTAATTGCGGCCTTTCGTATTATTATAAGCAAAATTAATATCCGTTTACTCCTCCACCATTTCACTGTTGGGGCTGTTTACTTCGGGCACTTCGTGTTTAAAGTAGTGTTTCTGGAATATCAGTATCATGATTACGCCAACGCAGATTGCCGAGTCGGCAAGGTTAAATACCGGCCTGAAAAACTCGAATGATTCATTGGCCCAAAACGGGAACCATGAAGGGTATGTACCCCTGAACAGCGGGAAATAAAACATATCAACCACCCGGCCATGAAATAGCGGAGCGTAATTATACATTATGCCATAAAAGGTCGAGTCGATAATGTTACCCACCGCACCGGCCAGTATAAGCGCCACATTCATGATAAGCCCGCGGTGATATTTGTGCTTTATTAAGTAAATAAGGCAGTAAACAATACCACAAACCGCAAAAATGCGAAACAATGTTAAAGCCAGCTTACCTGCATCACCTCCCCACTCCATGCCAAACGCCATACCGTTGTTTTCGGTATAGTGCAGCATGCCGTGGCTGCCCAGAAAACGGATCTCTTCGCCCATGAACATGTGCGTTCTAACCCAGGTCTTTATGATCTGGTCGACAAGAATAATAAATATAGCAGTTAAAAAAGGTTTGGTGTAAGCAGCCTTCATTTATTGCTTTAATTTAGCTTCCATTGTAAGGGTAGTGTGCGGCACGGCACGTAAACGCTCCTTTGGAATCAGCTTGCCAGTTTCGCGGCAAATGCCATAAGTTTTGTTTTCAATACGTACCAGGGCAGCTTCCAACTGGTCAATAAATTTTTTCTGACGGGCAGCTAACTGGTTTATCTGTTCTTTTTCCAGCGTGGCCGAACCATCTTCAAGGGTTTTATAAGTACCGGCAGTATCATCAGTTCCGTTAGCATTAGGCGAACTTAACGAAGTTGCAAGGGAATTTAATTCCTCTTTAGCAATACGCAGTTTATCAAGAATAAGTGTTTTAAACTCTTGCAGGTCTGATTCAGAATATCTGGTTTTTTCGTTTTCTACTTTCATTTATACTTTACTAATAACAATAAAAATTTCATTTCCATCAATCTCTACTTTATCACCATCATTTAGCTGACTATCAAGCACTATACTTTCGGCTAAAATTTCGGCGCAAATATAGGATAAATTATTTTTTACCGCTTCTCTGATATAAGGATGATCGCTAATACGAACATTTATCTTATCAGTAACTTCAAAACCTTTTGTTTTACGCAGGTTCTGAATACGGTTTATCAACTCACGCGCAATACCCTCCTCCTTCAATTCGTTGGTTATGGTAACATCTAAAGCTACAGTTAGTTTTCCTAAATTTGCAACTTGCCATCCGGGCACATCTTCTGCAATAATTTCAACATCTGTTGCTGATATTAAGTATTTGGCATCAAGCACGTTAACCGCACCTTCGCTTTCAAGCTTAGCTATATCATCCTGTGTAAAATTATTAATAACCTCAGCTACAGCCTTCATATCCTTACCTACTTTTTGCCCTAAAGCCTTAAAGTTGGGTTTTATCTTCTTTTTGATAAAGCCTGCTGTGTCGGTAATATACTCAATATCCTTAATGTTTGTTTCAGATAAAATTAATTCTTTTACCTGCTCCACGTGCTGTTTAAAGCCTTTATCCAATATCGGCAATAATATTTTACCAAGTGGCCGACGTACCGGGATTTCAATTTTCTTACGTAATGATAACACTAATGACGAAACATCCTGTGCCAACTGCATACGTTCTTCCAGATCGGCGTCAACCAGATCATCATGATAGGTTGGGAAATAAGCCAGGTGTACCGATTCAAATTCCTCTTTACCGGTTACCTTGTTCAGGTCTTTATACAAACGATCTGCAAAGAAAGGCGCTATAGGCGACATCAGTTTGGCAATGGTCTCCAAACAAGTATAAAGCGTTTGGTAGGCCGATAGTTTATCGTCAGAGTTATCAGACTTCCAGAAACGGCGGCGGCTTAAACGGATATACCAGTTACTAAAGTGCGCGTCAACAAATTCCTGTATGGCACGTGCAGCTTTGGTTGGCTCAAAATCGGCATAAAAACCATCAACCTCGCGACTCAGGGTATTTAACAATGATATGATCCAGCGGTCAATTTCCGGGCGTTGGGATATAGCAATCTCTGGTTCGCTGTAGGTAAACTTATCAATATTGGCATACAGCACAAAAAACGAATAAGAGTTGTACAGCGTACCAAAAAACTTACGTCTAACTTCATCCAGGCCTTCCTCGTTAAACTTGAGGTTGTCCCATGGTGATGCATTACTGATCATGTACCAGCGGGCGGTATCGGCACCGTATTGATTAATGGTTTCGAACGGATCAACCGCATTGCCTAAACGTTTAGACATTTTGTTGCCGTTTTTATCAAGTACAAGGCCGTTTGATACTACGTTTTTAAACGAGATACCTTTATTGCTAACCAGCGCGTTCACAGCCTTTACCTCATTGCTGCACTCGCTCAGCATTACGGCTATGGCATGCAGGGTAAAAAACCAGCCGCGGGTTTGGTCAACACCTTCGGCAATAAAGTCGGCCGGGTAGGCATTTTTAAATTCCTCCTGGTTTTCAAAAGGGAAATGCCACTGCGCATAAGGCATAGCACCTGAGTCAAACCAAACATCTATGAGGTCGGGCTCACGGAACATTTTGTTGCCGGCTGCCGATGTTAAAATTACATCGTCAACATAAGGGCGGTGCATATCTTCCAGCTTAAAACCTGCAGGCATAAAACCGGCATCAATAGATTTTTGTATCTCCGTGTTCAGCTCCGCGATAGAGCCGATACATTTTTCTTCAGTACCATTTTCTTCACGCCAGATAGGCAATGGGGTTCCCCAGTAGCGTGAACGTGAAAGGTTCCAGTCAACCAGGTTCTCTAACCAGTTACCAAAACGGCCGGTTCCGGTCGATTCGGGTTTCCAGTTAATGGTTTTATTAAGCTCTACCAGTTTTTCCTTTACCGCAGTGGTACGGATAAACCAGCTATCGAGCGGGTAATATAATATCGGTTCATCTGAGCGCCATGAGTGCGGGTAGCTGTGCTCATATTTTTTAACGTCAAACGCTTTATTGTCTTCTTTAAGCTTAATAGCTATCAGTACATCGGTACCCCTGAAATCAGATGCGGTACGTTCGGCATCGGTATAATACTCGTCTTTAACATAGCGTTTTGCAAAGTCGGTTACTTCATCAACAAAACGGCCCTGTTTATCAACCAGCGGCACATCCTTGCCAAATTCGTCCTTCACCATTACCGATGGTACGTTATTCTCTTTACAGGCCCTGAAGTCATCCGCACCAAAAACAGAGGCGGTGTGTACTATACCTGTACCATCTTCGGTAGTAACAAAATCGGCAGGGATAACACGGAAAGCGTTTTTCTCCAGGTCCTCATTGGTAACATAAGGCATCAGCTGGTGATAGCGTAAGCCAAGCAGTTCAACGCCTTTAAATTCGACACGTACTTCCCACGGAATAACTTTATCACCCCCTTTATAATCCTGGAACGAAGCAATTTCGCCTTCGGTTTTAAAGTACTTACCAACCAGCGCCTTTGCCAATACTACACTAACCGGCTCATAAGTATAAGGGTTAAAGGTGCGCAGTTTAACATAGTCGATATTTTCGCCAATGGCCAGCGCGCAGTTTGATGGCAGTGTCCATGGCGTGGTTGTCCAGGCCAGTATAACGGTATCTTCGTTCACATCTTCAAACAAAACCGGCATCAGCGGGTGCTGCTGGTCGTTCTTTAAATGAAACTGGGCCACTATAGAGGTATCCTTTACCATTTTGTAAGTACCCGGCTGGTTTAACTCATGCGAGCTTAAGCCGGTACCCGATTTTGGCGAATACGGCTGCACCGTGTACCCTTTGTATAATAGATCATTATTATAAAATTCCTTCAGTATCCACCAAAGGCTTTCAATATATTCATTTTTGTAGGTGATGTATGGGTCGTTAAGATCAACCCAGTAACCCATTTTTTCGGTCAGGTCGTTCCATACGTCGGTATAGCGCATTACCTCCTTGCGGCAGGCATCGTTATAATCCTTAACGCTTATTTTTTTACCAATATCATCCTTGGTTATCCCTAAAGCTTTTTCGACTGCCAGCTCAATAGGCAGGCCGTGTGTGTCCCAGCCGCCTTTACGCTTAACCTGGAAACCTTTTAAGGTTTTGTAACGGCAAAAAATATCCTTTATGGAACGTGCCATTACGTGGTGAATACCGGGCATACCATTAGCGCTCGGCGGCCCCTCGTAAAATGTGTAGGGGTTACTTGCCGGACGACTGCTGATACTTTTTTCAAATATGTTGTTCTGCTGCCAGAACTCCAGTATCTCTTTGCCTGTTTGCGATAGGTTTAACTGCTTATATTCCTTGTACATCTATATATTCTACCTTTATTACCTCTTTTTTAAGAGGTTGCAAAAATACGGAATTTATAAATGATTTTTTTAATTTAGACGGGTGAAAAATAAAGTAAAGCGTACGATATATATGTTATTGATCGCAGTGTTGCTGTTTTCGGCTTCTATGGCTATCCCCGCTTTACACACTTCCAAATGGAAGGATCTCATACAGGGTGCTGCACTGGGCCTGACCCTTGCCGGCATCATCAGCATAATTACCCTTATTATTGATTATTTGAGGGAAACAAAAAAAGGATTTTAGCGCTTCCTCCCGCATCTGACCTTGATTTATATGATTCAGGTATTAACCTGGTTTTTAAAGTAAAAGAGACACATGTGATGTGTCTCTACAGATAATCTTTAATCTGACAAATCATGGTCAAAATATAGCTCTGTTTGCCCCGCCATCAACCTGTATAGTGGTTCCGCTAATATAGGCTGCCTGTTCAGATGCTAAAAATGTAACCAGCGCGGCCAATTCTTCGGGTTTGCCGATACGGCCAAGAGGTATACCCCTTGTTTTTTCTTTTAAAGCCTCTTCCTCACTAACACCTTTGGGCAGAGTGTGTTTTATCCTGTCGGTAAGGATCAATCCAGGGGCCACGTTATTTACGGTGATATTGTACGGGCCGAATTCGTCGGCCATGAGCTTAGCCATACCCACTACGCCCATACGCATGCTGGTTGACAGTACCGAATTGCCCAGCACCGCTTTTACCGATCCGCTTATAATGTTGATTATACGCCCGCTACCTGTTTTTTGCATGTGCGGCAGCGCCAGTTTACTAAGGCGCGCGAAACTAAGCAGGTTAAGATCAAATGCTTTTTGCCATTGTTCGTCGTCAAAGTTCTCAAACTTATCAAACGGCGGCCCGCCGGCATTGTTCAGTAAAATATCTATCCGCCCGAAAGTTGCTACGGCTTTTTGAATAAACGCCCCCAACTGATCGGCCTTTGAAACGTCAACAGGTATAGCAATCACCTCATTACCGGTAAGCAGCTGTATTTCGGCTGCTGTTTTAGTAAGTTCTTTTTCATCCCGTGAGCCGATGACCACTTTCGCACCCTCGGCGGACAAGGTGGTTGCTATTGCCCTGCCTAATCCTTTACTTGCCGCTAATACTACGGCTACCTTGTTGTTGAGTTTAAGATCCATAAAGATAGTTTTAAACCTCACTTAAACCCTCTCCAAAGGAGAGGACTTGATTAGCATTGTTAAATATTTTAGCTCCCTCTCCAAAGGAGAGGGCTGTGGTGAGGCTACTCTTCTATATCTGGCCCCTTAATTTTTTCACGATCAATGCCACGCTCCAGGCTCAATAAAAACGCCGGCAACAGCGTAAGGTTACTGATCATGGCAACCAGCAGGGTAATGGACAATAAAACCCCCAGCGCTACCGTACCCCCAAACTTTGATACCGCGAATATACCAAAGCCAAAAAACAATACAGTGGCTATAAATATCATGCTCACACCTGTTTCGCGAATGGTATCGGATACGATGTGTGATATAGTTTTTTTACTATGGCGCAGTTCGTGACGGTAACGGGTTATGAAATAAATCGTCTGGTCAGACGAAATACCCATAGCTATACTAAATATCAATATGGTTGACGGCTTTAACGGGATGCCAAAAAAGCCCATGATACCGGCCGTAATTATAAGTGGCACCAGGTTAGGCACTAACGACACGACTATCATTTTAACCCCTCTGAACAATATCCACATCACTGCGGCAATTAACAAAATGGCCCAGGCCAAGCTCTCATACAAATTTTTGAGCAGGTAGTTGGTTCCTTTGATAAATATGATGCTTGAACCGGTAAGCTCCACATGAAATTTGGCAGGATTAAAAATAGAATCGATACGGGGCTGTAGTTCAGCCAGCACGGCGTTCATTTTTTTGGAACCGGCGTCGATCATCTCAAACGTTACACGGGTAACCTGGCGGTTACTGTCCAGATAACTGTTCAATGCGCCGGAGGTGCCTTTGCCCGAATTGCCCGCATAGTTCAGAATAAAATTTTGCTCGAGCCCATCGGGTAACCTGTAATACTCCGGGTTGCCGCCATAAAATGCCTGGGTTGAGAATTTTAATACCTGTATTAATGATATTGACCGGCTAAACTCCGGATACGATGAGATAAGCTTCTCCAGTTTTTCAACCTTGCGGATAGTGCCCAGGTTCATGACGCCATTTTTGCGCCTGGTATCAATGCTGACCTCCAACGGCAACACCCCGTTAAAGTTCGATTCAAAAAATCGGAGGTCATTCAGTGTATTGTTGTGCTGGGGAAGGTCATCAACTACATAACCGTTAATATTGATCCTGGCTATTCCAATCGCCGAAATAACAATGAGCACCAGTGCGGTAATATAAATTGCTTTACGTTTATGGTGCACCATGACATCTAATTTCACCAGCAGGGTTTTCATTACTTTGCTGTCCTTAATACCTGTTTGTTTGGCTTTGGGGCTCGGCAAATAGCTAAAAACAATGGGCACCAATATCAGGCTTAAAGCAAATGTGGCCAGTATGCTCATAGACGCTACCAAGCCAAACTGTGTTAACAATTCGCTATTGGTAAAACAAAGCACACCAAAGCCTATGGCTGTGGTAATATTGGCGATAAAAGTGGTTATCCCGGCTTTCTCGAGCGCTATGAGCAATGCCCCCATTTTATCGCCCGACATTTCAAACTCGTGATAGTATTTGTTCAGAATAAAAATAGTGTTTGGTATACCGATAACCACCACCAGCGGCGGGATAATGCCGGTAAGGATGGTCATTTCGTAATGCAGCAACACCAGCATACCCAGGCTCCATACTACACCAAGCACCACAATAAGCACCGGGAAAACAACCGGGAAAAACGACCTGAAAAAGATGAGCAATATTAACGCCGTGATCGCGATAGACAGGCTCAGGAACATGGAAAACTCGTGCGCAACCAGGTCGCCTACAACGGTACGTATAAGGGGAAGGCCCGAGTAGTGCACCTTGATGTTATGCCTTTTTTCAAATTGCTGCCCAAGGCTAAGCATTTTATTGATGATGGGTACGCGATAGGGCGTGTTGATTATCTTATCGTCAAAAGTAATGGCCATCAGTGTCGACTTGCCATCGTCACTTAACACTAATCCTCTATAAAATGGCAGATTTAAAAGCCGCTGTTTTACACTATCAACCGCCTGTGCGCTTGGTAATATACCGGTAACCAGCGGCTTTATCACAAAACGATGCTGTGCTGTATCTTTTTGCAGGTTATAAACATTGGCTGCAGAAACTACTGCTTTAATGCCCTTAATCTGTTTTAGCTGTGTACCTATCTGGTACCAGTCATTAAACACATCCTTATCAAAAATTTTATCTGACTTGATGCCCAGCACCATAGATGAGGCATCCTGACCGAAGGTTTTTTTAAACTCATTATAACGTATGTAAGCCGAATCGGTAACCGGTAGCACCTTACCGCCGTTAAAGGTTATCTTTACTTTTGATGCCTCAAACCCCATAAAAGTGCTCAGCGCAATGACGCAGATAAATACGATAAGTCTGTTTTTGAGGATAAAAGAAGCAGTATGTTTCCAGAACATTATGAGTGATATTAAGGGCGGCGCAAAACTACGAATTTTGATTTACCCACCCGCCTGCTATTTATTTTGTGACAAAGTTATAACCCACTTCCTGCTTCTTTATGGGTAATTAAAGGATAAAATAATTAAATCCATAAATGTTGATAACTATGTATTTTTGCATATATGAGAAGACTGATACGCAGTTTTGGCTTTGCCTTTAAAGGCCTGGCATACGCGGCAGAGTCGCAGCCTAATTTCAGGATACACCTGGTGATGAGCCTTGTTGCCATTGCACTCGGGTTCGCTTTGCATATTTCAACAGCAGAGTGGCAATGGGTAATGTTGTGTATAACCCTGGTGCTGGTGACCGAACTTTTAAACACGGCCATTGAAACACTGACCGACCTGGTTTCACCTACCTACAATGTTAAGGCCGGCCACGTTAAAGACGTAAGCGCCGGGGCTGTGGTTGTTGCCGCTGTATTTGCCTTTATAACCGGCATGATCATATTTATACCTAAACTTATTTTACTGTTTTAGCATGCTGCATAAAACCAGGGGCATCGTATTTAAGGCAACCGACTATGGCGAAAGCAGCGTTATTGTACAGCTGTTTACCGAAAAGTTTGGCCTGCAATCGTACATCATTAACGGAGCCAAAAAACCACGGGCCAAAATTGGCCGTAATATGCTGCAGCCGCTCCATTTGCTTGACCTGGTAGTCTATCATAAAAATACAGGCAGCGTGCAGCGCATAGCCGAACTCAAAAACTCGCCGGTATTGCAAACCGTTCCTTATGATGTGATAAAAAGTTGCCTGGCCATTTTTTTAAACGAGGTGTTATACAAGGCTATCAGGCAACAGTCGGCCGATGAAAATTTGTTTGATTTTGTATTCAGCGCCATAGAGTGGCTCGACCACCAAGCAGACAGCGTGGCCAACTTCCACCTGCTGTTTTTAGTGCACCTTACCCGTTATCTTGGTTTTTATCCAGACAGGAACCTGTCCGGTAATGCCGATTATTTTGATATGAAGAATGGCACCTTCAGCAAGTATAAACCCGATAATACTTTATACCTGTCGCCTCCGCATACTCAAAACTTTAGCTTGCTTCTACAGTGCGGCTTTGAAAACATGCAGCAATTAAAATTAAGTAATGATGAGCGCCGGTACTTGCTCCAAAAATTATTGGAATATTATGCCCTGCATATTGAAGGCTTTGGCAATGTCCGTTCAGCAGATGTGCTGGAAGAGGTGCTCGCTTAGTGAGATAAATAACCGGCATCGCAATAAAATTACTGTGTCCCGCCTGAATCTGATCGAGATACCGGTGTCCTGAATTACTGTTCAGAATGTTCTAAAACATGTTTCTTTATAAATTCAATACTGGAATCAGGTAAATCACTGCCCCCTGTTTGAACGATACCACCATCAGGTTTTATCTCCAGTTCGGCATTAATGTTACTATCTATAAAAACATGAAGTTTATTTTGCTCTTTTTCCACCCGGCAAGCCAGCTCCCGGCCCGAATAATTGATGTGAAATTCATATTTACCATCCTTTGCTGCAGGTGACGTGTCTTTAGGATCGATCATAGTTATCGTGTTTAATATCATAACACTGCAACCTGCCCGATGTTTTGCCGGAGAATAAAATATGTATCAGCCTAAAAAAACAAAAAAGAGAAAGCCAGGGGCTATCTCTTTTTTTAGTTGACTGACCTCATTATTTACCATAAAGAACTAATTGGTTAGATCGATAATAACAATTGTTACAAATATATGCACTATAGAATTAGTAGACTAATTTTTTAATAAAAATTTAACACGCTATTTTACTTATAATGTGCACTATAGCTAATATTTAAATCTACGGCATCATTAACAGATTGACACCTGGGCAACTTCTTATTGGCTATTACACAAAAACACTGTATTTACCCTATGTAGTTGTTTCTATTTAAAAAGAAGTGCAGCGATATCTAAAAAATAAACGGTGTTTTCTCACAAAAAAGCACCATTTTAAACAAATGTCAATCCAACAGCTTATGAAGAATAATCGCCATTTACATATTATATACCAAAAGCACCTATTAAATACAATATAGCTATAAATTAGCCATTTATCGGAAACTATTATCACCGCCAAAATATGTCGCCAGAGTTAATTATACAGGCTTTTTTTAGCTATTATTTGTTAAAAAATTAAACATCAATTAACGCTAATTAAGATAAATTTGCGCGTGCTTTAGTAAGCCTTGTTAAAATGCACCGCAGGAAATTCATAGTATGGCTCTAAATAAAACAAAGCTTCAAAAATTCAGATTCAGTAACATTAAACCTTTACATTTTTTCAAAACCCTTTTTAGCCGCGAAAAAAGCCGGCAGTTCATAAAAGAACACCTGTTTAACCCGCAGCACTCGGCACAGTTAAAAGCTTCATCCATTGGCTTTGGGGTATTTATGGGTATAATTCCTATATGGGGGTTTCAATTAATAGCTGCTTTTTTGTTGGCTGTACCGCTCAGGTTAAATAAGGCGCTGGTCATTTTAGCTGCCCATATCAGTTTTGCACCCATGATACCGGTTGTAATTTTCCTGAGTTATAAAGCCGGGGGCTGGTGGATGGGAGAGGAAACCGTTGATATACCCTTTAGTCATAACATTACTTTAAAATTAATAAGTCTTCACCTAAAACAATATCTATATGGCAGTATATCACTTGCTATAACAGCAGGTTTGTTTGCCGGTTTATTAACCTTTGCCTTGCTAAAACTGTTTACCAGGAAAACTACATCCGCATAGTCAAGTTATGTAAAACCTTTTACTGACACTAAAAAGGGGCTTTTTTTGAAATCGCCGACCATACCAACGAAAACGTTATCGTAAATAAAAACAGTTAAAGCTTATGAAAAGCTATTCGCTCCGGATATTTTTGACATACGCTATATATATAATATTTTAACCAATTGTAAATAACTAAGCGCTTTTAATCACTAAAAACCGACTTAATTATTACTTATAAAACCGCTTATACCTGCAAATCTTCGTTGTTCTGCAGCACATAAATAGTGTTAACTACGCATGTTTGCCGGGATGAAAAATAGTACATAGAGTAACCTTTAATCACAGATCATGAAAAAATAATTCAAGGCTCATCCCAAAAAGGAATCGGTAGTGGGTTCAGCACTACCGAAATCTTTAATGTCCCGTTAAGCCAAACAACAACATTTTATGTTGCAGGGGACGCTTTTGCCTAATTCAAACCGAAATTTTAAATAAGCAACACAAATATGAAGAAAAAAACCTCACATTTTGTCATATAAACCGGCTTTGTTGCAGCATACTATTGCAACAAACAGAAATGTGGCTTACCCGTACTCCGGGCTGGATACCCCTATTCGCATCAGCTAAATTTTATGTCTTATAAACAGGATCCCTACGGATAACCCTGTTGATCTGCTTGCAATGGGTTTATACACCCTCAATATTTCCCACGTAAGCATTAACCTCCTATAAACCAATCTATTAAGTATTGAAATTATGAGAAAACAAATTACGCTCCTTATTTTATTTTTCCTGGCGAGCTGCACGCTTGCGCTCGCACAGGATATATCCATAAAGGGTATTATCAAGGATGATAAAGGCCTGCCTATACCTGGCGCAACCGTTAAGATAAAGGGTGGCACCAAAGGGGTAGCCGCCGATTTAAAAGGCAATTATTCGCTGACTGCTCCATCAAATGCCACATTAGTATTCAGCATAATAGGCTACGCAGCCCAGGAGCAGCCTGTAAATGGCCGTACAGCTATAAATGTTATACTGGCCGAGGACAACAAACAGCTAAACGAAGTAGTGGTGGTTGGTTACGGAACCCGGCAAAAAAAGGATGTTACCGGCGCCGTATCCAGTATAAAAGCTACACAGCTTGAAAATGAAAACCCTACCAGTATAGGCGATGTGCTTAAAGGTAACATTCCTGGTCTTACGGTGAGTATGAACACTTCGGCTAAGGGAGGCGGCGATCTGCTGGTGCGCGGAAAAAGTACATTAACTGGCAATACTTCGCCATTAATTGTATTGGATGGCGTTATTTACCCGGGTCAGCTGGCCGATATCAACCCGAACGATATAGCATCTGTTGATGTGTTAAAAGACGCCAGCGCCCTTGCCGTATATGGTTCAAGGGCCGCGGCCGGCGTAGTTGCTGTTACTACCAAAAAGGGCAAAACCGGGCCACCTGTGATAACCCTCAACAGCAATTTTGGTATAGCGCAGTTGGAAAAAGAGCAAAAAGTGTATGGCCCGCAAGGCTTTCTAGACTGGCGCGCCGATGTAATGCGCAGTATCAACGTCAACAACCCTGCCTACGAGTATACCGATCCACGAAGTTTGCCCGCCGGCGTAACCGTAGATCAATGGATGGCCTTAACTAATGCAACCGGCGACCCGGTTGACCAATGGCTGAGCAGGCTTGGCCTGGTACCAAATGAAAGGGCCAATTATTTCGCCGGTAAAACGGTTGACTGGTTTGACAGGGTTTTCCGCAATGGTTTCAGGCAGGACCATACTGTGAGCATGTCGGGAAGGCGGGAAGATGTTAACTACTACATGTCGTTAAACTACACCAAAAATCAAAACCTTATTGCGGGCGGCGATTATAGTAACATACGCGCCCGGTTAAACCTGGAAGGGCAGGCCACCAAGTTTTTAACAGTAGGCGTTAACGCACAATACGCGGTAAGGGATGAGAGCGCCCTGCCGACCATCAGTAATGTTAATAACAATACAGTTGACCGTGCCCATACGATGGAAGCCGACTGGACACAGATAACCAACAACTCCCCTTATGGTGATTTTTATAATGCCGATGGTACCTTAAGAAGGATACCGACAGATGATGCGGGCCTCAATGCCAGGAACCCGTTTTTAAATACACAGTATGATGAGAGCATGAACATTCAGAATACTTTGTTTGCCAACCTATACGCAAGGGTAACGTTGCCATTGGGTATAACCTTGCAAACCAATTTTACACCAAGTATCGACTCTTATCGTAATTTCTATCATAACTCTTCAAAAAACCCCAATGTAACCGTTCCTGGCGGGCAGGCACAGCGCGCAATGGAGAACCGCTATAATTACCAGATAGACAACTTATTGAAATGGAACCGCACATTTAACAATATCCACAATATTGATGTTACCCTGTTGGTTAACAAAGAAAAATATCAATCATGGTACACCAAGGAAACCAATGAAGGTTTTAGCCCGAATGATGACCTGGGTTTTCACAATTTGGGTGCTGGCAATAAACCTACAGCAAGCAGCGATGACCGGTACTCAACAGCAAACGCTTATTTAGGTCGTATTAACTACACGCTGATGCAACGGTATTTACTTACCGTTTCTGTCCGCCGCGACGGGTATTCACTATTTGGGCAAAAACACCCCAGTGACAACTTTCCATCAGTTGCCGGTGGCTGGATATTTACAGACGAAGACTTTATGAAATCGGTTAAATGGCTGAGTTATGGAAAGCTCCGCCTGTCATACGGTGTTAATGGTAACCGCGATATCAGGGATGTAAACGGAACGGTTGACCCTAACAGGGCTTTGGCTGTTATAACTGCAGAAAAATATCCAACTGTAACTCCTGGAGGCACGGCTACTGCAAATTCGGCCCTTTACATCAGCAGAATGGCCAATGCAGAATTGAAGTGGGAACGCACTACCTCATTAAACGCGGGTCTTGACTTTGCATTGTTCAACAGCCGTTTAAATGGTTCAATTGACGTTTACAGCAAAAAAACCACCAACCTGTTAGTTCAAAGAACATTACCCCAGGTATCTGGCTTTGAGAGCGTTATTTCAAACATAGGGCAGGTAAATAATAAAGGTTTTGAGTTTAACCTGTCGAGCAAAAACATAACATCCAGCAATTTTAACTGGACCAGTACGGTCAACTTTTTCTTAAATCGCAATAAAATTGTGCATTTATATGGCGCGGCCGATGTTACCAATGCCGATGGTAGCGTGAGCCGTGTTGAAAATAGCGACAAAGCTAATGGCTGGTTTATAGGTAAGGACATCGATGCCGTATGGGATTATAAAATTTTAGGCGTATGGCAAACCAACGAAAAAGATGAAGCCGCCAAATATGGTGCGGTACCGGGCGATTTTAAATTGCAAAAACTGGTTAACAGCGGTCCCAATCAATATAAATATACCGATGATGACAAGCAATTTATTGGCCACGAGTCACCAAGGTTTAGCTGGTCGTTACGGAATGATTTTAATATCTACAAAAACTTCGATTTTGGTTTCCTGCTGCTCTCCAACTGGGGGCAGCTTCGGAAATATAACCAGGCCATTAACAACCAGGGCGGTGTAAGTATTTCAAGAACATCATCATATGTACAGCCATACTGGACGCCTGATAACCCCATAAACAACTATGCCCGCCTAAACTCAGGTTCAAGCGGCACTACTGTTACTGTATGGCGTAAGGCCTCATTTATCAGGCTCAACACGGTTTCCCTGGGTTATAATTTCCCTAAATCATGGCTTACTCCTTTAAAAATACAAAGCGCCAAATTATATGCAAACGTAACCAACGCATCTGTATATGCCCCCGACTGGGATTATTGGGACCCTCAAAATGACGGGCCAACCCCAAGATATATATCAGTAGGTGTAAACGTAGTATTTTAAAAATTTGAACTGATTAACATGAAAACGATAAATAAAAGAATTATAGCATCAGTTACTTTAGTAACCATGCTGGCCGCAGGGAGTTGCAAAAAGGATTACCTGAAACCTAAAGATCTTTCTGACTTTACCCCAGATATTACCTTAACATCGGTACCTGCCATGCAGGCTGCACTCAATTTTCTGAATAAGAATTTAAGGGCGGAGTTTTTTGGCGATTCGGCTCCTATGCTTACAGAATCTATTTTCTCTGACGTGGCTGTTGAGGGAACTACCGATAAAACAACACCTGCACAAGATCTTAATGTACGTATTACTCCAACGGCCGAACTGAACAATAACGATTATAATAAAATAGGCTGGTACTGGAAACAATGGTACCAGGGTGTGCGCTATGCAAATACCATCATTTCGCGTATCGACAATGTTAAGTATACCTCTGATGCTCAAAGGAATGACATTTTAGGCAAGGCCTATTTTCACAGAGCCTATTGCTATTATCGCCTGGTACATGAGTTTGGCGATGTGCCTTGCCCCATTAAAGAAGAGAGCGCCCCAAATGTAGCTTACGTAAGCGTAAAGCGTGAGGTAATTCTTCAGAAAATGAAAACCGACCTGGAGTTTGCCCAGCAATGGGTAACCGACGCGGGTAATAAAGGAGATGTTACCAAAGGGGCCGTTAGCCATCTGCTTACCAAGATAGATCTTGCACTGGGTAAATTTGATGATGCCATTGCGGCCTCAAGTTCGGTAATTAACGGCCCATATCATCTGATGACCACCCGCTTCGGAAGCACCGGCGCCGATGCAACCAAAAACGTGATCTGGGACCTGCACCGCCCGGATAATAAAGCCATTGCAGCTAATACCGAAGCATTATACCTGGTTATTGACAGGGATAACCTGGAAGGGAATACCGATCTTGGTTCGCAGTTAATGCGTAATTGTACCCCTTTTTACTCACAGGCTAACACCATACTTACCCCGGGTAAAAATAAAGCCGGAATAGTTGATGCCGTAAACGTTGAAATTCCGCTTACGTTATATTATGGACGCGGAATAGGCCGTTATAGAGGTACTACTTACAGTACCAAAGCTATTTGGACAGACAAGACCGATTTAAGGCATGCGCCGGGAAACTGGATTGACATGACCGACCTGGTGTATAATAACCCAGCCTTAAAAACCTCGGATCCAGACTGGTATGGCAAGCCATTGGAACAATGGACAAAGGATAATGTTGCCACCCGGTTTTTAAATGGCCCGAGAGATACCATACGTTGCTGGTTTGGCTGGCCGCACTACAAAGTATTTGTCAGTTCAACTAAAACAGCAACTGATAAATTCTGGAGCCCGCCACGTGGTACCGATACCGATTGGTATGTATTCCGTTTAGCCGAAACTTATTTATTGAGGGCCGAAGCTTACGTATGGAAAGGCGACTTGAACAACGCCATGGCTGACCTGAACATAGTTAGAGCCCGCGCGCAGGCAGCCCCCTTAACGGATGCAAGTAAAGTTAACATAGGCACCGTACTTGATGAACGCGCAAGGGAGTTGTATTGGGAAGAGCCGCGTAAAACGGAGCTAACCCGTATAGCCTATATTTTTGCGCTAACCGGTAAACCATCATATACAGGTAAATCATACAATGTAAATAATTTTTCGGAATCAAATTTCTTTTACGATCGCATCATTGAGAAAAACGATTTCTATAATAAAGGTGTGGTTACCAACTCAGGAAATACTTTCACTATATCTCCATACCATGTATTATGGCCTGTACCAAATAATGACATCCAGTTAAATATTAACGGACATATCAACCAAAACAAAGGTTATGCAGGTTCCGGAAGTAATGTTCCGGCACTCGATAAAATTCCATAAGCAGCCAGTAAAGCGGGTAAGGCCATCCGGGTTTTATCCGCTTTACTTTGTTGCAAAGTTCTTCAATCCAAACTATCTAATATTTGCTTGGTGATCTCATCGGCATAATTAACATCATACCTGGTATGATCAAAGGGGACAATAATTATATCGCCCCAAGCCGTAGCCGAGGACAATGGTAATTCATCTGCGACTTCCAGAACAAACCAGTTTTCTTTGCCGTCCCATATCAGGCGCAAAGCATCCTCATTATTTGACCAGATAACAAAGCGGCTGTAAAACACCTTGTCGTCATTATGTTCAATTACTATTTGATACCCTTCGGCATTTAGCCTGCTATTTAAGGCATCCTTAATTTGCTCATAAGTCAGATCAATCCTGCTGCTAACATCCATATCATTTAAATTATACCAGGTAACCGCAATTTGCATACCATCAATGGTTATCAATCTGTGGCTTTGCGGTTCCTTAATATAAAAGACCACTTGATCAGTGGTATTTTATATTAGCTGCGGATGAAAATTATTCCTCATTCCTCAATGCTGTTATTCGGTTTTTAAACTCTTTATGGGGTTTGCCAATGCTGCTTTTATAGACTGGAAACTAACCGTAAGCAGGGTAATTGATATAGCACCCAGACCCGTTAGCAGAAATATCCAGAACGATATGGTGGTATGATAATCAAAATGCTGCAGCCAGTTATGCATCAGGTACCAGGCCACCGGGCTGGCAATTAAAATGGATATGGTAATAAGGCGGATAAAATCGGTTGACAACAGGCTCCATAATGTGAATACAGAAGCGCCCAGTACCTTGCGTACACCTATTTCTTTTACGCGCTGCTCAGCCATGAACGATGCCATACCAAACAGGCCCAGGCAACTGATCAGGATAGCCAGGCTGGCAAAAAATGCGGCCAGCTTTCCAATACGCTGTTCGTTACCAAACTTTTTGGCATACAACTGATCAACAAAATTATAGGAGAAGGGTTGTTCAGGATTGAAATGCTTAAACACCGGCTCTATCTTTTCTAAGGCAACGTTAGCGCTCAGTTTAGGATTTATTCTTAGCAATACCGTGCTGCTTGAACCCTTATTCATGAAAAATACGGTGGGCCTCACCTGCCCGTACGGCGAGTCTACAACGATGTCATCTATTACACCTATAATCTTAAACTGGTTACCATAGTAAGTGAGACTTTGCGTGAGCGGGTTTTTCAGCCCCATAAATTTCACGGCAGCTTTATTGATCACTACCGCGGCAGAGTCGGTCAGGAACTCCCGCGAAAAATCACGACCAGCTATAAATTGCCAGCCAGCCGTTTTGCCATACTCCGGCGATACCCCATTTTGCAGAAAATCTATACTAAGGTTCGGATCTTTACCGCTCCACTCAATAGCGCTGGTACTACCTGCCGTTTCGGTGGGCGCAACATCGCCCTCGGCCATTGATACAACCGCACCTGTTTTAAATAGCTCATCCTTTACCGCCTCATAGCTTTTATGGATATCATTGGTACCTGCCGGAATTGATATCAGCCCATCGCGGCTATAGCCTACCGGGCGATTTTTGGCGAACTGTATCTGATGAAAAACAACAACCGTACCTATAATAAGGATAACTGATACGGTAAACTGAACTACAACAAGCACCTTCCGGGGCACAGCTGCCAGCTTACCAACCCTGAATGATCCCTTTAACACCTTAACCGGTTTAAACGATGACAGGTAAAGCGCCGGGTAGCTGCCCGCTATCAATCCGGTAACTAAACTGAAACCTATACTCAATACCCAGAACAGCGGTGACTTCCACGGAATAACCATTTGTTTATCTGCCACTTCGTTAAAAAAAGGAAGGCTCAACATTACAAAAAGCAGGGCTAGTAAAAATGCCAGCGTCACGCATAATACCGACTCGCTAAAGAACTGATAAATCAGCTGACTGCGCAGGGAACCAATGGCTTTTCGTATCCCTACTTCGCGGGCGCGCTTCTCTGACCGGGCGGTGCTCAGGTTCATGAAATTAATACACGCCAGCAGCAATACAAACACACCAATTATACCAAACATCCATATATACTGAATACGGCCGCCAACGTTTTTTCCATCTTTAAACTGATCATATAAATGCCATTGGCTCATTGGCTGTAAAAAAAGCGCGGGTTTCTTTTTGGCCAGTACCTGGTTAACATGACGCAGCTTTACATCTTTTATTTTTAGCGAAACCGCGTCCATATTGATATTGGGAGCCATTTGCACATACAGGGTAGTAAAATTGGGCCTCCAGGGCTCATTCATCGATTTTATATCATTGGCATTATAAAACATCTCCCAGGAGCCGATAAAGCCAAGATCGGCAAAGCTCGAATTCTGCGGCAGGTCCTGGTAAACACCACCTACTTTTGCTACAATCTGGTTATCGATTTTTAAGGTTTTATCCATCGGGTCGGCATCGCCAAAGTATGCCTTGGCGGTAGATGAGGAGATTAAAATTGATGAAGGGTCTTTCAGTGAGTTTCTGCTGCCGGCCAACATTTTTAAAGTTAACATATCGGGGCCCTGGCTTTCCATATAACCGCCGGTACGGGTTAACTTCTTGTTATCGAGGGCCAAAATGTGGCTGCCCATTCCGGCGGTCATTACCACGTACTTAAAATCACTGCTGTACCCCTTGCGCAATTCGGCAGCCAGGGGGTAAGGCATGGTTTCCCAGGTTTGCACCTCACCATTATTGGTTACATTCTGTTTTACCTGGGCTATATGATCATAATTGGAAGTAAATTGATTAAATGATACTTCATCCCAGATCCAAAGGCCAATAAGCATGGCTACCGCCATACCAACAGATAGGCCCACGATATTAATAAAGGAGTGAACTTTATTTTTAATTAAGTTTCGCCAGGCAGTTTTGAGATAGTTTTTTATCATGATTATACAATTGGTACATACCGATGATAAAATTCCATGCCATTTTAATAAAAACCTAATAATCAGTGATTTATCATTAAATTTACATTATTAATGTATCATTTGCGAACAGTGAATTGTTCGGTTTTGGAAGGTATTGACCCAGTGATATTACAATGGGTTAAGAGTGGGTTAACCATTCCTCAGAAATCTGAGTCTGCCTTTTACTGAATTATTATCATTTCACTGTTCTTTTGAAAATGTATATATGTCACCGCTGTTTCCTTTGCACTTAATAAATATTTCTTTTGGCAAACCATTACTAAGATCAATATATGTTATAAGCTTTGGATCGCAACCTGAGCCCTCTTTATCGATATTAAAAAATAACAATTTATTATTCTTTAGTTTGCTAGGTAAATCGTACGTCATTCCTACATAATATTCACCTACAAAATGGTTATATTTATTAAAAATTAAGACCCTGCTGGTGGCTCTATGTGATAGCCCCCAAATCCAGATGGAGGTCATTACTTTATAAGTGCCACCTTTACGGGTCTCCACTTTTCCCAGATAGGTTAAATAAGTAATTGTTTTATCTTTATTCCGAAATCTATATTCTTTTCCAACATGCGCTTTTAACAGCACTTTAGTTCTTGTGCAATTGTTATTCAATTGTCCATAACAATTAAACGACAAAACAAATGATGTAAAAATTGTGAGCCAGCCTTTAATCATACATCAGTCTGATGTTACCGTGAAATTGATTGGGAAATAGTATATTTTGTCAATTGGCTTTCCATTATTACTGGTAGGTACCCACTCTGGCATTAGTTTAAAAGACTATAGGTACAATTTGAGTGCTTATTGAGCCTTTTTTGCATTCCCTCTATATCCTTATTTTTTTAATTTAGGAAGTGACGCCCACCATTTAATTAATTTATTTTTCAATTCAATGGCTATTTTGGGAAAATCTGCGGCAACATCTTTGGTTTCATTTTTATCGTTCTTTATGTTGTACAACTGCGCATCGCTACCGTCATTGTTCATCAGGAGCTTCCAATCTCCTGATCGTATAGCCAGATTGGGGCTTTTATCACGGCCCTTCGGATAGTTGAAAGCGATATTGTTACGGCCATACTCCCAATACATATCCATGTTTCTCGCAGACGGCTTCCCCAACAAAACCCCACTCCGGTCTTTGCCATCACCACGATAATCGGCCGGGAGTTTTACACCCGCTATTTTGGTTAACGAGGGTAAAAGGTCCAGCGAACTCAATACCGAAGTTTCATCTGTTGTACCTGGTTTAATATGACCGGGCCAGCTTACGATAAATGGCATGCGGATCCCCCCTTCGTATAAGGACAGTTTGGAACCGCGCAATCCCGCCGCCCGGCTGCCTCTAAAACTGGGTAGCGGCCCATTATCGCTGGTGAAAATCACAATCGTATTTTTATCAAGTCTCATATTTTTCAATCCATCGAGCAGCCTGCCGATCTGCATATCGTATTCTTTTAAAACTAATTTAAATGCAGCCTCTTCTTCAGGGTTCATAGGGAACTTGCCTGTATATTCTGTCTCCGTTCGGGGCACCCAGGGGGTATGCACATCATCGGGCCACAGATTAATGAAACACGGTTGCCCTTTATGCTTCTGCAAAAACGCCAATGTTTTGTCAACAAAATATTTTGTTCGATCCCAGCGCTTGATACTGTCTTTTTCTGACCATATCCAATTTGTGGCGGTAATTAACGGATCGGGATCGGGGCTTTCATAGGTACTAACATGTTCGTCAAATCCATACCTTTCAAAGCCTGGCGCATCTTTCACATCCCTACCGCCACCTAAATGCCATTTGCCGAAATGTCCCGTAGCATACCCGGCACTTTTAAAAAACTTAGCAATTGTTGGCACATTAGAGTCAAGGTAGTCTGCCTGTTGCGCGTTACGGTTATGCTTGCGATTATCCAAATAAGTGCTGAAGTTCCATCGTGCTGGATAATTACCCGTGATAATACCGGCTCTGGATGGCGAACATATGGGCGCGGCGCTGTAAAAGTTTGTGAATTTCCTGCCGCTTGCCGCTAACCTGTCAATGTTAGGCGTTGGAACAAAATTACCACCAAAACACCCCACATCGCTATATCCCATATCATCCGTAAGTATATAAATTATATTCGGTCTGTTATCAGTTGCCTTATGTATTGCGGGCTGAGCAAAAAGCTCCCCGTTCAATATAATGGCTCCAATAATAAGGATCACTCTCAAGACCTTTAACTTTACTTTTTGTTGGTTTATCATAGATAGTGCATTTTATTAGTAAACTATGTGGATTAGGCGATTATGGAGATCGGGGTTACCGTTTATTCAATCCCCGTCAGTCACCTTCTCTTGATGAGGTTACCCCTGCAATATAAAAATATCGATCCTTACTATCCCGGATTTTGAGTTTTATACTGGATTTGAAGCTAATTGCTGGTTTTGACAAGGAATCTGATTAGTTAACTAACGGTTGGACGACCCTTTAGTCAATCATAATCAGCTTGCGGAACCTGACCGTAGTAGGCACATTGGGCCATACAGCCTTGTAAGTTTGGTAAGTCAGCGTAAGGGTGTCGTTGCTGATGCTATAAGTCGCTTCAGGGAATAGCTCCTGATTGACAGCTATGGTCCGCGCGGATTTCCCAGGCTCTTGTACCGACATTTCAGTGGCGGTTACGCTGATGGCTTTCCCTTTCAAATTATAAGTTCCGGAATACCTCATCGAGGTTCCTGCAACCACTGCGGAAGATGAAAAAGAATTGTCCTTGCTGAAATTCAGTGATAGCGATTGTCCGCTTGCTGATCCTATCTCGTGCCAGTCACCGCTAAGCTTGTTTTCAGACGCTGGCTGGCGGTTCTTTTTACAAGCGGTAAAACAAATGACCATTGAAAGCAGGCAGGTAAAGGTAATGATGGCTTTTTTCATAAGTTTTAAGGTTTAGTACTGTTACGAAAGAAACAGAAAAACGCTACACGAACGTGAACGATTTACTGTCTGAGCATTATCTGTTAGTCTGATACCCTCGGTTTTTTTATCTCATTTAAATGAAGCCGGACTGTGTAACGTTTTAAATGCAGGGAGAGTTTTGTAACAAAAAACTAAACAATACATGTACCATAAAGCCCTATTCCTTATTATATTATCCTTCCCATTTTAACTGTAACCCTGTCTGCTCAAACATTTGCCCAGCAACCGTTCGCGGTCACGCAGACAGAGTTAAAACAAGTCACGGATACTTTAGCTAAAAGGATAAGTGGTTGGTACGTTTACCCGGAAGTTGCCGGACTACAAGGCAATTAAAACTGAAGCCGAAGGAAAGATCGCCGTACTGGAAGCAAAGATTAAGAAACTGTCGAATACCTCTTACATGAGTTTGGACACAGTTGAAGCAATATTGGATGATCGATAGTTAACTTAACCGGCTTGGATGCAATCTTCTGTACATCAGGCACTAACAAGAAAAGAGAAATACTTGGTTCGATCTACCTTGGAAAATTCACTTTTGAAAACCTATTAGGCCGAACCGCGAAAATTAACGATACGTATGTTCGTACATATCAGATAAACAGCGAATTATGTGGAAATAAAAACGGGGCAAATGAATATTTTTCATTTGCCCTGTATGGTGGGAGTTACTGGGTTCGAACCAGTGACCCTCTGCTTGTAAGCCTAAGGTCATTCCTTGGTTTCAAACGTGTTAAAGCCCTTTTATGCCCTCTATATGTAGTCTGTGCAAACTGTGTGCAAACAGAGCGACCTTGTTAATAAATTAATGAACCCAATTGCTAATATAATGAATTGGTTTTACAATATACCTTCATCAGCAAATGAATAGTAGCCATCGGATGCTACGATAATATGATCTAACACCTGAATGTCCAACACTCTTCCGGCTTCTTTTATTCGCCTTGTCATTTTTAAATCTTGCTCACTTGGCTGTAAGTTCCCTGACGGATGGTTATGTGCCAAGATCACATTATGAGCACAACTTAGTAACGCTGATGCAAATACTAACTTCATATCTACAAAGCAACCTGCCATTCCACCTGTACTCACAGTATAGATACCAAGTACCTTATTCGACCTGCTTAGTAGCATCAATTTAAATTGTTCTATAAACTCTATTTTACCCTTATTCCAGGACGATAATAGTAATTCATAAGCTTGTCTTCCCGTTTCAACTTTGGGTCTGTGTTGAACCTTAATAACTGGCCTGTAGGTTAACTGAATTTCTGCACATTGAAGCATGTTTTGCATTTCCATAATTTTAATTGTTAAGTGAATAAATAATTATGGTGCCCCAACAAATGCAAGACTGAATTAAATGCAAGGAGGAACGGAATAAATGTAAGGTAGTGCGTAGGGTAGTGTTTATGCCGGAAATTCCTTGCCTTGTATTCCAGACTCCCACTTAACTTTGCTGAATAATTATTATCTCACCCCTTCTTCCGTTTCACTCTGCACATTTTATGTCTGAGTCCTATAACTCTATACTGTATGATTCAGAAATGTGCAGGTTTAACTGTAAACGCTAAGTTATATGAGAATACAAATTGAAAGTATTCCTGAGTATGGAGATTTCTTATTTTTTTAAAGATTTTGTAAGTACCCTTATAGTAGTAAAATTGTTATAAAAAAAGGAAAAGAGAAAGTGCTTGAGGATGGCTTAAATTGGATGTCTGCCCACTGTCTTTAAAAGGTAGGCTGTCCAATTATTACTCAATCAGCCATCTTCAGTACCTTTTAATAAAATAATTAAACCACGCCTATGTTTTAAAGTTTCCCTAAGAGGCTATTAAGAACTTTGATAAAGAAAAGGCCATCTATATTATCCAGAATAATTACGAAGCCTCATCCAGCAATTACAGCGGCTTGTATCATTGTACGTTTAACCCCATTGATAAGCTTCTTGAAGTTATCGAAGAGAACAAAAAGCTCTATGAGCGTCTCTTAAAGCCGAACAGGAGAAAAACGAGCTGCTGAAAGGCAGCTAAGCCGGTTTAACGAAGACCAAGTTGCGCAGGTCTTCCACCCCCCTTACCGCTCCGGTGGCAAGGCAAGTAGTTTTTGGGGCACCCTAAAACACAACTTGCAGCTTAAAAAACAAGCGTATATGCAGATAGTTATAAATGCATATACACAAACGAGCCAGGCGTAATGGCCAGGCTCTGCTGCTTTTTATTCACACATCCTAGGGTAAACTAACATTTGAACAAGTATGCGTCTACAGGTATGTCCTAACAATTTATTTTTGCCACAGATGCAATTTACGGTTTAAAAAATCTATCAATTTTTTATTATAAAAAGTTATTCCATCTCTCTCAAAGTACCCATGTGCATCAAAACAATATGCAATTTTATTTTTCTTGTAATTAAACGTTATTACTCCCCGCACATCCATATTCCTACTCTTTTTTATGAATAACTCATTTAGTTGCTTAAATTGATTCAAACATAATTTTCTATTTAAAACTACCTGGTGAATCGTATTTCCAAAGGCAGTCCTAAATGAGGCGCAATCCACGTTGTCAAAACTTTCAGTTAGAAAGTTTTCATATTCAATTTTAACAGATAATAATTTTCCATCCTGCGCATAAGATTTGCAAACTGCCGTGGATATAATGATGGTAAGAAGCATTATAATAACTGGTTTCTTCTTCATAGATTATTCTTTGTTTTTCTTAGGTGCCACAATCTTAATTTCCTTCATATGATACATGCGCATTATCGGAGTTCCTTTATTAGATATCGGACTAGTTACGAAAATAGGTGTTTTAAAACTATGTGAATCTCTGGTTATTTGATCCTTACGAATTTCTCCAAGCCCTCTCGCTGTTCTTTGCTCATTACCTTCTATCACTCTTTTTTCTTCTTTATTGTTATATTTTGGATCATCAGTTTTTCGCCTTTCCATATATGCTTTGGGGTCACTATCATAACCTGCACCATGTGCAAATTCATGATTTATTGCAGTAGTAGGAGAAATTGACGTACCATTTATATCTTGTTCTCCCGTTGTAGGATTCCATGATATAGTTCCTCCTGGCAACAATTTACCATCGCTATCTTGATTCGGTTTAAAATAGCCATTTGTATCTTCGGTTTCCTTAATAGTATAAATAGCTGTCGAATTTTCCAATTGTGTGACCTCTTCATCTTGGCCATGTTCATGTAAATAAGCTCTGGCCGTTGCATAATCCTTTTTAAATTGCTCGGACGCATGAGGATCTAAACGAACGGTATCACCTTGCGGGTCAATATTTCGTATAGGGTTGTTCAGAACATAACTGTAGGGTGACCACTTTTCGTATTTTTCTAACTCTGGATCAACTGTTGTAAAACGTCCAATCACCGGATCATAGAACCTTGCACCGTAATCGTACTGGTTCAGTTCCTCCTGTAATTCCTTCTTATTGTAAAGATACTTATTTCCCGCATTGATCTGGCGGTGCACATTCATCCCGAACGGGTAATAATCATCTTCACCTACTTTACCACCAGTCTGGTCAAACGTCACCCGGTTATTACCCAGGTGATCCGTTAAGGTGTATTCATATACGTAGTTCGTCCCGCTTTTGTTCGCCCGTCCTTCTTCCGTCTGGATGAAATCCAGGTTCGGGGCTCCGCTGCCCGTTGTCGTGTACTGGATTCCGCCAATATAATCCGTTGCCGTTGTCCCGCTCACCTTCCGCAGCTTTTCTCCAGCCGCGTCATACACATAACTGATCGCAGGACTGCCTGTTACCGACCGCGGCAGGTTCAGCACATTGTAAGAGACGTCCCGGTTGTTCCGCCCGTCATGCCTCATGTTCCCGTTCGGATCATACGTGTAGGTACTGCCCGTCAACCCGGTCACCGTCTGCAATTGATTCCCAGTATAGTTATAGCTGTATTCCGGGCTTGTTCCACGGGTCAGCTTTTTGATATTGCCCAGGTTGTCATATCCGATACTCTTTTCGCTGAACGTCGCACTGCTGATCCCGTCCGTTAGCCGGTTTAGCGCATCATAGCTGTACTTGACATTCTGTTTACCGCTGATGCCTGCGTTATAGATCTGCTCTGTGATATTCCCGTTGAACTGCGGTAACACGCCAGCTGGCGCCTGGTTATAGTTCAGCTGTTCGGCAAACAATTGTTTACTGTTTAAAGCAACCGACGGGTCATTGATCTTTGACAGCCAGCCACGTTCATTGTAGGTATAATTGATATCCTGCAGAAAGGCCGTTGTGCCGTTTGGCGCATGCAGGTGTTTGGCATCTACCTGACCGATCTCGTTATAATCGGTTTGCGACAGCACCACCTGCGGATTGTTATCGATCTGTTCTTTGGTCTGGATCTTCCGTCCCATATGGTCATACACATAGGTATTGAGCACCGTTACGCCTTTTACCTTATCCGTATTGCCCGCGTTTTTGGTATAGTGTTCCCGTTTGCTGTCCGTCAGTTCACTGGTGATATTGTTATACGTATTGTTGATCTCGTCATAGTTATAAGGGCTTGCTGTCCGGCCCAAATAGTGCTGTTTAAAGGTCTGCTGTTCCCGCCCCTTGGCATCATAACGGTGGATTGTCCATAACATGGGGCCATAGGTGCCATCGGCGTTCAGTATCGTCGTTTTGGTCGCCGTCAGTAAACCCGTTGGATTGGTGATCGTCCCGGTGGCGGCTGCGGTGTAGGGATTACCGGGAAAAGTATAATCATCATAGTAATTAACCGTCAGCAGTTGTCCCTGCGGGCTCTGGATTCCATAACCGGTTGCCGTGGTATTGTCAGGGGTAAGCCAGAACACGGTTCGGCCATTTGCCCAGTTCACCAGCCATTGTCTCAGCTCCCGGCTTGGTGAGGGGATATTCGTGTCTGCAGCACTTCCCGATGCCCCGCCTGATGACCATATACCGGTGATCGCTACCCGGCCCATCGCATCATACTGCGTAAAGGTCCATACCTGCGGGCTTTGCGTACGCTGGTTAGCATCCTGACTGAAGATCACCTGGTCCAGTTTATTATAGACCATAAACTCCCAGCCTTTGCCCGGCACCTTTTTTTCTATTAACCGGTTACGTTCATCATAATGGTAACCATAGGCATAACCGGTGAATATGGCGTTCGTTTCCGGAAGGCTTGCCAGATAGGTCGTTCCCGCGGGCAGCGGCGGCAATACATAGGCCAGGTTACCCAGGTCGTCATAAACATACTGCGTGGCCAGGTAACCTGCCGGTCCCTGTGCCTTTTTGCACACCACATGTCCTTCCTTATCTTTATATTCGATCGTGTTGTTCCCGTTTTCATCCGTCGTCGTCGTAACATATAGCTGACCGGCATCGTAGTTGGTATTACCCCCGCTCAGGCCATTACCCGTGGTATTGACGCTCCATAAAGGAACATCGGTTCCACCGTTCGTTCCGTAGGCTATTTTTACCGTATGACCGCCGCCGCTGACGCCGCTGTTCGACAGCTGCCAGGGGATGCCCGGCGCGCCCTGTTCCACTACCCGGTTCAGGGGCGAGGGTTCAAAATTAGTGCCGGCTGACGGATAATCGATCCGGCTCACACCGGAGGTTGCCGGAGGGAGATTATAGAATGCCGCCTGATCGCTTATCGCGCTGCTTTTATAGCTCCCGTCTGCCGTGCCCTGCGCCGCATACGGCAGGTATTTCTGTGTTTCCCGTCCGAACTGGTCATAGACCATCGGCTGCACCACGTCTTTATTCGCCGGGGAACCTTTTACCTGAACCGTTTGCAGGGGCCTGCCCAAACCGTCAAAATACTGCACACTCTGCATCAGCTCGCAGGTCGTCCTGTTCGCAAAATCTCCCGAGTTTGGGGTGGAGCCTACCGTTCTCATGCCGCCAACCCTGGGCACTGAGGTGACGATATAATTCTGGTTCTGGTTAAAGCTGTTTGCCAGTTTCTGGCAATCCGGATTGGCGATATACAAACTCAGGCTGCTCCCTGCTGCCGCCATAAAGCTAAAACCGGGGCTTAGAGTAATACTGCTATAACTAAAGTATGAACCCGCCGCTGGTGTACTCGTCATCGGAGCCGTTACCTGGGTCTGGGCTTGTAGGCTAAAGGCCAAAAGCATAAAGCTGAAGGCTATGAATAGGCTTTTTATATTTTTCATTCGTGATAATGTCTTGTAGGTTGATCCTTCGGTTTATTGCCCCTGGTAATGATAATCCATGTATCTGATGATATTGCATTTTGTAGCGCTTTAAAATTATAAGCTATAACCACCAGCCAAGAATATTACTTCTGAACCTACCGGCTTGGGGCCGTTTAACAGCTTAACACTAATGGTTCCTCCGGCTATTGTTACTTGCCAATTACGAGAACCTCCCGTCGAATCCTGGATGGTATTAAATGTGTGACTATTACCTGTTGAGCAAGAACCTATAATAGATGCGATAGTATAAGGCCCGGCAAGATCATAGATGTTACCTGATGTAGAAGAAAACCGAATGTTAAGTGAAACAGATGTGCCAATGTTTGTTAAGCTACCTGACAAAACACTCCAGCCCTGAGCCGGCGCGAATGAGCAACTTGAATTACAACTTCCATTTGCATTTGCATAATTCTGACCATTCGCGGTGATATCATTTAGTGCTATTTGATTGGCATCCCCCACGCTAATAGCAGAACTATATTTATTAGCAGGAACAATGTAACTAACTACAGTTCCTGTACTGCCGCTGCCACAATTGTTTTTAGTAAAATCCCTTTTCTGCTCTGTGTTATAATAGGTTGCGCAAATACCATTAGTGTTGGCATAACTTTGCCCGTTGGTATTTACATCATCTTTTGCTTTTTGGTCGGCATCTGCCTGGCTTACGGGTGAACTGTGTGTGCCTGCGGGTACTGTATAGGTAACTGTACTCCCCGGCACCGTAACAGAACAGGTATTACGGGTGAAAACACCAATCTGAGCGGTATTAAAAAATGTACACCAGCCATTTGTATTTGCGTATTGCTGCCCATTTCTATTTACATCATCCTGTGCTTTTTGGTCGGCATCTGCCTGGTTGATAATTGAACTATAACTTTTTGCGGATACCGTATAAGTGGTTATCCCACCTGTGCCTCCCGAAGGACAATTATTTTTAGTGAAATCTCCTCTTTTTTCAACATTATAATAAATAGTACGCCCTAAATCGTCTGTCGCCGAATTTGCATAATTATAACGGTAGTTGTTTACAATATTTCCATCCTTATCTTTCACGTTCATCAGCCGTTGGGAACTATCATATTCAAAGATAGTCGTCTCGCCCTTCGCATCTGTTGTACTGGTTATACCAATCAATGGGGTGTAGGTGTAGGCAGTAACCTGGGAATTTTTTAGCCTGCTATCTGTACGCAATGTATTTAGTAATGCTCTTAAGGCGGCATCACCGGTGGCGGCAGCATTATCTATTTGTGTTTGGGTGATTATACTGCTTACTGTGGTATAGTCGCTATTGATAATTTTAGCTACCGGATACTGGCCGCTGTAGCTCCAGAGATAGACCTCTTTGGGGCCTCCTGTTTTTTGTTGTTCAAGAATATTACCATAGCTATCATACCTGTTAAACTTTGATATAGTATCAATCGGGTAGGATAATTGTTTAACAGCAGCACTTTTAGGTGCATAAACCGCCCCAGTTGGATTAAAATATTGAATGCCGATCCATTTTAATTGATTGGTAGCTGCATCTTTACTTAATACATCGGTTTGTTCAACCATAGGATTAATGATGTTAAGACTGGCCATTTGCTGGAATATGCCGGCAGGGTCCTTTCCTTCACTAATCATATCTTTAGGGTATTTATAAGTTGTTGTGATGAGCGCTTGGTTACTCTTTTGAATAGATTGCGACCTGATGTAATAATTGGAGGGATCATAGGTATTGGTTGTTTTAACTACTACTGAATCCCCGTTATTTGCATAGGTTGTATTGGTGGAGCCGGCCAATTGTTCACGTCCCGTGGCAGGGTAATAACTGCAATGCATCCAGTAAACAGGTGCTCCATCGTTAAAAGACGGTTTGGTGATTTCTCTTGTCGTAAATTTGATAGGAGATACCATAACAGATCTGAAGTTTTCCATTCGGGTTGGAGTGGTAATCAGGTCCTCGCCCTCAATAGCATCATATTTGTTCTCTGTCTTTTTTATCAGCCGGTTTTGAGCATCATAAACCAGTTCCTGCTTCATTAATCCATAAAGCCAGTCTTTGAAACGTGGCGGAGGATGAGGGAATTGAGAAGTGGAAAAATCAGATGCGGTGTCATAATCGCCAAAAACAGAAAAAATCCTGACTGTTTTGCCGTTTGAAGTGGGATTTGTACCTGATATTTTCTCTTCTACCCGCTGATAGGTGACCGGGCTGCCCATGGCAAAGGCCAGATTGCTCAAAGATGAAGAAGAACGGATCAGTACATTATAATCTGTTGATTGATAAAGCTCCCGGTAACCTGGTTGAAGGTGGTATACTCCGCCAGAACTCCCGTACCCAGGTATGGGAAGGGGTGACCAATAGCCTAAAGATGGATATCTAACGTCACCAGCTTCTACTGTGATAATCCCGCCGGGCCCAATCTCAGTAGTCTGCCTATCAGTAGGTGGAAGTTGTTTAAAGTCGTAAGAAAGCGCATCAGAGTAGTGCGGGTAGTTAGCAATAACACCTGAGCTTTTTCCATCCGGTAAAGTGTAAGTAAATTCACGCGTTAGTGCCGGTGTAGTGCCAAGTCCATCATAATCCTGAATTTTCCTTATTCGTGCACCGCCAATAACATCATATCCGCTGGATAGCCCGGGAATATATAAATTTGGATTGTAATCGGTAATGTTCGCATCATTGGCCTCCATCTCAAATAAAGTATATCCACCAGTTGGATAAGTCATTTTTTTTATAGTTCCATTTATGGTCACAAAACTGGCGTTACGATAACCGCCTTCGTACAACTTAGGTGCAGGACCTGGATAAGATTGTTGCATCCGGTACTCTGCCGGGATCATACGTCCGTCAGGATTGCGAGTCGGAAAACCCCAATGATCCTGATTGGCGCTTAATCTTTCCGGAAGGTCGGCATCCCCATTATAATCAAACGCATATTCGCCCTTTGCTGCACTAGTAGCATCTTTTAAAATTACCTTGTCCAGGAACAGCCTGTTTGATGCATACTTCTGCTTTAAGTCAAACTTTTTATACTGCTTGTTATTATTGCTGATTGTGATACTGTTTAACGCCTTATCGCTGGCCCAATCTGTTCTATTTGTTGCGTCATATGAAAAGTTAACTTCAGTTAAATCAGCAAATTGGATCTTCAATAATCGTTTATAATTGCCACTTTCAGTAACCTGGTAATTTGAATATAAATAAGCGGGAGTGGGTGTAGTATATTGTGCTGATGACAATGCATATTTTTCTGATGTTACGTTAGAAACGGTATGCGCTGCGCCAAATGTTTCATATTGAAAAGTTATAACATCTGCTCCATTGGGGTTGGTAATTTTACTCAGATACCATGCCGTGGGGTATTCCCGAGCATAAGTCCAAGTGCTGGAATACGTTGTCTCCTGATCTGCAAATTCATATTTAAAACCATCTTCGGTTGTAATAGTAATTTTACTGGTGATGTTTGTGCCGTTGCCGGAGTCGGTTTTTTCAATAATAAGCTTTTGCTGCGGGGTGATCAGGACATCGCCATTCTTACCTAAATAAAATTTCCCGCTCCTGCCATTAAAATTGAATGAGTAATCATCAATCTGCCCATCCATCCTACCATCTTGCATCATATTTCCGGGTGTAGTATACGTAGTCGCGTCGGCTGTATAGGAGGCTCCGACCGCATCTCTTGGTAAAGACCGCTGATCCACAAGAAACCCTTTTTCATCTGGAAGATCTAATTCGTCAGGGTTGCCATTTATTGTTCTTGTGATAACACCACCTGCGTTTAAGGCCCAACCAAGCCCAACATTTGAAGCAATTTCATCAACCCGCACACCACCGGCATGATAGTCAAGGGAAATGCTTAACCCGCATTTGTTATTACCCCCCTGGCGTTCAAATATGGGTATGTTAATTTTAGGTATCCCATTTGATGGGGATACAGGTATACTCCCAAATTTTCCAAGTGCCGCAGCGCTGGGAGAAGGCAAAGTCATATTTAATATATTCGGGTTCAATTGGGTGGTTTGTGCCAAGCAATCTGTGGTAATGAGTAAAACAATAATTGTGATCAACAGAAATACGCGAGGTAGGTGATTTGTCAGAAACATAAGTCTGTTAATAAAGGATTCTTCTTTTTTCATATATATTTAACAGCTAAGAGCAAGGTATACTTGATTTGATCTAACTGATGATAGTAGCTTAGTTAATTTTCGACCCAGGATAGTTTATTGATTTGTTTTTGTTGCTCGTCTATTCGCTTGTTCTGTTCAATCAAATACAAAGTCAGCTCTTCCACCTTCTTCATCAGCAGTTTATTCATTTCCCCCAGGTTCAACCCTTCCCTCGCGATTTCCTGTTCTGAAGGTACTTCCGGTAAATGTTTATTTTGTTCGATATAGGTTTTGACATCAGTTAGGGATGGTAATTGGTAATCCTTTTGGAAAACATAATCCGGCCAGTTAGCTGTCTCTACTTTGATCTGTTTAGAACGAATGTTACCATTCACCGACAGGGTCTCTTTAGGTGTAGCTGTACCAATCCCTATATACCCACGATTGTCGATCACCATTCTTTCTACCGGACTACTTCCACCGTTATTTCCGGTGTAAAATCTCATGACCGACCCGGTCTTGGTATCATCGGTATAAGTCTCCGTGGCTTCCCCGGAAATGTAAGCGACCATTTTCGGGGCACTGAAATCCACATCATTGGATACAAATCCCAATTGTCCAAGATATTTATTAACAGCGTTCGCATTAGCAGACCCGATGACTATACTATTGGTAAGACTTGGAGTCGTTGGTGCGCTCAAGCCACTGTTCACACTTAAAAGAGAGAATGGAATAGTTGTTCCGATACTGACTTTACCCTTAAAATAACTGCTTCCGCCAACGGCGGCTGACAGCCCGATATTAGGTGTAGTAGAGCCCCACTGCGACAATAGAAATGTGTCGCCAGTGTTTGAAATACGGGAAGCACTCCCACTGTTCCACCACATGATACTGGCGTCATGGCGAATTCCTCCATTTTGATCACTTCCGATCACAATATCAGCGGCGTAGGGATCTGCGGGATTTACCAGGTTGTTGCCGGTCGTCACAATTTTAGTTTGGGCAGAAACTGTATCTAAAATAATTGTACACCCAACTATCCACAAGAGTAATATTCGTTTCATATTTTTATTTAGATTTTCTTAATGATTCATTTTGTTTTTGTAATTCCTTGATCTCTGCCTTCATTTCAATCATATATAAAGTCAACTCTTCCACTTTCTTCATCAGCAGTTTATTCATTTCACCTACGTTTAACCCATCTTTTTTAATTTGTTCCTCGGATGGAACCTCCGGTAAATGCTGGTTCTGATCGATATAGGCTTTAATTGCTTGAAGAGACGGCAATTTATAATCTTTTTCGAATACGTAATCTGACCAGCCGTTGAGATCAATTAGCACGGACTTGGAATGAATAGTTCCATTAACAGCTAGTTTATAATTCTGAGGATTGTTTGTACCTATAGCTACGTTGCCATTCCCCTGTATCAACATGAGACGACTTTCTGCATCAGCGTTATCATGATTATAAAAGGCAAATCCGCCCGCGCTTCCGGCTCCTTGATTTGCTATAAAGTCAGTTTCCCCATATCCGCCTGTTCTATTCCAGCCGATAAGCATTTGTCCCGTGTTTGCCAAGTCAGCGAGCGTCAATCCCGTACTTGGCGCCAAGTTAACTCCCGAGCCCCCCAGACGTACATCTCCACGCACGTCCAACAAGGATAAAGGTGCTGGTTTTCCAATGCCGACCTTTCCGGACGAAGTAATGGTCATTTGTTCCACGAGTGTATTATTCGGGCTACCAATAAAGAAAGATAATTTACCTGGAATATAATTAGTACCAGCCAGGCCATCCTGGTAACCGATAATCCGGGTGCTAAAGCCAAATGTATTATTTGGACGGACACCCATATAATCCACTGTTCCCATGATGTCCCCGGAAAGCGTTGTTACCTGAGAACCGATCGTAGTCCCGCGTGACTTCGTTAACCGAAGATATCCTCCTCCGCTGGCTGAGTTTTCAAATCCTTGGATGCTTATTATAGCCCCCCCATTGCCTGATCCCACCCGTTGTATATCCAGCGGATTCTGAGGAGTGGTGGTACCTATACCTACGAAGCCGCTGTTGATATAAACATTATTTCCGGTATTCGTCCATTGTGCGTGAGCCAGCTGGGAGATAGTTAAAAGAAAGAAGGATGTCAGTATTGTTCTTTTCATGGAGTGACATAGTTACAGTTTACAGAATAGCATATATATATATATATATATCAATACCTGCATACAGTATGTACGGATACTATTCTTTAATAACTGAAGGTTGTTGATTGAGTCTTTGTGAGACTTAGCGAAGTATATTTTTTATTGCGACAGGTTAATCATATTAAGTGATTTAGGTACAGCAAATATATATAATTATCATTTGAAACAAATAACTTGTAATAATATTCTTGTTATTGATAAATAATAACATTTGTTGACATCCTTCTGCGAGCCGCCTGCGAACAGAGCAAACCGTCTGTGAAAAGAAAGCACAATGTGCGATTTCACAGCATGCTTCACAAAGTTTTGGCGTCGCATTTGACCTTATAAGGCAAGTGTTGAAAAGGCAATTATCAAATGCTGTGACAAGACTGAAGCGGGTTTGCGAGACGCAGGTGAGCTAAAATAATGGAATGCGTCTGATTTAGCAATGAATGAGCATAGCGAATAATTGATAAGACCAGAGACAGCTTACATAGAGCAATGACTTTGCTTAAGTCAAATTGGATGACAGATCGCAATGTGGGTTTATCTGCACATTTTATTAGTGGGTGGTATATGTTATAGGGATTGAAATAAAAAAGTGCAGGTATCGTGTGTTAGCCTTGCGGTGGAGTTTAATGTGTCGCAGACTTATTAAACGTACGAAATCTGGCGACTGATTTGAAAAACTTAAGAATTGCGTAATACCGATCTTCCTGGTGTGTGAATGGCCTCTGCGCCCAGCCATAAGCATAACTTGCCTTTCCTGTTGTAAGCAACCAAAATGGGAGAGGCAAGTGCTGACTTATGCAGTTGAATTATTTTACTGAATCAACAAAACTTCGATTCACGAAGAGCCAATACAAAACCACACATTACGCACAGACGTTTCTCAAAATAGTATACGAATGCGGAAGAGATGCTCCATTCTTGTTTTCGGACAGCTAAATTTAATTACCAATCAATCAAAACCTCCTTTATGAAAACAAAACCTACCTACATCACTTGTCTGGTTATTTTTTTCATTTTCTTGGTTTCCTGTCAGCGTAAAGATTCTATACTGCCTTTGAGTCAAAAAAATAATGGGCAGGGACTATCTTCGGGCGAAAACCAGGTAAACCTGCAAATTCAACCTTACACTGTTTTTAACGTTGCCGGCGCCGTAGATCCGGGCAATGCAGATGGAACTGGCACAACGGCAAGTTTCAGGAGCCCCGAGGGCTTGCAATTAAAGCCAAACGGTATTTTATATGTTGCAGATTTTGGCAATAATGCTATCAGAAAGGTGGTGATTACGCGCTTGAACGGTAACGTTAACCAATATACTGGCACTGTAACTACCCTGAACACACCCGCCGGTCCAAATGCATTGCAGCTTACCCATCCAGTTCGCGTGGGGGTTGGCGATGATGGCTCAATAAACACTGTATTCTTGCCGGATACCCGTTTTTCATCCGGAATAAGCCTTGGCAGAATCTATAAACCATCAGGCGAAATATATACTACTCAAATTGATGAAACTAGCACAATTCCGGGATTGACCAAAGACCCAACCGGCGATTTTTTCTGGTTTCTGGGCAATGGATCCTTAGGCAAATTCTGGTCGGGTCATATCCAATTACCTAATCTTACGCTTCCCCGGGATTCGTTCTTAGTTCGTTACACCGACCATCCTGATTACATATATTCGAGGGCATTACCGAACGTGATTTATGCATGCCCCAACGGCGTAAAATATTTAGCCACACCAAACCAGTTTTATAAAATATCAGCAAATGGAACAGTTTCCAAAATAAAACCGATAGTTACATATCCCGACCTGCCTTTCGAGAGCGTGAATGACCTTGTCACATCCGATGACGGTAATACCATTTATTTTACTTCAAAAGGATCTATATATAAGCTGAACAATGGCGTCATAACCACATTAGTTGAAGTTCAGCAACCAACGGGTGAAGAATCGATGCCTGGCGATGTATATGCCTGGGGGCTGGCAATTGATGACAAGCAGCACATTTTATACTTTACTGATGTAAAGAGCATAAAAATACTCACACTACCAGGCTACGTTGCCCACTAACTTGACCTTTTCTCATAACAACAGATTTTGAACAATATGAAAAATATTATAGCATTTGTAACAGGCATTTTATTCGTGCTGTTATTTACCACCTGTACCAAAGAGAGATTGAATGATCTGAGCGTCGCGTCCGGAAAAAAAGCAGCAGCCGGTAGTACTCAGTATACAGTCACAACACTCGCGGGCGCTTTTGTGCCATCAGAAGATGAACATGACGGCGTAGGCCGCGGTGCATCTTTTTTTGAACCAAATGGCATAGCTGTTGCGCAAAATGGTGACTTGTATGTCGCCGATATCAATGGCAACAGCATCAGGAGAATTGTAAAAGACAGTGTTGTTTCAACCGTGCAATTTCCGACGAGCGGCGTCGGAAACCAGGTTCCATTTGCGCCTTTTGAAATCGCGGTATCAACAGATGGCTACATCACCTTTACTCAAAACGGCGATTTCAGATCGGCGCCATCAGTAATAAGCTATAAACCCAATACGGATATTTATAAAGAACGCTCTTCACCAGATGGTTCCGCATTCTCGAGTGTCAGTCTTGATCCCCATTTTAACCTGGTCTGGGTTTGCAGTTCGCAGGTTTTTACAAATAGTTATCAGATATATAAAGTCGATCCACCAAAACAACAGCTATACCCTAAGTTGGTTGCTATTGATAATGTCGGCCAGGATGTAAGCTTTGTCGCCATTTCAGCATGTTTGAACAACATTAAATACCTCGCAACAAGCAAAAACACTTTATATAAGTTTACTTCCGACCAGCAACTGGTACTTATACCAAACATCCATTTCGATTCAATAATGGGCATGGCAGCTACAAAAGACGCAAGTACAATATATGTAGCTGATGACGGTTATATTAAAAGGATTGACGTGGCAACGGGAACAATGACCACCATTGCCGGACCGGATGGGTCGAATACCCAAAAAGATGGAGTGGGTATGGCTGCCGATGTAAGCGCCATAAGGGTTGCCCTATCGAACGATGAGAAAACATTATATTTTACCAATTACGGCTTCATTATTCGAAAAATAACTTTGATGTAATTCATCGGCGATTACTTATGTGATATGCTTTTTGACAAAAGCAAACAAAAAGAGCCTACCCGAAAGTAAGCTCTTCTATCATTTTGATTTCCTTTTAAGAGGTCAGCTTAGTTGTCCTTTACAAATCTTAAAGAACCTCTTTCATTAGTTGCGCCAATGATATCTGTAACGATAGCATCCGTTTCTCCATCCTGCTGATAGATATTAAAGCATCAGGAACATTGTAATCAGGTAATATGGATGTCGTAAGAAATACCGCATCTGTACCTTTGCCATCGTAAACGCCATTTGAAAAGAACCCTACAGCCAAAGCATTAAAGTTTGATGCATTGGTACCTGTGTTGCTTTCCCATCCGGTTTTAGCCATAAGTTTGTTTGGATCGGAACTTTGTGAAGCCAATAGTTTCTTTCTGTTGTTCTTTAATGGTTACTTTTGACTGTCTATAAATTCTATCCTTATCGCCTATTGCATAGTCTTCTATGCTATATGTCGGGGTGAATTGCTTATCTTGTTCTTTATAAGCCTCTTGTAACAGATCGAAGCTTTTGTAATAGCCTTTAACTCTGTCCTCATGTATGTAATTATCTACTTTGAACTCATTGACTCTCATCTTCGAGGTGTAGAACGTACTAATGAACGATTTGTCAAGAAAATTCTGTAACATATCTTTACTTCCTTGATTTTTTTCCTTGACAGCCAGCTCTCGGATAAGTTCGTAAGTATCAAAACAACCTTTAAGATAAGCTAGTGACTCTTCTTTCGTTTTGGCTTCAATGTCAGAATTGCTTATTGAATTGACCTTAACCCCGTCCTTTATAAGCTGACGTTTAAAACCTTCAAGAAAGGTATATGTTATATCAGTAAACTTAAGTTTAGGATTACCTGCATAACCCATTAGTCTATTAGTAGCCGTTTGATAGACAATCGAGTTCCCTGCTTTATTGATAGCAAGCATATCACTTATGAGTTGGTCAGCATACTCCTTAAACTGTTGAACGCGATTAATCTTCGGAGCAACAACGTTTGTGCTTAATCGGCCTTTCAGTTCTCCAAAGCTGAAACTATTTTCACTTTCAAGTTCTATAACCGCCTTTTGTACCTTGAGATAAAACTCTGTTATCTTCCGATTTAAAAGGGGAGCATTGGGGTGGGTATTGAATACTTTGCTTTGGGCTTCATCCCAAAATTCTTTCTTCACAAATACGCCAGTGTTGGCCGTGCTACTTATTCGATTGGCTGTGATTCTGATTTGAACAGAATAGGTTCCATCTGACTTTGCTCGTCTTGTATCTAACAAAACTTTATACGTAACCATAAGGGATCAGTCCGAAAGGTTGGGGGAATAAAAAATCAGGCATAGATATTTTGGAGTCTGAATAAGAAGAAAGCGGTATCTCTTACGCCTCTTGAAGTAGCTCTGAAAGCTTTGATCTTGGCGTTGAATGATTCGGCAGAAGCATTGGTGGCCCGGTTATCGAAGAAGTTCAGGATTGATTCATAGTGGGTTTTGACTGACCTTGCCACCGTACTGAACGCATCTATACCGGCAGTTTCCACGTCATTATACCAGATAGCCAGCCCTTTAAAAGCTTGTTGTTTGTTCTTACAGTTGGTAAAGATGCTGCCCAGCCGAATCGATAGCTGATAGGCCTTTTGTAATAGCGGATATTTATGGAATAATAGATCTGCCCTTTGCTTTTGTGACAGGTTCCATTTCGTATGATGTTTGAAAAGCAGGTAACGGCTCCGGGCTAACAGTTGCTTGAGCGTGTCGCCATTGCTGAACACTTCGGGTTGATAGCTTTGTTTATTCTTTTTAGCGTTATCATATGCAAGATTCTCGGCATCCAACGCTTCCCAGCGATATTTAATCCGCGCCTCCTGTACAGCATCATAAGCCAGCTTTTGCACATGGAATCGGTCGATCACCCGGCTGGCATTAGCAAAGCACCGGCGGATGGATTTGATCATGTTTGCCGCCATATCCATCGTTACTTCGCTGACCTTGTTCCGCTTACGTAATGGAATACGTTCCAACACGGCCATGATCTGCTCGGCCTGTGTGCCTTTTAGCATCGCTACAATCGCTTTCTTGCCGCCTTTGGCTGCTTTGTTGGTAATAATGGTGTAGAGCTCGCCATTGCTTAGGGCTGTTTCATCGATGCTTAATGACGGTCCGATATTATCCGGAAACAGCAGCCATTCTTCTGCATGCTCTTTTTGTGGCCAGGTATGAAAATCGCTTAGGTGATCTTTATACTGCTGTTGTAGCTGTTTTCCGTCGACGCTGTAAAGCCTGCCCAGCAAGTGGCAGCTGATCGGGTTATTATCCAAATATACCTTTTAAAAAAAGGCCGAATTCCGTTGTCATTCGTGCCCCTTTTCGTACTAAATCCCAGTCCCTGGTGATGACCTCACCGCTGGATTTTACTTCCCATCTGCGCCGTTTAATACAGAGTGCTACCTTATGACCACGGATCGGAAAGTCCTGGATAGCTGTTTCAGGCAGAAAGCCTTTTGACTCTATTTGTGCCTTTTCATAACCGGCAGGAGGCAGGTTCTTTTCTTCCAGGTAAATATTCAGCTGACCACTTTCTGACGGTTTAACGTCAGTCAGTTCAAAATAATCTAACAAGCCTTCAGGAAGTATAAGGCGGACCAGGGTTTCGTATGCGTTGGACAAGAGATCGTGTTTCGTTAAATACAAAACAAATACTTTTTATCTTATCCCACAACTTTTCTGCTTGACCCACCATAAGATTGTGATTATGGCCACTCTGTTTGTGCAAACAGTGTGCAAACAAACTATAGACGAATAGGACTAGCAGGAATTCTCAATCCAACAAAAAACCCCTCAGAAGTTAATCTGAAGGGTTTAAAAGTGTGGGAGTTACTGGGTTCGAACCAGTGACCCTCTGCTTGTAAGGCAGATGCTCTGAACCAGCTGAGCTAAACTCCCTTGCTTTTGGGTCTGCAAATATAGAAGTTCTGATCTATTCTTCAAAAAAATATTTTCAATTTATATTAAAGCGCTGATTGTTAGTCTATTTTTTTTTGAAATTCGTGACTAAATTACCTTTATTGACCATACATGGCTACATTTTGGCCCGGGCGGGGGTCTTCGGGTAGTATCTCCATCTGGGGCTTATCAATGTAACTGGCATACCACTTAATGGCGTCAAGTAGGTCAATTGCGTCTTCGGGTATAATATCAATAGTTTCAAATGCCAGTAGTTTATCATCGGCATAACCGTACAACTGCAATTCATTATCATCCGGACTAAACCGCTCTTCATTGAGGCAAAAAACCCTAACCTTCAAACGGGTATCCCTCGAATGGATAACATCCCTGCAAGGGTTTTTAGGGTCAGTAGCCAGCAAATAAATGTTATGGTCCATAATGATAGTTAACAATGTTATTAGTGTATGGTTTCCGGAGTCATCATTTATATATTAACACCTGGCAATCAGACAGTTCTAAAAATACAAATCCGGGCAAATAGTCCCCATATATTGGGAAGTATTTTCCACAACACATTGAGCATTAGATATAAAAATACACTTTTGGCACACAATTGCACACATTTTGATTACTGGCACTGCATTTGACTTAATCTTATTACCCTTCTCAAAGGGTTGTTTTTCATAGGTAGATGTAGGGCCGAAACACTGCGAGAGTTTTTCGGCCTTTTTTTGTTTAAACTTTTTTGCCTCAAGTCATTTATTAGCGCAAGACCTCCGCTTCTCTGTCGATCTCAAATAAGCACTTATTTTTCTTCAATATTTAACCTTTAAGAAAACCACTCTTATTAAGAGTAAGTTATTTACCAAAATCAACAATCCGCGCTGTTCAATTAGGCGTATGTCCTTTTACAAAGCAAACTAATTGAAACAATTTTAAAACTTAACTTATGAAAACAGAATCACAAGAAAGCATATCAGATGCAAATATGGCCAGGCGGTCGTTTTTGCGCTATGCAGGTGTGGGTGTTGCGTCAATAGGCTTATTAGCTACCGCGGCTTGCCATAAAGATCACCAGGTTACACCAACACCAAACGGAGTTGACCTGGGCGCCAAAAATGATTTCGCTATTTTAAACTATGCCTACGCGTTAGAGCAACTGGAAGCAGCATTTTATTTACAGGTTGCCGCTACTCCTTTCAGCGGCATAACTACTGCCGAAACCAAATTGTTAACCGATATTCGTGATCACGAGGTTTTACACCGCGAATTTTTTAAAGCCGCCTTAGGAGCAAAAGCAATCCCCGATTTAACACCCGATTTTTCTTCTATTGATTTTAGCAGTCGTGCCAAAGTATTGGCCGCGGCAAAAGCTTTTGAAGATACCGGCGTTACTGCTTATGATGGCGCAGGTTACCTTATCGAAAGTCCAGATTACCTGTTGATAGCCGGCAAGATTGTTTCTGTAGAAGCACGTCATGCCGCACTGATCAGTAACATGATCACTCCGGGTTCCTTCGCAGGTGCCGATGTAATTGATACCAGCAATAGTTTAAACAAATCGGCCACTATAGCGGAAGTCCTTAAGATAGCCAATGGTTTCTTAAAAACAAAAGTTAGTGCAATAAATTACGGTTACGTAGCATCTTAAAACCCATCGTCATGAATTTATTTAACATAATAGATGAAATTGAAAATATTGATCCGGAAGTTTACGGAAAGCTAAGCCAGCGCCGTGATGTGATCAAAAATATAGCCAGTTTTGGTTCAAAAGTAGCAGTTGCCGCTTTACCGTTTGCTGTTGGTACAATGTTTAAAAAAGCTTATGCCGCCGACGCTTCGGCACCATCGGTAGTTGATGTATTGAATTACGCGCTTACGCTGGAGTACCTTGAATCTACCTTTTATAATGCAGGTAAAGACAAAGGCTCAGCTTTGATTCCGGCAGCAGCTGCTACTCAATACTTTAACCAGGTAACAACTGATGAGAACAATCACGTCACATTTTTAACATCAGTAATTAAATCATTGGGTGGAACGCCTGTTTCTAAACCAGAAATTGATTTAACAGCCGGTAATGGCTCAGGCAGCGGTCCGTTTGCCGATGTGTTAACAAATTATGCTACCTTCCTGGCTGTTGCACAGGTATTTGAAGATACCGGTGTAAGAGCATATAAAGGCCAGGCGGGTTTTTTATTAAAAAACCAGGTAGTATTAACAGCAGCATTATCCATTCATGCGGTTGAAGCCCGCCATGCTTCAGCTATCCGCCAGATCCGTTCACAAACTCCTTGGATAACAAGCACCGCTGGTTTAGGTAATGATACCGGTATTGCACTTGTAAACGGTAATTATGATGGCGAACAAAATGTAAAACAAAGTACTGTTGATGTTACTACTTTAAAAAGTGCAACAAGCAGTTCTACCTCTGTAGCTGTAGCCACGGCAGCATTTGATGAGCCTTTAAGCAGCACGCAAGTACTTGCATTATTGCAGGGATCATTCCTGGTAAAAAAATAATCAGGTTTTTGCTTTAGATTAAAAAGACCAGAAATTAATTGTCCTGGTCTTTTTTATTTATATGCTTATTTATTTAAAGCCTGTACACCAAATTTAATCAGGTCATCTGGTCGCATAAAACCTTCTGTGCCATAAACAGGTTTCCCTTTCGCGTTAAAAATAATCAGTGTTGGATAGGCGCGCAATCCCCATTGTGCGGCAAGAGCAGGCCCTTGCCCCTTTTCCATATCAATGGCCACGTTAATAAAATTGCTGTTATAAAAATCGGCCACCTTATTATTTTTAAATGTAGTAGCCTTTAGCATTTTACAGGGGCCACACCAGGTGGCATAGGCATCAACAAAAATGTATTTCTTTTGGGCTGCAGCCTGTTTTAACGCTTCGTTCCATGAATTTTCAATAAAGTCAATCTGGCCCGATTTTTTACCCGCTTTTGAAACCTGCTGAGCGTTACCAGTAAAGGCAAACAGCACTAAAAATAAGACGATAAAAAAAACGGATGGTTGTTTAAAATTCAGAAATTTCATAGCTGTACAGCGGTTTATTATGAGCCATAAAAATAGCACATATAAATCAAATTAGTTTATATGTGCTATTTCTCCCATGTCTAAATCTGACCAGTATTAATTATTGCCCTGGGGCCTTGTGCGGTGGGCCTCCTGTTGCCGCTGCTGTTGTTGTTGCCGCTGGGCTTCCTGCTGTTGCTGGCGTTGAGCTTGTTGTTGTTGCCGCTGGGCTTCCTGCTGTTGCTGGCGTTGAGCCTGTTGCTGTTGGCGCTGAGCCTCCTGCTGTTGCTGGCGTTGAGCCTGTTGTTGTTGACGCTGAGCTTCCTGCTGTTGCTGGCGCTGGGCCTGTTGCTGTTGACGCTGAGCTTCCTGCTGTTGCTGGCGCTGGGCCTGTTGCTGTTGGCGCTGAGCCTCCTGCTGTTGCTGACGTTCAGCCTGTTGCTGTTGACGTTGTGCCTCTTGCTGGCGCTGAGCTTGTTCTTGTTGACGTTGGGCGGATTGTTGTTGCTCACGCTGAGCAGCTTGTTGCCTTTGTTCGTCAGATTGTTGCTGACGTCTTGCGCCCTGCTGTTTTCTCTGCTCTTCTTGTTGCTGCTGACGTTGCACCTCTTGCTGTTGCTGGCGCTGAGCGGCTTGTTGCCTTTGCTCATCAGACTGCTGCTGACGCCTTGTAGCCTGTTGCTTTTGCTGGTCTTGCTGTTGGTGACGTTGTGTTTCCTGTTGTTGCTGACGCTGAACTGCCTGCTGCCTTTGCTCATCAGATTGCTGCTGACGCCTTGCACCCTGCTGTTTCTTTTGCTCTTCTTGCTGCTGGCGCTGTGCTTCCTGCTGTTGCTGGCGTTGGGCAGCTTGTTGTTGCTGAACATTTTTTGCATCCGGTTGCCCGGTACGCTGTCCTGAACCACCATGTTGATTTGCAGGCTGACCTGGCCGCGCACTCGGCTGGTCCGGACGTTTGTTATCTGGTTGTGCTTGCCTTACCGGCCTGTTGTTATTAACTTTTACCAGTTTGTTATCATTACTTTTAGCAACCTGAGCTAATCGCGCGGCATTACCACGGTTTACAGTTGCCTGTCCGCCTACACGGTGTGCAATACCTTCATTAGGGTGTTCTTTTCTGTATTCGGCAGCATTTACTACTCTGGCCGGACGGGCATCAGGGGCTTTCCTTATTTCTGGACGGTAAATATTCAGCCTGTTATTGCTGATGCTCGGCCTGCCGGTAGGCCTGTTTACATTATTTACCCTGTACACCTGTACATTTTGCCTGGTAACCCGCCTTACCTCGTTAATACGTGGACCGGTTACATAGGTGCGTTTATTATAAACATAAGTATTGTTAATAATGGTAGTACGGTGTATAATATTTACTACGCGGGTATGTGGCTCGTAATAATTATAAATATTGGGGCGGTTTATATACTCCTGCCGTGCACATACCCAATAATAATCGGGCACCTGGTAACTATTACCGAACGAAAGGCTAATACTTATACCAGGTTGTAAAGGGGCCCATCCATAATAACCGCCACCGCTGCGCCAGTTAACCCAGGCCGGAGCCCATTCATGTCCCGGAATCCATTCCCATCCGTAATAATCATCATAACGCCAGCGGCCATAGTGGAAGGTTGCCCATCCCCATGGATAATCAGAAACCCATGTGTTACCATAATCGGTTACAACCCAATGGCCACGGGTGGCATAGGGCCTAAAGCCGTCTTCTGCATCGGGAATCCAAACGTTACCGTAAGTAGGGTCATCTACCCAGGTACCGTAAGGATCAAGTTCGTCGTAAAATTCCTGGTCAGAAACATATTCCCCTTCCTGAGCCCGGGTTTTATTCGGAGCGGCCAGCACAATTAAAAATGCTATTAAACTTAAACCGCATATTTTCTTTATCAATTTCATTTTTTGTCAGGATTAAATGATTGGTTTATAAGTATGACCAGACAAATTGTAAAACGTTTAAACCAAGAATTGTTTTGTCTGTTAATATAGCTCAATTAACATGCCGTGAAACTTTTTATTTATACCTTGCATAAGCTATATTAGACATTAAATAATTTTACATTTTACTATCTATACTATTACCATGAGTACAGTAAATATCCCAAGGCTTGATCTGGACAGTTATATAAATGGCAGCGCGGCCGAACGCAAACAATTTTCGGACGATATTGGCCGGGCATTTAACGAAACCGGCTTTGTAACCATTACCAATCACGGTTTAAGCAAACAATTAATAGATGAGCTTTACCAACAGGTGAAGGCCCTGTTTGCATTGCCCGAGGATACCAAACACAAATATGAAATACCCGGGCTTGCAGGTCAGCGTGGATACACTGGTAAAGGAAAAGAAACCGCCAAAGGGTTTAAAACCCCCGACTTAAAGGAGTTTTGGCAAATAGGCCAAACCGTAACAGATGGCTCACCCATTAAGGAGCAATACCCTGATAACATAACGGTTGATGAACTTCCTGTTTTTAACACTACGACACGTGAGGTATATAAAAAACTGGAATCTGCGGGTACACATCTGCTTAGGGCCATCGCGGTATATTTGAATTTAGACGAGAATTATTTTGATAATAAAGTGCACAATGGAAATTCTATACTGCGCACCTTGCATTATTTCCCTATTCTCGACCCTGATTCGGTACCTGCCGACGCAGTACGTGCCGGTGCACATGAAGATATAAACCTGATTACCTTGCTGATTGGCGCAAGTGCCGATGGATTGGAACTACTTACCCGCGAAGGCAACTGGTTTCCGGTTAAGGCTCATGGGGAAGACCTGGTAGTGAATGTGGGCGATATGTTGCAGCGCCTAACTAATAACAAGTTAAAATCAACCACGCACAGGGTAGTAAACCCACCCCGCGAGCTGATGAAAAACTCCCGTTACTCGGTTCCATTTTTCCTACACCCGGTATCAGACATGGAATTAACCAGCCTTGAAACCTGTATAGACGCGCAACATCCTAAATTATACCCGGACATTACAGCAGGCGAATACCTGGATGAGCGACTAAGAGAGATTGGCTTAAAAATGTAGTAAAACATAAGAGACGCATCACATGCGTCTCTTATGTTTCTTTCTTTCGCAGAGGCACATTACATGTGTCTCTTTCTATTTTCTGGTCTCACAAATCTTATTTTTTACTCTCCCCACGTGCAGACGTTTTTCCTTGTACATGTAAAGTTATATTGCTCGAGTGCATAAAGCCAAGCGTAGTACCCGGAATAATTTTAAAATAATATTTTAAATAGCTATCCATCACGCTTTGCGAAAGATGGATATATGATTTTTGAGCCTCTTCGCCAACCATTGAAAAGTCAATTAGCGGACGCAGGTAATGCATCTCGCCCCTGTCATCTACGCAAGCCGTAAACGAATAATAAAAATCGGCATAAGCTTTATCAATATTGATATCATATTCCGGGCTAAGATAATCGGTAGCGGTATCAAAATTATTCATGATATCGGGCTTTGTACGCAACTGTTTGGCGGTTACCAAAGGGCTTTTGCTTATGAACTGAACAGGGTGCCTGGCTGCAAAAGCCTTGGTAATATCTTTATTGGCCTTGATCACTAATGATTTTACAAACTGTGTGTCGCGGCGACTTGGTCGTCTTAATGTCGCGGTATCGGAGTGTAATACGTTTTTGATATAATTATCTGCATAAAACAACATATACACTTTTGATCCATTAATCTCTATCGAGTCGTTCTTAGCTTTAAGTATTTCCAGTACCAAACTGTCTTTATTCATTTTTTTAACCCTGAGCCAAGCCCTTGCTGTATTGAAGACAGAATCATACCCACGACTAAGCGGGAAATTAAGGAATTGCTTTTTGATAGGACTGTATACACTTGCTGAATCGTCAGACACAAAATTTATCTGCCATTGAGGCTCCAGTTGGTATCCATAAGCATTTAACGCAAGGCCATTCTTTTGAAGCCGCTGCACTTCACTGTAATGTATTCCTTGAATTGGTTTAAATGATATAAGCTGCTTTTTGCTACTACTTGAACTTGCATTATTGCATGCGGTATATATAATTGAAATTACGACCAGCAATATTGGCCCGAAAGCTTCTATTAATTTTTTATTCATATTAAACATTTCGGTTTAAATATATAATTCAACAAGTTGATATAAATGGTTTTGTGGTAATAATGTTTGCACGCAACTTCATTTTGCAAAACCGAAGGCTGAAAATAAACAGAAGATTGTTGGGAATGCTGAGGTAACAAAAAATGGCAGGTAAATTAATTTACTTTTTTCATTTCTTCCTGTATGGCCCGTAAAAACTCATTGGCATGCTGCGAGCCAATGATGTACAGCAGGCCGTCCCTGTCTGTAAGGTGAATAGCATCATTACCCGCTGCGTAAAAGCGAATAGTTCCTTTAGTATGCAGGTTATATACCGGATTATTGAACAGGTAACGGCTGTATATACCTTTTTCAACCTTAACAATACTGTTCAGGTCAATTTTTACCAGGCGGGCTGTCCACAAACCGTTAAGCAATATGCTTTTGTTTTGCACCCTGGTACCAAAATGAAGCAAAAAACCCATGATAATGGATATAATGATAATGGCAAAGCCAACTACCACCAGCAGGTCGCCGTTGCGTTCACGTTCATCGGTAAAAAAATAGGCTGCAAAGCAAAACATGGCCAAAACCAGGCGTATGGTAATAGGTATAAATTCCCTGCCGAGGTACTGTTTTTCTACAAAGATCGGTTTATCGCTCATCTTAATTTGTACAGTTCGAAGATAGTAACTTTTTTAGTGTTATTGTTTACTTTATACCTTTCATCGGGCCGGTAACTGCCTACCCATATCACATCGCCGTTGCCATTTACAAGCAAAGGCACTTCATTTTTTTGATGCAGCGCTATTTTCTGGCCGATGAAAAAATCGCTGAGCTTTTTTCGCCCCTTCATCCCCAGCGGATAAAAATGATCGCCCTCCTGCCATGCCCGCACGGTTAATGGAAATATCAGCAGGGCCGAATCAACCGACACCGCCATCGGATTGTCTTTTACAATCAACGGGCTATCATCATGCAAAATATTCAACTTATAATTGCCATAATGCACCTCCCGTGTTTTCTCTGCAATTAGCGCAGCTTTCCGCAGTTCGTTTGTCTTTTTTTGCAGTATAAACCTGTCACGGTCACGTATCAGCAAAAACCCTGCAGACTCAAATACCCTTCCCGGGTGTTTATCCAATACCGATATCAGATCATCAACGGTTGTTTCATTAAAACCGTATTCCTGCAGCAATTTAAACAACAATAACCTGATGGGGTTTAACTGCTTTACGTCATCAAGCAACAAATAATTACCATCGGCCCCGTGTCTAATTACAGTTTTTTTAAGTTCGGCTACTTGGCTTTCAAGCAATATTTCCAGGTCGCGAAAGTGTTTCAGGTTGTTTTCAAATGTTTTTTCAAGGCTGGGGTTTAGCTCCTTTAATTTGGGTATCACCTCCAGCCGTAGTTTATTACGGGCGTATTTGGTAGATGAGTTAGAGCTATCCTCCACCAAATCAAGCTTATTATCAACTACCAACGCGGTTATTTCTTCGCGCCTTAAAAATAACAGCGGACGCACCAGATTGCCATTTTTGGGCAAAATACCATGCAAGCCGGCTATCCCGGTTCCGCGCGTAAGGTTTAACAATATTGTTTCAATTGTGTCGTTTTGGTGGTGTGCAAGCGCAATAACCTGGTAGTCTGATTGCTGGCTAACAGTATCAAACCATTGATAACGCAGTTCGCGCGCGGCCATCTGTATAGATATTTTATTGTCGGCCGCATAATTCCGGGTATCAAAATTGATGGTATGGAAAGGTACACGAAGCCGGTTGGCCAGATTGTTGCAAAACTCCTGGTCGCGCAAGGCCTCGTCGCCACGCAGCTGAAAGTTACAGTGTGCAATGCCAAAGGTGTAGCCCGCCGCTTTTAACAGGTGAGCCATTAAAACAGAGTCGGTGCCACCGCTTACAGCAGCTAAAATTTTGCTGCCGGCGGCAAATAGATTATTTTGTTCAATAAAATCAACAAACTGTTTAACTGGTAGCATTCACCAAAATTATTAATTTAATAACCCCAACAAAAAACTAATTTTGCCAACGCAATGAAATATGTTTTAAGCTTTTTGTTATTGATGGTGGCAGGGGTTGTTATGGCCCAAAAAACCAAAAAGTCAATTGTAAATTTAATACAATCAGAAAGCAGCTCCTTTGCCAAAATTAACGGACGCGATGTAATTAAGGTTTACAAGGGAGTTTTCAAACAGGATTTCTCCATCTTACGATCAGACAGCGCTTATTTTTACCCCAATGAAAATGCTTTCGACGCATTCAGGAATGTAAATATTAACCAGGGCGATACGCTCAATATTTTTTCGGATAAGCTAAACTACAATGGTAATACTAAGCTGGCCATATTAACTGATAATGTAAAAATGGTTGACCGTGATGCCACCCTAACAACCAATTTCCTTACTTATAATACAGCTACCCGTATAGGCACCTATACCAGTGGCGGCAAACTGGTGAATAAAGACAATGTGCTTACCAGTAAAAACGGATACTACTTTGCTAAATCTCGCGACTCGTATTTCCGTTATGATGTAGTGCTTACCACAATTGACGCTATTATAAAGACCGACACCTTACGGTATAATACCGGCACCCGTATATCTTATTTTTACGGACCTACCAATATTTATGGAAAAAAAGATAAAGACACACTTTATACCGAAAACGGCTTATATAATACCGTAACCGAACAGGCTTTTTTTGGCAAGCATAATTTATATAAACAAGGTACAAAATCATTAAAAGGCGATAGTCTATTTTATGACAGGTTGAAGGGATATGGCCGCGCGGTTAAAAACATCACCTTTAACGATAACGAACAAAAAATTACACTGAAGGGCGATCTGGGCACTTATTACAAGGCTGATGAGCGAACAGTGGTTACCCAATATGCCTACGTAGTAATGATTACCGAACAAAAGGATACCACCAAAACGGATTCGGCCGCAGGCAAAGCCCCGCCCCAGCTGGCCCAAAATAAAAACCCCAAAGCTACTGCTACCGATGCCAAAAAAATAACCAATATGGCCAAAATGGTTGAAGAGCTTAAACCCAAAGGGATAGTGGGCAAAGCCGACTCGGCAAGGGCTGATTCGGCGGTAAAGGCGTTGGCTGCGCAGGGTAATAATGTTAAAAAGGAAGATGTAAAAAAGATCACTAATCTGGCACGGATGGCGGAGGACCTGAAACCAAAAGGGATAATTAGTAAAACCGATTCGTCAAAAGCCGACTCCACACTCAAGGCCCTCACTTCGCATGCGAAAAATATAAGACCAGGGGATGTTGCTCAGAATTTGGCAAATGTGGAGAAGGTAGCCGGGAACATTAAAAATATCAAGACTAAAGGAGATAAACTGCCCGCGGCATTGGCGGATACGGCTAAGAAGCCCGAGAAAATAAAACGCGATTCGATATTTATGACTGCCGATACGCTCGAAACGCAGATCATGACCTTTAAGAATCTCAAAATATATCAGGAAAAACAGCGCATGCTGCATTTCAGAGATACAACCGAAAAGGGGATGAGACTGGCTGTTTTAAATGCAAAACTTAAAGGAATGCCAATAGTGTCATTACACATCCCGAAAGATACATCCTACCTGCACAAGGACTTTTTTGGCAAACCAAAAGTTGATTCATCACAAATAAAAAAGGACAGAACAGCTGCAATAAGAAAAGCGAAGCAAGATAGCCTGAGGCAGATACAAATGAAAAAAGACCCGGTTTTTGCAACACGGGAATTTAACACCAGTGATACCGCCAGGGTGAGGATATTGATTGCCCATCATCATGCTAAAATATTCAAATCGGATCTGCAGGGTAAGGCCGATTCTATTTTTTACAGCAACAGCGACTCTACCATACGCTGTTATGTAAAGCCCATGTTCTGGACCCAGGGTTCGCAACTATCGGGTGATACGGTTTACCTGCAAATGCGAAACAAAAAGCTGGATAACATGGAGTTGTTTCCGTCGGCATTTGTAGTCAATATTGAAAAGGATGACTCCGTACACTTCAACCAGGCATCCGGCAGAAAAATGCGCGGCTTTTTCAGGGACGATAAGCTTCACGAGGTATATGTAGCAGTAAATGCCGAAAGCATTTTCTTTAAACGCGACAGTGGAAAGGTGGCCGGCTTGCAGCGATCACTCAGCAGCCGTATCCATGCTGTTTTTAATAAGGGTGAAATAAAAGCTGTTACCTTTTCTACCAAACCTGAGAACCGGTATATCCCGATAAAAAAAGTAACTGACGAGGATAAGGAATTAAAAGGCTTTATCTGGAAACCAAAGGACAGACCTATCTCGAAAGAATCCATTATACCATCGCGTACAAAAAAAATACCGGTGGCAAAATCGCCTCCCAAAACTAAACCTGATAGCTTAAATAAAACAAAAACAGATAGCCTGGGAAGGCCTTTGACAGATAGCTTGGGAAGACCGTTGAACATTAACCAGGATTCGACACAGGCTGGACCTGATACTGTTGAAGCGCGTGGCCACCCTAAAACAGTAAAAGATACGTTGAATCAAACAGCGCCAGAAAAAGCACCTGGTACAAAAGCGGCAAAGGATACCGTAAATAAAGCATCCGGTACAAGCCCTCTGCCCGCAATAAAAACGACTAAAGATACCTTAAACAAAGCGAGAACATTGCCGCCACCGCCAATAAAAGCTGTGAAGGATACGGTGAAAAACCCGGCAAAAAAGCCTGAGGATTAGTGATCAGGTAGTATTTACTTATTTTTATTCCGGGTCCAAAGTCCATACTTTTTCATCTTGTGCCGCACGTAGTTCTGCCGCCGGTTACCGGCTTCGGAAAGGGTGGCCGAGTCTGAAAAACGAGAACCTGTTATTTTAGGCACGCCAATACGTTGTGCGCCATATATACCCGAATGCCCGCTGAAAAAATAAGCTGTAAAACAAGCAACGGCGAAAAATAGCACATACTGTCCGCCAAAAAGCTCAACCCCCATAATGGTGCAGGCCAGTGGTGTATTGGTTGCGCCAGCAAAAACGGCTATAAAACCCAACGCGGCAAATAACCCAACCGGGGCATCCATTAATACGGACAAGGTATTGCCAAGTGTTGCGCCGATATAAAAGAGCGGGGTAACCTCACCGCCTTTAAACCCTGTACCCAGGGTAATGGTAGTATAAATGGTTTTCCAGAGCCAACTCCAGGTATCGGCGCCACCTGCTTGAAAAGCAGACGGAATAGTAACCGCCCCGGCGTGTTCCGCGTCAACTCCCAGGCTCAGGTAATCGGGTTTACCAATAAGCATGGTAATGCTAATAATGAGCAATCCACCCAAAACCGGTATAAGCCACGGCACTGATACCTGTTTAACAAAAAATGTCTTGATGCCATGTACCATATAAGCAAACAGGTAACTGGCCAGTCCGAAAGCCGCGGATGCGATGATGATCTTAAAAAGCAATACAAAGTCAACCGGCAGCCACGCTGAGAACCAATGAGGGGTAATGATGAAAACATCGATATGATAAGCCGTGTGATGAACACCCCAAGCAGCAACAGTTACATCGCCAATAACACTGGCTATGAGACAAGGCAATAAAGCGTTATATTGGATACGCCCCAGGGTGAGCACCTCCAAGGCGAATATGGCGCCGGTTAAAGGGGTGCCAAAAACCGCCCCGAAACCTGCTGCTACGCCAGCCATTAACACAATACTTGTATCGTTTTCGTTCAGCCCAAACCAGTTCCCAAACATTTGGGCAATACTGCCGCCAATTTGCACTGCTGTGCCCTCACGCCCGGCCGAGCCGCCAAAAAGATGGGTAATAATAGTTGTTATGAGCACAATAGGCGCCATACGCTTAGGCACACCGCCACCCGGCTCATGAATTTCGTCGATAATCAGATTGTTCCCCTTTTCGGCATTGCCGCCTGCCAGCTTATAAATAAAATATATGAGCACCCCGGCAAGCGGCAAAAAATACAGTGTATATGGATTACGGAACCTGAAATGGATCACAAAATTAAGCAGCCATAAAAAAAAAGCCACTGTGCTGCCTATGACTATAGCAATGGGAATGATAATGAATGTCCACCGAAGCAGATGTTTCAATATAGAAAAATGTTCGGACGTAAAAATTTTATCTTTCATTTTATGGAAGGCAAATTTAGGTTTAATATGGCGGGATTAAGGCACACGAAAACGCTTCCGGACCTGCCGGAAATTTTCGGCGCAAGATCACAGGAAGACAGCAGCAATTGCAGCCATAAATTATGATCGGAGATTTTGAATGAGATTGGTTGAGTTTTTTTTTCCACCTACAAAAAATCAGCACAGGTCAAATCCTGTGAGTTAATTAATTGTAGGCGCCATCAGCTTTTCAGGGCGGTTAGTTAGGAAGACACCATTTCCTTTATGACAAATATAACTTCTTTTTTTAAAAGCACATAATTATCAGGGGAATGTTTATGAACAAACCCGCTATTAAATAGATTGGCACTCGTTTTTAAACAGCCAGTTCAACCTCTTTAATTGAGATGAATAATAAACGGCCCTGGTATTCAACCCAAAGGTCGGCGAAACCATTACCGTCGTAACCCAAAAACTTCATGAAGGGATTACTTATATTTAAATTCTTCCATCTTTTACCAATGTACTTAAGTAATTGACCACGCTTTAGGGTTGTGTGCTTTGCCATAAGTTTTAATTTTTAAAAGTGAAACAATAAACTAAGTTAATTAACATCCACAACAAATTTTAACCTTTAGAAAATAAATTTTCATTTGTATCAGGCATATTACATCAGAAAAATGCTAAGATCCTCAGGTTCAATAAAAAAGGGAATTCGTTTAAATCTAACAAATTCCCTTTGAATAAGTTGTTGAACCTGATAAAATTATTTCACTTTGCCAGGACACAAAACCTTGCATTTATCAATTACCTCCAGGTAATAGTTCTCATACAGTGGTAAAATGGTGGCCAGGTCAAATTCTTTAGCGCGGGCCAATGCGTTTTCTTTAAATGTAGCAAGGCGGGTTTCGTCCTCCAGTATGTAAATAGCCTTTTCGCCCATACCTTCCACATCACCAACATCTTTCAGAAACCCGGTTACGCCATCTACGTTTAATTCGGGCAGGCCCCCGGCATTCGTGCTAATTACCGGAACTTTGCAGGCCATTGCCTCCAGTGCCGCCAAACCAAAACTTTCTGACTGCGACGGCATCAGGAATAGATCGGCCACAGAAAGTATTTCTTCTATAGCATCTTGTTTGCCTAAAAAGCGCACATTTTCGGTAACATCAAGATCGCGGCATAATTGCTCACAGGCCGAGCGTTCAGGCCCGTCGCCTACCATTAATAACTTTGAGGGGATTGCCTTTACTACCCTGGCAAATATCTTAATCACATCCTCGGTACGCTTTACCTTACGGAAGTTAGAGGTATGCACCAGTATTTTTTCGCCAGAAGGGGCTATGGCTTTTTTAAAATGGTCTTTAGCTTTAAGGCTGAAACGGTTAAGATCAATAAAGTTAGGGATCACCCTTATATCATTCTCGATATCAAAAAACTCATATGTATCTTTCCTCAGGTTTTCAGATACCGCGGTTACGCCGTCAGATTTATTGATAGAAAAGGTAACTACCGGATTAAAGGTACGGTCTTTACCAACCAGCGTAATATCAGTACCATGCAGGGTGGTAACCACCGGTATATATATACCAAAGGTTAATAGTATTTGCTTGGCCATAAACGCCGCCGAAGCATGCGGAATAGCGTAATGAACGTGCAGCACATCAAGCTGCTCATGGCGCACCACATCGACCAAACGGCTGGCCAGGGCCAGTTCATAGGGTGGAAAATCAAACAGCGGGTAGTTGGATACCGATACCTCGTGGTAAAATAAGTTTTCAGAAAAAAGGTCTAAACGGGCTGGCTGGTTATAGGTAACAAAGTGAACCTGATGCCCCCGGTCTGCAAGGGCCTTACCAAGTTCTGTGGCAACTACCCCGCTTCCGCCGAAGGTTGGGTAACAAACAATTCCGATCTTCATTAATGCGTTGATTTTGGATGCAAGTTTAACAGCAATTTATGGCAAATGTGTTAAGGCTGTGTAAAATGATTTAACTTAGATAGTTTACTTGGTTCAACGAAATATTTATAAATATACTAACAATGGAAAACATCATCAATTTAAAGATCAACGGTATACAGCACATCGGCGTGCCGGTAACCGATATTAAAGTGTCGCAAGCATTTTATACCCGACTGGGCTTTAAGAATGCAATGGAAGCGCCGTTTACCGACAAGGGGAAAAAGGGTACCTGCATCATGATGCAGCGCGGCAATATGATCATGGAGTTATATCAGCTACCGCAAGCCTCCTTAGCGGCGATCAGGAGCAGGGGTGATGGCCATGTTGACCACGTGGCGTTTGATGTGAGCGACATTGACGAGACTTTCAGCACAATTAAAGCCGCCGGCTTTAACGTGATAGAGGAAGCGCCGGTATTTCTCCAGTTCTGGAAAAACGGGTGCAAGTATTTTAACATCACCGGACCCGATGGCGAACGGTTGGAATTTAACCAGATACTCTAATGTGTTCATAAATTGCAGGGGTGTTCGTTTTTTGAAAGTGCGAACACCGCGAACATCCACGAACGGGTGCGAACACCTGCGAACAGTCGCGAACGCAACCGAACAGGTGCAAACACGACATTCCAGAGCGGTAGCCTGTCAGCCTGAGCTTGTCGAAGGGTCGAGCGCGGAGGCCTGCCCACCATACTTCGACAAGCTCAGCATGGCAACCTCCCTACATAACTAACTATCATTCTTCCCCTTCAGCAGATAAGCTTCGGATGAAAGCGGGCAGAACATGGTGGGGCTTGCGCGGCGGCGGGGGCATAGCAAGTCTTTACTATAAAGGATTAGTAACCCACCAGGTATTGCCAAAAGGATCCTTTACACCTGCACTGCGACCGTAGGGCTGGTCGGCGGGCTGCATGACGCTTTCTGCGCCGTTGTCTATCGCTTTTTTATAGGTTTCATCGCAGTTATCAACATAAATGAACATGCCTGCATTTTGCTTCTGATAGGTATCGGTACAATCGGCAAACATAATGGTGCTGCCTTTAATGTTTATTTCGGCATGCATAATGGTATTCTTGTCGCGCATGTGTTTGTACTGTTCTGTGGCGCCAAATACATTTTGCGTAAACGTCATAAATTTTGCCCCATCCTCTATAATAAGGTATGGCATAATACGCTGATAATTTTCGGGGATGCTTTTTATTGTTTCCATATTGATATGCTTTTATTCAAAAATAACAAGTCGTCATTTGTCGAAATTGTAAAAACAAGACATTTTTTGTTGGTTCAGATAATTCTTGAATGCTAATTACCCGTTAGCATTACGGTATTCGGTACCCTCGGCCCTGCCCGAAAAATAAAAGGAAGGATGATACCCGGTAAAAACTTTAACATCATGTATAAAGTGCGATTGGTCATAGTAACCGCATTCCAGCGCTATTTGTGTTAATGTTTTATGGTTGTTGTATTGTTGAATAGCGTTTTGCAGGCGCACCAGCCGCAAATAGATTTTGGGGCTAAACCCCGCATATTCTTTGAAACGCCTGTCGAACTGCCTTACCGAAAGATTAAAGGTATCGGCCAGTTGCGCTACTGTTTGATGCTGTTTGGAATGAATTACTTGGCGAATAGAAGTGATAATACGGTCGTCTGTTTTTACGTTATGGCGCAGGCGCATCAGTAAAAAATCGCTCAGGATACCGGCCCTTTCCTGGTTATCTTGTGCCAGTATAATCCGCTCTTCCAGTTCACGGCCGGCACAGCCTAAAAAAGTATCATAATCAAGCGCGAGGTTGGTTGTTTGGCTGCTGGGAATATTAAAAAGGCGCGGAACAGCAAACGGATATATATAAGCGCCAAAAATGCCGAAGCTCTCACGGGTTATAAACCGCCGATAGGTATCAGTCTGGAATTGGATGCCCGACGGATCGCTGTTCTGCTCACCCTGTTCGGTTATCTCATCAAAACCCGCGCGGTAATGAAACACCATTTCGGTACAGCTATCGGCTATCGACCGGTAAACGTACTCTGGCTCCCTGGCCGAAAGCTCGTGCTCCAGTACCCAAAAAAACCTTACAAAAGGTTTTAATATTTCCGGTGGCGCTATGGTGTAGTACTTCATGCTTTATTTCTACTGCTCTGCTGCGGGCCGTTGTCTTTTCATAAAGTTAGAGTTTATTGTTTTTATTTTAGCATTGAGCATCAGCAGTTTATTAAATTATTACAGCACAATAGGGCATGCAAAACAAAAAGCCCTTGCCAAAATGGCAAGGGCCCTGAATATGTGAGTCGTAGCTGGAAATTATGCCTTTGCTGCGATTTCTAAAGCAACTGGTTCTTTCTCCCTTATTTTGGAGATTAAAAACATGATAACCGCCGACAGTATAATGGGCATCAGATAACTGAAACTAAGGTTTCGTTCGTCTTTCGCGGGTACAATATTCACAATGCCGTAACTTAAAAACGAAACAATAACATAAGTAATGCCGCCGGTAAGGCCGCTGGCAATGCCCGCGTTTTTAGGAAATTTGCCCAGGCAAAATGTAAAGTAGTTATTAAAGGTATAGCCCGCGCATACATGTATAATAAACGCGAAGAATATGAGCGAATACAGATTGCTGATAAAATTAACGCTGATGATCATCACCGCCACAAAAAGTATCTGTAAGGCTATATTAATTACCATTCTTTTAAAAAACGGGCGGTTAATGGTTGCTTTGCCAATAAAGCCGCCAACCATCCAGGCAAAACCAAGCACCAGTGAGCTGTAACCTGCAATTACCGGCGACAGGTTAAAGTGGTGCTCAATAATAAAAGGCCCGGTCATGTTATACGTCATCACCATACAATAAGCCAGCCCCAGCATTACAATACCAAGGGTAAAACTTGGGGTCTTGATCATACCGGTATAAACCTTTACAATTTTTTGAAAATGAAAATCTGAAAAGTGTACCAGGGTTTCGCCGCTGAAAATAAATTCTAAAACGGCAAACACCACCGCGAAACCGGCCAGAAAATAAAAGTTTGACTCCCAGCCAAAAGCCGTTTGCAGGTAGCCGCCTATAAACGGGGCCACAATAGGCCCGGTTGACCAGATAATAGAAAACAAACTTAAATAATGCTTTAATTTTTCGCCGGCAAACAAATCAACAAAATAAGCCCGCTTGGCTACTATTATAGAGCCAACAGTAACCCCGTGTATCACCCGCATAAGGTATATGAGGTAAATATTATGTGTAGTGGCTATTACCACGCTGGCCGCCGCGAAGACAACTAATGAAACCAAACAAAGCTTATACCGGCCAAAACTGTCCAGTACGCTGCCAATAAATAATTGCGAAACGCCATAACTGATTAAAAAAATACTTAGTGTTAACTGTACCTGGATGCTGCCAACATGCATTTCGCCGGCCATGGTGGGTAACGAGGGTATATAAATATCAGTAGCAAAGCCCGATAAAGGGATGAGGGCAAAGGCCAGTAAAGTAGCGATACCCAGGTGGCGTTCTTTAATGGCTTTTGTTTTTGATGTAAGTGTAATCATAGATACTGCAAAATTAGCATTCTGCAGCTGGCGTAACTATGCGTTTAGAATGGAGAGATACATAAAATCTACGCTTACATCTTAAAAACACACTGAATAACAACACATTAATAAGCAGCAGGGCATAAAATACCCCAATTATGTACGGTGTAAAAATTACACGGGTCAAACAAACCCGTCCATTTGGCGCAAGTATACTGCTGAGTATTCGCAACTCTTAATACGCCAAATGGATAGGATAATATTGATATGGATTTTATTTGATGCCGAGCTTGGTTTTAACAGGTACCATTAAATCTGTCCCGTCGCTTGCTACAAGCAATGGCGATCCCTGTGATGAATCAAGCACATAAGTGATACCTTTTTCTTTGGCAACGGTGTTAACAGCCGTGCGGGCTTTATCTGATAATGGTTTTATCAATTCGTTTGACTTGGCTTCAACCTGCTGCTGGGCGCTGGTCTGAAGATCCTGCATACGTTTTTGAAGGTCCTGAAGCTCATTTTGCTTTGTTGTACGTACAGCATCGGTCATTGTTTTGCTCTGGTCCTGAAATGCCTTTCCTTTGGTTTGCAATTCGTTGTTCATAGCTGTAAGCTGATCAACAAACTGTTTCTGATAGGCATCAATCTGCGGTTTTATTGTTTTGGCCTCGGGCATCTGGCCAACCAGTGCCTGAAAATCAATATATCCGAACTTGGTTTGTGCTTTGGCAAATTGACCGGCAAACAATAAACATACTGCAATTAGGGTGACTTTTACTGTGTTTCTCATACTTAACAATTAAATTCATAAAGGTAAGGGAACGCAATAAACAAGAAATTGTTTTAAATAATAGTTAACTTTTTGAGGATTAATTTCAGGCGCTTTTATTTCCTCCCGATGGTGGCAATCGCACAACCCGACGCTTTTTTATTCTTCCTAATACACTTCTGACAATAACTCCGACGCTTGTCATCACACTATTACATCATTTGCGGCATTCAAGACAGGCACTTATATTTGCCACCGTAAATGCCTTACTTTGTCACTAATCCTAATATCATTGAAAAAACTCGCGTTATTTTTTGTTTCGGCTATTATTTTTGCCGGCTGTTCTAAAAACAAAAATACCAAACCCGACGATGGGAACAAACCACCTGTTGAAACCGTGGTAGACACACTGCTTACGCTAAACCTCACGGTTGAAGATTTGCGTTATTACAGCAGTACTTATTTTGTATGTACCGACGAAAACGGAGAAATATTGAACGAAGTTAAATACGTAAACGGTACAACATCTTAAAAATAACTTCATTAAAGCCGTATGAGAAAGATCGCTTCAATTTTTTTGAGATCAATTTAACTGCCGATTCAACCGTCACAAAATCTGTTATCAAAAGCTATTTACAGGTTAAAAAAGGAAGCCACTATTATGACTCAAACAAACAACTGTTAACAAAGCAGGCTCATGAAGTGGAATATCATTTAAAACATCCTATCTATTTTGATCAGTTTGATATTAGGGGAGATCAGTATGGATATCAGTTAAGAACGCTTGGGGATAGATTATGAAATTGTACCCCGCCGGAAGCGATGATACCAAACTTTATGCGCATTTTAGGATAGGAGGCTATAATGTATACAACTTTTTTGATGTTGGCAAAGGGGGAACCAAGGTTGATATAGACATGACCCAAATAAACAAGACGCCTTTAGCTAAAACCATTACTTCCACCGGAACAAACCTTTCGGTAACTGTACTCGCCAGGCCTGATAAACAATACTATAGCAATTATTTTATAGGAACTATAACCGCTCCGGGCAACCAGGTTAATTATTATTATCCATCAGAGCCTTTTGCAGAATATATTACCAAAATAACGTACAAGCTCGGCAACCTTGATTATTATTTTACCAAAAATAGCAGTATCATTCCTGATAAGACCGATACTTACAATGGCGTAATTAACACCCCAGCTTCAACCCTGGCCACTTTTAAGCCCTCGTTTTCCGGATCAGTTGATTATTATGCAGGTTATTTTGAAAGCGAAAAATCAGGCCCAGGCTTTTACATGCAATTATTTAGCCCAGCCGCGGCATATTCTGCCGGCATAAAATTTCCTGATTTTTCTAAGTATCTGGGGGTGAAGAGTGTTGACCTGAGCAAAGAGACGCTTATATCTTTTGCTCTGTTTAGGGACGGCACCTTTGACGAAACAAGATTTCCGTACAAAGCCAATGGCACTTCGAGTTACCCTGATCTTGACTTAAGGTCGGTTACCCGAAACTACAGACCATAAGGCTATAGTGCATTATTCTTATTATAAATTGTCATTCTGAGGAACGAAGAATCTATTTACCCATCAGATTCTTCGCGATGCTCAGAATGACAATTTTGATTGAACAGCTTTCTTTTAAGACAAGGGTAAACTCACATCCCCATTCCCTTAGCTATCGCTTCATAAACCACATCCTGTATCCGCGGCCTGATGTTAAGGCTGCCCAGTTTGTTGCCGGCATCCGGATGTACACGGTTACTCAAAAATACATATACCAGGTTGCTTTTCGGGTCAACCCATATACAGGTGCCCGTGAAACCAGTATGGCCGTACGTTTGCGGAGAGGCCAGTTTTGAGGGATAATGCCTGTCGGCAATTGGGTCCCAGCGGTCAAAACCCAGCCCACGGCGGCTCACCGCCGATTGCTTGGAAGTAAACAGGTCAACCACTTCGGGTTTAAAATACTGAACGCCACCATAAGTGCCCCGGTTAAGCATCATCTGGTAAATAATGGCCACGTCGTTGGCATCGGCAAACAAACCGGCGTGACCTGCAACTCCACCCATCATGGCGGCGGTTGGGTCATGCACATAGCCATCAAGCAGGCTCTGGCGGTACTCCTGGTCGTTCTCTGTTGGAGGTATGCGGTCGGCACTAAAGCGGTTCAGTGGTAAAAAGCCTGCTGTTTGCATACCCAGCGGCCCGTAAAACTGCTGCTGTACGTATACATTTTCGGGTATAGAGGTAATGCTTTCCACCACCTCTTTCATCAGTAGCATACTCACATCACTGTACACATACTGCCCTCTTGTTTTAAGCGGGGAGTTCAGCATATCGGGCAGCATTACTTCCTTATAATAATCCTTTCTTAAAAAATAGTGATCCGATACCCGCGTCGGGTAAGCTGCCGATGAATCGGTACTATGATCTGCAGGTTTTACCTTTTCAAAGGTCTTAATATCGGGTATCAGCCCGGCCTGGTGCATCAGCAGCTCACGTATCAGCAAATCATTTTTATTGCTTTTGCGGGCCAATGGAATATAGTCGCCAACGGTACCCTCCAAACTTAACTTGCCCTCGTCGGTAAGCTTCATCGCTTCCATGGTGGTAGCGGTTATTTTGGTCATGGAGGCCAGGTCAAATATATCTGTTATACGGTCGGGGATGGTTTTGTCATAAGTATGGTAACCATAGGCTTTGTTAAATATTACCTTACCATCCTTGGCTACCAGCACCACACAGCCGGGGGTTGCATGCTCGGCTATGGCTTCGCGGGCAATATCATCAATGCCGGTAAGGTTATTGGAGTTGATACCTGCATCTTCGGGCACGGTATATTGCAACCTTATTTTATCGGTAATAAAACCCATTCCCGAGGCAAACTGCGGTGAATAGGTACGGGTGAGCTTCTGGGTAACAGGCAAGCCGCCAAAAATGGCTTGAGCGCCATAAAAGGCCGAAACCATCGTTGCCCGTTCGCTCCATAAAATAGGAACGGTAACATTGCTTAGTTTACTCAGCATAGCACCGCCACCAAATGCGGCGACTATTACATTTTTTAGTTTTTGGTTGCTGGTTATAAAATCCATGATCTGCGGATTGTTCAGATCGGCATCAGTTAGCTGGAGTATAATGGTATTATACCATTTCAGATCGGATGACAGGTCGACCAAGGTTTTGGCACCTGTGTAAGCGTTGCCGTCAAATGCATCTACCTTGCTGTATTTATTAAGCAAGCTATCAAAAGGGGCGGCATACTGGTTGGAGAAGTGAACGCTTGCTATCTTTAACTGATCAAGATCTTTCAGCGGTACCAGGTATTTGCTGTTGTTAAATAAAACTGTTGAATGCTCAACCAGTCGTTGTTCGTTAACATAAGCCTGACCAGTAGGTGGTGCGGTAACAGGCGGAATTTGTGCACAGGCGGTATTAAATATTGTAAATCCTAACAGTACTAAAGGCACGCAGCCCCATTTATTTTTTATCATATACTTTTATTCCGTTTATATAGGTTTTAATCACTTTAACTTTTGGCAGTTCGGCTCCTTTGGCCTTCATAATATCCTTATCAAGCATCACAAAATCGGCATATTTTCCTGGCTCCAGGCTGCCTTTTTCTTTTTCTTCAAAATTGGCTTTGGCTGCCCATATGGTTATACCCCGCAGTGCTTCCATACGGCTCAGCGCGTTTTGGGGCTGAAAGCCTCTTGCAGGAAACCCCTTCAGATCTTTCCGTTCTACAGCTGCGTAAAAGGTATATAGTGGGTTAATATTCTCTACCGGGAAATCGGTACCAAGCGGCAGCCACCCGTTTTGTTTTAATAATTGTTTGTTGATATAAGCCGACTTCAGCCGCTCTGTCCCGAGCCTTTTCCCGGCCCAGTACATATCTGAAGTAGCATGCGTAGGCTGCACCGACGGTATAATGTTATAATCACCAAAATATTTAACATCCTCCGGCGATAGTACCTGCGCGTGCTCAATACGCCAGCGTTTATCATTTTTACCTTTTAATATGCCCGCGTAAATTTTCAGCATCAGCCGGTTAGCCGAATCGCCAATGGCATGTGTGCTCATTTGTAAGCCATGAGCGGCAATTTTGGCCGCTACTTCCTGAAAATGCTGTGGACTGCTCAGTAAAAAGCCGTTCCAGTTTTTCTGATCGGTATAAGGTTTTAATAAGCATGCCCCCCTTGAACCCAGTGCGCCATCGGCATAAACCTTAAACCCGCGTACGTTGAGGCCCGGTGTTTTATAAACGCCATGTTTAAACAAGTATTCATAATTCTCTTCTCTGTCACTCAGCATCACAAACAAGCGCATTTTGAGCGTCCCTTTATGCTGCAGTGCGGCAATGGTGTTGACCATGGTGTAAGGCAACCCGCAGTCATCAACAGTAGTTAAACCAACCGCAAAGCAATTTTTCTGGGCCGCCAAAAGCGCGCCTTCAACAATTTCCCCTGTTGGTTCGGGTATTTTACGGGCAACAACGCCAACCGCATTATCTACCAATACACCTGTAAGTTTGCCATTAATGGTTTCAAACTCCCCACCGGTAATGGTTTGGCCGGGTTTTACGCCCGCAATGTTCAAAGCAGCCTGGTTGGCAATAGCAGCATGACCATCAATCCGGCTCAGTAGTACCGGTCGTACCGGGAACAGGGAATCAAGCCGGGCCTTATCCGGAAATTGTTTTTTTGGCCAGTCGTTCTGGTCCCAGCCATGGCCCATGATCCAACCGTCAGTATTCCTATCGGCGTATGCCTCTACCGAATCAACAACCTCGTCCCAACTGTGGGTTCCAACGAGGTTAACCTCCTGCAGTCCCAGCCCGTACTGGTAAAAATGAGCGTGTGCGTCAATAAAACCGGGGTACACCGCGGCTCCGGCCGCGTCAACAACTTCATGGGCAAGATATTCCTGTTCAAGGGTATCTGCATTGCCTACCGCTAAAATTTTGCCTGCTTTTACTACAAACGCGTTAGCGGTGGTAAAGCTGCTGTCGACAGTGTAAACAACAGCATTTTTTACCAAAAGGTCGGCATTATATTCCTTTTGTTTGCAGGCCACAGCAAAGAGGAGCAGCACAGGCAATAATTTCTTCATACGGTAGCTTTAGTATAATGCTGGCAATGTAACTATTAGTGTTATATGTTTATACAATTATCAAATCATAAAGTTATGCCTTCAGCTGTTTAATTTAACATCAAGTTTAAAATCAGCAAGCATTTATTGCTTTTTTAGTTTTTCATAACAGGCATCAAACTGTTCGGCCATCTGTAAAAACTCATCGGCCCAGCCATTTGAAACAGACAGTTCCTGGAATGAGCCGGTTGGCAAAAACATTAAATATACGTTTTCAAGGGTTTGGTAATCGCCCTGCCGAAGTTTTTCTATACTTACCGTTAATTCATCTATAAGTGCAGGGGCAGAGCTAAACTGGGTCCACTCCACATCGGTTTCGGCGTTTACCTTAATAAATATGCTATTTAAAATTTCAATTATTTGTTGAAAGTCATTAAAAGAAGGAATTATAGCAGCCATATTTAGAAATCATAAAGTTATGCCTTCAAATATTTAATTTAGCATCGAATTCGAAATTGGAGGGATTTTTTTTAAATGTCAGATATAATACAGCTTTTACCGGATGCCGTTGCCAACCAGATTGCCGCGGGCGAAGTAGTGCAGCGACCGGCCTCCGCCGTAAAGGAATTAGTGGAGAACGCGATTGATGCCGGCGCCGGAAAAATCCAGCTCATTGTAAAGGATGCGGGCAAATCATTGATACAGGTTATTGATGATGGCTGTGGCATGAGCCTTACTGACGCGCGCATGTGTTTTGAACGCCATGCTACCTCAAAAATACGCAAAGCCGACGACCTGTTTGCCATACGCACCATGGGTTTCAGGGGCGAAGCCATGGCATCCATCGCCGCTATTGCCCAGGTTGAAATGAAAACCCGCCGCCATGAGGACGAGCTGGGCACCTGCATTTTTATCGAAGGCTCCGAAGTAATAAGTCAGGAGGCTTGCTCAGCCAATACCGGCACTTCCATATCTGTTAAAAACCTGTTTTACAATACACCCGCCCGCCGTAACTTTTTAAAAAGCAACCCAGTGGAGATGCGTCATATTATTGACGAATTTCAGCGGGTAGCCTTAGCCCATCCAGAGATATTTTTCACCCTGCACCATGACGGGCAGGAGGTTTACCATTTACCAGGTACCGCGTTAAAACAGCGTATTGTACACCTGTTTGGCAATAATTACAACCAGCGGCTGGTACCTGTTGAGGAAGATACTACGATTATTAACTTACGCGGTTTTGTAGGTAAGCCCGAATTTGCCCGTAAAACCCGGGGCGAGCAGTTCTTTTTTGTAAACAACCGCTTTATTCGTGATGCTTACCTCAACCACGCGGTACTCACAGCTTTTGAAGAGCTGCTGCCCGATGATTGTTTTCCGCTATATGTGTTGTTTATTGATATCGACCCATCCAGAATAGATATTAACGTACACCCCACAAAAACCGAAATAAAATACCAAGACGAGAAAGCCATATATGCTATTATCCGGTCGGCGGTAAAGCGCTCACTGGGCAGGTACAATATTACCCCCAGTTTGGATTTTGACCAGGAAAACAGCATTGAACACCTCATAACACCCAAACCGTTTGAGGAGATCATAGCACCAACCATTTCATTCAATCCTGATTTTAACCCATTTGCCAGCGAGAAAAAACCTGCATCGCGCGAGCACCCTTTTTTAAAGGACAGTGGCAACGATTACCGTAGCAACCCAATACCCCAGAACTGGGATACATTGTACGAGATCAGTAAAAAGGATGCCAATCTGCAGCATGAACTGCACCAGGAAGAACGTATTGAAGTTAATGAACAGGAGGTAAGCAAATCAAGCGAACGACAATTGTTCCAGATCCATAACCGTTTTATCCTGTCGCAGATTAAATCGGGTTTTATGCTGATAGGGCAGCAGGCCGCGCATGAACGTATCTTATACGAACGCTTTTTACAGCAGCTGCAAAACCACTCGGGAGTAAGTCAGCAAAGTTTATTTCCGCAGTCGGTAACGTTAAACGGAAGCGATTTTGAACTTTTAAAAGAGCTTTTGCCCGATATCAGGGCACTTGGTTTTGACATCCGTGAGTTTGGGAAAAACACCGTAGTGGTTGAAGGCATACCTGCCGAATTGAATAATGTGGGCGAGCACGAACTGCTGGAACACTTGCTGGAAGGCTTTAAAAACAACCTGGCTATTTTAAAGGTTGATAAGCGCGATAACCTGGCCCGATCATTGGCGCGCAACGCGGCCATTAAAACCGGCACAAAACTATCGCTCGAAGAAATGAACCAGCTGATTGATCAGCTTTTTGCCTGTCAAATGCCTAACCAGGCATTGAATGGTAAGCCCGTAATCAGTACCTTTACCATGACCGAATTATTAGAACGATTTGAAAAATAGCCTCGCGGCTCTTATTTATATATGAATAGTCAATCACCCTTTGCCAATCTTACAGTGGTTGTAAAAAACCTGCTGATCATTAACCTGATTTGTTTTTTACCCTACATTTTATTCAGACCATTATATCTTGACAAAATAATATTATGGTTTGGCGGGTATTATTTTAACTCGTCTGACTTTAGGCCATGGCAAATTATCACCTACATGTTTTTACATGGGGGTTGGGAGCATATTTTCTTTAATATGTTTGCCTTATTTTCCTTCGGCCCAATTGTTGAATATGCACTTGGCGCTAAACGATTTTTTAATTTTTACTTTTTGTGCGGCATAGGGGCAATCCTTTGCCAAATGGCTGTACAGGCGTTTGAAGTACATGGTATAACGGGGGGCTTTACCATAGCACACCCCGAACTTCAATCGTCGTTTATTCAGTATGGCGAGAAGGCACAAAGTCTTTATGATTTATATCATGCCCCAATAGTAGGTGCATCGGGTGCTATATTTGGCTTACTGATAGCTTTCGGAATGCTTTTTCCAAATATGGAACTTATGATGTTGTTTATTCCTGTTCCTATAAAGGCCAAATACATTATCCCGGTATATGTTGTGGTTGAGCTATTTTTGGGAGTAAAGCAATTTTCGGGCGATTCGGTAGCACATTTTGCGCATTTGGGCGGTGCAATTATTGGTTATATTATGGTAAAAGTTTGGCGGCTACAACGGCCAAACAATTTTTATTAATATTGGTAGTTATCAAGTAAACGGAACTTCTTTATGAGTACCCTTTGGCAAAATATTCAATATAAAATGCTTCGGTCAGGCAATAAGTTAAATTTGCTTATTGGCATTAACGTTGCTGTTTTTTTGATCATTAATGTTTCGGCTGTTATTGAACACCTTTTAACCAGCTTTAACCAGCCCAGCATGATTGCCTATTATGCTAATGAATATTTTGCCACCACTGCCTATCTGCCTAAATTACTTACCCGCTTCTGGACGCCGTTCACCTACATGTTTATGCATGAAGGAATTTTACATATCCTGTTCAATATGTTGTGGCTTTACTGGATGGGACGGATATTTGAAGAATACCTGGGCAATAAACGTACGGTAGGCCTGTATATTATGGGCGGCCTTGCAGGGGCTTTCTTTTATATTACCTGTTTTAATATTTTCCCGGCGTTTACGCACAACCCTGCATTGCAGGCAGTTCCTGCGGTAGGCGCTTCGGCCAGTGTTATGGCAATTATGGTTGCAACAGCTACCCTATTGCCTAATTATACCATATCGTTATTGCTATTTGGGCCGGTGAAATTAAAATGGCTGGTAGGTGTCACCTTAATTATCGACTTTTTATTAATTGTGGGCAGCAACCCGGGCGGCGAAATTGCTCACCTGGGCGGCGCTTTATTTGGTTTCATCTACATTAAGCAACTTCAAAAAGGACACGACTGGGTAACCGGCATCGGCAACATATTCAAATCAAGGCCCAAATTAAAAGTAGTTGCCAAAAACACAGGTAAAAACAACGCTGAGTACCCCCGACAAGAAGAGATTGACCGCATTTTGGATAAAATATCGCAATCCGGCTATGATAGCCTGAACAAGCAGGAAAAAGAAATTTTATTTCGCGCGAGCAATAATGAGAGCTAAACGAAAACAAAGCTTTATTGGTAAAATACTATTATGGATAAACCTGTTGCTTTGTTTCGCCCTCCTGTTAAGCTATTTAGCTCCTCAAATTAACCCCTCAAAGGTATGGATACTGGCCTTTTTCGGCCTGGCCTATCCATTACTGCTGATACTCAATCTCATGATGATGGTTTATTGGCTGCTACGCAGAAGGTGGCAGTTCGCCCTTTCCTTTATCACCATTTTAGCCGGTTATAATACTTTGCTAAATAATATAGGTTTCAGGTTTTCCGGGGCCGAAGCAGCAAAACCAGCTGTTGAAAACGCCATAAGGGTAATAACCTATAATGTACATAATTTTAAGCGCTATGGTTCTAACAATGATGCATCAACCAAACATCAGATTTTAACCATGCTTAGCCAGCAACAGCCCGATATTATCGGTTTCCAGGAGTTTTATACCAAAAATAAAGGACAATATGAAATGCGCGACTCCATTATAAAAATTATGGGTGCTGATAATTTTTATTTTGAGCCTTTTAATTTTAACAGTAGCGAAGCTATAGGCATGGCCATATTTTCCAGGTTCCCGATAGTAGGTAAGGGCATGATCCATTTTTCTGCTTCCAAATCCGAGAATCAGTGCCTGTATGTGGACGTAAAGAAGGGCCAAAAAACCTTTCGCCTGTACAGCGTGCACCTGCAATCTATCCGTTTTGACCCAGAAGATTATAAATACCTCGACAGTGTTTCAAAAAAAGGCAAAACGGATATACAATCAACCAAAAGGCTGGGTGGTAAGTTAAAAACCGCTTTCATTAAAAGGAGTGAGCAGGTATTTAAAGTAAAGGAACATGCCGCCAAATGCCCTTACCCCTACCTGATCACCGGCGACTTTAATGATACTCCTGCCTCATTCGCCGTTAATCAAATGGCCAGGGGCTTAAAAAACACGTTCCGCGAAAAAGGATCGGGATTTGGCCGCACTTATAATGGCGACTTCCCCAATTACCAGATTGATTATATTATGGCAAGCCCGCAATTTGACGTGCTTACCTATAAGATCATTGAAAAAAAACTGTCAGACCACTTCCCCCTGCGCAGCGATGTAGTGCTTGCCAATTAAAGTCTCCGGCATTTTATCAAAACAAACTATCCGGATTATTTTTTTACTTTTCCAATACGCGCCGGCCAATATTTACCCTACACTACCATTAACTTGAAATTGAAAAAATCGTAAGTTTGCGCTCATGGAACAAAATTTGTTTGTTTACAATACTTTAACTCGTAAAAAAGAAGAATTTAAACCGCTTAACGCGCCGCATGTAGGCATGTACGTATGTGGCCCAACTGTTTACAGTGATGTGCATTTGGGCAATTGCCGCACTTATATATCATTCGACCTGATGTTCAGGTATCTTACTCATATTGGTTACAAAGTACGCTACGTTAGAAACGTGACTGACGCCGGTCATCTGGAAGGCGATGGCGGAGATGAGGGAGAAGACAAAATATCAAAAAAAGCAAAATTAGCTCAATTGGAGCCAATGGAAATTGTACAGAAGTACACCGTTGGCTTTCACGAGGTAATGCAAATATTTAATACGCTGCCGCCAAGTATTGAACCAACCGCAACAGGCCATATTATTGAACAGATTGAACTGGTTAAGGTAATATTGGAAAAAGGCTTTGCCTATGAGGTTGACGGCACCGTTTATTTTGACGTTGAAAAATACAACAGCACCAAAAACTATGGTATACTCAGCGGCCGTAATCTCGAAGATCTGTTAAATAATACCCGTACACTAGGTGGCCAGGAAGAGAAACACGGCAAGCTTGACTTTGCCTTGTGGATAAAGGCAAAACCCGAACACCTCATGAAGTGGCCTTCGCCCTGGGGTGTTGGCTTTCCGGGATGGCACCTGGAATGCTCGGCCATGAGCCAGAAGTACCTGGGAAACCAGTTTGATATACATGGCGGCGGCATTGACCTGGTACCTACCCACCATACCAATGAAATTGCACAGCATGTAGCCTGCTGCGGTAAAAACCCGGCCAATTACTGGGTACATACCAATATGCTTACCGTGAATGGTCAAAAAATGTCGAAATCATTGGGGAACAGCTTTTTACCGCATGAACTTTTTACTGGTAATAACTCTATACTCAATAAGGGCTACAGCCCTATGACCGTTCGCTTTTTTATGCTGCAGGCCCATTATCGCAGTACCCTTGATTTTGGCAATGAAGCTATGGAAGCATCAGAAAAGGGCTTTAAACGCTTAATGAATGCATTTGCCCTGCTAAACGGCTTAAAAGCAAGTAACACTACCGAAGTAGAGATTGAGCCTTTAATGCAGCGCTGCTACGCGGCCATGAACGACGACTTTAACAGCCCGGTACTTATTGCCGAATTGTTTGAGGCATCGCGCATTATTAACTCAGTACACGATGGTAAAATGAAGATTGATGAGCCGAATTTGCAGTTGCTTAAAACGCTCATGAATACTTTTGTGCTTGACGTGCTGGGCCTAAAAGATGAACAGGCCGACAATGATGACCTGCCCAACATCCTGAACCTGATAGTTAACTTAAGGAGTGAGGCAAAAGCCAGTAAGGATTATGCCATGTCTGATAAAATACGTGATGGTTTAGCTCAAATAGGATTCCAGCTAAAAGACAGCAAAGAAGGCACTCACTGGAGTAAAGCGTAATTTTCAGAGTGAATTATAATAGCTAAACAGGTTGGCTAAAGCGGCATCGTTTTTATAATCTATCTTATTGCTTTGCATATAGCGTTTTAACTGGTCGGCCTTGTCACCCAGGGCTGCCAGTATGGTTTTCTGGCCGGGTTTAATCCGGGTGATCTGATTGTCTATAAATAGATAATACACATCCGACAAAACAAACGACCGGGTTGATGTTGCCGAATTAAAAGCCTTTTCGGTACGGATTATTTTTTTGTAATGCTTCAAGAGCTTCACTTTTCCATCGGCAATAACCTGGTAAAAAGAGGCCGGCGTTTGGCCGTCAACCGCGGGGTACCCGCTGTTAAATACGGGCATAAGTATGTTGCTTTCTTCAATGACCGAACTGGTAAAACTAAAGCCCTTTACCTGGTCAACAAAAGCAAACGCAACCGAATCAGTTTTGCTATGAAATAAAAGTTCGTCTTTTATTAAGTCGTATTTAATTGGAAGGGTTGTAGTTTTCCCGTTAACAAAATCAACTTTCCCTTCGGCCCAGTTAGGGATCAGGTATGCACTGCCCTCCACCATCGTGTACGACTGCTCCATATAAGGCTTGCCCTGAACATCGTTCAAAAACTTCACCTGCGCACTCACCTTAAAAGTGGCTGGCACAATAATTGCCAACAAACAGAAGATGTATTTATTCATCATACGGTAATTTTTTATAAATATGCAGATAATGAAATTTTCAATCAAAACATTATCATGTGTATAAAGTTAATTAGTTTTTAATTCACACTTTGACGATAAATAGCGTCTGGTATTGGTTTTTTGCATGATAAACTCTCCACATTTACAATTAAATATAATCATATCCGTTTCTGATAAAATATATATAACCGCAATACCGCAGGCCTACATGCCTACGGCAACGGCTCAATCACATTCCTGACTTAAAATTTATTACTAAATTGCCCCAAAATCTAACATGACCATGAAGAAAATAATATTAGCTGCTACATTTATTGGCTACAGTGTATTTGCCCTGGCGCAAACGAGCCCTGTTCAGGTAAATAAGGTAGTTAGTGCCGAAGAAGCTTTCAATAAATTAGTTGAACGTAAAGGCATAAAAGATGGCTTTTTATCTGTTGCCGACCCCGAAGGGATAGTTTTTAAACCCAATGCGGTTAAAATAACTGACTTTTATAATAACATTGATAAACAAGCCGGCAAACTGAGCTGGCAGCCAAAATTCGGCCGTATTTCGGCTAATGGAGATCTTGCCTTTACCGCAGGGCCCTACATTTACAACAACGGCAAAAACGATGATGATAAAGTATTTGGCGATTATGTTTCCATTTGGCGCGCCGACGTTGAAGGCAAACTGAAGCTGTTAATTGATCTGGGTATACAACACCCTGAGCCGGAGCAGGAAGAAATAACAGATTTTAAAGAACCTAAAGCTACCCGCACAGCACCCAGTAAAGATCCGTTCGCTGCCAAAAGTATTATTGTAAATACCGATAAGATATTTAACCACTCTTTAACCATATCGGCACTGGCCAGTTATAAAGAGTTCTTAAGCCCTGAGGCCCGTTATTATTTTCCGGGTTTTCATCCAATGACCGGCCCTGATGTTATTATGAAGTTTATTAACAATCAGGCCATCACCATCTCTGCCGAAACTACAGACGGTGGTCGCGCTGCCAGTAATGACCTGGCATATACTTACGGCCACGCGCGCATTACAAAAGGCAATGTAGTAAGCAATTATAACTACGTGCGTATATGGGAGCTGGATAAAACAAAAAAATGGGATATTTTGCTGGAAGTTTTCTCGGCAGTTGAAAACGAATAAGGGGGTTATACCCAAAACAAAAGGGAGATGTATTTGATACATCTCCCTTTTTTAATATCAAATGTCATCCTGAACTTGTTTCAGGATCTCTCGGGATGTTTAACCCCCTTGTTGTAAGCTGGGCACGTGGGATGCCGAAACCATGACCTTGTTATTAATTAAAACAGCTGTTCAATAATATCTGCTGCCGACAGACCTTCGGCCTCGGCATGATAGCTCCGCACAATACGGTGGCTTAAAATAGGTTTGGCAATGGCCTGTACGTCTTCAATATCCGGCGAATATTTTCCATTGATAACAGCATGGCATTTAGCGCCTAAAATCAAAAACTGTGAAGCCCTTGGACCCGCTCCCCAAGTTAGCAAACGGTTAATCTGCGGTGTGGCAAACTCGCCGTTGGGACGGGTTTTAGATACCAGCTTTACTGCGTATTCCATCACATGATCCGTAACAGGGATATCTCTGACCAATTGTTGAAAATAAATGATCTGGCTGGCGTTTAATATTTTATTAACATCGGTTTGCAGAGTGCTCGTAGTGTTTTTAACCACCTGCAGTTCTTCCTGAAACGATGGGTAGTTTAACGCAACGCTAAACATAAAGCGGTCAAGTTGGGCTTCGGGCAGCGGGTAAGTGCCTTCCTGTTCAATAGGGTTTTGCGTAGCCAGTACAAAAAATGGCTGAGCAAGTTTATGCGTAATGCCGGCAGCTGTAACCGCTTTTTCCTGCATGGCCTCTAAAAGGGCGGCCTGTGTTTTAGGCGGGGTGCGGTTAATTTCATCGGCCAGTATAATATTTGAGAATACAGGGCCGGGTATGAATTTAAAGTTCCTGTCTTCGCCCAGTATTTCAGACCCAATAATGTCTGATGGCATCAGGTCAGGAGTAAACTGTATCCGTTTAAAATCAAGGTCGAGCACTTGGGCAATAGTTTGCACCAGTAAAGTTTTAGCCAAACCAGGTACCCCCACCAGCAGACAGTGACCATTGCTGAATATAGATACCAGCACAAATTTCACCACCTCATCCTGGCCTATTATAACCTTGCCTATTTCGGAGCGTATTTGCTGATATGCCTGCCTTAAAGCATCAGCAGCCTCCACATCAGAGCGGTGTTGCATATATTATTATGGTTTAACTTGCGCGGTAGCAGTTGGTGTAGTGATCCACTTTTGCAGTATGTCGCAAGTCTGGTACTCCTTGTCAATTTTAATAAATGTTTCTTTTCTGCGTTTATCAAACCACTGGTTTACCGTACGGTTAGTTTTATCTTCAAAGGCATATTCCTTTAATTTTGGAAAATCCTGCTCCAGGTTGGCCTTATGCGCGTTTGTTGCCGATTTGAGGTACAAAATTTTATAGCTCTTTTTACCGGCAGCGTCAGTAAATACATCGGGTTTTGATATGCTGCCTATCTTCATGGTGTCAACAGTAAGCGCAACCCTAGGGTCAAGTTTATCGGTAGGGATATAAGTTGAGCGGTTTTGAACGTTCTCGGCGTTCAGCATCATACCACCGTTATATTTAGTTTCCTTATCGTCCGAATAATAAGCGGCCGCGCTCGAAAAGTCAATTTTTTTGTTTGCCATCATCAGGGTATAAATACTGTCGGCTTTAGTTTTGGCCCTGTCCAAACTGGCCTGGGTTACCACAGGTGCTATCAGTATATGCCGTACATGTACTTGTTCGCCCCGGCGCTCAATCACCTGCAAAAAGTGAAAACCAAAATCGGTTTCAAACACCGGCGATATTTCACCTGCCTTTAGTTTAAAGGCATTGGCCGTAAATTCCTTTACAAAGGTAGTACGGTCGGCAAAGCCCAGGTCACCGCCATCAGGCGCCGAACCGGGATCTTGGGAGTAAAGCCTGGCCAGTGTGCCAAAATCTTCTCCCTTTTTAACCCTTGCCCTCAGCTCTTCAGCCTTTTCCTTATACATTTGCTTTTCTTCCTTGTTCAGTTGCGGTTGAAAAACAATTTCACCTACTTCTACCTCTTTATTAAATGACGGCAGACTGTCTTTCGCTATTTTATCGAAATAGGTTTTAACATCCTGAGGGGTAACATTCAGTTTTTCGGTAATATGCTGCTGCATTTTCTGCGCAATCATTTGCTCTTTAATATCCGGGCGTATCTCGTCTTTATACTGAATAACCGAACGACCTAAAAAGCTTTCCAGTTTTTCCTGCCCGCCTGCTCTTTGGGTCATTTCGCGCATCCTGCGGTCAACGTTGGCATCAACTTCGTCGTCCTTTACATCAATACTATCAATAATAGCCTGCTGGGCCAAAAGCTTTTGGGTTAATAATGATTGCAGTATCTGGCACTTAATTGACGGGTTTGGCTGGTTACCCTCAACCAGGTAACGGGCATATTGTGTTTCAATATCTGATTGTAAAATAGGGCTGTTACCAACAATGGCAGCTATTTTGTCGAGCATTTTTCTTGGGCCGGCAACAACGGCAGAATCAGCTTTCACAGGTGTTTTTCCTGCCGAATCAAGCCTGGCCGCGGTTTTAGCAGCCGCAGTAGTATCGGCCGCGGTTTGTGCCTTTGCAACCGATATGATTAAAATAAAACTTAAAATGACTATCCCTAACTTTCTCATGTAATGCACTTATACTCTAAATAATACGGATCAATAGTCCGTTAAAAAGTCCGAATTTCGGTAAAATTTATTAATTATAGTCGAACAAAAAATGTCAATTAAAATATAACCGCCTATAATTGTGCTAATATGGCTATAAAGCCTGAAACGGTTTAACTACTTTTGGTTAAAATTTGTTAAAGTGAAAGTTGAAAACCCCGTTGCCCTGCGCTTTATATTAGAGGATGAGCTTTATCTTTTAAGTAAGGATAAACCCCTGTACGAGAAAAAAGCTATTACCGAACCCATAATTGCTGAACAAGCCCCTGAAATTCAAACACCACAGGTTGTTGCGCCTGTAATTGAAGAGCAGCAACCTGAAATAAAAACGCAAGCCCTCTCTTTTAATTATCTGGGACAAAATTTAAAAAACTTTTTGATACTGGTTTATTACCCCGAACTGGAATTTATTGCCGACGCGCACTTAACCGCCCTTCAAAATATACTAAAACGCAAGGAGTTTGAACTTAACGATGTAGCCATTGTAAACATAGCCAAACATAATCGGGTAACACTTGACGGCCTCACCGGCTTTTTTAAACCAACCAGACTGTTGCTGTTAGGACAACCGGCCATACCGCAAGGCCTTGCCCAGCTATCATTAAACAGCCCCAAAATTGTAAGCGGCTTTCCTGTCTTGTATAGCTTCAGTTTTGGCGAGATGATGGATAACGTTGATCATAAAAAAGCTTTTTGGGAACAAATGAAAACGTTATAACTGTCTTATCCAAAAAACCATTCGTTTTTTATCTTCAAATCCTTAATCCCTAAAAATGCAGCAATTAGTTTTTGCAACCAATAACCGCCATAAACTCGAAGAAGTAGCCGCCAAGGTTGGCGATAAAATTCAGCTGTTAACACTTAATGATATTGGCTGCACTGATGATATTGAGGAAACAGGTACCACTTTTCATGAAAACGCTTCCATTAAAAGCCATTACATCTTTGAAAAATACAAGCTCAATTGCTTTGGCGACGACAGCGGTTTGGAGATAGATGCGCTAAATGGTGAGCCAGGCGTTTATTCGGCTCGGTATGCAGGCGAGCACGGTAACCATGCGGCAAATATTAGCAAGGTGCTTCAGAATTTAACTGGCGAAACCAATCGTAAAGCCCGTTTCCGTACGGTTATATCATTAATTTGGAACGGCGAAGAGCATTTTTTTGATGGCACGATAGAGGGTACTATCCGCACAGGTACAGCCGGTACTGATGGTTTCGGGTACGACCCGATTTTTGAACCTACCGGTTACCCAATCACTTTTGCCGAAATGAGCATGGAACAAAAAAACAGCATAAGCCACCGGGCAAAGGCTATGGAAAAGCTAATCAGTTTCCTGAGTGCAATTGATGGCTAAACTAAACGAGTAGTTTTACTCTATTTGTGCGTAACATTCTTTTCACGGGCTCGTATAACAGGCATTCACCTACAATCATGAAAGCAGTAATAAATTTGAGCCGCGCCTTATTTTCAAGAAACACTAACCATCGCATTGCCAATAGCCTCACCAAAGTTAAAGAAGCCGACCAGGTAACAGAGAACATTCACAAACGGTTAAAGGAAATTCAAAAGAAACTCAAAAATAAATAAGCGGTAATATTTGGCAGGGTTTATGCTCTTATGCAATTAAAAATACCTCAGTCATGAAAAAGCTATTTCAAACCTCAATCGCAATCCTATCGCTTATTTTTGTATTATCGGCTTGTTCGAGCCAAAAAAATACGGTATCAAGCAATGTATCACGTGGTAAATTTGTTGGTACATGGACATTAAACAACGTAAGTTATGACGGACTGGTTCAAAACGCTGTACAGAATGTGTTTGACCAGGCACCTCCCGAAGCTTTTGTGGGCAGTACATGGAAACTAACCAACAGCGGCAACGGGGTGTATACTTTAGCAAACGGTGCGTCGCAAACAATATTCTGGTCGGTTTATAACGGTGGTACCACCGGCACACAATTCCAGTTTAAAAAATTGTTTGAAGGCGACAAAGCCAAAAACGTTGCCGAAGGTTATCGTTTAGATATAGCCAGCAATGACGGCTCGGCAATGACCCTTAAATCGCCGGTTGCTGTTGGCAACGGAACAGGTTATATCATTTATTCGTTCACTAAAAGCAATTAATTGAGCCGAAGGCGGAAAGCCCAAAGCAATACGCTATTAAAGACAAAGCAATAAAAAAGCTCAAAGTGAAATTCGCTTTGAGCTTTTTTATTGTCTAATATTCTATATGCGTTACCTTTAAAGACTTTTCGCTTTCAGCCTTAAGCTTTCCGCTTAAAGGGCTGGCGCAAATTTTAAGCATACCGGATTCCCAATTTCCAGCTTAAATCCGGTAGGAGTAATTCGGCCGGTTGCGGTATCAATCCGGAATACATATATGCTATCGCTGTTTTGGTTGGCTACTACCATGAACTTGCCAGTTGGGTCAATAGCAAAATCGCGCGGGTTTTTACCAAATGACGACTGGCGCTGAACAAAAGTAAGCTCACCTGTTTGCTGGTTTACTGCATAAGCAATAATTTCATTGGTTTCTAACCGGTTTGATGCATACAGGAAACGGCCATCGGGTGATAAATGAATTGCAGCACCGGCAGTCTGCCCTTTAAAGCCATCAGGCAGTAAGGTGATGGATTGCTTTTGTGTTAGCTTGCCATTGTCATAATCAAAAACAATAACGTTCGACCCCATTTCGGTTACCAGATAAGCGTGTTTTTTATCAAGTGAAAATTCAAGGTGCCTTGGCCCCTCTCCGGGTTTTACACTTACAAACGGAGGTGTAGCAGGTTCAAGAGGCTTATCTTTTGATGGTTTGTAACGCAATATGTTCACCTTATCGGTGCCCAGGTCATTGTACAATAAATACTTTTCATCTGGGCTAAGGATTGACATGTGCGCGTGGGCGGCTTCCTGACGCTCTTTATTTGGGCCATGACCATTATCATGTAGTGTTTGAGAGGCCTTACCTATGGAGCCATCTTTAGCTAAAGGCAATACGGCCACGGTACCGCTGCTGTAATTGGCTACAAAAATATTTTTCTGCGCTTTATCAACAGCTATGTAACAGGGGTTGGCACCTTCTGAAGGCTGCTTGTTAATAAGCACCATTTTGCCGGTTTTAGGCTCAAATGAAAAGGAGCTTACCTCGCCTTTGTCTACTTCATTTACCGCGTAAATAAATTTGTTGTTTTTGCTTAATGTTAAATATGAGGGGTTATCCACGCCATCAATCTGGCTCAGATAAGCCAGGCGGCCGTTTTCGGCATAAAAACGGTAAACGGCTATGCCCTTACTACTGCCTGTTGTATAAGTACCTATTACCAGGTCATAGGTTGAAGGGCCTTTCTTTTTATTTTGCTTGTTTTGCGCATAGGTGAACAAGGGCAATAACAAGACAATGATCAAAACAATTTTTTTCATGTGGGATGAAATTGGTTACAGTGTGCAAGTTAACAAAAGCAACAAAAAACGCCCTGTTTAGCAGGGCGTTTTTTTATTTTATTAAATGCTTTAATTGAATAACCTCTTTTTCGTCCAGATAACGCCATCTGCCGCGTGGCAGGTCCTTTTTAGTAAGGTTGGCGTAAACCACACGGTCAAGCTTTACCACCTCATAACCCAGACTTTCAAATATACGGCGCACAATGCGGTTTTTTCCGCTGTGTATCTGTATACCAACTTCTCTTTTTGAACCACCGGCCACGTATGATACCGAATCAGGCTTAATTAAACCATCCTCCAGTTCAATACCAAAGCCAATTTTGTTCAAATCGCCCTGGGTTAAGCTTTTGCTCAGTTCTACCTGATACAACTTGCTAATATTGCTGCGCGGGTGCGACAGCTTATCGGCCAGCTCACCATCATTTGTCATTAAAAGCAAACCGGTAGTATTCCTGTCTAAACGGCCAATAGGGTAAATGCGTTCTTTGGTTGCTTTTTCAACCAGATGCATTACGGTACGGCGTTCTTGTGGGTCTTCGGTTGTTGTGATATAGTCTTTAGGTTTATTTAATAATACATAAACCATTTTTTCGCGGCGCAGGGTTTCACCGTTGTATTTGATCTCATCTTTAGTAGGATCAATCTTGGCGCCCAGCTCATCAACCACTACACCGTTTACCATCACCACACCGGCAATAATCAGTTCATCGGCTTTACGGCGTGAGCATATACCTGCGTTTGAAATATAACGGTTCAAACGGATCAGCCCATCGTCTTTAGCTTTTGGCTCGGCCGATTTTTTACGGCCGCGTAAGGTTTTCACCGGGGCATTCTCGTCGCGTGTTATTTTATCGTAGGTTGGCTTGCGTTGTGGTGGTCTTTCGCCGCTATATGGTTTGGCAGCACCTTCGCGTTTTTTAAATCCGCCTGCGGCAGGTCTTTCACCAAACCTTTTGTCGGTTGCGCGTTCCGCACCCTGGTCAGCACCGAAGCTCCTTTTGGGCTTATCGCCAAAATTTGATGATGTGCGGGTACGCGGGGATGAATATGGTTTTTTTTCACCTGCAGAGCTTGAACCAAATGATCTTTTTGGCTTTTCATCATCACCTGGGGTTGGCCGGCCTGAGTAAGGCTTGCTGCGTGGTGAAAATGATTTTTTATCACCTGTATCGGATGGGCGGCCTGAATAAGGTTTTGATCTTCCGCCCGATTTTTTATCAGCTGACGATGCTCCGTCCCTAAAACTGCTTTTAGGCTTGTCATCATTAAACCGGTTGCTTTGGAATGTTTTGGGTTCGGGCTTTGTAAATTTCTTCTTCTCTCCGTTTGGAGTGGCTTTGCCTTTAGCCGTTGCAGGTCTTTTGGGTTTATCGTCGCTTCCTGAGCTCCGGCCTGTCGTTCTTTTTGGCTTGTCGTCGCGACTACCTGTTGGTCTCTTAAATACCATATTTTTTTGTTTTGCGCTTTCGCAGCGTGAGGGTCAAAGGTACGCTTTTTTGGGTAAAAATAATCAAAAAAATCAAAAATTTTGCCCGGTTCAAAAACGATGTTTAAACTGTTTTAAAGCCCGATTTTGGCCCAAAAATGAACACTAAAATATTTAGCATTTTGCTAAGTATTTGATAATGTGCCCCATATAACTTACCTTTGCTGCACATTTTACCTAATGTATAGTTAATGATTAAAAAAGAAATGATAAAAAAACACTTACTTACGTGCTCCGTAATGCTGGTGCTGGTTCTCATTTCAAAGCTTAATATTTTCAGCACAACCATAACTGAAAAGGTTGCGAATAATGGAAATATTAGCCATTGGACTTCGAAATTTATTTTTATAAAAAGCAATGCAAATGCATACAGTTTTGCAAACGAAGCTTTACCTGTAAACGATGCAAGGGTTACACGAAAATTGAAAACTTCGCTTAGACAGCATACTTTCAAAACCGTGCAATCAACCATACTGCATCGTAAAGCCGAAAAGTGGTTCCCCGTTATTGAGCCGCTCTTGAGGGCTTATGGTATTCCCGATGATTTTAAGTACATCCCGCTGGTTGAATCGGGCCTTTGTGAAGGTACCTCACCAAAAGGAGCACGTGGTTTATGGCAATTTATGCCCGGTACCGCGCGTACTTACGGACTAAAAGTGGGTCATGGGGTTGACGAACGCAATAACCTGCGTAAATCAACCATAGCGGCCTGCAAGTATATCAAAGAACTATATGGTGAATTTAATAGCTGGACCCTGGCCGCAGCCGCTTACAATAACGGCTCAATTAAGCTGGAAAGGGCTATTAACAAACAAAATGAAGATAATTACTTCCGCATGAGCTTGAACCGTGAAACCGGTTCATACATTTACAAGCTTGTGGCCATGAAGGCAATTATCCAGCAACCTAAGAAGTATGGGTATACCAATTATTATGCGCTTGCCCAGCCTTCACCAACATTGCTGAACTTTAATTAATATTGATTTTTTCAGTATCAATATATTAATTAAAGACACATTACGGAGCACCCCGAAACCGGCTTTCCTGGATGGAAGCCGGCTTTTTTTTGTCTTTATTTCTGCATGCCAAAACTCCGCATTGGCCACTTTTTAAAGTTAAATTTTAACATATTTCGGTAGCAAAAACATTCAAAACCGCTTAAAACTGGCAAAACTTTATTCAAAAATGATTCAGAACCTGCGTATTTAACACTTTTGGGAGCACTCTGTAAGATTTTAAGAAGATATAACCTACCGATATTAAAACAACTATTAAAGAACTATTCAGATTTTGCATTTATTTGGCAGGGTTTATTTACCAAAACAGCCCGGTTTCCTGACGCGAAACCGGGCTGTTGTATATACAAATATACGCAATTTATTGCAATCATCATCTGCCCTAAGTAACTGGCATATATTTTATTAACGTGAATTTTGCTGATAAAGTGCGGCTTAAAAAATATAGTCCCAAAAGCTATCATAAGTAAAAAAGCATAGATAAATTTGGTAATAACCCCCAATTAAACCGCCTTTTATGATACCCCAAAACAAAAAAGCCGCCGTTATTAACGCCCTGCAATCAGCCTTTGGCGTAAGTGAATTTGAAGCTATCCGCGAACTTACCGCCGGGCTTTCAACTGCTCTGGTTTTCCGGATCACTGTTCTCGGGAAAGCGTACCTGCTCCGCATCATTACCCGTACCGATGCCATGGCCGACCCAACCCTCGAATATGCCTGCATGAAAGCCGCTGCCGAAGCCGGCATTGCCCCGCGGGTTTGGTATGCCAATACTGAAGAAAGAATTGCTATTGTCGATTTTATTGACGCAAAACCTCTACCGCTTGATGAGGCTAAACTGAAACTGCCTCAACTGCTCAAAAGCCTGCATGAACTCCCGCCATTCCCCTTCCAGCTCAATTACCTGGATAAAATTGATGAGTTCATCGAAAAATTCAGGGTCGCGCAGTTTATGCCCGATGATATGACGGCCGAGATGTTTGGCATTTATACGAAAATCAAAAGCATTTATCCGCGTAACAGCGATGACCTCGTAGCTTGCCACAACGATCTTAAGCCCGAAAACACGCTGTTTGACGGCGAACGGGTATGGCTGGTTGACTGGGAGGCCGCTTTTTTAAACGACCGCTACCTGGACCTCTCCATCATGGCAAACTTTGTGGTCAGAAACCCGGACGATGAAAAGGATTACCTCACCGCATACTTTGGCCGGGAGGTTAGCGAATACCAGTATGCCCGGTTTTTCCTGATGCGCCAGATACTTCACCTATTTTACTTTATTGTTTTTACGCTAACCGGTCAAACACCCGGCAAGCCAATGGATTTGAATATGCCCGTGCCCGGTTTCAGGGAATTTCACGACCAGATCTGGATCGGCAAAATCAGTTTGGCCAATATGGATGCACGGTTGCAATATGCGATGGTTCACCGTGAGCAATTTCTGCATAACTTACGACTGAAAAGGTTTGATGAGGCTTTGGATTTAATTGCGACTCACACTACTGCGGCTGTCCGGTAGTTTGAAGACTACGTGCATAAGCGGTCGAAGTCAGAGACTTCGAACAGGGAGGGCCTTGAACAATAGAGTCATGCTGAGCTTGTCGAAGCACGGTGGGAGGGCCTCTGCGCGCGTCCTTCGACAGGCTCCAGCATGACAGGCCATCTGCAAAAGTAAATATTATCGCCGCTGTCTGAAGTCTCTGACTTCAGACCACTACGCCTGTAGTTTGCAAAACGGTAACCCGGTAAATATTAACCTTATGCTGACATGCTTTACATAAAATCCACGTCAATTTTCTGTATCTTTGCGTAATTTCTTAGCAAAATGCTTTTAAAGGCACCTATCTCACAAACAATTTAAGTTAAGCTTTTAAAACCGAGCCCGTTTACCCGGGTTTAATAAAATTTGGTACCGATAATACATGATGAACGAAACAACCGTTGACCTGGGCGAACAAAGCGAAGTTGAAGTTTATGGCGCCAGGGTACATAATTTAAAAAACATTGATGTTTCTTTTCCGCGCAACCAATTGGTAGTTATTACCGGTTTGAGCGGCAGCGGTAAATCGTCGCTGGCCTTTGATACTATTTATGCCGAAGGGCAGCGCCGTTATATGGAAACATTTTCGGCCTATTCTCGCCAGTTTATGGGCGGCATGGAACGCCCGGATGTGGATAAGGTATCGGGCCTGAGCCCTGTTATTGCCATTGAGCAAAAAACAACCAGCAAAAACCCGCGCTCAACCGTGGGCACTATTACCGAGATATATGATTTTATGCGCCTGCTTTTTGCCCGTACCGGTGAAGCTTACTCGTACACTACCGGCGAGAAGATGGAGCGCATGAGCGAAGACCAGATACTGAAAACCATTACCGAAAAATTCGACGGGCAGCCGGTTAACATCCTGGCCCCGGTGGTAAAAGCCCGCAAAGGCCATTATCGCGAACTTTTTGAATCTATACGCAAACAAGGCTACTTAAAAGTGTGGATTGACGGCGCCATAACCGACGTTGAACCCAAAATGCAGGTTGACCGTTATAAGATCCACGATATCGACATTGTGGTCGACCGCCTGGTGATAAGCGAAAAGGACAGCAAACGTTTATATACATCGGTACAAACCGCCCTTAAAATAGCCAAGGGAATTATCCGCATTGGCGATAAGGATAACAACGTACATTATTACAGCAAGTACCTGATGGACCCGGTGTCGGGCATATCATATGATGAGCCGCAGCCAAATACCTTTTCCTTTAACTCGCCTTATGGCGCCTGCGAAAAGTGTAATGGTTTGGGTTACATTTTTGAGGTTGATGAAGCTTCGGTTATCCCCAACCCCAAACTGAGTATCATGAACGGGGGCCTTGCCCCAATTGGCGAGTACCGCGAAACCTGGATATTCCAGGTATTGAAAGCGCTGGCCAAAAAATATGAATTCTCGTTGTCAACCCCAATCGAAAAATTAACGCCTGAGCAACGGGATATTATCCTGAATGGATCGCCGGAGATGATCACCGTGGCGGTGGAGTACAACAAATGGAATGTACAAAGCTACCAGATCACTTTTGACGGTATTGTGCGCATGCTGGAAGAGCAGCAGGAGCGCCGCGGCGACGAAGGCATGGATGATATGGAAAACTACCGGGTACTTAAAACCTGCCCGGTTTGCGACGGTGCGCGCCTCAAAAAAGAATCCCTGCATTTTAAGGTTGATAACAAAAACATATTTGAACTGGCCTGTATGGATATCCGTACCCTGCAGGAGTGGTTCACCAACCTGGAAGACCGGCTCACCGAACGCCAGAATGTTATCGCCAAAGAAATATTAAAAGAGATCCGTGCCCGCATTGTTTTCCTGCTTGATGTTGGTTTGAGCTATTTAACGCTTGACCGCACAGCCAAAACCCTTTCGGGTGGCGAGGCACAGCGCATCCGCCTGGCTACGCAAATAGGCTCACAGTTAATGAACGTGATGTATATTCTGGATGAGCCCAGCATAGGCCTGCACCAGCGCGATAACGAGCGTTTAATAACCGCCCTTAAAAACCTGCGCGACCTTGGCAATACCGTACTGGTAGTGGAGCATGATAAGGATATGATACTGGAGGCCGACCATGTAATTGACATGGGGCCGGCAGCAGGCGTTCATGGCGGCGAGGTAGTTGCCGAAGGCACCCCGGCCGAGCTGATGGCCAAACACACCCTGACCACCTCATACATCAACGGCGAACGCTCCATCGCTATCCCCGCAAAAAGGAGAGAGGGCAACGGCAAAACGCTGAGCCTGAAAAAAGCGACAGGCCACAACCTTAAAAAGGTTTCGGTTGATTTTCCGTTAGGCAAACTGATTGGTATTACCGGGGTATCGGGCAGTGGTAAGTCGAGTTTAATTACCGAAACGCTATACCCTATACTCAATCATCATTTTTTCAGGGCTAAGAAACAGCCTTTGCCTTATGACAAAATTGAGGGTCTCGAAAACATTGACAAGGTTATCGAGATAGACCAGACACCTATTGGCCGTACGCCGCGCTCAAACCCGGCTACCTACACCGGGGTATTTTCAGATATCCGTAACCTGTACGTAGCCCTGCCCGAATCGAGGATCAGGGGTTACAAACCGGGTCGTTTCTCGTTCAACGTAAAAGGCGGCCGGTGCGAAACCTGCCAGGGCGCCGGCATGAAGGTGATAGAAATGAACTTTTTGCCCGATGTTCAGGTACCATGCGAAGAATGTGGCGGCCGCAGGTATAACCGCGAAACGCTGGAAGTACGTTACCGCGGCAAATCCATCAGCGATGTGCTCGACATGAGCATTGAAGATGCTACACCATTTTTTGAGCATATCCCATCCATTTATCGCAAGGTAAAAACCTTAAATGATGTTGGCCTGGGCTATATTACGCTGGGCCAGGCGTCAACTACCCTTTCAGGCGGCGAGGCGCAGCGTGTTAAACTGGCAACAGAGTTGTCAAAAAAAGATACCGGTAATACTTTTTATATTTTGGATGAACCTACAACCGGCTTGCATTTTGAAGATATCAACGTATTGCTAGGCGTGCTTTATCAGCTGGTTGATAAAGGCAATACCGTACTGGTTATTGAGCACAACCTTGATGTAATAAAGGTAGTTGACCACGTGATTGATCTTGGCCCCGAAGGCGGATCAGGCGGCGGCAACATACTTTACTTCGGCACACCCGAAGGCCTGTGCAAGGTAAAAAACAGCTTCACCGGCCAGTTCCTGAAAAAGGAAATGGGAATAAAGTAAGCCATTGCTTGACTATCAGCGTCAAGGCACGAAGCCCCCTCTAAATCTCCCCCAAAGGGGGAGACTTTAAAATGTTTTTTAAAGCCCTCTCCTTTGGAGAGGGTTGGGTGAGGCTTCGTGCCTCGCAATGACGCGTTGAAGTTTTAAAAACTTCGTAAGTCTTTCTGCATAATTCCAAACCAACCTTTAGTAATTACCCCCATTGCATAAAGGTGATTCACGCATAGCCGTTTTTCTTAATTTTCGTTTTATTAGCTTTAATTAACTATTACTGAAAAAATGAAAAAAACATTCCTACTCCTTTCCGCTGTAGCTATACTGGCTGCCTGTAATCAAACCAAAACAACCGGTTCTGCCAAAACAGCCAATAAAGAGCTGGCTAAGGTATTTGACAACTACTTTGAAGAATCATTAAAGTTATACCCGCTCAACGCTACTTATATAGGCGATAACCGCTATAATGACCTGTTGCCTGACGACGGCTCGACCGAATTTTTAGACAAAGCCAAGGCTTTTTATACCAACTACCTGGCCCAGGTTAAGCATTTTAACCGCGAAGAACTGAATGAAGACGACCAACTTTCGTACGATATTTTTACCTATGAAGCTCAGCTGGCAATTGATGGCTTTAAAAATCATTTTGAATACATGCCCTTTAACCAGTTTTATGCTTTGCCGCTAACCATAGGTCAACTGGGTTCGGGGTCTGGCGCTCAGCCATTTAAAACCGTCAAGGATTATAATGATTGGCTTAAACGTGTTTCGGCATTTTCTATCTGGGCAGATACCGCCATCAGTAATTTCGACAAAGGCATTAAAGCCGGCGTGGTTTTACCAAAAGCGCTGGTTATAAAAATGATTCCGGAGCTGACGGACCTCGTAGTTACCGATCCCACAAAAAGCCTGTTCTATGGACCAATAACCAATCTGCCTAAAGATTTTTCAGAAGCCGATAAAAAACAGTTGACCGATGCTTATAAAAAAGCCATTACCACTACCATATCGCCCACATACAAAAAACTGGCCGACTACTTAAAAACCCAATACCTGTCTCATGCCCGTACCACATCGGGCTATTCATCACTGCCGGATGGTACCGCCAAGTACGCTTACTTAGTAAAGCAGCAAACCACCACTGATAAAACCGCCGAAGAAATTTACCAGATTGGTTTGAAAGAGGTAAGCCGCATACGTGGTTTAATGGATAGTATAAAAACCAGCGTTGGCTTTAAGGGCGATCTAAAAGCGTTTTTTGAATACATGAAAACCGACCCTAAGTTTACTCCTTACAAAACCCCGAAAGATGTTTTAGATGCTTTTGAAAACATCCATAAGCGCATGGAGCCAAATCTTAAGAAAATGTTTAACCATGTGCCTAAAACCCCGTTCGAGATCAGGCAAACTGAAGCATTCAGGGCAGCATCGGCCAGCGCCGAATACAATGCAGGTTCGGCAGATGGCAGCAGGCCGGGCATATTTTATGTACCAATATTGGATGCCACTAAGTTTAATGTCACCTCGGGAATGGAATCATTATTCCTGCACGAGGCCATACCCGGGCATCACTACCAGATATCGCTTACGCAGGAAAACGCGTCGTTACCAAAGTTCCGCAGGTTTGATGGCAGCGAGAACGCTTATGTTGAAGGTTGGGCTTTATACTGCGAATCGTTGGGAAAAGAACTTGGCTTATACACCGACCCATACCAATATATGGGCGCGCTCGGCGATGAAATACACCGCGCCATCAGGTTGGTGGTTGATGTAGCCATACATACCAAAGGCATGAACCGTGAACAATCCATTAAATACATGATGGATAACGAAGCTATAAGCGAACAAGGCGCTACCGCCGAAATTGAACGCTACATGGCCATCCCGGGCCAGGCGTTAGGTTATAAAATGGGCGCCCTCAAAATACGCGAGCTCCGCAATAAGTACGAAAAACAACTGGGCAGCAAGTTTAACCTTGCCGAATTCCATAACCAGGTCTTGAAAGACGGAGCCATGCCACTGGCCGTTTTCGAAAGCAAAATGGATGCCTGGGCCGCAAAGCAATAAATCATTAAGAGCCTATTTAAAGACTTACGAAGTTTTAAAACTTCGTAAGTCTCTCTTTAAAAAGTTCCGCGCGTCACAATGACGCGTTTTTTATAGTATCTGCCCGGTCATTTCTATTTTTAACTTCACCCTTACTTCACATTGCAACAATACTTTTGCACAAGCACATTTAAAATTTTACCATTTTTGCATCTAAAATTTCAATAAGTGCGGAATAACAACTTAGATACGGTTAAGAAGCTGCAGGTAATTATTTTAGTTACATGCTACTTTTTTATTGCCGTATCGCATATGTTTTTTTTGCCCAGGCTAACGCAGCTGGCAAGTAAAAACAACATGAGCCATAATTCTATTTTTAAAAGGACCGCCGAATACTCGTTAAACCAGGCTAATCATATTAATTTTTTGCAGCGTACCGATAAGTTTATCGTTAATGATAAAAAGTCGGCTATTGACCTGCTCAATATGGTAATCAGCAGTTTTATTTTATTACTGTTCCTGCAACGCATCTGGAAACTCAATCCAAAGCATTTCCTTGCATTCAGGCGCTTGCACCTTAACTATCAATATACTTACCTCTCTTTCTGCACATTTAAAATTTGATACAGTTGCCCGACCGGGCATAAGCAAAACGCTTATTATCAAGTATTCAAATTAATTTATCTGTCATTTACCGGTATCAGTTACATTATTACGGCTTATGGTCACGCATTAACGCGCAGCCAGCAGCTCAATATATCAGGATAACGGTATAAGTTCATATAGCAAACTTATATGCAAAGTTTTAAAAAAAATGTACTCATAGCGGCGGGCCTGCTCATTGCCATGAATACTTATGCGCAGCAAAGCAACCCGCCCATTGGTTTAAAAACGCTGCTTAATCAGGTTGATCAGAACGCGCCAACACTGCTAACTGATTCGGCCGCCATTGGCATTCGCCGGGCACAGGCCGCCGAAACGCGCAGCAACTGGTTACCCAACTTAAAATTAAATTACCAGGCCGATATCGGCACCAACAACAATGTGGCGGGACCGTATTTTACTTTTGGCATTATCCCGTCCAATTCAAAAGTACGCACCGAAAGTAATACAACAACCGTATCGGCAAACGTAGGTGTTGCGGCGCTCGACTGGGAAATTTACAACTTTGGCGCTTATGGCGCTCAAAATAAAGTAGCCAATTCTGACGTGCAGGTAGAGCAGAATCAATTTGCCCGCTCACGCTACCAATTACAGGCTTATACCATTAATAATTATCTGCAATTATTAAGGCTGCATGATTTGCTAACCATACAGGCCCGTAACATACAGCGCAACGTCGAGATTCGCCGCTCTATCCAGTCGCTGGCCAAAAGCGGCGTAAGGGCCGGGGTTGATACCAGTATTTCAGAAGCCGAACTATCAAAGGCCCGGTTAAATTATATCGAGCTCAGCAACCAGGAAAAGCAGGTACAACTGCAGCTTTCGGCGGTAAGTGGTCTGCCATATCAATCCATCATTCCTGATACTACTGCCGAAATAATGCTGATGGGCCAATCGCCGGTTTTACAATCTTTAAGTCCGGATACGGTGAACCACCCCCTCATCAATTATTACAGGTCGGTATATCAAAACAGCCTGCAACGGGAAAACCTGGTTAAAAAAAGTTATAACCCTAAGATATTGTTAGAGGGCGCCGTTTGGGGCCGGGGTTCCAGTATTGATGCCAACGACCATTTCAACAGCCTGTCAAGCGGCTGGGGTTTTGATCGTAACAACTATCTGGTTGGTATCGGCATATCCTACAACCTGGTCGATCTGCGCCGCCGGCAGCTTAAACTGCACACCCAAAAAGCCACTACCAGTTATAATGCGCAGAAACTGGCCGAGCAGAAGCAAATGCTCTCCATCAGCGCCAGCCAGGCCAATGTTGAGCTGGAAACCGCCCGGCAGCGCCTGCAGGAAATCCCCCATCAGTTAAAGGCAGCCAATGACGGCTATCGCCAGAAACTTTCCCTGTATAAAAACGGGTTAACGGATATTATTGAGCTCAACGCAGCTCTCAATATCCTATACCGTGCCGAAACAGATTACGCGCAGGCTAAATACACCTATTCGGGCGCGCTGTTCCAGAAAGCGGTTACCGAAAATCAGGTAAATACAGTTTTAAACCTTTTAAAATAATTTAACTATGTCAATGGTCACATCCGCACTAAAAAGGCCCATTACCACGGTGGTGATCACCGTGAGCCTTTTGATATTTGCAGTGCTCAGTGCAATAAAAATACCCATAGATATTTTCCCGCAGTTAAACCTGCCCACCATCTATGTAATTGAGTCGTATGGCGGTATGTCGCCGCAGCAAATGGAGGGGTTTTTCTCCACCCGCCTGCAGGATCAGTTTTTGTATGTAAACGGGGTGAAAACCATCACCAGTAAAAACATACAGGGCTTAACCATGCTTAAGCTGAGTTTTTATGAAAGCACAGATATGGCCGAGGCCGAAGCCCAGGTAGCGCTGCAGGTTAACCGTGCCATGAAGTTTTTTCCTCCCGGCGCTTTGCCCCCACAGGTAGTGCGTTTTGATGCGTCGTCATTGCCGGTTGGGCAGCTGGTGTTATCTGCACCCTCGCGGAGCCTGAAAGAAATATATGACATGGCCGCAACCCGCATCAGGCCCATGTTTGCATCGGTTCCGGGCTTATCCGCCCCGCCGCCTTTTGGAGCCAATTCCCGCTCCATAACCGTAAATGTTGACCCCAATAAATTACGCAGCTATAACCTGACATCCGATCAGGTGGTAGAAGCGTTGGCAAAGTTCAACGTGATGTCGCCATCGGGCTATCTTCGTATGGATAATACCATGTTTGTTACAGCCATCAATACGCTGGTTAAGCAGGTTGATGAATTTGGCAACATTCCGGTGGTAACTAAAAACGGGGTGCCTATTCTTGTAAAAGATGTAGCCCGTGTGGCCGATGCCAGTGACGTTACGGTTGATTACGCGCTCATTAACGGCAAACGCTCGGTATATATCCCGGTTGTAAAAACGGCTGATGCCAGTACCTGGAGCGTGGTACAATCGCTCAAAGGCAAGATACCCGAAATGCAGAACCTGTTGCCTGAAGATGTAAAGATCTCTTATGAATTTGACCAGTCGGTATTTGTGATCAACGCGGTAAAAAGCCTCATGACAGAGGGTGGCTTAGGCGCGCTCCTTACCGGCCTCATGGTATTACTATTTCTGCGCGACTGGCGAAGCAGCCTCATCGTGGTGATCACCATACCGGTTTCTATCCTGATTGGGGTGCTGCTGCTAAGCCTTTTCGGGCAAACGATTAACATCATGACGCTGAGCGGGCTCGCGCTGGCCATAGGTATCCTGGTTGACCAGGCTACGGTAACCATCGAAAACATACACCAGCACCTGGAAATGGGTAAAAACAAGGCCCAGGCTATTTATGATGCCTGCGAAGAAATTTCCTTCCCGTTATTACTCATACTGCTTTGTATTCTGGCTGTATTCGCGCCATCGTTCCTGATGAACGGGGTACCCAAGGCCATGTTTTTGCCTTTATCCATGTCAATAGGGTTAACCATGATCGTATCATACGTGCTGGCGCAAACCCTGGTTCCTATTTTATCAAACTGGCTCATCAAGGCCGAAACCTATCAGCACTATGAACACGGCGAATTGCACGCCCACGCGGGTGAAGCCCTGAACAAGCCGCAGGAGGGGCAGATCATTCACCACTTAAAACAAGAGCAGCAGCACCCCGAAAAGAATGACCTTTTTGAACGGGTAAAATTGCGCTTTATGCACATTATACAAAGTTGGATGCCTGCCAAAAAGATCATCGTTCCGGTTTACCTTATTGTGGTAATTGCCCTGGCAGGTTTATGTTTTGTTTTTATTGGGAAGGATATGATGCCAAAACTGAATAACGGCCAGTTCCAGATCAGGATAAAAGAACCCGACGGCACGCGGCTGGAACGCACCGAAGATAAACTGAAACAGGTGCTGCAAATTATTGACAGTACGGTAAATCATCATGTAGCCATCAGTTCGGGCTATGTGGGGCTTATACCCAGCAGCTATGGTTCCAGCAACATGTACATATTTAATACGGGTACGCATGAAGCTGTTTTGCAGGTTAACCTCGACCCTGAATATAAAATGAACATGGATGAGCTGAAAGACGCGCTCCGCAAAAACATAGCCTCCAGGCTGCCCGATCTCCGCCTTACTTTTGAACCTATTGACATGACCGAAAAGATCATGAGCCAGGGAGCTTCTACACCTATAGAAATACGGGTAGCAGGGAAAGACATGGCGCAGATAGAGGGCTATGCCAATAAAGTACTGACGAAACTGAAAAATATCCCGTACCTGCGCGACGTGCAAATTGTACAGCCGCTCAGGTTCCCGGTAGTAACCATCACTTTAGACAGGCTGAAGGCAGCGCAACTGGGTTTAAACGTTACCGATATTGCCCGCTCGGTTACTGCCAGTACCTCTTCCAGTCGTTTTACCGAAAAAAACCAGTGGCTGGATGAAAAATCGGCCTATACCTATCAGGTACAGGTGCAAATTCCCGAATATGTAATGAATAACATGGCCGAGCTCAAAGAAATTCCGCTGGTAAAAGGGCAAAACACACCAGTATTGGGAGATATTGCCACTTTTAAAGTAAAATACGTTCCGGGCGAATATGACCGGTCGGGCCCTCGGCGTTTCCTTACCGTAAGCGCCAACATTTACAAAAAAGATCTGGGCACCGCTACAAACGACGTACAACAGGCTATCAAATCGGTAGGCGCACCACCACGTGGCTTACTGGCCGAGGTAAAAGGGATGTCGAGCCTACTGACCGAAACGTTAACCAGTTTACAGAACGGGTTGCTGTTTGCTATTTTGGTGATACTCTTACTACTGGCCGCCAATTATCAATCGTTTAAATTATCGCTTACAGTACTGTCAACCGTACCGGCGGTTATACTGGGTTCTTTAACAGCATTACTGCTCACAGGTTCAACACTTAACCTCCAATCGTACATGGGTATGATCATGTCAACCGGGGTTTCGGTGGCCAACGCCATCCTGATTGTAACCAATGCCGAAACCTTAAGGTTGGAATACAAAGATGCAACCCGGGCAGCCGTTATCAGTGCATCTATCCGGTTAAGGCCAATTCTGATGACCAGTTTGGCCATGATGGCCGGCATGGTCCCGATGGCATCGGGCATGGGCGAAGCGGGGGAACAAACCGCGCCACTTGGCCGGGCCGTTATCGGCGGGCTGTTTGCCTCCACCATTGCGGCCCTGTTCATATTGCCGCAGGTATTTGCCTGGGTTCAGCAAAAAACAACTTATAAATCGCCGTCATTAATGGAGGGCGTAAAAACCAATCAAACTAAAGAACTTCAAACTTTAAGCATAGAGCCATGAGAGCAACATCAATCATATTAACGGCAAGTATTTGCCTGTTTGCCGCCTGTTCGGGTAATCAAAAACCTGTGGATATGACCGCGCAACAAACAAAAAACACTAAACAATATGAAACGGGAACAGTTACCGAACGCGCGCTTTCGGGCAGCGCCCGCTTACCGGGACAGTTAAAACCTTTTAATGAAGTAAACATTTTCCCCAAGGTTAATGGCTTTGTTAAGAAGCTTTATGTAGATCGCGGCACCGTCGTAAAAAAGGGTGAATTATTAATTACGCTGGAAGCACCCGAAATGGAGTCGCAATTGCAGGCTGCTAATTCTCGTTACCTGCAGGCCCAGGAAACTGCGGCAGCCAGTAAAGAAAAATATCGCCGGTTAAAAGAAGCGGCCAAAGAGCCGGGTTCTGTTTCGCCGCTTGACCTGGATAACGCCATGGCCAGGATGAAAGCCGATGATGCTATGGCCCGTGCAGAGGAATCAAATGTTTCGTCGGTACGTACCGTGCAGGATTACCTGAACATCCGCGCGCCTTTTGATGGCATGATCGTTCAGCGCAATGTATCACCGGGCGCACTGGTATCACCCGGCAAAGGAACCGACCAGCCCATGCTGGTGCTACAGGATATCAACAAAATGCGCCTCGAGGTTTACATCCCGGAAGATTATGTTGATAAGGTTGATCTGGAACAACCCGTTAAATTTACATTTAACGCCATGCCCGGCAATCAGCAAACGGCTAAAATAAGCCGCTCAGCCAATTCATTGGGCAGCATGCGCTCAGAAGCTATTGAAATTGATGTTCAGAATAAAAGTGGACAGCTTAAACCGGGCATGTATGCCGAAGTAAGCATCCCCCTGCTATCGGGCGCTAAATCATTACTGGTGCCTAACAACGCCATTGTACGGTCGACGGAACGCGAATATGTTGTCGCGGTAAAAAACGGAAAAGCTGAGTTAGTAGATATTAAAGAAGGCATGGCCAGAAATGATTCGACCGAGGTTTTCGGCAATTTAAAATCCGGCGACAGGATTGTAAACCATGCTAACGACGAATTAAAAGCAGGAATATCCATTCAATAAAAAATAAAAGCCGTCCTTCAATTAGCTTTGGGCGGCTTTTATTTTGTCGTATTTGCCCTCTCAATTGTCGTATTCGCCCCTCATTAATTTGCGTTGCAACACTCATTTTTGTATTGTCAATTAATCTGTACACACTAATGGCGCATCAATATGGCACACATCAATTCATACTTAACTTTTAACGGTAACTGCCGGGAGGCCATGACATTTTATCAGCAATGCCTTGGGGGTGAACTGATCATTCAAACAGTTGGCGAATTAACCTTACCGCTTGCCGAGCCTCTGCCGCCATGTATGGAAAACTGCATTGTACACTCCACCCTGGTTAACGATGCGTTAATAATTACCGCCTCTGATATGGTACCTGAAAACGGGCTGATCAAGGGCAATGCTGTTTCGCTGCTATTGAACTGCAACAGCGAAGAAGAAGCACGGTCTTTTTATGCCGACCTGTCGGCCGATGGTGAAGCTACGCACCCTTTAGAAAACACATTCTGGGGAGCTATTTTCGGCGACCTTACCGACAAATTCGGTACGCATTGGCTCATCAGTTGCGAAAATCAGGACTAACACGAGTTCAAACCACACTCAACTTAGCCTTTTGGGCCCGTATTCTTTTATGATGATATATATAGGAAAAGGCAATCAAAATATATCCTATGAATATAGGTGAAACCTGTAATAATGAATCGCCCGAAGAAAGCCCGGAATATATAGCGCCGGTGAGATCAAAAACAAATCCTGCGTAAGCCCATTCTTTAACCCTTGGATAACCGGGAACCAGTATGGCAATAACTCCCAGTAATTTGGCCGCACCCATAAAAGGCGACAAGTAGGCCGGATAGCCCAAATGCTTAAACACAGCAAGGGCTTCAGGTACAGATAACAGATCAGGTATAGCGCCCAGCGTTATTAATACAAGGAACAAGCCGGTAACTACCCAGTAAATGATGTTGATCTTTTTCGCGTTCATTAATTTGGAATTAGGTTATTTTATTAAGGTTGATTAAGGCATACCTCAGTACCGTGAACCGAACTCAAAGGCTTCACCCTTTGATTATTACGAACACGTTTTCCAAAACGCGACAATATTAAAGCAACCTTGTCATATTTAGCCATATTAACCAGTAATACGCTTACCAAAATAACCAACGTCCGAATATCTGTAACCTCGAAATATTTTCATGTGCAAACAAGGTACCCAGCAACACCGCGATAACCGGGTTAACATAGGAGTGGGTACTTACCTGCGTAGCCGGGCGTACCTTTAATAACCAGATATAAGCGCTAAATGCAGCTATAGAACCAAACAGAATGAGGTAAACGATAGCCAGCCTTGACTGAACAGAAACCTGTGCAAAGTGAAAGGAATGAAATTCATGATTAACCAACGCGGCGGGTATAAACGCCAAACCCGAAATGATCATTTGCCACGAGGTATTTACCCTGGCGGGAGCATCGCTTGCTCTCTTTTTAGAATACAATGAACCAGCCGACCAGGCTATAGGGCCAGCAAGCAGCAAAACCAAGCCATTTAGCTGCGCATAACTAATGGAACCTGCGAGCGATTTGCTGATAGCTTCGCCAAACAACATGATCACGCCTGCAAAGCCAAGTATGAGGCCGGCAACGGTTGTTCTGCTTTTAAGATTAACGTTCCAGTTCACCTTATCCAATACCACAAACCATATTGGGTTGGCCGATACCATGATGGCCACCATGGCGCTGGGCAGGGTGCGTTCGGCCCAGATCACTATACCTGTGGCAACAAACAGCATCAGCAAACCGCTTACGCCCGAGGTGATGATGTCTTTTGTAACCCATAACTTGTCGCCTTTAATGGCACACCATGTTAATAACAATACACCCGCGGAAAAAAAACGCAAGGCGCCAAGCAGCATAGGCGGAAAGCTATGTACAGCCATCTGGATAAAGAAATATGTTGAACCCCATACCACGTACACAATGGCAAAGGCGATAATTACCAAAAGGGCTGATGGTTTATATGATGACAGGGTTTTCATATTATTTAATTTTTTCGGGTACTATAGTAGGTTTATTTTTTTCGGCGATATAGAACACGAGGAGCTTCGCCGCTTTATTGGGGCTGGTATTTTTGGTTACCGCGTGCAAGCCGTTGGGTTTTTCATAAAAGGAATCGCCGGGCTTGTAATGGTTGGTTTTTCCTTCAAATGTCGATTCCAGTTCACCTTCCAGCAAATAATCAAAAGTTGGAAACGGGTGCCGGTGAGCCTTAGATACGCTTGCGGGCGGGAAAGTTACCACCAGCATCTGCACTTCCTTATTGTTTATACCGGGTTGGTTCAGCAGCTTTTTAAGCAGGTAGGTTTCGTTTATTTTATCATTTTGAGGGTGGTGATTTTCCACACGTACCCTGCCTGGGTCGAGCATAAAAAGGAATAAAATACTTATTAATAATGCTTTCATTTTATTTAAAATTTGTGGTTAAAAACAGCCTCAAAACTGTTTCTGTCCTGGTAAATACCTAATTGTTTATTGATTTTTTTGTTCATCAGCCGGGAGTCGAGGCTCCATGAATAGTTGGGTAATGTGGCTAATAAAAAGCTGCCGGCACTCAATGTAAACACAGAATAGCCCAGCGGCGATTCGATACCGAACGATATGGCCATGGCTACTGCAAAACCTAAGCTTAACACGCCACTGCCTAAGGCAGCCTGCCGGGTGAACAGGCCCAGTAAAATTAAAAGCCCGAATACAGCTTCGCCAATAGTTGCTAAGGCAGCCAGCGCCGGTATTAATGATGCGGGCAAAAAACTCATTACCTGGGCGGCATAGGCTATAAAGTGCCCCCAATCGCCCCAGCTTACATGTGGCTTACCATTGGCTCCCAACATCCCTAACCTATCGGCAACTTCCCATAAATAAGCCGAGCCGATAGCTATCCGGAGATACAGGGAGGGTAATTTATAATTTTGAACAATTTGCATAACGTAAGTGCTTTAATAACAATAATTAAAGATACCTACATACTGGACCATTCAACTGGTCCACAAAAACAAACCAGATGGTCCAGACTATATAATTCATTAAATTAATTGGACTATCTTTATATGTTTGTAACTATCGTTCAAACAGACCAGTTATGTTGTTGACAGAAAACCTTATAAGCATGGATAAATCGGTTCAGACACCGATTTATCTGCAAATAGCTAACAGTATTATAAACCACATCAGGCAAGGGAAACTGAAACCCGGTTCGGCATTGCCGGGAAGCCGCATACTCGCGCAAAACCTGGCCATCCACCGGCAAACGGTAGTTGCTGCTTATGATGAGTTGTATGCACAAAACTGGGTCGAGATTTATCCCCGGCGGGGTATCTTTGTAGCTCAAAACCTGCCCGATATAGCGCCCCGCCCCCTGTTGACAGCTTCCGGAAAGGGCGGATCCGCATCGAAAACTTATTTTGATGTTGATGATCATAAGATCCCGTACCCGCTGCAGTTTAAACCCGCCAACAATACCAATCTAATTTTTAATGAAGGTTTTCCGGATACCCGTCTGGCTCCGGTTGAGCTCATTGTACGCGAATACCGCCGTTTTGCCAACTATCATTTCACATCCAAGTACCTGATGTACGGCCCTGAGCATGGTTCAGAAAACCTGCGGACAGAACTTGCCCACTTTCTGGGTGAAACGCGGTGCCTGCAAGTTAACCCCAACCATATACTGATTACCAAGGGTGCCCAAATGGCCTTGTATCTTATCGCCCAGATCCTGCTTTCAAAAGGCGACACCGCCATAGCTGCCGACCCGGGATACCTTGAGGCAAATAATGTTTTTGAACAGGCAGGCGCTCAGGTGGCGCTGGCTCCTGTTGATGAATGCGGAATTGATCTGGACGCGGTTGAGGCTATCTGCAAAAAGAAAAGGGTAAAACTGGTATACGTAATCCCGCATCATCACCGCCCCACTACGGTAACATTAAGCGCCGAACGGCGTATGCGGCTGCTGGAACTTGCACGTCAGTACCGCTTCGCTATCATTGAGGACGATTACGATTATGATTTCCACTATTCCAGCGGACCCATATTGCCTTTAGCCAGCGCCGACTACTACGGCAGTATCATCTACATCGGGTCGTTTTGTAAAACTATTGCACCGGGTATCCGTATTGGCTTTATGGTTGCTCCTCCTAACATGATCATGCAGGCCACGAGACTGCGCCGCCTTATAGACAGGCAGGGGGAATTGCTCCTGGAGGAAGCCATGGCTAACCTTTTAAAAAATGGCGATGTAAGCCGTCACCTGAAAAAAACCAACAAAATTTACCACGAAAGGCGCGACATATTTTGCAGCCTGCTGCAGGAGCAACTTGACGGGTACATCAGCTTTAAAGTTCCGGATGGTGGTTTTGCGGTTTGGATAAATTATTTAAACGGCATAAAAGCTGATGAAGTAGCTCAAAAAGCAGCAGCCAATGGCCTCACCATGAGTGATGGTAAAAGCTATTATCAAGAAAAAGGCCGGCCACTGCATTATGCGAGGCTGGGTTTTGCGTCCATGAACCCTAAAGAACTGGAAACTGCTGTTGATATATTGGCTGCTTCTGTTAAAAAATTGTATCAATAATTCACATAATCTTCGGTAAAGCTGCCATCGGCGTATAAGTCGATAACGCCATATCCAGGGGCTGTTTCTCTGCGGTTGCCTTCCCACCAGGCCCCGCTAACGGCGCCATTGCATATATAGGTAACATGGTTGTAAACCACCTTATCGCGTAAATGAATGTGGCCGCTCAGGCACAGTTTAACATTGGGGTGCCGGTAAAACAGGCTGATTATTTTAGCATTATCGGTATGCATATCGCCTCCCAGCATAACCCATTTATTCACGGTGTTATCTTCAATAAGGTTGGTCGCGGTTAAAATGGGGATATGTGTGAGTACCAAAACAGGCATAGATGGGTCAGTGGTTTTAAGTTCCTGCTCAAGCCAGGCAAACTGCTCTTCGCCCAGTTTACCAATGTACCAGGTGTTGTCAATATCTAAATGAACACTATCGAGTATAATAAATTTCCAACCGCCCTGGGTAAAGCTATAGTAAGGCTTAACCAAACTTAACTGATCCATGGAATATTTTTTCCCATAAATGGCCTGGCCCTTATCATCCTCGTTCCACCAAATGTCATGATTACCCAGGCAGTAATGTACAGGTACGCTGCACTCAGCCTTCATTAACGATTTACTAAGCTGCCACTGGTCATTAATGGTGCTGATGTTTTCCTTGTTCATATCAAACACCATATCGCCGCCATTCAATATCAGATCAACTTTGGGTGTTTGCTGCTGCACATGGTGCAAGCATCTAGCAAACCGGGCCGGGGCATCAAACTTATTTTTAAGATGGATGTCGGTTAAATGTGCTATCCGTAAAACCGGTTTTTTCTCTGCAGATGTTTTGGCGAACCCCAGGGATGGTACCAAAAGCAATCCACCAATATTTTTAAGGGCTGATCTTCTTTGCATAGTGTTTAACTGTAGGTGCAAATTTGCTTTATCTGTTTCTACTTTATCTTAAATCAGGGTTAAATATGATGTTAAAATTTGATCTTAAGTAATATCCGGAATTATTACCCCGGCAAGCTGCTGCCAGTTGGTTATATTTTCGTCAATACCAAGCATGCCCGCAATCAGCGTGTAAATAGCTGCCGGAGTTTTGCCATTCTCCCGCAGGTACCGGACAGAGGTAGCCCCCGCCGATTTGGAAAGTTTTTGACCCGAGGTTTCTGTAAGCAGGGGATGATGATAAAAAGCTATTTCTTTAAAATTATTTAACCCCAACGCTGATGACAACTGATGCTGGGCAAGGGTTGATGGCCACAGATCTTCACCCCTTACTATCAGGTCGATTTTGTAAAAATCATCATCAATTAAGGATGCCAACTGATACGCAGGGAAGCCATCTTTCTTTTTAACGATAAAGTTATACATATCGGCAGGCAACACCGATTCAATGATTTGATGGCTATAATCTTTAACCATGATTGGGTTGGCATTGGTAACTAATCTCCAGCTTGCATTTTCGGCAGTTAGCGGCATTTTGCGGTTAAAGCATGCGCAGTGCCGATTAAACTCAGCGTCGGCCAATTGTTTACGGGAGCAAGTGCATGCAAAAACCAACCCATCATCATATAATTGCTTGAACGCCTCCTGGTAAAGCGGCATACGGTGCAGCTGGGAGTAATTGCTTTCAAAATCATGCACATCACGCGGACCCTCATCCCAGGGTATTTCTAAAAAATGGAGCGTATCAAAAATATCCTGCAGGTACTGTTTGTTAACCCGGGCCCGGTCAAGGTCGTCTATCCGGAGCAATATGCGGGCCCCGTGTTTACGGGCAATACCCGTGGTAATTACAAAAGACAGCACATTGCCCAAATGCAAATAGCCGCTTGGTGTAGGTGCAATGCGGGTTTTATGATAACTGGTAATATTGCTTATCACGCTCAACAAATGTGTACATGTGCCAAAGTACGAAAAGCAAGCTTCCGGTTAAATACCTGACCGGATATTTTTACATTTGCCGAAAAACAAAAAATGATAGTACACCACGTTTTATTCTGGGTAAAAGCAGATACATCCGAAGACCAGAAAATCGCATTTCGTAAAGGTCTACAGTCTTTAGAGGCTGTAGAAGTTATAAAAACATTGCACATTGGTACACCCGTTATGGCTATCGACCGCCCTGTTGTTGATACCACTTATACCTTTAGCCTAACCGTATTTTTTGATGACCTTGCCGCGCATGATGTTTACCAGGTTCACCCGGTGCACAAAGCATTCTTAGAGGAATTCCGTGTATTTTTTGAAAAGGTAGTTATTTACGATGCCGAATAAGGATACCTTATAAAATAAACAGGCCGCTTAAATGAATTTAAGCGGCCTGTTTGTTATGATTAAATAATATTATAAAGAATGATTTAGTACCTGTGCCTCTTCATAAGTATTGGCCAGCTCCATTTGCTGATGCACCTGGCTTACTACAGTATAGGCATTCCCAATATCGAGCCCAACTGCCTGATTAGAATGACCCGGGCCACACCATTGTGCCGAGCGTAAACAATACCCTAAACTGGCCATATTCTCGGCCGTGTCCGGAACAACAATATCCAGTACACCGTCAAATTCATTTTTAAAGCAATCAACCAGTTCGGCGTATTTGGCGCCGCCGCCTACCAGGTACAGGGTATCCGCCTTTTCAAAATCGCTGTCTATAAAAGCTTTCTTTAACGTTGGCGATAATATCTCATCATAATAATTGGCCAGGTGGTTGCGCCTGATATCAATAAGGTCTTTCCGTTTGCGATCCAAAACTATTTTTCCATTCTGAAAGCTTTGGTTAACCATGTGTTCATTTTTCATACCCAAATTATAGCTTTTGCTTAATTCGGCATGCAGGTTATTAACAGCATAGCGTAAACCAGAAACACTCATGCAGGTACGGGTAATTAGCCCGGTATCCATACTTAAACCTGTTTCGCAGGTTCCGTAGCCCAGGCTCACAATAAAAAAGTTACCCTGTTGTTTCAACCCTTTACGGACAGCCATAATGCAGCCTAAAATTTCGGGCATTACTTCAACGTGGCGTACGGTAAGCTGTATGCGTTTGTGCGCATTGCTGGAGTAGGTATCGGCGTTAAATTCAATAAATATATCGCGGGGAGTAAAAAAGTCAATGGCCTGCTGCTTGTAAAGCTCATAAGTGGTGTAAGGGAACCCGGTAGTAAGCACCAGTTCGCCCGACTTGGCCCCGGAAGCCATCAGCAATCCGGCTTTGGCCAGCAACTGATAATCTGCCTCTGCCGGCGAACTGTTCAGGTTGCGGTAAGGGGCATAACCCTGGGTAAGCGCCAAATCGCCGATCAGATAACCTGCGCCCGCTTCATAAAGCTGGATGCATTTTTCGGGATCAGAAACTACATTTATTAAAGGCTGGTTATATCGTTCAACAACGCTGGGAATACTTAGAGATTTAAAGTTCATAAGGAATAGTTTGTCCCTAAAATATTCAACGGCAATGAATATGATATTAACCCGATAAGAATTTATTGTTAAACTTTCAGGTATTTTATTTAACCTTTATTATCTGTAATGCTTCCTGAAAATTTATTCTGTACTCAATTACATTAACTATTAATCAACACTGCATTCTGCAGCTTTCAATAAATCCAATACTTCGGCCCATGACCTAACCCGCTGATGATGTGTAATATTTGCATTATGGGCAGCATTAAACATGATGGTAACCCCTTTAAATTTATCTAAATTCTTGGGGTGGTCATCTATCATATAATCGGCATTGATAATGCTTTTATCTCCGCAAAAAACAATGTTGTTCCAGGCTATAAACGGAAAATGTTCCTGCAACCATTCATATTTTTCGGGTAACGACAATGGAAACTCCATAGCTGCCGATACGATATAAATTTCAAAATCCTTCATTAATTCCTTTATAGTCTCAACCGCGCCCGGTATTACAGGAAGGGTGCGGAAAAAACCAGGCGAGAGGATGAAATTGCGTATGGCGTCTTTTTCCGGAAAACCCTCTCCCTCGGGCTTACCAAGCATTTGTTCATACGGAATGTTAACACCATAGGCATTATAATACCATGTTAAATAGTGCGCGTCGGTATCGGCCAACACACCGTCCATATCTACAGCAATTCTTTTTAATGTTTTCATATTGCAATATTATGCAATATATTTCAAATAATTGCAAATTAAAATTCACAACATTGCAACAATTTGCAATTCTGATTTTATTTCTATATTTGCCTATGCTAAAAGCGGAGCGACTTCAAAAGATAGTAGAGCAAATTGCCAAAGACAATAAAGTTATTCTTGACGACTTGAGCAGGCTGCTTAACGTATCGACAGATACGATAAGGAGGGACATTAAAGAGTTATCTGATAAAGGCTTGTTGAAGGCGGTACGGGGAGGGGCAATTATAGGTTCGCCGGTGCACCCCCATTTTAAAGAGCGCCAGAACATTGATACACAACATAAAAAAGTTATCGCTCAAAAGGTACTGTCGTTTATTAAACCCGGCCAGGTGATTTTGGCAAATGCCGGCACTACAACAACCGCCGTTATGGAAGCGCTGCCCAGGGACATCTCCCTCACTGTTATTACCAATAGCTTTCCCATTGTATCTGTTTTAGAGGATTTCCTTAATGTAAATGTATTTTTTATTGGCGGCCAGCTTAACAAGCACAGCTTTTCAACAACTGGTTACGAAACCATCGAGGCCATCCGTAATTTCAGGGCAGATATATGCCTGCTGGGTATTTGCAGTATCGACTTAAAACTTGGAATTACAGGTTTTACATACGAAGAGAGTTTGATTGACCGCGCTATGATCGAGACATCAAAATATGTAATAGCCTTATCTACCTATGAAAAAATAGGAGCATCTGACCCATATTATGTATGCGCTGCCAATGCCATTGATGTAATCATTACAGAGAAAGACCCATCCATAGCCGACCTGACAGGTTTTAAGGATGCGGGTATCACAATTAAATAAGTACGCTATTTAAGCAGCTCCCTGGGTGTTATGCCAAAACGCTTTTTAAAAGCACGCTGAAAATGCTGCGGATGTGCGTAGCCCAGCTCATAAGCAATGGCAGAAATATTTTTCTCTCCCTGGTAAATAAGCCCTTTCGACGCTTGAAGCCGCTCCTCCTGCAAAAGCCCGAAAACACTGGTATCAAACACCTGCTTAAAGTACTTTTTTAGTTTAAATTCATTTAAACCGCAAAGTCGCGAAAGCTCAGCCAATGAGGGCGGATAGCTCAGGTTATTAAGCAATATCTCGCGGGCATAATAAACTTTTTCAAGATCAGTCTTAGAAATGGCTGCCTCCTTTACCTCATAACCGGTAAGCACCTCGCATTGCCGGCAAAGCAGGTCCATTACTTTAGATTCAAAATACAGCTTACGCAGGCTCAGTGGCGAGGGACAATCCCAAAATGAATCAAAAAAGTATTTCATGTGCTTACTGAACCCATTTGCAGGCGAATGCAGTACAAAGGGTTCGCCTTTTGCTATTTTTTCGGCAAATGGTGCCAGTTCCGGAACATAACTGTCAAACAGGCTCATCATTCTTTCGGGAGGGATATGTGCCGAGAATATGCGATGAGTACCCGCCCCTTCCAGGCAATTCCTTTCGATGGAATACGGGTTGAACAAAATATTATGGTATCCTTTTTTAAAACTATATTGTTTTAACAGCCCTTCGTTGGTTTGGCTGATACTACCTTCCAGCATAAAATTCATTTCAACAAGCGGCCTGTTGTTGAAATGCTCCATCGGCCTGGTTCGCCCGGTGGTGATCATAGTGCCATCAATTATGCCCATACCATCCGTAATTACCAATTTCAAATGGCCTTCCCGATCAGTCATGGGTGTTTTAAACTCCTGAACAACCCCCTCCGGAACTTTCAGGATTTTCTCCATGCTGAATTCAGTCAGCGTCTCTTTTTGATCATTCCGGTTACTCACTGGATAATATTATTTCATTAATGGTACAAATTAATCCTTTAAATGCCCTGTTCTGCAATAGCCAACCAGCAGTTTTGCATAAATAAGCAGGCACATTAAACAAATTTAATTGAATAAAAATGGAATTACATAAAAAGGTACCCGTATTAATAGTTGGTGGCGGAATTTCTGGCTTAACGGCGGCCTTATTTCTTTTAAAACATGGCGTTACCCCGTTATTGGTTGAACGGCACCGGTCAACCTCAATTCATCCCCGGGCCAGGGGCTTTGATGTACGCAGCATGGAGCTTTACCGCGAACTTGGGTTAAGCGAGCCGATACGCAAGGCCGGCGAAGCCCTGGCACCAGGTTGGGGAATCCTCACCGGCGTTTCGCTGGCAATTGCCTTAAAAAACAAAAAACCAAGAAAAGGTGAGGCTGTCAGTTCGCCCAGTGAAATGAAGGGATTGGGGCAGCTGAAAAAACTTAGTCCCGAAATGGCGGCACGCTGCACCCAAGACCTGTCAGAACCTATATTGCTGCAAGCTGCGGAAGAAAGGGGAGCGGAAACATGCTTCCACACCCAACTGCTCTCGTTTACACAAAATGAAGACGGGGTAACAGCCATACTCAGAAACAGGGATACGGGTGAACAGCAAACCATACAGGCAGATTATATGATAGCTGCCGATGGCGCCAATAGCAGTATCCGCGAAGTTTTAAAGGCCGAAACCACTGGCCCAGGTGCATTAGGGAACTTACTGAATATTTATTTTGAGGCTGATCTTACCGATTTTGTGCGCGGCCGCGAATTTAGTTTGTTAAGAATTGACGATGCCGGCATAAAAGGTTTACTGGCATCCATCAACAACAGCGACCGGTGGGTATTTCATCTGCACTATGATGTAACTAAAGGAGAACGCCCTGAAGACTTCACCCATGAGCGTGTTATTACCATTTTACAAAAAGTAATTGGTTTGCCGCAAATAAGTATCAGGATCGTCAGCATATTACCCTGGCAGCCGACAGTAAAGGTGGTAACCGAAATGCAGCATGGTCGCATATTTTTGGCCGGCGATGCTGCCCATGTCATGACGCCCTATGGCGGCAAAGGGGCCAATACCGGTGTGCAGGACATACATAACCTTGCCTGGAAACTGGCGGCCGTTATACAAGGAAAAGCAAACCCGGCCCTGTTGCATACTTACAGTACCGAAAGGCAACCGATAGGCCGGTACAATGCGGAGCAATCCGGCAAAATGACCAACGAATATGGGCTGATAAAACGTATGAACTTTACGTTTTTGGGCTCATTTCTAACCGTAATGCTCATCAGCTATCTGCGGCTTCAAAAATTATTCCCCAAAACTCCTGTTTCGCTTTTGGGTAACTTGCTCGGTTTACCCGTATACCGGTACTCGTCGCCAGCCATAACCGACGGCGATTCTTCCACCAAAGGCTATATTAAAGTTGATGCGCTTACAGCTCAACCCGGCACCCGGTTTCCGCATTTATGGATAATGCACAAAGAGGAAAAAATATCCACTCTCGATCTCCTCGGAAAGGGTTTTGTATTGTTTACCGGCATTGATAATATCTATTGGAAACAGGCGGTTATGGCTGTAAACAAGGAGCTGGACATAACTCTATACAGTATTGGCGACAATGCTGATCTGATTTACACCGATAAACCCATTCAGGATACCCTACAGATTGCTGATACCGGAGCCGTGCTGGTAAGGCCCGATGGTTTTGTGACCTGGCGGTGCAAAGAACAGACCGCGGCATCTCCGGAAAAACTCTCTGCGGTTTTGAAACAAATACTGGGTTGTTAAAGATATTCTTATTCGGCAATGTGGAAAGCACTTACATTTTGGACGTAGCCCACCTGTCATCCTGAACTTGTTTCAGGATCTCACAGAATGTTTAGGCCGCTTGCTGTAAATGACTTGTTAATGGGATGCCGAAACAAGTTCGGCATGACTTCCTTTGTGTTTTGGTGTGGCTAATCTGTTATCCTGAGCCCCGTCGAAGGATCGTGCGTTGCAGGCCCACTCACCATGCTTCGACGGGGCTCAGACTGACGGCCGCCTTTAAAAAAATTTGTCTTCCTGAACGACAGTGAAGGATCTATTTTGCTGCTGCTTAGTTCTACAATAGATCCTTCGTACCTCAGGATGACAAATTTTTTATTTCGTTATTGAACGGCTCTACTTTAACTCCCGTGTTACGCTGGTGTAATCGGTATAAATGTATTTCCCTAATAGGGTACGGTGCAGCATCAGCTTGTAAGTTCCCCAAGAGCTTTTTACTTCGGTTTCTACAATATCTTTTGTTGCTTTTGAAGGAGCGGTTGCAGGTGCCTTTTCATTTAACAGTTCATACACTACCCGTCCATCCATTTGCGGAGGTACAGGCAGGTGCAGCAAATGCAATACCGTGGGGGCTATATCAACATTTGAAGTTGGCAGTTCGCTTTCATAACTTTTTTTAAAATCGGGCCCTGAGGCAAGTAAAGCGATATGTACCTCGTACGGACTAAAACCGCCGTGACCTGCAACACCGCCCGAAAAACTTGTACCCGCATAGCCAAATTTATTTTTGCGGTCGTCCCAGTTACCTCCGGTCAATATATCTCCCGAGCGGGTGGGGTGGTCCCAGTGGATGGATTCAAACGAAAGTGTTCCTTCGACCCAACCTTTCAAATCGCCCTTTTTTGTACCTTTTGTAAACACCGGACCAACATTTTTTTGCTCCTGTAAAACAGCTACTATCTTTTTTATGGTTTCTTTATCGTGGTTTTTTACATAAATAGCGCCATCGGCCATTACTACATCGTCCGATAATATATCTTTTTTCAAACCTTTAGCAATCAGCAAACTTACCACATTGCTGCCACCGCCAGCATGACTTATAAAACCATGATCGGCCGAAATAATGATGTTATAGTTTTTATCCAAATGTTTGCTTTTCAATGAATCCAGGATCCGCCCAAACTCATGATCAACAGATTTAATGGAAGCCATAGAAGTTTCGGCACCTATACCATCTTCATGCGCGGTACCATCAGGGTCTGAAAACCAGATAGCACTTACTTCAGGGCCATCGGCTGCCAGACCAAAATGTATCAGCGCGTCGGCTACCCATTTGTGCTGGGCGGTATTGGGTTTTCCATGCTCGGGAATTGGACCTACTGCATCTACAACGGTATTTTTAAACGATTCGGGCAGTATCATTGACGGATTAACAATAGCGCCACCGCTTACCTTATGGTTTTGCAGCAAAGCCTGTCCGGTTGAACCCGAACTAAACACCATCATGTGTTTGCCTGCGGCCTGCAGCAACTCACCCAGTGGCGTAGCCGTAAGCAGTTTTCCTTTTGTAGCCTTGCTGATGAGGTTCAGCGCCTCAGCTTCGCCGGTGTTTAGCCCTTTCAGTTTGTCCACTTCAGGAAAATACACGGTATTACCCATCAAGCCGGTTTTTGCCGGATAGCTCCCCGTTGAATATGCCGATGAATTTACACGGGTTACTGTTGGGTACACACTGTGATGTTGCTTGCCATATGAGCCTTGTTTGCTAAACGCGTACAAATTCGGCATTGCTTCAGGAGTAATGTAATCGGGCCGCAGGCCGTCAAAGAAAACTATGATTGTTTTGGTAGCTTTAGATTTCGACTGCGCATTTGCACCTGTTGTTATAAAAAGTACTGCAAGAGCTTGCAGTATTATTGCTGTTGATTTCTTGAGCATAGTATTTTGAGTGCCCTTTTAGGCACGATGGCAAAATAAAAGCACCTGTATTACTTTATTGTTAACCCAGCGAAAAGGCTTACGGCCGTCAGTTACCAACCGATGCCATAATCTTCACCATGATTACTGGAGCCACCCCAAAGGCTGCCATGTTTCCAGTCAAAATACACCGCATTGATGGGGCCGCTGGTACGGTCGGCAAAACTTAGCGTATAGCCCATTTTTTTAAGGTCGTTGCGCACACTTTCAGGCGTGTTGTTATTCAATAATATCTGTCCGGGCTTAGGCTCCCTGTCCGAAGTTTTAGTCCCGCCGAGTGAAAGCCATAGTTGATTGGTATTAAAATTAGCAGCCTCGGTTGCCTTTTGCACAGTCATGCCAAATTCGGCAACGTTCAGAAAGAATTGTAAAAGGTTTTGATCCTGCGTATCGCCGCCCTGTACAGCGGCGGATAAAAATGGTTTACCATCTTTTAAAAACAATGAAGGCGACAACGTTACCCGCGGTCTTTTACCTGGCGCTACCACATTGAACGGATTTAGCGCGGAGTCGAGCACGAAGCTTTGCATGCGCTGGCTCATACCTATACCGGTGTTTCCGGCAATACAAGCCGGCAACCAGCCACCGCTTGGGGTAACGGAAACCACCCAGCCTTCTTTATCGGCCGCTTCAATAGAGGTAGTGCCCCTCCAAAGCCTGTCCTGGTATTCTTCTTTCGGCGAATTATTACCCAGATCATGCGTAGGCGCGAAGTTCCGTTTAGTGGTATCCATTTCAAAACCCCGTTGTTTCAATAGATTGATATAAGGGTTTTGCTTTCCCTCAAAAGGATATGGATCACCCGGACCAATATGCGCATCGTTATTATTGTACTGTATAAGCGCGGCCCGTTGTTTCCCGTATTCCTTACTCAACAAACCTTTCATAGGTTGGCCTTTGTTTGTATAAGGATCGCCGTAATAAAAATCACGGTCGGCAAACGAAAGGTTCATGGCCTGATAAAGGGTATGGATATATTTTGAACTGTTATATCCCATACTTTTCAGATCAAAATTCTCCAGGATGTTCAGCGCCTGCAACATCGCCGGGCCTTGTGTCCATTGTTGTAATTTATAAACATCAATTCCTTTATAATTTATCATCAACGGTTCTTCCTCCGCAGGTTTCCACTTGGCCAGGTCCTGCATGGTGATCAGTCCCCCTTGCTCCTGGCTGCCGCGTACAAACTCTTTGGCTATATCGCCTTTATAAAAACGATCATAAGCTGCCATCAGCGCGGCTTCTCGGCTTTTTCCTTTTTTTAGCGCAGCTGTTTCTGCATCAACCATTTTGGTAAGGGTTGTCAGCAGATCTTTTTGTACAAAAATTTCACCGGGTTCGGGTGCCTCCCGTTTTTCGCCGGGGTGGGTAAGAAATACTTTTTTACTGTAAGGCCATTGTTTAAGCATTTCCTTATCGCGTTCCATAGTATTGGCCGCCTGCGCTTCAATAGCATAGCCCGCTGCCATGTGCATGGCTGGTGCCAGCACCTGTTTAAGGCTCAGCTTGCCATAATGAATAAGCATGTATATCAAGCCGCCGGGTGTACCGGGTGTAGTTGCTGCCAACGGCCCATATTCCGGAGGGAAATTATATCCCTTGCCTTTAAAATAGGCAACGGTAGCGCCGGTAGGTGCAAAGCCCATGGCGTTAATGGCAATTACTTTATGCGTTTTAGGATCGTAAATGAGCGCCTGTGTTTCCCCACCCCAACTTAAGGTATCCCACATGGTACAGGTGGCGGCAAGCATGGCGCAGGCCGCGTCAACCGCATTGCCGCCTTGCTGAAAAATCATGGCGCCCGCTGTGGCAGCCATTGGTTTACCGGTAACAGCCATCCAGCTGCTTCCGTACAACATGGGCTTTTGCGTTTGCTGAGCAGATAGGGGAAGTGCAAAAATAACGATGAGGAGTAATACCGACAGATGCTTCATAAAACTAATATATGAAAAATGAAAGTATCAATATCGGTATTGCGAATACGCCAGAAGTAACAAATTCGTTGCTAATCAGCTATAATCAGCTCTATTTCGTGCGTTCTGAATACTTCTTTATGATTTTCTTCCACACCGTTATCGGTAATAATATAATTAATGAGCGACAAGGCCCCTAAACTGGCAAACGCGCTTTTACCAAACTTGGTAGAGTCGGCTACCAGGTAGGTGGTTTCGGCCGCATCTATCATTGCTTTTTTAACCACCAGATCACTGATGCTGGGATAGGTTAAACCGGCCTTTAACGAAAGGCCCGCCGTTGCCAGAAATAACTTTTGCACGTTGATGCCCTTAAAAAAATCGGCTGCTTTTTGACCCGTTAACGACAGGGTTGGCGGCTTAAATTCGCCGCCAGTCATGATCACTTCAATATCGGGTTCAGCGCCCAGCATCAACGCAATATTTAAAGCGTTGGTAATAACGGTTACATGACGGTTACCTTTTAGTTTTTTAGCTATCTCGGTAGTGGTAGAGCCCGAATCAAGAATAATGGTATCCCCGTTTTCAATAAACTCCAGGCATTTGGCGGCAATAAGCTCTTTCTTATCTAAATTATCATGATTGGCAACCGAAAAGGAACTTACCTGATCTTTGATATTCTTTAAAAAAGCGCCACCATGTTCACGTATCAGCAAGCCATCCTTTTCCAGCTTCTCTAAATCCTGCCTTACTGTAACTTCGGTTACCTTAAAAATTTTAGCCAGGTCGGTTACCTTGGCAGAGCCATCCTCCTTTAAAAGATCCAGAATTTTATCTCTTCGTTGATTTGCAAGCATTTTTATTTTTTAAACTATCAAAGATATATAATTGCGCCAATGAAAAGCAAAACAAATAAATCGAAGCCAAGCATAAATATATTATGAGTTATTGGCATGATAAAAGAAAATTACGCTAACACACATAAAAGGGCGTATAACATGCGGGCGAAGGAACAAAAACGAAAACATTATATATTAATATGATAATAAAGTATAGGATTTAATTTTTGTTTTCTTTGCTTTTTCTTTTTTTGTTTTCTATTTTGGCATTTCCAAATAAAAGTATTCCACATTAGCCGTACTGTGTGGAACCTAAATTCAAATAATATATAAAATGAATAATAAAGCAACACTGGGCGTAATTATTGGCAATCGTGATTTTTTCCCTGATCGTTTGGTTTCAGAGGCACGTACCGATATTATCGCACTGTTTAACAAGCTTAACATTAACCCCATCATGCTTACTGAGCAGGAATCAAAACTTGGCGGGGTTGAAACCTTCAGGGACGCGCAGCGTTGTGCCGACCTGTTTAAAAAACACCAGGAAGAAATCAGCGGAATTATCGTATTCCTGCCCAACTTTGGTGATGAACGAGGGGTAGCCGAAACCATCAAACTATCCGGGTTAAATGTACCTGTGCTGGTACAGGCTTATCCCGACGAACTGAACAAACTTGATGTAGCCCGCCGCCGCGATTCCTGGTGCGGCAAAATATCGGTTTGTAATAACTTTTATCAGTATGGCATTAAATATACGCTTACCGATAGCCATGTAATCCATCCGTCAAACCCTCTGTTTACCGAAGATCTATTAAATTTTGTGGCGGTTTGCCGTGTGGTAAAAGGCTTGCGCAAAGTTCGCATTGGCGCTGTTGGCGCTCGTCCGGGCGGTTTCAACACTGTTCGTTACAGCGAAAAAATATTGCAGCGCAATGGTATATCGGTAACTACTGTTGACCTTTCAGAGATACTAGGCAATGCCAATAAACTAACTAAAGATCATGCCGAGGTTAAGGCGCATCTGGATAAGGTACTGGCTTATGCACCGGCAGGTAAAACACCCGATGAAGCCTTGATACAAATTGCCAAGCTTGATGTGGTGCTCAATCATTTTATGGAAGACAATTCACTTGATGCCACCGCCATACAATGCTGGACATCGCTACAGCAAAACTACGGCTGCAACGTGTGCACCAGCATGAGCATTATGAGCGAGAACATGTTGCCAAGCGCCTGCGAGGTTGATGTTACCGGAACGCTCACCATGTACGCCATGCAACTGGCCTCGGGCTCGCCAAGCGCACTGGTTGATTGGAACAATAACTACGCTGATGATGAAAACAAATGCGTACTATTCCATTGCGGCAACTGGGCCAAATCATTTTTACCCGATATCGAGATCAGTAACGCGCCTATCCTCGGTACTACTGTTGGGGTTGAAAATACTTACGGCGCATTGTCGGGTCGCACTCCTGCATCACCTTTAACCTATGGTCGCATCAGTACTGATGACCCTAAGGGTGTTATCAAAGCCTATTTCGGTGAAGGCAATTTAACCGATGACGCGCTGAATACTTTCGGTAACCGCGCTGTTGCCCAGATCCCAGATTTGCAGGGATTGATGCAATACGTTTGCCGTAACGGTTTTGAGCACCATGTGGTTATGAACGCTTCAAAAACAGCAGGGATATTAAAAGAAGCATTGGGGAATTATATGGGTTGGGAAATTTATCAGCATGCGTAATATGATAGCGGAAAATGAATTGATAGCCAAGTCGGTTAATTACCGTAAAAAGATCCTCAAATATATTGTGGGCGCTAAAGCCGGGCATACCGGGGGAAGTCTTTCTTGTGTTGATATATTGAACGTTTTATACAACAGCGTTCTGAATGTATCGCCCGATAACTTTACATCACCAGACAGGGACCGATATATCCAAAGCAAAGGCCACTGCGTGGAAGCACTATATGTGGTACTGGCCGATAAAGGCTTTTTTCCGGAGGATGACCTGAACACTTTATGCCAGTATAAATCGCATTACATTGGTCACCCTACACGTAAGGTGCACGGGGTAGAGCAAAACACCGGCGCATTAGGCCATGGACTACCTATTAGTGTAGGCACCGCCCTCGCTGCTAAAATGGATAACAAAGCTTACCGGGTTTTTACACTTTTGGGCGATGGCGAATTGCCTGAGGGCTCCAACTGGGAAGCAGCACTTACCGCGGCCCATTACAAGCTCGATAACCTTTGCGCTATTATTGATAACAACAAACTGCAGATCACCGGCTCTAACGCCGAGGTTTGCAATACCGCCCCCATTGACACCAAGTTTGAGAGCTTTGACTGGGCAGTAAAACACGTCGACGGGCACGATATAAAAGCCCTTAATGAAGCCTTTGCCGCTTTACCTTTTGAAAAAGGGAAACCAAGTCTCATTATAGCACACACCATAAAAGGCAAGGGTATAAGTTTTATGGAGAACAGTGTAAAATGGCACCACGGTGTACCCGACAAAGAACAATACGAAACAGCCATAGCAGAACTGGACGAGGTTATGACCGGCGCTAATTAAACAGATCATGGGAGCAGTTATTGAAAATACAACTATAAACGGTAAACCTAACCAGGACATATTCTCGGCTACTTTGCAGGAACTGGCCACTATTGATAAAAGCATCGTGGCTGTTACCAGCGATTCAAGGGGCTCGGGCAAGCTGGTTAAATTCGGTGCCGACCTGCCAGAGCAAATTGTGGAGATAGGCATTGCCGAACAAAACCTGGTTGGTGTAGCCGCCGGACTGGCTTCGGCCGGTAAAAAGGCTTTTGCCGTATCACCTGCCTGCTTTTTAACCGCACGGGCATTGGAACAAATTAAAAATGACGTAGCATATTCTAATAATCCGGTGAGGCTCATCGGCATAAGCGCCGGTGTAAGTTATGGGGCGCTGGGTTCAACTCATCATAGCCTGCATGATTTTGCCGTGTTGCGTGCTATTAATAACCTGATCATAGCAGCCCCGGCTGATAATTTTGAAACCCGCGAGGCGGTGAAGCAGGCCGTAAAAACCAACCAGCCATTGTATTTACGTTTTGGCAAAAAAGCCATGCCCGCTTTGACCGATGATGAAAACATAAGCTTTGAATTTGGCAAAGGACGCGTGATTAAGGAAGGGGACGACCTTACGATCATAGCCACCGGCGAAACCGTTTACCCCGCTTTACAGGCTGCCGAAAAACTGGAACAGGAGCAAGGCATTAAAGCCGCCGTGGTAAGCATGCACACCATTAAACCGTTCGATGCAGAACTGGTGTTACGCCTTGCGGAAAAAACCGGAGCCATTATCACTGTTGAAGAACACAGTATTTACGGAGGCCTGGGCGAAGCCTGTGCTTCGTTACTGCTGGCCAACGGCTATCATAAACCATTTAAAATAATGGGCATACCCGACGAATACACAGTCACGGGTTCGCAAACAGAAATATTTAATCACTACGGCCTGTCGGCAGATGGGATTGCGCTGGCCGTAACAAAATTGCTTGTTAAACAATGAAATAACCAATCGCCATAATAAACCTAAATTATGAGATATTTTAAAGTATTGCTGTTGCTGGTTTTGGTTTTTGCGGGTTGTAAAAACCGGTCCGACTCGGCAAAGCAAAAAAAGATGGCCATTATTGTGTCTACACTCAATAATCCGTGGTTTGTTTTTTTGGCGCAAACAGCTGCCGCGCAAGCCAAAACGCTGGGCTATGAATCTAAAATATTCGATTCACAGAATAATACCGCGCTGGAGACCGACCATTTTGAAAATGCCATCGCTTCGGGCTATAGCGCTATTCTGTTTAATCCTACCGATGCCAACGGCTCTGTAGTAAATGTTTTAAAAGCCAAAAAAGCCGGTGTACCCGTATTTTGTATGGATAGGGAAGTGAACACCGCCGATGGGGCTACTTCTCAGATCTTATCCGACAGCTATTCGGGCAGTGTATCTATCGGTAAATATTTTGTGCAGAGCATGCATAAAAAAGGCAAATATGTGGAGCTGCTGGGCTTAGTGGCCGATAACAATACATGGAGCCGGTCCAAAGGTTTTCACAGTCTGGTTGATTATTACCCCGGTTTAAAAATGGTGGCCCAGCAAAGCGCCGATTTTGACCGGAACAAAGCCATGGAGGTTATGGAATCTATACTGCAGGCACACCCTGATATCGACGCTGTTTTTTGTGGCAATGATGCTATGGCCATGGGCGCTTACCAGGCCCTGGTTGCCGCCGGCAAGGCAAACCGTGTTAAAGTGTTTGGTTTTGACGGCGCCGAGGATGTAGTGCAGGCCATTAAGGAAAATAAAATAGCGGCCACGGGCATGCAGTTCCCCAAGGTAATGGCGCAAACCGCAGCCAATTATGCCGATGAATATTTTAAAGGCAAGCGCGACTTCCCCAAAAAAATACCTGTTGCTGTTGAGTTGGTTACCAACGATAATATAAACGACTACATCGCTTACGGTAAAAAAGATTAAACCATGGCAAAAAAAACACTTAAATACCTTGTGGCTGTTATCGTGGTTGTTTTCCTGGCCTGGAATTCAGTTTATTTTAAAAAACTGAGCGATGTAAAAGCGTCTGTTGTAAAGCAATTTAACGCGGCTGTTTACGCCCGCAACTATGTTGACAAACAACTATTACCATCGGCGGGTAAGGCTACTGATATTGACCAGTTGCTGACCTTGTTAAAAGACAAACCCGACAGCACTTTTAAATCATACTCACACACCATGGATATCGGTAACATCCGGTTTTTCATGACTTCAGGAAAGGGTATGGTTACTTCTATTGATGACAATGACGTTTATCTGCTTACTCCAAATAAGCAAACTGTTAAAATTGCCACCGAATACATTTTCGGAAATGCGCTGCGCGACGCACCGGGCATCATCAGCATCAATGATTTTACCAACACTATGGACCTTAACAATGTATCGGCCGAGGTAAATAAAATTGTGCGCAGTGAGGTGGTTCCTGCCTTTAAAAGTAAAGTTAAAAAAGGCGATACTGTAACCTTCGCAGGGGCTTTTGAGCTTAACCAAGCGCACATCAACCTTAATAATATTGAAATTATTCCGGTATCATTAAAAACAATCAATTAGTGTTAGCAGCAGAAAATATATGCAAAAGATTTTCGGGTGTAACCGCGCTCGACAATGTTAACCTCCGGCTCGAAGCCGGAAAAGTGACTGCTATCATTGGCGAGAATGGTGCGGGTAAATCAACGCTCATGAAAATACTTTCGGGCGTGTATGACGATTATGAGGGTAACATTATTTTTAAAGGGAATGCCGTACGTTTTAAAAATACGCGCGAAGCACAACATACAGGTATCGCTATTATTCACCAGGAACTAAACCTGGTACCTCATCTTACCATAACGGAGAATTTATTTTTAGGACGGGAGCTAACCAACAGCTGGGGCATGCTTGATAAAAAAGCCATGCGCCTGCGGACGGAAGAATTGCTACAGAAACTTAAATTACAGGTAAGTGCCGATAGCTTAATTACCGATTTAAAAGTGGGCCAGCAGCAGGTGGTTGAAATTGCTAAAGCTTTGCTTTACGATGCCGAAGTAATTATCATGGACGAGCCTACCTCAGCCATCAGCGAAAGTGAGGTGGAGGTACTGTTTGAAAATATTGCCAATTTAAAAAGCCAGGGTAAAGCCATTGCTTACATTTCGCACAAGCTGAACGAGCTCTTTAAAATAGCTGATCACTACACCGTTTTGCGCGATGGTAAAACCATTGAAAGCGGTGAAATGAAAGGGATAACGCATGATGTACTGATCCATAAAATGGTTGGCCGCGAAATTGAGATTGTGCGCAACAGCAATGCCGCCATAGCAAAAAATGTATTGCTAAAGGTAGATGGACTATGCCTTAACAAGCCGGGTAACGACCAGAAACAACTGTTAAAAAACATTTGCTTTGAACTTTACAGCGGCGAGATATTGGGCATTTTCGGCTTAATGGGCGCGGGGCGCACCGAACTGATGGAAACATTGTTGGGCATGCACCCAGGCCTTACGCAAGCGGCCATCACGCTCAATAACCGACCTGTAAAATTCAAATCGGCAGCCGAGGCCATCAAAGCCGGGATAGCGCTGGTACCTGAAGACCGCAAAAAAGATGGTTTGGTTTTAGGGCTTGATGTAAAAACCAACATTAGCCTGAGCTCGCTGGATAAAATGCAGGGCTCAGGGCTTATCAACAATAAAACAGAATTGGAACTGGCACATAAATACATCAAAGCATTAAAGATCAAAACGCCGTCTGAAAAACAAATGGTTAAAAACCTGAGCGGGGGCAACCAGCAAAAAATTGTGATTGCCAAATGCCTTTCAACCCAGCCTAAGGTACTGATGCTCGATGAACCAACCCGGGGTATTGACATTAATGCCAAAAATGAAATTTATAAACTAATGGCCGAGCTGGCCGCGTCGGGTCTGGGCATCATCATGGTTTCATCGGAGCTGCCGGAAATCATGGCTGTATCCGATCGTATACTGGTCATGGCCGAAGGTGCCATAACCGCGGAGTTTGAAGCCAATAAAGCTACTGAGAATAATATACTTAAAGCAGCGATAGCTGATATCAATTAAAAAATTTGAGTAAATGATTTTAACACAACAACGTACACAACTGGCCAAGTTTCAATCGCTCATAGCGCTGGTGCTGCTTTGTATAGGCATCAGTCTCATGTCCGACAAGTTTTTAACTGTCGACAATGCATGGAACGTGATGCGGCAAATATCGGTTAACATCTGCATATCCGTTGGAATGACGCTGGTGGTGTTAACATCAGGCATCGATCTTTCAGTGGGCTCTGTACTGGCCTTTTGCGGCGCTATCACCGCCGGGTTGCTCAAATCGGGCATTGAGTTGCCATCAAATAACTTATACATTGGTTTTACCATACTTGGGGCTATACTTGTGGGTTTAATAGCAGGGGCCTTGTTAGGCTTATTTAACGGCTGGACAATCACCCGTTTTAAAGTGCCGCCCTTTGTAGCTACGCTGGCCATGCTCACCATTGCCCGCGGCTTAACGCTCCTATGGACCAAAGGCTTTCCGATATCAAACCTGGGGAACAGCTTTGCTTACATAGGTACTGGCTGGTTTTTAGGTATCCCGTTACCTGTATGGATTTCGGCAGTAGTTATTGTTTCAGCTGTAGTTATCACCCAAAAAACAGCTTTGGGCCGATACATTTATGCCATTGGCGGAAACGAGCATGCCTCCAAATTGTCGGGCATCAACATTAACAAAGTAAAACTTATTGTTTACTCCATAGCTGGTGTACTGGCCGCGGTAGGTGGTATCATGGTAACCTCGCGGTTGGATTCGGCACAGCCTAACGCGGGTATCAGTTACGAACTTGATTCTATAGCTGCCGTAGTAATAGGCGGCACGTCCTTGTCGGGCGGTCGCGGAACTATTATGGGAACAGTACTTGGCGCTATCATTATTGGTGTGCTAAACAACGGCCTTGTGCTGCTCAATGTATCGCCTTTCTGGCAGCAGGTTGTAAAAGGCGGCGTGATACTTTTAGCGGTAATTATTGATAAAGCCAATTCAAAGAATGACTAACAATTACATACTTGCGGTTGACCAGGGTACCAGCAGTACCAAATCCATCATTTTTGATACCCATGGTAAAGTTGTGGCCAAGGCTACTGAACCTCTTAAAACTCATTATTTAGCCGGCGGGTTTGTGGAACAGGAACCTGATGCCATTTATCAGAACGTGCTCGACGCGGTAAAAAAATGCAGTGACACGTTTACATCTACCGGAGGTAATTTAGCCGATATCCGTTGCTGCGGCATATCAAACCAGCGCGAAACGTTTATAGTGTGGGACAAGGCAGGCAAGCCTTTATATAATGCTGTTGTTTGGCAATGCAAGCGATCGGTGAGCGTTTGTGAGCAGCTTAAGGAGCAAGGCTTAGAACAATTAATAAAAGAACGGACAGGGCTGATCATCGATCCCTATTTTTCGGGCACTAAACTGATATGGCTCTATCAAAACAATACACAAGTTAAGCAGGCTATTGATAACAGCGAAGCTTATTTCGGCACGGTTGATACCTGGCTGCTTTATAAACTAACCAATGGCAAAGTTTATAGCACCGACCACACCAATGCATCGCGTACACTATTCTTTAATCTCAAAACACTTACCTGGGACAAGGAAATTTTAGCCGCGTTTGGATTATCAGGATTGAATTTACCGCAGATAAAACCATCGGCCTCCCTTTACGGGGAGTCTGATTTTGGGGGTTTATTTGATGCTCCGCTGGAGATAACCAGCATGATTGGCGATTCGCACGCGGCTGCATTTGGCGAGGGCTGCTTTGAACCCGGCACAGCAAAAGCCACATTAGGCACGGGTTGCTCTATCCTCATGAACATTGGCGACAAGGCTACTAACTCGGCCAACGGCATGGTTACTACCATTTGCTGGAGCACAGAAGAACGCGTTGATTATGCTTTAGAGGGTGTAATTGTATCGTGCGGGGCAACGATTGAATGGCTAAAAAATGAGCTTGGCTTATTTGCTGATAGCCACCAGACAGAACAGATGGCCACCAGTGTACCCAACAATAACGGCGTTTACATTATACCTGCGTTTAGCGGCCTGGGTGCACCACACTGGGATATGAACCGTAAAGCGAAAATTGTGGGATTGACCTTCGACTGCAATAAAAATCATATTGTAAGGGCTTCCTTAGAAACCATCCCCTTCCAGATCAAAGATGTCATTACCGCCATGGAAACCGATACCGGGATAGCGTTGCTAAAACTTATGGTTAATGGCGGCATAACGGCCAACCATTTTGTTTTACAACTGATTGCCGACGTACTGGAATGCGAGCTTGTTAAACAGGATACGCCTGATATATCGGCACTGGGCGCGGCTTACCTGGCCGGGTTACAAGCAGGCATATTTAAAAACCTGCAGGATATCAGCAGTCTGAAAAACGAGCCGGTTAATTTTACCCAAACCGATACTGAAAATAACATGCAGCAATATTACGAGGAATGGCTATCATATATTAAAAAGGTTAAATAACTAAATAAGATGAAACCAGGCATTAAACCCAGCTATATAAAGTCAAGTTACATGCAAAGATGCATTTGCATTGTCGCTTATTTTTTAGTGGGCTCATTATGCTTAATAAAATGCTATGCCTCAGATGTGCCGAAAGTGGAGCGCTGGGGTCGGTACGAAATAACGCTGAAAGGTCCGGTTACCGGCAATCCTTATACTGATGTTACCTTAAAGGCAACGTTTTCCAAAGGAACGGATAAGGTAACTGTAAACGGTTTTTACGATGGTGATGGTGTGTACAAAATCAGGTTTATGCCTGCAAAAACCGGGGTATGGAATTACGTTACTGCCAGTAATTTAGCTGCCTTAAAAAATAAAACTGGTTCATTCCAATGCGTGTCTGCGGCCGGCGATAACCATGGCATGGTGAGGGTATGGGACACCTATAACTTTAAATACGACGATGGCAAAGTGTTTTACCCCTTTGGCACTACTGCTTACGCATGGACCCACCAGGGCGAAGAATTAGAACAGCTTACTCTAAAAAGTTTAAAGAATGCACCGTTCAATAAAGTAAGGATGTGCGTTTTTCCGAAGTATTACAACTATGTAACCAACGAGCCTGAGTTGTATCCTTATGAAAAAATATCATCAGCAAAAGGTGCCAACGGCAGGGTAAAATTTGTATGGGACTTTAAAAAATTCAATCCTGCATTTTTCAGGCACCTCGAAAACCGGATCGACGATTTGAACGCATTAGGCATACAGGCCGATGTGATCATTTTTCACCCTTACGATAAAGGCCACTGGGGCTTTGACAGCATGGGCAAAGCAAATGACCTGTTCTATATCAAATACCTGATTGCAAGGCTATCATCATTTCGTAACGTGTGGTGGTCAATGGCCAACGAATTTGACTATATCAAAAGCAAGCCACGCGAAGTATGGGATACTTACTCGGCGGCTGTAGTAAACAATGACCCGTACCGTCATTTATGCTCTATACATAATGGCAGTGTATATTTTGATAACTGGAAATCCTATTTCACCCATGTAAGCATCCAGAACGGCGCGCCGGTTGAGGATTTCGGCCGAGCGGTTTTACTGCGCGATGTTTACTTTAAACCGGTAATTTATGACGAGGTATGCTACGAAGGGAACCTGCCGCTGCGATGGGGTAACTTAACGGGGCAGCAAATGACCGAAGCCATATGGCAGGGTATTATTGCCGGCACCTACGTTACCCACGGCGAAACTATAAAAACAAAAGGCGATACTATTTTCTGGGCAAAGGGCGGTGTACTAAAGGGAGAAAGTCCCGCCCGCATTGCCTTTTTAAAAAACATTATGGAACAAGGCCCTGGTCCGCTAAAATTGGCCGACCCGTGGAAAGACAACCAGACTGCGCAAACAGATAGCACCTACTACTTAATTTACTTTGGTAAACAGACACAAAAAGATTGGGCGTTTAGCCTGCCTAAAAAGAACGGCCCACCAGCCGGGACCAAATTCAAGGTAGATATTATTGACACCTGGAACATGACTATCACTCCGCTTAATGAGGTTTTTGAAACCGCGGCGCCCGATGGTTACCGGATATATGATACGCACGGCAAAAAGGTTAAACTGCCGGATAACCCATATATGGCACTGCGCATTAAACAAGTAAAGTGACACTTAAATAAACAATCTATAATTCAACATAAACAATACCATACCGCAATCACAAAACACATAACAACGAGTAAATAACCATAATTAAAAACTGGCTATGCATAAGTCAACTACTGATTTATCGATCATTGTACATGATATCGCGCTACACAACAGTGAGCAGGCATACAAGCAGTTATTTAATATGCTTTTTGGCCCACTGAAGCGTTTTGCGGTATCTATCATCAAATCAAACGAGCTGGCCGAAGAGATTGCGGGCGATGTAATGATCACGCTTTGGCGTAACCGTGTTCAGCTGCTCAGCATTCAGAATATAAAGGTTTATGCTTTTGTAATGGCTAAAAATACCGCGCTCAACATGCTTAAAAAGCAATCGGGCAATATGGTATCATTAGATGAAACCAACATTGATATCACTTTTGATAGTTTAACCCCCGAGCAGATACTGATCAACGAGGAGTTTAAAAAAAGTATTGAGCTTATTGTTCAGGCCCTGCCCCCGCGCTGCAAAATGGTGTTTAAATTGGTAAAGGAGGATAACCTAAGTTACAAAGAAGTGGCGCAGATACTTGACATTTCAACCAAAACAGTTGATGCACAACTGGTAACAGCCATAAAAAGAATTTCCTGCGCTATTAAAAGCGAGTATAATTTAATCTGATAAGAGGCTGCTTTTTACCCTCTTAAAAATATTTCAATTTCTTATAGGGAACTCCCCGATTTTTTTTGTCCTCTACATAACAACCAATATTAACCGGATTTCAAGATCCTATTTTTCATGCCACACAACAGGATATTACAGCTATTGGCGCGTAAGGTAGCCGGCGAAGCTACTGCTGATGAATTGAGCGAATTGCAAAATTTGCTTGAACAGCATCCTGATAACGTATATATTGAAGAGATATTAACCCAGTTATGGGCAAAACAAGCCGTTGATGATACCGAACAGGAACTTGAATATCTCAAACATAAATTAAAATACACCGCAGATTTTGAGGCTGAAGAAGAAACAGTTACCCGCAACCTTTATCCAAAAATTAAACATTACCTGGCCATAGCAGCCATATGCTTGTTAACCATAGCAGGAGTGGTTTATTACCGTGTGTTTACCGCCAATACGCCGGTTGCACTTACCGAAATTTCAGCAGGCAAAGGTGTCCGTAAAAAAATAATACTGCCCGATGGTACGCAGGTATGGCTTAACAGCAACAGCAGGTTAACTTTTAATAATAATTTAAGCACTGCCCCCAACAGAATGGTAACACTCACCGGCGAGGCTTATTTTGACGTAGTTAAAAACAAGCACCGCCCGTTCATTATACAAACCAATAAAGTTTCCATTAAGGTATTAGGAACAGCTTTTAACGTAAAAGCTTACCCCACCGACAGCATCACAGAAACATCATTGATCAGGGGATCAATTGAGTTAACCCTGGCAGATAACCAACATCAAAAAATATTATTAAAGGCCGGTGAAAAACTCCTGCTGGCAGATAAAAACACTGCAAGTAAAGGAGCGCCTCTGCCCGCCGCTATTACCGAAAAACAAAAACTATCTATTGAAAATATTAAACCTGTGGAAATTGAAAGCCAGCAGTATATTGAAGAAACATCGTGGATAACTGATAAGCTGATTTTCAAAAACGAATCATTCAGCCAGCTGGCCCCCCGGCTGGAGCGCTGGTACAATGTCAAAATACATATAAACAACATCGCGGTAAATGATTTTCATTTTACCGGGGTTTTCCAGAACGAAACTATAGAACAGGCCTTAAAGGCCATGCAATTAATCAGACCATTTAAATTTAAAATAAGCAACGATGAGATAAACATTAACTAACCAACAGAACCTAAATAGAAGAAGTAAAAGTAAGCGGAAGATGCTCCAACATCTCCCGCCGAAAAATCTGCAAATTTTTTTGACAAGGGTTATTGCTAACCCCGGTAATTAACAGATTGTTTAACTAATTAAACTTTTAAATCTATGAAAATAAAACAACTTCATAGTTACGGCTACCCTATTTCCCATTACAAAAAATATTTACTAATGCTTAAATATGTTTTCATTTTTACTTTTTTGTTTTGCATAAGGGTATCGGCATACACTTACTCGCAAAACGTGCGGGTAACCATGGATGTTAAAAAAATGGAACTTAAAAAAGCGCTCTCCATGCTCGAAAAGAAAAGCAACACACGCTTTTTATACAGTGAGGAGATGCTGCCCAGCGCAAAGGAAGTTACCATAAATGTAAAGGATGCCCCGTTTGCCGATGTGCTGCAGGAATTATTGAAAGACACCCAACTCAAATACCAGATAGGAGAAAACGGCCTGGTGATCATCGCGCCTAAAAGCACCGAGATAAAAGATATCAGGGTAAAAGGCACAGTAGTTGACGAAAAGGGAGTGCCTTTAGCGGGCGTAACAGTCAAGCAGGAGGGTACAAAGTTCGGAGCCATTACCAACGCTAACGGCGAGTATGAACTTACTGTTCAAAGCGGTGCACAGCTTACTTTTTCGTACATCGGTTTTAACAGTCAAACGGTTAGTGTAAAAGGCACTGCAGATGTAGAGACCCTTAACATAACTTTAAAAGTTAATGCCTCGGGCAAGCAATTGAATGAAATTATAGTGGTTGGTTACGGTACCCAAAGCAAAAGGGCAGTAACCGGTTCTATTGCCTCTGTAAAGTATGATAATTTTAAAGACCGTACCAACAGCAACGTTACTCAGTCGTTAGCAGGCGAACTGCCAGGTGTAAGCATTACGCAGGCACAGGGCGCGCCGGGCTCAACGCCTATTATCAAAATACGGGGTACAAGTTCCATTACAGCAGGCACCAATCCGCTATATGTGGTAGATGGCTTACCGCTGGAAAACTTCAACTTAAACTACATTAACCCGCAGGATATTGAATCTATAGATGTGTTGAAGGATGCTTCTTCAACAGCTATTTATGGTTCCCGCGGTGCCAACGGCGTTGTAATTGTTACTACCAAACTGGGTAAGGCCGGTCAAACTAATGTAAACGCGTCTTATGAATATGGCGTACAGGATGTAACCCGCCGAATAGATATGATGAACGCACAGCAGTTTATACAGTATTATGTAGATGCGCATAATAACGCCTGGGTTGCTTTAGGCGGTGGTAACCAGGCATCAGACCCAAACAGTGTCCGTTCATCAGCCTATAAAATCCCGGAAGACTTTACTACCAACCCGGCACAATTTGGTAATGGAACCAACTGGCAGGATGTAATGTTCCGCTCTGCACCCTTGCAAAATGCGCAGGTATCAGTATCGGGTGGCACGGATAAAACACAGTTCCTGTTTTCGGTAGGTTATCTTAACCAGGATGCTGTGCTCGATGCCAATTACTACAAACGCCTGTCGTTACGCTCCAACATCAAACACAAAATATCCGATCATTTTACGGTAGGTACCAACCTGTCATTCACCGGCATATTTGACCGTACAGACGGCGTAGCCGGAAAAAGCGATGTGGTTAGCCTTGGCCTGCAAAGCGATCCGATATTCCCGGTTTATACCGAAACCGGCAGCCTTGGGTTCCGGGACCCTAATTCAACCTGGTACCGCTTTATCCCCTACAGCGACCTGATTGAGTGGCACCCCTATTCCCTAACCCGTGAAATTGAAGCGAAAAATAAATCATTCAACACCCTCGCTACCGGTTTTGTGGAATACAAGATCATTGACGGATTAAAGTTCCGCAGCAGCATTAATGCCAACCTGTATAATAACAGTTATAATTCATACGCCAATGCTGGCCAGGGTTACGGCTACTCCGCGGTACTGCCGGCACAGGGTGTGGTAAGATCAAACTACTCACTAAACTGGCTTACTGAAAATACATTAACTTATGACAAACAATTCGGAGATCATAGTTTTAATGCACTGATTGGTTACACCGCCCAGCATGAGCGCGATGAGTATAGCCAGCTGGTATCATCAAACTTCCCTAACGACCTGGTACATACCTTAAATGCAGGTACTGCAAGTTCCGGTACATCCACCGCGTCTGAATGGGCTATGGTTTCGTACCTGGCCAGAGTAAATTATAATTACAAGAACAGGTATTTCTTAACCGGTACCGTACGCCGTGATGGCAGCTCCAGGTTTGGTACAAGTTCTAAATGGGGTTATTTCCCATCGGTATCGGCTGGCTGGCTCATATCCGACGAGGATTTTATGAAGAATGCTGAGTTCGTCAGCAACTTAAAATTAAGGGCGAGTTATGGTGTGGCTGGTAATAACCAGATACCTAATTATGGCCCGGTGAGTTTATTAACCACCTCAAACTACGTTAGCGGCAGTGCGCTGGCCAGCGGACTCACGGTTTCCAATATTTCCAATCCAGATTTAAAATGGGAAAAAACAAACCAGTTTAATCTTGGGCTTGATATCGGCCTGATTAAAAACAGGGTGAATTTTACCGCTGAGTTTTATAACTCCATTACCAACAACCTGCTTTTAAATGTTCCAGTACCCGATATTACCGGATTCTCCACACAACTTACCAACATTGGCAAGGTCAGAAACCGCGGTTTAGAGTTTAGCCTGAACACCAAAAACACAGTCGGGGCATTTAAATGGAGTACCGATTTTAACCTTTCATTTAACCGTAACAAAGTATTGCAACTGGGACCAGGCAACGCGCCGCTGCTGTTTACCGATTATGTAGTTCAGGTTAAAACCGAAGTTGGGCAGCCGGTATCTAATTTCTACGGGTATATTTTTGATGGCGTTTATAAAAACCAGGCTGCAATTGACGGCTCGCCACACGTAGCCGGCACCACACCTGGTGAACCTATTGTGAGGGATGTAAACAAGGATGGTAAAATTGATGCCAACGATCAAACCACTATTGGTAACGCGCAGGCTAATTTTGCCTCAGGCATAACCAACACGTTCAGCTATAAAGGCTTTGAATTTTCATTTATGTTCCAGGGATCATTTGGCGGGCAAATCACCAACCAGCTTACCCGCTACCTGGGTATCTGGAATGGCGGCAGGAATGCTTACGCCGGCGTAGCCAATTACTGGAAGTCTGAAAGCGACCCGGGTGATGGTGTTCACTTTAAACCGTCTATCAGCCCTACCGCTATGGAACAAAGCTTTTCGAGCTATTGGGTAGAGAGCGCAACCTGGGTACGCCTTAAAAACATCAGGCTATCGTATACGCTACCTAAATCATGGCTTCAGCATACGCCTGTTAAAGGAGCCCGTATTTATGTAAATGCCGAGAATGTGCATTTGTTCAGCAAATACAAAAACTTCGACCCGGAGAATACGACCTACCCATCAACAGTTCCATCGTCAACGCCATCAACAGGAGTACCATCAGGTGCATTTTATGGGGTTGATTATGGTTCGTACCCGGTACCACGTGTAATCACTTTTGGAGCCAAGCTTGACTTTTAATTTTAATAACCGTGAAAATGAGAAATATAAAAAGAATTTTAGCCATTACCTTTATTTGTGTAATGGCCTGCAGCTGCAAGAAATCGTTCCTGGAGTTGTCGCCGGTTTCCAATGCCAATGCCAATAACTTTTATAAAACCAAAGCCGATTTTGAGGTAGCCATCAACTCAGCTTATGCCACCCTGTATGTTATTTATGCTCCAGAGGAGGCTGTGTCATATACTGAGATCATGTCTGACGAGGGAACACTGTATGCAGTGGCAGGCGCACAGGCCGATAAATGGGCGATCAGGGATTATACCACTACAGCGAGCAACACATTGGTGTACCAATATTGGCAGGATTATTATAAAGCACTGTTTAACATCAACAATGTTTTAGATAAGATACAAACTGCAAGCCTTGATGCCGCTTATACAAACCGGGTGAAAGGCGAAATGATGTTTTTGCGCGGCCTGTACTATTATAACCTAGTACAATTGTTTGGCGGCGTACCACTGGTTACCAAAGTGATCAGCGCAGATGAAAGTTATGGCATATTACGCTCGCCGGTTGCCGATGTATATAACCAGATCGTCGCCGACCTGAAATTCGCAGTAGATAATTTGCCGTTGGCAAACGCTGTACCCGCAGTAGGTCGCGCGTCAAAAGGCGCCGCCGAAACGGTGTTGGGGAAAGTGTACTTGTCTTTAGGTAACAAAACTGCTGCCACGCAGGTACTGCAGGATGTTTACAACAGCGGTCAGTATAGCTTATTGCCACAGTATACTTCACTATTTGGGGCTAATGTTAAAAACACCAAAGAGTCGGTTTTTGAAATTCAATATCTGGGTGGTTCAGCGAGCAATCCTTACAGCCCATATTGGACAGCTTTTGCACCAGTTACCAACGGTGTAATTACCAAATACGGCGGCGGCATTAATCAGGTAACCGACGATTTGTACAATGAATACGAAGCCAATGACCCGCGCAGGGACGCCTCTGTCGAAACAGGATATACCGATGCCAAAGGAAATTTTGTAAAAATTAAATTCCCCAAAAAATGGGAAGACCGCACAGCGCCCACAAGTGGAACCCAGGAGCTGAGCAACAACAATTTTATGGTGCTGCGTTATGCCGACGTACTGCTGCTTTTATCAGAAGCCACCGGCGACGCTACTTATTTAAACCAGGTGCGTGCACGGGTTGGTTTGCCCGCTTTCGGAACTGCTGGCTATCCTTCGGCTCAATACCCAACAATTGCGCTGGCTATAGAACATGAAAGAAAAGTGGAGCTGGCATTAGAGTTTCACCGCTTCTTCGATTTAAAAAGGACCGGAAGAGCAGTAGCCGTTTTAACCGGAAAGGGCAAAGCGGTAACAGAACAACGGTTGGTATTGCCGATACCGCAATACGTTATTACGCAAAACAGTAAGATAACCCAAAATCCGGGTTACTGATAAATTATCTTTCAACCTAAACAATAAAGGGAGTTAATGTTGCATTAACTCCCTTCGTATTGTACAGCCTATTTTAAAATCTTTATCATAAAGTCTTTATACTCAACCTTCATTGGCGGCCCAACGTGTACCTGTACGCCGATAAGCCCATCCAGCTTGCGGTTAGCGGTATCGTTATCCGTCACCTCGCTCATGAGTTTGCCATTAAGGTAATGTTGCAGCTTGTTTCCTTTGGCAATAATGTGCAATTGGTTCCAGCCATCATAGTTTATACTTTTCAACAGTTCGGTCTTTGACCCTAATGAATCTATTACCTGTGGCGGTTTACCGTTTTCAATAACAACGTTTTGTCCGCGTAGGGCAAGGAATTGCCGACCGCGTTCCTCATAATTTTGTCCGGAGTAACGGGGATAGCCCAGTTTGTATTTATCTTTCCCGTCAATATCCTGCTGATACCCTTTCAGGGCATAAGGCAGGCTGTCAATCCGCACGCTCCGGTAATTTACGCCGCTATTGCCATTGTCCGATATACGGTAGTTTACCTTCAATTCAAAATCGGCCGGGTGGCCGCCCTTCCAGATCAGAAAAGTATTGGCTTTTAAGAGTATTGCGGGAGTAACTTCGCCTACAATTTCACCATCTTCTACCCGCCAGTATTTTGGGTCGCCCTCCCAACCATTCAGTGTTTTACCATCAAACATGGGTTTAAAACCTTTATCGGCCCGTTCAATTAACGTAAATGCAGATGATAAAACAAGCAACAGCATTGCCGGCAGTAACAATTTATTGACCTTCATAATATTTAGGATAATTAGTTAATGAAAGATGCACACAAAGAATGGAATAACAATCCTGTACAATCCCGGTATAACTGCTGAAATTATTTCAGAATTAAAAGGAAGACAATCTGCATTAAATCAGCGATTGGGGTTTTATCTTTGATATAAGCAATTTGAAAAATGACATTTCATAAAACCATAAAAAGGGAGCTGGAGGTTGCATTCTCCAAACAATCTCAACCGGTTGGGTTTCGGGTTATAAAGTACATTGTGTTGGGCTGTATCCTGTACTTTTTTTGGGGGAGCAAACTCCTTTGGATCATTTTGCTTGTGCTGTTTATTTTTTCACTGGCTTTGCATTTCTGGTACCGATACAAAACCCACGGCTGGACAAAAAGCTATGGGTTGTGGAAATACGACAAAGACGATTCCTCCCATGAAGATGCACGTAATTTAAACTAATATTTATCGATCTAAATAGGCGCCCAATACGTCTACCCGCATTTTATTTAAATCGGCGGTTTCTGTATTGGAGAGTAAAATGAGTGTTATGTCTTTATCTATCAAATGTACCCAGTTGGAGTTATGCCCGTAGCCACCGCCTTGCCTTTCGGCAAAAAGCGTATTTTCCTTGCCAATCTTTTTAGGATACACCCAAAAACCAAATGCCACATCCCCAAGTTGTTTATATGGTGTTAACATCAGGTCAACCGTAGCCTTTTTAAGTATGGTATGATTAAAAATAGCCTGGTCAAAGATTAGCAGGTCCTGCGCGGTAGAATACATGGCCCCGGCAGAAAAATGATTATCCATGTAATGATTGGTAGGCATAATTAATGAATCTACACTGCCTTCCTTATTATAATACCCCTCGTCCAGGTTTTTTATAATATCCTCATGATGCAGATAATCAGTATTATTCATTTTAAGCGGGCGCAGAATTTTTTCTCTTAATACATCTTCAAAGCTCTTGTTATATATCTTTTCAATTATTCTACCCAATATAATAAAGTCGCCATTGCTGTAATTGAATTTGGTGCCTGGTGTATCTATTAATTTTTCGGAGCAATATCTGTTAATAAAAGTATCAACAGGCCATAAATTCTGGTCGTACGCTTCTGGTATATATTTTGGCTGCATTTCCTTTGTGTCTCTGCCGCTGCTGTAAGTAAGCAAGTTTCTGATGGTCGCTTTTTTGGCAGCTTCCCCTTTATATTCAGGGTAATAGGTGGAAATAGTGGCGTCAAGGTTAATTTTTCCCTGCTCATATAACTGCATAATTAAAACAGCAGTAAATGTTTTAGTAACAGAAAAAATCTGGAACCTGGTTTTGTCTGAAAATTTAATATCGTAATGCCTGTTGGCTATGCCCGTGTACTTAAGGTAATCAACTTTACCATTTTTGGCTATTAATACAACACCATTAAAGTTTCTTTTGCTGATGCAGGAATCAACCACTTTATTTACATTTTTGATTTGCGCACTGGCAAAATTTGCAACAAGAATGAATACAATAAAGCTTATATTTTTCATTGATTTGATTTAGGAACTTAAAATTAAATATTTATTCCATACTCCTAACTTTCACGCATTCAAAATATTATTAAAAACCTAAACCTGCCAAACCTTTTCTTTTTAAAAATGTCTTTTTATAGAGATAACCTATTTAAAATGAAAGCATTTGAAATAAGAGTTGGCCAGGGTCAGCGATTGCTAAGGTTTAAGCCGCAAACAGATGGCAACACATTTAAAATCTACGCAGCGGATAAAGCTGAGGACTGGATAGACTACGAACAATCCAGATCAGTAGATGTTCCTGAAGATGGCTTATTAGGTACTATTAAAGTTTATAGCGAGCGTCATTTTGATTTTGATGGCGCCGGAGCTTTAACCGGCCAGGACCTATCGGGCATAGCTGCGCAAATAGCTAAACACCCCCAGTTTAAGTCAAAATAATTTGTTTCAAAAAAATGAAATATCATGGGTAAGAAAAAAACTATGCCGGTTGAACCTGACGAAATGCCGGTGCAACCCGAAAGGCCAGAAATTAAACCATCTACCGATCCTGGCGAACCTCAGATCCCTGAAGAGGCACCGGAAAATATTCCCCGGGAAATACCTCCAGATGAAAACCCCAAGCCCGAAATTAATCCCGACGAATTCGAAAAATAGGTTAGAATAGCACGTTAAGGCGATAACTTGAATTGGCGGTCTATTCGGCTTCTATACGAACGGTTTTCATAGCGGTGAGTTCGATGGTAAGATTTACAGATTGTGCCCCTTTTGGGCGTGTGCGGTGGGCAATATTTTTAGGCACCGTGATCATTTGGCCTTTATTAAGTTCTATTGTTCCGGTTTCGAGATCAAGCATCAGTGTTCCTTCAATAACAATAAACGTTTCATCGGAGTTGGGATGATAATGCCAGTAAAAATCTTCCGTCATAATGCTCATCCTTATCACGTGGTCGTTTACTTCTGAGAGAGGGAAATTTTTATAGCCTCCGGCGGCTTTCCCGCTGTGCTCATTAAGATCAACAATGTTGGCTGATGAGATAGTCATACTGATTATGATATTAAGATAACTGACATTAAACCCGATTGTTCATATAATAATCATGAACAATCGGGTTTGTGTATGAAGATACTATAAGCAGCGTAAAATTTATCGGGCTGATAAAACAATTTTACTTTGGTATTCAGCTTTTACGTTTGATGCCTGAATTACAAATAAACCATTGCACGGCAGCCTTTTGGAGTTCGCTGTAATCGGGATCACTGTCAGAAGCCCAGGCGATAGTACCGTCGGGGCGTATGAGTACGGCACTCAACCCTAATTGCTCTTTCGCCCGACCCGAAACATACTTCATTTGATCGCTGTATTCACTTGCGAAAGCTTTTAGTGAAGCATTCATACCAAAATCAAGCAGTATTCCCTGGCCACTTTGCATTAGCTCGCCAATCCTGGTGCCGTCTTCCAACTCAAAATTGGGAGCACTGTGACCTACAAGTGGGTGGTGGCCACCGAGATCATATTGTGTGAAAATACCCCACACCCGTCCTGCAAAATAAGTGGCACCATCGCGCGTATCTATAAGGTCGCGAAGAATTGTATTCAGTGCGCGGGCTTGCGGATTTGGTTTCATGATTGCAACCTGGGCACGTGACCAGTCCAGAACCTGCACACCAATTGGGTGCCGTTCGGCATAATAACTATCCAGCAAGCTTTCCGGGGCTTTCTCCTGGATGGTTGCGGCGAGCTTCCAGCCCAGGTTCATGGCATCACCCAGCCCAAGGTTAAGGCCCTGCCCCCCCAACGGGGCATGAATGTGCGCAGCATCGCCGGCCAAAAACACTCGCCCGTTGCGGTAGGTGGTGGCCTGCCGTGCCCTGTCAGTCCAGGTGGTTGCTATGTGCAGGGTGTTGATGGTAACATCGGTGTTCGATACGCGCCGTAGCACCTCCTGTATGTGTTCAAGTGTGATTGGCTTTTCTGAACTATGAAATGCCCCGCCATCAAAATCCTGTATCATCAGATAACCGGGCTGCGATTGCAAGTACATGCCTATGGGCGTCACATTTCGGCCCGGGCTGAGCTTTTCCGGGTCGGCTATGTCCACTTTTGCCGTGTAGCCGGTAAATTCAGGCTCCGTACCGGCGAACTCAAAGCCGCCTATTTTGCGAACAACACTACGAGCCCCATCGCAGCCCACAAGCCATTTACCTTTAAAAGATTGATCACCGGACTGAACAGTTACCTCATCTGCAGTTTGATGAAAGCCGGTAACAGCAAGCCCGCGCTTGATTACTACACCTAAGGCTTCCGCACGGCGGGCCAGCAACGTTTCAAGCTCTTGTATTTCGGAAATTAAACTGGTGTCTGTAGCGCCTTGCAGGCGGTATGTCCATTGTGATTTGTCAATATCGCCGTCATGAAATGGAATGCCCGCGAAGTGCCCTACCTGGCGTCGCGCCCCCTGTCCGGCATTTTGGTGCGGGTTTTTGACGCGTTTATGTATCTCTAGGTCTTTTAACAACCCGCGACGGTAAAGCGCTTCAATAGTAGGCGCCGATAGCCCCCTTATCCCGAAAGGAAGTTGCTTTAAGGGCGAGATTGGATCCTCCGCCTTTTCCAGTATCAGGACTGAGCATTTAACCAGGGCCAATTCGCAGGCAACGAACAGGCCTACAGGCCCTGCGCCGGAAATGATCACGTCGTATATAGAATGATTTTGTGTAGCTTTCATATTAGCATTATTGAAAGCACAAAATTCAGGAATGCCGTCGCATCAGGCTTGTACAAACGCGACAAAATCGTCGCTTACAACCTGCTTACCTTTCTTCGCTTTTCGCGCGAATGCCGCCGGCGTGGTGTCGCTGTAGCGCTTAAATTCCCTACTTAGGTGGGATTGATCTGTATAGCCCAGCTCGTGAGCCAAGCCGGCAAGATTGGTATCAGGGTAATGCCATAAACAGTTTCGCACCTGCTCAAAACGTATCAGAGCCGACACATCTTTAACAGTGTGACCAGAAGATTGCTTGAAGTTTCTTTCCAGTGTGCGAAGCGTTGCGTGGGCCGCCGCCGCTACCTGGCTTACCGGCATGGTACCGTTTGCTTCGCGCATAGCAACTCCTGCTTTAAATAACATACTGTTGGCAGTAATCCGCGACCGTACATTCAAGAAATATTGTTTTACGTGGTCCAGCGCCTCTTCTACCCGGCCGGCATGAATCAACTTATTTAACGTGGGTTGAAGCTGGGCGATGGGGTGCTCAAATATGTGTAGCCCGTCTTTACCGGACTGTAGCCCGAGCAAATCGAACACAGTCCAGGGAAAGCACCTGATACCAATAATTTCTAAACGGTTTTGCGTAAAAAAAACAGCAGGCTGATTGAGCAGGCCCATCATAAACGGTGAAGGCAATGGCTGCAAACCCCCATGGTAAGAAACGCTCCGGAGGTTTCCGAAATAAAAAATAATTTCAGCGTAGCCATCAGGCTGCACCTCGAAACTTGATTGTATTTCTTCAGAGTCTTTGGTGTTGTGCCAAAAGCACTTTATGGTATCCCGTAGCTCTTCAGGAGGTTCAAATTCTTGGTGCTGCATTTTGAAAGATAACTATTTGGGATTATAGGGATGTAATCTTTTTAAATTAGTTAAAGATACCGGACATTTCAAACTATTCCGTATAGGAAAACAATTTTTGTGAGGGCCTGAAATGCAACTACTTTATTTTTGAAGAAGGCGTAATAAAAGATTCAGTAAATTTGGAGTGCTTTTGAAAGATTTGTCGACATGCTTAGAAGGAAGGTCATTTTAAGGTTAAGATCATCTCTTGTATCATAGCGTCGTACCCGAGAAATGAAGTTCTATTTTCTTCGAAACTCCTAAAAATAAAATGAAGGCAATGAGCATTCCGGGATTTTTAACTGGATTTTTTACAAAAAAATCCCCAAATTGGAAAGGTGAAAAACAAATGAGCGTAATTAATCAGTTGGCCTCCGCACTGGGCCGCCGGGACGAGATACCTAACCAGGAACTTGCAAAAAAGATCGCTGAAACTAATGATGAGACGGCTGTCCAGGAACTTGTCGAAAACTTACAGCATAAAAGCAAGGACATTCAAAACGACTGCATCAAGGTGCTATATGAGATAGGCGAACTTAAACCGGGTCTGATCTCGGCTTATTCCAAAACTTTCACCGCGCTGCTTGATCATAAAAATAACCGGCTGCAATGGGGCGCGATGACTGCGCTTTACACGATTATAAGTGAAAATCCGAAAGCTATTTACGAGGAGCTCCCCCGGATTGTTATGGCGGCAGACAACGGCTCTGTGATCACTAAGGATTACGCGATCAGGATTTTAATAAGTGTTTGTGCATTTAAAACCTATGCGAACGATGCCTTCATCTTGCTAAATGAACAATTGTTAAACAGCCCGACCAACCAGCTACCTATGTACGCAGAACTCGCGACACCGATGATCAATGACGATAATAAAGGTGTTTTTGTTAAAACCCTGATATCCCGCCTGGATGATATTGAAAAGGATACGAAACGCAAACGGGTGGAAAAAGTAATAAAGAAATTCAGTAAATGACCCTTGTATAGTTTTGATTTGTTTTCAATAACCATAAATCATCCTGCCAGCCCAACTGGTATGATGATGCTGTCTGCATAATGCCCATGTTTTGGTGCCTGGCGCCCGAGTTTGAATGATCACGGTAGTGGACGCAGCACTTTGCGTACCCGGTTCAGGGTATAACTGAAATCCTGGTCGCCTGTCAGGAGTTCCCGCTTTTCATCCAGGATAAAAAGGACATTTTCATCACCCTTATACAAGTAGAGCACCTGTCCCGGTTGGCCATAACTAAGTGCAAAGACCACCGCCTTGGGATCGTTTTTGGTACCGCGAATAATCGCCCATTTTCCCTTCAGCGGCTTCCCGTCAAACATTTCGGTAGTCAGCAAGAAAGTAGCAGGTTTCAGCGTAACGATGTCCCGGAACAAAATAAGCTGCCATTTGAGGTGATCGCAATCGCCCGCCATGTCGGCATTCATCCGCCGGCTGATCCCGCAGGGAGAGCGGCCTTCAAATATCCCGTAAACGGCTGGCCCTTTTGGCATTTCCCTGAAGGTAACGCTTTCCGATACCTTATTGTCCGCGGCGGCGGTCTGCCCCCTGGCACTTTGGATCAGTGACCAGCTCAGGCATGTGGATAGGATAAAAATAAGCGGCTTCATCATTGCATACGGTTAAGTGTGTAACTCCAGGCACCAGTCCCAATCATCAGCTGATCACGGTTGTCGAGCAAATGGAGTAAATTCTTGTTTAAACAGAGGAATGAGACGGACACCTGCGGTTTGCCGGGATCCAGTCGGTAAACGATAGCCGCCGGATTCGTTGCGGTGCCTTTTATGATCGTCCATTTCCCTTCCCGGTGAAGACTGCGGCCGCCATTGATAAACCCCCTGGCGCCCTGTTTGGGCATTCCATACGTACAATCCATTACATAGTTCCCAGAGCTGTACTTTCCGGTGTCCCTGACGAGCCGAAGCTCCCATTTAATGAGTTCACAACCAGCCCCCCTCGGGATACCAGGCAGTGGTTTGGTCCTTGGGCTACAAGGGGTGCTGGCTACGAAAACAGCGGAAACCCGTGAGTGATCAGCGGGTACCGCCTGCGCATGGGCATGCAGGATGCTGAAGTATAAGCAGCCTAAAAATAAGAAAATCGTTCTTACTGTCACTTTCATAGGATAAATTTAAGACTGATTGAACGACGCGCAAAATTTTATAGAGCAACTGCAAAAAAAGTAGATGAATTTACCCTGGTATACCGATGACTGATCATAAATTATTGTTGCATTATACCAGCTGAAAACTTTCGTATATTTAATAAAGATGAAACATAAAAATGACCATAGCCAAACACTAATTCTAACGGCAGGACAAGGACGGGTCTATCATTTGGGAGCGATGACTGCCATTTTCAAAGCAGACGAAAATGAAACAGCTGATCAATATAGCATTTCAGAATGGTGGCTTGCCCCAAACTCCAACGGGCCAGGCCCACATCAGCATGATGACCAGGACCAGGTTTTTTATGTGCTTGAAGGCACTATTTCCATACTTACCGGAGACAAATGGATAGAAGCTGACCGGGGGACGTTTATCAGAATTCCCAGGAACACGATACACAACTTTGCAAACCGGACCAATAAAAAAGCAGGCATGCTGAATTTCGATATTCCTGGAGGATTTGAGAAAAATATGCCTTCCATGGTAAAATGGTTTGAAGAAAACAAATAAAGAATTACCAACAGGCAGATCATAAACTCCTTGTTATGGATATCTCATTTCGTTTCAACTAAATCTCAAATCACACGTTTACAACCTAATCTCTATTGTCCGGCTGCACAAATTATTCACTTCTCAGACTCTTCACCGGATTTTCTTTTGCTGCTTTTATTGCCTGGAAACTTATCGTTGCAAGTGCAATAATTGTTGCAACAAGTCCGCTTGTAGCAATTAACCACCAACTGATGTTGATGCGATAAGCATAGGCTTGCAGCCATTGGTGCATGTAATACCATGCAATGGGTATGGCAATGGCATAGGCAATTGCAATAAGTATGACAAATTCTTTTGAAAACAAATAAACAATACTGCTTGAAGTAGCGCCAAGCACTTTACGGATGCCAACTTCTTTTATTCTCTGCACTGCCATGAATGAAGCTAAACCATATAATCCCAAACAGCTGAGGAATATGGCGATTGTTGCAAAAACTTTATACAAAGCCGCTAACTGATTTTCCTGTTTGTAAAAGCTTTCAATTTTATCATCTAAAAACTTGTATTCATAAACAAAATCTGGAAATGTTTTATCAAATATTTGTTTAACAGATTGCATTGTAGAAGAAATGTTTGTGGTTACAAGTTTTATTGCGGCCTGGTTGTACATGGTGTTGTTAGTGGCAATAAGCAATGGTGCCAACCCGTGGCGAAAAGATCTGTCATTAAAATCTTTCAACACACCAACAACAGGACATTTTATTTGATTATTCCATGTGCTTATTTCTTTGTTCAGTATATCTTCCGGCTTTTTAAATCCTAAACTCTTCACGAGTGACTCATTCACCAAAAACTCTCTGGTATAAGAGGAGTGCTGCAAATTCCTTCCGGCTATCAGTTGTAATTTATAAGCGGGCACATAGCCTTCGTCGGCAAATTTGGTGATAACCTTAAAGTCCGATTCTTTAGTTGCATGGTTAACCCTGATCGTGCTCCACGTATCGTTATTATCTTCAATCGGGGTGTTGGAACTGTAACTCACAGCCTGCACGCCGTTTACCGCTAATAACTGGTTCTTTAAATAATCCAGCCTGGCTATTCGAAGACTATCCACACGGAAAGGGACATTTACAATGGCATCTTTATTAAAGCCTAACGGTTGATCAATAAAATAATTCATTTGCTTTACAATGATAAGTGTCCCGATGATCAGCGCCTGAGCGATGATGAATTGAAACACTACCAACCCCCTTCTTAATGAAATTCCAGATGCCGGGCTTGCTGTGAGCTTGCTTTTTAAGGCATTAACGGGATTGAAACGTGATAAAACAATAGCAGGATAAAAACCGGCGAGCGCGGTTACAACAATAGTTACGATCAACAGAAATAGAATAATTGCGGGGTTGTTCAGTATGTTGAATGAAAGCGAAAGTTCCAAAAGTTGATTTACAAAAGGCAATGCAATAATTGTAATAACCGCGGCAAGCATTACAGCACTTGTAACTATCAAAAATGTTTCAACGATGAATTGGATCTGCAACTGGGATTTATTACTCCCCAAAACTTTTCTTACGCCAACTTCCTTTGCGCGATTAACAGCTTGTGCGGTGGAAAGATTGATAAAGTTTACGCAGGCAATTAACAGGATGAATGCCGCAATAAGCCACAATACATTGAGCAGTTGATGACTGATAGTTTTGTTGCTGTAATTACCAACCTGGGTATCATAATGTATCGCACTTAATGGTTGTATAATATGACTGTTCTTATCATCAGAAGATTTCACTTTTTGTGAATATGCGCTTAATTGTTGATTAAAATTGTCAGCAGAAGCATTCGGCGGCAACAAAACGTAGCAACCAAAGTCAGCTACCGTTCCATTCCAATCGGTTGATTTTGATAAATAATCCCCGGTAAACCCTGTTCCATAAGCTACAACTACTTTTAACTGAAAGTCTGTATTTGAAGGTATGGTAGCAAGGATACCGGAAACTTTCAATACATCGGTGCCGTGTTCAAACATATAGCCGCCCATCTGTAGTTTAATGGTTTTACCTACCGCTGTTTTCCAGTCGCCGAAATATTTCTCTGCTATTTCTTTTGTAAGCAATACGTTGTTCGGGGCTTTTAATGACTCATACGAACCGGCAAGCAGCGGAAAGTTGAATATTTTAAAGAATGAAGGCCCTGTACAAAATACACCCCGCTGCTCTTTAAATACTTTTTCCGTATTTCCATTATTATTCAATATAAATAACTGATCATCGTGGCTTGCGAAAATTGGAGCTACCTGTTCTATTTGTGGAAAAGCCGTTTTCAATCCTAAGGGAATCGGAAAAGGAAGATCTTTCCCATAAGATATATTCCCTGTTTCTGCATGATGATATTCTGTTAATACCCGGTAAGTGCGATCTTTCTTCGGGTGAAAATTATCAAAGCTTGTTTGAAACTGTATAATGATAAAAATCATCATACAAACGGCAATACCAACAGCCAGGCCGGTAACATTAATGGCAGTATAGCTTTTATTGCGTATCAGGTTGCGCCGTGCTATTTTAAAATAATTTCTGAACATGTAATTGCGATTTAATTTGTCAGGAAACCATTTAGGAGCGGTTTCTTGGTTCAAAATTATCGGCGCAAATTGGGATTGGCTTCCCAAGTTATAAGATGGGTACTCTTTTTTCAGGTCATTTTTATATCCCAGCGGGCTTTTCCCCGTCATTTGTTTGAAAATTCGGTTAAAGGTACTTTGGGAGTTGAAACCTGATTCATACGCTATTCCCAGGAGGGTGATATGGCCATAGGCTGGATCCTGCATTTTCCGGGCCACCGCCTGTACGCGATATTCATTGATGAAATCATTGAAGCTTTTTTTAAGCACTGTATTGATGATCCGGGATAATTCATGAGGGCCCAACTCAAGCTTCTCGGCCAGTGAGGTTAAACTCAGTTCCGGGTCCTGGTAATAAAGATCGGCTTTAACGACATTCTTCAGCCAAATACCTCTTTGCTTCATTTCCGCGGGAAGCACTGGCTTTAAAAACGAATGGGGGGCGACCGGCACGCCAACCTCGTGCGTTAAAAAAGCTATGGCCGCCATCCAGATGGCCATTACTATTAAAAGGAGATATAAAGGATAATATGCATGTACACTTAATTGGTACTGGTAATAGAAATAATCTGCGGCTGTAAAAGGTATCCACAATAGCCATAACAGGCCGAAACCGATGATTAACTTATGCAGCCACCGCAGCTCGTACCGATACCGGTCGCCCCTGTTAAATTTTAATCGACGGTAAAAGCGCTCTATTAGCCGATGACACAGGTAAAGGTAAGTTATAACCGAAACAAACGCCAACAATTGCAATACCGGGTTCAGTTGCTGAAAGGTTGCCGTTTTATAAGTAGCTGCGCCGGTTTTTATACTATCGCTAATTTCCAATGCTTGGGCACCCAATTCCAGCAGTAACGGACTAAAATGCAGCAGATCCTTAAACCGGAATTTATATTCCGGCCGGGTTATTTTAAGTACATAAAAGAATATAAGGGGGCCAAGCGAAAGCGAAAACTGCAGCGGTATCCAGCTCCAGTTAGCAACATAAGCAGACAGCCCTATATCGATGCCCAATATCCTGGCTATCCATAAAACAATGGTAACCATTGCCAGGGCCAAATATCGGTTTGCGGCCAGGTTTATCCTTTTCGTGAACCATAAAAGCAAGGTAAAAGTGAGCGCTATAAAGATGGTCCCGAAGAAAGCCAGGTCATAAGTGTTAATATGGAAAGTATACGTATTCAATTGAAATATTTAAAATCAATAGCTATACAATGGAATATCAGGCTTATCCGATCAAAGAAATTGTAATACTAATTGTTCCCATTCTTCTTCCAAAGATAGGTCCGGGCGGATTTTCCGTGCTTTGCTATACCAGTAATCGGCATTCCCAATATCACCTTCTTTACGGTGAAGATAGGCATGGACCCATGCTGACGCCTGATCATTCAGATGATCAACCTGTGCATGTGCTTGATGCCAATCACCTTTACCATCATACCAAAGGCTTTTTAATTGCACAGAGAGCCCGCTAATGGGTTGTTCTGAATTTAATGATGCTTCAAATTCCTTTAGAGTTTTCATTGAGCGTTAGTTTTAATAATAACGTAGAAAACGTGATTTATACATGAAACTTTTATAGATAAGAAGATGGTCATACCTATAATTCGATTTCATTACCGGCATCAAATTATGCTATCTTCATAAAGATCCTAAATTAATAAGAAAAATTAAGCCGGTTCCCGGTTATTAGATCAAACATAAAATAAAGTTCCGGCCGATATGACATTGTCATGCCAGTCGGGAATATGTTTCATCACAATTAAAAATTCAAGATGATTTCACCGCACTCTTTGAAGTTGCGCGCAATAGGTATAGTAAAAAAAGCCTTCAACTTTCGCTGAAGGCTTAGTAGCCCGTAGGGGAAGGTTTTCGAACCCCTTTTTAGCGGATTTGCGCCTAACAGCTGCTTCATAGCTTATGATATTTGCCTATACTTTAATTGCTTAAATTTCGAGCGGTGCGATAGGACTCACCATCAAAACACAGTTTTTCGGGATACATCAAACTAGCTTCTTCGTTTGAGAAACATATATATATTTGCGCTGATATCTTAATAATTATACCCAGCAATCATTTATATTAATCATGAAATTCTGTTTATACAAGTTCAATCCAAAAACCTTTGTAATATCTTCTTTCTGTTTCCTTGCCCTCCTTTTCATTACTTGCTATGTCCATGCACAAGAAAACAGCCCGTTTAGGACTGGCTTCGAGGAAACGATTTCGTCAAAAATATTGGCGCAGCAACGTAAAATTTGGGTACATATCCCCAATAGCAATGGAGGCGATAAAATTAAGAATAAGGGAAATTATCCTGTCGTTTATATACTGGATGGAAGTGAAAACTTCAACACTGTCGTAAGTATTACGGAGCACATGGAAGAATCAAGCCTTTGCCCTCCCATGATTGTAGTTGGCATTGTGCCTGTGGAAAGATTGAGTGAACTAACTACCGGTACGGATAAAGAGCTGCCTAATATTGTTGGAAATGGCGATAAATTCATATCCTTCGTAGAGAAAGAACTGATTCCTCATATCGATGCCAATTACCCTACCACAACCTATAAAACACTCATCGGTCATTCTCTTGGAGGCTTAACGGTCATCAATACCTTACTTCACCATCCAAATTCATTTAACTCTTATGTTTCTCTTGAAGCGTCCTTATGGTGGAATAACAAGAAGTCTGTTGAAGACGCAAAGACGATTTTACCCGCTCAGCATTACCAAGAGAAAACGTTATTTATGGCAATGGCCAATCGGATGGAAAGAGGAATGGATACGCTTAGTGTTCAAAAAGACACGAGCGGGTCTACTGCGCTTCTCCGCAGTAACTTAGAATTTATTAAAATTCTTAATAACAATAAAACGAATCAATTACGCTATGGCTACAAATTTTACACGGATGACAACCACCCTTCCGTAAGATTGATTGGAGAATATGATGCGCTTCGATTTATTTTTGCTTTTTACAAGCTTAAAATCTATGACAGTGAGCTGGCTAACCCAAACTTTAATCTAGATTCGGTACTGGTTGCACATTACAAAAAGGTCTCCGAAAATATGGGATACACCGTTAAACCAAGTGAGAGTCAGGTCAATATTCTAGGATACCAGATGTTAGGTAAAAAACAATATAAGAAAGCGGAAAACTTGTTCAAACTCAATATTGTCAACAACCCTTCTAACAGTAATAATTATGATTCACTTGGCGATTTGTACTTGGCAATTGGTGATAAGACTAAAGCTATAGAGGCTTTTAAAAAGGCTTTAACGTTGCAAGCAATTCCAGAAACAAAAGAAAAATTGGATAAGCTATTAAATGGTAGAAAAAGCTAATAAGTCATATTTTTTAGTGCTGATTAGCGCATGTTTAGATCCTCGGTAAGATTGGGAAACAGAGTTATTTGTAGTGCTACGCCTTTAAGTGGATCAGTCCGAAAGGTTGGGGGAATAAAAAATCAGGCATAGATATTTTGGAGTCTGAATAAGAAGAAAGCGGTATCTCTTACGCCTCTTGAAGTAGCTCTGAAAGCTTTGATCTTGGCGTTGAATGATTCGGCAGAAGCATTGGTGGCCCGGTTATCGAAGAAGTTCAGGATTGATTCATAGTGGGTTTTGACTGACCTTGCCACCGTACTGAACGCATCTATACCGGCAGTTTCCACGTCATTATACCAGATAGCCAGCCCTTTAAAAGCTTGTTGTTTGTTCTTACAGTTGGTAAAGATGCTGCCCAGCCGAATCGATAGCTGATAGGCCTTTTGTAATAGCGGATATTTATGGAATAATAGATCTGCCCTTTGCTTTTGTGACAGGTTCCATTTCGTATGATGTTTGAAAAGCAGGTAACGGCTCCGGGCTAACAGTTGCTTGAGCGTGTCGCCATTGCTGAACACTTCGGGTTGATAGCTTTGTTTATTCTTTTTAGCGTTATCATATGCAAGATTCTCGGCATCCAACGCTTCCCAGCGATATTTAATCCGCGCCTCCTGTACAGCATCATAAGCCAGCTTTTGCACATGGAATCGGTCGATCACCCGGCTGGCATTAGCAAAGCACCGGCGGATGGATTTGATCATGTTTGCCGCCATATCCATCGTTACTTCGCTGACCTTGTTCCGCTTACGTAATGGAATACGTTCCAACACGGCCATGATCTGCTCGGCCTGTGTGCCTTTTAGCATCGCTACAATCGCTTTCTTGCCGCCTTTGGCTGCTTTGTTGGTAATAATGGTGTAGAGCTCGCCATTGCTTAGGGCTGTTTCATCGATGCTTAATGACGGTCCGATATTATCCGGAAACAGCAGCCATTCTTCTGCATGCTCTTTTTGTGGCCAGGTATGAAAATCGCTTAGGTGATCTTTATACTGCTGTTGTAGCTGTTTTCCGTCGACGCTGTAAAGCCTGCCCAGCAAGTGGCAGCTGATCGGGTTATTATCCAAATATACCTTTTAAAAAAAGGCCGAATTCCGTTGTCATTCGTGCCCCTTTTCGTACTAAATCCCAGTCCCTGGTGATGACCTCACCGCTGGATTTTACTTCCCATCTGCGCCGTTTAATACAGAGTGCTACCTTATGACCACGGATCGGAAAGTCCTGGATAGCTGTTTCAGGCAGAAAGCCTTTTGACTCTATTTGTGCCTTTTCATAACCGGCAGGAGGCAGGTTCTTTTCTTCCAGGTAAATATTCAGCTGACCACTTTCTGACGGTTTAACGTCAGTCAGTTCAAAATAATCTAACAAGCCTTCAGGAAGTATAAGGCGGACCAGGGTTTCGTATGCGTTGGACAAGAGATCGTGTTTCGTTAAATACAAAACAAATACTTTTTATCTTATCCCACAACTTTTCTGCTTGACTCAACTTTTCTGCTTGACCCCTTTAAGTCATCTAATAGCATGCCCGGGTAAGCATATACGCTTAATTGAAAATAATTGCGAGTGTTCACACTCGCGTCAACCCACAAAAAAAGCCGCTCTACTTTCGTAAAGCGGCTTTGTAGCCCGTAGGGGAATCGAACCCCTGTTTCAAGAATGAAAATCTTACGTCCTAACCCCTAGACGAACGGGCCTTTTTTATTTTGTTTCCCTTGTTTTGGGATTGCAAAGATATAGCTTTACCGATAAATTAAAAATAAATTTTAAAAAAAATATTTACACCCTTATTTGTGGCTTATTTTGAGTTATTCTCAAACAAAATCATTCTTTCTTCTTTGTAAATCTTACCATGTTAAAGCTATCTTTATAAATAAATAAACATACCTCATGAAAGCAATTTGGAACGATCAGGTTATTGCCGAAAGCAATGACACCATTGTGGTTGAAAATAATCATTATTTCCCTAAAGAAAGCGTAAAAGCTGAGTACCTGGAAAATACAGACACCCATTCTACCTGCCCATGGAAAGGGCTGGCTTCTTATTATACACTTAACGTTAACGGCAAAAAGAACCCGGATGCTGCCTGGTATTACCCGCAGCCTAAGGACGCAGCCAGCCATATTACCAATTATGTAGCTTTTTGGAAAGGCGTTAAAATAACGGAATAACCATGAAAAAGTACGATGCCATTGTTATAGGTGCCGGCCAGGCCGGGGCACCACTGGCCAAAAAGCTGGCCCTTGCAGGTAAAAAAACCGTCCTCATCGAAAAGCGGTTTTATGGCGGCACCTGTGTAAACGACGGGTGTACACCTACCAAAACTATGGTGGCATCGGCAAAAGCGGCTTATATGGCTGTTAAAAGCGCAGAACTTGGTGTAACCGTTAAACGTTTCTCGGTTAATATGCCGTTAATTAAAAAGCGTAAGGACGATATTGTCCTTCGTTCGCGCAACGGGGGCCTGCGTGCTGCCGAAAAAACAAAAAATCTTGATGTTATATTTGGCGAAGCAAGTTTTACCAGCGATAAAACGGTAGCTGTGATGCTCAATAGTGGCAAAAAACAAACCCTGCAGGCCGATCTCGTATTTTTAAACCCTGGTGCACTGCCCACCATTCCAGAAATTGACGGGCTAAACGATATCAATTATCTTACCTCAACTACAATACTTGATCTGGATTATGTTCCTGAGCATTTACTTGTTCTGGGTGGTAATTATATCGGGTTGGAGTTTGGGCAAATGTTCCGCAGGTTTGGCAGCAAGGTTACCATACTGGAGAAATCGGACAGGATAGTATCGCATGAAGACGAGGATATTTCTGCCGAAATGCAAAAAATATTGGAAGCCGAATCCATAGTTATTCATAACAACACACAGGCCACCCGCTTTAAACAAAAATCAGGCGGCAAAATAACAGCTACCGTATCAATAAATGGCGAAGAGAAAAAGATCAAATGCAGCCACGTCCTGATCGCCATTGGCCGTACACCGCAAACCAAGGCGCTCCATCTGCAAAACACGGGTGTTGTTACCGACGAAAAAGGGAACATTAAGGTAAACGACAAACTGGAAACCTCAGCTTCGGGTATTTATGGCCTGGGCGATGCCAATGGCGGTCCCGCATTTACTCATATATCCTATAACGATTATACTATTGTTTATAGAAACTTAATTGAAAAGCAGGACTTGAATACCAAAGACCGGCCCGTACCATATTGCATGTTCACCGACCCACAACTGGGCCGGGTGGGCATTGATGAAACACAAGCCAAAAAACAGGGGCTTGATTACAAAGTAGCTAAACTACCTATGGCGCATGTAGCGCGCGCCATTGAAACCGGTGATACACGTGGCTTTATGAAAGCTGTTGTTGATGCTAAAACCAAGAAAATATTAGGCGCTACGGTCTTGGGCCCAGAGGGCGGTGAAATAATGACCGTACTACAGATAGCTATGGAAGGCGGTATTACGTATGACAGGATACGTTATTGCGTATTTGCCCACCCGCTTTATTCCGAATCATTAAATAACCTGTTCATGACCCTGGAGGATTAACATTAGCTTATGATAAAAGTTGATCGAGTAAGTAAAAACTTCGGCAAAGTTAAAGCCGTTAACAGCATCTCTTTTGAGGTTCAGGAACAAGAGAATATGATATTGCTGGGCACCAGCGGCTGCGGCAAAACTACTACGCTTAAAATGATCAACCGGCTTATTGAGCCAACCGGCGGCGATATTTTCATCAACGGAAAAAATATCACTCTTGAACAACCCGAAATATTACGGCGAGGCATTGGCTACGTGCTCCAGAATAATGGGCTCTTTCCACATTATACCGTGGCCGAAAATATTGCGATTGTACCACAGCTTTTAAAGTGGGATAAAAAGAAGACTGAAAACCGCACCGCCGAACTGATGGAAAAGCTGCACCTCAGTTCCGACTATCTACACGTTTATCCAAATGAATTAAGCGGTGGTCAACAGCAACGGATAGGATTGGCCAGGGCCCTGGTATCAGATCCGCCGGTTTTACTGATGGATGAACCTTTTGGCGCGCTTGATAACGTTACCCGTTCAAATATCCATAAGGAGTTTAAGGCCCTTGATGAGCTCAAAAGGAAAACCATTATCATGGTTACCCACGACGTGCAGGAAGCCTTTGAACTGGCAGACCGCGTATGCCTAATGGATAAAGGAGAAATTATACAGGCAGGCACCCCGGCTGACCTACTGTTTAAACCGGCCAGCGAATTTGTTGAAGGTTTTTTGAAAGATCAGCGCCTGCAATTGGAGTTTAAAGCCATCAAACTAACCGACATCTGGGAATTATTGCCTGAAAGAAGTAAAGAAGGTGACAGCCTAGCATTAACTGCCAATACCGATCTGTGGACAGCGTTGGAAAGTTTCAAATTTACCCAATCTGAAACCATTAACATTAAGGAACAAAACCAAATAAAAACAGTTGGTTTTGAACAGCTCATGTCGGCCTTTAATCATTACAAAAACCAACAACGGTATGACTGAGCACCAGCAAACCCTGTTTGAGTTTATGCAGCAACAGGCAGATAAGCTGGCTGTGCAAACCCTGCAACACATTGGGCTCACTTTTATTTCCCTGTTTATAGCGGTGCTTATTGGTTTACCTTTAGGCATTCTCATCGCACGTAAAAAACAATTATCAGGGTCGGTTTTAGGTATTGCCGGCGTGCTGCAAACCATTCCGAGCATTGCCTTGCTTGGGTTTATGATCCCGCTATTAGGTATTGGCGCCAAGCCCGCTATTGTGGCTTTGCTGCTGTATGCGCTGCTACCCATTATACGCAATACCTATACTGGCATTACCGGGGTTGATGCTTCGGTAAAGGAAGCTGCCGTTGCTATGGGTATGAGCAAATGGCAGGTATTGTTCATGGCAGAGCTTCCACTGGCTATGCCGGTTATACTGGCGGGTATCCGCACTGCTACTGTGATTAATGTGGGGGTGGCAACTTTAGCCTCCTATATAGCAGCTGGCGGCCTGGGCGAGTTTATTTTCGGCGGTATCTCTCTTAATAATACCAACATGATACTGGCAGGAGCTATTCCGGCTGCGCTGCTGGCTATTATTTTCGATTTCCTGTTATCGCTGGTACAAAAGCTCAACTTCAAAAAAATAAGGGGCAGCGCCTATGCTTTGCCTGTTGTACTTATACTATTATCATCATTTTATTTTATTCCAACTGCCTATGGCGGTAAGCTTACTGCTGGTTTCACACCCGAATTTATGGGCCGGCAGGATGGCAACCTGGGCTTGGAGAGCAAATACGGTTTAAAGATCCACACCATCGTGATCAGCGATGCCGTGATGTATAAAGCCGCGTATGAAAAACAATTGGATGTAATAAGCGGCTATTCAACAGATGGCCGCTTAAAGGCTTACGGATTGGTAGTTTTAGATGACGATAAGAGTATTTTTCCACCTTATTACGCTGCACCCATTGTTCGGGAAGATGCACTCAGGAAATTCCCGGAGCTCGAAAAAACGCTGAATTTGCTATCGGGCAAAATAAATGATAGCATCATGACAGATTTAAACTACCGTACTGACTATCTTCACCAAAGCCCAGAGAGAGTAGCTAAAGATTTTTTGGTAGCCAATAAGCTGTACAAACCATCACGCAATAGCAATGGGGGCGTTGTACGCATTGGGTCAAAAATATTTGGAGAGCAATATATATTGGCCAACATGTACAGCATGCTAATAAAGGGCTATACCGATTATAATGTTTCAACTAAAACAGGTTTGGGCGGCACTAAAATTTGCTTTGATGCTTTAACCAATGACCAGATAGATTTTTATCCGGAATATACCGGTACCGGCTTACTGGCCATATTACAGGCTCCGCCGAAAACAATTAGTGAGGTAACAAAAAATAAAGACAGCACCTATAAATATGTGCAAAAGGAATTTAAAGATAAATATGAGGTGAAATGGCTAATGCCAATTGGCTTTAATAATGCCTATGCCTTAATGATGAGAGCACAACAGGCAAAAAGTTTAAATATTAAAACAATTTCTAACCTCAAACGATATTTGAATAGTAAGTAGTTCAATGGATTTAACCGATTGTTATAAAAAAGTCCGCCAGCGCACGGAGTATATTTGCAGCCCCTTGCAAACCGAAGACTATGTAGTGCAACCTGTAGTAGATGTTAGCCCGCCTAAATGGCATATCGGACACACTACCTGGTTTTTTGAAACCTTTATCCTCAAGCCCTATTTTATGGGCTATGAAGAGTTTAACTCCAATTACAATTACGTATTTAACAGCTATTACGAAACTGTTGGTAACCGGGTAATCCGTACCGACAGGGGTAATTTGAGCCGGCCTACTGTTAATGATATTTACCAGTATCGCGCTTACGTGGACGAGGCTATGGAAAAATTCCTGAGTGTTGAGCCTGCTGCCGATGTAAAAGAACTGATCATACTGGGTTTTAACCATGAAGAACAGCACCAGGAACTCTTGCTAACAGATATTAAATACATTTTAGGCCATAACCCCTTGTTCCCACCTTATTCCACCACCTATGTATCGCCTCATGCCGAAACCGGGGAGGCTGAATTTATTAAGATGGATGAGGGTATATACGAAATAGGCTTTACCGGAGAGGGCTTTTGCTTTGATAATGAACTTAACCAGCACAAGGTGTATTTAAACGCTTATGAAATAAGCCCCCACCTGGTAAGCAATGCAGAATACCTGGAATTTATGAACAGCGGTGGATACCATGATTTTAGACACTGGCATGCCGAAGGGTGGGACTGGGTAAAAGCCAATAATGTTGAGTCACCTCTTTATTGGCATTTAATTGATGGCGAGTGGAACAATTACACTTATCACGGCCTCGAATCACTCAATTTAAAAAATCCAGTATGCCATATCAGCTATTTTGAGGCTTATGCCTATGCGTCATGGAAAGGCCTTAGGCTACCCACAGAATTTGAATGGGAAGCTGCGGCGCCAAAATTTAGCTGGGGTAAAAGCTGGGAGTGGACAGAAAGCTCTTACCTGCCTTATCCTGGTTTTGCCAAGGCCTCGGGCGCCATTGGCGAGTATAACGGTAAATTTATGGTAAACCAAAAGGTATTACGGGGGGCATCAGAAGTTACGTCGCCGGGGCATAGCCGTATTACTTACCGCAATTTTTTTCAGACAAACTTACGCTGGCAATTTACTGGCATAAGGCTTGCTCGTTAATTGGCATCAAATATCAAAATATATGGATTCTACCTTAACACAAACAGAACTGAATAAATCATCAAAAACAAAAACCGATTTGTTTTATGATGATGTGATAGCCGGTTTGAAATCGACACCCAAGCGGTTAAATTCAAAATATTTTTATGATGCCAATGGCGATAAGCTTTTCCAGGAGCTGATGAACAGCCCGGAATATTATCCAACCAATTGCGAACTGGAAATATTCTCAGAAAAAACTGCTGAAATTGCAGACTCCATTATTGGTGATGGCGATGCTTTTGACCTGATTGAGTTGGGCGCAGGCGATGCCATGAAATCAACCTACCTGCTCAAGTATCTGGTATCAAAAAAGGCCGACTTTACTTACCTCCCTATTGATATTTCTGAAAACGTAATATCATACCTGAACATAACCTTGCCTGTTACTTTACCAGGCCTGAAAATTACCGGACTTAACGGCGAGTATTTTGACATGATGGAGAAAGCTGCTTCCATTTCATCGCGCCGTAAGGTGGTTTTGTTTTTAGGATCGAATATTGGCAATATGGCGGTAAATGATGCTATTGAATTTTGCCGGGAACTGCGCAAGCACTTATCATCCGGTGATATGGTGTTGATCGGCATGGATCTTAAAAAAGATCCCAAAGTGGTGCTTGCTGCTTATAATGACAAAGAAGGCATTACCAGGAGGTTTAACCTCAATCTGCTGGAGCGTATAAACCGGGAGCTGAACGCTAATTTTGATATTGATAAGTTTGAGCATTACCCAACCTATGACCCCGAAACAGGAGCCTGCAAAAGCTATCTCATTAGCACTGTGGATCAACAGGTAACCATCAATGGCAAAGAAACCATTTCGTTTTTAAAGGACGAATATATTTACATGGAGATATCCCAAAAATTCACCATAATGCAGGCCGATCAAATTGCCATAAACACAGGCTTTGCTCCCGTAGGTCAGTTTTTTGATACCCGAAAATGGTTTATTGACGCTATTTGGGTAGCTGCATAACCGTTGATTTTTTTGATTAAATGATTTCGCTGATGATTTTTGGTATAATATTAAATCAGCGAAATCTTTTTATCATCTAAATCAATTGTCAAAGTAATTTCGGGTTAAGTTCCGAGTCAATGATCTCTCCAATTGGCTTGCCCATCAGCCATTTTTCATGATCATTTTTTTGCCATTCATTTTTATGAGGAGTAATGCGCGCGCCATCGGCTACATAAATAATGGTCATTATCTCGCGCATTTTATCAGAGTTATTACCCGGTGCGTTGTGTATGGTAAACCCGCGGTGCCAGGTGGCGTCGCCGGCTTTCATGGTTTTAGCGCGGCTAATTTCAAATTGCTTTTCCTTTACATAATCATCATACAGGCTTTCAGATTCGTCTGATATTTCATGATTAAATACAGCTCCGTTAACATAAGATCTGGATGCAAAGGTGAGCATTCCCATCTCCACGTCAATGTCAACCAGGGGCATCCACATGGTAATGGTATTATTGGTATCAATGGGCCAGTAATACTGGTCCTGGTGCCACGGGGTAGGGCCACCACCCGGTTCTTTAAACAGGGCCTGGTCATGGTAAATCCTTACGTTTTCAACCCCCATCAAATCGGCAGCTATTTTGGCCAAACGTTTAGCTTTAACAAACTTTTTGCTGGGCTCATCTACCCGCCATAAATTCATGATCTGCAGAAAAGCTTTTCCATAAGTGTCGCGCTCGTCCAGTTTGCGCTTTTCGGTATTATACCTGTCGGCAGCATCAACAATTACCGGTCTGTAAGCATTTATTTCTTCCGCAGAAAGTACATTTCGAACTAATGTATGTCCCTTTTCACGGAACTCCTGAATTACCTCTTCAGGCAGTTTTTTAAAATTATCCAACCCCGGTAAATAAGAAACCTGTGTATTCATAATTTTTTTAGTTTATTTCTCAAAGTAAGTTTATCTTTATGTTAAGAAAAATGAATTGAGTGGCGTAAAAGTGGAGTATTTTATCCCTATATTACGCAAATTTACTTTTTACGCTAAAATATGCAATGATTAAAGCCTCTTACGAAGTTGTTCAACCCGCAAACAGTCAGTCATTCCTTGTCAGAAAATTTGACAGGCTTGCATTTGATGCGCCCTATCATTTTCATGATGAATATGAGCTAACCTGCGTTATAAAAGGCAGTGGCAAGCGATATGTTGGCAGCCACATGGAAGACTTTGTTTCTGGCGACCTGGTATTGCTGGGCCCGAACCTGCCGCACTGCTGGAAATTGGAAGGAAGTGAAATACCCACTGAAGAGGCAAGCGCCATAGTTATTCAATTTAATGATGCTTTTTTAGGCGATGACTTTTTTAATAAGTTTGAACTGCAGCTTATAAAAAAACTCTTTCAAAAGAGCGCCTGCGGCATTTTATTTCACTCAGATACACAGGCCGAGGTAAACCACCTGTTGATGGCCCTTGTTGAAGAAAAAAGCAATTTCAGGATCCTGATATCACTGCTGGAAGTATTGCAGCGAATGGCCTCATCAGACGAGTATATATTACTTGACCAACACCGTGTGATAGCAGAACGTTCGCTGGCCGAACGTGAGCGTATAAACCCTGTGTTAGCTTATCTGGTAGAAAATTTCAGAAAGCAGGTTTCGCTGGATGCGGCCGCGAGCATAGCCAACATGACCACCAACGCGTTTTGCAAATACTTTAAAAAGGTAACCCGCAAAACATTCATGGAAACAATTATTGAATACCGGTTAAACTATGCCATACAGCAGCTGGTACAAACAGACAAGCCTATATCAGAAATATCATTTGAAAGCGGCTTTGGCGATGTGTCACACTTTTACAAAATGTTTAAAGCCAAGATGCACCTGAGCCCGCTCAATTATCGTAAAAGATTTATGCGTAACCTTCTCACCGGGGATAAAAAACAATCGGCCTGACAGCAGATTGGCAGCAATATCAGGATACGCTGATGATGCCGCGTTTTATGGCATATATCACCAGGCCCACCAGGTTTTTTGAACAGGTTTTTTCAAACAAACGTGCCCGGTAACCTTCAACGGTGCGTACGCTCAGAAAAATTTTATCGGCAATTTCCTGGTTGGAGCATTCCTGGCAAACCAGTTTCAGCACCTCTATCTCGCGCTCATTAAGGTCGGCCTTGTTATTAGCGACGCTTTCGGTATGCTCGTTGGTAACCAGTTGTTTAATAAGGGTTATTGACAAGTGCTCATTAAAGTAGAAACCTTTGTGATATACGGTTGATATAGCTTCGATGATCTCCTCGGGTTCGGCATTTTTAAGTAAATAGCCCGATGCGCCGGCCTTCATCATATCAACAATGTATTTATCTTCATTAAACATGGACAACGCCAGTACCTTTACATGCTTATAATGCTGGTGCACATAATTAGTGGTCTGGATGCCATCCATCTCGGGCATTTTAATATCCATTAACAATACATCCGGAACTTTATCGGTAAGCAAGCCTACCAGCTCTTTGCCATTAGATGCCTCTAATATCAGGTCAAAATCTTCACAATCTTCCAAGGTTGCTTTTAAACCATTCCTGAAAATTTTATGATCATCTATGATGCCTAATTTAATTGTACCCATTGTTTAACAAATAGTTGGCTAAATATAGGTTAAAGATATAAACTATGCTATTTTTAATTTTATAGTTGTAAGTGTGCCGCCCAGCGGCTTACTGTAAATATTAATTTCGCCGTTTATAAGCTGCACCCGGCTCTCGAGGTTTTTAATACCGAATCCTTGTTTTACCTCATTTAATTTAAAGCCCACACCATTGTCTTTAAATTCCATAACCATATATTTCCCCTCCTGCGTAACAGACATCTGTATAACTGTTGCATCGGAGTGCTTAATGGCATTACCAAAAAGTTCCTGGGCTATGCGGTAAAGCGCAAGTTCAATTTCGTGCGGAAACCGCTGGTCTGTTATCCTTTTATCAAATTTTACCTTAATCTGCGTGTTTTGCTCCACTTTATTGCTTAGGGCTTCAAGCGCCACCAAAAAGCCATAATCGGTAAGCACAGGAGGCAAAACGTTATGAATAATATTGCGTATTTCCTGTATACATTCATCAGTAAGCCGACGGGTATCAGCCAGCAGGGGCTGGGTACTTTCGCTTATGCAATTTTTATCAATCCGGTGCAGATTGAGTTTTATGGCCGATAATACTTGCCCAACGCTGTCATGCAAATCCTCTGCAAGGCGTTTGCGTTCGCTTTCCTGTGTTTCAAAAACAGCGTTCATCAAATCGCCCTGCCGTTCATCGTGCAGCGTGCGTAATTCTGCCTGACTTTTTATCATTTTGCGCTGATAAATGATCACGAAGAAAAACAAACACGTAATTAATACAACAACTACCAGTGTCCCGATAATTAATACCGGGATCAGGCTGTTTTCTGTGGTTTGCAAAATAGTCCTACCGAATATAGTATGTTAGCAATGATGTTGCTTATACTGTTAATAACATAGTAATTAGGCCTGTCATCAACAGGTATTTGTGTAAATATCATAAATAAAAATATATTAACTGAAGAATAAAAAAGCACTCCTGCATTTATCCAGAAAAGCCCCTGTTTTTCGATATCAATATATTTTAACGGATTTAGTAATTTATAAAAGTAAAATAACGACAATATAATCAACAATATAGCCGAAGCAGTGCTTGATATAGACGGATATTCTAAAAAGTTCCAGTTATAAATAAGCATAATACCCAAAGTTATAACTGAAAGAATTACAGTAGTTTTTTTTTGAACGCGATTAGTAAACAACTTGTAATAAATCACTGCAAAAAAAACCACTGTAACTATAATATTAACGTGTATTAAAGGCATGTTGTTTTTTGCTCCGTTATTGGCCAAAACCCACATCAACGGATCAAAAAGAGATGAAATAAGAAAAAAAAGCGCTGCGATTTTTAATACCTTATCGAGGTTTTTATAATTATAAAAAGCAACCAGTACCGGAAAAAACCCAGATATAGTTGAAAGAATGTCCAATACTGTACTTAAAGGCATGCCTTACTTTTTTACCTGTTATATGCGGATATCCCAATTTTAATTATCACCACTTAATTTACCTTTAGGACAGCCTGCAGAACCAGGACATGGATGAGAGCGATCTGCTACAACATTTTCTGCGGGCGCCGCGGTCAGCTTAAAAGTTTTCACACTGGTTGAAACTGCCATATCATTCTTTTTTTCATTTGGCAATTGATCTTCTCCATCTTCGTCAACACCCACTATTACGAATTTTTTTTCACCTTCGGCATTTGCAACAACTTTAATAAAAAAGTTTCCAACCGATACAAAAAAACGCTGCCAGCCACTTAGCTGATGACTATTTGCGTAATAAATACGAATACCAAGACACCCTTCCTGCTGTAGTATCCTGTTCAATATCTTTTGCCCAAAAAATTGAGATATAGTTGTCTTTGGGTTACGGTGCCGATAATTAGTTGTTAAAACAATTGCTTCGTCAAGTTCAATCGGGGCTCCTTCATCGCCGGTAATAACACCTCGTGTTGGTTTAGTTTGTGTTGCTGTTGTTGTTTCCATGATTTAATTAATATTGAATATTTAGGGAATTTTATGCCTAAAACTAACATTAATTGACTATTCTTTCAATAAGCTTATAACCTATAGTAAAATTTAACATTTTAAAAAAACAACATAACACACTAATAAACAGATACTAACACCAATGCTGTAATTTACACGTACTGGTATATTACGTAGTTTTACGTATTAAAAACTGTAGTACTACGCAGGCTAATATTTACCTATATGGCAGTGATATCATCAATATTACACTTATCGTTATATATTAATTCCTGAATAAAAGTGATGCTCGCTCGTTACCAACAATACTTATTAACATGCATGAATAATTGTTAATAAGTATTAACCGGTGATTAATATAGTAATATTAATTTTTATTATTAAGTTTATAATAAGCAAATCTTAACCTAAAATTAATAAACTAATGACCCCAATAAGAGCTACTGCCAAAGTTGAACCACAATGTGTAGGTGGATTCATTAGTAAAAGCAGATACAATGAGCTTACTAAAAATTTCAAAACCAGCTTTCCGGGCGAAACAACCTTTGTAATGCTCTCTAAATCGGCTATAGAGACTATTCTTAGCGATAGCAGTGTGTCGGGCATAAAATTCATGAACGGCATTGAAAATGTTAATGTCCCATCATCACGCATACTTGTTTTGATACCGGCAAACTACACCAGTAAAGGCAGCCTTCCAATCTCGCTGATTAAAGCCGATGGTTTTTTAACTAATAAGGGGGATAATATTTCGTTAGAGCAAACCTGGCAGGTATTATTTAACCATGTGCTTAACTACAAAAAGACAAATATCGATACCCATTATACCAAAATTAACCGGGGCTCATTTATGGGCCGGAATATATTAACCGAACTGGTGGACAAAGCTAAAGGAGATACACTTATTTATCATTTTGGATATGATATAGAAAACAATTACCCCTACAAGGCACTTATACAGCCGGAAGCGAACGGTATCCCAATAGGCGACGAATCACATCCATGCCCGGGCTCAACCGGATGCCCTAAAAGCATAGAAGAAATGTGCGCACTTACCCGCATCATCACCAACCTTGTTGATAATGATCCCGATGGGCAACTAAATGAACTGCGAGCCTTCAGGGATAAACTATTGCAAAATAGCCTGAGTGGTGCCGAAATTGAAAAATATTATACCATTTCGGCTTCTCTGCTCGAAACTATTGACATGGAGCCCAATCACGACCTTATTTATGAAGGCATATACCAAGCGTATATTAAACCTTCCCTGCATTCATTAGCAAATCATAACGAAGAGGCGGCTTATATCATCTTCCGCGAAGCGTTGGAGCATCTTACCACTACTTATCTGTACCAATAGGCTGTTAATATTTAATAAAAAAGGGTACTGCATAAGAACAGTACCCTTTTTTATTAAAACAATCTTAATATATACGAAAATTCATATACAATAAACACAACTACGAGGATAGAGTGGAACACACGATTGTTTACCTTCATAGCCACCATACACAACAAAAAGTGTGAAATGTTACGAATAGGGTATTCAATACCATAATGATGCATATAGGCTTCACCTTTAATGAAGGTATCTACTATGTCCATTAAATAGCTAAACCCTAATATCCCGAATACCCATTTTCTGCGCGAATAAAAATAATCTTCATAATCTTTATAATCCTTCAGGTCATCCGGATATAGCAAAGCACAAACAGAGTAATAAATAACTATGTAAAGAATTACAAAAAGATACTCTGCAAACACCCAATGCTTAATATCATGCAAATTATACTCCCACCACCAAAAATGGAGCAGCAAAATAAACAAGTAAAACGACCAAAGGGAATGTACCCAATATGGTTTGCTGCGCCCCGGGTGCTGAATTTGCTTAGCGGCCCCTCTTAATAAATGGGTAATACTAAGACCTAAAATAATTCCAATTGCTGATTTAATATGACTAAAAGTGTCCATAGGTGACTGTGATGCAGGGTAATACTGATTAAAAATAGAAATTTTTAATCAGTATTTTATTTTCATAATCAGCACAATGGACAAGCTGCCTAAAATATAGCCTCGGCAATGCGCCTGGTTGGGCCGGCGTTGCTCATGGTATAGAAATGCAATACCGGTACACCAAACTTCACCAGTTCGCGGCATTGGTTTATCATCCATTCAATACCCATATCCTTTACCTCTTTTTCTGATTTGCAACCGTTAATGGCATCGCACAAATCTTCGGGCATATCAATATGGAATGTTTTTGCCAGGTTAATCAATTGTTTTGACGAGGTAATTGGTTTTAAACCCGGGATAATAGGCACGTTAATACCATTGGCCTTGCAGTTATTTACAAAGTCGAAATATTTTTGATTGTCGAAAAACATCTGGGTAACGATAAAATTGGCGCCCATATCCACCTTTTGTTTCAAATACTTAAAGTCGGATTTAAGATTAGGGGCTTCAAAATGTTTTTCGGGATAGCCGGCAATACCGATACAAAAATCAGTTTTAAGGCTCGAATCGCTGTGCTCATGCAGGTAAATACCATTGTTCATGTTCGCTACCTGCTGCAGCAGGTCGGTAGCATAGCAATGCCCGTTAGGGGTAGGTACAAATGAGGCATCGCCGCGCCGTGCATCACCGCGCAGTACCAGCACATTCTCGATGCCTAAAAACTGCAGGTCAACCAACCCGTTTTCGGTTTCATCTTTGGTAAAACCGCCACACAGTAAATGCGGAACCGTATCAACCTTATACTTGTTCATGATAGCTGCACAAATAGCGATAGTGCCCGGCCGTTTACGATAGCTCAGCTTTTCAAGTAAGCCATTGGCGTGCTCTTTATAAATATAATCTTCGCGCAGCGAGGTTACATCAATAAACGGCGGCTTAAACTCCATTAAAGGATCAATGGCATCATAAATACCCTGTATGCTTTGTCCCTTTAAAGGCGGTATCAGTTCAAAAGAAAATAATGTTTTGCCGTTGGCGTTTGCGATGTGTTCGGTAATTTTCATTCTCCGGGTTCGGTTGTATAATTCGTCTATCCATCCGTCATTGCGAGGTACGAAGCAATCTCTATACTATACAGAGCAGATTAGCCTGCTTACGTAGAGATTGCTTCGTACCTCGCAATGACATTTGTTTTGTTTCTATTTTATATTAATAATTAATATTAGGGCCCAACCAGCGCTCTACTGTTTCCAGATCCATCTCTTTACGTTTGGCATAATCCTCTACCTGGTCTTTACTGATCTTGCCCAAACCAAAATAGCGGGCCTGCGGGTGCGCGAAATAGAAACCGCTTACAGAGGCAGCCGGTGTCATGGCCAAACTCTCGGTCAGGTGCATGTGGGCATTATCCTCGGCCTTCAGCAGATCAAACAGTGTAGTTTTTTCCGTATGATCAGGGCAGGCGGGATAACCCGGCGCCGGACGAATACCCTGGTACTCTTCCTTGATCAGCTCATCGGCACTCAGCTGCTCGCTTTTGGAGTAACCCCAGTATTCCTTACGTACCAGTTCATGCATTTTTTCGGCAAAGGCTTCGGCCAGTCGGTCGGCAAGGGCCTTGGCCATAATGCTGTTATAATCGTCATGGTCGCGTTCAAACTCTGCCACCAGCTCATCGCAGCCAATACCGGTTGTTACGGCAAAGCCACCGAAGTAATCGGGTACGCCACTTTCTTTAGGAGCGATAAAATCAGACAGTGCATAATAAGGATCGTTCTTCACCTTTTCGGCCTGTTGGCGCAGGGTATGGATACGGGTTAAAAGCTTGGTACGGCTTTCGTCAGTATATAATTCAATATCATCGCCCACACTATTAGCAGGCCAGAAACCTATTACACCACTGGCTTTTAGTAGCTTTTGATCTACAATTCTCTTTAACAGATCTTGAGCATCGTCAAAAAGCTTTTTGGCTTCGTCCCCAACAAACTTATCGGCAAATATTTTCGGATAGCTACCGCGCAGTTCCCAGGTATGGAAAAACGGTGTCCAGTCAATGTACGGCACCAACTCTTCCAGCGGATACGATTCAAATACCTTTGTACCGGTAAAGGCTGGTTTAGGAGCAACGTCACCATCCAGACTGATCTGGAAACGGCCTTTACGAGCTTCGTCGATGCTCACAAAGCGCTTATCTGATTTTTTATTCAGGTGTGCTTCGCGTGCTTTGGCATATTCATCTTTTATACCTTGTATATACCCGTCTCGGTTGTCCTTATTCATCAAACTGCTGCAAACCGTTACACTACGTGATGCATCAAGCACGTGTATGGCTGCGCCCGAATAATTTGGGGCAACTTTAACCGCTGCGTGGATACGTGATGTGGTAGCCCCACCAATAATAAGCGGAATGGTAAATCCTTCGCGCTCCATTTCTTTGGCAAAATGCACCATTTCATCAAGCGATGGGGTTATTAACCCACTAAGACCAATAATATCTACCTCTTGCTTCTTTGCTTCTTCTATGATCTTTTGCGCAGGTACCATTACCCCAAGGTCAATTACCTCAAAGTTATTACAGGCCAGCACCACACCTACTATATTTTTACCAATATCGTGCACATCACCCTTAACGGTGGCCATTAATACTTTACCGGCGTTAGCGCGGCTTCCGCTGGAATCTTCTCCGGCGTCAATAACCCTTTGTTTTTCAAGCTCTATAAATGGCAGCAGATAGGCCACGGCCTTTTTCATCACCCTGGCCGATTTTACAACCTGCGGCAAAAACATTTTGCCGGCGCCAAACAAATCACCTACGATGTTCATGCCATCCATTAATGGCCCTTCTATCACTTCAAGCGGTTTGCTGTAAGCCTGGCGCGCTTCTTCCACATCGTCATCAAGGTATTCAATAATACCTTTTACAAGAGCATGAGATAACCTTTCCTGTACCGTTCCTTTGCGCCATTCCTCATCACGCACTACCTCTTTGCCTTTACTTTTTATGGTATCGGCATATTCAACCAGGCGCTCGGTAGCATCGTCGCGGCGATTAAGCAGCACGTCCTCTACCAGCTCGAGCAGAGTTTTATCTATCTGCTCATACACCTCCAGCATACCGGCATTTACAATACCCATATCCATACCTGCTTTTATGGCATGATACAGGAAGGCAGAGTGCATAGCCTCGCGTACCACATTGTTACCCCTGAAGGAGAATGATATATTACTTACCCCACCGCTTACTTTGGCATGAGGCAGGTTTTGTTTTATCCAACGCGTTGCCTCAATAAAATCGACAGCATAGTTGTTATGCTCTTCAAGCCCGGTGGCTACGGTTAATATGTTAGGGTCAAAAATGATATCCTGTGACGGAAAACCTATTTCATTCACCAATATATTGTAAGAGCGCTCACAGATTTCTTTACGGCGTTCCAATGAATCGGCCTGGCCGGTTTCGTCAAACGCCATCACTACAGCAGCGGCACCGTAGCTTAATATTTTACGGGCATATTCTTTGAATTTTTCTTCGCCCTCTTTCAGGGAGATAGAGTTCACAATACCTTTGCCTTGTATACACTTTAAACCAGCCTCAATAACCGTCCATTTAGAGGAGTCGATCATGATAGGCAATTTGGCAATATCGGGCTCAGAAGCAACCAGGTTCAGGAATTTCACCATCACCGCTTCCGAATCGATCATGCCCTCGTCCATGTTAATATCTATCACCTGCGCGCCGCCTTCTACCTGTTGCAGGGCAACGGCAAGGGCTGCTTCGTAATCTTCGGCGAGTATCAATTTGGAAAACTTCGGCGATCCGGTAATGTTGGTACGCTCGCCCACATTCACAAAAATGCTTTCGGGTTTTATGGTAACCGCTTCCAGGCCGCTCAATCGCAAATCGGGTTCAATCTCCGGGATTCTTCTTGGCGGGTACTTAGCTGCTCTTTCGGCAATACATTTTATATGCTCGGGTGTGGTGCCGCAGCAGCCACCCACAATATTAACCAAACCGGCTTTTATAAAATCATCAACCTGGTGCGCAGTTTCGTGCGCGGTTTCATCGTACTGACCAAACTCATTAGGCAGGCCCGCGTTTGGATAGGCAGATATAAATACATCAGCTTTTTCAGACAATTCGGCCAGGTGAGGGCGCATTTCTTTGGCACCCAAAGCACAGTTTAAACCTACCGAAAGCAGGTTGGCATGGCGTATAGAGTTCCAAAACGCCTCTACTGTTTGGCCAGACAAGGTACGGCCCGAAGCATCAGTAATGGTACCCGAGATCATAATAGGTAGTTGCTTGCCCGACTCATCCGCATAACGGTGAATAGCAAACAAAGCCGCTTTAGCATTAAGCGTATCAAATATGGTTTCAACCAGTAACATATCAGACCCGCCGTCAACTAAACCCCTAACCTGGTCATAATAAGCATCGGCCAGATCATCAAACGTCACAGCACGGTATCCCGGGTCGTTTACATCGGGCGACAAAGACGCGGTACGGTTTGTCGGACCAACGGCTCCGGCTACAAAGCGCGGTTTATCGGGGTTCCGTTGCGTGTATTCATCGGCTACTTCACGTGCCAGACGTGCACCTTCAAAACTAAGCTCGTAGGCAAGCTCTTCCAGCTTATAATCGGCAAGCGAAATTATCTGGGTGCTAAAGGTATTGGTTTCAATAATGTCTGCGCCCGCGTCAAGATACTCAGCATGTATTGCCTTAATAATATCGGGGCGTGTAATATTGAGCAGGTCATTATTGCCCTGCAGATCGGTTGAATGATCTTTAAAACGCTCCCCGCGAAAATCGCGCTCGGTTAATTGGTACCGCTGTATCATGGTACCCATTGCCCCGTCAATTACCAGTATGCGTTTCTCTAATTCTTTTCTAATATCCATTGTTATCAGTTGCCTGTTTTCGGTGGCGTGTTGCGGGTATCCTCTAATAAACTAATGAACTGCAAACATGCAAATCACTGGCAACAGAAGCCTGGCAACACATAACAGAAAAAATATAGCTTATTCGAAAAGTCGGGTGTATGATTGACTTTCGCTTATCTGTCCCAACATTTTGTAGCTGTTGAGTAGAATGTAGCACCTTGTTAAGTACAGGTTGCTAAGACATCGCAGGGTCTAATCCCTCCGCCTTTCTCTATAAGCAATGCAAAGGTGCACAATAAAGCTTTAATATGCAATAGCCTGACCCTTTACAAAATGTGTATACAAAGTAAATTTATGTTAACCAAAAAAAGCTGCCTTTTCGGGGCAGCTTTTAATAATAGTTTCTTGCTTGTTATTATCTTCTTCTGCCAAATAAACGCAGTATCATCAGGAAAAGGTTGATGAAATCAAGGTATAAAGTTAAGCCACCCATCAATGCCATTTTTGAGGCAGATGCATCACCATATTCTAAACCTGCACCTATGCGTTTCAGTTTTTGCACATCATAAGCGGTAAGACCAACAAATACTGCTATACCCACATAACTAATGATATAATCTAACTGGCTGCTATGCATAAACATATTAACTACGGATGCTATGATAATACCAATAAGCCCCATCATCATGATAGAACCAAACTTAGTAAGATCTGTATTGGTAGTATAACCGGCAACCGCCATTACGCCAAAAACAGCAGAGGTGGTTATAAACACGCCTAAAACCGAGCCGGCTGTAAAAACCAAAAGTATGTAACTTAAGCTAACGCCCATTATCGCCGAAAACGCGACAAACAGGAACGCCAATACTCCGTACGACAGTTTGTTGAACCCAAAAGAGATGATTAACACAAACGCAAGCGGGGCAAACATTACAATAGTACCCAAGCCTGTGTTACGACCTGTAGCAGGATCAATAAGCATGTTAAGCAGGGCTTGGTTTTGTGCAAAGAGAAATGCGCAAAAAGCAGATAGCCCAAGAGCCACAAACATCCACACAAATACGTTGGCTATAAATTTGCGTGATGCGTCTTGTTCGTTTACTTGTATTACGTTTTTATAAACGTAGTCAGGATCTTTAATTTCCATTTGTATTAAAAATTTAATACTCAAATTTACGAATAAAAAGTGAATATAGCATGAAGGATTTGGGGGACTATGAGACTTTTGGGACTTTAGGACGAACGACAAAAGAATCTTTTGTCTCATAGTCACTTCGTCCCAAAGGTCCCAAATTCCTTATTCCTTTTTGTTTTGCCTTACCAGGTTTCCCTGCAATTCAGGGTTTTGCGCTGGCAGGTTTTTTACTGATTGTTCAACCTCGGTTTGATGGATGTGCACCGCGTAATCTGCCGGTGCAATATGACTGCCGCTGGCTTCGGCATAAACCTGCGTAAATTCGGCACCGATATACAGAATGGCCGACGTATAATAGATCCATACCAAAATTACAATGATAGAACCGGCAGCACCATAAGCCGAACCCTGAGCGGTATATTGAATATACAGGCTGATGAGATACTGACCCAGCATAAACAGCAATGCGGTAAAAAACGCGCCCGATCGCACATCTCTCCACTTAATTTTCACATCGGGCAGAAACTTAAATATAATGCCGAACAAAATGGTGATCACTACCACGGTTATGCCCAGGTTTATGGCTTTTAACAACAGTCCCGTTACAGCGGGTAAAAAATGTTCTATCTTCTTCCCCAGTAAATCAACTATAAAATTTACCAGTAATGACGCCAGCAATAAAAACCCCAGACTGATGATAAGAGAAAACGATACAAACCGGTTTTGCAACAGCTTAACCCAACCGCGTTTCGGTTTTGCTTTAACACGCCAGATGATATTCAGGGAATCTTGTATCTCGATAAAAATACTGCTTGCGCCTACTAATAAGGTTATTGTGCCAATAATAACCGCCATACCCGATTTTCCCGAAAGCTGTAGATGTTTTAGCATAGACTGTATCTGGGCTGCTGCCTGTGTGCCAACATAACCCTCTATTTGCGGATACAGTTTATTGGTGGCTGCGTCCTGTCCTAAAAACAAGCCTGCGAGCGAGATAACGATGATAAGCAATGGCGCCAATGAAAACACGGTGTAGTAAGCCAATGACGCGCTTAATTTTAAGCCATTATCATTTGAAAAGCCCGAGAATGTGGCCATTAGTATTTTCCACAGTGCCTTGAGGTACTCTTTGCTAAAAAATTTCATACCGGATATTTTACTGTTCTCCATCGAACAATAGCTTAGCAATTTTAATGCCTTACGACTTAAAGCTACAAATTAAAGTGCCGAAAACGGAATATCAAGTAATTCATATTGAGGCCATCCGTTAAAATCATAGTGCCACCATTCAGTATTCAACACCTTAAATCCATGAGCCTGCATAACGGTTTTAAGTAATTCACGGTTAGCAAACTGCTGTTTTGTGATAGCCGGATAATTGGCCGCCGCCTTTCTGCTAAAACTGTCAAATCCGGTGGGCATATCCAGTTCCTTACCGGTTTTAAGATCAATAATACTGAGGTCGATAGCACAGCCACGGTTATGTTTGGAGCCTTTTCGGGGGTCGGCCACAAAGTTGGTATCGCTGGCCATTTCATAAAACTTAACGGTAACCGAGTATGGGCGGTAGGCATCATAAATTTTAAGCCCGAGGCCGCGGGTTTTCAAATCAGCCTCTACCGCCTGCAGCGCCTTTACTACCGGCAGGCGCGCATAGGCTTTTGGCTGCTGGTACATGCGCCGATGCATAAAGTTGTTTGTGGTCGCGTATCGTATATCAAGTACAATGGTTGGGATGTACTGTTTAATTTCAACCAGCTGCTTATCGGGATTAGCCTTTACCTGTCTTTTATAACGGGCAGTTCCGCTAATTTTTGTACTATCAATGTATTTATAATGCTGCGCCCGGGCACTGATCCCCGCAACAATAAAAAACACTGCAATGAGGTAACCGCGCATAGATAAGTAATTTAGCGGTGCGATACGATAAGCAGGTCGAGATCTTTACAGGGGATAGAAAAACGCTCGGCAATGTGCTTATTGGTTAAATGCCCGTGGTAAATGTATACCGCATTGCGCACCCCCGACTTTTGCCATATCACGTTTTTTAGCCCGCCCTGATCGCCAATATCAAGCAATATGGGGGCAAATATATTGGTAAGCGCATATGTAGCAGTACGGGCTACACGTGAAGCGATATTAGGCACACAATAATGAATTACATCGTATTTTCGGAACACAGGATGTGTATGGTTGGTAACTTCAGATGTTTCAAAACAGCCGCCCTGGTCAATACTTACATCAATAATCACCGAATCGCGCTTCATGCGGCTTACTGTAGCCTCCGAAATAATACAGGGGCTGCGGCCGTCTTCCGCGCGCATGGCGCCAATGGCTACGTCACAAGTTGTGATGGCTTTTTCGAGTACAATGGGTTGCACTACCGATGTAAATACCCGGCTGCCTATGTTGTTCTGCAGCCTACGCAGTTTATATATCGACGGATCAAAAACCTTTACTTCGGCGCCTAATGATATAGCGGTACGAGCAGCGTATTCACCAACGGTACCTGCACCCAGTATTACTATTTCGGTAGGCGGAACGCCAGTTATACCGCCAAGCATCAGACCCTTGCCATCAAATACGTTACTTAAATATTCGGCGGCTATAAGTATAGAGGTTGCGCCTACAATTTCGCTCATTGCCCTTACTACACTTAGGGAGTTACCTTCATCGCGCAGGTGCTCAAAGCAAAGCGCGGTTATTTTTTTAGCCATCATGGCATGCAGGCATTCGGCTTTGAGAGTAGCCAGCTGCAGTGCCGATATCAGGATCTGTCCGGGTTTCATCAATGCCACCTCCTGCATGGTGGGAGGAGCTATCTTGATAATAATATCGGCCTCGTAAACAGATTTGGTATCATAAACAATGCGTGCGCCCTGATCACTATAATCTTTGTCGGAAAAATTGGCGGCCTGCCCGGCATTACTTTCTAAAATAACTTCATGCCCGTTATTAACTAACAATGCTACAGATAATGGTGTTAACGGGACCCGGTTTTCCTGGAAGGATATCTCTTTTGGAATGCCGATGTATAGCTTGTCTTTCTTATTCTTAACTTCCAGCATCGACTCCTGAGGCTGCATCATTGCCTGTTTGGCAACGTCCGAAAACCCACTGTATATCCCTGAACTCATGTTGTTTTATTTTGTGGCTGATGAAGATAAGAAAAAAGGGGTTACCATTAAATTAAAAAATTTCACAATTGATCTGTCGTGCGCCGTCATCCAATACCTTGATATTTATGCTGATATAATTGGCCGGCAGCAGGTTGGGGATTTTTTCGGGCCATTCAATAAAACAGTATGCGCCTGCATAAAAATATTCTTCATAACCCATATCCAGGGCTTCTGTCTGGTTTTTAAGGCGATAAAAATCAAAATGATAAATTTTATCGGCAGCGGTCTGGTATTCGTTCACTATGGCAAAGGTAGGGCTTGTAACCGCGTCTGTTGTGCCCAAAGCCGTGCACAATGCCTTAATGAGTGTGGTTTTGCCCGCGCCCATATCACCATAAAAAAGAAATATCCGGTTGTTTACAGCATAGTCAATAACGGATTTGGCCGCGGCAGGTAACTCTGATAATGATTGAACGGTTAATAGCATGTACTTGAATTGTAAATTAAGCAAGCCTGTCATCCTGAGTTTGTCGAAGGATCGTGGGGAGGCCCGCCCGCCATAGTTCGACACGCTCACCATGACACCCTTTTCTCCCCTCAAAAATAATCAAAAACCTATCCTAATAAATCATCAAAAATTCAAATATTATCGATAAGTGCTTTTAAAAACTTTTCAGGCACTTCTATATGTGGTATATGGCCGCAATTATCAAACTCTATAAGCTTGCACCCGGGTATTTTTTTAGCCGTTTCGGGTCCCAATATTTTGTATTGACCATGCCTGGCCTTTTCAGCATCGCTTAGCAGGGCTTTGCCTACAATGGTTTTATCTTCCTTACCCGTAAAAAGCACAGTTGGAACTTTGATCTGTCCAAACTCATAACAAACGGGCTGTTCATATATCATTTCAAAAGTAAGGACAGCTACCTTTGCATACCGTGGAAAATCGGCGCTTTTACTTACACCAGCCGCGATTTTAACCAGGTAATCATACTCCGGCTTCCATGAGGTAAAGTAGGATGTTTCGTAATATTTTTTTACGTTTTCAAAACTTGTTTTCAATTCGGTTTTATAATCATCCTCAGCGCTTTGGTAGGGTACAAACGTGCGGTAGTCTTCCAGGCCTATCGGGTCTTCCAACAAAAGCTTTTCAACTTTTTCGGGATACATCAACGTAAAACGTGTGGCCAGCATACCACCCATGGAGTGCCCCATTATTGTTACTTTCTGTATACCCAGTGTATTGAGCAGGTTTTTATTAAAACGGGCCAGCTGGTGAAAACTGTAATGAATAAATGCTTTTGACGATTTGCCAAAACCAATCTGGTCAGGAACAATTACCCGGTAACCTTTGGCAGTAAAGGCCCGGATCACGTTTGTCCAGTAATAACCCCCAAAGTTTTTACCGTGAAACAGCATTACGGTTTTACCATTGGCATTAGCGGGTTTTACATCCATATAAGCCATCCGTATATCTTGACTCTCGACCCTGATGGGGAAAAAGCTTACCGGGTATGGATATTTCACATTTTCGAGGGTGATGGATAAGGTATCTGATTGGGCATAAACAGCCGCCGATATGATAAGCAGTGTAATGGATGATATTATTTTGCGGTACATGATAATAATACAGTGATGAACTTTAAATGTTTGGTCAGACTCACCCGATCTGCGCTTCGCTGGATCACCCTCCTTCGGCTTCGCCGCAAAGAGGGTTGAGGAGAATTATATCTAATCCAGAGTGAGACTTACGAAGTTTTAAAACTTCGTAAGTCTGGTAAAATATGATTTACAGATCCTCATTAACAAAAACACCCCGCCGTGTTTTTGCGGCAGGGTGTTTTACATAGGTAAAATGCAGGGCTACAAGGCTAACGGTAAATACACGCCGAAAGTAATATTCCGGCCCATGTTGTATATACCAAAAGTTGGGTCTTCGGAGCTTATTCTGCCCGGTTTAAAGCGGCTCAGGGCATCATAATATTTCTTATTAAGCAGGTTATTACCCGCTACATAAAACTTAACCGGCTGTTTGCCAAAGTTAACCGTGGTGCCTAAACCGGCGTTAAGCAGGGTATACCCTTCGGTACCAGTTTCAAAGGCGCTATCGAAACGGGTTTGGTTAAAGAAGTTATCTATGCCTATCGAAACATACGACTGTTTAAGCCCCTTGATATTTGGCTCAAAACGCAAGGTATTTTTAAGCGTACCAGCCGGTATAAAGGCCAGCGGCCTGTCCAGCGTTATATTGCGGGCGTAGGTATAACCAAATGTGTTTTCAAAATGTATAAAGCTTACCGGGTGCAGCGTAAAATTACCCTCAAAACCATACAAATTGGCATTTACCTGGCCGTAACGGTACACATCAAAATTCTGCGACGTGCCATCTTCTCCTTCGGCTGCGGCAACATCACCGGCAACGTGGGAGGCATAAATATAATTATGAATGTAATTTTCATAAATACCCAGACTGGCGCTCACCATGTTATTGTCATACTGCAGGGTTGCATCGGCCTGGTAACTCCTTTCCGGAGCAAGATTTGGGTTACCTACCTCATAACGGAAAGTTCCCTCATGTACCCCGTTTGATCCTAGTTCGGCCGGGTTTGGCGCACGGAATGCAGAACCGGCATTGGCCTTAAAGTTCAGGTTATCGGTAAACTCGTGGGTATAGCCCAGTGCGCCGCTCACGTTTGAGAATTTATTGGTAAATGGTGTAAACTTAGTCTCGCCGTCTTCTTCCAGTCCTTTGCCATCGTTTTTGCGGTAATCATAACGAATACCAGCATTGAACGTGTTTTTGTCCCATGTTTTTTTGATATAGGCAAAAGCGCCGTAGCCATAAGTATCATAGGCCGGTATTAAAAACTCGGTGCCTTTATTAACGCTGTGTCCAATTTCGGTGCTTACACCAAAAACAGGCTGCCACCCGTTTGATTCGGTTACGTAGTATTTGGCATCGCCCGAGTAAGTATTCAGGTCAAAGAACAGGGACGGATCAGGGCCGTCGAGCTCACGGCGCTGATTTTTCTGATAACCGAGGTTAACTTTCAAGTTACCACCATCAGTAATAAAATTATTATCCCAGTTTATTTTGTAGTGGCGAATGTCCTGTTTTGGGTATTCGAGCGAACGGCTTTTATACTCGTCTTGCGTAAACGGCGTACCATCATCATGCACAAAGTTTAGCCCATTGGCCGGATCCGGGTCATAAAACCCAATATTGTTTTTAAAGTAGGAGAAGTTGATGTGTGAGTAACCCCATGATTTATTTAAACCCACCATGCCGCTCAAATCGGTTTCGTTAAAGCCCGAGTTAGGGAAATAGTAATCGGGCGTTTTAAAGGAGTAAGCATTTTTATAGCTGCCTCTTGCGCGCCAAACAAATCCATTTTCAGATCCTGTTAGCATTAATGACGAACCGGTTAAGCCATTGTTGGTAGAGTAGTTGGTTAAAAACTCTCCTTTTATCTGCCCATCGGGTGGGGTAAGGGGCTCCAGCAGGTTAATAACACCACCCAGGGCATCCGAACCATATAATAACGATGCTGCGCCACGCAATACTTCTACACGGTCGGCACCGTACTGGTCAATCTCAACGCCATGCTCGTCACCCCATTGCTGGCCCTGTTGCTTTACACCATCGCTTAAGGTAACTACACGGTTATAGCTTAAGCCGCGAATAACCGGTTTGGAAATAGAGGGCCCGGTTGTAATTTGTGATACGCCAGGTACCTGGTGCGCCAGTGCATCTATCAGGTTGGTTGATTGCCGCAGCAGGTTTTCGCGGCCAACGGTTGAAACCGAAGTACTGTTTTGCTTATTGTTGGCGCTAACAGCGGTACCTGTAATGACCACCTCATGGGTTTCAATAATGCTTGGCTGCAATGAAAAAGTTAACTGTGTACCTGATGAAAGGTCAACAATTTGAGTAATGGTTTTATAACCTATATACTCTATAGAAACCAGGAACTTGCCCCTCGTCGGAACCGACTTAAAGGTGAACTCTCCGTTAGCGTCGGCAATGGCCGAAGTTTTTAGTTCGGGTATAGTAATAACAGCTCCGGGAAGGCCCTGCTTTGTACCAGCATCAATTATTTTCCCTTTAAATATATTGGCATCTGCAAATGCGTAAAAACCTATAAACAGCGTTAGTATGCAACTAATCAGCTTTAATTTCATAATAAGAATAATTTTTTGGATCAATAAATACCACACAAAGGGTGGTGCAATTTTCAGAAAAGGTATTATTATGAAAGTACAGGAGGGGCGCGGCCGGCGGCCAAAATAAGCCCTATGCTTACAAAGCCGTAATTGCAGGCCTTAAAAAAATACGGTACGGCAATCTGCGTATCAAAATGGAAAGGGTTGTCAATTATTGCCACCTGGTGATGCATGGCATCGCACAGGTAACATTTTTCTTTAACGGTTTGCTGATGATGATCATTAGCTGTATAAGAAGTTTTTGTTATCCCTTTTACAAACAAGTGCTGGTGGGTATAAACTACATACTGTCCGGCTGTAAAGCAAATGAGCAACAGCCACGAATAAATAATATGCAGTTTAGTTTTCTTCACCTTTAACATTTGCTAATGTTTTGCAAAAGTACTCATTAAAACGTTAAAATTAATGCAACATTGTAACAACAATGAAACATAAGTATTAATTTATTATTATTTTTCGACAACTGGTTTAACAGCCAATGGTAAATATCTGCTAAATTTATAGTCCGGCGTATGGCAAACCACCATAACTAATACCGATCATGTATCTTTGCTGTTATGACACCCGCAGAAATTAATATAAAATGGGACGCCCTGCAACAACGCATAGCGGAGGATTTTGATAACGAGAAACCCGATATTAAGGTAATGCTGTTTTTGATTGGCGTGCAGGAGCTTGGCCAGGGGCCTCGCAAATTCAGTAAACGCCAAAAAGAAGAGCTGATGCATATTGCCAATTGCCGCCTGTTTAGCATGCTTGGCTTTTATGAACTGGAAGGACTTGACCAGGATGGATGGCCGCATTGGAAAAGGATAAAAGTTATACCCAACTATACCCTGCTTGAGCAGGAAATGCTCATCAAATCATTGATCATCAATTATTTTGAAGAACAGGGCGTGGTGTAAAGCATACTGATCCAAATCACGATTATGAAAAAAATCTTTACCTTAAGTTTGTTATTACTGAGTATTTGCGCGTTTGCCGGGCCACCCAAAAACCAGTATGTGCGCATTAAAACCGCTTATGGCAATTGTATTATCCGGCTGTACAATGAAACGCCCCTGCACCGGGACAACTTTATTAAGCTGGCTAAAAAGGGATTTTACAACGGTACCCTATTCCATAGGGTGATACAAAACTTTATGATACAAGGCGGCGACCCCGATTCAAAAGATCCGGAAAAAACCAAATTTGGCGCAGAGCTTGGCGATGGCGATGTTGGGTACACCATACCTGCAGAATTTAGGGACAGCATTTTTCATAAACGCGGTGTACTGGCGGCGGCCCGAGACGATAATCCGAAAAAAGCATCGAGCGGGTGCCAGTTTTATATTGTTGAAGGAAAACGCTTTACCGACGGCAAACTGGACACCTTGGAAACAACCCGCTTAAAAGGCCATAAGATACCTGTGTGGCAAAGAGAGTGGTATAAATCGGTAGGCGGCGTGCCGCACCTTGATCAAAATTATACCGTTTATGGCGAAGTGGTTTCGGGCATTGATATGGTTGACCGTATAGCGGCAGTAAAGAAAGATGAGTGCGACCGGCCACTTGCAGATGTATCCATGACCGTTGAGGTATTGAGCAAAAAGGAATGCAAACAACTGGATGAAATACTATTTTGATTTTGGAATTCGGATGTTCGATATATAAAAAACATGAAAATTATAACCTATAACGTTAATGGAATCCGCTCGGCAATAAACAAAAACTGGCTGGCCTGGCTGCAGGCTACCGATGCCGATGTGGTATGCTTACAGGAAATTAAAGCCACTCCCGATGTACTCACCGATCTGGGCTTGGTTGATCAATTGGGTTACCAGCATTACTGGTTCCCGGCTGAGAAAAAGGGTTACAGCGGCACCGCCATTTTCACCAAACAACTACCTAAACATATTGAATATGGCTGCGGCATACCTGATTTTGACCGTGAAGGCCGCTGCATTCGTGTTGATTTTGACGAAGTTTCGGTAATGAGCGCATACTTTCCGTCGGGTTCCAGCGGCGATGAGCGCCAGGTATTTAAATATCGCTTTCTGGATGAATTTGGCAAATACCTTACCCTGTTAAAAAGCCAGCTACCTAAGCTGGTGGTATGCGGCGATTACAATATCTGTCACCGCCCCATTGATATTCACAACCCGAAATCAAATGCCAATTCATCGGGCTTTTTACCCGAAGAACGCGAATGGATGGAGAAGTTTATTGAAGGCGGATTTATTGACACCTTTCGCCATTTAAATAAAGAGCCGCATAATTATACCTGGTGGAGTTTCAGGGCCAATTCAAGAGCCAAAAACCTGGGCTGGCGTATTGATTATGCTATGGCCAGCACCGAACTGGAAGCCAATATTAAAAGAGCAGCCATACTTCCCGAAGCGCGGCACTCAGACCATTGCCCGGTATTGCTGGAGCTGGAGTTTTAGCCCCCCGGCCCCCTAAAGGGGGAGTTATGTGCGTGGGATAAAACAATAAAAAAAGAGGTCCCGTTTGGAATCTCTTTTTTTTATTGATCTGCAAAGCAGAAACAATGCAATTCAAAAATTCCCCCTTCAGGGGGTTAGGGGGCTTAACCCTTTACACGCTCTACGTAGGCGCCGGTAGCGGTATCAACCTTTACCTTATCACCAATGTTGATGAACAAGGGTACGCGAATTTCAGCACCTGTTTCTACGGTAGCGTTTTTAAGGGCACCACTTGAAGTATCACCTTTAACAGCAGGCTCAGTATAAGTAATTTCCAGCTCAGCAGAGCCTGGGATCGAACCCATGATAGGCTCTTCGCTTTCAAAGGCAACAATTACGTTCATACCTTCTTTCAGGAATTTCACCGCAGGGCCAAATAAAGTTTTGGGTATATTATGCTGGTCATAAGTAGTGTTATCCATTACTACCAATGAATCGCCCTCATCATATAAATATTGATAATCGTTAGTTTCAACACGGGCAATATCCACCTCTTCGTCGGTACGGAAACGGTATTCAACCAATTTTCCTGATTTTACGTTACGCATACGTGCCTGATAAAATGCACGCAAGTTACCTGGTGTACGGTGTAAAAATTCTTCAACCTGCACTAACTCGCCGTTAAAGCGAAGCACATTTCCATTTTTAACATCTGATGCTTTAGCCATAAAATAATATTGAGGCGCAAACTTAGCTACTTATCACCAAAGAAACAAGTAGTTGATTACGTGAGCAGTTGATTAAATGAACCCGTGAATGGTATTGGCGACTAACTCTTATAGTCCGAAATATTTATGTGATTGTTACAAAAAGCATATTCATGCTCCTGGTTTGAACACACTATGGTAAGTCGATCATGCGCAAACTGCTCCACAAGGCTCAAATACCAATCCACGCCCTGAGTATCCAGATTTGACGTGGGTTCATCGAGCATGAGCATAGGGGTATCAGCACAAAAGGCCAGGATGAGCTTAAGCCGCTGTTTCATACCCGACGAAAAATACCTGATCAGCTTATTTTCACTTTTGGTAAGGTTAAGCAACCGGGTCAGTTCTTTTTTATCAAGACCCGGTTTATATTGTTTAAACCTGAAATGAAAATCAACCATCTCATTCAGCGTAAACTCTTCTATCAACTCGAGGTAGGGAGCGGCCAGGCTTAAATGAGTAAAAACATCACTTGGTTCTACCGGCTTATCCTGCAATGTATAATTAATAGTTCCGGCAGATGGCGACATACTTGCATTTAAAACCTGCAACAGGGTAGACTTCCCCGAACCGTTTGGCCCCAGGATAGCATACGTTTCGCCCCGATTAAAAGTATAATCAATACCCCTGAATATCCAGTCGCGGTTAAATCTACGGCCGATGTTTTGGAGGGTGATGTTCATATTAGCTTGTGGTTCATGTTTCGTGTTGCCGGGGTTGTGTTTCGTGTTGGTTGTGATAGTGAAGTGTAGCTTTTAACACTCAACAATATTTGGTAACTCGCACCCCGAACCACACAATCCGAACCGATTAAGTATTCCCGAACCCTTTCATGATACCCCTTTGCGAGTTTTGCAAAAAGTTGATGATCTCATCGCGCTCCACGCTGGGGGTAAATTCGGCCTCAATAATATCAAGGGCCTTACTTACATTGTATTTTTTCAGGAACAAAATGCGGTATATCTCCTGTATTTCGGCAATGGTAGCGGCAGAAAACCCCCTGCGGCGTAAGCCTACCGAATTGATACCTACATAAGATAGAGGCTCGCGACCAGCCTTGGTAAACGGAGGAACATCCTTACGCACCAATGAGCCACCCGATATCATACTATGAGCGCCAATTTCAACAAACTGGTGCACGGCAGATGATCCGCCAACAAACGCATAATCATAAATATTGATATGGCCCGCAAGTTGTACCGAGTTGGCAATAATTACGTTATCGCCAATAACACAGTCATGCGCTACGTGTACGTAGGCCATCAGCAGGCAATTGCTGCCGATGGTGGTAGTATTTTTATCAAGCGCGGTGCCGCGGTTAAGGGTTACGCACTCTCTTATGGTCGTATTATCGCCAATGGATACGGTACTTTGTTCGCCCTTATATTTTAAATCCTGTGGCGGAGCGGATACTACTGCACCAGGGAATATGCGGCAGTTTTTACCGATACGGGCACCATCCATAATAACAGAGTTGGAGCCAATCCAGGTGCCTTCACCAATCTCCACATCCTTGTGTATAGTTACAAAAGGCTCAATCACCACGTTATCGGCTATTTTGGCCTGCGGGTGTATATATGCTAATGGCTGGATCATGCTTCTGCGGTTTTATTTACTTTTACTATTTGTGCCATTAATTCGGCCTCAACAACTATACGAGATCCTACCATACCGATGCCCTTCATCTGTGCAATGCCGCGCCTGATAGGAGCAAGCAGGTTACAATGAAATATGATGGTATCGCCGGGTACTACTTTGTCTTTGAACCTTGCGTTTTCTATTTTCAGGAAAAGCGTAATATAGTTTTCCGGATCGGGCACGGTGTTCAATACCAGGATACCGCCTGTTTGCGCCATGGCCTCAATTTGTAAAACGCCCGGAAAAAGCGGCGAACCGGGGAAGTGCCCCATAAACAAATCCTCATTCATGGTTACATTTTTTAGCCCTACCACATGGCTTTTTGACAGCTCCAGAATTTTATCAATCATGAGCATAGGCTGCCTGTGCGGCAATATCTTCATGATTTGCACGGTATCATAAACCGGGGTCATGTTGGGATCGTATACCTTAACATGCTTACGGCTTTTTTCTTTTTTAATAAGTGCCTTTATCTTTTTGGCAAAAGCAACATTAGCCGCGTGACCAGGTCGTGCAGCCATGATATGCCCCTTAAGCGGAACACCAACCAACGCCAGATCGCCAATCATATCAAGCAGTTTGTGCCTTGCAGGCTCATTCTGGTGGCGCAGTTCAATATTATTTAAAATACCCTGCGGAGCAACTTTAATATCCTTACGGTTAAATAGTTTGGCCAGGTGTAAAAGCTCGTCTTCGTCAACATCCTTATCAACTACCACAATGGCATTGTTCAGGTCGCCACCTTTAATCAGATCGTGCTTTACCAGCATCTCCAGCTCGTGCAAAAAGCAAAAGGTACGGCAAGAGGCAATTTCTTTTTTAAACTCACCAATGGTTGATATACTGGCATGCTGGCTACCCAATACCTGTGAATTATAGTCAACCATGCAGGTAAAGCGGTAATCGTCAAGTGGCATGGCTACCATCTCCACCTTACGGTCGGGTTCAGAGTAATGTATATTATAAGGGATGTGGTAATATTCCCTGTCGGCATCCTGTTCAACAAGACCGGTTTCATTAATTACGTCAACAAACTGTATCGAACTGCCATCCATAATAGGGGTTTCGGGGCCGTCCATATCTATCAAAACGTTATCTATCTCCAAACCAACCAAAGCAGCCAGCACATGCTCAACCGTATTCACGGTTGCGCCGTTTTGCGAAATAGTAGTACCACGCGAAGTATCGGTAACATTATCAACATCGGCATCAATAATAGGCGATCCGGGTATATCGATACGCCTGAATTTATAGCCGTGGTTTTCTGCAGCCGGGTTAAACGTCATGGTTACACGCTGACCAGTGTGTAAGCCTGTACCAGAAACTGATACGGGCGCTTTGATAGTTCTTTGTTTTACGTTCATTTTATAATGTTCATTGGTTCATTAGTTCATTTGTTATTGGTGAATAGTTCATCGGAAAGCCCAACGAACCAGTGAACTAATGATCACCCTTTCTGAGTTCTTCTATTAATTTTTCGAGCTCGTACACCTTTCGGTCCAACTCAGGTAATTTCCGGAGTTTGGCATGCGCCCGAAGATAATCTTTAAACGGCATATATGGTGTACCTCCCCAGGCTTTGCCCTCCTCTGTAATAGAGCTATTAATACCCGTTTGTGCCGATAGCTGTGTGCCATTGGCTATATCCAAATGTCCTGATATACCTACCTGGCCACCTATAACGGCATTTTTTCCTATTTTGGTACTGCCGGATATTCCCGCCTGCCCTGCAATAACGGTATGGGAACCCACCTCTGCATTGTGCGCAATCTGTACCAGGTTATCAATTTTTACACCTTTGTGTATAATTGTTGAGCCCATAGTAGCGCGATCAATAGTGGTATTAGCACCTATTTCTACATCATCTTCAATAATCACATTCCCTATCTGGCTTATTTTGTTGTAGGTACCATCGGGGTTGGGGGCAAAACCAAAGCCATCGCTGCCAATAACCGCCCCTGCATGTATAATTACATTATCGCCCAAAACACAATCAAAATAAATTTTTACGCCGGCAAATAAGGTAGCGTTTTTGCCTATAGTAACATTATCTGCAACATAGGTATTGGGATATATTTTGCTGTTATCGCCAACTTTTGCGCCGGGGCCAATGTAAGCAAAAGCACCTATATATACATCATTGCCTACCTGGGCAGATGGGTGAATAAAACAAGGCTGTTCAATACCTTTTTTATTAAGCTTAATGGTGTTGTATCTTTCAAGCAGAATAGAGAAAGCACTATAGGCATTCGCCACGCGTATCAGCGTAGCCTTAACCGGCGCGGTAAGCTGCTGGTCGTTATTTATAATAACCACCGATGCATCGGTGGTATATAAAAACTGCTCGTATTTGGGGTTGGCCAGAAACGAGAGGCTGCCAGTAGTCCCGTCTTCTATCTTGGCCAGCTTATCAACCGTTACAGCGTCATCTCCCTCAACAGTTCCGTTGAGCAATAAACTTATTTCCTGGGCAGTAAATTGCATCGACAAATTTAAATGTTAAAATTAAAGCAACAAATTATTAATTGGTTGTGCGTATTGAGTTACCAGTTTTGAGTGAACAATTAATAATATCTTCATTTTCAGGCAAAATATCTCATAAACCCACTATTCAAAACTCATGACACTCAACAACCCATTTACCCCTACAACAAATCCTTACTATAACAAAGTATATGTTTTTTTACGGTTTTAGCCAGTGCCTCCAAATTGGAGTTATCGCTGGCTGTGGTAATATCACACACGCGTCCGCTTTTCAATAATATACCAATGTTACCATCGCCTGCCGTATAGGCATTGTTGCGTATGGATGTTGTAAAAACAAAGTAAGAGGCATCATGTTCGCTCAAACCATATTTTTTCATTGCTTGCTGTACCAGTTTATCAACAAATGCCTCATCGGGCCGCTCGTTGGTTATATCTACATGGTAAAGCTTACGCTGAACCAGGTTACGTGCCAATGTCGACAACACAAAATCATCATGATCGGCCCAAACCTTTACCGCCGACATGATATCGGCATCGTCTAAACTTGCGAATATATCCAGGTGATGATCTTCATTCATAAAGGCTTCCCGGCTGATGTTGTTTTTTATAAAATGCTTCAGCGCCGGGGTGGCAAACAGGTCTGCGCCCCTGAGGGTAAGCTCGCGGCAGCGCTTAAACACCCTTACCAGCAATTCTTCGCCGGCTATTACCGTTTTATGCAGATAAACCTGCCAGTACATCAACCTGCGGGCTATCAAAAACTTCTCTATCGAGTAAATGCCTTTTTCTTCTACCACAACATGATCGTCTTTCACGTTCAGCATTTTGATAATGCGGTCAGAGCTGATCACCCCTTCAGATACGCCCGTAAAAAAGCTGTCGCGGTTAAGGTAATCCAGCCTGTCCATATCCAGCTGACTTGACACCAGCTGGTGCAAAAACCTACGCGGATACGTATCATTAAAAATATTAATGGCCATAGTTAATCGCCCCTCAAACTGCTCGTTGAGCTTGCTCATGAGCATGGCCGATATATCCTCATGTGCGATACCTTCAATAATACTGTGCTCCAGCGCGTGCGAAAATGGACCATGACCAATATCATGTAGCAATATGGCAATGGTAAGGGCCTCCTCTTCGTCGATGCTTATCTGGTGCCCTTTATTGCGCAAGGTTTCAATGGCCATATCCATCAGGTGCATGGCGCCCAGCGCGTGGTGAAAACGGGTATGCAGAGCCCCCGGATATACCAGGTGGGTCATGCCCAGTTGCTTAATGTATCTTAACCGCTGAAAATACGGATGTTCAATCAGGTCAAATACCAGCTCGGTAGGGATGCTGATAAAGCCATAAACAGGGTCGTTTATAATCTTCTTTTTATTCAATGTGGATGTTTACGATGCAAAAATGTAAAACAAAGGTAAAATAAGCGCATCATGTTTGTTAATTTTTGTTAATACCTTTACTTATCAACAACAAAAGCATTGCTTTGGGGTTTAATGGATGGTATCAGAATTTACTGATTTTTAAAATTAGTAAGATATTACCCGGATAAAAAGAGATATTTGAATCAGCGTTACCTTATCCATTAATTCTCAAAAATCTGCTAATCTGAAATTCTGATTCCTGCAATTTTTAATACAATACTACTATGCAAGACACCACCATATTATGGGCCGATGACGAAATTGACCTTTTAAAGCCGCATATACTTTTCCTGAACGAAAAAGGATACAAGGTTACTACAGTAACCAACGGCAATGATGCCGTTGACGCTTTTAAGCAACATTATTTTGACCTGGTTTTCCTGGACGAGAACATGCCCGGCTTAACCGGACTGGAAACCCTACAGCAGATTAAAAACATCAATATTGATGTTCCAATTGTGCTGATCACCAAAAACGAGGAAGAGTACCTGATGGAAGATGCCATAGGATCTAAAATTGATGATTACCTGATTAAGCCGGTACACCCAAAACAGATATTGCTTACTATAAAAAAGCTTACGGAAAATAAACGCCTGGTTACCGAAAAAACTACCATGGCCTACCAGATGGACTTCCGTACGCTGGGCATGACCCTTAATGACAACCTGAGCCACCAGGAATGGGTTGATGTATATAAAAAGCTGATATACTGGGAACTGGAACTTGAAAAACTGGAAGATGCCGGTATGCACGAGATACTTACCCTGCAAAAAGCCGAAGCCAACGTACAGTTTTGTAAGTTTATTGAGCGCAACTATTTAAACTGGATCAAGAACCCGGAATTTGCTCCTACCAGTTCGCCGCAGCTGTTTAAAAAGAAGGTGTTCCCGAAACTTGATGGTAACGGACCCTTGTTTTTTATATTGATTGACAACCTGCGGTACGACCAATTTAAGGTGATAAACCCTATTATATCCGAGTATTTCAGGCTGGAAGAGGAGGATACTTACTACAGTATTTTACCAACCGCAACTCAATATGCCCGTAACTCCATTTTCTCGGGCCTGATGCCACTGGATATGGAGAAACGCTATCCAACCATGTGGCAAAATGACGAAGACGAAGGCGGCAAGAACCTGTATGAGTCTGAATTTATTGCCGACCATTTAAAACGCGTATTGCGCAAGGAATGTAAATACTCGTACCATAAAATTTTGAATATTGACGAAGGCAGGGCGCTTAACGAGTCGGTAAATAACCTGATGACCAACGAGCTGAACGTGGTTGTTTACAACTTTGTGGATATGCTTTCGCACGCTCGCACTGATATGCAGATGATCCGTGAGCTGGCCAGCGACGATGCTGCTTACCGTTCCTTAACGCTATCGTGGTTTGAGCACTCACCATTGTTTGACCTCCTTAAATATTTAGCGCAAAAACAGGTGAGGGTAGTTATTACAACCGACCACGGTACCATCCGCGTAAAAAACCCAAGCAAAATTGTAGGCGACCGCAACACCAATACCAACCTGCGCTATAAACAAGGCAAAAACTTAAATTATAACGCCAAAGAGGTATTCCACATCCGCAATCCACACGATGCCATGCTGCCTAAGCTGCACCTGAGCTCAAGCTTCGTGTTTGCCAAGGAAGACAGCTATTTTGTGTACCCCAACAATTACAACCACTTTGTTAATTTTTATAACGAAACCTTCCAGCACGGCGGCATATCGTTAGAGGAAATGATTATCCCGATAGTCACCTACGGGCCTAAATAAAGCTACAGCCCCCTAAAGAGGGAGTTATAAATAAGAAAGGCCATTACTTTTAAAAGTGATGGCCTTTCTTTTATCTGCATCGCGTTGTCATCCTGAGAAATGAAGGGCCTATGCGCAAACTATGTAAATTTTAGAATAGCTACTTCACTGCGTTCAGCATGACAAGTTTATTTTAGGGCGGAAAAATAGTAAACTTTGCATATCTCCGAATAGACTCACCCCGGCATCGCTTCGCTTGCCGACCCTCCTTCACCTGCGGTGGAAAGAGGGTAAAGAAAGTATTCTTTTCAAGTTTTCGGATTTACGAAGTTTTGAAATCTCGTTTTCATCGTTCCCCTCAACCCTCTTTGCGGCGAAGCCGTAGAGGGTCGTCCAGCGAAGCGCAGACGTGGTGAGTATTAACCGGCGTTTATTCAACCAATCTTGCCACAATCTCATCAGCCGCAAGTTTTTCCTGCTCACCCGTGGTCATGTTTTTAAAGGAGAGTAAACCGCTTTGCATTTCGTCGCTGCCGATTACTACTGTGTAGGGGATGTTTTTGTTATTAGCGTACTCCATTTGCTTTTTGATCTTGGCTCCGGCAGGGTATAGCTCCGCATTGATGTTCCTGCTGCGCAGCTTTTGCAACAGCGGGAGGGCGTAGAGCTCACCTTCTTTATCAAAATTACAGATAAGTACCTGGGTGCTTTGGTTTGCCGCGGCAGGGAACAAGGTGAGTTCTTCCAGCACATCATAAATACGGTCGGCACCAAAGGATATGCCAACACCGGTAAGACCTTTTAACCCGAACATGCCGGTAAGATCATCATAACGACCGCCGCCGCCGATGCTGCCCATGGCCACCTCATTGGTTTTTACCTCGAAGATGGCGCCGGTGTAATAATTTAAGCCGCGGGCCAGGGTAATGTCCAATTCCAGCTTGGCGGTTTGCAGCGGGCACTTTTCAATATAACTGAAAACGGTTTCAATTTCATCGCAACCTTTCAGGCCAATTTCAGAAGCAGCCAGCGCCTCACGCAGGCTTTGCAGTTTTTCGGTATTGGAACCTTCCAGTAAAATAACCGGTTTAATTTTTTCAATATCTGCCTGGACAAAACCGCGTTCCAACAACTCTTTGATCACACCATCAAGCCCAATCTTGTCGAGTTTATCAATGGCTACAGTCAAATCAATTATACTATCAGCTTTATCTATAATTTGAGCAACACCTGATAGAATTTTTCTATTATTAATTTTTATGCTGAAATCCTTTAATCCAAGCTTGTCCAAAGCCTCGTCATATATCATGATAAACTCAGCCTCATTCAGTAAAGAATCGGAACCAACCACGTCGGCATCGCACTGGTAAAACTCCCGGTAACGGCCCCGTTGAGGCCTGTCGGCACGCCAAACAGGCTGCACCTGGAAACGCTTGAACGGAAAAGTGATCTCGTTCTGGTGCTGTACTACGTAACGGGCAAAAGGCACGGTAAGATCGTAACGGAGGGCTTTTTCAGTACTTTTTAAAAGTGCTTCCCTTCTCTTTTCTTCAATGCGACGTTCTATTTCAACGTCCCATTCTGTAATCCCATTAGGAAATATTATATTTTTTAAAGAAGTCGCTTTGAAAATTTCAAGTTGCTCATTAGTATTCAGCACCTTAAATATCAACTTATCCCCCTCATCTCCATATTTACCGGTCAGGGTTGATAGATTTTCCATCGTAGGCGTTTCAATCTGTTGGTAGCCGTATTTACGGAAAACGCTTTTAATGGTATCAAAAATATAGTTACGTTTCACCATTTCGGTAGGTGAAAAATCGCGGGTGCCTTTTGGTACGGATGGTTTGATGGATGCCATGCGGCAAATGTACAAAAGTTTTATTTTTTAGTTCCGTTGTATGCAACCTGCATCATGGAATAGCACAACTAATCTGGAATGCAAAAACATACTTCATGTAACAAGCTCGCTTCATGTATCGTATCAGCTTAAATGACACTCCTTTTACCTTAGCACTTGCAGAAAAATATATTTTTGAAGCCCATGAACATTATCACTCAAACTTCCCGCCTGCTGATCCGCGAATTTATACCCGATGACGAAGCTCTTTTACTTGACCTCGATGCCGATGCCCGTTTAACCCGCTATGTAAAAAAGCGTACCGAACAGGAAAGCAAAAAGGTTTTTAAGGAGACCCTCAGAGAATACAAGAACCTGTCGGGTCTGGGTCGCTGGGGCATATTCAACAGTGCCGACAACGACTTTATTGGCGTTTGCATACTTAACTACAGCGAGTATGACAGCAGCAGCATTGAACTGGGCTATCGCCTGCACCTCAAATACTGGGGCGCCGGTATTGCCACCGAATTGGCCAAAGCACTGGTATTTTACGGCCTTAACGAAATTGGCTTAAAAGAAATTTGCGCGGTTACGCATCCGGATAATACGGCTTCTCAAAAAGTGCTGGCCAAAGCGGGCTTTCAGCCTCATGGCCGGGCCTTCTGGTATGGTGAGGACCTGCCTTTATTTAAGATTGGGAAAAGCGCCCTTTAACAAGGAGGATTTGAATTTAGCTACTCCCTTCCGGGGGAAGAGAGGCAAGGCGGATCAATTCCCTGATTATATCCTTACAGCCGCCTTCTATCAGCTCAAAAACAGGTTCAAACTGGTTATCATCATAGTAGGGATCGGGAACCACCTTATCGACAAGTAACAACTTTACCTTTTGGGCATCATCGTCATTACGGGCCATATTAAGCACATCGCTCAGGTTATTCTTATCCATCACAAAAATATGGTCGAAACGATCAAAGTCGGCTACCTTAAACTGGCGGCAAACCTGCTTGCTGATGTCAATGCCATGCTCACGCGCCGTGAGGATGGACCGCCTGTCGGGGCCTTCGCCAATATGCCAGCTGCCGGTACCTGCAGAGTCAACCTCCCAGTCCAAACCGGCTTTATCACTCAAATGCTGCATCACACCCTCTGCCAACGGCGAGCGGCATATATTGCCCAGGCAAACCATTAGTATCTTCATATTTTTAAAGTGAATGGTTTGATGTTTAATCTATTCATCTCTCACTTAATCAACTGCTCACCAATTATCCAAATATCTGATTCAGCACACCGGCAAGGCGTACACCGGCTTTTAGCATTTGCTGGTTAAGCAGGCCAATGTATTTAAAATTATACTTATAACTCAGGTTTTCCATTGGAGTTACACCTGCATATATCTTTTCGGCAAGCTGGTTGCTTTCAAACAGCCATTCGCTTATTGGGGCCTTTTGCAGTTGCACGCGTTCAGCCGCTGTAGTGTGGTTAATCATTGCTGCATACTCCGTATAGCTCAGTTGCTGGGCATCTATCAGCTCACTATCCCAAACAGAGTGCAGGTTACTGTCTTTACCAAACCACTGTACTTTAACGTCATTACCGCCCTTATCTTGTGTATGCCCGGTGTGCAGGGGCTGGTGCACGTCTTCTACAATATGAATGAGCATACGCAGATAAAGCAGCTTATTGGCTTTGTCAAGGTTTTTCTTTTTTAACTCAGCAATTAAAAAATTCATTTTGGTATAAGCATCGGTCGCGGTATCGGCCTTTAAATAGGTCTGCAGTTCCGGGTAGGTATAAGCCTTATCCAGATCAATAAAATGCCAGTTGTACAAATACCTGTAAGCAGGGTCAGATTTAATAAAATCAGCCCAGTTGCTGGTGATCGCGATAGATTCGTCACCCAAAATAGCTTTTATAGCCGCACGGGCCTTGGGCGTTAAATAACTATCGGCTATTTGGCCGCAAATACGGTGGCCATTGGTTCCCCAGGCCATACTTTGCAGGGGAATATAAAATAAGGCAATAAGCAGAACGATCTTTTTGAAAAAGTTTGTTTTCATTTTACAAAGGTTTTGGGACACAGCTTGTGCGTTTTATTAAATGCACATTGATAGGTATAACGTTTGATGTACTCGCAAATTGGATAAGCGAATCGGTTTTTTGCTTTACTTTAAAATACTCCTCGTAATCGCCATAACGGAAACAGCCTTTCTCATCCTTGTAGCTGCCATCGGCATTACAAAATTCGCCTTTAAGGTGCAGCGTGTCCAGCTTTTGTGAGTAAGTGCCTCTGATATATTCGTTCCAATGGCCGCTGTTCATACAGGTGTCAGCACCATAATTTACTTTGCTCACCGTGCTGATCTTCATAAAAAAAGAATCGCAGCTAAACCTGAGGTTATACAGCGAATAAGTAACCAGGCGCTTTTGAGCCGGTACAGAATCCTGTTGCCATTCGCCCTGTATATATTTTTCGCCGGGGCCCTGAGTGTCGGGATTTAATGAGCAGGAAGCCATTAGAAAGGCGAAAGGTAAAAGGCAAAAGACAAAAGAGCTTTTTGTGATAAGAGATAAAAAACGAAAGCTTAAAGGCTTTGACATAAACTATTGCTAAAAGCAGTAAATAAAAAGCCCCTCTCCTGAAGGAGAGGAGTTGGGGTGAGGCTTTATTTTAAACTGCCTATCATATCTTCTGGCTTAACCCATTGGTCAAACTGCTCATTGGTTAACAAGCCCAGGCCAATAGCGGCTTCGCGCAGGGACGTACCTTCTTTCAATGCTGTTTTGGCAATTTTGGCTGCATTCTCGTAACCTATGTGCGGGTTAAGGGCTGTAACCAGCATTAGCGAGTTTTCCAGGTGTTTTTTGATGCCTTCGTAGTTTGGCTGAATACCAACCGCGCAATGGTCATTGAAAGACACACAAGCATCGCCAATTAAACGGGCCGATTGTAAAAAGTTAGCTGCCATTACCGGTTTAAATACATTCAGCTCATAATGCCCGTTTGAGCCGCCAATGGATATCGCCACATCGTTACCCATTACCTGTGCAGCCACCATGGTAACCGCCTCATTTTGGGTTGGATTAACTTTGCCGGGCATAATTGATGATCCCGGCTCATTATCTGGAATATGAATTTCGCCAATACCCGAACGCGGACCAGAGGCCAGCATCCTGATATCGTTTGCAATTTTCATTAAGGAAACAGCAATTTGCTTTAACGCTCCGTGGCTCTCCACAATGGCATCGTGTGCTGCAAGCGCTTCAAATTTGTTTTCGGCAGTAATGAAAGGTAAGCCGGTAAATTTGGCGATATATTCGGCTACTTTTACATCGTATCCTTTAGGAGTATTGATACCAGTACCTACTGCTGTACCGCCCAAAGCCAGTTCAGAAAGGTGATCAAGTGTATTTCTTAGGGCTTTTAAGCCATGGTTCAGTTGTGACACATAGCCAGAAAACTCCTGACCTAAGGTAAGCGGTGTAGCATCCATCAGGTGGGTACGGCCAATTTTTACAACGTTTTTAAACGCCTCGACTTTAGCCTGCAGGGTATCGCGCAGTTTTTCAATACCTGGGATGGTTACATCAATCAGTATTTTGTAAGCCGCGATGTGCATGGCCGTAGGGTAAGTATCGTTTGATGATTGCGATTTATTTACATCATCATTGGGATGAATGAAAGTTTTACCTTCGCCCAGTTTATTGCCTTGTAATACATGAGCGCGGTTGGCCACCACCTCGTTCACGTTCATGTTTGATTGCGTGCCCGAGCCCGTTTGCCATATCACCAGCGGAAATTCACTTGCCAGCGATCCGGTTAATATTTCATCGCAAACCTGTGCTATCAGGTCGCGTTTTTCGGTCGGCAGTACACCAAGATCGGTATTGGTATAAGCGGCGGCTTTTTTCAGGTATGCAAATGCATCAATGATCTCTTTAGGCATTGATGCCTCCGGACCAATTTTAAAGTTGTTGCGTGAACGTTCTGTTTGTGCTCCCCAGTATTTATCGGCAGGTACCTGTACCTCGCCCATGGTATCGTGTTCGGTTCTGAAACTCATGGTAGTATTAAAATTTTAGCAGGGCAAAGTTATGGTTTTATATGATGCAAGGGAATGGCAAAGCGTAATCTTTTTAATACAGGGTTTAGTATGAGATTTTGGATACTGACGAAATATTGAACCGGCACTTTAAGTAAAACGGCTCGAAATTTTTTTAAATGTTCACGTTCATGCGCCCATGAACGACCGTTAACATTCATGAACATCTGATAATCAGCAATTTAAAATTCAACCAATAAACTTGCGAAGCTTAAAAAACTTCGCAAGTATGAAAACGCGGTAAATTTTAAAACTCCCGCTTAGTATTACCTACCCAGGTCTCCAACACAGATAGCTGTTTGTCGTTTTCCTTAAACCATTTCAGGTTGTCGTCTTTATGGGCGCTCAAACTAACCAGCCGGGCAAAAGCGGGCATATTATCTGTTTGGGCAAGTTTGCCAAAGTAATCGGCATAGTATTTCCAGAAAAAGTCTTTATTGCTTTGTTATCCGATTCCCTCCCTGTTGTTTCAAATATCATTTTTAATTCACTCGCCAATCGCTCCTGCGGCGTTCCGATATTTTTATCTTCAAATGCTTTGCTTGCCGCAGCAGCCAGGGAGACTGAAGTTTCGGCCACAGACATGGACGAAATCCCTTTGGAATCTTTATCCATGTTAATTAAAATATTTTTTTGAACGGCTTCTGTCTTAAATATTTTGTCGAGATATTCATAAGCCTCGGCAGATCGCTTGGTTTGGGGTTCAAGCAGCAGAAAACTGCAGAAGGCCATCACTGCACATACTTTTTTATTTTGACCAAGAGTGGCTAAAGCATAGGCTCGTTGACTGCTGGCATGCTTAGGATCCAATTTTATGGCTTCAATGGCATAAGCCTCAGCTTCGGGATATTTTTTTTGACGCAGGTAGGCTAAAGCCATGTTGAAATGCAGGCGTTGAAAGTTGGGAAAAGCTTTCATTCCGGCCTTGTAACAGGCTTCGGCTTTGTCAAACTGCCCGTCATCATCATAAGTGCTCCCGAGCAAATCAAATGCTTCGGCCATTTGATTTGTTGATGTTAGCTTTTCAAGGTATGGAATGGCATCCTTTGATTTGCCTGAGCTGCACATGGTAAATGACATTTCATACATCGCGTTAATATTATCCGGATCGGCCTTTAAGGCTTCCTGATATTTGGCAATGGCCTCGTCATACTTTCTGGCATCATGCAGTGTTATACCTTGCTTAACCAAGGCTTTAGCTGCATCTTTATCCTGCCCAAAAACAAGGGTTGAAAAAACAGAGAATACGGTTATGAGTAAAATTTTGTGATAGGTTTTCATGCTTAAATTTAAATACAGAAAACCAAAAAAGAAAGTTCTTTAAAATTTTTAGCACGGTAACATTATGCTTTTATGTGATGTAAGGGAATGACAAATGGTAATCTTTTTGTGATGGGATTATATATTTGTGCATGGAGTACGAAATACATTTATTTTCAGGAACGGCTTGCATTACGGAAGCAGCGACTTACAAATATCCGGTGGGAGAAAAACATGCTTTTTTGTTTTTTTTGAGGGAAAATAAAAACTCCGAATATGATTCTCTTAAAGCTGAAGGGCTCATTATTTCTTGTGGACTTAATAAAATCGAATTTTCCAGGGAAGGAAAAGTAAGCCAGGAAAAAGCAGAAAATAGTGACAAAAAGAAATACTATGATGCTGCTATTGAATCTGGATCGGCTTTGATTTTGTACTCTGATCCAATCTAAGTGGGAATAATCTTCGAATTTCCGATTAAAACTTTCTTTCCTGCGCGCTCACCCATTCTTCCAGCGCTTTGCGGTTATCCTCATTTTGCTGCAGCCATTGGCTGTCCGCTGCTTTATTGGCGCTCATATCCATTAAGCGGGCAAAGGCCGGCATGTGCTCTGTTTGAGCCAGTTTGAAAAAAAAGGAGGCGTAGTAGTTCCTGAAAAAATCATTCCCAGTTTGCTTTTCGGCCAATTGCCCAACCGCCAGAAATACAGCCTTTAATTGTGCTGCAAGTAAATCTGCCGGTGATGCATATTTTCTCGAGGCTGTAATTGCCGCCGCCGCCGAAAGCGCTTTGTTTAGGACAATAATAGCAGCATCCGTTTTTTCAGTTTTCAGCGTGCCGCCTTTTAAAATGCTCTGCATATTAGTATACGCCTCGGCAGCGCGCGGGCCATCGGGCTCCAATAACAAAAAACTGCAAAGCCCCAGTAAGGCCGCAGCCCTTTTGTTTTGATGGAAAGTCACCAGCCCGTATAACCGCTGGCTGTTGGCATGTTTAGGATCAAGCTTAATGGCATTAATAGCAGCCTGCTCCGCATCAGCATATCTTGCAGCCCTGAAATAGGCCAGACCTATGTTAAAATAGAGGGGCTGATAGTCGGGCTTGAGCTGTATACCGGCTTTGTAAGCATCAATGGCTTGTTGAGGTTGATGAGCGCCGTCATAAATGCTGCCCATGAGTTCATAGGCCGGACCGGTAAAATTGTTGTTTGTTTTAACCACCTTATTCAAATACGGGATACCCTCTGTACCCTTACCCGATGAAAAGAGGCTGTAGGCCAGTTGATAATTAGCCTGCATATTTTCGGGGTCGCTAGCTAAAACTTGCTTATATTTTTCAATTGCTCCGGCATAATTATGCTCATTGTTTAGCTGAACGCCTTGTTTTATTAAAGCGTTAACATCTGTATCCTGAGCGTGGACTGTGAGTCCCAAAAGCAAAACGGGTATAATAAGTACGGCTTTTTTCACAATATTCATAGTTAAACATACAAAGTGTATGAAGTAAACGAAAAAAATTAAAACTTTAATTCATACCTGCGTTATAATTTCTAATTTTCGCATTCGTTTAAGAGTGAGAAATTTATTTATGAGATTAGTGTACAAAAGTGTCCTTTCATTTACCGCCATCCTGCTGATTTTAACTTCCTGTTCGTCAAAAAATAAAAATAAAAACCAGGGTACAGATCCTGCGAATAGCAAGCCCCTTGATACTACCGCCTTGCTGGCTTACAATCCTAAAAATGCCGACAAAAAAATAGATGAGGTGATGAAAGAACTTCATCGCACCCGCGGCTTTAATGGCAATGTACTGGTCGCAAAAAAAGGCAAAATCGTTTATGAAAATGCCATAGGCTGGGCCGATTACCTGCATCGTGATAGCTTAAAGTTAAGCTATCAGTTTGAGTTGGCCTCGGTTACAAAAACCATGACCTCTACCGCCATTTTAATGCTGATGGAACGCGGCAAACTTACGCTTGACGATAATGTAAAAAAGTTTTTTCCCGATTTCCCTTATGATGGTATCACCATCCGCCTACTGCTTACGCACCGCTCGGGCATGATGAACTATGTTTACTTTATTGACGATATATACCGCAGTCAGCACCTGAACCAACGCAAAGGATTAACCAACGCTGATGCCATGAAAATGATAGCCGAATATAAGCCGCGCCCGTTTAATGTGCCCAATAAAAGGTTTTTGTATAACAACTCCAATTTTATGGTGCTTGGCGCCATTATTGAAAAAGTGAGCGGGATGTCATACGCTGATTTCATGAAACAGAATGTGTTTATCCCCGCCAGCATGATGCATACCAATGTATATTCAAAAGCGGTTTATGATAAAATACCGGTGCATGTTGTAGGGCATGATCGCGGCCAGTGGAGATATTCGGTAGCCCAAAATTTCTTAGACGGTCCTGTCGGTGATAAGGGTGTTTACAGTACCGTTGGCGATCTGTTTTTATTTGACAGGGCCCTGCGTGCAGGCAGGTTGCTGAAACAAGCTACGCTCGACTCGGCCTATGTGCCCCGGAACCCCATGTTGCACGGGCATTTTAGTTACGGCTATGGCTGGCGCACATTTACCGCACCTGGGCAGCAGGTTATTTATCATACCGGCTGGTGGCATGGTTTCAGGCACATTTATTTGCGCGATATGAAAAACGATATCACGATAGTACTGTTATCTAATTTAGCCAACGGCAGTTTGCTAAAGCTTGATGACTTGTTTAAAGCTGCGGGCATGCCGATAGTGCGTAAAAGCGCCTACAATGGCAACGGAGATACGAGTGATGATTAATAATTAGTGAGTGGTTGATTGTGTTGATTAAGTGAATGTACCTTGTAAACCTAATCAACCACTCTCTCAATAAACCATAAAAACCAAATATCATGTTTGATAAATTAATGGAAGCCCAGCAAAAGGCTGGCGAGGTAAAGAAAAGACTGGATGCTATCACTGTATCCGGCACCGCCGAAGGAGGCAAAATCACGGTTACTGCTAACGGTAATAAGGTAGTACAATCGGTACAAATAGATAGCGATTTTTTGGCCAACGCAGATAAGGAAGAGATTGAAGAGCTACTGGTAGTCGCCATTAACAAGGCGATGGAACAAGCTGACAATGTAAGCCAGAGCGAAATGGCAGCCATGACCAAAAACATGTTTGGCGACCTGGGCGGCATGTTTGGCCAATAAATGCCTACCTACAAGGGGCGATAATGGCAAAGCGTTTGTAACTTTTCTGCCACTAACGTGTTATATGTTGCAACACTTGTTTACAAGTGCTTAATTTTGATCTGTATTCATAAAACATCAAACCATGAAAACTACTTATTACGGCCAATCAACAATTGAAATAGAAACAGGCGGCAAAAAGCTGCTATTCGATCCTTTTATTACACACAACTCGCTGGCTAAGCATATTGATATCAACAGCCTTAAGCCCGATTATATCCTGGTATCGCATGGGCACGGCGATCACGTAGCCGATCTGCTCGAAGTACAAAAGAACAGCGGCGCCAAAGTTATCTGCATTGCCGAGATAGCCGGCTGGCTCAACAGCAAGGGCGTTGACAATGTACACGGAATGAATATTGGCGGTGGCTTTAATTTTGATTTCGGGCGTGTTAAAATGGTTAACGCCATACATTCAAGCACTATGCCCGATGGAGCACCGGGTGGCAATCCTGCCGGTTTTGTGATTTACGCTACAGAAGGAAAAACGATATATTTTGCCGGGGATACCGCGCTTACCTATGACATGAAACTGCTGGAAGATGACAACCTTGACTGGGCGTATTTACCATTGGGAGATAACTACACCATGGGCGCCGATGATGCCATAAAAGCAGCGGGTTTTATCAACTGTAAGAATATTATCGGGATGCATTATGATTCTTTCCCGGTTATTGAGATAAATAAAGATGAAGTTGCCGAAAAGTTTGTTAAAGCAGGTCTTAACCTAAAGCTACCAGCAGTGGGTGAGAGCCTTGATATGTAAGTAAGCATAAGATTATCTTGGCATCTCACATGCAAGGCTCTACAATAGCAAGGTTAAATGTCATGAGAGATCCTGAAACAAGTTCAGGATGGCGAAACATGTTAACAAAAAAGCTCCGGGGAATATTCCCGGAGCTTTTTTGTTGTTAAATGAAGCTTAACCTTTCATTTTCATGGTGTCTTTTTTCATGGAGGTATCTTTCTTCATTTTTTTGTGTTTCTCCTTTTTCTTGGTAGTATCCGTTTGCATTGAGCCATGATCGGCTTTTACTACTACAGTACCATGCGCAAAAACGCTTCCGAAAGAGATTGCTGCTAAAGCAACCATACATAATACCTTTTTCATCGTTTTTTAAGTTTTAAATAGTTTTATCTATTTATAACAAATTAACGCTGAATTGTTTGTATTGATTTTTTAATTAAATAACCGTTCCATTTGGTATTATAGCACGTTTCTTTACCACTACAATGCCATCCTGTACGGTATGCGTTTCAAAATCACCATCGGGCAGCGTTTCGCCCATGTTTATTTTTACATCATTACCTATGTAGGTGTTTTTATCAATTATGGCATTCCTGATCTCGCATCTATCGCCTATACCCATAATTGGCGAATTGCTCAGTTTTAGCTCGGCAATTTGATCAAGTGTTTGATAACTGTCGCATCCCATTACATAACAATTCTCAATAATGGTATCTACACCTATCCGGGTACGTATTCCTATTAACGAATGCGTAATTTGCTTGGCATTAATAATACAGCCATCGGCAATTATAGAATGCTCAAGTAATGTGCCCGATATTTTTGACGGGGGCAGCATACGAGCCCTAGTAAATATATGGTTTTCGCCAAACAGGTTGAATTTCGGAATGTTATCAGTTAATCCAAGGTTGGCCTCAAAAAACGAAGGGATGGTACCAATATCTGTCCAGTAACCTTCATACTGATAACTGGCTACCTTATGCTCTGAAATTGATTGCGGGATAATCTCTTTACCAAAGTCTGTACGGTCATTGCCTTCCAGCAAATCATATAATAACTTACGGTTAAAAATATAAATACCCATAGATGCAAGGTAAACCCTGCCTTCGGCTTTCATTTCATCGCTTACATCTGATGCCCAGCTTTCAAAATCCTTTTTAGGTTTTTCAATAAAGGCAGTAACCATATTATTTTCATCGGTTTTTAATATACCGAATCCTGGAACATCCGCAGCATCAACAGGAATGGTAGCTATAGAAATTTCGGCACCCGAATCAATATGCTGATGAATCATTTCCTCAAAATCCATCTGGTATAACTGATCGCCCGACAGGATCAACACATATTCAAATTCGTGTATAGCCAGGTGGTGCAGGCTTTGCCTTACCGCGTCGGCAGTTCCCTGGTACCAGGTAGCATTTGACGGCGTTTGTTCAGCGGCTAAAATATCTACAAAAGCGTCACTAAAGCTGCTGAAGTGATAAGTGTTTTTGATATGCTTATTTAATGATGCCGAATTGAACTGCGTTAGCACATAAATACGGGTAATGCCCGCATGCAGACAATTGGAAATAGGGATATCAACCAAACGGTATTTGCCCGCAATAGGAACGGCAGGTTTAGAGCGGGTTGCTGTAAGGGGGGATAAACGACTGCCCTGGCCACCGCCAAGCACAATTGAAATTACTTTAGATGTCATATCGTAGGGTTTAAACTTTCATACAGGTCATTATATTCTTTTGCTGATCGGTCCCACGAAAAATCGAGTGCCATCATGCGTTTGCGCAACTGCTGAAGTTGCGCGGTATTTTGATAAAGTGTAACGGCTCGAAAAATAGCATAGCAAATATCATTAACGCTGGCATTGTTAAAGCGGATGCCATAGCCATCGGTATCTCCAAAATCAATCACTGAATCAATTAGTCCGCCGGTGCTGCGTACCAGGGGCATGGTACCATATCTTAACGAATACAATTGATTAAGCCCGCAAGGTTCAACCCGCGACGGCATGAGTAAAAAATCAGCGCCGGCATAAATAAGGTGAGCAAGCGATTCATCATACCCAATAAACACGTTGCAGCGGCCCGGATACTTATCTTTTAGCGCTAACAGAGCGGCCTCCATTTCTTTATCGCCAGAGCCTAATATCAGGAAGTTCAGCTGATCCGGGTTTTCTAAAAGACTTCGCTCGATAGCCTCAGGCAGTAAATCAGCACCTTTTTCAATCACCAGGCGACCAATGAAGGTAAACAAAGGCTTATTTGGATCTAAGCCAAATCTTTCACAGATCACATTCTTATTGGCTTGCTTGCCTTTAGCCAAAGTTTTGGCGGTAAAATTACCGGCAATCATGGAATCTGTTTTTGGATCCCATACCTCGGTATCGATACCATTTATAATGCCTACCCCTTTAGCGCTCTCAATCCAGAATAAATACTCCAGCCCATTTGAATTTACAGTAAGCTCATGCAAATAAGTAGGCGATACCGTAGTATATTTCCAGCAGCACTTTACAGCGGCGGCTAATGGGTTGATGCCGCCGGCCCAGTCAAGCAAACCCGTTTTTGTTAAATCAATCTCGGGCAGGTATGATAGGTTTTCCCAGCCAAATGCACCATGATACTGTCCGTTGTGAATAGTAAATACAGTAGGTGTATTAGCCAGGCGACGGTATAGTTTAGAATGATATAGCAGAAACGGCACCAGACCCGAATGGTGGTCATGGCAATGGATAATATCCGGAGTTTGCTGCGAGTAACTTATCCAATCCAGAAAAGCCAGTTGAAAAGCGATGAACTGCTCTCTTTCATCGGGATAGCTGTACACATTTTCGCGATCGAGCAAGCCTGGTATTTTTACCAGGAAAAGCTCAAAGCCAAGCTTGTCGGTTTTTTCCTTTAATATTTCAAAGTAAAGCCGTTGGGTACCCAAAAGCGTGGCCGCGCTAAAAACAATTTCAAATTCGTTTTCGCGGGTAAACTTGCGGTCGTAATAAGGCATAACAACTGCTGCCTGCAACCCCGCCATATTTTGATATTTAGGCAGCGCTCCAACAACATCAGCAAGGCCGCCAACTTTGGCAACTGGGTAACACTCAGCACTCAGGTGATATATTTTCATTCAGGTTTTATTGGTCTCAATTTAAGCAAAGATTACTAAAAGAGAAACCTATAATGATTAATATAGTTTTTAAAATTTAGGCTGATTATTGTAAAAAACTTATTAAGATTTTAGGCTATACTTTGCAGTATTCGCACTAAAACGAGAGAAATTATGGTAACGCATTTTACCGTTTAGATACACTAAGTGGCGTTTATTGGAAAAAAACGACAGATTTATGCTTTGGCGGGTTTGTTCAGATGTAAGAAGTTGACTGATTTGGCTAAAGCCTTTTTCTGAGATTTCTTAACCGCCCCATAAATGGGACGGCAATGAGTTTTTATGTAATTTATCAATATATGCCATGCAGTAGCCAAGCTACTGAGCAAGCTTTTATTTCGCGGCTCCAATTTCTTTACTCATTCATTAATGCGCTTCCAGCCAATTCAAACCGGTACCAATCTCAACCAGGATAGGCACCTCGGTTTTAATGGCGGTTTTCATGTTGTGCATAATGATGGGTTTCACCAACTCAATTTCATGATTGGGTACATCAAACACCAACTCATCATGTACCTGCATGGTCATGCGGGCATCAAGGTTTTGCGCTTTAAGCTCGCGGTGGATATTGATCATCGCTATCTTGATCATATCAGCGGCGGAGCCCTGTATCGGCGCATTGATGGCATTTCGTTCGGCAAAGCCGCGTACCGTGGCATTGGCCGAGTTTATATCGCGCAGGTATCTGCGCCTGCCCATCAGGGTACACACATAGCCATTTTCACGGGCAAAATTCATGGTATCGCCCATGTATTGTTTTATACCGGGGAATTGCACAAAATACTGTTCAATAATATCGGCAGCTTCTTTACGCGGTATACCCAGGCTTTGAGATAAGCCAAATGCCGACTGCCCGTAGATAATGCCAAAATTAACCGCTTTGGCATTACGGCGCTGATCGCTCGTTACTTCATCCAGGCCTACACCATATACATTAGCTGCTGTGGCGGTGTGGATATCCAGGTTATCAATAAATGCCTGCATCATGTTGGCATCCTTACTGATTTCGGCAATAATGCGCAGCTCTATCTGCGAATAATCCGCAGATACAATACTGTGTCCGTTATCTCTTGGAATAAAAGCTTTACGCACCTCGCGGCCACGCTCGGTACGAATGGGTATATTTTGCAGGTTTGGGTTTACACTGCTTAACCGGCCTGTTGCCGCTACTGCCTGGTTATAGGAGGTATGCACACGCCCGGTTTTAGGGTTTACCATAGTTGGCAGTGCATCCACATACGTTGATTTTAACTTTTGCAACTGGCGAAAATCTAATATATCGCGTACGATATCACTTTTAGCAGCTAACGATAGCAGCACATCTTCGCCGGTTTGATATTGGCCGGTTTTGGTTTTTTTTGCTTTAGGGTCAAGCAGCAGCTTTTCAAACAATACCTCGCCCAATTGCTTCGGCGATGCAATGTTGAACCGTACGCCTGCCTTATCATACACTGTTTTTTCAAGCTTGGCAATATCGGTTTCCAGTTCTTTAGAAAACTCGCGCAGTGTATCATGATCAATTTTTACCCCTTCGTACTCCATATCAGCCAGTACATAAATAAGCGGGTGTTCAATTTCATTGATCAGCTTTTCGCTCTCCACCTGTTTTAACTTAGGCTCAAAAATGGCTTTAAGCTGCAGCGTAATGTCGGCATCTTCAGCAGCGTACTCTTTTATCTTTTCAATTTCCACATCGCGCATATTGCCCTGGTTTTTACCTTTAGGCCCAATAAGTGAGGTGATAGAAACCGGTTTATAGCCCAGGTAATTTTCAGACAGGATATCCATGCCATGGCGCGTATCGGGGTCAATCACATAGTGGGCCATCATGGTATCAAACAAAGCACCATTTACCGCTACATCATACCATTTCAACATCAGGATATCAAACTTAATGTTCTGACCTATCTTGCTGATATGCTCGGCCTCAAAAACCGGTTTAAATTCGGTCACTATCCCTTTTGCCTCATCCTGATTGGCCGGAACAGGCACATACCAGGCCTGGCCAGGCTTTATAGCGAATGACAAACCCACCAGCTCGCAATGGTTGGCATCTGTACCTGTAGTTTCGGTATCAAAACAGATGGTTTGCTGCTGTAATAATAAAGTGATCAGTTCCGCCCTTGTTTCCAGTGTATCGGCCAGGTGATATTCGTGCGGTACATTATCAATATTTTTAGCGGCAGTAGTAATATCCTCATGAATATCTTCCACATCAACCGTCATGGTGGTACGGGCAGTAGCAACAGGCTCGCCAAAAAGATCGGTTTGTACCGAAACAGCTTTCATTTCGGTAATACTGAAATCATCGCCAAAAACACGCCTGCCCAGTGTGCGGAACTCGAGCTCTGCAAAAAGCGGCTCTAACAAATCTTTGCTTGGCGCACACATTTCCAGTCCGGCTTCGTCAAGTTCAACAGGGACATTTAATAATATAGTTGCCAGTTTTTTTGACATCAGGCCCTGCTCGGCATACTGCTCCACATTTTCGCGCTGTTTTCCCTTTAACTCATGGCTATGCGCTATGATCTCTTCCATGGAGCCATATTGTTTAATAAGGGCTTTGGCCGTTTTTTCGCCAATGCCGGGAATGCCCGGAATGTTATCAACAGCATCGCCCCATAAACCTAAAATATCAATAACCTGCTCTACATGCTCAATCTCCCATTTCTCCAGCACTTCCTTAACACCCAGTATCTCCATTTCATTACCCATACGGGCGGGTTTATAAATGCGGATATTTTCAGACACCAGCTGCGCGAAATCTTTATCGGGTGTCATGCAGTAAACCTGGTAGCCTTTTTGCTCAGCTTTTTTAGCCAGGGTGCCAATAATATCATCGGCCTCATACCCGTCTGACGTGATCACGGGAATATTGAAGCCCAGTATTACCTTAATTACATAAGGGAGGGCTTTGGACAGATCCTCGGGCATAGCCTCACGATGGGCCTTGTAATGTTCATAATCTGTATGGCGTTCGGTTGGTGCATCAGTATCAAACACCACTGCCATGTGCGTTGGTTTTTCTTTCTTCAAAACATCAAGCAGGGTATTGGTAAAACCCATAACAGCCGATGTGTTTAATCCACCCGATGTAAATCGCGGACTTTTACTTAAAGCAAAATGCGCCCGGTAAATAAGGGCCATGCCATCCAAAAGAAATAGTTTTTTCATTGATATTTTACACTAATTGTACAGATTTATTCGAATTACACGAATTTAAGGGCACAATGGTTTACGCAAAAATAACATTTATGGGCACAAAGAATGATTAATTGGCGCTATAATTAATTCGTGTAATTCGATATTATTCGCGAAGGTTTGGTCTATCCAATTCGTGTAATTCGAATAAATCCGTGCCTAATTAGTGCTATCTGAAATCACAACTGGCCAGATGATCGTTTACCATGCCGGTTGCCTGCATGTGAGCGTAGCAAATGGTGGTACCGAAGAATTTAAACCCGCGTTTTTTCATATCCTTGCTTATGGCATCAGATATATCCGTACTGGCTGGTATATGTTTTTCGGGATGGTTGATCAGCGGTTTACCATCGGGCATAAAGTTGTACAGGTATTTATCAAACGAGCCAAACTCCTTTTGTACCTCTAAAAATAATTTCGCATTATTTATGGCGGCAAGTATCTTTAAATGGTTACGGATAATGCCAGAATCCTGCATCAGGCGTTCTACATCTGCTTCGGTAAAAGCGGCTACCTTTTTAACATCAAAGTCGGCAAAGGCTTTACGATATCCTTCCCGGCGGCGCAAAATAGTGATCCAGCTTAAGCCGGCCTGCGCCGATTCGAGTACCAGGAACTCAAATAAAGTTTTATCATCATGAGTGGTTTTTCCCCATTCCTCATCGTGGTATTTCATGTATAAAGGATCGGTACCGGCCCATGCGCATCGGGTTAAGTTTTTGGTTGGCATAATTGTTTTTTGTGTTAGATATGAATAATAAAATTATGTCATTGGGAGGCATGAAGCAATCTCATAGGACAATTTGCAGGCTATGCATAATGAGATTGCCACGCTGCGCTCGCAATGACAATATGGGAATAATCATTTCAGCCTGCAACCCGTTACTTGCTAAACGTCATTCAGCTCATCCCAATACTCCACAGCCCTGCGGTAATGAGGAATTACGATGGAGCCCCCTACCAAATTAGCTATCATAAATACCTCGTTCATTTCGTCGGAATTTACGCCGGCTTCGTGACATTTGCCCAAATGGTATTTAATACAATCATCGCAACGCAAAACCATGCTGGCTACCAGGCCAAGCATTTCTTTGGTTTTAACATTCAGTGCACCTTCGGCGTAGCTGGTGGTATCAAGCGCGAAAAAACGTTTAATATTGGTATTAGCTGTTTCCATTATCCTGTCGTTCATTTTGGAACGATAGGCCTCAAATTCTCCTATTAATTTTCCCATGATATTTGGTAATAATAAAAACTATGCATATTGGTTGCCTTATTCGGACAAAAAAATATCTTTGCAAACCTAAATCTTATACATGAAAATTTTATACTGCTTTACAGTTTTATACGCCCTGACTATCTCTTTTTTACATGCACAAAGCAATTATAAACAAGGCTATGTGGTGAACATGAATAATGACACATTAAAAGGGTTTATTGATTATAAAGAATGGTCACATAACCCAACCGGGATAAATTTTAAAACAGGTAATAGCAATACCCCTCAAAAATACACACCTTTAAACACAAAGGCGTTTTCGGTAAACAACCTTGAATACTATGAAAGGTTTATTGTACAAGTAAGTAAAAGCCACGTAGAACTATCGGATATATCCCACAATCTGGATACGACCTATCGTATCGATACTGTATTTTTAAAATCCATGGTGCTGGGTAAACACATTTCACTTTATAGTTTTACCGATGAAATTAAAACCCGTTTTTATGTCCTTGACAACTCCAATGGTCAGATAAATGAACTAAAGTATCTTTTATATTTAAATGACGAAACAAATACGATAAAAGAATCAAGCGGTTATCGCCTGCAGCTGCTTCGACTCGCCGCAAATTACCAACCTGGAAATACAAAATTAATCAATTTAATAAATGAAAGCAGTTATTCGGAAAAGAAGCTCACTGCTATTTTTGTGGCTATAAATGGAGATAGTAACCAGCTGATTGTTCGCGAAAACGCTTTTGGAAAACGCTTTTTCGTAGGTGCTGGTGTAAGGAACAGTAAATTAGCCTTTTCGGGAGTTAATACCGCATTCCCGGATGGGACCCAAAAAAGTAGCATTTCACCTGTGTTATCAACAGGAATTGACTTTTTAACAAATAAGAATACAAAAACATTCTTCCTGAGGTTTGAGTTAGAATTAGCTGCCAACCATTTTAAATTCCCCAAAATTGTATCTTCCAACAACAATATGGACAATTACAACAGCCTTGATTTTAAACAATACACACTCGCGCTAATGCCTCAGGTAGTTTACAATTTTTATTCGACGGATAATTTGAAGTTGTTTATTGACCTTGGTTTTTCAGCAAATTTTTCGGCATATAATAATTATGATTATGTAACTACCTATAGTGATAACTCTACTTCGATAAGAAATAAATTTCCGGAGTTTGAACAGTTTTATTTCTCTCTTCCATTGAAGGCTGGCGTTTTACTAAATAAACATTTTGAAATTTACGGTTCTTACTGGCTCTCATCATCAACTACCAATTATAGCCAATTTTCTGCAGGCCTTTCGGCTTACCAGGCAGGCATTAATTATATGTTCGGCAAATAAATATTTATTAAAGGGCCAATCAGTTATTTTAATGATGCAATAGTTTTCTGTAATACATTATAAAAACAAACGTTATAATCACCACATTTTAACCAATTGTGCCATGATCAACTTTAAACGGGCCGACCATATACATATCTGTGTTCTGCATGGTAAGCTGGAAGAAGCGCGGCTATTTTATACCAATATCATCGGCCTGCAATTAATTGATAGGCCGGATGTATTTTCGTCAGCCGGCTATTGGTTCAGCTTAGCTGATATAGAATTGCACATTGGGATTGAAGATAGCCTGCCGCGCTCCATCAGGCATACTGCAATGGAGGTGAGCAACGTTTCCGCCGCACGCAAACACCTGGAAAATCATGGGGTTGAAATAGTGGAAGAACCGGTAATACCCGGTCGCATACGCTTTGCCTTTATTGATCCGTTTGGCAACCGTATGGAGTTGCTGCAAATGCTATAAAGCCAGCTCTATGGATGGATCCCAGAATAAGGTTTTAAAATCCTGCACCTGGTCATCCTTTACCTTTACGCCCTCGCTTTCCAATAGTTGCTGCATTAAATCGCCCCCGAAATGGAATTTAGCAGTGAGCAGCCCCTGGCGGTTCACTACCCGGTGAGCGGGCACTTTTGGTACCACTTTGCCTGCAGCCTGCATGGCATAACCCACCATACGCGATGAGCCTTTTGTACCTAAATAGTTGGCAATTGCTCCATAAGAGGTTACCCGCCCCGTTGGTATAAGACGGGCTACCTGGTAAACTTTATCAAAAAAATTAATATCCTCCATAATATGGATGGTTAAGCAAAAGAAAATTTAAGATAGTTAATGTTCTTATTATCTTTTAAATATTTTTTCTCATAATATGTTTTGATTGACAGCACTTCATCTGCATAAGGCGAATGGTAAAGGTCTTCGGTTTTAATGTGGAGTTTTAGTTTCAGCTCCTCTATTTTTTCGGCAGTGTAAGCATGCAGGCCATCATTGTCGGTTTTAAGGTTTACACAGCCACCGGGTTTTAATATTTCTATATATTTATCCAGAAACCGGGAGGAGGTAAGTCGTTTTTTTTCGCGGCTTAGTTGCGGCTGGGGGTCGGGAAACGTTATCCATATCTCATCTATTTCGCCATCGGCAAAATAGTCGAGCAGGTTTTCTATCTGTATCCGTAAAAATGCTACGTTCGGAACGTTTTCTTCCAGCGCGGTTTTGGCCCCACGCCATATACGGTTACCTTTATAATCAATACCAATAAAGTTTTTATCCGGAAATAAGGTGGCCAGGTTCACGGTATATTCGCCTTTACCACAGGCCAGTTCCAAAACCACCGGATTGCTATTCTTAAAAAAGCTATTGCTCCACTGGCCTTTAAATGGCTTGCCGGCATCTAACTGTAATACATTGCTAAAGGTTTCTATTTCAGCAAAGCGCCTTAATTTATCTTTTCCCACTTCTTTAAATAAAGTGCAAAAATAGCCTTTTCTGTAAAATGTGAAACCCTTGCTTGCGGGCAAAAATTCGTGGCTACAACACTACCGGGGGCGGAACAGCGGGCATCCCCTTGCGTACCTCGGGCGATTTACTTTTAACCGATTTGCTAAATAGAGATCTTATCTTCCCCCACAAACCACCAATAGAGTCTTCACTGATATAATTTGACGCTTTTTGCGATACCAGACCAACCAGGGCCTTAACTAAAAAATTGGAGTGTTTAAAAAGGGTTTTATTTAAGGTGAGGGGCACAACAATTCTTGATAACAGCCCAAAAAAATCTTGGTTAAAAATGCCCGGCTGTTTTTCCCCTTCATCTTTATTTGAAAACAGCGACAATAAAGTTGAGAAAAGTGCTGATGGGCTATTTACACGTGCTATCAATGCAACACTTTGTTGATTTTCAATAACGCGGAGCCTGGAAATTTCTTCCTGAAGATCGTTTATATTATTTATTTGCTGAAAACCCATGGCTTTACTTTTTAAATAGTTTTTGAATGAAGAGATTTACAAGCGGCTTTTCAATACGTTCCTTATTCAGTTTAATAACAACTGCAATAATTAAATAAATAAGCGCAACGCAACCAAAACCTTCCCAAAATGAATCCAACACATCAGATAGATAATAAGCTAAAGTAAAGCTGGCAAATATAAAGGCTAAAACCATACTTATGGCGGTAATGGCATCAGTTATTACACTTGCTAAAATTGAAGTTCCACCTTCAATGGCCTCATATTTTAAAAGCTTAAAACGCGTTTCGGCATATTCTTTTAGCTGATCAACAATTGGCGGTAATGGTGGTGGTGTTTCTTTTTTGGCTTCCATAGGTATATGTATTATTTGTTAGGGTATCAGGTAGTTAGTATCAAGTATCAAGACAGCCGCATTTGTTTTAAGATATCTGCAAAGAGAAATCTTGATACTTGATATTAATTACTTGATACTTATGCATGTTCCAGATCGTCCTGATATTCTTCTTCCGCGCCCCTGATCTTTGATTTTATATTTTCAACCACCTTGTCTTTTAAACCTACCAGGTTATCTATTTCCGCAGCCGCAGTCTCTTTAATAGAATCGCCCAGGTTTTTTAATGATTCTGTAAGCTTATCGCGTGTTTCGTTACCTTTATCAGGTGCAAACAAAATTCCCAAAGCTGCTCCTGCCGCCAAACCTGCAAGCAATGCAACAACTACTTTTGTGTTATCATTCATTGTAATATAATTTTAAGTTGAACATTTGTTTTTATATGATTAAATACCTTGCCAAATATCATAAATCAGTTAATTTGTCTGCAATTTCTGTATAAATATTTTTTTATGACCGGTTCACTTTTATCCCTGTGTTCACAAAAGTATTCATTAACCCGGTCAGTTTTCAGGGGTACGTATACGTTCTAAACGGTCGGCAGCCATTCTGTTTGTTTCATATATCTCCAGCAACAGCAAAAAATACGACAATAATACCGGCCCAAAAACCAAACCCAAAATACCGAAAAGCGGCAACCCTATAAATACCCCAATAACCGATATTATAGGATGAGTATTGGCTATACGTTTATTAATGATCATGCGTAAAACATTATCAACATTACCTATAAACAACAACCCGTAAGCTAACAGTAAAATCCCATTTAAAGTATGCCCCTGCGCAAATAATATAATACTTGCCGGTATGCACAACGTTGGCGCGCCAACAACCGGTAAAAATGAAATAAAAGCACCTATGACACCCCAAAATACTGCATCCGGAATTTTAAACGCATAAAAGCCCATGGCTAACAATGTACCTTGCATAATGGCTATTATTCCTTGTCCTAAAACGTTCGAATAGGTAGAATCGCGCAGCGCGGCTGCAAACTTTAAAGCATGCTGTTCCCGAAAGGGCGCGTACTTTAACAGGCCGGCTTCAAACTCCCTGATTTGCGTGAGCATAAAATACAATAAAAAATACAAAACCAGCAGAGTTATGATAATGTTTGCCGCGCTGCTTAGTATAGAAGGAAAAAGCTCGGTAGCAAACGTTCCCAATTTTTGTAATGTATTTTCGGCAAAACGAGGTTGATTAAGGTTGGACGCAGCAAAAGCATCAATTTTTGAGGTCCATTGATCAATAGGTAATGATTTAATGTTGATGCTTGATATTTTACCCACTACCATAATGCTTAATGATAGAAATGGAATAACAATTACAATTAGCGAGGTAAAAATAATAAGCAAGGCAACCAGTACTTTGTTCCAGCCTTTTTTTTCGACAAGGTGAATATAAAGGGGTCTGAAGATGGTGAACAGTACAATAGCGCCCAATATAGAACTGAATAAACCACTAAGTGCATAAAGCAAAAAACAGCCCAGCACCACTATGCTTACCAGAATAATATTATTGCGCTGTTTATAATTAAAAATTGACATTAAGGCTTAGTTAAAGGGTACGATATTAAAACAAAAAAACGCTAAAAAGGTTTAGCGCTTTTAAAGTAAATACACCATAAAAAGGCTATTCTGAATCATTAAGCAGATTGTTTATCTGCGTTGAACTTGTTAAGATGGTATCCATATAAAATAAACAATCAGCCGAGGGATCGGGCATTTCGTATTTTAACTGTTCCAATGCCAAATGAATGTTTGAGAGCTGGTTTTTAATATCATGCTTCAACTTACGCAGTTTGTCATCGCTATCACCCGTTAGTTGCCGTGGTTCTGACATTTTTTACTTAAGGTTTATGGCCTTCATTTTATTATAAAGCGTTTTACGGTCGATATTTAAGATCTCCGCGGCTTTTGTTTTATTAAAATTAACTTCCCTTAAAACTTTAATAATGGTTTCATACTCGGCCTCGAGCGCGGCATTTTTAAGGTCATGTCGCGCTTCTTTCATTTCGGGTACTTCGTGCGTTGTAGTAAAGCCCGGCTCAAATGAAGGAGCTTTAAAATTTGATATCTCCAATGGAAGCGCCTTCATGGTGATCTCGCTGTCTTCGGCCAGCAATGCCGCACGCCTGATCACATTTTTAAGTTCGCGGATATTACCCGGCCACCTGTAGTTCATAAAGCAGTCAACCACTTCGGCAGAAAACGTTGTCACATTACGGCCCAATTCTGCATTAACCGATTTTAAAAAATGTTCAGCAAGCAGCATAATATCGGTACCACGATCACGCAAGGGCGGCATATATATGGTAAACTCATTAAAGCGGTGATAAAGATCTTCCCTGAATTTTCCTCTTTGTATACCTTCCTGCAGGTTTTCGTTGGTAGCTATAATAATACGTACATCAAGATCAATTTCTTTAGTACTGCCTATCCTTTTAACTTTCCGCTCCTGAACGGTGCGCAGCAGTGCTGCCTGTATTTCGTACGACAGGTTCCCCACCTCATCTAAAAACAATGTACCGCCATTAGCCATTTCAAAATGCCCTATTTTGGTATATAAGGCCCCTGTAAATGATCCTTTTTCATGACCAAAAAACTCGCTCGCGGCCAGCTCCTTAGTTAAGGATCCGCAATCCATAGCTATAAATGGCTGACTGTGCCGCGGACTATTAAGGTGAATGCTTTTTGCAACCGACTCCTTACCGGTGCCGCTTTCTCCTAAAATAATTACACTATAGTTAGTAGGGGCAACCAGTTCTATTTGCCGTAACAGCTCTTTTGAAGCCCTGCCTGTACCGGCAACAAACTCCGACGCAAAAATCTGCTTTTTGTTGTCCCTGGTTTTTGATTTATCTGTAATTATATTATCAACCGGCATTTCTTCAACCAGGGCATGATGCGTTTCAAATGCCTTATTAATAGTATTTAATATTTCATCGGGATACAGCGGTTTGGTGATATAATCATATGCGCCCATTTTTATGAGCTCAACCGCCATTTTAATATCCGAATACCCGGTAATAATGATCACTCCGGTTTTGGGATATTGAGTTTTAATATTTCTGAGCATCTCGCGGCCATCGGTATCTTCCAGCCTGAAATCGCATAAAACAAGATTGAATTCTTCGTTTTTTAAGGCTTCCATGCCGCTTGTTCCGCTCGAAGCGGTACTTACATCAAAGCCGTTCCGGGTTAAAAATTTAGATAGCAATAAAGCCACATTAACTTCATCATCAATGATGAGGATTTTCTTCATAAGAGCAATACTGATAACGGTAAATGTATTTAAACGTGTTAAGTTACAAACAATGTTGCTAATTTATGGAGCTTTATTTAAATATGGGGCTTTAAACACAAAAAAAGAATAAAACAAAAAGGGAGGTCGCAATTGACCTCCCTTTTTGTTAAATAGGTATAAGTAGGGCCATATTAAAACCCGTACGCTACGCGGATACCGATCAGGTTAACTTTGCTTTGATCAAAGTTTGATGCAAATTTAGTAGTGGCTTCGTAACGAATGCCCGCATCAATAAAGTTACCGTTTGCACTAACCGGGAACTGAACACCTACTTGCGGAGCCCATACAAACGCGGTTGATTTATTAGCGCCAACGTCAGATTTGTTTAGCAAGAAAGCAGCACCGGCTTCGCCCTGAACATAAAAGTTTTCGATAGGGAAGTATTTTAAACCAGCTTTAACCGGAATAAGGTGAAAATCGGTAGGGTTTGAAGGAATATCATTTTTAGCAAATACGTTATTATATCCTGCGTTAACAGTAACAAATAACTGGTTTGATAATACCGGGATATCGGCCTGTACCGAACCACCTAAGTTCCATTTGTAGTTATCTTTAAAATCGCCAAGTGCAATGCCTGCATCAACACCAATGCTGTAACGGATGCCGTCTTTAGTAGTAGTAGAAGTGGTTGTAGGGGTAGTTGTTTGTGCTTTAGCGCCAAATGCAAGACCTGCAAAAGCTAAAGCAAGAGCTGAAATTTTTAATGTATTTTTCATAACAATTGTGTGTTTTTGATATATGTTTTATAAACACAATGCAAAGTAAAGCACATAAACATATATCATTTTTCATCCAAAAGTCATGAATGTTTAATCGATTGATTAACAGTAATTTATTTTTTGACCAATTTGGTATATTGGTCAGACAAGTGTAAAATGAGCGAAGATTTAACTTTTTAATGTCAAAATTAACATGAATTTAACATGACATTAGGCGCTAAAAACAGCGCCTAATTGAATCCATTTTAGTTGAATTTGGTTCTTTTTAACAAAAAAAGCCGCGAAAACGGTGTTTTTCGACGGCTTTTACGTTCAAATCGGTTATTGCCCTTTAAACTCAGGTTTCCGTTTGTTAAGAAAAGCATCCACGCCTTCTTTAAAATCTTGCGTTCCAAAACATTTACCGAATTCATCAATTTCGGTTTGAAAACCATCTACCCCATCAGCACATCCGGCATTCACCGAGCGGATGGCAGAGGCTAATGCCAGCGGTGCCCGTTGCAGTATTTTTTGCAGTATCTCTTCGGCGGTAGTCAGCAGATCTTCGGGGCAAACCACGTGGGTCACCAGGCCGTATTGGTGCGCTACTACCGCGGTTATCATATCGGCAGTGAGTATCATTTCCAATGCCTTACCCTTACCTATCAGCTGTGCAAGTCGCTGGGTACCGCCGTAGCCGGGTATCAGGCCCAGGGTTACTTCGGGCAAACCCATTTTAGCAGTTTCTGAAGCAAGGCGGATATGGCAGGCCATAGCCAGCTCTAAACCGCCGCCCAGGGCAAAGCCATTAATGGCGGCAATTACCGGTTTGTTACCATTGGCAATTAAATCAAATACGCGGGCGTGCCCTTCGCGCGCCAGGGCAGTACCCTGGGCAACGTCAAAGCTGGCAAACTCGCTGATGTCGGCCCCGGCAACAAATGCTTTTGGCCCCGCGCCGGTTATGATAATGCCCCCAACAGCCGGGTTACTGAACGCCTCTGAAAAGGCAATATGCAGTTCGGAAAGGGTATCTTTATTGAGCGCATTAAGTTTGCTTTCTCGGTTGATGATAATATATTGTATGCGCTCCTTATTTTCTATTAACAGATTTTGATAGTCCATTGGTGGTTCCGTTTAAAAATTACGGTGCTCGTGCACCCAGTTTGTAATATAGGTAACAATGTCTTGCGTGTTAGTCCCCGGCGGAAAAAGCTCGCCTACACCCAACTGTTTCAGGGCCAGCATATCTTCATGCGGAATAATACCGCCGCCGGTAAGCAGCACATCATCCATTTGTTTTTCCCTGATGAGGTTAATGATGCGTGGAAAAACGGTCATGTGAGCGCCGGACAATATAGATATGCCTATAGCATCCACATCTTCCTGCAGGGCGGTGTTTACTACCATTTCGGGGGTTTGGCGTAAGCCTGTATAAATTACTTCCATGCCCGCATCGCGCAGCGAGGTAGCAATAATGCGCGCTCCGCGGTCGTGCCCGTCAAGCCCTACTTTGGCAACTAAAACGCGGATGGGTCGGTTAAAGGTATTACTCATGTAAACCGTTATTGGTTACGGTAAAAGTAATAAGAAAGGGGGAATAATATCTAATAATGAATTTTGAATAGCCAATATCGAATGTTTTCCTTACGATTCGCTATTCTTTATTGGATGTTCGATGTTCGGTATTGACCCTAATAATCAGGCGGCCTGTTAACAATATAAAATTTTCACTTCATTCAAGAGATAGTTTCTCCCCTCCGGTCGAAATGACGGGCTGGTGAAGCAATTATCGGAGCTCCATATCAGTTTTAAGATACCTCACTACTGCTTCTTAAGCCGATAGATATAATTATACATATTACCCTTTTCACCAGTATCAAACTATCGCTTTTGGTGGTTAATGTGTATTTACCGGCAAGCACCAGGCCCGAGTCAAAATCGGCAGTGTGTGCAAGGCTATCTGTAAAAGTTATCTCCTTATTATTAACTATATAGCTGCCATAGCTATTGGCATGAAAGTGCGTGTTGATAGATGTATTGTAGGTTTTATCTGTTATAACCAGTTGAGCATCGGTTTCTGCAGCGCCGGGGCTGGTGCTGTATAGTTTACCTATATAAGTACCTTTAAGGTTTATAGGTATTGCCTTCTCTTTTTTACAGGCAGCTAAGCTCAATAGGATCAACAACGTTACTAACAGGGATTGTGCTTTCATAATAATAATGGTTTAATCGGTTTACATTATATTACGGCAGGTTTTATGAATACGCTACAGTAGCTTTTAGCTTTACCATAGTAATTTATACCCTTACCTATACCATATAGTATAATTGCTCCCCCCTTACCGTTTTACAATCAAGCCCTGCTCCGCTATCCATTTATCATATTCAATTGTTGTGGCAACACTTTTTGCAAAGTCCCTGCCACGTAATTTTTCAACCAAATGCAGCGCGCCATCCATCCCAGCCGAAATACCGGCGGTTGTGATCACATTGCCATTATCTACAAACCTTACATTGGCCATAACTTTGGTTTTCGGAAGAAGCTGCCGTAAGTTATCAATCTGTGTATGATAAGTGGTTGCCGTAAGGTTATCTAAAATTCCGGCTCTTCCTAAAGTAAACGCACCTGTACATACCGATAAATAATACTGTGTGTGAGGTTTCTGGGCCTTTATCCATGATAATACTTCGCCATCAATAGTACGCGAGCCGGTTTCGCCTCCAAAAACTACCAGCACATCGGCAGGGGGCGCGTTATCTATAGCGTAATCGGGTATAATAGATAAAATGCCCTGCGACCGGATTGGCTCTTTGGTTTTGGAAACCGTAAATACTTTGAAACCTGCGGCGCTGAAAATTTCCATAGGGCCGGCAAAGTCCAATACCTCAACTCCGTTTTGCAGATAAAAACAAATAGTTACTGGTTTAAGACTGAGTTGTTTTTTCAAATCGCCGGATGTTGTTTTAACCAGCTTCATGCCGCAATGCGGACAAGTACCTGGTTTATCAAATTGCAGTTTATCACAATCGCTGTTGCAGGGAGGGCAAACGTAAACAATAGGATTTTTAGCTGCCGGCGACTGCGCGGATATCGTAGATATGGCAAATACAAACAGCAAAAAAGCTAAAAGAAAACCAGATTTTTTCATAGCAATAAGGGTTATTATAAGGTTACTTTTTTACTTATAAAGTATTAGCCTTTAGAATAAAAACAGGTTGTTTTGTTACGAAATATGTGCGTTAATTATTGTTGTATAACAAGCATCATCGCACAGCCAGTCTGAAGACTACAGTACTTTCGTCCTACATCAAAAAGCAAGTTGGTTACCCAAACCAGATTAATTCTCCCCTATAAAAGGTTGCACCTCTACTCCGGTTTTATAAAAGCCAGCCAGTTCGTTCATATCCCTGTAATGGTATGTTTTATTCTTTATCCGTTCAACTACCTCGGGTTTAGATTCCATGATCTTACTCATCACCGCTATAAAATCCTTTTTTTTCATTTCGGTGAGGTTGTCCGGATTTTCGCCATAGTAATAGGTTTTTTTGAACTCTTAAATCCTACTGCCAGCGTAACAACTCCCGCCGGGCCGATGGGACTCATTGGACTTGTTATTGTATAAACAAAAAGAAATAATTTTACAGGCCCATCAACAATGACCTTTAGAAGAGGTGCTTTTTTTACTATTTCTGCATGGCTTACCACGAAACTATCCCGGGTAACGCTATCCCGGTTAATTACAATTGCCCGTATGCTAAAAATGTCATATTCGTCCCGTTTGCTCTTTCTATCCTTTTTATAGTCAAACGTGTTAACTCCGGTATAACTGGCAAACAGACCTGTAAATTTGTGATTGTTTTTGTCATAATAACAACCGGCCTTCCATCGGTTTTCTAATATAGACTGGGCTTTCAAAGAAAAACCGGATACTAAAAAACATAGAAGTAATAAAAGTTTAGACATAAGGTTTGGGTTAAAAATTTCACAAATGTATCATTTTTTATAAACGGGAATTTGAGAAATCATTCATACGCATCCCCATCCCCGCTATTCGAAACCTCCGCCTTAAAATAACTATGCCTGTGTTTGCTATACTACCTAACTTTCCCATCCGCCCCAAATAAATTTTTTAAATTTGCCTTTCTATGATAATCAGTGCGGCAACTCCATTTACTTTACTCGGGCAAAACCTATCCCTGCTCCCTCAAAAAGCACTTTACTGGGAACAGCAAAAAGCGCTGATTGTAGCCGACATGCATTTTGGCAAGGTTGGGCATTTCCGTAAAGCCGGTATCGCGGTGCCCCGCGATATGGAGCAAAGCGATCTGGCTACCCTGAGCGACCTGATACATGAATACAAGCCCGAAAAGCTCTTGTTCCTGGGCGATTTGTTTCACAGCGACATGAATAATGATTGGGATTGGTTTATCCTTTGGCGCAGCCAATTCCCCGGTCTGCAGATCATCCTGATCCGTGGCAACCATGATATTATTGCCGATAGCCACTACCAAAACCTGAATATCGAACTGCATAACGAACTGCTTATCGGGCCCTTCCTGATGCTGCACCACCCCTTGTCAGATACCGGCCTGCAAAACGCGAGCGGCTATGTTTTTTGCGGGCACATTCACCCCGGTGTTAGCCTGAGCGGGCGGGGGAGGCAATCTATAACCCTACCGTGTTTTGCCTTCGGCAGTGAGCAGGCGATACTACCGTCGTTCGGAAAATTCACCGGAAAGGTTGCTATCCGCAGTCAAAAAACCGACCGGATATTCGCGGTTTTAAAAGATAAGGTGCTCGTTATTGACTAATTACGGGTTAACTTATAGCTAAGCGGACTGTAATTCCTATGTAATTTCTTAGATTGATTCTAAATAGCCATTTCACGGGCAATAAGCCAATTGCATTTCTATCTTTTGGCTTTTAATAAATACTTTTGCCTAAAATAAATCTATTTCATAATGAGCGAATTTAAACAAACCTTTAACTCATCGCTGGGAAAAAAGCTGATCATGGCTTTAACAGGCTTGTTTTTGTGTACATTTATTATTGTACACGTTGGAGGTAACCTGTTGCTGTTTAGCAACGACAATGGCTTTGGCTTTAATGTTTATGCCAATTTTTTAACACATTTTCCACCTATCGAGGTTGTTGCGTGGATCTTGTACCTGTGTATAGCAATACATGCATTATACGGCCTTATTTTAACTATTAAGAACCGTAAGTCAAGACCTGTAGGTTATGCAATTCAGCCAAAAGCTGATGCATCATGGTCATCAAAAAACATGGGGTTATTAGGTTCAATCCTGTTTTTATTTATCGTAATACACATGGGCGACTTTTGGTACAAGTATAAATATACTAACGCTGTTGCTTTTAAGGAGTACCGTACTGACCTGGCAACCGGTCAAACAACTGTATCGGATTATACACCTGCTTCTGCCGACTTTAACCATTCTGTTTCTACCGAAAATAATGTGGAAATAGTAAGGGTAAAAGATTTGCATGCACGTGTAGCCCATAGCTTCAGCAATGTATGGTATGTACTATTATATGTAATAGCAATGGGCGCTTTATCATTCCACCTGCTGCATGGCTTTCAGAGTGCTTTCCGCACACTGGGTTGGGTACATCGTAAGTACACACCTATTGTATATGCTGTAGGCACCTGGTTTTTCGCAGTTATTATCCCGGTTGCTTTTGCGCTAATGCCGTTGTATTACTTTTTTTTCTACAAAGGTTAAGTTGAATTAATAGTTGATCAAGATGAAACGGGCTGATTAAAAGCCGGCCCTTCACTAAAATATAAATTGTATAAACATGAGTTTAGATGCTAAAATTCCTCAAGGCCCATTAGCCGAAAAATGGAGCAAGCATAAATTTAACCTGAAGCTGGTTAACCCGGCCAACAAGCGTAAATATGATATTATTATTGTAGGTACGGGTTTGGCAGGAGCTTCGGCCGCGGCTACACTGGCCGAGCTGGGTTATAACGTAAAATCTTTTTGCTTTCAGGATAGCCCCCGCCGTGCGCACTCTATTGCTGCACAGGGTGGTATAAACGCTGCAAAAAATTACCAGAACGACGGCGACAGCGTTTACCGTCTGTTTTATGACACTATTAAAGGCGGCGATTACCGCGCCCGCGAAGGCAATGTTCACCGCCTGGCCGAAGTGTCGGTAAATATTATTGACCAGTGCGTTGCGCAGGGTGTTCCATTCGCGCGCGAATATGGCGGCTTACTTGATAACCGCTCATTTGGTGGTGCCCAGGTGTCCCGTACGTTTTACGCCCGCGGTCAAACTGGACAACAATTATTATTAGGCGCGTACTCGGCACTTAACCGCCAGATACACGCCGGCAAAGTAAAAATGTACACTCGCACCGAAATGCTTGATGTGGTTACCGTTGATGGCCATGCCAAAGGTATTGTTACCCGTAACATGCTCACCGGCGCCATTGAAACCCATGCAGGGCACGCGGTATTATTATGTACAGGTGGTTACAGCAACGTATTTTACCTGTCAACCAACGCCATCGGTTCAAACGTTACGGCTGCCTGGAGGGCCCACAAACGTGGCGCGTTCTTTGGCAATCCTTGCTATACTCAAATTCACCCAACCTGTATCCCGGTAAGCGGCGATCACCAGTCGAAGCTTACACTGATGTCTGAATCGTTACGTAACGACGGACGTGTTTGGGCACCAAAAACAAAGGAAATTGCCGAGCAACTGCGTAAGGGCACTATTAAAGCAAATGAGGTTAAGGAAGACGATCGCGATTACTTCCTGGAACGTAAATATCCGGCCTTTGGTAACCTTGTTCCGCGCGACGTGGCTTCACGTAATGCCAAGGAAATGGTTGAAGACGGCCGAGGTGTAGGTACTTCTGGATTTGCCGTATTCCTTGACTTTGCCGATGCTATTAAACGCCTGGGCGAAGAAACCGTTGCGGCTAAATATGGCAACTTGTTTGATATGTATATCCAGATCACCAACGAGAATCCATACAAGCAGCCAATGCGTATCTATCCAGCTGTTCACTATACCATGGGTGGCCTTTGGGTTGATTATAACTTGAGCACCAATGTACCGGGCTTATATGCTTTGGGCGAGTGTAACTTCAGCGACCATGGCGCTAACCGTTTAGGTGCTTCTGCCTTGATGCAGGGCTTGTCTGACGGTTACTTTGTAATTCCTTATACACTGGGTGATTATCTGGCTACCATCGGCCCTAAAAAGGTTGATACCAGCCACCCTGCTTTTGAGCAAACTAAAAAAGACGTATTAGAGTACATCAATAAACTACTTGCTTTAAAAGGCAATAAAACAGTTAACGAATACCATCGCGACCTTGGTCATATTATGTGGGAGTACTGCGGAATGGCGCGTACAGAGGAAGGCCTGAAAAAAGCTAAAGGCCTGATTCAGGAACTAAAAGCCGATTTCTGGAAGAATGCTATCGTAACAGGCGAAAACGAAGAAGTAAACGCTTCGTTAGAAAGGGCCGGTCGTGTAGCCGACTTTATTGAGCTGGGCGAACTGATGGTTGATGACGCGCTGATGCGCCGCGAATCATGCGGAGGTCACTTCAGGGTAGAATCGCAAACAGAAAGTGGCGAGGCCTTACGCGATGATGAAAACTTTGCTTTTGTTGCAGCCTGGGAATTTAAAGGCGAAAACCAACCCGAAGTATTGCACAAAGAGCAGCTTGTATTTGAATCGGTACATTTAACACAAAGGAATTACGCGTAGATAGTGAATGGTTGATTGGGTTGATTAAGTTAGATTGGTTTCCTTATCCGACAAAAACAACTCACTTAAGCAACCAGTCACCCAATTAACAAAATAACGATATCTCAAATCTAATAAAAGATGAGTAACGGAAATATGAACCTGACGCTTAAAGTATGGCGTCAAAAAAACGCTCAGACAGCGGGGAAATTTGTGACATATAAGGCCGAAAATATTTCGCCCGACATGTCATTCCTGGAAATGCTTGACGTTGTTAACGAAAGCTTAACCCACAAAGGCGATGAGCCTATCCATTTTGATCATGATTGCCGCGAAGGTATTTGCGGTATGTGCTCATTATATATTAACGGCCACCCGCACGGACCAAAACGCGCCGTTACTACCTGCCAGCTGCACATGCGTACTTTTCATGATGGCGAAACCATCACCATTGAACCTTGGCGCGCGTCAGCATTCCCGGTAATTAAAGACCTGGCGGTTGACCGCTCCGCGTTCGACCGTATCCAGCAGGCTGGTGGTTATGTGTCGGTAAATACCGGTGGTGTACCCGATGGTAATGCCATTCCCATCCCTAAGGTAATTGCCGACGAGGCCTTTAACTCTGCTACCTGTATAGGCTGCGGCGCCTGCGTTGCGGCATGTAAAAACGCATCGGCCATGCTTTTTGTATCGGCTAAAATAACCCAGCTGGGCTTATTGCCGCAAGGTCAGCCAGAGCGCTACCGTCGTGTACAATCAATGGTAACACAAATGGACGAAGAAGGATTTGGCAGCTGTACCAACACCGGCGCCTGCGAAGCAGAATGCCCGAAAGAAATTAAGCTTACCAACATCGCCCGCATGAACAATGACTATTTCAGCGCAAAACTGTTCCGTCAGGAAGAAATTCATGAAGAACAACATGGTGGTTAATTGTCGATTAACCATTTATCTTTCAACAAAAAAGCTTTGGAGAACTCCAAAGCTTTTTTGTTGAAAGAACAATATTACGCTCCTCGCCACTTGTCATCCCGAGGTACGAAGGATCTGTTGGCGAACTATGCAAACTGTAGAATAGATGCTTCACTATGTTCAGCATGACAATCCTTTTTTTATCAAGTTCTCATAGTTCCTATCCCAGCTTCATGTTCACCGGATCCCACTTAATAACCTTATTTTCAAAATAGCTGTCGTTACAAGCCAGGCAGGGGGCTGCGGCGCGGAAACCGAATACGGCATCTTCAACTACCGGTTTTCCTGTACGCATGGAATCAAAAAAGTTGGCAAAATGCTCGTTTGAATCATTGTAACCTTCGGGTTCGTGGTAAATAACATCATCCATTTTAGGTGCCTGCTGATCGGCTGCGGAGTACTTTTTATTGTACTCCTCCACAATGGCCTTTTGCATAGCTTCCGGATAAGTATCAAATGAATCCCATCCGCCATAACCCGGCGCTACCGGCATTTTACGTTTACGAATAGTAAAACCTCCGCCATCGCTCATGTCAATAACCCCTTCAGAACCCACAATTTTGGTTGTGGAGCGCTCACCCTCGCCGCTTACAAAATTAACCCGCAGGGTAGTCTGGAAAGCCGGATGTTCGGGTGATTCGGGATAGGAGATCACCGCGCTCATTACATCGGGCACATTGCGCCCATCCTTCCAGTAGTCGAGGTCGCCAATTGAAAATATTTTGTTGGGTCCTTTCGAGCCGGTTATAAAGTGGATGCCTGTAAGCAGGTGTACAAACAGATCACCGGCTACACCCGTGCCATATTCGCGGTAATTGCGCCACCTGAAAAAGCGATTACTGTCATAATCGTGCTTTGCCTTGCTATTGGCCTGAAACTGATCCCAATCTACTGTTTGTACAGAGGCATCAAGAGGGATAGTATACTGCCACGCGCCTAAAGCGCTTTGCCTGCTGAATGATGCTTCAATAGAGTTTATTTTCCCTATAGCGCCCGCCTGGTATAACTCCCGTGCCTTTTTAAAAGCAATGCTGCTTACACGCTGGCTGCCCACCTGGAACACCGCTTTGGTTTCCCGTTGCGCCTTTATTTCCTTAAGCCCCTCGCTGATGTGGTGCACCATTGGCTTTTCGCTGTAAACGGCTTTGCCGCTGTGCATCGCGTCAATGGATATTGGAACATGCCAGTTGTCGCTGGTGGCAACTATAACCGCGTCGATATCCTTACGGCTTAAAATTTCCTTATAATTCCCTGTAGTAAATATATTTGGCCCATACAATTCTTTAACACGGTCAAGACGGCCTTTATACAGATCGCAGCAAGCCACCAGTTCCACCCCGGGAACACTGAGCGCAGCGCGGGTATCATTAAAACCCATAATGCCCATACCAATGGTGGCTATCCTTATCTTATCATTTGAGCTGATGCGTTTTTCGGCCTGTAATATTCGCCGTTCATGCTCTTCCTTAGCGGCCAGGCTGGTAAGCGATGCCGAGGTGAGGATAACCGAGGTGCCAAATTGCTTTAAAAATTTTCTTCTGTCAGTTGCCATAGGTAAAAATGTTTAGGTCCGGTAAATGATTAATTGGTTTAATACTATCGGGTATATTCTGCAGGCGCAGGTACGGGATGTATTTATATGCAATATAAAAGAACAAAATTTAGTCTGCAACTTTTTAATATTATTTAAAAAGTTTAATTTGCGTAACGTTTCCAATAAACCATTAACCCTTCTGTATGAAAAAATTATCCTTATTGCTCTGCTGCTGCATAGCGCACTTTTTATCCTACGGCCAGGTTGCCCAAAGCGGCTTGTCTATCATTCCCGAACCGGTAAAGGTTACACGCCTGGCTGGTCAATTTGTACTGCCCAAAAAAGTGCTTATTGAGGCTGGCACCCAGCCAGAACTGTCACCGGTAAAAAACTATCTTCAAAAAAAGCTGTCGACAGCTCCGGGCTCATTAGTTACCATAAAAAGCGTTGCGCCGCTGGCATCTATCAGGCTCATCCTGAATAAAACTGCGGATACCGTGATAGGTAGCGAAGGATATAAATTATCAGTAAAAGCAAAAAAGATAGTGATAAGGGCTAATGAAGCCGCCGGTTTATTTTATGGCGTACAAACGCTTATGCAATTACTGCCTGCCGATATTGAAAGCGCGGAACTGGTTAAAAACGTAAAGTGGACGGTGCCTGCCGTTGACATTACCGACTACCCAAGGTTTGGCTGGCGGGGACTAATGTTTGACGTAGCGCGCCACTTTTTCACTAAAGATGAGGTAAAGCAATACATAGATGCCATGGTGAAGTACAAATTTAACCTGCTGCACCTGCACCTGACCGACGATGAAGGCTGGCGCGTTGAAATTAAGAGCCTGCCAAAATTAACTACGGTTGGCGCCTATAATGTAAAAAAGATTGGCCAGTTTGGTACGTTTACCCCTCCGGCGGCAGATGAACCACGCAACTATGGCGGTTTTTATACCCAGGATGATATCAAAGAACTGGTACAGTATGCTCAGGACAGGTTTGTTAATATACTACCTGAGATTGATGTTCCCGGACACAGCCTTGCGGCAGTTGTTGCCTATCCTGAACTTTCCTGCACACCTGGCGCCGATAAATATGTGGTTAACTCCGGCGAACCATTTATGGACTGGACCGGCCCGCATAACAAAGCTATTGTTGATAACACGCTATGCCCTGCTAATGAAAATGTTTATGCTTTTTTAGATAAGGTAGTAACCGAAGTTGCCCAGCTGTTCCCTTTCCCTTACATACATTTGGGTGGCGATGAGTGCGCCAAGAATTTCTGGGAGCAAAGCGACGCCATTAAAGCGCTCATGACTAAAGAAAACCTGAAAACCCAACAGGAGGTTCAAAGCTATTTTGAGAAACGTTTGGAAAAGATAGTGGAATCAAAAGGCAAAAAATTCATGGGCTGGGATGAGATCATTGAAGGCGGCCTGGGCCCGAATGCCGCGGTTATGAGCTGGAGAGGTATTAAGGGAGGAATAGAGGCTGCCAAAATGGGCCACGAAGTGGTTATGAGCCCTACAACCTTTGCTTATCTTGACTACATGCAAAGCGACCGCGTAAATGAAACCCGCATTTATGCCACGCTGCGTTTAAGCAAATCATACGAGTTTGAACCTGTACCCGATAGCGTTGACGCTAAACTGATTAAAGGCGGGCAGGCTAATTTATGGACCGAACAGGTTTATAACCTGCGCCAGGCCGAATATATGACCTGGCCACGGGGTATGGCTATAGCCGAATCGGTATGGTCGCCGAAGGAAAAGAAAAGCTGGCCATACTTTTTTGGCAAGGTTGAAAAACAGTTCGACCGCTTTAATGCCGCCGAAATTAAGTACGCGCCAAGTGTTTATGATCCATCATTCAGCGCGATACGCAACGCCGATGGCACGCTGAAAATAACGCTGGCCAACGAGGTTGACGGACTGGATACTTACTACAGTTTTGACAATTCGTTCCCCGATAGGTTCTATCCAAAATACAGCGAGCCAATTGACGCTCCCAAAGATGCTACCACATTACGGGTAATTACCTACAGGGGCAAAAAACCTATAGGCCGTATGGTTACCATGCCGCTTTCTGACTTGGCGAGCAGGATTAAATAATTAGCTTACTTAAGCAATAAAAAAGGCGTCAATTAATTGACGCCTTTTTGCTTTTAATTCAGTTGCTTTTAAGACTTACGAAATTTTAAAAACTTCGTAAGTCTGCATATTCGTAAGTCTTTATATCTAATAAAGTAATTTTTGTCATCCTGAGGAACGAAGGATCTATTAATAAGCTATGCCCGTGGCAAAATAGAGACTTCACTTCGTTCAGTATGACAATTTTTTTAAGAGGATGGAGGATTTATTTTAAAGCAGCTCCAATTTCCCCAGCTCTTTTTCAAGCTGCTCTGAAGAAGTAAAATGAATGCTTTTGATACCTACTTTTTCGGCAGCTACGATGTTTCGGTAATTGTCGTCGATAAACAAGGCTTCCTGCGGATTTACCTCATACCGGTCAAGCAATATCTGGTAAAACTCCGGGGTTGGCTTCCGCATTTTTTCGGTGCCCGAAACCACAATACCGTCAAACCAGTTCAGAAATTCATAACGCTTTACAGCTACCGGAAATGTCTCGGCCGACCAATTGGTGAGGGCGTATATTTTGTATTTACCGCTTGCTTTCAGCCTGCGGAACAGCTCCACCGTGCCATGAAAAGGCTCGCCCAGCATTTCTTCCCAACGACCATAAAATGCACGGATATTGGCCTCATGTTCGGGGAATTGAGCTACTAACAGCTTTGTGCCTTCCTGCAGTGAGCGACCGGCATCTTGTTCCTCATTCCAATCGGAGGTGCAAACCGTAGCCAGGAAGTTTTGCATTTCCTGCTCATCACTAAATATAGTACGGTACATGTAATGCGGGTTCCAGTCAATCAAAACCGCGCCCAGATCGAAAATTATGGTGTTGATCATTTCTTTTTGCCTGTTTCAACAATTTTAGTACCGGTTACTACCGAATCTTTGCTCAGGTAAAGCACCAGGTTCTTTCTATAATTTGAAGAACCTGGTTCAACATTACGTACAATTTCGTAATACATGCTTACGGAATCAACTCCCTGCGGACGGTGCAGTAAAGCAATCACGTGGTAGTATTTCATCCCTTTAAGCTTCTGGCTCTTGAGCAGATCATCCAGCATCTGGTTACGGTTAGGAAAAGTTAACCCGTCACCGGCATTCCATTTATCCCTGTCGAACTTTACGCCCCTATTGCAGGCTGTAAAAAGAATAAGGATCAGGCCAAGTATAAAAACTGTGTTTCTGTTAAGCATTGAATTACATTTCACAAATCAAATATCCCTTAAATTTCTCAATTTTATCAGGGCTTTTTCCATTCATTAATAGTTATACTATTGACGATGGAATCTTTGTTAAAACCGATTAATAGATTTTTTGTGTAAACAGGATCTATATCGTTGCCGAAATCCATTACTATCTGATAATAAATACCTGCTGAATCTTCGCTCTGCCCTTGAGGTATACCCAATAAATTTATTAACTGTTTATAATTCAGTCCTTTTAGTCTATGGTTTTTAACAAGATCGTCAACTACATTATTACGCTGTGGATAGTCCCAGTCTTCTTTATCATTCCACTTTTGCTTATCGAAAGATTGCTTAAATACAACGCTATGGCAGCCTTGAACAACCAGTGAAATTAATAAAGAAAATAAGAGCCCTTTCCCTATCGTCATTTATTCAGCATTCAATAAATAAGTTTTAAACGCATCAAAATCTTTACTCAGCGGCACCGCCAGTTTTGTTTTTGACGCCAGTTCCTTCACCTGCTCCGGTATTTCAATTTTGGCAGTCATCTCTTCATCAAAAACATCCGGGAACTTACAAGGATGCGCTGTTGACAGGAACACACCCGCGGTATCGGCACTGGCATGATCATGCTGGTAATCTGTAAGCGCCTGCCAGGCTATTGCGGTATGCGGGCAAACCACATATCCATAAGTATCAAAAACCCAGTTAATAGCTTTTACAGTTTCGTCGTCGTTATATTTAAAACCAATTACCAGTTTTTTAAGCTCGTCCATATCCTGTTTAAACATATCCGCAATACGTACCCAGTTGCTCGGGTTACCCACGTCCATCGCATTTGAAAGGGTAGCCACCGATGGCTTTGGCTGATAAACACCGGTTTTCAAAAACTCCGGAACGGTATCATTAACGTTGGTGGCTGCTATAAATTTTTCAACAGGCAAACCCATTTTCCAGGCGAGCAAACCCGCACCAATGTTGCCAAAATTTCCGCTGGGCACTGAGAAGATCACTTTTTTAACACCCTGCCTTAACAACTGTGCATAAGCATTAAAATAGTAAAAGGTTTGAGGTACTAACCGCGCTATATTAATAGAATTGGCCGATGTAAGGCGAAATTTCTGGTTCAGTTCCGTGTCTGTAAAAGCTTGTTTTACCAGCGCCTGGCAGTCGTCAAAGGTACCGTCAACTTCCAGCGCACGGATGTTTTGGCCATTGGTGGTTAGCTGCTGTTCCTGTACGCCGCTTACCTTGCCTTTAGGATATAGAATTGTTACCCGGGTATTGGGCACACCCAAAAAGCCTAAGGCCACTGCTCCACCGGTGTCGCCGCTGGTAGCAACCAGTACATCAAGCTGCTTCTCGCCATCTTCTAAAAAATAGCTCATCACACGACTCATGAAACGGGCGCCAAAATCTTTAAACGCTAACGACGGACCATGAAAAAGTTCCAGTACATGCACATGCTCATCAAGCTTTACAACAGGCGCGGGGAAGTTAATGGCATCATCAATCAACGCTTTCAGATCGGCTTCGGGCATGGCATCACCCAGCAAGTTTTTAGCTACCTTAAAAGCAATTTCGGGCAATGAGTATTTATCCAGATTATTGATAAATTCATCATCTAAACGCGGGATGCTGATAGGCATATATAAGCCTTTATCCTGCGGCATGCTGTTAAAAACCGCGTCTTTAAAAGACACTTGCGATGAGGTGTTATTGGTACTGTAGAGTTTCATTTTTTTATTTCGGATGTCGAAATTTCGATTTCGGATTTATTTAATTTTTAATTTTTCAACTTGTCATGCTGAATGTAGTGAAGCATCTGCTTGGCAATTAGATCCTTCGTCCCTCAGGATGACAAATTGGGCTGTCATGCTGAGCTTGTCGAAGCATAACGGGCAAGCCTCTGCGCAGGCCCTTCGACAGGCTCATGGTGACAACCCCTTTTATTTTAAAGCCCTCTCCCTTTAGGGGAGGGTTGGGTGGGGCTCCTTACCCCAGCACCCTTGGCCCCGCATCATTAATAGTTGATACATAAGCATTGGAGCCTATTTTAAGACCGGTTAAGTGCTGCTGCAGTTTTTGGGTGATCAGGCGGGCCGTTTCCTCATCTTTAGCGAATGCAAAAACCGACGGACCGGAACCTGATATGCCAAAGCTTACCGCGCCCATATTCATAGCCATTTCGCGCATTTTATAAAAATCAGGTATCAGCATAGAGCGTACCGGTTCAACCAGTACATCTTTCATACTGCGGCCGATGAGGTCAATATCCTGCATAAATAAACCACTTACTAAACCGGCTATGTTGCCCCATTGGGTAACCGCGTCTTTCATCTGAATATTTTTGCGGATGATCTGGCGTGCCTCCCGTGTAGGCACATCCACATCGGGGAAAACAATGGCGCACCACAAATCGGCCGGGTGGGGTAGGCGTACCACATCAAGCGGTTCGTAACTGCGTATCAGCACAAAACCACCAAGCAGGGCAGGCGCTACGTTATCGGCATGGCCATGGCCGCAGGCCATTTCTTCGCCTTTCATAGCAAAGGGTAAAAGTTTGGCCGGGTCAGAGTTGTCGCCCAACAGGGTTTTTATTGCAAACAAGCCAGCCACCGTACTGGCCGAGCTGGAACCCAGCCCGCTGCCTATCGGCATTTTTTTATGGAGCTCAATATCCAACCCAACATCAGTACGGCCAACACTTTGCAGGTAATGCTGCACACTCACACTCACTGTATTTTTAGCCGGATCCATCGGCAGGCGACCGTCATCGCCAGTAATTTTGCTTATGCTGATACCCGGTTTATTGGTCATACGCATAATTACTTCATCACCCGGCGCGTTCACAGCAAAGCCCAGTACATCAAACCCGCAAACCACATTGGCAACCGTAGCCGGCGCAAAAACGTGAACGGAACTACCTACAGCCCCCCCACCCCCTAAAGGGGGAACTTCTTGCATGGTGGCTTTTAGATCTTCTATTTTATTATCTCCCATTTTAATATCAAATTATAATTCCCTGTAGGGATTGTACTTATCAAACTATAGTTCCCCCTTCAGGGGGTTAGGGGGCTAATTAGCTCCCAGATTTATTAAATCAGCAAATACACCTGCGGCGGTAACCTCGGCACCTGCACCGGGGCCTTTTACCACCAGCGGGCGTTCCTTGTACCTGTCGGTTGTAAAGGAAATGATGTTATCACTGCCTGATAGCATATAAAAAGGGTGGTTTTCATCAACCATTTGCAGGGTGATGGATACTTTACCATCTTCAAGCTTACCAATGTAACGGAGTACCTTACCGCCTTTTTCGGCCTCGTCTTTTAACCGGGCAAAATGCGCGTCTTCGGTTTTTAGCGTGTCATAAAAATCCTCAACGGATTTAGCTTCCAGGCTGGCTTTAGGCAATACGCTTTCAATTTCAACATCTGCCTCTTCCATCGCATAACCGGCATCGCGGGCAAGGATGAGCATTTTACGCATAAAGTCTTTCCCACTCAAGTCATCGCGCGGATCAGGTTCAGTATAGCCCTTTTCCTGTGCTTCTTTTACCACATCATGAAAGTTGGCATCGCCCTTAAAGTTATTAAAGATGAATGATATAGTACCCGACAGGATAGCCTCAATACGCTGAACCCTGTCGCCGCTATTCATCAGATTTTTAAGGGTATTAATGATTGGCAAACCTGCACCCACGTTGGTTTCATAAAAGAAATCAACACCATGACGGCGCGCGGTATCGCGGAATGTTTTGTATTGCTTATAACTTGCAGAGTTACCTATTTTATTACAAGTGATAACCGAGATATTGGCTTTAAAAACCTTCTCATAAAAATCAACCGGAACAGGGCTGGCGGTATTATCAATAAACACGCAATTAGGCAGGTTCATTTCCTTCATCCTGTCTATAAACATCTGCAGATCGGCAGTGTGCGGCGAGGCCAGCAGATCGTCCTGCCAGGTATCTAAAGATATACCATCGCTGTTGAAGGTCATTTTACGGGTGTTACTGATGCCTGCAATTTTTACCTGTATGCCGTTATTGTCCTTTAAATATTCAGTATGGGCCTTTAACTGGTTAAACAATGTTTTACCGATGTTGCCGGTACCCAGGCAAAACGCGTGCAGGGTTTTGGTAAGCTGCACAAAAAAAGCGTCATGAACGGCATTGAGCGCCTTTGACAGGTCATTGGCCGAGATGATAACCGAAATATTATATTCTGACGAGCCCTGCGCTATCGCTCTTACGTTAACTCCGTTACGGCCCAATGCATGAAACAACTTGCCCGACATGCCCGGCGTTTGCTTCATGTTCTCGCCCACTACGGCTAAGATGGCCAGGTTTTTTTCGATAACTAAGTGCTCCAGCTTTTTGGCCAACAGCTCCAGCTCAAACTCCTGTTCAATTACCCGTTTGGCCCTTTCGGTATCCTGCGGCTGTACCGCAAAGGTAATGCTATGCTCTGATGACGATTGCGTAATGAGTATAATGTTGATCTGCTCCCTTGCCAGTAACGAGAACAGACGGCCGCTAAAGCCCGATTTACCAACCATACCGCTGCCTTCGAGGTTAAGGATACTGATATTATTGATTGAGGATATACCTTTAATGGGCAGGCTTGATGCCTTGCAATCATGGCGGATCACCGTGCCTTCAAATTCAGGCTCAAAAGTATTTTTGATAACGATAGGGATCTTTTTCAGGAAAGCCGGGATCATGGTTGGCGGATAGATCACCTTGGCGCCGAAGTAAGAAAGTTCCATAGCCTCAGTATAGGTAAGCTCGGTTAGCGAGAATGCCTTTTTCACCATACGCGGATCAGCGGTCATCATACCGTTAACATCTGTCCATATCTGAATTTCTTTGGCATTAAGTGCCGCGCCGAATATAGCCGCAGTATAATCGCTGCCACCGCGGCCAAGCGTAGTGATCTGCCCGGCATCGTTACCGGCAATATAGCCGGTCACAATCAGCATTTTATCTTTATTGGCCTCATGCAGGTTACGTATCAGCATCTCGGTCAATTCGGTATTAACCTTGGCATTACCAAAAGCGCTGTCGGTTCTTATCACTTCCGATGCATCAACAAAAAGCACATCCTTAAAATGCTGAGCGGCAATTTTGCTCACCATAATGGTTGAGCAGCGCTCGCCATAGCTTAGCACCTGGTCGCGTGTTTTGGGGGTAAGCTCCCTGAGGGTAAGTACGCCCTGCAACAATTCTTCTAACTGGTTAAAGTGGATTTTTAAACGGGTAAAGGCCGGGTTTTGATTTTGTACATCGAGCAGGCTTTTCACCACGTCAAAATGGCGTTTCTCCAGCTCGGCCAGTGCCGCGGTAAATTCCTTGCCGTTTGCAGCGTCCTCGGCCATTGATGCCAGCAGGTTGGTTACCCCGCCCATGGCAGATAACACAACTACCGGTTTTCCCTGATTTTTTATTTCATCGCTCAGGATGTTTAAAAGAGTTTGGATGCTTGCAACTGATCCTACGGATGTACCGCCAAATTTTAGAACTTTCATTTATGGTTTAGTATCAATATTTATATATTTCCCATTTGGCCTCACCTAAATCCTCTCCAAGAAGAGGACTTCAATATTTATTTCCAGAACCCTCTCCTTAGGAGGGGGCAGGGTGAGGCCATTTAAACAAAAAGCCTTCCTCTTTGCGGAGGAAGGCTTTCATTTGGTTTCTTTTTTTATGTTTTTACACCATACGATTATCTTCCTCCGAGTTTTATGCCGGTGGTAATAATAGATGTAATAATGGTGTTGTTAAGTGTCATATTTAATGTCGACAAAGTAAATAGATATTTTTCTAATTCGCAAGCTAAAAATGTTTTATTTTTTCAATACCTGTTAACTTTCCTAACTTGCACCTTTTATGCAGGGATTAATCACCAAATCAACCGGAAGCTGGTACCAGGTACAAACACCCGATGGGCAACGTATAGATTGCCGCATTAAGGGAAAGTTCCGTATAAAGGGCATTACAACAACCAACCCGGTTGCGGTAGGTGATGTGGTTGATTTTGAAATGGAACCCGATAGCGACAACGGTGTGATCACCAATTTGCAGCAACGTAAAAACTACATTATACGTAAGGCCATTAACCTGAGCAAACAGGCGCAGATCATTGCCGCCAACCTTGACCAGGCGCTGTTAGTGGTTACGCTGGCATCGCCCCGCACCTCGCTGGGCTTTATTGATCGCTTTCTGGTTACTGCCGAAGCCTATGACATTCCTGCCTGCCTCATTTTTAATAAACTCGACCTGTTTAGTGATGAAGGGCTGGAGATACTGGCCGACTATAAAGCTATATATGAAGATATCGGTTACCCTTGTTTCGAAGTTTCGGCATTGGAGGGGATTAACATTGATCAGATACAGGAATTGCTGAAAGATAAGGTAACGCTGTTTTCGGGCCACTCGGGGGTGGGTAAATCAAGCCTGATCAATGCTTTGTTGCCCAGTTTGGAGCTGCGTACGCACATGGTATCCGAATGGAGCGACAAGGGTATGCACACCACCACCTTTGCCGAAATGTTTGAGTTGCCCCAAGGCGGGTTCATTATTGATACACCCGGCATCCGCGAGCTGGGCGTTATCGACATAGAAAAACAGGAACTCGGCCATTTCTTCCCCGAAATGCGTTCACGTATGAACGAATGCCGTTTTAACAATTGCCGCCACATTAACGAGCCGGGCTGCGCCGTACTCGCAGCCCTGGAAGACGGTGAAATTGAACTATCGCGCTATGAAAGCTACCTGAGTATTTATAACGGTAATGATACGAGGGCGTAAGAAGAGCCAAGAGATTAGAATCAAGATTTAAGATAACGCCAACTTATCATTCTGAATGGAATGACAAGTGCTTTTTTTGTTGTTGAACTATTTATTCCTTTGCCGCTTCTTGCACCAATACATCAACTATGGCCTGTTTGTTGGGCAAATACTTATTGCATAAAAACAAGCCGCCTTTACCTGTGGCCTTATTAAAAAACAGATAGGTACCCACCCCCGGGTCGTCTCCGTCATGACCTATGGTGCCGTTGGTGTACAGGTTCCAGAAAATTCCTTTGTTCCGGTAAGTTAAGTTGATGTCTTTAGGCGGATGCTCTTTGCTAAATTGCGGGGTAAACATGGTTTGATATGATGCTTCGGTCAGGAGTTTTTTATCATGACTGCTGATTGCCATCAGATACCGGCTTAAATCTGCTGCTGAGGTTTTCAATCCGCCGTCGGGGTAGGTAGTAAGATCATATAACGGGAACCAGCTTTTTTGATCGAGATACAATTTGGCGTGGTTTTTTAAATTTACATCATGAATATGCCAGCCGGAGTGATCCATCTTTAATGGCTTCAGGATATATTTCCGGGTAAAATCGGCGTAGGGGAGATGCGATTTAATCTCGATGAGATAGGCTATCAGCGCCGAACCGATATTGCTGTATGATGATGTGCCCCCGGCCGGGCCCTGGCCAAAATTTGCTTTGCTGTAATATTTACCTTGTCGCGATAAATAATTGTAAAAGAATTGGGTTAAAGTTGTATCCTTTAATTTGTCGCCAAACCCCATCTTGTTCAGTACAATTACCGATGTGCTGTCGTACGCCCGCAGCTTCGGGTAAAAACGATAGCTATAATGATAAATTTCCGGGTTATCAACAATGCCCGAGGAATGATCGGTTAATTGTCTGATAGTTATTTTACCATCCGGGTCGTTTGGGTTAATTACCTTAAAAGGCAGTATCTCATTAATGTCAGTTTCTAAGGCGAAATACTTTAGTTCAATGGCCTTCATCAACGCCACCGCTATAAAAGTTTTACTTACCGAACCAATGTTTTGAACTGTACCGGCAGAATAAGGAATATGATTGGCAATATCGGCATAACCAAAACCGTGCTGATACGTTGTTTTATTGGCACCAGTCATGATCACATACATACCGGGCAGGCTATCCTGCGCAAAGGCCTGTTGCAGTTTGGCGGTAAGGGAATCAGGTTTAGCCCGTGCTTTGGCCTTATTTAAAGCCAAAGCACAGGTAAAGCTAATCAAAATGGTGTATAAGATAGGTTTGTTGGTTTTCATATACTATTATACAATAATATATGTAACCCCCTATCCCGCTCAGAAATATTTATCTCCGGACTAAAAATTCTATATCAATTATTCGCCCAGGGCTGTTTTAAAATCTTCCAGCAGGTCTTCAATATCTTCGATACCTACCGACAGGCGAATCATGGTTTCAGGGATACCCATTTCGGCCCTTCTTTCGGGGCCCAGTTCAAAAAATATGGTTTGAGCAACCGGGATAGCCAGTGTGCGGGTATCGCCAAGGTTACTTGATTTTACAACCAGTTTCAGTTTATTTAAAAAGGCAAGGCAATCAACGCTTTCATCAAGCTCAATGCTCATCAGCCCGCCAAATTTTCTGAATAATTTAGCAGCACGCTCATGCTGCGGATGGCTTTTAACACCCGGATAAAATACATTTTTTATGAGCGGATGCGATTCAAAATACAGTGCTAACGCCAAAGCATTGTCGCATGAACGTTCCAGGCGCAGGGCCAGTGTTTCGGCGCCTACAGATATAGAATGAGCAGCCTCTGGCGATAAGGTACCGCCAGAATCCCTCAATCCCTTTTTACGGATTTGGGTAAGGCCCAACGTTTCGGGCTTAACCTGTTTTTTAAACGTTTCGAATATGTTTGGGTATACCGCCCAGTTAATTAAACCGGTATCGGTAACGCTGCCGCCCAGTGCGTTGCCGTGACCGCCAATGTATTTGGTTAATGAGTTGATGACCAAACCTGCCTTTACATCAACCGGGTTAAACAGGTAGGGCGAGGTCATGGTATTATCAACCATATATATAATGCCTTTCTGCGCGCAAAGCTCTCCTATAGCTTCCAGATCGGCTATCTGGGTGGCAGGGTTGGCAATGGTTTCCACAAAAACCAGGCGGGTATTTCCTTTTATTTCGTTACGTACGTTTTCAACATCGGTAGCATCAACAAAAGTGATGTTTAAACCCATGTCAATGTAGGTTTGGAATATACTGCGGGTATTGCCAAATAAAAATGAGCTGGCAACAACGTGGTCGGTATGTTTAATAAGGGCCATTACCGTAGCGGAAATTGCCGCCATACCTGTTGAAAAAGCAATGGACGCTAATCCCTTTTCCATCTGTGTTACCTTTTGCTCTAAAGCAGTAATAGTTGGGTTTCCCTGACGTGAGTAGGCATAGCCTTTTTTCTTGTTCTGAAAAATATCAACCAGGTCCTGTACATCCTCATGCCCGTAAGTTACCGAAGTATGTATGGGTTTATGTAATGAACCGTGCTCTGGTTTACCTAAACGGTCGGAGTGTAAAATGGTAGTAGTAAAGCCTTTTTTAGTTGTCATTGTAAATTATTTTAAAGGCACTAATTCCACGAATGTAACCGAATAGGTGCGAATTGCTATTTCATTCGTGAAGTTCGGCTTTATCTGAGGCAATTAGTATTTATCTTAATAGCGGTTGCGAACTTAATGAAATAGGTACGAAATAAAAAGGCACTAATTATATAAATGCACTCTAATTGACACTAACAAGACTAATAAGTTAAAAAGCGTTGGTATTAATTCGTGTAATTCGAAAAAATTCGTGATAATTAGTGTTTATTAAACTTTATGAGAGCAGTACTACAACGCGTTTCTGAAGCACGCTGCACAGTTGATGATAAAATAACAGGCGAGATCAGGACCGGCTTCCTGGTTTTATTAGGGATTGAAAACGAAGATGTCGATGACGACCTGAACTGGTTGGCCAATAAAATTGTGAGTATGCGCGTTTTTAGCGACGAGAATGGCCTGATGAACAAAGCCCTGGCCGATATTGACGGTGACATCCTGCTTATATCGCAATTTACCCTGTTCGCGCAGACCAAAAAAGGCAACCGCCCCTCATTTATAAAAGCAGCAAGGCCTGATAAGGCCATACCTATGTACGAGCAGATGATCAAAACACTCGAAAACCTTACCGGCAAAAAAGTGGCAACCGGCATTTTTGGGGCCGATATGAAGATAAGTCTGGTGAATGATGGTCCGGTCACCATCATGATGAACACTAAGGATAAAGAAAATCATTAAAAAACTTTTATGGAAATTAAAGAAGCACAGCATCTTGTAGATAAGTGGATAAAAACCACCGGTATCAGGTATTTTAATGAGCTTACCAATACGGCCATTTTGATGGAAGAGGTAGGCGAGGTGGCCCGCATTATGGCGAGGCAGTATGGTGAGCAATCATTTAAAAAATCGGATACCGAGGTTAACCTGGCCGATGAAATGGCTGACGTGCTTTTTGTGCTGATATGTCTGGCTAACCAAACCGGAATTGACCTCACGGATGCGCTAGAGAAGAATTTGGAAAAGAAAAGCATCCGTGACGCCGACCGGCACCAAAATAATGAGAAACTGAAATGATGCTTTATTGAAATTATATTTTAAATAAAACTATTATGCAAAATATAATTCTGTAAAATTTAAAATAAACACAATTTAATAAGGCAAAGTTCGTTTATACTATAATTAATTAGCCTTATTATGAAAACTTATCTTATCTCCGTTTCGCTGCTGCTGGTTTTGTCGGGCTGCGGACATAAACCTACCGTAGAAAAGGAAACAGTGGCAGCGGTCTCGTTTGCTCCGCCCCCTGTAAAAGCCGACAATGAATTGTATGACCAGGCAGCAACAGCTGAGGGCAATGCAATAGCTAAGCCATCTGGCGATGCGGATGTGAAAGTTGTTGATGATGCCATTCGCGACACCTCAAAGAAGATCATCAAAAATGGCTCTATCGAATTTGAAACCGCTAACGTTAACGCCATCCGTAAAAGGATCCTGCATTCACTTAAAAAATACGGTGGCTATGTTGATGAGGATAATCAGTCGACCAACAGCGATGCCAACCGAAAAGAGTATAATTTAAAGATAAGCATCCCGGCTAAGTACTTTGATTTCCTGATTGATTCCGTTTCAGCATCGGCTGATAAGATCAATAGTAAAAACATTTCCATAACCGATGTTACTACCCGTTATATCGACATAAAAACCCGGCTGGCTAACAAAAAGATCCTGGAAAACCGGTATCTCGAATTGCTCAAAAGAGGAACAAAGATCTCGGATCTGCTGGAAATTGAGAATAAACTCACCGAAATCCGCAGCGATATCGAATCGACCCAGGGGCAACTTAATTATCTGAATAAACAAGTTGCCTATAGTTCACTGGATATTACTTTTTACACCCAACATGTTGAAAAAACCGATAAGGGAACAGGTCCTGGCTACAAATTTAAAACAGCCATGGTTAGCGGCTGGGATTTCCTGCAAAATCTGTTCTTCGGAATCATCGCAATATGGCCGGTTATCCTGATCATTGTCCTTATTTACTGGATAATTAAAAATTGGAGAAAGAGGAGAAGAGCGAAGTAAAACGCTATATGTCATTGCGAGGAGGAACGACGAAGCAATCGCGAACTATGGAGATTGCCACGCTACGCTCGCAATGACATATTCAATGTATATTTATTTATTAAAAGCAGAACCTTACCTAAACCAACCTCACCAACCGCTCTCCCTGCAATACGGGGATTGCGGTTGTAATATCAACCTGAAGGCAAAAAGTTATATCCTCTTCAATACCCAGTTTTTTCATACGCTCACCATGCGATGTTTTTTTGAGATACTGGTTAATATCGTCCTTGCCCAGCTGAAAAAGGTCATTAGCGGCTATGGCGGCATCATCAAGCACAACTCCTTCTATTTTCAGCTGCTCAATTACAGCACCGGCAAACAGGGTATCTTCCAGATTAAAATTATTTTTCCAGCCGGCGCATACCAATAATACGTTTTCATGCTGGTTTTTTAGCCAGTTGCACAATGCGGTAAGGTTCAGGAACGAGCCGATGACTATTTGTTTGGCGCTGCGCGATAAGTGCAGTGCGTGAGTGCCATTAGTCGTAGTAAGCACAACGGTTTTACCGGCCACTTTTTCGGCAGTGTATGAAAACGGCGAATTGCCAAAATCAAACCCATCCACTACTTTTCCGTCGCGCTCTGCCGCCAAAAGGTAATCCAGCCCTTTCTCTCTATACGCGGCACACTCCTCAACCTGTGATACCGGAATAATAGCCTCAGCACCGTTTTCAATACCATAACATATAGATGATGTTGCCCTGAAAATATCAATAATTACTACAATGTACTCTTCTACATTATAAAGCGGCAGTAATGCCGGGGTGAGGCAAACGTGTGCCCCCCGGCCCTCTGAAGGAGGAGTGGTATTTTGAGTTTCTTTAGACATATTTTTAATTAGTACTGAAGAGCAACTATTGTTTATAGTTCCCCCTTCAGGGGTTAGGGGGCTTTATAAAAAGGTGGCTTTACAATTTTAGCTTTAACCTTATTATCCCTTATGCTGATAAATATTTCGGAGCCTTCCTTAGCATATGAGGTATCCACGTACCCCATGCCTATAGCTTTTTGTAATGACGGCGATTGTGTGCCTGAGGTTACTTTGCCAATATTGTTGCCATCGGCATCAACAATGGCATAATCATGGCGAGGTATGCCGCGATCAATCATTTCAAAACCAACCAGTTTTCGGTTTATACCTTCTTGCTTCTGCTGCTGTAAGGCCTCAGAATTTGTAAATTCTTTATTAAACTTGGTTACCCAACCCAATCCGGCTTCCAATGGGGAGGTTGCATCATCAATATCGTTGCCATATAAACAAAAGCCCATTTCCAAACGCAAGGTATCGCGCGCGCCTAAACCTATCGGTTTTATACCTGCCGGCTCGCCAGCTTTAAAAATGGCATCCCAGATATGCCCGGCATGCTGGTTCTCAAAATATATTTCAAAACCACCGGCCCCGGTATAACCTGTTGCCGAAATGAGCACATTATCTACATCGGCAAACTTTCCTTTTTTAAAGGTATAATACTCCATAGATACTAGGTCAATATCGGTAAGGCTTTGCAAAGCTTCGGCTGCTTTAGGGCCCTGAATAGCCAGCAAAGAGGTGCGGTCTGATATGTTTTTCATATCAACGCCAAAAGTGTTATACTTTGATATCCAATCCCAGTCTTTCTCAATATTGGAGGCATTAACCACCAGCATGTATGTTTTTTCGTCTATACGATATACCAGCAGGTCGTCAACAATGCCGCCATCTTCATTAGGCAGGCAGGAGTACTGTACCTTGCCGTCGTACAATTTGGAAGCATCATTACTGGTAACTTTTTGTATGAGGTCAAGGGCATGGTCGCCTTTTAAAATAAACTCGCCCATGTGGCTTACATCAAACACACCAACTGCCTTGCGAACGGTTTCGTGTTCGGCATTTATGCCCGCGTATTGTACAGGCATGTTGTATCCGGCAAAGGGCACCATTTTGGCGCCTGCTTTTATATGAACTTCTGTTAAAGCCGTGTTTTTCATTTACAGTAATTTGTTTTGTAATGAGGCTATCATGAGCCCGTTTTTTGAACGGTGGCCAATGATAATATTATCGTCAACTAATATTGGCGCAAAAGTAATTATTCTGCCGGTAATTTTGGGTGTTATGCCAGTTTGGTATAAAACGCTGCCAGGTCGCGGGCTACGTTATTTACATCATGCTGTTGCTCAACAAGCCTGCGCGCGTTGGTGCCAATGGTACGGCAATGCTCTTCGTCGGTAATGCAGCGCTCAATGGCCTCATAAAACTCCTCTTGATTATTGGCGATAATGATATTGATACCGTTCTCAAAATTGATACCCTCGGCCCCCAGCGACGTGGATATGATGCACTTTTGCATGGCCATGCCTTCTACTATTTTTACACGCATGCCCCCGCCCGATAAAAGCGGAACGATCATGATAGACTTACTGTTCACAAATTCGAAAGCGTCGTCAACCTCGCCCTGTATAAATATTTTGCCCATTACCTCATAATCATCAAACCGCTCGGGTATGTTATGGCCGGCAACATAAAACTTCACCCGCAGGTCGCCATCAGTGAGGTCTTTATGAAAATTATCTATGAACCATTCAATACCTTCGCGATTGGGCAACCAGTCAAGTGATCCTAAAAAAAACAGGCTCGGAAACTCGGTTTTACTAAAATCGGGCTTATACCGGGTAAGGTCTATCCCAACCGGGAATATTTCAACCGGGATATTTGTTCCGTATGACAGTATGGTCTTTTTATCTTCGGTGGTAAAAACGGCTATGGCGTCAACTTTGTTAAGTTGCTGCAGTTCATAATCTTTTACCCGCCGTGCCAGCATACGCAGGTACCATTTTTTAAACAGATCGCTTTTTTGCTGCGCCAGCCTTTGCCATACCTGGTGTTCAATGTTGTGAGAACGATAAACCAGCTTTGCCCTGGAGTGTTTGCGGATAGCGCCTAAGTAAGGTGTTACAAACAACCCCTCGAACTGTATAATATCGTAAGCTGTTTGCCGAAGTTCGCGTATCAGCAGTTTTTCAAACTCCGCGTCGTAATATTTGTCAATATCGTTTGCCTTTTTGCTGAACAGGTTAACCAGCCCATCGATCATAGATATATTGATATCGATATTATAGGAGGTATAATTTATTTTTTCCAGCAGCTCATCCTCGGTTTCCTGTTCATGTCCGTTGTATTTTTTTGCATTAAGTGCAACCAACGATACCTCATGACCAAGCGCCACCAGGCCTTTTATGGTATTACATACCACAATGGCATAGCCTCCATTTTGCGGAAATGGCACTCTATGTGTCAAAATAAGGATCTTCAATTGGTTATTTGGTTTGGTGCAAAAATACCAACCTGAAAGCCGTAATCAAAGTATCTTTAAAAAATACTTAGCTGTGGATCTGTTACTCTGAAAGTTTTACGATGATATGGCGTATATCCTATTTTCATCACCGTTTCGCGGTGTTTAATGGTTGGATAGCCTTTGTTGCTATGCCAGTCGTACTCGGGATGTTCAGTTGCTATTTGCAGCATATAATCATCGCGATAGGTTTTGGCGAGTATTGACGCTGCCGCTATACTGAAAAATTTACCATCGCCCTGAATAATGCACTCATGCGGAATGTTCTGGTATTTTTTAAAGCGGTTGCCATCAATAATTAAAAACTGGGGTGTTAGGTGCAGTTTAGCTATAGCCCGGTGCATGGCCAGGAAAGAAGCATTTAAAATATTGATCTCGTCAATCTCCAGGTTATCAACGGATGCTACGGCGTAGGCAATGGCTTTTTGCTCTATTTCAACACGCAGCTGGTATCGTATTTCTTCAGGTACCTGCTTGGAATCGTTGAGCAAATGGTGATCAAAATCAGGCGGCAGTATTACAGCGGCGGCAAAAACCGGGCCCGCGAGGCAACCACGTCCGGCCTCGTCACATCCGGCCTCAATAAATTCATGCTGGTACCTGGCTGATAACATGTGGCAAATATAAAAAATGTTGTTCAGTATTGAGTTGTGAGGGGTGAGTTGTCAATAGTGAATGGTTGACTTCGAGTATCAAGATTGTTAAGAATTACAAAAAAATCAAACTACCAAACAAACTTGTCTTACTACTCTCCACTAACAACTCACCACTCACTACTGTGCTAAAATATTTTTAAAGTAAGCAGGGTAATATCGTCTATCGGTTTGCTTTTAAATACATGGTTTAAGTACTCCAGAAGCTTATCATTAAAACTATCGGGTGATAGATGACCATTTGTCTTTACAAAATCAAGCAGCTTGTCTTCGTTCCAAACCTTAGTGCTTGACGATTCAAAATCCATTAACCCATCAGTATAATTAAATACCAGGCTACCAGGCTCCATGTCTATTTCGCCTTCGTTTAAAAAGGGCAGGTCCTCAAAAACACCAATCATGGTAGTTCCTAACTTCAGTGGCACAGCCTCTCCGTCGGAGTACAGAATGGTAGGGTTATGCCCTGCGTTTATATAATTGAGTTTACGTTTCTTCTCGTTATACCGGGCAATGAACAGGGTTATAAACCTTTCACCCTTTGTATTGCTCAGTACTATTTTGTTGAGGCGATCGATGATATTGGTCAGGTCATTCTCCACCGCGGCCCAGGCATGTAAGCTGGCCTGGAAATTGGCCATCAGCAAAGCTGCCGATATTCCTTTGCCCGATACATCGGCTATGCACCACAGGAACTCATTTTCGTTAAGCCTGATAAAATCGAAATAATCGCCGCCGATATTTTGATGGGGCAGGTACTTGGCGCCTATCTCTACGCCGTCGTCTCTATGCATCCGCATGGGGATGAGCATGTTTTGCACCTCAACAGCCAGTTCCATTTCGCGCTGAAAACGTTCTGATTGCAAGCGTTCACGAAAAAGTTTTTTATTCTCCAGCGCCACAATGATCACATTCATCAATGTTTGTATGAAGTTCAGATCATTGTTAAGCATCTCACCCGATGTATTGAAATCGCCGATAAGGGCGTAGGCCAGCGCTTTGCTTTTATGATGTATGGGGATAAAATAATTATATTTTTGAAGCAGGGGGTCCTGGTGATCTGATATAGCGATGGGTGATTTAATTTTGCTTAATTTATTACAGGCCCGACTCAATAAAACGGCCGATTCAATATCGCCGCCATATTTGGAAATACAGACAAATTTATTTTCTTTTTCAATAAAAAAACGCAGCTTCCCTACCTGCAGATAGCTCTGCAGAATTACCTCAAGCATTTGTATAAGTATAGGGGTAGCGGTGTTTTTATTAATGGCCCTGGTAATCTCCAATAGAGAGTTTAATTCAGACTGTCTTTTGAGCAACAGTCTGATTAATTCGTCTTCGCCAGAACTATCGTCTATATATTGCATTTGTTATGAGTAGTCTTGACTAAAGTAAAAAAATATTTTCAAATGCGTGTACTTTGTGATTTTATATCGAAGGCATCCCGCAAGCCAACAGTAACCAGGTTAAAGGCATACACCAGTAACATAATGGCGAGTCCGGGAATGATGGCGAGATATGCAGAATTCATAACAATGTACCCGTAATGCTCTTTGATCATGCCGCCCCAGGTTGGCATAGGGGGCTGCGCGCCAAAGCCTAAAAAACTAAGCCCGGCCTCAAGCAGTATAGCCGATGCAAAGTTGGAAGATGCCAGCACCAGTATAGGTCCGGTTATATTTGGTAAAATATGCCGGGTGATAATACGTGTGTTATTAAAGCCCAACGCGCGGGCCGCTTCTATATATTCTACCTGCTTCAGGCCCATTACCTGGCCGCGTACCAACCGCGCTACCTCTACCCACATAGATAACCCAACCGCAATAAATATTTGCCAAAGTCCCTTACCAAGCGCAAATGATATGGCTATAACCAGCAGCAATGCAGGCAATGACCATAATATATTCATCAACCAGCTTAAACAGCCATCTATCCAGCCGCCAAAGTACCCGGCAATAGCGCCAATAGTTACCCCCAACAACATACTGATCATGACCGACATGAGCCCAACAGCCAGCGATATACGGGTACCCAATAATAACCGGCTCAGCATATCGCGCCCATAAATATCGGTACCCAGCAAAAAGGTACGGGTAATTATCTGGTCGTTTTTAATTTTATCGGTAAAGCGTTTATATATTTCATTGCTTTTGCCGGCAGAGATACCCGGGTTTAACAAAGCCGCTCCGTAATGATAACGTGATTTAACCCCGTTCACCACTTCAAAAATATTATAGGCTTTCTTTTCGGGCTTATCCTCGTCGCCAATATATTCCGTTACGTATATAGAATCTTGTTTAAAAGAATAACCGGTTATAGGAATATCGCGGTAAAAGGACGGCTGACCAACAAACATCCTTGTAAAAAAACCAACAGTATCAACAGGTTCGCTTTTCCTTACCCGCAGCATCATAAAGGAGGAACCCGGCTTTTTAATGCTTAGTTGTATGGTCATGTTATTGGCATACGGACTTTTGTCGGGCATTATTAAATAACCCAGTATAGCCACAAGCAATGTAAGCAAGATAAAAGTAAGCCCGGCAACGGCAATTTTATTGCGATTAAACGCCTGCCAGGTTCGTTTAGAAGAGATAAGTTCTGCCAAAAATTAATAGTTGCTTTGGGCTAATATCGTTTAAATAGGCACAAATCACAAGTAAGTAAATCAATATTTACAAATGCTTGTCACTTTACAACCCGGCCTTTCCATAAGTATTTATGATTATTACCCATAAGGCCAATTACTACAAAATAAACAATGTGGAGCGGTATTAATATGATGAGTAAGCTTACCAGGTAACTGCGTTTAAAAAATGAGGTGATAGGCAGCAGATAAATGATCTCGAACAGGTATTTCAATAAAAACTGAACCAGGAAAAGCTTAAAAAAGTAAAAGTCGTAAAACCCAAGTGCCGCATTTACAAGCAACGACACATTAAACAGCCAGATACATATACCAAATACCACTACTTTTTTATCTTTATACTTGGTTGATTTTGAGGCCCAGCGGCGCCTTTGCTGCATAAACTCCCCCAGAGTATGCTTGGCGTGGGTGTAAACCACTGCCTCTGTTTGTTTTAAAAACCCAATTTTACCGGGATAACGTTCGGCAACCTTTTGCAATAACAGCTCATCATCGCCCGATGCCAGGTCATCAATACCCTTAAATCCGCCTACTTCGTAAAACACATCTTTGCGGTAAGCAAAGTTTGCCCCGTTACAGGTTGATGCCCGGCCATTACCAATAAACGCGGCACCGATACCTATCAGGTATCCAAACTCCAGGGTTTGCATCAACTCAAACAATGAGCGTTCTTCAAAATATGTTACCGGCGATGATACCATCACCAGGTTATTCGTTTCATAATAACCCACAATAGATGATAACCAGGCGGGCCCCATGCGGCAATCGGCATCGGTAGCCACCATAAGTTCGCCGGTTGATAGCTTAATGGCTTCGGTTATGGCTTTTTTCTTGTACGAATTTAGTGCTCGCTCTTCATGCAATTTCAGCAACTTTACGCCATGATCTGCATAACTGCTGATAATGGCCGCGGTACTATCTGTTGAGTGGTCATCAACAATAATTATTTCGAGCAGGTGCTTAGGATAGTCCTGCGCTAAAACATCGTCAATAGTTAAACTTATCCGTTCTTCTTCATTGCGGGCCGCAATCAGCACCGTAACCCTGGTTTGCAAAGGCGCGGCTTGGGGTGAGGTAACTTTTATGCGGCCCCAGCCACGTATCAGATAAATTACTAACAACAGGTAAATTCCTGTTAAAAACAACGAAACAAAACTATGCAGTGCGATCAAAGAATTTGAGTTTAAAAACGAATAAAGATCCTAAAATAGCTGGAATAATTAAATTTATGAGCCATATTGACGACACACCCGCGATCACAGCAATTTTTTGATCGGTTACATAAGCAAATAAATGTGAAGCCGTAAAGCTGCGTACCCCCACATCAAGCAAATCAAGCGATGGTAACGCCGATGTGATAAAAAAGTATACAAACAGTATCATCACCATAGGGAAATAGGCAAAATCGGGAATAAGCAAATGGAATACAATACAATACTGAATGGTAAAAGTTACATAGCGGGCCATACTAAAGCCCAGTATCCTGATGAGTTCATTGGTTTTGTACCGTCCCATGATTTCAAAAAATTTATGGTACTTTTTCAGGAAACCAATACGGTCGAGCAGGTTTACTATCCATTTAATGTGGAAGAAAAATATCAGTAATATGGCTAAAGTAAGTGCCGACACCAATATTATTAAACAAAAAAGCCAGGTACTTACCGGGATAAAGAGATAAACAAACCAAATTATAGCAATTAAACCCAACAGGTTGGTCATGATAATTTGACCAAAAGCGCCCACTGCCATGGCAAAAACCCCATGGATACGTTTGCGATTGGGTAAAAACATTACCCGGCCGCCATACTCGCCAACCCGGTTTGGAGTTGAAATAGCCCAGGTAAGCCCACAGAAAACAGCCTCAATTGATTCCCATATGGTAATATTAACCAGATTTTTGGTAAGATACCTCCACTTAAAGGCTTCAAGCACCCAGTTAACCACCATCAGCAAAACTACAATACCCATGGCTACAAATACATGGGTACTATCTATACGGGCCGTTAAAGCTTTAAATTGTTTGAGATCGTCGTTTTTTTTATAGAACTGGTGGTATATATACCAGGCAGCCATTACCAATACGGCGGCTTTGAGCGAAAAGGATATTATTTTCTTGGTAGAAGTAGTCAAAGGTAAATTTTATGCAATGTTACAAAAAAACCGGGCAAAGGGTTAGCTTGCCCGGTATAACATAACATAAATATGTTTTGTTTATTTTAAACGTGCCTTTAAAAAAGTTATGGTATTGGCGTAAGCGTCCTTAGTGGCATTACTGTCATAAACAGGGTTACTGGGGTTCGCAAAACCATGGTCGGCATCATATTGGTGCAGGTAAACTTTTTTACCCGCCCTTTTCATATCAGCATCAAATTTGGCAACCACTTTAGGGTTTATCCATTGATCTTTATTGGCAAAGTTGCCTAATACATCGGCATTTAATGTTTTTAACCGATTAACATCCTGCTCGGGCATGCCATAATACATTACGCAGCCAACGGCTTTTTTACCGGCCAGCAAGCTGGTTTGCAAACTCCAGCCACCACCAAAACACCAGCCAATGGTGGCAATATGTGCTTTAGCACCCGTGTAGGTAATAGCTCCGTTAATTATGGCTTTTGCCCTATCTTCGTTTACTGCCTGCATAAATTTACCGGCATCTTCGCGGGTAGTGGCCACTTTGCCATCGTACAAATCAATATCAATAATATTTACATTACCCAGGTCATTGTATATTTTTTCCGATTCACGCTTTACAAAATCATTCAGCCCCCACCACTCATGAATAACCAGTATATAGTTATTAGTTGCTTTTTTTGCCTTCAGCATATAAGCGGTTGACTCTTTACCATCAGGGGTTTTATAAGTTACAGATTTCCCTATGGCACTTTGAAAATGAATAGGCGTTGGTGTTTTATGGGCCATCCTGAATGTTGAGCTGGATGCCAGCATAGCAAATTGCCTTGTTGCCGATGGCTTACTGCAGCACACCACACGCCGTTGGCCGAAGGTAACAGCACTAAAGCAAATAAGTAAAGTGAGTAGAATAAGTTTTTTCATGGATTGATTTTTTGTGTTGATAAATTGAGCATTATATAAAAGTTCCTGACCGGAACAAAGCTATTTTTAATTGTCATCCTGAGGAACGAAGGATCTGTCAGCAAACTAACAATCGCAGAGTAGATGCTTCACTCCGTTCAGCATGACAATTGGATAAGAGATGGGATGCCGAACTTGTTTCGGCATCCCATAAGCAAAGCTCTACAACAAACAAGGTTCAATAACTGTCCGGAGAGATCCTGAACTTGTTTCAGGATCTCTCCGGTATTTTTTTATCTCCTTGTCCCCGGTTATAAAATCCTGGCAATCCTTTAATCCGTTTAGTAGTCGTTCAGACAAACTTATGGCATTAAACTAATCCCGCCGCATGTTTTAATGCTTCGGTTATACCCGCGGGGGCCATTTTTAATTTAAACGCGTTGTGCCCATAACCTTTAGCACCTTGCATGGCTAATTGCGCAGCCTGCTGAAAGCTTTCTTCGGATACGGGCTTACCTGTGAGTGATTTTTCGGCATCAAACAAGCGCCATGGTTTGTGTGCTACACCTCCCATTGCCAGGCGCGCATTACGGATAACGCCATTTTCAATATCAAGGCCCGCGGCAACAGATACCAGGGCAAACGCGTATGATTGCCTGTCGCGTATTTTCAGGTAATAGCTGTTTTTGGCGAAATTATTATCAGGTATTTCCACGCCAACTATCAGTTCGCCCGGCGCCAAATGATTATCCATTTCGGGATGATCGCCAGGCAGGCGGTGAAATTCGGTAAATGGTAAACGGCGTTCGCCTTTTTTACCGGCAATTACGACCACAGCATCCAAAGCCGCAAGTCCAACACACATGTCACTTGGATGTACGGCTATACACTGCGAGCTGGCACCAAATATGGCGTGCATGCGGTTAACCCCTTCATAAGCGCCACAACCAGAACCGGGAGCACGTTTATTACAAGGCATAGCGGTATCATAAAAATAGGAGCAGCGGGTACGCTGCATCATATTACCGCCAACAGTAGCCATATTACGCAATTGCGGCGATGCCCCGGCCTTAAGGGCCATTGATAAAAGCGGCTGCTTTTCAATAACCAGCTTATTTTCTGATACTACGCTATTGAGGGCCAACGCCCCTATAAGTAAGCCTTTAGGGGTTGATGTTATATTTTTAAGTGGTAATTGATTTATATCAACAAGCTTATCGGGCGCGGTCACTCCCCGTTTCATGAGGTCGACCAGATTGGTACCGCCTGCTATTATTTTTGTACCGGGCTTATTGATAACAGCCAGCACGGCTTGTTGTGTGGCGGGACGAACATATTGAAATTGTTTCATACGGTTTGCCCTCCGTCTTTCACTTCCTGTATGGCATTAACTATATTGGGGTAAGCCCCGCAGCGGCAAATATTACCGCTCATATACTCTCTTATTTCGGCTTCCGACCCGGCATGCCCTTCGCGAATACAAGATACAGCCGACATGATCTGACCCGGCGTACAGTAACCACACTGAAAACCATCGTGTTTTATAAAGGCCTCCTGCATGGGGTGTAGCTGGTCGCCCTGGGCCAGGCCTTCAATGGTGGTTATCTTTTTCCCGTTCATCATAATACCAAATGTCAGGCATGAATTTATCCGTTGCCCATTAACATGAACGGTGCAAGCACCGCACTGCCCATAGTCGCAGCCTTTTTTTGTGCCGGTAAGGTCAAGCTGTTCGCGCAATATATCAAGTAAGGTTGCCCGTGGCTCAACAGAAAGGTTTTGCTGCTTTCCGTTCACCTCCATTTTTAATGGCACTTTTTCAAAAGCCGTGGCTATTTTTTCATCAACGTGCATAGTGGCCGCCTTTACAGCCGTTCCGGGAGTAAGCGCCACAGCCGTCAGCAACGATGATTGTTTAAGGAAATTTCTTCGTGAACTGTCTTTTACATCAGGCTGTTCGTCGGGCCCGTTACAGTTTTTTCCATTTTCCATAAATAATTGGCTTAATATGATGTTAAGTTAAGTATTTTATTAAAAAGCACCAACCAGGAAAAAATGTTTTGCAAACCCCTGCGCTATTAATCAATAATGGGATATACGCGATACGAAGCCGGATAATAACGGAACAAAATAAGATTTAAAGAGAGGGGGGAGGGAGGAACTTCAGACCCGGAAGGACAAGTCAACAAGCTATATCAGTTCGAACGGACAGGATGGGAATCAGACACTTTGATTGAGTATTGTTCGCTGTAAAAGCATCAGCTAAAGGTAAAATATCCGATTTTTTGAAAAAAAAAAGCACTGCCGGTAAAAACCCGCTGGTAAAAATGCCCTGAAAAACCGATAATTGGAGATATCAATTAAACTAAAACACCGGATAGAGTACCCTACCCGGTGTTTTAATTTAGTTTATATTTTACCAACGGCCGCCGCCGCCACGGTTGTTATCTTTTGAGTAGCCGCCGCCACCACCACGGTTACCACCATAGCCGCCACCGCCGCCACGGTTGCCACCATAACCGCCGCCGCCACGGCGATCGTTAGGTTTTTTCTCTTCCGCCTGGCTTACCGCAATTGAACGGCCCCTTACTTCAGAACCATTTAAGCCGGTAATAGCCGACTGAGCAGCTTCATCGTCTGGCATTTCAACGAATCCGAAACCTTTACTTCTTCCAGATTCTCTGTCAATAATTAGTTTTACGGTGCTTACTTCACCATACGCTTCAAAAAGCTCTTTTAAATCGGCTTCCTCTAATTGAAAAGGAAGGCTTCCTACGAATATGTTCATCAATCTTTAATTTATATGGGCAAGTTCATTTTTTTATTTGCCCTCTTTTGTTAACATCAAATATAGTAATAGATATTTGATGATTACTGCAAGATTTTGTGAATGAACGTTTTTTATTTTTTTTTAAATTAAATTAACATTTAACTAAAACAAAACCAGGTTGACCCGTGTTATAACGCACCGGTTATAAAACTATAATTTCCGAGCTAATCCACCTCAGCTTACCGATTCAATAATGTAATGTTTGCCATTAAGCATAAAATCATCGCCCGCAATCTTGCCGGTTAACTTTAAGCCAATGGGTGAAGCCGGGGACACCGCAAAGTAGTTTTTACCGTTAACCATCAGGCTGCCAGCGCTAATAGCCAGATAAAAGTTGCCATTATTAGTGATAATAGCACTACCTGTTTCGGCTTTATCGGAGGTAAAGGATGTATTGATCCGGTTAAGAGCAACCAAAAGTTTATTGGCTTCGTTTAATTGGGCCAGGTTTCGGTTGGTTTCCTGTTGCATCATAGCCCGGCCGGTTTCATATTTATCGCCGGCGCTGCTTTTGGTGTCTTCGTTTGATGCTTTTTGCGCCTCTTTTATGCCTAACTCTGCCGCATCCATACTTTTACGAACATATTCTGCACATAAATTGTATAATTCTTTTTTCAGATCGCTCATTTGAGGCATTAAATTAATATGGAAACAGGCCTTTTAAATTTTGATGCGGCAAAGTAAAGTAATTTATGATGAAGAACAGCACTTAAAAATAAAAGCCCCCTTGCACTCGCTGCTTGGGGGCTTTAAACCTAAACCTTATCACTATTTGCAGGTGTGAACCTACAAAGTAGATAAACGTTACAAATTGGCAAAATGGTATATCAACGTGATACTAATTGACAAAATAATGATAATTCAATAATATTAAATTTCTTTTAAGTTAATAATCAGCATCTTATGTCTTAATAAAAACACAATTTTAGTTAAAATAAATTCACAACGAACTATATTCCGGACGTTAAATCACACGGTTTTATATTACCATATAAAGTAAAAGCGCCTGCCGGCGAAGCCAACAGACGCTTTAAAAAATACATGGAGATTTTATTTATACATTTTCCATGCCATAATGCTTTAATACATCGGCTGGTACGCCGGTCCACTTATTTGGGGCATTGCCAGCATAGCCCACGTCTTTAACGCCTATTTCGCTGGTAAAAAACCCAGAGGCGGTTAAATCGCGCATACGGTTAAAGAATGCAACGCCCTGTGCCATTTCAGGTTTAGCCTTTTTAGGATAGGCTATCATATCAATCAGTTCTATTTGCTGCACTTTGGAGCTTTCGGTAAACACTTTGCCGAAACGGTTTAAGCATTGCAAATCAAGCCAGCGCAAGCCGCCACGCATAGGTGTCTGGTGCTCAGGCATATCCTTTACAATAAACTCAATAAAATCGGGCACCTTAGCGTCTGACGCACTGCCTGATTTTTCATCTTTGGGGATAATAATATCGGCAAGTAAGGTAATGGTAGCCATTTCTGCCGGAGTAAAAAACTTGTCGGCATTTAGTTTTTTATCGCGCTCAACTTCGTATGGTTGCCTGCCGGGAGGAACTTCACCCGTTGCCGGGGTAGCTTCTTCAGCTGCTTTTTTATCTTCGGTTTTACAGGCCTCCAGTAATAATCCTGCTGAAAGTGTGCCGAAGCCTAATGCTTTGATGGAATCACGTCTGTTCATAATAAATTGTTATTGGATTACTTGTTAAACATTTAATTTTTTTCTTTCCTGTAAAATATACTCAGCGGTACGCATAGACATGGCCAAGATGGTCCAGGTAGCGTTTTTATCACCTTGCTGTACAAACGGAGCTGCATCAACCACAAAAAGATTTTTACAGTCATGAGCCTGGCACCATTTGTTCAGGGCCGACTTTTTGGGGTCATCTCCCATACGAATAGTCCCCACTTCGTGGATAATTTTCCCCGGCGCTTCCAGCCCGTAGTTTGTTTCTGGGCCTTGCGGCGGTCCGTAAATGGCGCCCATGTTGTGCATAATTTCCTGGAAGGTTTCCTGCATGTGTTTGGCTTGTTTTATTTCGTCATCGGCCCATTTGTAATGGAACCTTAATACAGGGATACCATATTTATCAACCACGTTAGGATCAATCTCACAATAGTTGTCATAACGGGCAATAGCAGTACCACGTCCGGCCATGCCAAACTGGGTACCATAAAAACGACGGTAATCATCTTTTAATCCAGCACCATAGCCTCCGGCTTCTTTCATTTTACCATCGCGGCCCGGTACCAGACCATTCATATTTTGGATGCCATGACCAAAGCCATATGAAGGCATGTGTAAGCCACCACCATATTCTATATGGTAACCACGCGGGAAATCGAGTTTTTTATTATCAAGCCACCATGGCGAATAAATGTGCACACTGCCTGCGCCATCCTCGTTATAACGTTTACGGTCCATCAGTTGCGGAAGGAAACCGCCTGCGCTTGATCCGGTTGAATCATGCAGATAGTGACCAACTACGCCACTGCTGTTAGCCAAACCACCGGGATGCTCTGCCGATTTTGAATTAAGCAGGATCCTTGCCGACTCTCCTGCGCTGGCACCAAGTATTACCGTTTTGGCATTTACCTGGTACTCTTGCATATCTTCTTTATTTATGTATGATACGCCTGTAGCAAGCCCTTCTTTATTCGTAATTACTTCCCTCACCATGGCGTTGGAAATAACCTTTAAATTACCGGTTTTTATAGCTGGTATAACCAAACATGATGATGCTGAGAAATCACCATAAATTTTACAGCTGCGGCCGCACTGTCCGCAAAAGAAACAAGCGCCACGATCTTTATTATTAGGCAAAGCTTCGGTTAATACAGCGCCGCGGCCCGGTATAATTTTCACGCCTGCTTTTCTCGCTCCCTTAACAATGTACAGCTCATTTAGCCTTGGCTTTGGCGGGGGCAAAAAGATACCGTCAGGCTCATTCTCCAAGCCTTCTTTTGTACCGTAAACACCAATCAGCTGGTCAACCTTATCGTAAAAAGGTTTTACCTCATCATAAGTAATTGGCCAATCATCAGTAAGGCCATCTTTTGCTTTAAAATCATGCGGGCCCATACGTAGTGAAATACGGCCCCAGTGGTTGGTACGGCCGCCAAGCATACGAGAACGGAACCAGAAAAATTCTGTGTTATCCTTGGTGGTATAAGGCTCGCCTTCGATTTCCCAGCCGCCATATGCTGCGTCAAAATCGCCGAAAGGTCTTGTGGTACCCGCACCACGGCGCGGCGACTCCCATGGCCATTTTAATTGCTGTGAATCTTTAGCCGGGTCAAAATAAGCCCCAGCCTCCAGCATTAATACTTTTACACCAGCGTTGGCTAAAACATAACCTGCCATACCGCCGCCGGCACCCGAACCAACAACTACTACATCGTAGGTTTCTGTTGATTTTTTGATTTGTAGATCGCTCATAATATCAAATGTATCCTCTGTTTGGGAAGAAAAAAGATGCATGCTTATTGCGCACATCTGCCTGAAATTGGTTAATGGTATAAATATATTGAACACCGGGGCGCTTAATATATTTATGTTTTAAAATTACTATAATTCTTTAATAGATATATTACGGAAAGCAACTTCGTGGTTATGATCCTGCAATGCAATATGACCTTTGGGGTATTTGGCAAAATCGGCCCAGGTTTTAAATTTACTATTGTTCAGCATTTCAGTCCATTCCAGGCTGCCTATTTGTGTTTCAACTATTTTAGTTCCGTTTAGCCAAAAAGTAAGATGACCATCTTTTTTACGCAGCACTACCGAATTCCATTCACCTGCCGGTTTTGCGACATCGGCAGAGGGCGCTTTCAAGTCATATAACGAACCGGCAAGGTGGTTTGCTTTTTTATTGTCCGAAGCATTTTTATTATCAAGCACCTGCATTTCTACGCCGGTAAGGTAGGTTTCATTAAATTTAGGATCTTCATGAACCCCGAAAATGATACCGCTGTTGCCGGTGTCTGAAATTTTCCAGTCAATTTTTAGTTCAAAGTTTTCGTATTCCTTGTCGGTGAGCAGGTCGCCCTGGCCTTCGGCATTCGGATCAAGCTGCAAAGCGCCGTCAACAACCTTCCATGCAGTAACGTTATTTTTCAAATAGGTGTGCCAGCCGGTGGTTGTTTTACCGTCGAACAGGGGTTTGTAGCCTTTAGATTGTGCCGATACCGCAAAATGAAGCGCAGGAATGGCCATAAGACTCAAAAAGATCTTTTTCATTACAATGTTTTAGAATTTGGTTAAGATATACCATAAGGCGGGCTAAATATATCCGCTTTTTTTTAATGCTAAAACGATTATATCAAAAATAAATTACAAACAGCTGTGGACTGCTGTGTAAAATTATGGTTATACAAAAATATGCCTGCGAAAGCATTTAATGCCTATGAAAATCAAACGACAAGCTTGAAGCCAGACCTACAGTTATATAGCCGTAACTATCTTCAAAAAACTGGTTGTAATCATCCTGGCCGCGGTAACCTCCGCCAAACATTAAAGCTGCGCTCGGCATAAAAGGGAATTGGTAATAATACTTCAGACTTACGTTTAAACGCTTTTTAAAATCCACAGCCGAGTAATTGTTATACTTATCGGCAATATAGGTAAAATCAAAGCGGATACGCTGCCAGTTTTTATATGTCTTTTTACCTTTTTCCAACGGATCATCGTATGCTTTGGCCAGGTTATACATGCGGCTGCCATTGATCCTGATAAAACCGTAATGATCTTTTAAACCTTCAGACACACCCAGGCCAAATAAACCTGCATGTACCTCAAGGCCCAGGTTATCATAACGCTGTATAATAAGCCCGTCTTTATCTATACGTTTACCGGTATAGTATGTTAAGGTATAAAAGTTGGTGGTGAATTTGCCACTGTCGCGGTTAAAGCTGCCATCGGGATTTAATGATGGGCCCCTTACACCGTTGGAGTGGTGCGAATAGCCAAAAGAAAAGAATTTGGGGTTATAGGTATCCTCATTTACCCTGAAAAACACCGTTGCGCCCGGCATAAAACTGGGTGATTTTACAGGTGCTCCCCGTGATGCCAGTAAACGTATTTTAACCCTGGGCGTAAACACCGCGAAAAAACGCGATTTGGGTGTACTGAATAAAACAAAGTTGGGAGCCAGGTCGGCCGTAAGCTGGGTTTTTACTTTATTGAAGTAATCATTACCCCCTTCAGACAATCTTAAATTTTGATTATATATATAGTCAAACGCGTTATTTATAAGGCGTGTTTTAAAGAGGGTAGAATCGGCAGTAGTATCGGCAATGATCTTTTCCTGTAGTTTTGACACGAGAGTACCGGCCATTAATTTTCCGGGCAAAACAAAACAAGCCAGGCAGCAAATGATTTTTAAAGCGGCATTAAATTTAACAGGAAGGGCAGTATTATTTAAAACTGCTTTGCGGGGTATATATGTAATCAATTTGACGCCGATTATTTTGACCGAATAAGTGAACTATACTCAATTCCATTTAACAATATCATGTTAAAATACCGTTAAGAATTGTGTTGGCAATATTAGATATTATTCTGTTTTTAAGCGGTATAATCAGTGTCAAGCAAACGTAAAAGCTATGGAGCCCTGATTAGGATAAAGCCAATTGTTTTTTCTGCCTTCAGGATCTGTCGAGCTATACTGTGAAGCAGTTAAAAAAGCGTCAAGACTGTAACGAACGTGCAGGCAGGGGCGTCATATAATTACCTTGAAAATAGCGCAAATCAAATATTGTATAACCGGGCTTATGCTTAGCCTGCTACTGATAACCGGTATTACTGTTTGCTGCGGTCAAGCCGTTACAAAGCTTGTTATTCCAGCCAATTGTCTCGATAGCATCCCATCGTGGATGGCGAAGAGTAAAATACCTGTTCTGGCCGCCAGCGTGATAGAGGGAGGGGAAATTAAGGAACTAAAGATTTTCGGCAAGCTGGATAACGGGCAATCTGCGCCGCTCAATACCTTTTTCAATGTCGCCTCACTGACCAAACCGATTACCGCACTAACCGTTTTGAGACTTGTAGATATGGGTGACTGGAACCTGGACGAACCTTTGGACCGCTACTGGATAGACCCGGATATTCGGGCCGACCTGCGATATAAAAAAATAACCACCCGGATTGTGCTGAGCCATCAAACCGGCTTCCCCAACTGGCGCTCACAAAATCCGACAAAAAAACTGGCTTTCCTTTTTGATCCCGGCACACGGTATGGTTACTCGGGCGAAGGTTTTGAGTATCTGCGCCACGCGCTCGAAAACAAATTCCACAGAACCCTGCAACAACTGGCCGATTCCGTCCTTTTTAAACCACTGGGCATGAACCATACACGATATGGCTGGAGCGACAAACTGGATTCGACCCTTTTTGCCGAACCGCATGACAAGAACGGAGAAGTAATCAAAATGGCGAAAATCAAAAATATTGTGGCAGCAGACTGGTTAGTAACCACCATCAACGATTATTCAAAATTCGCGCTGGCTGTATTGAACCCAAAAGCGCTATCCAACCAGTTATTCACAGAAATGGTGACCCCGCAGGTAAAAATGCAGGGCGGCCCCAAAGAAAATATGGGTCTTGGCTGGGAAGTGATCAAACCGCTGGATAACGACGAATATCTGCTGATGCATACAGGATCGGATGATGGCGTAAAGACCCTTGTCATACTGTTTCCCAAATCCAAACGGGGCATAGTCCTTTTTACAAACGGAAACAATGGTTTCGATGTTATCAAGCAAACGATAAAAGCAGCGTTTCACCTGAAGGAACTTACACCTTAAAAATCAAAACAACCCCGCTATTATATAGTTGGTTTTTCAATTCTGTTTTATTATATTTGATTATAGCCAATCCTCCAATTTTAACCTGTGTATCATGATAAAAGTTGCAAATATTCTTGCGCGCAAGGGCGGCGGTGTTGTCACTATTGATGCGTGTACATCTGTTTTAGATGCCTTAAGATTAATGGCCGACAAAAATATCGGCTCGGTGGTAGTGATGGATAACGATGAATACGTTGGCCTGCTTACCGAAAGAGATTACGCCCGAAAAGTAATCCTGAAAGGAAAATCATCGCATGAAACCCCGGTAAGAGAGATCATGAGCACCGGACTGCCACGTATAATTCCCGAGAATACAATTGAAACCTGCATGCACGTCATGAGCGAAAGCAATATCCGCTATTTGCCTGTGTTTATTGACGATAACTTATGCGGCATCATATCCATCAATGACCTGGTTACCGAAACCATACTAGCGCAGCTGGAAACCATTGAACAATTAAAAAGCTATATCACTTCGTAGCATACCAAAACCAACGCCCTGTGCTATAAACACAAGGCGTTAATTTCTTTTGTCCATCCTTTTTTAGAATGTTATTGAACCACTTCGCTGATCTGGATAACGGGGGTGACGTTGGTGTACTTAGGAAAATCAGCTTTGATTTCCTCTGTATGCTGTGCAAGGGCATTCTCATAATCAGAAATTTTGTCAAAATACAAATAACCAATTGCCAGAAACGGAGCCGGATCATTCGCGGCCCTGCCTGATATCCCTTTATCAATAGCGTAAATTTTCAGGTTAAAAAATTTCGCCATCAGGGGCATGTGGCTCTTGGTGTAATAGTCCATGTCAAATGTTTTCCCTTCTCCATTTGGATACAGGACGGTTACTTTGATCATTCCTTTTTTTACTTGAGGAGCATCTTTTGTTTGGGCTTGCAGGCAACTTAAAGAAAGTCCGAAAAACAGGAGCAGTAAAATAGTTTTTCTTTTCATTTTATGGGTTTTAAGGTTGAACTAAAGATAGTGAAAATTGCCTCTCTATTGTAGAGACGCATCATTGCGTCTCCCACATTTATTTATCACCAGTTCTATTGAGAAACGCAATATGCGCCTCTTCAGAAAAAATGCTTTGCTTTAAATTTGATCAGCCCTTATCTTCTGCGTTTGTCTTCCGCGGATTGGTCCTGTTTAATTGCTATTTAAACCACAAATTTTCATACCTTGCATAATTTACCAACAACATATAGTGACGTTTCAGGATTTTAATTTCAACGAACAATTATTCGAAGGCATTCAAAGCATGGGATTTACCACCCCTACGCCTATACAGGAAATGGCCATCCCGGTTATTTTAAACGGACAAGACCTTATTGCCTGCGCGCAAACCGGTACCGGTAAAACGGGTGCTTATTTATTGCCTGTTTTAAACCACATCAGCAGCACCAATAAACACCATACCAGCGCGCTTATTTTGGCGCCAACCCGTGAGCTTGCTCAACAAATTGACCAGCAGGTAGAAGGGCTGGCTTATTTTACAGGCGTTAGCTCCATAGCTGTATTTGGCGGTGGCGACGGTATGGCCTACGAGCAGCAACGCCGGGGCATACAAAATAATGTAAATATTATTATTGCTACACCTGGCCGGTTGATAGCCCACCTTACATCGGGTGTTTTAAAGCTAAATCATTTAACCCACCTGATACTGGACGAGGCCGACCGCATGCTCGACATGGGTTTCTCGGACGACATCATGAAGATCATCAGCTATTTGCCCAAAACCAGGCAAACGCTGCTGTTCTCGGCTACTATGCCAGGACGCATCCGCTCATTGGCCAAAGCCATTTTAAAAGAACCGCAGCAAATCAACATCGCTATTTCGCAACCCGCTGTTGGTATCGATCAGCAGATCTATCGCCTGCACGACCAGCAAAAAACGCCATTGCTGCAGCTTATCCTGCGCGATTCGGCCTATACCAGTACCATCATTTTCGCATCGAGAAAAGAGATCGTAAAATCTCTATATAAAGAGCTTAAAGCTATAAAAATTAACGCGATGGCTTTTCACTCCGATCTGGAACAAAAGGAGCGCGAAGAAATACTGCTGAAATTTAAAAACAAACAGCTCCCGGTTATTATAGGTACCGACGCACTGTCGCGCGGTATTGACGTAGAAGGTATCGATCTGGTAATCAACTATGATGTTCCCGGCGATCCGGAAGATTATATTCACCGTATTGGCCGTACCGCACGTGCTGCCACCACAGGCACAGCCATCACCTTTGTTAACCACCGCGATGAGCGAAAGCTGAAAAACATTGAACAGCTGATTGAAAGACCCATCCGTTTAGTTGGCTTACCCGACGAACTGGCGGCTATACAACCCACACATCCGGTACATGCTGATCAGCACGATAACAAAAAGAAACCCAACAGGCGCTGGAATAAAAAGAAACCTAAAAAGAATATTCAGTAATGAAAAAGAGCATAGCCAAAACGCTGCTTTTACAAATGGTATTGGGGGCTGCATTGGCTGCCCCATGTGCTAATACGTTTGCACAGAATAAAAAAACATCGGGCAATCCGGTAGTTGAAGGTTGGTATGCCGATCCGGAAGCTAAAATATTCAATAAACAATATTGGTTATATCCAACCTATTCGGCTAAATACAATGAGCAGGTATTTATGGATGCCTTTTCATCACCCGATTTGGTACACTGGACCAAACACCCGCACATTATAGACACCAGCGGTGTAAAATGGGTGAGGCGTGCGCTTTGGGCTCCTGCCGTTACTGAAAAAGGCGGCAAATATTATATTTTCTTTGGCGCAAATGACATACAGAACAATAACGAAAAAGGCGGTATAGGCGTTGCGGTAAGCGATAACCCGGCCGGGCCTTTTAAAGACCATTTAGGCAAGCCCCTTATTGATCAGATAATCAACAAAGCCCAGCCTATAGATCAGTTTGTTTTTAAAGACGATGATGGCCAGTACTACATGATATATGGCGGCTGGGGGCAATGCAATATTGTGCGGTTAAAAGATGATTTCACCGGTCTTGTGCCATTTAAGGACGGTGAAACTTATAAAAAAATAACCCCCGAAGGTTACGTAGAAGGCCCGGTAATGTTTAAGCACAATGGTAAATACTATTTTATGTGGAGCGAAGGCGGCTGGACCGGTCCTGACTATCGCGTAGCCTATGCCATTGGCGATACCCCTTTCGGTCCGTTTAAACGTATAGGCACTATCCTGAAACAGGATGCCAGCATTGCTACCGGCGCGGGTCACCACTCGGTAATTAACGTACCTGGAACTGATGAATGGTACATTGTTTACCATCGCCGCCCATTAACCGAAACCGATGCGAATCACCGTGTAATGTGTATTGACAAGATGTATTTTGATACCGATGGAAACATCAAGCCTGTGAAGATCACCAATGAGGGTGTAGCGGCGCGGGTATTGAAATAGATCTTAACCGCTTTGTCATGCTGAACGAAGTGAAGTATCTATTCATAAACTATGCATATCGCATAACAGATACTTCACTTCGTTCAGCATGACAAGTAAGAGGGCCTAATAAAACTACAACCCAAACAACTCGCTGCTCAGGTATCTGTCGCCGCGATCGCAGCAGATAAAAACAATTACGCCTTCTTTAAGCTCTCCGGCCAGCTTTACGGCAGCAGACATTGCGCCGCCACTACTCATACCGGCAAAAATCCCTTCAACCTTAGCCAGTTTTCGGGCCATTTCAGTTGCATCCTCCTGCGATATATCCATCACCCTGTCAACCCGGGTAGCATCGAATATTTTGGGTAAATAAGCTTCGGGCCAGCGGCGTATACCGGGTATGGATGATCCTTCTGTTGGCTGGCAGCCAACTATCTGTATCTCCTTATTTTTATCTTTAAAGTACCTTGAACAGCCCATTATGGTGCCTGTAGTACCCATTGCGCTTACAAAATGCGTTATCTTACCCTCAGTATCGCGCCATATCTCCGGACCGGTGCCTTTTATATGGGCCATATAGTTATCGGGATTGGCAAACTGGTTAAGCAAAAAATACTCGTCAGAAGCGCTCTTTTCTTCGGCATAGTCACGACATTGTTCAATACCCTCCAACAAGGTAACCTTAGCGCCAAAAGCCTCCATGGTTAGCGTACGTTCACGGGTAGAATTGGATGGCATTACCAGCTCAATTTCCAGGTCAAACAAGCGGGCTATCATGGCAAGGGCAATACCGGTATTGCCGCTGGTAGCTTCAATAAGCTTAGTTCCCGGTTTAATGTCCCCACGTTCCAGAGCGCTGCTTATCATGTTTAATGCCGCCCTGTCCTTTACACTGCCTCCTGGATTATTTCCTTCCAGCTTCGCGTATATTTTTACATTAGGATTGGGGTTTAACTTCTTTATTTCAACCAGTGGCGTGTTGCCTATAATATCAATAATACCAGCCATAATAATGTTATGTGTTTAAAATAGATGTATCAATTATCTCCTGCCGAATATGCGGCGGCTCAGTTTATTAAGGATGCGGTGATTAGGAGTATGGTATACCCTTGAATTAGGCGGCAGGCTTTTAGTGAGCCAAACATTACCGCCAATAACACTATCGTGACCAATAATGGTTTCGCCACCCAGTATGGTAGCTCCCGAATATATTACCACGTTATCCTCAACCGTAGGATGGCGTTTGGTATTGGCCATGCTTTTATCAACGCTTAAAGCACCCAGCGTAACACCCTGATAAAGTTTTACGTGGTTGCCAATTTTACAGCTTTCGCCTACTACTATACCCGTACCATGATCTATATAAAAATACTCGCCGATCACTGCAGCCGGGTGAATATCAATACCAGTTTTAGAATGAGCATACTCGGTTAGTATCCGCGGAATAAGCGGAACATCTTCTATATATAAGCTATGGGCTAAACGATATAAGGATATGGCGAAAAAGCCCGGATAGGTACGTACTACCTCAAATTCGCTCCTTGCAGCCGGGTCGCCGTTAAATATAGCTTGAATGTCGGTATTCAGCACCAGGTAAAGCTTTGGCAACTGCTCAAAAAAACGTGCTGCCCGTTCTTTATTATTACTGTCGGCACAAGCTTTGGTAACCTCCATAATATGGAAAAGCTCATCTTCCAGCATTTTAAATTCGGCCTTAATGGCATCCACATCGACAAATAATTTGCCGGTTTGTTCCGGATATAATAAACGAATAACCTGAAGCGCCCATTTAGTGATCTCTTTATTTGACGGCACAGCCTCAAGCTTTTGCTGCTTGTTAAAAATTTGCTCGTAAAACTCCTGACTCATGTTTTATGTTGACTGTTTAGGATAACAGCCTGTTTCTAATGCAAGTTTATGGAAAAGAATGTGTTTTATATGTAAAAAGCGCTACTTAATTGATAGATCAGCTAAGCCATATATTCGATAATATGTTTTATCATAAACTTGTTACCTTTAAAGCATATTAACCACTATTCATGAAAAGACGTTCATTTGTTAAAGCCTCCCTTTTAACAGGCGCGGCGGCAAGTATATTACCCAACAGCAGTATGGCAACATCAGTAAAAGCAAAACCCGGCACCGAGTTTTATGAACTGCGTGTTTACAACCTTAAAAACGAAACCCAGCAAAAGCTGGTAGAAGATTATTTTCAAAACGCCGCTATCCCTGCACTTAACAAACTGGGCAGTAAAAACGTTGGCGTGTTCACCGAGCTTAAACCAGAAGGGCAAACAAAAATTTATGTACTGATACCATATAACAGTATTGCTGATTTTTTAAACGTGCAGGAAAAACTGGACCAGGATGCCGTTTACAAAGAAAAAGGAGCGTCCTATTTAACAGCACCTGCATCCGAGCCCGCCTATGAGCGTATTGAAAGTTCCTTGTTAAAGGCATTTGTACACATGCCCAAAATGGAGGTATCAAAACAAGGTCAGCGTATTTTCGAGCTTCGCCGCTATGAGCATGCTACCGAAAGCGCGGGCAAAAAGAAACTAGAAATGTTTAATGACGCAGGCGAAATAGACATTTTTAAAAAGCTGGGCTTTAGCCCCGTATTTTTTGGCGAAACCCTGATTGGAGATCACCGGCCAAACCTCATTTATATGATCACCTTTGATGACCTTGATGCCAAGGCAGCCCACTGGAAAGCTTTTGGCAGCGACCCTGAATGGAAAAAAGTAAGTGCTATACCCGACTATTCTGATTCTAAACTGGTATCGCATATTACATCAACACTACTACAACCGGCTGCATGTTCGCAGATTTAAACTATTTCTTTTAATTTTAGTCGTACGTTTAGTGTTCATAATACACTATATTTACATAAACCAATTTAAAAGTAAACCAAATGACTACCAGACGTTCATTTCTCAAAACTTCGGCGTTGCTTTCGGCCGGACTTTTAGCGGCACCTAATTTATTTGCCTACGACAAAAAATACATCGGTCTGCAATTATACACCATTCGCGATGCCATGGCTAAAGACCCGGCAGCTTCACTGGCTAAAGTGGCGCAAGTGGGCTATAACTCTGTAGAAGGTGCTACCTACACCGGTAATGAGCTATTTTACGGAATGGATGCCAAGGCATTCAAGGCCCTGTTAAAACAAAGCGGACTGATTATGCCAAGTGCGCATTACAGATTGGGCGAGGAACTGGTTAACGGCGCTTCGCAAAAAGGAACAATTTTGAACGACTGGGAAAAGGCGGTGGCAGATGCGGCCGAAGTTGGTATAAAATATATGGTGTGCGCTTATTTGTCGCAACCAGAACGCGGTTCGCTTGACCATTATAAAAAAGTAGCCGACGATTTTAATAAAGCAGGCGAAACCTGTAAAAAAGCGGGCATCCAGCTTTGTTACCATAATCACGACTTTGAATTTATACAGGAAGACGGCAAATTCCCTTATGAAACCATTTTAAAGAATACCGATAAAAACCTGGTAAAATTTGAAATGGACCTGTACTGGATAACCAAAGCCAACCAGGACCCAATTGCGCTGTTTAATGAAAACCCAGGCCGTTTCCCGTTATGGCATGTTAAGGATCTGGACAAAACTCCGGAAAGAAACTTCACGGAAGTGGGCAATGGCATTATCGACTTTAAAAAGATCTTCGCTCAATCAAAAAAAGCCGGGTTACAGTATTTCTTTGTAGAGCAGGATAAATGCCCGGGTGACCCGTTTGACAGCATTACCCAAAGCATTACTTATATCAAAAAGAACCTGGTATAAAAACTTTGTTACAATAACACATTAAATAAAGACCATCGTTTAAACCTAAAGCGATGGTCTTTTACTTTATCATATTAGATCGCTTCCTGTCTTAATATATTACTAAGTATGGAAACAAATAACAATATGATAAAATTTTTGCTGATCATTCTGGCAGCATCATTCTTGTTTACCTGTGTGGCAGAGGCACAATCTGAAAAACGGATGGCCAACAGCGGTCCAATGCCATTATCCCCTTTAAACTATCAAAGTAATAAGCAGCAGTTTTGTAACCATACATAACACTCTAAAAACGGCAATAAAATTGGCTATTCATTATTTATTTATAAAATTGCCCGATGATCCGTTTCCTGCTGGCCATTTTACTATTGCTGATATCATTACTGGCTGTTTTTAGGGCTCCCGAATATCATTTGTGGATGCTGGCTATTTTGGTCACCGAGTTTCCATGGATATTTATGGCGCTTACAATTGGACTGATTTTAATGGGTTTTTATACAAATAAATATCATCTTGCTGGCACTACAACTGCCATTATCGCCCTTATGCTTTTTACTTCGCCAATAATAAGGGCTTACACCGTAGCAGGTAGTTTAAAACAGGCTTTTACGCAGGCCTTTGCCCCAGACGACAGTAGTACCGACAGTCTCGGCAACTTGGTACCTTTTAGCTTTTGGAAGCAGTTTAGCCGTACAACAAAGATAGCCTGTAGGCAGATTACATATAGCAACCCTATCGGGGCAAATTTAACTCTTGATTACTACCCCTCACAACTCGCTGGAAAAAGGCCTTGCGTCATAGTAGTACATGGTGGTTCCTGGAGTAAGGGCGATAATAAACAATTGCCCGAGCTGAATAGCTACCTCGCAAGTATCGGCTATAACGTGGCCGCTATCAATTACCGTTTGGCACCGGCTTTTCAAAATCCTGCCCCTATAATAGATATCCACGCCGCCATAAATTACCTGCGCGAACACGCCACTGAATTGCGTGTAGATACCAATAATTTTGTTTTGCTTGGGCGATCGGCCGGGGCACAAGTAGCGTTGCTGGCTGCTTATACTTTAACAGAGCCAGGATTGAAAGGTGTTATTGATTATTATGGCCCGGCAGATATGGTTTGGGGTTATTCGGCACCTGCAAGTCCACTTGTTATGAATTCGCGCAAGGTAATGGAGAATTATTTAGGCGGCAAGTACCGGCAAATCCCTCAAAAATATCATGAAAGTTCGCCGATTGAATTTGTAACACACCAAACCGTTCCAACACTTATCATTCACGGCGATAATGATGTGCTGGTTTCACCAGAGCACAGTACAAGGTTGAACGCAAAGCTGAAGCAAAACATTATCAAACATTTTTTGCTCAAACTTCCGTGGGCAACACATGGTTTCGATTATAATTTAAATGGCCCCGGAGGGCAGCTGGCAACTTATACTGTTGTAAGGTTTTTAAACCAGGTAGTTCCTTACAAACCCGAATAATAATCATAACCCTGCTCAGCCCAGTAATCGCGTGGGCGGTTGTTGCTAAAGCTGATACTCCCTATACGTTTCAGGTTTTTGATGCCGTATTTAACCGGGATGATCAGCCTTAAAGGAGCCCCATGCCTTGGCGGCAGGGGTTGTTCATTTACCTCGTAGGCCAGTAAGGTTTGCGGGTGCATAGCGCTTGGCATGTCAATACCCACATAATATTCCTTATCGGGGGTTTCCATGCCTACATATTCCAGTTGGGCCTGGTCGTCGAGCTTATAATGGCTTATAAAATCGCTGAATTTTACACCGCCCCAGTGCGATATCTGATCCCAACCCTCTACACATTTAAAATCATATATAATATCGGTTTTGGGCAATGTTTTTATTTCATCAATCGAAATCTTTAATACTTCGCCCGATTGCTTTTTTACCTGCAACCGCCATGCATCAACATCAATTTTCCCACCCGAACCTATATCGCTGTTATGCCGCACATTTTTGGCAGCCATATCTTTAGGATAGGTTTTTACCAGGTTATTGTTACTGAACACGCGGCGAAAGGCCAGTTCGGTTTTATTTAATGCCCGGCGCAAGGGTTTGCGCGCACCCGCGGTTACTGAGGTGGTTTCTTCAGGTGAGTTATATAACCATTTCCACCCTCCCCAGGCAGCGCCCGACAATACAATAAAGCTGCTGAATGAAATAAAGTTACGCCGTGTGATCTTTTGTTCAACAGTAAGCGACCTTTTGGGCTTCTTGTTTTTTCTACTGAATGGGCTTTTCATCGGCTGGGGTGTTGGGTTCAATAATTGGTTTAGGTTTCTCATTTATAACTTCAAACCCGGAAATAACCGATCTGAAATTGTTCCACCCGGCAAGTATTACCTGCACCACATGGATCATGAAGAAAAGCACATAACCAATGGTTAGCGCAAAATGAAATATACGGGCCAAATGATACCCGCCACAAAGCCATGTTAAATAGTAAAACTGTACCGGTTTATAAATAGCCAGTCCGGTTATTAACGAGCCAAAACCCATCACAATAATGGTAGTATAGGCAATGCGCTGGGCAGCGTTATATTTGTTTTGAGGCGGCGCCATTTTACGGATATGCAAATCATGCAGCAACACTAGCCAGGCTTCTTTAAACGATTTTTTTTGTGGCACAAGCTCCCGCCACTCGCCCGATATTATGGTGTACATCACATACAAAATACCGTTAAGGGCAAAAAACCACATAAACAAAAAATGGAAGGCCATGCCTTCGGCCAGGCGATGCGGTATGTGCAGTTTATCGTAAAACCATTGCGGAAAAAAGCTGAAGTAAGTATGCCCAAACAGGGTGATCTTATATTCGTCGTTGGCCCAGTAAATGAGCATGCCGCTCCAGATCATGATCGTTAATATCGGAAAGTTTACCCAATGCGTCCAACGCATTATTAAGGGGTGTTTTTCTTTAATTACTTTCATATCCACTTTAATTATTTGTGGGCATTAATCGTCGCGTTAAAACCCGATTTTGCCGCTGCTAAAATTTTACCGTTTTCATTATTTTGAACAAAACCTATTATCTCCCAATTTTGCGCATTAAAATCAGTCGGCAAGGCGATAGATGCATTTCCGCCTGAACTCAAAGGCAGTTTCTGCATACTACGTACAATTTGGACATGCGACAACGTACGCCCACTATTTTCGCCTTTTTTGACACTTGTTTGTGCCCCCTTCTGCACCAGCGCCAAAAGCAAGCTGGTATTTTTTCCGGCATCCGCAGCCATGTATTTTACTCTGATATTATTATGATCTGCCTGCGCGCTAAGTGTTAGCGTGGTAGCTGTACCCGTCTTTAATCCGGCGGTGATAGCGTTACGTAAAGTGCCTTCCTGCGAACCAACAAATTCTTTCTGACCATTCACTACTATCTGCGGGGTATAAACCGATTGCAGATTTAGCCATTTGGCATATTCATTTTGTCTTTTTGAATAATCGGCGCTGCTAAAAACATCTTTCCACCCTAGGCGGTTCCAGTAATCAACATGAAAAGCCAATATATAAACCGGCTTATCCTTGTTTTCTTTTTGTATACGTGCTACCAGAGCATCAGCCGGCGGGCAGCTTGAACAACCTTCCGACGTAAAAAGCTCCACAACGGCAAAACCTTTGCTATCTGGTTTTATAACATCCTTTTTGGCTATACTCGTTTCTTTGCGATTAACAAAGGCCGTTAAAATCATTACAGACAATGCAAAGCTGGCGGCAAGTGTAAATATTTTGATCGGTTTCATATCGTGTTTAATTAACCTACGTTTTTAGGGCTTAGTCGGCTTTTTGGTAACAACCTTACAATAAATTCATTTTCTTTTTTTGGTAAATCCCTGTGGATGTATAATTAATAGGTATATGTAAATTTAACTAATTAATAGCTCCATATCTATAACCTAAAAAGCACATGTTTTTGTAAGGTTTTACGTTTACTTACGACAAATGATTATTAACAGATTAATTAATGTTGACCGAAAACTTGCTTGATCCGCATAATTGGGTTAAAGCCCATGCCGATTATTTGTATGCCTTTACCTTGTCGCGCATCAATAGCCATGAACAAGCTAAAGATCTTGTGCAGGAAACCTTTTTAGCCGCCTTGCAAAAAGTCGAAAAATTTGAAGGCAGAAGTTCAGAACGCACCTGGCTAACGGCTATCCTGAAAAATAAGATCATTGATGTTTACCGCAAAAAATCATCCGGATTAGGAAATACTATCGAAAAAAATGCGGAAGAGGAACAACGGGATTTCTTTGAAGAAGATAACGGGCACTGGACCGAAATACATCAACCCATGCCATTTGGTATTGAAGATCATGACCCGCTTACAGGTAAAGAGTTTAATCAAATACTACAAAAGTGCATGCAAAAATTACCCTCGTTATGGATGTCGGTTTTTACCATGAAACATATTGATGACGAGACCACAGATTTAATATGTAATGAACTCAGGGTTAGTCAGGCAAACTTCTGGGTTATTATTCACCGGACCAAACTTAGCCTAAGGGCTTGCCTTCAAAAAAACTGGATTTAAATTTTAGTTATGAGTTACTTAAAAAAAGCTATATACAACTGCAAACAAGCCACTTTACTGATTGAGAAAAAACAGCTGACCCAGCTAAACTTTCGCGAAACCATTGAACTACAGATACACCTAACAGGGTGCGGGATGTGCCGCCTTTACAGCAAGCAAAGCCAGGTTATAAATACGATGGTGCAACAGCTTTTTCAAGCATCTGTGCAGGCTGGTAATATATCGCTCGATGATGATTTTAAAAAGGAGCTGCAGGACCGTATTGAAGAGGAACTCAATAAAAATTAAAATATGCTGTAAGGTTTATCCCTCTGTACCGACTAACCAACTTTAATAAACATATTTTAAAGTTATAAACACAAGCATGATTGGGAAAAAATATCAGGATTGGGCGCAACTGTTGCTGCGCCTTGTTATAGGTTATGGTTTTATGGCTCACGGATGGGCAAAATTAAGCCGTGGGCCGGCCGGGTTTGAAAAACTGCTTGTTCTTATCGGAGTTCCTTTTCCGCATATCTCTTCATGGATTGTGCCTTTAATTGAATTGCTGGGTGGTTTAGCTCTCCTATTAGGCCTGTTTGTAAACATAACGGCCATCCCCCTTATTTTAACAATGCTTGTAGCTATGTTTACCATCCAGATTAATTATGGTTTCAGCTCGGTTAAAACTATAGGGTTAACGCCACAAGGACCATTATTTGGCCCTCCCGGGTACGAGATAAACCTGGTTTACATTGCTGGCTTAATCTCCCTGATTTTTTCGGGTGCAGGCATTTTTTCAGTTGACACGTTCATAAGCAAGAGAAGATCGGCCCAAGCCCCTGCTGCACGCCGGGAATAGCCTAAAAATAAAAAGCGAAATGCTTGTAAGGTTTAAATACACCGCCCGACTAAGGTTTTAAATGTTAGTAAAAACCACACATTAAAATCAAAGTATGAAATCAATTATTAAAGGCATTGTTGCCGTAAGCTTAGTAGCTGTATGTTTAACTGCAAATGTTCAGGCCAAAGCATTAGTTCCATTAAAAGTATCAACTACCGCTGTAAGCGATACGGGCAAAATGGATAAGATGAGTAAGAAGAAGATGGACAAAATGGAAAAGAAAAAGATGGGTAAGAAAAAAATGTCGAAGGACACATCAGGTAAAATGTGAGTTGTTTTTGTTTTGAGAGAGGGAGAGGGTAATGCTTCTCCCTTTTATTTAATATGTATCCGATAAACCCGTAAATCACAAATGGGCGGGCTCAAAAAATCATTTCTTCATCAGCCCAGCCCGCCAGTTCCTGTGGGTTGTGGCTTACTATAAGCGTGGTTGTATCCAGTTCCTTTAAAACAACTTTTAATTCAGCAACCAGCTCTGTTTTCATTTTGAGGTCGAGGGCCGAGAACGGTTCATCCATTAAAACCAGTTTAGGTTTGGTAGCCAGCGCCCGCAATATGGCCAGGCGCTGCTGTTGCCCGCCCGAAAGGTGTTCTGGTTTTTGATGTTCAAGCGTATCCAGCTTGCCTAAAAGCAACAGCCGTTTTATCCACTGCTCATCTTTGGTAGCATAGGCTAAATGCTGCCTGATAGTCATGTTCGGGAACAGTGCATATTGCTGAAAAACAAAGCCGGTGTTTCTTTTTTGAGCGGGTATGTTAATTTTTGTATCGGCATTAAACCACATAATCCCATCGGCTATTATGGTGCCTTTTTCCGGAATAATAAGACCCGCTATGATCTTTAAAAAAGTGGTCTTTCCTGCTCCCGATGGGCCATGAATTTTGGTAATGCTGCCGCTTGCAAATTGCCGGTTTACTTGCAATACCTGTTGCCCGTGATAGGCCCTCAATTTTTTTTCAATAGTTACGCTGATCATTCCAAGGGGCTTTTTGCCTGGTATTTGTTAAACACAAAAACAGCCATTACCAATACAAACGTAATAACAAATAGTATAAGCGAGTAATTATTGGCCATATCGTAATCGCGCCGCTCAACCGAATCATACACAGCAATGGATGCAACTCTTGTTACTCCCGGTATACTGCCGCCAATCATTAATACCACGCCAAATTCGCCCAAGGTGTGCGCAAAAGTGAGTATAGTGGCTGTTAGTAACGACGGTTTAATATTGGGTAATAGCACATATCTGAATGTTTGCCATTCTGTTTTACCAAGGGTGTATGATGCCTCGGACAGCGCTTTGGGCAACTGCTGCAGGGCCGATTTTACCGGGCCAACCATAAAAGGTATGCTGTAAATTACCGATGCCAGCACCAGGCCCTGGAAGGAGAATACAAACTGCACATTAAATGTATGCTGCAACCATTTGCCAATACCATACTGCGGACTAAAAGCTAGCAACAAATAAAAACCCAGCACCGATGGCGGCAGTACCAAAGGCATGGTGATAATGGCCTCTACAATAATCTTAAAAAATGATCTTCCCCTTGAAAGCCACCAGGCAAACGGCAAGCCGATAAGCAACAACACCAGGGTGGTAATGCCCGCTAATTTTAAGGTAAGCCAAATTGGTGAAAGATCCATTTTTAAATTTATTCAATACCTTTTGACGGAATATAATAACCGTAGGCTACAAAAATTTTCCGGGCAGCAGGACTTAAAATGTATTGGTAAAATTTTTCGGCATCCAGGTTGTTTTCAGCATGTTTGAGCAACACCATTCCCTGTAATATAGGCAGGTACTCTTTAGGGTTAATAACTTTGTAATATAATTTAGTTTTACTATCGCTCTCTTTTACCAACGCCTGGGTAGTAAAACCAATATCAGCAACACCGGCAGTGATATATGTATTTACCTGGGCTATACTCTCACCATAAACAATTTTAGATTTTATCTCATTTAAAATGCCTTTGTGTTGCAGCAATTGTGTAGCGGCTTTCCCATAAGGAGCAGTGGCCGGATTGGCTATGGCTATTTTTTTAACCTTGGCGGTCATTAATGTGCGTTGCCAGTTATCAAACCCAATATTTTGCGAGCTGCAAATAATCAGGCTCCCGGCAGCATACACCACCGGCTTTTTTACGGCGAAGCCATTTTTAAACAACGTTTCCGGAAAATCCACATCGGCAGATAAGAATACATCAAAAGGAGCACCGTTACTGATCTGGGCTACCAGCTTACCCGATGAACCAATAATGGGCTCGATCACAATACCGGTTTTCTGTTTAAAATCCTTTTGCAAAACTTCTATTACCGATTGCAAGTTGGCAGCCGCTGCAACCCTGATATTTTGCGCCATTATAGTACCATGCAGCAAAACAATTGCAAGCGATAAAAATACAAGCCGTTTTTTATTCATGTTGTTAAAATAACAAGATACTAATATACATTGTTAGCAAACGGAAGCCTTTATTTTTGATGATATTGCTTTAAAAAAAACAAATCAATTGTATTTAACTTATTATCACCAATTTAAATAACTGTATTACTTACTTTTAATAGGATTATAAAAAGAAATATATTATCATTGTATCCGGCCTGACGCTAACCAAAAAACCCCCTTTCGTGCCTGTAGTATATGCACTACGGGTGCGGAAGATCCCTTACCGGCTTTTGAGCATGTTTAAACTTTTACTGAGATCCCTAATATCCGTTACGGCACTTGCTTTGTGTTCAATTATAAACGTATGCGCGCAAACTACAGTACCTATAAATGATAAGGTTCAACAACATATATTTGAATACAAACAAATTTACTGGCTGGAAGATACTACCGGTAAACTCAACTTTAACCAGGTAAAGAACCTTGCCCGGAGCGGCAATTTTAAAATTAACCAGGAACCAACGCCGGTAACGCGTCACCCCAATTCGGCTTATTGGTACCGCCTTAGCATCGGAAAAAATACCGGCACCAAAAACAACTGGCTGCTGGAGTTTTTTGATCAAACTATTGATAGTATTGCGGTTTACTCGCCCGTTACGCAAAATAGCTATTCGATAGCCTATCTGGGCAGCCGACACCCTTTTGCTGCGCGGTTTTATCAGCATAAAAACCTAAGTATTAACATTAATCCTAATGCCAATAATGATGGGGTATATTACGTACGTATCCGCTCAAACCACTCGGTAAATGTTATTATAGTATTGCGTTCGGTAAGTCGCTTTATCAGTTACGCGCTTGATGAGTACTTCTTTTTCGGGGTATTTTACGGCATGATACTGGTTTTCGGTCTCTATAATTTAATGATGTTTATTGCCATGCGGCAGGTACAATACCTGTATTACATCGCCTACAATATCAGTATTGGCCTGTATGAAATGTGCGCCGATGGCATTGCCTACCAATATATGTGGCCAAACCTTCCTGGCTGGAACCAATACGCTTACGGCATAGCACTGTTTGCCGCCAGTATTTTCGCCGTTCTGTTTACACAAAGCCTGCTTAACTTAAAGGTTAACGCGCCCCGTTTAAATAAAGTTATTAGCTGGGTAGTCATATTGCGCAGCTTATATTTTGCCGCCTGCATTTCTATTAATAACAATTTGTTCAATTATAAGATCATTGAATTTATACCCTTGTCACTGGCCTTTTATGCAGGCTGTTATACGCTGTTTACCGGGTATAAGCCAGCCCGCTTTTTTGTAATAGGATATGCTTTTTTACTGGTTGGCTTTATTATCAAAACCTGCATTGCCCTTAACATATGGTGGCTGCCCGTTTCCGAGTTTGATTACTACAGCTTGAGCTTTTGTTTTATAATGGAAATGCTGTTTATTTCATTTGCCATTGGCGATAAGGTGCGAATCCTGAAAAATGAAAAAGATGATGCGCAAGGGCACATGATTATGCAAATGAGGCAAAATGAAGAACTTAAAGATACTCTGAATAAACGCCTCGAAGGACAAGTACGCGAACGCACCAGGGAGCTGGTAGAAAAATCATCAATGATAGCCGAGCAGAATGAGGAATTAAAATCGGTTAACGAATTGCTGCAGCAACAGGCCGAAGAGATTTCGCGGATGAATGTATTACTTGAAAAGGATAATATCATTTTACATAACGACATTGAAAAAGTTACCCATGACAGGGTAATGTCGGCCGAAGTTGATTTTGAAGAGTTCAGTAAAATATATCCCGACCGCGAAACCTGTTTCAAGTTCCTGTCTGATCTTAAATGGGAACATGGCTATGCCTGCCGCAAATGCGGTAACACCCATTACGGAGGCGGGCATTTACCTTATAGCCGCAGGTGCTCCAAATGCGGTTATGAAGAGTCGGTAATAGCCTATACTATTTTACAAAACACCCGTATCCCTATTAACAAGGCCTTTTATATCATATTTTTGATGTACTCTACCAAAGGCAAAATATCGTCACATAAATTGTCTGAGATTTTATCTATTCGCCAAAGTACCTGTTGGGCATATAGTTCGCGTATTAAGAAGGTAATGGAAAGCCGCAAAAAGGAGATCAGGGACGCCGGCACTAAAGGATGGAGTAAACTGGTGATAGATTATACTGCAAATTAATTCGTTGATTTTGATATCTATCGAAGCATAAGCAATCACAAATAAAAGCCCCTACAAACTAATGCAGGGGCTTTCTCTTTAACAGGAAAATCTTTGTTAATTCTGTTTCACAAACAGGTATGGATCATATTCCAGTCCATCGTTCACCTTAATTTCGTTTGATATTATCTTGTTGTTTTCAATTTTAAACTTTAACGGGAAAATACCATAGGCCGCGTTATTATAGGTTAACAACCATTCGCCGTTATCCATATATTGCAGGTTTGCGGTAAGTTCTTTATGCAGGTTGAACTTTATAAACAAATTCTTTTTGTTTACCGAAACCTCAATAGGGCCATAAAGCGTATTTTGATATTGACCGGCATAAGCCTTAAGTGGCAACTCAGGCGAAGCTCCTTTTACACGGGCCTGCATAGCATTGGTTTTTTTTATCGTTTCGTCGTTATCCTCGGCAAATGCTTTTAAGAATGCCTTGCTGCGGTCAACATAAGGCACGCCCAGGTAGGCATCCAATATCTGGTAACGCAACACTTCAAAAAAGCTCTGATTATCATTATTAGTTAATATGGTAATGGCCAGCTTTTCTTCGGGTACAAAACAGGTATTGGTAACAAAACCGTCGGCGCCGCCGGTATGCCAGAAAATTTGCTTGCCATTATAATCGGCCTCAAAAACACCAAGTCCGTATCCCCTGAAATGCATCGGCAATACCAACGATTTTCTGCTACTGACAATGGTGTTCTGGTCACGGGTTTTTTGAAGAGCTTTCCACGATACAATTTGTTTGCCTTCATATTTACCGCTGTCGAGCTGCATGGTGAGCCATTTCGCAACATCTTTTACACAGCTTACTATGCTGCCGGCAGGTGCCAGGTTATCCACATTATCATAAGGCAGCTCAGTCATTTTGCCTGTGAATGAATTGGTGTAAGGCTTTGAAACCTCTTTGCGGCTTGCAATGCCTGTGCTAAGTGGATAGGTATTGGTCATGCCCAGCGGGGTAAGCAAACTATCCTGAACATAACTTTCCCACGGCTTGCCGGTAACCTGCTGTATTACCTGCCCCGCGGTTAAAAAGCAGCTATTGCAATAGCCGTAGCTCTGCCTGAACTCCATAGATGGTTTCAGCAGCTTCATTTTATCAATAATTTGCTGACGCGACAAGGTAGTGTTCCAGAAAGTAAAATCGCCCTGAAAAGTTTTGGTACCTAAGTGATGGCCCAGCAGGTCTTTTATGGTTAATAGTGCGGTAGTGTTGGTATCATATACTGAATAATCGGGGAAATATTTAGTGATCTTATCATCAAGCGATAACTTTTTGGCTGCATCCAGCTGAGCAAGTGCCGTACCTGTAAAAAGTTTGCTGTTGCTGGCAATCATAAACAGCGTGTTTTCATCAACCGGTTCTTTGGTTTTGATGTCCCGAACACCGTAGCCCTTCATCACAACCACCTTGCCATCTTTAATAATGGCTATGGCCAAACCTGGCACATTCCAATCTTTAATACCCTGGTTAATATAGTTATCCAGATCTTTTTCAATAAACGCCGGTTGTTGCTGCGCGAGGGCAAATGAAACCACGAAAAAGTTTAATAGTACAAATAGTAATGATCTCTTCATATTGAATTTTAAAGATGAAAGATATAAAAATATGATACATGAAAAAAACCTGCTATAAATAGCAGGTTCTCTCTTAAAAAATATATCAACCACTTATCTCAAAGTGCAAATTATTCGTTTATTTAATACTGATAGCGGCACCTCCTCCCGGCGCTATAAATTGCTTCAATACTGTTTTAGATGTTACCTTAACCTTGCGGATAGCATAGCTTTTAGGGTTTTTATCATAACTGGCGTTTTTACCGTCGGCATATATGGTTGCCTCATAGGTTTTGCCTTTGGGCAAATATTCAAAAGTGATATTGGCGGTACGGGCGTTCTCATCCGTGATACTGCCGATGTACCATTCCTCCTTATTCTTGGCTTTACGGGCAATGGTAATATAATCTCCGGGCTCTGCTTCCAGTATATAGGTTTCGTCCCAGTCAACGGCCACATCTTTTATAAACTGAAAGGCATCCATGTATTTATTATAAGTTTCGGGCAGGTCGGCAGCCATTTGCAGCGGACTGTACATAGTTACATACAGCGCCAGCTGATGCACCAGTGTAGTATGCACAAATGATTTATTTTCGGGATTGTAAGCGCTAACCTGTGTTTCAAATATGCCTGGAGTATAATCCATAGGTCCGCCCATCAGCCTGGTGAAAGGCAGTATAGTGGTATGATCCGGATTGTTCCCTCCGAATGCTTCATATTCCGTTCCGCGGGCAGATTCGTTACCAATAAGGTTAGGATAAGTACGGCTCAATCCTGTTGGTCTGATAGCCTCGTGTGCGTTAACCATAATTTTATATTCGGCCGCTTTCGTAATGGCGTACAGGTAGTGATTTACCAGCCATTGCCCGTAATGGTGTTCACCACGGGGAATGATCTGGCCCACATAGCCGCTTTTAACAGCATTGTAGCCATTTTCTACCATAAATTTATAGGCAGTATCCAGGTGGCGCTCATAATTACGTACCGAGCCGGATGTTTCGTGGTGCATAATAATCTTCACGCCCTTTTCAGCGGCATAGCGATGCAATTCCTTTACATCAAAATCTGGGTAAGGGGTTACAAAATCAAATACATAATCTTTAGTTTTGCCAAACCAGTCTTCCCAGCCCTGGTTCCAGCCTTCAACCAGTACAGCATCAAAACCATTTTTAGCAGCAAAGTCAATATATTCCTTTACATGTTGTGTATTAGCGCCATGTTTGCCGTTGGGGGTGGTTTTTGAATAATCGGTTATGCCCAGCTGTACGTTTTCCAGATCGGTATAGGCCCAGGTACTTTTTCCGGTGATCATTTCCCACCATACACCCACATATTTAACGGGCTTTATCCATGACACATCTTTGTATTTAGTAGGCTCGTTCAGGTTTAAAATGAGTTTGGATGCAAGTATATCGGCAGCCTTATCGCTCACCACTATAGTACGCCAAGGCGATTGTGTGGGGGCCTGCAGATAGCCTTTATCGCCAATGGCATCCGGTGTTAAAAAAGATTCCAGCACAAAATTCTTATCGTCAAGATTTAACGACATGCAGGAATAATCAATCAACGCGGCCTCGTGTATGTTGATATACAGACCGTCCTTACTTTTAAGCATCAACGGCGTTTGTACGCCAGTTGGCGAAAAAGTGGTTTGCGATACATTGGGTGTAACCGCCGCTTTCATTTTATCCCGTATCTCAGACAGGTTAGAAGTTACCGTTTCGTATTCCTGTGTATCAAAATCGCCGGGCAGCCAGAACGCTTTATGATCGCCAGTTAAAGCGAATTGGGTATGCTCTTCCTTGATAATAAAGTAGTTCAGATTTTTTTGCGACGGAAATTCATACCTGAAACCCAGACCATCATTAAACAACCGGAAACGAATGCGGATCATCCTGTCCTGAACTGCCTTTTGGGTTAGGGTAACCAGCAATTCATTATAATGGTTACGGATGCTTTTTTGCTCGCCCCAAACCGGGTTCCACGATTCATCAAAGGTGTTTTGCTCCGTTTTGGCAACTGTAAACCCGTCCATAAAGGAGGGAACGTCTTTTGTTTCCAGACCCAATTTGCTGGATTTTATAACTTCTTTTTGCTTATAACTGAGCTGGTAGGTGGGTACGCCATTGTCTTTAAGCTCAAATTTCAGAGTGAGGTTTTTATCAGGTGATGATATTTCCTGTGCTTGTACAAAAACTGCAGTATGAAGCATTACTGCTACAACGAATAAAAGTTTACGCATATTTTATTTTAGGATTAATTTTGGCTTTGCCTATTGGTTAATAACAAAGTTTATAATCCTTTTAACAGCGTCATACTTATTTATTTAAAATATAACTGATTTTTTACATAAAAACCTATTTATCAATGAATTAGTTATTTTTTATGCGTTTTTTTGATTGTTTTATTTAAAGATATTTTCAAGTTTTTTAATACCATCAAAACAACAAACCCTAAATCTTTCGATTTAAGGTTTGTATGTCAATATTTTATAACGAGGCTGTTTATTTACCAAAAACATAGTAAACTGACAATGCCAGATTATCTGTAAAGTTTAGGTTGAATGAATTATTAGTGCCCTCCATAGCGCCGGTGCTTTTTTGATGCGCATATCTTACATTACCTAAATTAGCCGCAAGCCCTATGTTTTTTGTTGGATAATAAACAAAATCTAAACTTACACCTCCTGCATAATAATCACTGTTATATTTACTTGTGTTTGTGGGATAAATGTTGCTTCCTTTTGTTTTCTGATAACTTAAGAAAGGCCCGGTACGAATGCCTATTTTATTATCAAACAAAAAATATTTCCGCAGAGATATAATGCTGGTAAAGCTTTTACCTGTCTGCTCATGTACATCATAGTCGGAGTTATATTTAGAATTACTATAGGCATAACCCAATCCTACCCCAATATCAAGCTTATCTGCAATAAAATAACTGTAATCGGGCGAAATAGAATAATCCTTTTGTTTTACGTTGTTGTGATCAATTGTATTATCAAAGTTCAAACTGTTCAGTTTAGTATTTGCTGTTGATACTCCGAATGTCACACCTAAGTTCTGGCTTCCTTTTTCTGTTTGTGCCTTGGCGGCTTGAAGAGTAATTACTGATAATATTACCAGCAGGATTTTTTTGTACATAAAGTTTGTGTTGAAGGGTTAAATATTTGTTTATAAATCGGATATATTGACTACTATAAGCTTAGTTGGTTTAATGTATTATATATGATAATATTTAACATACTTATAATGTGTCATTTAATTTTCTGACGTTCATTTTTTAATAGCGCAGGCAATCCTATTTATCCGCTTAACCTTATCCGGAGCAGCTTTTGGTTTATTAAAAAATATTTTTTATCCAGTGTCCTATTCCGGTGATCTCACTTGATATGGGGTTATAATTAAAAAATTAATAACTATTAATAACACCGACATGAGAAAATTAACAGCATTTAACTTTATAACCCTTAACGGTTATTATAAAGGGGCCAACGGCGATATCAGCTGGCATGTGCACAATGCCCATAATCAGGATACCGAGGAGAGCAATCTTGCCGAGAAAGGCGCCAACTCAGGCAATATCTTGTTGTTTGGGCGCGTAACCTACCAAATGATGGCCAGCTACTGGCCAACCCGGCAGGCCATTGCAAGTTCACCGGTTGTAGCCGAGGGAATGAATAAAGCCGATAAAATAGTTTTTTCAAAAACCTTGCAAAAGGCCGATTGGAACAACACAATACTGATCAATGGTAATCTGGTAGAAGAGGTAAGAAAATTGAAACAACAACAGGGAAACAACATTACCATACTGGGCAGCGGAAGTGTTATAACCCAACTGGCTGAAGCGGGACTGATTGACGAATACCAATTCATGGTGGATCCTGTTGCTATAGGTCGTGGTACGCCAATATTTCATAATATTAACCACCCCCTGAATTTAAAGCTTACCCAAGCCAAAACTTTTAAAAGCGGTGCTGTGGTGCTTAGCTATCAGGCAGTTTAACCTATCTAATTCATTATATTTATTAATAATTAAAATCTTAACAACATGGACGAGTTCGTATTATTGTTCCGCATGGACATTATAACTAAAGATGCGCAGCCTTCTCCTGAACAACTACAGGTGTATATGAAACAGTATCATGACTGGGTTGGCGGCATTGCAGCTCAAAACAAATTTATTGGAGGCACCGGGCTATCAACCGAGGGCCGGGTTTTAAAACCGCACGATATAATAACCGATGGCCCTTATGCCGAGATCAAAGAATCGGTAGCCGGCTATATCATGATAAAAGCCAAAGACTTTGACGAAGCTGTAAACCTGGCTAAAGACTGCCCCATGTTAAAAGGCGAAGGTAACAGCGTTGAAGTACGAAAAATTACCGGGTCGCATAATAAAGATTAAAATTATATAGCCCTCGCAATTATGCGGGGGCATTTTACCCCTATGGAAAACGGCGAGCTTATACCACATCTGTTCCGGACCGAGTACCGGAAAATTGTAGCTGTGCTTTGCAAACGCTTCGGTTTTGAGCAGATAGAGGTTGCTGAAGATATTACCAGCGACACATTCCTTACAGCAGCACAAGGCTGGGGCATAGGTGGTATTCCGCCCAATCCTGTTGCCTGGCTTTATAATGTTGCCAAAAACAAAGCCAAAAACCATTTACAACGCGGGCATGTTTTTGACAGCAAGGTTGTTCCTGAATTAGTGCATGACCTTATTGATATACCAGAGATTGACCTGTCGCCTCAAAACATTAACGACAGTCAGTTACAAATGATGTTTGCCATTTGCAACCCCGTTATTTCCCCTGAGGCGCAAATTGGGCTGTCGCTCCGCATACTTTGCGGTTTTGGTATTGAAGAAATTGCCGACGCGTTTTTAAGCAATAAAGAAACCATTAACAAACGCCTTTTCCGTGCAAAAGAAAAACTCAGAGAGGGCGAAGTAAAGTTTGAAATTCCCAATAAAGCCGAAATTGATGAGCGGCTAACATCTGTGTTAACAACTATTTACCTGTTATTCAATGAGGGCTATTATTCGGTAAGCCAAAACAAAACCCTTCGCAAGGATCTTTGCCTCGAGGCGATGCGCTTGTGCACCATGCTGGTTGAAAATGAAAGCACCAACAAACCACAGGTAAACGCGCTGCTTTCGCTCATGTGTTTTCATGCCTCCCGGTTTGATGCCCGGCTTGACAATAACGGAGAACCCATTTTATATGAAGAGCAGGACACCGATCTGTGGAATACCGACCTGATTAGTAAAGGTGGATATTTTTTAAACCGCGCCACCAGCGGCGATAAACTATCCCGGTACCATCTGGAGGCAGGCATTGCTTACTGGAACACGCAAAAGGCTGATACCCAAGAAAAATGGGAGAATATACTACAGTTTTACAATCATTTATTACAGATAGAATATTCGCCCATAGCGGCTCTTAACCGAACTTATGCGCTTTCAAAGGCCAACGGAAAATCCGCGGCTATCATGGAAGCAGAGAAACTAAACCTCTCAAGCAATCACTTCTATTTTATGCTGCTTGGCGAACTCTATACCGGTATTAATAATGATCAGGCCATCGTTAATTTTAACAAAGCACTCGCACTGGCCAAAACTCCGGCCGATAAGCAGGCCATTCAAAAGAAGATCGATAAGCTTTATTAAAGTTTAATTTGTAGCAACATGATAATAAGGATCCTCTATTACATTCACGTCAATAATATCACCCGCGTTTTTAAGCAGCAACCGGCAATCTTCACTCAGATGCTTCAAGTGAAGCTTTTTGCCCGCCTTGTGATATCTTTCGGTTAATTTATTCAGGGCCTCTATTCCAGACATATCAGAGATGCGGCTATCTTTAAAATCAATGATCACCTCATCAGGATCGCCGGCTATATCAAATTTTTCATGAAACGCGGTAACCGAGCCAAAGAACAAAGGTCCATATATTTCATAGTGTTTTATCCCTGCGGCGTCTATATACTTCCTTGCTCTGATGCGCTTAGCGCTTTCCCAGGCAAAAACCAATGCTGAAATGATAACGCCAATCAGTACAGCCAACGCAAGGTTATGCAGCCATATAGTTATCAGAGCTACAAGTATGCCTACAAATACATCCTGCTTAGGCATTTTATTAATAATCCGGAAGCTTATCCATTCAAATGTGCCTACGGCTACCATGATCATTACCCCGGTTAATGCGGCCATAGGAACACGCTCTATAACGGGAGCACCAATTAAAATAATAACAAGTATGGTTAATGAGGCAATAATGCCAGACAGTCTTGCCCTTGCCCCGGCAGAAAGATTAACCAGTGTTTGCGCGATCATTGGGCAGCCTCCCATACCAAAGAAAAATCCATTTAATATATTGGCGCTGCCCTGCGCTATACACTCCCTGTTTCCGTTACCCCTGGTAGCTGTCATCTCATCCACTAAGTTCAGGGTTAGTAATCCCTCGGTTAATCCTACTCCCGCCATAATGAGCGCATAGGGGAAAATAACTGTTAAGGTATCGATATTAAAAGAAACCAAAGGCACATGAAAAGGAGGAAAACCGCCACTTACTGCTGCAATATCCCTTACTGTTTTGGTATGGATTCCAAAACCAAGTACAATCAAAAAAACAACAATTATGGCAACTAACGATGGGGGAACGGCCTTGGTAATACGGGGCAATAAAACAACAATACCAATAGTTAGGGCAACCAGTGCAGCCATAATCAGGAGTGGTGTACTGGTTAACCAGGTTTCGTGCCCGCCAACAATTGTTTTAAACTGTTGCAGTTGCGCCATGAAAATAATAACTGCCAAACCATTAACAAAACCATACATAACAGGCTGCGGAACCAGGCGGATAAACTTCCCCAATTTAAACAAGCCTATTAAAATTTGAAATACACCAGCCAGGGCCACGGCGGCAAAAACATATTCAATACCATGCGATTTCATCAGCGATATTAAAACCACAACGGTAGCACCTGCTCCTCCTGAAACCAGACCCGGACGGCCGCCGAATATAGAAGTTATCAGCCCCATAATAAACGCGGCATATAAGCCAACAAGCGGAGGGAAACCGCCAAGAATAGCGAAAGACAGCGATTCTGGCATCATGGTCATGGCTACGGTAAGGCCGGCCAGGATTTCGTTTTTATAATTAATCTTTTGAGAAAAATCGAACAAGCGTAAATAAGGCTTCATCCTTCGTAATTAAAAGTGAATAAAAACAAATGGTACTTAAATATCCCAGCGGAAGACCGGATAAACTCAAGGCAATGCAATAGGACTAATTGAAAAGGTACAATTTACCATGGCGCAAATTTATAAAAAGTTAATTACCGTATGTTTTTGCCACACAAAAGAAAGTTGATAAACTTTAAAAACAACAAGCTACCTCTCCTGTTACTTATTAAAACCAAACACGGTACACATTATGAAACCTGCAACTATCGGCGAAATTATTGTTATAGTTGTTTTGGCTATAGCAATAATCATTTACCTCGCCAGAAAAAACGCGAAGGACGAGGAAAACACAAATCCGGATCTGACGGATGCAATAAAAAGAGGGCATCCCCCAGGAACAGAGGAGAAGGAAGATTAATAAGACTCCTAAACTAAGTCCGCGGCAGTCTTTTGCTACCCGTATTAACCCTGTTAAATAAATCTGTAGAGAGCTATCCAGGTTGCTATTAAAAAAATAATAATATTAAATGCTACCTGCTTGAATTCGCCTCTTTTATAATGTATGCGAATAGCAAATACCATAATAAGGGCAAAACACACGGCAGCTATCGGTGTAAGTACCGGGATAACCCGAAGATAGAGCGGCAATATAATGCCAAAGGCTCCCAGTATCTCTGTAATGCCAATAAATCTGATGCTGGCATAAGAAAGATTTGCCACCCCGGTTTGGTTAAGACTCATCAGTTTTTCACGGTCTTGTGTTGATTTCATGGCCCCGGAGTAAAGGAACAACAAAGCCAAAATTATCTGCAATATCCATATTAACGTGTTCATAGTCATTTTTTTTTACAAAGGTGGGCATACTATAAACACATGCTTTTGACATTTATCAAAAAGTTAAGCCTGGCTGCGTATCCTGCTTAAAGTTTCTTGAGTTACCCCAAGAAACGAAGCAACGTGCCCTAAGGGAACCCGTTGTATCAGGTTTGGCCGGGTTAACATTAACTGAGTGTAACGCTCTTTGGCGGTGGTAAAATGCAGATCATCAAATCGCTGCTGCATTTGTATAAGGCCATTGTTTATTAATAATCTCCCTAAACGTTCCAGGTCGTGGTATTGCGAATAAAGCTCTTCTAATTTATCATGATGCAGCGCGTACAAGGTGCTGTTTTCAAGCGCTTCAATGATGCGTCTGTCGGGTTTTCTGGATATGAAGCTAACTATTGAAGTCGCAAAGTCGCCGTCCATGCTTATCCAATCTGTAACATCTTTCCCATCTTTATAATAAAAGGTGCGCGTAAGCCCCTGCTTTATATAATAAACATAGTTACATATGGTATTTTCCCTTACCAGTATATCTCCCTTATTAACCTTTTTTATGTTAATGATAGCAGCAAGCTCGTCTCTTCCTTCATCCGTTAACCGGGTTAATTGCGCAATGGAATTAAAGAAATCCTCCATAAAAACAAATACATTTACATAATCAGCATTTAAAATTATGTATTTCGGGGCATATTGTTTAAATCTGTGTGACTCCGTGTTAAATCAATTTTTTACCAATATTAAATCATTGCCATAACAGTTTCTGGTATTTCAATTAAGTTATATTTGAACATACCGGAAACCTGTATGAAAAAAAGAGAGCAGATAATAAGCAATTACATTAAAGCTTATAATAGTTTTAACATTGCGGACATGATGACTGACCTTGATGAATCTGTAAAGTTTGTGAACGTATCAAACGGCGAGATTAACATTACAATTTCCGGCTTACCTGCTTTTAAGCAGCAAGCCGAACAGGCTTCACCTATTTTCAGCAGCCGGCAGCAAACGGTAAATTCTTTTAAACACGATGGCGACAGAACCGAAGTTGAAATAACCTATCATGCTGTTTTAGCAATTGATCTGCCACACGGGTTAAAAAAAGGTAACGAACTTAACCTGCACGGAAAATCAATATTTGAGTTTGAGGGCGATAAGATCATTGCGATAACCGATATCAGTTAAACCCATTATTATTTCTATACATGAAAAAATTGATTTTATGCAGCCTATTACTGGCTTCGCTTGCGAGCCACGCGCAGGTAGCAACTGTTGGTAAACCACTGCCCGAATGGAAGTCTGGCTATCTCGATTTGCATCATATAAATACGGGACGGGGCAATGCCTCCTTTTTTGTATTTCCGGATGGAACTACTATGGTGCTTGACGCCGGTGAGCTCGACCCAACTAACGCCCGGACCACCTCAAAACGCAATACCCCTATGCGACCCGATGACAGCAAACATCCTTATGAATGGATTGTGCAGTACATTAAGCAGGTGGCGCCAATGAAAGAAAAAACAAAGATTGATTATGCGCTCATTACGCATTTCCATGATGATCATTTTGGCAGCTATTATCCGGGCGCACCTTTATCGGCCGGCAAACAATATGCCTTAACAGGTATTACCGGCGTTGGTGGTTTAATCCCGATCCGTTACTTGCTGCAACGAGATTATCATTACCCGGTAAACCTTACCACGGCTTTAAAACGCTTGCCCCAGGATATGAACTATAAAAAAACCTGGACCAATTACCTTGATTTTATTAATGCCGAATCAAAGAAAGGCATGCAGGCACTGTACTTTAAAGCAGGTTCGGCATCTCAAATACGGTTGCAGCATCAAGCCAATCAATATCCCGGTTTTTATGTGCAGAATGTAAAATCAAACGGATGGATCTGGACGGGGAAAGACAGTTCGGTAGTGCAGCATTTTCCGCCGATTGATACACTCAACAGCAAAACCTGGCCCGATGAAAACGCGCTAAGCAATGTACTGGTGGTACACTATGGACCTTTTGCCTATTACAATGGCGGCGATACACCAGGCAATGTATTTTTGGGCGATCCGGCATGGCGCGATCTGGAAACACCGATAGCAAAAGTAGTTGGCTCAGTAGATGTTGCCACAATGGACCATCATGGCAACCGCGACGCGGTGAACGAAAACCTGATTAAAGCCCTGCAGCCAAGGGTATGGTTAGAGCAGGTATGGACGGCAGATCATCCGGGGCATGAAGTGCTGATCAGGGCAGTTTCTCCTTATCTTAATAAAACCAAACCCGATTTGTTCGCCACCAACATGATGGAAGCCAACGAGCTGGTTATCGGAGGATTGATCCAACAGTCGTACAAAAGCCTGCAGGGGCATATTGTTGTACGGGTATTGCCAGGCGGAAAAGAATATTACATCATTATTCTTGACGACAGTCAGCCATCAATACCTGTTAAGGCCATATTCGGACCATATACAGCAAAAGCGGCATTATAAATAAAAAAGCCCCGGATGTTTTCAATTCGGGGCTTCATTTAAGGTATACTATTTAGTCAGTCAGTTAAACTTCACATTTACATTTCCGCTTGAGGCATCTGCACTTACCGGGATACCGCCGCCATTAACTTTTCCTTTTATCCTGTCTTTTTCCCATTGGCCGCTAAAACCGCTTATTTTTGATGGGCTCTGATTTACAGCATCGCCACTGATATCAAGATCAAGGCCCTGTTTTAATGGCAATTCCATGTCAATATTACCAGAGCTTGCTTCCAATTTTAAATATTTACCTACGCTTTTCATTTGAGCATATAAGCCTCCTGCACTCGTTGACGCATTTAAGCTGCAATCCATCTGTTTCAGGTCGATACCACCACCTGAAGTACTGGTAATCAGCTCCCCGGTTATATTATTACCTTGAACACCACCACCACTGGTGTGAGCGCTTATGGTTCCTCTCAGGTTTGCAAGCTGTATTCCACCGCCGCTGGTTTCCAGTTTAATTTTACCAGAGCAATTTTTTGCAATGATACCGCCACCGCTGGTTTCCAGGTTAATATCATTATCTGAATTAGAAACTATAATTCCGCCTCCTGACGTTTCGCCACGTATAATTCCGCTAACCTTGTTAATCATTAGCCCGCCACCGCTGGTAGTAAAAGTTTCATTTCCCTTTAAATTATCAAGAATAATGCCGCCGCCACTGGTTCTCAGATCGGTAGCTGTTTGCTCCGGAACATATATTTTAAAAGAGATACTGATGGATTTTTTCCAGTTGGAAAAATTGTGCTTGTTTTTAGCAATGGCGCGGACTTCATGACCGCTAACAGAAACGCTCAAGTCATAGTCTTCATCAAGGCGCTTTTTAATTTCTTCTTTTGAAAGTTGACGCCCGTTATTCCCTTTAATATAAACTTCCACCCGCGGCGCTTCACCGCTCCGTCCGCTCACATTAATCCCGCCGGCAGATGTATTTACAACAACACTGTTAATCGCGTTGTTAGCCAATGATTTGGTAAGATACGGCGGTGTATTATCATTATCCTGCGCTGTTGCTACAACTGCGCTGCAGGCCAGTACAAATAGTAAAAGATATGTTTTCATGTGGTTTATTAGGTTTACATATATGACAGCTGTTTTACCCAATCCGTTGCACCATTATCAAAATTTATTTAACTAAAGCTTTTTTTATAGGTTTGCTAAACATGAACCACATATTGGATAACCCCGCCTGGAATGCCTTAATTTCGGGCAATAAACATCTTGCTAAAGGAAACAATCAGATCAGGTACTTCGATAAAGAGGTTTCGCCTTTTGTTGCGTTTGAAGAAAATTCAATGGAAAATTTTGAACTGCTTTATGAGCAGATTACCCATGCTGAGCCTTTAGTATTTGTGACTTCTGATAAAACAGAAATTCCAGACGCCTGGAAAGTGCTGTATTTAATAAGCGGTTTGCAAATGGTTTATGATGTCCCGACAACAATAACGGATACCGACTCAAGCATTGTTTCGCTAACCAATGAACATATACCTCAAATGCTTAGCCTCACCAAATTAACCAATCCAGGCCCCTTTGCCGAAAGGACCATTGAGTTCGGGCATTATAAAGGCATTTTTGATGGCGATAAATTAGTGGCGATGGCAGGTCAGCGCATGCATGCTTTTGAATATGCCGAAATAAGCGCGGTTTGCACTCATCCGGATTATACCGGCCGGGGATACGCCAAATTGTTACTGCTCCAGCAAATAAACCGGATCAAAGCAGCTGCCGGTATTCCGTTTTTACATGTACGGGATGACAATGAACGGGCTATCAAAGTTTATGAAAGTTTGGGATTTGCAGCCAGGAAGCCTATTTATTTTTACGTAATACAGAAAAACTAAGCTGATAACAGGCTCGTATTTATATATTTCGTCAATCCATTTCATAGTTGGTTTCTCATCAATTGCACAGCAAAATGCGATAGGTATACCTGTGCAAAATCGGGTGTTTCCACGCAGGCATACGCGTGTTTTTACGCATAGCTATAAGGATAACATTCTCTATATTCGATAATTATAAACCCGAATATTATCTACCTTCCAGATAACCATCTTGTTTTTTAACCTTAAAAAACTGCTGCTATGGAATTCTTGATACCCAACATGAACCGGCGTGTATTTGTTAAAGGCATTGGGCTCGTTAGCGCTGCCCTTATACTTGGAACATTAGGCGGCTGTGAGCAAATAGCCGAAGCCATACGGAACAGACCTATCAGACGACGGCTGCGCGTAGGATCAGCCGCAGTTGATGCGGATATTGCCACCTATAAGCAGGCTGTTACCTTAATGAAAGCCTTGCCTGCCAATGACCCCAGAAACTGGGCCAAACAAGCCGCCATACATGGTACCGCGGGGGTTGGTTTTAATCTTTGCCAGCATGGTACAGAGCACTTTTTTTCATGGCACCGGGCTTATTTGTTTTACTTTGAAAAAATCTGTCAGAAACTAACCGGTAACAACAAATTTGGCTTGCCGTATTGGAACTGGAATCAAAACCCCGATATCAATCCGGCGTTTTTAGACACCTCAAGTGTACTCTATTTGCCAAGGGTAAATGCTACGGTGACAGGCGTTTCGGCGGTTTCAACGCCGGAGCTTGATCCCATTTTTGCCGATACTAATTTTTATACTTTCTGGCAACAAATAGAAGGCACACCGCACAACACGGTTCATACCTATGTTGGGGATACCATGGGCGGCTTCGGCTCCGCAATGGATCCCGTATTCTGGACACACCATTGTATGATTGATTATTGCTGGGCCAAATGGAATATTGACCTGGATAACAATAATACAAATGACCCGGGCTGGAACAATACCGCCTGGAACTATTTTGTTGATGGCGACGGGAACACTGTAAGTTCCATTACTGCAGGCATAACTACGATTATGCCGCTCTTAAGTTATCAATATGAGCATAGTGATATTGGTACGCCAGTTGCACAAAAAATTGTAAAAACAAAAACCGATTTTAATAAACTTCAGGATCGGATAAAAAAAGGCGCCAATATCAAATTCAATATTAAAAACAGGATATCCATTGCCGGCAAAACAACCATAAGCATTGCCAAACCATTTAGCGTGCAACCACGTGCCGGTGCAAGTGACTTTGCCGGTATTATAAATACCGATGCGGCGAAAGATCACGTATTCGTGAGCATAAACTATGTGCAAATACCTGCTGAAAGTGATTTCTTTGTGCGTGTATTTTTAAACCTGCCCGAAGCTAATGCCAATACACCTGTTGATGATATACATTACGCCGGCAGCTTCGCTTTTTTTGGCGCTCCCATGCCCGAAAATAATATGGATATGACAGCACATCATCATGTACCTAAATTCCTGGTAAATATTACGCCTACCCTGCAAAAATTAAAAAAGAACCAGCAGCTTACCGACAAAACCCCGATCTCGGTACAATTGGTTGCTGTGCCATTTTTAGGAAAGTTTGAAAACCCGGCTACTGAATTATTACTGGATACGGTTGAGTTTATTGTTAGCCCCATAATTATAAACGCTAAAGAACAATAATATCCCTGTTTTTTAAGCGTATAAGATTTGTGATGACAGCCGCTAAAACATATGCCATTTTAGGTATTGCCTTTTTAACCTTATCCGGATATTGCAATGGAAAAATGCCAAAGCCATATTCGGGTAATATAACCGCCGGGGCCATGGATAGCTTATATCATTTAAATCTGCAGAAAACAAACCTTGTACAGACAGTTAACCCGGGCATGCTGTTAAACCACACCTATCGGTTTGTGCAGGTGGAGGTAGAGAAGGTGGATAACCCGCAAAACCACCCGTTGATATTTTATGTGTATTACCGATATCCGAACAGCGAAAAACAGCTGCTTAGCAGCTTTAGCCTTTACCCGGCCACTAACCCCGGCAAATTTATTGTGGCTACACATGGCAAGCTGAACAGGGAAGGGGCAATCATAGTATCACTTACAACCCCGGCAAAAATTAAACCGGGCGATAAAGTTGAGGTGACCATAAAAAAACTAACCTTGCTCGAAAAGTAAAGTAAATGCCTTAAAAAATTTGGGTAGCATATTTATTATCGGTATTCTTGGCGATATGTGTAACTCCTGCGAGTTATCATACAACAAACATATAGCCTTATAAAACCGATGAGCGTAAAAAACTTAAGTCCTGACATTTTAAAAACTAAACAGCATTTTGACATTCTTGATGGATTAAGAGGAGTAGCCGCTTTAGCAGTTGTGACTTTCCATTTTATGGAAATGGCCATTTCAGATTATAGCCAAAATTTTATTGCCCATGGTTTTTTAGCGGTCGATTTCTTTTTCTGCTTGTCGGGGTTTGTTATAGGATATGCATACGATGATCGGATTGGGAAGATGGGCGTTGTGGAATTTTTTAAATCAAGAATTATACGGTTACATCCGCTGGTTATTTTAGGTTCGGTACTGGGCCTGCTAACTTTTCTTTTTGACCCGTTTGGCGGGCATCCTGAGTTATATAGTACGGGCAAAATTATCCTTATATTTTTAAGCTCTATTTTTCTTATCCCGTATCCGTCTATGACTGAGCGCGCGTTTAACCTGTTCAGTTTCAATGCACCGGCATGGTCGTTGTTTTGGGAGTATGTAGCCAATATTGTTTATGCTTTTGTGCTTTACCGCATCAGCCGCAGGTACTTGCTTTTATTAACCATAATTTCGGCAGTGGGGTTATGCTTTGTTGCTTACCATGCCGGGAACGTGATGGGCGGCTGGGGCGGTGATACTTTTTGGCAGGGTAGTGCCCGTATTGCTTATTCATTTTTAGCCGGGCTACTTGTTTACCGCTCCAACTGGATCATCAAAAACAAGCTGGGTTTTGGCGGTATTGCCATATTACTGGCCTTAGCATTTGTAATGCCCTTCGGTAAATGGAACTCGATTACCGAGCCATTGGTTGTATTATTCTACTTTCCTCTACTGGTAGCCTTAGGCGCCGGCGCTACCCTAACACAGGGACTTAAAAAACTTTGTGTATTTTCTGGTAAAATATCCTATCCATTGTACATGACACATTATGCTGTGATATGGGCGTTTTTAAATTATTACACCTCGCACAAGCCGGCAACACCACAATTAGCTTTAATTATAATTATTGGTGTAATACTTTTAATTGGGGTGGCGTATTTGTTTATGGTTTTTTACGATATCCCGGTACGCAAGTATTTAACCAACAAACGCAAGCAAGAATTAAATAAAACGGCAGTACTTCAGGAAAAATAAGTGTATCATCCGCTTGTTATTTATAACTTGCAGATATGACGGATTATCTTACACTTTTTAAGGATTATGTTATTGAATTAGGCGAGAAACATGATGTTGATCCGTTACTCCTGGGTTGTCTGTATTTCATTAGCAAGCCCTCTTTCATTACATCTCTTGCATGGTTACTGAAGAATTTCAGAGCAAAAAAATCAATCCTTATTCCAATATTATTTGCTGCCGTTAGTTTTAGCCTGCCCTATGTTTACCTGATCACCGCCGGTCGCAATATACCGGTTTGGGTTTATGTCTTCATCTGTCTGATGTTCATTTACGGAGGATTCACTATCTGGAAAAAGATTACTACAAAACCAATATTGGCTGATTAGGACAGTTGAATCGTTCAGCATCGAAAATGCCCGGATCAGCACCAACCTTGCCTGGCTAACCCGCTTTGTTGTTGAATGCAACTCATGATTATGAGCACTTTTGTAGAAAATTAAAACCATGGAAACGAAAAAACACTTCTTCGCCGGCATTATCGCAATTGTTGCTATAGCGGCAATCACAATCCCGGGCTCCGCTCTGGCACAGCAAGCAGGAATTAAGCGGACCGAGCTCCAGCGGCATGATCTCAGCACACCTGGCCGCGAGGCAGTTCAAGTGCGAATTGATTTTGCTCCGGGAGCGGCATTTGGTAAACACATACACCCTGGCGAAGAGATCATCTACGTTCTTGAGGGGGTACTGGAATATCAGGTAGAGGGTAAACCACCGGTGATACTCAAGGCCGGCGATGTATTATTTATTCCGGCAGGTACGGTACATGCGGCCAGGAACACCAGCAGTGCCGACGCGCAGGAACTCGCCACTTATGTTGTTGAAAAAGGGAAGCCGATTGTAGTGCCGGTTAAGTAGTACGAATGCTCCCAAGTGTTGTGGGGGTTCTCTGGCTATGAGCCTGAAGTGGAACTAACGGCGGGTACCAGATCCTGTCGCTCAGCGTCAGAGGAAGTGCTATCAATCGGGTTATAACTGTTATCAGAAAATAACCTGATTGTTTTTATATATCTGCCCATATAATAGTCGTTCAAAGGTGTTTCGGTAACGCCGTTGGCGGCACCTGATGTAGAATGTATAAACATAACCGGCTCTCCGGGCTCTGAAATAACAATACCAATGTGGCCGGCCCTTCTTGATTTTTTTGTGCCGGTAAATAATATCAAATCGCCTGTTCGGGCCTCGCTCAGGGCAACACGACCGAATGCTGATGCAAAATCTATCGAACTGCGGGGTATGCCGATGCCAAAATGGTGGAATACATAATTAACAAAGCCCGAGCAGTCAAATCCTTTTTCGGGATTAGTTGAACCAAACCGGTACCTGATACCCCTAAGCGATTTGGCAAAAGTAACGAGTTCATCGGGCGTGGTACATCCTGTTGAAATGGTAGATGTATCTATGCTGCCCGAATAATAATGTGTGCGGGAATGCTTATGCGTTTTAACAATTTTACTGGTTTTGTGATGTTTAGCGGCGAGTTTTAAATCAGATTTCTCCGGATTAAAAAATGATAGCAAAGCCAGAAAAAGGATTTGGAAACCAGTATGAAAATGCATGCGGTAATAATAGGAAATTTTTTTCTGCTCTTTTTATTCAAAATAAAAATCTTTCGACCTGAAGCCTTTTGATTTGCTTTGCACAGCGAGGGGAAAGTTTTGGCGCAGCGGAAAACCTTATACTGTTCACGTTCATATCTCCATGAACAACCATGAGCATTCGTGAACATCTGATAATCAACAATTTAAATATATAGCCTTTTTAACAAAACCCTACTTGCCGCAAGCGCATCGCTTATGCCTCTTCATGATATTAGCTTTTAGAATACACAAGCGGCTTGCGGAGACGGAGGTGGAAGAAGTCTCTGATATGATCAATTCACGCAAAATGTCTATAGATTCGATGCGGTATTTTGTCCCCGGTAGCGTTACTGCCTGCATGATATTATTTCTGGTTATCTTTTGAATCCCCGGACTATCCGGTATCGTAAAACGATTTGAATATAACAATAAACAACGCTTTGTTTCGTAGGAGTTTACTACTTCGCCCACTTTATCGTGCCGAGCCAAAGCGACTTGTTTATAATAATAAATTGTTAATTTTAGCTGCTACTATTGGTCTATGGTAAAAAAAATGAATGCGGTTTGGTTTAGGCTAATAGGTAGTTCTTCGGATTTTTCGTTAGAAAGCAGAATGTTTCACTCCATTAGTGTGGGGTTGATTGTGCTGGCTATTTTTTATGTTCCTTATAACTTTTTTGCTGGACTTTATGTAGCTTCTTTATCCAGTTTGCTATTAAGTTTATTTTTTTTGTACGAGTATTATAATTCGCGCTTTAATTACAAACCACACAGTAGCATTTTATTTGGGGTAACAGGGCTAATTATTTTCTCGGTTAACTATTTCGCCAATTCGGGTATTAATGGATCAACTGATATTATATGGCCCGCATACCTGCTATTGGTATTTGCAATTTCCCCTTACCGGCAGCACCTGGCCTGGCTAATGGTTTATATTATTTGTTTTCTGGCTTTGCACCTGGTGGCATATTATAATCCGCAGTTGGTGAAACATCCATTTACTGCGGGAAAGGGTGAGCTGATAGACAGGATTACGGCGTTCCCCTTGCCCGTGATCGCTATTTATATCGTTATTAAATACATCCGCAGAAGTTATGATAAAGAACGCATATCCGTAGAAGAAAAGGCTAAGGATATTGAAGTCCAAAACCGACACATATTACTTCAAAAAGAGCAGCTCGAAAAAAGCGACGCGGAAAAGAATAAGTTAATGTCCATTATATCTCATGATATGCGAACGCCGCTCATTAGCATACAAAATTACCTGCAATTACTTAACGAAAATGAACTGGACAGCTCATTGCGCGCAAGAATAGAGCAGGAATTGCTGACTGCCACCAACAGCACAATGGATATGCTTACCAATTTACTGCAATGGTCTAAATCACAAATGGAGGGGTCCGCAATTCATTTGATACCGGCAAACCTGCTTGATGTAATAAAAAGCACGCTGGATATGGGCAAAGCCCAGGCTGATAAAAAGGATATCGCCCTGAATTATAAAATCAACCCTTTGCTTAATGTAATTGCGGACAGGAACATGCTGCAACTGGTGGTGCGTAACCTAGTTAGCAATGCCATTAAATTTACGCCAAATGGCGGTATGATAAATATAGATGCGCATTTGGTGCAGCATGAATGTAAGATAACGGTTAGTGATAATGGCAAAGGCATAGAGCATAACAAGCAGGAAAAAATATTCTCTATCAATACCGAGCCGGACTTCGGCACAAATAATGAAATAGGAGTAGGCCTGGGCCTGCCTTTATGCAAAGAATTTATTGAACGCCAGGGAGGCAGGATAGGCTTTGAAAGCGCACCCGGCCAGGGCTCCACTTTTTTTATTTTTATACCGGCGGAAACAATGTAATAAATCCAGGGGGTAGCATCCGGGCATAACAACTTAAATATATAGTCTTTTTAACAAAACTCCACTTGCCGCAAGCATCTCTCCATGATATTAGCCTTTAACTATTTGAAAACACCACAATTGAGACGCTTGCGGCAGCGGAAGATTCATTGATTGTCGGGTACTGTCACCTGGGATGCAACTGCATACCAGCGGCCGTTACGTTTTTCGTAAACATCCAGATAACAAGTAGTGACGGTAAATTCTTTTTGAGCGGCTTTGCCATGTACAGTGGAGGTGGCGTTCACCAAACCGATACTGCCAAAAATCCGCACTCGAACACTATCAACTTTGGAAGAAATGAATTCCTGATCTGTAGACAAAAGGTTCTTGAGAAGATCTTTTTTATGAAATATTTTCCCGCCGGGAGAAACCAATTCCATATTGTCGGCATAAATGCCGCGCATGGTCGCTGTGTCCCGTGTAACAAAGGAAGCGATCCATTTTTCATTCAATTCTTTGAGCTTTTTAATATCTGCTTCCTGCGCGGATGCCACTTGCATTGAAAGGCTCAGTAATAAGAAAAGAATGCCGTATTTCATAAGCTATCGCTGCTTTTGAACATAAATATCGGCGATTATATTTAGAGTTATCGTTAAAAGATGTTAAATAACATCTGGAAGGATCTCCTTGATCATTCTGTCCTTAAGCTTTTCTCCCTCATGTTTCTCGCTCGTGATTCTCCATGATATTAGCCCTAACCATTTGAAATACTATAAGCGGGACTTGCGGCAGTGGAAAGAATAAATTAAACAAAAAGCCGCACCTTTTCAACTCGAAGCTTTTTGTTTGTTAAGTAATAACGGAAGACGTTATGTTAGATTACGCATTAGCAATTTGTGTTGTTTTTCGTTTGAAACAGAGGATATCTGCAGCCATAGTTTTTCTGTCCTCGGATGAGTATTTAATTGAATACCTTTTTCAGATTCGATTTCTTGAATAGTTTAAAGAAGGAGTCAACTTTTAATTGGCAATATATCATAAAGGATGTTCGAACCACGCGAAATTCCTTTGATTCGGCATGTGAAAATAATTTCTCCATAAGATTTTCCTTATAGATATCAGCCTCAACAGGTGTAAAATACGGTTTTGAAACATTTTTTATCTCAAACAGATTGATACAATCAGTGGCGGGTATTTGTTGATCAGGATCAGCTTCTCCAAGCCACGCTTCATAATAATATCTAAAATCGGAAATCTCGGGCGCTTTGCAATTTGCTAAATAACTGCCTTTGGCATACCAAAAGTTATACCAGATCCACCCGCGTTCTGCCGAAAATAATCCCATCTTGTTTTTACCCTCTTTGCTCAATAATTGAAGGTTTTTTCGCCAGTTTTCAAATGTTTTGGTGAGTAGCATTATTTCCTGAAGAGATCGTGAATGCAGGCTATGTGTCATTCCTTTACTATGAAAGTAAATGAAATTATTATTTGGATATTGTATTGCCAAGTCATGCAATAATTTAATTGCAGGGTACTCAAATTGATTGATAGATGAGGTGCTAATTATGGCGGCGGGCACTATGTTAATAATCAGTGTTTTTATTTCGTCTATATAATTATTACTGTCGGTAATGTGAATATACAAATCGGCCTCTGATAATATGCCATAGCTTTTCAATTGATATAGTTGGCCTGAAACTATCGCACGCCAATTCGAATTTGGACTTGTATATATATAATAAACTATTTTTATGCTATTAACTTTCTTTAGCAAATCGAGTTCTATATTCTCAATATATTCGTCTTCTGCTATATTGAATACCTGATCATTGACAGATATCTGCAAGTAGCTTCTTTTGTTGTTGCCAACCTTATCAAACAGCGTATCAAAATTAATATCTTGTGGAATTTCAATTATATTACCCTTCAGGAACTCGTCAATTTTTTCTGTAACATTGATAGTCTCAACCGGTAACATATCAATACTAAATTTTCCATATATGGCGTTCATTTTCTTTAAAATAACTTATTATATTATATAAATGCAATCTTAGTAAAAACATAATATATTTCATTAATATTAATACCGCTCCACAATAATATTAATACCGCTCCACAATAATATTAATACCACTCCACAATCGATAGCTCATTAATTAAGCGAACTGAGTTAATGAGACTTATATCATCTTGCCTCCCCGCAATTAATGTCCAAAATTGTGAGTGAATTCTCAAACGAACGAACTGCTGAACAGTAGCACTAAGGCAAGGTGGAGAGCTAAGAAAATGCGAAAGGCTTCCATGCCAATGGAATACCCTCAGCTTGCGCACGCGTGCCGCGTGTGAACGACAAACATAGTTGGGATCAGTCCGAAAGGTTGGGGGAATAAAAAATCAGGCATAGATATTTTGGAGTCTGAATAAGAAGAAAGCGGTATCTCTTACGCCTCTTGAAGTAGCTCTGAAAGCTTTGATCTTGGCGTTGAATGATTCGGCAGAAGCATTGGTGGCCCGGTTATCGAAGAAGTTCAGGATTGATTCATAGTGGGTTTTGACTGACCTTGCCACCGTACTGAACGCATCTATACCGGCAGTTTCCACGTCATTATACCAGATAGCCAGCCCTTTAAAAGCTTGTTGTTTGTTCTTACAGTTGGTAAAGATGCTGCCCAGCCGAATCGATAGCTGATAGGCCTTTTGTAATAGCGGATATTTATGGAATAATAGATCTGCCCTTTGCTTTTGTGACAGGTTCCATTTCGTATGATGTTTGAAAAGCAGGTAACGGCTCCGGGCTAACAGTTGCTTGAGCGTGTCGCCATTGCTGAACACTTCGGGTTGATAGCTTTGTTTATTCTTTTTAGCGTTATCATATGCAAGATTCTCGGCATCCAACGCTTCCCAGCGATATTTAATCCGCGCCTCCTGTACAGCATCATAAGCCAGCTTTTGCACATGGAATCGGTCGATCACCCGGCTGGCATTAGCAAAGCACCGGCGGATGGATTTGATCATGTTTGCCGCCATATCCATCGTTACTTCGCTGACCTTGTTCCGCTTACGTAATGGAATACGTTCCAACACGGCCATGATCTGCTCGGCCTGTGTGCCTTTTAGCATCGCTACAATCGCTTTCTTGCCGCCTTTGGCTGCTTTGTTGGTAATAATGGTGTAGAGCTCGCCATTGCTTAGGGCTGTTTCATCGATGCTTAATGACGGTCCGATATTATCCGGAAACAGCAGCCATTCTTCTGCATGCTCTTTTTGTGGCCAGGTATGAAAATCGCTTAGGTGATCTTTATACTGCTGTTGTAGCTGTTTTCCGTCGACGCTGTAAAGCCTGCCCAGCAAGTGGCAGCTGATCGGGTTATTATCCAAATATACCTTTTAAAAAAAGGCCGAATTCCGTTGTCATTCGTGCCCCTTTTCGTACTAAATCCCAGTCCCTGGTGATGACCTCACCGCTGGATTTTACTTCCCATCTGCGCCGTTTAATACAGAGTGCTACCTTATGACCACGGATCGGAAAGTCCTGGATAGCTGTTTCAGGCAGAAAGCCTTTTGACTCTATTTGTGCCTTTTCATAACCGGCAGGAGGCAGGTTCTTTTCTTCCAGGTAAATATTCAGCTGACCACTTTCTGACGGTTTAACGTCAGTCAGTTCAAAATAATCTAACAAGCCTTCAGGAAGTATAAGGCGGACCAGGGTTTCGTATGCGTTGGACAAGAGATCGTGTTTCGTTAAATACAAAACAAATACTTTTTATCTTATCCCACAACTTTTCTGCTTGACCCCATAGTTGTCCGAAATTTGCAACCTCGGAAAAGATACCCAGTAATCTTAGCTATCGAATATAAACAAAAAAGCCTCTCAGATTTCTCTAAGAGGCTTTTCTCTTTGTAGCGGGAGCAGGACTCGAACCTACGACCTTCGGGTTATGAGCCCGACGAGCTACCAACTGCTCCATCCCGCACTGTTATTCTTATATGTTGCAATCCGGTCATAACTCCGGAAAGTTCCTTCCAATTATCAAAATGCAATTTTGCACTCCGTTTTAATTGGACTGCAAAGATATAATTCGTTTCTTTGCAGTCCAAATATATTTTTAATTATTTTTATATGAGTCATCAGGCAGGTTTTGTAAGCATAATTGGTAAGCCCAACGCAGGTAAATCAACCCTTATGAACGCCCTTGTTGGCGAAAATATGTCTATCATCACCCCCAAAGCCCAAACCACACGTCACCGTATATTGGGTATTGTGAACGATGAAAACTACCAGATTGTATTTTCAGACACCCCCGGCGTCATCAAACCGCATTATGCCCTGCACGAAAGCATGATGCACCAGGTAGATGGCTCCATTGTTGACGCCGACCTTATTTTGCTGGTTACCGATATTTACGAAGAGTATGATGAGACCGACGTTTTAAAAAAACTGGAAGGCTCACTGGCACCTATCGCTGTCCTGATTAATAAAATTGACCAGAGCGATGAGGAAACCGTAAAAAAGAAAGTTGAATTCTGGCGGCAAAAGCTAAACCCCAAAGCTGTTTTTGCTATATCGGCGCTGCATGGTCACAATATCAAAGCGGTTATGGATTTTGTTATCGAAAACCTTCCCGAGCATCCGGCTTATTATGAAAAAGATGCATTAACGGATCGTAACGACCGCTTTTTCGCGTCCGAGATGATCCGTGCGCAGCTCCTGAAACAATACAAAAAAGAAATCCCATACAGCGCCGAGGTTATTGTAACTGCGTTTGTAGAGGGAGAGACACTGCACCGCATCAGTGCCGAAATTATTGTAGAGCGCGATTCGCAAAAAAACATCATTATTGGCCAGGGCGGTAAAATGCTTAAAATAGTTGGCACCTACGCCCGCCGTGATATGGAAGACTTTTTCCAGAAGAAAGTTTTTCTTGAAATGTTTGTAAAAGTGATTCCCGATTGGCGCAGCAAAAAAAATTACCTTAAAAAATTCGGATACGAATAAAATGGTTTTGAGTAATGAGTATTAAGTTTTGAGTTATCTTTAGCTTAAAATTCAGTGCCGGGACTAATATTTTTTTAATTGAGTGTGATATTTTGAAGCTTTAACTCAAAACTCATTACTCAAAACTTACAACTAATAACCATGAGTAACATAGTAGCCATAGTGGGCAGGCCCAACGTGGGCAAATCAACCTTATATAACCGCTTAACAGAATCTCGCAAAGCCATTGTTGACGATTTTAGCGGTGTAACCCGCGACAGGCATTATGGCGTTGCCGAATGGCTAAATCACCAGTTCACCGTTATTGATACCGGCGGTTATGTGGCCAACTCTGATGATGTTTTTGAAGCAGCCATACGCGAACAGGTTGATATTGCCATTGAAGAAGCATCTGTAATTTTATTTATTGTTGATGTTACTACCGGCATTACCGACCTTGATGATGAAATAGCTAACCGTTTGCGCAAAAGCAGCAAACCTGTTTTTGTGGTTGTAAACAAGCTTGATAACAATAGCCAGTTAGCGGATTCGATGGTGTTTTATAGTCTGGGACTGGGCGAAATTTACACCATTTCGTCAATGACCGGCTCTGGTACCGGTGAATTACTTGACGAAGTGGTTAAACATTTTGAGGATGTGGTGTTAGAAGAAAACACTCGCCCCAAATATGCAATTGTTGGTCGGCCGAATGTGGGTAAATCATCTATCATTAACGCATTGATAGGCAAAGATCGTAATATTGTTACTCCAATAGCAGGCACCACGCGCGACTCGATCCACATCCACTATAACCAGTATGGGCATGATTTTATGCTGATTGATACAGCCGGCCTGCGTAAAAAAACAAAAGTTAAAGAAAATATAGAGTTCTACTCGGTAATGCGCACCATAAAGGCTCTGGAAGAAGCCGATGTGATTATCCTGATGATTGATGCCGTAGAAGGCTTTGAGGCTCAGGATATGAATATCTTTCACCTCGCCGAAAAAAATAAAAAAGGCGTGCTCATTGTGGTAAACAAATGGGATTTGATAGAAAAAAACAATAAAACCGTTAAAGTATTTGAAGAGCAGATACGTGAAAAAATAGCGCCGTTTACAGATGTACCTGTTGTATTTACCTCTGTTACCGAAAAACAACGGGTTTTAAAGGTAATTGATGTAGCCAACCAGGTTTACCAAAACCGTGCGCGTAAAATATCAACCTCTAAACTTAACGAGGTGATGCTGCCTATTATTGAAAGCTACCCCCCGCCGTCCATCAAAGGCAAATACGTAAAAATTAAATACATCACCCAAATTGCGGGAGCGTCGCCAATGTTCGCCTTCTTCTGTAATTTGCCTCAGTACGTAAAAGAACCATACTACCGCTTTATTGAAAATAAACTGAGGGAAAATTTTGATTTTTCCGGTGCACCTATACAGGTTTGGTTCAGGCAGAAATAATTCAAATGTGCAGATTTTAAATGTGCAGATATGCAGATGGTTTTTTGACTGTGTGATAGGGATATGTACTAATCTTTATTTGCACATCTGAAATCTGCATATTTGCACATTATATACTCAGCGCTTTCTTAAAAGCTTCGTCGTTAATATTCATTACCTGGTAAAAAGCGTTATCGCCCCATTTAAAACGGGCGGCATTGGCTTTCAGAATATTTTTGATGTAATCCCTCGAAATCAGTAATTCGTGCGAATCCATTTCCTTGAGCTTTTGTGAGGAATAAAGTATAAAGCTGTGAAAATCGTCGTCGCTTACGTTGTAGTTTTTTATAAAATCATCGCCTGTTGCAAACTTGTTGATAACGGGCTGCATCTTGTCAATCACATAAGCCGAAAACAATTGCTGATCAAGCAGGTTTTGGATGAGCATGGTGTTTTGTGTAGTATCCGCCGGCACAAAAACATCGGGCATAATACCGCCGCCACTAAAAACCTTACGGCCGCTCAGGGTATGATACGATGAGCCTTTACCATTAAAGGCCGAAGTATCGCTCCTGTTACTTTGCTCAGAAAACAGCTCCCCTTTTTGCATACGTATAGCCAGTTCGTTGCGGTAGCTTTCCAGTCCGCCTTTGTATGATTTTTGTATCGACCGGCCCGAAGGGGTATAGTACCTGGCCACGGTTAAATTTACAGCAGAACCATCGCCAAATGGGAATTGCTGCTGAACCAGGCCTTTGCCAAATGAGCGGCGACCAACTATGGTGGCCCTGTCCAGATCCTGCAGGGCACCCGCCAGTATCTCACTTGCCGATGCCGAATATTCATCAATTAACACCGTTACCTTGCCATGCTGAAACAGGCCTGAATCTGTTGCGAAATAATCAGTACGTGGTTCGTGTACGCCCTTGGTATAAACTATCAGTTTACCTTTACTTAAAAACTCATCAGCCAATGAAGTTGCAGCATTCAGGTAGCCGCCGCCATTACCGCGTAAATCAAGCAGCAGGTTGTTCATTCCTGTTGTTTTAAGCTTTCCGAGAGCCCGGCGAAAATCAATATCGGTGGTTGATGCAAACTTGCTTATTTTAATGTAACCTGTATTTTCATTGGCCATATATGCAGCATTTACACTGCTCAGATCAACGCGTCCGCGTTTTATGGTATATGTTTTTATCGCTTTCCCTTCGGCTACACCAAGCAATATAATGGAGTCCTTTTCACCCCTGAAAACACTATTTATCCTATCGTTGGTTAGCTTTGTGCCCGAAAATTTTTTGTTATTCACATTAATTACCCGACTGCCCACCAACAGCCCCGCTTTTGCCGCCGGGCCACCCTCATATACCTGGGTAATAATCAATGTATCGCGCATCAACTGGTATTCAATACCAATACCATTAAAACCCCCATCAAGGCGTTCGTTAATAGATTGGGCTTGCTGCGGAGGTAAATAAAGCGAATGCGGATCGAGGTTTTGTAATAAATCATTAACCGAGGCGCCTTCAATGCTGTCAATGTTCACACTATCTACATAATTTTGACCTACGAGTTCCAAAACTTTAGATAGTTTGTCGGTGCCAGAAAATGAGAAGCCAAGGTTACGGTCAGCAAAATTATTATCGCTTATCAGCAACCCAATTGTTATACCCACCAGCAACAGGATCATCGTCCTGAAAATAACACCCGCAGTTTTTTTCATGTTCAGTAAGCAAAGTTAATCAATGCTATATCAATAATTTTTATTGACGTCATTGCATTTGATGTTTTTTACCGAATTTTGTTATAAATTATTTGAAATTAATGGAAACCATCACCGAAAGGGAATCGCATTATAAGAATTTAGAGCAGCTGTCTGTTCTTGAAATACTTGAAAACATCAACAAGGAAGATCAAACCGTACCATTGGCGGTTGCAAAAGCATTACCGCAAATTGAGCAGCTATCTGCCGCAACCGCAAAAAGAATGCGCAAGGGCGGTCGCCTATTCTACATTGGTGCCGGAACCAGTGGCCGTTTAGGCGTGGTAGATGCCTCTGAATGCCCGCCAACATTCGGAGTTCCGTTTGATATGGTTGTAGGCCTGATTGCCGGGGGTGATGGTGCTATACGCAAAGCTGTTGAATTTGCGGAGGATGATACCGAACAGGCCTGGAAAGACCTGCAGGAATTTAATATCAATGATAAAGATGTAGTTGTGGGCATAGCGGCATCTGGCACTACTCCTTATGTAATAGGGGGGTTAAAAATGGCCGCGAAAAATAATATTGTAACCGGCTGCATAGTTTGTAATAATGGGAGCCCCGTTGCAGCTGAGGCGCAATACCCGGTTGAAGTGGTTACCGGACCGGAATTTTTGACCGGCTCAACCCGGATGAAAGCAGGCACTGCACAAAAGCTGGTTTTAAATATGCTGAGCACCAGTGTAATGATACAGCTGGGCCGCGTAAAAGGGAATAAAATGGTTGATATGCAGTTAAGCAACAACAAGCTGGTTAACCGCGGGGCCCGCATGGTGATGGAAGAAACAGGGTTAAACGAAGATGATGCCGCCGCGCTATTAAAAAAACACGGAAGTGTTAGAAGCGCGGTGGATAACTATAAAAAATGATTAATTGGTGTGCAGATATGCAAATTTGAAATTGAATAAAGTATGCACGAGATAGAGCCATATTACCGCTGGCGCGATGATTATATAGCATCAGAAGATGAGTTTTCACCCTTCTACGCCACTGAATATAATGAGTTTGAGTTTGATAAACAGGTGTATAATTATCTGCTTCATCCGCAGTGGGACTCGTTCGGGTCCAACACCTTATACCTAAAGGTGCTGTTTGCTGATTATGAAAGAGGCTATACCATAATTGAATTTATTGGAGAGTGGAACGATGCCATTAATAATGATATTATGCTGCTAAAGCGCGAATTGCTGGAGCTGATGATTGACAACGGCATTAATCATTTCATATTAATAGGAGAAAATGTGCTCAACTTTCACTCATCAGACGACCTGTATTACGAGGAATGGTTTCAGGACGTGGAAGATGGCTGGATTGCCGGTATCAACTTCCGCGACCATGTAATTGATGAATTCAAGCGCAACAATATCGATTATTATATCAACTTCGGTGGCGTGCTTGACAATCTGGGCTGGCGTGCGCTAAAACCCATACAGGTATTTAAAATGGTACAAGAGCAAATGGTAAAGCGGCTAAATTAAGCAACCTCTTTTGTCATCCTGAGAGAGTGATTAAATCCTTGGCCTCTGAAGGAGAAATGACATAGCTTTGCTGAGCCGTGCAGTGTGTCCGATCAAGTTATAGTGCTTATTGCCTGTTGCTGAGTATGGTTCTGAAGTATAGAGTCTGAAGGTATGGTACGATCCTTACAAGAGTGATTTGTCCGATGGGTAGCCTGTCTTTTCTTTAAACTCCTTCGGGCACGGCTTCTTAAAAAAGGATATAAGGATGGAAAAGATGCATTTTCATGCAGCGGGCATAGATATAGGCGCCCGTAAGCTATTCGTGGGGCTTGAAAGTCAGCCGGTTCGTTCGTTTGAAACTTTCACCAGTGATCTGGTATCACTTAAGCATTATTTATTGGAGCATAAAGTAAGTACGGTAGCCATGGAAGCGACAGGAGTTTACTGGTATGTGCTTTATGATATTCTTTTGGATGCGGGATTAGATGTGTGGCTTGTTGACGGGCGGCAGACACGGCAGTTACCAGGCAGAAAAACAGATGTAAAGGATTGCCAGTGGATACAGCAGTTGCATAGCTATGGTTTACTGAACCGCTGTTATGTTTCAGAGGGGCATATCAAAGAATTGCGTAGTTATCAGCGTCTTCGGGAGGATCACCTTCGGAGTGCGGCCATGCATGTTCAACACATGCAGAAGGCACTGATAGAAATGAATATCCGTTTGCCGGAGGTATTAAGCCAGGTCCATGGAGTAAGCGGCATGGCGTTGATCGATGCGATACTGCAGGGTGAGCGTGATCCTGCTAAGTTGTTTTCACTGTGCCATAAAAAGATCAGGGAGAATAAAGGAGAAGAAGTATTGAAGGCCTTGCAGGGCCATTATACAGCCCAGGGGCTTTTTGCCTTGGGTCAGGCCTATAAGGGCTATGGTTTTTATCAGGGTCAGATACAGGAATGCGACAGTCAGATTGATAGTGTTTTACAGCGGATCAACAGGGACAAGAGCCTACCGCCGGGAATAAGCGGCGGGAAACGCAAAGCGATCCGTCACAACAAACCTAATATCGATAATCTGGGGGATCACTTGTTGAAGATATTTGATGGTAAAGACGCGACCAAACTCCCGGGTATTACAGATTACAACTGGTTACAGTTATACACAGAGGTAGGTTCGGATCTTAGCCGATGGCCAAGTGAAAAACATTTCACCAGTTGGCTTGGTTTATCGCCGGGGCATGACCGTTCAGGAAAGAAAAACAAAAGTAAAAGCAAGGGTAAGCCGACCGTTGGGCAAATATTCAAACAGATGGCCCATGGATTATTGAACAGCAAGTATATCGGCTGGGGTTCATTTGCAAGAAGATTAAGGGGTAGAAAAGGCCCCGCGATAGCTATTAAAGCTACAGCCAGAAAACTGGCTGCTCAATACTGGCGTTTAATCGTAAAAGGCGCCGACTTTGTAGAGAAGGGCCTTCACTCGTATGAGAACATTCTTAAAGAACAGAAACAAAGGCGATTAGAAAGACTCGCCCTTGAATTAAATATGGAACTTGTGCCTGCTTAAATTATTATGTCATGGGTAGGAACGAAGGATCTATCTGTCGTCTATGCTCGCCTAATAGATCTTCGCTGTCGCTCAGAATGACAACCCTTTTGATTTATTAAAAACGGCGGTCAAAAGTCTTCCCCTTTGGGGGAGATTTAGAGGGGGTTCTTAAAACTCCTCATGTATATAGGTCATGATCCTTACCATTTCGTCTCTTACCTCTTTAACAGGCCGGGTAAAATTATTATTCATGAACGAGAATGCCAGCCGTTTACCTTTTCGGGTAACCAGGTAGCCGCTTTGGTTATAATTATTTGATAACGATCCGGTTTTTGCCCAGATAAATGCCTGTCCATTGTCTGTTTTATAAGCATTTTTAAGCGTTCCGGTAGCTCCTCCGGCAGGCATCATGCTATGCAAAAGCTGCTCATCTTTTACCTCATCCTTAATTTTGCATAGCAAAGCAATAATGCTGCGGGGAGTAAATAAATTCATCCTCGAGAGCCCTGAGCCGTCAACCCATTGCGGAGCATCCGGCAGGTCATTTAGCAGATGAGCTTTAGCATAATTAATTACCGAATCGGTGTTCAGCGTATTAAACTTAAGCGATGAACAGGTTAGCAGTAGCTGCTCCGCTATGAAATTATCGCTCGGCTGCAACATGCGCCTGTAAACAGAATCGGCATTGGTATCGTAAATGGTTTTCGCATCGCTGCTTAAAGGCAAATCCGTAGCCCATACCGGTTTTTTCAAAGTATCGCGCAGCAGTGCCAATGTTAGCCCGGTGCTTGTTCTCCATGGTATCTCCTGCCTGAAGTTCGGAGGAAGCGGCATTACAGGATAAATAAAGTTGTTGCTAAAAAAATCGCGCTTAACGGTAAACTTTGCAGGATGGTAACTGGCATCACTGTTTAAAAACCGTTTAAGATATGCCGGTTTAACCTGGAGGTTACCGTCATGATCGGCATACAGCAGCGCCACATTGTCTTCTAAGGGTAAGCCGGTTATTTCGGCCTGATAATAATCGTTATAATCATCCCAGGCCCAACCTGTACCATAAAAATTATTGGCATAGCCAGTTGCCGAATAATAAAGCGTTTTATTGCTTTGCTTTAAAAAATTCAATCCGTTTATCCCTTTAAGGTCACTATGTAAAAACGAAGGGTCGCCGGTGCCCCAAAACACCAATGAATCATGCCGAAGCTCATACCGCAATGCCGGGATAGAATCGCCCAGCATTTTAAGGCAGGTATAAAAAGTAAACAGCTTGGTATTTGATGCCGGAATAAAATATTTATCTGCATTTAATTCATATATCATTTTCTTTTCATCCAGGTCATATAAGGCAAACCCGGTAAAATGATCATTAACAATTTGCGAATGCTTAAACAGCTTTTTGATCTTCCTTTTTTTTTTTGAGCGGCCATAAACAGTGTTATTAAATAATAATAAACTACCTATTATTAGCAGAAATACAAAAGTTGCTTTTCGCATAAATTTATTCAGTTTTTAACCAATTATTGTTGTAAATTTAATATACCGATTAATATACCAACTTGTTACTTGCGTTATTTCATAAATTAAAGCAATTCCGGGCATTCTGGCTGGTATGTTTATTCTCGTTTTGTTTTTTTTCGGCTCAGGCTCAGTACTTTGACCTCGATTATCATAAAAAAAAGATCACCATCCCCTTTCACCTGGTACGTAGCCTTATGGTAGTAAAGCTACATATTAATCATAGAGGACCTTATAATTTTATATTAGATACCGGAGTAGGCCTTATGATCATAACAGATCCTAAATTAGCCGATTCTATCCCTATTCCTAATAAACGCACCCTAAAAATACCCGGACTGGGAGAAGGCGAGGACTCGGAGGCCTATGTTACTTCGCCCCTTGATGTAGAAATACCAGGCCTGGTAAGTTATGACGTGGCCGCCGCCATACTAAAAAAAGATCTTTTTAGCTTATCGGGATATGCTGGAATGCCTATACATGGTTTACTCGGGTATGAATTTTTTAATAATCTGGCCGTTAAAATCAATGTTCAGGATAGTACACTAACGGTTTGGCGACCGAAGGACCTCAAAGTATTCAGGAAAGGAGTTGCCATACCTATTACCATTGAAGACAGGAAACCCTATGTTGAAACATGGGTAAAGCTTCAAAGCGGAGAGAATATAAAAAGTAAACTAATTATTGATCTGGGAGCCGGGCATCCGGTTTCGCTTGAAAACATTATACCCCGCTACGGGCTGCCGCAAAAATTTATTGCTTCGGCCAATCTGGGTATTGGTTTAAACGGCCCCATCAATGGCTATATAGGCCGGGTGGAATCACTTGAAATAGGTAAGTTTAAAATTAAGAACGTTATAGCCTCTTTTCCCGACACTACTAATAATATGAATGAAGTATCGGTTAAAAGAGATGGTAATTTGGGCATTGGCGTATTGAAGCGATTTTCTGTTATATTAGATTATGCCCATAATACCATGTATTTAAAAACCGGTTCACATTTTCGCGATCCCTTTGAACATGATATGAGCGGCCTTGAATACTATGCCGCCGGCGATCATTTCGACCGTATAATTATAAACAGGGTAGAACCCGGGTCGGCCGCCGATGAGGTGGGGCTGGAGAGGGATGATGAAATTGTGAACATTAATTTTAAACCCGTAGCAAAAATGACCCTCGAGGAAATCGACGAAATATTTAAATCAAGGGCCGACCGCAGCCTTCTGCTTGATGTGTACCATGATAAAAAGTACGATAAAGTTATACTCACACTAAAGCGGCGAATATGATATCCCCCTTATCATTTGTTGCTATTAACACATTTTAAAGCCAATATTTTAATTAAGTTTACCACTCAAACTATTCTGATAAATGAAAAAATACTCCCCGGCAGGTCGTTATTTCTGCGGTGCTGCTTGCATACTTGTTATGTTAGCCAGCTCTTGCGCCACAAAAAAACAAACTGCAGCCCAAAATCAATCCTTAACGCTTAAAACCACAACAAGTCCAACAGGTACAGTATCAACAGCAACAGTTGGCACACCTAAAAAAGACGTTATAAAAAAGTTCAGTGAGGTTATAACCGACAAAACAAAGACAGATAGCGGCCTTTTTAACACCTACAAGGTAGAAGGGAAATATTATTATGAAATACCTGATTCATTAATTAACCGCGAAATGCTGGTAGTTACCCGCTATGTTAAAACGCCCGGTGGGCTAAAAACATTTGGGCAGCAATATGGTGGCGAGCAATTAAATAGCCAGGTATGGAAATGGGAGCGCCATGATAAACAAATAATGATACGTGTACCCAGTTATTCTATAAGGGCCGACAGCACTACCGACATGTACCAATCGGTTAAAAATTCAAATCTTGATGCAGTACTGGCTTCGTTTGATATTAAAGCCTTTAACAAAGACACAACAGGCGTGCTGATTGATGTTACCGATTTTTATAATGGCGATATAACCGCAATAGGATTAAGTGATGATGTAAAAAAAGCTTATAAAATTTCAGGTGTTGATAATACCCGGTCATATATTGATACCATTAAAAGCTTCCCCATAAATCTGGAAGCCCATAGCCTGAAAACTTATCGTTCGGGCGAATCGCCTACTGATAACACTAACGGTGCTGTAACGTTTGAGCTCAACACATCTATGTTGTTATTGCCCAAAACACCCATGAAAGCGCGGATCAGCGATGAGCGGGTTGGCTTTTTTGGACAACGGCAAACTGACTATGGAACCAATGCACAAAAATCATTGGTGACCGGATATATACACCGCTGGAGGCTTGAGCCTAAAGACCCTGTTGCGTATGCAAAAGGCCAACTGGTGGAACCCAAAAAGAAAATAGTTTATTATATTGATCCTGCTACTCCTAAAAAATGGGTGCCTTATCTTATTCAGGGAATAAACGACTGGAACAAGGCTTTTGAAGCTGCGGGCTTTAAAAATGCTATTGTAGGCAAAAAAGCCCCAACCCCGAAAGAGGATCCTGAGTTTAGTACGGAAGATGCCCGCTACAGCGTAATCAGGTATTTTGCATCGGATGTTGAAAATGCTTACGGCCCCCATGTGTCTGACCCGCGAAGCGGCGAAATTCTGGAAAGCCATGTAGGCTGGTACCATAATGTGATGAGCCTGCTTCGCGACTGGTACCTGATACAAACTGCCGCCATTAATCCAAACGCGCGTAAAGCACAGTTTACTGATGAGCAAATGGGCGAACTTATCCGCTTTGTTTCATCACATGAAATTGGGCACACTTTGGGCCTGCCGCATAATTTTGGTTCAAGTTATGCCTATCCGGTTGACTCACTCCGGTCAAAAACATTTACCGACAAGCATGGTACAGCGCCCTCTATTATGGATTATGCCCGCTTCAACTACATAGCACAGCCTGGTGATGGTGTTACCCACCTTTATCCACAAATAGGAGAGTATGACCTTTGGGCTATAAAATGGGGATACAGCTGGTTCCCGGAGAATAAAACACCACAACAGGAGAAAGAGATATTGGCCGGCTGGACCAATAAAAAGGCTGGCAACCCACTTTATTACTATGGCAGGCAAGGCACTTCTATTGACCCGCGTTTGCAAAACGAAGACCTGGGCGATAATGCCATGAAAGCCGGAACCTATGGCATAGCCAATTTAAAACGCATTTTACCCAATCTTGAAAAGTGGACCTACCAAAAAGATGAAAACTTTAGCGATGTGGCGGAGCTGTACAATGAAGTAATAGGTCAGTTTAATCGTTATATGGGGCACGTAACCACCAATATTGGCGGCATGAACGAAAACTTTAAAACTTACGATCAAAAAGGTGCTGTATATGATTTTGTGAGCAAAACACGCCAGCATGATGCTATGCTGTTTTTAAACAAGCAACTATTCCAAACCCCGCTTTGGCTTATTAACAAAGCTGAATTAAGCAAGTTTGATAACGGGCTTATCCTTAACCGCATAAAAGCTTTGCAGGTTACTGTATTGGCTAATATACTTAATCCGTCGAGATTGGCGCGCATGTATGATAACGAGGCCAAAAACAATACAAAAGCATATACCGTTGCAGAGTTGTTTACGGATATACGGGCCGGTGTTTTTACGACGGGTAAACCAGATGCCTTTAAACGAAACCTGCAACGCGGATATATTGACAATATGAAAAACCTGCTCAATACCGATTTGAGCTTCTCTCCTCCGGGGGTAACAAGCGCTCAGCTGGCGGCTTTTGGTTTAACGCCAATAAACATTGCACTGTCTGATATACGACCTATGGTACGTGCCGAATTAAAGAAAATTGATGCCGGGCTACCTAAAGGTGGTGATGCTTTGACAGCAGCTCATTTCGCCGATCTGCATTTAAGGATCAAAGAGGCGCTCAATCCAAAACCTATAGTGTCCTTTCCATCATTACCGACGCGGAGCTTAAATACTGAAGAATTGATTAAAGAAGATAATGGCGGTGGTTATATGAATTGCTGGCCACGAACAATGGTTGACCAATAAGTTATCTGTTAGTTAAACTCTCTAGCTTCATCCTGCTTACAAAATAGGCAGGATTTTTTTATATCAATTCCGGACCCGATATGGATCAGGTTAACAATATGCCCCAATAATTTTATTTAAGCTGGCTTATATTTTCAAAAAAAGCAACCTGAAGATCAAGCAACGATTTCACGTTAATTTTTTCTCCGTAAGCATCAAAACATAAAAACTTTGTGCTTTCAGGATGATCTCTTTTTTCCTTTTCAAAAAAATTAAAGGTTTCAAAAAAATAATGATTGGTTGTAACATTATTTTTCCTGTTAGTTTGAGATGTGTTTAGGCGGAAGCCTATTGCATCTATCCAATTGTGCACTTTTGAGTGCAATGTGCTGCCAATATTTTTCATAGGTTAATGAGCTTTTAAGTGTAACGAAAACAACCGCAATTTTGTTGCCACTTTTTTTGTAACATTTGTGCATTTCTTAAATGAAATCTCCTGATTTGAAGCAACATAGGTAAATAACTAATTAATACAGTCCCCAAACTGCTGAAACTAATTATTCCCGGATACGTAAAATGTTACTACACATTATAAACCTTTAGTTCATGACAAAACTACGACTCTTATTTCCTGCTTTATTGATATGCATATTCAGTATGGGTGCATGTAAAAAAGGGGCTCCCGGCCCGGCAGGCACATCGGGGACAGACGGGGCACAAGGCCCGCAAGGCAACACCGGCGCTCAGGGCCCGGCAGGCCCCCAAGGGCCGGCGGGACCAACGGGAGCTACAGGGGCTAATGGAGCCAATGGAGCTCAGGGACCAACAGGACCGCAGGGGCCGGCCGGACCACAAGGGCCTGCAGGGCCACAGGGGCCAACTGGCCCGCAAGGACCAACCGGACCCGCAGGAGCCGACGGTACTGATGGTACGCTTAATATTAAAAGCTACCTATTAGTTAATAAAAGCGTTACATTAACAGGGTTTACCAACTTCTCCATCCCAGCAATTACACAGGAAATAGTGGATAGCGGGGTGGTTTTAGTTTATTTCAGAACTACAGGCAGTACGGGCGGTTATTATGCTTTGCCATACAGCGAATTGGACCGAACCATCACATTGTCTGATTTTGGCGTAGGCTATATAAATATTAAAGCAAATTTTTCACAATCAGGTCTTGATTTTAAGGTTGTGGTTATTCCGGGAGGAGGCCTCACTACAATGCGGATTGCCCACCCCCGCCTCAATTTAAAAAACTACAGCGAGGTTGCAACCGCCCTGCATATAAATTAATATTACCAAATATGTATATAACAAGAAAAGCTCCGGTGACCGGGGCTTTTCTTGTTATAGCAGGTGTAACAAAGATGTGATTGATAGGTATTTAGCATACAAAATGTAACAATCATATGCTTTTTTGCTATTTAATACATTATAAATTGAACATTTGCAGCCGTATTATGTCTAACCACTAATTAATAAATAGCAAGCTGAATAACTACTCTATGAAACCCCTATTCCTCATTTTAAGTTTTATCCTTTTAACTGCATTCAACTCTTTTGCTCAATCCTCACATGATGTAAGCGGCGTAGTTGTCGACTCTACTAAATTATCATTGCCGGGCAGCAGCATTAAGTTGGTATCCAACACCGGCGACAGCACCATGTCTATCGCTGACGCTAACGGAAAATTTATGTTCCCGGCGGTTAAAGGCAGTACTATAACGCTTACTATATCATCCATTGGTTTTACATCTGTAAGAAAACACTTCGCGCTTGATAACGATAACAGCCCCGTTGATCTTGGTAATATCATTTTACAACCCTCTACTAAAATGCTGGGCGTTGTTACGGTTGTTGGAGCTGCAAACCCGGTTACCCTTAAAGAAGATACCGTAGTATATAGCGCAGCAGCTTATAAAGTGCGAGAAAACGCTCCCGCCGAGGATCTGCTTAAAAAACTACCCGGTGTTGATGTGGATGTAAACGGTAATGTTACAACCCAGGGTAAACAGGTAACCAAAGTACGCATAAATGGAAAGGATTATATGGGTGGCGATGTTCAGAGCGCAACCAAAAACCTGCCCGCAGACATTATTGAAAACATACAAATGATTGATGATTATGGCGATCAGGCAAACTTAACCGGCATTAAAACCGGCGAACCAGATAAGATCATGAACATCACGATCAGGAAAGACAAAAACTACGGCTACACCGGTCAGGCTACCGCTGGCGATGGTGAAGACGCTTTGCCCAAAAGCCAGGGCATACCTAATCAAAACCGTTATATCGGATCATTAAATGTTTTCAACTTTAATGGCGATCAGCAAATTGCGGTTCAGGGGAGTTTCAATAACACCAACGTAAACACCTTTTCTTTTGGCAGCACCGGCAGTCGTGGTGGTGGCGGAGGAGGTGGTGGTTTTGGCGGTGGGGGCGGCGGCTTTGGCGGTGGCGGCGGTCGTGGCAATGCCGGGCGTGGCAGCTTTAACTCCGGGAGCTTGATAACAGCTCAGAATGGTATCACGATTGCCCGTTCTATCGGTATAAACTTTCGCGATCAGTGGGGTAAAAATCTTTCTGTATATGGCAGCTATAGCTTTGCAGATAATACTACTTCAACCACCAATAACATATTCCAACAAAACCCGTCGAGTGAACAGCGTCAGTACAGCCTTGAAAAAGATGAGAATATCAATCACCGCTTTACATGGAACATGGAGTATAAGCCCGATACGGTCAACTACTTAAAGGTTACACCTACGTTTTCATACGGGGGCACCAATACCAATGAGGCAGACAGTTCTTCCCTGAGTCAAAGCGGAGCCATATCATCTGCATATACTTCTATTAGCAACGGCGACTCGCAGGCCCCTAATTATGGCATTTCGGCATTGTATAATCACCGGTTCAAGCATCGTCGTAATTTAAGCATTTTTGCTAACGCGAGCTCAGCCCCAAGCTGGTCATTCCAAAACCCGGTTTATAGTTATACCGTTGGCCAACCCAATGTTCCTATAAACCAGATGACAAATACCTACAGTCGTACCAATAGCTACGGTGTAAACTTATCATATCTGGAACCGCTTGGCCAGCGTTCATATCTTGAATTGAATTATGCCTTTAATAATGCCATTACAGCAAATAATAAAGAAACGGATACCTTAAATCTTGTAAGTAATAACTTTAACCGGTCGGAGTTATTGAGTAACCAGTACAACTATACCTTTACTACCAATAGAGTGGGTTTAAACTACCGCTTTGTTGAAAAAAAATATAACTATACGTTGGGCCTCGGTGTACAGCCCTCCGTTTTAGATGGCGAATCACCTTTAACCGGTATCGAAACACATAAATCAACCTTTAACTTTATTCCTACGGCCCGGTTTATTTATAATTTTTCGCGCAGCAAGGCATTCAGTGTTAATTATAACGGATCAAATGCGGCGCCAACGTTTAGTCAGCTGCAACCCGTACTCGATTACACCAACGCGTTTTATCCTGTTATGGGTAACCCGAACCTTAATCCGGCTTTTACAAACAATTTTTCCATCAGGTACAACAACTTCAGTTTTGCTACAGGTGATGTATTCTTTGCCAACCTGTCTTATCAGCAGGTAAGCAACCAGGTAGTCACCAATACCATTAGTTCGACCACGCCAGGTGCATCAAGCAAAATTTTAACGCAGTATTTAAATGCAGATGGCTATTATAACGTATCGGGCCGTGTCACTTTCTCTAAGCCATGGGCCGAGCGTAAATACACCGTAACCCTTAATGGTACGGCTACTTATAATAATAATGTAGGTTATTTAACAAATGTAGAAGGTGATCCGCTGAGTGCCACTCAGCAGGAAATTGACGCAGCCATACAAAAGAACCTTGCTAAAAACCTTGTTTTTACTCCCGAAATACGTTTCAGAGTCGACTTGCCAAATATAATTGACGCCCAGGTTTTAACTAATTACGCCATTAACCGTACCAGCAACTCTGTAAAACAAACGTTTAACGATGCCATATCAAATGTAAGAACATGGAACGTAGGCGTAAACGGAAAAAACTACTTTGGCGACTGGGTATTTAGCTACGACTATTCAAAAGCTACCAACTATGGTTATACCTCCGATATTAAGGTAACCAATCCAAACATCCTGAACCTTTACGTGGAGCGCAGATTCCTGAAAAACAAGGTTGCAACTCTTCGCCTTTCGGGGTTCGACTTATTTAACCAGAACACTGGTTTTACATCTGTTCCAACGGCCAGTTCCATTACACAAACACGCGTTAACCGCCTGGCCCGTTATTTCCTGCTAACCTTTACTTTACGCCTGCAAAAATTTGCCGGTAAAGCTCCGGTACAGGATGGTGATATGGGCGGAAGACGATTTAGAGATGGCGGCGGAAGACGTGACGGCGGTGGATCTGGCGGACCGGGCGGCGCTCCTGGTGTTCCGGGGGGAGGACCAGAATAATTTTAAACAAAAAGCCCCGTCTTTTCAGGAGGGCACTGAAAAAGTCCCGGAAAATCCGGCAAAAATGAAGGGGTTGTTCAATAAGCACGAACAACCCCTTTTCCTTGTCTTATAGGCCTACAAGTCTAATCGCCGAGTCGTATAAACGATTCTCAACGTATCAAATTGATTTTTTTAAGCCCTCCTTTTTACCTCACATATTAATTGGACTTTTTCAGTGCCCTTTCTTTTCAGACGGGGCTTTTTGTTTAATTACATTTACGGCTAATTCGTTATCAATACATTTTTGATAACCCGTTCAAGTTCTTCCAGGTCAAAAGGTTTAGCCAGATAGGTTTCGGCACCTGCATTGTTTGCCAGCATTTGAATATCGCTATTGGCCGAAAAATATATAACCGGTATATGTTTTAATGCTTCCGTTTTTTTTAATGTTTGTGTAGCAACAATACCCCCGGCATCGGGTATCCAGTTATCCATCAGGATCACATCGGGTAAAATAGGCGAAACCTTGTCAATTATATTATTGCAATTGGTAAAAGAGTGCACTTCCCATCCCTGCTCTTCCAAAATATAACTACAAATCGAAAGTATATCTTCATCATCATCAAATATGATGATCTTTTTTTGCGGCTCTTTCATACGAGTACTCCAGAATTGAAACTATGAATAAATTTAAACATAATCAAATTTACATTGTGTATGGCTATAAATTAATTTGCCACATCAGTTCGACATATTTTATAAAAAGTTTATATTTAAAATAGTGTATAATTTACACTTTCATAATATATTAGTTATTCAGTATTTTATGTAGGCATTTATTAAAAACAATAATAAATTTACTACTCCTGTTATAGCCTTATTTATAAACCGAATTGCTTCAACGCAAGCCTGCCAAATTTTAGAGTATGAACAAAAAAATCAGATCAGTGTTTTTGTGGCCCCTTTTACTGGGTGCTGCAACGGCCGTTAACGCGCAAAAAAACATGCAGGCCAGCCTGTGGCTAACTAAAGCCGACCGGTCTGTTCTGTTTGAAAAGCAAAAGGATGTTTTATCCTTTAAACCCACCGGTAATAACAACTTTACCATAAATGTTGATGATAAGCAAACCTACCAGCCTATAGATGGTTTTGGCTTTGCATTAACAGGTGGTAGTGCCATGCATATTATACGTATGAGTGCCAATAACCGGGCCGCGTTGTTAAAAGAGCTTTTTGCCACCAATGGCAACAATATAGGTGTTAGCTATATCCGGTTAAGTATCGGAGCGTCTGACCTGAACGAGAAGGTATTTTCATATGATGACATGCCAGCCGGCCAAACCGACCCAACCCTGAAACATTTTGATCTGGGTCCCGACCGCCGGGATGTGATACCGGTAATGAAACAGATACTGGCTATTAATCCTGCCATAAAAATATTAGGGTCTCCATGGTCGCCGCCGGCGTGGATGAAAACTAATGAGGATACAAGGGGCGGCCGGTTAAAACCCGAATATTACACTACTTATGCCAAATACTTGGTTAAATACATTCAGGGCATGAAAGCACAGGGCATTCCTATTGATGCCATTACCATTCAGAACGAGCCTTTGCACCCGGGTAATAATCCCAGCTTATTACTGCCCGCACCGGATGAAGCATTATTCATAAAAAGCAACCTCGGTCCGGCTTTTAAAGCTACGGGTATCAAAACCAAAATCATCCTTTATGACCATAATGCCGACAGACCCGATTATCCCATTTTTATTTTGAATGATCCTGCCGCACGTAAATATGTCGACGGTTCGGGCTTTCACTTATACGGTGGCGACATTGAGGCTTTAACAGATGTACATAACGCCCACCCCGATAAAAACATTTATTTCACCGAGCAAATGGTGGTTGAGCCTGAAAACAGTGCTACTATCGATATCATATCGCCCGTTAAACGCCTTATTATTGGCGCTACCCGCAACTGGAGCCGCAACGTACTGGAATGGAACCTCGCTGCCGATCCGGATTATAAACCATATACCGACAGGGGTGGTTGCCCCTCGTGCCAGGGCGCGGTTACTATTGATAAAGACGCCATAAAAAGAAACATTGCTTATTATTCCATAGCACACGCCTCCAAGTTTGTGCGCCCGGGTTCTGTTCGTATTGCCTCCAACAATTCTGATAAGCTGCCGAATGTGGCCTTTAAAACCCCGGATGGTAAAAAGGTTTTGATAGTTGCCAATACAAGCGACTCCGCTCAGAGTTTCAACATCAAATATCAGGGCAAAGCCTTATCAACAACTTTAGATAAAGGCTCGGTAGGTACTTATATCTGGTAAAACAACATTGATCATTAATAACCTAAGTATATCATGATACTACATCGTTTTAAAAATATGTTACTAAAGCCTGCTGTAAGGGTATTGCTCCTGGCTTTACCTGTTTCGCTTATTGCAATGCAAGCCAGTGCCCAGACTTTTTTACGGGCCGATGGCAAGAAAATAGTTGATGAAAGTGGCAAAAACGTCCTGCTACGTGGTATGGGCCTGGGCGGCTGGATGCTGCAGGAGGGGTATATGCTGCATGTTAATAAAGATAGCCGCCAGTACCGCATCCGCGAGCGGCTGGAAGAACTGATGGGACCAGCCGAAACAAAGGAGTTTTATGATACCTGGCTGGCCAACAACACGCGTAAAATAGATATCGACTCCATGCATCGCTGGGGATTTAACTCTGTACGCTTGCCCATGCATTATAACCTTTATACCCTGCCTATTGAGAAAGAACCTGTTGCCGGAAAAAATACCTGGATTGACAAGGGCTTTAAAATGACGGATGACCTGCTGGCCTGGTGCAAAGCCAATCACATGTACCTGATACTTGATCTGCATGCCGCTCCGGGCGGCCAGGGTAATGATTTGAACATATCCGATCGTAACCCTGATAATCCTTCGTTATGGGACAGCGAAGCCAATAAGCAAAAGATGATAGCGCTTTGGCGCAAGCTGGCCGAGCGGTATAAAAATGAACCTAATATAGCCGCTTATGATATTATAAATGAACCCAACTGGGGTTTTGACGATCGGGAGAATGATAAAAATGGCCTGAAGGAAAAAACAAACGCGCCGTTGAGAAAACTAATGGTTGATATTACCACGGCTATTCGCGCTATCGATAAAAAGCACATCATTATTATTGAAGGCAATGGATGGGGGAATAATTACAATGGCATATTGCCACCGTGGGATAAAAACATGGTGCTCAGTTTCCATAAATACTGGAATTTTAACGACCAAAAATCTATTGAGCACATCATCAAAACCCGCGACCAGTATAACGTTCCGGTGTGGCTCGGCGAAACTGGTGAAAACTCTAATGTCTGGCTTACTGAAGCCATTCGTCTTTTAGAAAAGAATAATATTGGCTGGGCTCTGTGGCCATTGAAAAAAATGGGAAACAACAACCCAATCGAAATACCATCAAACTTGAATTATGATGATGTTACCAATTACCTGAACACGGGTAAACATAAGCCAAACGAAAGCAATGTATATAGCGGCACGCTCGAAATGGCAACTTACGCCAAACTGGAGAATGCCATTATTCATCACGATGTAATAGATGCTATTTTCAGGCAGCCGTTTTCTGCGGCGACCAAACCCTTTAAAGCCAATAAGGTTATCAACGGCACCATCATCAATGCGGTTGATTATGACCTGGGTCGTAATGGATTTGCTTATTTTGACACCGACACCGCCGATTATCATACATCGGGAAAACCGGGCATTGGCAACCATGGTCGCGTTTACCGTAACGATGGGGTAGACATCAGCAAAGATTCAACCGCCTACAATAGCTATTATGTTGATCATATTGAAACCGGCGAATGGATGCAATACACCCTGCAGGTAAAAACAGCTGGTATTTACTCGGTTGGCTTAAAACTGGCATCGGGCATTGATGACGCTAAGCTATCACTAAACGTTAACGGCGCCGACCAAGCCAAAGAGGAGGCCGTGCCTAACACTGGGGGGCTCACAGCCTGGCAGGTTATCACCGTAAAGGATATACGTTTAAAAGCAGGCAGCAATAAGGTACGGGTTTATGCCAATAAGGGCGGTTATAATTTGCATTGGCTGCGCTTTTGGAAGGCTAAGTAAACTTTATAATTCTATAATGATTAACAAAAAAGCCGAGCATCACCTACTGGAGCAGGTGATGCTCCGATAAAAGTTGGCTGGGCCTAAATATTCCTTTAAATACTCTTCAATTAAAAATAATCACCTTTTTTATTGCATGTTAAAACATATTATGCGGAATTACACGTATAAGATTAAATAGATAATTTAGATGAAAAAGTTGCTTTTTGCATTCAGGGCTTTTAAAAGTATCTTAAAAGCCGATAGTTATTGTTTAATCACCACAAAAGGAAATACGTTTGCCTGTAAAGGAGATATTAAACCTCAGGATTTCCATCACATTGTTAATGAAGTATGGGATAATTTTTCCGGCCAGGAAGATACACTTAAACAGTATAAAGAATTACTTGGGGTAAAATCTTAGTTACTCCCGGCTGAGGATTTTACCCTTACCCGGCCGAGCCCTCTCTGTCCAGACTCCTGAAATGTATTGCCTCGGCCAGGTGTTCCAGCTTAATTTCTTCACTCCCGGCCAAATCAGCTATGGTGCGGGATACCTTTAATATACGATTATAAGCACGTGCGGAAAGGCCCAGTTTCCACATCGCTAATGGTATGGTGCGGCGAACGGAATGGCCTTATGGTAACTAAAGCATCGACTGCGGCCAGCTTGCCAGCAACAGAATGGATTTTGGTAGTCTCTAATGATTCGTATAAACTCAGCGGCGGCAAAATAGATGGCCGCCTGCAGGCAAGCATGGTTTTACCTGCTCCCGGCGGACCGATCAGTATCACGTTGTGCCAGCCGGCGGCAGCAATTTCCAACGCGCGTTTAATATCTTCCTGGCCTTTTACTTCGCTGAAATCGCTGTCATAATTGCTCAGGCTATTATAAAACTCTTCGCGGGTATTTACTACTTCGGGCTGTATGTTAATATCTCCGTTGAAAAACCCGGCTACTTCTTTGATGCTCTCCACGCCATAAACTTCCAGATCATTCACGATGGCTGCTTCACGCGCATTTTGTTTGGGAGAATAAATCCTTTGAAGCCATCTTTGCGGGCCTGTATAGCTATGGGCAGAGCTCCTTTAATGGGCTGCAAGCTGCCGTCAAGCGACAGTTCGCCCATGATGATGTACTTATTCCATGTTCTCGGGTTCTATTTGCCCAGAAGCGGCCAAAACACCCGAAGCAATGGTCAGGTCATACGATGAACTTTCTTTTTTAATATCAGCGGGGCCATATTAACCACTACCTGCTGGCGGGACATCCGGAAACCGCAATTTTTCAGGGCCGATTCTATACGGAAATAGCTTTCTTTAACCGCAACATCGGGCAGGCCAACAATAAAGTATTTGGTTCCCGCGGCTATATTTACCTCAACTGTTATGGTAATAGCCTCAATACCATAAACCGCGCTCCCAAAAGTTTTAACTAACACTGTGATAAGTTTAAATCAAGCGAAAGATAAATATTTTTTAGTTAGGTGAAAAAGCGGAATGATTTTGTGATAATTCACCAATTTTGGACAATAACGTTCTTCCCTTAGATAGCGACGTAATGTTTTGTATATTAATGCTTTGACTTTCAGCGTCGAAAAGTTTTACAAGGCCAATTATTAATCTTTCTTATCATTTATTAACCCCACTACCATGGACCCTCAATCACAAAAGTTTTTCAATTTGCTTCACCCGAAGCTAATTGATGATGCCATTGCCGCCTGGACAATTTGTCAAACCGATTTGTTAGATCATCCTAATGTTCAGATTACCGTAACGCAATCATTACGCACGTTTGAAGAATCTGACGAGCTTTTTAAACTGGGCCGAACGAAAGTGAATCCCGATGGAAGGAGCCCTTCAAAACCTTTCGGAAATATTGTCACCAATGCCCCTGGCGGAAGCAGCTATCATAATTATGGCCTGGCTTTTGATTTTAAAATGATAACCAATGGTCATGACGATTGGGACGTTGGCCCGCTATGGCGCCGTGTGGCTGCAACTATGAAAGAACACGGCTGGACATGGGGAGGCGATTTTAAAAAGCTGGCCGATGCACCACATTTTGAAAAAACATTTGGCTTTAACTGGAAAGCCCTCCTGGTTAAACACAATGCAGGTGATTTTATACCCGGAACGCAATACGTAAATATATAGCCAATCTTTTATTAAAAGTAAAAGCCCTGTTTGATTACAAACAGGGCTTTTTAATATTGATTCCCTTTTTTCTTATCGCGCCATTGTTGTAAACAGGAAAAGGCCACACGAAAAAACAACACTGGCCAAAACTATTACCGACCATACGCTTTGATGCCTCCTGCTCATTTTTTCGAAGGCCAGATTGAGCGTTCTAAGCCTTTTATTATTTAGCAATATAAAATAGTTTAACAGCAGGGCGCCTACCGCACCGAAGAGAATAAACGTGCCCGTAGTGATATTAAAATTAAACCAACCCGATCTTAAACAAAGCTGAACCATCAACATCAGATTTGTTAATAAAATGATCATCAGGAAACTCACGCCAAAAAGCGAATTAAAACGTGGCAAACTTACCTGACCGAAATTTTTAAAGCTCCACCTGTAAAAACTTACATACACGGATTTATAAAATCTTGCAGTGTTCATGATGCTGGGGGTTAAGGTTAATAAATAGGTTTATGATATTATATATGGCTATAACGTCATTTAATAAAATTTTATTGCGTTAAATTAATAAATAATATCAATTTAAACACTTTTTTAACAAGAAGCACTAAAAATGCGGCAATTGCATTTATATAATATAACCTACACATAATAGTTAAAAAATTATGCTTACTCATTAAATATTGGCAAATATCAGCGCGCTTTGATTTTCCTTCTTTTGCCTGATTTTAACACCCGGATCATGGTGGTTTTAAACCATCCGGATTTACGAAACCTAATGGCAATAAACGACCACGCGGCTATTAATAATGCGGCTATCATAACGGTAAAGTTTATCTACAGAGTGGTGAGAACAAGTTAAATGGCAACTACGAGCCGTTGCCCGTTGGGTACATCTAAATTCCAGAGGTCAGCGATATCTATCAATTTTACGCTGATCGTTCGAACCCTGAGTTTTCTTTCTGCGGCCAATTGAAACATCTCCGGAAGCATCTCTGAAAAAAGCAAACCAACCTGTTGCTTTGACCAGCCACCAAGACCAGACCCGGTTAATTGAAGGTCCACACTTCGCAAATTGGCCGCCGACAGCTGGATAAGGTCTCCCGCCATGCTACCTACCGAAACATATCTTATTTTATTTGTAAATGAACCATCGCCTTTTATACAGGCAAGTATCATCTCTGCTGTATGTCCCCACAGGTAATCTATAATAATATCAAAAGGGGTTTGTGTATGAATGGCCTTAACCTGTGCCTTAAATGGTTCATCATCCTGCATAACAGAAATCGTTTCGTCCGCACCCAGCGCTAACAAGCTATTAAGCGACTCTGGATTTCTGCCAGTAACAATGATTTTTTTAGCGCCATAATATTGTGCTATCTGTACAGCTACCTGCCCGGTAAAACCTGTCGCTCCATTAATCAGCACCACATCTCCAGGCTTAATATCGGCTTTAAACCGCAAGCCCATTGCCGCGCCAATAATCGCATTGGGTAAAGCCGCTGCCGTTGCATCATCCAGTTCTGTTGGTACTTTAACTATCCGGTCTTTATGGATAGTGGCTTTTTCTGCCAGCATTCCGCTTACACCCATGCCGTATACCCTGGTTCCATCATCAAGTAAGCAAACACCATCGCCCCCAATAACGCGGCCCTCAGCCCCGGGTGTATCACTTGAATAATGCTTTCCGGCGGCGCGCCCCTTATCAAGGTGTTTAATAGCAACGGCCCTTACCTTTACTACTATTTCGTCGCTGTTTTGAGCTATTGGTTCAGGAAAATCAACATATTGAGGTAATTCTCCTTTTTCGTACATTACTGCTGCTTTCATCTTTCTTCTTTTTGTTAACACAAAATTAAAAGCTGAAGTAGCGTTGGGACGATAACATATGTTATCAAGTTCAGAAATGTGGTTTGCCTTTCGCGAGTTTGCTTTTGATACGGCTTAAATGAACCGTGCTTACACCCAGGTAAGAGGCGATATAATGCTGCGGGACGCGCTGTACAATATGTGGCCTTTCATTCAAAAGATTTTGATACCGCTCTTCGGGTGTATCCCTGATAAACGAAACAAACTCGTTAATGTAATGCATTTGCCTAATGGCCGATACTTGCAGTATCATTTCTAAAAAGTAAGGTTTCTGGCTTAACTCACCCATCAGTTGGGTAACATATTGTTTGGGGAGCAAATAAACTATCGATGGTTCTAATGTTTCGATAGTAAACGGGCTCGGTGTGTTGTTAATAAAACTGTCGAAGGAGGCAAGGCCTTCATTTTCGAAAAAAAACTGGACTGTTTTATCATCGCCCTTATTGTTAAAAAATGTTCGCACACAACCCTTTTCAATAAAAATATATTGGCCAGACACCTTTCCTTCTTCCAGCAAAATAGTTTTGGCCGGCACCTCCATTCGCTGCTGATATTCCAGGTATTTATCCCAAAATGAATTTAATTCCGGAAACTTATTTCTAAAATGAAAAAGCATAACTTATTTAATTGATATGCTAAAGATAAGACCCGGATTTGATTTGTTAAGCGCCGATTTATCCATAGCAAAGGCCTTTGCTAAAGTGGCCTTTGCTATGGATTAAATCATTTTTATTTGGCAGCAACTATTTGCAAAAGGCCCTTGTCGGGGTTACTTTTTACTACGCACTGGTTATCAAATATCATAGTTGCCCCATTGGCTTCGGTATATTTTGGCCAGTTTGGCAGGTCTTTATTATTGGGGTCACCGTTTCTTGCAAAATTTATCCAGGCCTGACTTATGCGGTTGGCCAGCGCATAAGCCTCTTTGCCGCCACCGGTCATTTCTTCGCAACGGTCTATATTGTTAAACTGGAAAGCCAAGTCCATACAATGAATGGCCTTAAGCGTACCATCCAATACCGGCGATTGCCAGGTGAACAAATAGGTGTAAACCGGAGCGGTTCCTGATGCCGATTTGGCATTAGCCTGTTTTACTACCCCCGGCCTGAAACGCAGATCGATATCAACATAGTCTGATGGTTTTAGGGTGCTGTTAGGATAGGTTTTTTTAACCTCGGCCATGTAGGCATCCGTTTTATCGCCATATGTTTTTTGCAAATAGGTTTTGATCGAGTCTATTGAATACTCCTTTAACGCAGGGTTCATGGCCGATGCAAAAATCTCGTTCTTGGTAGAGCCTACCAGCAGCGGTACATCTTTTGACAAAGCCAACGCGGCGTCATCGCCCGGCTGATAAGACAGGAAGTTGTTATCCAATATAGGTCCCCAGCCTAACCCAAAGCCCGGAAGGTTTTTACCTTCGGCCTTTAATGCGTCTGATACCTTTTTCATGGCTTTTTTACTGGCGGCATACAGGCGGTCGTACGGCACGGTTTGTAATGAATCTGCCTGTGCGGGTTGCAGGTTAAGCTCTTGCAGTAATTGGGCTGAAACTCTTTTGGCAATAGCGTTATCTAAAAAGTTGTTTACATAACTGCCGCTCTGTACAATGGCTTTTTGGAACAGCCCTTTTGCTGATGGTGCAGCCATCAGGGTTGATACCTTACCACCGCCACCCGACTGACCAAAGATGGTCACATTGTCCGGATCGCCGCCAAACTGGGCTATGTTTTGCTTAACCCACTGTAAAGCAGCCACGATATCAAGCATACCGGCATTGGGCGACGACTTGTATTTATCGCCATAGGCCGACATATCCAGGAAACCCAGCACATTTAAGCGGTGATTGATGGATACTAGCACCACATCGCCTTTGCGGGTTAGGTTTTCACCATCATAGGAGGGCAGTTCGATTGATGAGCCGGCCGTAAAACCGCCACCGTGTATCCAGAACATTACCGGCCGCTTTTTGCCATCGTTAAGCCCTTTTGTCCAGATGTTGAGTACCTGGCATTTTTCGCTGCTATAACCCCAGTCATGATGATAAGCAAATTCCGATGGATCATTTACCTGCGTGGTTACATCGGTAGGGCAAACCGGGCCGTATGACCTTGAGCTTCTGATGCCCTTCCAAGGAGCAGGTTTTTGCGGTGCCATAAAACGCTCGGCAGTAGCGTAGGGGATACCCTTATAAATATAAATCCCTTTATGGATATAGCCAGCCACCTGCCCGTTATCAGTATTGGTTACGGCTATATCCTTACCGGCAACAATAGCATCATCGCTGTTTTTATTTTGACAATAACCGTAAGCGGGCAGCAGGCAAATGGCCAAAAGCACCCTAATTGTAGAGATTTTCTTCATGACTTTATCTGGTTTAGTATAATTGGTTTATTGATTATCCGGGAGCCTGAATAACAAAACCTAAACCGATATTACAGACAAATCACTCTTAGCAGAAATATATGCTTAAGCGGATGCTTTTTCTATAATTATCATTGTGTAGGTATTACACAATGATAATTATAAATTCTTATAAATCAAGGCATCAGTGTAAATTTAATGATGCCTGAAATCGCGTACCACAAAATTGTTACTGTACTTTATATTTTAACATAAGCTCAAGCCAGTTAACATTGTTAAAGCTGGCCAGCAAATTCACCTCAGGATCAAAAATTACGTCAGCAGGAGCCGCCTTCGCGGGAATTTCAAAATTATTTATCTTATCTTTTATAGTTGCAGTATAGAGCTTACCGTCAACAGCATACGTTAAAGGGAACTCATAAGGTGTTTGCTGTGTTTGCTCAACAGCAAAGTTTATCACCCCTTTACCTGCATCATAATGCCAGGCCACATTTAAATCCGGATGCCCCGCGGTACGCAGCCATTGGTTAAAAAATTGTTTCAGGTCCTGCCCGCTGGTTTGCTCCATTACCCGGCGCAGATCGTCGGTATTAGCATTGCTGCCCTTGTATTTGGCGTAATAGTTACGTATCCCTTTCCAAAAAAGGTCGTCGCCCAGTTTGCGGCGTAACATGTGCAATACCCAACCGCCTTTTTCGTAACTGTTGGCATTTAGCAGTTGCATATAGTCGCTTTTTACGGCGCTGTCAAGCACAGGGGTAAGACGCTTCTTTTCAAAATCCAGTACCTTTTTCCTGTCAGCAATTAAACGCTTTTTCAGGGTATCGGCACCGTATTTATTTTCGAGGTACAGGTTGGTCATATAAGTAGCAAAACCCTCGCTGAGCCACAGGTGCCAGAAACTTTTTTCGCTGGCGCCATCACCAAACCACTGGTGTGCAATTTCATGGGCCATTAATTCCTCAATCTCCGGCGACGTTACCGACTCTTCAAAGTAAAATATGGCGCTGGCATTTTCCATGCCCCCAAATATGGTTTTTGACTGTACGTTGGCCAACTTCTCATAACTGTACGGACCAACCTTGTTTATAAAAAATGGCAATATCTCTTTAGCAACCGAATAGCTTTTAAAGCCCACAGCCCTACTCTCCGGAAAAACATAAGTATAAACCGGGATTTTATTTACATCACCCTGGTGCTCAATGGCGAATGCTGCAACTCCAATCACCATTACCTTAGTGGGCAATACCGTTGCCTCATGCCAATGGGTAAGTTTTAAATGATTGGGTAATTGCTGCTCTTTTATTTTTAACCCATTTGATATTACCTGGTAATGATCGGGCGCGGTAACCACAAAGTCAACGGAAGCCTTATCGGCAGGTACATCTACACAGGGAAGCCAGTTATGCGCGCGGTTTGGCCAGTTATCGCCAAAAAAAGTACGGTGCCCAAATTTATTAGTAGATATAATCAATCCATCAGCCGGGACACCCGAGTAACTTACCTTATAGTTATGTATGCTGTTTAATTTAGCGTTGGTGTATATTTTAACATTACCGCTATTCTGCACAAATTTTAGCTTTTTGCCATTTTCGGTAACCCCCGCAACCAGCATGCCTTTGCCCTCAGCATTTTTTTTAACCAGGTCGAGGTTAAATTCACCCGTGCTTTTTAAAAATTTTACAGTAATGGCAGCCTGCCCATTTATGTTATTATCTGTATCATTTAGCTGCAGGGCGAAGTTATAATGCAGAACATCAATAGCTGCCCCTGGAATTTGGGCATGTCCCGAGAATTGAAATACGATAAGCGCTGCACAAAGGGCAATATATTTACGCATGTTACCGGTGTTCTGAATGTTTAGATGAACACAAAGCTAATAAAAAAGCAATGGTTAGCTGTCGCTGATACCGATGGTCCGAAGATCTTTATTCGCTCCCAAGAGAGGGAATCGCACAACCCTGTACTTTTATATAATATTATAATAGCGCCCCAAACAGGGCGCATTAATTACATCTTCGGCATCCTGCGCATCATGCTGGCCATGGCTGCCGGGTTGCTCATTTGCTTCATCACCTTTTTCATGTCGTCAAACTGTTTCATGAGGCGGTTTACCTCGGCCAGATCGGTTCCGGAACCTTTGGCTATACGTGTACGGCGGCTTTGATTAATGGTTTCGGGGTTTGATTTTTCAAACGGGGTCATGGATTGAATAATGGCCTCTATCGCTTTAAAGGCATTATCATCAACCTCCACATCCTTCATCATTTTGCCTACGCCAGGTATCATACCCATCAGATCTTTCATGTTACCCATCTTTTTGATCTGCTGTATCTGGCTGTAAAAATCGTTGAAATCAAACTTATTTTTACGGATCTTCTTTTGCAGTTCGGCGGCTTCTTTTTCGTCAAACTGCTGTTGCGCACGTTCTACCAATGATACCACGTCGCCCATGCCCAGGATACGGGATGCCATACGATCGGGGTGGAAAACGTCGAGCGCTTCCATCTTTTCGCCGGTACCTATGAATTTGATAGGCTTGCTCACCACCGATTTTATAGACAACGCCGCGCCACCGCGGGTATCACCATCAAGCTTGGTTAATACCACGCCGGTAAAATCAAGCCTGTCGTTGAACACTTTAGCGGTATTCACGGCATCCTGACCGGTCATCGAATCGACCACAAACAGGATCTCATGAGGGTTAACAGCAGCTTTTACCTGTTCAATTTCCACCATCATGGCTTCGTCAATAGCCAAACGACCGGCGGTATCAATGATCACCACGTTGTTGCCGTTCTGTTTAGCCTGGGCAATACCTTCGCGGGCAATAGCAACCGGATCTTTTGATTCGCGGTTGGCATAAACCGGGATACCTATCTGCTGGCCTAAAACCTCCAGCTGGTCAATAGCCGCTGGGCGGTAAATATCATCGGCAACCAGTAACGGCTTTTTGTTTTTTTGCGTTTTTAAGTAATTGGCCAGCTTACCGGTAAAGGTGGTTTTACCCGCACCGTTCAATCCGGCAATCAGTATAATGGTAGGCGTAGCCGGAAAATTAAGTTCGGCGGTGGTGCCCCCCATTAGTTCGGCCAGCTCATCGTTCATGAGTTTGGTAAGCAACTGACCCGGCGAAACTGCTGTTAACACGTTCTGTCCCAGTGCTTTTTGCCTTACATCATCTGTAAAGGCTTTGGCGGTTTTATAGTTAACGTCAGCATCCAGAAGGGCTTTGCGTATCTCCTTCATGGTTTCGGCCACGTTTATTTCAGTAATAGTTCCTTGACCCTTCAGGACCTTGAACGCCCTGTCGAGTTTATCCGAAAGATTTTCAAACATTATAATAAAGTACTTTAATCTTTTAAAGGTTACAAAGGTATGATTTTGAAATATATCCGTTGAATTAATTTAGAATTGACGGCGCATTTTGAAAAGCCATCCCATGATACACCCGGCAAAACTTTTTAAAGTTCTATTTTAACATATTATACCCGTTTTCAGTATCCAACCCGGATAAAAACCATTCATAAACCGAATGAAAACCATCAAAAACAATTCATTTTAACAAAAAATACGCGGCTTTTTGATTTTTTAAAAAGTATTAATGTTTTGGCTTACAATAACATTGTCAAAAAACGTCTGGTTATTTTATGCTCTCCATTCAGCAAAACAGCCCGGCTTTCCTGATAGGAAAGCCGGGCTGTTTGTATATACAAATTTACTAAATTTTTCTTTAAATCTACGGGAACCTGTATAACATACCCAATGCCAGGCCCTCTGTTGCCTGAGCATCAGCCGATGTATGTTTATCGTATAACAACGTACCATTGACGGTTACATTGATTAGCCGGTTTACACGGGCTGACAGCACCATATCCACACGGTGGGTTATATATTTAAGCTCTTGCCCATAGGGTATGAATAACGCATAGCGGGTATTGAGGTGAATATTTTTCATGATATCCTTATCAAACAGGGCAACCATCTGGAACGCGAGATCGTTTTTTACTGTTTTAAGGGTATCTACACCATAATTATCTACCTGGAACCGGTGTATGTCATGATCTAATACGAAGGTTTGCTTGGCGGTACCAGTACCCAAACGCAGATCGAAATAATTGGTTGGTTTGTACTCAAAACCGACAGATTCTGTTAAATATCCCGGCGACATAAAGTTGGAGATATACTGCGCATCTATTACACCATTCCCCATATCGACATAGTTAAAACCCTTGTCAAACTGCGACTCGAAGGTTAACGATCCGAATATGTACCAGTTTTTGGATAATTGCGAGGCTATTTTGTTATCAAAAAATATACGGTCATTCGTTTTACGTTTGCCTTGCCCTTTATTTTTCGATACACCGTATAGCAGGTTCAGTTCAGATACATAACTAAACGGGGCCTTGTTATACTCGGTATGATAAATAAAGTTACTACCGAGTGCAACGGCGTTCACACCACCCGCGCTATAATTGCTGCTAAAGGCCGACTGGCTGAAGTTAAGCCCGAAGGTGATCACCTTCTTCCAGTAGTTCACTTTATAATCAAGCATAGTAAGGGGCACCTGTGCCCTCTGGATCTGTACGGGCCTTACCCGGGTAGGGACGGCATTTTTGCGCGAATCTATCCGCAATTTGTTAATCTGAGCCGTATCAATTTTAACGGTGTCTCTTTTTAATGTGTCGGTTTGCTGTGCTTTGGCCGAAATGCCGAAGGTAATAGATACCAGTAAAAGTACGCCAAGTCTGGTTTTTATCATAGTTGACAAATTAAAGCAAAAATCTCCTTTTATAACAGATTAATAAAAAATCAGCCCGATGGTTTTAAAAAAATTGTTTTTGTGGGGTGGGATGGTATAGTGGAAATTGAAGTTTCCGGGTATAGCCTCCCGAAGTTTGGAAACTTCGGACAGCCCCTCCACTGCTCTCACAAACTGTCATCTCGAAAGGTACGAGGAGAAATCTTGTACGCGGGATAGTCATGGTGTATAAGATTTCTCCCTTCGGTCGATGACAAGGCGAAGAAAGGGTGACAGACTATCCCCTAAACTACTTTTTATCCAGATCTTCCGCCTTTGGCGTAACCAACACGGGCAGGTCATACCTGCGCGGGGCCCTTAAAAACCTTTTCAAATTGGTTTTTATAGATGTAATAAACTCATAATCGCTGGCGGTGGTTACCAGGTAATAGCCGGGACGATATCTACGCATAAACTCGGTAAGCTGCTCATCTTTCAAATTGGTAATACTCCCTACATAGGTGCGGTTAAAACGATAATCGATAACGTTTTGCCGGTAATCGCGTTCAATAATGCCCCGCAGGTGTTCGGCGTTGCGGCCACTGCGGCTCAAAGAGTTCCATAAGGCATCAATACCAATGCCCGCGCCCATGCCCGGCGCTACCGAAAGCAGGTCGTGATTATCGAGCGATCCGTAAATTTTGGTATAATCTTTTTTGGTAGCGATGAGTTGCTTTTGAGGATTTAGCATGGTATCGCGAACAATAACCTCTTTAAGCTGAATGGCATTGCGCGTCATATAAACGGCCAGCGGCGCGGTGCTTTGTATCTTTAAAGTATCGGGATGATGGTCTGATTTTGTAAAAACAAGTACATCGCCGGGCTGGGCCTCTATTTTAAATTCTCCCTTTAGGGTGTTATAAACCGACTTGCCTGTTGTGGTATTAAGCACATTTACCTTGGCAATACGGTCTTTGCTTACTTTATCAAACACAATACCGTCAATGGTTTTTTGCTGGGCAAAAACCGTTACCGATAGCGTAAAGAAAAATAAAAGCAGCCATATTTTCATATTGGCGCCAAAAATAAACGTTCGGCAGTGCCTGGTCATACTATTTAACAACAATTAACAGGTTGATGTGAGATGAAAGAGACAAGAGGTTAGAGTCAGGAAGCAAGAAAAGAGAGGGTCTCACCCCGAGCTTGTCGAAGGGTCGCGCGCAGAGGCCCTGCCCACCATGCTTCGACGGGCTCAGCATGATATCTTTCTTTTCTCTTAATTCTCACATCTTTATCCCTACTTCACCACTATAAGTTTTTGGCCAATAGCAATGTGGTCATCAGCTATACTGTTTAACGCTTTTAGTTCATCAACTGTTATTCCAAAACGCTTTGATATGTTGTATAGTGTATCGCCCTGTTTAACGGTATATATTTTATCGTCGGGGCTGGTTTGGGGGATGATATCTGTAGTGGTTTTGCCAATGCTACTATTAATTTGCGACAGCACACGGTCTTCGCGTTTAATTTTGGCTATTTCTCCTTCGGGCCGGTCGTACTGGTCAAGGTGATACCGTACAATAATATTGATAAGCATTTCGGGATATTTGGGGTTGGTAGCATAGCCAGCCTGTTTTAGGCCGCGGGCCCAGCCCTCATAATCGTTCTTATCCAATTCAAAAAGCCTGGCGTAGTTTTTACGTTTCAGGAAAGCAGAGTGGTCACGATAGGAATCATCCGGGTTGTCATATACTCTGAAGCACTCATTGGCGCTGTCATCGTCTTTATAATAGCTTCTGCCGCGCCAGTCGCTGGTGCATTTAATACCGAAATGGTTGTTGGCATACCGGGCCAGTTCGCTGTTGCCGCTGCCCGATTCAAACAGTCCCTGCGCCAGCGTAATACTTGCCGGGATACCGTTCTGGTTCATTTCCTGTATGGCAATACCTTTAAAGCGCTCAATGTATGACAAAGATGTATAGGACTGGTAATTGGCCGCGTCCTTGTTTTCCTTCTGAATGGTGTTATTGTTACGGCGAACCTGCCTGTTTGAAATGGTTCCTTTGTGTGACGAGCACGAGCTCAGGCCAATAGCGGCTATAAATAATAATGAAAGTAGTTTTCGCATACAGTTTAAACCTTGCTGTAAGGCATTAATAAATATGCCAAAATAAGATTTATAAATGTATTTATCAGTTTGTTTCTGCTAATTGCGGCCGGGTGGCCACGTTTGAACTGTCTGCGGGTTTTTCGTCGAGGTCATGCAGGTCATATTTTTTAATAATACCAAGTACCTGCGATGCCCACTTGCGACTGCCAGCATAACCGCTGCGTTGTATGCCTTTTGCCCAGCCCAAATAATCATAATGGGTAAGCGCGTCGGCCAGGTGGCTGAATTGCTTGCGTTCGGTCATGATGCGGGCAAAATCCTGAAACGAATCCAGCACAGAATCGTATCTTTTGTAGGGTGTACGTACTTTTTTATTGTGTTTGGTATAAACCGCGCCACCACCGCCTTTTACGCCAAACTGGTTGTTTAACTTTTGGGCGATGTTGCTGTTGCCGCAACCCGACTCATGCATGGCTACGCCTAAAACAATGCTTGCCGGGATCCCGGTTTCGTGCATAATACGCACGGCATCGTCTTTAAATTTCTCGATATAAGATGTTGAAGTGTTTTTTTGCGCTGAAGCAGCTAATGTTGAGATCAACAATGTTGTAATCAGTAAGATTTTCTTCATAATTATTTTTTTCTGATAACCAGCAGCCCGTCGCGTACCGGCAGGATCAGTTTTTCTACCCTGCTGTCAACAGCTATCTGGTCATTTAGTTTGCGGATATTCTCAGTATCGGTATCTTTTTCGGTACCATATACCTTTCCTTTCCACAAAACATTATCAATTATTATCAATCCTCCGGACCGTACCTTATTAAAGGCTAATTGAAAGTAAGTATAATTATTCTTTTTATCGGCATCAATAAACACCAAATCAAAATTATCTTCCTCTAAATCAGCAATAATGTCCTCTGCCTGGCCAAAATGCAGTTTTATTTTATTTTCAACATTTGTTGATTTAAAGTGTGAAATAATGATTTCCTCCATTTCTCGGTTCACCTCAATGGAATGGAGTATGCCACCTTCGGCAAGCCCTTCGGCCAGGCAAATAGCCGAGTAACCGGTAAAGGTGCCCACTTCCAGTATGAGCTTTGGCTGTATCATTTTGCTCAGGAAACTGAGCAGGCGGCCCTGGTAATGGCCCGACAGCATGTGCGGCCGAAGTACCTTTAAATGCGTTTCGCGGTTGAGCTTTTGCAAGGCTTCCGGCTCCGGATCGCAATGGTCATCTAAGTATGCCTGAAGGTCATGGGGTAGAATATCCATAGGGGCAAAGATAGGGATTTTGTTTTTAATGGGTAAAAACGGGTATTATTCAACTGAAAACCAAACAATAACCCAAATGTCATTGAGGTACGAAGCAATCTCTATGTTTTATAGGGCGGACATAAATATATAATTGACCTGACTTTGTAGAGATTGCTTCGTACCTCAATGACATTTTGGGATGAATAATGGTTCAAAATAATCTGCGGTCCATGTAGCTCTGCAGCAGTATCACTGCCGATATAGTATCAACCAGTTCTTTATTTTGCCGGTTTTTTTTGTTCATGCCGCTTTGGGCTATGGTGGCAGATGCCATTTTGGAGGTGAAGCGCTCGTCAAGCATTTCGATGGGAATCTGCGGGAAATTCTTGGTAAGGATAGTGACAAACCCTTTTACATGCATGGCCGATTGCGATGGTGTATTGTCCATTTGCTTGGGTTCGCCTACAATAAAGCGTTCCACCTGTTCGGTTTGCAGGTAATTTTTCAAATAGTCGACAATATATTGCGGGTGTATGGTATCCAGGCCGGTAGCGATGATTTGCAACGGATCGGTAACCGCAATGCCTATGCGTTTGGTACCATAATCAAAAGCCATTATTCGGGCCATAAGTAGTATTGAGTTATGAGTTGCAAAAGTAATAGTTTAAGCCGGCTTGTGTGCATTATAAGAACCACATAACTCAACACTCATTACCATCACCATTTCACTTTCTACAAACTCAATACTTATAACTCAAAACTATTTCACTATTTTGCACCAAATGCAGTTTAAACACATAGTAGGACAGGCGGATGTTAAACAACGATTGATTAATACGGTGAAAGAGAACCGGGTAAGTCACGCGCAGTTGTTTTTGGGTCCCGAAGGATCGGGAAGCCTGCCCCTTGCTGTGGCCTATGCGCAGTACTTATCTTGTGAAGATAAACAGCTTGACGACTCCTGTGGCATATGTTCCTCATGCCGCAAGTATGAAAAACTGATGCACCCCGACCTGCATTTTTCGTACCCGTTTTTTGCCAAACATAAAGATGATACCGCGCTTACCTTTATTGAGCAATGGCGCGATGCCTTTATCAATAATCCTTACATGAACCTGGATACCTGGCGCGGGTATCTTGATGCCGAAAACAAACAGGCCAATATCAATATTGCCGAGTGCCACCAAATCATCAAAAAGCTGAGCTTTAAGCCTTTTGAGTCAGTTTATAAAATATTGATACTTTGGCTGCCCGAATATTTAGACAAAGAAGGGAACGCCTTATTGAAAATTATTGAGGAGCCGCAGCCAAATACCCTGTTTATACTGGTGGCACAAAACCAGGATCAGATACTGAATACCATTTTGTCGCGTACGCAGCTCGTCAAAATCCCTTCGCTGGATTATGATGAGGTGAAACAGCACCTCATTACCGAACATAACCAGACAGAGGATGCTGCGGCCGAAATAGCTTACCTGAGCAACGGCAATTTAACCGAGGCTTTAACCATGCTGCAGCATGATAATAAAGGCTACCATGACCTTTTTGTGCAGTGGCTGCGCTTTTGTTTTTCAAACAAGGGGCTGGAAGTTTTAACCTTTGTTGACCAGTTTGCCAAAATGGGCCGCGAAAACCAGAAAAACTTTTTACGCTACGGTATCAGCTTTATCCGCGAGTGCTGTTTGCTGATGGCGGGGGCGGGCAACCTGGTGCATTTACCGGCAAAGGAACTGGAAACCGCACAAAAAATGACCAACGTGCTTAGTATAGATAAGGCGCAATATATAAGTACAGAGCTTGAAAAGGCACATTACCATGTAGAGAGAAATGCAAATCCGAAAATTTTATTTTTAGATGTATCTTTACAGATTATAAAAATATTAAATTTAAAAACCATCCCTGCGGGGAGTCAATATATACCAAATTAATTATGGGATGTGGAAGTTGCTCAACAGGGGGCGGATGCTCACCTGCGGGCTGCAAAAGTAACGGGTCATGCCTTACTAATGGTTGCAGCAAATTAGATGTTTACGATTGGCTGTCGCACATGGACATGCCAACAAACTATACGCCTTTTAAGGTAATTGAGATAAAATTTAAAGGCTCCAGAAAAGAGTTTTTTTTAAACGTCGATAATATTTACCTCGAAGCCGGCGACCTTGTAGCTGTTGAAGCTGCTACCGGAGGTTATGATATAGGCCATGTATCACTAACCGGCGAACTGGTGCGCATGCAAATGGTAAAGCGCCATGTTAAAGAAGCCGATGTGGTGAAAAAAATATACCGCCGCGCCACTCCTGCCGATGTGGACAAATGGAAAGCTGCCAAAGATATGGAATGGGAAACCATGCATAAATCGCGCAAGCTGGCCCTTGACCTTAACCTGAGCATGAAACTGAGCGATGTGGATTACCAGGGCGATAAAACCAAAGCCACCTTTTATTATACAGCCGAAGGCCGCGTTGATTTCAGGGAGCTGATCAAAAAAATGGCCGAAACCTTCCGCATCCGTATCGAGATGAGGCAGATTGGTATGAGGCAAGAGGCAAGCCGCCTCGGTGGTATTGGCTCCTGCGGCCGTGAACTTTGCTGCTCAACCTGGTTAACCGATTTTAAAACGGTATCAACCTCGGCTGCCCGTTATCAAAACCTGTCGTTAAATACCCTGAAGCTGGCCGGTCAATGCGGCAAGTTAAAATGCTGTTTAAACTACGAGCTGGACACCTATATGGATGCCCTTAAATATATACCTGATAACGTGAATGTGCTGAAAACTGAAAAGGGAGAAGCCCGTTTGCAAAAAACAGATATCTTTAAAAAGATCATGTGGTTCAGCTATCCGCGCGAAGAATCATGGGTGCCGCTGCCGATCAGCAAAGTTAAGGAGATACAACAGCTTAATAAGGATGGTGTTATCCCTGCCGATCTGGGCGAAATAGTGGAAGTGGAAACACAGCCGGCAAAAGCGCTCGACTATGAAAATGTGGTAGGTCAAGATAGCTTGACCAGGCTTGATGAACGCAGTCGCAACAATAACAAAAAGAAGAACAACAAGAACCGTAATAAAAACCCAAAACCAGGCGGACAACAGGCAGATAACCGTTCTGGAAATCAGCCAAACCAGCAACGCCAGGCGGGAGCCCCCGCTGCCGAAAAACCGGCACAAGGCACACCGACACAGGATGGCAACAAACAACAACAGAACAGGCCACAGCAAAATAAACCACAACAACAGCAGGGTAACCGGCCGCCACAGGCCGCCCAAGAAGGTGGTAAGCCGCAAAATAACAACAGGCGCAACCGGCCAAACCGACCCAACAACCCAAATCGTAACAACACTAATAACAGCACCCCTCCGGATAGCAATCAATAATGAAGCGGGCATTTAACATCATTTACCCGGCAGCATGTATGTTATTCATCATGCTGTTGGGCAGTTGTACGGATCCACAGGCGGTTATAGATAATAATATCGCCCTTCCCGATCATAACTGGTCGTACGTGAACAGAATGAGGTTTGATTGTAAAATTGATGACGAAGCCGCGGCTTATAACCTTTACCTCAATTTACGGGTAACGGATAATTATAAATACTCCAACCTGTTTGTGCTTATTTATCAATCGCAGCCGGGCAGCAAAGCAAAGGTAACCCGTTATGAGCTAAAGCTGGCCGCGGCTGACGGCGAATGGTACGGCAAAGGATCGGGCAATTTATACAGTTACCAGGTGCCGTTTAAAACCAATTACAAATTCCCGGCTAAAGGCAGTTACCATTTCGAGGTAGAGCAAAACATGCGTGATAACCCCCTGCATGAGGTGAGCGACGTGGGCTTAAGGGTGGAGAAGGCAAAGTAGGATTTCGCATCTATATCCATCACCCAGAGTTGATCAATTCGCTTAAAAGCAAATAATCAGAACTAATAGGGCCGGCGGGTGTTTAATAAATAAACATCGCCATGAAAAAATTAATCATTATTGCATTTGCAGCAGCCGGTTTTATTGTAAGCTCCTGCAACGGAACGGACAAAACCAACCGCACCGACGACACCAGCGCGGCCAAAGGCAACGGTGGTTCCGCAGACACCACACAAACAGTGGGCTCCTCTTCCTCCTCTGGAGGCGCAGCTGCAACACCAGGATCTTCGGATACGAGCAATATTGGGGCATCGCCAGCTAACCCGACAGACACAGCAAAGAAGCCATAATCGGCGCAGAGCTTTCTATTTATACTTTTTTGGGTGTCACCCTGAGCCTGTCGAAGGTTGTGCGTGGGGGCTTGCCCACCATGCTTCGACGGAGCTCAGCATGACCTCCTTTTTCTATCATACGCTCATTTATTTTGAAATACTAAAAATATTATCATAGCTTTACTAATATTTTTATCAAAATGAGTGCTGAAGTTCTGCTTATCGTTTCCCTGGTAATATTGGTTATATCGGTTTTCTTGTTTGTTAAAAAACCCAAAGCCGTTGATCTGATCTCGGCTGAAGAGCTTAACAGGATCAGGAATGAGCATGATATGCTTAAAATTGCCCTGGCCAGAGCCGAGGAAAAGGCCGATATCATAGCAAACGAAAAAGAAAACATCATTCAGCTTTTAAAGGACGAAAAAACACGCATGCTCGATGAACTGCTGTATGAACGTACGCAGCTTGCCCAGGCAAATCAGCAACTGGAAAGTTCGCGCTCATACTATAAATCGCAGCAGGAAAAAATGCAGGAGCAAAAGGTAGAGATCGAACATATTCGCACCCAGTTTCAGCGCGAGTTTGAAAACGTAGCCGAGAAACTGCTCAAAGAGAAATCAAAGGAGTTTATTGATGTAAACCGTACCAATCTTGATATAGTACTTACCCCGCTGAAAGAAAACCTGAAGGCTTTTGAAGACAAGGTTGAAAAGGTTTACAATATGGAGGCCGCCGAGCGGAACACCCTGAAGGGGGTAATTACCCAGCTGATGGACCTCAACAAACAGATTAGCGACGAAGCCCAGAATTTGACTAAAGCCCTCAAAGGGGATAATAAGAAACAGGGGAATTGGGGCGAAGTGATACTGGAGCGTGTGCTGGAACGGTCGGGCCTGGTACGCGATCAGGAATATCGCATACAAGCCGCCATGCAGGCCACTGACGGCACCCGTTACCAGCCCGACGTAATTATAGACCTGCCGGATGACAAACACCTTGTGATCGACTCTAAAGTATCGCTTATTGCTTACGAACGCCTGGTAAATGCCGACACCGAAGAAGACCGAAAGCTTTTTGCCAAGGCACATGTCGAATCGCTCCGCGGTCATATCAGCGGCTTATCGGCTAAAAAATATCATGACCTGTACAAGATCAATTCGCCCGATTTTGTGCTGCTTTTTGTGCCGATAGAGTCGTCGTTCAGTATAGCGGTACAGTTAGATGGCGAACTTTTTAATTATGCCTGGGACAAAAAGGTGGTGATTGTTAGTCCATCGACTTTATTGGCTACCCTGCGAACCATTGCCAGTATGTGGAAACAGGAACGTCAGAACCGCAACGTGCTGGAGATAGCCCGCCTCAGCGGTGATATGTACGACAAGTTTGTGGGCTTCCTGGGCGATATGGATGGCATTGGCCGCAATATAAACCAAACCCAAACCGCTTATAATAGCGCACTTAATAAATTGTCTGATGGTCGTGGTAACCTAACCAGCACCGCAGAGCGTATCAAGAAACTCGGTGCCAAAGCCGATAAACAAATTGATCAGAAATTTATAGGGGAGGAGTAAATACATTTAACTTTTGAAAAGTCATGCCGAATTTATTTCGGCATCCCACAGGATAAGTATAGGTTGTTATTAACTAACCGATCTTAACTTATGCTTTATAAGCAAGGACATGTTTATATCATGTCAAATCTTTATCGAACAACATTCTATATAGGTGTAACCAGCGATTTGCGCACAAGGGTTTGGCAACATATAAATGGAGAAGGGTCCGCATTTGTTAAAAAATATAGCCTTCACTACTTGTTATATTTTGAATATTTTGAAAGAATAACTGATGCGATAGACCGGGAAAAACAGCTAAAAAGGTGGCATCAGGATTGGAAAATTAATCTGATTAAATCAGTAAACCCCGAGATGGAGGATTTAAAAGGACAGTTGGAATTATAAAGGTGTATAATGTGTCCCGTGTGATCCTGAAACAAGTTCAGGATGACCTAACTCTTTTTATTTTAGTGTTCCCTCCCTTAGTCAAGGCTAATCTATTTCACCTCAATACTAAGCATAAAGACTTTAAAACTATATCGAATCCCCAATAAAAATAATCTTACTCCGCTACCTCTTCCGCTCTTTTTCCGTTAAACCAGGCATTGGCCGGTTTGGAGAAAAGCAGTACCATTGCGGTAATTTCTAAAATTATTTCAATGGTATACAGTATTATTACCAATATCGTGAACTGTTCTTTTACGCTGTTATTTAACAATTGGTAAATATTACCGGAAAAGAGCAGTAAATTAAATATGATCAGGATCAGTATTACTACCCTCGCCCATTTTTTACCTTGATTGGTTGAGGATATTAAGGCGCTGAACAGCAAGAATAAAATAATGAACGGAAGCACGCCTATGCCATCCAGCCAGTCGGTTATCATTGATGAAATAAAGGCCACGTACAATAAAAATATCCCGTTGCCTACCTGTTTGGGCCTATCTTCATTATTATCCTGATTTGTATTCAGCTTTTTAAACAGTGTGTTCAGCATTTTTAGTCTTGTTTAAATGCGTTCCAGCCCTGGGCTTTTAAAGGATGAACATTACCTGTTTTGGTAATGAGATTACAACCGGCAGAAGGTTCGGTAATATGACCAATAATAGTGATATCCATTTTAAACTTTATTTTGTCGTAATCGGCCTGCTTTACGGTAAAAAGCAATTCGTAATCCTCACCACCGCTTAAGGCACAAACCGTAGGGTCGAGGTTAAATTCGCGGGCTGTTTCATACGTCATGGGGTCGAGCGGAATCTTTTCTTCGTATAAATTACACCCTTTATCGCTTTGTTTACAGATGTGCAAAATCTCGGATGCAAGGCCGTCAGATACGTCAATCATAGCGGTTGGTTTTACGTCAATACTTTTCAGCAGTTCTACAATATCACGACGGGCCTCCGGTTTTAGCTGGCGCTCCACTATGTAATCTTTACCTTCCAGATCGGGCTGAATTTTTGGATTTTCGAGGTAGATCAGTTTTTCGCGTTCCAGTAATTGTAAACCAACGTACGCCCCGCCAAGATCGCCTGATACACAAAGCAGGTCGCCTTCGCCTGCTGTATTGCGGTAGGTTACATCAGCTTCATCGGCATAACCAATAGACGTTACGCTGATTACCAAACCTTGTTTTGAGGAGGTGGTATCGCCGCCAACCAAATCAACATTATACTTTTCGCAGGCAATATAAATGCCCTGGTAAAGTTCTTCAATAGCTTCCAGCGGAAATTTGCTCGACATACCGATAGAAACCGTAACCTGCGACGCGGTACCATTCATGGCATAAATATCGCTCAGGTTTACCTGTATGGCTTTGTAACCCAAATGTTTTAGCGGTGTATAAGCCAGGTCAAAGTGGATACCCTCCAGCAACATATCAGTACTTACCAATACTTTTTTACCTGTAAAATCAAGTACAGCAGCATCGTCACCAACACCTTTTACGGTACTTTGCTGTGTTAGCTTTATACTTTTTGTCAGATGATCTATCAGGCCAAATTCGCCAAGGTCATCTAAATTAGTTCTGTCTTGATTTTCAAACATTTTTTCTATAAAATTTTAGCCTATAAAAATACGAAAATTAAAATTTCGGGCCGTCGCAAAAACCACGTTGATGTCTACCGCCGAAGGCGGGAAATTTTTTTGGATTTTAAGCCTTTTACCAATAGCCAGAAATTCCATCATATCCGCCAAGGCGGAAAAAAAAATTTGGATTCTGGAGCTTAGCAAAAGTTGAGATTGCTACGCTCGCAATCTCACCATGCTAAATTCAATAGGCAAAGCTCGCTGTTTGTCCTGTGAGATTGCTTCGTTCCTCGCAATGACATATCTAATAAAAACGCATTAGGCCTGCCAGTCTGAGCTTGTCGAAGCATGGTGGGTGAGGCCTTAATACACGAGTCTTCGACAAGCTCAAACTGACACCCTTTTTTATACCTTTCAGACTTACGAAGTTTTAAAAACTTCGTAAGTCTCTTATACCATTTACCTACAATCCCAGTCGCGCCGATATTTCGAGCATGCGTTCAATAGGTTTTACTGCGCGTTCTATAATATGCTCTGGTACAGTAATTTCAGGTGATCCGTTCTTTAAACACAGGTATAATTTTTCGAGTGTGTTACGTTTCATATGCGGACAATCGTTACAGGCACAGGTATTATTTGGCGGCGCCGGAATAAACACTTTATCAGGGTTTTCCTTTTGCATCTGGTGTAGTATGCCTGCCTCAGTAGCTACAATAAATTCTTTATCGGGATGGTTACCTGCATATTTCAGTATCCCTGTTGTCGAACCGATATAATCGGCCATTTGCAATATAGTTTCCTCACATTCCGGGTGGGCCAGCAATTTAGCTCCAGGGTGCCTTTCTTTCAGTTTGGTTATTTTCTCCCTTGAAAAAATTTCGTGAACCATACAGGCCCCATTCCACAATACCAAATCACGTCCGGTTTTTTTAGCAACATAAGCCCCCAGGTTTTTATCCGGGCCAAATATGATCTTCTGATCTTTTGGTAAACTTTCTACAATGGCCACAGCGTTACTTGATGTACAAACAATATCACTTAAAGCTTTTAATTCGGCTGTGCAGTTTACATAAGTGATCACCAGGTGATCGGGATAGTTTTCCTTAAACTTTTTAAACAGGTGAGGCGGGCAACTATCAGCTAATGAGCAGCCGGCTTTTAAGTCGGGTAATAAAACTTTCTTGTTGGGTGAAAGTATCTTGGCTGTTTCGGCCATGAAGTGTACACCGGCAAAAACAATAACATCGGCATCGGTTTTTGCAGCTTGTTGCGATAGCCCAAGACTGTCGCCAATATAGTCTGCAATATCCTGAATATCAGGTTCCTGGTAGTAGTGGGCCAAAATGACAGCATTTTTTTCCTTTTTAAGTTTTTCAATTTCATCAAAAAGATCCAGTGTGGGGTCGATGTATTCGTCCACAAATCCTTTCACTTTTATTTCTTCGAAGATATCCATTTCAACAATTCAATTAATAACAACTAATTTTTTATATAAATAAAACTATTGTTTATTGGTGTGTTAGTTATGTGCAAAAGTCGGTATAAATTTTCTCTGTTAAATTAGTTTTCACATTTTATCAACAGTTATCCACATGTTTTGATATGATATTTAATTGATTTTGTGATTCGTATGACAATCAAATTTAATTTGAAAAAGTTTTATGTTAATATTTTTGGGGTTAGGAAAATGTTAGGTTTGTGACTTTAACACCTCAAAAGTCGCTCAAAAATTATTCATATTAGCACTGAAAATAGGAGTTATCAACTCATTAATTATTTATTAGCTTTTTGTTTACACAGAATTAACAAGTTTTATACCTGTTATTAACACAAATAGTACTTTTACACAACTTATATATAAAACATGACTAAAACTGTTGATTTTTTGGTAGTGGGATCGGGTATTGCCGGACTAAGCTTTGCACTCAAAGCTGCAAAGCATGGTAAGGTTCTGATAGTTACAAAATCAAATGAAGACGAATCAAATACTAAGTACGCACAAGGTGGTGTGGCTGTAGTTGTGGATAAAAAAGAAGATTCTTTTGAAAAGCATATAGAAGATACCTTAATATCTGGTGATGGGCTTTGCGACCATGAAGTAGTGGAAGCGGTTGTTAAAGAGGGGCCGGAAAGAATTAATGAAATTATTGATTACGGAACCAATTTTGATAAGACAAATGAAGGCTTTTATGACCTGGCTAAAGAAGGCGGCCACTCCGAATTTCGGGTATTACATTATAAGGATGTTACAGGTTGGGAAATTGAGCGCTCGTTGTTAGAGGAGATCCATAAAAACCCCAATATTGAGATATTAACACACTATTTTGCGGTAGATCTGATAACCCAGCACCATTTAGGTGAGCTGGTGGGCAAATCAAGCACTGATATTACCTGTTACGGAATTTATGCTTTTAACACCGAAAGTAATGTTGTTGAAAAGATATTATCAAAGGTTACTGTAATGGCATCTGGTGGTGCCGGCCATATATATGCTATAACTACTAACCCAACCATTGCTACGGGCGATGGTATCGCTATGGTTTATAGGGCAAAGGGTAAGGTACGCAATATGGAATTTATGCAGTTTCACCCTACGGCACTTTATAACCCCGGTGAATATCCTTCTTTTTTAGTGTCGGAAGCAGTTCGTGGTTTTGGTGGCGTATTAAGACGTACAAACGGCGAGGAATTTATGCAGGAATATGATCCGCGTAAATCATTGGCACCGCGAGATATTACCGCAAGAGCTATTGATGCCGAGATCAAAAAATCGGGTGAGGATTTTGTTTACCTGGATATCAGGCATCGCAGTAAAAATGATATTTTAAATCATTTTCCTAATATATATGCCAAATGCCTGGAGATAGGTATTGACATGACCAAGGATATGATACCTGTAGCGCCGGCCTGTCATTATATGTGTGGGGGTATTATGGTTGATCATGTCGGTCAGTCATCCATCTTACGTTTGTATGCCTGTGGCGAGTGTTCATCTACCGGACTACATGGAGCTAATCGTTTGGCTTCCAATTCATTATTAGAGGCTTTGGTATTTGCGCACCGTATTTATAAAGATGCTATTGAAAAGTTTGAAAAAAATGTTATTCCTGATAATATTCCTGATTGGGACGAGAAGGGTGTACAGCTGTCAAATGAAGATATTCTGGTAACCCACAACGTACGCGAAATGCAAAAGTTGATGAATGACTATGTGGGTATTGTACGCTCTGATTTTAGGCTGGAAAGGGCTATGCGCAGACTGGGCTTACTATATGAAGAAACAGAGGATTTTTATAAAAAGACAAAGCTGTCTGTTAAGCTTTGCGAATTGCGTAATCTGATACAGGTATCGTTCATTGTAGTAAAATCGGCCATGCTGCGCAAGGAGAGCAGGGGATTACATTTTACTACTGATTATCCCGGACACGCGGAAGAGGTTAAGGATACGGTGTTTTAAGGGATGAGGGCGTTAAAATTGTCATTGCGAGCGATAGCGTGGCAATCTCATTTGTAGGTTCTTCACTTGCTCTATGAGACTGCTTCGTACCTTGAAATGAAGTAATAGGAAATGAGCGGAAAACGGGATTCGAACCCGCGGCCTTCAGTTTGGGAAACTGATGCTCTACCAGCTGAGCTATTTCCGCTTAAATTTGGTACTCAAACATAAATAAAAATTCAATAATCCAATCATTCAATAACTCAATAATTAAACAAATGTCTGTTATACTGCCCGTAAAAGATAAAAACCCGGTTTGGGGTGACGATTGTTTTATAGCTCCTAATGCCACTATTGTAGGTGATGTGGTGATGGGGAAAAACTGTTCTGTTTGGTTTAATGCGGTGATACGCGGCGATGTACATTATATTAAGATAGGGGATAATACCAATATTCAGGATGGGGCAGTGATACACGCTACTTACTTAAAAGCGGCTACGAATATTGGCAGTAATGTATCTATCGGGCACAACGCGCTGGTACACGGCTGTACACTGCATGATCATACCCTGGTGGGTATGGGCGCCATAGTGATGGATCATGTGGTTGTTAATGAGTTTGTAATTATTGCTGCAGGCGCTGTAGTATTAGAAAATACCATTTGTGAATCAGGTTATTTGTACGCGGGTATCCCAGCTAAAAAAATTAAACCGCTAACCGACGAGCAAAAAGCTATGCTTAAACAATTACCTAATAATTATATTATGTACTCTGGCTGGTTTAAGGAGTAACGGGTTCCTTAGGTACAGTTACAGATTCTTCGGCCTCCCAATTTGGACGTAAAGCTATAACTTTATCGCTCACCCAGGTATTTTCGGGTTGTCGTTTCTGATGCACGTTACCGCTATCCCATTTGCCATTTTTGTTTTCATCGTAAATAACCCTGATCATATATTTCCCTGTTATAAAGTTGTTATATACTACAGAGGTATTTCCACGTATGGGGTTGCTTTGCAATACTACTTTCTGTTCATTCAGCAGTTCAACTACATAAGCTTTTGAGGTATCAGGTGGCACAGAAATCTTTACAGTGAGCGAACTGTAATTCTCCGTTTTGTCAATCTGGAACTTTTTGCTTAGTCTCTTATTTTTATCTCCATAAATAGATGTGAAAGCACCGTCATTGAAAATGATTTCATATTTACTGCCTTGTCGCCAGCGATATCTAACAGCAATTCTTTTCAGGTTACCAGTATCTTTTTGCAAAGTATAATCACTAAGCGACACGGCTATAGAGTCTTCATTTAGGGTGATCTGTGAATTATCAAAATTTTCAACCGGTAAACTGGCTGTCAACCTTAAATCATTACCTGGTTTAAGCAGGTTATTACTACCTATGTTATATTGAAAGGTGAGTGAACGTTGAAATGTTTCTTTTTTACCCTTTTTTAATGACGTAGTATCAATCGGCTTATTGTTATCATAAAGTGCTACTCTTATTGAATCGAAACCCATGTTTCGCATGTAAACCGATGCCGTATCTTTTGTCTTACTGAATTCAACCAGTTTTTGCCTGTCCATATCAGCCGGATAAATTACTTTCATTGCTGGCTTGGTAAGCGCTTTATTAAAAACAAAGAGCATTTTACCGTCGGTATCAAATCGTTTTTCGGCAAACCTGAATTTTTCGGGGAGCTGCTTAAATAAATTAAGCTGAACGTTTGAGGTGTCCGACTTTAAATGAATGGGCTTTTTCAGAAATGCGATCAATTCATTATCATTATCGAATATTTTATTGGGGGATGCTTCTTTAAGTGCATATATGCGGTAATTGTCGTCGCGTAAATTGTTGAGACTAAAATTTCCGGATGAGTCGGTTGTTGTAAAAATACTTGGTTTCTTTTTTCCAAACAGGAGCGAATCCTGTTTCAACGGAAATATCATTACGGTTACATCTTTTTCCTTTTCTTGGGTTAAGGTATTGGTTACGCTTCCCGATATACTCAGCGAGTCGATATGCGGACCGGTTGAAAAAACGTAAGTGAAATTTTTTACTACGTTACCTTCGTTTACATCCTGGATAGATTTTCCGAAATTTATAACGTACGTTGTATTTTTTTGTAAGGTATCCTTAAATTTAATGGTAAGGTTTCGCTTATTCGAACTATACTCCGGTTGTTTCTCCATTGCCGGGCTCATGCTAATTTCCTGGTAGGTGTTGGTGAGTTTTATAAACTCATCAAATTCCAGGTTAATTTCTTTGGCGGTAAAATTTCTTGTTTTATTGGCCGGTGTAGCCTTCACCAATTTGGGTGCAGTGAGGTCGCGCGGACCTCCCTGGGGGGGTTGTTGCGCGGCGCAGCCAAAAAGGAATAAAGCGGAGAAAATATAGGGTATAAAATTGTAAAAATTGACCTGTTTTTTATTTAACATGGTTTTTAGGCGATATAAGCGATTTTTATGTTTTTATGAACCGTAATATTAAAAATTAAAAATAATTGATTAAAAACAATATTTTATAACATATTTATTATCAATAACTTATATACTATCTGGAGACATGAACCATTAAAACTGATATATCAGACGGTGAAACACCCGAAATTCGGGATGCCTGACCTAAAGTGCGTGGTTTTATCTTCATTAGTTTTTCGCGGGCCTCTTTTGAAAGCGACACCAGTGTATGATAATTAAATTCAGGATTAATTTCACGGTCTTCCATTTTTTTCATCCTGTCAACTATTTCCAGTTCTTTAATAAAGTAACTCTCATATTTGATTTTTATTTCAGCCTGCTCAATAGTTTCTTTATCATAGTTTGATAATAATTCGGTGAGTGATGGATCTGCTTTTTTTAGGTCATTAAAACCAACCTGCGGACGGCTCAATAAATTAAAGAGCTTGGCACTTTGCGAAAGGGGACTAGTACCTAATTCATCTAACATGGCATTGACATTTGCCGGATCGATGGATTTGCTTTTGGTGTAGGCAACAATATCATCAGAGTTTTTTACCTTTTGATTTACCTTCTCCAATCGTTCATCACTGATCAAACCAAGCTCATGACCCATTGGGCTTAGCCTGATATCGGCATTATCCTGGCGTAATAATAAACGATGTTCGGCTCTTGAAGTAAACATACGGTATGGCTCCTCGGTGCCTTTTGTAACCAGGTCATCTATCAAAACACCAATGTATGACTCCGATCTTTTAAGGATCAACTCATGTTTATCATTAATTTTCTGATGCGCGTTTATACCAGCGATGAAGCCTTGCGAGGCCGCTTCTTCGTAACCAGTGGTGCCATTTATCTGTCCGGCAAAATAAAGGTTGCTGATCAGTTTGGTTTCTAAAGTTAATCCAAGCTGGGTAGGCGGGAAGTAATCGTACTCGATGGCATAACCAGGACGGAACATTTTTGCGTTTTCAAATCCTGGTATTTGGGTTAATGCTTTGTATTGAACATCTTCTGGCAGGGAGGTAGAGAAACCATTTACATATATTTCTACCGTGTTCAATCCTTCGGGTTCAACAAATATCTGGTGGCGTTCGCGCTCTGCAAAACGGTTAATTTTATCTTCAATAGAAGGGCAATAACGCGGACCTAAACCTTTAATGCGGCCGGTAAACATTGGCGATTTTTCAAAGCCTTCCTTCAGTGTTTCGTGTACATTAAGGTTGGTATAAGTGATCCAGCAGCAACGTTGTTCCTGTATCATTTCAACATCTGTAAATGAAAATCTGCCGCGTTCTTCATCGCCCCATTGCTCTTCCATAAGGCTATAGTTTAAGCTGCGGCCATCCACGCGGGGTGGGGTGCCGGTCTTCATTCTGCCCGAATCGAAACCAAGTTCAATCAGTTGTTCGGTAAGTCCGGTAGCTGCTTTTTCACCTGATCGGCCGCCGCCAAATTTCTTTTCGCCTATATGTATTACGCCATTTAAAAAGGTGCCATTGGTAAGCACTACTGCATCGGCTTCTATCTCTACACCTATAGATGTACGCACGCCTGCTATAGTATTATTTTTTACCAGGAGGGAAGTAACAGTGTCTTGCCAAAAATCAACATTAGGGGTTCTCTCCAGTGCCAAACGCCATTCTTCGGCAAAACGCATACGGTCGCTTTGTGCCCTTGGGCTCCACATGGCAGGGCCTTTTGATTGATTAAGCATCCTGAACTGGAGGGATGTTTTATCTGTAATAATACCAGAGTATCCACCCAAAGCATCTATCTCGCGCACTATCTGTCCTTTGGCAACACCGCCCATAGCAGGGTTACAGCTCATCTGTGCAATGGTTCCCATATTCATGGTAATCAGCAGAACCGATGAACCTAAATTGGCCGCAGCAGCAGCAGCTTCACAGCCGGCATGACCTGCACCAACAACTATTACATTATATTTTTTAAACATTTTCACCTCCATGTTCCACGTGGAACGTTCTGTCTTTTTATCAAAATATGCCTTAAAATAGCATGTATGATCGGTCTTATTTATCATATGTTCCACGTGGAACATATGTCTTTATTCTTTAAATTATTCAAATAGAGAATACAAAATTATTCAATCTATACAGATGTTCCACGTGGAACTCTGAATAATGATATTAAAGCTACAAATCCCCATACACCTTCTAATACCACAAAAGGATAAAAGCTTACCATGTACGAAGCATAGCAGCAGGTACCTGCCCCAATGAGGTTTAATAAGCTATATAGCTTGCTTTCCGCAGATAGTTTCTTATATAAATTTAATAAAAAAGCCATCAAAAGAATGATTACACCTATAGAAGCAATAATATCCGATGTTTTCATATTATGATTCTTTTAGTTCGGTCAGTTCCATCCAGCGGGCGCTTTTTGCATCTAGCTTTTTATTTAGCTCTTCTATCTGGTTTATGATTTCGTTAAGCTTTGCAGGTTCTATTCCTACCACGTTTAACTGGTCGGTTTTATCTTTTATCTGGTTTTCTATAGCTTCAATTTCGGCTTCGGTAGTTTCCAGTTCTTTGGTCTCTTTAAAGCTTAGTTTGCTTTTTTTAGGGATAGGAGTAGCAACGGGAGCTTGCGCTACCGGGGCTTTTTTGCTTTGCTGCTTGGCTTCCTCAAGCTCTAAACGGTATGATGAGTAATTGCCATTATATATCCGCACATTACCGCCATCTTCCATAATAAAAAGCTGGTCGGTTAATTTGTCAAGCAAGTACCTGTCATGCGATACCATCATCAACACACCGCCATAGTTGGTTAAAAATTCTTCCAATACGTTTAACGTATCAATATCCAGGTCATTGGTAGGCTCATCCAGTATCAGGAAGTTCGGGTTCTTCATCAGGATACTCATCAGCTGCAAGCGTTTCTTTTCGCCACCACTTAGTTTTGATATAAAACCATATTGCTTGGCAGGAGGGAACAAAAATAAAGTAAGCAGGGCAGAGGCCGAAATGGTTTTACCATCAGCCATGGTAATAAACTCTGCAACGTTCTTTACAATATCAATTACCCGCTCATCTTCTTTAAAAGTAATGCCCGACTGGTGAAAATATCCAATCACTGTGGTCTCACCTTTAACAATTGTTCCTTTGTCTGGCGCCAACGCGCCCGTGATCAAATTAAGTAACGTCGACTTACCGCTTCCGTTCCTGCCTGCCAAGCCAATACGGTCACCTTTTTTAAATATATAGCTGAAATTTTCAATAAAGGTGCGGCCGCTGAATGATTTATAAAGATGCTCCATCTCCATGATTTTGTTTCCCTGACGTGCTGTTTTAACACTCAGCTCTACTTTGTCACGTATGCCGCCGCTCTTTGTTTTTTCTTCCAGATCATAATAAGCATCAATGCGGGCCTTTGATTTGGTTCCGCGGGCTTGTGGCTGGCGGCGCATCCATTCCAGCTCCTTACGCAACAGGTTGCTGTTTTTTTGGAAGGCAGCTTCATCAGCCGCATCACGCTCAGCTTTCTTTTCCAGGTAATAACCGTAGCTGCCATTGTAAGGCACAATTTTACCGCGGTCAATTTCCAGTATCTCGTTACAAACGTTGTCCAGAAAATACCTGTCGTGCGTAACCATCAGTATAGTCTTGTTACCTTCGGTCAGTAATTTCTCCAGCCACTCTATAGTATCAATGTCAAGGTGGTTGGTAGGCTCATCTAAAATATAAATGTCCGGATCCTCAATAAGCAGCTTGGCCAGGGCCAAACGTTTTTTTTGTCCGCCCGATAGGGTATTGATCTTTTGATTGAGGTGATGAATATCTAACCGGCCCAAAATGGTCTTAATTTTATATTCATATTCCCAGGCATCTACCTCGCTCATTTCTTCCATCACCTTTTCAATGGCTTTGGCATTGTCGGGCTCATTTTCCAGAAGCTCCTCGTATTTACGGATGAGCTGCTGCTGCACATCATCTGCATGAAAAATATAGTCGCTTATGGTTACCGCGTTTTTAAAATGAGGATCCTGTTCCAGGTAGCCCATATTAAGGTCGCGGCTTTGAACCACCTTGCCTTCTGTAGGTTTTAAATGACCGGCCAATAGTTTCAATAGGGTAGACTTGCCCGCGCCGTTAACGCCAACCAATGCCACCCTGCGGCCACGGTTTATACCGATGGTTATATTTTTAAAAAGCCAGTTGTCATGAAATTGATGACCCAGGTTCTCGGCCGAAATGTAAGTACTCACGATAGTTGTTTTATTTTATCATACTGGTATATAAATACACCGGTATTGTGTTTTATTGATTGTTTATACATGGCAGCAGCTACAGTTGCCGCCGGTATGCTCCTGTATTTTCTTAACCCGCCAATTAGCAACGGGTTAAATGCTTTCATCAAAACGGCAGCAATCCGCTCGGTCAACCTCTTTTCTGGCCTGTCGCCTGTTAACAGCGACGGGCGATAGATATGTAGCGCCGGTAACCCAACTTCCTGCAGATCAGCCTCTGTTTCGCCCTTCATTTTTAAATAAAAGTTTGATGAAGCTGCATCTGCACCAATAGCCGAAACCAAATGATATTGCTTAACACCATTTTGATGTGCCAATTGCGCCAGTTGCAACGGATAATCATGATCAATTTGGCGGTAAACTGCCAAATCGGGCGTTTTACTTTTGGTTGATCCCAGGCAGCAAAAAACAACACGGCCATTAAGGAAACCCTTATAAGCGTCGAGCTGATCAAAATCCACCACCAATTGAGTCAGTTTAGGATGCTGTATATCTAATTCTTTTCTTACCAGAATTAAAACTTCATCGTAAAAAGCCTCCTGCAGTAAAATATCCAGTAAATTACTGCCAATTAGTCCGCTTGAACCTGCAATAATAGCCTTATTTGCCATTGCATGCTTAATTTTTTGCAAAAATACACATAATTATATTGTGGAATAAAAATTGTGTGTTTAAACATATAAATAGGAGAACATCATGAAAACAATTTTTTATCCTGAGAATGAACGTGGAAAAAATGATATCGGTTGGTTAAAGGCAAACTTTTCATTCAGTTTTGCCTCATATTATGACCCTAATAAGGTTCATTTTGGGGCGTTACGGGTTTTAAATGACGATGCTATAGCAGCAGGCAAAGGTTTTGGCACCCATCCGCATGATAACATGGAGATCATCACCATTCCGCTTGAAGGAGGAATTGAACATAAGGACAGCATGGGTAATACCGGTGTAATTACCGCCGGCGAAGTACAGGTAATGTCGGCAGGTACCGGGGTTTATCACTCGGAGTATAACGCCTCAAAAACAGATGCTGCTAAAACGCTGCAGATATGGCTTTTTCCAAAAGAAAGGGACATACAGCCACGCTATGATCAAAAGAACTTTAAAGACAAGCTTAAATCTAACCAGTTGCTCACTTTGGTATCACCCGTTAAAAGTGACGATACTTTATGGATTAACCAGGATGCCACCTTTAGCATGGGCAACTTTGATGCAGGGCAGCAGGTAGCCTATGATATAAAGTATTCTGGCAATGGTGCTTACATATTTGTTATTGAAGGTTCTGTTAAAATAAACAGTACGGTTTTAAACAAAAGAGACGCCATGGGTGTTTATGATACAAGTTCATTTACAATTGAGCCCGAAGTTGCTTCACGCTTCCTGATCATTGATATACCAATGTCATAAACCAGTACGCCGAACCTAAAGGTTAATTTTCTTGGACCGCAAAGCAAAGCCACCAGGCTTTGTTTAACTATATTTAGTTGACTGACGTATGGCAGAACAAGCAATTACCGGATGGAGAAGATGGATGGAAGGCATTGGAGAACAAGGTATCTTCTTTACCAGGTTTTTCAGAAATATTTTTACCGGCGGCTTTGAGTGGTCGGAGTTTGTGCGGCAATGTTATGAAATAGGTTATCGCTCACTTACACTGGTGGGCATAACCTCTTTTATTATGGGGCTGGTGCTTATTATACAACTCCGGCCATCGCTGGTTGAGCTGGGTGCTGCCAGTATGCTGCCCAAAACGCTGGCGGTTTCTTTTGTACGCGAAATGGGCCCTGTAATTACCGCTATTATTTGTGCAGGTAAAATAGCCTCAAGTATTGGCGCCGAACTGGGCAGTATGAAGGTTACTGAACAGATAGATGCGATGGAAGTATCAGGTGCCAACCCGCTTCAATATCTCGTTGTTACGCGTGTTTTGGCCACCAGTATTATGGTACCCCTTCTGGCTCTTATTGGCGACGCTATAGGCCTGTTTGGAGGCTTCATCGCCCTCAATATTACCGATCATATCAGCTTTTCCCTCTATTTTAATAAATGCATCGCCTCGCTTGACTTTTCTGACCTGCTGCCGGCTGTAGTTAAAACTGTATTTTTTGGCTTCGCTATAGGTTTTGTAGGTTGTTATAAAGGATATCATTCTAACAAGGGGACAGAAAGTGTGGGTATTGCCGCCAATTCGGCTGTGGTAACCGCCTCCCTGTGGATATTTGTTATTGATGCCATAGCCGTTCAGATCACCAGCTTGTTATTTTATCATTGATATGAAGACCGAGGACGGAAATACCAACACTAAAAAGCCCGCATCTGCTAAAAAAGACGAGGTGGTGATTCATGCTAAAGGCCTGAAAAAGGGATTTGGTGAAAAGGAAGTATTAAAGAATATCACCTTTGATTTAAAGCGCAGCGAAAACATGGTTGTTTTGGGCCGATCCGGTTCGGGAAAATCGGTAACCATACAATGTATTGTAGGTATGCTTAAGCCCGATGGGGGAGATTTGACTGTTTTTGGGGAAAATGTTGCCGGTATGAATGACAATGAATTGAAACAACTACGCATAAAAATTGGGTTTTTGTTTCAAAGCGGCGCTTTGTACGATTCTATGACCGTACGCGAAAACCTGGAATTCCCATTAACCCGCGTATTGAAAATTAAAGACCAGGCAGATATTGATCAGCGCGTGGAAGACGTTTTAGACGGGGTGGGTTTGATGGATGCCGTTGATAAATTACCCTCAGATCTATCCGGCGGTATGCGCAAAAGGGTAGGCCTGGCGCGTACACTTATTGTTAAACCCGAAATTATGCTTTATGACGAGCCAACCACTGGTCTTGACCCTATTACATCAAGAGAAATTAGTGAGTTGATACTCAATATGCAAAAGAAATATAAAACATCGTCTATCATTATTACCCATGATATGGAATGTGCCAGGATTACAGCCGACCGCATTGTAGTAATGGAAGACGGGGAATATATAGCCGAGGGTTCTTACAAAGAGCTGCAAAAATCGGATAATAAAATAGTGAAGTCATTTTTTAGCGAAACGATATGAAAGCCACATCATCACAAAAAATAAAAATTGGCCTGTTTACCTTTGCCGGATTAGTGGTGTTGGTACTGGGGATATTTTTTATCGGAAATCAGAAAAGCCTGTTCAACTCTACTTTTAACGTGTACGGAACGTTTAAAAATGTAAGCGGCCTTCAGGTAGGGAATAACGTACGCTTTGCGGGTATAAACGTTGGCGTAGTACAATCAATAAATATTATTACAGATAGTTCTGTAAGGGTTGACCTTACGCTGAATAACAGTGTAAAGAAATTCATTAAAACTGATGCCAAATTAAGCATAGGGAGTGATGGGCTGATGGGGGATAAGCTGGTAGTTATTGCTCCCGGCGGCATAACAAGTCATGAAGAGATACAGCCGGGGGGGCGCCTGGGTTCTATTAACCCGGTTGATGTAGACAAGATTATAACCAAGCTTACCCGTGTTGCCGATAATGCCGAAACCCTGACTACTGATCTATCGCAAATTGTAGGTAAAATAAATGGCGGCAAAGGAACTATTGGGCGGTTATTAAATAATGATAAAATGGCGAAAGACCTGGAGGGTACAGTAAAACAGGCTCAAACTACCATGAAAAACGTTCACAAAACCACCAATACCCTCAATGAAGACCTAACCGCCGCCCAGCATAACTTTTTGTTGAGAGGGTTCTTTAACAAAAAGAAAAAGGCAGCCAAAGCCAAACAGGATTCTATAAAGAAAGTGCAGGAAGAAGCGCAGAAGGAAAAGGAAAAAGCAGCCAAAGAAAAGGCAGATGCTAAAGAAAAAGCAGCAAAGGATCAGGATAATAAAGGGAACTAAACAGAGGATAACAAGGTTAATTTTAACCTCGGGCAGTATGACTTTAAGCTGACACGCGGCGCCTTACATAACTAAACACAACTATATAGAATACTGTACACAACAACTATACAATAGCCCTAAAAAACAGCCACGATTTGTGCATAAACGGAATAAAAAATCCTCCTGATGTTACCAGGAGGCTTTTTTATTATAAGGAATGATTTTAGTTAAGATATTTGGTTATATCCTCTGATAACGGAGTGGTTTGTGACCTGAAACGGTGTATCAGTTTTCCATTTTCATCAATCAGGAATTTTTCAAAGTTCCATTTAATTTCGCCGGTAAAATCAGGGTTTTCGGCAGTGGTTAAATACTGGAACAATGGGTCAATATCAAGCCCTTTTACGCTAACTTTTCCGCTCATTGGGAATGATACATTGAAGTTTTCTTTGCAAAAGGTTTTAATGTCCTGATTAGTACCTGGTTCCTGACCTCCAAAATTATTGGCAGGGAAACCGACAACTACTAATTTACCTTTGTACTGTTCTGACAGTTTTTCAAGATCGGCATATTGTTTGGTAAAGCCGCATTTGGAGGCTGTGTTAACAACAAGCACTTTTTTGCCTTTGTATTTGGCCAGTGTAAAGTCTTTACCATCAATAGTTTTAAGTTTAAACTCATATACTGACGACGGGGCCGAAATAAAAAGGAAAGCGATTATTAATGTAAGTAATTTCATTTTGTTTAAAATTGATCGTGAAATAAATTCCTTAGTAAAATTAACTATTAAAAAATTCTTTTAGCCAAATACTCATCCTCTTTTTGTGTCATTTTCTGTTTTGTAACAACACTTTTATCCGTATAGCCAAGTAAATGCAATGCCCCGTGAATAATTACACGGTGAAGTTCCTCTGTTTCAGCAATTTTAAATTTAGCGGCATTTTCACGAACACGTTCAATCGAGATAAAAATATCACCAACAATTTCACCTTCAACCTCTGAGTTATCAAAAGTGATGATGTCTGTATAAGTATCATGATCAAGGTATTGCTGGTTAATGGGCAGCAAATATTCATCGGAGCAAAAAACGTAGGTAAGTTCTTTTAACTTAAAACCCTCGGCGGTAATGGTGTTTTTAATCCATTGTCGCACAAGGGTTTTGTTTTTTAATTTATAGCTGATGTCTTCTTCAAAAAACTGAATAGCGGGCATTATATTTTAAAATGTAGTTCAATGGTGTTGCCCGATGTATTGAAGATGCATTGATCGGCAAGGTGTTTTATAATGTACACACCCCTGCCGGTTAAATTTTCCAGGTTTTCGGGTGCTGTTGGATCGGCCAGGTTGGCATAATCAAAACCGGTTCCTTCATCAGTAACGGTCCATATAATGCGCTTTTGTTCTATCTCAGCGTTGATAATTACCTTTTTTGTTTCATCGAGTTTATTACCATGTATAATAGCGTTTATAACAGCTTCGTTCAGACAGGTCATCATATTGGCGAAGGTGTCTTCGGTAATATGATATTTATCAGCAATTTCTTCAATCAGCAGCTCAAGTTTAGCTATGCTCTCCGTTTTTGACGGTAGCTGTAACGTAAACAATTCACTGCTGGTATGAACATTTGCCTGTTCCATATTATTTAGCATTAAGTTGATCAAAGTAAGATTTTATTTTTTGTTTGTAATACAAATTAAGTGCCGGAGATACCGTTTTTATTTGCTCTGTTTGCTTATTCTGCTGCTGCTGGTACCCCTGCAGTGCTTTTATGTATCCCGGCGGTATATCCTTACCGGCATGGCTTTCCCTTTTCTGATCCTGTTCCCGTTCCTGTTCGGCTTTTTCAGCTTCTAATAACCGGCTTTGGATTTGTTGCTGCCTCTTTAGCGCTTCATCTGTTATCTTCCTGTTTACGAGATCATGCTCAGTTTGTTCCATTTCTTTCGAAATTTTATCTAAATTTCCCAAACCGCCCTTTCCGTCTTTGTTTTCTTCGCGGTTTATTTGTTCAAGGGCCTGCCTGATCATTTGCTGCTGACGCGCCATTTTGGCCAGCTGCTCGCTCATATTACCCTTTTCCCCCTGCTGGCTTTTGCCCTGGTTTCCCTGCTGCTGCATTTGTTCGCGGGCCTTTTGCATATTCTGGTTAAGCTGCTGCTGCATTTTGGCCAGCTGCGATACAGACTGTTGTTTCCCCTTGCCCGGCTTGCCTTTGTTCATCATTTTTTGCAACTGCTCTAAAGCCTCGCTTAGCATAAGCGCCAAGTTGTTCATAGCGGTCATGGCGTATTGCTGGTGGCGGTTAGCTTCGGCAGTGCGACGGTCGCCCAGGTTGTCAAGCGCCTGGTCAATATGGTTATTGATATTGCCTATTTCCTGGTTTACGGTTGATTGTATCTGAGGTATACGCCTGCTGAGGGAATAAAGACTATCCTCGGCAGTTTTAAGGTTGTCTTTTATATTCTTTTGATCCTGCGATAAGGTAACATAAGCCGGATCTGTTGGATTGGTGTTTTTTAAGGTTTGCATTACCTTTTCCTGATTAAAGGAACTGTTCACAAGGCTTTTTAACAATTCGCGCAGTTGCTGCGCGTCAATGGCATTTTCTTTACTTTCGCCTTCCTCGTTATTTTGCTGGAGTTTGCTGGCGAGCTGCTGCATTTGTTTGGCCGCCTGCTTTTGCGATTTTGCCGCACCACTTTTATTGTTTTTCTGTAGTTCGCCCGCGCTTTGATCCATTTGCTGGTCAATGCTTTGCGTTTCTTTTTGCGGGTTTTCAAAGTCACTTTTATGCTCGGCCTGCTCGTTTGTTTTCTGAAGATCTTCCAGCCCCTTTTTTATGTCCTGGAAATCCTTTTTCAGGTTGTCCTGTTCCTGTTGCAGGGCCTTTTGATCGCTGTTTTGCTGCCCGGTTTTGTCCGATAGTTGTTGTTGCTTATCGGCCAGTTTATTTAACTGGTCAACGCTTTGGTTAAGCTTTTGCTCAAACTCCAGTTTCTTATAAAGTTCCAGCATACGGTCGAGCTCTTTTTTCAGCGATTTGTTATCCATTTGCATTTTTGATAACTCATCGCGGGTATCGTCTTTTTGTTGCTCGTCCAAAAGCTTTTGCAGGTTTTGCAGCAACTCTTTTGTTTTTTGATCGAGCACATTGTTAAAAAGGTCCTCGATTTGCTTTTGCTTTGCCAGTAGCTCCTGGTTTTGCTGCTGGTTTTCCTGGCGGTTGTAGAGGTTTTTTTTGTTATCGTCTTTTATCTCCTTTACCAGGTCTTCAAGATCGCGGCGTTTCTGAAGTAGGTCCTCTACCTGTTTCTTTTCATCAAAGGAAAGCGTGTTTTTGTTCAGCAACAGCTGATTTAGCTTTTGCGAATCGTGCTCAACCTGGCCGGCAAGCTTAATGGCCGATTGCATTTTTTGCTTAATAGCCTGCGTACCGGTATTTAACTGTTCATTAATGGCTTTGGTATCAGGTACATTAAGCGTACGTTCGGGGCTGCGTGCTTTTTTAGGGCCGTTTACGCCATCATTATCTGCAACTTCAAAAAAATAAGTTACCCGGGCGCCGGGGTTTATGCCCAAATCCTTCAGATCCCAGAAATAAAAGAAGTCCGATTGTATTTGATCCATCGCCGCATCAACTCGTTTAATAAACGTTTTTTGCTGTTTGTTATTACCGGTATTTTGCACACTATAGTGAAAATTTAACGACGAGAACCCATGATCATCCTGTATCTTTCCGTTGAAATATAGCGCATTCATACTTACCGAGTCTGACTTTTCTTCAACAGTAATAGCCGGGGGCTCGTCTGTTATTACATTGATATGATAGGCTGCAGAATCGCTGTGGTTAACAAGGGGGTTTAGTGGGCTAAGCTTGTAAACAGCATTTTTATAAATAGTTTCGGTATGCTCAAACAAATCGGTGCCACTTAATTTGGCTGGCTGCGCAATTCCGTTCATATAAAATTGAAGCCCTGTGGCGTGTTGGGTATGTAACTGCCATTTAACCCGGGTTCCCTGTGGTATAACCAGGTCGCCGGCATTGGTCAGTGTTTCCTCTTTTTTATGCAGATAGGCCGGATAGCTGAGTTCCACATCAAAATGAAGCAGCGCGGGCTTTTGGTTTACTTTTATTTCATACTGTACCGAACTGAACCCATTGCCCAACAACCTGAACCTGGTGTTTTGCTGCAGATTACTGAACTGATAATGAAAGCGGCTGATGTTCTCTTTATCGAGCTTAAAGGTATTATTTGCAGTTTCAATATACACATCGGCAGGCAGTTTATCACCATCCAGCTTGAGATCCAGCTTAAGGTCGTCTCCCTGAACTACGGATAGCTTTTTATTCAGAATGGTGAACCGGAAAGGAGCGATTGGTGCAAAATATTCGTTATGCCTGATGATCCTTTTAGTACTTTCTGTTAATACCGATGGTGCAGCGAAAGCTAAAACGATGATCACCGCAACCGGAGCCAATATCCATTTGAGGTATTTACTATTCTCACGAATGTTGATGGCTGATGGAAAGCTCACCGGCTTAAGCGCTTCTATCTTTTGATCAATGCTGGCTTCAATAAGGGCACGGTGCTTTTCATCACCGGCAGCCAGTTTTTTAAGCTGCAGGGTGTTCAGCAGTTTATCATTAACATCATGAAAATGTTTGCCTATAATTTCGGCAGCCTCATCATGTGTTAATGAATGCCCCAATTTTAACCAGGAAAGCAGCGGCGGTAAAATAAGCCAGCAAGCAAGGCCAATATTAAGCAGAATAAAAAAGTAGAATAATATGGTACGGAAAGCAATATTGAAATTGCCGAAATACTCGCTCAGGGTAATTATTACATAAGCGGTAAACAGACCGGCCCCTAAAAATATAAGCCCGCGCAGAAAATTATTGAAATAGTATTTCCTGATGAAGATGTTGATCTTCCCGATTAATACGTCATAATTTTCGGAGGAGTTCATATTCGGCGCTAAAATGCAATACTATATTAACTTAACGGAAAAACAGGGCAATTTATACAATTAAGGGTTTAAACTGAAAAAAACAACGCAATGAATAAAACGATTTATTAAATTGTAAACGAACGCTAACAAGTGTTAACAATCTGTGTATAAGGCAAAGGTTAAGTACTGGTTTTTTTACCGGACAGGCATCATTTTCTACTATTTTTCATCTCCGTCCCCAATTAATAAAAATAGCCAGTGTAATAAGATTTATTTAATATGCGGCGTTCGCGACGCTTTTATTTTCTAACACTTGTGGAGTTGATTGCAGGGTGTAATTAAAGAGAATTTGGCCGGTATCAATATCAAATAAAATTACTGCTACTGGATTTTGCCTGAACGCTTGATGCCGTTGAGCGGTGTATATGACTTTCATTTTCTCTTTAATGAGCTGTATTGTTTCTTCCTGGTTGCCGGTTGATGTACCGCTGATTAATTGGTTAGGGAGCAGGCCTGGCCACTGCGCGTCAACAGTTCTGATCTCGTTTTCGATGGTTTGGGTGGCAAGCAGCTTGTGTGAGGCTGGCGGAAGGACATAAGTAGAACCGGGTGTATATCTGAAAGATTTTGGCGTTGTGAATACATAAAAATCAGATGATGGCAAGTGAATGCTTGCCGAAAAATAACAATAGCCTTTTATTTTTTGTGCTTGTGATGTTATTGAGCTACTCAATAATAGTAACACCATGAATGTACATTTCATAACCGTAATTGCTTGAAATATTGTTAGTTAGGTCCTCACGTGCAAATTATTGATTTTAACAGTGTGTTTGCGGACAATATTGGTACAATATGATTTACACAAATGTGAAATAGCGGACGTTGATTATACACTTATTGTATTAAAGGCGTATACCTTCAATAATTCGCTCTCTGGCTAAGCAGGGTGCTGTATCAGAAATAGCTGCAATGCAGTGATGTTTAGAAATTAAAATGTCTGCTTGCACTTACAGGGGGACTTATTATATTTGCCTCTCAAACATTTGTGCCGTTTATTGTACTTTGATGTTTGAGAACACATTCGGGATGTAGCGTAGCCCGGTATCGCGCCAGCATGGGGTTCTCGCTATCGCTCAAAACGATGGCCTCTCGACCATCATTGCTGGAGAAGAAAGCTCTAATTTCCGCTCTTTTTTGATTTTGTTTACTACCGTTTTGGTGTCATTAACTTATTTTATGGCAACCATTGCTATTGTATTGAATACCACCAAAAAACTATCAAACGGCGAATATGCCGTCGCTCTAAGAGTTACACATGACAGGCAAAGTAAATATTATTCACTAAGTATGTTGATGACAAACCAATCATTAAAATGGCGTTGTACTAATGAAAGAGGTTCTTTAAGATTTGTAAAGGATAATTAAGCTGGTTTGCTAAAAGGTACTGAATCCAAATAACTGAAGAGCTTACTTTCGGGTAAGCTCTTTCTGTTTAAAGTATTGTAACTGTTCTAATAAGTTGCTAATATTGTTTATACCTTATCATTAAAATCGATGGCAGCATCATGCTACAAGTGTGGTCAACATAGCGCTAATTACAGACGTACAGTGCAGACCGGTTATGCCCAAACCTATTATTTCAACACTAGGCACAATACTTCAAGTACAAGAACTTATTTCGGTGTAAGGAGTTTATGTGAGGGTTGTGCATATTCTTATGATAAAAGCAAAGCAGTTAGATTTTTATTGATACAAATATTAATTCTGGCTGTATTAACCTACCTTTTGATTCATTAATATGTACAATTGGAGCAGTATTAAGAAAATCAGATGGATTGCCTACACTATCTTGGCCATCAACTTGGGACTCGGTTTATTCCTCATTAGTGGTAAAGCTAAAAACATAATATATCACAAATATGTAGATGGCAGAGTTGGTTATATTCATGCTAAACGAGGCGTTAAACTCAGGCAAGAACCGAGAGCTGATAGTAACCCCATTTCAAATATTGGTAATGGAGAGTCAGTAACAATTTTAAATGACACATCAACGGTAAATGAAGGATGGGTTCAGATCAAATATAGGAGGAGCACGGGTTGGGTATGGGGAGATTACCTTAGCAAATAAATAAGCTATCACTTTCCTTTACCCTCTTTTGTTGCTTAGGAGAGCAAAGGAAAGCTTTGCTTATGCCTGTCCATCGCAGAGGCCATCCACACACCAGGAAGATCGGTATTGCGCAATTCTTAAGCTTTTCAAATCAGTCGCCGGATGTTGTTCCGTTTAATAAGTCTGCGACACATTAAACTCCGCCGCAAGGCTAACACACAATACCTGCACTTTTTTATTTCAATCACTATACACATATACCACCCACTAATAAAATGTGCAGGCATTGCCCACCACAATGCGATCTGTCATCCAATTTGATTTAAGCAAAGTCATTGCTTCATGAAAGCTTTCTCTGGCCTTATCAATCATTCGCTATGCTCATTCATTGCTACGTCAGCCGCTTTCCACAATTTTAGCTCACCTGCGTCTCGCAAACCGCTTCAGTCTTGTCATAGCATTTGATATATGCCTTTTCAACACATGCCTTATAAGGTCAAATGCAGCGCCAAGTCTTTGTGAAGCATTCTTTGAAACCGCACGTTGTGCTCTCCCTTCACAGACGGTTTGCTCTGTTCGCAGGCGGCTCGCAGAAGAATATCAACAAATGTTATTATTTATCAATTTAAGAATATTATTACAAGCTATTTGTTTGGAATGATAATTATATATATTTGCGACACCTAAACGATTAATATGATTAACCTGTCACAATAACAAACACCCTTCGCTAAGCCTCATAAAGGCTCAATCAATCAGTTTTAATCTATCAAAGAATAGTATCCGTACATGCAGTATGCTGGCATAACTATGTATGCTGTTCGGTAAGCAATAACCAAATCACATTATGAAAAAAATAGCACTGACCCTACTTGTCTTTTTGAGCATTTCCCGTTGTGCACACGCGCAGTGGGTGAACGGAACGAACCTCATGTATTATACCGGCGGTAATGTTGGTATAGGAACAACCATTCCGGTTTCTGGTTTGAGCGTAGAGGCCGCTCAGAATGCGGCGATGGCGCCATTGACCAGCTTACCCAACGGCTCGGCATGGATCGGTGCTACCAGCACTACCGGAGGGATTTCCATCGGTCAGTTCGGCGGAACATACGGCTATATCCAGAGCCGAAATAAAGGAATAGGTAGCGGGGCATATAAGCTGGCCCTGAACCCCTTGGGTGGTTTTGTCGGTGTGGGAACAACGGCACCGGCAAGTGCACTGCATGTTATAGACGCCAATGCTACCTTATTGACACTGGAAAGGAACGCCGGAGCCACTAATATGAATATCCAGTATAAGAATAACGTAAATTCGATCTTTGCCGGACTGGATGTTAATGGCGGCTTTAGTATTGGCACCACTGCTAATTTTACGTTGAGCAGCAAACTGACGGCCACAATTGACGGCAACGTTGGTATTGGAATATTTACACCGACAACCAAGTTACAGGTGAGGGAACTTACAGACAGTAAACCAGGAGGGGTAACACAGCCCAGTAAATCAGTTTTTAAACTTTCAAGAAGCGGTACATCCGGCTATTCCTATAATGAAAGCGCGGAATTTAGAATCGGACATGGCGGTCCTGGCGCATTTGGCTCCAAGTTAGACCTGTTTATCAATGGAGCTAACAATATCAATGATACGCCTGATCAGCAGGCAATGACATGGCTATATAACGGGAACGTGGGTATTGGAGTAACAAATCCTCAAAACAAGCTGGATGTAAACGGCAGGATACATTCTCAATCAGTGCTGATAGACATGAATGGCTGGTCAGATTATGTATTTAGGAAAGATTACCAACTCCGATCATTGGCTGAAATTAAAACTTATATCGATCAGAACCAGCACTTACCGGAGATTCCATCAGAGAAACAAATAGCCAAAGAGGGTTTGAACTTAGGCGAAATGAATAAACTACTGATGAAAAAAGTAGAAGAGCTGACACTTTATCTGATTGAGAAAGACGAACAATTGCAACAGCAGGGGCGACAGATGCAAAAATTACAGGAAGAGGTGCAGCAGCTTGTAAAAAGTTCATCGAAGACCAGTAGCCAGTCAACGCAATAATTTTTAATGCTGTTCAATCTTTTTATCCTACTACACTTATCTGATTCATGAAAAAAATTCTATTAACCATCACCATAATCGGGGGAGTTATCCATATGCTTTGCGCGCAACAAGCCGGAATGCGTCAACAAACCAGCGCAACCGGTACTGCTCCGGGCGACGGAAGCATAGGTATAGATATGCCCAATATGCTGCCACCATCTCCATCGGTTTCCGAGATTACTAAATATGCACTGGTTGGTCCGAGCTTAAGTACCGGTGCGGTTAATACCCATATAGACCTATATACCTATTCCACCAAAAATCTGCATTTACCCATTACCCTTAATTATAGTTCCACGGGATTAAAAGTTGATCAGATCGCTTCCCGGGTGGGGCTGGGCTGGATGCTGAACGCCGGCGGGGTAATCAGCAGGACCGTTGTAGGCGGTCCGGATGAAAGCGGATCGTTTGCCTTCCCTCCCGCAGACTTTCCGGGTACCAGAGGATCCGCTTTAGCGGATTATGTGAATTCGGTTGTTAATAACGGGTACGATACCCAGCCGGATATTTTTAATTATAGTTTTCCGGGATATTCCGGCCGGTTTGTCTTTAAAGGAAGCACGATCAGTAAACTGGAGCAAAATAACTTAATCATACAGGGTAATGCGGTAAGTGGATTTACCATCATAACACCGGATGGGGTAACGTATGAATTCCATGCCGTGGAGACATCATCCTCACTTGATTCAGCTAATCCAAAATACCGGACGACTATCAGAAACGCCTGGTATCTGACGCAGATCACCCACCCTGAAGGGGACATTATTTACCTGAAATATGAGTCTTGTCAGTTCAGCTATGTGCCCTCGGTTAACCAAAGTATTAACTTTCTGGATAGCGATGCGGATGATCCCAACGAAAGAGCACCATGTGACAATTCCCCAACTCTGACACAGAATTCCGTGACGCTGATGAACAAGGGCCTATTTATATCCGAAATCAGCAGTAATTCCAGGTTGGGAGGGGTACTGCAATTTTCGTACATCCCACGGCAGGATATGCCCGGTGATGTCGCCCTACGGCTGATCAAACTGTTTGATGGTACGGGAAGTAAAACAGGTGACGCCACAATCATTTCCGATGTCGCCAAGAAGACGGTCGAAATGGACTACAATTGCGTCAATTGTACGGGTACAACCCCAAGCGTTACCGGGCGGCTGTTTCTAACGGAAGTAGATATCGATGATCAGGCCTATCTGTTCAACTATAAAGATCTGGATCACATCCCGGCCCGTCTATCCTCAGGTCAGGATGATTTCGGGTATTATAATGGCAAGGGCGGAAACAGCACCTTAATTCCCAACAGGGTGGATCCCCGGTACACCAGCGGCGCCGACAGGCACCCGAATTGGTTTTATGCGCAAAACGGATTGTTGAATAAGGTGACTTACCCTACGGGCGGATATGACAGCCTGGAGTACGAGCCCAATCAGGTATACAGCGATTCCGGGCCAGACTGCGACAATCCGGATCAGGTCTTCCAGGTCGAGGCAAACGGTACCTCCACGCTTAAGCATTATAATATTTATTACAGCGAACTGATGCATGTGACCTGTGACCAGCAAACGACGATTAATGTCAGCTGTATTCCCATGCACCGGAGTTCCGAAGGCTTGCCGACCTATCCGCAGTATGAATACGGTGTATTTGCAGGTTTGGCAGATTTGAACCATAATCTAATCACAGCACAACCCGTTCCCGCAGCTGTTGACCATACCACTAATGCTGATTTTCATGTGCCTCCAGGTGATTATTATTTATACGTAAAAGTGCAAGGGGATACCCGCGGCATTGCAACACTGGATTACAACAACAGTAATGCAGCCAAAGGGAATAAAGATGTCGCAGGAGTTAGGATCAAGCGGGTATTATCCTATGACCAGGTGGGTGACCGCCTGGCGATCAAGCGGTATATTTACGATACTGTAGGCACGGACGGGGTTACACGTTCCTCGGGCGCCTTGCTGGACCTCCCGCCTAAATATGCGCATGCTTATAAAAGTTTTAAAAAGGTACCTACAGATGGTCCAGCAACACCCTGGTGTTCACTCAAGACCTGTTTCTATACGCAGTTGTCTTCTGCCAATTACTATGAGACCAACGGAACCGGTAATCATATTACTTATAGTAAAGTAACTGAAAGTATCGGTGATAACTATGAAGGGGGGGGGAACGGAGCACACTTTCTTTGCAGGCGCCGTAGAGACATCTGGTATTTTAATGGGAAATCCAATACCTACTGTTCCCCTGTCGAACCTTAACCGGTATATGGGTTTGGAACGCGAACAAAAAAGCTTCCGGATGCAGGGGAATCAAAGAATCGTTTTAAAAGACATTGTTACCAATTATACAGATGATCCCCGTTTATCTGAAAGCTCTACCTATTACGCTATCCAGGCAGATGGCGGCAGACAGTACTCCTGTGATATGATCAATACCATTTTTGACTACAAATGGCTGAATGTGGCCTATTATTCGCTGTACAGCGGATGGCTCTATCCTTCGTCGGTTAAAACCATCATTTATGATACTAACGGACAGAACCCGCTAACTACAACAGAGAATTATGTATATAATAATCCGGTTAATCAGTTGCTCAGCTCTGTCCAAACTACCAATAGCAAAGGAGAAACCCTGTTGACGGATAACTTTTATCCTCAGGACAACATCACAGGGTTGTCCGCTGAGGCGTTAGCGGCAAAAAATGAACTGGTTAACAGGAATATTATTTCACCACTGATCTTTCAAAAGGTTAGTAAAAACAGCACCTTGCTGGGCGTATCAAAAGTCAATTACCGGATATGGCCGAATAACCTGGTCCTGCCCGCAACAGTAGAAGCACAGATCGGAAGCAATCCGAGTGAGACGCGGCTCGTTTATCAGCAATATGATAAAAATGGGAATGTCTTACAGCTTCAGAAGGCAAACGGACCATTAAATTCATATTTATGGGATTATACCCATTCCTATGTTACTGCCCAGGCAATCAACGCTGCAATCAACGATATTGCCTATACCTCATTTGAAGCGGACAGCACGGGGAACTGGAACATTCCATCTGCGGCTAGAACGGCTCAAAATGCCATTACGGGTGTTAACAGTTACAATCTTTCCAACGGGGGTATCAGCAAAGGTAATTTGAATGCAAGTGAGATCTACAAAGTATCCTACTGGCTGAAGAGCTCCACGCCATTAACCATCCCTGGAACATTGTCGGGATATCCTCAAGCAGGAAGGAATTATAATGGCTGGTATTATTTTGAACATTTAGTAAGTGGAAAAAATGCGATATCGATCAGTGGAACTACGCTGATCGATGAATTACGCCTTTACCCGGCAGATGGTCAAATGCTCACTTACACTTATAGTCCGCTGACAGGTATCAATGCGCAGGATGATGCGAAAAATGCCATATCTTATTATGATTATGATGATTTCAACCGGCTTCAGAACATTAAAGATCTGAACGGAAATATCCAGAAAAACTATTCCTATAAGTATGCGGGCAGGAGTGTTAATTACGGCGGACATCTGGTTTATTACAACACCGAACAAAGCGGAGGCTTTACGCGGGACGACTGCGGAAGCGATCATGGATCAACAGTGACTTATACGAAGGCCGCCGGGTTGTACAGTTCTATAGTCAGCCAGGAAGACGCCGATAGTCAGGCAATTGCTGCTTTGAATGCAGAGGGGCAGGCGTACGCCAACCAGCATGGTACCTGTATTGTTTGCACCGGCGATGGCAATAAAATAATAAATGACATATGTGAAGCGGGAGTCAAGATTTATACAGCTTCAGTAAGACATGCGGGTAAGTTTGATTGCACCTATCATTATCAATGGTCGGATCATAGCATAAGCATCGATTATGTTGAAACGAGTACTACCGATTGTATGCTAAACTAATATATCACCTACATGAAGACCTTATCACAGATGAATCATATCAAAAGACTGGCAATAGGCATCATCCTTTTGCTATCAGCATATCACCTCCAGGCCCAGACATTAATAACGACCACGCAGCTGAGCGGAACAGCGATAGCACCGGGCCAATACTATAATTACAGCAGCATTCAATTGGGGCCGGGGACAACGATCACGCCGGGGGCCGGTCAAAGTGTCAAGTTGTATATAGCTAACCCGGACTGCCAGCCGCTGGCGAATAGTTTTAATCAGAATCAGAATTATATTGTGACCTCGGTGCCCCGGCGCGAGGGGATGAAAACCGTCGGCGCTACGCCAAACTCAGGAGACTTTGCAAACCGGACAAGCTGCGAGCTGATGCAGACGGTGCAGTACTATGACGGTTTGGGCAGGCCCCTGCAAACCGTGCAGGTGAAAGGGAGCACGCAGGGCAAAGACGTGGTACAACCGATGGCCTATGATCAGTTCGGCAGGGAAACTCAGAAATACCTGCCCTATGCGGCCACGACAGCGGATGGTAGTTATAAACCAGATGCCTTGACGGCTGGTTTATCCGGCTTTTATAACCCTACAGGCAGCGGCGTCAGCGGCAGCCAGCAAAGCAATGGAATAGTGGTGATCCCACAACCATTCTCGCAAACTGTATTTGAGCCTTCACCGCTGAACCGGGTGCTGGAGCAGGGGGCGCCGGGAACACCCTGGCAGCCGGTAGCAGGCAATACCACGGGACATACGATAAAAATGGTTTATACCACCAATAACCTGAACGCCTTTAGCGGGGCCGATACGGCGGTAAGCATGAGGGTAACACTTTATAACGCGACCGTCAACAGCGACCAGAGCCGCGCGCTGACCATAGGCAATACCGATGGCAATTATTACCTGGCGGGTCAGCTGTATGTAACGGTGAGCAAGGACGAAAACTGGAAAAGCGGTCGTGGCGGAACAACGGAAGAATATAAAGACAAGGAAGGCCATGTGGTGCTGAAACGCACGTTTAATTATACTACGGGCACGCTGCAAATGCTATCTACTTATTACGTGTACGATGACCTGGGCAACCTGGCCTTTGTGCTGCCCCCACTAAGTGGTGCGGATAACGGTATTACCAGCGTAGCCAATCAAACCGTGCTGGATAACCTGTGTTACCAGTACCGTTATGATGAACGCAACCGGGGAAGCCGTAAAAAATTGCCCGGTAAAGGCTGGGAGTATATGGTCTATAACAAACTGGATCAGCCGGTGCTCAGCCAGGACGCGGTTCAGCGTGCCAGCAAGCAATGGACAGTAACCAAGTATGACGCCTTAGGCAGGGTGATCATGACCGGCCTGTGGACCGATGCTGCTGCTTTGTCGCAATCCCAGCTGCAAACCAATATTTACAATGCCGACCAGTGGGATGCGCGCAATACCAGCGATACCAATACCGGCTACAGCATCAGCAGTTACCCGGCAATCAGCAGTTATTTAAGTATCAACTATTACGATGATTATAGTTTCAGCAACATCACCGGGTTCCCGGCCCTATTCGGGACTATGCCATCCGGAGCCAGTCCCCAAACGAAGGGTTTGCTTACCGCCAGTAAGGTCAATATACTGGGAAGCAGTAATATGCTGTGGGATGTAAACTATTACGACGGATTTGGTCGTAACGTGCAAACCTATAAGCAGCACTACCTGGGCGGTGGTACGCCAAACGCCAATAATTATGATGTGATCGCCACCGGTTATGATTTTACCAATGCCATCACCTCCACTACACGTAAACATTATAATACCACTGGTACCACAAGCCCGGTACTGACCATCGCCAACCTGTATTCCTACGATCATATGGGTCGTAAAACGCAGACATTTGAACAGATCAATGGCGGGCAAAATGTGCTGTTATCCCAGGCAGATTATAACGAAATAGGACAGTTAAAGACCAAACACCTGCATAGTACCAACAACGGGACTTCGTTTTTGCAGAACGTCAGTTATGCGTATAACGAGCGTGGCTGGCTTTCGCAGGTAAACGATCCGAATGTTGCCCCGGCGGCAGATAAATTGTTTAGCATGGCGTTGAACTACAATGCTCCGGTGCCTGCACATAATAGTAGCCCTCAGTATAACGGTAACATTGCCGAGCAGTTGTATAACAAGGGCAGCGCAGGGCAAAAGTATGTTACCTATAATTACGATCAGCTGAACCGTTTAACCGCGGGCAATTCCGTAGAGACATTCAGTGAGAACGGGATTACCTACGATGCCAACGGCAATATCAAGACATTGACACGCCTGGGGCCCAATGCGGGGACGCTGACCTATAACTATGGAAGTACCAATCAGTTGCAGTCGGTAAGCGGCGGCGTAACGCGGAGTTATGGCTATGATGCCAATGGCAACGCCACCAGCGATGGTCAGGGCCATACGATCAGCTATAACCTGCTGAACCTGCCTCAAACGATCACGGGCAAAAGCTTAAGCTATATCTATGACGCCTCCGGTCAGAAACTGCGGAAGATCTCGGGCACAACGGTAACTGAATACATTGATGGCATACAATATACGGGAACAGGGATCGATTTTGTGCAGACCGAGGAAGGCAGGGTGCTGAACCCGACCACTTCGCCGAACTACGAATATACCCTGACGGATCACCTGGGGAACAACCGGGTAACCTTCGACCAGGTAAAGGGAAAGGCGAGTGAGGATGATTATTATCCTTTTGGATTAAATGTTGCAAGGGGAATGATACCAAGTTTGAGAAATCATTATCTTTACAACAAGAAGGAGTTGCAGGATGAGCTAAACCAGTATGATTATGGCGCAAGGTTCTATGATCCGGTGATTGCAAGGTGGACGAGTGTTGACCCGTTGGCGGAGAAGTCAAGACGGTGGAGTCCATATAATTATGGAGTTGATAATTCCATAAGATATATTGACCCGGATGGAATGGACGCTGAAAATTGTTGTGGGGTATTGGCACAAGACCCAGTAACTTTAGGGCTGGGTGCGGCAGAGGTAATTTCCTCTGGATTGGCAGCGTTAGGGATCGTTACAACAGCCGCGATTATAGTGAACTCTCAGAAAAATAATTCAAATAGTTTTCCTGTAATGCCACGTGACAATACAAGGATAACTAATAGTGTTCCACGCATAGCACCAACCATTGTCAACAACAAATCTAGTAGTGATACCAAAACAAAAGGTGATACTCCGGAAAATCCTCAACCAACTTCAAGGGCGGCGAGAAGAGATGCTCAGAGAAAAGCGGGGATACCGACAAGTCAACCTTTGCATCAAGATAAAGATTCGAAATCTGGTGACCAAGTATTATTAGATAGGGACAACGAAAACACTGTACAAGATGCAAAAAACGATTCAAGTCATCCTGGTCAGCCACATTGGGAAGCTGGAAAAACAAAAAAAGATGAGAGTAAGCCGGATGGATTAAATAGATCAGGAGGACAATCAAATAAACCACAAATGCAGAATGATAGCAAGGCGAAATCATATTATACACCGCCTCCATTATTTAATTATTAACAATTGACTTATGAGCGATAGGAAGTTAGATTATTTAATTAGGAAGAACAAAGGCAAATCCATTTTTTTAAAATATCAAGAAATGTTTATTGCCGCAGGGTTCAAAGAAGGGGATATTAAACATGTGGATTTAATGCAATCAGATAAAATCTTGAATATTGTAAGACAGACGTTTCCAAATTTGAAGGAAGAAATCGAGCTATTAGCGAGCGATGGTAATTTTGTTAGTTCAAGACTGATTTCATCAACATTTCAAAATTTAAGTGATTCTAAAGAGTGCTATATATATTCTGATGATGTTTACTTTTGTGGGATGTATCTTGCCAAGATAGGCCATATCCACGCATATGCTTTGAATGTGGCTAAATATGGGTATAGTAATACTTGCTTTATCATAGATCAAGAGTTCAAGTTTTCTTTTACTATTAATTTTTATGATAATGAACATCCTGAACTAAAGAATACTTTTGACATACATCTTAGGAGATAGGTATTGTTTTATTTGAAATATTAGACCTCATGCGTCAATCCATAATGCACAGCCAAACCACAGTGTTGGGCTTTTACTTTTTATAAGCTACCCTGGTTTTAGCATGTTGAATAAGGCCATCTATGGCATACAGGATATGTTCTCTATCCTCAACTGGGAGTTGCTGGATAGATAATACTTTGTCCAGGAGCGCTTGATCTATCTGCTTATCAGCTTTACCAACGAGATAATCTAATGACACGCTTAAGGCATCGGCGATCTTAGCAGCAACCTCCACAGAAGGTATAGCTTCGTCACGCTCATACCTACCTATAAGGTTAGCATGCACACCAGCTTTGATACCCAAATCGCTTTGTGATACCTTACGTTCTTTCCTGATCGAAGTTAAACGGTTGCCAAAAGTCATATCCATTGTAGTGGTTCTACCTTTATAGGTAGCTGTAGGGTAAAGATAGTAACTTAAATGATAGTATAAATACCCAATGTGGTTTGTCATAGATTACCCTATTGAGTATATTTACATCGTAAAGGTTAAATATATGATCAAGGACAAGCTACTCACCGACAACCCCGAACTGCTGCATTACATCGCAGACAAGCTGCATATCACTATCCTGGGTGGTATCAAACTAACCGGGCTGGACAGGTTGAAAGTAACGCTAAAGATGATCTGTACAGACAACAAGCAGGTTACTTTTCGGCATAGTCTTGATCTGTATAACTATATACAAACAGCTCAGCTTATAGAACGATCAGCAGAAACACTGGATGTAAGTACAACAGATATAAACCTCGTCATCGGTCAACTCATCACCGAACTGGAAAACTACAGAGCAACATACCTGGAATCATTGAAACCCAAGCCACAAGAAATCAGAAAGCTGACGGATGCAGAACGTAAAGCAGCATTAACGTTTCTTAAGTCACCTGACCTGTTGAAACAAACACAAGCAGCTATCTTACAAAGCGGGATCATCGGCGAAGAAACCAATGCCATCATAGCCTACCTGATCTATACCTCCCGAAAGCGAAATACTCCGCTGCACCTGATGTGTTTAGGTGCCAGCGGTACCGGTAAAACCTGGTTACAGGAAAAAGTAGGAGAACTGATACCCGAAGAAGATAAGTTAGAAATCACTACGCTAAGCACCAACGCATTTTACTATTTCGGTAAAGAAGAACTCAAACATAAGTTATTACTTATAGAAGATCTGGACGGAGCAGATAATGTACTGTACCCGCTTAGAGAACTGCAAAGCAAACGCAGGATCAGTAAAACGGTAACCCTGAAAGACAGCAAGGGTAATATGAAAACCGTGACCCTGAATGTGGAAGGGCCGGTATGCGTGAGCGGTTGTACCACTAAAGAACAGCTATACGAAGACAATGCCAACAGGTGCATATTACTGTACATGGACAACAGTCCGGAGCAGGATAAACGGATCATGGATTACCAAAGAAGGATCAGCGCGGGAAAAGTTGACCAGTACGAAGAAAGAAAAGTAAGAGAACAGCTCAAAAATGTACAACGCCTTCTTAAGCCTATAAGCGTAAGAAACCCATACGCTCCCTATCTCAACCTGCCTGATGCGGTGTTTAAACCACGCAGAACCATGCTGCTACTATTAATGTTCACCGAAACGATCACTTATTATCACCAGTACCAACGAGAACTTAAAACGGATCAGGACACCGGAGAGCAATATATTGAAAGTACACCAGCAGACATTGAAGCAGCCATTGCACTACTGGAAACCGCACTGCTTAAAAAAAGTGATGAACTGAACGATGCTTGCCGTACTTTCTTTGAAAAGCTAAAGAGCTGGTTAAAGCAGAACCAAACCGAAACCTTTTACAGCAAAGACATCCGTTCCATACTTAGGATAACGCCTAGCAGTATGCAGCGTTACCTGCACGAACTGGAACTGATGGGTTACATTAAAATAGTACGTGGCAGCAGATATAAAGGTTTTGAGTATAAAGTAAACAGCTGGAACGACCTGGAATCCTTAACTAACAATACCCGGCAGATTGTCAAAGATATACTGGAAACGATTAACGCAGTAGTTCGTAACCCAACAGTAACCCAAACCGATGATGGGTTACATAAACCGCAGAGAACCAATAAGAAGAAGGAAGTAACCCAGTAAGCCTGTAAAACAAGAGGCAACTATTATTATATAAACAGATGAACCCTACTTATACCCGATTACATGCCGGTTTCACGGAATGGCTCCGCATCCTGAACTTTGAACCTACCAGTCAAAGAGATATGCCCAAGATGCTGATGGGGTTCCTTAATTTCCTGGAAGCAGGTAACTGCCATACTATAGCCATGATAAAGGAACAACATATCAAAGCCTATCTAAACTACCTGTACCAAAGGACAAACCAAAAATCAGGTGGAGGATTGAGCGTAAACTATATCCGTAAGCAAATGCAGGTTGTCCGTAAGTTCAGTCGTTACCTTACCGAAAGCGGTCAGGAAAGCTTTGAAGCTGCTATCCGTATCAAAGACAAGAACACCAATACAAGAGAAGTGCTGACCGTCAAAGAAGTACAGCAGCTTTACCTGGCTGCTAAAGACGATCTTTTAGGGTTAAGAGATAAACCTTTTTTTGTGTACAAGGCAGTTGCTGAACTATGTTACGAAATCAAAGTAGACCTTAACAGTATGGTACTAATATTGAATCCTGAATAACATAAGCCTTCACTTACCTTTCCCGCTTTCTGTTGCTTAGACCGAGAAAGGTAAGCTTTGCTTATGCCTTCCATTGCAGAGGCCATCCACACACCAGGAAGAGCGGTGTTCTTCACTTATAAGCTGAAACAACAAATCACGCCAGGCTTCACATCGTTCAATAAGTGCTATCGCACACATTTCACTCTGTTGCTTTTGCCTTACTTCTTAAAGGCTTACATTGTCTATAGCCAACACTGATCCAAACACATAGACAATACGCCTTTAACCTATCACACCAAGCAGCCTGTCACGCCTGTTGTAGTAGCAAAGTAGTTCATCACATGAGCTTTCTCTGTCTTTATATACCTTTCGCTTATGCTGCGCTTTTACTTGGTCTGTCGACCAGGTAATGCTTGCAACGCTCAATATCTATAAAGTCAGACGCTCATATTGTTAGGCTCGCCTGCGCCATCGTTCGGGCTTCACGACTGTCACAGCATTTGAGAGGCAAGCAACACAAGGCCATTATCAAATGCAGCGCCAGTCGTTTGTGAAGCATTCTGTGAAGCCGCCTTATCAGGCTCTCTCTTCACAGACCCTCACTCAACTCGCAGCGGCTTGCAGATATACGAAGCCAAAGTTATATTTGAGCAAGACACGTTCTTTGAGTTAACAACTATACCTATAACGGTAATTATAACCTGACGGCAGACAACAGCAAGAGCATTACCGCTATCAGCTATAACCTGCTGAACCTGCCTCAAACGATCACGGGCAAAAGCTTAAGTTATACCTATGACGCCTCCGGTCAGAAACTGCGGAAGATCTCGGGCACAACGGTAACCGAATACATTGATGGCATACAATACACAGGAACAGGGATCGATTTTGTGCAGACCGAGGAAGGCCGGGTGCTTAACCCGACCACTTCACCGAACTATGAATATACCCTGACGGATCACCTGGGGAATAACCGGCTGGCGTTTGATCAGATGAATGGAAAAGTAGGTGAAGATGATTATTACCCTTTTGGATTGAATGTGCACCGGCAAGTAAATGCGGGAAAAAAGTGTCTTTACAATAAGAAGGAGTTGCAGGATGAGCTGAACCAGTATGATTATGGCGCGCGGTTCTATGATCCGGTGATTGCAAGGTGGACAACGGTGGATCCGTTGGCGGAGAAAGGGAGGAGATGGTCGCCTTATAACTATGTTTGGGATAATCCAATGCGTTTTATTGATCCTGATGGAATGGAAGGTGATGACCCTTGGTATGTTAAAGTTGGAAAAGCGATAGCAAACTTCTTTGTCGGTAATACGGGAGATACATATAAAAACGTTGAAGAGTATGCGACCAATAAAGTAGATTATATAAAAAATAGGGGCCAAAGATATGGAGAGGCTGTAAGGAATGGCCAAAATCCTTCTGATGTCGATAAGGAATATACTTATAAGCAAACCGTTGTAGGAATTAAACTTGCGGATAATGCTATAAATTATATAGGTCTTAATACGATGGCTGCTGAAGGATCGGTAGCTGGAATGTTAAAACAATCTTCCACAGATTTAATTCGAGGTATCGATTTTAAAAGCTTATCAAAAGAAGAAATAAAATCAATTGCATCTAACTCAAAACAAATATTTAGTCATCAGGAAAAGTTGGAAGAATATATAGCCAATCCAATGAAGGGTGATAACGCCAATGTTTTAAAGAAAGCAAAGAGTGATGCAATTAGAGAGGAAATTTATAAAGGAAGAATAACTAAGTTAGAAAATGAAATAAAGAAGTTTCAAGATAACATTAGGAAAATAATAGAACCTGTAACTAAAAAACCATGATATGATCACAATAGATATTGACGAACTTCAACAAGCTATTTCACTTTTGCTTAAGAGATTAAAAGAAAGAAAAGGCGTGAATATAGAACTGAAAAACGATTATTACTGGGATATCGACTCTAAGGAATTATATAACCCATATGAGCAACCTAAAAACTTTGCACTTGGGCAATTAAGTTTTGATTGGGAACATATAACAAAGTCTGACCAGGATGATTTAATTCCATATGACTTTGAGAAAGTGTCTTGCATTTTGAAAGCTTTGAGTAATGAATATCCAATAGCTTTTTAATCCCTTAGCTGGCTCACGCGTGTGATGTGTTAGCAAGAATTGGTAAGCAGCAAGTAAGCCCAACCAAATGTTGGGCTTTTACTTCTTATAAGCTAACTTTGTTTTAGCATGTTGGATAAGGTCATATGGAGTACGTGATGTATTATGCGAAGACATGTTAGGCTACTTTATTAAAGGGTATCGACGATAGATAAATAACTTGGTGAGAACTGATCAGGCACTCTTTGGAATGTAGCGTCAAAATATATAACAAATCCTCACTGTTAATAAAACTTTGCAGATAAATAACAATCCATTATGTTTGCAGTTCATATTCTAGACGTGATATCTTGAATATGGTTTAGGTAAAACCTCTGAGCAGCAAGTGCAAAGAGGTTTTTTTAATAGTTATAAGAGTAGTTTACCTTTTAAGGCAATGAATAGAAACAGCATCTCAAATCATCCTCAAACACTTTCCTTTTTCCTGTTTTTATAACAATCTCAATCTCCAATCCAACATTTTCATACCCTCTATAAAGTACAAAAGTTAAGATTCTTTGGATTGAACTTGATCATTCTCATTTTGTAATCCAGAGTTTTATTACCTCCTATAAAGAGTAAAATCTTAATTTTCTTGGATTGATACTAATGACACGTAGAACGAATTAAAATAAATGGTAGAGTGAGGAATGAATTATTGGGCAAAGTTACAATGATATCTGCTGTAGCGTGCAAGAGCTTCCGGCATAAACGCATATAGCCAGTACACAATCCATTTATTCCTTTTCCATCTTGCACTTGATTGCCATAATCGTGCATGGGCATCATAATTCATTCAATCACTTAATCAAAATCATTATGGAACACTTTGCAATTACAGACACATGATTATATTTGCACCAACGTGTACTACTTTGTGTACTACCACGTCAAAAGAGATCATTAACAACTTAAAGTTTAACCAAGCAATTAATTAGTAATACTTGCTTAGTACACTCAAAACGATGTTTTTGAGATAGAGTCAACCATTCGGGATGTAGCGTAGCCCGGTATCGCGCCAGCATGGGGTGCTGGAGGTCGTGGGTTCGAATCCCGCCATCCCGACGAAAGATGAAGTAAAAGAGAGCATATCTGAGTTTTAGAACTTATTGGATATGCTTTTTTGCTTTTGTTGACCTCGGTGTTGACCTTCGTGAAGCCTTTACTGCCATAACAAATCCGTTATGGTTTACTATAGCAATGGTTCTTAAAACTAAACAACGATTATCAAACAACGAATATGCTGTTGCTCTTAGAGTAACGCATGAGAGGCAAAGCCGATTCTTTGCTTTGAGCATGTTAGTAACAAACCAGTCTTTACAATGGCGTTGTAAGACTACAGGAATTGCAAAGAGTGGCAGGCCTTTACAGAAAAACCTTTAAGGCACTTATTATTCTAATGCCCGGCATTCAAAACCTTTATCCTTCAGTATTTTAATAATGTTTAATAAACAAAGCTTTTCGTCTTTAACTCTTAATATGCTGTCACAATCGTCAAGGTCAAAGGTGATTTCGGCGGAGGGAAAATGCCGGTTCAATAAGATAATTAACTTTTTTGCCTGTCTTTCATTTTCAACATTGGTTTTAAAAATTTCAATCATATGAATAGCTTGATTTACTAAAAAGTTCCGGTACACAATGCGACCGGAACAGTCTGGTAATTGTACTTGATTTTTAGGATGGATATTTGTTAAAAAACGTAGAATATACTGGCTTGTATACTGTTATTTTTAAAGTCGCCCAAGGTAGGCGAAGGTGTTTCAGAAACTTTTTGCATTCCGTAAACGTATCTCGCACCAATCCCTAAACCAATTTTGGATTGGAAGCCAAGACCACCAGCCAAACCGAAATCAATTTTTTTAGCAAATTTGGCATCAGTTATCCCTCCAATATCTTCCTTTACTTTAAAACCTGCCTGCGGGCCGGCTTCAACATAAAAACCAGAATTAGTACGGTATTTAAAAAGGATGGGTACAGAGGCATAGGAAAGTTTTATCTCTTGTGCGGCAAATGCGCCATCCTTAACTTTGGCTCCCTGCAGGGAGTATAGAAATTCTTCTGATACCAGGAAGTTGTCGGTAAACTTGTAAGAAACAGTGAGTCCGGCGTGGAAGCCAGGAAGTGGATCTGTGGCGAAATTAGCATTGGTAAAATTACTGTAATTACCACCTGCCGTTATGCCAAATTCAAGACGGCTTGCGATTTTCTTAAAAAAGCCCTGATTTTCGGGAGGTGTCGTAGTTGTTTGGCTAAAACCCTTCGCGGATGCCAGGATTAAAACGGCTAAGATCATTTTTTTCATAAATTTCTTTTGTATGTGAGTTATTTTGTTTGTAGCCTGAGGCTAATGCGTTATTTAGATCAAAGATGTGATGTGGCGGGGGGCTTGAAAAGGAAAAGGTGACCGAAGCGGGCAAAGTTGAGCTGGAAGCGGAATAAAAAGGCTTGAAAAAAAACTGAAACTGTTCTTTTTAAAAGATTGAACGTAGGCTGATGTTCGCATCTTTCACGTGTTTCACACCGTACATGTTACGGGTGTTGCAAAGCAATATACATGCTGTAGGCCGGGTACAGAGAGCCGGCACGGATTATCGGGCATACTTTGCCGGTATGAAAATATACTTCAGCAGATTAGGCTTTTGTTAGCCAGCTGAGGAATTGAGAAGCCTTACCTTTACTGACGATCACTTTTTCACTAAAAGGTACATTCAGGTTTAGCGATAGTTTTCGGGAGAAGAAACTGGAAACGTCGATAATAGCTTTACGGCAAACCAGGAACTGGCGGTTTGCCCTGAAAAAGTAGTTCCCGCCCGATTTCTCCAGCTCGTCCAGGTTTTTATTAGGGTAAAAGGTTTTCCCGGAGAAGGTCAGCAAATGAGTGATCTCGTTTTCCAGGTAAAACATAGCGATATCTTCAAGTTTTATAGGAATGATCTTATCCTGATGATAAACCAGCACAGAGGTGGCGGTTTGCGTTTCCCGGTTGAGCAGCATTTGCATCAGCGCATCATACTGCGGTGTTTGATCTGCAGATAATACTTTTTTAAGCTGCCTGTATTTTTGGAGGGCCCGATAAAGGGTTTGGATGGTAAAGGGCTTTAATATGTAATCTATTCCGTTAGCTTTAAAAGCGTCTAACGCATACTCGTCATAAGCAGTACAAAAAATGACAGGCACAGAAACAGGTTCAGCAACAAATATTTCAAAACTCAGGCCATCCCCCAATTGGATATCACTGAAGATCAGATCAGGGGCCCCCGACTTTTTGAAATAAGCTATAGCTTCCTTCACAGATCTGAGCTGGACAATGTTTACCGGCTCATCAATCAACTGCCCGATGTTTAGTTCGAGTTCATCTGCAACTACCCCTTCATCCTCAATGATTACTATATTCATTTTTTAACAGTTTAATACTTACTGAAAATGAGCTTTGATCTTCCTTGACAATAACGTCATCTCCTGACCAAAGATGGTAGCGTTCCGCGAGATTGGCCAGCCCGTAATTGGTTGATGGGCCCTTCATTTTCTTCTTTTGGAGATTATTACTCATGATCAGCCACTCATCTTTATGGCAGATTTGTACCCTCAACGGCGCTTCCTGTGTAAAATCGTTATGCTTTATGGCATTTTCAAGTAATGGCTGCAACGAAAAAGAAGGCAGGTAATAGTTTTTTAATGTTTCTTCGGGTAACAGTATCGTACAATCCAACGCTTTACCAAACCGGATCTGCTGCATTTCAAGATAGTCGCATAACAATTTTACTTCATCTTCTAAGGTAGATATTCTGGATGCATGATGATATATAGATGCCCTTAAAAAATTAGCCATATGAACAATATATGTATCTGCCGTATGTACGTCTTTGTGATAAAGGGCTTTTAAGGTATTAAGCGCATTAAACAAAAAATGGGGTTGTATCTGTTGCTTTAAAAGTAGGTTGGTGGCTTCAGCATTCGCTGTTTTTAATCTGGAAAGCTCCAGGTCGGCATGTAATTTATGTTCATATAACAACACGGAATTGTGCAACTGCATGATAAGCGTATTGATCACGATACCAGACCCCACAAATGCAAAGAACGAACCAGCATCCCAAAATGACCATGCTTTATCAGACTCATACGAAAAACAGGGCCTTAACAGGAGATAGATCAGCACACTTACAGGGTAGGTTAACAGTATGCGGTAAGTTGAAAATTTTTTTGACCTGATAGAAAAGTACTTTGATAACACGATCATCAAACAGATATCGGCATGCCCCACCAGTAAAATACCGGACGTTGTGAGCAGCGTAAGCGGTATAATGTTACTTAGTGTGCCATTATTGTAAACAAGCAGATAGAAGATAAAACCAATGATTATGGCCTGTAACCAGGTTAGGCGGCTTAATCTTTTTATAGGGAGCTTCTCTTCCATAATAGCAAATGTAGTTAATAGATATATTGTTATTAACGATTGTTGACCGAAGCGGGCAAAAGCAGGTTTGAACTGTTCAAATTTGAATTGAAATGATACCTAAGGCCCCATCAGCGGCGCACGCTGCGTTTTTTTCAGATAGGCTATAATAACATTCGGGCAGCATTTTGCCCGTTTCGCTATATTTTTAATATATCAGCGTATTTAATGCCAATACCTTCGGCTCCAAATAAATGTCAAACTTAAAATTTTACAAAATGAAAAAGACAACTGTATTTGGAATTAACCTGCTAATTGGCTTGCTGTTTATTATCCTGGCTTCTTATATACAGGAACAGGAAACACAGATTAAAGTTACAGGGATAAGATCGCCAAAGGGAAAGATCATTCTTAATGTTTTTAAAGACAATGAAACCTACAACGACGAAAAGCCCTGTAGGAAATTCGTATTTGATAAGAAAGCGCTTGTAAACGGGACACTGACCGTGAAGTGTGAGCTGGAGCCCGGAATTTATGGGATCACCCTGGTGGATGATGAAAATGAAAATGGCAAGATTGACAAAAATTTAATCAGAATGCCCAAAGAAGGGTTTGGATTCTCGAACTTCTTTATGGAAAAGCTAAAAAAACCAACCTTCAACGATTTTAAAGTTGATCTGAAATCTCCAAATAACAACGTTGAAATAAAGGTAAAGTACATGTAAAATCGGTGCTTGTTCCCAGTTACCTGAAAACAATTGGAAAGCGCCTGCATTCCTCAATCCAATAATTAAAAATCAATTTAACAAGAAATGAAAAAAATATCAATATGCAGAAAACTATTCACAGGCACAGTCCTGATGGTATTAGCTATCAGCTTCTCATCATGCAAAAAGAACACCATAGATCCTTCGGGCCAATTCAATATCAAAGTAGTAAACGCCGCGTCTACTTCGGGCCCGCAAAGTTTTACGCTGGCAAATTCTGCGCTGGTGAACGGCGGATTGAGTTTTGGCGATGCTTCTTCTTATATCACAGCCCCTTCGGGGAAAAATATGGTTATGGAATTTAAAGATGAAGGTACAAATAACGTTCATGCATCGGGTTCTCTTTATACCACTAATGGTGTAAGTTTTACCGTGTACATGGTTGGAAAAGGATCATCAGCCAGGGTAAAATCATTTGAGGACGATCTGGGTGCCCCGAATAACGGCAAGGTAAAGATCAAGTTTATTCATTTAAGTGATGAAGCACCTTCTGTTATTACTATAAAAAATTCGTCGGGAGATGACCTGGTGACTACTTTAGCCAGAAATATTTCGAGCGGTTACAAATATGTAGACCCGGGAACCCTTTCTGTCCAATTCTCAGGCACAGCGTCCAGGAGTAATATCGGGAACTTTGACGTGACCGATCTGCAAGCAGGTAAAATTTATACCCTATACCTAACCGATTCGGCCAACGGCAGCCTCCTGCTGAACAAAGTTCTTCACAATTAAGTGCGAAAATTGTTCAAAAAGTTTTTACAAGCCCTCAGAATTTAATCTGAGGGCATTTTATAATTCCTCATGGGTTATGATAGCTTATGCAATCCCGAAGAGGTTAACTTATTATCCTAATCATACCTCAGGGCCGGATAATTCAGCAACCTGCGCCATAAGGCAAGCTGACCGATGATACTTGCTTCCCGATAAATCGTAAAAGATAGCAGCTCATAATAGGTCATTTTCATAAAACCCATATCAATTTCACTATCAAGCTTCTCATCGTCCATGTTCAGCAGTACCTCCCGGGCTACAGGGCTGATCTTTTCCCAATCCTTTAAATATTCGGCGGAAGTGGGATACTTTGCATCGTCCTGGATCCCTTTATTGTCTTTAAATAGTTCGTCGCCGGTCTGTTTTAATTCAGGGCGGGTCTCCGTGGTCATGTTGTATCGCTGCTGCACCAATGACCCGGTGAGCCATGCAATGTGGTTTGCCTTGGTATTTAAGCGGTTATAAGTATCTTCTGCAGAGATACCTTCAATTGCACGGGCAAAAAAAGTGGTCTGCATATCAAATAAGGTCAGTAACCCCTCTGTTCTTCTGCTTGCTGTTTTTGTTTCCATAGCTGTACGTTTTAAGTTCTATCGGTTTATTGTGTAAAGCTATAGTAGGGAGTGATTAAAACACCTGTGTTATTGTGACAATTAGCGGGTTGTTTGCGACAATATTGCCCCTGCTCCCGATAGCATAGCTCTGCATTCTCTTTTCACAAGAGTGGAACCCTTTTTTACTATTTTGAAAAATTAAAACATTAAATTTAATGATTAATCTTCCTCTCCGGAAAGATCAAGGGTAAAAGAGCACTGACCACAAGTTTAAACTAAATGGATATGAAAATAAAACTTAAATCCCTGACCATCGCATTCCTGGCGATATCAGTAGCAGCTGTCTTTACATTCTTTAAAATTACGGGCATAGACGCAAATGATCTGAAAGGTGCCTGGGAATATGGGCCTGCTGAAAAGCAAACGGTAATGATTAATACGGCAAAAATTTTCTCTGTTGCCGCCTACGACGTTCCGGGAAAGAAATTTATAAGCTCCTATGGAGGCACCTGGCGCATTAAAGGCAGCAACCTGATCCAGCATATAGAATGGAATACTATAGATCCTGAACAAGTTGGTAAAGAGCTGAGTTCTGAAATTACTTTAACGGGCAGCAAACTCACTTTAACCCGATCAAATGAAACATGGAACCGGGTAGATGACGGAAAGTCGGGCGAACTGACGGGCGCATGGATAATTACCGGAAATTATACAAATGATATGGTAAGTAAGCGGCCCAGCCCTTTTTTTCCGAGAAGAACCATGAAGGTACTTTCTGGTACTCGCTTTCATTGGATCGCCTACAATGTAGCAACTAAACAATTCATGAATGCCGGGGGAGGAAGCTATTCTGCCCATGATGGCAAGTACACAGAGCATATAGCGTTCTTTACCAAAACACCTGAGAGCGTGGGCAAAACCCTCTCTTTTCAATATTCATTTGTAAACGGCGACTGGCGCCATAAGGGCGAAAAATCGACAGGGGGGGCAATGGATGAATGCTGGTCGCGACGGGAAACGCTCGAAAATTAGGTCAAAGAAGTCTTGTGTTTTCCTGATAGGTGCCGGATTTCGTTGGGGCGAATCCCGCCATCCTGACAACAATAAAAGGCCTTCGCATTTGCGGAGGCCTTTTATTTGGACTGAACATTTTACCGTTGAATCTATAAATTGGCAAGAGGTCGTTTCGATACTTTTGAGACGGCTTTTTATGGTATGTATTCATCCGGATAAATCAGCAAATCAATATTTGTCGTAATTGCCCCCCTTATTTGTCGGTTTTGCCCAATCCTATTACGGATATTTCCCTGAGATTTGTATCACAAACAAAGCAATCATTCTAAAATAGCATTAGTAAAACGTACGCTGATTTAAATAAAAACCAATATGGGAAAGATAGTATTATTCATGCATGTATCGCTCGATGGCTTTGCTGCCGGTACAAAAGGTGAAATGAATTGGATCCATGTAGATCAAGAGATTTTTGATTTCGTAGCAGAGAGGATCACAGAAACCAATACGGCATTATACGGGAGGGTTACCTTCCAGATGATGGAAAGCTATTGGCCAACGGCGGCAGAGCAACCCGGGGCAAGCAAACACGACAGGGAACATGCTGCCTGGTACAAGAGCGCACACAAAGTAGTATTGTCAAATACGTTGAACCAGGCAACGCTCACGAATACGACGGTGATTGGAAAGGACTATGCCGCTGCCGTTCGCAAATTAAAGAAAGAAACATCAGGAGAAATTCTGTTATTTGGAAGTCCTACCACGGCGCACGCCCTTCTGGCAGAAAACCTGATTGATGAATGCTGGCTTTTCGTCAATCCGATATTGTTGGGTGAAGGAATTCCGGTGTTTAAAGGCATTAAAGAAAAGCAGTCGTTGAAGCTCCTGAAAACACATGTTTTTAGCTCAGGTGTAGTTTGCCTGCACCACGAACTGCGGCGTGAAACTAATTAGCCAAGAGAGGCTGCCACAGTTGGCAGCCTCTCTTGTATTTATAGGGATTATGATTAACTATCAAAGCAACTGTTGGGCCGTAATCTTGCCGATCTGCAAGTTAAAAGTTAAGAAGTCGAAATAGTTCCAGCCTTCAATAAGTTTTCCGTCAATTATTTTTACAATAGCAACTCCCCAAAATTCAACATGCTCTTTAGTTGGCCGGTGTATCGCTTTGACGGTACACATAGCAGCTACATAATCACCATCCGTCAGGGTTTTGTCAACACTTATCTTAATATTATCAAGCATATCCCTAAACGTTCTGTAGAATGGTTTGAACGCTTCAGGTCCTATCAATGGCTCCGCTCCAAGGCCGTAAGCCTTGCCTTCCGGGTGAAACATTTCATCAATAGCACTTTCATTTCCCTTGTTCCAAACTTCGTTAAACCAACGAACCATGAAACTGTTGTTTTGATCTGACATACTAATGGTTTAAATGTAAATAAAGTAGGTGCATACCACAACTGATGTGTGTTGGCATGGGTGTAATTGCACCTAAACCTACTGATTATTAATGAAATAAGCAAGTGGCTAAGGGTTTATTTTTTAAAATAAGCTGATATATCCTGACACTGTTTACCTCGTTCTATGTATTGCGAAGAACAAGTTAATCAGGCGCAGATAACGGTAAGCACTCTACTTATAACGTCAAATGCAGCGCCTGTCCTTTCAACAAGCAATACAGACATGATCGCCCCGAAATTGTAAAAACAGCAGAGTAAATAGTCAATATTGTTTATTTCTGCTTTGTTTTTCTCCCTTAATTTTATCGATAACCAATTACAGGCATTTTCTGCATTAAATGCACATGCTCAAACCTGATCTCTGCTGTTAGCACTGAAAATATTTCAGAAAGGCATTGATATCTGATTAAATAGCAGATACGTAATTGTTAACTGATTGATAATTAAAATGATATAGCCTATGATAAAAATTGACCAATAAAAATTATAAACCAAAAAAGCGGAGAATGTTGGCACATCCTCCGCTGTAACGGTACCCAATTACAAGTCTTCTGAAACCAATATTTAAGTAACCTAAACACTAAATTATGAAAAAAAATGCTTACCGCGCAGGTAACAGGCGGTTGCAATACTTTTTAATAATATTTCTGATAACCAATTACATACTGATAATCATATCGTCGGGTCCGGCTTTTTCAAAAAGCCTGTCCGATAATAAAACGGAACCTCCAATATCCATTACCGGCCGTGTAACCGATTCAAAAGGCGGTCCGTTGCCGGGCGTTAGTGTGAAAGTAAAAGGCGCTCAAATTGGCGTTATTACTGACCCTGACGGAAAGTTTACCATTAAGGTCCCCGACACTAATGCCGTATTGGTATTCTCATTTATAGGGTTTGTTTCAACAGAGGTGCCGGTTGGCGACCGCGTAAACATCAGCGTTGTACTCAAGGAGTCGGCTACCGACTTAAATGAGGTAATTGTAACGGGTTATGGCCAGTCGGCAACCAAACGCGATTTAACCGGGGCGATATCAACCATCACCGCAAAACAAATTGAAGAGCGGCATCCCATAAACCTGATAGATGCGCTGCAATCGCAGGCATCGGGCGTACTGGTTACCAATGATTCGGGCGAACCCGGCGCTACAGGTTCTATCCAGATACGGGGAGGATCTACATTTTCATCTGCGGGTAACGCGCCCCTGTTTGTAATTGATGGCATTTTAAGTCAAAATGCCGATAACGTAAATCCTAACGATATACAGTCTATCGAAGTATTAAAAGATGCAGCGTCTGCCGCTATCTATGGTTCACAGGCTGCCAATGGCGTTATATTAATTACCACCAAACGCGGACAGATTGGCAAACCACTCATTAACGCGCAATATGCACGAATTTTTGGAGAAATGGCATACAAGCTGCAACAGCCAAACTCCAAAGATTTACGTGTTGAACGAAATCTGTACAATGGCAACAGCCCGGATAAACCCACTACAACAAACGATTCGCTTAATGTGGTTTTTAATTCTGATAACGATAACCAGGATGTTATTACCCAACTGGCTAAAAGAGATATTCTTGATTTTGGAGTTAGCGGCGGCGAAAAAAGCATTCAATACTATTCAAGCCTCCGGTATATCAATGACCAGGGCTTAATAGTTAACAGTTATTCTAAAACATTACAGGCCCGTTTTAACCTCGATTACCAGGTATCGCCGCGGTTTAAATACAGCAACCGCCTGTCATTTGGTTATAACACCAACAACAATATTAACGAAGGTAATACCATAAACCAGGCATTTCAGCGGCCGTCAAATTTAGCTTTGTACTATCCGGATGGTACTTTAACCGGTTATATCAGCGGGCGCCGCAATCAGTTAACAGTTGCACTATTGGAAATTAATGTTACCGATACTTATACCGGCGACCTGTTTAACCAGATTGATTATACCATTAGCAAAGACCTTAAGCTAACCAATAACTTTGATTTTGGTCTGTCGTCGCCTCACAATGTTTTTTTCGATCCTAAGCTGCTGAGCAGCGCCACCCCAACTGTAAATTCCGGAAAAGAAAGTTTCGCCGTTAATACTAACTGGGCCTATCAGGGTTTTTTAAATTATAATAAAACGCTGGGCCAGGATCATTCCATATCAGTTGTAGCCGGGGTAAGTGCCGAAAAAACAAATAATAACAGTTTTAAAATAGCTGGCTCTAACTATGCTAATGAAAGTATATATACTTCAAACGTTGCTGGTACCATCGATTTAACTAATACCGGTACCAATGCAGGATCAACCAGTCGCGAATCACTGTATGCGCGTGCAATCTATAATTATAAAAGCCGCTATATATTAAGTGCGGTTTATCGCAGGGATGGATCATCAAAATTTGGTTCATCAAATCAGTACGGTAATTTTTATGGTTCATCTGCCGCCTGGCGATTTTCAGACGAATCATTCATGGCCTGGAGCAAGGGTTTTTTGGGCGATGCAAAGCTGAGGCTAAATTATGGCGAAGTGGGGAATGACCGTATACCGGCCAACTCCAACCTGCTCATCTATACTTTTGGATCTTCTTTTTACAATGCTATCAATGGCGTGGTTTTGAGTAACCAGTTTGGCAATACACAATTAAAATGGGAAAGCAATATTCAAAAAGGTATCGGCCTTGATCTGCAGTTTTTTAATTCCCGCTTAAATATTACTGCTGATTATTATCAAAAGATCACGAAAAACTTGCTTTATCAGCGCAATATCCCGGTTGAAACCGGCTTTACCAATGTATATGTAAATGTTGGCGATATCACCAATAAGGGGTATGAATTCTCTGTAAACGCCACACCCATTGCAAGCAAAAAATTCAGCTGGAATATTTCTGCCAATATGTCTATCGAACGCAATCAGATCAAAAGCCTGTATAATCACCAGCCGTTTCTGGCTACATCGGGCGGGGCCACCTACCAGATTCAGGAGGGCGGAAAGATTGGTGATTTTTATGGATATAAAGGATTGGGCGTTTACCAGTACGATGCATCAAATGCTTACGATGGTAACTGGAACAGGTTAACTCCTGTAGGGGTTTCGGCAGATGGTAAAACCGCCTCAGGTTATACCTTAAATGGCCAAAATTATGCAGGAACCGTACATCACATGTATGCCGGAGGCGCCTTATTGCTGGGAGGAGATATGATATTTGATAATGTTCAGAAAGATAGTGTAATAGATGCCAACGACCGGCAAATTATAGGTAACGCGCAGCCTTCATTTTATGGTGCTATCATTAATACACTTAATTATAAACAGTTTAGTTTATCATTTACGTTTAATACCGTTTGGGGTGGCGAAGCCTATAATAGTCCAAGACAAACATTAAATAACCTGGCCACATCCGGTATTGTTGCCGATAATAATACCACTTACAATTCCTGGAAAAATCAGGGCGATATTACCGATATACCCTACATGGGCCGCCGAAACTCTATCGCTAACTTTCCGGGAACGCAGACCCGCTTTCTGGAAAACACCTCGTTTATAAGGTTAAGTTATGCCAAATTTACCTATAACCTACCAGCCAATATTGCCTCACGTATTAAGCTGAAAAATATCGGGGCTTATGTGTATGGGGCCAACCTGCTCACCTGGACAAACTACTCCTGGTATGATCCTGAATTTTCTTCAAGCTCGGCATTAACACCGGGCAACGACAATGGCCGCTATCCGCGCCGGCGCGAATTTGGGTTTGGACTAAATGTTAATTTTTAAAATGAATGTACTCATGAAAAAAATATTATGTATTACTTTTTTGATGCTTTCCATATCGCTGTTTAGCTGTAAAAAGTTATTGGATCAGCCTCCTAAAAGTCAATTGGCAGCCAGTGAATTCTGGAAAACATCTGATGATGCAAAGGCCGGTATAGCCGGCATCTATGACGGTATCCAGGATATGTTTAGCAGCCAGTATATTTATTGGGGCGACGGCCGGACAGATAATTTTACTTATCACCCTACCTATAATGACGCGCTGCCACTGGCCTTAAATGTTTTAACGCCTACTACCAATGGGTCCGACTGGACATTGATATATGCCACTATAGGCAGGGCAAACTTTGCCATCAAATATATCCCTTTGATAGAGGGCATCGACCCGGTTTTATCAAAGGACTTGCAGGCGCAGGCCCTGGGGATAAGGGCATACTGTTATTTCTGGCTCATCAGGCTCTGGGGTAATGTACCGGTGTGGACCGAGCCCTATGAAGATTTGACCACAGACCCCTACAAAGCGGTAACACCGGCAGCAGATGTAGTGAAAAATGTGATCCTGCCCGATCTTTTAAAAGCCTATGACCTGTCTGACCATACCGCCGCTGTGGTTTGGAATTTAAATTCGGGTGGTATTGCTGCCATGCTAATGGATGTTTACATGTATAACCATGATTATAACAATGCTTTATTATGGTGCGATAATTTGTTTAAGCTGAACCGCTATAGTTTGGAAAGTACCGCTAATTGGAAAAACAACTTCATAGCTCCTACAAATACCAAAGAAAATATCTGGAGCCTCAACTGGGATTTTACTGTTGATGGGGGGAACAAAACCTCTGAGGAAATAGGTGCAGGTAATACCAACAGCGATTTTGCCGTTGATCCTGCTTTATGGACATATTTTACCACAACCACTACCGATATCAGAGGCGCTCAAAGTGTTGACTTTAAAGTGAATAATCACGATAAAATATTAAAATATTATGCCCCTAACCTGGATAAGAACGGTAATCAAATTTATCCTAATTCGCCCCAGGCTAATCTGTTTTTCCCGCTATATCGCCTGGCGGATATTTTCCTGATGCGCGCTGAGGCTTTAAACAGAACCGGCGATATGGTTAATGCTCTTTTGTATTTGAACATGGTACACACACGGGCAGGCCTGCCAGCTTACCAGGCAAGCGATTTTGCAAATGCCGATGCGATGCTTTATGGCAGCCCCGTTAATACCAACGGTATTTTACGTGAACGACAGCTGGAATTGTTCTGTGAGGCCAAGCGCTGGTTTGATTTGCAACGAAATGATATTATCATCACTATCATGGATCCGCAGATCAAGATCAGGCAAACGCTCCGCGGGATCCCGGCTACCGGTTTTGGCGATCCCCGCAAAATATTCTGGCCCATTGATCAGGATGTGCTGAACGCGAATACCAAACTCACTCAAAATCCACCTTATTAAATAAAATTATCTCCAATGAAAAAAATAAAACAAACTGCTATATGGTTTGCATTTGCAGGTCTTTTAATAAGTATGGCCGGCTGTAACCTGGCTGGGTTAAAAATGCAGGAAAGTGCCGACTACCATCCCTATGTGCTCGATCCGCATATTGATAAAACTACCTGGCAGTATATTAAAGATCGTAGTTACAACTTTGCCGGAAAAGACACCGTTTTTAAACTGATGCGCCAGGCAATTGAATACTCGGGCATTGATACTAATCTGTATATCAAAACCAACTGTACGTTTATACTGCTGCATAATGATGCTGTATACAGAACCACGGTTGTAAACAAAGTTGTTACCCCTACGGCCGATTGCTACTGGGGTAAATATCTGGTAAATGGTAAACCGGCTACAAAGTGGAGCGATTACCCCAAAGAGCAGGTGAAAAATTACCTCTTATATTTAATTGTACAGGGGGCATATTCATTTAATAACCTTACACCAAATAATGTTGTAGCCACCACACTTGAGCCGCTGAATTACGATCCGTTAAACCCCACCTCGGTAATGACGTTACGGGTTAATGACGATCAGAATTTTACCATGCGGTTAAATGATTTCTCCAATTCCGTGGCCTACGTAAGTGTACGTACCAGTAATATTTTAGCGGTAAATGGAGCTATTCAGGTAATTGACAGGGTACTTTTTTATCAAGCTAAATAATCCGGATGGAAAATCTATCTAATAAAGCAGTAACGCGCCGTAATTGGCTGGGTGCAATTGGTAAAGTATCGTTAGGAACAGGTTTGGTTGCCCTAACCTCAAATGCAGTAGGCTTTGAGCACAAGCAGGTAAAGTCCACGGGTAATGATATAGGCGCCCGCATATATAACATCCGTGATTTTGGTGCGAAAGGTGATGGTAAAACGCTGGATACCGCGGCAATACAGTCGGCAATTGATACCTGTAACAAAGAACAGGGGGGCACTGTGCTGGTACCTGCGGGAATATTTGTTATTGGAACTGTTGAGTTAAAAAGCAATGTTACACTACACATTGCAACGCAGGGGAAATTGCTGGGTAGTGCCGATGGTAAACAATACCACGCCAGCGCCGCTATCCCGCTTGATGGCGGCTGGACAATGGGCGACGGTAATGTTGGATTGATATTTGCCGCCAATGCAGAAAATATTACCATTGAAGGTAATGGTACCATTGACGGGCAGGGCGCGCAATTCCGCAGCGACACTAAGGGGGTGTTGCCCCCGGCTGGTATCACAGGCAATCATCGCCCGTATCATTTACTTTTTTATCAATGTAAAAATCTAACGGTGCGCGATATTTCGCTCATCAACAGTGCATATCATTCTGTGCGGGTTTGTATGTGCTCTTACGTAAAACTGGAAGGGCTGTATATCCGAGGTAAAGTGATACATAATAATGATGGGTTTCATTTTATTGGTAGCACCTATGTGCACGTTAGTAACTGTGATGTACAATGCCAGGATGATGCCTGCGCTTTATTTGGCAGCTGCAAATTTGTTACCGTATCTGATTGCTCCTTTAGCACACGATGGTCGGTGTTCCGTTTTGGAGGCGGCGAGGCCGAAAATATAGCTGTTTCCAATTGTCTCATTTATGAAACCTATGGCTGCCCTATAAAAATGCGCTGTTCGCCCGGATCAAGGTTTGAGAACATTTCATTTTCAAACCTGGTAATGAGGGATGTAACTGGCCCCATTTCCATAGGCCTGGGTAATGTGCAGTCATCAAGCGAGAACGGAAAAATGGCTACTCCCGGAATTATCCGGAATATTTCTTTTAATAATATCCATGCCACAGTGGTAAAACCAGTTCCGCTTCGCGATTCAGAATTTGCCAGCAAGTATAATCCGGGAGAAGAATTTTCATGCGTTGTGCTGAATGGTGTGGATAAGGGGTTTTTAGAGCATATTTCTTTTGATGACGTTCATATAACTTTCCCGGGAGGCGGTACTGCCGAACAGGCTGCGGTAAGGGATGTGCCCAAAGTCGCGGGCGAATATTATCAGATCGGCGTTCCGCCGGCTTACGGCATGTATGCCCGGAATGTTCGCGGCTTAACGCTACATAACGTAAGGTTTACTATGGCCAGTCCTGATTTGCGCCCAGCCCTCATCCTGGATAATACAGATGACGTAGCTATAAACGGATTTAGTGCGCAGGGGCAAAAAAGCGCTGAGTCGCTATTGCGTTTTATCAACTCCCGCGATGTCCTGGTAAGTGGTATGCGATTATTAACACCTGTAACTAATCTGCTGCAGGCAGAGGGTAAGGAGTGCAATAATATAAAAATAGATGGAGGTGATATTTCCAAAGCTGGCAAAGCGTTAGTGTTGGCCTCCGGGGCATTGGCACAGGCAGTAAGGATAAAGGACTGATAAATGGCAGATCAAAAAGCGGGTTGTAACAATAATGATAGGGTCAATTGAGTGTATTAATTAGCTTTTTTGTGTAATTAACCTCTTGAAAAATAAGCCGATGTTAGTGGCGTCATACTCTTTTTATCACCAGAAAAACTTATAATAATGTATAAAGAATATTTAAAAACAGGCAGGGCCGGGTTAGCAATTGCTCTCGTTATGTTTTTGTCGGTAAGCTCAAAAGTGCTTTTAGCAGATACTATTACGGTTTCGTCTATTGCTGATCTGCAAAAAGCGATCAACAATGCAAAGCCTGGTGATCAGATCATGCTGACTGACGGGATTTATACCACTACCGAAGATATTACTATTCATCAGCAAGGTACACATGATAAACCAATCACTGTTACCGCTCAGCACAAAGGAGCAGCTGAAATTACCGGAAAAGGAGGGTTTAGTTTAATGAGCCCGGCGGCTTACATCACCATACGTGGGTTTAAGTTTACACATGCTGCCAGCAGGGCTAAAACAGGTATTGGCACAAGTTATTGCCGTTTTACTCAAAATGTTTTTGAAACTCCCGGCGACGGGGAAGATCTGACGGTTGCAGGCAGCGATCAGGAAATTGATTATAATACCTTTCAAAATAAAAATGCCATGGGACGGTTTATCGCTATACGGGGCGAAGGCAAACAAATAGCCCAGCGATTACATATCCATCATAATTATTTCAGCAATCAGGCCAGTCAGGGCGGCAAAAACGGCGCGGAAACGCTTCAGTTTGGGTTGAGTGGTTTTAGCTTGTCATCAAGCAATAGTATTGTGGAGTACAATTTATTTGAAAGGTGTGAAGGTGAGAATGAATTGATCTCGGTTAAGGCCTCTGCAGTAACGCTCAGGTATAATACTATTCGCGATTGTCCTGCTCAGTTTACTTTACGCCATGGTAATAAGAATGTAGTTAATGCCAATTACTTCTTTAACACACCGGGTTTACGCATCTTCGGCGACGATCACCTGATCTGCAATAATTATTTTGAAGGCTGCAGCCAGGCCATTGTTATTGGTAATGGCGATGGCGAAGTTGCCGACGGTGCGCAGTTAACCGCTCATGACCGCCCCGACAGGGTGCTGATAGCGTTTAATACGTTGATTGACAATAAGGAAAATATTGTTCAAACCAGCCGCAAAAATGGCATGGGGGCTACTTATGTTACGGTGGCTGATAACATTATTCAGGGCGGCGGACCGGCAGCGGTTATTTCAGGGCCTTATACCAACCCGAAATGGATCGGAAACATATTATTTAATGTGAAAGATGCAGGTAATATGCCGGATGATAGTTATAAAACAGCTGATCCTGAACTGGTTAAAACAACACAGGGAACATATCATATCCAACCGGGAAGCCCGGCTATTGATCATGGTACAGGTGCTTACCCGGGCATTACTACCGATATGGACGGTCAGCCCCGTACCGGAACGCCCGATACTGGCGCAGATGAGCAAAGTAGCGCACCCGTTAAAGCTTATGCGCTTAAACCGGCCGATGTAGGTTATAATGCCAAACAGGAATAAAAGCATGAAGAAGATTATTGTATTTGTAGCTGGTTGGTTAACAATCATTAACGCTTATGCGCAAAAGGGCGAAAGCCAGTGGGTGTATCGTGGTAAGGATGGCAAACTGACGTATAAAACCACTCCGGCGGGCGACAAGATCATGGATTTTTCCCATGCTGGTTATTCGGGCGGCGGCGTGGCATTGCCTGTTGTTCCGGTAAAACGGGTGGTAAAACCATCAGGAGGAAATGACGACACCCCGTTAATTCAAAAAGCTATAGATGAAGTGGCGGCGATGCCTTTGCAAAATGGATTCAGGGGCGCTGTGGAACTGGCCCCGGGAACTTTTACCTGTTCAGGTCCTGTTATCCTGTCGGCAAGCGGTATCGTATTACATGGCAGTGGAAGCGGGCCGGACGGCACCACCATAAAAATGGCTGGCGACAACCACACTGCCATAGTAATTGGCCGTGGAAACACTAAAGTGCCGTTAGGAAAAACGGAAAGGTCAGACAGCGGGGAGGTTAATGCAGCCCATACTTTAATTACAGATACTTATGTACCGTCGGGAGCAGTGTCATTTACTGTTGCCGATGCTTCAGGACTGGCCTTAGGTGATACTATTGCTATCATCAGGCCGGTAACAGAAAACTGGGTTCATTTTATGGAAATGGATAATATGTGGCGCGACGGCAAGAAGCAAACATGGCTTAAAGTAGGTGCCAGGGGCGTTACCAAAAGAAAGGTAACAGCTATTACAGGCAACAAGTTAACCATTGATATTCCTCTTGCAGACTCTTATGATTCTAAATTTTTAACCCAGCCGGGTGTAACGGTTATGAAGCTAAAATCAGCGCCAAGGGTAACCAATGTTGGTGTTGAATTTCTGCATATCCAATGCCCCCCGCTTGAAATTGATTATGGGCACGCGCCGTATGCCGGGATCCGAGTAGGAGGCGATGACTGCTGGGTTAAAGATGTTTATTGCGAAGAAACCATGAATACTACGGTATTGGCCGGCAATAGGATCACGATGGAAAAGGTTATCGTAAAGCACACCTATGCTAACCTTGGCGCATCCAAGCCAACGGATTTTAGTTTGGAAGGCAGTGAAAACCTGATAGACCGGTGCGAAATTACAGGCGGCAACATGTATTTTGTATGGACATCCTCCTTAATTCCAGGGCCTAACGTTTTACTCAATTGCACGTTCAGGGGCATTGGCAGCAGGATTCAGCCACACCAGCGATGGTCAACCGGGCTGCTGGTTGATAACTGTACAGTGCCCGATGGGGGTATAGACTTTATGAACCGTGGTATTGCCGGATCCGGCCATGGCTGGACGATGGGTTGGGCCGTTGCCTGGAACTGTGTTGCAAAAACATATATTATTCAAAACCCGCCCGGAGCGGTAAACTGGGCTATTGGTTGTATTGGCAAACGGGAACAAACCGGGCGGCTGTTTGATAAAAACCCTGTTTTACCCGATGGCAACTTTGATTCGCATGGTGCCCCGGTAGCAATACAGAGTCTTTATCTGGCCCAATTAGCAGAACGGTTAGGTAATAAAAGCTTAAGAAACATAGGATATGCAGCTAATACGGCCGGTATGTTTCCTAATAAACAAGTGAAAGCTTTTTCGGTTAAAACAGACCGGGACAAAGTATTAGGTTTAAACCTGGCATTAAACAGGCCGGTAAATACAAGCAGTAGCGCCCGCAATTTTGGAGGTGAAAAAGCCCTTGATGGTATTGCAGACACTTATTGGCGTACTAATGATAATGTAACAAAAGCCACTTTTGAAGTTGATATGGAGGGCCCTGTAAACATAAACACCGCGCAGTTGAGTGAGGCTTTGGGGCAGCATATAGATGAATATAAAATTGAAGCCCAGCTTGACAGTGAATGGAAATTACTATGGCATGGAACCACGATAGGAAAAAACCTGATTGTTAAATTTCCTGCAACCACTGCCTGGAAAGTAAAATTAACCATACTTAAAGCCAGAAATTACGTGACCATAAACCATTTTGGCTTATACCTGCAAAGCGAAAATCAAGAGAAGAAAATATAATTATCGTATAGCTGTTAAATCGATAACGGCAAAAAGGCTACTCCTCAAAGCCCATGCAACTTAAACAGGTCACGAAAACGTTTTCGTAGATTATCAGAGATCAATGTGGTACCAAACACAGCCGGCCTTGTATTGTATGGTATGAGCTGCAAAAACGCGTGCTCATAACCAATTATACAAATGTATTCACAAATGGCTGGCAAGAGATTTTGCCTTTTGTTTGCATATAAACGTTTTTAATATAAAAACTACTTAATTATCATTATAAACCACAGCAGATAATGCTGAAAAATAAAACCTTATGAGAAAATTTTTTATTGCTTGTTTATTACTGATCTTTTTTGCCCCCACCGTTTTTGCTCAAAAAGAACTTTCGCGCGATGAACGTATGAAGTGGTGGCGTGAAGCCCGTTTCGGAATGTTTATACATTGGGGCGATTATGCCCAACTGGGGGGGATGTACAAAGGGTACCAGATTGGTCATGGCGGCGAATGGATCATGAACCGTGCTAAAATACCAGTGGCTGAGTATCAGCAATACGCCAAAAAATTTAATCCTGTAAAATATAACGCCGATGCCTGGGTAAAACTCGCAAAAGAGGCCGGTATGAAATACATTGTAATAACCGCAAAGCACCATGACGGTTTTGCCATGTTTAAATCAAACGCCAGTAAATGGAATATCGCGGATGCCACACCTTACGGAAAAGATGTTTTAAAACCATTGGCCGAGGCGTGCAGAAAATATGGTATTAAACTTGGGTTTTATTATTCACAGGCACAAGACTGGAATAACCCGGGCGGCGCCGCTGCCCGTAAAGTAAGCAGCGAGGGGTGGGCAAATCCCGATTCGGCCAAAATAGACGCGTACACTAAAGACCATAGTGGCCATTGGGACCCCGCACAAACTTCGGCTACCATGGCCGACTATATTGACAGGGTCGCGGTTCCGCAGGTAAAAGAATTGCTTACTAACTATGGAGAAGTTGCTGTTATATGGTGGGACACTCCAACTAATATGACCGATGAGTTTGCTCAAAAACTTCATGACCTGTTAAAACTTCAGCCCAATATTATAAGTAATGACCGGCTTAAACGCCCCAATTTCGCAGGTGATTATAAAACACCCGAGCAGAAAATCCCTAACCTGAGCGAGCTTGACGGAAAAGATTGGGAAACCTGCATGACCATGAATGGAACCTGGGGTTATAAAAGCTATGATCATAAATGGAAAACGCCGGAAACACTGATCCATAACCTGATTGATATTGCTTCAAAAGGCGGAAATTACCTGTTAAATGTTGGTCCAACTGCCGAGGGTGAGTTTCCGCAGGAAAGCATCGCTTCTTTAAAAGAGATGGGCGCATGGATGAAGGTAAACGGTGAGGCCATTTATGCTACAAAAGCAAGTCCGTTACAGCCATTAAACTGGGGGCGTTGTACACTTAAGCCTGCGGGAAAAAATACTGTTCTTTATTTTTCTGTATTTAATTGGCCTACAGATGGTAAGTTGGTTATCCCGGGATTGAAAAATGAAATTATTAGCGCCAAAATGCTTGCCGGTGGAGCCGCGTTAAAAACCGAAAAAACAAACGATGGTCTGCTCATTAATGTGCCTGATAAGGGTACAGATAATATTGCTACTGTAGTTAAGGTAGAAATAAAAGGAACAGTAGAGGGTCCGGCCGGCACATCAAACGGTAAAATGAAAAGCGGTTCAATTGATTAACCGGTTAAAACCTGTCTGCAACAAAATATATTGAAATGAAGCCCCAATTACTAAAAGTATCCGCTGGCCCTGCTCAATCCTTTAGCGTAAGGCAAGATATGGCTCCCTGCATCAACAACCGCTGGCATTATCATCCGGAGGTTGAGCTAATCCATTTTGAAAAGGGTAGTGGAACGCAATTCATAGGAGATAACATCCGGCAGTTTAAAACGGGTGATATCGTGATGGTAGGGGCTTACCTGCCTCATTACTGGCGGTTTGATGATATGTACTTTTCTCAGGAGGATCATGCCGCGGTTGATATCAGGGTAGCCCATTTTTGTGAAAACTTTTGGGGAAATGATTTTTTGCAATTGCCCGAAAACAAGATGATCAAAACCGTTCTTGAAAAAGCCCGGCGCGGAATACAAATTACCGGCAAGGCCAAAAAAGTTATTGCCGGCATTATGGAAGAACTGCTTACGGCGGGAGGGGCTAAAAGAATATTTTTATTAATGGAAGCCTTAAATGTAATTGCGGAGTGTGACCATGTAAATAGTTTATCATCAATAGGGTTTAGCCCGAATGTTGAAGAATCGCGAAACGATTGCATCAATGTTATTTATGAATATTCGCTGGCAAACTTCAAAAATAAAATACACATGGGTGAGTTAGCCGACCTTGCAGGTATCAGTCCTAAATCCTTCTGCCGTTATTTTAAATCCCGTACGCACAAAACCTATTCAAAGTTTTTACTGGAGATCAAAGTCGGGCAGGCCTGTAAATTATTGATCGAAAATAAGCTGCCATTAAAGCAATTATGTTATGAAAGTGGGTTTAACAATTTTGCCAATTTTCATAAATATTTTAAGCTCATTACAGGTAAAAGCCCGTTAAATTATCAGAAAGAGTTTATCAGGACTAACCCCAAATTTTTGTATGAATAAGCTATGTCAGGTTCCTGATTTACCAGAAATCAGGAACCTGTGCTTTAAATACACCGCATTCAGGTACTACAAGCTCAACAGTATCATCCGCATAAAATAACATTAGCGAAAACGTTTGCGTATTTAAATTAAAATTCTTGTTATTCTGCCTAATTTATTTTTAATTTAGTTCAATCAATTATACACCAAGTAGTACTCGTTAACCATACGCAGAATGCTACAAAACCTTTTAATTTGTTAAATTAATAGATAAATAATGTAAATGTGCCTGCGTTTATTATAATACTTTACACCAACTAATATTAATAATATACACTAAGGCATGTTTTAATATGATAAATTACTATTTGATTTTAAACTTAACACATTCAAATGTTTGACGCTTATGCCTGAAACAATTTCAATAGCGGCGTTTCAAAATGGCGACAAGGAAGCTTTTAATCATGTTTTTAATATGTTTTATAAGCGTATTTGTTTTTTTGCAGCAGGAATTGTTAATGAAGACAGTGCTGAAGATATTGTTCAGGATGCTTTTATTAAATTGTGGGAACGCCGGAATAGTTTTGATAATTTAAATGCTATAAAGGCGTTTTTGTATTTAACCACAAAAAACAGCTGTATTAATACCTACAAACATCAAAAGGTTGTTGATAAATTTGAAAGTGCCCAGGTTGATATAATAGATGAATCGAACATCATTTTTCACTTAATTGAGGCAGAGGTATTAGAAGAGGTTCAACAGGCTGTACAACAATTACCGCAAAGTTATCGGAAGGTAATTTATCTCAGTTATTTTCAGGGGCTTAGCAATCAGGAAACTGCTGATCATCTAAATGTATCAATCAATACCGTAAAAACTCAAAAAGTACGGAGCCTGCGTATCCTGCGCGAAATATTAAAACATTCACCAACTGCTTTGGTGTTGCTGGTGCACAAAATTCTATAACATAACTTCTTTGCTTGTGTGCAATATCAGTTAAAAGGGTGCCCATCTTACCAAATATCTTCACTAAATAAAAAAAATTACATTAACTGTCACCCGTTAGTCAGGTGTGGTTGTTTGTATTATATCCAATGAGAAAAACCGAACGTGACTTTTACATCGCTGAGTTGATCAGCAAGCTTCTGAAAGGCGATATTTCGCCGGAGGAGGACTTATGGCTAAAAAATTGGGTAGAAGAAAGTGCGGTCAACCGAGCACATTTCGAAAAGCTAACCGATCAATCCTATCTGGAAAACCGGTTAAAGTACTGGAATGCCATTGATAAGGAGAAAGCATGGGATAAGCTTCAGCAAAAGCTGGAAGCAAAAGAGACAAAAGCACGTTTTAATTATCTGCCGTTGTTAAAATACGCGGCCATACTGATATTATTATCAACCGTTGGTATTTTGTTGTACCGGGAAAACAGTAAACATCTTCAAAAAGCGGTCAATCAATCTATAGTTCATAACCAGATCCGTCCGGGGAGTAACCACGCCATCCTTATTCTTGGCAATGGTGAAAAAATCACGCTAAAAAAACATGCTAAATTGTCAATAAGCGAAAACGATGGCACGGCAGTATCCAGTCAAAATGATGTGTTGGCTTATAAGCAGGATGAACGCCAGAGCGGTGTTGATCAAAAATTGGTATATAATACCATTATGGTCCCACGCGGCGGAGTGTACCAGCTTATATTGGCCGATGGCTCAAAGGTTTGGATGAACTCTGCTTCCTCTTTACGCTACCCTACAGCATTCTCCGGAAAAGACCGGCGGGTATATTTAACCGGGGAAGCTTACTTTGAAGTTGCAAAAAATGCCCGCATGCCGTTTATTGTAAAAACAAATAAGGCCGAAGTGCAGGTATTGGGTACGCATTTTAATGTAATGGCCTATGATGATGAAAGCAGCTGCAAAACCACACTTCTGGAAGGAGCCGTTAAGGTACAGTCATCGGCGGCGGTTAATGTGATTAAACCGGGGCAACAGGCTGTAATTGATATCCAGGGGCAACAGAAAATAAACAGCGATATTGATGTTGATGAAGAGTTGGCCTGGAAAAATGGCTTGTTCATTTTTAAAGATGCCGGTATCAAAGGCATTATGCAGCAGGCCTCAAGGTGGTATGATGTTGATGTGGTTTATGAAGGTAAAATACCCGAAATACAGTTTACCGGTCAAATGTCGCGCAAGGTTGATTTTTATGGATTTACCAACATCCTGAAATATGCCGGACTGAATTTTAATATCAAAGGTAAAACAGTAACTATAACCAAATGATCAGGCTAATGTGTGAGAAGATTATCCTGTGAATCATAATAATAAAAACCAGTTATTACTTAAATTAAAAACGATGAGAAAACAAATACCTGCCACACCGTAGAGGATTACACGCATCTGCGCGTATAATATAGAGGTACCTATCTGTAATACGCTTCATGAAACAATGATAAAAACCGGGAGGTGCTGTAACACTCCCCGGCTATATCTGGGCAACCCAATTATTCCTGAACAGCATAATTGAAAATTAATACGTTAACCCAAACTGTACAAAAGTATGAAATTCATTTCTAAGTCCGTACCGGGCAAGTGCCCCCTAATACCTAAAATTTTATTGGTTATGAAACTGATTGCCATCATGATGATAACCGCCCTGACCAGCGCGGGCGCTAAAAGCTTCAGTCAAACTGTCACGATTCATGAAAAAAATGTATCGATCAAAAAGGTTTTGGAATCCATTGAAAAACAAAGCGGTTACCATCTTATCCTGGTTAATGTAAAAGAGGATGTGGCCCGAATTAAGCTGCCAAATATTAATATAGATCGCGCCAAAGTTGAAGAGGCGCTAAATGCCTGCTTCCGCGATCTACCCATTACCTATAAAATTATACAGGAAACTATAGTGGTTAAACGCAAAGAGGAAGAGCTTAAAACACAACCGCGAGCCAGTATTGAAATACAGGGCAAAGTGGCTGATGAAAAGGGGCTGCCCCTAATAGGCGTTAATGTAAAAGTAAAAGGATCGACCACGGGCACTGTTACCGACACACAGGGTAAATATACAATTAAGGTACCTGATGAACAGGCGGTACTTGTATTTAGCTATGTGAGCTTTGAAACCCGGGAAGTAGCGGTAGGTACACAAACGCAGATCAATATTACCATGAAGGATGCAACCAACAACCTTAGTGAAGTGGTGGTAGTAGGATACGGAACCCAAAAGAAAGCCGATTTAACGGGCGCCATAGCTACCGTGAGCGGCACTGAGCTGAACAAGAGGGTTGCTACAGACCCTACACAATTATTACAGGGAAAACTGCCCGGGTTATCAGTTGTGCAGGGTTCTGGCGAGGCCGGTAATGAAGGTACAACCTTACGCATAAGGGGGAATGGTACTTTCAGCGGCGCTGGTAACTCTCCTTTTGTTATAGTTGATGGTTTGCCGGGTAGCCTTACAGCCCTTGATCCTCAAAATATTGAATCTGTAACGGTATTGAAAGACGCCGCATCCGCGTCTATATATGGTACCCGTGCCGCCAACGGGGTTATTCTGGTAACAACCAAACAAGGTAAAGAGGGTAAAATGCAACTGTCTTATGATTATAATTTAGGTATAACCAAAGCTACGGCCTTGCCCGATAACCTGATCTATAATTCGGTACAGTACATGACCCTTTGGAACCAGGCGGCTACTAATTCCAATTATCCAAACAAATTCACCAATGAACAAATCGCGCTTTATCAAAATGGGGCTGACCCTAAACTATACCCAAACTATAACTGGCTTGATGCCGTATTTAGCACCGTAAATGTACAAACACACCACCTGGGTATAACCGGGGGCAGTAATGGTACTACCTATAATGTGGGCCTGGGTTTTGTTGACCAGCCCGATGTGATGCTGGGGTACTATTATAAAAAATATAATATGCAGTTTAATTTAAATTCTAAATTAAGCAAGTGGGCCACATTTGGCTCAAGCATCACCTTAAATTACAGTGAAAGGGGATATACCTCAAGAGGCAGTCAAGATCAGTTTTTATCTACCCTGTCGCAGTCGCCAATGTATGGTCCTATACTGCCCGATGGTAGCGGCCGCTATGTAAATTCGGTATTTCCGAGCGTACAAACTCCCAATAAAAATCCGATAGCCATTGCTCAAAATGCCATTAATAAGCAAAATGACTATTATCTGCAAAGCAGTTTCTTCTTAAATATTCATCTCTTAAAAGGGCTGGAATGGCGGACAAATGGCGGTTTTAACTTTGATTATAATAAAACAAACGATTTTAAGCCGGTAATTTACCAGTACAATTGGTTTGCTAAACCAACAGATGCACCAGAGCGTACTTTAGATGTAAACGGCCAGGGTATTGACGTAACCGATAATAACTCATTTTATCCCATTGCTTACACCCAGCTTACTTATACAAAGTCGATCAATAACGAGCATAACTTTAAATTACTGGCGGGTACGCAGGTTGAATATAATAAATCGCAAAATTTAGAAGGCATCCGCAATTTGCCTTTTGCTACCAATACCTTACAGGAAATTGATGCAGGGCCGGTTGCATCACAATTAAATAACGGAACAAGTAACATCTATGCATTACACTCTTACTACGGACGATTAAATTACGATTATCAGGAAAAATACCTCCTGGAGGCCAACGCTCGTTATGACGCGTCGTCCCGCTTTCCCGCAAATAACAGATGGGCATTTTTCCCATCTGTTTCATTAGGCTGGGTAGCAACCAAAGAAAAATTTTTAACCAACTTAAGCTGGTTAAACAATTTAAAACTTCGCGGTTCTATAGGTAGTTTAGGCAATCAAAACATTGGTAACTACCCTTATCAGGAAACATATAATTTTAAGAGCTATTATAATAACAAAACCAGTTATGCTTATCCGTTTTCGGGCACAACAGTTACCAGTGGGTTAGTTAACAACTCTTTAACCAATCCCAATATAAAATGGGAAACAACACGGGTGTTTGATCTCGGTACCGATATTTCTGTACTCAATAACAAGCTGAGTCTAACGTTTGACTGGTATAACAAACTTACCTCCGGTATCCTCGAAAATGCCACACCGCTTACCCCATTATATTATGGTTTAAACGCGCCTACTATTAACTACGGCAAAATGAAAAACACGGGTATTGAAGCATCTTTTCAATACACAGACCGTTTTGGACAGGTTGGCTTTTCTTTTGGCGGAACCATACAGGCTAATAAAAACACACTGGTATCCTATGGCGCTCCGGCCCCAAACACCTCTACCAATACCATTAACCAGGAAGGGCAGCCCTATAACAGCTTTTACATGCTGAAATACGTAGGCATATTTCAATCGGCCGAAGAAATTGCCAATTCGCCAACACAGCAATATAACCCTCAACCCGGCTATGTGAAATATGCCGATACCAATGGTGATGGAAAAGTTGATGATAGCGACCGGGTAATTGTCCCCGGGGCATATCCTAAATTTGATTATTCCTTTAACACCGGGGCTACCTGGAAAAACTTTGACCTTACTGTTTTCTTTTATGGTTCATATGGCCAAAAGCTGTACGTAAACGGATGGGGAATACAGCCATTTAACCAGGGATCGCCGCCGCCTTCACAATGGCTAAACGCCTGGACACCAACTAACCACAGCTCTACCATGCCGCTGGTATATGTTTTGGGCCAAGGCAATATCAGCAGCAATGCTAATACAGCATCTACTTATTATTTGCAGGATGCTTCTTTTTTAAGGTTAAAGAACATTCAACTGGGTTATAATTTACCGCAAAAGTTTGCCAAACACGTATTCATGTCGGGCCTACGTATTTACTTCGCCGGCGATAACCTGTTCACGTTCACCAAATTCCCCGGGCTTGATCCGGAACGTGTTGCTTCAAATACCAGGTTCGTTACGCATCCGCAAAATCAGGTTTATTCTTTTGGCGTAAAGGCCACATTTTAACACCTATTATGAAAATGATTATGAAAACAGCAATAAAATATTTCATACCTGCTTTGATAGCCGCCAGTTTATTAGGGGCTTGTAAAAAGAATCTTTTAGATCAGAATCCCCCGGCTGATATTGGCAGTGGACTTTTCTGGAAAACACAAAATGATGCCGACCTCGCGCTGGCCGGTATTTATAGCTTTTTTATCCAGGGATTTAACTACACGGCTTCGGGTAATACCGGGCAGGGCTTTGGAGCAGGCACTCCTTATTGGGAAAGCCTTACCGATAACTCTTATAGCGGCGCTTATTCCAATATAGCGCAGGGTGCTATTACGCCCACTGTAGGCGGTTTGCAAACAGATGCCTATACCACCGCTTACCGGGCCATACAGGCTTGTAACACTTTTTTAGATAATATCAGAAAAGTTAACCTGCCATCGCCTACTTTATACCAGTACGTTGCCGAAGTTAGGTTTGTAAGGGCCTACTGGTATTTTATGCTTACCCAGCTTTACGGTGATGTGATTTTAACTACTCATCAAATAACCATAGATCCGGCAGGGCAAGTAGGGAGAACGCCAAAATCAGTGGTTACCGATACCATATTAAATGATTTAACTTTTGCTGCCAATAATCTGCCTAATACTGCATATAGCGGGCATGCGGTTAAAGGTTCGGCATTGGGTTATATGGTAAAGGTGTATTTGTCAAGGCACCAGTATCAGTTGGCGGCTACCACGGCTAATACGATAATTACAGATGGTAAATTCAGTATTTACACAGGTGGCTATAAAAACCTGTTTTTAAAACCCGGACAAAACGGTAATCCCGAAATTATGTTTTCCGGCCGTTATCAGGTGCCCACGGCTTTTAGTCCTGCCGAATATTTGTACACCTATAGCTCAAGCTTTCAGCCGTTAAATTATTTGGTAAATGATTACGAATGTACCGATGGACAGCCGATCACGACATCGCCTTTATATAATGCGGCAACTCCGTATGCTCACCGCGACCCAAGGTTACTGGCCACTATATTAACCCCGGGTGTTTTATACAAGGGGGGCATTCCGTTTGTTCCGGCAGCTATCGGCGCTACAGCGGGTTTCCTTAATAAAAAAGGTGTCGATTCTACCCGGGCCACTGTAATTGGTACTCAAAGCGATCAGGACTGGGTTTATTTAAGATATGCCGATGTACTATTAATGTATGCTGAGGCGCAAAATGAAATTGCGGGTCCCAGCCCCGATGTTTATACAGCCATCAACGCTGTCCGTACCCGGCCCGGTGTAAATATGCCACCTATTCCTTCAGGTCTTTCTCAATCTGATATGCGCGACCGTATCCGTCATGAAAGAAGAATAGAACTTGCCCTGGAAGGCCAGAGATATTTTGACCTGAAACGGTGGGCACTTGACAGGGTAATTATACCTACCATTAAAGACCCGAACGCGGCTCAGCGAACATTCCCGCTGCGCGATACCATTTGGCCGGTTCCGCAAACCGAAATTGATATTGCCAAAGCGGTAGGCAACAACGCCTTTAAACAAACCCCAGGTTATTAATCATTAATGAATATTTATTCGGAATAAATGAAAATTCTAAAAAAAATAAAACTCGCCATTCGCCTGGTGTTATTGGTTGCGGCTTGCCCCTCAATTTTATTTGCAGCCGAAAATATAACGGTTTATAGTCCTGATAAACAGTTGCGTTTGGAGGTGTTTGATCATCAGGGAACTTTATCTTACTCGGTTTATTTCAAAAACAAACCTGTTATTAATACCTCGGCTATGCAGATGAGTATTGATAAAAACTCACTTACAAATCAGGTTATCATTAATGGCAGTACATCGTATACGGTGAACGAAAGCTACCCGTGGTACGGGGCGCATGCAGTTGCTATAAATCACTGCAACGGTGCGAAAATAAAATTACTGCATGGCAAAAGCAGCTTTTTGCTTGATGTGAGGGTTTTTAATGACGCTGCCGCTTTTAGTTTTCAAATACCGGGCGATAAGAGCACGAGCCGTATCCCCAACGAATCAACCGAATTTAACATACCAGCCGGAAGTACGATATGGTATCATGATCTTAACGGGCATTATGAGGGGCAGCATGTTAAAAAACAAATAGATTCTGTAAAAGCCGGGCAATGGATAGCGCCGCCCGCCACATTCAAGTTACCGGGCGATGCCGGATATGCTTCTATTACCGAAGCCGACCTCAAAAATTATGCAGGAATGGCGCTACAGGCCGACGGTAAAGGTAAGCTTGTTTTGCAGTTAGCAGATCATCACCCTATATCACATCCTTATGAATTAAGGTATAGTAAAGATGATATAGCAAGGGTTTCAAAGCCGGCCGCCATCACCGGAACCATTAATACCCCATGGCGGGTAATTATGGTTGGCGCCGACCTGAATACACTGGTTAACTGCGATGCGGTGCATAACTTATGCCCTCCGCCCAATAAAAATTATTTCCCGCAGGGAATAAATACTTCGTGGGTAAAACCAGGCCGGGCGGTTTGGCAATATCTTGACGGCGGCGGCGATAAAACCGTAAATAACATGAAGGAATACTCACAGCTTGCTTCAGAGCTGGGTTTTGAGCACAACATACTGGAAGGTTTTTGGTCAAAATGGAGCGATGAGGAAATTAAGGACCTGGTAAGCTATTCTAAACAGCGAGGCGTGAGCATCTGGGTATGGATGCACTCAAAAGAACTGCGTGATTCAAGTGTAAGGCATGCCCAGTTTAAACGTTGCCATGATTTGGGAATAGCCGGCTTAAAGATAGATTTTTTTGACAACGAGGCTAAGGAAGTGGTTGATCTGTACGAGGACATTTTAACTGAAACAGCCCGGTTACATTTAATGGTTGATTTTCATGGCTCCAATAAGCCAACCGGTCAAATGCGTACATGGCCCAATGAACTAACACGCGAGGCGGTTAAAGGCATGGAATCAAGTAAGTTGGCAGACAGGGCCACACACAGTACCACCTTGCCATTTACCCGGTTTTTAGCAGGCCCTGCGGAATATACACCGGTGCATTTTGGCGAGCGCCGTAAAAACACTACCTGGACTAATCAAATTGCCAGTGCGGTTATTTTAAGCGCCCCAGTATTAACGTACGCCGCCAGTCCGCAACATTTGCTGGCCAGTCCGGGTGTTGATATTATTAAAAGCATTCCCTCGGTATGGGACGAAACCATTGTTCTGAAACCATCTACCATAGGCGAACTGGCCGTATTTGCCCGCAGAAAGGGAAATACATGGTTTTTAGCGGTTATGAACGGGGTACAACCCAAAAGCATCAAAATACCGCTAACCTTTTTAAAAGCTTCGGCTAAATGCACCAGTATTAATGATGATCCTGATAACACAGGGGCTTTAAAAACCGGAAACTCCACAGCAAAAGCCACAGATGTTTTGTCATTGAATTTAGGTGTTGGCGGAGGGTATATAGGCAGATATACCATACAATGATAAATGCCGAAAAATAAAATTATGAGCCTGCAATAATTTATATCAAATAAAAAAGATAGTCAAGTAAACACGATTAAACGATAAGCCACTTAAGTCCCTGAGTAATGGTTTCAGAAATTGAATTGATCATATTAATTAAGGAAGGAAACATACAAGCCTTTGACCAGTTTTATAAACAAAACTGGAGGGCCTTATATCAAATGGCTTATCGTTCAACGTGTTCACAAGAGGATGCGAAAGATCTTGTGCAAACGGTTTTTATAAATTTATGGAACTGCCGGTACAACTTAGAGCCTGAGCGTTATAATGCGTCTTATCTTTTCAGGATGCTAAAAAACAATATCATCAATTTTTATAAGCAGGATTCGGCCCGGAAAAAAAGACTGGAAAAGCTATTACAATTTGATAACGCTGATCAATACACCAATGAAGATAGCTTGATAGCCAAAGAGCTATCTGTTGTAATTGAAGGTGAGATCAAGGAATTACCCCGTAAAATGCAGGAAGTTTTTATTTTATCGAGGCATCAAAACCTGTCGGTAAATGAAATTTCTGAAACCCTTAATATTACTCCGCGTACGGTTAAAAACCAACTCTCCAATGCCCTGAAAATACTACGCACCAAATTGGGTATGTTTTAATGGCCTGATTATAAAAAATGCAAATAAATCTGGTACCCAAACCATTTAGTCTTGTATATATAGTATCAAAACCAGAAAGCGGCTTTAAAGCTGGTTTATAAACTTAAAAACAGATTAACATGATGGAATGGCGAAAGCCCGCCTCCGGCAATAAAACGGGGGAAGATCATCTTCAGGATGAGGAAGCTATGCTTGCTGTGGAAAAGGAAATGCTGTGTAATATCCATAAAGAAATTTTTGGAAAATGGTATTTCATTAAAACCACTGCGGCAAAATACACTATGGCTGCTTCTTTATTATTGATGTGTTGCGCTTCATTTTTTTATGCGAGATTCTCAAAAACTGACATTAACCGGATCACGGTGGTCGTAAAAAAAGGCAATATCAAAATGGTTACCCTTCCCGACGGATCAACTGTTTGGCTGAATTCTGGTTCCATCATAAAATTTCCTGAACAATTTGGCAAAACCCGGGAAATACAACTGATTAACGGTGAAGCTTATTTTGATGTGAAGCATGATAGCCATTCGCCGTTTATTGTGCATTATGGGCATTTACACGCACGGGTACTGGGTACGGCGTTTAATATTAAATCGTATAAAAACATACACGATGTAAGGTTAACTGTTACCCGCGGCCGGGTAGAAGTTGGTAATAAGGCAGCGAGTTTTGGCGTACTAACGCTTGATAAAGAAATTATTTTCGATCAGAAAAAAGGCACCCACCGGATCAGAACTGTTGATGCTGAAAAGATAGCAGCCTGGCGATCAAATGAGATCAATTTATATAATGTTCCGTTTGATGAACTTATAATGCGGTTAGAAAGTATCTACGGCATCCACGTCAATTATGATCAAACCAATACCAATCATTTAACCGCAACCATTCATTTTACAGGCGGTAATACTTTACAATATGTGTTGGAAATTATCAAGACCATCTATCATTTAAACTATGATATCAAAGGGAAGGAGGTTTATCTGAAAAAGAGCTGAACCACTAAACAAATAATGTCAATACCCCTGGCTGATACCAGGGATACCGACAAAGTATGGAATATAAATTATTGGCAGGTTCCAAGCTAATCCAATAATTCATATAGTTTTTTCATTAAAAAAACCTTAGTAAAGATGATAAAAAAACAGACTAAATTATTTACTTTTTTCAGGAAAGTATCCATAGTCGTTATGATTTGTTCATTGGCATTCGGCCAGATATTACAGGCGAAAGAGATAGATGGACAAGTTTCTGATTATCCTGTTAAAGTTTCGTTTAGTAACGAATCGTTGCAAAACTCAATAGATAAGCTTGAAAAGCTATCAAATGTAAAGTTTTCGTATAACCCGGCAGATTTAAAGGGATATATCACAACACCGCGTAAATTTCAGAATGAGCCGCTTGGCAAAGTATTAAATTACTTGTTTATTAAAACCCGCCTGGTTTTTAAAGAAATAAATACCGGCATTGTAATTTATGATAAAACAGCTTCATTAAAGACAAACCTGATAACCAATAAAACCGATGAGCAAAATATTACAAATGAAGCTGCTGATATTACAATTACAGGTAAGGTATCAGATGCAAGCGGGCCACTGCCGGGTGTAACGGTAAGTATCGAGGGTAGCGTAAAGGGTATAATTACGAATGAGAAGGGTAATTATACCCTTAAGGCAGCCCCTGATGCTAATTTAATATTTACATCTGTAGGGTATAAAACGCAGAAGATAGCTGTTAACAACCGCACGGTTATTAACTTAACTATGGAGTCTGACATGAAAGCACTTAGTGATGTGATAGTAGTTGGTTATGGTGTTCAAAAAAAATCAGATGTAACGGGGTCAATTGTTTCGGTTAATGAACAGGCTCTGCGTGATATTCCTGCTGCCAATTTGGGTCAGGCGCTGCAGGGGCAAGCTGCAGGTGTTGATATTCAAAAAGGTAACGGTAACAGTCACCCAGGTGCAGCGCCATCCATTTTGATTAGGGGAACCCGGTCAATTAATGCCTCTAACTCTCCTTTGATTGTGGTTGATGGCATCCCTTTTAACGGTAGCCTTAACGATATAAATCCCGACGATATAGTTTCCCTTGAAGTGTTAAAAGATGCTTCATCAACCGCTATTTATGGTTCAAGGGGCGCCAACGGCGTGCTGTTGGTATCTACGCGCCGCGGAAAAAAAGGAGGTGCAAGCATAAGCTATAGCGGTTATGCTGGATATAATAAACCAATGGGACATTACAATATTATGAACGGCCCTCAATTTGAAGATTTGAAAAAGTGGGGACTGATCAATGGTAACCCCGGCAAATACACCGGCATTGATGATCCGGCCTTTTTAACTGATGGCTCTTTTGCACCCCAGGAGGTGGCCTCAATAAAATCCGGGCGCAGTACCGACTGGCAGGACCTTATTTATAAAAAAGGGTTTGTAACCGACCATCAGTTAGGTGTTTCCGGCGGGAACGATCAAACACAGTATGCCATATCCGGCGGGTATTATAATGAAACGGGCATTTATTTCGGCCAGTCCTTTGTACGTTATTCTATTAAGCTAAGTGTTGACCAGCAGCTGGGTAAAAATGTTAAAATAGGACTGAGCAGTTTAAACTCACTAAGCTATACTAACGGCGAAAACGCTAACCCGCTTGGGCAGGCATTAAGAGCAAGCCCGCTTTCAACACCTTATGATGATGCTACCGGCAAACTGGTAGGTTTTACCGCCGGAAGTGCCAACCAGGTATGGAACCCATTGGCCAATTTTGTTCCGAACGCGGCTGTTGAAACCCGCAAAAGGTTCGGAACTTTTACTACTGCTTATGCTGAGGTAAACATCGCTCCCGGATTAAAGTACAGGTTTAACGGAGGCGCTGAAATAAGGCCCGATATATATGGAAATTTTTATGCCAGCGCAACCACCAATAACCTGGGCGGGGCATCAACAGCAAACAATCAAAGCATTTACAATTATAACTACACGCTTGAAAATATATTAACTTACGACAGGACCATTGCGCAAAAACACCACATTAATTTTACTGGCCTCTATAGTTTGCAGGAAAGCCAGAGTGAGTCAAACTCATTTAGCTATAATAATATTTTATCAGATGGTGTTCAGTATTATAACCCGCAGTACGGTTCTAATTTAAGCGGTTCAGGTTCCTACTCCAAATGGGATATCATCTCATATATGGCGAGGGTAAATTACGGATATGCCAATAAATACCTGCTAACATTAACCATGCGCTCAGACGGGTCATCACGTTTAGCTCCCGGCAATAAGTATCATGTGTTCCCATCAGCAGCAGCGGCCTGGAACGTTACGCAGGAGCCATTTCTTAAAAACTCCAATGTGCTTTCAAATCTTAAATTACGGTTAAGCTATGGTACGGTAGGTAACACCGCCATTAATCCTTATCAAACCCTTGGCGGCTTATCATCGGTTAATTACAATTTTGGCTCAACTAACTTAACTGGCGCATATCCAACAAGTGTTCCCAATCCAAATCTTACCTGGGAATATACATCTACATTGAATGCCGGTGTAGACTTTGGATTTTTTAACGGGCGCATCAGCGGTACTATTGATGCCTATCATCAACGCACCAAATCATTATTGCTGCCGTTATCCCTGCCACCTACATCGGGTATTCCCAACAGTATTTTAACCAACGTAGGCCAAACTCAAAATAAGGGTATTGAAGTAAGTTTAAGTACTATTAATATTCCGGGTAACGGCAGGAACAGTTTTAGCTGGACCACTAATCTTAATATCACCTTTAACCGGGGTAAAGTAACTAAGTTATCAAGCGGGGTTACCCAGGATATTACAAACGGCCTGTTTGTAGGGCAGCCTATAAACGCTATATATGATTATAAAAAGATTGGTATATGGCAAAATACCAGTGCTGATAGCGCCATGGCCAAAAGCCTAGGGCTTACTACCACCGGTACAGGCTCAGTTATAGGTACTATCAGGGTTGAGGATGTAAATAAAGATGGTAAGATCAATGCCAGCGACAGAATAGTACTCGGATCTGATCAGCCTAAATACACAGGTGGTTTTACCAACCGTATTGCCTATAAAGGATTTGACTTTACAATAGTTGCTGTTTACAGGGTAGGGGGACTGATCACTTCCAAACTATTCCAGAGCGGTAGTTTTATCAATACCTTCCAGGGTAATTATAATAACCTGAATGAAGATTACTGGACCCCAACCAATCATCAGAATTATTATCCTAAACCGAACTCTGCGTCAACCAATACACCTTACTCATCGTTAATGAGCTACTTTGACGGTACTTTTCTTAAAGTGAGGAGCCTTACACTGGGTTATTACATGCCCGAGGCGATAACAAAACGCATCAAGGCGAGATCATTAAGGGTGTATGCAACGGCCCAGAATCCATTTATACTTTTTTCGCCATATCGTGATGATTTTCATGGCCTTGATCCGGAAACAGCCGGAGCTTTAAACGTAGATACACCGCCTACCAGGTCATTTACATTCGGTATTAATATGACACTTTAAATTGAAATAAGATGAAAAGGATATCCATATACTTATACACCTGTTTGTTTTTAGGGCTTATAACTACAGCATGTAAAAAAACACTGATAGAAAACCCAAAATCGGGCCTTACTCCGGCCTTTTTTACAACAACGCAGGGTTTTCAGGCAGGCCTTACCGCCGCTTACGCGGGTTTTAGAACCATCTGGGGGCCCGATACCTATTTTGAAATGACCGTGCCCGGAACCGATGAGTTCATTGCCGGGAATGATGGCAACAATGGCATGGTTAAATATAACAGTAACTTTAATACCTCTGATGGTACGGTTGCAACCATCTGGAAAAACTGTTACACTTATATCAATACCTGTAACGGACTCATTGATAATGCTCCTGCCGGTATAGACGAAGCCACCAAAACCAGTACCATTGCCGAGGCAAAGTTTCTGCGGGCAAATTATTATTTTGTGTTGGTACAGTCTTGGGGCGATGTAACCCTGAATAAAACGTTTCAGGCTACCCCAACAACGTCTGCCACACGGGCTAAAATGGCCGATGTATATGATTTTATCATTCAGGACCTGAAAGATGCCATTGCCGTATTGCCGGCCGGCCCGCTAACCAGCGGCGTTCTGCCGGGTAAGGCCACGAAAGCGGCTGCTATGCATGTGCTGGCCAAAGTATATTTAACAAGGGCAGGCTCGTCGGCCAAACAAGCTGATGATTATAAAAATGCATATACCATTGCAACTGACTTGATCAATAATGTTGCCCCTGCGGCGGGTTTAAGGTTACAGCAGGATTTTGGAAGTGTATTTGCTGAAGGTAATGAAGCAAATAGCGAGATATTGTGGACCGTACAACACACACCTACATTAGCTTATAATGGATCGCCAAAACAAGATAACCGGGAGCCCGATAATTTGCTGTGCCATTTGTTTGCCCCAAAATATGAAGTTCAGCCGGGTATGCAGCGTAGTACGCTTTACGGTCGGCCCTATATACGGGCAGTACCTACTCATTGGCTTACGGATACCGTATTTAGTGAAAGGGTGAACGATCAACGTTATAAAAAAACATTTCAAACAGTTTGGTTATGCAATAACGCGGCCTCCGTACCTACCTGGCCAAATCCGTTACCCGCCGGGGCCCCGGCAAGCGCCAGTCCGGGTGCGCCTAAATTTACGGTAGGCGATACCGCGATATGGATGCCTGGATATGAAATGACCGCGTCGCAAATTGCCGGATATCGTTACCAGGTTATTCCGCCAAGTAAATATAGCATCGCGTTATCGCCGGCCATGATTAAATATTTTGATACCAAACGCCCTGATCAAAATTCGCCTTCTATAAGACCAATTATCATCTATCGCCTGGCCGAAACTTATTTGATTGCTGCCGAAGCGCTATTTATGGATGGGCGTGCCGGGGATGCCGTGCAGTATATAAACGCGGTACGGGAACGGGCGGCTTTCCCATCCGGCAATCCTGGAGCAATGGATATTACCGCGGATAAACTTACGTTGGATTTTATTTTGGATGAGCGTTCAAGAGAACTTTGCGGTGAATTGATGCGCTGGATGGATTTGGCCAGAACCGGCAAGCTATTGGAGCGCGTAAAACTGCATAATACCGATGGCCGGAATAATATTAAACCATTTCATGTCCTGCGGCCAATTCCGCAAACACAAATAGATGCCACTATTACCGGCACCCCGTATCCTCAAAACCCTGGTTGGTAAACCAGGGTACTTAAATATCAACCTAAATAAAGCATAAAGCAACCATAAAATTATATGAAAAAGCACAGTCCATTATTCGGTATCTTTTTTGCCTTTCTTTTGTTTTTTTACGGCTCCCCGGCGCGGGCCGACGTTGGATCGGCACCCGAAACATCACCTTACAATGTAAAGCTTTATGGCGTAACAGGCGATGGAAAAACAATTGATACTAAAGGGATCAATAAAGCTATTGATGCCGCGGCGGCAGCGGGCGGAGGCACGGTTTACTTCCCCGCCGGAAATTATCTGAGCGGATCTATTCACCTGAAAAGTAATATCTCTCTATATATCGATCAGGGGGCTACCATCATTGCAGCCCCGATTGCCGATGAATCGGGCTATGATTTGCCGGAAGAAAAGATAGATAATAAATACCAGGATTTTGGGCACCGCCACTGGCATAATAGTTTAATATGGGGCGAAAACCTGCATGATATTTCTATACTGGGGCCAGGCACCATTTGGGGCAAGGATCTGGTGCGGAGCAATAAGGGAGAGGACGATAAACGCCCAAACAAAAGCATCAGTCTTTATTTGTGCCGTAATGTGATCATCAAGGATGTCTCCATTCTGCATGGCGGCTGGTTTGGCATACTTGCTACCGGGATAGATAATTTTACCATTGATAATGTAAAAATGGATACCAACCGCGATGGTATGGACATTGATTGCTGCCGTAATGTGCGCATCTCCAACTGTAGTGTTAATTCTCCTTATGATGATGGTATCTGTTTAAAAAGCACCTTTGGACTTGGTTTTGCACGGGCCACCGAAAATGTTACCATTACCAATTGCCAGGTAAGCGGTTATGATGAAGGATCATTTTTAGATGGTACATTTAAACGTAACGAAAAAAAATATTCTGACGGGAACCCTACCGGCCGCATAAAAATGGGCACCGAATCAAACGGAGGATTTAAGAATGTTACCATTTCTAACTGTGTGTTTGATTACTGTCGCGGTTTAGCACTCGAAACGGTTGACGGTGCGCTTTTAGAAGACGTAACCATTACCAATATTACCATGCGCGATATTGTAAATGCCCCAATATTTGTACGCCTCGGCGCCCGTATGCGCGCACCAGAAGGTACACCTGTAGGCTCGCTCAAAAGAGTGATCATCAGCAATGTGATGTGTTATAATGCTGATAGTAAACACGGGGCTATTATCAGTGGTATTCCGGGCCATGATATTGAAGATCTGCAGTTAAGCAACATCAGGATATATTATAAAGGAGGAGGCACAAAAGAACAATCAACGCGTGAAGTGCCGGGTTTGGAAAAAGAATATCCCGAACCTTATCGTTTTGGTACGATGCCCTCGTATGGCTTCTTTATCCGGAATGTTAAAGCGCTTAAAATGAATGATGTGGAAGTGAGTTATATTGACCAGGACCTTCGGCCGGCGTTTATACTCGATCACGTGACCGGTGCCGACTTGCAGCATATCAAAGCTCAAAAGGCAGCCAATACACCTACGTTTGTTTTAAATGAGGTAAAAGACTTTAATATCAATAATAGTCTGCCGGTATCAAATACTAAACTGGCCAACGCAAATAAAAAGGAGTTGTAAAATTAATAACATGAAAAATAAATTATTCAGGTTGGCGGCGGCATTTACAGTATTGCTGGTAAGCATAACGCTTTATGCGCTGAAACCGGCTGCTGAGGTAATACCCGATGCCGATAATGCGGGTTTAAAACTGCCCGCCGGATTTGGTGCTTTAAAAGTAGCCGAAACCGCCGCCAAGGCCAGGCATTTAGTAGTTACACCGCAAGGGGATATCTATGTAAAACTGGCTAAACCCAATAAAGAGGGTAAAAGCATTTTGGTATATCACGAGGGGGCCAATGGCAAAGCGGAGTTTAAAACAAGCTTTGGTAACTATGGCGGTACAGAGGTTTGCTTAAAAAACGGCTATCTGTATGCGTCTTCCAATACTGAAGTATTCCGGTATAAAGTGAATGATCAGAATGAAGTGATCAACCCTGATCAGCCCGAAAAAATAATCACCGGTTTAAAGGCTGGCCGCCAGCATGAAACCAAATCTTTTACGTTGGATAATGACGGTAATATTTATGTAAACATAGGCGCTTGGTTTAACTCATGCCAGGAAAAAGACCGTGGGTTCCATTCGCCGGGTATACCGGGTTGCCCTATACTGGATTCGATGGGCGGCGTGTGGCAGTTTAAAACTGATAAATTAAATCAAACCTATGGCGATGGTGTAAGGTATGCGACGGGGTTAAGGAACATGGTGGGCATGGACTGGAACCAGCAGGACAACCAGCTTTTTGTAATGCAACACGGACGGGATAACCTCAACAGTTCATGGCCCGAGCTATATACCACCAAACAATCTGCCGAGTTACCGGCCGAGTGTTTATACGCGTTAAAAAAGGGTGATAATGCGGGCTGGCCATATATGTACTATGATCAAATTCAACACAAAAAGATACAGGCGCCCGAATATGGCGGCGATGGCAAGAAAGAAGCCGACGCCAAATTTATAGATCCCGCGATGGCATATCCGGGCCACATGGCGCCCAATGCCTTGTTGTTTTACACAGGTAACCAGTTCCCTGAAAAATACAAGAACGGTGCTTTCATCGCATTTCATGGTTCATGGAACCGGGCCCCCGAACCGCAGGCAGGGTATTTTGTGGTTTTTCAACCGTTTAAAAATGGTAAACCCGATGGCGCCTGGGAAGTATTTGCCGACGGCTTTTCGGGCTCACCAGAAAAAACCGCTGCCGGTCGTGCAGATCATCGCCCTTGCGGTTTGGCTCAGGGTTCGGACGGTTCGCTGTATGTTACCGATGATTCAAAAGGAACTATATACCGGATTATCTACACTAAAAAGCAACAGTTAAAATGAAAAAATGCTTAATCATTATCTGTTTTATTTTTAGCTGTGTGCAATTAATAGCCCAGGTTAAAACCAAACCTAAAACGCATCCAGGATCAACTTTACCCGCCACGGCGGTGAGCGGTAAAGCCATATATGATAAATATTGTTTAACCTGCCACCAGGCAGATGGGGGCGGCGTGCCTAACATGAACCCGCCGTTAATTAAAACATCCTATGTACTGGGTGATAAGTCACGCCTGATAAAAGTTGTACTTAATGGATTTGCGGAAAGCGTTGATATCGACGGCGAATCATATTCAAATGTGATGCCTGCTCATGATTTTTTGAAAGATCAGGAAATCGCCGCCGTGTTAACCTACGTCAGGAAAAATTTTACCAATAAAGCACCAGCCATAAGCTCCTCACAGGTAAAGGCAGTAAGGGCTACCAATAAAAAGTAAAACGCATCTCACTTAATCAAATCAATAAATTATGAAATCATTTTTATACCTATTGCTCATCGTCTGTTCAACTACGGTATTTGGGCAAAGCACCAATACTGAAGAGGTAATTCGCCGGGTTGCCAATAATGTAGTTCAAAACACCTCATTTAAATTCATCAATACCAATACCAAAGAAAAATACGATTCAACCAAAGGCCTGGCATCATCTCCGGATATTAAAGCTGACAGCAGGTACAATAAATGGGCTTATGTAAATGGTGTTTTAACCATTGGCATGATACAAACCGCGGATGTACTTGGTGACAAAAAATACTCGGATTATTCCCAGCACAATTTTTCATTCATTTTCGATAACCTGGCTTATTTTGAAGCGCTGCGCAAGGCCAAAGCACCTAAAGTAGAGTATGGTGCGGTTTTTAATATCAGCAACCTTGATGCCTGCGGGGCCATGTCTGCCGGGCTATTTGATGTGGATGCCCTGGCAAACAGGAAAGACTATAAAGCCTATTTAAACAGATCGGCAGATTATATTTTAACTAAACAGATGCGCCTGCCCGATGGCACACTTTCGCGCCCTACCCCACGAAACATGACCCTTTGGGCCGATGATATGTTTATGAGCATCCCGTTTTTAGCACGTATGGGGAAACTTACCGGCGACAGTAAATATTTTGATGATGCCATTAAACAGGTAGAGAACTTTAACAAATATCTTTATGATCCAACCACAGGCCTTTTCTTTCATAATTACTATTCTGATGATCAAACCAACGGCGTAGGGCACTGGGGGCGTAGTAACGGCTGGATAGCCATGGCAACGGTACAACTGCTGAATAATTTGCCTGCAAACCACCCCAAACGCCCGGAGGTGATCAAATTACTGTTAAGGCAAATTGTTGGTTATGCCCGTTACCAGGACCAAACCGGATTATGGCATCAACTGTTAGATAAACCAGACTCTTACCTGGAAACATCAGTTACGGCCATGTTCACTTATGCCGTAGCCAGGGCGGTTAATCAGGGCTGGATCAATGAAAAATATATTGCCATAGCCAACGAAGGATGGAAGGGCTTAACCTCTAAAATTACAGCCGACGGACAGATACAGGATGTTTGTATCGGTACTAATATGGATACTGATATTAAATTTTACTACACCCGGCCAACCGAATTGAACGATACTCATGCCATTGGCGCGGTTTTATTAGCAGGAACGGAGATACTTAAAGCTGAAAGGAAAAAGTAACCATGTACAGATCAGCCAGGTTGTTTTTGGTTGCTGCCTTTGCTTTAGCATGTAACTTAAGTGCATTTGCTGCTGATGTGGATATTGCCAGCTATGGGGCTGTAGGTAACAGTACTACATTAAATACAGCAGCCATTCAAAAAGCAATTGATGCTTGTTATAAAAGCGGTGGAGGTAAGGTTATTATCCCTTCGGGCACATTTTTAACCGGTACTATAGCGCTGAATGATAACATTACCCTGCAGCTAAAAAAAGGCGCCGTGCTTTTAGGGAGTACCGATGTTAACGATTACCAAAACCTTGACCCGTTTGTTGACGGATTGGGTATTAGTGTGGGTTGGGCTTTGGTTGTAGCGGTTGATAAAAAAAACATAGGTATTGAGGGCGAAGGTATTATTGACGGTCAGGGATCAAAACTTAAGGCGCAGCAAATATTAACCGATACCCGACCGGAATCACAACGCTGGGGACGGCGCCCGTTTTTACTGCGGGTTGTACGTTGCCAGAATGTTTCTGTACAGGGTGTTACCCTGAATTACTCGGCTGCCTGGACATCGCATTACTTTCAATGTAAGCGGGTAAACATCAAGAATGTAAAAATTGTAAGCAGGGGAGTTGCGCATAATGACGGTATGGATATAGACGGCTGCCAGGATGTTACCATTAAAGATTGCGATGTGGTAAGCGGGGATGACGCCCTGTGTTTTAAAACAACATCGAGTAAAATGGCCTGTAAGGATATTGTAATTTCTGGTTTGAGATTAAAAAGTGGTCAGGGAGCTATTAAGATCGGAACGGAATCAATGGCGGCATTTGAGCATATCAGTATCTCAAAATGTTACATTTATGATACCACTAACGGCGGTATCAAGCTGCTTTCGGTAGATGGCGCGCAGATCAGGGATATCAACATCAGCGATATTACCATGGTGGAAGTAAAAACACCAATGCTTATCCGTTTGGGTGCAAGGCTAAGTGTATTCCGCAAAGATCAGGATAGACAGCAACCAATAGGGTCACTTGAAAATGTAACCATTCGCAATGTAAAGGCAAAGGCCGCTGATAATGCCCAGTTAATGCCACCATCGGGTATCCTGATAACCGGTATCCCGGATCATCCCATCAAAAACCTGACCCTGGAGAACATCGAAATAAACCTGGCTGGTGGCGGGAACGCCGAAAATGCCAGGCAGGTTGTACCCGAGGCAATTGATAAATATCCGGAAGTGAAAACCTTTGGTCCGCTGGTGCCTGCTTATGGCGTTTGGGCCCGGCATGTTGACGGATTAAAGCTGCGTAATGTGAAATTCACTTTAAGCCATAATGACCTGAGGCCGGCCTTTATCTGTGAGGATGGTAAAAACATTGAATTGAACACCTGGTCAATTCCGGAAACAACCGGTGCCCAGGCGGTAGTGAGGTTAGAGAATGTAGCAGGGGCCACCATCAACAGCAATACGGTAACCGGATCTGCAGATGCATTTGTGCGTGTGGAAGGTAGTGCGAGCCGGGATGTACATATTTTGAAAAACAAGCTCCCGGGTATACCAAAAAAGGTAGAGCTGTCTGCTGATCTGAAGGCCGGAACAACTGTTTTGGATTAGAATTAAATGAACAATAAGCATACATAGCATGAAGGTAAATACATACAAAATATTTTTAGGCTTGCTGGTTTTTCTGCTACCCCGCCTGGTTTATGCCCAGCAGACCGCTCTGCCTGCGCAAACAGACCGTTGGGTCATCCAAGCAGATGGCAGTATTAAATGGACTGTTAACGGCAGACTCCCACATACCGATCATATTGAAATGTCAGGAGAAAAAGTGTCAGTATGGGTGCTGTACGGTATCGATAGCGCGGGCAGATCGTCTGTTTCACGCACGGTGGTATTTCCCACCTTCAGGATGCTGCCTGACGGCACACGTACACATATTGATTACACATTCCAGGATAATGAGCTGCCGCGTTTTTTGATTAATAACCGCCAATTGAAAACTGATCTGGCAAGCGGAAAAAAATCCGGCGATCTGACCTATAATATCAAAAGCATCAGCCATAAAGGCATCATGCGAATAAGCGCTACCTCAGGTAACCCGGCACTGGTAAAAATTGACCGGAGTATTTTTCCTTCCGTGGATAAGCCTATGGTTATTGAAAAATTTGTTTTTACCAATATAACCGATAAGCCCGTAACGGTTACCATGCAATACATGAGGCGCGAAGAAAGAACCGATAGCGCTAAAAGCAAAGTAAGGCCGCATACGGTGATCATGGGCTCTGTTGATCATGGTAGCAGGGTGGTAGAGTCCGGCGCTAAAACTACCTTCTCGGTTTATTACCTGGCGACGGATTTCCCGACCCAACACGTTAAAATAGATGCGGACGCCGAAGAGAAAGCCCGCGAAAAACGCGTGAACACCATTTTAACCCCATTGCAATTGCAAACACCCGATACTTTATTGAATACTGCCTTTGCATTTGCCAAGATCCGGGGTACCGAAAGTATTTACAAAACCAAAGTCGGGTACCTGCATAGTCCTGGTGGCTTGGCCTATTATGCGGCCATCTGGGCCAATGATCAGGCGGAGTATATCAGTCCGTTCTTTGCATTCCTGGGCGATAGCGTAGGTAACCTTTCGGCTATGAACTGTTACCGTCTGTTTGCCAAATACATGAACCCTGAATATAAACCTATCCCCAGCTCCATTGTAGCTGAGGGCGACGCGGTTTGGAAAGGGGCAGGCGACAGGGGTGACCAGGCCATGATTGCTTATGGCGCTGCCCGTTATGCCCTCGCTTATGGTCATCCGGATTCTGCCAAAAGGTTGTGGCCGCTTATTACCTGGTGCCTGGAATTTAGTCGCCGGAAATTGAACGATCAGGGTGTGGTAAACTCCGATCATGACGAACTGGAAGGGCGCTTCCCATCAGGCAAAGCCAATCTTTCAACCAACAGTCTTTATTATGACGCGCTGATATCCGCGGCATATCTCGGGAAGCAATTACATCAGCCCAAAACACAAATTGATGGATACCTGAAACAGGCCGCAGAACTAAAAAGCAACATCGAAAAGTATTTCGGGGCAAATATTGAAGGTTTTGACACTTACAAATATTACGAAACCAATGATGTGCTGCGCGCCTGGATCTGCCTGCCACTTACCATGGGCATTTTTGACAGGAGCGAAGGAACCATTAATGCCTTATTTTCACCACGATTATGGACTGCCGATGGCTTAGCTACGCAAGCCGGAAAAGAAACCTTCTGGGACCGCTCCACCCTGTACGCGCTCCGCGGCGTATTGCAAGCAGGTAAAACTGAAAAAGCGATGGATTACCTGCGTTATTATTCGCGCCGGAGGTTGCTTGGCGAACACGTGCCATACCCGGTAGAGGCTTATCCTGAAGGTAATCAAAGACATTTATCAGCCGAGAGCGGCCTCTATTGCCGCATATATACCGAAGGTTTGTTTGGTATGCGCCCCACCGGTTTTACCACCTTTAATTGTACGCCACGGCTGCCAAAAGAATGGAACGAAATGGCGCTCAATAATATACATTCATTTGGCCATGTGTTTAGTCTTAAGGTTACCAGACAAGGCAAAGAGAAGCTATTGATCACTATTACAGAAGGCAGCAGATCAATAAAATACAAGATAAATGATGGTAGTACGCAGTCCGTTCAACTATAATTTTCAAATCAATAATGGAAAGGTAATGAAACAGTTTTTTAAATATATATTGGCTGCCGTGGTGGCCATAATGGTTCAAAACACTCTTGCGCAAACCCATCAGCTGGAAAAACTTTGGGAAACCGATACTGTTGTACGGGTTCCGGAATCTGTTTTGCCCGATCTTAAAAAAGGGGTATTGTTTGTATCAGAAATTGAGGGCAATCCAAACGCGGTTGACGGTAAGGGTGGCGTTGCTAAAATTGGTTTAGATGGAAAGATCATCAATCTTGATTTCACCACCGGCTTAAACGCCCCTAAAGGACTTGGGCACTTTGGTAATGAATTATACGCTGCCGACCTGTCGGAAGTGGTGGTTATTGATATCAATACCGGAAAGGTTAAAAACAAAATCGTGGTTGACAGCGCCAAGGCCCTGAATGATATTACTGTAAACGATAAAGGGATTGTTTATGTATCAGACAGTAAAACAAAAAAGATACATCGTATTGAAAATGGAAAAGTAAGCACGTTTTTAACAAATGTGGGCGGCGTAAACGGACTTAAAGCTGTTGGTGCCGACCTTTATATTCTGGGTGGGCAAAAATTTATGAAATCAGATAGCCAGGGAAATTTAACACAGGTAGCCATGCTAAGTTGCGGCGGGGATGGTATTGAACCTGTAGGTAATGGCGATTTCCTGATCACCTGCTGGTCGGGCCATATATATTACGTTACCGCCGCGGGTAAAATAGAAACCCTGCTCGACATACAGGAGAAAAAGGTGAACACGGCCGATCTGGCCTATGATAACGTAAAACACATTTTATATGTGCCTACATTTTGGGGCAATAAAGTAATGGCTTATAAATTAATAACTACCAAATAGCATGGGGTTTTATCACAACTTACATTTCTTTAAAAGATGCCTTGTTATTGCCGGGGTGTTCAATGCCGGTATTGCAGCTGCACAGATACCTGGTACCGATCAGTATTTAAAACTGTGGTACACTAAACCTGCTGCAGCCTGGGAAGAAGCGCTGCCCTTAGGTAATGCTACTACGGGTGCTATGGTGTTTGGGGGCGTCAACCATGAACGTTACCAGCTTAATGACCATAACCTTTGGTCCGGGTTTCCTGAATCAGGTAATAACCCGCAAGGGCCCGAATATTTACCACAGGTTCGCAAAGCTGTTTTTGATAATGATTTTGACAAAGCGGCCGATCTGTGGAAAAAGCATTTACAGGGACCTTACACTGCCCGTTACCTGCCCCTGGGTGACCTGCTGCTTAATTTTAGCCTGACAGACAGCACTAATTATCAACGCGAACTAAATTTGAACAACGCGGTTTCAACCGTACGGTATGAGGTTGCGGGGGGGCACTATTTACGCGAAACATTTATAAGCTACCCGGATAAGGTGATGGTGGTACGCATCACTGCCGATAAAAAGGGCACTGTTAATTTCACAGCTAACTTGCAAAGCAAACTGCACTTTAAGGTGACGAATGATGGAGATAGTAAATTAATATTAAAGGGAAAAGCCCCAAGTTATGTAGCCAATCGCGATTATGACCCCCGCCAGGTAATTTATGATGAGCCCAAAGGCGAGGGGATGAATTTCCAGATCGACCTGAAAATAAAAAATGATGGCGGCCGCGTGATCGCTGTTAACAATGCATTGAAGGTTACCGGCGCTAATCAGGTAGTTATTTATTTAACAGAGGCTACCAGCTTTAACGGATTTAATAAGTCGCCGGGCCTACAGGGTAAGGATCCTGCTGCGGAGGCCAATGGTAACCTGTTGGCTGCATCTCAAAAAACGTATGAACAGCTTAAGCAAAGGCATATAACCGATTATCAGCATTTGTTTAAGCGGGTCAGTTTTAATTTAGGTGTAGATGCCGGTATGGTAAAACAACCTACGGATGAACGGCTCAGGAATTTCAACGTAGCCAATCCTGATAAGCAGTTGCAAACCCTCTACTACCAGTTCGGACGCTATTTGCTGATAGCCAGTTCGAGGCCGGGCAGTGCGCCGGCTAACCTGCAGGGTATCTGGAACGATCAGGTATCTCCGCCCTGGGGCAGTAATTATACCACCAACATCAATACCGAAATGAATTACTGGCTGGCAGAAAACACCAACCTCTCCGAGTGTCATCAACCCTTGTTTGATTTTTTGAAAGAACTCAGGGTAAACGGCGCTATTACTGCTAAGGAAAGCTACAATATTAATGAAGGCTGGGTAGAACACCATAACACCGATATATGGGCCAAAACATCTACAGTTGGTGGGTTTGATCATGACCCTAAGAGTTCAGTCAGGTGGTCGGCCTGGCCCATGGGTGGTGCCTGGATGAGCCTTCATTTGTATGATCATTATTTGTTTACAGGCGATAAGACTTTTTTGAGTAAGACCGCCTATCCTATTATGAAAGGCGCCGCGCAGTTTATGCTGCACTGGCTGGTGACCGATCCTAAAACCGGGTACCTGGTAACCAATCCTTCCACATCGCCCGAGAATACGATAAAGATCAGCGGGAAAGAATACCAGGTGAGTATGGCTTCTACCATGGATATGTCTATCATTCGCGAATTGTTTCAGGATTGTATGAGCAGCGCCCAAATTCTGGGTATTGATCAGGCTTTCGCTATAAAGGTAAAAGTTGCCTATAATAAACTTTATCCTTTCCATATAGGTAAATATGGCCAGCTGCAGGAATGGTTTCAGGACTGGGATGATCCTGCCGATACACACCGGCATATATCGCATTTATTCAGCCTGTTTCCGGGCAGGCAGATCTCTGTATTCAATACACCCGAACTCGCAGCTGCGGCCAAACAATCCATGATATACAGGGGAGACGTAAGCACAGGATGGTCAATGGCCTGGAAGGTGAATTGGTGGTCGCGTATGCATGACGGCAACCATGCTTATAAAATATTAGGGGCCGCATTTAATTATATGGACCCTGCGCAAAAAAAGGAACAAATGAGTGGGGGCGGTACTTACCCCAATTTGTTTGACGCGCACCCACCTTTTCAGATCGATGGAAATTTTGGCGGAACGGCAGGTATGACTGAAATGTTGTTGCAGAGCCAAAATGGAGAAATAGAATTGTTACCGGCGTTACCCGATGCCTGGGCTGATGGCAGCATCAAAGGCATTAAAGCCCGCGGAAATTTTGAGGTAGCTATTGACTGGAAAAAAGGAAGGTTGAGTAAAGCGACGGTTAAATCAAATATAGGGGGCAATTGCAGGTTACGCACACAGGTTCCGGTAAAGGTGGTTGAAGAAAACAGTAAAATTGCTCAAGGTACTAATAAGAACATTTTAAATGCCCAGCCGGCAATACCGGCTTATAAAAAAGCGGATGATGTTAAACTAACCGATATAACCTTTAATAAAGGTTATGTAATTGACTTTGCTACCCAAAAAGGTAAAACCTACACCATTATACCCCAATAAGATGATGAACGCTTTAAAATATTTTTTCCTTTTTTGTTTGTTTGTGAGTTTTGCCACAACAATTAACGCACAATCCATAACCTGGACAGAAGTAGAGCCCGGGATATGGAAGGGCGTAATTGGGAAGCCAGAAGAATTTGACCTGCTAAAAGCCGCCGGAGTACAACCTTATCATGCAGGCTTACAGCAAATGCCCAAAGCCGGTTTCCCCCTGGCTCAGGAAGAAATTAATGCCCGCGTACAGGATGGCAAAACTTACCTCAGATTTCCGTTAGAAAGAAAAGAACAACTGTTCGGGTTCGGCTTAAATTTCCAAACTGTATTTCAGCGGGGCAAAGTGCTTACGCTGCATGTTGATAATTATGCGGGTAAAGATAATGGCCGTACCCATGCACCCACACCGTTCTATGTGTCATCAAAAGGGTATGGTGTATTTATCAACTCGGCAAGATATATCAATGTATATGCCGGTACGGCGGTAAGACGCGAAAGTAAGGTGCCTCCTGAAGTAAAAGACAGGAATCTTGACAAAACCTGGAGTTCGCACCCATATTCGGATGGGGTAGAAATGCTGATACCGGCGGCAGGGGTAGAGATCTACGTATTTGCAGGGCCTACTACCCTGGATGCTATCCGGCGATATAATTTATTAAATGGCGGCGGTTGTTTACCCCCGCGCTGGGGCCTCGGCTTTACCCAGCGCATGCAGCGCCTGACGGATGCAAAGGGTGTTGAAGATGAGGCAAAGGCATTTGAAGAAAAGGGCTATCCGCTTGATTTTATCGGCCTTGAGCCGGGTTGGCAAAGCAAATCGTACCCATGTACTTTTGAGTGGGACAAAACACGGTTCCCTGATCCTAAAGGGTTTGTTCAGGATATGCTGAAAAAGAATATCCGACTCAATTTGTGGACCAATCCTTATGTATCGCCGGAAGCGCCTGTTTATAAAAGTATTTTACCACTCAGCGGCTCTCATACCGTTTGGAATGGCATAGTGCCTGATATCAGTATGCCCGAAGCACGGAAAATCTTCTTCGGTGAACTGGAAAAGGATAAGATAGATATTGGTATTAGTGGTTATAAAATGGATGAGGTTGATGGCGGGGATAATTATTTGTGGCCGGATGTGGCAGTTTTCCCTTCGGGGCATGATGCCGAACAAATGCGCCAAACCTATGGCTTAATGATGCAGCGTTATACCAGCGAAATCTATCATCAGCGTAACCAGCGTACATTTGGTTTGGTTCGTGCATCAAACGGAGGCGGCTCATCATTCCCTTATGTAATTTATAACGATTATTATGATCATCGCGATTTTATAACCGCATTGGTAAACAGTGGTTTCGCCGGCGTGTTATGGACCCCGGAGGTGCGCTCATCCAAAACAGGAGAGGAATGGTTGCGCAGGTTCCAGTCGAACGTGTTTTCACCTATGGCGATGATCAATGCCTGGGCCAGCGGTACCAAACCATGGTCCTTTGCCGAAGTTGCTGATCAGGTAAAAACAATGGCCAATCTGCGTATGCAAATGATGCCTTATTGGTACAGTGAATTCGCTAAATATCATTTTCAGGGAACCCCGCCTTTCAGGGCAATGTACCTGGAAGATGGATTTGTAACGGCAGATGCCAAAAGCGAGAACAAAAAAACAAACCTCGAAGAAAACCCTTATGAAGAAGCCATAACCAAAGAGGTAAAAGATCAGTATATGGCCGGCGAATATTTATTGGTTGCTCCGGTATTTGCTGGGCAAACCAGCCGGAAGGTAATTTTGCCAAAAGGTAAATGGTATGATTTTTACACAGGGAAATATGCGGGTAACGGAGAGGTGATTACTGTTACCCCTGGTATGGATAAAATACCGGTTTATGTAAAAGACGGCGGCGTTATACCCATGATGCCGGTTATGCTGCACGCCCCAAAAGCAGGACAAAAGATTGATTTAGAGATCAGGTACTATGGTGAAAAACCAGGCACTTATGCTTTATATGATGATGATGGCGAAACCTATAACTATGAAAAGGGCGAATACAGCTTCAGGCAAATTAACGTGCAAAAAGTAAATGGCAGGATAAAAGGTGCTATCACATCCGCAATAAAGGGAAAACCGGATAATGTTGGTAAAGTAGCCTTTAAGCAGATGACGGATAATTGAACAGCGTCTAAGAGATTTTAAGACAGGCAATCCAATTGTTTATAGGATTCGAATCCTGCATACCAGCTAAAGAAAAGAATAATAAAAAAGGTAAAGAGGATCTGACGTTTAGGAAAAAAAATGCGTTCCGTATCTCACCCCAGAACGCACCACATAAGTGTTTCAACTAAATCTCAGATCTCACGTTTACAGATCTAAGCTCTGCCGGCGGAATGCGCAGATCATTCACTTCGTAAGCTATGTACCGGGTTCGCCAGCGCCGCTTTTATCGCCTGGAAACTAATGGTGATCAGGGTAATGAGTATAGCCGCTATACCCGAAGCGATGAACACCCCTACGCCGATGCTTACACGGTAGGGGTACTTTTGAAGCCAATTGTGCAGGTAATAGAACGCCACTGGCGAGGCAACGACGCAACTGATGACCACCAGCACGATAAAATCGCGAGATAGCAGCAGCCAAACCTGTGCTATGGATGCACCCAGCACTTTGCGGATACCGATCTCCTTGGTGCGCTGTTCGGCAACGTAAGCGGCAAGCCCGAACAGCCCAAGGCAGGATATAAATATGGCCAGCCCGGCGAACACGCCCGCCAGTTTGCCCACCAGCACCTCCAGGTTAAACTTGTGCTCATACTCGTTGTTCACAAACTTGTACTGGTAGGGGTAAGCCGGGTTATATTTTCCAAACACCTTGCCGATCTTGTCTATCGCAGTATGCGTACCTGCGTTTTTTACCAGCCGGTACATCACCACAAACCCGAAGGGGTTATGTCCGAAAACGGCAGGCTCCACCGGGCTATAAGGCGAATCCATCAGCGCGTCTTTTACCACGCCGATGATCCTTACCGGATTTTTGTTAAAATTGATGGTTATTAATTGATTAACAGGGTCTTTTAAACCGATGCGCTTAACCATGGCTTCATTCACTATCACATTCAGCGAGTCGCTTTTCCAGTCGCCCGTGAAAGTGCGCCCCTCAGCAAAGGTCATCCCCAAAGTCTTAAAATAGTCATCAGACACCCATATCGCGCCGATGTTCACATTTTCGTCGCTCGCATTTTTACCCGGCCACTTCTCCAGCGAAAAATGACTGTACACCTGTGTTGCCGGTGAGGTTGATGAGGCCACGCTCTCTACCAATCCTAAAGATAGCAGGTCGTTTTTCAGCGTTTCATAATGCTGTGAAAGGTCGTTGTTCATGTCGGTCATCATTAATCTGTCGGCACTGTAACCTGTCGGCCGGTTCTTCACATACTGTATCTGCTGGTAAACGATCACGGTACTGATGATCAACGCGATGGAACAGGTAAACTGCACCACCACCAGCACCTTCCTTGGCATGGATGCCCACCGGCCCATCTGGATACTGCCCTTCAGCACCTTAACAGGGTTGAACGAAGACAGGTAAAACGCCGGCCGGCTCCCAGCTATCAAACCAGTAAACAGACAAATACAATCATAATACCCCAGAACCCGATATTGCCATAAGGAATATGGACATCGGCACGCGTCAGCGTATTGAATGCCGGCAAAGCCAGCTGAACCAGCAGCAAACCCAGCAGGAACGATATAAAAGTGATCAGGACAGACTCCAGCAAAAACTGGTAAACCAGATCGATACGCGCCGAGCCGATGGCTTTGCGTACGCCAACTTCCCTTGCCCTTTTTTCAGACCTGGCAGTAGAAAGGTTCATGAAATTGATACAAGCTATGGCCAATACCAGCATACCGATAATGCTGAACAAACGCACATATTCTACAAAGCCGCCAACAACTTTGCCATTTTTAAACTCGTTATATAAATGCCAGTCCTTTAAAGGATGCAGTATCACCTCAGGCTTTAACGACCGCATCTCCGGGCTTCTTTTATTGACGATATCCCTGATCTTTGGAGCGATCTGCTCGTATGTCACGCCCGGCTCCAGCGCCACGTAGGCAGAGAATGAATTGTAAGTCCACTTGGTACGACCATCTTTGATCCAGCCCTGGGTGGCTTCTGAGTAGGCAAAGGGCACAAGATAGTTGAATTGCAGCGTAGCATTGGCAGGGACATCGCGTATAACACCTGTTACCGTCATGTTCTGCGAATTATCAAACCGCACATTTTTCCCCATCGGATCGGCATTGCCAAACAACGCTTTTGCCGTCGATTCGGTCAAAACTATCGAATAGAGATCTTTTAACGCTGAATTGGCGTTGCCTTTTATAAATGGATATTGAAATATTTTGAAGAATTCCGGCCCTGCAGCACCTCCTTCCATGTACAGCTTTTTATCGCCGACCCAAAGGCCGTGGTTCATGTGGCCTATATCGTCAGCTTCAGCAACGTACTGTATGCCGGGGATCTCTTTCTTTAAAACATCAGTCAGTGGCAGAGCTATGGAAGTTTGGGTACTCGTGCCGTTATGCTGCGAGGTCAGGTTCATTTCAACCTGGTATAATTGTTTATAGCCTGGCAGAAAACGATCATATGAATATTGGTTAGTCACCCATAAACCGATCAGGAGTGCCACGGCCATGCCGGCTGCCAGGCCGAGGATGTTCAGCATGCTGTAAACTTTATTGTGCAGCGTATTGCGCCAGGCAATCTTTAAATAATTTCTAAACATAAAATTGCGGGTTAATTTCTCATAAGACCACTTGGGAGTGACTTCATGACACGAAATTATTGCAGCGGGGCGGGAATGAGGGGTCAAGTTATAAGATGAACCCTCTTTTTTCAGATCGCTACTGTATTCTCCCGGGGTTTTCCCGGTCATTCGCCGAAAGGCCCGGCTAAAAGTTGTTTTTGAATTAAATCCTGAGTCAAAAGCAATGCCCAGCAGGGTTAGCCGGTCATAAACAGGGTTCTGCATTTTCCGGATCACCTCAGCAATACGATATTCATTAACGAAATCATTAAAGCTTTTTTTGAGCACCGTATTGATGATCCGGGATAACTCATGGGGAGTCAAGTCAAGCTTTTCAGCCAATGAGCCTAAGCTTAATTCCGGGTCCTCATAATAACGGGTTTCTTTAACGACTTTCTTCAGCCAGGTACCTTTTTGCTTCAGTTCCACAGGCGGCAACGGCCTGGAAACAAAAGGCGCATGGACCGGCACTCTGGCATCCAGCCTTAAAAAGGACACGATTGCAATTCGGATGAAGATTATTGCCAAAAGGAGATACAAAGGATAACAAGTTTGGATATCCATCTGGCCATGATAATAAAAATAATCCGCGGCGGCATACGGAATCCACAATAGCCATAACAGGGCGAAACCCGTCAGCAAGCGATACAGCCACCTCAATTCGTAGCGGTACCGGTCACGTACATGATTAAATTTCAGCTGCTGATAAAAGCCTTCAATTAGCCTGAAAGACCAATACAAGTAGGTGCTGACCGAAATAAACGCCGCCAGGTGCAATACCGGGCTCATTTGCTGAAAGGTCAGCGTATTATATGTAGCCGCCCCCGTCTTTATACTCTCCTTAACTTGAAACACCAGGACACCCTGTTCCAGCAACAAGGGGCTGAAATGCAGCAGATCCTTTGGGCGGAATTTATATTCCGGCCGGGTAATTTTAAGCACATAAAAAAAGATCAGTGGACCAAGTGTCAGCGAAAATTGCAGCGGCAGCCAGCTCCAATGGGGAAGGTAGGTACCCAACCGGATATCAATGCCCAATACCCGGACTATCCACAAAACGATGGTTGCCAGGGCCAGGCCAAGAAACCTGTTGGCAGCCAGGTTAATCCTTTTGGTGCACCACAACAACAGGGTAAAAGTCAGCCCAATAAATATCACTCCCAGGAAGACCAGGTCATATATATTGGTATGGAATGTATAGGTGTTCAAAGCAGATCAACGCGCGCAATTGCTGTTCCATGTTTATAAGGCATTGACAGATAGTTCATTGTCTGGCAAATATTATAACAGTTGTAACAAAAACGAACATGAACTGTACGGTTTCAACAATGATTTGACCCGTCCTGAAAAGACTATACATTTTGTTAGGTTAATCCTGATTGAACAATACATCAGATTTTGTTAATCCTGATTAGTACTGTCCTGTTCGGTTAGTAAATATAATTCATAAACGAACAGTGGCTTGTTTGTCGGGTTGGAATGTGGGAAACTCACAGAGTTTTCCATATTTCAACCCGTTTTTCTTTTTTTGCTTCTTTTTTTCTTTTTGCCGGTACCTCCTTTTTGTGAATAACAATAATGATCTACAATCGAGTTTATTTAGACAGCCTTAACTACAGGGTTTTCTTTTTGCCATTTTCGCTGATAGCTTTTCCAACGCCTTTTAAGTGCATGCTGCTGAGTATGCGCCTGACTTGGCGTTAGATAGTCACAACTGCCATGTGGCCTGACCTCGTTGTAAGTCTTGATACTTTTTTCTATTTTCTGCCGGGTCTGTTCAAAGTTCAGCGAGCTGCTATAGAGATTGAACTCTTCTTTAATAATCCCGTTCATCCGCTCGGCCAATGCATTCTCATATGGATCTCCGTTTTGTGTCATGCTGATTTGTACACCGTGAAACAGGAGCACGTTTACATAGTCTTTCGAGCAGTACTGTGATCCCCTGTCAGAATGATGGATAAGCAGGCGGTCATGGTATATGCGGTTATTTAAAGCCATTTGCAACGCCTCTAGGCAGCCTTGCGCCAGCATATCGTCACGGAAGCAATAACCCATAATCTTCCTGGAGAAAGCGTCTGTGATCAGCGACAAATAGCCCCATTGATTCATTACCCTGATATAAGTCATATCACTTACCCAAACCTGCTCTGGCCTTGCTACCGGCAAATCTTTTACTAGGTTATTGTATTTATGCATCCAATGCCTGGAATCTGTTGTATAAGCCTTCTTTTTACGTTGCCGGATCAATAGCTTATGAACGCCCAGCAAATCAAATAAATAATCCCTGCCTACAACAATACCATGGGATTTTAACCGGGGAGCCAGCATGTGTATCATTTTTCGGGTTCCCAGACGGGGAAGTGAGTCCCTGGTCTCATAAACCAACTGCAGGATGATGTCTTCTTTCAAAGAATCATTCTGCGCTCTCCATAAATGATCGTAATGGGCATGACGGGTCTTGCCAAACAGCCTGCAAAGAACCTCCCAGCTTAACTGGGGATAATCTTGCTTAATTATCATGACTGTTTGGCTCCAGGCTTTTTTCTGATGGCTATTTTAAATTGCTCCTCTGCAACGTCGATCAGCGTATTAAGGGCATGAATCTTTAATTGCGCTTCCTGGAGAGCTTTTTTCAAAGCCTGTTTTTCAGAATCTGCTGTATCGGGCTGTTCTGTGGCTTTTTTCTTCATCGCATTTCGAGAGTCTATGACAAGATCGGGATTTTTTCTGGAAGCTGTCTTTAGCCACCGGACTAAAACATCGCCACCCAATTCATAAGTCTTTCTAGCCTGGTGCCTCGTTAACTGCCCTTGCTGAATTAACCGTATAATAGTTTCCTTTTCTGCTTTACTCAAATGCTTTCCCTGACGCTTTGCCTGATATTCAGGCGATCCATGATCGCGCATCCAGTCTGATAAAGTACTTCTGGCTACACCATACTTTTTGGTAAACACACTTCTGGCAACGCCATGCTCAATAGCTTTGATAATCTCGTCTCGAACGGCTACCTGAAAATGACCCTGTTCCGAGAAGCGAACCATTTGCATTAATTTTTCCTCTTTTTTCATCTTACACTAATAGTTTTAGTGTATAGTTTTTTTAGGACGAGTCAATTAAAAATCAAGCTATGTAAAATGGTTTGTTTCGATAGTAGATTAATGTATTTTGGACTTAAGAAGCATACTTAAAGGGATTCAAGACTGATTGCATATGCTTTTTTTTGTATGATTGGCCCTAAGACTTACCTCAATCATTTATTCCTTTTCCACTCAAAATTTGCGGGATATATTTTTCAACCCGCGACTCGCGAGTTTTGGATTGTTTGGGGGTAGAGAAATGCAGCAGGTATGCTCTTTGCCTTCCCTGGGTTAGTGCCTCAAAAGCAGTTTTCAGGGCAGGCATGTTATCTAATTTTTGTTGGAATTCGTCGCAAATGGCAAAATCCCTGGTCTTTTTAAAAGTAACCTTCAATCCAACTTTTTCTACTTCAATGGCTTCAAAAATATAAGCTTTCAGGGCGGGCTTCATCTTCATAATTTCCCCAACATTGGTAAACCTGATTTGTCGCGCCGATTGTACATTCTCGGTTTGCTGTATCAGGATGCCTTTGGTATCATTAAGGAGGGCGCCTTTAAAAAACAAAAGCGCGCAGTAGTCTTTAAATACATGTATTAAAACAATGTTACTTTGCTGATACGTGTAACAAGGAGTGCCCCACTTCAATTCTTCGGTGAGGCCACAATCAAGAATGATTGTTCTCAATTGCTCCAGCTCTTCATGCCATTTATTGTCCTTATTAAAATAAAAATCAACCTTTGGGTTCATGCTATTACTTTAATGTAATGGTTATTATATCAAACGCTTAACCAACCGCGGAAGCCCCTGGCGGCATAGTAAGATTCTGCCCCGTTGTGATAAAGGAAGACCGTATTGTAGCGACGATCACAAAAGGTAGCTCCGCCAAGTTTCCTGATATCGGCAGATGTTTTCACCCAGCTCGAGGTCTTCAAATCAAACTTTCCAAATTTTTGCAATTCGCGATATTGTTCTTCCGTTAAAAGCTCAATGCCCATATCACGAGCCATTTCAACAGCGCTGTTTTCGGGTTTGTGTTCTTTTCTTGCCTCCAGAGCTTCATGATCGTAACAAAAACTTCTGCGGCCTTTCGGGCTTTCTGCCGAGCAATCATAAAAAATGTAGGCACCTGTGTCTCTGTTATGGGCAATTACATCCGGTTCGCCCCCGGTTATTTCCATTTCATTGAGCGACCACAATTTTTTGGGATCAGCTTCCAGCCGTGCCTGTACGCCGGCCCAATCTAAACCAGAATGGCGGCCTATGTTTTTTTCAAAACGGGCTTTCAGTATGCCAAATAGTTGTTCCTGCTGTTCTGACGATAATTTGTTGTTACTCATACTTTATCAATCTTAGGTTGTGTATTGGTTTATTGATTGGCTGACATAATTTTTCTTTCGGCCGGCCGGAAATACCACGATATTGCAGTCAGGATAAGTAATAGCAAGGCCGGAAATATTTCCTTAACTGAATCGCCCAATGCGATATGCGAAAATATCGCTCCCGACATGGCAAAGAAGAAGCCTGCATAAGCCCATTCCTTTAATAAAGGAAATTTAGGAATAAGTACCGTTATAACGCCCAAAAATTTCCAGATACCCATTATAGTCAGAAAATAAACCGGATAGCCCAGATGTGTAATGCTATCCACACCTCCCTGACCGGCTTTAGCCCTGAATAACTGTACTAATCCGGTCGATAGCATTCCTAATGCAAGCCAGATAGTAAAAATCCAATAGATAATTTTATTTCTCTTCATCATAAGATAACGTTTTTGTAAGGTTATATAACTGATAATCAATGCCCGCAAGGGTTCAGACTTGCAAGCATTGATAGTGCCTGATTATTGCTGCTGTGTAATAATATTGAACATCCAGCGGATGCCAAAACGGTCTTTGCAGGTGCCCCAATATCCCCAGAATTCATCATGTGGCGCCACTGCTTCTGTTCCGCCTTCCGATAGCTCGTCGTACAATCTGTCGGCTTCATCCCTCGTGTCGGGGTTTAAACTGATGGTAAAATTGTTCCCTTCTACCAATTTTTGCCCCATGCTTTCCAGCATGTCGGTAGCCATTATCTCCAGGCCGCCAAGTATGGGTAGCGCAACATGCATTACCTTGTTTTTGTCGGCTTCTGGTAGTGGTTGTCCTCCATCCTGGGGCGGCATGTCTTTAAACCGCATTAATGGATTAGAAAACTCTGTTCCGAAAATTTTTTTGTAGTGGTTAAATGCTTCTTCGGCATTGCCACTAAAGTTTAAATAAATTGATACGTGTGCCATTGTTTATAATTTGGTTTTATGATTTTGATTGGTCTGTTGATTAAAGAGTTATTTTGATTTGTTTACTATTTCTTCTAACCGGTTATGTGCCATGTTGATGCCCTGCGCAAATGGTAACTTCAGCAGCTGGTCTCTTTTTGCTACCGATTCATATATAGTGTGTATTATGAGTTTGCTGGTATCGGCGGTAAGCTGTTCAAATTGCAGCAGTTCCAACTGTACACCGAAAGGGGCATTCTCCATTTCAAATGTCCGGATGATTTTTTTGTTTGAACTAAACTCATGGATTGTTCCGTTGGCCCGGAATACTACATTCCCTTTAGCATCTGATGTTTCAAAAGAATAACCACCATACTTTTTATTTTCAAGCCTCAGCACTTTAGTTCCCATCCATTGTTCAACAATTTCGGCCTCTACATATGCTTTAAAAAGTAATTCCAGCGGTAAATCAAATTCCCTTGTAATCACTAATTCCTGCTTGCCCTCTTCGGCATTGATCTTTGTTTTTCTTTCCATGACAGGTTATTTTTTGGGTAGATAGTTTTTCATTATGGCTTCCAGTTTGTTAAACCTGTCATCCCACATTTCGCGAAATGGTTCAATAAATTCTGCTATTTCTTTCATTTTTTTTGCATTAATATGATAATGAATTTCCCGGCCGGTTTGCTCTTGTTTGAGCAATTCGCACTCGGTAAGTATTTGGAGGTGTTTGGAAACGGTTGGCCGGGCGGTGTCAAAGTTTGCAGCTATGGCACCGGCAGTCATAGAATGTGTAGCAACCAGCAGCAGTATGGCCCGCCTTGTGGGGTCGGCAATGGCTTGGAATACGTCGCGTCTTAAATTCATAATGTAGTTATTTGACTACAAATATAAATGTAGCTATTTAACTACGCAAGTTTTTCTGTGATTTTTTTTAACGGTCTGTATCAGAATATTTCACGGGCGGTGGGATAATGAGCTGTAGCCCCGGAAACTCACTTTTGCGTCTTAATATAGTTTATATAGGTTTCTTTAAAAAGTACAAACAGGCTTTTGAGGGCGGCCCAGTCATTATTTTTAATAATATCAGCCGGGAATAAGCTACTGCCCACACCAACACCTTTGGCGCCGGCAGATAAATAAGCTTTAAAATTGTTTAACCCGATGCCCCCGGTGGGCAAAAGTTTAATTTTATTTAAAGGCGCTAATACTTCTTTAATATATCCGGGACCTAAGTCGGTTGCAGGAAATACTTTAACCATAGTTGCTCCCCAATGCCAAGCCTTATATATTTCTGACGGGGTATAGGCTCCGGGAAAAACAGGTATATTTTCACTCACACAGGTTTTAATTACCTGTTTATTTAGTATCGGCGTAACAATAAACTGGGCATTGGCATTTAAGGCTTTTTCCAGGTCGTGCATGCTGCAAACAGTACCGGCACCGATATTTAACTTGCCTGCATAAGTTTTTGCAAGCATACTGATGTTTTCTGTGGCACCTGCCGAATTCATGGTTATCTCCATATTGGTTAAGCCGGCCTCGAAATAATTCTGGGCAATAATAGCGGTATGTTCTGCGGGTAAATTCCGCATGATGCCAATAATGGGTGAAGCCTCGAACAGCTCCATTGAAAATTCGTTGTTCATATTAATTGCCAATTTGATTGTAAATTTTGTGATGGGCCCTCACTACCGCTTCATCAACCCACTGGGGCGGATAGGTTTTTAGTTGTTTTGCCATGTTCAATTGTTCAAACGCCATGCGGTAGCATTTTTCTAATCCTGCACCGCATAATAAATGAAACTGGTCTTTGCTGTTTACCGCAAGGTCCTTTAGCTCGGTTCCTATTAACAAGCCGCTCAGGTAAAAGAAGTTTTGCTTTTTGGTATAAACGTTGAACAAATTATTGGTGCGTACTTTAAAAATGGCATGGAGTAAATTGCCGCCAGCCGCATCAGTTACACCTTGTTTAAAGCTTAATGCATGTTCCGCTGCTTCTATATCATTTTCTTTCTCCACCGAATTATGAAGGATGCTTTTTTGCGATAAGAGCTCAAAAAGGTCGCCCGTCATATAGGTTTTAAAACCTGTGATGTTGTTTTGATGTACATATATATGTTTGGAATGAGTACCCGGTAGTATAAATACCTGGTTGACGGCAGTGCTTTCAATAGCCTCAACACATCCTATCAGTTGAGTTTCTTCCCCGCGCATCACATCATCGGCGCTTCGCACACCCGATATCATGCTGATGGCATGGTTAAAGCCTTCCGGAGCCGGCAGATGTTTTACCTGAAGACCGGGACCCGACAACGCAAACGGCAACTGGCTGTATGGTAATTCTATAAAACCGATTGATGAGGAGGCCATTCCCGAAATAAAAAGCTTTACACCGTTTAACGATACACTTAGCCGGGTTTCGATATTGCTGATAAGCTGTTGTAAAACATCCAGATAAAAAGCAATGCGCGAGTTTTCATCGGTTATATTTGTAGCCTTCCATAATTCAAAGGTTTTGGCTATGCCACTGTCTGATCTTTCACCGGTCATTATTTGGCCGCTTTTGGCATCAATAAGGTTTAATCTTAAAGCGCTTGTACCCCAATCGCAGCTCAATAACATATTCATGGAATTACAACAGATTATTTCGGTTCAGCACGCAAGCTAAAAAATATATCATAACTCCGCAAAGCAATTGGGAAGGTAAATGGCGAAGATGGCGCGCTTTTTTTTAATGAAAAGCCCCGCTTTTTTTACAAAAGCGGGGCTTGTTTATAGAATATATGAATTGCGCAAAACGCGTGTTATTTGCTTAATGCCCGTGCGCGCCGGGTGTATAGGTTCCAACGGCGACCGGATTGGGGAAAGCAAGATTGATACGATTGTAGCCGTTTATAGCGATAACGGCCATGAGCACGTCAATCAGTTCGTCTTCAGAAAATTGTTTTCTTGCATCTGCGTACACATCATCCGGAACTATGCCGTTAAGTTTAGTAAGCGCTTCGGCGAAAGCCAAAGCCGCGCGTTCACGGTCGGTATAAAAAGGAGCTTCGCGCCATGCATTCAGTACATAAAGGCGGTGTTCGCTTTCACCCTTTGCACGCAGGTCTTTAGCGTGCATATCAAGGCAATAAGCACAACCATTAACCTGTGATACGCGGAAGTAAATTAAATTTAAAAGTGATTGTTCAACCGGCGATTTTGCCAGGTATATCCCTAAACCATACATTGCCTTCATGGCATTCTGACCTTTTTCGAAAAGATTAACTCTTTGTTCCATTTTGTTGCTGATTTTATTAAATATTTAGATTATACAGCAATGATGAATGAGATTATGGAAATAGGACAATTGCCGTAAAAAAACTTCAGCAATTAAAAAAACAGCACTCGGTTGTCGAAAAGGGCAGCGCCTTATGGGTGAGATACATTATTCACAATAATTTTTTGCCGGATGCTTTCTATATTTCCATTCATGTCCGAACCATCCATTAAAAGAGTGTAGGTTCCTGGTTTATCGGTAGTGTAGAATGAAAACATCGCTTTGCCATTTTTATCAGTAATAATATTGGGCGACCAATAAATAGTAGAGCGCAAGTCGGTAAACGAGGTATCTGCCTGGGTTTTTACCGTATAACGTGGCGAATAGAATTGCTTTTGCGGGCTGAAAGCTAAGGGTTTGTACATATAAACACCGGGCGTTTTCTTTAAAAAGGGGCCGGAACCACTATATGTTGTTACCTCAACAAAAGCATGATCGAAGGGAACAGCCAGAGGATCTAAAAATCTGGTGGTGTAACTGCTCACATATCTGGCAGATCGCATCACCTCAATGCCTTTAATATCTTCGGCTGTATAATAATCAAGAAAACTTTTAACATAATGCATAAACGCCGTAGGGCCGCTGCCATCATAAGTAAAGGAAAAAGTTATATCAACACCATCAATAATCAGGTGCATAAACTGTCCGTTAATATAATAGGCATACGGATTCTTGCCCGAGCCCAAATGGAAACCCTTTACTTTTTGAGTTAACAAGTCGCCCAATTTGGCTTTCCCGGCTTTTTCCAGATCTTCGGTGGTTAAAGAAAAATCCGAGCCGCCGTCACTGTTCAGGTTTTTGGAGTCTTTAATTATTTTTTTATCTACAATTTTCACCTCTTTAAGCATATTATGGCCTAACAGTTTTTCGTGCTCTTTTTTGTAGCTTAAATAGTTATCCAGGGTTTTTATGCCACTGCTGTCGATATTTACATACCAGGGAATCATCCGTTCTGTTGACGCAGTAAATACGGGTGGTTTAAATTCATCCACATCAATGCCCACATTAAAGCTTTTTCCTCTTTTATTTCTGGCCTGTATAATATATATGGCGGTGTCTGAAGGGTAAATATCATTGAAATTAAATACACCGGCTTTGTTTGTAAGGGTATCCCTGATAAAGGATGGTTTTTTTGACAGCAGCATAACCCCGGCTTTTTCTACCGGCTTGTTAAACATATTGCTTACCTTTCCTTTTACTGCAAACGCCTGTTCTGCCGGGTTTAAAGCAGGCGTTATTGGCCGAAACACCGTCGGCCAATCATAATTCACCCATCCCTGTGCCAGCAATAAATTATCAAGATGCTGCCATTGTGCAGCGGTTAAACCTGATTGAAAATAATAACCGGGATCTTCTACTGTCCCTTTCAGATCGGAGGTTAACAGCAGGGCCGACTTTAGGGTGTTATTTTTTAAACTATCGTTTTTTACCTGGCTATCATCAGTTATGGCAACAGAGAAACTGCCCAGAACGGGCTGCCCGTTTTTGTCAGTCACTTCAATACTGACAGCAACACTATCGCGCTTTGTGTAATATCTTTTGTCACTGGAGAGGGCAATACGGAGGTTGTCGTTCCGGTTTATATAAACAATGCGCTCATTCAGGGCTTGTTTATTAATGTTTAATAGGGAAAGCCGGGCTATACCGGTAGGAAAGGATGTTTTGCTGATCCTGATCTTGCTTGCTCCGTGCCTCAGCCTGATCACGGCCCCATAACAGGCAATGCCACGCGATTGGCCCACCAGGTAATAAACCGGATTGGCCGCCTCAAGATCGGCTGTTGCTGCAATGTTAATTTCGAGGGAATCCTGGGTCAGTTTATTAATTACGTTTAGCACTTGCCCTGATGATTTTACCGGTGGCAGGTCGTATGGTTTGGAGTATAAGCCGTCAGGTAATTTTATTTTGGCGGTGTAAGTTTCACCGGGCTGCGGGATGATGTCAAATGAGCCAATGCCCAGATGTGCCGATTGAAAAGCGGCTATTTGCTGCTGTTTGTTATTGTAAATTAATCCCGAAACTGAAGTCCCCCGGCCATCCTCGGCTATGGCTTTAAAAGCGATATGGGTATTGATGCCCGCTACCATATAACCTCCTTCGGGCATAAACTGCAGGTCGGTATATTCGGGCCGGTTAAGTATAACAGGTATGCTGAGTATTGGTCCGGACTCATCTTTTTTTAAGGATTGCAGCGTGACGGCAAGTTTGCTTGTATCCGCTTTTTCCGGAACATCAAAATTAACATCTATTGATCCGTCGACCGAGGTCTGAACCTTATCCCTGTACCATACCTTATTGCCCGTTGTTATTTTGAGCTGAAAACTACCCAGCACAAGCGGCAGGTGATCTGTTTTATGAATTTGTAAACCTATCCCAATATGCTGCTTTCCTTCAACCTGTTTGGTGGTAAATGCCGACCGGATCAACAGGTCGGTTTCGCCGGGACTGCTGATGTAAAATTGTTTTTTAAATATATATTGTGTGTCAAAGTTGCGCATCCAGCTGGTATATGCCCTTAAAATGTAACCACCCTGCGGAAATTCCTTTTCGCCAAGCGCAATATCTCCCCAGCCCAAACCCATATACATGGATACCATTTCCCTTTTTACCACTTTGTTTTGCTCATCGGCAATTTCAATATAGGCCATCCCGCTTTTGTCTGAGCCGGCAAGATAGACGGCGTTGAATAAATAGGCCTTAAACCGCAAGGTGTCGCCGGTGGTGTAGACCGGTTTATCTGTTTGGAGATATATTTTTTCAGAAGCAAGGGAATCGCTCCGTTTTGTCACGGCATTGACAATATCCCTTACCGCCACCCGCGGATCGGTTTGGCCATAAACAGCCTTATTTTGTAGGAAAAGGAACAGCAAAAGAAAGGTGAACCATAAGATTTTCATAGGTATTATGACGATGGTTTACTATGAATTTAAAATTAGGCAATAATTTCTTTTTCAGCTACTTAATTTGAAAAGTATTATTAGTTTTTAAGGTTATTATTAAGTATAACGCAGCCTGATAAATATTAATCAACAGGATAAGGCCCTGTTTAAGCAGGTATCGGGATCAGCCTGCAGGTATTTGGGTAGTATTGAACAATGGAGGTAGGAATGAGTATTTAAATAAGGATGATCTAAGGCATTGATTAGTATATGCTCAGAAACCATTAAAAGCAGCTTTTACATTCTGAACCTTAAAGAAACGGATCGGCCCAGCGCTTGTGCCAATTCGGGGTCAATTACCGGGCCGTCACCCATTTGTACCCATGCGCCCCGGGTGTCTTTCTGTAATGTTATTTTTTCACCGTTTAATAATATTTCAAGCTCTGTAGTAGCTTTATTTATTGGCGTTGTATTAATCTGATAAACGTGATCGGTATCGTTATATGTTATGCGTAGTGGCAGGCCCATCTTTTTCTCCTCGGGGTAAATATACAATTGTTGACAACAAAAAATGCATTTTAACGAAAATGGAAGAAATAAAATTCCCTAATTCATATAAACACAGCTAACCGAAATGTCATCGAACGAGGAACGAGGAGAAATCTTGTGTGATCTTGCCCGCTAATTTTGCCTGTCGAATACGATTTTTCTTTTGTCCAAATGACAACTTATAAAGATTAGGCAGCCAGTTGGTATCCAACCTTTTCAATAAGACTGTTCATGCCGAATGGTTTGTGCAATATATCATCAGGCGCCCCTTTTTGGTTTAAAAAGCTTTCGATATTATCATTGTCTGAGCAAATGATTACCGGGAGGGTTTTTGTTTCCTTGTTGAGTTTTAACAAACGGCATAATTCAAGGCTATCCATGCCGGGTAAGGTTATATCAAGAATGATCAGGTCGGGGTGGTTGGTGCGGATGCTGTTGAAGATATGATCGGCACGGGTGGTCGCAATTACATCGTAGCCGCTGCCCGTCAGTATGTAATACATTACCTCTGTCATTAGTTCGTCGTGATCTACCAATAATATTTTCTTTGCCATGATCTTTTCCATCCCTGTTTTTTTAATGCAAAGGGCATGCCATTGATTAGCATAGCGTTATGGGAACCGATAACATGGAAATTTGTGCTGAACGAAGGGCCGTTATAAAACAATCGGGCTTGACCGGCAACGGGATAGGTAATAACCCAATCAACCAGTCCCTAACACAACAACAGCATCAAAATATGCCGGTCAAGACCCGATTAAATAATATTATATGTGTACAAACAGTTCTTCTTTTGGCCGGCGTACTTTGATCATTTTACTGTACTTGTCATCGTCTGCACGGAAGCCAACTGCGGCTATAACAGAGGTTGTAAGCCCTTTTTCTTTCAGGCCTAATATTTCATCGAATTTTTCGGTATCGAAACCTTCCATCGGACCGGCGTCAACACCCAGGTCGGCAGCGGCGCTTAATAATACACCTAAGGCAATGTAAGCCTGTTTGTGCGCCCATGCTACCTTTTGCTCATCGTTGCGGCTGCTCAGAGTACCTAATATTACTTGTTCCAACCCCTCTAAGCTTTCGCGCTCCACACCGCGTGTTGACGCAACAAGATCAACAAATTTTTTACCAAAGTTTTCATCAAGGTTTGTTTCGGCAGCAAACACAAACAGGGCCGATGAGTCGGTAATTTGTGGTTGGTTGTAGCCAGCGGCCTTTAATTTCGCTCTTGTTTCAGTGTCTTGTACAACAATTACTTTAAAAGGTTGTAAGCCATATGATGATGGCGCCAGCTGAACAGCGCTTAATAAACTATCTAACTGTTCTTCAGTTACTTTTTTATTGGGATTGAATTTTTTAACGGCGGCGCGCCATTGTAATTTTTCTATGAATGACATGATATCTTCTATTTGTTAAACAAAATTAAATGTTTAAACATGTATCATAGTCATTTATAGGCAAATTAGGCGTTTAAACATTTAATTTACTTATAATGGATAAAATTTAACCTTGCCACCAGCATTAATAGGATTTGGAAACAGATTTGATAATGTCTAAAAATAGATGGAAATTGCTTCAGGAACCGCTCTTTTCTTCCATTTTTATATCACCTTTAATTATACAATATTTTTAATATGAAAAAAGTAACAGGCCTTGGCGGCGTATTTTTTAAATGCGATAATCCGCAAGCTATGAACGAATGGTACGCCAAAAACCTTGGATTGCCTACCGGCGAATACGGAGTAACATTTGAATGGCGGCAGGATGATGATCCGTCTAAAAAAGGATCCACAGCCTGGTGCACGTTTCCGAAGGATACTAAATATTTTAATCCGTCGGCCAAGCCATTTATGATTAATTACCGGGTAGAAAATCTTGTTGCACTGGTAGATGAACTAAAAAAGGATAACGTGACCATTATTGATGAGATTGCGGAATATGATTATGGCAAATTCATTCATGTGCTCGATCCGGAAGGGAACATTATTGAGCTTTGGGAACCCAAAGACGAGTGAGAATGGCCTGACAGGTTAAACCGGGCCACCCACCAAATATTGCGCTGGAGTTGAAACCCATCGCAATATTCGGTATGATGGAGATAAGCCCTTTAATCGCGCAATACGTTAATGCTTATAAATTAGCCTTCTCTTTCAGCTCATCTTCCTTGTCGTTTTGCTCTTTTTTAAGGCGCCGCTTTTCCTGCCGAATTTCCTTGCGGGTTTTACCTGCAGTATCAATGTTATCTATCTTGAGTTTATATTCCTGTTTAAGGGCATCAATTTGCTCATTAAGTTTTTCCTTAGCGGTTTTCTCTTTTTGCTTTTCTTTATCCCCCTCTGCTTTTCCGGTAGTATCCTTTTTGCCAAAAAGACGCTGCAAAAAGTTTGGCTTCTTTACTGGGTCTTCAAGCACCGGCAATATTTCATAGTCGTCGCTTTGTTTCATCAGGCTGTCGGCAGTAGCAGTATCAACAGGGGCTATGGCGCGGCGCAGGCTTTCTCTTAAACGAACATTATAAAAACCATAGGCATTGGTATCGCGTTGCGTATAGCCTTTGCTGGCCATTAAGCGGCCAATGAGGTTAAAATAACCATGCAACCCCGGTCGCAGCGTGCCGTCGGGCTGAAAAGCGTAAAGACCACCTTTTGGATACGGAACAATACTGGCCAGGTAAATACTTTCGCCCAAGGTAAGTTCCGATGGCGATTTGCCAAAATAATAATGCGAAGCTTCTGATATGCCATAAATTCCGCGACCCCATTCAATAATATTGAGGTAAACCTCCAGCATGCGGTTTTTATTCATGATGCGGTTGTTTTCAATGATCCATACAATCAAGATCTCCTCAATTTTACGGGCAAGGGTTTTTTCACGGCTTAAAAAGGCGTTTTTAACCAGCTGCATAGATATGCCGCTGCCGCCGCGTTTAAACTTTTTGGTTTTAAAGTCGGTAACCAGCGATTTACGAAAAGCTTCCTCTACAAAGCCATGATTGGTGTAGAAAGAAGGATCCTCAGCTGTCATTACAGCGTTTCGTAGGCTCGGCGCAATTTCATTAAGCGGGGTAAACTCCGGGTTATCGGGCCCTATAAGGTGCGGCGACATGGGTTTGCCTTTTTCGTAGGGGGTATGAATAAACGTGCTGTTCAGTTTACTAAGGTCTGTTTTGCCATACTTAATTATCCTGAAATTATCCTTGCTCAGTCTCGAGTCGAACTGCAAATCGTCGATCTTTGAAGCATCCATGTAAAAGTTGAGCGCATAGTTTAGCTTTCCGGCAACTTGTATACCATTGAGCGCGTCAAACATCCCCGACGGGAAAGCCTCAAAAATATCAGTGGCGTTTAGCCATCCGGTGTTTATCTTCAGCTCATATATTTTAACCGGGTTAAGTGTATACTTGATAAATGGCCGGGCAGTAAGTTTTTTAATATGTATAAGTGATGAACTATCAACCGATACATAGTTTTCGCCTACAAACACATTGGCATCAATGGAGGCGTTTGGAAACACAATGTTTTCTGACGATATACCGGGATGGTTAATAAGCAGATTATTAACTGCCCAGGAACCATAAATCTTTGTAAGGCCGCTGCTGTGTTCTACCCTTGTTAAGCGGGTGCTGATGGTATCGAAATTTAATTTAAGCTTGAACTTTTTTTCAATAATGGGCAACTCCACCTTTTTACCATCGGCATAAAGTTTCACATCAATGTCTTTATCTGATGGGTGCATTTTGCCGGCCATGTGCCATGTGGCGTAGCCATTATTTACATCAATGGTTGAGGTTAGGTTGCCGTCTTTGATCAGGGCTGTTTTTGTTAACAGTTTTATCTGGTTGGTATCGTCCTTAAAGCTGATGGAAAAATTACTAAGGGCAAGATTATCGGGGATTTTATAAAGTACTTCATTAACCAGGTGGTTGGCCAGTTCAGACAGGTCGACTTTGGTACGGGTAGCTGTACTATCCTTTTTCTTTTTAAACAGGAAGTCGAAATTCCTTACGCCTTTAACACTGGTGAGGTGTATAAAACCGTCCTGCAATAAAACATCGGCCAGCTTAATATCGCCAACGGCAAGCGGCAATAACTTTACGCTTATTACCAGGTTTTTGATGTTTAGCAGGCTGTCGCGGTTCTCGGGCACTATGCAGATATCAGAAAAAGACACCGTACTTGTACCCGTAAAATGGGCCGAACCTATTTTTACATCTAAATTATAATCCCTTTTGGCTTTTGCTTTAGCTTTGTCAATAGCTTTTTGAAGCAGGGCCTCGCGTTTGGAATAAGCTGTATAGCCGCCTATTAAAAAAATCAGCAATAAGGGTATTAATATAAATGCGGCTATGCGTATGTATTTAGGATTAAGGCGCTTCATGTGTAAATTTTTCCAAAACTAAACTAATTCTTATCCCCTGCAAACGGTTGTTTCTGCAAATTGTTTCTTTAACAAACGCAAATCAACGGCCTGTTTTCATAAATTTGCCATAATATATGATGATAATCACCAAAGAACAAATTTTACAAGCCCTGGGAAATGTAGAAGAGCCCGATCTGAAAAAAGACCTGGTTACGCTCAACATGATACAGGACATACATATTGATGGCAATAATGTGAGCTTTTCGGTTGTGCTGACCACGCCGGCCTGCCCACTGAAAGCGCTGATAGAAAATGCCTGCCGTAATGCCATCAGCCACTTTATAAGTAAAGAGGCTGTGGTGAGCATTAACATGACATCAAGGGTTACTTCGCAAAAAAATACCGGCGTACCCGGCGTTAAAAATATTATAGCCGTGGCATCGGGCAAAGGGGGTGTTGGCAAATCAACCGTGGCGGCAAACCTGGCGCTGGGGCTGGCAAAAGCCGGGGCCAAAGTTGGTTTAATTGATGCGGATATTTATGGCCCGTCGGTGCCCATTATGTTTGGTTTGGAAGGCGCCCGCCCGCAAGCCAGCCAGGTAGATGGCAAAACCCGTATTGAGCCTATCGAAAAATATGATATTAAGCTGTTATCAATAGGTTTTTTTACAGATCCTAACCAGCCTGTGCCGTGGCGCGGACCAATGGTATCAACCGCGGTAAAGCAATTGTTTAATGATGCCGACTGGGGTGAGTTAGATTACCTGGTAATTGACCTGCCGCCTGGAACCGGCGATATACACATTACGGTTACACAAACCTTCCCGGTTACGGGTGCGGTAATAGTAACCACGCCGCAAAACGTGGCCCTGGCCGATGCCAAAAAGGGGATAGGTATGTTCCTGATGCCGGCCATTAATGTGCCTATATTGGGTGTGGTAGAAAACATGTCGTACTTTACCCCAGCCGAGTTGCCCGAAAATAAATATTATATATTCGGAAAGGGCGGGGGGCTAAAACTGGCCGAACAGCTCGATGTACCATTTTTGGGTGAAATTCCGTTAGTAAAAGGTATAAGCGATTCTGGCGACGCGGGCAAACCCACCATACTGGAGGAGGATGGCCCAATGACCAGTGCGTTTTTGGAGATGGCCCGACGTGTTGCACAACAGGTAGCTATTTCAAACGCGAAGGCTATGAGCAGCGTGCCTGTAGCGGAGTAATTAAATAGGATAAAAGAGGGCAGGAGCAAGGATGAAGTTGGAGTAAGGATAAAAGACAAAAAGATAAAGGAGATGAAGTAAATAAAAACAAGCTTTCCCTTTATCCACATCTTTAAGTCTTTTGTCCATAAGTCCATCGTCCATTAAAAATATTGTAAATAATTAAGTAACTTTACTTTTATTATAAAATAGTTAAAATGAGTTTATTAAGTCAGGTAGAAGCAGCCTTAGATACTATCCGTCCGTATTTGGAGGCTGATGGCGGGAATGTTTCGATTGAGGAGATCACCCCTGAAGGTGTAGTTAAATTAAAGCTATTGGGATCATGCGGATCATGCCCCATGAGCATCATGACGCTTAAAGCAGGCATTGAGCAGGCTATTAAGAAAGCAGTTCCGGAAATTACCGGTATTGAAGCTATAAACCTAACGGATATTGACGACCCCAACGCAGTACTTCCCGAAAATTTAAGATAGTAGTGTTAAGTATTGTTAAAAACGGGTAAATTTTACCGTATTAACTTACTTTTGATTAAAATTTTGAAACTTTTTCCGGCCGTAAAAGGTAGTATCAGGGAAGAGCGATGGATATATGAAATATTTAGTTGTCATATTTTTTTTATTTGCTACAGTTTCCACCTTTGCACAAAGCCATGATGATAGGCCCGTTGTGCAGTTTACCGGTGTTGTACATAATGCCGACAGCAGCAGTGTTATTGTACCCTATGTAAGTATTACCAATACCTCGGCACGCAATTCCGTTAGCTTATCAAATTATAAAGGTTACTTCTCGTTTGTAGCGCATGAGCAGGATACCCTGCGTTTTACCTGTGTAGGCTATGGCCCGGTAACGGTAGTTATACCAGCAAATGTGCCAAATAAAAGCTATACGATGCAGGTATCGCTTAAGCCGCAGATCATTAACCTGCCAACTTTCCATGTATTTCCGTGGGCCACTACAGATGAATTTAAGAAAGATTTCCTATCCATAAAGCTTGCAGATGATGATCTGGAAATAGCGCGTAAAAACATAAACCGTACAACACTGGTGGCATTGTCAAACGTATTGCCAAGAGATGCCCAAGAAATACAGTCGGCAAGTGCGCAGTCAATGCATACCAGTATTTTAAATTCGCATTCCCTTACACCAAATCCATTGCTTAATCCGCTGGCCTGGGGTGGTTTAATAAAACAAATAACCGATAGCGATAATAAGAGCAGTAATTAGTTCTGGGTTTTCAGTATTGAGTTCTGAGTTCCTCTTAGTTGTGGTTATTAATCTATTTATTTCTTCTCTTACTCAAAACTCATCACTCACTGCTTAAAACAAAAAAACTACCGTCCTTTTTTTGCGGCGGGGAATTTCATTTTGTAATCTACGTCAACCATCCCTTTTGATATATCATTCAGCTTTTTCTCAATAAGGCGCCTGCGCAGCGGGCTCAGTTTGTCGGTGAACAGCTTACCTTCAATATGATCATACTCGTGCTGAATTACACGGGCGGCTAAACCCTTAAAGCTTTCTTCATGATGTTTCCAGTTCTCATCATAATATGACAGCTTTACAACTGGTTTGCGGTACACATCTTCCCTGATATCAGGAATGCTCAAACAGCCCTCATTAAAGCCCCATTCTTCGCCGGTTTCCTCTAAAATGGTAGCGTTTATAAATACTTTTTTAAAATCTTTCAGGTCGGGTTCTTCATCGCTGAACACAGATGCATCAACCACAAACAAGCGCATTGACATACCTACCTGCGGGGCGGCCAAACCTACGCCGCGGGCGGCATACATGGTTTCAAACATGTTTTCAACCAGCTCTTTAATATGCGGGTATTCATCAGGCTCAATTGCCGTTGCTTTTTTTCTCAGAACAGGATCTCCGTAGGCGATGATAGGATATTTCATTATGCAAAAATACAGGTTTATTATTATTTAGGTTCAAATTTCAATGTAATTAACTTGTCGATATCGAAAACGTCATTGCTTATTTCCAGAATTTGCTCTGCAGTTACCGCATTTATTTTATTAAATACATCTTCCAGCGTATCAATGTGGTTAAAATCAAGCAAACTTTTGGCCATAGAAATGATCAGGCCGATTCTGTTTTCTTCGGCCAGTGCAATTTGGCCGATAAATTTTTCTTTTGCCTGGTGAAGCTGCAAAGTGCCCAATTTTTGGTCGCGTAGCTTTTTTAGTTCCTTATGTACCAGCCGTGAAGCCTTGTCGGCCTTTTCGGCATCGGTTCCGAAATAGATTGAAAAAATACCCGTATCTGAAAGTGGGGTATAGTTTGATTCGATGGTGTATGCAATACCATACCTTTCGCGGATCTCGAGGTTGAGCCTGCTGCTCATGCCCATGCCGCCCAGCAAATTGTTCAGCAGCAGCAGCGGGGTTTTGTATTTGTGCGATGAAGAATAAGCCTGGTTGCCCATTACACAGTGTGTTTGCGATATTGGCTTTTTAATAATATGTATACCGCTTTGGTTAGCCTGCGGGACTATCCGGTTTTTTTGAGGCTGGTTTATCGCAATCGCACCAAAATATTTTTCAGACAGCCTGATGAGCTTTTTAAAATCATAATTACCATGCAGCGCGAATATCATTTCGGCGGTATTATAATTGTCTTTAATAAAAGCCCTGACATCATCGCCATTCATTTTGGTAACCGATTCGGTAGTACCCAATATGTTTTTACCTATAGGATGATCTGCAAAAAGCAGTTCCTCAAAATCATCCTGTATAGCTTCTTCGGGCTGATCAAGGTAGGAGGCAATCTCATCCAGTATAACCCCTTTTTCTTTTTCCTGCTCCTCTTCAGGGAAGGTAGAATGAAAAAGGATATCTTCAAACAGGTCCATGGAACGCTCCAGGTGCTGGTTAAGCAGCGAAGCGTGTATGCAGGTATACTCCTTGGTGGTATAGGCATTTAAATCGGCGCCAACCAACTCCAGCCGGTTTAAAATTTGGCTGGTATTGCGCCTTTCGGTTTCTTTAAATAACAGGTGTTCAATAAAATGCGCGAGGCCTTCCTGCTGCGGTTTTTCATCGCGTGAGCCTGCATTTACAATAAAGCAGCAATGGGTTATGGCAGATGGCGCATGTTTATACAATATCCTGATGCCATTGGGTAAGGTGTAAGCCTGGTAGTCGATCATGAGCAGCAAAGATAACGTTATATACGTTACAATTATTTTCACACTATTGTAAGTGATTTGTGCTATTTTAGGCAAAAAAAAACAAAATGAATATGCAAGTCACCTGATAAGCATTATTTCAATACCCCCATATATTAAAATAACCCCCCACATCCATCTATGAAAATTAAAATTGCAGACCTTGAGTTTGAGACCCTCATTAATGAAAATAATATACTGGAACGTGCCAAAGCTATTGGCCAGCAGCTAAATGCCGATTACCAGGATAGCGTGCCCGTATTTATCGGCGTATTGAATGGTAGCTTTTTATTTATTGCCGACCTGATTAAGCAGATTGATATTAACTGCGAAATTGCCTTTACCAAGCTGGCTTCGTACTATGGCGGCACTACCAGCAAATTAAAAATCCGGGAGGATATTGATTTAGCTATGGATATCAAAGACCGGGATGTTGTAATTATTGAGGATATTGTTGATACCGGCAATACCCTTAATTATCTGATTGATAAGCTGAGACTTCGTATGCCTGCATCTATTAATGTATGTTCGCTGCTGCTTAAACCCGCCGCCCTTCAAAACCCAATTGAAGAGCTTAAGTATATAGGGTTTGAAATTGAGAATGATTTTGTAGTGGGCTACGGCCTCGATTACCAGGAAATGGGCCGAAATCTGAGAGATATTTATAAGAAGGTAAATTGATATTTCGGAATTGAAATGTTCGATTTCGGATTCGAACCTTTATGAAGTCATCCCGAATTTATTTCGGGATATCATATGTTGAGCACCTCACATGCATATTTTATCTTACATGTGTGGTGCTTGAGCAAGTTCAGTGCGACATTTTATCTTGGATTACCCCGCTTTTTTGTGCCCCTAAAGTCATTGAAGAAGAATTTACTTTAGTACTCATTTCATAAAATCTTATTGAAGAAGTATATTTAAAAATGATCAAAAGGATACTGATTATAAATGTAATAGTATGTCTTGCTTTTGGGCTGAAAGCCCAGATTTCCTTGTTTAAGTCAAACGCCACCGATCAGGAAAAATTGAATCTTTTGTTTATCAAAATATACATGATAGGTACGATCAAGCGATAGCTTATACTCAGTCGGTCTATTGGAATAGCAATATAAAAGACTATTCCATGCTTGTTTTTAAAGATGGAGTTTGGTATAAAGGATATTTATATTCAAAAAGATTAAAGAGCAATGTGTGGTCAAAACCCAAAATCAAATTAAGAAGAGTAGAAAACAGTAAAGTGCTGAAAATAGTTGATTATTTAAACTCAGCTAATTTATGGAGTATGAACCGTGATTCTTTAAATATTCATGAACGACGAAATAAAGATGGATCGATAGAAAAACTTTCCGTTTATGACCTCGACAACGATCGATTTGAGATCTTCGACAAAAATAGGTTTGTTATAATTGAGTCATATGCACCGGAATATTTTTTAGAGGAGCTTCCCGAGAATAAAATTCTCGAACACTTTATAAAAGTAAGGGATTGGTTTACAGTGAATTATGAAGCGCTTTAATCTACCCCAACCATTCCCGCAATTTCACTCAAAAACAAAACGGCTTGATCAATGCTGTTAACGCCCTCAATACTCAGGCGCAGGGTATTTTTAACTTCTTTAAGATTGGTGCGGCGCATGTTGCTTTGCACAAACGTAAGCACATTTCGGAAAGCATCTGATTCGAAATAGGTAGATTGCTGATTGCTGATAAAATAACCGCGCAGCACATTCTTTTTAAGTGAAATTTTCTCGAAACCGATAACCTTACCCAGCCATTGCAGGCGCATGGTATTCAACAAGTCATTTACCTGCGGGGGTATTTTACCGAAACGGTCATGTAGCTGTTGCTGAAATGCCGATAATTCCACCTCGTTCTCCAGTTTAGAAAGCTCGGTGTACAGGTTATATCGTTCGGTAATATTGGTTACATACTCATCCGGTATCAATATCTCCAGGTCGGTATCAATTTGAGTAAAGGAAATGAAAGGCCGTGGTTTATCATCGGGGAATACACCTTTAAACTCATCCTCCTTCAGCTCCTGTATGGCCTCATCAAGAATTTTGTGGTACATATCGAAACCTATCTCGGCAATAAAACCGCTTTGTTCGGCACCCAGCAAGTTGCCACTGCCGCGAATGTCCAGATCGCGCATGGCCACATTAAAGCCACTTCCCAGGTCGCTGAACTCCTCAATAGCGCTCAGACGTTTGCGGGCCTCGCTGGTTAGTGTTGATAAAGGCGGACTCAGTAAGTAGCAATACGCCTTTTTATTACTCCGCCCCACACGACCGCGCATCTGGTGCAGATCGCTCAGGCCAAACATGTGAGCGTAGTTAATGATAATGGTGTTGGCATTGGGGATATCCAAACCGGCTTCAATAATGGTTGTGGCCACCAGCACATCGTAATCGTTATTTACAAATTTGAGCATTACATCCTCCAGGTCGTCGCCCTCCAGCTGACCGTGAGCAATGCCTATGCGTGCTTTAGGCACCAGTTTGCGGATAAGGCCACCCAATTGTGGCAGATCGGCAACACGGTTATGGATAAAGAATACCTGGCCCCCACGATCTATCTCAAATTCAACCGCGTCTTTAATAAGCGTATCGTTAAATACATGCAGTTCGGTAACTACTGGCTGCCTGTTGGGTGGTGGGGTTGATATGATGGAAAGATCACGTGCGCCCATGAGCGAAAAATGCAGTGTACGCGGAATAGGTGTAGCGGTAAGCGTAAGCGTATCCACATTGGCGCGCATTTGTTTCAGCTTTTCTTTGGTTGATACGCCGAATTTTTGCTCTTCGTCAATGATCATCAGCCCCAGGTCTTTAAACTTCACGTCTTTGCTTACCAGGCGATGGGTGCCTATAATGATATCTACTTTGCCTTCTTTTAGTTTCTCCAGGGTTTCCTTGATTTGCCGGCTTGATTTAAAGCGGTTCACGTAATCAATATTGGCGGGGAAGCCTTTGAGCCTGTCGGTAAATGTTTTGTAATGCTGGGCAGCTAAAATGGTGGTTGGCACCAGTATGGCAACCTGTTTGCTGTCGGCAACGGCTTTAAACGCCGCGCGAACGGCAACTTCGGTTTTACCAAAGCCGACGTCACCGCAAATGAGCCTGTCCATAGGGTGCGGCGATTCCATGTCCTTCTTAAAGTCGGCGGTGGCTTTTTCTTGGTCAGGAGTATCCTCGTACAGAAACGATGCTTCCAGTTCGGTTTGCAGGTAACTATCTGGCGAAAAGGCATTGCCATGCTGAGCCTTACGCAGGGCATAAAGCTTTATCAGGTCGCGGGCTATGTCTTTAACTTTTTTTTTTGTTGTTTTCTTGAGGCGTTCCCAGGTATCGGTACCCAGCTTGTTCATTTTGGGCACGGTGCCCTCTTTGCCGCTGTATTTGGAAATACGGTTAAGCGAGTTAATGTTTACATAAAGCAGATCGTTATCGGCATAAACCAAACGGATCATTTCCTGCTGCTTGCCGTTAACCTCCACTTTCTCTAATCCGGCGTATTTGCCTATGCCGTGGTCAATATGGGTTACATAATCACCGGTTTTCAGGTCGCGCAGTTCTTTCAGGGTGATGGCCTGTGAGCGCTGATAGCCTTTTTTAAGCTTATATTTATAATAACGGTCAAATATCTGGTGATCGGTATAGCAGGCCAGCTTTTGCTCATGGTCCACAAAACCTTCACGTATAGATACGCTGATGGGAGTAAATTTTACACTTTTATCCAGATCGTCCAAAATGGCGTATAAGCGCTCCACCTGCCGGGATGAATCAGTAAGGATAAAGTTCTCTATTTGTACCTCCTCATTATTTTTAAAGTTGTGGATAAGCAGCGTAAAATCTTTGTTAAAAGACGGCTGCGGCCGCATATCAAAATTGATGGAAGCCGTGGGCTGATAAAAGAACTGCTTGCCAAACTCAACCACAGGGAAATCATGCAGCTGATCGGCTATAAGTTTTTCATCGGTGAAGCCAAATTTAGGGTCAATCCATTCGGGATTTTGCGCCTTTTCTTCGGCAGATAAAGCTTTCCAAAGGGTAACCGCTTTTTTATAACCTGTTTGAATAATATCAAGCGTAAACTGTACATCCTTTATCCATACCTGTGTACCTACATCAACATATTCCAGTAGCGAAATATTGCTTTCGGTTAAATATTTTGATTGTACGTTGGGTACAATGGTGATGCTTTTTACCTGCTCAACGGAAAGCTGGCTTTCAATTTCAAACGTGCGGATAGATTCAATAAAATCGCCGAAGAACTCTATGCGATAGGGCAGGTTGTGCGAGAAGGAAAAGATATCAACAATACCGCCGCGAACAGAGAACTGACCTGGTTCATATACAAAATCAACGCGGTCAAAATCGTATTCAATTAAAAACTCATTAATAAAATCGATGCTTAATTTACTTCCAACAGCAATTTCGAGCGTGTTTTTTTCAAGCGATGCACGATCTATCACTTTTTCGGCCAGGGCCTCGGGATAAGTTACTATCAGCTGCCCAAATTCGGTGGAGTGGTTAAGTTCGTTCAGCACCTCAGCACGGGCCAGTACATTACTGCTGTCGGGCTGGGTAAATTCAAACGGTTTACGGTACGACGATGGAAAAAGCAGCACCTCCTTGCCTGTCAGATTTTCCAGATCGGCCTGAAAATAACCGGCTTCCTCGCGCTCGGGCAGCACAAATATCATGTGCTTATGCTGTAAAAAATACAAAGCTACCGCCATGGCCGAATCACTTGATCCGACTAAACCACGAAGCTGTACTCTTGGATTTTTAGAAGCGTTAAGGGCCGCAGCCAGCGCCTTGATCCTGTCATCAGCTTTATATCTGTCTAAAATATCACGGATGTTCAAACTGCCGCAAATGTACAAAAAAAGCGTCTTTTAAAATAACATGGTTAAATTGTGCATAATTATGCAAACAATATGCGTATAATATTACTTTTTAATGGTAAATTGAATAAGCTTATCACCTAAGCCAACCTATTACTTAAACCAAAATTTATAACCATGAAGAATGCAATTGTATGGGGTATTATTATTGGCGTATTAAGTGGTCTGTGGATGTTTACCATGCACCAGTTAGGTATTACGCCGAGTACAGACAAAGTAGCCACAGCTGAATATTTTTCGTTTCTGATACCGGCCATAGGGCTGTTTTTTGGTATCAGAAGTTACCGTGCCCATGATTGCAAAGGCCAGATGGGCTTTTTGGAGGCACTGGTGCAAAGCTTTAAAATATTAATAGTAGGAGGTATTATTGCTGTTTTTGGCGCGATACTTTATATTAGCTATATAGCTGAAGGAAATAACATCAGAGATTTTTCGGGCAGGATATTCGGGGCTTTGCTGGTAGGCGTACTGCTGGCCTTCGGTGTATCGCTGCTGTTTCACAATAAATCAAACAAGGTTGATTAAAAGGCTCTTTTCAAAATATTTTGAACTTGCTTTCTGGATAACCGCGATGCTTTGCCTGGCTTTTACAAGCCCAACGGCAACACCGCATTTTACGCTATGCCCATTAAAACTTATGGGCATAACCTGGTGCCCGGGCTGTGGGCTTGGGCACGCCATTATTTATTTGTTTCATGGCGATATTCGAAATTCGTTCCATGCGCACTGGCTGGGCATCCCTGCAGTGCTTATTGTTTTTCACCGCATTTATGTATTGGGGAAAGACCGTTTGGGATACGGACAGCGGTTTGAAAACACCGGTAAGCACGTCTCGTAAAATAAATACACTTCATCATGTTGTCATGCTGAACGCAGTGAAGCATCTGCTTTACGACATGCACAGTTCACGAATAGATCCTTCGTACCTCAGGATGACAAGATGTATTTGATAATAAACAACCACCTAATCCCATAAATCACAGGTCAGGCAAAATCATTTTCACCGTTAAAACTCGCCCGCTTACCGACTTGTTTTTGCCGCTAACCAATTTTGCCTGTGCCGGTTTTGCCTGGTGCTTTACCTTTATATCATAAAACAAACGATAACCTTAAACGCTACTAAAATGAACACTTACCAAAATCCATATATGATGTTTGACGGGATGACACCCGAAGAATTTTCTTTTTTGCAACAGGCCACCGCTTCATTAACTGAAAGCCAACAGGCCTACTTTTTAAATATTTATGGTAGCAAAAGAAAAAACCCACAGGATATTATGCTGGCTACCTTGATAGGTTTCCTGGGCGTATCGGGCGTACAGCGCTTCATGACCGACCAGATTGGCATGGGCCTGCTTTATTTTTTCACAGCTGGTTTTTGTTTTATCGGTACTATTATCGACCTGATAAACTATAAAGACATCGCTACCGAGTACAATAAAAAAATGGCTTTTGAAAGCTTTAACATTGCTAAAATGAGCAACTAAATTTCCCTTCGGGGAATATAGTTTCACTATATATCCAAAAAATCCACCTTCTGTTACGGGGTGGATTTTTTATGATATTCACTTTGGCCATCCATAAATATGTCATTGCGAGGAACGAAGCAATCTCATCATACTGGCACCATCACCGAGGTCCGTTACCTGTCCTCTGAGATTGCCACGCTGCGCTCGAATGACATGGTATTATGTTGGTTTGATAAAATTCTATTTCCCTATTGATTTGTCCCTTACCGCTTTAAATTCCGAGCCGGTTTTCCAGCCAGGGAAGGTGGTTTCGTTACTAAGTTTTGTGCCTACACGGTAAAGTATGTCGGCTATCTGGGCCATGCCCGTGGCATCCATGCTGTCGCTATAATTATCGGCTGCCTGGTGATAACGGTTATCGCCATATTCTTTTTGCTGGGCTTCACCGTATTTATCGTCATGGATTTTGCTTACGCTGCCATTATTAATATCAAGCGCCGGCACACCCTGCTTGGCAAAGTTAAAATGATCTGAGCGGTAATAGCTACCCGATCCGGGGTGGCGGTCGCCTACGGTAGTAAGCCCGTCTTGTTTGGCTATATCGGCAACATAATCTTCCAGATCATTCTGGCCTTTGCCAGTAATGGCAATATCTTTTGTTTCGCCATAATCACCCAACGCGTCCATATTCAGGTCGGCAATGGTTTTGTTCAGCGGATAAATAGGGTGTGTGGCATAATACTCCGATCCTAACAAGCCTTGTTCCTCCGCGGTTACGGCCAAAAATACTACAGAACGCTTAGGTTTTTCTTTAGCCTGCTGAAATGCTTTAGCTACGCTGATGATGGCCGCAACGCCGCTGGCATTATCAACCGCACCGTTGTAAATGCTGTCGCCTTTGGCATCAGGCTTGCCTATACCCAAATGGTCCCAGTGCGCGGTGTACAAAATGTATTCACCAGGCTGTGAACTACCCTTTAAAGTGCCAATTACGTTGTGCGAGGTAGAGTATTTGAGCTTGTTGGTTAAGGTTAAAGAAACATCCATATTCAGCGAAATGGCTTTGAAATCTTTTTTGCGGGCAATAGCGCGGATATCGCCGGTAATACCTGCTCCTGCCAGTAGTTTTTGAGCTGCAGATTCTGTCATCCAGCCCTCTACCTTACAGCGCGACAGGTGTTTGTCTTTTTGTGTGAGGTACAGCTTAGCTCCCGAAAAGCTGTTGGTCACCACCTTCCAGTCATAGCTGGCGGGTTCGGTTTGGTGTACAATGATCACTCCCGCAGCACCCTGGCGCGCGGCCTCCTCGTATTTATAGGTCCAGCGGCCATAATAGGTCATGGTATCGCCCTTGAAAAAAGTAGGGTCGCCATTTTTAAAGCCTGGATCGTTCACCAATACAATTACGGTTTTGCCTTTTACATCAAGTCCGGCATAATCGTTCCAATGATATTCGGGAGCTACAACACCATAACCCGCGAAAATAAGCGGCGATTTTTTGAGTTCTACGGAAGGCAGTTCTTGACGTGTGGAGGCCACAAAATCTGTCATGGCATGCAGGTTCAGGGGAGCCTTGCCACCGCTAACCTCCATCGTTTCGGATGATGTGCTGGTAACCTCCACCATAGGCACATCCTGAAAATAGCTGCCGTTATTGCCCGGTTCCAGGCCGGCCTTTTTAAATTCAGACGCAATGTAAGCGGTGGCTTTTGTTTCACCAGCGGTAAAAGGCTTGCGGCCCATCATCGAGTCGTTGGCCAACACCGCGATATGCGATTTGATCTCATCGACAGAGATGGCTTTTTCGGCTCCGGTGCTTTCTTTTTTATCTTGACTGCACCCGGCTAATAAGGCAATGCCTGCGAATGCCAATAAGTAGTTGTATTTGTTATTCATAAATATGATGCTTTATACCAAATGTACTTAAAGGGAAGGGGTAATACAAGGAACCCCCTCTAAATCTCCCCAGGGAGGGGAGGCTTTAAGAAATGTTTTAAAGCCCTCCTTTCCGAGAGGGTTGGGTGGGGTTAATCAATCCACTCAAATTTGGTATAAGGCACAAGTACCTCAGGTATTTTGATACCTTTTTCGGTTTGGTTGTTTTCCAGCAAAGTGGCTACAATACGGGGCAGGGCCAGGGCGCTGCCATTGAGGGTGTGGGCCAGTTGTGTTTTACCTTCGGCATTTCGGAAACGCAGTTTCAGGCGGTTACTCTGAAAGGTTTCAAAGTTTGATACCGATGATACTTCCAGCCAGCGTTGCTGTGCAGCGCTCCAGGTTTCCATGTCGTAAGTTAGGGCAGAGCCAAAACCCATGTCGCCGCCACACAGGCGTAGTACACGGTATGGCAAACCTAATTTCTGCAGCAGGCCTTGTACATGTGCGCTCATCTGTTCCAATGTCTCGTATGATTTATCGGGATGTACTACCTGTACAATCTCTACTTTGTCAAACTGGTGCAAACGGTTCAGGCCGCGTACATGGGCACCGTAAGAACCCGCCTCACGGCGGAAGCAAGGGGTATGACCGCAGTTTTTTACCGGTAACTCATCTGCTTTCAGTATCACGTCACGGTACAGGTTGGTAATGGGCACCTCGGCGGTTGGTATCAGATATAAATTATCCAGGCCAACAAAGTACATCTGTCCTTCTTTATCGGGCAATTGTGAGGTGCCAAAGCCTGACGCTTCGTTCACCATTAGGGGTACACTTACTTCACTGTATCCTGCTTTTTCGGCTTCGTCAATAAAATAATTGATAAGGGCACGCTGTAATTTGGCCCCTTTGTTTTTATATACAGGGAAGCCGGCCCCGGTTATTTTAACACCCAGCTCAAAGTCGATGAGGTTGTATTTCGCCGCAAGTTCCCAGTGGGCCAGGGCTGTGGCCGGCAGATCGGGCCTGGCGCCATTCTCCAGCACTACTTCATTGTCCTCGGGGGTTAACCCTTTGGGTACAGAGCTATGCGGCAGATTGGGCAGCAAAACAAGCTTTTGATATAATTCTTCTTCTGTAAATGCTAATTGTTCGCTAAGCTTTTTAATATCTTCTTTCCATGCACCGGTTTTGGCTTTGATAACTTCAGCCTCGTCCTTTTTACCGGCACGCATCAGATCGCCGATTTGTTTGGCTGCAGCGTTGGCCTCGGCCGAAACGTTATCCATGCTGGTTTGAGTCTGACGGCGTTTGTCATCTAATTGAATAATTTCATCAACCAGTTCGGTCTGTTTAAAATTTTTTACAGCCAAACGTTCTAAAACCTGTTCACGGTTATCGCGGATATAACTAACTTGCAGCATTATTTAAAATTTTAGGCAAAGATATAACGAGTTGGCAGTTTAGAGTAGTGAGTAATGAGTTTTTTGTAAATAGTACCAATCATATAGTTGTATTTACAGAGAATTTATACAGGAACTACTCATAACTCATAACTCATAACCCGAAACTGAATGCCCGGCAAATTATATTTAGTACCCACACCAATAGGCAACCTGGAAGACATCACCTTCAGGGCCATTCGTGTTTTAAAGGAGGCCGACCTTATCCTGGCCGAAGACACCCGGACATCGGCCCCGTTGCTGAAACATTTCGACATACATCAAAAGGTATTTTCGCATCACCAGCATAATGAGCACCAGTCATCAAACGAGATTGTTAAATTTTTGCTGGAGGGAAAAAATATCGCCCTCATATCCGACGCCGGTACACCTGCCATATCCGATCCAGGTTTTTACCTGGTACGTGAGGCCTTAAAATTTAATATCGCGGTTGAATGCCTGCCCGGCGCCACTGCCTTTGTGCCGGCGCTCGTAAACTCCGGCTTCCCTACAGATAGGTTTTGTTTTGAAGGGTTTTTGCCGCTAAAAAAAGGACGCCAAACCCGCTATAAGTTTTTAGCAGAAGAGGAGCGCACTATTATCCTGTATGAGTCGCCACACCGCCTATTGAAAACACTGGATGAAATGGCCACCTATTTTGGGGCCGACAGGCAGTTATCGGTATCGCGCGAGCTTACCAAGATGTTTGAAGAAACAGTTCGCGGTACGGTAGCGGAAATAAAGCTTTATTTTGAAACCCACCCGGTAAAAGGTGAATTTGTTATTTGTGTGGCAGGAGCCGAGGTCAAAACATCAAAGAATAAATATAAAGACGACGACGAATAAAAGTTAACGGCCTGTCATGGGTAGCTTGTCGAAGGACGAGCGCAGAGGCCCTGCCCACCATGCTTCGACAAGCTCAGCATGACACCGTCAAGAAAAAATATAAATGAAAAAAAACCTTCCTTTAGCCATACTTTCCGGTTTATTATTGTGGATAGCGTGGCCGCCTACGCCTTATACTACTTTCCTGCTGTTTATTGGCTTTGTTCCAATGCTTTTGGCAATGGAAAACATTATCCAGTCTACATCAGCAAAAAAAGGACGACAGATATTCAACACCACTTTTATTGGCTTTTTTATATGGAATGTGGGTTCTGTTTACTGGGTATATAACGCGCTGAAACAAGTTGGCGATCTGGTGGCTATCCCAATTACACTGATCCCGTATTCGCTTGGCCCGCTGCTTATGGCCACGGCGTGCTGGCTTTATTATCGTTTAAGGTTGATGACCGGCCGTGGATGGGGTTTGGCAGGCTTGGTTTGTTTTTGGATTGGCTATGAGTACCTGCACCAAAGCTGGGACCTGAATTTCCCGTGGATGACCTTAGGTAATGGTTTTGCTACAACGCACCAGTGGATACAATGGTATGAATATACAGGCGTTTACGGAGGCACCATCTGGGTATGGGGATTAAATATACTGGCGTTTTTAATTTATGCAGGACTGCGCGAAGCGCAGCCTAAAAAGGTAAGATTAAAATTGATTACCGCGTTTGTTTTGCTGCTGGTGCTGCCGCTTAGCTTTTCATTGTTCACCTACTATAACTATACCGAGCAAAAAAATCCTTCGAATGTTATTGCTGTTCAGCCTAATATTGATCCTTATGAAAAGGAGGGGAGCATACCTGTAAATCAGCAGCTGGATATCATGATCAATCTCTCAAAGCGTGTTGCCCAGCCAAATACAGAGTTCTTTTTATGGCCGGAAACCGCGATTCCGGACTATATAAATGAAGACGACATTAACGCTAATCAATACTTTAAACAGGCGCAACATTTTTTACGTAGTTACAAAAACAGCACGTTAATTACGGGAGGTGAAACATACAGGTTTTATAACTCAAGAGCTACCTCCACGGCGAGCCCTACAGAACAACCTGGGATATTTGCCGATAACTTTAGTTCGGCATTAGGTATTGAAAATAGCGGTAAAGTACAGATATATCATAAATCGCGTTTGGTCCCGGGTGCTGAGTCATTACCGTTTGGTAATGCGTTATCGTTTTTAAAACCTGTTTTTGAACATTTAGGCGGCGCTACTGGCGCTTATGGCAGCCAGCCCGATGTCGGTGTGTTTTATTCGCAGAGTGGTATTGGCGCCGATCCGGTGATCTGTTTTGAATCTATATGGGGCGCATATGTGGCACGGTCCGTAAAAAAAGGAGCGCAATTTATAGCAGTTATTACTAATGATGGCTGGTGGGAAAACACCTCAGGAAAAGACCAACATTTGGATTATGCTAAATTGCGGGCCATTGAAACCCGGCGATGGGTTGCCCGTTCGGCCAATACCGGAATATCGGCCTTTATAAACCAGCGCGGCGATGTGGTACAGCAAACCAAGTGGTGGACGCAAGATGTTATAAAACAGGATATTAACCTTAATTCAGATATTACTTTCTATGTAGAACATGGCGATTACCTGCCTGAAGCAGGTAGTATACTGGCCGTTTTGCTAATTGGGTTTGTTATTGTTGGGCCGAGATTTAAGAAGCGTAGCGTTGCGTGATTTCTATTGTCTTCAATCTCAATTTGTTATGCTGACGCAGTGAAACAGGCGCAGAATAACAACTAAGATGGTTAGCCTTCTCTTTATAAACAGGGTTCCTACTGCTCTTTCTCAAAAGTATCGCCCTGCTTGATATCCCCGGTTTCGTAGCCTTTTTTAAACCAGTACATGCGCTGGGCGCTGGTGCCGTGGGTAAAGCTGTCGGGCTCAACGTGGCCCTGGGATTGTTGTTGCAGGCGGTCGTCGCCAATGGCGTTTGCAGCGTTCAGGGCCTCTTCAATGTCGCCAGGATTGAGTACGTTTTTAAGACTTTGCTCATAGTGCGCCCATACGCCGGCATAAAAATCGGCCTGTAATTCCAGTTTTACTGATAATTTGTTGTATTCCGTTTCGCTTAAATTGTTGCGGTCCTCATCCATGCGGGCGGTTACGCCGAATAAATTTTGTACATGGTGCCCAACTTCATGCGCTATCACGTATGCCTGGGCAAAGTCGCCGGCAGCGCCGAAACGGTTCTTTAATTCGTCATAAAAGGAAAGATCAATATATACTTTGGCATCCTCCGGACAATAAAACGGCCCCGTAGCCGAACTGGCAAACCCGCACCCCGACTGCTGCGTTTTGGTAAACAGCACCAGTTTAGGCTTCTGATAGGTTTTACCCATATCGCTAAAAATTTTGGTCCATATATCCTCAGTATCGGCCAGCACCACCCGTACAAATTTCTTTTGATTGTCTTCGGGCGCATTGGGGTTATTGGCGCTCTGTTCGGTTTGCGGCTGATTATTGGTTGTTACCCGGTTAAGCAACTGCGAGGTATCAATCCCCGTAAAATAATAAATAGCCAGCGCTATGATACCCACAACGCCACCACCCACAGCAAAGCGGCCACCGCCGCCACCACCACCGCGATTATCTTCTACATTATCGCTTTCGCGTCTGCCAAACCATTGCATATTGTTGTGATTAAGTTTTACCTGCTCCCAAAGAGAATCCTATACAAGATACGGATTATCAGAATTATTGTTTGTGATTCTTTCAATTCGTATAGACTCACCCGACCATCGCTGCGCTTGGTCACCCTCTCGACACCTGCGGTGCAAAGAGGGTTAGAAACCCACTCTAAATCTCCCCCAAAAGGGGGAGACTTTAAAATGCTCTTCTAAAGCCCTCTCCTTTGGAGAGGGTTGGGTGAGGTTAATCTACCAGTTTAGTAGATTATTTTTTATATCTTAGTGATTATTATGCAAACACGTAGGGGTAAATCTTTAATCTGTTGTAATAGCTGTATATAAAAAGATAATACAGTTGTTCACCGCTATTAAAAATTTACCATCATGATACCTGCGCTATTAATCTGGCTCTATAAAAAATATCTGGGGCCTGCTCTAAAAAATAAAAACATCACCCCGGTAACCTTTATTAAACCGTTAACCATGGTGGCTACACTGTTGGCCCTGCTCTGTTTTTCGGGTGGTGTATTGGCGCAGGAACAAATTGTTAAATACAACGTACTGCATAGCGGCAAAGTGGTGGGCCACATGGACCTGTACCAGAAACGTGAGGGCGACGACCTGTACCTTAAAATGACATCGCAGGTAAAAATGCGCTTTATCATGAGCATTAAGGTTGATATTCATGAAGAGTCGGTGTTTCAGAGTGGGAAACTCATAAGTTCGCTCACCCTTCGCAGTGTTAATGGCAAGGAAAAAGCCAACCGGCAAACCAAAGCCTGCGGCGACTGCTACCAGGCCGTGGCCGAGGGTAAAAGCAAACAGCTGAATCAAAAGCACATCGGCCAAAACCTCATGCTGTTGTATTGCCATGAGCCGGATGATAACGCGCAGATCTATTCGGATAATTTTCAACAGTTTTTGCAGGTAAAACAGGTTTCGCCGCATGTTTACCGAATTGATCTGCCCGATGGTAACTATAATTTTTATTCGTACACCAATGGCGTTTGCAGCAAGGTTGATATTCACCACTCGCTTTATACTATACAGATACAGCTGGCCTGAAATGATGCTTTTCACATTCCCTTCATAAATATGAATGCCAAACAAGCTATCTTTAGCGCAAACTTTCACCCCTTTAAAGTGGAATACAGCGATAGCACGGTCATCAGTTTATTGAAGCAGGGCGGCGAAAAGGCATTTGAATGGTTATTTAAAGAACACTTTAAAAGCTTGCATGCCTATGCTTACACTTTTTTAAAGGACGATGAAATGGCCGAAGAAATTGTTCAGAACGTATTTTGCCGTATTTGGGAAAAGCGCGAACTGCTTAAAGCCGACGGATCGCTAAAAGCCTACTTGTACCGGGCTGTACATAACGAAAGCCTTAACTATTTAAAGCATCAAAAGGTTAAGGCATCATTCGGGGTATATTATGCGGGACAGCAGCAAGATGAGGATGAGCAGGTATCGCACAAAGTGGCAGCGGCCGAGCTGCAAAAACATATTGATGCTGCCATGAGCGAACTGCCGCAGCAGTGCCGCATTATTTTTCAGTTAAGCCGGTTTGAGCAGCTTAAATACCAGCAAATTGCTGATCATTTAGGGCTTTCAATTAAAACGGTAGAAAACCAGATGGGCAAGGCCCTGCGGTTGATGCGCCAGAAACTGGCGGAGTTTTTACCTATTATTTTACTTTTATTAATGAAATGGTAGCATTATGAATAATGCAGATACAAATATGGATGATGATCTGGTAGTAAAATATCTGGCCGGCGAGGCTTCGCCGGCAGAGGTTTTGCTGGTAGATGAGTGGGTTGCCGCCAGCGAAAACAACCGCAAGATTTTTAATGATTTTAAGCTGATATGGGACCAAAGCCCTATAACCGAAAGAAACGTAAATAAGGACGATGCCTTTATGCGCTTGCAAAACCGTATAAAACGCACACCAACAGCTTCTCGCAAAACAATCATAAAAAAACTAAAACCTGCACACTGGATAGGTTTGGCCGCATCGGTAGTGTTAATATGTACGGTACTTTGGCTAACCTTTAATCATGTTTATGATAATGGTTCAGTGTCATTTGTGCGGATAGACAGCAGGAACAAGGTACGTACACAAACCCTGCCCGACGGATCGGTTATTACGCTTAACGCCCGTTCAACCATTATTTATCCGTATAAATTTACAAGCAACTTCAGGCCGGTGAGTTTGCAGGGCGAGGCTTTCTTTAAAGTTGCGCCTAACAAAGCAAAACCTTTTATAATCAAGGTAAATGATGTAACGGTTAGGGTGGTTGGCACGTCATTCAATGTAAAGAGCCGTAATGGCAAAACCGTAGTGATTGTGGAAACAGGCATTGTAAAGGTCATCAAAAAGCAAAACAGCATTGACCTTAACCCCGGCGAAAGAGTAATCGTTACCCGCAGCCCGGGCACACTATCAAAAGAAACAATTAAGGGCAAGCTGTATAATTATTACATGACCCGGCAACTGGTATGTGATCATACACCATTACGCGAAGTGGTGCAGGCGCTTAACGATATATTTGGAGCACACATCAGTATAGCTAATAAACAGCTGGAAACACTGCCCATTACCACTACGTTCCAGGGTCAGTCGCTTGATGAAATTGTGGGGGTTATTTCCGATACCTTTAAGATCACGGTGGTTCGTAAAAACCAGCAGATCATTTTTAAATAAAACTTTCTGCCTGCGATGGATAGCTTACGCCGATATATCATTTTGCTTCTGATGATTTTGATGATCCCGGCCGTAAGCCTTGGTGCCGAATCTATCCTTGCCAAAAATATATCGGTACACGTAAGTAACATGCGTTTAGGTACGGTGTTAAAAACCATCGAACAAAAGGGCAATTTCACCTTCTCCTACAACAGCAATATTGTAAAAACCGATAGCCTGGTAACCGTTAATGCCGATAACTGGACCATTAAGGAAGTGCTTGACCATATGCTCATGAATCGCTTTGAGTATAAAGAAACCCGCAACTTCGTTATCCTGCGTTATGCTCCGCTTGAATTGTCGTTAACTACCGAAAAGGCCATTGTTGAAAAAGATGTATACAGCATCAGTGGTTTTGTGGCCGATGAACATACCGGTAAAAAATTGGCAAATGCCAGCGTGTATGAGCGTGCCCTGCTGCAATCGACCCTTACCGATAAAGAGGGGCATTTTGAACTGCAGCTTAAAAACAACGGCAAGCCTGTACTGCTCACTGTAAGTAAAGAGTTTTATAAAGATACAACCATCACTTTTTTAGACGGTGTTACCATAAACCCGGAGAGCGCTAACAACTCAACCGACTATGCGGTAAACGATGATAATAACGGCATTGAACGAACACCGCTCGGGCGGCTTTTTATATCAGCCAAACAGCAAATACAATCGTTAAACCTGCATGGCCTCATTGCACAGGCCCCGTTTCAGGCATCGGCCATACCTGGCGTAAGCACCCATGCCGAGTTTAGCGGACAGGTAGTGAACACGGTTTCGTTAAACGCGGTAGGCGGTTACAATGCCGGTGTCGACGGTTTTGAGCTTGGGCTTATTTTTAACCTCGACAAAGGCGATGTTGGCGCGGTTCAGATAGCAGGTGTGTTTAACGTGGTGGGGGGCAATGTTAACGGCATTCAGGTGGGCGGCCTGTATAATAATGTGCTGGGCAGCGTAAGGGGTATACAATTATCACTCCTGCATAACAGCGTAAAGCGCGATCTTAATGGCATACAGCTATCAGGTTTATATAACCATACCCGCGGGCAAGTAAGGGGTATACAAACGGGGCTGGGCAACATTGCCGGGCAAAAATTCAGCGGCATACAGGCTGGAGTTTTTAACTATGCCCGTAACCTGAGGGGGGTACAGCTTGGCCTTATCAATGTTGCGGATAGCTCATCGGGTTATAGTATCGGTTTAATAAATATTATACGTTATGGCTATCATAAGCTGGCCTTATCAAGTAACGAAACGGTTAATGCCAATGTCGCCTTAAAAACGGGCAGTAAGAACTTTTATGCCATCTGGCAGGCTGGTATGCGGGTAAACACCGACAGCAAACTGTACGCCTTTGGCTTTGGTTTCGGCAGGGAGCTCGGTCTGGGCAACCGCGTATCGCTCAACCCCGAATTAACGCAGCACTACATTTACCAGGGCAACTGGGCCCGCACCAACCTGCTGAGCCGGTTAGATGCCGGGCTGACCTATAAATTCAGTAAGAATTTCTCTATAAACGCCGGGCCATCGCTAAACCTTTTTTACTCAGATCAGCGCAGCCCTGTTAATGGCTATGCTTATGTTAGGGATATGCACCATAGTTTTATCAATAGCAGCAATAGCTGGAGCGGCTGGATAGGCTGGACGGTTGGGGTAAGTTTCTTTTGAGGGGGTATGAACGGCTTTTGTTATAATAATTGGATATAAGAGGGTTGTCATGTTAAGCTTGTTGAAGCATGGTGGGTTGGCCTCTCCGCGCGATCCTTCGACAAGCAGGATGACAGGCCAAGCAGAAGCTTTCTTATATACTTGAAACTATGCTTAAGGGACCCCGAAATAAATTCGGGATGATTTGCCGCTATTGCAAACAAAAGCCCCGACCAGTTGGCCGGGGCTTTTGTCAATCACACTATTAATTAAAATTTGCTTATTGTACCTGGAACATGTTGTTAAAGTTTGTTCCGTCTGGATAGTAGCCTGAAATGACCAGGTTGCCGTTACGCAGGTTGGTAATCGCTTTATCAATATCGGCTACGCTGTTTATTGGCGATTTGTTAATACTGGTAATAATAGAACCTACCGGAATTTCAAAATCATCAAACACACGGCCCGGACGAACCTGGGTTACTTTAACACCAGAGTTCACATGGAATTTAGCTTTTTCGGCCTGGGTTAACGGTTGGAAGCTTGCTCCCAGTTTATTAAACAGTTCCTCTGCCGATTTTGAAACAGCAGCGGTACGGTTTGTTGGGGTAGCATCGGCTTTAAGCGTTACTTCAAAGTTTTTCTCTTTGCCATCGCGTAGCACGGTCATGTTTATTTTATCGCCCGGCTGTAAACGGCCCACGCGTTCTTGCAGGTCTGAGGATTCATATACTGCAACGCCTTCTACTTTTTCAATAACATCGCCTTTTTTGATGCCAGCTTGCTCTGCGCCGCCACCAGCTACCAGGTCATTAACATATAAACCGTTATTGTTGGTTATACCCAGTTGCTGAGCAACATCAGGGTTAAGTTCGGTAAAGCTTATACCAACAAACCCACGTTTTACAGTACCGTATTTTTTAATATCGTTCAACACTTTTTTGGCCAGGTTAATCGGGATGGCGAAACCATAACCTTCATAAGAACCTGTATGTGATGCTATAGCCGCATTAATGCCAACCAGCTCGCCTTTGGTATTTATCAGGGCGCCACCGCTGTTACCAGGGTTAATAGCCGCGTCGGTTTGAATAAACGACTCGATCGCTTTATTAAGCCGTGGCTGTGTTTGGTTGCGGGCACGGCCAAATGGATTATCATCGTCATTATTTTCGCTGCCGATGATATTAATATTACGGCCTTTGGCACTTACAATACCCGCGGTTACAGTTGAGTTTAAATTAAACGGATTACCTACGGCTAAAACCCACTCGCCTACACGTACCTCATCAGAGTTACCCAATTTTAAAATAGGTAGGTTGTCTGCGCTGATCTTGATCAGGGCAAGGTCGGTATTAGGATCGGTACCAATTACTTTAGCCTGGAAAGTACGGTGATCATTAGTGGCAACTGTAATTTTATCTGCCTTTTCAACAACGTGGTTATTGGTTACAATATAACCATCGGGCGAAATGATAACACCTGAGCCAGATGCCATTTGCGGGCCACGCTGCGGTGCACGCTGTCCAAACATATCACCAAACATTTGTTCCAGCTTGTCCTGGCTGCCGCCCGACTGGCTGCTGTATGTGGTACGAATATACACCACCGCCGGAGTTGCCACCGCTGCGGCCTCCGTAAAATCAAGCGCCCCGGTTGATGATACAACAGGCGCCGCGGCCTTATTGCTGGTGTAGTAAACTTTCTGTTTTTCTTCAAAGCTCATATTGTCGGCATATTTGCTTTCAATTACCTTATATGCGCCTAAGGCCAGTGCACCTCCTACAAAAGCGGTTAATAGTGTTAAACCTATCTTTTTCATTTATATTTGCCTTTCTTTATTTTGTTTATATAATTTAACAACTCAAATTTAATACCATATAGACGATATTATCAACGATAAGTTATTGCGTTTTTTGTTAAATTTTGTTAAATTAAGATTAACCCGGCTGCTTTGATAAGCCCTTCAACGGATTAAAGCTAAGTAGTTGATATTAAATGACATTATTGTGAATATACGATTTTATAAATACCAGGGCGCAGGCAATGATTTTATATTGGTTGACAATCGCGAAAATAAGGTAGATCATGCTGATCCAAAACTTATTTCGGGCCTGTGCGACCGCCGTTTTGGTATTGGCGGCGACGGTATGATGTTTCTGCAAAATAAAGCCGGTTTTGATTTCGAGATGGTTTACTATAATGCCGACGGACAGCCCAGCAGCATGTGCGGAAACGGGGGCCGTTGTATTGTAGCCTTTGCAAAGTTTCTGGGTATTATTGATACCGAGACTGAATTTTTGGCGGTTGATGGTCTACATCATGCCAAAATTGCTGACAGTGGCGATTGGGTGAGCCTGCAAATGATTGATGTTGACCGCATTAATACCGATAATGATGCCTATGTACTTAATACCGGCTCACCGCATTATGTAAAACAGGTTGAAGACCTGGAACACCGCAACATATACCAGGAGGGAAAAGCCATCCGCAATAATGCCACCTACCGCGAAAAGGGTATCAATGTAAATTTTGTTGAACCAAAAGATGACGGCTACTTTGTACGCACCTTCGAACGCGGTGTAGAAGACGAGACGTTTGCCTGCGGAACCGGTGTTACCGCTGTTGCTTTGGCTATGGCGAGCCATAATCGTAAAACCGGGCAAATCACCACCCCTATTAAAGTTTTAGGAGGCGATCTTAATATCCGTTTTAATTATGACGGCAAAGTGTTTACCGATATTTTTTTAGAAGGCCCGGCCGTACAGGTGTTCAGCGGTGAGGTGGAGATTTAGGTTTTTATTGGAGTGACCTTATTCACATCCCCCAGTCGTGCCGAATTTATTTCGGCATCCTACATGCGAGGTTCTGCAACAGCAACTAAACTATTCCTGAGAGATCCTGAAACAAGTTCAGGATGACAACCTGTTTTATAAAATAGGTGCTAAAAAATAAAAGCCCCCTGGACTTGCTCCGGGGGACTTTCAACCTAAACCTTATCACAATTAAACCGGTAAGTTTACCAGTTCGTATAGGGTTATACAATTACTATACCAAAATTTATTTGGGCTTTATATTTTGTTATTATATGATGTGTGTTTATTTAACACAGGTGAAAATCTGATGTTTAAATTACATAACACCTTGTAAACTGACCACTTGTATGGCCAATTGTCGGTTTTGGCATACACAGTGTACAGCATTTATACATGTTTGGCAGTCTTTTTTCTGCGCAGGTAGGCATCGCCTAAAAATAAAGCAAGCACAACATCAAATATCAAAAACCATTTTAAAAATGGTCCGCTGAAAAGGTTATTGGCATTGGGCAACTTCACGTTTCCAGGAACATCCACACTTAACTTTACGCCCGATAAACTAACACTGGCAAATGCAAATACCAGTAAGGTGAGGATAGTAACCGCAAAGAAAATACCTATACCCAAAATGATGCGTTTATCAATAGCGGCTTTAAGCGGTTTGCTGGCATTTTCGGTGCGAATAGCTTCCATTACATTGTAAGTGAAAGCCATAGGCGGCTCATCCAGTTCAATAGCCGCAAACTCCTGGTTAAGCGTCATCAGCTCCTGATATTTTTTGGCATATGCCTCATCCTGCTCAATAAGCCTGGCTATGACTTCCTGCTCTGCCGGAGTGCAGGTTCCATCTATATAATTCCAGAGTTGTTCTTCTATCTTGTTCATATCAGTTCTTTCACCTCCTGTTTTAAATTACGCTCCAGTCGTTCTTTTAAACGCTGGCGTGCCCTAAATAGTTTAACCTTCACCGTATTGGGTTCCATACCCATTGTCTGGGCAATTTCTTCAAGCGATTGCTCCCCTTTATAAAACAGGGTAATGATAGCTGCATCATCGGGCAGCAATTGTTCAATGGCTTGGTTCAGGTAAAACGATCTCGATTTATTTTCTACATTATTAGCATAACCCGATTCATGATTTTCAATTTGGATATACGTATTTTCATCATCTATTGAATCGGTTGCTACACGCTTCTTTCTTAAAAATGTCATGGCCGTGGTATAAACTATACTGTACAGCCAGGTGCTAAATTTCGACTGCCTCTGGAACGATGCCAATGAACGGTACGCTTTTATAAAACAGTCCTGCGCAATCTCCTCGGCATCTTCCCTGCCCTTTGCAAAACGCATGGCCAGTGTAAATACAAAACGCTGGTGCCGTTCAACCAGATCGGCATAGGCCGATTGGTTACCCGCCAGGGTTTCTTCTATAAGTTCGATATCTGAAAGCTTGCTCTGCATTTGTTACAACCTCTCTGACGCCGTGGGTTTAAGTTAGGTTACACTGCTTATGTAAAAATACTGAAAATCCCCCAAACCCCTAAAGGGGGAGCTTTTGATTTACATACCGTTAGAAAACAACAAAGCCCCCAGAGTTACCGGGGGCTTTGTTGTTTATTTCAAGCAGCATTAAATAGCTGTTGGTCGTCTGATGATGCCTAACAGTACGGCAATTATAGCTATAACCAGCAGTACGTGGATTAAACTGCCTACTGAGGTAAAAAATACGCCTATTGCCCAGCCAATCAGCAGGATAACGGCAATGATATACAATAGTGAGTTCATGGTAATTTTATTTTAGTTAATAATTTCATAGGTATATATACAATACTTGTATGATCGTAAATGTTTTAAAAGTTGAATCGGAGTCATGCCGAACTTGTTTCGGCATCCCACAAGCCTGGTTGTGCACAATAGCAACCCCCCCGGAGAGATCCTGAAACAAGTTCAGGATGCTCCGATGAGTTTCGTTTAATCTATTTTTTTTCTGATCTGGATGATTGGTTGATACCGGCTTCTGCAATTTGAGTTAGCAGGCTGTCGGCATTTTTTTCTTCGTGCAGGGTAGCCTCAAGCAACTCTGCGGCCTCGTAATACCCTAATACACTTGCCAGTGTTTTTAATGTACCGTATGAAGCGATCTCATAATGCTCAATTTTTTGCGCGGCCGATATAATACCAACATCGCGGGTTATACTGCCTTTTTGCGTTTCGGCAACAATTTCGTCACCTTCTTTAATTAAACCGGCCATCGCCTCGCACTTTATAGCTGTGGCTTTTTTACCTATTGATTCAAATGCCGACTCCAGCCGGGTAACATGATTTTCGGTTTCGACCAAATGGTTTTCAATTGCCGACCTTAATTCGTCGGATGTTGCCGCTTTCGCCATTTTAGGCAAAGCTTTGGTCAGGTGCTTTTCGGCCCAGTAAATGTCTTTTAATTCATCAAGAAACAATTCATTCAATGCCGATTCAGAAACAAGACCGGTTTGTTCGGGTGCTTTTACTTTTGTAGTTGCCATGGTAGAGTGTTTTAAGTTTTGTACCATGAAGAAAACAAAGGCAATGCCATTTTTACCTATTTCTTAATAATATTAATTATTTTGAAAGTGTAGGCATAAAATACACACCTCCTGTTACCCTCATCTGTATAGTAACAAAACCTAATTTGTATAGTAAAAAGGAATATTTGAAAACTATGCCCCCTTTTTAGCTTTCAGACTGCTCATCAGCTGATCGTACAGATCATCACTTGTTGTTTTGCGTGGTTTTAGTTTTTTAACGGTGGCCCGCTTGCCTTTTGCTTTCGCCTTAATGATATTTAACAGCTCGTTATGATACTCATCCTTAAATTTTGATACATCGAACTTTGAAGCATACTGATCAATAAGCGCAAGGCCAACATCAAGTTCTTTTTTACTTACTTTAACCTCGCCGGGTACATTCAGGTCATCGGTATCACGTATCTCCTGGCCAAAACGGATGCGGGTAACTACTAGCACATTTTTAACCGGGTGTACAATACAAAGGCTTTCGGTGCTGCGCAATACAAAACGGGCCAGCCCTGCTTTTTTTGATTGCTGCAGTGCTTTCAGTAGCAGGGCGTACGCCTTATTGTTTTTGGTATCGGGTTCGGTATAGTACGATGTTTCGTAAAACATGGGGTTTACCTCGGCTATGTTCACAAAATCTTCAATCTCAATTACCTTGCTTTTTTCAGGCGCCGCGTCTATAAAATCCTGCTCTTCCACAATTATATAATCGTCATTTAGTTTATAGCCCTTTACAATTTTATCATATGGCACTTCCTTGTGCGTATGTTCATTTACCCGCTGGTAGCGGATGCGGGCATGGTCGCGGCTATCGAGCATATCTAAATTAAGCGTGCTGCTTTGCACTGCCGAATACAGCTTTACAGGAATACTCACCAAACCAAAACCAATTGAACCTTTCCAGATAGATCTCATAACCCCGGTGTTTAAATTATTTAAATATAACCTCAAAAACAGTCAAACGGTTTTATATTGTTCATTTACAGTATATACACTTTTGAATCAAAGCAAAGCTGTAGTTTTATATATAATGTTACTGTCACTTCACGAACAAATAAATCATTATACCTGTTACGTATTAAACTTTAAGCACGTTATCATAGTCATATACCATATAATATTTATAAAAAAACAATTTATCACATGAAACCGTTGGGAGCTATCTTAAAAACAAACAACAGCTCCCGATAGCTTCATAGCAACTAAAAACAAATTATCACATGAAAAAGCTATTTATCCTTGCCGTATTACTTACGTTTACTTATGGAGCCTTTGCTCAAACGGTTGATCTGCGCCGCAAAATTGAAGTTACCGGCATTGCCGAACAGGAAGTTACTCCTGATATTATCAATGTGTCTATCTCGTTACAGGAATACATGGATGGCAAAAAACGTATTACCATTGATGTGCTGGAAAGCCAGCTGGAAAAAGGCGTAAAGGATGCAGGCATTGCCAAAGACGATTTTACAATGAACAATGTATCGGCCTGGAACAACACTTACCAAAAGAAAAAAGCTCCCGATTTTTTAGCCAGCAAACAATATCTTATTAAACTGCGTGACCTGAATAAATTTAACCAGATACTGGCCAAGGTTGACCCGAAGGGCATACAATCAACCAATATCGACAGCTATGATTATTCAAAGATCAATGATCTGAAGAATGACTTGAAACTGAAAGCCCTGCTTGCTGCCCGCGACAAAGCTGCCTTCCTGGTTAACGGATTGGGCGACAAACTGGGTTCGGCGCTTAATATTACAGAAAACGATAACAGCAGCTTCCCGCAGCCACGCGCCGTAATGATGTATGCTAAAGCTGCTGATGCTGCCGGTCCGGCTGAATCAGATATCGACTTTAAAAAGATAAAACTAAGTTTCCAGATACAGGCTGTATTTGAAATAAAATAAGGGCGAAAGCCAAAATGTTAAAGGCGAAAGGCATCTGCTTTTCGCCTTTTTTATTACCTAATTTCTCTTAAAAACCTTTTGCCTTTAACCTGTCAGCTTTCGCCTCAACTTTTTTTTCCTTGGGGTGTAACCTGTTTTAAAACAGTGTGGTCATAGCTTACAAATACACCGCAATGGTGGATTCATAAAAGAAAGATTTATTAACTTATTTAACTTAAATATTATGCACGCAGGTGAATTGGGAGTATTAGCAGGTATATTAGTACCCCTCGGCTTTTTCATGATGATCTTCGGGGTTGTTTATCTTAACAAACGCGAAAAACTGGCAATGATTGAACGTGGTATGGATCCGCGTACCTACAAACCACAATCAGCCCCTTACCAAAATTTAAAATGGGGACTGTTGCTTATTGGCTCAGGTGTGGGATTGTTTTTAGCCTTTATTTTAGATCATACCATATTCAATTACATGGACGATGAAACTTTTTTCCTTTACATAGCCCTTATTGCCATATTTGGCGGTGCAGGCTTGTTCCTGTCATACAAGATAGAAAAAAGGGAAGTGTTAGATAAAGAAGACCATGCCCCGCAAAAATAATTTGGCGCAGGGATCAAAAGCACGTTATAACGAGTTATGACGTGCTTTTTTATGAAATGTTATAAAGTTCCTTAAAGGTATGTAAGTGGTACATTTCGTGCCCGGCTATCATGTAAACCAAAGCCCTTACCGAAAACAGGTGGTTGCTGGCAATGCCGCTGCGCAGCAACTGTTTCTCGCTGAACCCTTTAATCATATAGATATTTGACAACCGGGTGGCTTTAAACTCCTCTGCCAGATCCTGTATGCTCCGGCTGTTAAAATCAGCGTTGTTTACATATATATCCTGATCAAAACCCGGCAGCTCAACCGAATTTCGCGAAAAAACGAGGGCCCGGTAAGCAAACGTGCGTTCGGTATCAATCATGTGGCCAAGCGCTTGTTTTACGGTCCATTTACCAGGCGCGTACGCATAGGCCGCCTGTTCATTGTTAAGGCTGCTGAACAATTTATAGCTCGATTCCATTAAGCGTTCCAGCAATTCAACGACATGCGTATCCGGAACAAGATTAACATATCCGGCCGAAAACGGCGCGTATTCATTAGTGTTTGGTTTGCTTATCATTTCGTGTGTTTCTTAATACTATCCTGAATGTTGTTCCTTTGCCTACCTCAGAATCCTTCACAAATATCTGCCCGTTGTGATAATTCTCAATCATACGTTTTGTTAATGATAGACCCAACCCCCAGCCACGCTTGCGGGTGGTATAACCCGGCTGAAAAACGGTATCAAACTTAGAGCGCTGTATGCCTTTACCGGTATCGGTCACGTCAATAAATACCTGGTTCTTTAATTTGTTACCGCCAATTTCAATCTTGATGCTGCCTTTGCCATCAATAGCGTTAACCGCGTTTTTAAGCAGATTTTCGAGGACCCAATCAAACAGCGGGATATTAAGACCTGCTTTCAGGTGCGGGTTGCCCCCCAGTTCAAAACCGATATTTTTACTTACGCGTACCTTAAAATAATCTACAAAATCTTTCACAACTTCATAAACCGGATGTTCTTCCAATACCGGCTTCGACCCTATTTTTGAAAACCGATCAGCCACAATTTCCAGTCGCTTTACATCATTCTCCATTTCAGCCACCAATACATCCTCTTCAGCGTTAAATTTCTCTTTCATGAGCTCAATCCACGCCATCAATGATGATATAGGCGTACCCAGCTGGTGGGCCGTCTCCTTTGCCAGGCCAACCCAAACCTGGTCCTGCTCCGACTTTCGCGACGAGCTGAATGCCGTGTAAGCCATCAGTAAAAATATGGCTATTACCGTTAACTGAATGTAAGGGAACAGCCTTAACTGGGTAAGCAGGGCCGAATCTTTATAATAGATCAGGTTTTCTTCGCCGAAAATATTTAGCTTGATAGGGGCGTGTTGCTTTTTCATATAAGCCAGCTCTTCTTTAAAATACTCAGGGTCGTATTTCTTTTTCTTATTGCTTTCGGCCTCAAGCTTTAAAGGCGTTTTAGTAGTATCCAACCCGCGTTGTATCACAATATCGCCCTTGCCATCAATAACAATAGCAGGCACCGTGAGGCTATCGCGTACAGAAATTACATAACTTAAAAAATCATTATCATCCGAGTTTAATATCTGCCGCATACTCATGGCCCAAACCTGCGCGCGGGTACGTTCGGAGCGTGCAATGTTTTTAACCAGGTAGCTGGTGTAAAATAAAGACCCGCTGGCAATAACTGTCGCGAATGCGAGCAGAAAGTATTTCCAGCGTTTTTTCTGTTGATATGGGTTCATACTGGCCAAGGCCCAAATAACGTAAAATTATTTCAAATGTGCAGATGTGCAAATTTCAGATGTGCAGATGATCAATAACTATAATTAATGTTTGCTCTTGTAATCGACCACGATTATCATTTCATTTCAACATTTGCACATCTTAAAAAACTTATCTTTGCCCTCATCATGACCGATAAAAAAGTAAGAGTCCGTTTTGCACCAAGCCCAACCGGTGGTTTGCACCTGGGTGGTGTGCGTACCGTATTGTTCAATTATTTATTCGCCAAAAAACATCATGGCGATTTTATTTTAAGAATTGAAGACACCGACCAAACCCGTTATGTAGAAGGTGCTGAGGAATATATTTTAGATTGCCTGAAATGGTGTGGTTTACAGCCGGATGAGAGTCCCGTTGCAGGAGGCCAATTCGCTCCCTATCGCCAGAGTGAGCGTAAAGCCATATACCGCGAATATGCCGAGCGCCTGGTAATGCAGGGACATGCCTATTATGCTTTTGATACTGCCGAAGAACTGGATAAAAACCGTAAGGAGATCCCTAATTTTCAATATGGCCAGGTTTACCGTAAAAGCCTGCGCAACTCTATTTCGTTGCCGCAGCATGAAGTTGATGCCCTGCTTGACGCCGGCACCCCACATGTGATCCGTATTAAAATGCCTGCCGACGAAACAATTAGTTTCATGGATATGATACGCGGCCATGTAAGCTTTGAAACTAACCTTGTTGATGATAAGGTATTGTTAAAAGCCGATGGTATGCCAACCTATCACCTGGCCGTTGTTGTTGATGACTTCCTCATGAAAATTTCGCACGCATTTCGTGGCGAAGAGTGGCTGCCATCTGCCCCGGTACATTTATTATTGTGGGAATACCTCGGCTGGAAAAACCAGATGCCGCAATGGGCGCATTTGCCACTGATACTGAAACCCGACGGCCATGGTAAACTGAGCAAGCGCGATGGCGACCGCCTCGGATTCCCGGTGTATGCCATGAACTGGTTTGATGCCAAAAGCGGCGATCTTACCGCTGGTTTTCGCGAATTGGGCTTTTTGCCAGAAGCGTTTTTAAACCTGCTGGCCACCCTGGGTTGGAATGATGGTACCGACCGGGAAATATTTACATTGGATGAACTGATAGAAAAATTTTCGCTGGAGCGGGTAAGCAAGGCCGGAGCCAAATTTGATTTTGAAAAAGCCAAGTGGTTCAATGCCGAATGGATAAAAAAGCTTGATGCAGAAAGCTTAGCTCCAAAAGTAAAGACCATTTTAGAAGATAAAGGAATTACCGTTGCCGATGAGGATTACTTATTGGCCGTTATTAACCTGGTTAAAGACCGCTGCGTATTGCTGCCCGATTTTTATACACAGGCGGCATACTTTTTTGAGCAACCCAAAGAATACGACCTGAACGCGGTAAAACCCAAATGGACAGATGCTAAAACCGATTTCTTTAACGCATTAACCGCATTATTAAACAGCAGCGAAACCGCTCTTGAAGCGCATGGTTTTGAGGCGCAGTTTAAAACCCTGATGGAAGAAAAAGCCCTGAAAGCCGGCGATGTAATGCTGCCATTCCGCATTATGCTGGTTGGTGGTAAATTTGGCCCCCATGTGTTTGATATTGCAGCGCAGCTTGGCCGGACCGAAACCGTTAGCAGAATGGCAAAAGCATTAACTGAGTTTAGCTCGTAAGTCTGCTAATAATAAATAATAATTTGTTTCCGGCCGTTCATGCAGATAACCTGCATAAACGGGCCGGATTAATTTTGCACCAGCCATAACTGGTATATCTCAATTTCCGGAGCTTTTTTCACGGGCGGCATAGCTGCCCGTGAAAGTAAATGATTTGTTAACCCGGCCTGTTCAAATAATGATCCGAGCGCTTTTTCGGTCATCCAATCTTCCACAGGCTGCGCCGCGTTGCCGTATTTTATCCATTCTGCTTCTGCGTCTTTGCGGGGTGTGGTCATCATTAAAAAGCCACCTTTTTTAAGCAGGCTTTTTAAGGCAAATATAAAATCAGCCTTCTGGGCATCCGGTATGTGTTCAATAACTTCCGAGCATACAATAACGTCGAAATAAGATAGTTTACCGTCTGCAACTAAATCTCCTGCAGTTCCGCACCTGATATCAAGATGGGGGAATAATTTACGGGCGTGTTCCACAACGGGCCTCACCGGCTCGATGGCTATTACATGGCCATAATTTGCCAAAAGATTACTTAACCAGCCGCGGCCGCAGCCCATGTCAAGTATGTTATTTGAATTTAACCTACCCGTTGATTTTTGATATCCTTTGATATAGTATAAAAATTTCTCGATGATCTTCCATCTCAGGTTTTCGTCAGCGTTGGGTGTTGCTTTATTCCAGTGAGGATTTTGAGTAAAAAAACTGGTGTAAAATTCATCCTCGGTTTGGCCGGCGACATTTTTAAACGTTTTCGTAATCAATTTTTTTGCTTTTAATATAACACCCGCCATGTGGTAAATACGGCGCGTTAAAGCAATAGGTTGCCTTTGGGGCGTTTAATACCCGGCCCATAGCTAAATAACGTACGAAAGCTATTTTTTTATCCCGTTCAAAATTTCATTTATCCGGCTTGTTGCTACCCCTTTTTCTATAGCAATTTCAGACAACAATTAGGTTTGCGCTTTTTGGTATGTTAAAAACCGGGGGATACTAAAAACTAGCCTGGTTATGAAAATTAAAACGGCAATACTAACTATATAAATAACCGGAGATAGCATCAATAACATTTCAGGAGTGCCCATGTGATTTTCATGTTTTGGTTGATAAAACTAAGATAGCCTTAATTATTTTATAATATCAGAATAATATGGTAACAAACCTGAACCTCAACTCGTAATAAGGCCGGCCAGCAGGTTAAATAAGGCATATTTATAACTAAATACAATATTTTTATTTTACTTTAGATTAATTTATTTTTTATAGTAGAAATATTTGGTTATCAGGGGATTTTTAAGCGCGCTAACGGTTGCTTTGTGTATCAATATTATTACAATTGACAATAATATTTGGCCGGAATGACATTTATAATTTAATTTTATCTTCCTCTTAATTAACTGGTTATGATCAGCGCACGATCTAAAAATGTATTGTTGGTGGCTCCCGATAATTTTTCGGTTGAATTATTTCCTGAAAAGAAAATGTTCAGGCATCTTTCTGCTGTAAACAGTATTTTCCCTACTATACATGAGCTTAAGCCCAACCTGGTAATATTTGATTATGATCATGTAAATAAGGACATTGAAAAAATATTACGCCGTATGACTTCAAATCCGGCTTACAAAAAAATAAAGATCTGCTGTTACAAAAATACCTCTCATACCAAAACCGATGGTTTATTAAAGGCGCTTGGCGTTGATTATATATTTTATCAGGATGATCTTAAAAAATCAGTCGAAGGTAAAAACGCCAGCAGTATATTCTCAACCATTTTTGAAATGCCTATTATTAACCTCCTGGCCCGGGCTTCTCACTAATTTATAGCTTGTCTCTTTTTAAATGCGGCCTGCTTATTAAAATAATACGCCAGGCAATTTCAGCACTTAGCAAAGCTCCTATGGCAAATACTGCAGCCTTAAGCGCCTCGGGAGTTGACGAAAACGCACCGCCGAGGGCAACTATATAAACAATAAATGGCAGCAGGAGCACAAGGCAAAGTCCCGTAACATCTAAAGGAACACGAAAAGGCCGGATTTTATGAGGTTCCTTTATCCTGAGTTTTATAAGCGAAATATATTCCAGCGATAAACCCGCGCCATATACCGTTACATCAATAATAAGCAAATCAGCAAAGGTCCATAATATCATCAAGCTAACCACCAGCGAGCAAATGATAATGGAGATATAGGGGGTTTTAAACCTGCGGTGAAGTCTGTTTAAACCGGCTGGTAGTAAATTATCTTCAGACATTACCTGGGGCACCCGCGATACCGATAACAGTACAGCGGCGTAAATACCCAGTGTACTGGCCATGCCGCCAGCAGCAACGGCAATGCCCAGCCACTGTCCGCCTATCAACACACCCAATGCCGGGAAACCATCATTAGTTAAAGTATCATGGTTAATGCCCGATTGCTGCGCTACCCAGGTAATAAAAAAGTAAACTACCATAACCAGTACAAAAGCAGTAATCATTGATACTTTATAAGAGCGAACGGGTTTTTCAACCTCCTCGGCATAGGTGGTAATATTGTCCCAGCCCAGACAGTTCCACATTACGGTGTATAAGGCCATCCCAAACGACGGAAAAGAAATACCTTTTAATGACGGTGCCGGTACAGCTAAGCTGCCACTGTGTTGATAAATAGCCAGAACAACCAGCACAATAACGGGCGCCAGCACGGCCGCGCTTAAAAACAAGGACACCTTACCTACTGGCACTATACCCAATATATTTAACCCCGCCGATGCCCATATAATAAGCAAACAAACAGGCACCTGATATTGCAGCAAACCCGGAAAAAAGAATGAAGCGTACTGCACAAACAGAACCGGATAAATAGCCAGGTCAACAAAGGTATAAAGCCAGGTCCACCAGCCTTCGTAAAAACCCCAGCGGGTGCCTAACGCATATTTAACCCATTTATAATAGCCGCCGGTTACGGGCATCATGCTATTGAGTTCCATCACTGTAAATATGGCCGGCACATCCCAAAGCAACGGCGTAAACAATAGTATGAGCAGGGCGCCATGATCGCCTGCGTAACTTAACAGAGGCTCTAGTCCGTAAGGGCCCCCGGAAACAGTAAAAAAGATAACAGCGATAAGCTGTATAGGCCTGATTTTTTTTAAAGCAGCGGCTGACGGCATAAGCCATAAAAATATAATTTATACTGCATTTATTAAAGCAATGTGTGCTTATTTAACAGTCTATAATATTTAATATCATGTATTTATACAAAATAATACACAACCAAACCATAACTAAATAATTAGATGCGTTAGTATTTAACTTTATCTTAAACTTTAAACCATCATGAAAACCAATAGTAATCCTGTCCTGCTGCTTGGCGTTAGTATTATTTTATTTATCGCCGCCTGTAAAAAAAATACAGAAGCACCTTCAACTGTTTCCGACATAGACAAACTGGGGGTAATGAGCGCCACGGCTGCTGCAAAAGCCCATGCCTCCTTAACGGTGGTAACCTTTGCCGGGCACATTAATTCATTTGGATATGCGGATGGTACAGGCAGTACGGCCTTCTTCAATTATCCGGCTGGGATTGACTTAATGGATGATGGGACGCTTTATGTGGCCGATAGTTATAATAACAAGATTCGTAAAATAACACCAGGCAATGTGGTGTCAACAATACCCATCCCTAATGCTAGCGATGGCGCAAGCCTGGTGTATCCCCGATCGGTAAGGGTATCAAAAGATGGAAGCATTAATATAATATCGGATGGAAGGCATAATATTTTGATCCTGAAACCGGGAGGCGCGCTGTCGACACCGGCAGTTTCATTACGACAGGGCGAATTCAGCGGGGTTACCTCTCTTGAACATGATCCCTACAGCGATATTCTTTGGATGAGCACCAATGCCAGCTTCCGGAAATTTTTGCCGGATAATGCCGGAAATATTGGGATAAATCCATACTATGTACCTGTTGACTCATTGAAATATTTACCAAATCCTTATACATCATATTATATTATGGCGCTTTATTGCGGATATAACGGAATAAAATATTTAGCTATGGACGGTAAACATATATATAAGTACACTCCATCAGGGTTATTTACTGAGATTTATAAAGACCTGAAATTTAATGGTATTACGAGCATAATAGCCTCAAAAGATAGCCGGGTTTTATATATCGCCGACCAGGGGGCAATAAAAAGCATCGTTAACGGAAAACTTCAGTTCCTTGTCGGGCCGAATAATAAATACCCTTTTGGTCGTGATGGAGTTGGGTCACAAGCGGGTGTTTATGCCCAGAGCCTGGCGTTATCAAAAGACGAAAGCACAATTTACTTTAGCGACAATTCCTGTATTCGGAAACTCTATTTAAGATAATTATCCGCACAAATAATGTTTATACAGCAAGGGGTTGTTTATAATTATAAACAACCCCTTGCTTATTTTTATTCTGGCTACAAACTCAACCACTTTTTCCGCACCTGCAATTGCTGAGGTGTAGCATTATCAACCGGTACAATTTGGTATTTAACCCGTGCGTTTTTTAACAGGGTGACCGGTATGGTAAGCGGCAGGCCGTCGCGGGTCACACTCACTTGTATTTTATCGCCCGGTTTTTTACCATCAAGCATAGTTCCGGCATCGGTAATGGGGTTGTTATCAATAGCAACAAGCTCATCATTAACATTAATACCATCGATATATGCCGCGGTGCCACGCAGCACACTGGTAACAATAACCTTTTTATTACCATTGGTGGCGGTAATTAAACCAAGCGCCGGATCATTGTTATCTGCCAGCTCATCGGTAATTTTGTAACCTGCATAGCCCAGGTATTGATTATAATCTACAGGCGTTAGGCCATTGATATATTTTTTATAAAAATCATCAAGCTTTTTACCGGCAAATTTTTCAAACCCTTTTTTAAACTCACCATCGGTATAGCCGCGTTTTTTGGTCTTATAATACTCAGTGTACATATATTTCATCACATCATCAAGCGAATATTTGCCCCCGCTGCTGTTAATGATTTCCAGATCGAGCATCATACCTATAATAGCCCCTTTGTTGTAATATGATATAGTAGAGTTGGCAGAGTTTTCGTTTGGCCGGTAAGCCTTTATCCAGGCATCAAAACTTGATTCGGCTACGGTTTGTACATCTTTACCCGGCAGGTTTTCCAATATATTAAACTCGGTTACCAGGGCGTCAAGATAATTTTCTACGGGGTAAAGATTGGTGCGGCGCACTATTATTTCCTGGTAATATTCAGTAAAACCCTCGGCTATCCAAAGGTTGGTAGTATAGTTCTCGTTATCATAATCAAAGGGACCAAGCACCACCGGGCGCAGGCGTTTTACATTCCACAGGTGAAAATGTTCATGAGCGGCCAGGGCTAAAAAATTCTTATACCCCTTTTCGGTACCATAGGCATCGCGCGAAACGCCTAACACAGTGGAGCTCAAGTGTTCCAGGCCGCCACCGCTTTTTAAATGATTATGTATAATAAAGACGTAGTGACTGTTGGGGTTTTCGCCATAAATAGCAGCCTCTTTCTCCACGATCTGATGCAGGTCTTTTTTAATACGCTCCTTATCATAATTACCGCCGCCATACATACATACCTCATATTTTACACCGGATGCATTAAAACCAAAAACATCCTGGTTACCCACCTCAATAGGCGAATCGAACAGGATATCATAGTTAGGGGCACGCCTGGTAAACGGATCGCCGTTAACCATTTCTAAACTGGTTGAAACCTGGGCCCAGCCCTTGTATGGTTTAATGTTAATGGTTGATGGCTGGTGCATCATGTTAGCCGGATAAATAAATATACCTGATGTAGACAAGAAAGCATGCGACGCGTCGATATAGCTGGTGCGTACCGAGTTTTCGTTAGCATATACCCTGTATTTAATAGTTAATGCCGATATGCCTTTGGTAGTGATACGCCAGGTGTTTTTATTGATCTTACGCGGAGCTAATGGTTTTGTTCTAGCTGCGGCGCTTAACGATTCAATATTTTTTGCAAACTCCCTTACCAGGTATGAGCCGGGTGTCCATACGGGCATTTTCAGATCGAGTATATCCTGATTTAAATCTGAAATATGCATTTCAATATCGGCATAATGCGCCTGAGCCTCTGGAAACGAAACGGTGTAGGATATGATAGTGGTATTTTGAGCCTTACTGGTAGGTAGATTCATAAAAAAACATATTAAAGTAACAGCGACAACAGGCTTAATCGATTTCATGGCCGCAAGTTAAAAAAATTATAGATTTCAAAAATCCATGTCCAAACGGGTACTTGTAAAATGGTTGATACATACAACTATTTTAATACCAGACTGTTTATGTTTGCGACACCCTTATATTAATGAAATTAATAGAGCCCATATCGCGCAAACTGATACGCCTTGGTAAATTGTACCAAAGCGTACTGGCCCGGCATACGGCACACCTCGACGTAAATCAATACCATTATATTCTGTCGCTAATTTGTTACCATGATGGGCAATTATCCCAAAAGGCGCTGGCAGAAATATTAGGCAAGGATAAATCAGCCATGGTTAACATCATTAACCTGCTTAGCGCCAAAGGATTTGTTTACCGTGAAAACAATCCTAATGACCGCCGCGAGCAAATACTAAAAGTTACAGAAAAGGCAAAACAGGCGGTACCGCATATTGTGGAAACCTTTAAAAACATGAACGCCGACATTACGCAGGGTATATCAGCAGCAGATATGCAAATATTTGAAAGCGTTTTGTTGCGTATGCATAATAATATAAGCAAAGAACAACAACCTGACTAAAAACTAAAATCACAAAATGATTGATTCACTATGAGAACAAGGTATATCATTTACATCGCGCTGGCATTGCTGGTTGCTTATTTAATTTACAACAAATTTTTCAGCCCTCATGCTAAAGAATCGGCTGCTGCTATAGCCGCGGGCGGCAAGGGTAGTAAAGGGCGCAAAAACGGACCTGTGTCTGTTAATATCATGATTGTAAAGGATACCGCCGTTAACAATATTATAGATGTAACCGGATCAATTGATGCCAATGAAAAAGTAAGCCTGGTAAGCCAAACCGCCGGCAACATTACCGGCATATATTTTACCGAAGGCAGCAAGGTAAAAAAAGGACAGTTGCTGGTAAAAGTATATAACCAGGATCTGGAGGCGTCGCTGCAACAGATTAAATACCAGGAAACCCTGGCCAAACAGAATGAATACCGTAACAAGATATTATTGCAGAAAGAAGCTATAAGCCAGCAAGAGTATGATACCTCGTTAACTTCACTTAACTCGTTAAAAGCACAGGGTGACGTAATCAGGGCGCAAATATCACGCACAGAGATACACGCACCTTTTTCGGGCACCATTGGCTTGCGTAACGTGAGCCCCGGTGGCTACCTGTCGCCACAATCTCCTATTGCGCAGCTGGTAAATATTGACCCGGCTAAAGTTACTTTTTCGGTTCCTGAGCGCTACTTATCCATCATTGGCCCGGGCAGCAAAATTAGGTTTAATACCGAAAGCTCGAGAGAAAATTTTACAGCTACCGTTTATGCTATTGAGCCATCAATTGATGTAAATTCACGTACTATAACAGTGAGGGCTAAAGCACCCAACCCCAAAGGCTTACTTACGGCGGGAGGCTTTGCAAAAATTAATTTAACACTTGATCAGATACCCAAAACTATTTTATTACCAACACAGGCGGTTATACCCGATTTAAAAAGCAGCCTGGTTTACGTTTATCAAAATGGTGTAGCTGTATCAAAACCAGTAAAAACCGATATGCGCACAGATACCAAAATACAAATCATTGACGGTTTAAAACCCGGCGACAGTGTGGTGGTATCGGGCCTTATACAAATGCGACCAAAAGTTCCTTTAAAAATTGCTAAAGTAATTAAGTAAAGCTATGAGTTTATCCTCAGTTAGTATTAAAAGGCCGGTACTGGCAACAGTAATGTCAGTAGTTATTGTCGTGTTTGGCATTATCGGCTACAAATTTTTAGGGGTACGCGATTTCCCTTCTGTGGATCCGCCAATCATATCAGTATCCACCAGCTATTCTGGCGCAAATGCCGATGTAATTGAATCGCAGATAACCGAGCCGCTTGAACGGGCCATCAATGGTGTGCCGGGTATCCGTAACCTATCGTCCAATAGCTCTGTTGGGTCAAGCAATATCACCGTGGAATTTGACCTGGATGCCGATCTGGAAACGGCTGCCAACGACGTACGCGATAAAGTTGGCCAGGCACAGCGTCAATTGCCACAAGACATAGATGCGCCGCCGGTAGTTACCAAGGCTGATGCTAATGCAGATAACATTATTACCCTGGAGGTTAGCAGTAATACGCGTAATATTAATCAACTGGATGATTATGCCGAAAACGTACTGCAGGAGGGCCTGCAAACTATACCCGGCGTAAGTGCTGTTAACATACAGGGCCAGCGGCAGTATGCCATGCGTTTATGGATAGACCCAAGCAAACTAACCGCACAGGGTGTAACAGCTACCGATATTTCAGCTGCTCTGGCTAAAGAAAATGTGGAACTGCCTGCCGGAAAAATTGAAGGTAATAATACAGAAGTTACCATCAGGGCACTGGGCAAGCTTTCAACTGAAAAAGATTTTAATGATCTTATTATCCGCTCAGACAGTAACCGGGTGATCCGCCTGCGGGATATTGGATACGCGGTTTTAGGATCGGCCAACGAGGAAACCATATTTAAGGAATCGGGCGTACCCATGATCGGTTTGGCCATTGTTCCGCAGCCGGGCGCCAATTATGTGCAAATAGCCAAGGATTTTTATAAACGCCTTGACCAGATTAAGAAAGATCTTCCACCCGATATTTCGGTAAAGGTAGCTCTGGATAATACCCGATTCATTAACCAGTCCATATCTGAGGTGCAGGAAACGCTCATTGTTTCGTTCGTGCTGGTGGTAATCATCATCTATCTGTTCTTCCGCGACTGGCTTATTGCTTTCCGTCCGCTGATCGATATACCGGTATCATTGATAGGGGCTTTCTTTATCATGTATATTTTTGGTTTTTCCATTAATATATTAACCCTGCTGGGTATCGTGCTGGCAACGGGCCTGGTGGTTGATGACGGTATTGTAGTAACGGAGAATATATATAAGAAGGTAGAAGCCGGTATGGCAATCCGTAAGGCTGCCTTTGAGGGGTCGGCCGAGATCTTTTTCGCGGTGGTATCTACCTCGGTTACGCTGGCAGCAGTGTTTTTACCCATAGTGTTCTTACAAGGTTTTACGGGCCGTTTATTCCGTGAATTTGCGGTAGTAGTGGCCGGAGCGGTATTAATATCGGCATTTGTATCTCTGTCGTTAACACCAATGCTTAATGTTAAGCTGATCCGCAAAAGCAATAAAAAATCAAAATTCTACGAAAAAACCGAGCCGTTCTTTGTGAACATGACCAACTCTTATACAGAAACGCTGGTTAAGTTCATGAAAGTACGCTGGGTATCATTCGTGATCCTGGCTGTATCGCTTATACTTATAGGGGTTTTGGTAAGGATTATACCCTCTGAGCTTGCCCCGCTTGACGACCGCAGTTTGCTGCGTTACAGCGTAACGGGATCTGAAGGTGCTACTTATGAGTATATGACCAGGTATATGGATAAGGTAGCCAAGCTGGTTGATGATTCTATACCCGAAGCAACGGTTAATTTTGAGATTGTTTCGCCGTCATTCGGCGGAAGGGGTGCCAATACAGGTTTTGGGCGGGTAGGGCTCGTTCCTCCCGATGAGCGTGTCCGCACCCAGCAGCAACTGGCCGATTGGCTAAATAAAAAACTAAGCAAAATGCCCGATGCCCGTGCTATTGTGGTACAAGAGCAAACCATAAGCGGTGGCGGTAGCGGGTCAAAAACATCATTGCCGGTACAGTATGTAATTCAGAACCAGGATTTTGAAAAAATAAGGGCTGTGCTTCCGAAATTTTTTGCCGAGGTTTCCAAAAGCCCTGTTTTCCAGGGAACGGATGTGGATCTTAAATTTACCAAGCCCGAACTGCGTGTAACTACCGACCGTGACAGGGCGCGGGACCTGGGCGTATCGGTTGATGATATTGCTCAAACCTTACAATTGTATTATAGTGCCGGACGCTTAGATTATTTTTTAATAAACGGAAAACAATACCAGGTAATTGCCCAGGTTGACCGCGCCAACCGCGATCAGCCACTTGATCTTAAATCAATTTACCTGCGTAGTACTAAAGGCGGTTTGGTACAGTTGGATAACGTGGTAAAGGTTTCTGAAGCGGCAACCCCGCCGGCTATTTATCACTTTAACCGGTATAAGTCGGCAACCATATCGGCAGGTTTGGCCCCTGGCCGAACTGTAGGCGATGGCATTAAAGAGATGGACCGTATAGCCGCAAGCATGCTCGATGAAACATTCAGTACAGCGCTCAGCGGCCCATCACGTGACTATGCCGAAGGTTCATCAAACATATTGTTCGCTTTTGGCTTTGCGCTGTTATTGATCTACCTGGTACTTGCTGCCCAGTTTGAAAGTTTTATGGACCCCTTTATAGTGATGCTAACTGTACCTCTGGCTATTTCGGGAGCGTTTATATCCCTATGGCTATTTAACCAAACACTCAATATCTTCAGCGAGATCGGGATCATAACCCTGGTAGGACTGGTAACTAAAAACGGTATCCTTATTGTGGAGTTCGCCAACCAGCGTATGGAACATGGCGTAGCCAAATACGAAGCCGCTATTGAGGCCGCCACCGCACGTTTACGCCCTATATTAATGACCAGTTTGGCGGTGGTACTGGGTTCGGTTCCAATCGCTTTCGCGTTGGGTGCTGGCGCAAAAAGCCGTGTGTCGTTAGGTATTGTAATTATGGGTGGTATGCTATTCTCCCTGGTGCTTACGCTCTATATTATCCCGCTCATGTATGTGATATTTGCTTCAAAAACCCGTGTCGATCCCGATCATTTACCGGAAGATGTGGCTGTCGAAGAAGAAAAAACACCTAACCTTATTGAAAACTTTTAAGCAGTATGATCTCTAAAAAAATTGCTTTCTTTATTTTTTGCAGTATAGCTTTTAGCGCGACGGCATGGGCGCAGGACGTACCCATGCTTACGCTAAAAGACGCGGTAGAGATAGCCTTGAAAAACAACTATAATATAAAGTTGTCGCAAAACAACTCCACTATTGCGGCAAACAATGTAACCCTGGGTAACGCAGGTATATTACCACAGCTTGCAGGTAATTTTTCAACCAGCAGCAGCAGGCAAAAAACCAAACAAACACGTAATGATGGCACCGTTAATAACATCAATGCCCATAACTCCAATAACAGTTACGGCGTAAACCTAAACTGGACTGTTTTTGACGGGTTTAACATGTTTGCCACTTATGATCAGTTAAAAACGCTTGATACCCTGGGTGCCATAAGGTTAAAAGACACCATTCAAACTACCATTGCCAACGTAATTACTACTTATTACGATCTGATAAGTCAAGCCGAACAGATAAAGGCCCTTAAAGGTGCTATTGATATTTCGCGCACCCAGCTGCATTACGCAACTGATAAATTTAGCGTAGGCCGGGCTTCAAGACTTGATGTATTAAACGCCCAGGTAAATCTAAACACCGATACGGCCAACCTGGTTACGCAGTATCAGCAGTTTAAGACTATTAAAATCCAGCTCAATCAGTTACTGATCCGTGATCTGCAAACTGATTTTTCTGTTGCCGATACCATTCTTGTTGATGATAAGCTAACGCTGGCCGAAATAATTAACAGCGCTCAGCTGCAAAATCCGGCAATTTTATCAGCGCAAATCAATAAACGTTTGGCCGAGATTAACTTAAAACAGGTACGCTCAACCCGGTATCCACAGGTTGGTGTAACATCTGGCTATACGTTTTCAAACAGCACAACACCCGCTGGTTTTACCTTGTCGCAAAACGTACATGGATTAAACTACGGACTAACGGCTACTATCAACATTTTTGATGGCTTTAACCAGAACAGGCGCGAAAAGAATGCTAAAATACAAATAGACAATGCCAATATCAGCGCAAAACAAACCCGGTTGTCTGTTGAAGCACAGATCAATAATTTTTTTGTAAGTTACTTATCCGGTCTTGATCTCATTAAACTGGGGCAGGCTAACGTGGTTATCGCGAAAAAGAATCTTGATATATCATTAGAGAAATATAAACTGGGTAACATCACCCCTCTTGAAATAAGGGAAGCGCAGCGCAATTACCTTGACGCACAATCGAAGTTTTTTGTTGCCCAATATCAGTCAAAACTTGCTGAAGTAACTTTAAAACAGATCACCAGCAGCATAAATATTAATTAATACGAATACGCATTTATTTAACAGGTGTGTTTTTTTAAATTGTTTTAAAAAGCTACTTTTGAAACAATGTTAAATCCCTACAAAACCTGTTTGTTAATTGATGATAACTACATCGACAATTTTGTTACGCGCAGGATTTTGGAAAGCAGTAATTTTGCCGAACAGATTATTGTAAAACAATCGCCGGCTGAGGCTATTTCTTCCCTTAGTGATGGCAGCATTAAACCCGATGTCATATTTTTGGATATTCGTATGCCCCTGATGAATGGATTTGAGTTTTTGCAGGAATATGACTTGCTTTCAATTGATAAAGAGAACATTAAAATATTTATGCTTTCTTCATCCCTCGACCCTACTGATATGAAGGAATCATTGGGGAACAAATACATAACCCAGTTCATTCATAAGCCACTAACCACTAAAGCGCTCCAAGAAATTTGTCAATGATTTTAGTTGCCGATAGCGGATCTTCAAAAACAGACTGGCTGCTTAGCACCCGCGGGCAGGAATTGATATCTTTCCAAACCTCCGGATTAAACCCGTATTTTTTAACAGAAAAAGAGATAACTAAAATAATACAGGACCAAGTGCCAGAAATGGTAGCCCATGCTGCCGATGTTGAAGAAATATATTTTTTTGGCGCCGGCTGCTCGAGTCCCGACAGGCATGAAATTGTTTCGAACGCCATAAGCCAGCTATTTAACAAAGCATTTATAAGTGTTGATAGCGATTTGTTAGGTTGCGCTTACGCCACCTGCGGATATGAAAAAGGCATTTGCTGTGTATTGGGAACGGGTTCAAACATTTCTTATTTTGATGGCGAAAATATACATGACGGCCAGCATGGCCTGGGTTTTGTTTTAGGAGATGAGGGCTCGGGCACATGGTTCGGGAAAACGCTGATCACCGATTTTTTATATGGTAATATGCCTGCCGATATTAACCAGGAGTTTGACAAAGCCTACACCATCAATAAAGAAATTGTGATCAAAAATGTTTATCAAAAACCTAATGCCAATACCTACCTGGCCTCTTTCTCAAAGTTTATAAGCGAAATAAAAACGACACCATACGGTCAGGCCCTGTTAGAAAAAGGATTGGTAGAGTTTATTGACACCAACATCAAATCGTACCCTGAATACCATCGTTACAAATGTCATTTTGTAGGCTCCATAGCTTACTCGTTTATCGGCGAATTGACCGAACTATGCCACCAGCATGGTGTAAAAACGGGAAAGATCATTAAACAACCCATTAATGATTTGATGGCTTTTATCCTGAAAAGGAACGGGCTGTAGATTAAATTTGTTATGCTCATGCCGTTCAGTATTTTTCAAACTGAATCTCATTCCAAAACGCAACTAATTGATTGTCAGTTAAAATGAGATGTTCCGAAATAGACTCTAAAAAGCTTAATATGCTGATTGTCAGCAACTAAGAGTGTTCACGGCTATTCACGGTGTTCATCGTGAACAGCCGTGAACAGCGGCTTTTTACTTAGTGTATTATTTGTTTACATTAGCAATATCTATTGCTGCCTCATGAAAAATACTTACACTATATTTTTAATATTGGCTCTTGCTGCTCTTAGTTCCTGCTCGCTCAAAGGCCCTTATGCCTTAACCAACAAAGTGTACAAACACCAGACAGATTCGGTAGTGAATGTTATAGAACAAACACAGCCGCCCATGCTGGTTGACAGTGCCGGTGCTGCTGTGCCCGGCGAGTGGGTGGGTACGGTAAACTTTAATCTGCGCAAGCCTAACTACGTGATCATCCACTTTACCGCGCAGGATTCTATACAACAAACGCTCAAAACCTTTACGCTGGTACGGCCGCAGGTGAGCGCCCATTACGTGGTGGCTAAAGACGGAAAGGTGTTCCACATGCTGAACGATTACCTGCGGGCCTGGCACGCGGGCATAAGCCGCTGGGGCAGCATTACCGATATGAACAGCTGTTCCATCGGCATTGAGATTGACAATAACGGTAACGAGTCGTTTAATGATGTGCAGGTGAAAAGTCTGCTGGCGCTGTTAGCACAGCTAAAAAAGGTGTATAATATACCAACTGGAAACTTTATCGGTCACCAGGATATTGCCCCGTTGCGTAAACCCGACCCAGGACCATTCTTCCCCTGGAAACTGTTGGCTCAAAAAGGTTTCGGCTATTGGAGCGACGAACTGCTGGAGCTGCCTCCCGATAACTTTGACTATGCCACCGCCCTCAAACTCATAGGCTATGATACCCGCGACCTTACTGCCGCTATCGTAGCCTTCAAACGGCACTTCGTGCAAACGGATGTTACACCCACCATGACCCAGCTTGATCTGAATATTCTGTATAATGTGTACAGAAAGTATGCCCCTTAACCCTCTGAAGGGGGAGTTCTTGATTTGCTTGGTGAAATAAAAGCCATTCTTTTTCAGAACGGCTTTTACATGTTTAGTAACTCTCCCTTCAGGGGGCTGGGGGACTCTTCCATCCATCCTTCAAGGTCACGGTGCGGTTAAACACGAGGTGATCTGGGGTAGAGTATTTATCTAAAGTAAAATAGCCTTTACGCATAAACTGAACGGCTTTGCCGGGTGTGGCATTGGCCAGGTCGGGTTCAATGTAGGCGGTTGGCAGTATATGTAAGCTGTTTGGGTTCAGGTAGTCTTTAAAGTCACCATCTTCATTTGATGGATCTTCTACCTGGAACAGGCGGTCGTATAACCTAACCTCGGCAGTTTTGGCGTGGGGTACGCTTACCCAGTGAATGGTTCCCTTAACGTTGATGCCGCTGGTGTCGTTGCCTGATTTTGATTCGGGCAAGTAGGTACAGTGGATCTCGGTTACGTTGCCATCTGCATCCTTTACAAAATCATCACAGCGGATGATATAAGCATTTTTTAAACGCACCATCAGGCCAACACCCAAACGGAAGAATTTCTTGGGTGGAACTTCCATAAAGTCCTCGCGTTCTATCCACAGCTCGCGGCTAAACGGAAACTCACGACTGCCATCACCACCTTCAACCTCGGGGTTGTTTTCGCCGTGCATAATTTCGGTTTCGCCCTCAGGGTAGTTGGTCAGGATACATTTAATAGGGTCGAGTACAGCCATGCGGCGCCACGCGGTCTTGTTCAGGTCCTCACGGATACAAAATTCCAGCAAACCTACATCTATCATGTTTTCGCGTTTGGCTACGCCAATGCGGTCGCAAAACTCACGGATACTGGCAGGGGTATAACCACGGCGGCGCAAACCGCTAATGGTTGGCATCCGCGGATCGTCCCAGCCTTCTACATGTTTTTCCTCTACCAATTGCAGTAGCTTGCGCTTGCTCATTACGGTGTAGTTAAGGTTTAAACGAGCAAACTCGTATTGTTTTGACGGAAAGACGTTCAGTTGTTCAATAAACCAATCATACAGCGGACGGTGCGGTACAAATTCCAGTGTACAAACAGAATGGGTAATTTGCTCAATAGCGTCAGACTGCCCATGGGCAAAATCATACATCGGGTAAATACACCAGGTATCGCCGGTACGGTGATGGTGCGCGTGTTTGATGCGGTACATCAATGGGTCGCGCAGGTGCATGTTTGGCGATGCCAGATCAAGCTTGGCCCGCAATACTTTGGCGCCGTCGGGGTATTTGCCGGCTTTCATATCGGCAAACAGCTGCAGATTTTCTTCTACAGAACGGCTGCGGTACTGGTTTGGTGTGCCGGGCTCTGTAGGCGTACCTTTTTGCGCTGCTATCTCTTCGGCGCTGCTGTCATCAACATAAGCCAGCCCGTGTTTAATAAGGGTTACGGCAAACTCGTATAATTTATCAAAATAGTCTGAAGCGTATAACTCTTCGGCCCATTCAAAACCAAGCCATTTGATGTCTTCCTTAATGCTATCTACATATTCGGTTTCCTCCTTAGTAGGGTTGGTATCATCAAAACGAAGGTTGGTTTTGCCATTATATTTTTTCGCCAGTCCAAAATTTAAACAAATAGATTTGGAGTGCCCTATGTGCAGGTAGCCATTTGGCTCGGGCGGGAAACGGGTTAATATCCTGCCGCTGTTTTTACCGGCAGCTATATCTTCTTCAACAATTTCCTCTAAAAAATTCAGTGATCTTTCTTCGCTCATAAATAAAGTAGCAATAACTGCAAAAGTAGCAAAAAAGATTAAGCCCCCGAACGGGCCTCACCTAAATCCTCTCCAAAGGAGAGGATTTAGGTGAGGCCCGCCGTTTAGGTGAGACTTAAGGCGCCGGAGGAATATCGGCCTCTTTAATAATATTATGGTTGATGAGGATATGCATCAGCAGGTCAACAGAAGTATTGCGGTCGATATCTAAACACAAGTTTAATCGCCGGCCAATTTTTACCTGGCAAATGTTGTAGTGAAATTCCAGTATTAAACCACTCAAGCTGCCCGAATTGATCACGATGGTTTCATCATCAACAACCTCATAGGTGTTGCTGGTGCGGTTAAAATAGCTGCACAGGTTTTTAATAAGGCGATATATGGGCAATGACAGGATCATAAATTCACGACTCTAAAATAGCGTTTAATCTTCGTTTAATAATACCTTCTTTAACATAAGCAGGCAGTAAACTGTTAAGTAAAACCAGCATACGGTTAACCATACCGGGGATGATCTCTTTTTTACCTTTCAGCAGTCCGTCAATAGCAATCCGGGCTACCTGGTCGGGCTCCAAAATAGTGGCTTTTGATATGCCTTTGAGGCTGTTATTCATTACCAGTAATTCGGGTTTGGTGTTGATGCCACCTGGGCTAAGCAAACTGATCTTCACGTTTGATGTATGCAGTTCCAGTTGCAGACATTTGGTAAAATAGCGTATGAATGATTTGGTAGCGCCATAAACCTGTTTTTTGGGCACAACAAACAGTCCGCCCAAGCTACCCACATTTAAAATGTACGATGTAACGGTGGCGTCTGCTTGGGCCAGGAACAGGCGGGTGAGCAACACGGGAGTAATAACATTAAGTTCTATCTGCATTTTATAGAAAGCAATGTTCTTATCCTCAAACCACGACCAATTACCTAACCCTGCATTGTTGATAAGTAAATGCGCCTTGATGTTTTGCTCCTGTAAATAATTAAATATCTCCGGGTAGCTTTCTGTTCGGGTAAGGTCTGTTTCTATGTGAGATACTTTCACCGAAAAGTTTTTGCGGATAAAGGATGCGAGTTCGGATAAACCTGATCCCGGCAAGGCCACCAATACCAGGTTAATGTTACGGCCGGCCAGTTCAATGGCGAATGATTTTCCCAGGCCCTCGCTGGCGCCGGTTACTATAGCGGTCAATTGTTGCATAAGTTTACTTGATTGATTTCTGAACCATGATTCACTGGATTACAAGATTCTGCTGATTTTTTATCTATAACCTCAACGTCTTTATTGTTTGATCCTCTCATATAATTAACGGTTTTGAGCATGCCTTCGGAGAAGGGGGTTATACGGTAGCTCAGGTCATTTACGGCTTTATTGCTGCAATATTTTTGATCGTATTTAAGGCGGTCGGCAAATTCGGGTAAAAATAAAGGAGGTAGACCTGTGAGCCAGGTTTTGAGCCATTCCAATCGACTATATAAGGCAATAGCCTTTAGCGGTATCCTGATCATGCCGAGTTGTTTGCCCGATAACTGCTGCAGGGTTCTGAAAAATTCATTAAAGCTGATGTCATGTCCGCCTAAAATGTAGCGTTCGCCGCTAACGCCTTTGTTCATAGCCGCGATGTGCCCGGCTACAACGTCATCTAAAAAAGCATAATTAGCTACCTGCTCGCCGCTGCCGGGTATAAAGCGCCATGTGCCCTTTAAATATCCCGAAACCATTTTACCCACAGTATTGCTGTCGGTAATGGGGCCTTCGCCATATACCCGCGATGGGTTTACGGTTACCACCTGCATGCCCTGTTTTACAAAGCTTTGCACTTCCAGCTCGGCGAGGTATTTGGTGCGCTCGTATGCAATCGGGAAGCCGGTTACGCGCGGGTCGGTTTCGGTCATGGGGTGTTTTATGGTTGGTCCCCATACCCCGCAAGTTGATGTATATACTATTTTTTGTACACCGGTATTGCCCGCCGTTTGTAACACGTTGCGCGTGCCGTTAACATTGGTTTCATGATAAGCATCAGGATTGCGGCACCACATTTTTGCCATGGCCGCCGTGTGATAAACCTGGTTGCAGCCCTGCATTGCTTTTTTCAGGATTTGCGGGTGCAATATGTTGCCTAATACCGGCTCAATGTTTTTATGTTTTATCAGGTAGGGGTGATCGATATTGCGGCATAAGGCTTTTACCTCATGGCCGGCTGTGGCCAGCGCCAGGGTAAGCTGCCTGCCAATAAATCCGGTTGCTCCTGTTACTAATACTTTCATACAGGTATTACATCCTGCTATTTATTTACCCCTATGTGTTATAAATATTTTTTAATATTTGTTTTTAGTGCTGATATTGAGGTAAATTACCCTATAGTTTTATATCATAAAATAATTAAATTTGAAAACAGCATTATAAACCATTATCAATATGAACACCTACCCGGATCCTTATATGGGATTTTCAGATATGACCGCCGAAGAAATGGGCTTCTTGCAGCAGGCCACTGCCGAACTTAGCGAGAGCCAGAAAAAATACTTTTATACCGTTTACGGCAGCAAGCGGAAAAACTCACAGGAAATAATGATTTTTACTTTGCTGGGTTTTGGCGGCCTCGCCGGCATCCATCGTTTTGTTTTGGGGCAGATAGGGATGGGTATTCTTTATTTTTTTACCGGAGGCCTTTGCCTTGTCGGAACTATTGTTGATCTGGTTAAATATAAAGCGCTTACGCTGGAGTATAATAAAAATATGGCCTATGAAAGCCACCGTATGGCTGTAATGAGCAATTAAATCATACGCTTTAAATGCTTTATACCCATATTTGTTCATGAAATTAGCCGTACTTACTGCCTATCTTGAAAGCCTGGCTCCGTTGGTGTACCAGGAAGACTATGATAATGCGGGCCTTATTGTAGGCAACCCGGAACAGGAGGTATCACAGGCGCTGTTATCGCTTGATTGTACCGAAGCGGTGGTTGACGAAGCCATTGCCACTGGCTGCCAGGTTATCATATCGCATCACCCTATAGTTTTCAGAGGCCTAAAAAAATTTAATGGCAAAACCTATGTGGAAAGGGTGGTGGAGAAAGCTATCCGCAACCGTATAGCCATTTATGCCACACATACCAATCTGGATAATATTATGGGTGGCGTAAACCAGCGTATTTGCGATACGCTGGGCCTAAAAAACTGCCGCATACTGGTGCCCAAACATAACCTGTTAAAAAAACTGGTAACCTTTGTGCCCCAAAGCCATGCCGATGAGGTGCGCAATGCTTTATTTGCAGCGGGTGCCGGTAACATTGGTAACTACAGCGAAACAAGTTTTAATGTCGAAGGCGCCGGCACTTTTAAAGGAAACGACTCGACCAACCCTTATGTAGGCGAACCCGGCAAACGCCACCTGGAGAACGAGGTGCGCATAGAAACCGTTTACCCGGCCAACCTGGAGAGCAAAATATTAATGGCGCTGGTACTGGCGCATCCGTATGAGGAGGTGGCTTATGACCTTTTTAACTTAACCAATCAGCACCAGCAGGTAGGCTCAGGTATGATAGGCGAATTGGAAATTCCGCAGAACGAGGAGTCATTCCTGTTTCATGTGAAAGATAAAATGCGCACTCATGTAATAAGGCATACCAAATTAACTGGTAAACACGTTAAAAAAGTAGCAGTATGCGGTGGCGCCGGAGGCTTCTTGTTAAAACATGCCATATCGGCAGGAGCCGACGTTTTTGTCACCGCAGATTACAAGTATCATGAGTTTTTTGATGCCGAAGGAAAGATAGTGATTGCAGATATCGGACACTTTGAGAGTGAACAATTTACGGCGCAATTATTGTATGAAATAATAAGGAAAAAATTTCCTATCTTTGCCGTCCGTTTAACAGAAGTAAATACAAACCCCGTCAAATATTTTATTTAATGGAACAAACCGTAGAACAAAAGCTTAAAGCTTTATACGAACTACAAACCATCCACACCAAAATTGACCGGATTCGCCAGGTAAGAGGCGAACTGCCAATGGAAGTTGCCGATCTGGAAGATGATGTTGCTGGTCTTGAAACCCGCATTCAGAAGATCAAAGCCGAGCTGGATGATGTAGAGGATGAAATAGTAACTCGCAAAAACCTGATCAAAGAAGCCCAGGCCAATATTAAAAAATACGAAGCGCAACTTAACGAAGTTAAGAACAACCGTGAGTATGATGCCATATCAAAAGAAATTGAGATACAGGGTCTTGATATACAGGTAAGCGAGAAAAAAATACGTGAGCATGGTTTTGAGATCACTTCAAAAACCCAGGTTTACGAAAAAGCCCTTGCCGATCTGGAGGCACGCAGGAGCGACCTTGATGCCAAAAAAGATGAGTTAGGCACCATTACCGCCGAAACTGAAAAGGAAGAAACCGAACTTACCTCACAGGCAGAAAAAGCGACCGGAAACATTGAAGAGCGTTTATTAACCGCTTACAACCGTTTGCGCCAGAATGCTAAGAATGGCTTAGCGGTGGTGACCATTCAGCGTGATTCATGCTCAGGATGTTTTAACCAGATTCCGCCTCAGCGCCAGTCTGATATCCGTCAGCGTAAAAAAATCATCGTTTGCGAGCATTGCGGCCGTATTTTGGTTGACGAGCAAATGGCTCTTGAAGCTGAAGAAGCATAAGCAATTACTTATAAAATATATAAAGGCGCCCGTAAGGCACGAATGGTCGGAAGATTTTATCTTCCGACTTTTTTTGTTTTTCAGGCTTAATGTTTTGTATTTAAGCATTTGATTATCAATCATTTACTTGTTTTTCTCATTGATTTTGAGTATATTAAAAGCTGTAAATCAATCAGATATGACGATATTTAAAGATCATAACATTGCTGTAAAACAGCTTTTAGGTTTCATTCCGGAGGCGCTGATAGCAAATTTGTCGCTCACAAGCAAGATCGATCATTACGCAAAGGTTTTGCATGGCAATAAGCTGTTTTATTTGCAGCTCTATGGTATTTTAGACAACGACAGGCTTAGCCAGAGAAGCCTTGAGGACACGTTCAATGCTTCGGTATTTAAAGTGCTTTTTAACCTTGATGAAGATGAAAAGGTCTGCAGGAGTTCCATTTCGGAAAGGTTGTCTAAGGTTGACCCGGACTATTTCAGACAGATCTATGAATACATCTACGAGCGTTTTTCCTGCTCCTATACGTTAAGGGAAAGAAAGCAGTATAATCTCATCCGTGTAGACAGCACTATAGTCAGTGAAACCGCCGGCAAGCTAACCGCAGGCATTGTCAATGCCGGCAGTAGCAAGAAAGCAATCAAATATAGTCTTGCTTTTGATGGCTTGCTGCCAGGCCTTGCGCAGGTCTTTACCAGCCCAAAGTATGGCAACGAAGATAATGCACTGCCCGAGGTTGTCATGGCGCACGTAAAGAAAGAACCCGGGCATCAAAATATCTATGTACTGGACAGGGGGCTTCAATCTACCCGGACAATGAAAACTTTCAGTGAAAGTGAGCTAAACTTCATCTGTCGTTCAAAGGAGAACAGAAAGTTCGAATGGGTAGAATCGCTGATCACTGAAGGGCAGAACATGGATATGGGGGGATCCATTTTGCTTAGAGATAGCATTGTCCGGCTCTATACAGGTATGCCTATAGCCAACAAGCGGGGGAATAAACATTACAGAGAGGTACAGGTGGATCGTCCTTTTCGCCTGGTTGTCGTAAAAAGTAAATCCGATGATGGTAAAGAGTACTGGCTGTTAACCAATGAGTTCGACTTATCAGCCAAAGACATCGCCCAAGCCTACCGCAGGCGTTGGGACATCGAGGTTTTTTTTCGGTTCCTCAAACAAGAACTCAACGTGAGCCACCTGGTTTCGCTAAATAAAAACGGTCTACAGGTTATGTTATATATGACATTGATAACCAGTATGCTGGTATTGATCTACAAAAAGGGGAATAAACAGGGTTATAAAACTTCTAAAAGACGATTTGCTATGGAAGTCAGAGACTTGGCCATTGCTTTAATTGTTGTACAATGTGGTGGTGATCCCGGCCTCTTTTTTAAGACATAAAAAATGGCCGGAATTTCTTCCGACCATTCGTGCCCGTAAGGCGCCTTTTTTATTGCCCTGTTTTTTATTTGTGAACAATAATAATTGATGATACATTTAGCATAGAAATTACAACCACAGCTATGATGGTAGAGATATTAAAAAAAATGTTTTTGAGAGATCTGGGTAAACTTAAAACCGAGATTGAGCTATACAAAGATGAGCAGAAGATATGGTATATTGAAAAGCAGATCACCAATACGGCGGGTAACCTTTGCCTGCACCTGCTTGGGAGCCTGAACAATTTTATCGGCGCCGAGCTGGCCGGAACAGGGTATATAAGAAACCGCGACCTTGAATTTTCATCGGACTCGGTGCCAAGAGAACAATTGCTGAAAAGTATTGATGATACTATGCTCATGATCGCCTCGGCCTTTGATAATATCACCGATGCGCAGCTGGAAGAGAATTTTCCGAAACCCGTATTTAATGAAACGGTAACTAACGCGTTTTTGGTGACGCACATGATCGTCCACCTTAACTACCACCTGGGGCAAATCAACTATCACCGGCGTTTACTGGATAATTAAAGAATCCGCATGATGCCAAAATCAAGGGCGACTTATTTAATACTCATTATTATAACCATTATCACGGGTTTGCTTTCCCGGCATTTCACCTTTATCCCGTTATTTATAGGCGATATTCTTTGGGCGCTGATGGTTTACTTCATTATGCGTTTCTTGTTTATAACACGCCCTGTTAAGTTTATTGTGATAGTAAGTCTGCTGTTTTGTTATGCCATTGAGTTTAGCCAGTTGTATCAGGCGCCATGGATAAATGATCTGCGGCATACGCTATTTGGTCACCTGGTTTTAGGCGAAGGGTTTTTATGGAACGATCTGCTGTGTTATACAATAGGCGTGGGAATAGGGATTTGGGTTAATACCAGGCTTCGCAGGTAATTAAATTCAAATGGATAGTCAATTATTCTAATAATCCTGCCGGTATTTTTCCATCCACTTTTGGAAATGAAATACCAAGTAGTTTTACCATGATGGGCGTCATATCGCGCAGGTTCATTTCTTCTATTACAGCGCCTTTACGAATGCCCGGGCCATGGGCTATCAGGCCGGTGCGGATATTTTTTGTGTCGGGAAAATGTCCGTGTGTGCCGCCCTTGCCGGGCTTTACGGCATTGCCTGTGCTGGCTGAGCTGAATGCAGCGTCATGCTCTCCGCTAAGCGCAAAGGCAACATTCGGGTTATAGCGGCCTTTGGTCAATTGCTGCCTGGTGATGATGCGGAAATACTGCCTCACGCTATCGGGCTGTGCTACTAATAATGTTTTTACCTTATTGATGGTAGCTTTATCAGACGGGTCTTTCAGGTACAGGTAAGCAGATCCACCTACTGAATTGAATTGCGCTTTCCAATCGCCTGTTTTAAGGTCAGTGATCAACCCGGCTTCTTTCAGCCATACGTTGGGCGAGATCATCTTCTTTACATCATAAAACCCATGATCGCCACCAACAAGGAGTACCGTGTTTTCCCATATGCCTGCTGTTTTCAAGGCATCTATGATAATGCCTACGGCAGCATCGGCATCAGCCACCGCTTCCTGTACACGTGCTCCGTAACGGCCTACAGCATGTTCCGCACCGTCGACAGAAAATACGTGAATAGTCATTAGCTCAGGCTTGCTTTTCTTTATTATATACGCGGCTATCTTAGCGATATTCTGGTTTTTTCCTGCATCTATCTTGTCAACACCGCCGAAAATTTCTTTTTTTACCTCGGCATAAAAGCCCTGAGGCAAAGAATATTGTTCGCGAACCCCATCGCCTAGGCTGCCTATGTCGGGAATGTTGTAATCTACAGGAGCATTGGCAGATACGGGCCAGTAGAGTGATGCAACGGTCATGCCTTTTTCTTTCGCCGCTTTCCAGATGGTAGGTGCATGAATGGAGCTATCCTGCCAGTAAGGCTGTTGCGGCGCTCCGTCAGGGGTAAATATGTTGTTATAGAAAACACCATGCTTCGCGGGTTGCACACCCGTAACAATTGTGGTATGCGAGGGATAGGTCATGGAAGGAAACACACTGTTTACCCCTTTAGCATAAGCCCCGTCATTCATTAGCGTATGCAGGTTAGGCGTTTGCCATTCGCTGTCGAGGTAAAAATCTGGGCGGAACCCATCAATGGTAATAAATATAACGTGTTTGGCAGTTTGTGCCATAAGCTGACCTGTTGTCATCAACAAGGCAAGTAGTGCGATTGATAGTTGCTTTTTCATATTTAATCCCATCCAAGTTTGCGAGAGTTAAGGTAGCTCCGTAAATTGGAATAACGAACAGGGTAAAGGTGTTTGTAATTTTGTTAACTTTTTATGATATTATGATTATGTAATTCGGCTGAAGTAGCGCCTAGCGGCACTATCAAAACATACTCGTTTGCTTGCCCTTTTTTGGCACAAACAGGGTATAGTCATATTCTGGCATCACACGGCCTGCTAGAAAGCGGTTACAGGACATTCTGTACATCTGGTGGATAGATTGTGCCACCTGCCCCTCGCCGCTCATACGACGGACAAAATCGCTGTCGTTCAGTTTGCCGTCATGGCATGATTTTATCATGTTCAGCACTTTCTCTGCCCGGTCGGGAAAAGCCTTGTATATCCAATCGCTGAATATTTCGGCAATGCTGCCGTTGAGCCGCACAATGGTAAAACCTGCCGATAGAGCCCCCCTGTCGGCCGCGGCTTTGATAATATTGGGTACCTCATTGCTATTAAGCCCCGGAATAATGGGGGCTGCCATTACCCTTACCGGTATGCCTTGCTCAGAGAGTTTTTGTATCACTGCCAGCCTGCCGGTAGCAGTTACCGTGCGGGGCTCCAATTTTTGGCGTAATTGTTCATTTAATGAGGTAACCGATACATTTACATGCACCAGGTTCATGGCTGCCAGTTCGGTAAGTATATCGAGGTCGCGCAGGATCACGTTGTTTTTAGTAATAATGCTTACCGGGTTCCTGTATTTTAAAAATACCTGCAGCAGGTTACGGGTTATTTTTAGCCGGCGTTCAATAGGCTGGTAACAATCGGTATTGCCCGAGAGCATAATGCATACCGGCTGGTAGTTTTTTTTATTGAAGTACTGCTCAAGCAGTTCGGGCGCATTACGTTTTACGATGATCTTGCGTTCAAAATCGAGCCCGGCGCTAAAACCATAATATTCATGACTGTTGCGGGCATAGCAATAAATACAGCCGTGCTCACAGCCCTGGTACGGGTTTATGGAGTACATGTGGCTCAAATCGGGGCTGTTTGATTCGCTGACGATCTTTTTGGGGCTTTCTTCAAAAAGTTGCGTAGCGGTATTTTCAAGCAGGGGTTCGTCTAAACCTTCAATGTGCTCGGCTACATACTTGTTTTTTAAAAATTTGTTGTGCGTATTCAGCTGCGCTCCCCGGCCTTTAAAAAAGTCGGGATTTTCTTCCTGTGCCATCAAACAAATTTGCTAATATTTTTAGCAAATTACAAGTCGATCAGTTTATTTTTTATACTGTAAAGTACCAAGCCAACACGGCTCTTTATCTGTAGTTTTTCAAAAAGCTGGTCGCGGTAGCTATCGACGGTGCGTACGCTGATGCACATGGTGTCGGCGATTTCTTTGTAGGTGAGTTCGGTGCCGGTTAACCTCAGGAATTCGATTTCGCGCGGATTTAATTTTACCTGCGATGTTTTATCATTGTTGAAATTATTCAGCAAATGATGGGTAACAAAATCAGGGTAATACAGATCGCCATCGGCAACTTTAAGTAACGCGGCTTCAAACTCATGGGGTTCAGCATCCTTAAGCAAATAACCTTTTACGCCCATTTTAACCATGGCGAGCACCTTTTCGGCATCTTCAAACATGGATAAAATAATGGTGCGAATAGATGGCTGAAATTTTTTGAGCCATTGTGCTGTTGATATGCCATCCATAACCGGCATATTAATATCAAGCAAAACAATATCAGGCATTAATCCTGAATTTATTTTATCAACCAGTTCCTTACCATGTGCAGCTTCAAACAGAATATTGTAGCGGTTAAAGCTCCCTACCAGCGATGCAATGCCGCTCCTGAAAAGGCGATGATCATCAACCAGGGCTATTTGAATTGGTTCTGTTAGCATAAGTTTCTTGTACGTGTGGGTTGAGCGACAACTTAACGCTGCAGCCATTGCCTGGTGCGCTGTTTATAACCGCTTCAGCACCAATTAACGCCGCCCTGTTTACAATGTTGCGTAAACCCGATCCGCTTTTATCAATAAGCAATTCAGGCTGAAAGCCAACCCCGTCATCTTCGATGGTCAAATTAAACATTTGTTCCTTATAATACAAACTGATTTTGAAGTTGGCGGCCTGGGCGTATTTAAGAGCATTGTTTAATGTCTCCTGAAAAATCCTGAACAAAACCAGCTCACGCTGTTCGCCAAGCGGATAAACAACGCCATCAGTTAAAAGCAATAAGTTAATAATACCGCTTCTGTTAATGCGGTCGGCTTCCATTTCTAATGTTTTTACCAGACCAATGGCGCTGATGTGTTCAAAGCTAAGGCTTTTTGAAAGGTTACGCAAGTCGCTGATAGACTGGGCTATGAGTTCGCGGTTATCGTTGAGCTTTATTTTATCATTACCTTCAATATTTCTACCCAATACGCCCAGGTTTAGCTTTACGAATGATAGTACCTGGGTTATATTATCATGGAGCTCGCGGCTGATCTGGTTAAGTGTTTCTTCCTGAATTTCCATGCGGGTTTTAAGCAGCTCCTGTTGAAACGATGATTTCAAATGTTCCTTTTCGAGTAAGTTCTTATTCTGCTTTCTTTGATAAATCAATAAAAAACTGACAATGAACACACCGAGCATCATTAACATGGCGGTGCCGGCAATCAGTATCAGGATAACTTCTTCGTCCTTGAAAAGCATAGGAATGAAACTGCTAAAAGTGAATATAAAAATATACAGCCTACGTCGCAAATTACTTTGGCCACCAGATAAAAGTGATAGTTATTTACATACATCATATAGCTAAAAAAGGCATAATAGAAAAAATTTGTTAATGCATAAAATAACAGGCCTATAGTAGCGTAAAAAGGGGGGTAACTGAGCAGGTCGAGATATTCGTCGGAATTATTGATCAGGTTGTAATAATAAATACATACCAGGGTGGCTAATATGGTGTTTTGTACTACAATGGCTATTGTTCCTAAGGTCCAGAAACCCTGTATAAAAAACATGTCGATAAGCGTTAATACAATACCTGCAGCAATGGCTATATAGACCTTTTTTCTGTAGGCTTTTCTTTTATCTAAAGACGCCATAAATTGCCCGAACACGATCATCTCTATAATTCCTTCAAAATTGTTGCACCATGCGTTTGTGTTATGCCAATTAAGCCAGTTAAACAAATTAACGTATTCGTAAATAATAACAAAGGACAGAAATGGAAGGAATATTCTGAAGTTTTGATCAAGTTTTTTATAAAAGCGTAAGCAGCTTATAAAGGCAAGTAGTTCAAAAACGAAATACAAATAATCTAACATCAGCAGTAATAATGACCTTTAAAAGAAAAAGCTAAAATAGAATATTCATTTTAGCTTTTTAGAAGGTTAATTACGATAACAGGTATATTTTGTTAGCAATATGGCGGACAAGCTTTGCCCCTGTTAAATGGTTCCATGCCTTCATCGGTATCAGTCAACGCGCTATTGCTTGCAATAGCATCCGTATGTCCATCACCTTTATCAACTGTACCCATAATAATTGCGGTGGTTTGATTAGGGTAATGTGGCTCGTCATGGTCATAAGCTGCCAGGTAAATTCTTACGCCGGTAGCACTTGCAGGCAATTTATTAATGAAATCTTTAAAATGATCAAGGGAGATCCAGATAGACTCAGTGTCGTTAATACTATGAGCCTTATCAATGAGTTGTTTCCTGGTAGCATGGTAATTTTTTACCATTTTTTTAGCGGTAGTTAATTCAATCTGTTCCATCAGTTTGTAGTTTTTAGTTATACCAAGCTACTAATTCCATAATAAAGTACGGGTGATTTTTTAATGAGTTGTGTACGATATTAACAGAATTAAACAGCCTGGGCTGGGATTAAGGAACTAAATTAGCGATCAAAAAGCAAAGCGGTGCAACTTACTTTTGATAATTTATGATTAAATAATAGCTTTTTCTTATAAGTTATAAATTATCGTAAAAGGCTCGTAATAATTAACTTATTGCTAAGAGGTAACGCTGTCATCCAGTAAAAAAACGAAGAGCTCTTTGGGGCCATGAGCGCCGAGCACAAGCGTTTTTTCAATATCGGCTGTGCGGCTTGGCCCGGTAACGTTACTGATCATGGAAGGTAATCGCGATCCGTATTTGTTTTTCAGGAGTTTAAAGCCATCCTTAAGATCGAGAACCATTTGCGATGTGTAGGCCAGCACAATATGTACGGGAGGATATATGCTTAAGCGCCTGCCCGCCATATTTCCGTTTGACAGCAGGATACTGCCATTGCGGGCTATTAATGCTTCGCAGAAGGTAAAACCAACCTCGGCCTGTTCAAAGTCTTTGTCGGTTTCATAAAAAGGATATTCAAAGCGGGTTAGTATTTCCTGTAAGCCAGGTTCCCAGCAGTATATTTTATGCCAGCTGCGTTCTTCGGCAAGGGTAAGCAGTGTTTCAATGAATTGTATTTCATCCTCGCAAAAAACAAATTGCCCGTTAACAGCGGTAAATTGCTCGGCGAAAATTACTTCGGGAATTTCATCAGCAGGGGCATAATGCGGCAGGTCTTCCAGCTGGGGATATGGGTTGTCCCGCTTTTCAAGAAGCGCCTTGCGTATTTTTTTAAGAAGCTTTTCTTTTGATGTAGTAATATCCCTCATAGTAAAAAATAAAGCCACCAGCTTGCTGGTGGCTTTTTTAATTTATGCTTTGGAGTCTTGCCCGTCAACCCTTGAAAGTTCAGGGTTGGTAATGTTTTCGGGTATGGCGTTGTTATCAACGTCGGGGTTTAGCGCAGCTTCACCGTTCACAAATTTATCATAAGTGGTACGTTCATCAAAAGGCCGTTTACCCAATATCTCTTCCAGGTCTGACTGGAACAGCACTTCTTTCTCCAATAGCTTTTGAGCTATCTTCTCCAAACCGTCGCGTTTTTCATTCAACAAATCTTTTGTTTTCTGATAAACAACATCAACCAGTTTGCGCACTTCGTTGTCAATCATTTCGGCAGTGGTATCAGAGTATGGTTTGTTAAACTGGTACTCACCCTGCGGGTCATAGAATGATACGTTACCTACACTATTGTTCATACCATAAATTTTGGTCATGGCATAAGCAAGCTTGGTAATACGTTCCAGATCGCTCAACGCGCCGGTAGATATTTTACCGAAAACGATGTCTTCGGCAACGCGGCCACCCATTGATACGCTCATTTCATCGAGCAATTGCTCTGTGGTATATAAAAACTGCTCTTTTGGCAGGTATTGAGCATAACCCAGGGCGGCAACACCACGGGGCACAATAGAAACCTTTACCAATGGGTCGGCATGTTCCAGGAACCAGCCGGCTATAGCGTGACCAGCTTCGTGGTAAGCAACAATGCGTTTTTCTTCGGGAGAGATGATCTTGTTTTTCTTTTCGAGGCCACCGATAACACGGTCAATAGCATCCTGAAAATCGGCCATATCAACAGCTTCTTTGTTTTTACGGGCGGCTATTAATGCAGCCTCGTTACAAACGTTAGCAATTTCGGCGCCGGCAAAACCTGGTGTTTGGGCTGATAATTTTTTAGCGTCAACACCATCTGATAACTTAATAGGTTTTAAATGCACCTTAAATATTTGCTCACGGCCAATCAGATCGGGCTTGTCAATAGATACTTGTCTGTCAAAACGGCCCGGGCGTAATAACGCCGAATCCAGCACGTCCGGACGGTTGGTTGCCGCCAGGATAATAATGCCCGAGTCGGTACCAAAACCATCCATTTCAACCAATAACTGATTCAGGGTGTTTTCGCGCTCGTCATTACCGCCTACTATATTGTTTTTACCACGGGCACGGCCAATGGCGTCAATCTCATCAATAAATATGATACATGGGGCCTTATCCTTAGCCTGGCGGAACAAATCGCGCACACGTGATGCACCCACGCCCACAAACATCTCCACAAAGTCAGATCCTGACAGCGAGAAGAAAGGTACCTGTGCCTCGCCGGCAACCGCTTTGGCCAATAAGGTTTTACCTGTACCAGGTGAGCCTACAAGCAATGCTCCCTTTGGTATTTTACCACCAAGGTTGGTGTACTTTTTAGGGTTTTTAAGAAAATCGACAATTTCCATTACTTCCTGTTTAGCCTCTTCAAGGCCCGCCACATCGTTAAATGTTACCGACACCTGGGCTTCTTTATCAAACAGGGTAGCTTTTGATTTTCCGATATTAAATATCTGACCGCCTGGGCCACCGCCAGAACCGCCACTCATGCGGCGCATGATAAATATCCATACACCAGCAAACAGGATCACCATAATAACGCCTTGCACCAGCCAGTTAGACAAGAAACTTTCATGCCCCTGCTCGTACTGGATAGGAACTTTCTGCTCTTCGGGCATATCTTTTTCAGCATTAAGAACAGACTGCTTTAGGCTTTCGTATGAAGCATCGGTAAAAGTGTACTGAGGGCCGTTATTGGCTGTATTGAACAAACGCTGCTCTTTATTGGCATTTGCGTATTGAGGTTTTTTCAGGCTTTCTTTTTTAATGTAAACCTCTGCAACCACCAGGTCGCCGCTTTTGTAGGCTACCAGCTTTTCAACATCGTTGCCTTTTAGCATAGTCTCAAAATCCTGGAAATTGATGTTTTTGCCTGAGCCACCGCTTAATAGCGTAGGTACCAGCAGGAATGCTAAAATCACAATGCCATAAAGCCACATAATGTTAAACTTAGGTGGTTTAGGTGGCGATTTTTTATTTAGTATCTTCCTAATAGGTCTCGGACTTTCTGATTTATTATCTTTATCTTTCATTTCTTTCGTTACGAGCTCAAACTTACAATCTATAATTTAAAAATTTACAAAGGTTTAGTACCATGACTCTGCCCGGCAGGTTTTTGTGACGAATGTTTAAGCACTTTTATAATATTTAATTTCGGCATCACCCCACAAATCCTCTACGCCATAAAATTCACGTTTATCGGTTCTGAACACGTGGACCACAACGTCCACATAATCAAGCAGTATCCACTCTCCATATTCCAAACCCTCTTTTCGCCAGGGTTCTACCTGTGTGGCTTTGAAAATCTCATCTTCAATACTGCCGGCAATAGCTTTAACCTGGGTGGTTGAATCGGCATGGCAAATCACAAAGTAATCTGACACCGAACTGAATATATTACGAAGGTCTAACCTTACAATATCATTTCCCTTTTTTTCCTGTATGCCATGTATGGCAAGCTCTGAAATATAGGTTGACTGATTTAACACTTTGTTTTTTACCATCAAAAAGAATTAGTTTTGAACGTTTTTGAGTTAAAAATTATTATACTTTGCAAAATAACATATTTTCGGCATTATTTGTTGGTCAAAATTTAGTAACAATTAAAGAAGTTGATTCAACCAACACTTTCCTTAAGAATTTACTGTCAAATTCCAAGCCATTGCCCGAAGGTACGGTCATTATGGCAGAAAGCCAATATGCCGGCCGTGGCCAGCAGCAAAATAAATGGCATAGCGAACCCGGAAAAAACCTTACATTCAGTATATTGTTAACGCCTGGTTTTCTGCCGGTTATTAACCAGTTTGATCTTAACCGCGTAGTTAGCCTGGGGGTTTTTGATGCGCTTGAACCTTACCTGGGTAGCAAGTTAAAGATAAAATGGCCAAATGATATTTATTATGACGATCGTAAACTCGGTGGCATACTCATTGAAACCCATATACTGAGCGGGCATATAAAGCATGCCATTATAGGTATAGGCCTGAATATAAACCAGGAAAGTTTTGACGCAGGTGCAGGTAATGCCATATCGCTAAAGCAAATCTTACATAAGGATTATGATTTACGAACAATATTATCAGAAATTTGCGCCCATATTGAGGCTCATTACCTTAGTTTAAAGGCAGGTAGGTTTTTAGCTGTCAGGGAAGTATATTTATCCAGGCTGTATTGGTTAAACCAGCAGAAGTATTTCAGATCAAATGATCAGGTTTTTGAAGGTATAATCAGAAATGTGAAGGATGAAGGTTTGCTGGTTGTGGAAAATAATAATGAGCAGCAGGAGTTTAGTTTAAAACAAATTGAATTTTTAAATAAATAGTTAAATGAAGAAGGTACTGTTGGTAATTATGGCGCTTGTGATTTGCGCGGGGGCCTATGCCCAGATTGAAACGCCCGTAAGATGGTCATACGCGGCAAAAAAGTTGAATGATAAAGAAGCCATTGTGTTTTTAAAGGCCACTATTCAACCAAGCTGGCATATATACTCCCTTAACGTTAAGGATGGCGGCCCAATAAAAACCTCTTTTGAGTTTACCCCTTCAAAATTATATGCGCCGGTAGGTAAACCATCTGAACCGGCCCCGGTAACCAAATTTGAAAAAGCTTTTAATATGAATGTAAGCTACTTTGAAAAAGAGGTAGTTTTTCAACAAAAAATAAGTCTTAAATCGGCTAAGGCTACAAATGTTACAGGTAAACTTACCTACATGACCTGTAACGATAAAAAATGCCTGCCACCAGAAGATGTTGATTTTAATATTCCTTTAGGCAAATAATTTACCTTGAGGAAATAGCAATGAAACTGTTCAATAAAATTAACTGGCTGCCAACGTCGCTTGCTTTAGTAAGCCTACTCATTATATTTGGCATAAATGCCCCGCGGCCTGCTTATGCCATGCAGAAAAGCGATAAGGACACAACCATATCAACCAGCGATATTCAATTTACCGATATACCAACCGCGGCCGATAGTATAGCCATACGAAAAAAAGCCGCTGATTCCGCGGCAAAAGCTGCCGCGGCCAAACCTGCACCTAAGCACACCAGCCCCGAGCCCGAAAAGCCCAAGACCCTTTGGCAGATATTCATATTTGGACTTTTGGGTGGGTTTACCGCAGTAATACTGCCTTGTATATATCCGTTGCTGCCATTAACCGTAAGTTTTTTTACCAAAAAAAGTGGTAGCCGGCAAAAAGCAATTGGCCAGTCCCTTATTTATGGTGCATCCATTATTGTTATTTATGTTACACTGGGCTTGCTGATATCTATCATTTTTGGGTCAGATGCTCTTAACCAGTTGGCAACAAACGGCATATTTAACATATTCTTCTTTTTGCTGCTTATTGTTTTCGGCATTTCGTTTCTGGGGGCATTTGAAATTACACTGCCCAGCTCGTTAGCCAATAAACTGGACGAAAATGCCGATAAAGGTGGTCTCGCGGGTATATTCTTTATGGCATCAACGCTTGTAGTGGTGTCATTTTCATGTACGGGGCCAATTATAGGGACGCTTTTGGTTGACGCTGCATCAAAAGGCGACCGTTTAGGACCTGCTATTGGCATGTTTGGCTTCGCTCTGGCACTGGCCTTACCATTTACCATATTTGCTTTATTTCCCTCTGCCTTAAAAAGCCTTCCTAAATCGGGGGGGTGGCTTAATAGCGTAAAGGTGATTTTAGGTTTCCTGGAACTGGCCTTTGCATTAAAATTTTTATCAAATGTTGATCTGGCCTATCACTGGAACTGGTTTGACCGTGAGATATTTTTATCACTGTGGATAGCCATTGGTTTAATGATGGGGCTTTACCTTATTGGCAAGATCAAGTTTTCGCATGACAGTGATGTGCCCTATCTGTCCATACCACGAACATTTTTGGCTATAATGGTATTTGCATTTGTAATATATATGGTGCCAGGACTATGGGGTGCGCCTTTAAAATCAATCAGCGCGTTTCTGCCGCCAGAAGCAACGCAGGATTTTAACCTTTCAAGCGTACCAGATGGTTCCGGTTCTTCTTCCTCAAGCTCAACTACTGCGCCGGTACTGGCAGGCATTGGCGAAAAGAAGTATGCCGGCAGCTATACCCGCATAAAAACCCGCGGACTTGATTCGTGGTACGACTACGACCAGGCTTTGCTGGTATCAAAGGCGACACACAAGCCAATACTGATTGACTTTACCGGATTTAACTGTGTAAACTGCCGTAAAATGGAAGCAAACGTTTGGTCGGATCCGGAAGTATTCAGGCGGCTCAAAAATGATTTTGTACTGTTGCAGCTTGTGGTTGATGATAAAGCAGCGCTGCCGGCACAAGAGCAATTTGTTTCTGACTATAGTGGTAAAAAAATAACCACATTGGGTGGTAAATGGAGCGATTTGGAAGCCAAAAGATTTAACTCAAACTCGCAGCCTTTATATGTGATGCTTGATAGCGACGGTAATTTTTTAAAGGATGCCAACGGCGCCGATATCCCAACTTCACCGGCCGATTATGACATAGCCAGCTACATCAAATTTTTAGACAGCGGTATAGCGGCTTTCAAAAAGTAGCCACATCGTAAAAAAATAAAGCGTAAATTCGCGGCAAGTTTTAAGGCTTGGCCGCGTTTTTTTTATGTGCATAGCTTAAAACGCTTAATTTAAATTATTAATTTTTTAAGGTAGGGTTCCTACTTGCCCGTACAGAATAAAAAATGACGCAGATTAAAAACATCGGACTTTTTACATCAGGTGGCGACGCGCCGGGAATGAATGCTGCCATAAGGGCGGTTGTACGTACGGCTGTATATTACGACATTGAAGTTACCGGTATACGCCGTGGTTATGACGGCATGACCAAAGGCGACTTTATACCGATGAACCGTAAATCAGTATCAAACATCATACAACGCGGCGGCACTATTTTAAAAACTGCCCGCTGCGATAACTTCAGAACAGCCGAAGGGCGCAAACAAGCTTACGACGAATTAAAGAAACAAAACATTGATGCCCTGATTGCCATTGGCGGCGACGGTACCTTTACCGGCGCCAAAGTATTTGGCACCGAGTATGATATACCTATAATTGGTTTGCCAGGTACTATTGATAATGATTTGCTGGGTACCGATTTTACTATTGGTTATGATACCGCCATTAATACAGTTGTGGAAGCGGTGGATAAGATCAGGGATACTGCCGAATCACATGACAGGTTGTTTATAGTAGAGGTAATGGGCCGCGATTCGGGCCTGATTGCCCTGAGAACCGGTATTGCCGCCGGGGCTGAGGCTATACTGATTCCAGAAAGTAAAAGCGGTTTGGAAGGGTTGTTTAACAGGCTTGAACATGGTCGTAAAGACAAAACCTCGAGGATAGTAATAGTCGCCGAAGGTGAAGAAGCTGGTGGTGCATTTGAAGTTGGCAGGTTGGTTCAGGAAAAATTTCCTCATTATGATACCCGCATTTCTATTTTGGGCCATATACAGCGCGGCGGCGCACCAAGTTGTATGGATAGGGTGCTGGCCAGCAGAATAGGCGCGGCAGCAGTTGAGGCTTTAAGGGATGGTCACCGTAACGAGATGATAGGCATTATTCATAATGAGATTGCTTACACACCGTTTGAACATGCCATTAAACACCATGTAGATATAAACCCTAACCTGTTAAAGCTGGTTGAAATATTATCTATGTAAGCATTGCTTACAAGCAGGTCAATCGCCGGTAAAGGTGTGGTCACCTGTAAAAGTATGGTCAACAATAAGGCGTATCACGTCGTCAATCTCGGTGCTTACAATGTGCAGGTAATCCATTATTTGCCTGTTCTCGGGATTTTCGGGGTTTTCCATGTCAATAATGTTCATTAATCCCAGCATGCTTGCCACCGGTCGCCTTAATTCATGTGAGCTTAATGTGGCAATATTACGCATGCGTTTGTTTTGGCGCAGCAATTCCTGCTCAGCCTTAAGTCTGCGGGTTATGTCACGTGCAAAGCAACCAACACCCATAATGCAACCCTTTGAACTGTAAATGGGATTGAAATTTATTTCGAAGAACAATTGTTCATTTGAGGCATTGTGGACACTTTCCCTGATAATGGTATAATGCTCACCTTTTAATGCGCGTTGGTAGTAGGTTTGCCAATCATCAATAACCTGTCTGGGCAGCCGGGCATGGGTATAAGAACGGTCGCCTTTTTTGGGGGCTGTGCCGGTAAGATGCGCCATTTGCTTTATATAAGCGTTGTTCATGTAAACATAACGGCTTTCGGCATCAACAGACCAAATTTGGTCTGTGGTATTATTAATTAGTGCTTCAAGGCTGTTTTTAGCGCTTATGGCTTCTTCCTGGGCATGTTTTTTTTCGGTTATATCCTTCACAAAAACAGTCAGGCCCTCGGCCGACGGGTAAACCGACACATTGAACCATCTATTTGCCCCGGCAAAGTCTTCGGTAAATTTGATACTCTGCTGGTTGTTTTTTGCTTTATAAAAGGACTGTTCAAAGCCTGTATTTACGATAGACGGGAAAATATCCCATATTACTTTATTAAGTACCTGGCCGCGGTTTTTGAGGGTCGTTTTTTCAAAGGCAGCATTTACGCGTACAAATTTCCAGTCGTTATCAACAATAAAAAACGCATCGGTTATGCTCTCAATAAAGGTGTCGAGCTTTTGCGATGTTTTTTTTATTTCCGCTTCGGTTTTTAGCCGGTTGGTAATATCATGGCCAATACCCTGTACGGCGCAAACCTGGCCGTTTTCGTCAACTATTGATATTAGTTCCCATTCGGTATCATGTAAATTTCCGCATGCATCGGGTTTTTTGTGTAGCAGCGGAATAATTTTACCGGGGTTATTAACGCATTTGGTGAAAGCTTTTTTGCAAAGGCTAACTTCCTGCGGTATAGTGGTAGTTGAAAAATGTTTTCCTAATATGTCTTTGGCTTTGTAACCAAACGCCTTAAAATATTGGCGGTTTGCAAAAATATAATTGCCATTAATATCTATCCTGATCAGGAAGCTGGTTTGTGAATCAATAAGAGAGTTTAAAAACTGCTTGCTTAGTCCGGCGTTTTCATGTTGATGCAGCTTTTTGGGAGCAACTGCGGGTTTGTTGTTACCAGGCTCCTCCTTAATGGTACTGAGCAAAATTTTGTGTCCGCTGCATTCATCAATAAAGAGGCTCTTTTTGTCATTAATGGTTTTGATGGTTTGCTGCGGTGTCCTGATCTGGTAGATTAACTCCACCGGATTGTTTTCGGTAAGGCAATTAATGAGCTTTTTTGTACAGGCAATATCCTTATCGTCAATCAGGTTTTCCCATAGGCGATAGTCGTGATTTAGTTGACCGGCAGTTATACCCAAAACGGCAGAAATTCCGGGGCTTATAAACAAATACTTTTGTTCGTCAATGTCAAAAGCAAGTGTACAGTCGCCAAGTGTAACATTTGTATGGGAATGCATACTTTAAATTAAGGATAGCGGGCCAATTTTATAAAAGTAGGGCATTTTTAATGTGCGCTTATCTTATTAATGTAACAATTTTGTTGCAACATCATTCCAGTTATCAACTCTTTCAAAGTCGGTGATGAGCATGTTATGCGGCGAGGTAAACAATAGCTTACGCCCTTTAAAGGTCACAAAGTTTTTTATACGGTCGTCAATCATAATATCCACATCCACAATTTTATGTCCGCAAAAAATAATGTTGGTCCACGAGATGAATGGAAAATGCTCATTGAGCCATTCCAGCTTATCTTCGAGCGAGTTTTTAAACTCCATGGCGGCCGATGCTATATATACGTCGTATTTTTCGGTTAGCGCTTTTACTACTTCCTGGCTGCCGGACATAACCGGTAAATCGCGAAAAAAGCCTTTTTCATTTATATACTGTCTTAACGAGCTGCTTAGATGTGGCGGCAATATTTCATGGAATTCCTTGCCATGCATATCGCCCAGTGATATGGTGGTTTGGTGCCGGGCTTCGTACAGGTCAATAAACTTGGCAATGGTGTCGGCCATAACCTCATCCATATCAATAGCTATGCGTAATTTTCTGTTGATGCTCATTGCGGCTGAAATTGCAATTTTTTTCAAAGAAAGCATAGCGCAATGTGCTTTAATAAATAATTAATTATTAGGGCTTTAAATTATTACAAATAATTTATACCTTTGCATCCCCGCAGAAAGAACTCCGGGGACATGTTGAATACATAAAAAGAAGAAATGGCAACTAAGATCAGACTGCAAAGACACGGTAAAAAAGGTAAACCTTTTTACTACATCGTAGTAGCAGATGCCCGCGCTCCACGCGACGGTCGTTTTATTGAGCGTTTAGGTTCATACAACCCAAACACTAATCCTGCAACTATCGACATTAATTTCGACAAAACTTTAGCTTGGGTTAACACAGGTGCCCAGCCTACCGATACTTGTCGCGCTATCCTTTCATACAAAGGCGTGCTTTACAAAAAACACTTAGAAGGGGGTGTTAAAAAAGGTGCTTTAACCGAAGAACAGGCTACAGCTAAATTTGCTGAGTGGACTGAGCAAAAAGAAGGTAAAATCACCGGTAAAAAAACCAACTTGCTTTCTGCAAAAGACGAAGCGCGTAAAGCTGCTTTGGCTGCTGAAGCTAAAAAGAAAGAAGAAAAAGCTGCTGCTATTGCCGCTAAAAATGCTCCTGTTGCTGAAGAAGTTGCAGAAGAGGAAGCTCCGGCAGAAGATGCTGCTGCTGAAACAGACGCTGCTGCTGAAAGCGCAGAATAATTTTATTATTAAGACTTACTTAATGGCGAAGCAACCTACAGGTTCTTCGCCATTATTTTTTAATCCATATTTTTCATGAAGACTGAAGATTGTTTCAGGGTAGGCAGTATATTAAAAACCAAAGGCCTCAAAGGCGAAATGCAGATTTATGTTGACTTTGATGGCCTTGACGCCATAAAGTTTGATGCCTTATTTATTGATATAGCAGGCAAGTTGATCCCTTATTTTGTGACATCAATTAAATACCTGCAAAAAAGTAATGCCTATTTATACCTGGAAGATGTGGACATCATTGAAAAAGCAGCTTTACTGGTAAAAAAAGACATCTACCTGCCCAATAAGCTAAAGCCCAAAAAGAAAAAGAGTGAGTTTACCCTGAACGATGTTAAAGGCTTTATTGCCATTGATGAAGCCCATGGCGAACTTGGCGAAATACTGGAAGTGCAGGAATACCCACAGCAATTAATAGCCACCGTTCAATATCAAAATAAGGAAATTCTGTTCCCGCTGAATGTGGATATTATTAAAGGTATTGACGTAGAAGCCGGCGAAATTTACATTGACCTGCCCGAAGGGCTGCTCGATGTTTATTTGTCTGAATAACTCTTTTTGTCATCCTCAGCGCAGCGAAGGGTCTTCTTCGACATAAGCCTCTCTGCTATTTTAAATTTGGAGGCCTGGTGCAATTGGACGGACGATCATAGCTGCTGACAAACACAAAGTCCAATAACAGCAAATAGCGTATGCTATTTATTCTCGTTAGTTTTTTTATGAATAACGGTTAAGTGTTCATACTTACGTAAAGCGTCCCTTACAATGCAAAGTTCATATTGAAGTTTGTGCAATACTTCCTGAATTTCCGCAACCTGCTGCGCCAATAGCTTCTCGTCCGCTAACAACATTTCATATTCCGTAGGTTCGCTCATGTTTAATTATTTCTTAACTTTTACGGGTTTGGGCAAAAAATGGGTGTGTTACAAAGAAAAATTTTGAAAATGTGTTTGAATACACAAAGGGATTATTTTTAGATTAATTTTTTTGTCCAATATATTTGACTTTTGTAAAGTTTGTTTTACATTTGGTAAACCAAGCTTGACAATCATGAAGCCGCTGTTCTTATTTCCATACTGGTGCCGGTATTTAGGATATATACTGGTTGTAGTACATATACCAATTGTGCTATACAAAAACGAAATAGGTTTTGATATGCACGGTGCCGATGCCGGCATCTTTAACAGCAGGCACGTGTTTTTTATGCTGACCACCTTGCTAATGGCTGTGGGTTTATTTATAGCAGCTTTTTCAAAGGAAAGAATTGAAGATGAGCAAATAACGAAATTGCGGCTCGATTCATTACAATGGGCCGTTTATGTCAATTTTTTGTTTTTGATTATCAGCCTGGTTTTTTCTACAGATACTGAGCATATATTGTTTTTAAATTTACTGGTCCCCCTTGTATTCTTTATTATCCGGTTCAGGTGGAAGATTTTCCAGAACAACCGCTTAATTAACGAGTAGCCATTATGAAAAACAATATACGCGTAGAGCGCGCCATCAAAAATATTACCCAGGCCGACCTCGCCGAACTGGCAGGGGTATCGCGCCAAACTATTAATACCATCGAGAGTAATAAATACGTGCCTTCAACCGTGCTGGCCCTCAAAATTGCTCGCATATTTGGAAAGCCCGTTGAAGAAGTGTTTATATTAGAGGAAGAAGATTAAAAACCAGCCAATTATGCAAACCAAGCCAACTTTTGCCCCTGAATTAATTATCCCGAATGGTGTAACTGATGTTAGTTTTTATACCAGCGTCTTTGGCGCTACTGAGCTACGGCGTTTTAGCAACGATGATGGCTCTATTCATGTAGTGGAATTGTCTATAAACGGAACCCTGTTTCATTTGCATGAAGAAACGAGTAATTTCTCGGCCGTTCGTCCGGATAAATATGACAGCACTACGGTAATCATCGGCCTTTTTGTTGACGATGTGCACGCAGTTGTAGACCGGGCAATAAACGCAGGCGCTGAAATGCTATCACCGGTACAAGACTATGATTACGGCTACCGGCAGGGTAGAATAAAAGACCCTTTCGGGCATCACTGGATGATTGAAAAGGCTATTTGATTAGTTGATAGATACAAGACGTTAGAAACATTCATTTTAACTCCTTACTATGGCAGACAGACCTACCTATGGAAATGGCAAAATATGCTATATAGAAGTGCCCGCAAGTGATATTGCAGCATCCGCCGTGTTTTTTCAAAGCGTTTTTAACTGGCGCGTCCGAGCTGATAATGCCGGGAATACTTCTTTTGATGATGGTGTTGGAGAGGTAAGCGGCATGTGGGTAAGCGGTCGTAAACCCATGGCTGAGGCTGGTTTTATCATATCCATTATGGTTGATAACGCCGAAGCAACTATCGAACTCATAAAAGTCAATGGGGGCGGCATCGTTAAACCCATCATAAAAGGTGAACCCGAAATAACCGCCCATTTCACCGACCCCGCCGGAAATTTGTGGGGGATATATCAGCACGGGGGGTAGATTGGATATGCGGATGTACAGATTTCAGATGTGCAAATGATAACTTACATAATGAGATGCCGAAACAGGTTCACTATGACTTTTCTCGTTTAATATTTGCACATCTGATTTCATATCCGCACATCAACCAATAATCCGCATATTTGCACATGCGTTTTGATATCATATCCGTTTTGCCCGATCTGCTGGTGAGTCCCTTTGCACATTCTATTTTACAGCGTGCGCAAAAAAAAGGCATCTCCGAAATTCATGTACATAACCTGCGCGATTACGCTACCAACAAGCAAAAAAGTGTAGATGATTATCCGTACGGCGGCGGCAGCGGCATGGTCATGACTATACCTCCCTTTGCGGCCTGTATTGAAAAGCTAAAGGCCGAAAGAGAATACGACGAAATCATTTTTATGTCGCCCGATGGCGAGCGCTTAAATCAGGCCATTGCCAACCAGTTGTCCATTAAGGGTAATATCATCATTTTATGCGGACACTATAAGGGGATTGACCAGCGCATCCGCGATATTTATGTAACCCGCGAAATCTCCATAGGAGATTACGTACTCTCAGGAGGCGAATTACCGGCGGCTGTTCTGGTAGATGCGGTTGTAAGGCTGATCCCCGGTGTGCTGAGCGATGAAACATCGGCTTTGAGCGATTCGTTCCAGGATGATATGCTCGACGCACCCGTATATACCCGGCCAGCCGACTGGAACGGCCATAAAGTTCCCGATATACTGCTGAGCGGAAACACCCCCGAAATTGAAAAATGGCGCTTTGAACAGGCCCTTGAACGCACCAAAACTCGCCGCCCGGATCTGCTGGAATAATGTTTTCAAATAACGTCATTGCGAGGTACGAAGCAATGACGAAGGTTCTTTTATTTCAGCTTATTATCTGCAAAATATATCATCCCCTTGTGCATAAATGATGCAAATTCCGGATCGGTTTTTCCGTCAACGGTAGTATAACGCTCATCGGCAATATATAATTCAGCAAGACCTTTGTAGGTTTCGGCCTTAAGGTCGGTAGGGTCAGATACACCCCAAAAGCTCCGGATATTGGCATAGTGCCGTGCAATTTGCTCCTGTACCTCATCGCTTTCGGGCGCTTTATTTGCCAAAGTCTTAAGCTTTTCGGCAATATCCTTTTGGTCGGCTTTTAGCTGGCTCAGGTCAAGCTTGTCCATTTCGAGCAAAGCATTTTCTGATCGCAGTACGGTGTCCTCGCCCCATTTGTCCACAGCTTCTTTGCGCCAGGCCACGGCTTGTTCCTTGGGCAGGCCCTCATATAGTTCTTCCAGATTATTCATGGTTTTGTTTTTTAGATTATTCATGGTTTTGTTTATGGTTTTTAACAGTGTGTTTAACCGATCTCTCCGGGCCAGCAAGGCGGTTTGGTGACCAGCAAGGGCTTTTGCAATATCAAAATGCGGATCGTTTAAAATATCAGCAATCTCCTTCAGCGGAAAATCGAGCTCACGGTAAAACAATATCTGCTGTAGCCTTAATAATTCGTCCGGGCCATATTGCCGGTAACCGGCACGGGTACGTGTGGCGGGTTTTAATAAACCCATTTTATCGTACAGGTGCAATGTTCGCACGCTAATCCCGGCCAGCCGGGCAATTTGTTTAACAGAATAATGGGATGTAGTTTGCATAAACCATTTGTTTAATTACAAAGCTATGGTATGACGCAAGGTAAGAGTCAAGAACTTTTTTCAAATTTTTTAAAATTGCGTGGATACTTTTTTTATTAGCTTTGAAACTCCTGTAATAGTGAGAAATAGCCCCGCGGCTTGTTAAAATGGGCTTATCTCTATCCGCGTTTTGTTAGTAAAATATAAAATGTGGAAATTTTTAAAATACGTTTTTATTTATTAAAAAAATTCCCTATAATTGCAATCCGATTTTTACGGGCTAAAAATCGCTTTAAGAGCTAAAAATCATGGATTTAGTAAAATTTGTTGAAGAGCAATCAGTAGAAAAAAAGCAGTTTCCTTCCTTCAAGGCTGGCGATACTGTAAGTGTGCATTATAAAATCAGAGAAGGAAATAAAGAACGTGTTCAGGTTTACCAAGGTGTTGTTATTCAACGTAACAGTGCTGGTAATTCTGAAACTTTTACTGTTCGTAAAGTTTCAAACGGAATAGGTGTTGAGCGTATCTTCCCTATTAACTCTCCAAACATTGATAAAATTGAAGTGAACAGCCACGGTAAAGTGCGTCGTTCTAAATTATACTACCTGCGTGCCCTTACTGGTAAAGCAGCTCGTATCAAATCAAAAAGAGTTTAATTTCCCGCATCCGTTTATAGCGGATGTATATTTGATATTAAAAAGGCCTTTCTGGATTTTTTCCGGGAAGGCCTTTTTTATGGCAAAAATTTAATTTTTGTCTTGTCTTGCTGACGCAGTGAGCATCTATTCTGCAATACGCTTTAACTTGTCATGCGTAAAACGCAGACAACCGAACGAAGTGAGCTCATTAATACTAAAAAATAATAAACACATTAATAATCTCTATACTGTACAGGGCGGATAGTGCCTGTCGCAGATCGCTCAATTGCCGCTGAAGGCTGTTGCTTTGTCATGATACAAAGTAACCAAAGATCAAGTCAGCAGAAATGCTTCTTTGCGCACAAGGCCCTTGCCCTGCAATCAGTCAGAACCACGGCTGCAATTATTTTGCCCCACTTCGTTCACACACGCCCCACTTCAGCAAAAACTTGCTATGCCCCTGCAGTCGCACCAGCCAACAGGTTCTGCCTGCTTTTACCCGAAGCTTATCTGCTGACCAAGGAGAAGATTCATCTCCCCATGCCATTGGTACGAAGCAATCGCGAACAATACGGGGGGCCTTATTATCCTGAAACTGATATACAAACCAATTGTCATGCAACGCAGTGAAGAATCTTCTTCAATATGCTTGCGGGAGATGATCCTTCGTTCAGGATAACAAAAGTAACCATGTCATTGCGAGCGATAGCGCGGCAATCTCGGTTTATGCCCTATGAGATTGCTTCGTACCTCGCAATGACATGGGAGGGAGATAAACACAAAAAAGCCGGTTCAAAAACCGGCTTTTTGCGTTTTATGTAGCTTAAACTATTCTTCCTTTTTATCCTTATCCTTTGGAGCTTTAGCAGCAGCCGGTTTTTTAGCGGGCGAAGCTTTCTTTGCTGGTTTTTCGGGCGCTTCATCCGCAGCTTCTGCCTCCGGATGGTCAATCACCAGGGGGAGGTCTTCCTGGTTCTCGGCGTTTTCTATTACGGTTGGCTCGGCATCGGCAACCGGAGCTTCAGTAGCGGCGCTGAGTGTTTCTATAGGTACTGATTTAGCAGCAGGCTCTGCTTCGGTAACACTGGTTAGCGCGCTGGGTAATTCGGCAAGAATCGTACGGCCGCCTTTCACCACGTCGCCTATGTTTACCAACACTTTTGAACCTAACGGTAAAAATACATCGACCCTTGAGCCAAATTTGATAAAACCAAACTGCTGGCCCTGCTCCACTATATCACCCTCTTTTACATACCACACAATACGGCGCGCCAGTGCACCCGCAATTTGCCTGAACAGTACCGATACCCCTTCGCTGTTTTGCACACAAATGGTGGTACGCTCGTTCTCGGTTGATGATTTGGGGTGCCAGGCTACCAGGTATTTGCCCTTATGGTACTTAAAGTAGCTCACCACGCCCGATACTGGGTTGCGGTTCACATGCACGTTTACCGGCGACATGAAAACCGACAACTGGATGCGTTTGTCTTTCAAAAACTCGGTTTCTTCGGTTTCCTCAATCACTACCACTTTACCATCTGCCGGGCAAAGCACGGTTGTTTCATCTGCGCTGATGTCAAAGAAAGGACTGCGAAAAAACTGCACGATCACTAAAAAGAACAGTGCCGACAAAATGTAGATGATCCATTTTAAAGTATGCGCTTCGGGCATATAAAACTGTACTAACGCGTTTATTACGAAAATGAACAGTACTGTTAATGCCAGTGAGGTGTATCCTTCTTTATGAAAAGTCATATTATAGATGATTGGTTTATTACTATTTTGGTATAAGGTATTTAGTATCAGGTATCAGGATTTCTTTTTGTTGTTTGGTAAAGCCGTCTTTATACCTGATACTAACTACTTGATACTAATTATTACAAAACTACTAATTTGAAATGAAGTACAGGTAAGCATAAACAATAGGAGCGGCTAATAAAAGTCCGTCGAACCTATCGAGCAGGCCTCCATGGCCCGGCAGTATGCCACCGCTGTCCTTCACGTTAATGCTGCGTTTAAACATCGATTCCACCAGATCACCCAGGGTGCCGAAACATGATATTAAAACAGCTACGGTAACCCATTGCTGCCAGGTAAGTTCGGTATAATAATGACTGAATATTAACCCGGCCACGGCACTGATGATAACGCCGCCAAAAAAGCCCTCCCATGTTTTTTTAGGTGAGTGGCGTTCAAATAGCTTAGTGCGGCCAAATGCGCGACCGGCAAGGTAAGCGCCTGTATCGTTACTCCAAAGCATCACCAAAAAGCCCAGCGGAATATGAGAGTTAAAATTTTCGCTGCCGTTCATAAAGGCCATTGCATGGAAAAACAAAAATGGCACTACCGCCAAAAGTATCCCCAAAAATGTAAAACCCAAATTGCTGAATGGCGCCGGTGTTTTTTTATAGAGCTCCTGTATATAAACCGCGCTTAAGCATACCGGTAAAAAGAAAATGAATTTCCAGGCCGGGAAATAACACTGCGCTGCAAAAAAAAGAAATATCAAAAAGCCGTTGATCAGCCCGCTTTCGCGGCTGGGTTTAAAACCGCCCTCGCGCACCAACTTGTAAAACTCAAACAGGCAAAACGAAGTTAAAATGAGATAAAATACACTAAATACATAAGGGCCCAGTAAAACAGAACCCAGCATTACTATAACAAAAAAGAAGCCGGTAATGGCGCGTACTTTCATAAATTAATTTGATTGAGGATCATGATCTCAATGGCCTTGCTAAAATCCTCCTGGTGAATATAAACTTCAATATCGCCAAAGGCCTTGTGCGATGAATCTTGCTTGTTTAACAATACGGTATCAATGTGGTGCCGGGTAAGCACCTGCTTAACAATTTCTGATTGATAAAAATTGGATGATGTGAAAATTTTGATCCAGCCTTTTTCCATTAATAATTAAACATGGGCTTCCTGAGCGCAATATTCCTGTATATATAAAGCAAAATTAAAATAATTATCAGGCTAAAAGCATAGCTGCTATAATTAAATACATGCTGGTCATCAGGGTTCAGGCTGATGCTTTTATGCTGGTACAGGTAGGTGATAACCACGGCCGAACCATTGTTTAAAAAATGTGCCCAAACGCCTGTCCAAACACTGCCACTCCAGGCCACAAAATACCCAAAGAACACACCCAATGCTACACGCGGTAAAAATGAGAAAAACTCCATGTGGAAAGTGCTGAACAAAATAGCCGTGATCCAGATGGCAGCATGGGTGTTTTTTGTCCATTTAATAAATATGGTTTGTAAACATCCCCTGAATAAAAATTCTTCGGCGATAGCCGTTAACAGGCCAACCACAAAAACGGCCCAAAGCATGGATCCTACTGAGTTCATGGTAAGCATCACGGTAGTGGCTTTCTGCGCTTGCTGTTCCATGGCGCGCATGGCATCTTCCACTGCTTTTAACGAATCGGGCAAGGTTAGTTTCTGATTAATATTGGTCAGTACCTCCATCACCGGCGACGAAAACAGCATAATGGCAAATACCAGCAGTAACAAAATTGACGGGAACTGAAAGTTTGTTTTTAAGTATTTGGGGGTATCATGTACAATAAACCGGGCAAACAATACTGGTACTACAAATAACGGAAGAGTGGTGCTTACAATTTGTAATATCCAAAGTCCGGATAGGGTGTTTTTATTGGCGGTGTTAAAGCTCATTACATCCGTAACGGTTTGAGTGCCATATATTGCCCATATTATACCTGCAGCCAGCAAGCCAAACACAATGAGCGCGAAAATTGTACCGGCTACTAAAATGATGATTTGTATTGATGGATGAGTTTGCGTTGGCTGTGCCTTGTACTGCTCAATGGGTTCTTGTATCATTTGATGTAAAATTCGTATTTTTGCACGCTAAAGATAAGGATGTCTGTACAAATAGGAAATATTGATTTAGGTGAGTTCCCGCTGTTGCTGGCGCCGATGGAAGATGTGAGCGATCCGCCCTTCCGTTACGTGTGCAAACAAAACGGCGCGGATATGATGTATACAGAGTTCATTTCATCCGAAGGATTGATACGTGATGCCGCCAAAAGCCGTCAGAAACTGGACATATTTGAATATGAGCGCCCTATAGGTATCCAGATATTTGGCAGCGATATTGACCACATGCGCGAAGCCACCGAGATTGCCTCATTGGCTGGGCCCGATCTGATGGATATTAATTATGGCTGCCCTGTAAAGCAGGTGGCGTGCCGCGGTGCCGGCGCCAGTTTATTACAGGATATTGACAAGATGGTGGCCATGACCAAAGCCGTTGTGAACGCTACCCATTTGCCTGTAACCGTAAAAACACGCCTGGGCTGGGACGATAATACCAAAAATGTTTACGAAGTTGCCGAACGCCTGCAGGATGTAGGGATAAAAGCCCTCACCATACATGGCCGCACCCGCGCGCAAATGTATAAAGGCGTAGCCGACTGGTCGCTGATACGTGATATTAAAAAGAACCCCCGCATCCAGATACCTATTTTTGGCAACGGAGATATTGATTCGCCCGAAAAGGCAGCTAACTGGCGCATGGAATTTGGTGTTGATGGTATGATGATAGGCCGTGCGGCTATTGGCTATCCGTGGATATTCCGTGAGATAAAGCATTTCTTTAACACTGGTGAATATCTCGACAAACCAACCATTACCGAGCGTATAGCCGCATGCTCAACCCATTTGCAAAAATCGGTAGAGTGGAAAGGGCCAAAAACCGGGATATTTGAAATGCGCAGGCATTACTCCAACTACTTTAAAGGCGTTGATCACTTTAAAGAATACCGTATGAGGCTGGTAACCGCCGGTACTCTACAGGAAGTATACGAAATTTTAGCAGAAATTGACGAAAAATATGCTATTGAAATGGCGTAATATTTGTTCAGATGCTTTATATTTGAAATTTAACAGACACAATTCACATGGTTACCACTATAACTGAGGGCGTTAAGGTTTCCATAGAAACCATTTATCAGCCGGAATATTCAAATCCGGCTAATGATCACTTCATGTTTGCCTATAAGGTGAATATCGAAAATATGAGTAATTATGCCATACAGCTCATTAGCAGGCATTGGTATATTTTTGATTCAAATGGTGCCAAGCGCGAAGTGGAAGGGGAAGGTGTAGTGGGTCAGCAGCCGGTTATTGAACCCGGTCATGCACATGAATATGTATCTGGCTGTAACCTGAAAACAGATATGGGCAGCATGAAAGGCGAGTACCAGATGACCCGTCTGTTAGACAATGCCTCTTTCAATGTACAGATCCCCGAATTTTACCTGATCGCCCCATACAGAATGAATTAAGCCCACAACCCCTGAATGGGGAATTGGTGAAAATATAAAAAGCCCGGATGATAATTCATTCGGGCTTTCGTGTATATATGGTATTCGATTTGGGGAAAAGTTATTTACCGGTGCTTTTCGTGTTCCTCATGAGGCCTTGTTTCCTGATGTGGCTTTGGCTGTGACGTATGGTGCTCATGAGCAGCCTGCGAGTTAGGAGTATGATGATGGTTCTGTGCAGGTTGTGGCCTGTTTTCTTCTGTAGGTTTATTGGCAGGAGTACCACCCGGATTAGCATGATGATGCGGTTTTTCACCTGCATTATTTGCAATAGCGGGTTGACTGCTGTTATCAGACTTATTGTGTTTGCTTCCGGCTTCGGCGTTGTTATCTGAATGGTTCCCGCGGGCATTGTCGCCCGATTTGTCAGTCGCAGAAACCCTTGCAGGGTGTCCTTCGGAGGTAAAATGTTTGCCGTTAACCTTGTTCATCGCGGCTGTTGCGGGTTTTCCGTTATTAACGCTGGCAAACTGGCTGCGGTCTTTCCCCGCAACCTGACGATGGCTAACTTGCTCACCAGTTGGCTGAACATGCTGCTCCTTTTCGGCGGCGCGTTCTTCGGGCCGTGGCTGGGCGCTTACACCACCCGGGCCGTTAAAGCTGGTATGATTATTTACAGTTACATTGTTAACAACCGTTTTATTGATGTAGGTGTTGTGCACAACGGTTTTGTTAACATTTACCACCGCTGTATTATAATGGAAAGAGTTGCCCGACCATCTGCCGCCAACATAACCAGAGCCTCCGTAGCCGTAACCATAATTTACACCACCATAAAAGCCGATATGCCTGCCCCAATAGCCCTCATGATAAACATACAAGGCGCCGTCGTAACCCCAGTAACCGGGAGTCCATAAATAGCCTGGTCTGGGTGGTGCTACCCAAACACCGGGTACCCAGTAATAGCCGCCATCCTGGTTATATGCCCAGTAACCGGGAGTCCATAAGTAGCCGTCAACCGGGCATGGGGGTTGCGTATAAGTAGGTAAAACCGGAGGGGCGGTTCTTATTGATATACCTATACTCACCTGCGCATAGGTTGTAGATACTGCCAGGGATGCTATCAAAAGCACCATCAGCATTTTCGCTGTTTTTTTCATATCAGATAAATTTTTACACCAAACCTATGCCCGTAACATGAATATTACATTAAGATTTGGGGTATCTGCAATTGCGCTTCATGAAAGCTTCATGAAAATAATAGCCTGATATGCAGGTTTATACAGCGAGGTTGTAATCAAAAATAAAAGCCCGGATAATGACTATCCGGGCTTTTATCAGCGTGTAAAAGACTCCCCCTTTAGGGGGCTGGGGGGCTAATTTCGTCTATTAAACAGGAACGAGGCGTAATAAACCAGCGTTGCCAGCGCGCTTAAGGCGGCAACAACATAGGTCATGGCGGCCCACCACAGGGCGTCTTTAGCTTGTTCGTGTTCTTCGGTGGTTTGCATAATGCTGTAATTGTTATTGAGCCAGGCCAATGCCCTGCGGCTGGCATCAAATTCAACCGGCAATGTGATAAAGCTAAAGAAAGTTACCAGTGCAAGCGCTGCTACGCCAATAGCCAGTACATAAGGGTTATTAGCGAAGAACAACAGCATAATACCAATAAATAAAGTCCACTGGGTTAGGGTCGAAGCTACATTGATAATAGGCACCATAGTCGACCGGAATGTTAGCCAGCCATAAGCCTGCGCATGTTGAACGGCGTGTCCGCACTCGTGCGCGGCAACAGCGGCCGCGGCTATACTGCGGCTATGATAAACATCGGGGCTTAAATTAACTGTTTTGGTTTCGGGGTTGTAATGGTCGGTAAGCTGACCTTCGATAGATACTACCTGAACATCAAATATGCCATGGGCGCGCAGCATTTTTACTGCTACTTCCTGACCCGAAAGGCCAGACAATAATGCAACCTCTGAGTATTGTTTAAATTTACTTCTGAATCGCCACTGCACTATAAAACTCACCAGGGCGACCGCAATCATCAGGAACCAAGCCGAATTGTAACCGATGTATCCCGTAATTAATAATAAGTGATTCATTGTAGTAAGTGAAATGTTAAAATGTTGTGTATTGTGAAAAAAACTGTTCAAAAAGTATTCCGAATTACTTTAAAAAGCCAAAATATATGTTAAAATAAACAGTTTTGACCGTTAACTTTTTACTTTTGATTTTAAATGGAACCTTCATTTTCATACTGGGAGCGCACCGCTTTTATAGACCATGCCGATGTGGTTATTATCGGCAGTGGCCTGGTAGGCCTGAGCGCCGCCCTGCATTTAAAAAAACAACAGCCCAACTTAAAAGTTACAGTTTTGGAGCGCGGCTTTTTACCATCAGGCGCCAGTACTAAGAACGCGGGTTTTGCCTGTTTTGGTACTGTATCTGAGCAAATTAACACAATAAATCAATCGTCTGAAGAAGAAGCTATGCGCCTGGTTGCTTACAAATGGCGCGGACTGCGGCGCCTGCGCGAAAACCTGGGCGACGGGAATATAGATTATCATCAATATGGTGGTCATGAGCTGTTTATGGAACATGAAACAGAGAATGCCAGAAATTGTATTGACCAGATAGCTCATCTTAATAAATTGTTAAAGCAGGCCATTGGTAAACCTGACATTTATGCAGTGGCTAATGCTAAAATAGCAGATTTTGGCTTCAATAAAGTGAATCATATTATATACAACCCTTATGAAGGTCAGCTAAATACCGGTAGAATGATGCGCACTCTATTAAATAAAGTGTATAATTTAGATGTGCTGGTGTTAAACGGTTGCGACATAACAGAAATAACACGGGAAGATAATCATATCAACCTCATCACATCACAGGGGAATTTTAAAGCTGGTAAAGTGATATTAGCTACCAATGCCTTTGCAAATCAGCTATACCCCGAGCTGAAGGTGATTCCGGGAAGGGGACAGGTGCTGGTTACCAAGCCTGTTCCGGGGTTAAAGCTAAAGGGCACCTATCATTTTAATGAGGGTTATTACTATTTCAGGAATATTGATGGCCGCATACTGTTTGGCGGAGGTCGTAATTTAGATTACAAAACCGAAGAAACCTGGGAGTTTGGGCATACCGATACGGTGAAAGAAAAGCTGATTACCTACCTGAAGGAAGTGATCTTGCCCCGTCAGCAAACCGAAATTGATTACTGGTGGAGCGGCATCATGGGTTTTGGTGAAGAAATTACACCTATAATAAAACAGGTTAGGCCCGATATATTTTGCGCTGTACGTTGCAATGGCATGGGGGTGGCTATGGGCAGTTTGGTTGGGGAAGAAGTGGCCGATCTGGCCCTACAAACTTAATTCCTTTTCATTCGGTTCACCAATTTGATCAGCGGATTCTGTTGTTCTGTTCGGTCTATTGGCATCGCCCCATTCAGACAAAGATCTTAATATAGGCTCCAGGCTTAGTCCCAACGCTGTTAAACTGTATTCAACCTTAGGCGGAACTTCAGGGTAAACTTTTCTGCTAATGAGCTTATCCTGCTCCAACTCACGCAGTTGAAGTATTAATATCCGTTCAGAAACATTCGGCATAGAGTTTTTGAGCTGGCTATAACGCAAACAACCCTTTAATAATAATCGCCACAATATCAATGGTTTCCAGCGACTTCCTATAACGCTGAGGGTGTAAAATGTGCCGCAGCTGGCTTTGATCAGCAGTTCATTTTCCAGATTTGTTGAGCTTTCTTTTCTCATACTTACATTTATGTTAGTACTATACAAATTTATTAGTATATGCAAATGTAGGAGCTCAGCCTTAACTTTGCAATAGTATTAAAACAACTGATATGCAACCATTAAAAAATAAAATAGCCTTTGTTACCGGAGGAAGCCGGGGCATGGGCGCCGCAATAGTGAAACAACTGGCCCGCGAAGGGGCAGAAGTAACCTTTACTTATGTAAACGGTAAAGAAAAGGCAGGTGCCTTAGTTGAGGAGCTGAACGGAGAAAATTTGAGCATTAACGCAATTAAGGCAAATAATGCTATTGAAGGCGAAATAACATCGGCCCTGGCACAAACACTTGAAAAATTTGGCAGGCTGGATATTCTGGTTAACAACGCGGGAGTTTATTTGGGTAAGCCTATTGAAGAGCATACCATGGATGATTACCGGTTGCTGATGAATGTTAATGTGAGCGCAGTGGTTGAAGGCGTTTTGTTTGCCGCACAAAACATGGCTAACAACGGCAGGATCATAACCATTGGCAGCAATATGGCCGACAGAGTGGCCTTTGCCCAGGGAACTTTATATGCCATGAGCAAATCGGCATTAATTGGGCTCACCAAAGGTTTGGCGAGAGATCTGGGCCCGAAGGGAATCACTGTAAACCTGGTACAACCCGGACCTGTTAATACAGATATGAACCCCGAAAATGGTGGACACGCAGACTATGCCAGGGGCCTGATGGCCATACCAAAATATGGTCATCCTGAGCAAATTGCAAATATGGTAGCCTTCCTCGCCAATCCGGCAGCGAGCTATACCACAGGCTCCATCATTACTATTGATGGTGGAACCAACTGCTAATTACCAGCTGATTTTACATCGTTGTTATTTAAAATAACTCTACCAGCCGTTCCAAAGCCATTCCGCGCGAACCTTTGATCAGAATGGTGGAGTTTTTTATAGGATTTGCCTTTAAGTCGGCAATAGCGTCTTCCGCTGTCAGATAAAAACGGTTAGTTTTTTCGTCCCCGGTCTTTTCAGCCGCTGCAGTGAAGTCTTTTCCTATAAATATCCGTTCATCTACAGGAGTATCCATGGCTTTACGGATAACTGCGGCATGCTCGGCAGCTGATTCCTGGCCCATTTCAAACATGTCACCCAAAATAAGCACCCTGCGTTTGGCGTCTATTTTACCAATGTTTTCGATGGCTACAAACATGCTGCTGGGATTGGCATTGTAATAATCGCAAATGAGCGTATTGGTTGCTGTTTGAACAATTTGCGAACGGTTGTTTTTGGGCTGGTAGTTCTCAATACCGGCATTGATTTCAGCGGCGGTTAAATTAAGGTAAGTGCCTATGCAGATAGCGACCAATATATTGCTCAGGTTATAAGCGCCGGTAAGTTGTGTTTTTACAGTATAGTTTTCTTCGGTTTTATTGTTGGTCCATTGTACTGTAAGTAGTGGCGCATTTTCAACAATTATACCGCTAATAAGGCTGTTGGTTTTATTATTGCCGTAATAGATCACTGTTTGCAAATCCCTTGCATTGGCCATTTCCATTAATACGGCATCATCGCTATTTACAAAGGCAATCTTATTTTCGGCAGAATGCGAAGCTAAATAATCATACAGTTCACCTTTACCCTTTTTTACGCCTTCGATACCGCCAAAGCCTTCCAGGTGCGCTTTACCTACGTTGGTAATTAGTCCGTGCGATGGTTGTGAGATACTGCAAAGCAGTTCAATTTCTTTTTGGTGATTAGCGCCCATTTCAATTACAGCGGCTTCATGCGTAGTATCAATGGTTAATATAGTAAGCGGTACGCCAATATGGTTGTTCAGGTTTCCCTGCGTTGCCTGTGTTTTAAAATGCTGTGAGAGCACTGCGTTTATGAGCTCTTTAGTAGTGGTTTTGCCATTGGTACCGGTAAGTCCGATAACCGGGATAGTTAACTGCCTGCGATGGTGCCGTGCCAGATCCTGAAGGGTAGTCAGCACGTCCTCAACCAATAGATACCGATCGCCTAATTGATACGCTCCATTATCAATCACAGCATATGCAGCACCGGCTTCTATAGCTTGTTTTGCAAAAGTATTGGCGTCAAATTTATCGCCTTTAAGTGCAAAAAACAGGCTTCTCGGTGCAATTTTGCGGGTGTCGGTACTGATAACAGGATATTGCAGATAAAGGTTATAAAGTTGTTTGGTAGTGATCATGCGAATAGTATCAAGTAATTATTATCAAGTATCAAGATTTTTGATAATATGACGTTAGTTTTTGTAAAAATATAAAAAGATGGAACGCCCACTAAACGAATACCGATCTAAAATTATACATTTTCTGTCTTAATACCTGATACTAACTACTTGATACCGCTATTGGTTTTTGTTCATCCAGCTTATTACGGCTTTAATTTCGCCGTAGGTATAGGCATCGCCTAAAACTTCTTTTAGCGGCGCAAGGCGTTCCGCTCCGTAACTTTCTAAGGCCTCCAAAATTACATGTAATTTAGCTTCGGACACCAGTTCGTTTACATCCAGATCTCCGGTTTGTACAAAATGGCTCAAATGCCCTTCAATGGTTACCTGTGACAGTCCCCGTTCGGCAGCTATTTCCATAACATTTTTACCCTGACGGTATAAATTAAAAGTTTCTGAACGGGTATCGGTGCCACTACGCGGTGATCTGGTTCGCTCAGTTTTGGGTTTACGTTCCCTTTTTGCTGATTTATAAGCAATTTTTGATTCCAGGCTCTTTTCCTTGCAATAATCCTTAACCGGTTGCAGCAGTTCGCGGCCATAACGGGCCAGCTTAACATCGCCAAAACCGGAGATAAGTCTCAGTTCATCCAAACTCTGTGGCAGGTAGGTGGCCATTTCAAGCAACGTGGCATCTGATACAATAATATAAGCAGGCACATTTTCCCCCTCGGCAATGTCCCGACGAGCATTTTTAAGGCGACTTAATAATTCGGCCTCATGTAGTGGCACAGCCTCGGTGTGGTGTTCTTCGGTTACCTGGGTTTCAATAAATTCTACCTTTTGTATGCCTTTGAGCACTAAAGCGCTTTGATCTGTCAATTTTAAAACCGGGTACCCATCACCGGTCACCTGAAGGTATTCCATTGTGATCAGTTCGCGGATGTAACGCTGCCAGTCGGCTTTGCTGATATCGGCGCCTATGCCATAAGTTTTAAGCTGTTTATGTTCTTCGCGGATCTTTTCGTTTTTTGATCCCCGTAAAAAATCAATTACATAATTAACCCCAAACCGTTCGTTTAACCGGGATACAGCCGATAATGCCTTTTGGGCAATGAGTGTCCCATCAAAACGTTTAAACTCGGTTAGGCAAACATCGCAGGAGCCGCAGTTTGGCGGAAAAGCCTCATCAAAATAATTCATGAGATATTGCCTGCGGCAGGTTTGCAGCTGACAATACCGCACCATATCGTTCAGTTTGTTGAGCATGATCCGACTTTGCTCCTCGTTTCCTTCAATACGGGCAAAGTGCTGCAGCTTACCGGCGTCGCCGGGAGAGTAGAGGAGCAGGGCTTCCGACGCCAAACCATCCCTGCCGGCTCTGCCCGTTTCCTGGTAATAGCCCTCAATGTTTTTGGGCAGGTCTATATGTACCACATAGCGCACGTTTGATTTGTTGATACCCATACCAAAGGCAATGGTAGCCACAATGATCTTTACATCATCGCGCAAAAAAGCTTCCTGATTTTTGGCTTTTGTTTCGTTGTTTAAGCCAGCGTGATATGCTTCGGCCGCGAAACCTGCATTTTTAAGATCAAGGGCCAGGTCTTCTGTTGATTTGCGGGAAAGGCAATATATAATGCCCGATTCTTCCCTGCGTTCATTTAAAAAGGCAATGAGTTGTTTAAAGCTGTTTTTTTTGGGAACAACTGTGTAAGTAATATTTGCACGGTTAAACGACGACACAAACACGGCAGGCTTGTGCAGGTTTAATTTTTCGAGTATATCTTTTTGGGTGAGCTTATCGGCGGTGGCGGTAAGCGCGATAACAGGTACATTCGGGAACTCATTTTTTAGCTGGGCCAGCATCAGGTATTCGGGCCTGAAATCGTGCCCCCATTGGGAGATACAATGTGCCTCGTCAATGGCTATCTGCACCACATTGAGTGTTTTTAAAAATGGTACCAGTTTATTCTCATTGCCAAACAAACGTTCGGGCGCAAGGTATAACAGTTTAACCTGGTTATTCCGGAGTTTTTCAACCAGCAGACGCTGTTCATCTGGTGTTTGGGCCGAATTAAGAAAAGCTGCAGGTATGCCGCTCACATTCAGACTGTCAACCTGGTCTTTCATTAACGCAATCAGTGGTGATATTACAATGGTAAGTCCGTTGAGCAATACGGCAGGCAACTGGTAACATAATGATTTACCGCCGCCTGTGGGCATCAGGGCCATTACGTCCTGCTTATTTAAAATATGCTGAATAATAGCTTCCTGCTGGTGTCTGAACGTGTTGTAACCAAAATATTTTTGCAGGGCTTGTAATGGAGTCATTTTAGATGTGCGGATTTCAGATATGCAAATGTGCAGATATTATTTGATGTGCACATTTCGGATACGTGATTTTCAAAATTAACATGTGATTTTAAGGAGCTTATATAATATGATCATTTGGTACATCTGTATTAAATTCCGCATATTAGTATATCTCTATACTCGTATCTTTAGTACTATGATAAAAAGACTACTGTTTGTTTTAATAACCTTTATTTCCTTATCGTCAGCCATCGCTCAAAAAATACAATCGCCTGATGAGTTTTTAGGATATAAGCTCGGAGATCAGTTTACACCCCACTACCGTATTGTTGACTATTTTAAATATGTTGCCCAGGTATCGAAAAACGTAAAACTGCAACAGTTTGGCACTACCAATGAGGGAAGGCCGCTACTGGCCGTATTCATTGCATCAGATGCGAACATTGGCCGGTTGGAAGAAATAAGACATAATAATTTACGCCTTGCCGGTATGGAAAAGGGTAGCGTAATTGCCAATATGCCGGTGATTACCTGGCTGAGTTATAATGTTCATGGTAATGAGCCGGCTTCGAGTGAGGCGGCTATGTGGACTTTGTTCGATATGGTTGACCCCTCGAACACCACTACAAAAGCATGGCTAAAAAACACAGTGGTTGTCATCGATCCTTGCTTAAACCCCGACGGGCGCGACCGTTATATTAATTTCTATAATTCGGTACATGGCGAGGTGCCTGATGCTAACCCTATATCACGAGAGCACGTAGAGCCGTGGCCGGGTGGCCGTACCAATCATTTTTACTTTGATTTGAACCGCGACTGGGCCTGGCAAACACAAAAGGAAACACAGGCACGTGTTGCCTTGTTTAACCAATGGCTGCCCGAGGTTCATGTTGATTACCACGAGCAGGGATACAATGCCCCTTATTATTTTGCCCCGGCAGCCGAGCCTTATCACAAAGATATAACCCAATGGCAACGCGATTTTCAGGTTATCATTGGTAAAAACAATGCTAAATACTTTGACCAGAATGGCTGGATGTACTTTACCAAGCAGGAGTTTGACCTGCTTTATCCGTCATACGGTGACACTTATCCTTTGTATAACGGATCCATCGGCATGACTTATGAGCAGGGAGGCATCAGTGCAGGGCTGGCTGTACTTACCCGTAGCGGCGATACACTTACGCTTGCCCAGCGTATAGCCCATCATCATACCACGGCTTTAGGCACTGTTGAAATAGCATCGGCAAATGCCCAAAAGCTGCTTGATGAGTTTAAAAAGTTTTATGACAATAGCCGCATTAACCCACCCGGTATATACAAAACCTACATTATTAAAAACGATAATCACAATAACATCAATGCGCTGGCTGGCATGCTGACCAGGAATGGTATACAGTATGGCTTTGGTTTAAATGATAAAACCATTATTGGATTTGATTACTTTACAGGTAAAACAGAACAATATAAAGTTGGAGCAGACGATATGGTTATAAATGCCCATCAGCCCAAGGCGGTTTTGCTGCATGTATTGCTGGAACCTAAAACCTTTATAGCCGATTCAAACACGTATGATATTACAGCCTGGGCCTTGCCATACGCATATGGCTTAAAGGCTTACGGGGTAAAAGAATCATTAAAACCAGCCAGCTCAAGGCAGAGTATTGCTAAACCACAACAATTGATTAACAGCCGCGCGTATGCTTATGTAGCCACCTGGCAATCGGTTAATGATGTGAAGCTTTTGTCGGCATTGCTTAAAAAAGGCATTAAAGTACGTTATTCTGAAAAAGCTTTTGAGGCCGGAGGTAAAAAGTTTATGCCCGGCTCGCTGCTTATTACGAGGGCCGGCAACGACGGCGCCGATTTTGACCAGGTAGTTACCCGCACTGCCGCCGAACTTAATGAAGGACTTACTTCTTTATCATCGGGGTTTGTTGATAAAGGCGCGGATTTGGGATCAGATGCCATAAGATATATAAAACGCCCACGTGTAATGCTGATAGCTGGCGAAGGAGTTAATGCAGAAGCCATGGGCGAGGTTTGGCATTTGTTTGAGCAGCAAATAGGTTATCCTGTTTCGCTGGTAAAATATCAGGACCTGGGCCGCACCCGGCTTGCTGATTTTGATGTGGCCATTTTTCCCGATGGTACCTATGATGATTTTCCTTCTGATAAGCTGCAAAACTGGATACGTGATGGCGGCAAACTTATTGCCATAGAAAATACGGTTGCGCAACTTGCCGATAAAAAAGGCTTCGCCCTTAAAAATAAAGAAGAGAAAAAGGATGATAAAGTCGAAGAGAAGGAAAAAGAAACGGTAAAACTCTATGGAGAGCGTGACCGCGATGCCATTCGCTCCATGATTCCTGGTGCAATATTTAAACTGAACCTTGATAATACCCATCCGCTGGGTTTTGGCTTACCCAATTATTACTATTCGCTTAAGCTTAATGATGATATATATAACCTGCTGAGTAATGATGATGGCTGGAATGTAGGCACCATTAAAAAGAACAGTTATGTGTCGGGTTTTGCAGGTGCACAGTCAAAGTTGAAGATCAATAATGGGTTGTTGCTCGGCGTGCAGTCATTGGGTCGTGGTTCGGTAGTATATATGGTAGATGATCCGCTGTTCCGGAGTTTCTGGGAAAACGGAAAGCTGCTGTTTAGCAACGCGGTGTTTATGGTACAGTAGGTCCCCCTGCCAAGCCCCCTTGCCCCCTAAAGGGGGAGCTCTTGATTGGCAATATCGAAAAAAATACAAAACGGCCTGCATTACAAACTAATGCAGGCCGTTTTGCAAATAAAAAGCTCCCCCTTTAGGGGGCAGGGGGGCTTGGCCTAATTACCGCCCTTTACCCTTCCTTTTTCATCATCGGCACCACTGCGGTGTTCGCGTGATTTTATTTTGCTGTTACCAAAATTGTAGGTAAAGGTTAAACGGCCAACCCTTGAATCGCTTCTTTGTCTGATATCGAAATCGTTACCCAGGGTGTGGCTGCTTACATTATTACGACGGATGTTAAATACATCATCAACCGCCAGTTTTATGTTTACCTTTTTATTGGCGAATGAATGGCTTAATCCGGCGTCAACACCGTAACGGGGTTTTATTTTATATATACCGTAAGTAAGCGGCGATTGGTAGTCGCCCATGATTTCAAAGCGATAGCTGCCAAATGTAAATGTTTGTGTTGTTTTGGCCTGAACGGTCACTTGCCCGTCGCTTAACCTTCCTGTTCCGACAGAATCTGATTTAAAGCCCAGGTAAAAGCTATTGATGTTGATATTGCCTGTCCACCATTTGGTAATGGTAAAGGGCGCATCAATGTTAAGGCTATACGAGTTCTGGGTTTGCAGGTTCAGACTGGTTTGGAAAGATTTTTGGCCTTCGGTTAATATTATTTCGGTGATCACATCGGTAGTGCGGCTATAACCAAGGCTTATGTTAAGGCTTTTGTTGTGTGTGAAATTAAATTCAAAATTGTTGGTGTATTGTGGCTTAAGAAAAGCATTTCCCTTTGAAAAGGTATAAGGGTCAAGATAATATATAAAGGGGTTCAGGTCGTCATATCCCGGACGATCAATACGGCGGCTATATGAAAAGCTGATCTCGTTTTTATCATTAAGCGTATGGTTAATAAATACGCTTGGGAAAAAGTTAAGGTAACTGCGGTCTACAGAGGTACTGCCCATCAAATTACCATTTGATTGTGTGTACTCGGCCCTCACCCCTAATTGTACCGATGTTTTTTTGAATTGCTTATTTAAATTTAAATAGCCGGCGGTTATTTTTTCGGTATAAATAAAACGGTTGGTACGGGTAGTATCATTAATATAGGTGTTACCGTCAAATATTTGAGCCTGCAGGTCATTGTCTGTTTTAACGCTGCTGAATTTTGCACCGGTTTCAAATTTTACAGTTTTTGATAGTGGCTTGGTATAATCAACCTTGCCTGTATATATGGTGATGTTTGATGGTGTTTGGTTGCGCAGCAATTGAGGCGCATGCTGCGGACTGCCATCGGGCAAAAAGTAATGGGTGTCATATTGAGCGATGGAGTTGTTTTTGAATTTAGAATAGTCCAGATCAATGCTCAATTCCTGGCCGCTGGTATCTATCTTAAACTTATCGTTCAGGTTGGCGGCAAAATTCTTATAGGTTTGGTTAATGGTTGATACGGTGGTCAAAGATGAATCGACCTGATTTGGCGCAGCGCTGATATTGGTTTTTCCATTATTGCTATCCAGCCAGCTGTTTGAGTACCCGCTTACTACAAAGCCAATAGTGTTCCTGCTTGTCATATCATAATCGGCGCCAACACGGTAGTTATTGTAATGGTTGGTTGGCTGCATTTTGGTAAGCTGGTTAAAATAGCTTGGCTTGCCTAAACTATCGCGGGTGATACGATCAATATTAATATCACGGTCGCGTTTATTATCGCCACGGCTTAAGGTGGCAAATACATTCAGCTTACCTGACTTATGATTTAAATTCAAGCTGGAATTGTCCCTCCAGAATTTGCCCTTAGCAACGCCAACAGTAACGCTTCCGTTTGTGCCCGACTGGCTGTTCTTTTTTAATTTAATGTTGATGATACCAGAATTACCGGCGGCATCGTATTTAGCCGAAGGGTTTGTAATGATCTCGATTGATTTAATGGTATTGCCATCGGTAGAGCGTAACAAAGTAGCCAATTGCGCAGCGGTAAGGTAAGTTAACTTATCGTTGATCATTACAGTGACCCCCTGTTTGCCTTTCAGGCTTATATTGTCATCCTTGTCAACTGTAACACCAGGCGCTTTGGCCAGTATTTCCATCGCGGTGTTACCGGCCGCAAGTACGCTGTTTTCAACATTCATTACAGTGCGGTCAATTTTGCGCTCTATCAGCGGTTTGGCTGCTGTAATGGTTACTGTGTTTAAAGTAGTGTTGCCGGCTTTCATACTTAAAGCAGGAGCAGCTACGGTTGCTGTGTTTTCTGATACGACAAAAGGTTTGGTTGCGGCCTTTTCATATCCTACGGCGGTAGCTTTAACAATGTATTTACCCGCATTGATACGATCAAAGGTATAAACACCATTGTCATTGCTTAAAGCACCTTTAACAACGGTAGAGTCGGTGGCTCTAAGCAAGCTTACGGTTGCGTAATCCATGGGCTTACCTTGTTCATTTGATAGGGAGCCGGATACTTTGGTGCCACCTGATTTGCCATCCTGGGCAAATGATGTACTCCAGCTGATAGCTACAAGCAGGAGTGTGCGGAATATGTTGAGTATGTTAGTTTTCATGGTTGCGGTGTTAAAAAGTAAAGGCAATAAGGTGCCATTAAAGAATATGCTTCTTTTTAAAAATGGTTAATAAGTTTTTAGTTGTTTTCGGTAAGTCCCGGCAGTGTGTTTAGTATATTATGATATATAGGCGATTTTTTTTCATGATGTTGTGATTTATACCTCAAATTTGCTAACAGAATAGGTTTTTATATAATGCTTTTAGGCGAAGGCGGCTAAACTTCCGGTAAACGGCCGAAAAATACCGATGAATGAGTCAATCTTCCTTTCAATTATTAAAACTTATGCTGCCTGTTAACATGGTGTTGTGCTTGTGTTGTTTTACATTAAGATGCAAAAACATGCCGGAAGGTTACAACTGCTTTAAATTTTTTAATACCGGGAAGCTGTTTTTTATAATATCACAAACAAATAAAAAGCCCCGAGACCCGATATTAAACTGAATAGCTGAAACTTGTATTTGCTTTTTTGAACTTGTAGCGGACTGATAATAGAAGGGTATAATAAGCCCGCTAAACAATAGCAGGCTTATATATTTTATCAGGGTTTTCATTTGGTATGATTGGCTTATGTTTGTTTTACTGAGCCGGTTTTTTTACGGTATCTGTAACAACGGGAGGCTGGGTTTTCAGGGTATCAGTCTTTACAGTCGGGATCGTATCTATTTTACACTGTAAACCATCAGGCTTCATAATAAATACCGCCCCGGCCGGATTGCGCGGCGTATTACTCTGTTCACAATCATACAAGTTAAAATTCATATTGCGGTCGAGTTTCCGGTCAATAACCAGTTTAGTGTTTAGTGGAACCTTTAAGGTCATGTGCAGTTCCTGCCCGCGCCACAATCCGTTATTAAGCCTTTCCAGGTGGCGGTCAAACTTTAACACCGAATCTTTTTGTATAAACCTGTAGCTGATATTTCGCGCGTTGATCAGGGCATCCTCGTCGTTGCGGCCGCGGGCAATACATGATTGCTCTAAAACAGGTTGGGCCACGTCGCTTTTTTCAATATCAATGCTTACACGGTCGGGCGAATCCCAGTCATCACCATTGTAGTCATCATCTAAAATGATCATACCATTAAAACGTTCTTTAATCCGCAGGCGGGTGCTGTCTTCATTGGTTAAAAATTTGGCGTCGTTAAGTTCCAAATAATAGGTGTTGTTGGCGGTTGGTTTTACATTGATGGTTTTGCTTAATCTGGCGCCTTCCCTGAAATCGGCAGATGCTCTTACCCCATAATATATTACGGCGCCCATAGAGGCCAGCCATATACATAATAGTGTGGTGCCTATTGAGCGGTTAAAGGAGGCATTTTTAAACAGGAAGCCTATAGTTAATAATATAATGGTTAATAAAGGTATAGCCAGCAATAAAAAACCACCGGTTAAAAATATCATATTGGTATCGCGGTTAACGATATTGAACGGAAATATATGATAGATGTCTGTTTTGCCAAATCCTATTAGTGCAATTAAGCTAACAATAAGCGCTATAGCAAGGCCAAAACAAGTTAGCAGAATAACTATGGCAATCAGTTTGACCACTAAGCCGGTCGCTCCTCTTAAAAAAGTACCAAGGTGATCAAAAAAATCGCCGGCAAAATCACGGGCTTTGTAAACAAACGGTCTTGCTTCGTGCCTGAAGTTGGAAAGGTTTTCTTTAACCGAGCTCATTTCTTCTTCAAAGCTCCTTTTAAAGCCTTTAAGATCCTGCTTTTCGCCCTTCATAGCCATGCGGTCGGCACGAGAAACAGCTTTTGGTATAACTATCCATAATATAATGTACAAAATAAGACCACTCCCGGCAAAAGCAAATGATAATGCAAAAGCGAGCCTGATCCACACGGCCTGAATGTCGAAATAATTGGCAATGCCTGCAGCTACACCACTAACCAAATGATCGTCGGGATCACGAAAAAGCCTGCGGCGCTCTGTGTTATAAGAAAAAGGATTGTTACCCGGTGTCTTATCGTCGGTTTCTGCAAACTCAAAATCTTCTACGGTACCCATTTGCTCAATAACCAGCTTAACATCAGCCTCTACAACAACCTGTGTGTTTTGGTTGGCCAGTGCCTCGTTAAACATTTCAGCAATCCGGTTTTCAATATCTGTTGTTATCTCCAGGCTGTCGGCCGACGTTGCAAAATGGCGTTTTACATCGGTCATGTACGCTCTGAGTACTTCGTAAGCATCCTCTTCTATATGAAATACGATGCCGTTTATATTTATGATGATAGTTTTATTCATGATCTGTGATTTTTATAGGTTTTTTTATTTTCTGTCGCCAATTGCTGTTTGAACAGCATAAACCAGCTCCTGCCAGGTTTTATCAAGCTGTTCCAACACGTTTTTTCCTTCCTCAGAAAGAACATAATATTTACGTGGCGGCCCTGAAATTGACTCCACCCAATTGTAAGTGAGCAGACCATTATTTTTTAACCGGGTCAATAGCGGGTACAGAGTACCCTCAACTACAAGCAGTTGGGCTTTTTTGAGTTCAGAAATGATATCTGACGCGTATGTTTCGCCCTTAGCTATGATGGAAAGAATGCAGTACTCCAGTATGCCTTTCCTCATTTGGGTTTGTGTGTTTTCGACAATCATGATACAAAGATATATGTTTTAGATTGTATTATGCAATACATAGTACTATAATTATAAACTTTATTATTTAAATCTTGCTTTTTTAAAAAAAAAGTAGCCGTTTAGAAGATTTTACTTGACTTTTTAATAATGTAACATTACTTTTATGATTAATTAACTATTAACTGATCTTATTATTAACGCAATGAAAAAACTTCTACTAGCAAGTTTGTGCGTTCTGTTGTTATGCGTAACGCAGACATTTGCACAAAACCGTACAGTTACTGGTACGGTTACGGCCCAAGAAGACGGCCTACCCATCCCGGGAGTAACAGTACGAGTAAAAGGAACTACAATCGGTACTCAAACCGGAACCAATGGCAAGTACACTTTAAGTGTTCCTGAAGGTGCAACATTAATCATTAGCTTTATTGGCTATGCACAGCAAGAAATTCCGGTTACCGGTTCTGTGGTAAATGTAAAACTTGTGGTATCAAGTAAACAACTTGGCGAAGTTGTGGTAACAGGCGCGTTAGGTATAACCAGAACACGTAACCAACAATCATACGCAGCACAACAGGTTGCCGGTGAGGAGGTAAACAAAACCAGATCATCAAACTTTGTAACTGGGTTATCAGGTAAAGTTGCAGGTTTAGAGATTCGTCAGAACAATGCACTCGGATCATCTGTAAACGTTGTTTTACGTGGTGTAAAATCTATTACCGGTAATAACCAGGCTCTTTTTGTAATTGATGGTGTTCCGGTTGATAACTCTAACCTGAATGCCCGTCCGGATCCTAAAAAGCTGGCTCAGCAAGATGGTAACGGAGGATATGATTACGGTAGCCCGGCATCTGATATTAACCCTGATGATATAGAATCGGTAACGGTATTAAAAGGTGCGGCTGCGAGTGCGTTATACGGTTCGCGTGGTAGCAATGGTGTTATCTTAATCACCAGTAAAAAAGCTAAAAAAGGTTTGGGTATTGTTATCAACAGCAGCATTAGCCAGGGTTCTTTAGTCAAATCAACCTTCCCTACTTATCAGCACAGCTATGGCGCTGGTTACGGCGCTTATTATAGCGACCCCACTGCCCATTTCTTTTATGGCGATGTTAATGGCGATGGTAAACCTGATTTGGTTACTCCAACAACAGAAGATGCGTCTTATGGTGCAGCGTTTGACCCTAAATTGATGGTTTATCAATGGGATGCGTTTGACAGTACCTCTCCTAATTATAAAAAAGCTACTCCATGGGTTGCTGCAAAAAATGACCCGACTTCCTTTTTTGAAAAACCAATTTCAAATAACCAGAGCATCATGATTACCAATGGTACCGATGCCGGAACATTTAAATTAGGTTATACCAGGAGCAATGAAAATGGTATTGTTCCGAATAGTAACATCAATAAAAACCAGGTTGATTTAGCTGGTACTTATAACATCACTTCTAAATTAACAGTAGGTGGTGCTGTTAACTTTTTCAACATTAATGGTCGCGGCAGACCAGGTACCGGTTATGATGGTGCTGGTGGCAGAAACGTAATGACCAACTTTAGGCAGTGGTGGGAAGTTAACAATGATGTGCAGGACTTAAAAGCTGCTTATGACAGAACAGGTAAAAATATTACCTGGAATTATGCCGATCCGCTGGCTGGTAACTTCTCAGCTATTTTCTGGGATAACCCTTATTATGTACGTTACCAAAACTATGAAACAGATACCCGTAACAGGTATTTAGGAAACGTGAATGCTGTATATAAGGCTACCGATTGGTTAACTATTACCGGCAGAACCTCATTAGATTCATATACAGAACTTGATGAAGAGCGTAAAAATGTTACCAGCGTTGGTGTTCCATATTATTCAAGGAATAACAGATCATATACCGAAACAAACTATGACCTGTTAGCCACCGTTGACAAAAAGCTTTCAAATTCATTTAACCTGAAAGCATTATTAGGAACAAACATTCGTAAGCAAAACATCCAGAATATTTATGCGATAACAAACGGTGGTTTGTTTACCCCTTCTTTATATTCAATCGCGAACTCGCTGAATGCACCTAACGCTCCTATAGAAAACAAATCACTTAGAGAAGTTGACGGTATTTTTGCCGGAGCAACACTTACTTATAACAACTTCCTTACCTTGGATGGAACTATAAGAAGAGATAAGTCATCAACTTTACCAGAAGCTAATAATACCTATTATTACCCATCCGGATCATTAGGTTTTGTTTTCTCCGAACTGCTTAAACAATACAACTGGTTATCATACGGAAAATTGAGAGTTAACTACGCACAGGTTGGTAGCGATGCACCGGTTTACAGCGTCTTGGATAACTATACTATCAATCCGCCAATCGGCTCTATTCCGCAGGCAAACGTTAATACCACTAAAAACAATCCAAACTTAAAACCTGAACGTACAAGAAGTACAGAGGCCGGTTTGGAATTGGCTTTCTTTAACAATCGTTTAGGTTTTGACGGTAGCTATTACAATACATCAACCTTTGATGAAATATTACCTGTAAACGTATCAACAGCTACAGGTTACTCTTTCAGCTATTTGAACGCTGGTACAGTTAAAAACAAAGGTGTCGAGTTATCATTAAACGGTACCCCTGTAAGCACCAAAGATTTTAGCTGGAAACTGACTTTAAACTTCACAAAAAACATAAGCAAGGTTACCGAATTGTTTAAAGACGACCAGGGCCAGGAAGCGAGCAACCTGCAGCTTAACAGCTATCAGGGTGGTGTTTCTATCAATGCAACGTTAAATCAGCCATTTGGTACGATTCGCGGAACTGACTTTATATATAAAGACGGTCAGAGAGTTGTTGGCGCAAACGGCCAATACCTGCAAAGCGGTCCTACCGAAACTATAGGTAACGCAAATCCTAAATGGATAGGTGGTATCAATAACAGTTTCAGATACAAAAACTTTAACTTTAGCTTCCTGATAGATATTCGTAAAGGCGGATCTGTATTTTCAACAGATATGTACTATGGTTTAGCAACCGGTCTTTATCCTGAAACTGTTTACACCAACGATCTTGGTAACCCTGTACGTAACACCCTTGCAAACGGTGGTGGTTTCATCAGGCCTGGTGTAACCGAAGATGGTCAGCCAAACACAAAACGTGTAAGTGCAAGTAACTATGGTGCATTTGGTTATGCTACTTTACCAGATAAAGCTTTCGTATACGACGCCGGTTATGTGAAACTGAGAGAGGCTGTTTTAGGTTATACTATACCGGAGAATACCCTGTCGCACATTGGTCCAATTAAAGAAGTTACCTTCCAGGTTATCGGCCGTAACCTTTGGATAATGCACAAAAACTTACCATATGCCGATCCGGAAGAGGGTTTGTCATCAGGTAACTTACAAGGTTATCAGGTAGGTTCTTACCCAACTACCCGTACTATTTCACTGAATCTGAAACTACGTTTTTAATTAAATAACGATGAAAAAAATATTTGCACTGTTTTTACTGGTGTCGACGCTTTCGGCCTGTAAAAAAGATATAGCGAGTCTGAATACAGACCCCAAGAACCCGGCAATTGTGCCGTCGTTTTCGTTCTTCACCTACGGACAAAGGTTAATAACCAATACCGTAACCTCATCTAACGTTAACCTGAACATATTCCGTTTAGTAGCGCAGCAATGGCAGGAAACCACTTATACAGATGAAAGTAACTATGATATCACCACTCGCCCTATCCCTGATAACCTGTGGAATGCTATTTACAGGGATGCTCTTCAAAACATAGAGCGTTCAAAACTGTTGATCCCTACAGATGTTGCAGATGCTGGTGTGCAGAAAAACGAGATAGCTATTGCTGATATCATGGAGGTGTATTGCTACTATTACATTTTTACCACTTTTGGTAATGCCCCTTATACCGATGCATTAGATATCAGCAAACCATTCCCTAAGTTTGATGATGCTAAAACTGCATATTATGACATGCTAACCCGTTTAGATAAAGATATTGCAGCTTTAAACACAGCATCTGCAAGCTTCGGAACTGCCGACGTAATTTATGGTGGCGATGTAGCTAAATGGAAAAAATTTGCAGCTTCCTTTAAACTGAAAATGGGTATAACTATTGCAGATTTAGACGCTGCAAAAGCAAAAGAGGTTGTTCAATCTGCAATTACAGCCGGTGTATTTACCTCAAACGACGACAATGCCTTGTTTAAATATGTAGCCAGCCCGCCAAATACAAATCCAATCTGGGTTGATCTTGTGCAAAGTGCTCGTCAGGATTTTGTTGCCAACAGTACCATTATGGGTTTCCTGAATCCGCAGACACCTTTAGCAGATCCAAGGCTTCCGTACTATTTTACAGTAAATAACTTAAAAACGAATATTTATGCCGGTGCAGATCCTGGTGCGAGTGCCGCTTTTGGTGATTTCTCAAAACCATCAGGTCCGTTATTGATAAGCTCATCTATTGGTAAAATTACCAATGCAGATTTCCCGGGTTTATTGCTTGATTATGCTGAAACTGAACTTAACTTAGCCGAAGCCGTATCAAGAGGATTTATTGCCGGTTCTGTTGAAGACCATTATAACAAAGGTATAACTGCTTCAATAACCTTTTGGGGAGCGCAGCCATCTGAAGCTGTTACTTATTTAGCTCAGGCCAATGTTAAGTTTGCTACAGCAACCGGAACAACTCCTCTTCAAAAAATCGCGCTTCAAAAATACCTTGCCCTTTATAACAGGGGCTGGGATGCCTGGACAGAAGTTAGAAGGTTAGATTATCCTGTACTTACTGCACCGGAAACTGCGCAAACAGCGTTCCCTGTTCGTTTTACCTACCCTGTTAACGAGCAAAACGTAAACGGAGTTAATTATAACAAAGCTGCTGCAGCAATTGGTGGCGATAAAGTAACTACTAAATTATTTTTTGATAAAAACTAATTCAGGTAAATAATAAAGAAAAAGCCTTGCTCAATATTGAGCAAGGCTTTTTTAATGGTGGTTTTGAGGCTACTTCTTATCCACACTATACTTGCCGGGGCCAACAAATAAAAGGCCTGCAAATATCAGCGCATCTTCAATGGCGTGTACCGCTCCTGAAAACCCTTCGCCTTTACCTAAATGGGTAAATGCGGCAATAATAAGGGTAAGGCAAAGCAATATGCATACAGGTCGAAAGGTCAGTCCTATAATTAATAGAAAACCGCCAAAAGTTTCTGTTACAGCCGCCAAAAATCCCCAAACTACAGGCAAAAAGTGAATGCCAATGTATTTGGTGGAATACCCCACTTCCTTCCAATTGTTAACGCCACCCGTAAGCATCGGGTATCCGTAGTGAATAAACGTAATACCCAGGCCAATGCGGATGATCAGGAGGCCCAGGTTTTTGTAGTTGCTCAAATTTGTTAATACTGCCATAGCTTGTGTTGAATTTATAAGGGGTAAATTTCTGATTCAGGAAAATTTAACGGTTACCTGCTGCTCCTGTACCGACAACTCAACCAGTCGCCCGAAAATTAAGCTGCAATTATCTGGGATATGGCCAGCCGGAAAGTCAAAGCACACCGGATAATCATACTCTTTTACAACATCCATAATAATTTCAGGTACAGTTTGCCCAAACGGGATGTCATTATCCTTAGTATCAGAAAACCCGCCTGCTATCAAACCTGCGAGTTTGCTCAATTTACCGGCACGTTTCAGGCAGCGCAGCATACGATCAATGGCATACAGATATTCGCCTACATCTTCAATAAACAATATTTTACCAGCATAATCAATGTCAGATACCGAGCCTGACACCGCCACCAGTAATGATAAGTTACCGCCGATGAGTATGCCGCCGCTGTTACCGGTCCGGTTCAAGGTATGCGATAGAAATTGATAATAAAGATCTTCGCCAAATAGTGCTTTACGCAAGGTTTTCAATGAGTGTGCCGATGCATCGGGAATATTTACCGGCATTTGGCCGTGGATACTTTGTGCTCCGTAATTTGCATACAGGTGGGTATGCAATATGGTGATATCGCTAAAACCTACAAGCCATTTGGGGTGTTGAGCAAAGTGGCTAAAATCAACCAGGTCAATCATCCTGATGGTGCCATAACCTCCCCGTGCAGCAATAATAGCCTTAATGCTGTCGTCATCAATAAACCGCTGCAGATCTTTTGCGCGCAGTTCATCATCGCCGGCAAACTGGTGATAGGATGCATTTACGGTATCGCCCAAAATTACTTCCAGTCCCCATGATTGCAGTAAGGCAACAGCATCATCCATTGGTTTGGGCAGTTTTTTGGCCGGGCAGGTGATGGCAATTTTGTCGCCTTTTTTAAGGTATGGTATAGCAACGAGAGCCTGAGTATCTGCCAAGGCAATAATAGATGAGGGTTTATCCATAGTTAATAAAAAACTTTCTGTGTTTCGGGCTTTCCCGCTTCCGGAGTTTCCGACTTAATAAATTATCTTTGCAGCTTATTTATAATGCCGCTTACGTCATGTCACAACTCAACAAATATAAACGATATACCATTACATCGGCTTTGCCTTACGCCAATGGGCCGCTGCATATTGGGCACCTTGCAGGTGCATATATCCCGGCCGATATTTTTGTACGTTATTTAAGGCTCAAGAAAAAAGATGTAGTTTACGTTTGCGGCTCTGATGAACATGGCGCAGCTATTACTATTAAGGCTAAAAAGGAGGGTACCACACCCCAGGCTATTATTGATAAATATCATCAGCAAATAAAAGATAGTTTTGAGCAGTTTGGTATTGCGTTTGATATTTATCACCGCACCTCGTCGCCCATACACCATGAACTGTCGCAGGAGTTTTTCCTGAACCTGTATGAAAAGGATGAGTTTATTGAAAAGATAAGCGAACAATATTACGACGAGGATTTTGACCAGTTTTTGGCCGACAGATATATTGTGGGCACTTGCCCCAATTGCCACAACGAGAATGCCTACGGCGATCAATGTGAAAGATGCGGTACATCGTTAAGCCCGACAGATCTGATCAACCCGGTATCAACCCTGAGCGGTAAACCTCCGGTGTTAAAACCTACCAAGCATTGGTATTTGCCACTTGATAAATACCAGCCCTGGCTGGAGCAATGGATTGACGCAAAAGAAGGCAGCTGGAAAGTTAATGTTTTTGGTCAGTGTAAATCATGGCTTAAACAGGGGCTGCAGCCACGTTCCATGACGCGCGACCTGGATTGGGGTATAGACGTTCCGTTGGCAGATGCCAAAGGCAAAAAGCTGTATGTTTGGATGGATGCGCCGATAGGCTATATATCGGCCACTAAACAATGGGCTATTGATAATAATAAAGACTGGAAACTATATTGGAAAAAACAGGCGGATGAACAGGACGACGCTTGTTTGATACATTTTATAGGTAAGGATAATATTGTATTTCATTGTATTACCTTTCCATCTATACTGCATGCGCATGGCGAGTATATTTTGCCGCAAAATGTGCCTGCTAATGAGTTTTTAAACCTGGAGGGCGATAAATTATCAACCTCGCGCAACCACGCCGTTTGGCTGCATGAATACCTGGAAGAGTTTCCGGGTAAACAGGATGAACTGCGCTATGTGCTTACCTCCATACTGCCCGAAACCAGCGACAGTGAATTTACCTGGAAAGATTACCAGGCGCGTATTAATAACGAGCTGGTAGCCATACTGGGCAATTTTGTGAACCGGGTAATGATACTGATGCACAAGTTTTACGATGGTAAAATTGAGGGCGATACCGACCGTATTGAACTTACCGACGGTAACCTTAACCAGGAGCTTGGCAATTACTATGACGAAATTGAGAAAAACCTCGAAGCATACCGTTATCGCCAGGCCCTGCAGGCTGTGATGGATGTTGCCCGCCTCGGTAACCGCTACCTCACCGAAAAGGAGCCCTGGAAAACGATCAAAACCAACCCAGAGGATGCCAAACAAGCACTGCATAACTGCCTGGTGCTAATAGGGCACCTGGCCGCTTGCGCGCAGCCGTTTTTACCGGCTACTGCTAAAAAGATCGTAACCATGCTTAATTGGCCAAATGAGGCTATCACCTATGATCAGGAGGTGTATTTTAACAATGGGCACCAATTAAATCCGTCGTCATTATTGTTTGAAAAAATTGAGGACGAAGCGATTGAAAAACAGCTTAAAAAGTTAGAAGATAAAAAGGCTGCTTTGCCGCCAAAATCGGCAGATGTACAACCGGCGAAGGAGAATATCAATTACGAAACTTTTAGTACCATGGACATCCGTACGGGTACCATTTTAGCCGCCGAAAAAATAGCCAAAACCAAGAAACTGCTTAAGCTTACTATAGATACCGGTATTGATGAGCGTACGGTAGTATCGGGCATTGCCGAATATTACGAACCAGAAGCCATAGTAGGGCATAAGGTGAGTATACTGGTAAACCTGGAGCCACGCGAAATAAAAGGTATAGTTTCGCAGGGAATGATCCTGATGGCCGAAAACAGCGATGGCAAACTCAGTTTTGTATCGCCTGTTGATGATTTTCATAACGGCTCGGTTATCAGGTAAATGTGTGGATTTTAGATGTGCAGGTATGCAGATGGAGGGCAAAAGAACAGCCGATAAATTTTGCTTGTCCGGAGTGTGATTTTTCATCAATAATTTGCACCTTTGCAAGCTGATAACGGATGAGTCTGTAAAGCTTATCTATAAAAAGGTCCCGTAGTTCAACGGATAGAATAGGAGTTTCCTAAACTCTAGATATGAGTTCGATTCTCGTCGGGACCACAAAATGACCCACCGTATGCCAAGCATGGGAATAAAATTGAAAAGCCTTTAGATGTAAATCTGGAGGCTTTTTTGTTACCTAATCCTTCAATTTTCCCGACAATGCAAATCAGCCATAAAAGAGTTAGGGTTTCCTTGTCGTTTAGCAGAGCGAAATAATACAACTTCTTTTAAATTGAAATCCAGGCTCCTTTCAAAATGTGATATAGGTCACACAGTTCCTGGAATTTCGTGACGTATTTTGTTGTAACTTAATTTAAGGCTTAAAGCAACGTTAGCCAAGTGGTTGACAAAAAAGGAACAGAATAAATACTATAAAAATGGAGACAACAAATAACCGCATAGGTATGCCCGCACTCGGTTTTGGCACCTTGATTCCGGATGCGGCAGCAACCATAAGTGCTACAAGGGATGCCCTAGAAGCCGGATTTAGACACTTCGATTGCGCGGAACGATACCGAAATGAGAGCGAAGTGGGCGAGGCGTTGCAGGCCGGGCTTGCCGCCGGAGGACTTACCCGCGAAGATATCTTTATTACCACAAAGTTGTGGAACACCAATCATCGGCCCGAGCGTGTAGAGCCGGCATTCGAGGCGAGCCTGAAGCGGCTTCAGATTAACTACCTGGACCTTTATCTCATTCACACTCCATTTGCATTTCAACCGGGAGAAGAGCAGGATCCGCGGGATCAAAATGGTAACGTTATTTACGACAGCGACGTAACTTTGGCCGACACCTGGCGGGCGATGGAGCATCTCGTGGACAGTGGCAGGTGCCGGGCAATTGGTTTGTCTGACATCAGCTTGAACGAGCTATTACCCCTTTATGAATCGGCGAGAATCAAACCAGCTGTAATACAGGTCGAAGCACATCCATATTTGCCGGAAACGGAGCTTTTGGAATTTTGCAAGGAGAAGGGTATTGTATTTCTGGCTTTTGCGCCATTAGGGCACGGAATAAAGCCCGGGCCGCTTGACGATCCAACCATTTTGGCTATTGCCGAACGGATTAAAAAGACGCCGGCACAGGTACTGTTGGCCTGGGCAATTCAGCGTGGCACAGCTTTACTTACTACGCCCCGAACCGCAGCCCGGGCACGCGAGAATTTTGACATCTCCTCCCTGCCGGAAGATGCATTCGATGAAATCAATAACATTCAGACAAGACAGAGATTGAATGAAGTGGTAAAAACTGGCGTTCCTGGTTTCATTGCAAAAGGTAACTGAACAACACCATAACACAAAACGATCCGCCGTTGGCGCATCACTAATTATTCAAGGCCTTCGCATTCACCGCGAAGGCTTTTTATTGGAGCTTCAATGAAATCTGAAGAGTTTTTATTTAAATTACTTTTAATTCAGTTGTGCGTGGTAATACCGTAAAATATCTTAGTTGCTGATTTACAGGGTGTTCACAAATGTTCATGGGTGTTCACGCGGGTGTGAACGTGAACATTGGACGTTTTTCAACACGTTTCACAAAAGTTGATCAGCCGTTTATCAAAAAAAACCTTTATTCTTATATCTAATTAAATACCAGTATTTTAGATAACCTGATTTTTGCCCACCCGGGTAGAATTTTATGGAAGCCATTACCAATTTATTAAAACCGATAATTAAAAAAATGGAACAGCAAACTAACCTGCCATCGCCTGAAAACATTATGAAAATTGGCACAGGCTTTTGGGCCTCAAAAATTCTTTTAACCGCAGTGAGTTTTCAATTATTTACCAGGCTTGCCGAAAAGAAAACCATGAAGGCCAAAGACATTAAAAACATGTTAGGGCTTAAATGCACAGACAGGAATGTTTATGATTTTTTAGATGCTTTAACCGTGTTCGGTTTTTTAAAGCGTGAGGGTATTCTGGATACCGCTGTTTATTCAAATACCTTAGACGCAGATGCATTTTTAGACAAGAACAAACCATCATATATTGGAGGGATCCTTGAAATGATGAACAACCGTTTATATGGATTTTGGGGTAGCCTGGGGGAGGGACTGCTTACCGGACTTCCGCAAAACGAAGCAAAAAGGAGCGAAGATTTTTTTGGTTTGATATACCAGGACCCTGAAAAATTAAAAGAATTTACCAGTGCGATGAGCGGCATCCAAATGGGTAATTTTATGGCTTTTGCTCAAGAATTTGATTTTACAAAATATAAAACGCTAATTGATGTAGGCGGTTCGGCCGGGCTGCTTTCACTTATGGTCGCAAAGCATAATGTCCATATGCATTGTACAAGTTTTGACCTTCCACCGGTTGAGCCTATTGCAAATGCTACCATACAGCAGTTCGGGTTATCAGATCGTGTAAATGCCGCAAGTGGCGATTTCTTCACGATGCCAATACCCAAGGCAGACGTTGTAGTAATGGGAAATATCCTGCATGATTGGAACGAAGAAAATAAAGTATCACTAATGAGAAAAGCTTATGACGCACTACCCGCTGGCGGGGCATTTGTAGCTATTGAGGGCATAATAGATGATGAAAGAAAGCAAAACGTTTTTGGTATGATGATGAGTTTGAATATGCTTATTGAAACAGGAACAGGATTTGACTACACATTTGCCGACTTTAACCGCTGGGCTAATATCGTAGGGTTTAAATCAACCTCGTTACTTCCGTTAGCAGGGCCATCAAGCGCAGCAATTGCATACAAATAAGCCGTGTTAATGACAACAGATGTATTAAAATGATAGCTAGATAAAGAAATGATTAAATGGAGATATAGAACATACAGATTATGGGTTATTAACACCCAAACAGCATGTGATCTATATTTATGGGACAAATGGAAGCTTCTGATGCCTTCGTTAGATGCGCTTATAAAACTAACAACAGCGCAGGCATTTATGCGTACATTTCAAAGTTATGAGTTTGAAAACCGCTGGCTCGGGTTTGGTCGAATGAAATGGAGTCAGGAAAACAATATTAAGTGGACAACAAAATACTGGAACGGAAACGCGGAAGATAAAATTATCCTTTTTTTTAATACAGAAATATGGGCGCCTGACTGGAATTGGGTATGCGACAATGATATGCCGCCCGACCTATTTATAAGATTATACAATTATCCAACCTTAAAAAACATAAAAGAGGGACTGATCGTTGCAATGCCTAAATCCCTTTATAATAAGAATAAGGTTTTGGTTGATGACGAATTGAGGAAACTTGTGAACCAAATTCCAGATTCAACAATCTCCACCTCAACACAAAGCTGGTGGCCCGGATGGAGAACCTGGAATGAAATTGGAGATATAAATAACCAGGAAATAGAAAAAATTGTAAAAAGAAAATCGCGGTAATCCGGAGTGTTCCACATACACGTGTGGAACACTCGGGTTATTCAGACGGCGACTGACATTTAGGAGAAGCCCAATACCGGGTGGGGTTTATAAAGCTCTTCCAACCGTTTCATATCATCATCAGTAAGTTTTACAGCTAATGCTGCTACGGCGTCTTCCAGATGACCCGGTTTGCTTGCCCCAATAATAGGAGAGGTAACTCCGGTTTTATGGAACATCCATGCCAAAGCCACCTGTGCATTAGGAATGCCCTTTTCTGCAGCTATTTCGGTAAGGCGGTTTACAACATCAAAATCGGTAGGCTCGTTATACAGCATTTTACCAAAGGCATCGGTTTTAGCGCGTTCGGTTTCATTGCGCTCCTTTGATCTTTTTCCGGTAAGTAACCCGCGGGCCAGCGGCGACCATGGTATTACTGCTATTTTTTGATCCTGGCAAAGCGGGATCATTTCCCGTTCTTCTTCGCGGTATATTAAGTTGTAGTGCGGCTGCATAGATACAAATCTGGTCCATCCGTGTAAATCGGCAGTATATAGGGCCTGCGCAAACTGCCAGCTATACATAGATGACGCGCCAATGTAACGAGCCTTGCCGGCTTTAACAACATCATGCAGTGCTTCCAGGGTTTCTTCTATAGGTGTATTGTAATCCCACCGGTGAATTTGATACAGATCTACATAGTCTGTTCCTAACCGCTGTAGGCTGGCATCAATGGCGCTCATGATATGTTTTCGCGAAAGCCCTTTATCATTAGGGCCGGGACCCATAGCATTAAAAACTTTAGTAGCAATTACCACCTCGTCCCTTTTGGCAAAATCACGCAGTGCTTTGCCAACCACTTGTTCGCTGGCACCGGCCGTGTAAACATCGGCAGTATCAAAAAAATTTATACCCAGTTCAAGTGATTTTTTAATAAAGGGGCGGCTTTGCTCTTCGTTTAATGCCCATGGCCATCTTTCGGTAGGTGTACCATAAGTCATGGTACCCAAACACAGGCGAGATACCGTCATGCCGGTATTACCAAATCTTATATAATCCATAGTAGCGTTTTAAATTTATTCAAAGCTACAAATACCGTTTAAATAGGTTTTAACGGATGATCATCATAACAAAAATGTGACTCAGTATAAAGCCTAATTTACAATCTGCCTTTTAAACTGGTTAGGGCTCACGCCAACCTCTTTTTTAAACAAACGGGAAAAATAAGGAAGGTTGTCAAACCCCAGGCTGTAGGCGGTTTCGGCAATATTATTATCCGAGCCTTTAAGCAGGTTTTTTGCTTCGGATATCAGGAAAATGTGTATCAGTTCAATAGCCGTTTTACCCGATTCCTGTTTTAAAAGATCGCTTAGATAACTTGGCGATAGATGAAGTTCGGCTGCCATTAATTTTACAGTAGGCAACCCTCTTTCAAGCAGTAGGCCTTTTTCAAAATACCGGGAAAGCGCTTCATTAAACCGGGTAACCATTTTCCCGGATACGTCAATACGATTAATAAATTGCCTTTTATAAAAACGCTGCGAATATTTTAATATAGAATCGATATGCCCAAGGATAATATCGCGGCTGTATTCGTCCTGGTTGTTATAATACTCGGTTTCTATCTTACTAAACAGCTCCCAGATAATTTGTTCTTCCTTTGGTGAGAGGTGGAGGGCTTCGTTGGTCTCGTAGTCAAAATAACCATACTTTTTAATTTCTGAATGAAGTGCATGACCATTTAAAAAATCCTCGTGAAGAAAAATAAGAAAGCCATCCTCATCAAGCTCCAGGTTTTTAAACTCAACTACCTGCCGTGGTTTAATAAACGACATAGAACCATTATCATGATCATATCTGGTACGGCCATATAAAAATACGCCCGCGGCTATTTTTTTAAAACCGATCATATAAAAATCACCGGTAAACTCCCTGTCGCCAAGCGTGCAGGCTTTATTACAACGATAAAGGCTAAATAGCGGGTTTTCCGGCGGCGTAATTCCGTTTTCACGACTCAGCTCACTTAAGCTTTTATAATGTTTCATATCCGTTAATATTAAAGGCATAATTCACGCTATTAAAAGTATGAATTATGCCGGGCTATTTAGTTTAGCCAATGTAAAATGTCATGCTGGTTATTCGCCGTGAGCGGCAACAGCGACATCCTGCCACTCTTCCCAGGTTGCTAAACGCTGTTCATACACTTGTTTAGCAAACGGAAATGCTACTTTACCCAAGAATAAACGTAACGGTGGGTTTGCTGAATCTACCAGTTTAAGGATAGCTGGCGTAGTTGCTTCGGGATTACCAAAGCTGCTCTCGGCCATGCTTGCCTGGAAAGCGGCTTTCACGCCATCATATGCGGGTAATGATTGAGCATGCGTTGCAGAAGCGCCGGCCCAGTCGGTTGTAAATCCGTTAGGTTCAACTAATGATATGTTAATACCAAATCCTTTTACTTCCAATGCCAGTGTTTCACTTAATCCTTCCACTGCAAATTTCGAAGCGTTGTACAAACCAAGAACGGGCAATGCAACCAACCCTAAAATACTTGAAACCTGTATAATATGTCCGTGGCCTTGGGCCCTCATAATAGGTAATACAGCCTGGGTTACCCATAGCAAGCCAAATACGTTGGTTTCAATCTGGTCACGGGCTTCCTGCTCGCTGGTTTCCTCAACAGCGCCAAATAAGCCAAAGCCGGCATTATTGATCAATACGTCAATGGTACCGAAGTGTTCTTTTGCCTGGTTAATTGCCGTGAAACAAGCTTCACGGTTAGTAACATCCAGCTGAATTGGAAGTATGGCCTCGCCATAGGTTTGCACCAGGTCGGTAAGTGAATCGAGGTTTCTTACAGTGGCCACTACTTTGTCGCCACGTTTTAAAAATGCTTCGGCCCAGATTTTACCAAATCCGCGGGAAGCTCCTGTTATAAAAATTGTCTTTGCCATTTTTAAATTATTGAAATTAATTATGAATCAAAGTTATCGCGGACCTCCCGGACGGATTTATACAAAAACCGGGAATACAGATACATTTTGCGGAATAGGTTTAACCGCTGGTCGGCCTTGATGAATTTTTATAATGTTGTATAGTAAAGTTACATGTTTTGCTAAAGTGTTGTATTATAAAACTTTAATAGTAAATTTATAGTACACCAAAACTTAAAATATGAGAAAAATTATCACCGGCATGGCTGTTATGGTAATAGCCTGCCTTTTGTTTGCCTGCGAGGGTAAAACCAGTTCAGGAGGGAGTGGTAGCGATAGTACAGCAACCATATTGGCAAGAAATAAAATGACTGCCCTTAACTCAGATGAGGCGATGGGCAGAAAGGATGTAGAAGGGGTGTTTAAAGATTGCTCGGCCGATTTTATAGATTATGGTAACGGAGGATATCCACCGATGAAAAACCTCGACTCGATAAAAGCTAACATGAAAGGCTTTTTAGCAGCCTTCCCTGATTTTAAGGCAGAAAGTTTGCAGGCCGTAGCGCAAGGCGACACCGTAATTGTAACCGGCGTTTGGAGCGGAACTTTTAAGAATGAGTTTATGGGAATGAAGCCAACACAAAAAACATTTAAGGCCGCTGACGCGGATATTTTTACCTTTAATAAAGAAGGCAAAATAACCTCGCACCGGTCAATACAGTCAGAAGCAACCTATTTTGCGCAATTGGGTATAAAGATGCCCGAAAAGAAATAGCCCGCAGTGATAATAAAACTCAAAAGCCTTCAGTTTACTTGCTGAAGGCTTTTGTTTGCAGGAAGAAGGAAGACTGATTAAAAGTTTACGATGACTGTTTACCCGGTTTGCGGGTGCATATCACGCCACTTTTTAAGGGCCTCTGCCTGGAGTTTTTTACTACGCTCTATAGCTCTTGCCTGCTCATCCTTTTCACAAAGTGGTCCCTCGGTTTTAAGACGTTTATCATACCCGGATGATAGGTCATTTGTCTTTTTTTCGGTTAGCATGACATATTCCTCCTTTTAAGTTGTTGAACACAGGTGCGGGATTTAAATTTAACAATTAAATAGCATTATTGATTAATACAAGCCGTAAAATATTTGTTGTTTCTTATCCGCGAAAATTGGCCGATAAACCTCTGATCTTTGTAAGGAACATATAATAAATTCAGGCAGTTTCGTTGTTCCAGACGTTTGTGGCGATGGTCTTTTTTATATATTCAGAAAAGTCAGTCGGTTTACGGTCCAGGGCACGTTGTACACCATCGGCAAGGCTGGCATTACGGCCATCAAGTACTTCGGTAAACAGGTAGGAGATGAGCCATATAATATCTTGCGGCACCTTATATTTGGTAAGCATGGCTTTATAATCATCCATAGAGATCTGCTCATATTGAATCGCCCGACCGCTGGCGGCCGCTATTTCGTTTACAGCATTCTGAAAAGTTAATAAACGTGGTCCGGTTAGTTCATAAAGCTCACCATAGTGACTATCATTAGTCAAAACTTCAACCGCCACATCGGCAATATCATCTACATCAATAAAAGGCTCGGGGATGTTGCCAACCGGTAATGCCATGTGCCCCGCTAAAATGCCATCTAAAAGATAACTTTCACTAAAATTCTGGCTAAACCAGCTTGCACGCAAAATGGTCCAGTTGATGCCTGCATCCATTATTATTTTTTCACATGCTTGTGCTTCCTCTTCACCGCGGCCCGATAACAGCACAAGATGTTTAACATTGCTTTCAACTGCCAATTTGCTTAGCGTACGGATGGCGTTTACTGCACCTGGTACCGCCAGATCCGGCTGAAAGGTGATATATATAGCATCCATGCCGTTTAGCACCGGGAGCCAGGTGCCCTGGTTATTCCAGTCAAAAGGTATTTCCGCGCTGCGGCTCCCGATCCGTACCGAACAGCCCATTTGTATAAGGCGTTCGACTACGCGGCTTCCGGTTTTTCCGGTGCCACCCAGCACCAGTATTTGTTTTTCTGTGTTTTCCTGATTTTTCATGGTCTTGTTTTTTTAACAAAACTATGCTGCTCCGAAATCAGAAAATTGAACAAAACCGACAGCGGTTATTTTGAGGGCACTTTGTTTCGTTGTTTACAACTGCGCTACAAAATCGCGCATGGCCTGGCCGGGATCGGGCTGCTTCATAAAGGTTTCGCCTATTAAAAAGCCATTAAAGCCCTCCAGTTTTAAATGCCTGATGGTTGCCGGATCGCTGATGGCGCTTTCTGATATTTTCAGAAACTCGGCAGGGATATGTTTTGCCAGTTGGTACGATGTTTCTACCGATACCGTAAAATCGGTAAGGTTACGGTTGTTTACGCCAATGGCATCCAGGTTGGGGTTTATACTGCGTTCCAGCTCCTCAAGGTCATGTACCTCCAGCAGCACATTTAAGCCAATGCTTTTAGCCAGTTTAGCGAGGTTATCAATTTCAGCATGTGAAAGTATGGCGGCTATCAGCAAAATAATATCGGCACCCAATGATTTTGCTTCAATCACCTGGTACTCATCAATCATGAAATCCTTACGCAATACAGGGATAGTATTTACCGAACGGGCTTTTACCAGGTCGGCCTTACGGCCCATAAAAAAATTACGGTCGGTTAAAACAGACAGGGCCGACGCGCCGGCCGCGGCATAATCATTAGTAACCGCGCTTACCCTTACCTTATCATTAATAATGCCTTTTGATGGCGACTTGCGTTTAAACTCGGCTATAATTCCGCTGCGTTGTGGATCGAGCAAAAAATCTTTGAACGAATAGGTTTCGCGGTGGAAATATTCAGACTCTTCCAGCTCTACGTATGAAGTGCGTTTTTTGGCCGATGCTACTTCCTTTTTTTTATTGGCAACTATTTTATCAAGTATATTCATGCCCCCTAACCCCCAGAAGGGGGGATTTATTTTGTTTAAAGTTTAAAAAAGTTGTTTGTCATGCTGGACGAAGTGAAGCATCTATTCTACAATATGCATCAATAGATAGATCCTTCGTTCCTCAGGATGACAAAGTGTTTAACACCATACCAAGTGATACCGTATTAACACAAAGTTATTATTATTTACCGGTTGTATTAACTCAACCAGTTTTGCATTAACTGTTTTCCATACTCGGTTAATACCGACTCCGGGTGAAACTGTACGCCGCGCACGTCATATTCCCGGTGGGTTAATGCCATGATCGAATTATCAGCATCGTCAATCGCGGTTACCTGCAGCACTTCAGGCAGGTTTTTATCGCTTACTACCCATGAATGATAGCGGCCAACCTTAAAACTCTCCGGAAGGCCTTTAAAAAGCTGCTCCTGGCTGTTAGTAACCTTTATGGGAGTGGCTACGCCATGCATTGGCTGACTTAAGTTGTATAAACTACCGCCAAACACCTCGGCTATGGCCTGCTGTCCCAGGCATACGCCAAAGATACTTTTGGTAGGCGAATACTTTTCGATCACGTCCAGCAGTAACCCGGCTTCCGAAGGTATGCCGGGTCCCGGCGAAAGAATGATCTTATCAAAAGCATCCACATCACTAATGGCAAACTTATCGTTCCTCCAAACCTCGCATTGCAGGCCAAGCTCATTAACCAAATGCACCAGGTTATAGGTGAAAGAATCGTAATTGTCAATTATTAATATGCCCCCCGGCCCCCTGAAGGGGGTGTTTGAGGTATTCTGTTGCTCGTTCATGTTATTATATCTTATATTGATATGTCAAATATTGTTTATTATTCCCCTTTTAGGGGGTTAGGGGGCTTCTACAACTCCTCTGCCAGCTCAAAAGCACGCCTTAGGGCCGCTATTTTGTTATCAACCTCTTTCAGTTCGCTTTCCGCTACTGAACCTGCAACGATGCCCGCACCTGCCTGGTAATGCAGCGTATTATTTTTACTCAGAAACGAACGGATCATGATGGCATGGTTAAAATCGCCGTTGAAACCCAGAAAACCTATGGCGCCGCTGTAAAAGCTGCGTTTAATTTTCTCGTTCTCGTCAATAATTTCCATGGCCCGGTATTTAGGTGCGCCGCTCAGCGTGCCCGCAGGGTAAGTATCGGCTACGATTTTAAATGACGATACATCGGGGAGCAGTTTGCCGCTTACATGCGATACAAGGTGTATCAGGTGCGAATAATACTGTACCTCTTTAAAGGCTTTAACCTCTACCTGTTCACAATGGCGGCTCAGGTCGTTACGGGCCAGGTCAACCAGCATCACGTGTTCTGCCGATTCTTTAGGGTCGTTTTCCAGGTTGCGAGCTATTTCTGCATCTTTTTCATCATCGCCACTGCGTTTAAATGTACCGGCAATTGGGAATATACTGGCCACATTGTTTTTGATAGTGATCTGCGCCTCGGGCGATGAGCCAAAGATGCGGAAATCGCCATAATCAAAATAAAACAGGTAAGGCGAGGGGTTAATGGAACGAAGCGCCCGGTAAACATTAAATTCATCACCCTGGAACGTTCGGGAGAAAGCTCTTGATGGCACTATCTGAAAAACATCACCGCGATAAATGTGCTGCTTCATTTTTTCAACAATGGCTATAAACTCATCACCGGTAAGGTTTGACTGCTCATCGCCCACGCTTTTAAAATGATATTCCGGGAAATTTTTGTTTTTGATGAGATATTCCAGTTTTTCGATACCGCCATTGGTTGGTCCGCCTTCAGCCTGGTTATGGAAAATGTACAATTCGTTTTTAAAATGGTCAACTGCTATAATATAGCGGTAAATATGATATTGCATCACCGGAATCTGCCGGGTAGTGTCATCACTTTGTTTGAGTTTGATGGTTTCAAAATGCTCTACCGCCTCATGTGTAAAATAACCAAACAGCCCGTTTGAGATGATCTTACCCGGGTTGGCATCAGTTTCAAAGCTACCGATGAACTGGTTAATCTGATCTATCAGCTCAAAAGTTCCGGCCTCATGTATTTCCTGGCTGCCATCGGGGTATTGTTTTTTCAGGATACCGTTGTTTAGTACCAGTCCGCTGATGGGCTCGCAGCAAATGTAGCTTAAACTGTTTTCGCGGCTGTGGTAGTCGGAGCTTTCCAGCAACAACGAGTTGGGAAATACATCTCTCAGGCGGAGGTAAATGCTTACCGGCGTGGTGGTATCTGCGAGTAGCTTTTTATGGGTAGTGGTTATTTTAAATTTGTTCATGTTGTGTGCAAAAAGTGTATTAAACAAAAAAACCCGGCGAATTGGGGTCGCCGGGTTTCCTATTTAGGTTTACAATTGATTAGTTGTCTCTGACTAAAAAACGCAACCGGCTGCCAAATTTAATTGGTGCCACCAGCTGTTTGTGTGTGTTTTTTTAATCATCGCGGTCACAAATTTATAAAGAAAATTGAATTGTCAAATTTTTTCTGAAATTATTTATTTGCTAAATCCTATTAGCCACGTGGAATTAATAGGATACCGGTTGAAATTATAATCAAACCGAATATGTAGAACACAAAAATAGCTTTGTGCTTGGCTTCATCAGTAGTAGCTTTTTTTGATTTGCTGTGACCAATGGTGATTAATACAATGGCAATTACCATCATAAGCCAGTGTTCAACTGTAAAAAAACGGGTAACTGGGTTTTTCATGGTAGTACTGTTAAACTGAACAAACGGGCTCACAAAATACAATACAATACCAATAAGCAATTGGGTATGTACCGATATCATGGCGAAAAGGTTAAGCTTGCGGTTACCTTCGGTATAAGGTTTTTTACCCATGAGGTTAATAAGCGCCAATAAGGCAGCCACAACAATAAGTACCACCACAATGTAACGAAAGCCAGAATGGAGATGCTGTAAAAAGCTATAAAGGTTCATATCGTAAATTTTTGTGTGAATATACAATAAAAGAAAAAGCTGAAAAAACATCGCGGTTATTTGACAGTGAATTAACGGTTTGCGATGGGAGGTTATATGATCAGGTGATAAAAATTGTCGTAAATCACCCCTAATTTGTCTTTCTTGCCACCCATGACTAGCGATTTTAGAGCTGATATTTGAATCATCAATAAAGTAATAATGTTATTATGAAAGAGGAAACCATAAAAACCAACACGGCAACACAACCGTTACCTGTTCAATTAAAATCAACGGCCAATGAATTGCTGCAAACTCTTGATGATGTAAAAGAGGAGGACATTAATAAAGTTCCGTTTGCCGGCAGCTGGACCGCCGGGCAACTTGGCGAGCATATCATACTGTCAGTTTCGGGTATTACAGACCTGGTAAACGGCCCTACCGGTACAACCAGGAGAAGCCCTGATCAATATGTGCAGGCCTTAAAGGATATGTTCCTGGATTTTAATTTGAAATTTACATCTGCAGAGGCAATTACGCCTGCGGTTAAAACTTATGATAAGGATTCTGTTAAAAAAAAGCTGGCAAATGTTTTTGAGCGTTTTATAGTCCTTGCCGAAACCAGGGACCTCACCGACTCCTGTCTGGCTTTCGAATTTCCGGGCATGGGGCACCTCACATTGCTGGAATGGATGTATTTAACCGTTTTTCATACCCAACGGCATATACACCAGTTACAAGGGATTAAGGCGCAGCTTTAATTTCTCCGCGTATTATTGCGAGGAACAAAAGTAACCAAACGGAGTGAGTTCATTATCCCATCTGCTGACGGGGAAGAATAGGGATGAATATTTTAAAAGCAAAAAGAGCGATGAAGGAAACTTCATCGCTCTTTGAATATATTAAATCTGAAATTAGATCAGCAGCCTTACAGGCTCTTCTAATAGTGACTTTAGTGTTTGCAGGAATGCAGCACCTGTTGCGCCGTCAACCACGCGGTGATCACAGCTCAGGGTAACTTTCATGATGTTACCAGGTACTACAGCTCCATTTTTAACAACCGGAACCTGTTGTATACCGCTTACCGCAAGGATACAGGCATTAGGTGTGTTAATAATAGCGGTAAATTCATCAACACCAAACATACCAAGATTTGATATAGTAAAGGTTGAGCCTTCCATTTCTGCAGGCTGTAATTTTTTTGATTTTGCTTTACCGGCAAACTCTTTTACTTCAACCGAGATATGGCTTAATGATTTACCATCGGCAAATTTAATAACCGGTACCAGCAGACCTTCGTCAACTGCAACGGCAACGCCAATGTGGATATGCTCGTTGGTACGGATCTTATCGCCCAGGAATGATGAATTAATAGCCGGGTGTTGTTTTAAGGCAACGGCGCATGCTTTTAATACAAAATCATTAAATGATATTTTAACCGGGGCAACGTCATTGATGCGGGTACGGGCAGCAATGGCCTGGTCCATATCAATGCTCATGGTTACATAGAAGTGGGGCGCGGTAAACAAGCTTTCGCTTAAGCGGCGGCTGATAGCTTTACGCATTTGTGTAACTGCCCTTTCGGTAAATTTCTCTTCGCCGGTATAAGTTGGCAGGGTGATAGGCGCTTTAGTAGCAGGTGCAGCAGCAGCCGGAGCTTCTGCGCCTGCCGGAGCGGTAGATGTTGGCGCAGGTGCCTTAAACTCTTCTATATCCTTTTTAATGATACGACCGCCTTCTGCGCTGCCTTTTACATCATTAAGGTTAATGCCTTTATCTTTCGCTATTTTACGTGCAAGCGGCGATGCTTTCACGCGGCTGTCATCAGCAGTTGATGAAGCAGCAGGGGCGGCTTCGGTAGTAGTTTCGGCTTTTGCTTCAGGAGCGGCTTCTTCTGCCGGTGCAGTAGCTGTTGCGCTACCGGCATCCTGTAATAAAGGTGTAATATCAGTACCCTCTTTACCAACAATGGCTATAATGCCATTAACCGGTGCCGCTTCGCCCTCTTTAGGGCCAATATATAAAAGCGTACCTTCTTCATAGCCCACAACTTCCATAGTAGCCTTATCAGTAGCTACGTCGGCCAGTGAATCGTCAGATTTTACTTTGTCGCCAACTTTAAAGTTCCATTTTTCAATAACACCCTCGGTCATGGTATCGCTAAGGGCAGGCATACGGATAACCGTAGCAGGAATGCTTGAAAGGTCAACCTTTGGCGCTGCGGTAGCAGCAGGTTTTTTGTCTTCGGCCTTTGCTTCAGGGGCAGCAGCTTCAGCAGGTTTTTCTTCTTTCTTTTCGGCGCTGCCACCACTTTGTTCAAGTGCGGCTTTGTAATCTTCGCCCTCGTTGCCTAAAACGGCAATAACAGCGTCAACCGGAACGGCATTGCCCTCTTCAACACCTAAGTATAACAAGGTGCCATCCTGGTACGATTCAAAATCCATGGTAGCTTTATCAGTTTCAATCTCGGCCAATACATCGCCGGATTTTACTTTATCGCCAACTTTCTTATGCCATTTCGCCAATACCCCTTCGGTCATGGTATCGCTCATCTTAGGCATTTTAACTACTTCGGCCATATACTATTAATAGTGTTATAAATAATTTAGTATAAATATAGGATTAGTCTCTGATGTATGGGTAGTCTGCCTGAACATAAACATCTGTATATAGTTCAGAAGCCTCAGGCCATGGCGATTCTTCAGAAAATTTAACTGACTCCTCAACTATAGCTTTTATTTTGGCATCAATTTCTTCAAACCATTTATCATCAGCATAACCTTCTTTTACAATAACTTGTTTGGTTATTTCAATTGGGTCTTTAGCCTTGTAGCTTTCCAGCTCTTCTTTGGTACGATACTTTTGAGGGTCAGACATGGAGTGACCTTTATAACGGTAAGTACGCATTTCCAGGAACGTTGGGCCTTCGCCACGGCGTGCACGCTGAACGGCTTCGTCCATTGCCACATGAACAGCGGCAGGATCCATACCGTCAACAGCCTGAGAAGGGATACCATAAGGTAAGCCTAATTTATAAATATCAGTTTGTATGGTGGTACGCTCAACAGAAGTACCCATGGCGTAACCATTGTTTTCGCAAACAAAAATTACAGGTAACTGCCAAAGCGCTGCCATATTAAAGGTTTCGGTTAAAGCCCCCTGACGTACAGCGCCATCGCCCATATAAGCAATGTTTACAAACTCGGTACCTTTATACTTTTCGGCGAAAGCGATACCGGCTCCCAGCGGAACCTGTCCGCCTACGATGCCGTGGCCACCATAAAAATGTTTTTCTTTATCAAACATGTGCATGGAGCCGCCTTTGCCTTTTGAGCAACCGGTAGCTTTACCATAAAGCTCGGCCATAACCGCGTTAGGGGTTACGCCTTTAGCAAGTGCATGAGCGTGGTCGCGGTAAGCGGTAATCATGCTGTCTTCCTGTTTTATTACAGACATGGCACCGGCCAGTACGGCTTCCTGCCCAATGTATAAGTGGCAAAAGCCCCTGATTTTTTGTTGTCCGTATAACTGTCCTGCTTTTTCTTCGAACTTGCGCATTAACAGCATTTGTTCGTACCACATCAGGTAAGTGTCTTTGTTAATTTCGATTGAACTCATGTAATTAAAACAATCAATTTCTTGGGAGTAAAGCGCAAATCTAATTATATCCTTGAAATTATCGAAACCGCAGCGAATTTGTTGAACAGATTATTTTTTATTTCAAGAAAAGCTTATAAATGAGCAGGGTTAACCGCGTTTTGTTTGTTTAGCCAAACATTATACTGCTATATTGAAATATTACCGAAGCTTTTTAGGTATTAAAACACGATTTTTACCCTAAATTGATTGATTTTAGATCAAAATTCTTCTGATTTTTTTAATAAAACGCAAAAATATCGATTGCAGCCGTAACCCAAAAAGTAACATAAACGTAACAGGTCAGGGCTTTAATTGATAGGTTTTTTGCGTTAGAAGTAATATTTATATTTTTTGAAAAAAAAGTGCCATTTATTTGCAATAATAAAAAATATAAATAGTTTTGTATCCAACAACAGACACTATGTCTAATTTAATAAACAAATTTGTTGCCCCTAACAGCAAACTAAAACATTAAATGAGGAAAATTATTTTTGCTATTGCATTACTTTTCAGCGTTTTAGCTTCACAGGCTCAAACAACAAGTGTCACCAATACCACTACAGATAAAGCTCCCGACGAGCAGGAGGGTTTAGCCAAAACATATCTTTCACAAATTATGGGTGTTGCATTATCAGCAACCTCAAACATGAAACTTTTTCATTTTGTTTATGATTGGATTGGTACCCCATACCACTTTGGCGGTGAATCAAGAAGAGGGATAGACTGCTCGGCTTTTACTAAAGAATTATACAGCGAGGTTTTTAACCTGGATATTAAAAGAAGCTCACGTGATATTTTTAGTATGGTGAACCCTGTAGGGAGGGATGACCTGAAAGAAGGTGATTTGGTTTTCTTCAAAATTCACAGCCGCCGTATATCACATGTTGGTATTTATTTAGGCAACAACAGGTTTGCACATGCATCATCAAAAGGTGTTGCCATCAGCAGCCTAGATGATAATTATTACAGCCGCTATTTTTACAAAGGCGGTCGTTTGCTGGCTTCGTTTAAAGACGAACTTACCGGAGGCTCATCATCCTCGTCAGATGATGTTGATGAAAAAGAACAATAATTAAGAAATTGAATTAAATAAGTAATTTAGTCCCGTCATATACATGAGGGGATTTTTTTTTACTATAAAATTATTCGTGCCCACAGCAATCGGCATGTTAATCTTTTTACAGGCTTGTGAAAGGCCTGTCCGGAGTAAGCAATTCGCCACTCAACAAAAAAAACAGTTATCTCCGCAAAATCCACTCATAAAAGTTCCTGCCCCTGCTCATCACGATTCGCTTTGTGTAGCTGCCGTTGGCGATATTATGATGGGTACATCATATCCCGATAGTACCACTCTGCCTCCTGATAGTGGTCGCAATAGTTTCAGGGCGGCCGCTGCCGAGTTAAAAACGGCCGATGTTGCGTTTGGCAACCTTGAAGGAGCCTTGCTTGATACCGGGGCGCCGGCACATTTTAAGCTGCACCAGCGGAGCAAATCGTACCTGTTCAGGATGCCTACTCATTACGCCTCGGTTTTAAAAAATGCCGGGTTTAACGTGCTTAGTTTGGCAAATAACCATATTAATGATTTCGACGCTTTCGGTCGTAAAAGCACCACTAAAGCCTTGGATAGCCTGGGCATACATTACGCCGGGTTACAGGTAAAGCCGTCAACCGTGTTTGAGTTTAATGGTATCAAGTATGGCTTTTGCTCCTTTGCACCTAATGCTAATACCGTATCTATCCATGACCTCAAAGGAGCCGCACGCATCATAAGCGATCTGAAACAGCGCTGCAATGTTGTTATAGTATCATTTCATGGCGGAGGCGAAGGTGTTGATTTTGAACACGTACCCTTTACGGTTGAAACGTTCATTGGCGAAAAACGGGGCGATGTACATGCCTTTGCCCATAATGCTATTGATGCCGGTGCCGATCTTATTTTAGGTAACGGCCCCCATGTTAATCGCGCATTAGAAATATATAAGAACCGGTTGATTGCCTATAGCCTGGGGAATTTTTGCACGTATAAAAGCGTGAGCGTGATAGGCGTTTGCGGTATGGCACCCCTGCTAAAGGTTTATGTAAATAAAAAAGGTGAGTTTTTAAGCGGCCGTATTATATCGTTCAGGCAGGCTCATGACAAGGGTTTGGTACGCGACACACTTAATCAGGCCTCGCGCCGTATCCGCATGCTAACCGAAACAGATTTCCCGGATGCCGGCCTAACTATTTCTGACAACGGCGACATTACTGCTGTTCCCCAATTTGAAAATTCATTTGCAAAAGTTATACAGCCTAAAGAATAAGCACCCTAAAAGCATTAATTTGCACTTTAATAATTAATAACAACATTAACTCTTAAACAGACGTTCAGCAACGCATGAATAAATATTTATTATCCATTACTGCCGCAGCATTCGCCCTCACCGCAAATGCGCAGCAAGGCCATACCTTAACCGAAAATGACTACGCACATGCGGAAAGTTTTATGAGTTACATTACCAGGCAATTGGTTGATCATGACGAAGTGACCCCAAACTGGATGGCCGGCGATAAATTCTGGTACCGCGTTTTAACCGCTCAGGGAAGTGAATTTATTTTGGTTGATCCGGCTAAGAAATCAAGGACCGCGGCTTTTGATCAGCAGAAACTGGCTGCGGCGTTATCAGCAGCAGCAGGTAAAACCTATTCGGGTAACCAGCTTCCTTTCACATCTATTGGCTTTTCTGCCGATGGTAAATCTGTTTCATTTATTGCCGATGGCAAATCATGGAAATGCGATTTAAAAACCTATCAGTGCACACCGGATAATGCTGTGGCGGACGCCTCCGGACATGAGGAATCTGGAAACAACGACAATGAAGTTTTTTCGCCTGATGGTAAACTTGCGGCATATATAAAAGATGATAACCTGTGGGTACGTAATGTAGCTACCGGTCAGCAAACGCAGCTCACTACCGATGGAGAAAAAGACTTTGGCTATGCCACGGATAACGCCGGCTGGAAATCGTCTGACACCCCTATTCTGCGGTGGTCGCCCGATTCAAAAAAGATAGCCACGTTTAAGCAAGATCAACGTAAGGTTGGCGATATGTATTTGGTTACCACCAATGTTGGTCACCCTACATTAAAAGCCTGGAAATATCCTTTACCAGGCGACAAAGAAATAGCCATGATCCAGCGTGTGATCATCAATGTTGACAATCCTAAAGTAATTAATATACAAATTGCTCCCGACCCGCATCGGGCCACATTGAGTGATGATATTGCAAGCAGCGGAACTTTCGATGATGTAGACTGGAATGCTGATGCTTCCAAACTGGCCTTTGTTTCCACCTCGCGCGACCATAAACAGGAGAAGTTTCGAATTGCGGACGTTGCAACCGGCGCGGTACGCGAAGTTTTTGAAGAAACCGTACCAACGCAATACGAGTCAGGCCAGGGAACCATCAACTGGAAATACCTTGCCAAAACAAATGAAATTATCTGGTTTTCGGAACGGGATAACTGGGGCCACCTTTATCTTTACGATGTGCTTACCGGCAAGGTTAAAAACCAGATTACCAAAGGCAGCTGGGCGGTAACGCAATTGCTAAAAGTTGATGAAAAGAACAGGCAGATATACTTCCTGGCCGATGGCCGCGAACCGGGCAACCCATATTTTACGCACTTTTACAGGGTTGGGTTTGATGGCAAAAACCTCACCTTACTGACCCCTGAAGCCGGGACACATGAGATAACACTTTCGCCAACAAATAATTATTTTATTGATACCTATTCATCGCCTGATGTTGCTCCGGTTAGGGTGCTGCGTAGCATAAACGGAAAGCTCATCAGCACGTTAGAGAAAACGGATATTTCAAGACTGGTAGCCACCGGCTGGAAACCACCGGTACCTGTTGCGATGAAGGCGCACGATGGCAAAACAGATATTTATGGTTTGATGTTTGTGCCTACCAAGCTCGATCCTTCAAAAAAATACCCCATTATCAACAACATTTATCCAGGGCCGCAGGGCGGTAGTGTAGGCGATTGGGGATTTGAAGCAGCCCATGGCGATTGCCAGGCACTGGCCGAATTAGGTTTTGTGGTTGTACAAATTGAAGGCACCAGCAACCCTTTGCGGTCAAAAAGTTATCATGACATGAATTATGGCCACATGTCTGAAAATACCCTGCCCGATCAGATTACCGCCATGCAGCAACTGGCGCAGAAATATCCTTACATTGATATTAGCCGTGCCGGTATCTGGGGCCATTCGGGCGGAGGCTTTGCAACAGCGGCGGCCATGTTCCGCTTTCCAGATTTCTTCAAGGTGGGTATATCCGAATCGGGAAATCACGATAACCGTAATTATGAGGATGATTGGGGCGAACGCTATATAGGTTTATTAACCCAACAGCCAGACGGCACATCCAATTACGAAGCGCAGGCCAATCAAAACTATGCTAAGAATTTAAAGGGTAAATTGATGCTTGCCCACGGCTTATTTGACGATAATGTACCGCCCTATAATACCATGCTGGTGGTTGAGGCATTGGAAAAAGCCAATAAAAATTACGATCTGGTGGTGTTCCCGAACAGTGCACATGGCTATGGTAAATATTCATTGTACATGACGCGCCGCCGCTGGGATTATTTTGTGAAGAATTTGGCAGGAAATGAACCTCCGAAGGAATATCAGTTAACCAGAAAAGCAGATCCTCGTGACAGCATAGAGTAATCAAAAGCGGGTACTGCCGCGCTATAAACGAACTGTGCAGATTTAGATTTTAAAGACGAAGCCTGAAATAATATTATTTCAGGCTTCATCTTTTGTATTACGTATCAGGCTGATGCCGGTAAAAAAGAATAAAAGCGCGATAATGCCTACTACTACCAGCGTAGTGGTTTGACCGGTATGGTTAATAACCCCTAAGCCGGTATAAATTAAGCCAATTATACCAAGTACGGTAAGTATGGCCCCGAAAGTTCGTTTTAGGTTCATGAATGTATGCTTGTTTATTTAAAGCATTTTTGTAAAAACAAATAGCACACCATAAATTAATTACTACATTTATTTACTAAATATTATCACTTATGGGAATGAGCGAAATCACCTTTATTATTTTTGCAGTTGTTATTTTAATTATTGTATCAACCTCGTTTGTGTCTGTAAAACAGGGCACAATAGTGGTCATTACAATATTTGGTAAGTACCGTAGGATACTTACCCCGGGCTTAAATTTTAAACTTCCGTTTATCGAAAACGTGTACTCCAAAATATCTATCCAGAATCGGTCGGTAGAGCTGGAGTTTCAGGCAGTAACTTATGACCAGGCTAACGTTTACTTCAAAGCCATGCTGCTGTACTCAGTACTTGATCAGCAGGAAGAAACCATCAAAAACGTAGCATTTAAGTTTGTTGACGAGCGCAACCTGATGCAGGCCCTCATCCGTACGGTTGAGGGTTCAATCCGTGCCTTTGTGGCCACCAAGCGCCAGAGCGAAGTATTGATATTAAGGCGTGATATTGTAGAGCACGTAAAAGAACAGCTTGACCAGATACTGGAAAGCTGGGGATACCACTTACAGGATCTGCAATTGAACGATATTACATTTGATGAAGTGATCATGAAATCAATGAGCCAGGTGGTGGCATCAAACAATCTGAAAGCAGCAGCCGAAAATGAAGGTCAGGCATTATTGATTACCAAAACAAAAGCTGCCGAGGCAGAAGGTAATGCCATCAAAATTTCGGCACAGGCCGAGCGTGAGGCCGCACAGCTGCGTGGCCAGGGTATTGCCCTGTTTCGCGAAGAGGTGGCCCGCGGTATGACGGTTGCAGCCAAAGAAATGGCAGAGGCCAACATGGATACTTCGGTAATTATGTTTACCATGTGGACAGAATCTATCAAGCACTTTGCCGAAAACTCGCAGGGTAACGTGATATTCCTGGATGGCTCAACCGACCAGATGCAACATACATTAAAAGAAATGATGGGCTTAAACCTTTTATATGCCGACGCTGTCAAAAACGTCAAAAAGTAAAAGTTTTAACCTGCATGTTTCATGAGTGTAAGATGGATTAAGTGTACCGGCATTATAGCCCTGTTTTTATTAATGATGGGCAAGGCAGCTGCCCAACAGTTCCATCAGTTAACTGTAAATGATTTTGGCGGAACGCCGCGTGCAAACGCGCGCGGCGTAATTGCCTATACAAATTGCACTATTGATTTTAAATACCAGGCAAGCCGCCAAAATGGTAGTTACATCATCAACGCCTTTGTTCACCTGATATTGAATACCGACAGGTCATGGCTCGACAGGAGCAAGATCACATCGCCCCAGGTGCTGGCCGAAGTGTTAAAGCACGAGCAGGGGCATTATACCATCGCCTACCTTGAACAACAGGAGGTACTGCGCGAAATAGCCAAAACCCGTTTTAGTCGTAATTACCAGTACGAAGCCATGGCCATTTTTAGCCGCATTGATGCCAAATACAAGCAGCTCAATACTGATTACGATGAAGACACCCAGCACATGACCGACAGGGTACAACAACATAGCTGGGATGTATATTTTCAAAAGCAACTGCGTTTTATGCCGGGCGAAGACAGAGATAGCCGTTAAGTAAATGTTGCTGTCATGCTACATAGTGAAGCATCTATTCTTCGATATACAAGCTTCTTTAATAGATTCTTCGTTGCTAAGAATGACATTTTAATATGAGCTTGGAATAAAAAATTGCAATCTTACTCCCCCTTTAGGGGGCTGGGGGGCTTATCTTTGCTATACATGTCAAATGACCCCGCTCAAATCATCCGCAAAATTATCCATATTGATATGGATGCGTTTTATGCATCGGTTGAGCAGCGCGACTACCCGGAGTACCGGGGAAAGGCGCTGGTAGTAGGTGGTTCACCTCAGGGGCGGGGCGGGGTAGTCGCCACGGCAAGTTATGAAGCCCGTAAGTTTGGGGTACGGTCGGCCATGTCATCCAAACGGGCATTACAGCTTTGTCCGGATGCCATATTTGTAAGGCCGCGGTTCGCTGCATATAATGAAGTATCACGGAGTATTAGGGAGATCTTTAGCCGATACACCGACCTGATTGAGCCATTATCTTTAGATGAAGCCTATCTCGACGTAACCAACGATAAGCTGAATATCGGCTCAGCTATTGAAATAGCTAAACAAATAAAGCAGGCCATTAAGGATGAGTTGCAGCTCACGGCTTCGGCGGGTGTATCTATCAATAAGTTTGTAGCCAAAATAGCATCGGATATTAATAAACCCGATGGCCTGAAATTTATAGGCCCTTCATCTATTGAAGATTTTATGGAACGCCTGCCAGTCGAAAAGTTTTTTGGTGTAGGCAAGGTTACCGCCCAAAAAATGAAACAAATGGGCCTGCATACCGGTGCCGACCTGAAAAACCTTACCGAAGAAGAACTAACCCGGCATTTTGGTAAAGTGGGTAGGTTTTATTACCAGATCGTACGCGGCATTGACAACCGCGAGGTACAGCCGCACCGCGAAACCAAATCAGTAGGCGCCGAGGATACCTTTGCCTATGATCTCACCACGCTCGAAGAAATGGACGCTGAACTGGAAAAAATTGCGCAGACTGTTTATAACCGGCTTACTAAATACGACTTAAAAGGCCGTACACTTACCCTCAAAGTAAAATACAGCGATTTTAAACAAATTACCCGCAATCAATCTTTTCCAACAGCTTTTAATGACCTGGAAACTATCGGTCAAACGGCTAAACAGCTGATGGCTGTTGTTTATACTGACGATGCCCGGATCAGGTTGCTGGGAATTTCCCTTTCCAATTTTGGTGATGTTACTCCCAAACAAAAAGAAACCCGTGAAGCCGGACCCGGTGATCAGCTGGAACTGGAGTTTTAGATGCCCATTAACCCCTAAAGGGGGAATTCTCCTGTATTTCCCGCCTTCACATTACTTCTCACAAATTGTCCATCAACATCACTAAATCAACAATTTAACTCAAACTATGGTCGAGTTAACAATTATTTAACAAAAAAACCTTTCAAATACAGCAAATTCTCATTACGTTTGAATTTTTTGTTGATGTAGCTTCAATAAATTTTTTACCCCGAAGTTTAATGCTACGCGTCGACAGTACAAAACCTTGCCAGATTATATATGCCATTGCCCGGCATGAGTACCTGTCGTACGTTATAGAACCGCATATAGTTCAGCTTAATCCTAACGGCGAATTTTCATTAACACACCAGCGTTTATTCTCAAATACTGCTAAGGAATTTGTCCATTGCCTTGACGAAACCGACATCAAACTCATCAAAATATTGGAGGAGATGGAACAGGGCAATGTGATTAAACGGTATTATAAAAAACCTATTCGCCCGTTTGAGTTTTTTGCCAAAATATTTAACGAGCAACTGTTTGATACTATTCGCCCTAAAATGGAAAGACGGATGGCCGAAGCGCTCAGTTTATTATGCAATAAGCAGGTATACCAGATGAGCAAAGAGGGATATCCGGGTGAGAAGAAACTGCAGATAGCTACAGAAGCGGCATCGGTGCTGTTCCATTTCAGGCGTAATGAGGAGGAGATCAGGTATTTCCCCACCATTAAGTACCAGGGGATGCGCATTGAATTTATGTTCAAAAATGCCGAGATCATTTGCAACCACCCCGCTTGGATGCTGCTGGATGATACCCTGTATTATTTTGAAAAGGAAATTGAAGGCAAAAAGCTGGTGCCTTTTCTCAATAAACGTTTTATAGCTATCCCGCGCTCATCAGAGCAGTCATATTTTGAAAAGTTTGTAGCTCCGCTTATCGAAAAACAGAACGTATACGCCGAGGGCTTTACTATCAATACCGAAAAATACGATGCCCAGGCTGCCTTAAAGCCTATTTATATTGAGGGCGGCACATCACAGCTGCAATTGTATTTTAAATATGCTGGTTATATTTTTCCTTATGGCGATGGCCGGCATGTATCGGTACGGATGGAGAAAAACGGCGACGACTATATATTTCATCGTATAAAACGCTCTATCACCTGGGAAAGGAACAAAATGCAGCAGCTGGAGCAAATGGGTCTTAAAACGGTATCGAGCTTGTTCCAGAACCTGGAGGTTAATAATAACGATGAAGATGCCGACCATTCCTTCTCGGTTTTTGAATGGCTTAACCAGCACCACGACCAGCTTATTGAGCAGGGTTTTGAACTGGAACAACCAGAGGGCCAAAAACGATATGTATTTGGCAATAGTAAAATAGACCTCGAGGTAACTGAAAATAACGACTGGTTTGATATTCATGCCATAGTTTGGTTCGGACCTTACCGCATACCCTTTATACAACTAAAAAACCACATCCTTAACCGTAAAAAGGAGTTTATCCTGCCATCGGGCGAAATAGCGGTAATTCCGGATAAGTGGTTTTCGCAATACGGCAACCTGCTGCACTTTACCGAAGGTGGCAACGATCTTAAACTGCGCCGCCACCACATAGGCCTGGTAAATGACCTTGCAGAGGGCGAGATGGCTAATGTAACCATGACCCGCAAGCTGCAAAAGCTTACCGACTTTGAAGCGCTGGAAGATGTGGAGATGCCGCAAAATTTTGCGGGTCATTTACGGCCATACCAAAAAGCAGGCTACAACTGGTTTCACTTTTTAAAGAACTATCATTTTGGGGGCTGTTTGGCCGACGACATGGGCCTTGGTAAAACCATACAAACACTTGCCCTGCTGCAAAAACATAAAGAAGATACCGAGGCTGCAGGCAGTAAAAGCACTTCGTTGGTAATTATGCCTACCTCGCTGATATATAACTGGCTTAATGAGGCTAAAAAGTTTGCCCCGCAGCTTAAGCTGATGGTGCATACCGGTACCATGCGTTACCGCTCGGCAGAGGTGTTTGCCAATTACGATGTGGTGATCACCACCTACGGCATCAGTCGTATTGATATTGGCATGTTTAAGGAATACTTTTTTGATTATGTAATACTGGATGAAAGCCAGAATATCAAAAATCCGTCCTCAAAATCATTCCAGTCGGTAAAGCAGCTTAAATCGCGCTTTAAACTGATATTGAGCGGCACCCCGGTGGAGAATTCGGTTAATGACCTGTGGACGCAAATGTCGTTCATTAACCCGGGTTTGCTTGGCGGACAGCAATTTTTCCAGAACGAGTTTGTAACACCTATTGAAAAGAAAAAGGACGAAGACAAAGCCCGCAAGCTGCAGGCGCTCATAAAACCTTTTGTTTTACGTCGTACCAAAGAGCAGGTAGCAACCGAGCTGCCGCCAAAAACTGAAAATCTTTTCTACTGTCAGATGAGCGAAGAACAGGCATCGGTATATGAAGAAGTAAAATCAGAATACCGTAATGAGCTGCTGAAAAGCCTGGAAGACGGCACCTTCGCCAAAACGCAAATACAGGTACTACAGGGCTTGATCAAGCTTCGCCAAATTGCCAATCACCCTATCATGATCGACAAGGATTATGAGGGCGATAGCGGTAAGTTTGAAAACGTGGTGCATACCCTGGCCAACGTATTGGATGGCGGTCACAAAGTGCTCATATTTTCGCAGTTTGTAAAACAGCTGGCCATTTACCGCGATCATTTTGACCGCGAAGGCGTACCTTATGTGTACCTCGATGGCAGTACCCAGAACCGTGGCGATGTGGTAAAGCAATTCCAGGAAGATGAAAGGACCCGCGTGTTCCTGATCTCTATTAAAGCTGGTGGCGTGGGGCTTAACCTTACCGAAGCCGATTACGTGTTTATCCTCGACCCATGGTGGAACCCGGCCGTTGAGCAGCAGGCCATTGACCGCACGCATCGCATTGGACAAACCAAAAACGTGTTTATCTATAAATTCATCACAAAAGATACGGTTGAAGAAAAGATACTGGCCCTGCAGCAGCGCAAGCTCAGCGTAGCCAAAGCCCTCATCACCACCGAAGAAAGTTTCATCAAATCCCTTTCGGCCGATGATATTAGGGAGATACTGGGATAATAATTAGCGGGAGGGGGTGTCACCTGAGCCCGTCGAAGGGTCGCGCGCAGATGCCAACCCATCATGCTTCGACGGAACTCAGCATGACAGCCATTTTTTTACGCTCAAAGCGTCATCGACGCCAATACAAGCCAATATGAAACTTGTCATACTGAACGTAGTGAAGTATCTATTCTACAGCTTGTATAGCTCGCGAATAGATACTTCGTTCCTCAGGATGACAATCTGATTTTACAAATAATCCTTCAAAATCCTTTCTAAAATTGTGATCAGGTCCGGATCATTAAATTGGTAATCGTCTTCAATATCAAGTATGAAGAGTTGTTTGCCGGTAATATCAAAGCGCTGTTTTAGCAGGTCTTTATGTTTGCGTTCCATCACAAAAATAACATCGGCCTGGTCAATCATTTTCTGATTTATGCGGATACGGGCCTTATCGCTGGTTCCGGCAGAACTGGCTGTATGTATAGGGTGGTTCCTGAATAATAGCTCCGCCGTTGGGCTGCGCCATTGATTTTTACTGCAAATGAAAAGGAGGTTTGCCAAATGATGTTAATTGTGATTTGGGTGTCTTGTTGCCTGATCCTCACCTGTTTTTTTCCATGCTTCCATTGTCATTTCAAAAAGCTCATTCTTTTTACAATCCCATATAGAAATATATTTTTTTGACATTACATAATATTGCTTCCACGTAGTGTATTTTTCATACAACATTAAGGTACAAATGTCTGTTGCCGTTATAAAATCGCCGGTTTCTGGTAAGTGAGAATGCATGGCACTAACTTCTGTTTTACTGCTATCGGCCGTCGGACTGTGATATTCCATAGGGATAATATTTTTATGTAACCGCTTTATTTCCGTTATCTCGTTGCTCTTATCAAAATTCACCAGATAATCGTTGCCGAAAATAACGACTCCGCTCGTCCGCGGCCCAGTTAAAATATATACTCTTTTAACCCCATTCCTGATAATAGGTACAGGATTAAGCTCGGTGTTTTTAAAGTATTTAAATATGGTATCAGTACCCATGCGTTTTACCACAGCCTGACGAATGCTGACCAGTTCTTTTTCTGAAGTATTGAGTTTCCGCGTAACGGTATCCAGCTTGTAGTTATTTTCGTTAAAATCGTTACCGAATGATGTTGTTGCTAATACCATCGGGTCGTCGCCTTTTGAAAAAAATACATTGTTCAAACCCGTTGGGGTTTCGTAGGATATATAGCCTCCAATTAACGCCCTTTTCTCTTTGCATTGTGCCACAAAAATATCTGAGCCATACCATGATGCCCATTCCGATCGAAAAAGGGCTTTTCCTTCATTAACGATGCTATCGGTTATTCTTTGTGTGTTTTTATGTTGAGCCGATGCTTTTAGTGCAAATACTAACAAGGTGCACGAAATAATTAATTTTCTCATTACAGCGACATCAGGAAAGGTAATAAGGTTAGGTTTCATATATCGGTTTAGGTCAGGAAAATCTACAAGCCATTTTTGGGTACCCAGGCCTGGCTTTTGATGAGCCATTTGCCGCCCACCACGCGTAGTACAAATGAGAACGCGCCTTCTTCGTCAAAAGGTTCGCCGTTAATGGTGCCGGTATATTCTACTGGTACAACCAGGTAGGCAATCTCTTCTGTTTGCTGAAAAACTTTTATGCGTTTAACATTTACCTTAAAGTCTTTAATTTTAAAATCGGCAACGGCTTTTTGCACCGAGTTTACCCACTGCACGCCAGCCAGCTGCCCGTTCCACGAAAAAGGTTGCTGCTCATCGCTCACTACCGCGTTGGGGGTGTACACCTCTGAAACCTTTTCTATTTTAAAAGTATAGGAGGCTTGCAGCACGGTATTTACAATTTCCAGTACTTCGGGCTTTAATGTTTTTATGGTTTTTACAGAATCTGTCCCCACGATATTCCTGGCGTATGTTTTTGGTGCGGTTAACAAGCATGTTAAAACACCCAGGCACAACATAGCTGATATATTTTTTTTCATGATCAGGTTAATATGGTTAACACTATTTGGCATTACTGTTCATATAATCCAAAGTTAAGTTACAAAGGGCTTTAACACCTAATGTAAAACCACTTTCATCAATATAAAAATCGGGTGTATGGTGCGATGGTGCTTTGAGCGGATCCTGGCCCTTGGGCATTCCGCCTAAAAAGAAAAACAAACCCGGAACCTTTTCCTGATAAAAGCTAAAATCTTCGGCCCCAGTAACTGGTGGTTTCAGCAACACGTTTTCAGCACCGGCGGTATGCTGCAAGCTGGGCAACATTTTTTGGGTAAGCTTAGGGTCGTTAAAAGTAACCGGGTAATGCGTGCTGTATGGTATCTTCACTTCGGCGGTAGCGCCCTGGGCTTCGGCAGTTTTGGTGGCTATTTGCCTTACCCGCTCCTCCAGTAGTTTTTCATCGGCTGCGGTAAAGGAACGCAGGGTTCCCAGCATCTCCACCGATTCGGGAATAATATTGGTGCGGTTACCGCCTTTTATAGCGCCTACTGTTACAACGGCAGGGTTTTCGGTTAAATTAACATTGCGGCTCACAATGGCTTGCAGGTTGTTGATGATCTCCGCCGAAATTACAATCGGGTCAACGCTCGACCATGGGTAGGCCCCGTGTGCCGACTTTCCTTTTACAATGATCTGCATATCATTAACCCCGGCCATGGTACCACCCGGGCGGTAAGTGATCTTACCCACCTCGGTTTGCGAATTGATGTGCAAGCCGAATATAACATCAACCTTTGGGCTTTCCAGTATGCCCTCTTTCACCATTTCTTCGGCGCCACCCGTTTGTCCGGGTTCAACGCCTTCTTCCGCAGGTTGAAAAATGAATTTAACCGTGCCATGCAGTTCACTTTTCATAGAGGAAAGCACTTGCGCCACGCCCATTAATATGGCCATGTGCGAATCGTGCCCGCAGGCATGCATTACGCCAACCTCCTGCCCATTATAAGTTGTTTTTACTTTTGATGCAAAAGGTACCGGGGTGCGTTCAATTACCGGTAGCCCGTCCATATCGGCACGAAGGGCAACTACCGGTCCGGGTTTGCCACCTTTTAAAATCCCTACAACCCCTGTTGTAGCAATACCTGTTTGTACCTGTATCCCTAACGACTGCAGGTGTTTGGCAATAATGCCCGATGTGCGCACCTCGTGGTTACCCAGTTCCGGGTGTTCATGAAAATCGCGCCTCCAGGCAATGATCTGGCTTTTCAGCGCTTCTGCCTTGTTACTTACCTGTGTTTTTGCCGCATTATTTTGAGCAAATGCACCAACCGTGAACAGCAAAAAGGAAAAGGTAAGGCCTGTTTTCATAAACTGTTTTTTTGAACAGTTAATATAAGAACAATACTTTAAAAAAGCATAACTACCCGGTGATAAGATGTTTAGGATAGTTGCGTAAACAAAACAGGCCCGGGATGTCCCCGGGCCTGTTTTCAGTTTATGTCAGAAGTGTGATTATCTGTAAAAGCCAATCAAATCGACAGTAAATAATAATACTGAGTTAGCAGGTATTGAACCATTGGCGCGGCTGCCGTAGGCTAAGCCCGATGGGATGATCAATAAAATGGTACCGCCTGCCTTAACCAAAGGGATGCCTACTTTCCATCCTGTTATCAGGTTGCCGTTTAAGGCGCTTGTAAACGATGTTCCTTTGTCAAAGGTAGTGCCGTCAAGCAGTTTGCCTGTATAGTTTACCGTAACTGTTGAAGTGGATATTGGATTATCGCCGGCACCTGGTTTTATCAATTGATAATATATACCAGAGGGATCTTTGGTGGCATTAATTTCGGGATGTGCCTTAAGGTAGGTTTTGATAGTGGCATCATCGGTCGCGGCTTGTTTCACCGGGTCGACTTCTGAATCATTTTTGGAACAGGACGATAAAATTACAAGAGGAGCTAAAAATAAGAATAGAAGTTTTTTCATTTATTTATATGTGTAGTTAGAACACCATACGTGTTGATCTGATAAACGATACAGGCATAGTGATATTTTAAGGCGCTTTTATTTGAAGCTGAGCAGATCGATATCAAACAGCAGTACGGAATTGGGGGGGATGCTGCCTGCTTCGTTATTGGCATAACCCATGGCCGATGGGATAATAAGCAGTATGCGGCCTCCTGGCTTAACGTGGGGGATGCCAACTTGCCAGCCCGGGATTAGACCCGCCAGCGGGCTCGTAAAACCTTTGCCCGAATCAAATTCAGTACCGTTAAGCAGCTTGCCAGCGTAGTTTACCGTAACGGTTGATTCTGCTGTTGGATTTGCGCCTTTACCGGGATTAATAACCTGGTAATATAGGCCCGAGGTATCTTTAACAGCCTTGATGGACGGGTTGGCAGCCAGGTAAACCCTGATGGTGGAATCGTCAAGCCGGGCTTGTTTGGCAGCATCAAACGGTGCTCCATCGGTACATGAAGCCAGCGTTATGATGATAACGCCTAGTAGTAAAATATATCTTTTCATTTTTATAATGAGAAAAGCTCTCTTCAAATTTCCTACGGTTGAAAGAAATCAGGAGAGAGCTTTTGTTTATATGTTTATCGGTGAAGATTTAAACAGTTGTTTTGATCTTGAGCTCGGTCATTTGCGCATCTGCGATGGTTGATGGCGAATCGATCATCACATCGCGCCCTGAGTTGTTTTTCGGGAAAGCGATCACATCACGGATAGAATCAAGGCCTGCAAAAATAGATACTAAACGGTCAAACCCAAGGGCTAAGCCGCCGTGCGGAGGCGCGCCAAATTCAAAGGCATCCATTAAAAAGCCAAATTGCTTTTGTGCCTCTTCAGCCGAAAAGCCCAGGTGTTTAAACATCAGCGATTGCATGGCACGGTCGTGGATACGGATAGAGCCACCCCCAACTTCGGTACCGTTGATCACCAGGTCATAAGCGTTTGCTCGTACAGCTCCCGGATCGGTATCCAGCAGATCAATATCTTCTGGTTTTGGTGAGGTGAACGGGTGGTGCATGGCATGGTAACGGCTGGTTTCCTCGTCCCACTCCAGTAAAGGGAAATCAAGCACCCAAAGCGGCGCGAATTTGTTTTTATCGCGCAGGCCTAAACGGCTACCCATCTCTAAACGCAGCTCATTCAATTGTTTACGCACTTTATCGGCCTGGCCGGCAAGTACCAGCATCAGGTCACCTTTTTCGGCATTGAAAGCGGCTGCCCAGTTGGCCAGCTCATCTTCGCTGTAAAATTTATCAACAGATGATTTTAAGGTGCTATCCTCATTGTAACGGCAATAGATCATGCCGGTAACGCCAATTTGCGGGCGTTTTAACCATTCGGTCAATTCATCAATTTGTTTACGGGTGTAGCTGGCGCAGCCTTTGGCGTTAATACCTACTACCAGTTCGGCATTATCAAAAATACCAAAGCCTTTACCTTTTACAATATCATTCAGTTCCACAAACTCCATCCCGAAACGAACATCCGGTTTGTCGGAACCATATAAACGCATGGCATCGGCGTATTGCATACGCGGAAAATCGCCCAGATCAATACCTTTTACGGTGGTGAACAGGTGGCGGGTTAACCCTTCAAAAATATTCAGAATATCTTCCTGCGAAATGAACGATAGTTCGCAGTCAATCTGGGTAAATTCCGGCTGGCGGTCGGCACGCAAATCCTCATCCCTGAAGCATTTCACAATCTGGAAATAACGGTCAAAACCGCTTACCATCAGTAATTGCTTAAAGGTTTGCGGCGATTGCGGCAGGGCGTAAAATTCGCCCGGGTTCATGCGGCTTGGCACCACAAAGTCACGTGCGCCTTCCGGGGTTGATTTGATCAGTACCGGTGTTTCCACCTCAATAAAATCAAGCCCGTCTAAATATTTACGGATTTCCTGGGCCATTTTATGGCGCAGAACAAGGTTGTTACGTATAGGGGCGCGGCGCAGGTCAAGGTAACGATATTTTGCCCGCAGCTCTTCGCCGCCGTCGGTCTCGTCCTCAATTAAAAACGGCGGCAGCTTGGCCGCATTTAGTATTTCAATACCCTCAACAGCAATTTCAATTTCGCCGGTAGGTATTTTAAGATTTTTATTGGTGCGCTCAAGCACCTTGCCGCTAACTTTTATCACAAATTCACGACCCAGCTCACGGCTTGTATCGCGCAGTGCCGCATCGGTATCGGTATTAAATACCAATTGGGTTAAACCATAACGGTCGCGCACATCAATAAATGTGGTGCCGCCCAAATCGCGCGATTTTTGTACCCATCCGCACAAAGTAACCGATTGGCCTAAGTTGCTGAGATTTAATTCGCCGCAGGTATGAGTTCTAAGCATAATAATAGTTTAATAAAAGTTTGCAAAAGTAAGTTTTTGATTTCGGATTTCGGATGTTCGATTTCGAAATTTGAACTTTTGAAACAACTTTACGCAGATTTGGAGCGGTGACTTTACATCAATTATATGCTCATCACCATCCACAGTCCGAAATCGAACATCCGAAATCGCAAATAAACCCTATATTTGCACCATAATTCTCAAGGGGTGCCTTGCTTTGGGTTCAAAAACAAATGTTTTTACCAAAACTGAAAGACAGGCTGAGATCAAACCCATTGGAGTTGTAGTTCTGAGTATGGAGTTTTAAGTTTTGAGTACTATCTTTTTTTGATGCACTCGCAACTCATAACCGGTCACTCATAGTTCAATTCCATGCACCTGATCCGGGTAATGCCGGCGTAGGAAGAGGTAACAAGTTAAGTGTACTGTACATTCACCCTGATGGGCAGATGGTTTAACTATTTTTAGTTTATTCATTATTTTGAAATTTTTATTCGCGGCTATCACCGCCTTGTTGCTGCCTGTTTTGGCATCAGCACAACTTTCTATTACGGGCCAGGTCACCAACCAAATGGGTGAGGCCCTGCCCGGAGCAAGCATCAGCATTATTAACCCTGCCCGGAGCACGGTTGCCGACGCGGCGGGAAAATATGACTTTACCAATCTCAAAGCCGGTAATTACACCTTAAAGGTGAGCTATATCGGCTACCAACCAGCCACAAAAAACATTGTCTTAAAAACCAACGAGGTTGTTAACATTGCCCTGAATAATGGCACACTTACAGCCGAAGAGGTAACGGTAAGCTCCACAAGGGCAAGCAAAAACGCACCTACGGCTTATACCAACGTAAGTAAAAAGGATCTGGCCAAAAATAACTTCGGGCAAGATCTGCCGTATTTGCTTAACCAGACCCCGTCTGTAGTGGTTAGTTCAGATGCGGGGGCGGGCATTGGCTATACCGGTATCCGCATACGCGGATCGGACGCTACAAGGGTTAACGTTACAATCAATGGCATCCCGTATAATGATTCTGAGAGCCAGGGCAGTTATTTTGTCGATCTGCCGGATATCGCTTCGTCTATTGATAATATCCAGATCCAGCGCGGGGTGGGAACATCAACCAACGGAGCGGGGGCTTTCGGAGGCAGTATCAACATACAAACCACCACCCGCCGCGATACCGCCTATGCCGAAATTAATACATCGGCAGGGTCTTATGGTTCCATAAAAAATACGGTGAGCGCAGGTACGGGATTACTGGACGGTCATTTTAGTTTGGACGGCCGTTTGTCGCGCATCCATTCCAATGGTTATATCGACAGGGCTTCTTCAAACCTTAAATCGTTTTTCCTGAGCGGTGCCTGGTATGGCAAAAACAGTACGTTGAGGGCCAACGTGTTTTCGGGCTATGAAACTACTTACCAAGCCTGGAACGGTGTGCCCGATTATATGATAGGCGAAGGCAACCGCACTTACAATGAGCTGGGCTTAATGTCCGACGGTTCTTATTATAAAAATCAGGTTGATAACTACACGCAAAACCATTACCAATTGCTTTACGATCAAAAACTATCTGATAAGTTATCCTTTAGCGGCGCTTTACATTATACTAAAGGCAAGGGTTATTATGAAGAGTTCAGGCCGGGAGATAATGTGAGCGGCTATGGCCTTGCACCAGTTATTATTGGTGCCGATACCATTAATACTACTGATTTGGTACGCAGGCTTTGGCTCGATAACGATTTTTATGGTGTTACTTACGCGTTGAAATATCAGCCTCAAAATAACTTGAATTTAAACCTTGGCGGAGCTTATAACCAATACTCAGGCGCGCATTACGGTAATATTATTTATACCAAAGAGAGCGCAGGTATTGGTCCGGATTATGAGTACTATCGTGACAACGCCAAAAAGAAGGACTTTAATATTTTCGGCCGCGCAGAATGGCATTTGAGTAAATTTTTGCTGTATGCCGATGTGCAGTACCGCCATATCAGCTATTCCTTTTTCGGGATAGATAAAAACCTGAACAACGCGCAGCAAACTGCCGAACTTAACTTTTTTAACCCTAAGGCCGGTATCACCTACCAGTTTAATGAACATAGTAATGTGTACGCATCGTTCGCGGTGGGTAACCACGAGCCCAATCGTGATGACTATGTAGATTCGCCGCCGCAAAACAGGCCCAAGTCAGAAAACCTGAAGGATATTGAAGCCGGTTACCGTATCAGCAGTTCTGTTTTTACCGGGGGAATCAACGCTTTTTATATGCTCTACAAAAACCAGCTGGTATTAACCGGTTCATTGAACGATGTGGGCTCGCCGGTACGTACCAATGTAAAAGACAGCTACCGTGCCGGTGTTGAACTGGATGGCAAGGTGAAAATCACCAGCCAGCTTAACTGGGGTGTAACAGCTACTTTAAGCACCAATAAAATTAAAAACTACGAGCAGTTCTTTTCAAATTATGACGATGGTACGCTGGTTGGCGAAAAATTCGCGAAAACAGATATTGCCTTTTCGCCGTCATTCATCGGTTCAAGTGTAATCAGCTATAGCCCGGTAAAAGGCGGAGAGATAGCTTTTATCAGCAAATATATCAGCAAACAATATGTTGATAATACCATGAACCGTAATCCGGAGGGGTTTGACATAGCGCCCGAAAATGCCGCTAACCCTTATGCTGTTAACCGCTACCTGAAAGGTTATTTTGTGAGCGATGTGCGGCTGCGGTATAATTTTAGCGTAAAGTCGGTTAAGAATATCGGGCTTGGCTTGCAGGTAAATAATATCTTCAGCAAAAAGTATGAGGCTAACGGCGCTACCTACCCGGATATTGAAGGCGGGCACGTGGTAAATTATAACTACTTTTTCCCGCAGGCACCGCGCAATTTTATGGCATCGTTAAGTCTTAATTTTTAAAATGCACGAAGTTTTACGAATGAAAACGAATTTCACGAATTGAAGGTATAAACTACAGTTATGCATGATCTTGTATCACTTTTTATTGAACAAATAAAAGAAACCACCTGGGTGCAATGGCTTGCCGTTGCTTTGGGTGTTGCCGAGGTGTTGCTGGCCCGTGTTAATAATATCTGGCTGTACCCTACGGGCATTCTGGCCACTGCACTATCTATTTTACTGCTGATGGAAGTACAACTGTATGCGGAGTCGGCATTGAATGTTTATTATGTGGTAATGAGTGTTTACGGCTGGATACACTGGATTAAAAAACGCGATGCGCCATCGGTAAAAGTTACCTATTCCAACAAAAACGAGTGGATGATAAGCATGGCTATTTCGCTGGGCGGCTGGGCGGTATTGTATATTTTGCTTAGAAGCTTTACACCGTCAAATGTGCCGCTTTGGGATGCCTTTGTATCGGCAACAGCCTGGGCAGGCATGTGGCTGCTGGCCCGCCGAAAGGTAGAAAACTGGGTATTTTTAAATATATCCAACCTGTTTGCCGTACCGCTGTTGTTTTACAAAAAACTGCCCATGTTTGCTGTGCTAACCGTTTTTTTATTTGTGGTAGCCTGCTTTGGCTATTTTGACTGGAGGAGAAAAGCCGAAAAGGTTGTACGTTATACGTAATACGTGTTACGTAACATCCTATTTGCTAATCAAACATAAAACTTACAACGTATTACCTACAACGTGATAGATCATCCTTCACATAACCTCAAGCCCAGATGGGTAAAAACAATACGGGATGCTGCGCCTGCGGCCGAGAAGGCAGGAATGCTGCATTTTGACCAGTTAGCCTTGATCTATGAACAGGGATGGTTCAAATTCCTGGTGCCGAAAGTTTATGGTGGTTTGCAGTTGCCCTTGCCCCAAATGGTACGGTTGGAAGAAAGCCTGGCCTGGGCCAATGGCAGCCTGGGATGGGTGGTAACGCTCTGCAGCGGCGCCGGATGGTTCGGCGGTTTTTTATCGTCGGAGATAGCCCCGCAGCTTTTTGCAGATACCTATTTATGCCTGGCCGGCAGCGGCGCTGCTACCGGTACCGCAACCATTACTGATGGCGGTTACATCACTAATGGCAGCTGGAAATATGCCAGCGGTGTGCATCATGCCACGCACCTCACTGCAAATTGTATTGTTAAACGGGGCAAAGAAACTGTTTTGAATGCAGATGGAAGTCCGCTGATATTGCCTTTTATATTCGACCGGAAAGATGTAACCCTGATACCCGCCTGGAAGTTTATGGGTATGATGGGTACCGGCAGCGATGCATACGAGGTGAACAATCTTTTTGTAGAAAAGCACCGTTGCTTTAAAATTGACGCCGATAGTGCAGTGGTTAATGAGCCCTTGTATCAGTATCCGTTTTTGCAGCTGGCCGAGGCTACCCTTGCCGCCAATATATCGGGGCTGGCCGTTCATTTTACCGACCTGTGCGTCCCCATCTTCGACGAAAAAATAAAAGGCGATAAACTAAACCCAGCACAAAAAGAGATCATCAGCCAACTGCTGAAAACCTTAACCGACAAACTGAATGCCGTTCGCCGGGAGTTTTATATGGCCATTGATGCATCATGGCGGGGCAGTTTAACAGGTAGGGCAACACATTTGGAACAGGTAAGCGCAGTCAGTCGCCAGTTAGCCAAAACCGCCCGCGAATGTGTTGACGAATTATATCCATATTGCGGCTTACAGGCAGCCAATCCCGATACAGAAATAAACCAGGTATGGCGCGATCTGCATACCGCGGGCCAGCATTCTTTGCTGACGTTTAGCCCCCTCTAAATCTCCCCCAAAGGGGGAGACTTTCTAACATATTATTAAATTATAAAAGCTTTTTTGAAGTCCTCTCCTTAGGAGAGGTTCTTTTGTAACAATAGACTATAATTAACACAAAATTTTTATTGCTTTTTAATTGCATTGTTGATATTTGGCAACACCAAATCAATAAAAATGAAGTTTAAACACCTACTGCTTATTTCATTATCTGTTGTTACCGTTTCGATATCGGCACAAACAAAGAAGACTACATCTGCTCAAAGCTCCGCCGCTGCAAACACATTAGCCCGCCCTAAACTGGTTGTTGGTTTTGTGGTTGACCAAATGCGCTGGGACTATCTTTACCGTTATTATGATCGTTACCAAAGCGGGGGCTTTAAACGTTTATTAAATGATGGTTTCACCTGCGAAAACACCAATATTGACTATATACCAACTGTAACCGCAGCCGGGCACACTTGTGTGTACACTGGTTCGGTACCTGCTATACATGGTATTGCCGGTAATGATTTTATCATTCAGGTTACGGGAAAATCAATGTATTGTACCGACGATAGCACCGTAAGGGCGGTGGGCAGTACTTCAAAAGCAGGACAAATGTCGCCTCGTAATTTGCTGGTAACCACCGTTACTGATGAGCTGAGGCTGGCTACTAATTTCCGTTCAAAAGTTATTGGCATAGCACTTAAAGACAGGGGCGGCATTTTGCCTGCCGGTCATACTGCTAATGCTGCTTATTGGTTTGATGATGCCAACGGCGCCTGGATAAGCAGCACTTATTACATGACCGACCTGCCTGCCTGGGTTAAAAAATTCAACGATCAGAAACTGCCCGAAAAATACCTGAAACAGGATTGGAATACGCTTTACCCTGTCAACACCTATGTACAAAGCGCACCCGATAACAGCGCCCGTTACGAGGGTAAATTCCCGGGTACAGAAGCACCTACTTTCCCCATCAAAACGTCTGAACTTTATAAAGGCCGTATGGGCATGATCCGCTCTACACCTTATGGTAACACCTTAACGCTTGACCTGGCCCGTGCCGCGGTGGAAGGAGAAAATCTGGGTAAAAACACCGTGACCGACTTTTTAGCCGTAAGCCTTTCATCTACAGATTATGTTGGTCACCAGTTTGGTCCGAATTCTGTTGAGGCAGAAGATACCTATTTAAGACTTGATAAGGACCTGGCCGCTTTCCTGAGCTACCTGGATGCCACCGTTGGTAAAGGTAACTATTCGGTTTTTTTAACTGCCGATCATGGCGCCGCGCATAACACCAACTTCCTGAAAGATCATAACGTACCTGCCGGTACCTGGAGCGATTCGGAAACTCAAACTAACTTAAATAAGCTACTGGAAGATAAATACAAGGTGAAAAACCTGGCTATCAGTATGGATAACTACCAGGTAAACCTTAACAATGCCGCCATTAAAAAAGAGGGACTTAACGAAGAAGCCATTAAGCTGGATGCTATTCAGTACCTGCAAACCCAGCCTGCAATAGCTTTCGCAGTTGATATGCAGAAGGCACAAACCGCCAACCTGCCCGAAGAGCTGCGCAGCCGTATCATAAACGGATACAATGTAGAGCACAGCGGCGTAATACAAATTATTTTAAAACCCGGATGGTTTTCTGGTCATGGTGCTACCGGTACTACCCACGGCACCTGGAACCCTTATGATACCCACATTCCGTTGGTATTTATGGGATGGGGCATTAAACATGGCAGCCTTACCCGCCAAACGCACATGACCGATATTGCACCAACCGTTGCGTCGTTATTGCACATACAGGCGCCTAACGGCAATATTGGCAAAACCATCAGCGAGGCATTGGTTCAGGAAAAACATTAAGAAAGTTGAGCAATCAATAAAGGCCGGAAAGTCCGAAAGAGAAGCACATACCAGGCAAAAACTTTCGGACTTTCTGGTTTTCAGGCTAAACAGAACATGAAAAAATACGTTTCCAAATTTCATTACTTAACGCAGGACCTTCCCGGGCAAAGCCACGTTCAGCAAGTGCAAACAGCCTGCGGCGCGGGAGCCAACTGGGTGCAATACCGCTGCATGACCAAGCCCGAAGACGAGCTGATTGATGAAATAAACGAAATAGCCGAGATCTGCGATGAGTGGGGCGCCACACTCATCATCACCAACCACTATGACTTACTCCATCGTGTGGACGCGCAGGGGGTACATATTGAAGATTTCGACGCCGATTTTGTAACCATCCGCAAAGCCATTGGCGAGGATAAAACCCTGGGCGCATCAGCCACTAATCCCGACGACCTGCTCAAGACACAAGCCCTCGGCGTGGTTGATTATTGCGGATACGGCCCTTTTGCCCATACGGATACCAAACCAAATGATTATACGCTGCTTGGGTTTGAGGGATATCGCAAATTGGAAAAATTGCCTGTTGATATACCGGTAATCGCCGTAGGCGGAATACAGTTGCAGGATGTGGAGCATTTGCTGCAAACAGGCGTTTACGGAATAGCAGTATCAGGTGCGGTTAATTTATCGGCCGACCCGGCAGGGATGCTGAAGGAGTTTTACAGGAAAATATATTAAGCAGATGCTATCGCCATATCAAAATGCGGTTAAATATCTAAATGAATTATTCCACTTGCCCGCTTCAGGACAAGAGCAGGATTGGGATATTGAAATGGCAGACCCAAAAAGGCTGAAGGAGTTCACAGATGCTTTTGAAATAAATATGCCGTTAGCTGTAAAGCAAGCGCTCTTGTCGTTAATATTGGCTTCTTATGATGATTTTCTGAAGAGTGATAAGGATTTGGATAACCATCAATGGAATAAAATAAAATCGATCATTGAGGCCGAGCCTCATCATTATGAACAATTGTTGATCTATTGGGCAATGGAAGGTAACGATAATGCGGTAGATATGTTTGATATCACACCACGCATCAGGAGTTATCTGAACGATATTTAATGCGAGCTCTCCTCGTTTTCATCTATTATTCATTTATTCTCCCTACATTTATCTGATGTCTTCTCACCATATTGTACGCGAAAAGCAGGAGCCGGCTTTGCTGGTGCTGGGGATGGATAATTTTTCGGAGGAGTTACTGGGCCAATTGCTGGAGTGGAGCCCTACGGTGATCACTACCCCGCATACTGCCGAAAAGCTTGATTCTTTTGGTATTAAGATAGATTGGGTAATTACCAACAAAGAGGAAGCGGTTTCGCAGTCGGATGTTAAACTGTTGCCTGCCGGCGATGACACAATGACAGCAGCAGCGTTAAAATATCTGATAGCCAACCATTACCCGGCAGTAAACGTAGTAACAGATGAGTTACAGCCGGACGATTTTATGCTTTATGCCGATAAAATTAACCTGGTTGTATTTTACCATCACCAGAAAATTTACGCGGTAAATTCAGGTTTCAGCAAGTGGAAACCTGCAGGAGAGACGATAAAGCTGTTATTTACACCTGTCGGACTAAATTACACAGGCATGGAACAAACCGGAGCAGGCGAGTACAAAACCACTAACGACGGTTTTTTTACCCTGCAGTTTAATCAGCCGTTTGTTTTGATTGCCGAAGAAGTTGACTAAGCTTTGAATTAGTAATAAACAAGCTGTTTTACAACTAAAAATTTTATTGGTGTGCTTTTTGTTAAAAATAATTAAATACGCGTTAAACCGTTTAAACATTTATTAGTCTATATATTTATATCAGCAAAAAATACCTTGCTGATCTGTTAAAAATCTTTCATCATGAAACGGACATATAAAAATTTATTTTCACTCGCTTTAGGTACTCTGATGAGTTTGTCTTTAGCTTTTACTGCTACCGCACAGCATAGAGGTGGTGGCGGAGGCGGCGGTGGTGGCGGCGCAAGGTCATCCGGTGGTGGTGGCGGCGGCGGCGGTGGCGCTGTAAGGTCATCTGGTGGTAGTTTTTCAAGGCCATCAAGTCCTTCTCCTTCTTCATATTCACGCCCATCTTTCGGAAGTGGTACCCGTTCTGCTGTAGCTGCTCCGCAGCGTACTTATGGCAGCGGTACCCGCAGTAATGTAACCGCAGCACCACAACGTACCTATGGTACCGGAAGCCGCAGCAATATAGCTGTAGCACCTAATGGCAACCGTGTTGCAACCGGAAGCGGAACACGTGCTTACGGATACGGATCACGTGGTTATGCCAGTGTTGACAGGCGTGCCTACAATGGTGGCCGTGGTACTTATTACAGAGGTGCAAACGGATATGGAAATCGTGTTTACAACCGTAACAGCTATCGTTATGGTGGACGCGGCGGTTACTTTGGCAACCACTACTGGTATCCGTATCGTAACTACTATAATTCATATTATTATCCAAGGCTTGGCTTTAGCATAGGATTTTTACCTTACGGGTATTATCCATTTTACTGGGGCGATTATCAGTACTTCTACAGCGATGGTTTATACTATCGTCAGTATAATGACCAATACACTGTGGTTGAACCGCCAATTGGCGCTGAGATCAAACAATTGCCATCAGATGCGCAATCTATCATGATCAACGGTGAGCAATATTATGAATCAAATGGTGTTTACTACCAGCCAATCACCAAAGATGATGGTACATCAACCTATGTTATTGCAGGTAAAGATGGCGAGTTAAATACCGACCAGGGAGATGGTGGATATGACCAGGCCCCTCAAATAGGCGACGTAGTTGGCCAGCTACCCCAGGATAGCCGTAAAATAAAAATCAACGGAGAAAAGCTTTACATATCTCCCGATGGTTATTATTATCAGGAAACTACTGACAACAATGGTAACAAAGCCTACAAAATTGTTGGCACTCCATCTGATGACGAACAAGGTAATCAGCAGGATCAGGACCAGCAATAAAATATAAATTATTCTGATAAAAAACAGGCTGCTTCTGGACAGAGGCAGCCTGTTTTGTTATGAAATTTTTTAACCTATAATTTAAATGTTAAAAAAGTATTCATGCCGGTAAGGGTAAATAACTAATTTTACGGCCGTACTGTTTAATTGATACGATGAAATATATAGCCGGTTCGTTTTTTGCCCTACTACTGCATATATCATTCAGCACCATTGCGGCAACCCCAAAGGAAACACTTAAATTGTATAAGGCCAATAACGCATATATACAATATGTTGGCCGGATTGACTTTTCAAACCCGCTAAAACCCCGCATGTGGTCGCCGGGGGTATATATAAAAGCCCGTTTTATCGGTAAAAAATGTGAGTTGCTTATTAATGATGAGGTACTGGACGGCAAAAACCATAATTACCTGGAGATAGCGATTGATAATAACGCACCCTACCGCATGCAAACTACGGGTAAAACCAATGTGATCACGGTAGGCGAGGGGCTTTCAGATGGAGAGCATACCATTCTTATTTGTAAGGATACCGAGTCGCAGATAGGCTATATTGATTTTGCAGGTATAAAATGTCAGAAACTTCTACCACCACCCGAGCAACCCACACGGAAGATTGAATACATTGGCGATTCTATTACAAGTGGCCTCGGAATGGATCAGTCAGTTACCCCTTGTGGTAAAGGGGAGTGGTATGATCAGCATAATGCTTATATGGCCTACGGAGCGCGTACTTCGCGCAACGTAAACGCCCAATGGCAGCTTACTTCGGTATCGGGTATTGGGATGGTGCACAGTTGCTGTAATATGGATATAACCATGCCCGACGTATTTGATAAGGTTTACCTGCACCATGACTCACTAACCTGGGATTTTAAGCGGTACCAGCCCGATGTAGTTACCATATGTCTTGGCCAGAATGATGGGATGCAGGATTCTGTATTATACCGTACCGTTTATAGTCGGTTTATTAAAACAGTTCGCCAAAAATACCCGGATGCTGATATTGTTTGCTTAAGCAGCCCCATGGCCGATGAAAGTCTGAACGCCGGCCTGCAGCGCCTGCTTACAGCAATTACTACCGATGCCAATGCCAAGGGCGATAAAAAAGTATATAAATATTTTTTCTCCCGCAGGTATTTTCAGGGTTGCGGTAGCCATCCCGATATGAAAGAACATGAGTTTATAGCCGATGAACTCACAACCTACCTGAAACAACTCAAAGGCTGGTAGCGGTATGTTTAATTAAAGAAAACATTTTTAAGCAGAGTGGTATTATTATTAAGTATTACTTAAGTAAGCCACCATGGAAAATCATAATCACCAGCAATTAATTGAGAAATTACTGAATTGCGTATCAGCCTGCGAACACTGTGCAACCGCCTGCCTGCACGAAGATGATGTACAAATGATGACCCGCTGCATCAGTTTGGACAGGGATTGTGCCGATATATGCGCTCAGGCAACCCGCCTGCTTCAGCGCGATTCGGAAATAGGGCATCAGTATTTATTGCTGTGCGAAGAAATTTGCAGGCTTTGCGCCGAGGAATGCGGAAAGCACCAGCACGACCATTGCCAGCAATGTGCCGAAGCCTGCCGTGTATGCGCCGATGCCTGCCACCAGCATCACCAGCCCATTACACAGGGTTGATAGCAACAGGCCTGTCAGTCTGAGCTTGTCGAAGACTCGCGCGCAGAGGCCCGCCCACCATGCTTCGACGGAGCTCAGCATGACAACCGGTATTGCGAAATGCTTATCGAAGAAGATCCTTTGCTATCGCTCACGGTGACAAACTTTTATTGGCAATAATATGAACTAAGCTCAGTTACTCATAACTATGCCGCTCAAAATCATAGTCAGATTGCGAGGTGATGATTTTCTTTCGCCGTTCAATATCAGTACCTACAGAGTGGTCATAAATATTATCAGTAACGGCAATGTCGCGCTCCTTATCACGTTCGGCAAAATGGATGTTGGCTTCTGATATTCTGGATATGGCCACATCATATGGCCCCTTGGGCGACATCAGCTTTACAAACACCGGCAAGCACTCAAATAATATAAACAGGTAGCCGATAAAGGAAATAGCCAGATAAGTATCCAGATCGCGCGAGCCATTTTCATTATAGGTTAGCTGCCCCAGCGCCCAGTTACGGTCGCTAAAACCGGCTATGTTGGTTAAACTATCCAGCTGATGTTCCGAAAATAAACGGGTGCTGTTAAGCCCCTCGTAATCCTTTCGGGCGGCGAGGTAACTATCCATCTGTCCTAAATTCTGGGTCACCTCCTTAAGCCGGTTCTCCTTCTCTTCCAGTACCGACTGCTTTTGCTTGGCATAGGTGCCATAGCCGGTAATACCCGAGGTCTGGTTGGTTTTATCGCCAAAAACTTCCTGGTTAAGCTGGTAGCGCGAACGGTTGATGTCACGTTCCAGCGAGTCTTTTTCTTGTTTCAGGTCGTTATTTTTGCCCATCTCCATCGCGTATTTTTGCTGATAGGTTCTTTCGAGCGTATCAATTTTGCGGTGCTGCCCTTTCAGGTAGGCGGTTTTAAGTTTCTGGCGTATCTCCTTATCAAATATCTTAAGTTCAAGCGGGCGCGAAATAACTACCCCAATCATAATAGCCAGTAAAATACGCGGCGATGCCTGCAATATTTGCTGATTAGTGGTACCATCTTTATTAATGCTTGATACAATGTACCTGTCCATGTTAAAAATGGCAGTACCCCAAAGTATACCAAATAAAATGGCAAACCCTACTGCAAACGCGTCGCCGTTAAAAACAAAATACATGGCATAGCCGCCGGAGAGCGAGGCAAACAGCGCCGTAAAAAATATGGTAGCGCCAATGCCTACATATTTATTATGCTCAATAGGATATTTCTTTAGGGTATCAATATGCGCTCCTGAACAAAACCAGAAAAAGCGTGTAACTTTTTTCATCTATATGATTTTTTTTTAGTGATGATAAGTGTTATAATAGTGTAAAGGTTTTAGCTCATCATCGTTATATTTACCACACCAATTGCATCAAAACACAAATATTGTGCAATATTATACATAAAACGCACTTAAGCATTGATTGTTACAAAAATCGGGCTTAATTATTTGATGTGGAAAAAAAGCTACCTTTGAATTATAATTTTATTAACATGAACGAGATAACCGTACAGGAACTAAAAGAAAAACTGGATAAAGGCGAAGATTTTCAGCTGATTGACGTTAGGGAAGATTTTGAGTATGAAACATCTAATCTGGGCGGTCAGTTAATACCGCTTGGCGGCATTTTAATTGAAGCCGATAAAATAAGTAAAGATAAACCTGTAGTAGTAATGTGCCGCAGCGGTAAACGCAGTGCAGCAGCCATTATGCAGCTGCAGCAATTAGGCTATACTAACCTTAGCAACCTGCAGGGTGGTATCCTGGCCTGGGCTGCCGAAGTTGATCCCACACTTAATGTATATTAATTATGGGTTTTAAGTTAGTGCTCAATGTGTTGTATACTATAGGTATAGTATTATGCCTTTTTGTTGCATACAGGGCCGGTGAAGCAAAAAACTTCACTGTGGTGGGTATTGCCGCATTGGTTGCAGCCATTGTTATTATATTAAAAATAAGACTGTTAAAAGACGTAAGGAACTCGCAGAAAAAGCTGTAACTTCATTACATGTTTATAGCAATTTTAGGGGTTATTATACTCGTTGTGGGTATAGTTCTCAAACGTTCACCCGAGCCTGTGGGGCGCCTTAGCGGTATTGTAAGTACCGTTGGTATAGTAGTAGCGGTTATTGGCCTGTTACTATCCATGTTTAAAGTTATTGATCCGGGTAAGGTTGGTGTGCAAACCCTTTTTGGCAAGGTACAGGACAATGTACTCGAAAGCGGTTTGCACATCATTAATCCACTGGTTGATATTACTACGTTTGATATTCAAACGCAAACCTACACCATGAGCGCCGTTAACAACGAAGGGCAAAAGGAGGGCGATGATGCCATCCGGGTACTTTCGAGCGATGGGCTGGAAGTTACCATTGATCTTTCGGTATTGTATAAGGTAAGTGCCGATAGGGCCCCCTACATTCTGCAAAACATTGGCGAAGCCTATATTGATAAGATTGTTCGCCCGGTATCGCGCACCGCCATACGCGACAACGCGGTTAATTATGCCGCTGTTGATCTTTACTCTACCAAACGCCAGGAATTTCAGGATAAAATAAACCGCTACATCACCGCAAACTTTGCCAAACGGGGGCTTGAACTGCAGCAGATCCTGGTGCGCAACATTACCCTGCCGGCCTCGGTAAGGGCCAGCATCGAATCAAAAATAAACGCCGAACAGGATGCCCAGAAAATGCAGTTTGTGCTGCAAAAGGAACGCCAGGAAGCCGAACGTAAACGGGTCGAGGCCCAGGGTATAGCCGATTACCAGAAGATCATTTCTACCGGTTTGTCAGACAAACAACTGCAATATGAAACCATTAAGGCCCAAAAGGAAATAGCCCTTTCGCCCAATGCCAAAGTGATCATTTTGGGTAACAGCAAAGGGATGCCCATTATGCTGAGTGATAAGTAAGGGAGACTCACCCCGACATTACTGCGCTTGTCGGCCCTCTCTACGGCTTCGCCACAAAGAGGGCAGGAGGCTTTATATTTTATCCAGATATCAAGACTCTTTTTTAAGTTAGATTTTCGCTACCCTCTTTGCGTCGAAGGCGTAGAGGGTGGTCCAGCGAAGCGCAGACCGGGTGAGTCGGCCTGTTGTTTGCAAAAAACGGGTGTCATGGTGAGCTTGTCGAACCATGGGGCAAGAGTCTTCGCGCACGATCCTTCGACGGAGCTCAGGATGACAGGCCACTTTTACCATAGCTACTATAATCAGTCCGCGATATGACATTTTCAAAACGTCAGGTACTGCGATTTTATAATATCTTTATCGCACAATGAAACTATCAGTATCAGACCACAACACCGGCGGCGATCTGTTGCTGCACAATAGTGAAACACAGTTTGATCGCCTGTTTTACACACGCGACCTTGACCATAAATATTTTACCATAGCCTGGAACCGTGGCGAAAAACAAACCGTTACCATTGACAGCTACGCCTATGATTTTATGCCTAATACCATATTGCCACTCATGTATAACCAGTCGTTTTATTTTGAGCACTCGGCAGATATTGTAGCCTGGCAGTTTAATCGCGAGTTTTATTGTATTGTGGACCACGATACCGAGGTAAGCTGCGTAGGCTTTTTATTCGGTATGAATGATAATATATTCATTGATCTGGATGGAGAAACCCAAAGAAAACTGCAGATACTGCTGGATATATTTATTGAGGAACTAAAAACCAACGACGATATTCAGAACGGCATGCTGGTGATGCTGCTGAAACGCCTTATTACCATGATTACCAAACTGGCCCGGACAGGAACGTTTCCGGACGTAAAACTGAATGACGACAGGTTCCACATTCTGCGTAAATTCAACTTACTGGTCGAAATGAATTTTCATACCCAGCATAGCGTAAGCTACTACGCTGGTAGGCTCAACAAATCCCCAAAAACATTATCAAATCTTTTTGCACTCTATAACTACAAAACACCTATCCAGGTTATCCAGGAACGCATACTGATGGAGGCCAAACGCCTGTTGTTTTATACCGATAAGCCGGCCAAGCAAATTACCTACGAATTGGGCTTTGATGATGCAGCTTATTTCAGCAACTTTTTCAAAAAACATACCGCTTTATCGCCATCTGAGTTCAGGAATAATAAGAAAATGGTTGCCGAAGGGAAATAATTACAAGTGGTCGGGAAGTTTACTCATTCCGCAGCTCCGATAGTTGCTGCACCTTTGTATCGTTGATCACGACAAAAAACTCAACATACAAAAGCAATGAAAACTTCATCATTAAAAAACAAATTAAAAGCAGGTATAGCTGCATCAGCAATTATCTTATCAGCCATCATCGGTTCAGCTCCTAAAGCTGAAGCGCAAACCCCGGTAAAAAACATAGTATTGGTACACGGCGCCTTTGCCGATGGCTCTGGCTTTAAAGGCATATACAACATACTTACCAAAAAGGGATACAATGTTACCGTTGTTCAAAATCCACTAACATCACTTAAAGACGATGTTGACGCTACCAACCGCACTATCGACAAACAAGACGGTCCGGTAATATTGGTTGGCCACTCATGGGGTGGTACTGTAATTACCGAAGCCGGCAATAACCCAAAAGTAGTTGGCCTGGTTTATATAGCCGCTTTCGCTCCTGATAATGGCGAAACAACTTTGAAATTGGTTCAGTCGTTACCGGCAGCACCCGAAAATGGGATCCTTGCTCCGGATGATAAAGGCTTTGTTTATTTCAGTAAAGAAAAATTCCACGCCGGTTTTGCCGCCGACCTGAGCAAAGAAGAGGCCGACTTTATGTATGCTTCACAAGGTCCTATCGCCGCACAAGGTTTCGTAGCTCCAATTACCCAGGCTGCCTGGAAAACCAAACCCAGCTATGCCATAGTTGCCACCGAAGATAAAGCCATTAACCCCGACATTGAACGCAACATGTACAAACGTGCCGGCTCAAAAGTAACCGAAATAAAAAGCAGCCACGTAGTGTTCATCTCACATCCTGATGCAGTTGCTAAAGTGATTATAGATGCAGTCAATAATGTATCTGCTATAAAATAAATTATATCGATATCTGTTAAAAAGGTCCGGAAACCTGATTGTTTCGGGACCTTTTTCGTTTAAAAACCTTTGTTGTTGCTAAATACATGAAGCTAATCATCCCCGCGTATTATTACGAAGGACGAAGCAATCCTTACTTCTCCTTGTCATCTCGACGGTACGAGGAGAGATCTTATACATGCGGCATATGATTCGTATAAGATTTCTCCCTCCGGTCGATGACAATTTCATAAGGGGTGTCATGCTGAGCGCCGTCGAAGCATGGTGGGTGGGCCTTTGCGCCCGACCCTTCGACAAGGGTGACAAGCCACCACTTCAGAATGTTGTGTTTGCACCTGTTGGGTTGCGTTCGAGACTGTTCGCCTCTGTTCGCACTTTCAAAAAACGAACGCCTGTCTCCAACAAAAAAAGAGTGTTATAACCTGATGCCCAACCCGGGATCATTGTTCAGTATATACCGGCCATCAGCAAAGTCAGGCATTTGGTAGGGGTTGTTGCTCACGAGGAACGGACCGTCGAGATCTACCCAGTCTGCCTGCGGGGCGAGTGCCAGTCCGGCGAGGGCGGCGCAGCTGGTTTCGGTCATACAGCCAATCATGATTTTCAGGTCGAGTTCACGTGCACGCTTGATCATACGGGTAGCCTCATACACCCCTGCCGATTTCATGAGCTTGATATTAATGCCGGTGTAAACGCCTTTGGCGCGTTCCACATCCTCAAAACGTTGTACGCTCTCATCGCCGATGATAGGGATGGGGCAGCGTTCGGTGAGCCAGGCATTGCTGTCGGGATCGGTTTTAAGCATGGGTTGCTCAATCAGTTGTACACCCTGTTCCTGCAGCCAGTAGGTCATGTCGAGGCTTTGCTGCAGGTCTGTCCACCCCTGATTGGCATCCACATACAGCGGCACATCGGTAACCGAACGTATGGTGCTAATGAGTTCCTTATCTGTATCGCGGCCAAGCTTTACTTTGATCACCTTAAAACCTTCGGCTTCTTTTACCTTTTTGATGATCATCTCCGGCGTATCAATACCTATGGTAAAACTGGTAACGGGCATCAGGGCGGGGTTGCTGCCCAGTAATTGCCAGCAGGGTTGTTGTTTTATTTTGCCATCCAGGTCATGCAGGGCAATATCAATAGCTGCTTTTATGGCTGGGTTACCGGGAGCGATGCTATCCAGATAACCGATTACCGCGTCAAAGTCAATAGGATAATTGATGCGACTGATATCAACCTGGTTCAGAAAATCGGTAGCGGTTTGGTGGCTCTCGCCCATATAAGGCACCATAGATGCCTCGCCGTAACCCGTAAAACCTTCATGCTTAATTTGCACCAGCATAACCGGGGTAGACGTGCGCGAAAATTTGGCTATGGTAAAAGCGTGCTTGAGTTGAAGTTCAAAAGGTTGATATTTCAGTTCCATGTTTAAATTTCAGATGTGCGGATGTGCAAATATGCAGATGATATAAGAAATTTAAGTAAACCTTGTTCAAGGTAAAAAAACTGCACACTCGCACAGCTGCATATTTACACATTTATAAGTTCTGCTTTATGTAAAAAAAACTGCATATCTGAAATCTGCATATCCGCACATCACATTCCTGCTTATCTTTGCGCCCATGTCGGCACAAATTTATTCACCGTTCGAGCGTTTTAATTTTAGTAATAGTAAATGCTTCCTTACCGGGCAGCCATTGAATTCTGAAGAAGAAAAGATACAGGTTTTTCCGCAATGGCTTATGAGCCGCTACAGCCTGGAAGATAAACCCTTTAAACTACTTGACGAAAGCATGGCCACCTACAAGGACCTGAAACTGCCCTGCACCGCCGCCATAAATGAACAATTTCTGGAACCATTGGAGGCCGAAATAGCCACCGCCTTTGATGCCGGTTACGAAGCAGTAAAACAGCTTGATGAGCTAAAACTTTTCCAATGGGCGGGCAAATTGCTGTACGGCATCATATTTAATGAGATACAGGCGGGAATAAAGCAACAACATGCGCAGGGCGAAGAATTTAACATGTCGCAGGCTATTATTCACAAGTTTAGCTACCTGCATTTGATGCTGCAAAGTTTAAACCTGCCCATTGAATTTGATGGTTTTAAACCGTTTAGCCTGGTGCTGTTTAAGGTTGATAACGCCGATGATATTTTTGGTTACCGAGATGAAATCAATACACTTACCTTCTCTCTGCGGATAAAAGACTTTGGCCTTATTATTTGCTTGCAGGATAACGGTGCCAACGCCAGCTACCACCGCGAAGCGCTGGAAAAAATAAAAGGCCAAACCCTGCACCCCATACAGTTTGAGGAGGTTAACGCCCGGTTCTTTTACTCGGCTTACCTGTTTAACCGCCTGCCCGAGTACAATATTTTACCGGTTGAAGATATCATTTATATAGAGGCCATGCCCCTGCGCGGCACCAGCAGCAAACCCCTGTTTGACGACTGGATGAATAAGGTTTACGGCCAGGTGCTCGAAAACTTCTGGAAAAACTGGGGCTTCCTGTTGCTCGAGATCATCAAGAACCCCGAAGAGCCTATGAGCTATTTGTTTAAGGCAGATGGCAGCATCATTAATGCGCAAGAGATTGCACTTTCTCGATAATTTGCTGGAAAAAGCCGGGTAAAATACCGGGATGAAAAATAATGGTGATCATTAACCCGCTGAGCGCGCCAAATAAGTGTGCATCATGGTTAACATTGTCACGGCTGTATTTGGAGGCATAACTGCAATAAACCAGGTACAATATGCCAAATAATACCGCTGGTATAGGTATAGGCAAGGGGAGAATCATCATTTGCCCAAGCGGGTTATATAATATCGCGCTAAAGACAACCGCGCTCACTGCCCCTGATGCGCCAAGACTATAATAGCTATAGTTTTCCTTATGCTTTAATACTGATGGCATATCGCTTAAAATTAAGCTTACTATATACAGTACGGCAAATTGCCAATGCCCCAGAAGAGGTTCCAGTTGAAAAGCAAAAAAATAGTACGAAAGCATGTTGAAAAACAGGTGCATCCAGTCTTTATGTATTAACCCGCTGGTGATGATGGTATAAATATAACGGCCGCGCGAAACGTTGTAAGGGTGTAGCATGAGCTTGCCATACAGGTTTTGGTTGGAGAAGGCCATTAACGAAGTAATGAGTGTAATAATAAATATTATTGATGCTACGGGTGTTACAATAAGATATTCCATTATGTGTGTGTTGTGGCCCAAATATAGGGTTAAGGAAATAATCCAGAAGAAAAATTAAAATCCGATTTGGTTTTGGGGTCATTACCCCAAAGTGGGTAATAGCCCACAGACAGAAATAAGGCATCGTGCTGTATTTTAACGCCTGCGAAGACTCACCCCGACGTTGCTGCGCTTAGCTGGATGACCCTCCTTCGGCTTCGCTGGAAAGAGGGCAGAGGAGATGACACGTTTGTTATGCTGAGGAACGAAGCATCTGTTATTGTGCGCTGCAATTGTAGAATAGATCGTTCACCGCTTTCAGAACGACAAATAATTTTAGTCCTTCAAATCCCTCTTTGCGGCGAAGCCGAAGAGAGGGGTCGAGCGCAGCGATTACCGGGTGAGTCTCCGGCAACGTTCAGGCGTAGTAGGATGGCCTCGCTTTTTGACTTTATTGTACTGTATTTTTATGGGCTATTATTCCAAAGCCGCGATTTCGGCTTGTATCTTTTTAGGCAGGCTTTGAACCACCAGTTCATAGGAGTGATCGATGAGTTCGCGGAGCAGGTTAGAGGAGAGCGAGCCGTCCATGTAAACGGTATTCCACATTTTTTTATTCATGTGGTAGCCGGGTTGTATTTCGGAGTATCGTTCGCGCAGGTCGGCCGCGCGTTCAGGGTCGCATTTGGCATTAAAGCTATTGCCGCTTTGGAGGCCGGTAAGTAAAAACATCTTACCAGCAACTTTAAAAACCAAAGTGTCCTCGCCAAAAGGAAAACCTTCCGTCGCGCCTGGTTTTTGCAGACAATAATCGCGTAATTCTTCTATGTTCAAAATCTAAAATTTCTTACCAGTTTGTTATATGACACCGTATTGCCAAAATTGTACCGAAAGCCTAAAGTAAAATGGGCATACTGGTCGGGCGCGTTATTTTTATATTTTGCCGGGTTATCATTATAGCCGTCAAGCCCTTCGCTAAAGGTATAATTATGCTCATAGCCAATAGTAATGGTATAGCCTACCTGGTCATAATTGTCATAAATTTTAAATTCGTAGCCCACCCTTAGCGGTATTAAAAAATTGATACTTTTATCTTTTCCCTGAAAGCCTTCGGGCGATCCGATAACGTCATTTTCACTATACAAATTAGTACGCTGAATGTCCTTTATATTGTTTGATACAGCGCCTATACCTGTACCAATGTAAAAGTTTTTAATCACATTTAAAAAGCCGTTATCTGAATAGTCAATCAAATCGCCCATTTGTTGATCGGCATGCAAAATCAATGCTTTATAAGCGTTTTTATATATTCGCCCGGATGCATCTTTATCGCGGGTGCGGCCCCCGCCCGATAGTGTTCCAAACTGCAGTTCAAGCGCTATCGGCAAAAAAGGGTTGTAGTTGTAGGCGATGTTAAGGTTAAATATGGGATGATAATCCTGCCTTTTGGTATCGGCATATGCTCTGCCATAACCAATGCCGCCGCCCCATCCCCATTCATAATAATTATAACCGCTCTGGGCTTTTACGGTAATACAGGCAAAAGCCAGAACTAAAAACAGAATAAATTTTTTCAAAGCTAAATTTTAATCAATATTTACAAATGAAATATGCCGGGTACAGTACCGGCAGTTTTTACTAATATTACCATTATGAATTTCAATTCATCACTGAGTTTTACCGTAACCGAACGTTTTTTACGTTATGTCACCATTGATACGCAATCAGACCCCTCTTCTGTTTCGTTTCCGTCAACAGAAAAACAAAAAGATTTAGGCAGGTTACTGGTTGAAGAGCTACTGGCTATTGGTGTAAAGGATGCTCACCTGGACGAATATGGTTATGTATATGCCACTATACCAGCCAATACCGATAAGCATGTGCCCGTAATTTGCTTCTGCTCGCACATGGATACCGCACCAGATTGCAGCGGAAAAAATGTATTACCAATTGTGCATAAAAATTACCAGGGACAGGATATTGTATTACCCCATGACAAATCTCAGGTTATTAAAATGACTGAGCATCCCGATCTTAAAAAACAGATAGGTAATGATGTGATCACCGCCAGCGGAACTACCTTGCTGGGTGCGGATAATAAAGCCGGTGTGGCCGAAATTATGGATACCTGTTATCAGCTCATGAACCATCCCGAAATAAAACATGGTACAATCAGGATATTATTTACACCCGATGAAGAGGTGGGCCATGGGGTTGACCACGTTGATATTGCCAAATTAGGGGCCTTTGCCGGTTATACCATGGATGGCGAAAGCGCGGGTAATATGGAAAATGAAACGTTTTCGGCAGATGGCGCAAGGCTTACCATACAAGGAGTTAGCTCGCACCCGGGCTTTGCCAAGGGTAAAATGGAAAGCGCCATAAAAATTGCCGGCGAGATCGTCGCGGCTTTACCGGCAGAACTATCACCCGAGCATACTGAGGGAATGGAGGGCTTTATACATCCGGTAGCCATTGAAGGCCATGTAGAAGTTGCCAGCATTGATTTTATCCTCCGCGATTTTGACGAACGCAAGCTGAATAACCATGCGGCCGTTATCCGGAAAACAGCCGATGACGTATTGAAAAGATATCCTTCATCTACTTATGCCCTTGACGTAAGCGAACAGTACCGCAATATGAAAAATGTACTGGATGAGCACCCCCAAATTGTTGATTATGCGATGGAAGCCATTAACCGTACAGGTTTAACCGCCAAACTTTGCAGTATAAGGGGTGGAACGGATGGCTCCAGATTATCGTTCATGGGTTTGCCTTGTCCTAATATTTTTGCTGGCGAGCACGCTTTTCACAGCAAGCAGGAGTGGGTATCGGTACAGGATATGCAAAAAGCGGTTGAAACCATATTGCATCTGTGCATGATATGGGAGGAGAGAAGTTAAGCACCAATTAACCTGAATTAAGATGTATACTATAAGAACAGCCACCGTAAATGATGTAGAAACCATACGCCAGATAGCCGACCAAACCTGGTGGGTTACCTACGGCCCTATACTGGAAAAAGAACAGATAGATTTTATGCTGAGTGAAATTTATTCGGCAAGCAAGATCAGGGCGCAGATAGAAAACAATGTGCAGATCTACCTTTTATTGCTGGAAGATGAACAGCCTGTAGCTTTTGCATCCTACTCGCCCCGTGAAGAAAATGTCGAAATTTATAAGCTGCACAAGCTATATTGTCTGCCGCAAATACAGGGCAAGGGATATGGTAAGATACTGATTAACCAGGTTGCTCAAAAAACCATGGATGCGGGTAAGGATGTGCTTGAATTGAATGTAAACAGGTATAACAACGCCAAAACTTTTTATGAAAAAATGGGCTTTGCTATTGCCTACGAAGAAGACATAGCCATTGGCCCATACTGGATGAATGATTATGTAATGCGGAAGGAGCTAACTTCTTAACCCTTACCATATCTTTACCCGTTTATCCGGATCTATCCACATTTTATCGCCTTTTTTTATTTTAAATGCTTCGTAAAATTCGGGCACATCGGTAAATGGTCCGTTCACACGCATAAAGCCGGGAGCATGTTCGTTGGTTAGTATCTGGCTTGATAATGATTCTTTGCGCTCCTGGCTCAGCCAGCCCAGTGAATAACCCAGAAAGTATCGCTGTAATGGCGTCAATCCATTTATAGGTTTCCCTTCTTTATACTGATCTGTTTTTTTAAACGCATCAAGACCTATTACTATGCCACCTAAATCGGCAATGTTTTCGCCCTGGGTAGCTTTGCCGTTCACGTGCAAGCCGTAAATGCTGTAACCGTTAAACTGGTCGATAAGCATTTTGGCCCGTTGTGTAAATTTCACCGAATCCTGTGGCAGCCACCATGTTTTTAAATTCCCTTTGGCATCAAACTGCCTTCCCTCGTCATCAAAGCCATGGGTCATTTCGTGGCCAATGGTTGATGCCGCGGCATACCCGTAAATAACGGCATCGTCAATATCCTCGTCCCTGGAACCGGGAATGGTGAATATACCTGCTGGCAATACAATTTCATTGTTAGATGGATTGTAATAAGCGTTGTAAGTTTGCGGCGTAATATCCCATTCAGTACGGTCAACAGGTTTGCCAAGTTTAGATGCGCTGTACTTGTGCCACCAGTTTTTGGCCCGTAATACATTTAAAGCATAAGGGCCCCGGTTAATCTCAAGCGTAGAAAAATCCTTCCATTTATCGGGGAAACCAACCTTGGGCATTACCTTGCTGAGTTTATAATAAGCCTTTTCTTTTGTTGCGGGGCTCATCCAGTCGAGCTTTTCAATATGCTCTTTAAAGGTGGCGCGCATGGTTTCAACAAGGTTTACGTAACGCTCCTTGGTTTTTTCGGGGAAATACTCCTTCACAAATATTTGTCCAAGTACTTCGCCCATTAAACCATTTTCGGCATCCAGCACACGTTTCCAACGAGGCAACTGCTCTTTGCTGCCATCCAGTACCGAATCATAAAAGCGAAAAAGTTCCTGGTCAAAGGGCTTGCTTAAATAAGAGCCGAAAGTAGTGATCAGGTTTTTGCGCAGGTAATTTTTCCAATCGTTTATGCTGTAGGTTTGCAGGGCTTTATTAAGGGCACGGTAATATTCAGGCTGACCAACAATAACGGTATCAACATTTTTGTAATCCATTTTTTCAAATGTTGATTTCCAGTCTACCCCAGGCATAAGTTTGCTGAAGCCTGCCAGTGGCATTTTATTATAGTTATGATAAGGGTCGCGAAGATTTTCCAGCTTACGGCTGCTATCTGCCAAAAACTTTTCTAACGCATATACCTGTTTAGTTGCAGAAGCTGCTGCTTCGGGCTGCACACCTGCAAGTTTAAAAATCGTTGGCAGGTGCTTTTGCTGGTAGTCATTGCGTATAGCAACACTGTGTTCGTCGTTATTAAAATAATAATCACGGTTAGGCAGGCCAATCCCCGACTGAACAAGTTGCAATACTATTTTTTCACTGTTCTTGCTATCCTGGCCCGGATAAACACCTATTGGCGTTTTAACCCCAATGGTTTTAAGATGGGCGAATTCTTCTATTAGCCCTTTAACATCTTTTACCTCGTCAATTTTCGCAAGCTCATCTTTAAGGGGTAGCAGACCTTGCTTTTCAATATCAGTAGTGTCCATACCGCTGAAATAAAAATCGCCTATTTTTTGCGTATTGCTGCCTTTGGGTGCATTAGCTGTAAGCGCATCTTCATTTATTTTTTTCATGCGGTTACGCAGCTCTTCTTCTACTACGTCACCTATTCCCCAGGATGAATAAGCCGGGGGGATCGGATTTTTTTTGAGCCAGGTACCATTGGCATATTTAAAAAAATCGTCACCCGGTTTTACAGTCGCATCTATATTTTTAAACACTGGATCACTATCGGCATAAGTTTTTGTTTTGTCTTTGCAGGCGGTGAGCAATAACAGGCCAATGGCACATGCTTTAATTGTGTCTGACAGATTTTTTAAGGTCATAGATTTTAAGTGTATGAAATAAAATACAACAGATGTATGGAATAGTAGAATTTAAAATACCAATTTAATAAAAAAAATACCTGTTTAATATATGCCTTGAAAAAAACCGGCTAAAGAAACATCAAAATAATAACAAACTTTCCTTAAAGTATCTAACCTGATATCTATTTTACCCGACTCCAGCCTGGCTATATTGATATTAGTTTCAGTAAAAAACTTCTCTTGTGTAACTTGATTTTGCCTCCTAAGGTTTTTGATCTGCAGGGCTACTTTTTTCTTAAAAGCATCATCGGAGTTGCTAAGATATTCAAAATCAGTAAGTAGCATGGTGGGTTGCGGCTAATGAATAATTCATTTATAATATGGGCTCAAAAATAAATAGTAATATGTAATTAAAGTTCATGAAAAATATTGGCAATAAATATATGTCTGAACAAATATTTATTGGTATTTAATATGGGCCGATTTAAAAATTGTGGCAGCAAAATTGTTTACTACAACCTGCCCTGCATACGATCTGTGAAAAAAAATTAAAATCACCTACCTGTGAAAAACTTTTTTTGAATTCTCAGACGCCCAAGTTGAGATTTTTTGTTCTTTGTTTTGGGTTTAATCAATAGTTTAAATTAATTAGGGGAAAGGGAGCTTTGAAAAAAGCTCTCTTTTTTTATGCAATAATTTTTGCTATGCGTGCATAGTAATTGCTATATTTATTTTTTTTAAATATTATGCATTTCGAATTTACAGAAGAACAGCTAATGATACGCCAGGCTGCACGCGATTTTGCCCAAACAGAATTAAAACCGGGGGTAATTGAACGCGACGAGCATCAGAAATTTCCCGCCGAGCAGGTAAAAAAATTGGGCGAGCTTGGATTTTTAGGCATGATGGTATCGCCGCAATACGGAGGCAGTGGCATGGACGCTATTTCCTATGTATTGGTTATGGAAGAACTTTCAAAAGTTGATGCTTCTGCATCGGTAGTGGTTTCTGTAAATAATTCGCTGGTTTGTTATGGGCTCGAAAAGTATGGAACGGAAGCACAGAAGCAAAAATACCTGGTCCCGCTGGCTAAAGGCGATGTGATAGGCGCTTTCTGCCTTTCGGAACCTGAGGCTGGTTCAGATGCTACTTCACAGCGCACAACTGCCGTTGATATGGGCGATTATTACCTGCTTAACGGTACCAAAAACTGGATCACCAACGGTAATTCGGCATCAACCTATATTGTAATGGCTCAAACAGATGCTTCTAAGAAACACCACGGCATTAATGCGCTGATCATTGAAAGGGGAATGGAAGGCTTTACCGTTGGTCCCAAAGAAAATAAAATGGGCATACGGGGTTCTGATACCCATTCGCTCATGTTTACCGATGTTAAAGTACCTAAGGAAAACCGCATAGGCGATGAAGGTTTTGGATTTAAATTTGCCATGAGCACTTTAGAAGGGGGACGCATTGGCATAGCTTCGCAGGCTTTGGGCATAGCCTCGGGCGCTCATGAACTGGCCGTAAAATATGCTAAGGAGCGCAAGGCCTTTGGTAAAACCATAGCCGATTTGCAGGCCATTCAATTTAAACTGGCTGATATGGCCACCGAAATTGAGGCCGCACGCCTGATGTGTCTTAAAGCTGCCTGGCTAAAAGATCACGGCAAACCTTATGCGCAGGCAGGATCAATGGCTAAGCTGTATGCTTCAGAAGTAGCCATGCGTACTACCGTTGAGGCTGTACAAATTCACGGTGGTTACGGGTTTGTTAAGGAATATCATGTGGAACGATTGATGCGGGATGCCAAAATTACACAGATATATGAGGGCACATCTGAAATTCAGCGGATTGTAATATCGCGTGAGGTGCTAAAATAGTTCGCTGGTTTAGCCTTACCCTGCCCTCTCCAGAGGAGAGGGTTCAAGATTGCGAAGTTAAAGTTCCCTCCTTTGGAGAGGATTAGTTGATGCCAAAATAGTGTTGAAATAGTTCGCTGTTTTTTATACTTTTGACAAAGTATATCTATTTAGTAGACTATTTTAAAAATGAAGTACAAAACCATCATAGCCATCCTATCGTTCGCTTTGATTTTGCAGGTATCGTTTGCTCAAACAAAACTCAAAACAGGTATATGGCGGGGCGCCCTTAAAACAGCATCGGGCACCGAGATCCCTTTTAATTTCGATGTAAAGGATACAGCAGGAAAACAGCAGGTGTTTATTATAAACGGTACCGAGAGATTTAAGGTGACGGACGTCACCAGTAAAGGCGACTCGGTTTTTATACACATGCCTTTATTTAATTCGGAGTTTAAATTGAAATTGGATGCCGGTAATTTAAAGGGCCAGTGGGTAAAGCACCTGGGCGAACGCGACGCTACCGTTGAATTTACAGCCGAGCCTAACACTGCCTGGCGCTTTATCAAAGCACCCGATAAGCCAGCCTTTAATATAGCAGGTCGCTGGTCGGCCGTCATGGGTGAAGGTGAAGGACGGGACACTACCGTAGGCGAATTTAAACAGGATGGCAACCACCTTACCGGTACATTTTTAACTACTACAGGCGATTATCGTTTTTTAGACGGAACAGTATCTGGCAACAAAATGTACCTGTCGTGCTTTGACGGCGGTCATGCTTACACCTTTACGGCTACAATTAAAGATGCGCAAACCATAACCGAAGGTAAGTTTTATGCCGGGGCCACCGCTGTACAATCATGGGAGGCTGTTAAGGACGAGAATGCCAAATTACCTGATGCCTATTCGCTTACCGCGCTTAAGCCAGGGTATAAAAAGATAGATTTTACCTTTAAAGATCTTAACGGCAAAGAAGTATCACTGAAGGATGCCCGTTATAAAAACAAAGTAGTTATTGTGCAGATATTGGGTTCCTGGTGCCCTAACTGTATGGACGAAACCGCTTACATGGTAAATTACTACAAAAAATATCAGCCTAAAGGGGTAGAGGTTATAGGTTTGGCCTATGAGCGTACCAAGGATTTTGAACAATCGAAGAAAGCATTGCTGCAAACCAAAAACAGGTTTAATGTAAATTACCCGATATTAATAACCGGATACACCAGCAGCAGGGGCGAGCCTGCCAAAAGCCTGCCTATGCTGGCTAAGGTTGTAGGTTTCCCTACGACTATTATTATTGATAAAAGCGGCGATGTGCGTAAAATACATACCGGCTTTAATGGCCCCGGTACCGGCGAACATTATACCGAGTTTATTAGCGAGTTTGAAAAGTTAACAGATGATCTGCTGGCCGAGAGAGCGCCTGCTTCTAAATAAAGGAGTTGATATAATTTTAATTTGTCATGCTGAGTGATTAAATCCTTGGCCTCTGAAGGAGAAATGACATAGCTTTGCTGAGCCGTGCAGTGTGTCCGATCAAGTTATAGTGCTTATTGCCTGTTGCTGAGTATGGTTCTGAAGTATAGAGTCTGAAGGTATGGTACGATCCTTACAAGAGTGATTTGTCCGATGGGTAGCCTGTCTTTTCTTTAAACTCCTTCGGGCACGGCTTCTTAAAAAAGGATATAAGGATGGAAAAGATGCATTTTCATGCAGCGGGCATAGATATAGGCGCCCGTAAGCTATTCGTGGGGCTTGAAAGTCAGCCGGTTCGTTCGTTTGAAACTTTCACCAGTGATCTGGTATCACTTAAGCATTATTTATTGGAGCATAAAGTAAGTACGGTAGCCATGGAAGCGACAGGAGTTTACTGGTATGTGCTTTATGATATTCTTTTGGATGCGGGATTAGATGTGTGGCTTGTTGACGGGCGGCAGACACGGCAGTTACCAGGCAGAAAAACAGATGTAAAGGATTGCCAGTGGATACAGCAGTTGCATAGCTATGGTTTACTGAACCGCTGTTATGTTTCAGAGGGGCATATCAAAGAATTGCGTAGTTATCAGCGTCTTCGGGAGGATCACCTTCGGAGTGCGGCCATGCATGTTCAACACATGCAGAAGGCACTGATAGAAATGAATATCCGTTTGCCGGAGGTATTAAGCCAGGTCCATGGAGTAAGCGGCATGGCGTTGATCGATGCGATACTGCAGGGTGAGCGTGATCCTGCTAAGTTGTTTTCACTGTGCCATAAAAAGATCAGGGAGAATAAAGGAGAAGAACTATTGAAGGCCTTGCAGGGCCATTATACAGCCCAGGGGCTTTTTGCCTTGGGTCAGGCCTATAAGGGCTATGGTTTTTATCAGGGTCAGATACAGGAATGCGACAGTCAGATTGATAGTGTTTTACAGCGGATCAACAGGGACAAGAGCCTACCGCCGGGAATAAGCGGCGGGAAACGCAAAGCGATCCGTCACAACAAACCTGATATCGATAATCTGGGGGATCACTTGTTGAAAATATTTGATGGTAAAGACGCGACCAAACTCCCGGGTATTACAGATTACAACTGGTTACAGTTATACACAGAGGTAGGTTCGGATCTTAGCCGATGGCCAAGTGAAAAACATTTCACCAGTTGGCTTGGTTTATCGCCGGGGCATGACCGTTCAGGAAAGAAAAACAAAAGTAAAAGCAAGGGTAAGCCGACCGTTGGGCAAATATTCAAACAGATGGCCCATGGATTATTGAACAGCAAGTATATCGGCTGGGGTTCATTTGCAAGAAGATTAAGGGGTAGAAAAGGCCCCGCGATAGCTATTAAAGCTACAGCCAGAAAACTGGCTGCTCAATACTGGCGTTTAATCGTAAAAGGCGCCGACTTTGTAGAGAAGGGCCTTCACTCGTATGAGAACATTCTTAAAGAACAGAAACAAAGGCGATTAGAAAGACTCGCCCTTGAATTAAATATGGAACTTGTGCCTGCTTAAATTATTATGTCATGGGTAGCTCGTCGAAGCATGATGAGCATGGCCTCTGTGCTCGAGTCTTCGACAAGCTCAGACTGACAGGCCTTTACACCTTGAAGATCGAATACATGATGAGTTGGCATAACAAAGAATCTGTTATACGCCTGTTATATGTGCAATAGATCCTTCGCTATGCTTAGGATGACTGTTACGTTAACAACAACGGACTAATGATTTTCTTCTTTATCAATACTGACGTTGACTGTCCCGGCGCTCACAGTTTGCCCAACACCAAAATAATCTTCCAGTTCGTTTAATGTTGATGAGCTGGTGGCAATGTCTTTAATAATAATGCCCCTTTCCATTAGTAAAATGCGTTCGCACACATCGGTAATGTGGTTAAGGTCATGACTGGAAACTATGGTAGTAATGCCCTGGCTCCGGTTTGCCTCTTTCAGCATATTTTTAAGCCTGAACTGCGTGCTTGGGTCAATATTGGCAAAGGGTTCATCAAGCATCAGCAATTGCGGGTTTTGCAGCAGGCATGAGGCTACGCCAACCTTACACTGGTTCCCTTTGGAAAGATCACGGATGTATTTACCCCGGTTTAATATTTCATCATTAAAAAAATCGCCCAGTTTGGTTAAAGTTTCGTCAACCTGTGCGCGGCTTTGCTGGTGCAGGCCGCCTACAAAGTACATGTATTCCTCGGGGGTAAGGTAGTCTATTAAAAAGCCTTCATCCAGATATGAAGCCGTGTAGCTTTTCCAATTTTCGTGCCCCGCAACCACCTCTCCGTTTGATAGTACCTCACCGCTTTCGGGGCGTATCAGGTCAAGGATCATGCGGAAAAGTGTGGTTTTGCCTGCGCCATTATTACCTACCAGGCCAACACTTTCGCCCTTCCGTATTTCCAGATGTGGTATATCAACAACGGTAATGCCGTTATAAATTTTTTTAAGACTCTTTATTTCAATCATATTATTTGTTTCTAAAGCCTTCGGCTATTTGGTACCGTTTGGTGTAAAAATCTGCTTCCAACTGTTTTATCCAATAGTTGCGGGTGAGTATAAATATTATTGCTAATCCGGCTAATACCGCCAGACCGATGTCCTGATGTTTAAAAAGTGCAAATGGTCCGTAAAAAATATAAGGCGCAATTAAAAGCGGGAATGTTAGCAACAGTTGTGTAGCGCCAACGCCTTCCCAGTTAAACGATGCGCTTTTTGACAGATCAATACGCCTGAAATTGCGGTTGGCGAAAAACAGCATGATGGTGGTATTGATCCCAATGTTCCACAGGTACATGATTAAATGGGTTATTAGTATCCGCCAGCCAAAGTATACATAAGGTGTGCTTAACAAAAAAGCAATTGTTGACACCATGGTAAAAAGCAAATACTTGGCTTTTAAAAAATCGGTAAAGCTTATTTTACTTACCAGTAAGCCATCAAAGTGCGAGCCCTGCCAGCTAAACATGAATTGTCCGTAGTTGATAATAAATATCCCCGTCATGAACATGCCTGCAAAAACCGCCCAGTTTTTATTGAGTAGCGGATTCGTGTAAAATATCAACCCGTAGAACATAAAGAACAAACCCATAATAAGCGCGGAACGGGGGCGTTTGTTGCGCAGCACAAGCTTGATCTCATTGGCTGCCAGATCGCCTACTGCGCCAAAGTGGGCAAGGAAAGGAATGTCGGTACTGCTTTTATCTTTTTGTATTTTATGCGCGGTAAGCTCTTCGAGATAAAGGTTTTGTTTGAGATATAGAAAGTTAAAATAATACATAACAATGCCTAATGCCAATGGTATTATAGCAAAAGCCGGATTTGAAATTATGCGCCCGAAGAAAGCGTACGAAATATCGTGGAGAGAATAAAAGTGCCATCGGAAATCGCACGTGGTAATCAGAATTAAAATAGCAGCCGCTATCAGGAATATCCATCCGTTCAGGTTCGACTTTCTTTTGATGTACAGCGAGAGGTAATTATTAAAAACCGTGAGCCCAGCAATGGCAACAACAAAGGCAAATGCAACGAGTAAACCCGAGTCTGTAATTATAATTTTAAAAACAAAGGGCAGAAAAAGGATGAATGGCCAAAGATTAAACATAGAGAAAACCGCCGTTATGGCCAGATAACGAACCAGAGTATTACGTTTAATGGGTAAATGCAAATAAGGTTGTACCCGAAGGGTTGGTAACTCCTGTAATTGCAGCCGAAACAGCAGATCGAACAGGAAATAGACGAGGATTATACCGCAGAATGACTTTACCAGATCGTCATCCGGAAAAATACCTTCCAGCATTTTATCTAAAAAAATACCAACGGCTAATACGTTAAGAAACAGGTAAAGTATCAAAATGCCCATCACCACACGTATGGCTATGCTTTTACCCGTATTTTTTGACCGCCAGAAGGCTTTTAACTCGTGCCTGATAAAAGTAGATATCATGTGCTGCCTTAAATATTAGTTTTGGTTGAAGGTAATGAAACTGGAGCCGAGTATCAAGTAATTGGCATCTTGTACACTTTTATCCCTGTTTTCAAATATAATAAGTATAGGCGATAAAGGAGATGATAGTGTTTTGTCAGTAGGGCTATTTATTAAATTGTTGATTATTAGGTGTTTATGTGTGTTCGTGGTCGTTCACGGCGGTATGAACGTGAACAAAAGATGCTCACTACCTGATATTTCTCTAATACTTATATCTGTCGCCCCAGAGTTTCCGTAACTTTTCTTTTGATTCATTTTCGCGGGCATTGTTACCCGGCTGGTAAATTTGAGCTCCTTTAATGGCATCGGGTAAAAAATCGAGCTCGGTAAAATTGCCTTCATAACTGTGGGCATATTTATAGTCTTTACCATAACCTATATTTTTCATGAATTTGGTTGGCGCGTTACGCAGGTGCAGCGGAACGGGCAGGTCGCCGGTTTGGCGTACCAATGCAATGGCCGCACCAATTGCCGTTGTTGCCGAATTGCTTTTGGCCGATGTGGCCAGGTAAATGGCTGTTTGCGATAATATGAGCTGCGATTCGGGCATACCGATCTTATTCACTGCTTCAAAACAGCTTTGTGCCAATAACAGAGCATTAGGGTTGGCATTACCAATATCTTCAGATGCCAGGATCAGCATACGGCGGGCTATAAACAGCGGATCTTCGCCACCAACTATCATACGCGCCAGCCAGTACACCGCTCCGTTGGGATCTGAACCCCGCATAGACTTGATAAAGGCCGAAATAATATCATAATGCTGCTCGCCGGTTTTATCGTACAGGGCCATGTTTTGCTGCACATGTTCCAATACCACCTCATCGGTTAAAACTATTTCGGGAGTGTCAAAGGCGTTTACCAGCAATTCAAAAATATTGAGCAGCTTACGTGCATCACCGCCTGAAAGGCGGAGCAGCGCCTCATAGTCCTTAATGATGATGTTTTTATCCTGAAGCACCACATCTTCCTTCATGGCCTTATCAAGCAGATTTATAAGATCTTCCTCTGCCAGCGACTGCAGGATATACACCTGGCAACGTGATAGTAAAGCGGATATTACCTCGAAGGAAGGGTTTTCTGTAGTAGCGCCAATAAGTGTTACGATGCCTCGCTCCACAGCGCCCAGTAAGGAATCTTGCTGCGATTTAGAAAAACGATGGATTTCATCAATAAACAATATGGGCAGTGTTTCGCCTTGTTCTTTTAATAGTGATGCTTTTTCAATTACCTCCCGCACATCTTTAACCCCTGAGTTGATAGCGCTCAGCGCAAAGAATGGCCGGAATAATGATTGAGAAATAATATAAGCCAGTGTGGTTTTACCCACCCCCGGGGGCCCCCAGAATAACATAGACGGCAACGAGCCCGACTCAATGGCTTTGCGTAATACAGCGCCCGGGCCAACAAGATGTTTTTGCCCCACGTAATCGTCGAGTGATTTTGGGCGCATACGTTCGGCTAAAGGAGGCAGATTGTTCATATTGGTAAAATTCAGAAAACAAAACGCTAAATCCTAAAAAAATTAGTAATTTATCGGCGCTAACTATTCTACACGTCATTGCAAGGCACGAAGCAATCTCTAAGCTATACAGAACTGACTTTGCATATTTGATCTGCTTTTGTGAAGATTGCTTCGTGCCTCGCAATGACGAACTTTTAATATAGTGAATAACAACCTTATGATTAAACAGTTTAACCAATCCAACTACCGATCTATTTGTGATGAACTTGCTTCGGCCGATGCGGATCTGGCTGATATCATCGACACGTATGGTTATCCGCCATTATGGTCAAGACCAAATACTTTTGAAACACTGGTACACATTATTCTGGAGCAACAGGTGTCATTGGCATCGGCACTTTCGGCGTTGAATAAGTTAAAGGAATATATACAAGAAATTACCCCGGCAAGGGTACTGCTGCTTACCGATGAAGAATTCAAGACCTGCTATTTCAGCCGTCAAAAAACAATATATACCAAGTACCTGGCCGAAGCGATCATCAGCGGACAGATCAACCTTAAAGAGTTAGAGCAATTGCCGGATGATGTAATTCGCGCCAAACTGACTGCCCTGAAAGGTATAGGTAACTGGACTGCTGATGTGTACCTGATGTTTGTGCTGCAGCACGCCGATATTTTCCCCATTGGTGACCTGGCAGCGGTAAATGCCCTTAAAAGGGTAAAAAAATTACCAAAAGAAACTACACGGGAAGAGCTTATTGACATAGCCAGGCAATGGGCGCCGTACCGTACCATAGCGAGTATGTTGCTGTGGCATTATTACCTTGCCTCACCTAAATCCTCTCCGAAGGAGAGGACTTTAAAAAAATAATTTAACTTCAAACCTTGTCATCCTGAGCGGAGTGAAGGATGACAAGGTTTGAAGCAAGCATAAATATGCTAATCAAGAAACTCCCCCTTTAGGGGGCTTGGGGGCTAAACGTTGAACAAACCATTCCTCTCCTGTTCCTGGTAGTTTTGGACGGTTTCAATGGCGTTATCTATTACATCGCTCAGGGCAGTGATAAAAGTGCCGGGTTTAGCTAAACTCATGGCATGTTTTATGGCATCCACTTCTTTAGGTATCACCTCCACACCCTTGTCAGGGTCAACAGAACGGATACCTTCTGTAAGCAGACTGATAATATTTTCGGCAGTGCGGCCGCGCAGGTGTTTTTCCTGCCTCAGGATGATGTAATCAAACATCTCGGCTGATATTTTGCCCAGCTCACGAATATCATCGTCGCGCCTGTCGCCAGTGCCGGCTATAATGCCAATCTTTAAAGGCGAATCAATATGTTTCAAGAACTCCTTGATACCGTTATAACCATCAGGGTTGTGGGCAAAATCAATCATGAAACGGAAATCCCTGAACTCGAAAATGTTCATACGTCCCGGCGTTTGTGCTGCCGACGGAATAAAGGTTTCCAGTGACATTTTAATATCCTCAGTTTTAAATCCCCATAAAAACGAGGCAAGTGTGGCGGCCAATACGTTTTCAATCATAAAGGGCACAGTGCCGCCAAAGGTTAACGGAATCAGGATAGTGCGTTGTACGCGTATTTTCCAGTCGCCTTTTTGTATGGTGATAAAACCGTTTTCACAAATGGCGGCAATACCACCCTTACGGCAATGCGATTTAATAATTGGGTTATTTTCATTCAAACTGAAATAGGCGATATTACAATCGGCCTTGTTACCAATGCGTACACAATGCTCATTATCGGCATTTAAAACACCCCAGCCATCTTTTTTTACGGAGTTAAGTACCACGCTTTTTACCCTCGCCAAATCATCCAGACTATGAATATCGGCCAGACCCAAATGATCTTCCTGAATATTAGTTACCACACCTATATCACAAAAGCCAAAGCCTAAACCTGAGCGCAGGATGCCGCCACGGGCGGTTTCCAGTACGGCAAAATCAACCGTAGGATCTTTCAATATAAACTCGCTGCTTACCGGGCCGGTAGTATCGCCCTTGAGCATCATGTTATTCTGCACGTAAATACCATCAGATGTGGTAAAACCTACCCGGTGGCCATTGTTTTTTACAATGTGAGCGATAAGGCGGGTTGTCGTTGTTTTACCATTAGTACCGGTAATGGCAATGATCGGTATCCGGGCCGATTTACCGGTTGGGTAAAGCATATCCAGCACATGCCCGGCAACGTTGCGTGGCAAACCCTCGCTTGGTGCTATGTGCATCCGGAAACCCGGTGCCGCGTTAACCTCCAGCACCACTCCGCCGTTTTCTGTAAGTGGCTCGGTCAGGTTTTCGGCCATAATATCAATACCGCAAATATCCAGACCAATAATTTTTGAGATCCGTTCGCAAATGAAAATGTTTTGCGGGTGTATATGGTCAGTAACATCAACAGATGTGCCGCCGGTGCTCAGGTTGGCGGTTGACTTTAAAAATATTTTTTCGCCTTTTTCAGGAATTGTTTCAAGGGTATAACCCATCTTTTCCAGCAGATCAAGCGTGTCACGGTCAACCGCAATTAATGTAAGCACATTTTCATGTCCGTAGCCACGGCGCGGATCAGCATTTTCCTTGTCTATCAGCTCCTGTATAGTTAATGTGCCATCACCAATAACATGGGCAGGGTCGCGAAGGGCAGCAGCCACCATTTTATTGTCAATCACCAGCACCCGGAAATCATAACCCGTAACAAAACGCTCTACTATTACCCGGCTTGATATTTTAGCCGCGTGTTCGTAGGCCTCCATGGCAGCTTCTTCGGTTTTTATATTGGTAGATATCCCTCGGCCATGATTACCATTAAGCGGTTTAAATACCAGCGGGAAACCCACTTTGCGTATAGCTTCGGCCACCCCGCTGGCCGACGAAATAGTAATACCCTTGGCAACAGGTATAGCCTGTTCCTGCAGCATGCGTTTGGTTTCGTCCTTATTACTGGCAATATCAACGGCAATACTGCTGGTTTTTTCGGTCATGGTAGCGCGGAAACGAACCTGATTTTTACCATAGCCCAACTGCACCAATGATTGATTATTGAGCCTGATCCAGGGAATATCGCGGGCAATGGCCTCTTCAACAATAGAGCCGGTGCTCGGCCCGAGGCGGGTATTTTCCCGTATCTCACGCATTTGCTGTATATCGGGTTCCAGATCGTAATCTTCTCCTTTAATCAATGCTTCCGTAATGCGTACTGCCGATTCGGCCGCGAAAACACCAACTTTTTCTTCCAGGTAAGCAAATACTACGTTATATACGCCTTTTGTTTTGGTTTCGCGGGTGCGGCCAAAGCCGGTATCCATGCCGGCCAGTGTTTGAATTTCGAGTGCTACATGTTCAATAACATGGCCCATCCAGGTGCCTGCAATTACCCGCTGAAAAAAACCTCCGGGTACACCCGGGGAGCAGCGATGAGTATAAAGGCTGGGTAGTAGTTTCTCCAGGCGCTCATAAAATCCTTCAATTTCATTTGTGGGCTTATGCTCCATCTCCTGCAGGTCAAGCCGCATTTGTATTAATTTTTTACGACGGATGCTCCAAATGTTTGGTCCGCGCAATACTTGAATATTCTCGATCTTCATACCGGCTTAATTTCCTTAAAACTATAAAACTTAACAGTGTAAATAAAACTTATAAGGTAAAAAGGCATTAAATGTTCACAACAGTCTGCGTTTGTGCGGGTTTTTATCGTAATTTGTAATTTAAATTGGTTGATTGGGTTGGATTAAGTTGATTAAGTTCAGGATTTGTTAATAAACAGGAAAAGATTTATTAACCCGATGCGCTTGATCCACCCTGATTAACGCCATCAACTAAATATAAAAAATTATGATTGTCCCGAAAGGAAAACTAATAATTATAGGCGGCGCGGTTGATATGGGGAGTAACGTTACTATCCAGGAGCACATAAGGCAGCCCGATTATATTAAATTTTTTGAACAGGGCATTTTAAGGCGCATAATCACAGAGTCAGCTAAACATGAAGGCTCTTTAATTGAGGTGATAACTACAGCATCGCAAATTCCGGAGCTGGTAGGTGATGAGTATATCAAAGCTTTTGGCCAGCTAAATGTTACCAATGTAAATGTACTGCATATTAAAGGTCGCGAAGATGCGGCGAATGAAGCTTATCTCGACCGTATCCGTAAAGCTGATGTAGTGATGTTTAGCGGTGGCGACCAGCTCAGGCTTACCGCAATTTTTGGAGGCACCGAATTTTTACAGATCCTTAAGCACCGTTATCAGCATGAAAATTTTCTTGTGGCCGGTACATCGGCCGGGGCTGCTGCGGCGTCAACCCATATGATTTATAGGGGGCAAAGCAATGAAGCGCTTATTAAGGGAGAGGTGCAGATTACCGCAGGTCTTGGTTTTATAGACTCGGTTATTGTTGATACACATTTTGTACAACGCGGCCGTATAGGCCGTTTAATGTATGCTGTAGCTACCAATCCTGGTATTTTAGGTATTGGTTTGGGCGAAGATACCGGCCTGCTTGTTACCGATGGCAATATGATGGAAGCGATTGGCTCAGGCCTTATTATTTTGGTTGATGGCCGCAATATTGTGGCAACCAATATTTATGATGTTGCCATTGGTTCGCCGGTTTCTATTGATAGTTTGAAGGTACATGTAATGTCTATTTTTGATAAATATGACCTTGCACAACAACGTTTGATCATTAAAAAGACAGTTAAAGTAGAGGAAGGTGTTTTTATACATGCGCCGGATAACGACCTGTTGCAATAATACGCCCATTCTGTTGTTAATAAAGATATATTATCCTGAGTTATTTTAGTTAGACATTTACATCTGTGAGATACCGAAAATAAACCCGGCATGAAAGGGTGCATTTTTGGATCAACTAACTCCGTTCGAAATGAAGATCATTATACACGGCGGTTTCTTTAGCGAATCGCAAACCAACCAGGAAGTAAAGCAGGCCAAGCAGCTGGCTTTAAGGGATATAGTGAAGGCAGGATATAAATATCTGCAAACGCATAGTGCACTCGAAACGGTGGTTTATGCGGTGCGTTTGCTGGAAGATTGTGAACTTTTTAATGCAGGCACCGGTTCGCAGATACAGAGCGACGGCAAGATACGTTTAAGCGCCTCTTTAATGGATGGTAAAACCCAACGCTTTTCTGGCGTTATTAACATTGAGGATGTAAAAAACCCCATTTGTATAACCGAAAAATTGATGGCTTATGACGACCGCGTTTTAAGTGGTAAAGGAGCCCGTGATTTTGCCACGAATAATGGCATAGGTTATTACAATCCCGAAACACCGCAGCGCCGCCATGAGTACGAGCAAAAGCTGAGCGATTCTATAAGATTGGGCACCGTTGGCTGTGTGGCGTTTGATATTTACGGCAACCTGGCCGCGGCCACCTCAACAGGCGGCAAAGGTTTTGAAATACCTGGCAGGGTTAGCGATTCTGCTACAACCGCGGGTAATTATGCCAATGCTTATGCCGCTGTTTCATGTACCGGAGTAGGCGAAGACATAGTGAGCGGTTCTGTAGCTACAAAAATTGTTACACGTGTTACTGATGGCTCGCCCATATCGGCAGCTACCCATAAAACACTTGATGAACTAAAGCCATTTAACGGCCTTGCTGGCATCATAGGAATATCAGCCGACGGTCATATTTACCATGCAGATACCCATCCTTATATGGTTTGGGCGCTTCATGATGGCGATATTGAAGTTTTTGAATAAATTAAAATAATTAATTATAACATTATATTAGGTTTTGCGTTAAAAGGGGCTGGTTTGGTAATTAGCCTGTTACAGGTATTGCTTAACTATAATATATTATTATATTTGTTTACTGATTAATTTATTTAAACCCGCTCAAAAACAATAAATGAGGTTTATTTTACTACTAATCTTATGTTCGCTTAGCTTTTCTGCGTCTGCGCAGTGGTATAAGTATAATCCTTTCAGAAAGCATACCCGCTATCCGCAGATTGCTCTTTTGAAGGATAACTCTATTAAAAAATTACCCGTTGCCCGTATTCCTAATGATAAGATCACTTACGCCCGTATTGAGCGTACGCCCTATTCGATGTACCTGATGGAGGCATCGGTAATGAAAACGGCCCAGCATAATATGCGTTTCAGGGTTTACAACTCGGCCAGCTATAACTTTAGCGACCTTGCGCAAATGTACCTGAAACAAAACAGGCTATCTGAAGCTAAATGGTATTTACTGCAAAGCTTACAGATATCGCGCCAGCAAAACGATAATCGGCATACCATTACAAATCTGATAAATCTTGCCGCGGTTAAAGCCGGTTATGGCGATTTTATGCAGGCTAAACAAGATCTGGTAGAGGCCCGCAATTTAGCCAGTTCACTTGGTTTAAGCATGGATGTTGCTGCGGTTGACAAGCAAATGCGCTATCTGCAGGACAACAAGAATACCCTGAAAACCGAAGTTCGGTACGCGGAAACTACTGATACTGACCCGAAACCAGCTATAAAATGATTTTTTTGTGTAACATTAGCGTAAAATGCTGATGCTTATATACTACAAGTAAAACATTATCGTATAATTGTTATTGTAATTTAGAGACAGTATTATCACTGTCTCTTTTTATTTACATTAGCAAACTAATAATAGGCACGAGTATTGATGTTTTACAAAACCCCTGATTTAACTACAGTAAAAGATATGTTTAAGAAAGTATATTTAGTATTGGTGCTGGCCGCTGCACTCGCTTGTAAAGCATCGCCGTCAAAACCTATAAAAGTCCCCGGTTCAACCGATCTGCAACCCGACGAGCAACAAAGTATTGTTTGTAAACAAGTTGCTTCCCTTATATCAAATTATAATTATAAGAAAGTTGATCTGAATGATTCTATATCAAACATCATTTATGACCGCTATATAAAAGCGCTTGATGAAAATCACAGCTATTTTTTGGCGTCGGATATAAAAGAGTTTGATAAGTATAAAACTGTACTGGATGACGACCTGAAAAGTGGCAACTTAAATGACGCTTTTTACATATTTAACGTTTTTCAGAAACGATACATTGAGCATGTAAATTACTCGCTGGCGCAGTTAAATAAAAACTTTGATTTTAATAAAAATGAATCGTTTGTTTATGACCGCGATAAACTGCCATGGCCTGCTAACCAGGCAGAAATGGATGCCATGTGGTCGCAGCGTGTAAAATACGATCTGCTTAACCTGAAACTGGCCAGCAACGATATGGCTAAAAATAAGGAAACATTGAAAAAACGCTATCAAAATTTATTGTCGCAAGCCAATAAGCTTTCCAATCAGGATGTTTTTCAATACTTTATGGATGCCTTTACCGAAGCCATTGACCCACATACCAATTACTTTAACCCATCAAACGCAGCAAATTTCAACATCGAAATGTCGCGCCAGTTAGAGGGTATTGGCGCTTCCCTGCTGTCTGAGAATGAGTATGTAACCATTAAAACAGTAGTTCCGGGCGGACCGGCTGATAAGAGCCATCAAATAAATATTGATGATCGCATTGTTGGAGTAGCACAAGGCAAAGCCGGCGAGTTTCAGAATGTAGTTGGCTGGCGTATTGAAAATGCTATAGCCATAATACGTGGCACTAAAGGTACTGTGGTAAGGCTCGAAATATTACCAGCAGGCGCTAGTGCGGGCAGCAAGCCCAAAATTGTGGAAATGGTGCGCGAAAAGATCATTTTAAAAGATCAATCTGCCAAAAAAGAAATCCGCACTTACAACAGCAATGGCAAAACAGTTAAAATAGGTGTAATTGCTATTCCTGCATTCTATATTGATTTTAACGATTATAAAGCTGGTAACCCTAATTATAAAAGCACCACCCACGACGTTAAACTAATATTGGATTCACTGAAACGCGAAAACGTTGATGGTGTTGTGATTGACCTCCGCGAAAACGGTGGTGGCTCTTTAATGGAGGCTATTGAACTTACGGGATTGTTTATAAAAACAGGACCGGTAGTACAGGTTCGTGATACTAAAGATCAAATTGAGCAAGATAAAGATGATGATCCGGCTGTTACCTATTCGGGCCCTCTGGCGGTTTTGGTTGATAGGTTCAGCGCCTCGGCCTCAGAAATATTTTCAGGCGCCATACAGGATTATGGTCGCGGATTGATCATGGGTACACAAACCTATGGTAAAGGGTCGGTTCAGAGCGCTATTGACCTTGATCGTGTGTTAGGTTCGCCAATCCGCGATAAAATTAACCAGCTGGCGGGCGGCGGCAATAAAAAAGTAACTACCGGCAGCCAGAGCACTTATGGTCAGCTTAACTTAACTATAGCTAAGTTTTACCGCATTAGTGGTAATTCAACACAGCATAAAGGTGTAATGCCCGATATTCAGTTCCCGTCATTAATACCGCTTGATAAATATGGCGAAGACACCGAACCATCAGCCATGCCTTTTGATATCATCGCGAAAACCGATTATACCAAGGTGGGCGATTTTACAGGTGTTTTACCTCAGATTAAAAAACTGCACGATCAGCGAATGGCCACTAGCGACAGCTATAAATACATGGAGGAAGATATTGCCGACTTTAAAAAGCATGACGCTGAAAACAGTGTTACCCTGAATGAGTCAGACTTGAAAAAGCAGCGCGACTCTGATGAAAAAAAATCTCTGGATCGTAATAACCTTCGCCGCATTGCCTTAGGTTTACCGGCGCTGAAAAAGGGTCAGGCCAAGCCAAAGAATGAGGATCTTGACTTTGTAAAACGCGAAGCAGGACAGATCCTCACTGATTACATTAGCCTGGAGCCTAAACTAACCAGCGTAACGCCGCAGTAGCCCCACCCCCCTAAAGGGGGAGCTTTTGAATTAGAAATATTTAAGCCCGGCTCTTTTGGAGCCGGGCTTTGTTGTTTTATGCTTTTAAAGTAAGATATAGCCCGGTACATCAAAAAGGCTCCCCTCAGGGCAGGGCGGCAAACTAATTCGCATTCTGTAGGTTTACCTAATACCATGGCTAAAAAACCGTTGCTTGAATTTACTGACAGGGGAATTTACTGTGCCCGGGGCAAGTTTTATATTGACCCCTGGAAACCGGTTGATGATGCCGTGATTACTCATGCCCATGCTGATCATGCTTATTGGGGCCACAAAAATTATCTTGCTCACCACTTATCCAAAGAAATATTACTTTATCGTTTGGGCGAAATCAACCTGCAAACCGTGGAGTATGGTGAAACGGTAATGAAAAACGGGGTTGCCATATCCCTGTATCCGGCAGGTCATGTAATTGGTTCCGCACAGATCAGGGTAGAATATCAGGGTGAAGTTTGGGTGGTATCGGGCGATTATAAAGTGGAAGATGACGGTATTTCTACACCTTTTGAGCCTGTTAAATGCCACCATTTTATTTCTGAATGCACCTTCGGGATGCCGGTTTATACCTGGAAACCACAGGTGCAGATATTTGAGGATGTAAATAACTGGTGGCGTACCAATTTACACAATGGTGTTGCCACGGTGCTGGTGGGGTATTCTTTAGGTAAATCTCAACGTATATTGCAAAATCTCGATCTGTTTAATGGCAAAGTGTACACCCATGGTGTAATTGAAAATACCAATGAAGCTTTGCGCCGCAATGGTGTGCTGCTGAACCCCACCGAACGGATCACTGCCAATTCTGTAAAAGAAGAAGTAAGGAAAGGGATCATCTTAGCACCTCCATCATCAGTAAGCACACCCTGGATGCGTAAATTTCAACCCTATAGTTTTGGCTACTGCTCGGGCTGGATGGCTATTCGCGGCGCCAAGCGCCGCAGGGCCGCCGACAGAGGCTTTGTTCTCTCTGACCATGCCGACTGGAACGGCCTAATCAGCGCTATTGACGCTACCGATTGTGAAAGTGTTTACCTTACACATGGTTATACCGCTACATTTTCAAGGTATTTAAATGAGATAGGTTTCGATGCACACGAGGTGCATACGCTGTATGGTGGGGAAGAAGAGAACCCCTCCAACCTCCCCGAAGGGGAGACTCCTAATGTGCCGGAAAATAACAATGCAAATCAAGTCCTCTCCTTTGGAGAGGATTTAAGTGAGGCTGGAGGAGTTTCATGAAAGCCTTTGCCCAACTCTTCCTGTCGTTAGATGAAACGAACAAAACCAACGAAAAGATTAAAGTATTAAAAGACTATTTTAACGCTGTTCCTGATACCGACAAGATGCATATGCTGGCCCTGTTTACCGGGCGGAGGCCCAAGCGACAGATCAACTCAACATTGGTACGCAACTGGGCAGTTGAGGCATCTAATATACCGGCCTGGCTTTTTGAGGAAAGCTACCATGTAGTAGGCGACCTGGCCGAAACAATGGCCTTACTCATGCCCGAAACCAGCAACAGCAGCAGCAAAACCCTTACCGAATGGATAGCCGAGATTAATGCCCTGAATGATAAAACCGAGGCTGAAAAAAAACTGTGGTTATTGGAGTCGTGGGCAATGTTGGACGGTCAGGAACGTTTTGTCTTTAACAAATTGCTTACAGGGAGCTTCCGCGTTGGGGTATCGCAAAACTTAGTGATCAAGGCGCTGGCAGATATTTCTGGCCTGGAGGCGGCTGTGCTTACCCACCGTATTATGGGAAGCTGGCTGCCCGAAACGTATCAGTATACCCAACTGATGGAAGAACAGGATACAGCCGAAAACATCTCGAGGCCATACCCGTTTTTCCTGGCTTATCCCATACAGGAAACTTCCGAAAAGCAAAAAACACCGGAGGAGGTTGGTGCTTCGCTGGGCGATGCTGCCGATTGGCAGGCCGAATGGAAATGGGACGGCATTAGGGCTCAAATGATTAAGCGTGGCGGTGAAATATTTATATGGAGCCGTGGCGAAGATCTGGCCACCGAGAAATTCCCGGAACTGCACCCTTTTTTGAATGCCCTGCCCGATGGTACGGTGATAGACGGTGAAATCCTCAGTTTTAAAAATGGATTGCCTATGCCGTTTAGCGTGTTGCAAACCCGCATAGGCCGTAAAAACCTGAATAAAAAAATACTGGAGGAAAGCCCGGTAGCAGTAATTGCTTATGATTGTCTGGAATACCAAGGCGAAGATATCCGCTCGAAAACACAGGCCGAACGCCGGGTGATACTGGAACAATTACAGGCTTCTACATCTTTCCTGGAGGTGTTCCGCCTATCGGCATTAATACTTTTCAATACCTGGGAAGAATTGGGCATGATAAGGGAACAATCGCGAGCCATGATTGCCGAAGGTATTATGCTAAAACGCAAGAGTGCTACCTACCAGGTGGGTCGTCGTCGTGGCGACTGGTGGAAGTGGAAGATAGACCCTTTGTCGGTAGATGCGGTAATGATCTATGCTCAAAAAGGTCATGGCAGGCGGGCAGATCTGTACACCGACTATACCTTTGCCGTTTGGGATGGCGATAAACTGGTGCCCTTTGCCAAAGCTTATTCTGGCTTAACAGATGCCGAAATTAATAAGGTTGATTATTTTGTAAAACGTAATACTATCGAGAAATTTGGCCCGGTGCGCACGGTAAAGCCCGAGCTGGTTTTCGAGATAGGGTTTGAAGGTATCAATAAATCAACCAGGCATAAATCGGGTATCGCGCTGCGCTTTCCGCGTATATTACGGTGGCGGCATGATAAACCAAAGGAAGAAGCTGATACGCTCGAGAGTTTAAAGGCGCTATTGGGTGAGTGAATAAATTAAATATTTGTTCTGACGGGAATTGAATTTATTAATTACTTTGCCAATAAAACTATTACCGATGATCATTATAAATAACTATAGCGAATTTGAAACATTATTAGGCAAGGAGCTTGGCGTATCGGCATGGCATACCATTACGCAGGAGCAGATCAATAAATTTGCCGATGCCACGCTTGATCACCAATGGATACATACAGATCCTGAAAAAGCGGCAACAGAAAGTCCGTTTAAATCAACCATAGCCCATGGTTACCTTACGCTATCACTGATACCCTATTTATGGAAACAGATAGCCGATATCCGTAATCTTAAAATGGAAATAAACTACGGTATCGAAAACCTACGTTTTGCACAGCCGGTACTGGTTAATGACAAAGTAAGGCTAAAGGTTAAACTGTCGAGCCTTATTAACTTACGCGGTGTTACCAAAGCCACCATGGGTATTGAGCTGGAAATTGACGGTCAAAAGAAACCCGCTTTTGCCGGCGAGGTGGTTTTTCTGTACCATTTTATTAATTAGTTTAATTAACACTAAAACCTTTTGGGGAGTCACTTTAAAAAAAAGCCAATTTTTAAACACAGAATAGGTTTTTTTGCGTTAAATAGATATCAATCCTGGCATGTAAAAACTTTATATCGGGTTTTAATCGTATCTTTGGAAAGATTATAAATAACACTTTCATATTCTAATTATTTCAATTCAGTGGTCATTATCATATTCTTTATAGCGCATTGGTTCTTGTCGCTATTCTTCCAAACATTCTTTCTGCACAGGTACGCTTCTCACAAAATGTTTACTACCAATAAGTTTTACGAGGGTCTATTCTACCTGCTTACTTATATTTGCCAGGGTTCATCATTCTTAAACCCGAGGGCTTATGCCATTATGCACCGTGAGCACCATGCTTACAGCGATACGGAAAAGGATCCTCATTCACCTCATTTTTTTAAGGATGTATTTCAGATGATGATCTACACTGCAAAAAGTTATAGCCTGCACGTAAGAAAATTGAAAGAACCCGAGGAGCGTTTTAAAGGCAATATCCCCGAATGGCGTTTGGTTGACTACATAGGTTCATCTACAGTGTCGCGTATTTCATTTGGTATATTGTACATTTTGGTCTACGTGTTTTTTGCCACCCAATGGTGGATGTATCTGTTAATTCCTATCCATTTTTTAATGGGCCCTATTCACGGCGCTATTGTTAACTGGTGCGGCCATAAATATGGCTATTCCAACTTCGACAACGGCGATAAGTCAAAAAATACCACACCTTTCGACTTTTTAATGTTGGGTGAACTGTTCCAGAACAATCATCATAAGCATCCCAACAGAGCCAATTTTGGTGCTAAATGGTTTGAAATAGATCCGGTTTATCCAGTAATGAAACTCATGCACTGGATGCGCATCATTAAGCTCAGAAAAGCATATTTATAAGCATAAAGCCTAATGCAAAAAGCTTAAAGCGAAAAGTAAGGATTTGATACCTTCCTTTTCGCTTTTTTGTTTGGTTAAAAAAGCTTTTTGCTTAAACCTTATGCTTTTAGCTTTTCCCCTTTAATCTCATTTTTTACCTTTCTCCTTTTACCTTTCGCCTTTCACCTCAAATTCCCCTTATATTTGCCGCTCATAAAACATACTACTATGAGTATTTCTGTATTAGCTCAAAATTTGCGCGGCTCTGAAATTATTAAGATAGCCGGCGAGATCAATGAATTAAAACGCCAGGGTCAGAATATAGCCAATTTAACTATAGGTGATTTTGATTCCAATATTTACCCTATACCGGCCGAACTGAAAGCAGGCATTGTTGAGGCTTACGCCCAAAATCAAACCAACTATCCCCCGGCCGATGGCATGCTTAACCTTCGTCAAAGCGTATCTACGCTTTTAAAGAACCGTTATAATCTTGATTATTCAGCCAATGAAATATTAATATCGGGTGGTTCACGTCCGCTTATTTACTCTACTTTTTTGGCACTAGTTAACCCGGGCGAAAAGGTGGTCTTCCCGCTGCCGTCGTGGAACAACAACCATTACAGTGACCTCCTGAACGCCGATGCGGTAATGATACCTACCACTGCCGAAAATAACTTTATGCCTACGGCCGATGAAATTCGTCCGCATTTAAAGGGAGCAGCTTTGCTGGCTTTGTGTTCGCCGTTAAACCCAACCGGTACCATGTTTGGCAAAAAAGACCTTGAAGAGATCTGCGACCTGGTTATTGCCGAAAACAAGAGCCGTGCTAAAGGCGAAAAACCACTTTACCTGATGTATGACCAGATATACTCGCAATTAACCTTTGGCGATTTTAAACATTACGACCCGGTTACCCTGCGTCCCGAACTGAAGGATTATACCATATTTATTGATGGCGCATCCAAGTGTTTCGCGTCAACAGGAGTAAGGGTAGGCTGGGGCTTTGGCCCGGCACATGTTATTGATAACATGAAGGCCATTGTAGGGCACATGGGGGCATGGTCGCCAAAAGCTGAGCAGGTAGCAATGGCCAGCTTTATAACCAATGATGCGGCGGTAGATAATTACCTGAATGATATTAAAGGTAAAATACAAAACAGCTTAAATACCCTGCATGAAGGTTTTCAGGCATTAAAAGCCGAAGGGTTTCATGTAGATTCCATTATCCCGATGGGGGCTATTTATCTTACACTTAAAATCGATTACGCCGGCAAAACCACACCAGATGGCACAGTGCTGAAAGACTCGGCCGATATTAATTTTTACCTCATTAAAGAAGCTAAGGTGGCGTTGGTTCCGTTCTCTGCATTTGGCACCGATGATAATGTGAACTGGTTCCGCGCATCGGTAGGGGCAAGTACCCTGCAGGATATTCAGCAACTTATACCAAGGGTAAGAGAAGCCCTTTCAAAACTTAAATAAGTTTTTATAAGATATGGTAATGGCCATCATATGTACATGATGGCCATTTTTGTTTATATAGTTTATTTCCACATGCGTCATTGGAAAAGTAATTACATAAATAATAGGTTTTTTACAAATAAGAAAATGAAACTTATTTGAGTGAAAATTGTTGCTTATAAAAACATATATAAACACTCACTATGAAAAGATTAAGTTTAATGATGATGTTCGTGCTATCGGCATGGATGTTTCAGGCATGTAATAACGCTGCCAAAACCGACAGTAAAGAAAGTGCCGACAGTACCAATGAAGTTAAGGACACTACAACAACGGGCGCCACAGGAATAGCCGTTGATGAGGGCGACGCCAAGTTCGCTACCGACGCCGCCAATGGTGGTATGGCCGAAGTAGCAGTAGGCAAAGTTGCTGAACAAAAAGCCGTTAATCAAAAAGTGAAAGATTTTGCAGCAATGATGGTAAAAGATCATAGCAAAGCAAATGATGAGCTTATGGCCATTGCCAAAGCAAAAAATATTACGTTACCCGCTGCACCGAGCGATGATAAACAAAAAGAACTAGCAGATCTTTCTGCAAAATCGGCAAGTGATTTTGATAAAGCCTATGTAGATGCCATGGTTGATGGTCACCAAAAAACAATCGCTATGTTTGAAGATGCTGCAAAAAATTGCAAAGATGCCGAACTAAAAGCCTTTGCAACCAATACATTACCCATTATAAAAGGACATTTGGCTGAAATTGAAGCTATTAAAAAAGGTATGAAATAATTTAAAGTTCATCATTCAGTAAAAGAAAAAGGGAGATAATGCATCTCCCTTTTTCTTTTATAAAAATATTGTATTACCCCACATAAAACAATAATTTTAGGCGATGTACTGGCCGGTTACCGGCTTTGCAATCAGGGGTAAAATAGTATAGCAATAGAACCTCTTAAACAATCAGGGGTGTAAAGTAAAAAGTTAAAAAATATGTCATCAAAACCAATAGTAACCGGCCTTATGGCCTATGGTATGTCGGGCAGGATATTTCATGCGCCGTTTTTAGTTACCAACCCGGGTTTCACATTCAAAGCGGTGGTAGAACGCCATGAAAAAAAGGCAGGAAAAAGATATCCGGATGTGATCAGCTATGATACTATTGATGAATTACTGAATGATAAGGAAATTGAACTTATCATCGTAAATACACCTAACAACACCCATTTTGATTATGCCATGAGGGCCCTTAATGCAGGCAAACATGTGCTTATTGAAAAGCCTGCGGCAGTAACATCGGCAGAAGTTAAGATCATGTTCGATCTGGGTAAAAAACTTGGGCTAAAAGTACTCATTTATCAGAACCGTAGATACGACAGCGGCTTTCTATCGGTAAAGGACGTAATTGAAAGTGGAAGACTGGGCCAATTGATAGAAGTTCATTTCAGGCTCGACAGATATCGGATGCCAATTGGGCCGAAAGTATTTAAAGAAACAAAAGATACACCGGGTAACGGGCTTACCTACGACCTCGGCGCTCATTTAATTGATAATGCAATTAGTCTGTTCGGTAAACCATTAAGTTTTGTTAAAACCATAGGTACATACAGGCCCGGCTCGCAGGTTGATGATTACTTTAACTTTCATTTAACCTATCCTAATCAATTGCATGTTTATTTAACCTCGGGGCTGCTTATTGCCGAGCATACCCCCGGCTTTATAATTCATGGTACCCTGGGAAGCTTTGTTAAGCTGCGTACCGATGTACAGGAAGCGCAGCTTGATGCCGGGATGATGCCTACCGATGATGGTTTTGGTATTGAACCTGAGGGCAGTGATGGCAAACTGGTACTTATGGGAGCCGATAATGAGAAAACTGTTGAATGGGTTCCGTCAGACAAGGGTAATTATAGCGGTTTATTTGAAGCGGTTTATCATACTATAAGAGAAAACGCGTTATTTCCAATAACCCAAGAGCAAATAGCGTGGCAGCTGGAATTGCTGGAAAGTTAAAAATATCGTAACTATGCTTTAATGAAGTATTATATTAACATAATGAAAAAGATATACTTATTCCTTTGTTTACTTATTGCAGCTGGCTGTACCCAGGCTCAAACACTTGGTGCAAATTCGGGGATTCCGCCTTATCATATATTAACTACCGATAGTGTTTATGTTACCCCGGCTAACCTGAAAAAGAATAAACCGGTAATGATCATTTATTTTGCACCTGATTGCAGTCATTGCCAGCACCTGATGTACGACCTTAAACCGGAGCTTAAACAATTGCAGAATGTGCAAATAGTGATGATAACTTTTGTTAACCAGCTTAAAGCTATCCAGGTTTTTCAGCGCGATTTTGATTTGACCAAGTATCATAATATCACGATAGGAACTGAAGGCTATACCTACGTGGTGCAGAAATATTATCAGATACAAAATACACCTTTTATTGCCATTTATGATAAAAATGGCAAAATATCAAAAACCTATAATAAAGTGCCAACCATCCCGGTGCTGATGCAGGCAGTTAAAAAGGTTTAATTTTAGATGTGCAGATTTAGATGCGCCAATATGCAGATGGGATATCAGGGTATATTTTGATGATCTGCACACCTGAAATCCGCAAGTCTGCAAATCAAAATTACTGTTGCTGCTGTTGCTGCTGTATAATTTCCATATATCGCTGGTAACTATTTTTAGGGTATTCGGTGACCTGCTGCAAGGGGCTTGTTTCATGAACAACTTTGTCGTCATAAGCAAACGCGTTTTTGTCATCAACGGTTACTGAAACTTCAAGTTTGTGGCCCGATGATCCCTTATATACACCTTTTACAGGAGAGCAGTCTGAAAAATTACGGCCAACTGCCAGGCGTACATGGGTTTCGTTTGCAATGCAGTTGTTAGTAGGATCAATACCCAACCAGCCATAATCAGGTATATAGGCTTCGGCCCAGGCATGAGTGGCCCCTTCGCCGCGCATGTTGCTGCTATTGGTGCAGATGTAGCCACTAACATAACGTGCAGGTATTTTTAACAACCGGAGCATCACCATTAAAATATGTGCGAAATCCTGGCAAACGCCGGCCTTTAATTTCCATACTTCATCAAGTGTGGTTTCAACCGTGGTAACCCCCTTAATATATTCAAAATTCTGGTACACGTAATTGCAAAAACGGAGGGTTATCTGATAAGGTGTTTCGTCTTTTGATCTTTCCTGTTCCACAATAGCCTGCAATTCGGGTAGTCCCTCAAAGTATTCCTGTTTTAAAAAGTCAATATAGGGTACCATGTATTGCAGGCGTTTCAGGTCTTCCCATTGTTGTTCCGGAAAAATATCGTTTATGGGGAGTGGCCTTTGCCTGGTAGTAACCTCAAGTTTAGAGTTAATGAGCAATACGGAATGTGGTTCGCTATAGGTAAAACTGCCTACTTCGTTGCCGTAGTAGTCAATATGCGTATCAACAACCGGGTTGCCGGTTATATGTACTTCCTGTTTTACAATATCCTGATACTCGTCCTTTATGGGGAAGAGAATGATCTGGTTAGCACTGTCGCGTACGGACCCCTCGTAGGTATACCGGGTTATGTGTTGTATTTTAAATTCAGGCATATCTTGTATAATTATGAATTTGCAAAATAATATTCGTTCAGCGAGTTACCAATCCCAAACAGCTCGTTCCTGATCTGGGTAAGGAAGGTGTGTAAGCCCTCCTGTCTGATACTGCGTACCGAGCTATACTTGATGCGGCTTTGCAGTCGCCCTATTTGAAATGACATTTCCCGGTAAGTATCCACCGTGGTATCGTTCTTCAGCCGGTCAAAATAACGCTGTATATTATTTACCGAATAAATAACCGAACGCGGAAAATCATTATTTAAAACAACCTGCTCCAGTATGTTTTCGGCCTCAAAGCCCACACGGTATGTTTTCAGGTACAGTTCATAACCACCCAGCGAAAGCAGCAGGTGTTTCCAATAAGTGGTATCGGTAAGCAAATCAGGGTTGTCACTTACCGAGCTGAATTTGGTATCGAGGATATCAACCGATTGTATAGCACGCTCCAGGTATTTTCCAATATTCATGAAGCTGCGCCCTTCGCCACGCTCCATCGTAATTTCTACCGTGCCATAATACAGCATGATCTGCTTTATCAACACATCGAGCACGCCAATGGGGTCCTCGCGCTGCAGGTAGCGTTCAAGCCGTGGATCCTTTACGGTATGATAATACTCATTGAGGCACTGCCATAAATCTTTGGTAATGTGTTCCTGTACGCCCCTGGCGTTTTCGCGTGCCAACGTAATAATGTTTAATATGGAATTTGGATTGTTTTTACCCGTTACCATATATTTTAAAACCGACCTGCTGTCATTTTCCAGCTGATCAGCCTCGGCTGCATCAAGTCCTGCAAATATCCTGATCACAGGTTCCCAGGTAAATTCCTGCACGGCATCCTGAGATGATGCATAGTTTATTTTGAGCATCCTCAGCATACCATCGCTGCGCTCAATATAACGGCTTAACCAATAAAAACTTGCTGCTACCCTGCTTAACATATTAGCCCCCTAACCCCCTAAAGGGAGAATTTCTTGATTTGTTAGCCCCCTCACCCCCCTAAAGGGGCAATACTTGGGGGAGTTTAAATATTGTTTATTATAAATATTCTTGTTGTCCTATCCCTCCCCCTTTAGGGGGCCGGAGGGCTTAGTACCCATGTATCTTTGCTGCCGCCACCCTGCGAGCTGTTTACCACTAATGAGCCTTCTTTAAGGGCAACCCGTGTAAGGCCCCCGGGGACTATCTCAATACCGTCGGGGCCATAAAGCGCATAGGGCCTCAGATCAATACGACGGGGCTTCAATGAACCCTGCATATAGCAGGGCGCCGCCGAAAGACTGATGGTTGGCTGCGCTATAAAATTGCGCGGATCTTTTAATATCTCCTTTTTGTAATCGTCAATTTCCTGCTCAGACGCTGCATGCCCCATAAGCATGCCATAGCCGCCGCTGCCGTTGGTTTTTTTAACCACCATTTTATTGAGGTTTTTAAACACGTGTTCGCGTTCATCGGTATTGCCCAACTGATGGGTGGGCACGTTTTTAAGAATAGGTTCCTCGTTGAGGTAATAGCGGATCATGTCGGGCACGTAAACATACACCGCTTTGTCGTCGGCGACACCGGTGCCAACGGCATTTACTATGGCAACATTGCCTTTGCGGTAAGCGCCCATAATACCAGCTACGCCAAGCATACTCGCCGGGTTGAATACCAGCGGATCAAGATATTCATCATCGACACGGCGGTATATTACATCAACCTGCTGCAGGCCGGTAGTGGTTTTCATATATACCTTGTGGTTATTAACTACCAGGTCGCGCCCTTCAACCAGCTCAACGCCCATTAGCCGGGCAAGTGTGGTATGCTCAAAATAGGCCGAATTGTAAATGCCTGGGCTCAGCAAAACTATCGTTGGGTTTTGTATTTGCCGCGGCGACAACGCCAGTAAGTTTTTGTACAGTATGGCCGGATATTCTGTTACGCTGCGAACCCCGCATTGAGGCAACAGATCGGGGAAAAGACGTTTGGTGATCTCACGGTTTTCGAGCATGTAGCTTACGCCCGATGGGGTACGCAGGTTATCTTCCAGAACATAAAAAGTGCCATCCTCATCGCGTATCAGGTCTATGCCTGATATATGTACATAAATATCATAAGGTACCTTAAGCTGATACATTTCGCGCAAAAAATGCGGGCACGAGTATATAATGTCGATTGGCACTATGCCATCTTTTATAATAAACTGATTGTGGTAAATGTCTTTAAGAAAAAGGTTAAGGGCAGTAAGTCTTTGTTTGATGCCTTTTTCTACAAAAGCCCATTCACCCGAGGTAATAATGCGTGGAATAATATCAAAAGGAAATATTTTTTCAATGCCCTCGCCACTGCTATAAACTGTAAAAGTAATACCCTGGCTCATGAACAAACTCTTGGCTAATTCCTCTTTTTTGTTCAGGTCTTCTGCTGATTCTTTTGAAATATATTCAATTACCTTGCGATAATGATCGCGGACATTGCAATTAGTGCCATACATTTCATCCCAAACGCCATTAATTGGGTTGTATTGGTTAAAATATCCTGATTCTTCCATATTAAATTTGCAAAAAGTATAAATTTACTAATCAGTTATTTTGAAAAATGTAATTTATGAAGTGTTTTTGATAAAAATGCAATCTTTTTTAAATTATTTATAATAATATCAAATAATTGTGCTGTTTTGTGTAATTTTTGTGGGAAAAACGGGCGGATTTTAAAATGAATTAACAAAAAAAGCGCAATCAATTTAATGATCGCGCTTTTTAAACAGTTGTTTTGACAAATTACACCCGGATATATATCTTCTTTTTATCTAGTATCCAGCCCACAAACCAGCAAACAAGCATATAGCTTATGGCAAATAATAATGAGCCAATGGCTCCTGGGGCTATAACCTGGTAAACAGAACTGTTAACCCAATCATAAAAGGATGTTCCCTTTACGGTTAGCATGTAAAGAAGTATCACCAATATTTCTGAAAGTATATAAATAGGCAGTGGGTTTTTACCTAAAATGGTAAAAAAGCGGGTCCAGTTCCATTTATTCCAGCTATTAATTTCCAGTGCATATACCAGAAAGGAAAGGATCACCAGATCAAGCCCTGTAGTTACCAGAACAAATGAGCTTGTCCATAGTTTTTTGTTGATCGGGAACACCATATTCCAGCAAAGCGCTAAAAATATGAACAGACAGCCGATAAGCAGCATTTTTGAAATAACATCGTACCCTTTGCCTTTTTGCTGTATAAATTTACCTGCATAATAGCCCACAATTACATTAACAATAGCTGGTATTGTACTTAGGATACCCTCGGGGTCGAACGCTATTTTTTCGCCATGATACATGTGACTGTCGCCAAGTATGTATTTATCAAGAAATATACCCGCGTTGCCTGTAATGCTCAGCGGATCATTAGGGTCGCCAAAAACCAATAGTAAGGCCCAGTATCCTATTAAAAACAATACTGATAAAATAACAACCGATTTTTTAGTCAGGAAATGTATCATAAGCGATGCGAAACAATAGCACAGGGCTATGCGCTGTAATACGCCCATAATACGGGTATCCGAAATAGGCGACAACGAAATATGGCCGCCCTTAAAATTAAAGAAGGGGAACCAATACATGAGATAACCTATTATAAAAATAAGCAATGTGCGCCTGAATATTTTACTTAAAACGGCAGCATTGCCCATTTCAAGGTAACGTTTCATAGAAAAACTCATAGCATTGCCTACTGCGAATAAGAACGATGGGAATACCAGATCGGTAGGGGTAAAACCATGCCATGCGGCATGTTCAAGTGGCGAAAATGCAGTCGCTCCGCTGCCGGGTGTATTTACTATGATCATGAAACAAATGGTCATACCGCGAAACACATCCAGCGATAAAAATCGCGTTGATGATTTATTCATAAGCTGTTTAATATTGAGGTTTATGTGCTTTGTAGCAGGAGGGCGCGATAAGCAATAGTTTAAAACTTACCGGGCATAATATCCCGGTAAGTTTTTGATTGAATTTTTATTAATGATAACCCGGGTTTTGCTTAAGTACCGCGGCACCTCCGGTGGCACTTAAATCAATTTCGAGTTGGGGTATGGGATAGTATTCGTTTTTACCTTTTAAGAATTTGCCACCTTTAACATCGTTGGTTTGGGTGCTTTGGAAAGCGATATAAGCGTTAAGCTCAGTATCGGCAATTCCCCAGCGCACCAGGTCAAAAAAGCGGTGACCTTCCATTGCGAGCTCAATTTTACGTTCAAAATAAATGGCTTTAAGCGCAAAATCCTTACTTGCAAAAGCGCCGCCCGGATATGGGCTTATTTTATAATTGGCAGCTGGTGTTGTGGTAAACCCGGAAGTTGGCTTAGCATTATTTTTATAAGTATGCACCCAGCCCGTTGGGTTTGCAGCCCTGTTACGTACCATATTTACATAGTCCTCGGCTTTTATGAGGTTACCTAATTGTGCTTCCACTTCGGCAGCCATTAATAATACATCAGCATAGCGTATCAGGTTATAGTTAATCCCTGAGCCTGGCGCCCATGAAAGGTTATCACCGTTGGTTTCCTGCTCGGCCTGGCCATATACGTTTTTAATAGGTGAGTAGGGTCCTGCGTAAGCCTGATCTCTTACCCAACCATCACCGGGGTGTAAGCCCCAGTCAAGATACGGAATGCCGCGACGGCCGGCTGTCCAGTCCAAACGCGGATCTATTGTTCCGGCATCAGGTGTAAAGGGTTGAGTTCCTGCTATATTCATGTCGTTTTTAATGGCATGACTGTTATAATCATCCAGGTAAGGCAGGCCGGTGGCTGAATTAGTGCGAAAATGGTTTACCAGATCAATTGATGGCTGATAAAACCCGCAACAGCTAAACGGACTACTGTTTCCGTAAGGGAAGTTCAGCATGTCGCCGTTATTGGCATTTGAAGGACCATTAGGGTCGGCATTGGCTGCTGCCTGTACCGCAAACACCGATTCGGCGCTGTTATTGGTAGTGGTTCTGAAATTGTCATTAAAACGTGCGTTTAGAGCATACTTTTGTCCATTGGCGGTTACACCCTGTGCAATTACCGCATCAAAGACAACTTTTGCTTCGGCATATTTGTGCTCGTACAGATATGTTTTAGCTAAGTATGCGCCTGCAGCCCATTTGTTGGCGCGGCCCACATCGGATTGTGTGGGAGGCAAATTATCATAAGCATATTTAAAATCAGCCTCAATTTTAGGCCAGATGTCGGCTGTATTTGGCTGGTTAATTGAAGTGGTGGTTTCATCCATATAAGGCACATTATTAAACATCTTTTTAAGGTCGAAGTAATAATGGCCACGTAAAAACCGAGCCTGTGCAATGATGTTGGTTTTTGCCTCGTCTGTTATTTTGGGTACCTGGGCAGTTATCTTTAAAGTATTGTTAGTGCGGGAAATGCCTTCATAATCTGCTCTCCACTTGCTGTCAAAAAAGCCGTTACTGGCATCGGCGTTGTATTTCATCATGGGTTCAATCTGCTGCTGATCGCCGGCTATACTTCCTTTTGAAGCATCCCCACCTACAACTCCTCCATAAATCCAGTTATCAGGTGATGCTTCCCAGGCGCCACCGCCTCCAATGGCCGCATCGCCGCCCTGTTGCCCGTCTAAAGCGGCGTAAGCACCAATAAGTAACTGGTTAACGCCTTCTTCCGTTGCCAAAAACTGAGGTTCGAGCGCTCCGGTAACAGGCTTATCCAAATATGATTTTTTACATGCGCTAAGCGACAATGCACCTAACAACATTATTGTAATATATTTCTTAGCTTTCATTGTAATACTTTTTAATACTGTTGTTATAATGAAAAATTAACTCCGAATAAAAATGTACGTGGGCTTGCATAGCTGCCTTCATCAATACCAAAACTGTTGGTGCTGCCACCCAGTTCGGGGTCGGTGCCGCTATAGCCGGTTATGGTAAGTAGGTTAGTTGCCGAAGCGTAGATTCTTAATTTTTGTATCCCTGCCTTTTTTAAGCTCGGTATATTGAAGGTATAACCAATTTGTGCGTTACGGATGCGCACATAAGTGCCGTTTTCAACAAAGTATGAGTTAGGTGTAGAGCCGCTGCTTGTTGATGCATTAATTTCCTGTATAGGAGCTTTGGCATTATGGTTACTGGGTGTCCAGGAATCATATAAGGCAGTATGGCTTTTGGCTGTTTCAAAGCCGGCATAAAAATCTGTCCAGTATTTAACGCTGTTCCAGAGTTTATTTCCGAATGAGCCGTACATGAATATGCTGGCATCAAAATTCTTATAATTTACCCCCAAATTTAAACCTGCGGTAACCTTAGGGTTAGGGTTGCCTATAAAAGTGCGGTCGTCTGGAGTTATAACACCATCGCCGTTAACATCTTTATATTTAAAACGACCTACGGCGTTGTCGGTCTGGTAAACAGCTGCCGGATCATTCAAAACTTTTTGAGCGCCCGCATCAGCCGCGTTAATTTCAGCCTGGGTGTTCCAGAAACCAACTATCTGATATCCATAAAACTCGCCTAATGAATGGCCAACCTGGTTACGTGTTATAAAGCCGTCAAAGCGTCCGGCAACGTCGCCATAAAAATAATTAGCCCCCTGCGACACATTGAGTATTTTGTTGCTGTAGGTGGTAGCCGTACCTGTAACAGTAAAGTTCAGATCGCTGTTGGCCCTAAAATTCCCGGTAACCGAGATGTCAAGCCCGTCAGTTTTCATTTTACCTACGTTTACAAATGGCACGTCGCCATTGCCTGCCGTGCCCAACTGCTTGGCATTAAAAAGCAGGTCCCGGATATCTTTACGATAGTAATCGGCGGTTATCGCTATATTACCGTCAAACAAGGTGGCATCAAAACCAAAGTTGGTATTTACGTCTTTTTCCCATTTTGCATTGGAGTTAGCAATCTGGTTTTGATAGAAACCGGGTGATATATCCGGTCCGCCGTTGATGGGATAATAAGATTGGCCAATACTTGTGTTAAAGGTTGTGTAAGCGTTGGCCCCATTGATATTGATCTGGTTACCCATGATTCCCCAGCCACCCCTGATTTTTAAATCGGTGATCCATTTTACATCACGGAGAAAGCTTTCCTGTGATATGCGCCAGCCAGCGCTGAATGCCGGAAAATAACCGTATTGGTTGTTTTTTGAAAATTGTGAAGCCCCGTCACGGCGTATGGTTGCGTTAAACAAGTATTTATCCGCATAGGTATAATCCAAACGTGCAAATTCTGAAAACAACGAGGTAGAACTGCGATCGCTGTAATTTCCCAATCCACTTGCCGAGCCTGTTGAAAGATTTACATAATTGGGGTCAAAGTTGAAATAGCCTTGCCTGCTGCCTCCTACGCTGCTGTTGTGACCTTCTGCAGCCTCGGTACCGGCTACTACCTTCAAATCATGCTTGCCAAAGAGTCTTTGATAGGTAAGCGTGTTTGTCCAGGTAAAACTGTAGTTATTGTAGGAGTCTTCACTATAGCTGTTAGTTAGCGAGTTCTCCACATTTTCATAGGTTGGGTAACTGAAAGCGTGGGCGCTGCCATTTGTAATGTCGCCGCCAAAGCTAGTACGAAGGGTAAGCCCTTTAATAATGTCGGCCTCAGCAAACATATTACCAAACAAGCGGTAATCTGTTGATCCATTTACCCTTGTGCGTTGTTGTATTGCCACCGGGTTGTTCGCATCGCCCAGGCCTGATCCGTAACTACCTGCGTAGTTGCCTTTGATATCATAAACTGGTACAATAGGCTGTTCGCGCAGTGCCATGGTAATAACACCATCGGCATTATTAGCACTTATTTGTGCATGAGTTGTTCCATCGGCAATTTGTGGGGTTCTGGAAATAGAATAAGCCAGGTTTTCGCCAACTCTGATGCTCTTGGTGATATTAAAAGACGTATTTGAGCGCAGGGTGTATCGTTTAAGATAGGTATCTATCAGGGTACCCTGCTGGTTAAAATAATTGAGGGAGAACAGGTAGCTGGCCTGGTCGGTGCTGCCGCTTAAGGTTAAGTTATGACTGGTCATCGGGGCCGATTTAAATATCTCATGATACCAGTCGGTACCCGCTTTATTGGCTTTGGTTATGCGGTAAAAGTTGTTAAAGTCGTCAGGAGAAGTATAAAAAGGATTTACATAATATAAAGATGGATTAACCTCCGGAGAACCATTTTTAGCACCTGCCGGCGTAATATAATCGGGCAGGGTATACTTAGATCCAACACCACTTGGATTATACTGATCATCCTGAAACTCGGTAGCGCCGGAGTTAGTTTGGGCTGTTTTTTTAAGAGTAGCCATATCTGTTGGACTAAGAATATTCCAAACATTGCCGCCTTTGGGTACTTGTGTGCCATAATAAGCATCGTACTGGATATTTACTTTTCCTTTACCTTTTTTGGTAGTAATAATGATAACCCCGTTTGCCGCCCGCGAACCATATATTGATGCAGAGCTTGCATCTTTCAATACCTGTAAAGATTCTATATCATTTGGGTTCATGGTACTTACGTCGTAAGTTGGGATACCATCAACTACATATAAAGGCGTGTTATTGCCAAAAGTATTAAAACCCCTGATGTGTACCTGAGGTTCTTCACCCGGTTGCCCAGATCCGGTAACGGTAACACCTGCGGCCTGGCCCTGTAACTGGCTGTTTACCGAGGATGAAGCTGTTTTGTTCAGGTCCTTGGTGTTTACAACCGCTACGGCGCCGGTAAGATCCTTTTTCTTGAGGGTGGTATAACCTACTACTACAACTTCGTTTAGTGCTTTTGACTCTTCACTAAGCGTTACATTAATGGTTGTTTGTCCGTTAACAGGTATACGCTGCGGCGTGAAACCAAGAAAGCTAAATTCAAGAGTGCCGGTGCCATCGGGCAGTGTAAGGCTGTATTTGCCGTTAATGTCGGTAACGGTACCTAATGTGCTCCCGGCAAGCTTTACGCTTACTCCCGGCAAGGCATTGCCGTTAATATCCTTAACTAAGCCCGTTACCGTAACGGCAGCTATAGTTTTGTCGTTAGCTGGTTTAATGATAATGATATCATCAACCACCTGGAATGTTAGGGGCTGATTCTGAAGCACATTTTTCATCACCGTTTCAATGGAGGCGTCGGCCAGCTCTACGTTAATTTTTTTATCTATGTTAACCTGGTCAAGCCGATAGAAAACAGTGTATTTACTGGTTTTTTCTATCTGCTTAAACATTTGTTTAACCGAGATATTATTTACGTTGAAATTGTAAACGTTTTGCGAATAGACGGCAGCGTGTATGTGCATGATACCTGTAAGGAGCAAAACAGTAACAAGCTTCATAATTTTAATCGTTTTTTGCCATGCACGCACAGCCATTGCAGATTTTCTGTCAAAATTTATCATAAATTTGTGTTTGTTAATTAGTTAATACATGCTTCCCCAAGCGTAGGGTATTAGCTATTAATTTTACTGAGCCTGGTGTGTTAGCGCACACCGGGTTTTTTTATGGAAGAGAGAGAGTTATTTTTTTGCCATATGTTCTTTTTAAGTTTGTTTAATTTATTTGTTGTTTAGTTGTTGCTTTTGGTAATGGTAATGGTGTTGTCTGTTATGGTATAATCGATATCGGTGTTGCCCTTTATTAGATCAAGCACTTTGTTTACAGAAGCCACACTCCTGAAACTGCCTGAGTATTTTATATTTTGTAAACCGGCATCGTCCATAATTATTTTTACGTTGTACCTGCGTTCCAGTACCTTTGCTATTTCTTCAAGGGTGTTACCATCAAAAACCAGTAGATTTTGTTTCCAGCCGTCATACTTATCCATTTTGGCCGAATCAACCTGTAATACCTGTATTTCATTAAGGTTTTTAAGCCCCTGTAAATCGTCGGTTTTATAGGTGTATTTTTCATTCTGCTGTTGATAATATATGCGGAGCACCTGGCGCGGCTTAACATATATCCTGCTCATTTCGCGCGCGCTGCTGTTAACATTGCCTTCAACCGAAACTTCTCCTTTTACAACAGTTGTTTCAAAGAACGGATCGTTGGGGTAGGCCTTCAGGTTAAATTTGGTGCCAATGTCCCTAATGGTGTAGTTTTTTGTATTTACAATAAAGGGAATTGGTTTTTTACCGGAAGCTATTTCAAAAAAAGCTTCGCCTTCGAGGTAAACTGTTCTGTTCTTTTTACCAAAATCGGTGTTATAATTCAGCTTACTACCCGCATTTAACCAAACCAGGGTACCGTCGGCCAAAACCATTTTTTTTGTAGCCCCTTTGTTAACGGATACCTGTCTTACACTTTCAATATTTTGTGTGTAATGTTTTATTAGTAATACCGAGAGTACACCAAACAGTGCAATAACAGCTGCCACCTTGCTCCACTTAACCAGTTGCCGGTATTTTGATGGCGGGGGTAATGTCACAGCCGAAAAGTTGTTAAACGCCTTTTCGCGATTTATAGCCTCCGGGTTTAAATACAGCATGTTTTGCCAGGTTTCGTATAGCTGGGCAAAGTACTGTTCATTTTCGGGGTGCGCGTTTACCCAATCTCTAATCCGGTCAATCTCACTTTCGTCAGCTTCCCTTGTAATGTACTTTACTAATAACAGTTTTATCTCTTCGTTGTCCATTCTTATTATAATAGCATGACAATTGAAAAACCGCTTACCCTCAAAGCCGAAGAAAATATTTTTTTAATTATTTTGAAATGTGCAATAAATGACCCAATTAATTGTGTGAGATTTACACTATGCCAAATATTTTATAATTACTTTATCATTATTTCCATATTAAATTTGAAGCAGATATTTTTTTTGCTTAACTTGTTAAAGTTTTTTAAAAAGTACTTCATTTTTGATTGAGCATGAATAAATGATTACCAAAAACAACGATATACTGATTACAAAACTTACTCAGGGCGATGCCCGGGCATTTGAAGTTTTATTTAAACTTCACTATACCCGTCTTACGCTTTTTTCGAACCGGTTTATAAATGACCTTTCTGTCGCCGAAGAAATTGTTGCTGATGTTTTTGCACTGCTATGGGAAAAGGGGCATGAGCTTACTTTTTCAACATCGGTAAGCTCGTATCTTTTTAAGATGGTGCAAAACCGGAGCCTTAATTATTTGAAACATCAAAAGATCGAAAATCTGTACGTTTCCTATCTCGAAAAGAATAATCTTTTTGATGAAGTACGCAGTGCCGTTGAAGATGGGTATGAGGAGAAGGAGCTTGCCAGGCAGATAAATGATGCTATAAACACGCTGCCCGAAAAATGCCGCGAAATTTTTATGCTGAGCCGCTTCAGCGATATGAAATATAAAGAAATTGCCGGTCAGTTGAATATATCGCCTAAAACGGTTGAACGGCAGGTAAGCATAGCTCTTGAAAAGCTCAGGAAAACTTTAAAGCATGTTACCTATATGCTGTTTTTATAAGAAGAAGGCACTATTTGCTCCAGTTTCTTGATATCGCGATAGCAAATGTAAAGCGGTATAATACCAAAGATGCCAAAGCAGCAATCAATAAACCGCCAGTAAACAGGGATACCCCTTATTGGCCCCGCGATAAAAGCCAGCGGGAATACCATAACACAGGCAATCATGCCAAACTCAATTATCCAGATGTTTTTTACAGGATCTCTCAAAGGGCCGATAAATACCGTAGCTATAACCAGGTGGCCGAATGCCAGCCAGTCGGTACCATAGCTTAAATAAGGATAATTTTGGTTGGTGATTTTTACAGCCATGTAGATCTTCATGATCCAGGGCTGCATGAAGGCCGGAAAGCTTTGCACATGCGCGGCGAAAAATGAAAGCTCTGTTTCAATAGGAAATGCGGTAACCCCGCTTAATACCAGGCCGATAATAAATACAATAACCCAGGTTTTTACTCTTTTGCGTAACTGCTGCTCGTTTTGCATCATGAGGAAATGTAAAAAAACTTCACCAATTAAAAGTGCAGATTTATTGGAGACTGCCGCAATATTTTGTGATAAAACTATCGGCTTTGTCGCTACCAATGTTATGGATAAAATTCCAGTCGGTGCAGGCGCTGTCATTATCACCTTGTTTTAGTTTTTCATTGGCTTGCTTCAGTAAATCATTTATCAGGTCGTCATCAAAACCCAATTGTTTTTTGAGCGCCAGGATGTATGATTCCTTTGAGAGATCGGCCTTGCCTTTGTATTTATTGATGTAATAATTGGTTACTGCGTTTTCCAGCTCCTGCCGTTTCTTATAATCGTCAATAGCGGCTTGCATGTTGGTTGCGTTAACAGACGCACAGCGGGTTGGCTCCGGATCAAACTGGATGGGCTGTACAAGATTGGTGGTTACGTTATAATCTGAAGGAACTGTCCATTGGCCCGATGTGAGTTTTATTACCCGCAACGCTTCATCGTCCAAATCAATACCCAGGCCACGTTGCACGGCAGCGTTGGTTACACGACCATCCTTATCGAGCCGGAAGGCCACATCAATAGTACCAGAAATACAATTTTGCCTTGAATATTCGGGATAAACTATTTTGATCTTTAAAAAATTAGTAAGCGCCTGCTGTCCGCCTTTAAAAACCGGTTGCTGGGCAAACGCGGTAAAAGCCAATAACAGCAATACTATAGTACCTATGAACCAGCGCTTTATCATACTATAAATATCGACAATAAAACGGATAAAAAGTTTAACAAAAAGGATGTTTCCGATTAACAGTACGCTAAGGCTTAATAATGGTTAGGATAGACACAGATTTAGCCCGACGTCTAAATTTGAACCACGAAAACTTTAATACCAATCCCGGATCAGGGACATTCAAACGATATTTTTCCTTTTCTGAGTACCGACATACGCCGGGATAATCGCCATACTTGCCTTCCATATCAAACATAAGCTGGAAATGCAGGTGTGGCGGCCATTGACCGTTTTCCTGATTATTGCCCAACGTGCCTATTTGCTGATTTTTACTTACCAACATACCAACAGTTAAGCCTTTCAGACTTTTGCGGCTCAGGTGACCGTAAAGGCTATACAGCGTTAAGCCATCGAGATCATGCTGTAATATAATGGCCGGACCGTAGTCGCCCAGGTTACCATTGTCCTGAAAACTGTGTACCGTACCTTCAAGGGGGGTATAAACAGGAGTACCGGCATCACCCCAAATGTCAACTCCGAGGTGCAGGCGCCGGGGTTCATCATCCGTATCAAAATGCGGGCTCACAGCATATATGGTTCGGTGTTCCATATAGCCGCCAATGCCGTACCTGCAATTGTTAGTCTTTAGTTTGTTGTTTACCCAATCACTAAACTTTTGCGTATCAGCAATAATGGCTGTAGTTAGTTCGGTACTGGCTGCGGTAAAATCAAATGAAAAAAGCCGGTCGGTGCCGGCATCAAAATCAACTACCTTGCCAATGGCTTCGGGATTATTGTTGATAAAGTTTTCTAAAAAAATATGGCGGTCCATCCGGATAGTTTTATTCAGTATCGGGCTGCCGTTCTTCTTTGCTTATTTTTTCAAAGATCTTATCCATGCGCTCCACATACTCACTGGTATCGTCAACAAAAAATTCCAGCTGAGGGATGATCCTTACCTGGTCCTTAATGCGGGCGCCGAGTTTATACCTGATTTCGGAAGCGTGCGATTTAATGGTTTGCAGGGCCAGTTGCAGGTTGTTGTTGCCAAAAAAGCTTAAAAATATACGGGCAATGGCTAAGTCTGGTGTTACGCGTACTTTAGTGATAGTTACCAGTGTATTTGGCAAATAATTAATGCCCTCGCGCTGAAATATAGCGGCCAGATCCTGCTGTATTACTCCGGCAAATTTTTGCTGACGTTTTGATTCCATAATAGTTAATTAACGCCACAGTGGCAGATGAGTTTTATTTATTTGGTTTTGAACGGCTGAAAATGCAGGCGTTATTTAATAATTAAAGCTATTAATAATAAATATTAATTACACATGTCCTGGGGTATCTCTTTTGTTATTTTTATAACTTTTTTTACCACAAGGGTGCTGTCATATTCAGATCCCATACCTTCCTTGCCCGATTTTGATTTAATGCCCTCTACTTCAACGTAAACAGGCTCGTAAGGTTTTTCGAAATTTAGTTGTGAGTACTGTAATTCCAATTGAGCCGAACTGTCGGCTACCCAAAACTCACGCCCGCTGTCGCAGTCTTTAAATGATTTTATTTCGGGGCCAAAGCTATATAAACCTTTATAAACTACCGGCTGATCAGTCTTAGATGATTTGGTGTTACATGAGCACGCAGCAATTAAAACAAGTAAGAATGCGAAATATTTAATATACCTAATCCTCATACAACAAATTTACAAATCCTGTTTGATTTCGTCCAACCCTTTAATACTTAAACGCGCGCTTATCCCTGATGCCACCACAGATATGGCGCCTACTGTTAAAAATACCAATCCAAAATTGGCAATATCCAGGTCAATAGGGTAAGCATCAATTACCGACATTTGCGCACCCATTTTAATCCAGCCATAATGCTGCTGTAAAAGGCAGAAGACGAGTCCCAATAAAACACCTGCCACACAGCCAATTAACGATATCATCATCCCTTCAAAAAAGAAAATGCCTTGTATAGTTTGCTTGTTGGCCCCAAGGCTGCTTAAAATGGCAATGTCCTGTCGTTTGTCTATCACCAGCATGGTTAACGAACCAATGATATTAAATATTGCTATGATCAGCACAAAGGTCAGTATCATAAATATCGACCAGCGCTCGTAGTTCAGTGTTTTGTACAGCTCGGTATTTTGCTCCTTGCGGTTTTTTACAGTGTACTTGCTGCCGACAGCCTGTTCTATGTCCTTTTGAACCGAGGTTAAATCGGTACCTCTTTTATAAGTTAGTTCAATGGATGATACTTCTTTAGGCTGATCGAGCAGATCGCGGGCAAATTCAATTGGGGTTACCAGGATATCATCAAATTCCTGCTGTATGGCAAAAACGCCCGATACGTTAATGGACCGTACCACAAATTCATCCAACGGATTGGCCGAGCTGATGATGCCACGCCTTGGCGAATATATTTGCAAAGGCGTAAGATTGTCGTGCACATTGATACCCAGATTGCCCTGTATGGTTGAGCCAACTACTGCAAACATTTGTTTATTGCTTTTAAGGGTAAATGACCCGTTTGAAACGGTGCTGTCAAGCTGCTTATTTTTTAAAAAATCATCGCTTACACCCTTGATTGTTCCCAAAAAAGGCTTGTCGCCATACCTGATCAGTACTTTTTCCTCCAGTACCTGCGTATAGGATATTATGCGGGCATCCCTGTGTAAGGCATTGAAATAAGGTATGTTCGGGTCAAAAGTTTTACCCCGGCGGGTTTCTATCTTTATTTCGGGTGTAAAATTGCTATACAACGAAAGTATTACCTTTTCGAAACCGTTAAACACCGATAAAATAATGATAAGGGCCGCGCTGCCAATTAAAACCCCGAGCATAGATATGCCTGAAATAATATTGATGGCATGCATTTTTTTGCCCGAGAACAGGTACCGCTTAGCTATATATACCGAGGTATTCAATTAGTTGGGGATTTTTATGTTGAACGTGCTGCGTTACACGTTTCTTTTGATCTGTAAATTATTAAAAATTATCTTATTTATTCGAACGTATTCACGTACAACTTAAGTTAAAAAAGGATTGTTTTGTTTTTCGTAACCAATAGTGGTTTCGGGGCCGTGACCGGGATAAACCGTACAGTCATCGGGCAGGGCGAATAGTTTGGTTTCGATATTATCTATCAGTGTGCTGAAATTACCACCAGGCAAATCGGTGCGACCAATACTCAGCCTGAACAATACATCGCCGCCAATTAAAATATTGGCTTCCTCATCATAAAAACATAAATGGGCAGGTGAATGCCCGGGCGCGAATATTAATTGGAGCGTGGTATTACCAAATTGTATGCTCCCTGTTTCGGGGAGGTACATGTCAGGCATGGGGGATACTTCATAACGGATACCCATTTGGGGGGCATAAGCCACAACAGCCGCCAGCACTTCCGACTCGCCCATGTGAAACTGTGGTTTTAGTCCGTATTTGTCAAATATAAATTTATTACCCAGTACATGATCTATATGGCAATGAGTGTTGAGCAGTGCTACAGGTTTTAAATTATTATCCCTGATAAAATTAGTTACCGCATTTTGTTCAGAAGCGGTGTACATGCCCGGATCAATAATTACACATTCGCCAATTTCATCATATAAAATATAGGTATTTTCCTGATAGGGGTTATTTATAAATGATTTAACTTTTGCCATGCTGCAAAAGTAAGGATTTAATTGAATTCGGATTTCGGATGTTCGATTTCGGATTTACCTTCACAGTATATGGTAAAGCTGATAATTATTTAATCCGATATAATCAAGGATTAGACAAATAAATCCGAAATCGAACATCCGAAATCCAAGTTCACAACTAATCCTGCACCAATTCCACCTCAGCAACCGGGCTAAATAAATAAACCCGTTTGGTGGCAACCTCCACACATTTAAAACGCTTGCGCAATTGTTCTTCCTTACGGAAAACGCGATCGCCTTTTATTTTGAACAGGGCTTTGAAAGGTACTTTTTCTACGGTGAGCATCGATTCTTTCGGAGCGTCATATTTGCGCAGGGAACGGTACAGGTTAAGATCTGAACAGCTGGAGGCCGCAGGGTTATTTAAATAGCTGGTAATGGCGTGTTTAATGTCGTGCGGAAAAATATCCTTTTCAAAAAAAGGCTGCATCATTTTTTTGAAATTACTTTTCCATTCCGTGCCATGCGGCTTTGCCTTGTGCTTGTATTCATTCCAGGTATGCAGGTGCGCGAATTCATGCACTGTAGTTACCAGGAAAGCATAAGGGTTTAAATCATAATTGACAGAAATACGGTGACCTTTACCACCATGAGGCGAACGGTAGTCGCCAAATTTGGTACCGCGGTTGCGCGAAATTTTGAATTCGCATTTAAAGTAATCAATCCAGCGGCCAATCAGGGGGGCCGCGTCTGGCGGAAGATACCTTTCTAAAACTTTTACTTTATCCAATGTTTACCTCAACACAAATATAAGGATTTTGGCTTTGTAAATTTACAACGGTTGTGCTATCTGTCTGTCAAATGATTAGTTGCCCCATAGGGGATACCTGTTTGTGGTAGCAAGGGGTGAAATTTTATTTTGCCCCCGGAGGGGGTTATCCTAAAGGTTGATAATCGCGTTACCTATGGATTGCACCTACGGAGCAAACCTGCCTGAAAGATGTATTACTACAAATAGGTAGCTCCCACGGAGCATTACCGTAAGTTACTTCAATAGATGATAGACGATAAAGCTGGCGGTATACGCCAGTGCTGTCATGTAAGCGAACTGCGCAGCGGGCCAACGCCAGTTTTTGGTTTCGCGGTATACTACTGCCACGGTACTGGCGCATTGCATGGCAAAGGCATAAAACATCATGAGCGAGAATGCTACAGCCAGTGTAAAAACAGGCTGCCCGGTATCAGGTTTGGTTGCACTATGCATTTTTTGCTGTACCGATTCCATTTTGTCGGCATCGCCCTCCACGCTGTAAATGGTGGCCATGGTCCCCACAAAAACCTCGCGGGCGGCAAAGGAACTGATGAGTGCTATGCCTATTTTCCAGTCGAAGCCAAGAGGCTTAATCACCGGCTCAATCACGTGACCAAATACCCCGGCATAGGAAGTCTCCAGCTTTTCTGATGCTATCACCTTGTTCAGGCTATCAGGAGTCATTGTTTTGGTGTATTGAGATTGGCTGTATTTTTGGTCAATACGCGCAAAGGTATCGCCGGGAGCGTAAGATTTTAGAACCCAAAGTATAATGGAAACGGCAATGATTACCTTACCGGCCTGCAGTACAAATGTTTTGGAACGGTCATACATGGTGAAACCCACATTTTTCCAGCGGGGCATACGATACACCGGCAACTCCATGATAAAGTAACCGCGTTCGCGGGCCTTTAAAATAAATTTCATTACAAAGGCTACCAGCACTGCCGATACAATGCTAAGCAGGTACATAGCGGTAAGCGCCAGTCCTTGCAAGTTAAATATCCACCATACATTACGGTTGGGAACAACCAGCGCTATAAGCAGTGTATAAACAGGTAAACGTGCAGAACAGGCCACCAGCGGGGTAACCATAATGGTGATCATCCTGTCTTTCCAGTTCTCGATATTTCGGGTACTCATGATCGATGGTACCGCGCAGGCAAAGCCGCCAATGAGTGGTACAACCGATTTACCATTGAGGCCAACCTTACGCATCACCTTATCCATCATAAAGGTAACGCGCGACATATAGCCGGTATCTTCCAGTATGGATATGAGGGCAAATAATATGGCTATCTGCGGTATAAATACCATAACGCCACTTAACCCGGCCAGTACGCCATCGCTCAGTAAACTAACCAGCGGGCCGGCAGGTAAGGTTTTGCTCACTATGCTTTGCAGCCAGATAAACAGATCCTCAATAAGCGACATGGGGTATGCCGACCATGAAAAAATAGCCTGGAATATAAATAATAGTATGGCAAAGAAAATTACAAAGCCAAATATTTTGTGGGTAAGTATCTTATCAATTTTATTGCTTACTGTTTCATCGTGTGCCGTTTCGGGCTTTTTAACGGTGTCATAAAGCAGGTCATTAATAAAGTTGTATCGGGCAATGGTCTCTGTAGCCTGTGCCTTTTGCGAGTGGAATGAAAACTCCCGTTCCAGGTTTTCAATACGGTCGCTTTCTTCGGTCGACAAGTAACTAACCGTTTCGTGCTGGTGTGCAAGCTGCAGGGCAAAATAGGGGTTATCAATTTTTAGGTCGTCCTTAATCTGCGCTATAATTTGTGGGGCTATAACCTCAACATCAATGGTATCCTGCTGCAAGGCTATTTTATTAGCGTACGCAATGGTGCTTTTTAGCTGATCAATCCCCATGATCTTGCGCGCTGAAATAGGTACTACCGGCACTCCTAATTTTTTGGAAAACAGGTCGACATCAATTTTGATACCTGCCTTTTCAGACACGTCTATCATGTTTAAAGCAATCACAACGGGTATTTTTAAATCGGCAATCTGGGTATAAAGCAGCAGGTTACGCTTAAGGTTGGATGCATCAAGTATTACAACTATCAGATCGGGCACCAGGCTTTTGGCTTTATCGGCCAATACCGAAAATACGATAGATTCGTCTTTGCTTTTTGGATAGATGCTGTAGGTACCGGGCAGGTCAATGATTTCGGCGGTGCGCCCGTCGGGCAGCTGGCAAAAGCCTGTTTTTTTATCAACAGTAACCCCCGGAAAGTTTCCTATTTTTTGATTAAGACCGGTTAAAATATTAAAGAGAGTTGATTTACCGGTGTTTGGATTTCCTACAAGTGCAACTCTTATATCGGCTTTCAATTGTTACAAAACTACTGCAAAATAATGGTGGAGGCTTCAAATTTACGCAGACTTAACTGGTAGCCCGAAACGTGTATGGCTATAGGATCGCCAAGGGGGGCAATACGTGAAATTCTTATTTCCTCGCCTGGCAGGCAACCCATTTCCATCAGCTTTACCGACATTTCCAGATCAGTAAATTCCTTAACAATTCCTTTTTCGCCTACTTCAAGTTGTGAAAGTGTCATCGTATAATTTTAAACCACAGCAAATGTAATCTTATTTATATTAAATCCAAATAACGCGGCAGGGGTAATTTGCAAATATGGAAATGTAACAAGGGAATGTTGTTTTAATGTGACAAATAATGTGGTGGCACATTCAAAATTTCTTTCGATTATATTTTATATGTCATTGCGAGCGCAACGTGGCAATCGCATACTTTACAGGGCAAATATACATAGTTCGCGATTGCTTTGTTGTTCCTCCTCGCAATGACAATTTTTTATTTTTCCGATTTACGAACGGATAAATGAAGATTAACCAATCATCTTCATATTCGGCGTTTTCACTTTCCCAAAATGCGGGCAGCCGCATCCTTTTTTGAATATGCCGCAGGAGGTAAGGCTCATTAAAACTATCACTCCCACAAAAACCATCAATTTACTTTTTGCCATAACCAATTGCTCCCATTGTTACCATCACACTAAAAATGCCCATACAAGTACCCAGGGTATCTGCAAACATGTCGCTCCAGTCAGCGCTGCGCCAGGTAAAAATGGTGAGCTGAAGAATTTCAATCAGCCCACCAAAAAAAATAGCAACTATCGTAACTAAAACTGCCTGTTTATACGAGAACGACCGGGGCTTTTGTTGCCTTATAATTCCATTACAAAAAAGTACTATCAACGTAAAAAAGAATCCGGTATGTGTAAGTTTATCAAAACCCGCAAAAAACATAGGCGAATCACCAACGTCGCCTAAATCGGCTGAGCACATGATAAAAACAAATAAGGCCCACAAAATAGTGAGCCCGTGATATTTTAAGAATAGCTTCATTTAAACACCGATAACCGTTTTATAATCGTCGGCCGATAGCAATGAATTCACATCGCCTGCATCAGCAAGGGTGATCTTAACCATCCAGCCTTCACCATATGGATCGGTATTTACCAACTCGGGCTGGCTGTTTAAAGCGGGGTTAACTTCGGTAACAGTTCCGGCAACCGGCATAAACAGGTCAGATACTGTTTTTACAGCCTCAACAGTGCCAAAAACCTCGTCTTTGCCAACCTCTTTCCCTAAGGATGCAACATCAATGTAAACAATATCACCTAATTCGCCCTGTGCAAATTCGGTAATGCCCACGTAAGCATCATTGCCTTCAACTCTTATCCATTCGTGGTCTTTGGTGTATTTTAATTCAGCGGGGAAATTCATGTTGTTGATTTTATGTGTTCAAAAATAATAAAACTTTAGGCTATCACAATATTTTAAGATTTATTAACCCATTATGTCATGCCGAATTTATTTCGGCATCCCACCTGCAAGTTATGCGCCCTGATTAGAACAATTATGTGAGATCCCGAAACAAGTTCGGGATGACCGCGCAGACTTTTACGCCGCTTTTGAAATGTACTTTACCAGGCTCCTTTTTGCCACGGGCAATAAGGTTTGTTCCAGCGGGAAGGTAATATCGCTGTGAACATAATATACCGCGGGATTAGGTAAAAACTTGTTGCGGTTTATCAGGCCCAGCTTTATGGCTTCGGGGGTGTTGGTTATGCTATGTTCGTAAGTATCAATAAATGATACATTAATGCCCCTGTACTTATCGTCCTTACCTTCAAAAATAGTAAGCTGGTATTCGTATATCAGATTGGTGCGTTCGCGGCCATTATGCAGCGAGAAATAACCATGATAAGGCATCAGCGGTATAATGCCAACAGGGTCGATATTAAGTTGGCTCTCTACAAAGTCATATATCTCTTTACCGGTTTGTATGGCCGGGTTCATCTGGGCGAGTGCGTAGGCGATGATCTGCTCAATTTCCTGCATGCTTTGATCATCCTGTATGATTTTTTGGTAGGTGAGTTTTACAGCGTCAATATCGGCCTGGCTCAGGCGCTGCGGAAAACCCTGCTGCAGCACTGTTTTATTCTTTTTAAAATCTATCAGGTTGTTATAATGAAATATCAGGTCGGCCAGGTTAGGGTATAGCCTGCTTTTATCAAAGTGGCGGTTAATTTCCTGCAAATAACTGAGCAGCACATATTTTTTGTGCTCAAAGTCAATATATCCTTCAATAAACCAGTTTACACCTAACGAACTCATTTTTTCAGGTTCCTTTCAATAGCTTAAATTAAACAAAAAACACCAACTTTGCAATATGCCCTATGGAACCCTTTATTTAATACCAGTGCCCATTGCCGAAGAAGCGGCCGCGCAATCATTTACCCCTTACCTGGTTGATACCATTAACAGCATTAAGGAGTATATTGTGGAAAATGAGAAAACGGCCCGCAAGTTTTTGAAATTGGCCGGACTAAAAACCCCGCAAAGTGAACTCATTATACACGATTACAGTAAGCATAATCGTGATATGGGTAAGGCCGATTTTTTTAAAGGCCTGCAGGCTGGTAATGATGTGGGCCTGATGAGCGAGGCAGGCTGCCCCGGCATTGCCGATCCGGGTGCCGAAATTGTGGACAAAGCCCACCGTATGGGTATAAAAGTGGTTCCGCTGGTGGGCCCGAGCTCTATTTTGCTGGCGCTTATGGCATCGGGTTTTAACGGTCAAAGCTTTACCTTTCATGGTTACCTGCCTATTGATAAGGTGCAGCGCAGCAAAAAGATCAAAGAGTTGGAAAGCCAGGCTATTAAGCTTGATCAAACACAACTATTTATTGAAACCCCCTTCCGTAATAACCCTATGCTGGAAGAGATACTGAAAACAGCTAATCCTAAAACAAAACTTTGCATAGCCTGCGACTTAACCTCGGCTACCGAATTTGTGCAAACCAAATCCATTGCCGAGTGGCAAAAAAAAGTGCCCGAGCTGCATAAACGACCAACCATATTTTTATTATTCCATCAATAACAAGTGACCATTACGCAGCAACATACCAGCGTATTGATAGTGGGGGCTGGGCCTTCGGGCTTGATGATGGCCGCGCAGTTGTTGCGTTATGGTATACAGCCGATAGTAATTGATATTAAACAAGGGCCGACCAACCAGTCGAAAGCATTGGGGGTACAGGCTCGTTCACTGGAAATTTACCGGCAAATGGGCGTTATTGACACCGTAATTAAAGGCGGCAAACAAGCTGCCGGAGTAGTTTTTAATCAGAACGGAGCCGAAGTGGCAGCCTTATCATTAAATAATGTGGGCGAGGGACAAACGGCATTTCCATTTGTATTGCTTTATCAGCAAAGTAAGAACGAACGCTTGCTGCTTGATTTTTTAACACTCAATTGCTGCCCGGTTTATTGGAATACCTCGCTGTTATCAGTTCAGCAGGATGCGGGAAAGGTAACAGCGCAGCTACAAACCGGCGACGAAACTCAAACTATTACTACTGACTGGCTGATAGGTGCCGATGGCGCTCATAGCACAGTTCGTAAACAATTACAGCTGCCTTTTAATGGCGATACTTACCAGCATCAGTTTTATCTGGCCGATGTTAAAATGACCAATGATTTTGGCGATCGCGTTAACCTGTTTTTATCAAAAAAAGGATTTAACGCTTTTTTCCCGATGCCCGAAGAGCAATGTTACCGTATTGTTGGTCAGCTGCCCGACGAATTCAGCGGGAAGAAGGATCTTACTATAGAAAAAATACTGCCGTATTTAAATGACATAACCGGTACAAGCATCGAGGTTGAGCAAACCAACTGGTTTACTGATTACCACCTGCACCACCGCATGGCCGATAAATTTAAACAAGGGCGATGCTTTTTAATTGGCGATGCCGCGCATATCCATTCGCCGGCAGGAGCGCAGGGCATGAACACTGGTTTGCAGGATGCCTATAACCTGGCCTGGAAACTGGCCGGGGTGGTGAATAACCAGCTAAAGGAAACAATTTTGGATAGCTACGCCGCGGAGCGAATGCCGGTTGCCAAAATGGTGCTGAATACTACCGACCGTATTTTTAAAATGATCCTGTCGCGCAACTGGCTTGTGGGCTTGTTTAAGAAATGGATGCTGCCAGGACTATTGAAAAATGCGTGGAGCAAACCAGCGTTGAGGGATATGTTTTTTAAAAAGATATCGCAGATTGGTATATCTTACAGGGACAGCCAGATTAACTTACATCTGAGCCACCACTCGCCCATAAAAGCCGGCGACAGGCTGCCTTACCTGAAGGTGTTTGACGAGAAAAAGAAGCAGGAAACCGATCTGCATGAGTGGTGCAGCAAGCCAGGATTCACTATAATAACATTAGGTAAATTACAGGAGCTTGATCTGTTCACCTTAGCTAAATGGATCACTCAGAATTATCCGGCTAATCTAAACTTTTTCTATCTGCCGCCGTCGTCCAGGAACCAGCATGTATTTGATGCCTTTGGTGTTAAAGAAAAGAAAAAGCTGGCACTTATTATTCGCCCGGATATGCACATAGGCTTTATTAACGATATCGTTGATATTGATATGATGGATAATTATTTACAGAATGTGGTAGGCTTTAACAAATAAAAAAGCGCCTGCATGTAAACACACAGACGCCAACCTGACCTTATGAAAAAAGAAGTTAGTTAAGCTTGTTTAAAAAGATCTTCAAATAAAGGCTCCGGTTGATGTAGCTGATAACTTGTTATAGAAAGTCCCGGCTGCATTTTTAACACAAAAGTATCGACTACAATTTTTTCAGATACATCACCCTCGGCCAGTATCATAAAATCGGCCAGCTGGTTAACCAGCGTAAGGGTGCCCGTGTTATAAGTTATGGCAATACGGTGTGCGGATATATCATCAATGCTTGATTCGAGCAATTCAAATTCCGGCATCTCGAACAGGACGGGCTTGCCCAGGTTATCCGTTAACCCCGGAATCTTGTTGTCCAGTTTCTGTATAAAATGGCCAACTGAAAACCCCAGTTTATAATGCAGCGAATTGGCACGCCCATCATGGGCTTTTAATGCTGTAAACGTTTTAAACTTTCGGCCGGGATTGTAAGTCTGCATTTTTAACAAAAATTCCTGGTAAGAGGCCATGAGCACAGCTTGTTCAAAACTTCCCTGTGCAGCCATATCGATGATTTGTTTATAAGCTAATTTTATAAGTGCCATGTTGTTTTAGTTTTGGGTGATCAGTAATGAGTTTTGAATTTGCATTTGCGGACCTAACCTTAAAGTGCAATGCCTAAAGTAAATGTGCCGGAGTACCCTTCCGAAACGCTACCGGTTAGCGCCAAAGTTTCGTTGGCCAGATCGGTTGTGGAGTCGCCAAAAACGCTGTCGCTGGCGTTGCGGGTGGGGTTTACCCCATGAGAGGCATACAATGACGAAACATGCACCACATCAGATATAGCCTCAGAAAAAGTTAGCTGCGATACTTTTTTCAGTACGTTATTCACAAAAACTTCCATGTGTATATGCGTAGCGCGGCCGCCATACCAGCCCGGATAAATAGTGGTGAATTTGGCCAGCCCCGCACTATCGGTAACTAAATAGCCGCGTAACCATGTTTCACCGAGGTAACTTTTAGTACCCAGTAAACCCGGCTGGTTACCATAGCCTGAATAGTAACCGTCTTTATTGCAATGCCATATATCAACACGCGCGCCGGTTACCACGTTACAGTTATTATTAGTGTTAACCACCAGGAAGTTTACAGACAAAGGCACTCCGGTTTGACCGTCTGTAACATTGGCCCTGTTTAGCGGATTGGTTATTTCGCCGCCTACGTAGGGGTAAGGGCCCTCTGTTTCTGTAGGGGTAACTGTACAGGTACTGCCATTGGTTGATGTGGTAGAGGTACTTGTACTATCAGTTGTACCCGATGCTGAATCTTTTTTGCAGGCCTCAATAAGCATTGGCCCCGCTGCTGCGGCTACCGCGAAAGTGCGGAGAAAGCGTTTACGTTCCATATCATTTACATTAATTAATAATTCGTTTTATTAATTAATGTAAATGTAGGGGCGGCCTGTATCAGCTAAAGAGTTGTATCGGTAAACGGGTATTTTGTGCCGATAAATGCAAAGTTTTCATCTGAATTTCATCCAGTTGCGGATAACATCATAATAACTTTCACTTACAGGTAGCTCTACATCGGTGAGTTTTACTTTACGGTTCTGGATAGAGCGGATCTTGTTAACAGGTACAATATAACTGCGGTGGATCCGCTGAAACTTATCAGCAGGTAATTTTTCGAGCACCTTTTTTAAAGGCATGAGGGTAAGCACAGTTTTGGCATTGGCAACATGTATCTTGATATAATCTTCCATGCTTTCAATATACTCTATGGCGTTAAGTTCAATTTTTACCATGCGATATTCTGAGTAAACATACAGGCTTTCCTCGGGCTGTTCTGGTGTAGTGTTGTTTTTGTAGCGGTAGTAATCAATAGCTTTTTCAACGGCTTTTTCAAAACGCTTAAAGTCGATGGGTTTTAAAATATAGTCGAGGGCTTCGAGCTCAAACCCTTCGTAGGCAAAGTTTTTGTAAGCGGTGGTAAATATCACCATCGGCTTTACCTCAAGTGAGCGCACAAGGTCGATCCCGGTAATATCGGGCATGTTGATATCAATAAAAAGCAGATCAACAGGTTTGCTTTTCAGAAATTCAGCGCCGGATATGGCATCATCAAATGTTTTTGTTAATTGCAGGGCCGGGAAACGCGATACATATTCGCTGATCAGCCTTAGCGCCAGCGGCTCGTCATCAATGGCTATGCATCTAAGTACCATAGGAGGTTAAGTTTGTAAAATAAGCTGAACGGAATGCTGATCGTTTTCGTTCCAAATATTTAATAAATGCCTGCCCGGGTACAGGTGGTTTAAACGCTGCCGTGTGTTTTTGATGCCGATACCCGTACGTTGGTTTTCGGTGCGTGTTGCAAATACCCGGTTTTTGCAAAAGAATAAAATATCCGAGTTGCTGGTGCGGATGTTAATATCAATGACCGATTGTTCATGTTTACTTATACCATACTTAAATACATTTTCAACAAAGGTCATTAATACCAGTGGCGTTATCTTTTTGCCATCTATTTTGCCCTCCACAGTAAAATTAACGGTTGTATTGTTACCAATCCGCAGCCGCTGCAGTTCAATATAATCGCTTATACAGTCAATCTCACTTTGCAAGGGCACAAAATCATCAGTCACGTCATCGGTTACATAGCGCATAATGTTTGATAGTTTCATGATACTATCTGCGGCATGGTCATCTTTGGTAACAGCCAGGGTATAAATATTGTTAAGCGTATTGAACAAAAAATGCGGATTGATCTGCGCTTTTAAAAAAGAAAGCTCCGCGCTGGTTTTGTCGGCCTCGGCCTGGGCCGCGCGCCGTTCGGTAAGCTGCCATTGCTGCACGGTTTTAATGGCGGTGCTTAGGGCCATAATCATGATAAAAATGAATAAGCTGGTGCTGTCGAGCGGCCGGTTACGCCTGAAAGGAGGCCTGCCATTGCCCCAGCGCATAGCATTAGGTGGCGGTTGCTGAGCTCCACCGTTAGAAAATTTATCGCCCTGCGGCGGTGTCCCTAGTTCATGGTTGCCGGCAGGAGGAGGAGCAAAAGGTGATGGCTGACTCATGGCCGGATTGTATCTCCGGTTGCCGGCGCTGTGCAGCAGCTTATCAAACGGCCGTAAATAATAAACGCCGGTAAGCAACAGTAGTACTATGATGGCGTAAACTGCATATTTCTTTTTTAAGAAAAACTCGGGTATAAAGTAATAGGCATTGCTGTAAAACAGAAAAGCGTAAGTATAGCCAAACATCCAGTAACTGTGTTTTTGCAGTAATGACCAGGTTGGAGTGTCCTGCCCGCGGCTGTTCAAGAATACCACCGGGAAAGCCATGAACAGCAGCCAGCCTGCAATATGTATAATTACCGAAAATGCTCTAAAGCGCGACATATATATAAAGTAACGCATTCAAAACCGGTAATAAAAAAAGGTATCGGTAATTTGCCGTTTTGTATGGATGAATTATCCGTGTATGGTTTCGCTTTTGCCATAATTTTGTATAACACCGGCTTCATATTCTAAAAACTCTTTCCAGCGTTTGTCTACATCAATTTCTTCGGCGTACTTTTTGGCCAGGCGAATAAATGTGGCGTAGTGTGTAGCCTCGCTCACCATGAGTTCGTGGTAAAAGTCAGACAAGTAAGCATCATTTATGTTTTCAGATAGTACCTTAAAACGCTCGCAGCTACGTGCCTCAATCATGGCAGAAAACAGTAAACGGTCAATCAGCTGGGCTTCGCGGCCGCCTCCTATAATAATAAATTTGCGAAGCTCATTCACGTAATTGTCCTTACGCTCGCGACCCAGCACAAAGCCGCGTGCTATAATAATGTCATGCACACGTTTAAAATGGTCCATCTCTTCCTGAACCAACAGCGCCATTTCCTGCACCAGGTCTGACAGGTTGGGGTTTTGCACAATAAGGGTAATAGCATTGCTTGCTGCCTTTTGCTCGCAAAAAGCATGATCGGTCAAAAGCTCCTCAATATTGCTTTCCACAACATTTTTAACCCAAAGCGGGTCGGTAGGCAGCTGCAGTTTAAGTATGATTTTTTCGCTCACAGAAGCAAAGATAGCTTAAGGAGGCGAAAGGTAAAGTATTTAAGAGGTGAAATGGTAAAGGCGAAAGGTAAAAAGGGAGGCAAGATGTGAAAGGTAGGAGGAAAGATAGTCAGGAGGGTAAAAAGCGAAAGAGAAGGTTAATCCGACTGATCGATAACCGTAAAACCTTTAACCTATCTGTACAAGCTCTTGTTTTCAATAAAATTCAATACCGCGTCGGGTACAAAATATTGTACATTCTTTTTTTCGGCGATGGATTTACGGATAAATGTGGCCGATAATTCCATCTGCGGGGTCATGGTGATGGTAACTGATGGATGATCGGCCAGTTCGGCGTTTTCATATCCGGGGCGCGGGTAAACAAATATTTTGTAGTCGCGTAATATCAGCTTGTAGTTTTTCCACTTATGCAATGTGCCCAGATTGTCAGACCCCATGATAAGGGCAAATTCATGCTCGGGATATTTCTCTTTGAGATGGGTAAGCGTATCAATAGTGTATGAAGGTTGCGGCAACCTCAACTCCACATCGCTTACGGCAATATTAGTGGCGTTGTCTGTAGCCAGCTTAGCCATTTCGAGGCGATCATAAGTATTGATCAGGTCGCCATATTTTTTAAGCGGATTTTGCGGCGACACCACCAGCCAAACCTTATCAAGTGTTGTATGGTTGGCCATGTAATTAGCAATAATAAGATGCCCTATATGTATGGGATTAAATGACCCAAACAGTAAGCCTATTTTCATATTGTGCCCCTTGACCCCCTGAAGGGGGAAGTAATTAAAGTGTTTTTTGTAGGGCCCCTGTTCTGAATGAGTTATTCAAAACTCCCCCTTTAGGGGGCTGGGGGGCTAATAAAATCTTTTACCAGTTTTTCGGCTTCTTTGCAAGCCGTTTGAAGATCGTAATTTTTAAGGATAATATCAAACTGCGGGGCGTATTTTAGTTCTTTTTCGGCTTTTATAAAGCGTTCCTGCAGTTTTTCGGGGCTATCAGTACCTCTGCCGGTAAGACGTTCAATCAATACTTCTAATGATGGGGGCTGTACAAATATAGCCAGGGCCTGGCCGTCATATTTACGTTTAAGGTGCATGCCGCCTTCTACGTCTATATCAAATATCACGGTTTTACCCTTTTCCCAAATACGTTCAATTTCGGTGCGAAGCGTACCATAAAAGGTACCAGTGTAAACCTCCTCAAACTCAACAAACTGCTTTTTTGCAATGCGGTGCAAAAACTCCTCTTTACTTATAAAATAATAGTCTTTTTCATGTACCTCCTCTCCCCGACGCTCGCGTGTGGTGGCTGAAATAGAAAACTCCAGCTCAGGCATTTTGCTAAGCAGGTGGTGTACTATGGTAGTTTTACCGGCGCCGGAGGGGGCCGAAAATATAATGAGTTTACCTTCTGGGGTCATTGGGTTCATTAGTTCATTTGCTTATTAGTTCATTGGTACAGCTCTCATCAGCATGAAAACCAATGAACTATTGAGCCAATGAACCAGTAAACTATAATACGTTTAACAGTTGTTCTTTAATTTTTTCAAGCTCTTCTTTCATGCCTACAACCAGTTTCTGGATATTGGCATCATTGGCTTTTGAGCCCAGGGTATTTATCTCACGGCCTATTTCCTGTGATATAAAACCAAGTTTCTTGCCGTTCGCATCAGCATTTTTCAAGGTTTCAATAAAATATTCGCAATGTGTTTTAAGCCGTATTTTTTCTTCGGTAATATCAAGCTTGTCTATGTAGTAAATCAGCTCCTGCTCAAAACGGTTCTGATCAATAGCCTCGCGGCTGGCAGCTTCGTTTAAAAAAGTATTAAGCCTTTCGCGTATCAGCGGTATACGTTTAGGGTCTTCAACCTCAACCAGTTCGAGGTTTTTTAGGATGATGCCTATACGGTATTTCAGGTCGTTCTCCAATACATTGCCTTCATCGGCCCTAAACTGCTGAAATGCAGCCAATGCCTGCTGAAATGTTTTTTCAACGAGTTTCCACTCATCTTCAGACAGGGTTTCATCGTCATATTTAACCACTTCGGGTAAACCTAGTGCAAGTTCCAGCAGGTTTGCCGCAGGCTCGTTTAGCTCTTCGCTTACATCCTTAAGCTGCTGGTAATATTGTTTTAGCAAAACCTTATCAATGCCGGCGGCTTTTACTGCGGCATTCACCTGTTCTACGTTGATAGATAAATTAACTTTACCACGCTCAATCTGCTTGCTGCAATCATTGCGCAGCTGAAATTCTTTTTCAGAAAATATTTTGGGCAGGCGAAGTGATAGTTCGAGGAATTTACTGTTCAGGGATTTGATCTCAACGGTATATTTTGTATTACCTGAATCAAAACTGGCAATTCCATACCCTGTCATGGATTTTATCATGTGCAAAGATATGTTTTTAGTCGTAAAGTGGGAAACGCGGAAAGTTGGGGGAGGCCGAAAGCTAAAAAGAGTAAAATTGGGGAAGTTGAGTTGCCGAAATTCGAAATATCAGGATCATAACTGTTCTGGATATGTTGTATACCAGACAGCTCCGCGCTTTTCCGGCATGCTCAGTTTAACACTTTTTTACATTTGGTGTAAAATACAGTTGGTATCTTTACGTTCATATACGTATTAATGCATTATCGCTTTTACCTGCTTCTGATTATCTGCTTTTGTTTTGTTTTAAACGCATCGGCACAGGAATTTACCCTTAAAGGTGTTATCTCCAAGAAGAGCTCACCCGAGCGTGTAGGCCAGGTATTGATCAAAAATTTAAAAACAAACAACTTCATGATCAGCGACGATCTTGGCTGGTTTACCGTAAAAGCTTCGGCTGGCGATACACTGCTCTTTACAAAAGAGGAATTTACCCCTCAAAAAATAGTTGTGCTCAATAACAGCGATATGCCGGTTTATATGCAGCCAGTTATAAAGCTTAATGAAGTGCAGGTTTTAGGGCAAACCAAAAAGCAGGAACTCAACGAAATTATGGGTGATTACCGTAAACAGGGTACATTTTATGCTGGCAAGCCGCCGGTATTATCGTTTCTGGCGAATCCGCTTACGGGTTTATATGAGCTTTTTGGCAAAACGCCTGGCAGGGCACGCCGCTTTGCCAATTTTGCCAGAGGAGAGGCAGAACAGGCCGAAATTAACAGGCGGTACAATGTTAGTTTTGTAAGGGAATACACCAAGCTGCCTACGGATAGTGCAGCCCGTAAGTTTATGAATTACTACACACCCTCATACGAAGATTTGAAACAGTGGACCGATTATGACCTGATCAAACACATGCAAAAGTCATACGACTTTTATAAAAACAGTAATGATAAGGATGCGTTGGAAGGAATTAATGCTCCGTCGTTTTTAAAGAAAAAGGATACCTCGCTGAGACTGTCGGAACCGGGAGAAACCCTGAAAAAAGAAAAGCCTTAAATACCCAGCGCTTCGCAGGCTTTTTCGGCAGCCAGTTTTTCGGCATTCTTTTTACTGAACTCCTTACCTTCGCCCATGACGTCGCCATCAATGCTGGCTTGTATGGTAAACAGTTTGCTGCTTTCGCCATCCTGGTTGGTTACCAGTTCAAAAATAATATCGCGGCCATGACGCTGACAATGCTCAATCAATTTACTCTTGAAATTGGTTTCGGTTTGCTCCAGCTTATGGATATCAATATGGGACTTAATGATGTGGTTTATCAAGAAGTTTTTGGTAAAATCATATCCCTTGTCTAAATAAACAGCACCTATTAAAGCCTCAAAAGCATCGCCAAGCAAAGAGCCCTGCCTGCTTGAATTGAGCATGCGGCTATCATACTCAATCAGTTTATCAAACCCAAGCTTACGACCAAGGGCGTTAAGATTTACCCGGCTTACAATTTTTGAGCGTAGTTCGGTTAAAAAGCCCTCATCTTCATAAGGGTATAACTTAAAAAGCACTTCGGCCACAACACTGCCCAATACCGCATCACCCAAAAATTCCAAACGTTCGTTGCTGTTCTTTACGCCTTTCTTAACGTTTTGGGCAACCGATTTATGCCTGAATGCCAAACGGTATAAAGACAAATTGCCCGGCACAAAACCGAGCAAATTCTTTAAAATCTTAACGTACTTTCTATTGGGTGATATATATAGCTTGTAAAACTGACTTATAGGCATCCACAACCAAAATTAATCTTCGTACTTTTTAAATATTACAGAAGCGTTATGACCACCAAAACCAAAGCCATTACTTTGAACAATCTTTACATCTCTTTTTTGAGCTGTATTGAAAGTAAAGTTTATTTTAGGGTCAAAAGCAGGGTCGTCGGTAAAATGGTTAATGGTTGGTGGGATAATACCATGTTTTAAAGCCAGTATAGATGCAATTGCTTCAACCGCGCCCGCTGCACCTAATAGGTGGCCGGTCATTGATTTGGTTGAGCTGATATTTATACGATAAATATCTTCGCCAAAAACATCATGTATAGCTTTTATTTCCTGCGGATCACCAATTGGAGTTGATGTTCCGTGAACATTTACATAATCAATGTCGGCAGCAGTAAGATTAGCATCTTCAAGTGCCGATTTCATAACCAATGCCGCGCCAAGCCCATCAGGGTGTGGTGCTGTCATGTGGTAAGCATCAGCGCTCATGCCGCCGCCCATCATTTCGGCATAAATTTTAGCGCCGCGGGCCTTTGCATGCTCCAGCTCCTCTAAAATTATAGTACCTGCACCTTCGCCGGCCACGAAACCGTCCCTGTCCAGATCAAATGGACGTGATGCCGTTGCCGGATCATCATTACGGGTTGACAGTGCATGCATAGCATTAAAGCCGCCAATGCCAGCTTCGTTGATAATAGCTTCAGAACCACCGCTTATAAACATATTAGCTTTACCCAGACGGATATAGTTAAATGAATCGATAAGGGAATTGTTTGATGAAGCACAGGCAGACACAGTTGAAAAATTTGGTCCGCGTAACCCGTATTTGATGGAGATATGGCCAGGGGCAATATCGGCTATCATTTTAGGGATAAAGAATGGGTTAAAACGTGGTGAACCATCGCCTTTGGCAAAGTTTACAACCTCGTCTAAAAATGTTTTTAACCCACCAATACCAGATCCCCAGATAACTCCTATGCGGCTGGTATCCAGTTTGGTAAAGTCTAATCCTGCATCTTTTACAGCTTCTTCGGTTGAGAAAAGGGCGTATTGAACAAAAGGATCTAATTTACGGGCGTCTTTACGGCCCAAAAAACCATCCGCATCAAAGTTCTTTACTTCGCATGCGAATTTCGTTTTGAACTTTTCGGTATCAAAACTTTTAATTAAGGCAGCGCCACTTACCCCATTGATCAACCCGTTCCAGTACTCTGAAACTGTATTGCCAATTGGAGTAAGTGCTCCAAGCCCGGTTACTACAACTCTTTTAAACTCCATTTAATCCAGTTAGGGAGTCTTATTTAACGTTTTTTTCAAGGTAAGCAACAGCCTGACCTACAGTACCGATAGTTTCAGCCTGATCGTCAGGAATAGCCACGTTAAATTCTTTTTCAAACTCCATGATTAATTCCACGGTGTCTAACGAGTCGGCACCAAGATCATTGGTGAAACTCGCTTCTGGCGTAACTTCACTTTCGTCAACACCCAGTTTTTCTACGATAATAGCTTTTACTCTTGAAGCGATATCAGACATAGTCTTTATAGTTTAATGATTAATAAAAATTCAGTGCAAAGAAAAATAAATTCTGTCAATTATCAAATCTAAAACTTTTACAATATATTTCGTTAACAAAATTTTATTCAAACAGTTTGGATTAGTAATTTTGACGTTTGTAAAAGTAATGATTTTGAACAGGAAATTTTTAAAGTTTGAGATCGATTTTGATTTTGTGCTTATTGCCATAACCACATCATTAAAGGACTACCGCGTTTGTTACCTTATTAACAAATCTTTAAATTTTAATTTTACCAGAACAAATGATCTGGCGGTTGATATTTATCAGGGTGCCGAGCCTGTTCTGTTTTCTTTGTTCCATTACCAGTGGGAAACAACCGAAACCGACTTCTATTTTATTGGTAATAAGGGCTCTGATGGTTATTTAGTGCCCGAAATTAAGAGTGCCGACTACTTTTTAATGATCAGAAATTACATTGATGACGACGACCTTGAAAACATGATATCGGCCATTAATAAGATACCCGAAATTGTGGCCGCCGTAAAGATTGATCCGAAAAAAATAAAATCACGTGAAAATCTGTTATTTTAGCGCAAATTTTAAAAAGAGTGTTGGTTTTACACTATTATAAATATAAGCCAGTTTAACCCGAACAATATGAAACTATATTATAATCGTACCAAAATTGTTGCCACCATGGGCCCGGCATCAGCTAAAAAAGATGTTTTATTAGCCATGATAAAAGCCGGTGTTAATGTTTGCCGCCTTAATTTTTCGCACGGAAGACCGGAGGATCATAAAGCCGTAATTGATACCATTCGCGAAATTAACGAACAATACAAAACCAATGTTGGTATCCTTGCCGATTTGCAGGGCCCTAAAATTCGTATTGGTTTGGTAAAAGATGGCGGTATCCATTTGGTTAACGGAACACATATAAAAATTACTACCCAGGAGTGTATTGGTAATGACGAACAGATATACATTACTTATGACACCTTTCCGCAGGATGTTCAGGCTAATGAAATTATTTTGCTTGACGATGGTAAATTACAGTTAAGGGTAATTGAAACCAACAAAAAAGATACTGTAATATGCGAGGTTGTGCATGGTGGTATTTTAACCTCACGTAAAGGGGTTAACCTGCCAAACACCAAAGTGTCTATCCCAAGCTTAACCGAAGAGGACCTGATAAACCTTCAATTCGCTTTAAAATATGATGTAGAGTGGATTGGTTTGTCATTTGTGCGTACCGGACAGGATATTACCGAGCTGAAACACATTATTGCACAGAGCGGTAAAGCGGCAAAGGTTATTGCTAAAGTAGAAAAACCGGAAGCCATCGATAATATCGACGAAATTATTGCCGCTACAGATGGTGTGATGGTAGCCCGTGGCGACCTTGGTGTTGAAATGCCTTTGGAAGAAGTGCCATTACTGCAAAAAATGATCGCGAGCAAATGCCGTGCGGCTTCAAAACCGGTAATTGTGGCTACCCAGATGCTGGAATCAATGATCACTACTCCGCGCCCAACACGTGCAGAGGTTAATGACGTAGCCAACTCTGTATTGGACGGCGCCGACGCGGTGATGCTGAGCGGCGAAACATCAGTTGGTGAGTTCCCGGTTATTGTTATTGAAACCATGGCAAAAATTGTGCGTAATGTTGAGGAGTTTGGTTACAGCTTTAATACAGCTAAAGTGGTTGGTACCGATCCGTCATCGCCAGATTATCTGAGCAACGCGGTTTGTGAGTCGGCTGTTCACCTGGCCCAGCACACCAACGCGGTTGGTATTGTATCCATGACTACATCGGGTTATACCGCTTTCCAGATATCAAGCCACAGGCCACAGGCAAGTACCTATATATTTACGTCGAACAAACAGCTGTTAAATGCTTTGAGTTTGGTTTGGGGCGTACGTGCCTTTTATTATGACCAACTGGAAAGCACTGATCAAACCATCAGTGATGTAAACAACATCCTGAAAAATGAAGATCTGATAAAAGTTGGCGACGTAGTGATCAACACTGCCGCTGTACCTATTATTAAACAAGGCAAAACCAATATGCTTAGAGTAAGCATTATTGACTAACCTTATTTTAAATATACTTTTAATGGAAAAAGGCTCGCCGGTAACGGTGAGCCTTTTTTGTTAATAACCTCATTCCAAGAAGTAATTCAATACGGCATCACTTAGTACATTGTATTTGTAAAAAAAGCATGAAAGCATTACGCCATGTAATTGCAATGACATGGTTTTATTCGTTCTGATAAATGAACTATAATACAGTTATTCCCAGCAATCCCTTTTAAATTCGAAAAGCAGTTTTATATTCCTTAAAAAAACCTGCATTTTTTAATTATTAACAAGTTAACTAATTGAATATTAATTTATTAAAAATTAATATGTAATGCAGGGGCTTGTTAACTGACACATGTGGAAAACTCCGAAATAAAAGATAATAGTCATAATAATAGCTTTGAGTAAAACACCCTTCGTGTTTTTAAACAGTACTTATACATCAACATAACTATTATACTATGGCCAGAAACATGACTTCAAAAACGCCTGGCGTCAGCGGGGCGAAAGGGCTTAAAACAACCCGCTATTTTAGTAAGGAGGGTATTAATGTGTTTGATCTGTTTAAGTATGAGAAGCGATCGTCGGTAATCCGCAACCCATCGGGTGATGCGGTGTTTGAAATGAACGATGTGGAAGTACCGGCGGCATGGAGCCAGGTAGCTACCGATATTCTGGCGCAAAAGTATTTCCGCAAGGCTGGTGTTCCGCAGCCAGATGGTACAATCGGTTCTGAAAAAAGTATTAAACAGGTTGCCCATCGTATGGCCAACTGCTGGAAAGACTGGGGCATGCGTTACGGATACTTTGCTACCGATAAAGATGCCGATATATTTTACGACGAAATAGTTTATACCATTGTTGGGCAGCTGGCAGCGCCAAACTCGCCGCAATGGTTCAATACAGGGCTGCATACTTCTTATGGTATTACCGGCAAGCCGCAGGGCCATTACTTTGTTGACCCGGTGACCGAAGTGTTAAGTAAATCAACCTCGGCTTATGAACGCCCGCAGCCCCATGCCTGCTTTATCCTTTCGGTTGATGACGACCTGGTGAACGAGGGAGGTATTATGGATCTTTGGGTGCGCGAAGCCCGTATATTTAAATATGGTTCGGGGGTAGGCACTAATTTCTCTAAGATCCGTGGTGAAACGGAAAAACTGGCCGGTGGCGGTTATTCATCGGGCCTGATGTCGTTCCTGAAAATTGGCGACCGCGCGGCCGGGGCCATCAAATCTGGCGGTACTACCCGCAGGGCGGCTAAAATGGTTTGCCTTGATCTCGACCATCCCGAAATAGAAGGTTTTGTGAACTGGAAGGTGGAAGAAGAAAAGAAAGTGGCCGCGCTCATAGCCGCAGGCTATTCGTCAGATTATGAAGGCGAGGCATACCGCACAGTATCTGGCCAAAACTCTAATAACTCGGTGCGCGTTCCCAACAACTTTTTCCATGCCTTAAAAGCTGGCCGACCCTGGGAGCTTACCAGCCGCATCAGCGGTAAGGTGACTAAAACCATACCTGCACAAAAGCTGTGGGACGATATCGCTTTCGCGGCCTGGGCCTGTGCTGACCCCGGTGTTCAGTTTGATACTACCATTAACGAATGGCATACCTGCCCCGAAGGTGGTCGTATCAATGCCTCCAACCCATGTTCGGAGTATATGTTCCTGGATAATACAGCCTGCAACCTGGCTTCTATTAACCTGGCGCATTTCTTTAATCCGCAAACCCGGGTATTTGATGTTAAAGGCTTTGAGCATGCTTGCCGCATGTGGACTATAGTGCTTGAAATATCTGTACTGATGGCGCAGTTCCCATCCAAAGAAGTGGCACAGCTTTCTTATGATTACCGTACGCTGGGTTTAGGGTACGCCAATTTGGGCTCTGCCCTGATGGTGAACGGCATTCCTTATGACAGCGACAAAGCCCGCGCCACGGGCGGCGCCATCACCGCTATCATGACCGGTACTGCGTATGCCACCTCGGCAGAAATGGCCCGTGAGCTGGGGCCTTTCAGCAAGTACAATGATAACAAGCAGCACATGCTGCGGGTAATGCGTAACCATCGTTATGCCGCTTATAACTCTACCGAAAACTACGAAAACCTGGAGATAGCGCCTCCTGGTATCGATCAGCAATATTGTCCGGATTACCTGCTTTCGGCTGCCTGCAATGCCTGGGATAAGGCTGTAGAAATGGGCGAAAAATATGGTTATCGTAATGCCCAAACTACTGTTATTGCGCCAACCGGCACCATCGGGCTGGTGATGGATTGCGATACCACAGGCATTGAGCCCGATTTTGCCTTGGTTAAATTCAAAAAGCTATCGGGAGGTGGTTATTTCAAGATCATTAACCAGGCTGTGCCTGAAGCATTGCGCAACCTTGGCTATCGCGAGCATGAGGTTACCGCTATTGTAAATTACGCCAAAGGCGCTGCCAGTTTGAAGGGCGCTCCGCATATTAATGTTGACACGCTGAAAGCGAAAGGCTTTACCGATGACGAACTGGAAAAGCTCGACAAGGGATTGGTATCGGCCTTTGAGATTAGTTTCGCGTTTAATATTTGGTCACTGGGTGAGGAGTGCCTGAAACGTTTAGGTGTAACTGCCGAGCAATACAATGCACCCGATTTTAATGTGCTGCGTGCCCTCGGTTTCAGCAAAAAACAAATTGCCGAAGCCAACGAATATATATGTGGTACCATGACCATTGAAGGTGCACCTTATTTAAAGGAGACCCATTACCCTATATTTGATTGTGCTAATAAATGCGGCGCCAAAGGTGAGCGTTACATACACGCGCATGGCCATATTAAAATGATGGCCGCGGCTCAGCCTTTTCTTTCGGGCGCCATATCAAAAACCATTAACCTGCCAAACGAGGCTAATGTTGATGAAATTAAAGATTGTTATCAGTTATCATGGGAGCTTGGCTTAAAGGCCAACGCGCTTTACCGCGATGGTTGTAAACTGTCGCAGCCGCTTTCTACCAAGTCTGACGCTAAGGAAGAGGCTGACGAAAAGCTGGATACCGTGGAAGAGGTACTGGGCGAAGCCGCGAACGTAAAATTAAGCGACCTGACTTCTGAACAGGTAATTGATGCGGCCATGGCCATCATGGAAAAATCAAAGGATACCAACTTTATGCGCCAGCTGTCGCGCGTGGTGCAAAAAAAGAGCCTGCCCTTTAAGCGTCGCGGGTTTACCCAAAAAGCCACTATCGACGGGCAAAACGTATTCGTTCGCACAGGGGAGTATGAGGATGGCACGTTGGGCGAAATATTTGTGGATATGCACAAAGAGGGAGCCACCTTCCGCTCGCTGATGAACTGTTTTGCCATAGCTGTTTCGGTTGGTTTACAGTATGGTGTACCGCTGGAAGAATATGTAGAGAAATTCACCTTTACCCGCTTTGAACCTGCCGGTATGGTATCTGGCCATGCCAATATTAAAAGCGCCACCAGTATTATCGATTATATTTTCAGAATGCTGGGCTACGAGTACCAGAACCGTACCGACCTGGTGCACGTGCTCACCGAAAACAATGCTCCTCTGGGTAACCCTCAAATGAGCGATGAAGATTTTAATACCGATGAAAGCAACGTGTATGAACCGGTTACCAAACCGTTAACTGCGGATAGTAACAACGGCAAAAAACAAGGTATTGCGTTTGATGTGAGTATGGGTGTACAAAGTGACGCCCCGAGCTGCAATGTGTGCGGGCACACCACGGTACGGTCGGGTACCTGTTATAAATGCCTTAACTGCGGCAACTCCATGGGGTGTTCCTGATGTGCAGGCAAGTTTTTCATTCTGGCTTTTTCAGTTATAAATAGTTAGTGTGTTAGGTCCCGTTGTAATGCGGGGCCTTTTTTTGCTTTTTATCTCAAGCATCATTGCTGAGGCTCGTATGGATGTGAACACGTTAGGTTTTTCCACTTCAAAACCCATCGGGTAGAACTCTCCGCACAGTCTCCCGCATGTCATTGCGAGGAACGAAGCAACAGCGAACATTACAGAGTAGTCACTTGCCGAAGACCACCCCGCCCGCGCTTCGATTGCGTGCCTGCCATTCATAAAAATGTCATCTCGACGAGATACAGGGAAAAATCTTATACATCATGAAAAATCACTTTCATTAGTTAAAAAACGTTAAACCAATTTAACAAACCCTGGGTCGTGGTTATGTTTGTAATAGTTTGATTATCAAAACGTCCTGACGTATGCGTTGCCTGCTTCCCCTGCTTATGATTTATAGCTGCATAAATGCATACGGACAAACTATAAATGGCATACTTACCGATGGAAGAACAGGGCAGCGCATCAGCGGAGCCTGGGTTACATCTGCCAAAGCAGGAACCATCAGCGGTTTGCAGGGTGAGTTTGCAATTAAAGCTAATAGCCCTATAGATACCATCCGCGTAAAAATGCAGGGGTATAAACCCTATATGCAGCCTGTTGATGCATCGGCAAATAAAAATATACTTATAAGATTAGAGGAAGCTGTTATTGAACTCGACGTGGTTCATGTAACCGCCAAAAGAGACAGGGTGAAAGATTCGCTGAATAATCGCGCAATGTTTGCTAAGGAGTTTAACACTTCAGCGCCAAAACTTAAAGATATTTTGGTGGTATCCCATTCGCCCGGTCCTTTGCCTGTGTTCGGGGTAACTGTAGCGCCGTCGCAACTCATCAGGGCTATTACCTATAAACACAGCAAAGAATATAAATTTAAAAAGGTACTTGTAAGGGATGAAAATAACAGGTACATCGATAGCCGGTTTAGCGAGCGACTGGTAACAGAAATTTCAGGCCTTAAAGACGATTCGCTGCTCAGTTTTATGGATAGGTACCGGCCAACCATCGACCAAATTAAAAAAATGACCGATTACGATATCCGGATATACATTAAGAATAATATACCGAAATTCAGGAGCGATACCTTATTGAAAACTAAATAGCGTTTGCCTGGTACTTATCGTGCTCGCACCTGTTCGGTGGCGTTCGCGACTGTTCGCAGGTGTTCGCACTTCAAAAAAACGAACACCCCTTAATTAGCAGATACCGTTTAAAAAACGAGACATTTAGTGAGGTAAATCAATGTTGAGGTAAAAAAGCGTGCTTTTTGTTAAATTTATTCCTCAGTCGGCAAATAAACCCGTTGTTTTGTTAATAATTACATTAATCCTATGAGTAAAATATTGCATATCCTTAATGGCGATTCCGCGTTATATGGCTTTAACCAAACCGGTTTAGATGGCGATGTGATGGTGTGGCGAGAAGTGCTTTCTGAAGGGCCGCTTCAGGAAAATATATTATCGGGCAGTTTTTGGAGCGCTCGTTCCAAGTGGATCACCCAAACATTTAATGAGGATCCTGAGGTTTATCAGCATAAAGTAATTGATGAACTGGGTAAACTCAACAGCGCTTATACAGAAATAAACCTGTGGTTCGAGTTTGATTTGCATTGCCAGGTAAATTTGCTGGGTGTGCTTAAAATGCTCAGTCAGAATATTGATATGTCTGCGCCCTCCATTTACCTCATTTGCCTTGCCGATTGTGTGCAGTTTAACTATGCCAAAGGTTTGGGCGAATTAAGCGGCGACCAGTTTGAAGAGTTATATGATGGCCGCGAACAGCTTAACCAATGGGAATTTGCTGTGGCTGCCGAAGCCTGGAGCCTATATGTAAATGGCGATGCGGCGGCATTGGAGAAGTGGCTTAATGAAAATAACTTTTGGGGCGGTATACCGCTGCTAAAACCAGCCTTAAAGGCACACCTGAAACGCCTTTCGGTGAATGCAGCCGGTTTAAATTATATTGAACAAAGATTGCTCGAAATTTATAACAGCGGCGCCAAAACCCGCGAGGCCATATTCATCATTTTTTGGGAATCGGAAAAAATATACGGCATGGGTGACTCAGAGATTGATATCTATCTAAACCGCCTCAAAGAAAAACAGCTCATTGCGCTTTAGGAGTGATAGACCAAAAAGGGTCAGGGTACCTTAACTGCAATGGCTGGAGATCGGTCGCTCTCGTTCTTTAACCTGTCTATCGCGGTTATGATGTATAAATAGGTTTTGCCCCTTTGTACGGTACTGTCCTCATAGGCTAAGTTGGTATTATACTGGATACGGAGGATATTTTTAGGGTTATCTATATTTATTTTATCCCCATCATCAAACCGGTATATGACATAGCCATACACGGGTTGCTCGTCCTTGGCCAGGGTAGGTACGGTCCATTTTAACTGTACATGGTTAAGCACGGCTTTGGCAGTTAAATCGCGCGGTACATTAGGTGCAATAGAATCGAGCCAGAGCATGGGTGGCGGTAGAGCCGGGTAACGGTAATAGTTTTCGCGCAGCGAATCGGTAAAGCCAAGCAGGTTATTGGTAAGCGAGTTGGAGCTAAAATAAACGCTGCCCTGTACCCTTGGGTTATCGCGCATTAATTTTATCTGGTCGGGAAGTTGCGCGGGGTTTTTAAAAGCCGGTATTTTACGCTCATTAATACGGTAGGCCGCCTGCCCGATGTATAGATGCCGGCCATAAGTATTGTCGCTCCACCAGCTAAGCAATTTTTCAAAATCGGCCGAGCGGTTACCTATTTGCCAGTAAAGCTGTGGATTTATATAATCTATCCAGCCTTCTTTTATCCATTTGCGCGTATCCGCGTAGTTTTCGTAATAAGATGAACCGCCACTGGTTTCAGAGCCTTCGTCATTTTGATATTTATTGGCCCATATTCCAAACGGACTAACGCCAAACTTAATATCGGGGTTGTGGGCATGTACGCTGTCGCCAATCATTTTTATCAGCACATCAACGTTATGCCTGCGCCAGTCTTTTATATCGTCATAACCTTCGCCGTATTTTTTAAATGTTTCTTCATCGTTTATTTTTTGCCCGGCAATGGGGTACGGATAAAAATAATCATCCATATGTACGCCATCTATGTCGTAATTATCAACAACGTCCAATATAACCTGCACAATATAATCGCGCACTTCGGGCAGGCCCGGGTTAAAGGTTTTAATGCCGCCATAAGTAAAAAACCACTCAGGCTTTATTTTAGTGATATGCTGTGGGCTAAGCGAACCAAAATTACCATCGAAAGTTGCGCGGTAAGGATTAAACCAGGCATGCAGCTCCATCCCGCGCTTGTGCGCTTCGGTGATGGCAAACTCTAACGGGTCATAAGCCGGACTTGGCGCTTGTCCCTGTTTTCCGGTTAAATATTTCGACCACGGCTCACGGCTTTTAGCATAAAATGCGTCGGCAGCGGGCCTTACCTGTAGCATTACGGCATTTATGCCTGTTTCCTGGTGAGAGTTTAATATATCAAGCAATTCCTGTTTTTGCCTGTCGGTTGTAAGTTTGGTGCTGGTTGGCCAGTCGATGTTTACTACTGTTGCTATCCATACACCCCGAAAATCGCGTTTAGGCTCGAATTTAAGCGGAGCAGGTTCAGTAACGGGTTCAGCCGGTTGGGCGTTTGCAGTTACAATGGTAAGCAGGGGGATAATCAGAAGTATAAAATGGCGTAATATATGCATTAACAGGAATTAATTAAAAGCTGCAAAGATATAAAACTCAAAACGTAGCAATTTTATTATGTACTATAAAATTTGCAGGTTTATTGTGATTTTGGCATATTGTGCTTATTTTTAACTATTGCCTAACATAAATTGTAAACCTATAATTCCATTTTAAATCATAATTTTAGTGTTTTAACGTTCAATATCGTTGAACCTAAAGTGCCGTTACAGGTAAAATACGGCTAAATGAATATGGCATTTAATATGTACATGCCGGTAAATTAAAAACAATAGTTAAATAGCTGCATTTTTTTAAAACAGCTTTGCTTTTTAACTGTATTAAAACATTAAACATTTAATTGCTATGGAAAATCAATCCGGTCAACCATCTAAGAAAAACTCGAACGTTATTTATTTCCTCATTGTGGTGGTACTGGCATTATTAGGTACCGATGTGTATTTGTATTTACAAAAAAACAAATCAGATACTAAAATTGTGTACCAGCATGATGAGCAAACACGCTTGCAAACCGAGCTTGACAGCCTGGAATCACAAATTGAACAGGTGAATGCTGGGAAAGCTAAATTATCGGCGGCAATGCAGGCTAAGAATGATTCGTTGACAGCAAAGATCAAAGTATTAAGATCTCAACTGGCCAAAGGAAAACTAACTAAAGCCGAGCTTGTAAAAGCTCAGGAAGATGTAAAACAACTGAGGTATTTTGTTACCAAATATACCGCCGATCTTGAAGAGCTGAAAAAGCAAAATCAATCACTTACAACAGAGCGGGATACCTTAAAAACTAACCTGGCTACGGTAGCCAAAAAGGCTGATACGCTTGCCAAGCAAAACGAAGATCTTGGCGCTAAGGTAAAGGTGGCGCAGGCGCTCAAGCTGGCCACGGCAAATGTAGTAGCCTATAAAATTAAAGGCAGCGGTAAAGAAGTTGACGTTACCCGAGCTAATCCGGCAAAAAAAATAAAGATCAATTTTACAGTTGCCAGCAATAGCATAGCTGAAAAGAGCATGCATGATGTTTATGTACGCATTATTGATCCAACCGGTAACCTGATAACTGCTGTTGACGGCGGAACTTTTAATGCCGATAACCAGGATTTGCAGTACACCTATAAAACATCAATTGATTTTAAAGATGACGGCAGCCAATACACTATTGATTGGGTAAATCCGAATCTTCCGTTCCAGAAAGGAACTTATACGGTATTGCTTTATGCCGATGGTGGTACCATGGGTAAAACAGGCTTTACACTTAAATAAGCTTGTAACACAAATTGTATGTATATAAAAGCCCTGTTCTGCATTTGCAGAACAGGGCTTTTTGTTATGGGAAGACTCACCCTGTCGTCGCTTCGCTCGACGTACCTCTCTACAGCTTCGCCGTAAAGAGGTAGTTAGGCATGTTCTAATATTACATTTGTCAATCCTGGGGAATGAAGGATCTGTTAGCGGACTATGCAACCGCAGTACAGATGCCTCACCCCGTTCAGCATGACAATTTTGTTTCCAGAACCCCCTTTACGGACGAGGTCAGATCGGGCAAGTTTAACATATTACAAATTGAAGAAATTATATTCCAACCGTATCAGGTACATGTTTTTGGTGTTACGAACCATGTCATTATAAAGCGGGGTACGGTATGAGAGATCGAGCCGGCAAACGCTGTTAAAAATGAATTGTACTGCCGGTGCCGCATCCAAATAGCTTTGCCCATGACCCGGATTAGTTTTACCCAGCAACTCGGCATACAGGTTGACATTAACCTGCTTGTAATCGCGATAGCTCCTTGGGAACAACAGGTAGCCTGCTGATAATGTATATGCTGCTGCATTACGGGCTTGTGACGCGGGCAGGCTATACCCACCACGATTATCAAAAGCACGCAGATAGCTTACCGAACCTGAAATGGCCAGTTTGTGCAAAAGCTGGGTGAATACCACGCCGCTTTGCAAACCCGAATTATCGCCTTCAAGGCTTATTTCCTGGTTGGGTAATGGGTTGTTAATACTTGATGCCTTTATAAAAAAAGCCCCGCGCAAGTGTTTTTGTACTGTATCTATTGATAAAAAGCGGTATTTGGCATATATACTGCCGCCTTCAAAATGCTTGTTACTGCTGTAATAATCGGACATATATAGCGAGCCGTGCACCATTAAATGCCGGTTAACACCATACATGGCTTCAAGGGTGCTGCGATTTTTATACTCGGGCTTAAAAAATCCCTGATTTTCTATGCGTAAACCCAGCGAGCCGGTGGCCATATTGCTGGCAGGTTCTGTATTTACATACAACTCCTGCGAAAATGCGGGGCATACCATAGCCATAAGGCAAATAGCCAATAAAATGATCTTCATGATAAATAATTTTTATGAAAACCTATATAGCTAAATGATAAATACGCCCGCTGGCCGGAGTGGTATCGGTAACCTGACCCAGGTATTTTTTTGAAACCGATTTTGGGGCAAAGCCATTATCAACTATGGTGAAGCTTACGCTGCCACTCAGTGTTTTATCAGTGGCGTTCAATAACCGGTAAGTGTCGCCTCCGTAGCTAAAGTAGTTGTCGGCTATTTTAGTGTTATCAAAGTTAAAGGTGGCCTTAAGGCTGTTTACCGAGAAGCCTGAACCCTGAACTTTTTTGCTGATCTGTTCAAAATTTACGGGTACATCATTTTTAAAGGTGATGAGGTATAAATTATGCATCAGGTCGGTTTTAATTTCGCTTACAAAAGGAAGTGAACGCAACGCTTTTTCGGTTGATTTTGCGCAAAGGGCGCAGGTAAGACCACTAACCTGCAGTTCGGCTTTGGTGAACTGGGCCTTTGCCGCGGTTATGGTAAAAAGAAATAGGAAGATGAATATTTTTATCGTTTTCATTTGATTTTAATTAATTGTTGGAAATAAACTTGCGGTAAGTTACCGGCTATTACACATGCAATTAATGACTATCAAATACGAAAGATGCAATTTTTAATAAACGTGGCAATGTTTTGCCAGGGTTTTCCGGGCGGTCCGCGCTCTAAAGAAACATCCGCAGATGATTGTTGCAGGGGGGCAAAGAATCCACTAAAAGACAGGCGCGGAATATCAAAACCGAATAATTTTGATAAGATAGATATGGGTTCTACCTGATGAGCATCCTTTACTTTGATCTGTATTTGCTTATCCTTACAGCATTTCATTTTGCCGCAGATTTGAGCCATTTTACCACTTACGGGTGGCGAATCAATTTTAACAGATGCTATTTGTGTACCGCAATAATGAAGATTAAGAGCAAAGCCCAGCACAGTAATTGTGTACAGCAGGGTTAATAATAGTGCTCCTGATCTTTTCATTGTATCACAAAAATAAGTTATTAACTTATTGATTACAAATTGTTTTGGATATTAATGATACCTGTGCCCAAAAAAAGCAATAAAAAAACCCGGCCCTCGCGGCTGGGTTTTAAATTAACTTTGATCTTTTTATTATATATTTTTATTGGGCAGATTGCTTAGCCTGCTGTTTCATTTGATCATTAGCAACAATTACTATTTCAACCCTGCGGTTTTGTGCACGTCCTGCAGTGGTTGTATTGTCTGCAATTGGTTCGGCTTCGCCTTTACCGCTGGTTGTTAAACGTGATGCGGCAACATTATCGGCAACAATGTATGATTTTACTGATTCGGCCCTTCTAACAGACAGATCCATGTTATGCGAATCGGACCCGGTGTCGTCCGTATGTCCAACAATTAAAATATTGGTATTTTGGTTTTTTTGTAATGAAGCAGCCAGGTTTTGCAAATTAGCCTGAGCAGCCGGTTTAAGATCAGATTTATCGGTATCAAATAATATACCTGAGTCAAATTTAACCAGGATACCTTCGCCTTCGCGGGTTACGGTTGCACCGGGTACTGTTTGTTTAATTTCAGCAGCTTGTCTGTCCATATTACGGCCAATAAATGCACCCGCAGTGCCACCTACAGCACCGCCTATTATTGCACCCAAAGCGGTATTACCAGCAGCTTTGCCAATAAAGGCACCTACTGTGCCGCCCGCACCTGCGCCAATTGCAGCTCCTTTTTGTGTTTTGGTTAGTGAATTACAGCTTGTACCTAAAATGCCTAAAGTGGCTAAGGCTAAACTTAGGGTGGCTACCTTAATTTTAAGAGTTTTCATATTAATTATGATATGTTTTATGAGATCGTTTGCAAAGCAAATGCCAAAAACAACGGTTATGCCTTAATGAATGGAATAGCTCACTATTGGTGTTTTTTTTTAATGTTAAGGAAAGTAATTTTCAGAATGGAAGAAGTAATTGGGGTATTGTTTTACAAAATGCCTTATTTTTAGTACAAGCAATGTAAAATTGTCGCTACAAAATGTCAGCCCGGCCGGCTTAATTAACTACAATTAATGTGGCTGGAAAAATAAGCTTAAAGGTACTGCCGGCACCCTTTTCTGATACTACTTCAATATCGATATTATGAAACTCGGCTATTGATTTTACAATAGGCAGACCCAGGCCAAAGCTATCCTGCTGTAATGATTGCCTGAATTTTTTAAAACGGTTAAATATGTAAGGTATAGCATCAGCATCGATCCCTATACCGTCATCGACAATGCTAATTATAAAGTTATCTTGCACGGCGGTGCCCGTTACTCTGATGTTCCCGCCCTCGTGGTTGTATTTAATGGCGTTGTTGATCAGGTTAAAAAATAAGTTAAAGAGCAAAAATTTGTTAATGTTTACCATATTCCAGTTATTTGGTATGGATATGTCATAACTGATGTTTTTTTCCTGCAGGCGGATGGAAATCTCGTCATATACGTCATGCAACAGTTCGGATACAGAAACCTTGTCTTCCTTTAAAAATTGTTCATTTTCAATTTGCGATATCAGCAACAGTGTTTTGGTGATGCTTTTTAGCCGGTTCAAAATTTTCTGCATTTCAAGCAACCGAACCTTAAGCTCATCGTTGATATCTTCCTCTTCAAACATGTTTTCAATTTTTGATTGAAGGATGGATATGGGGGTCATCAACTCATGCGAGGCGTTTGATATGAACTCTCGTTCTTTGTGGAATTTATCAGCAATGGTTTCTATCATTTTGTGAATACTGATATCGAGGTATTCAAAATCGGTAGTGGTGGTGCGCACTTTTCGGTAGGAGTTAAAGTTTGGAAATTTTTGCCCTACAAGTTTGGTCCTTATAATAAGCCGCAATGGTTTAAGCACATAATTGGAGTAAAACTGATCGGCCAGGATGGTGAGCATTATCATACCCAGCAACACTTGGAAAGCGATATTTTGCAGCGGGGTGCTGGTTTCGTCAAGCGTATCCACGCTCTTTCCTATCTCGAGCAGGTAATTTTTATTTTTAACCTTAAACGTATGACTCAATATCCGGTATTCGAGCGTATCGCCTTCGCTAAACAAACGCTTACCTAATTTAATAGTGTCTGAAAAGTAATCTGGGGCAACCTCATCCAAGCTTATATACTCATCTTTAAGCGGCAGGTAACTGCCATAGCTTTCCCCATTTTCAATATAGGCTTCTATTCCACGGTTTTTTACTATCTGTAGCAGCTTGTTTTTTTGTTTAATCAGCTTGCTGTCAACGTAATTGCTACTGATGTTCTTGATCAATACGGGTACAAGCAACACAAACAGTATCACGATTACCAATTTTGATATGGCATTAAAAAGCGTAAGTTTTGTTCTGAGTCTCAATACTTAAGCGTTGATCTTTATTTTATAACCAAGGCCCCTTACAGTTTCCAGCCAATCGGGCGGGGCAAAGGCGTTCAGTTTTTTACGTATATTTTTTATATGTGCGTCAATATAGTTGGAGTCGTAATCATTGTTTACAACACTGCCCCAAATGTGCTCACTGAGTTGCATGCGGGTTAAAGTCCTGTTCTTATGCAAAATGAGGTAAGCGATCAGGTCAAACTCTTTTTTGGTGATGGTATTTACAACACTGTTATAATAAGAAATGGTACGGTTGGTTAAATCAATTACAAAGCCGCCCAGTTCAATAATATTGTTTTTTACGCCAAACTTACGGCGTATAATAGCCTGCATACGGCTTTGCAGTTCCAGTAACGAAAATGGTTTGGGCAAATAATCATCCGCACCAAGATCAAGTCCTTTTATACGGTCAGTAATTTCAGTACGTGCGGTTAATATAATGCATGCTGCATCCGAATCCATTTTTTTAACTTCCTTCAGCAGGTCGAGCCCATCATAATCAGGCAGGCCAAGATCTATTAAAATGAAATCATACAGATTAATAGCTATTTTTTCTGATGCCGATGTGCCGTCAAAGCACACATCGCATACATAATTGTAATTGGTTAAAAATATTTCCAGCTCCTGTGCAAGTGCTTTTTCATCTTCTATAATCAATACATTCATTTGCTTAATAAAAGAGGTAGTAAAATGTAAAGTTAAAAAATGATTCGCGACGGTTTTCAAGTGTCCCCTCCACGTTAACCGGCATAGAATAGCGCCAGGAGGCTTCCAGCGTATAATGCGGCCTGTTATAAGCCACCGGAACTTTAAAGCTGTAATTGAGTATATTGAACCTCCGGTTTCTGCGGGCAGCGGCTGGGTCAATATGTTCTATGATGCTGGGTGGCAATACGTGCTGGTAGTGATGGTCAACCTCATAACGCTGTACAAAGTTTTGCGTACCCAATATCATATTAAATGATGGGTTAAACGATAGGTAATCCTGATCATCAAATATGCTAAAGCTGCTTTCAAAATATTTTGAATTGCTTATGGTAGTAAAAAAGTCGTTTGATTTGCCAAACAGATAATCAAGAATTACCGTGGTTTTAAGGATCTTCCAGTCATAAGCATTTTTTAAGTTTATGTCATTTGATGAAGCCGACTTAATAACGTTGGCATTTTTGTTGAAAATGAACCGCGTGTAACTGGCCGCTCCTGAAAATTGCTTTGAAAGTTTATAAAAATAACCACCGCCTACGTCAACTTCATCAACTGGGGCATAGCCTAAAACTTTTAACACCGAACCATATACAAACCAACCCGTTTTGCTGTTATAAATGGCGTCGCCTGTAAGGAAAGGATATTTGATTGGTCCTGTACGGCCAAAAAACAGCGCATCGCTGCCATAACTTACCCCTACAGAAACCGATCTTTTTCTGATGATGGTATCAGTATCTGAAACCAGCCGCCTGCCGGTAAAATGTTTCAGATCAATACCTGCAGCAAACAAGGCATTGCTGCCGGCAACAAAAAAAAGTAAGCAAAGGTACTTCATCAATAATTGGTAAATTGTTTGTTAACCTGTTTAATTGCCATTTCTTCTGGGTATTTCGGGCGGCCGCTCCAAACCTTCTGGCCGTCGTTGTCTTTTCGGTTTTGGTTTGGGAACCACCGGTACCCCCGATTCATCAACTTTTTCTGGTTTGGCCTGTTTTTTTGCCTTCGCTACCTCTTTAACTTTATTTTTTTCGTCCTGTTCGCGCTGTTTTTTTGATGTTGTAGTATCGCTTAAAACTTTATTATAGCCTGGGGGCGGTGCAGCTATCGTTTTGTTATAAGCAGGATCAAATTTACCGCTTTTAACGTTTGCAAATAATAAACATGGTGCAAATATTAATACAAGGACAATATACGCAAACCACTTTATCATTGAGGGGAAGAAAAACTTAAAATTATTTTCAAATATCAGTCAATTTAAACAGTTTTAACCTAAGGGGATGGGTACTGTTAACAACAAATTCATTTACCTGGGTGTTTGAGCATAAGTATCCAGGTAAATGAACGTTGAATTGCAGGTTAGCCGGAGTGATTATGATACGTTTAAATATAGATACTGTATCAGATACTAACGTCTTTTGATGTATAAACACGATTTTGATCGTCTATAATAATACAGGCAATTTGGTTTAGCTGATTTATTAGGTATAAACCCGCGTTAACGCCAATGTTAATTACCGGCGATGCCATCGCATCTGATAATTCGGCAGTTGGGCTAATGATGCTTACGCTTGTAATTTCACTTACCGGGAAGCCTTTTTTGGCAGCCATTACACTTACAAATTTCTTGTTGCTAATGCTTGCGTATTTTTCGGCATTAACCGATGTAGCAAAAGCCATGTTACTGATATCCAAATGAGCAAATGGTTGTTTGCTTTGTTCCGGATCGGCAGCAGCAACTGTCCAGGGTTTCATATTCGGTTGTGTACCCCAGGTAAGCAAATCGCCACCCGCGTTAATAACACCACTGCTTGCGCCGTTCATTTGTAAAACATACTTGGCCCTGTCGGCAGCATAACCTTTGCTATTGGCACCAAAGCCAATACGCATTCCTTTTTCCTTTAAAAAAACGGTTTGTTTGGCGGGATCAAGCGTAACATTTTTATAATTGGTAAGCATTACCGGTGAAGGCGCTATTTTAACATCTGCGTTTTCGGCAAGGGCGGCATCGTCGCCAGTGTAGCCCGTACCCGCAAAATAAGTAACATCAAATGCGCCATGCGTAAGCTCTGATATTTGCAGAGCCCTGTCAATAAGCCTGAAAATTTCGGGGTTAGCTTTTACGGGTTCAATACCTGCGTTGCGGTTGATCTGATTAATATTACTGTCTTCGCTAAAGGTTGATAGTAACCTTTCAACCCGGTTAATTTCATTGATGGCAATGTTAATTTGTTCATCGGCCAGTAAAGGATCGGTCCCAACTACACTAATTTCAAATTTATCACCCATTAAACGTATTTCACGCCTGAAAGTGGTTAAATTATTGGTTAAAGTTTTTACAGCCAGCATAAATAAAATTTTATTATCGTCAAAAAAATAAACAGTGATGTAATACTTAAAAAACAATACGAATGCAGTAACAAAAATGCTACACCACCATTGCTATAAAAACTAAAGTAGCCCCCTTATATGAAAATAAGATGAAAAAGGCGTTGTAATTACAATAAAACTGATAATTTTACAATTTTTAACAATTGACTTACAGTAAGTTAAGGGCGCCAGTCCGGGCGTTGTAAAAAACGATAAAAAATAAAGGGAGATACTATCCGGCGGATAAAATCTCCCTCTATGAAATTATTTGAGAGGTAATTGAAGTTATTAAACTACTGTTCCTTCTTTTAACTTTTCGGCATTTTCGGCAAATTGCAACGATTCCAGTATTTCCTGGAGATCACCGTTAAGTACGCCCGGCAAGTTATATATAGTAAGCCCGATACGGTGTTCGGTTAGGCGGCCTTGCGGGTAGTTATAGGTACGTACCTTGGCCGAACGGTCGCCGGTTGAAACCATTGTTTTACGCTTTTTAGATGTTTCTTCCAGGTGCTTTTGCAACTCCATTTCATAAACCCTTGAGCGTAATACCTGTAAAGCCTTGTCGTAGTTTTTTAACTGCGATTTCTGATCCTGACATTGCGCTACAATACCGGTAGGGATGTGCGTTAACCTAACAGCAGAATAAGTAGTGTTTACAGATTGACCACCCGGACCGGATGCGCAGAAAAGATCTTTACGGATATCACTTACCTGCAGGTCAATGTCAAATTCATCAACTTCCGGTAGTACCACCACCGATGCGGCCGATGTATGCACCCTGCCCTGGGTTTCGGTATCAGGTACACGTTGTACACGATGCACCCCCGATTCATATTTTAACGTACCATAAGCATCTTCGGCCGTTACATTAAATACAATTTCCTTGTAGCCGCCGCTTGTTCCTTCAGTATAATCAACCAGTTCAGTTCTCCAGCCGCGTTTTTCGCAATAACGCATGTACATGCGGTAAAGGTCGCCTGCAAATAGGGCCGCTTCATCGCCGCCGGTACCGCCACGGATCTCTACTATGGCATTTTTGCTGTCTTCCGGATCTTTCGGGATCAGCATTAAACGAATCTCCTCTTCCTTTTCTTCGCGCTGGGTCAGCAGTTCATCCAGTTCGGTTTTTGCCATTTCACGAAATTCTTCATCCTTTTCGGTAGCCAGAATTTCTTTATTGGTTTCGATGTTGCTCACTATGTTGCGATAAATGTGGTACTCATCAACAATTTTGGCAAGATCCTTATATTCTTTATTTAACTGGGCAAAGCGTTTCATGTCCGTCATTACTTCGGGATTGCTTAATTCGCCTTCTACGCTCTTCCAGCGTTGAAATATCAGTTCTAATTTCTCTAACATATGTTCTATTCAATGGCCTTTACAGCTGTGTGTTTATCATTATCCGGCTAAGAAAGTGTTAAATTTCGGTCGGTTTATGGACATGCCCTAAAAAGCCCACAAAAATACGCATTTTCGGGCATATATAGTTCAGCGTATTGTAAGTTCTGAATGATAAGGTGCGGAACTAAGCTATAGGTTTATCCCCAAAACTCTTTAACAAAAGCGTATTGCCATCAAACTCGGCATAAGTGCTGTAATTTACCCACTCGCCCAGGTTTATGTAACGGCTGTTTGGGTTTAGTTCAATATCAAGTGGTAAATGCCGATGGCCAAAAACAAGATAATCGTAAAAATTCCTTTGTAATTCCTCCTTGCAAAATGTAACCAGCCATTCCTGTTCACCGGGTTTAGGGTTATCTTTTTTCTGGTTGCTGATGCGACTGTGGGTAGACCAGTAATTGGCTATACCCACACCTAAATTGGGATGTACGCGTGCAAAAAGCCACTGGCAAAACCGGCTGCGAAAAAAGTTCTTCAAAACCTTATAAAACTCATCGCCGGGGCCAAGGCCATCGCCATGGTGCAGGAAAAACTTTTTACCGCCCCGTTCTATTTTTAATTCATTGCTGATGATGGTGGCACCCAGCTCTTTTTCAAAATAGTCGAACATCCACATATCGTGGTTGCCTTTAAAAAGGTATAGTTTTACACCTGCATCGGTAAGTTCGGCCAGTTTCCCTAAAAAGCGGATATAGCCCTTAGGTACCACAGTTTTATATTCAAACCAAAAATCAAATACATCGCCCATCAAAAACAGTTCGGCGGCATCGGTTTTTATGCTGTCGAGCCAGCTCACTATCCTGTCTTCGCGTTTGCGGCTTTCGGCGTAGCCGCCGGTGCCTAAGTGAAAATCAGAGGCGAAGTAAAGTTTTTTACGGGTTGACATATCGGGCAAAAATACATTTTAACCACGAAAGGAGAAAGGGTAGCGTTATTGGTATGAGTTTAAAGCGTCACAGGTGTATTTTAAACAACCAATGTTCATAAATACTAACGGTGTTTGGGGTAAGGTATTGGTTAACAATTTGTAAACATTCGCCCGGTATATTTGTAATGATTTTATGGGCAATAAGCTGGTATTTGAACAGGAGCTTAACGGAAACATCAGACAAGTGAGCATAACAAAAGCCGATGACGACAGCTATGTTGTTAACCTTGAAGACGTGGCAACGGCTGGTATTCGTAATCTGGACAACTGCTGGCAACAGATACATGGTGGCAAACTGCCGCAACACTTTATTGATGAATTGGGCAAACACATAGAATCAGCTAAATTTTAATCAATTACGCTAATGAAAAAAGTATTACTTGCTACAATGATGTTGTTTGCTTTTGCCGGCGCCGCTAATGCGCAGCACACTTTTAACGCAATCGATTTTAAAAACAACCTCGGCAAAACCGGTACACTTTGCGATACTGTGTACTCGCTGAAAATTGTAAACGACACGCTTACCTTGCTAAACATGGGTGCGGCTTATCCCCGTCAAAAATATACCATAGCGGTGAAGGGCAATAAGACCACTCTCGATTTGCCGCACATTAAAGGCAAACAGGTTTGTATAACGGGGGTTTTTGAAATGTTTAAAGATCAGCCCGAAGTTGTAGCCAGCCAGCCCGAGCAGTTTGAAGTACATTAAAGCAAAAGGCACCTGTAAAACAGGAGCCTTTTGCTATTGCCGATAAACAAACGGGTTCTTTTAATTAAAACTCTTTCAGTAAGCCAAATACCAGTTGGCCTTCTGTCATAGGTTGTTTGGTAACTATACGGCCCAGGTTGCTGGTGCGGCCTGTGGTTGTAATATTGGGTCCTTTTGAGTCAATATAATTTCCTTTTAGCAATAAACCCCAGCCGGCGCCCATGTTAAATTTAAGGGCCGCGCTTCCGCCATAGGCAAATGCTGTTCCTTTTGAGCTTTCTTGTGTAAAAGTTGCGGTTTGTGCCTTAACACCGTCAATAGCTACGGCAATACTTGGGGTAGCCCTGTTTTTAATAATACCTGCAGATGCCCTTAGGTCAAAGCTAAAGCGGTGATATACAAAGGTGTATTGCGGACCAAGCAAAATGTTATAGCTCCTGTAACGTTTATCGGCAGTAACGGTTGAACCATCCGCTTTAAAATCATCAGTATAACCTTGTGAAATCTTTTGGTCATCATCATAAGTTAAATTACCCTGGTCTTGTTTTGATATGGTATAACCTATGGCAAAATGTTTATAAAAGTAAACAGCCCCATCAATACCCAATACCAAACCATTTTTCGCGAAGCCTGATTTGGGATTGCTGTAATCGGTTTTTTTAAAATCCCCGTATGCCCTTGACTGGCCGCCGAATATACTGATGTAACTTTTAAGCTTTGCAGGTGCGTCGCCGTCGCTATCAGCATCCTGGGCCCGGGAGTTAAACGCTATCAGCATAAAAAAGGCTGCCGTAAGTAATGTAAAGGTTTGTTTCATGTTGTAATATTGTACAAATAAATGTTATATGGTTTGCCGGTTACCCTGTTTATTTGGTTTAGCAAACGTGTAAAAAAAAGCATTATTATCAATAAAGGCCGCATATATTAAAATACAATTGTAAATAAATAATTACGCCTGGGCCTGTTGCTAAAGTATCCGGCCGTTAAATAGCAGGTATTTCGGCTAAATGCTTATTTTTCATAATCGGGGGCTAATATAGCTTGCCCCGTTCAATTAAACAGCAGAAAAGGCCAAAATTAACAACTTTTAACCTTTTAATATGGCAAATGGCTTGTAGCCTTTATACTCAAATCCCTATCTTAGTTTTTTGCAATCTAAATCAACATGAAACGAACTACCTGTTTATTTGCATTAGCTGTTTTATTTTGCAGCTATATCCACGCACAACAAATGACTATAAAAGCACTATCCTATCCGCAAACAAAAAAAGTTGATACCGTTGATACCTATTTTGGCACGCAAGTGCCCGACCCATACCGCTGGTTGGAGAATGACCAGGCTCCTGATACCAAGGAATGGGTAAAAGAGGAAAATAAAGTTACCCAAAACTACCTGGGTCAGATTCCGTACCGCGAGGAGATGCGCAAACGGCTGGAAACCTTATGGAATTACGAAAAGTACAGCGCTCCTTTTAAAGAAGGTAAATACACCTATTTTTATAAGAACGACGGTTTGCAAAGCCAATCGGTTTTATACCGCCAGGTTGGCGATAACGGCACCCCGGAAATATTTTTAGATCCCAACAAATTCTCGGCCGACGGCACTACCTCCCTGCAGGGAATTGATTTTACTAAAGATGGCGACATGGCCGCTTACCAGATATCTGAAGGCGGATCTGACTGGCGCAAGGTAATTGTAATAAAAACCGACGATAAAAGCGTAGTTGGCGATACCCTTACCGATATAAAATTCAGCGGACTGGCCTGGAAAGGCACTGACGGATTTTACTACAGCAGCTATGATAAACCGACAGCAGGCAGCCAGTTATCGGGCATGACGCAGTACCATAAACTGTACTACCATAAGTTGGGCACACCGCAAAGTACCGATAAGCTGATTTTTGGCGGCGACAAAACACCACGCCGGTACATCGGCGCTTACCTTACCGAAGACGAGCGCTTCCTGGTGATCACCGCGGCCACCTCAACCACCGGGAACGAACTGTATATACAGGATTTGAACCAGCCCGGCAGCAGTATAGTTAACGTAGTTGATAATTTTGATAATGAACACGCCATATTGGATAATGTTGGCAGCAAGCTGTACATATTAACCAATATATATTCTCCCAACTTTAAAATTGTTACGGTCGATGCTTCTACTCCAACTGTAACGCACTGGAAAAACCTTATCCCTGAAACCAAAAATGTACTCACCGCCAGTACCGGCGGCGGCAAAATTTTTGCGGAATACCTTCAAGATGCTACTTCATTTGTACAGCAATATGATATGAACGGTAAACTGGAGCGTACCATTGCGCTGCCATCAGTTGGTACAGCGGCAGGTTTTGGTACAAAAAAGGAGGAAAAAGAAACTTATTATACTTTCACCAGCTATGTATACCCACCAACTATCTTTAAGCTGGATATAGCCAGCGGCAGATCAACAGTCTATAAAAAATCGAACGTAAAGTTTGATCTGGAGCAGTATGAGTCAAAGCAGGTGTTTTATACATCAAAGGACAAAACAAAAATTCCGATGATTATTACCTATAAGAAAGGTACGGTACTTAATGGCGAAAACCCGACTTTGCTGTATGCTTATGGTGGTTTTGGTGTTAGTTTAACCCCTGCTTTCAGTACGTCGAACATTATATTGCTGGAGCACGGCGGCATTTACGCGGTACCCAACCTGCGTGGTGGTGGTGAGTATGGAGAAACCTGGCACCGCAAAGGTATCAAAATGAAAAAGCAAAACGTGTTTGACGATTTCATAGCCGCCGCCGAATACCTCATCAAAAATAAATATACGTCTAAAGAGAAACTGGCTGTTTCGGGCGGTTCAAATGGCGGTTTGCTCATAGGCGCCATGCTTACCCAGCGACCAGATCTGTTTAAGGTGGCTTTCCCGGCTGTGGGTGTTATGGATATGCTGCGCTATAATAAATTTACCGCAGGCGCAGGCTGGAGCTATGATTATGGTACCGCCGAAGATTCTAAAGAAATGTTCGAATATCTGTATAACTATTCGCCATACCATGCCTTAAAGCCAAACCAGTACCCCGCTACCATGGTTACTACTGCCGATCATGACGACCGCGTGGTACCCGCGCACTCCTTTAAGTTTGGTGCACGCCTGCAGGAATATCAAAAAGGCACCGCCCCAACAATAATTCGTATTGAGACCAAGGCAGGCCATGGCGCGGGCCAGAGTACCGCGCAGGTAATAAGCGGCCAGGTTGATAAATGGGCATTCATGTTCTGGAACATGGGAGTGAAATGGAAGTAGCATTTGGAATATTATTGAAAATAATGAAGATTGTGGGATTCCCCTCTCAAGAGTGGAACTGAAAATATAAACCTTATATAACACTATTTAAATAAATTTATGAAACCATACCTTACCCTTGTAGTTGCATTATTAATCAGTATCTCTTCTTTTGGTCAAACAAAAAAGCCAAATCTTAATGTTGTTTTTATCGGCAACAGTATAACACAGGGAGTGCAGTTACAAGACCCGGCTACCGAAGCTCCGCCGGCTACAGCTATAGCCTGGTTGCGTCAGCAAAAGAACCTGGGTACGGTTGAGTTTAGCAACCAGGGCCACAGCGGTTACACCACGCTCGACTTTTTGCCCGGTACAGGCACTTTTGCCAGGGTAGAAGACGCGGCCAATGCTTTTACCGATAAGGATGCCTTGCTTATATTCTCGATGAAACTGGGCACTAATGACAGCGCCATACATGGTCCGCATGGTGCCCCTGTATCACCCGAAAACTATATCAAAAACGTAAAAAGTATTGTAGATAAACTGCTGGCCGATTTCCCTAAAGCTATCATTATATTACAGCACCCTATATGGTACAGTAACAACACCTATAATGGTTCTATGTACTTGCAGGAAGGCCTGTCAAGGTTGGAAAGCTATGTGCCTAAGCTGGATAGCCTGGTTGCCAACTATGGCACAACCAATCCCAGCCATGTTTTTGTGGGCGATACAAAAGCGTTCAACTATTTCAGGAAACATCACCCAACCGAGCTGATCCCGGAAAAAGGTAAGCAGGGCACATTTTATCTGCATCCCAACAAAAAAGGCGCTGTATCGCTTGGCGAGTTTTGGGGCAGGGCGATTGAACGGGTAGTGAAACAATTGAAATAAGTAAATAAAGATGTCCTCCTGAACTTGTTTCAGGATCTCTCCGACATGACAGCAGCTTAATCTCTATTCTTTTACAAACCATTTTTGCTTTTTAGCCGGAGAGTGCCCAACTTCGCAGTCCAAAATTTACTATGATAACTCATTATAAAAAAATAGCCCAGGAGCTTTCCATCTCCGAAAAGCAAGTTAGCGCCACAGTTGAGCTGCTTGATGAGGGCGCTACCGTTCCGTTTATTTCCCGCTACCGTAAAGAAGTTACCGGTACGCTTGATGAAGTGCAGGTGACCGAGATCCGCGACCGCGTACAGCAATTGCGCGACCTGGATAAACGCCGTGAGGCCATCCTGAAATCGCTAACCGACATGGGCAAACTTACGCCTGAACTGGAAAGGCAGATCAACGAGGCCGAAACCATGGTGCTGCTGGAAGATATTTACCTACCTTATCGCCCAAAACGCAAAACCCGCGCCACTACAGCTCGTGAAAAAGGCCTGCAGCCACTGGCCGATTTGGTACTGGAACAAAACAAAATTGATCTGGAAACCGCTGCCGAAGCATATATTGATGCTGAAAAAGGGGTGAATAGCGTTGAAGAGGCATTGGGCGGTGCAAGGGATATCATTGCCGAAACCGTTAGCGAAAATGCCGAAGTACGTACCCGCATCCGCGAATTATTTATTGAAAAGGGAACTTTTCAGTCGAAAGTGGTTGACGGAAAGGAAGTAGAAGGCATAAAATATAAAGATTACTTTGATTGGTCGGAGCCGGTAAAATCTGCGCCATCGCACCGGATACTGGCCATGCGCCGCGGCGAAAAGGAGGAAATTTTGTGGCTGGATATTAAGCCTGAGGAAGAAGAAGCTATTGCTATACTGGAAGACACCTTTATTAAAGGCAATAACTCAGCGGCCGATCAGGTAAAGCAAGCCATTGCCGACGGATATAAACGTTTGTTAAAACCATCCATGGAAACAGAGGTGCGCCTGTTCACTAAAAAGAAAGCTGACGAAGAAGCCATCCGTGTTTTTGCTGAGAACGCCCGCCAGCTTTTATTGAGTGCTCCGCTTGGTCAGAAAAGAGTGATGGCCATTGACCCGGGTTTCCGCACGGGCTGTAAACTGGTTTGTCTGGATGAGCAGGGGAAATTGCTGGAAAATACCGCTATTTATCCACATACCGGAGCCGGGCAGGCGCGTGAGGCCGAAAAAACAGTTCAGCATTTATTCGAAAAATATAATATTGAAGCCATTGCCATAGGCAACGGTACGGCGGGCCGCGAAACAGAACTATTTGTGCGCAACCTGAATTTACCGGGCGTAACTATTGTAATGGTGAACGAAAGCGGGGCTTCTATTTACTCAGCATCTGAAGTGGCAAGGGATGAATTTCCGGATAAGGATATTACGGTAAGAGGCGCGGTATCTATCGGCAGAAGGCTGATGGATCCGCTTGCCGAACTGGTAAAGATCGACCCTAAATCAATAGGTGTAGGACAGTACCAACACGATGTTGATCAGAACAAACTGCAAACCTCGTTAGATGATACTGTAATGAGCTGCGTAAACGCCGTTGGGGTTGAATTGAATACCGCATCCAAACAAATACTGGCCTATGTGTCGGGACTTGGGCCGCAGCTGGCGCAAAACATTGTAGAATACCGTGATCAGAACGGTGCCTTTAAACGCCGCGATCAGTTGAAAAAAGTACCCCGCCTGGGCGATAAGGCATTTGAGCAGGCTGCCGGATTTTTACGCATACACCAGGCCGAAAACCCGCTTGATTCAAGCGCGGTACACCCTGAGCGTTATGGTTTGCTGGAGCAGATAGCTAAAGACATGAGCTGTACAGTTAAAGACCTGATGAGCAATGCGCCTTTACGTAAAAGCATTCCATTACAAAAATATACTTCTGAAACGGTGGGCTTGCCTACGCTTAATGATATTATGGCCGAGCTGGCTAAACCGGGCCGCGATCCGCGTGAACAGTTTGAAGCTTTTAGTTTTACCGAAGGGGTAAATTCCATTGGCGATCTTAAGGTAGGAATGAAGCTGCCGGGCATTATTACCAACATTACTAATTTTGGTGCATTTGTTGATATCGGGGTTCACCAGGATGGGCTGGTACACCTAAGCCAGATTACCAACAGGTATATTAAAGACCCTAATGAGGTACTTAAAGTACACCAGAAGGTAGAGGTTACCGTTACCGAAGTTGACGTGAACCGCAAACGCATCGCCTTATCAATGAAAGAGAACGATAAAAGCGCTCCGAATGAAAGAAGAAATGATGACAGGAGACCGGCCGGTAACAAACCTGTTTATAACAAAAAGCCCGAACAGCAGCCTGAAACGGATATTGCTATAAAACTGGCTGCTTTAAAGAATAAGTTTAAGTAGGGGCGTGGCTGTCATCCTTAAACAATAGGGATGACAGCCCCTTATCTTATTTTTAAAGTAAAGTTTATTCCAAAGTAATTTGCCTCCTGATGCTTTCTTCCAATGATATGAAGGTTTCAGTACGTTGTATCCCTTTAACACCTTGTATCTGCTCGTTCAAAACTTCGCGCAGGTGAGTGGTGTCATGGCATACAATTTTGGCAAAAATGCTCCATTCGCCGGTAGTATAATGCAGCTCTACAATCTCTTTGATTGTTTTTAGTTGTTTAACCGCTTCATTATACTGCGAGCCTTTTTCAAGGTATATACCCAGGAACGCTGTAATGTCATACCCTAATTTTTGAGGATCTACTTCCAGACTGGCCCCTTTAATTACACCCATCTCTTCCAACTTTTTCATTCTCACGTGTATGGTTCCGCCAGAAACGATTAACTCTTTAGCTATCTCCGTGTACGGAGTGGTCGCATTTTTCATTAATATTGATAAAATCTGAATATCAAGATTATCAATTTCTAAATTTTGAGCTTTTCTGTGGGACATAAATTTGAATATCTATATTGAAATACAAGTTTAATTAAAATTTGAATAAAAATAAAATATTTTTGTTGAAATATTTGCAAGGAATTGATAGGTCTATTAAATTTGTATCAAGCAATTGACAAATGCCTATCGTTCTTTAAACAAAAAAACAATGTTGGGTGGTGAAATTTTTGGCAGACACACCTCCTTGTCCCGGTGGCGGAGATCCTGGAAAACCCGAAGCGGGCTAACCACTCTGTGAAGGTTCGAATCCTTCCCCAACAGCTATTAAGTTCAAAGCTTAATTACAATCCTGTAGGATGGTGAAATTTTTGGCAGACACACCTCCTTGTCGCGGTGGCGGAGAAATTGGGAAACTTTCAGCAATGAAAATAACCACTCCGTGAAGGTTCGACTCCTTCTCCTACAGCTCTTCTCATAATTTAGGTTTATAATTGGTTAGTAAAGGCCCCTGCCCATCAGGGGCTTTGCTGTTTTTAAAGGTTTGGGTTTTTAGAAACAGAAGCAAAAATAAGAATCAAGAGACGAGAATGAGGAAATAAGAATAACATACACAAAAAACATTGTTTCATTGCTGACATAGGGATGGCATGTCACCCTAAGCTTATCGAAGGGGCGAGCGCAGAAGCCTCCCCACCATGCTTCGACGGAGCTCAGCATGACACCTTCTCCTACCGTTGATCCTAATTTACAGTTTTCTTCCCCGTCAGCAGATAAGCTTCGGGTGAAAGTGGGCAGAACATGGTAGACTTGTGCGGCTGCAAGGGCATAGCAAGTTTTTGTTGAAGCGAGGCTTGTGCGAACAAAGTGGGCAAAATAATTGCAGCCCGTGGTTCTGCCTGATTTGCAGGGACGGGTTTGTGCGGCAAAGAAGCCTTTCTGCTGAAAGCCCTTTGGTTACTTTGTGGCTACAAAGTAACTGGCCCTCCCGCGGCCAAGAGCGGGTATGCGACAGACTTGTTCGCCCTGTATAGCATAGAGATTATTAATGTGTTTATTATTTTTTTTAAGTATTAATGAGCTCACTTCGTTCGGTTGTCTTCGTACCTAGCAATGACGCGTATTTTTTAAATCGGAGAATGAGCTCACTAACTCTTCCTGATCCGTACCTTTTATCCTATCAAAAATTTTACTGTGTCATTTTTACACATTGTACTTGACACTTCAATATTTAATTATAAATTTGGTAAGTGTCGTATTTTCGTAATCGATTGCGTAATTTTCGGGCATTCATAAAAACCAACTAAACCAACCAATTAGCACATATATGAAAAAAATCTTACTGATGGTACTTGCGGCCTGTTGCTGCATTTGTTTGTCCTGTAATAAAAAGCGCGAGGGTAAGCCCCGTGTACTCATTTTCTCAAAAACTATGGGTTTTCATCATGCCTCTATTGATGCCGGCATTGCCGCCATTCAAAAGCTGGGCAAGGAGAATGGGTTTGATGTGGATACCACAAAAAACGCCGATATGTTTAATGAGGATACCCTGAAAAAATACGCAACCGTTATTTTTTTAAGCACCACCGGTGATGTGCTCGACTATCGCCAGGAAGCCGCCTTTGAGCGTTATATACAGGCCGGCGGTGGTTTTGTAGGCGTGCACGCCGCTACCGATACCGAATATGACTGGGGCTGGTACGGCCGTTTGGTTGGAGCCTGGTTTTATGACCACCCGGGCATTCATGATAAAAATCCTAATGTACAACCGGGAACTTATAATGTAGTTGACGCTAACAATGATGCTACCAAACACCTGCCCAAGGTTTGGAAACGTACTGATGAGTTTTATGCCTTTAAAAAAGCGCTGGCACCCGATGTTCATGTGCTGATAACGCTTGATGAAAGCACTTATAAAGGCGGTAAGCGCATGGGCTATCACCCTGCAACCTGGTATCATGATTTTGATGGTGGCCGCGCGTTTTATACCGCTATGGGCCATACTGACGAATCATACAAGGAAGATAATTACCTTAAAATGCTGCTTGCGGGTATTAAATATGCCATTGGTAATAATCAGGAGCTGGATTACTCCAAAGCAAAATCGCAGTTACCTCCGGATGAGGACCGCTTTAAAAAGACTCAGCTGTCAACAGGCGCGTTTTTTGAACCAACCGAAATGACCGTTCTGCCAAACCTTGATATTATGGTTATACAGCGCCGCGGCGAAATTATGCTGTACAAACACGATACGCAAAAAGTAAAACAGGTTGGTTTTTTTGATGTGTACTACAAAACCTTGCATACTCCCAATGTGAACGCCGAAGAAGGCATGCTTGGCCTGGCCAAAGACCCTGACTTTGCCAAAAACAACTGGGTTTACATTTATTATAGTCCGGCTGATAGTTCGGTTAACCGTTTGTCGAGATTTACTTTTCAAAATGATACCTTAGATAAGAAAACCGAAAAGGTAATTTTGGAAGTAAAGGCCCAGCGCGAAATTTGCTGCCATACCGGCGGTTCTATAGCTTTTGGTCCGGGGCCTGATAAATTATTATTCTTTTCTGCAGGTGATAACTCTACGCCATTTGATGAAAAAGGGCAAAAACACTTAACCAGTGGTTATGCGCCTTTAGACGACAGACCTGGTCATCTGCAGTTTGATGCCCGTCGTTCTGCGGGTAATACCAATGATCTGCGTGGTAAGATCATGCGCATCAAGATCAACGATGACGGAACGTATTCAATTCCCGAAGGAAACCTTTTCCCTAAAGGCACGCCAAAAACCCGTCCCGAAATTTTCGTTATGGGCGACAGGAATCCTTATCGTATCTCTGTTGATCAAAAAACAGGTTACTTATACTGGGGCGAGGTTGGTCCCGATGCCAAGGTTGATAGTTTAGACCAGCGCGGCCCGATGGGTTATGACGAGGTAAACCAGGCCCGCGAGGCAGGTAACTTTGGCTGGCCATATTTTGTGGGCGATAACAAACCGTACCGTTTGATGAATTATGAAACCGGGGCATTTGGTCCAGCTTTTGATCCTAAACACCCGGTAAACAATTCGCGCAATAACACCGGTTTAACAGACCTGCCTCCTGCACATTCGGCATTTATATGGTACCCGTACGGGCCATCTGCCGATTTCCCGCAGGTTGGTACGGGCGGTCGTAACGCCATGGCTGGTCCGGTTTATTATACCGACATGTTCCCTGCCGAAACACGCTTCCCGGATTATTATAATGGCAAGCTGCTGATTTACGACTGGATGCGTGGATGGATCAAAGCGGTTACCATGCTGCCCAATGGCGATTTTGATAAAATGGAGCCATTTTTCCCGAAACTTAAGTTAAACTCCATGATTGATATGGAAGTAGGGCCCGACGGACGGCTTTACGCGCTGGAGTACGGCAGCGGATGGTTTACCCGTAATGACGATGCAGGTTTGGCCCGTATTGATTATATAGCAGGCAACCGTCCGCCAGATATATCATTAATAAAAGCGGATAAAACATCAGGCCAGTTGCCGTTTACCATTAAACTAATTGCTAAAGCTAAAGATCCGGAAGGGGACAAAATCTCCTATACCTGGGATATGGGTAATGGTGTTACCAAGCAAACAGACGTGCCGGAGTTGAGTTATACTTATACTAAAGCCGGCGACTATAAGATTATCCTCGAAGCAAAAGATAACCAGGGCGCTGCTGATAAAACCATGCCGCTAAGGATATATGCAGGTAACGAACAGCCAGAGGTAAACGTCAAATTAACAGGAGGTAATAAATCGTTCTATTTACCTGGTGTACCGCTTAATTACTCGGTAACCGTGACCGATGGTGCAAATACACCTAAAGTTGATCTTAAACGCCTGTTTGTAGAGGTAAATTATATTGATGGGTTTAAGAGGAAAGCTTCTGCAACAGAATTGGAGCAAAGCGAACCCGAAAACAGCGGGAAAGCCATTATGTTGACTATGGATTGCAAGAGCTGCCATAAAGAGGAAGGCAAATCAATAGGGCCTTCATTTACAGAAGTATCGGCTAAATACAAAAAGGACCCGAATGCCATGGCCAAACTTACTGCCAAGGTAGTTAAAGGTGGTGCCGGTGTTTGGGGCGAAACAGCTATGCCTGCTCACCCAAGCATTAAAAAAGGTGATGTTGACCAGATCATTACCTGGGTATTGTCAATTGATAATAAGGATTCGCAAAAGAAATCTTTACCTGCGGCCGGCATTATCGCGCCAGATCCGGGTAAGAAACCTGCAAGCACGCTGGTATTATCGGCTAAATATACCGATGCGGGCGGCGATGGTATAAAAGCTTTAACCGGTTATGGTGTAGCTACACTAAACAGTAATAATTACCTGTTTACAGGCGCCGAGAAGGTTAATGGATTTACCGCATTTAAATATAATGGTATTAACCTGCTCATCCTGCCGCAAAACGAAGGCTGGTTTGAGTTAGATAATATCGACCTTACTGGTGTGCGGTCAATAAACATGACTAACTTCTGGCAAACACCGCCAAGCATCAGCCTTAACTTTGAGGCCCACATTGATGCACCGGATGGTAAACTGGTGGGTAAAGGCAGCATGCCGGTACCAACAGCAGATCAGAAAGGTGGTATTACGCATGTGGTGATCACTCCGGTAACGGATGGTAAAATGCACAAGCTGTACCTGGTTTACAAACCGGTAAAACCTGTTGCCATGCAGGCCGGTGTAACCGGGTTGCAGTTTAACGCTAAATAACCTGATAACGCAAAAAGCCCCGGCAATTGCGAGGGTACTGAAAAAGTCTAAATAGGCAAAACGGGGTTGAAAAATTAGTTTTTCAACCCCGTTTTTTGTATCTTGAAGTGTCAAAAGAAAGCCACTACAAGATGCTCGTTCAACAACAAAAGATCCATTTTAGCGCGTTTTCGGGCTTATATGACCTGATCGTTCCTAAAGACAATCTTCTGCGGAAGATCAATGACCTGGTAGATTTTACCTTTATCTATGATGAACTGATCAGCAAATACAGCATTACTAACGGCCGGGCAGCAGAAAGCCCTGTACGGATGTTCAAGTATCTGTTGTTGAAAACGGTTTATACGGTTTCAGACGTTGATGTGGTTGAGCGTTCGCAGTATGATATGTCTTTCAAATATTTCCTTGATATGTCGCCTGAAGAAGAAGTTATTGATCCCAGTTCATTAACAAAGTTCAGAAAGCTGCGGCTAAAGGATAATGATCTGTTAAACCTGCTCATTGGTAAAACGGTCGCTATCGCTATTGAAAAAGGGGTCATCCGGTCCAGATCCATCATTGTTGATGCTACGCATTCCCTGTCACGGTCAAACCCATATTCAGCATTGGAAGTATTGCGGGAACGCTCGAAACTGCTCCGCAAAGCGGTATATGCTATCGATGAAGACATGAAGGCCGGTATGCCTGAAAAGAACACAGCCGACGAACTGGAAAAGGAACTGGCTTATTGCAGCGCGCTGGAAAAGCACATCGAAGCTGATCAAACGTTAAGCCAGATACCTGCGGTGAAGGAAAAGCTGAACCTGCTGAAGGAAACGGTAGCGGATACGCAGGATCATTATACATTATCTAAAGACAGGGATGCCAAAACAGGGCATAAATCAGCTGACAACTCATTCTTTGGTTACAAGACCCATCTGGCGATGACCGAAGAACGCATCATTACCGCTGCGGTAGTAACATCAGGTGAAAAAGGTGATGGGCCGGAACTTCCCAAGCTTCTGGAGATCAGTCAGAACAACGGCATTGAAGTAGAAAGGATCATCGGCGATTCGGCTTATTCAGGAAAAGAGAACCTTGCGTTAATGAACGGACAGGATATTAAGGTGGTAGCCAAACTAAACCCAACCATTACCCAGGGGTTTAGAAAAGAAGAAGATAAGTTCAATTATAACAAAGACGCTGATATGTTCGTTTGCCCTGCAGGGCATTTGTCCATACGAAAATCAAGACAGGGAAAAAAGAACGTTGGAACAAATCAGACAGACACGTATTACTTTGATGTTGAAAAATGCAAAATCTGCCCATTTAGGGAGGGTTGCTACAAACCTGGGGCAAAAACCAAGACCTATTCTGTAAGCATAAAGTCAGACCTGCACCAACAACAGATGGCTTTTCAGGAAACGACACAATATAAGGAAAGCATCAAACACAGGTATAAGATCGAAGCCAAAAACAGTGAACTAAAAAACGTTCATGGTTATGACCGGGCGATAGCTTATGGTATCGAAAACATGCAGATGCAGGGCGCATTGGCCATCTTTACTGTCAATCTGAAAAGGATCATCAAGCTGATCGCCTAAAAAACAATAAAAAGAGGTATTTAGCCGTTTTTTGCACTCCCCAAACTCCTATAGGCCCGTATTATCCACATTAAATCACCCACACAAAAGCAATCAGAACAAAAAAGCGACCAAGTAAAAGTTGCCTTTTCTCTTGATCGCTTTTCGTAATTCGTTTTATTGCACTACTTTTTCAGTGCCCTCGCAATTGCCGGGGCTTTTTTATGGAGATTGTCGTGTCCTTAAAATATCTTGAAGCCTACGCTTAACGCCCATAAATTCTGGCGTTTGGCAAAGCTGTCGCTTATTTTGGTCAAGCCACCTTCATAACGTAAATCGGCGGTGATAGAACCGATATCAACACCTGCGCCTACCTGGTAACCTATGTTACTTTTGTTAAAATTATCAACCGCTCCGTTGATATTATCGCCGAGGCTGCCACTTTTATCTAACTGATAGGTATAAATAGGGCCTGCCATAACACGGAAGTTAAGGTCTTTTTCACCAAATGACTTGCCAATAAGCAAAGGGACGTTCAGGTTGGTAAATCTTACTTTACCGCTAAAATTCTGATTGTTTTCGCTCGATTCAAATTTACCGCCGGTTCCGCTTAAATAAAGCTCTGGCTGAAAATACAAGCTGTTACCCACGCGGGCAAATAAACCGGCCTGGTAACCGGTAAGTGTTGAATTCTTTAAATTGTCGGAGCTGATTTTTGAAAAATTAACACCTCCCTTAACGCCTAATGATACTTGTGCTTTAGCGCCGATGCTTACAGCTATCAGTAACGCCACACTTAATAAATACTTTTTCATAATCTTGATGTTAGTTATGCCGGCCGCATCTTTATTATATTAATGGATATTTCCGGCATTTAATTTAGTTTAAAAACAAGGCCAAAATTTTAAGCCTTACAGTAACCTATCAATTGACGAGCCAAAATTTAAAATGTTGCATGAGGATACAAATGAAATAATGCCATTATTGCCTCTGCAGCAGGTAATTTAGCCGATAAAATAAGCTGCTGATATTTTAAGCCTTGCCTGCGCTGTATTTTTTATATTTTTGCTGAAAATAATTAATCATGTCTGAGATCAGTATCACAAACAAACAGTGGGAACGGATAAAAATAAAGGTACAGCGTAAATACAACCATCTAACCGATGAACAATTACAATACTCAGAAGGCCAGGAAGAAAGTCTGATAACCAAACTAATGGACCTTGTGAACCGCGACAGGAAATACGTTGTGTTTACTTTGAAAAAAGCATTGGTAAATATTGACAACAACCGCTTGTAAATAAGCATTATTTATAAAAACTGCTAAGCTTTTTGTATTTTTATAAGCTTAATGATGAAACAGGGCATGGTGATCAATAAAAGATACAAAAAGATAGGTTTATTTGCCGGTATTGCCTTACTGGCCGGCGGGGCGGTGGCTTTTAATGATGACCTTTTCCAGATATCAAAAAACCTGGATGTGTTTGCTTCGGTATATAAAGAGGTAAACATTAATTATGTTGATGACATTAACTCGGCTAAGCTGGTAAAAACCGGCGTTGATGCCATGCTCGACGGGCTCGACCCTTATACCGAGTTTGTTCCCGAATCAGAAATTGAAGATTATAAGCTGCATTATGTAAGTACGCAGTACGGCGGTATAGGTGCCAGCATTTTTTCGCGCAGCGGCAAAGTGTACGTTTCTGATGTTTTCGCAGGCTTCCCGGCCCAGAAGGGAGATGTGCACCCGGGCGACCAGATCCTCAAAATAAATGATATAGACCTTAACGGCAAAAATAACGACCAGGTAAGCCAGCTACTTAAAGGCTCAAAAGGTGCTGCCATAAAATTGTTTATCAAACGCGATAACATAGCGCAGCCATTTGAAAAAAACCTGATACGCGATGAAATTAAACAGCCCAATGTATCCTACTTCGGGATGGTTGATGGCAATATGGGCTATATTAAGCTCGATAAATTTCTGGAGAACTCGGCCAACGAGGTTACCAATGCTTTAGTGACCTTAAAAAAGAGCAATCCTAACGGTATTATACTTGATTTGCGGTCAAACGGGGGCGGTATATTGCAAGAGGCGGTAAAAATTGTAAATCTTTTTGTACAAAAAGACGTGGAAATCGTATCGCAAAAAGGGAAGATCAAGGATAAAAATTTTACTTACAGTACCGTAAATACACCGCTTGAACCTACTTTACCCTTAGTTGTACTGGTTAACAGTCACTCCGCTTCGGCATCAGAAATTGTTGCCGGTTCCCTGCAGGACCTTGACCGCGCCATTATTATAGGGCAGCGCAGCTACGGTAAGGGACTGGTACAACAAACATTTAACTTGCCTTATAATAGCCTGGTTAAAATAACCATTGCCAAATATTACGTACCATCGGGCCGCTGCATACAAGCGCTTGACTATACCCATCGTAAGGATGATGGCAGTGTGGTAAAAGTAGCCGACTCGCTGATACATGAGTTTAAAACAAAAAATGGTCGCTCTGTTTACGATGGCAGCGGTATATATCCCGATATTTATATTAAGCAGGAAAAGTTTGCCAACATAACCCAGGCGCTGGTAGGGAAGCTGCTGATATTTGATTATGCAACGGTTTATCACGACAAACATGCTAAAATTGCCGAGCCAAAATCGTTCAGCTTATCAGATGCTGACTACAACGATTTTGTAAAATACCTGGCTGATAAGAACTACAGTTATACCACTGCATCTGAGAAATTGCTGAACAGTCTGAAAACTGAATCGACCAAAGAAAAGCAGTTTACCGAGATCCAGAGCGAGTATGACGTGTTAAAATCAAAACTCCTGGCCAGTAAAAAGAACGACCTGCAACTGCATAAAACCGAAGTAAAACAAGTACTTGAAAATGAAATAGCTTCGCGTTATTATTATGAGCGCGGCCGTTATGAAACTAACTTCAAGTACGATAAAGAGCTTGCCCAGGCCGTAAAAACCATGCAGGATAAAGCCCAGCTTGCGTCTATATTAAAGGGCGAAGGCAATTACAAGGTAATAGGTAAACCTGTACTGGCTATGGCGGCCAAAAATACCACTGACAAAGATACTACCGACGACGAGCAATAGTCAATTAGCTGTACCACATCGCATTGAAAATTGTAACTAATTAGTTACCATCCTGCCGTAATAGCGGGCTAAACTTTTAATATAGTTTAGCGTCATACTTACAAATAACACGATAAAACTATGAAAAAGTTAATTTTAACAGCAGCTATATTTTTTAGCTTCCTGTCAGTAAAAATAGCCAGCGCGCAAATAAGTTTAAATATAAATATTGGCAGTCAGCCAGATTGGGGCCCGGTAGGATATGACCATGTTGACTATTATTATATGCCCGATATTGATTCATATTATGATGTTACTTCACATCAATATATATATCTGAACAACAATGTTTGGGTGCGTACATCTTCATTACCTTCCCGTTTTGGAAATTATGATGTTTACCACAGCTATAAGGTAGTAGTGAATGAACGTACCCCTTGGGTTCATAATGATGTGATCAGGCAAAAATATGTAAGTTATAAAGGCCGCCGCGATCAGGTTGTTATCCGCGATAGCAAAGATGTTAAATATCGTAACCATTGGACCGGTAATAACCGCGGACAAGGTCGCAGGGTTGTTGTTCACAAAACCAAAGTTGTTCACCGGGATAATCATGATAACCATGACGATCATGGCAATCGCGGTGAAGGCCACAGGAACTAATTTGTATTGTTAATTTTATATATAAGGCGGGCCCCCTGGTATTGGGGAGCCCGCTTTTTTGTGGCATGGTTTTGGGTAAAAGGGAAAAATGGTATGGAAAAATTTAAACTATTTGTGATAACTGGTGTCATACCTTTCAAACAATGCTACAATAGGGTTACCATGGCCTGCAATTCAATAACAGAATTAACCATGATAGCTCACTTTATCAACACTAAAAAACTATCTAATGAAGAAGTTCATTTTATCGGCAGCAATATTATTAAGCTGCTTAACATTCAAAACCGCCAGTGCCCAGGTAAGTGTAAGTTTAGGCGTTAATATTGGCAGCCAGCCCGATTGGGGCCCGGTTGGATATGACCACGCCGATTACTATTATATGCCCGATATTGATACCTATTATTACGTACCAACCCATCAGTATGTATATTACGACAATAATGTATGGGTACACCGCACTTATTTACCTGCACGCTACCGCAGCTATAACCTATACAGCGGTTATAAAGTTGTTATTAACGAACGCAACCCATGGTTAAGGGGCGGCTATTACAGAACAAGGTATGCGGGTTACAGGGGTCGTCATGACCAGGTGATCATTCGCAACAGTCATGATGCAAGGTATGCCCACTACTGGCGCGGTAATTATGCCCGCAGGTATGCTTACAACCGTCCGCATTATAATGGAGGAAATCATAGGTTTGGGCATCAGTATTATGGCCACAGAGGCGGCGGTTATAACCGTGGCAACAATGGCCATTGGGGTGGTGGCCACAGGGGCGGAAACCATGGTGGTCACGGAGGTGGCAATCACGGGCATGACAACCATGGCCACAACAACCATGGCCACGACAGGCACTAAATACTAATTGATCTTATAACAAGCAGGCCTCCCTTAAAAAGGAGGCCTGTTTTGTTTGTAGCTAATAAGCTCAACCCATTATACTTCGACAAGTTTAACATGGCAGCCATCACTCAATTGTCATCGACCGAAGGGAGAGATCTTATGTGATGAGCTTATAATGTGTACAAGATCTCTCCTCGTACCTCGGGATGACAAGGAGAGTTTTGTGAGCGCTTCCACACTTTCTTTAAAAATGCAAAATAGCCTTAAAACTAATATTACGCCCCATGTTATAAATTCCGGTGTGCCCGTTGGGTGATGCCTGGTAATATTCAAAATATTTAAGCCGGTTTAAATTGGCCTGGTAAGCGGTATCAAATATATTATCAGCCTGTATAAAAAACTCATAAAAACACGTGGCTGCTTTTGCCGGTTTAATGGTAAAGCCAAGTCCTGCGTTAAAAAGCGTATATCCTTTGGTGTAAGTTTCGGTGTTATCTAAAGCGTAAAAATGATTTTGATTGGCGTAGCTATCTGCCTCTAAACGGGCGTTCAGTTTTGTAAACAGGCCATAAGTACTGGGCAGGTTCAACTTTAGGGCCGACCGGATATGCAGCGGAGGTATAAAGGGCAGGTATTTGGCGGCATTGCCATAACGGGCTATTAGCTGCTGATTTTTATTAATACCGGTTACCCAGGCAATACTGTTATCGAGGGCCAGCCATTTAATGCTTTGCGGGTGCAAATTAAGGGTAAGTTCGGCCCCGTATAATCGCGCTTTTGATTGCTGGTATTGGTAGGTACTATTGCCGGGTACAATGATAACCGGGTTGCCATCGGCATCATTAACCTTGGCCTGGTAAATGTAGTTATCAATATTATTGTTAAATGCCTCGGCAACAATGTCCATATCGGGCAAATAGGCAATAAAGCCTATATCCTGCTGCAAGCTAAATTCAGGATTAAAGCTGCGGTTACCCAGGTAAACAATGTGCGCGCCCGGGTCGAGCCCGTTTGAACCAATTTCGGTAATATTAGGCGCCCGGTACCCGCGTGCTATATTGGCTTTTAACAGCAGGCGGTCGCTAAGATTATAGGTAAGCCCCAGGCTGCCCGAAATGCCCTGATAAGTATGTTTAAACGAGGGAAACTGCAGGTTGGCACCGGCGGTGTCGGGCAGGAGCGCCTGTTTGCCAAAACCGGTTTGCGCATCAGCGCCCACATAAAAATTGTTCCAGCTGATGTGCCGGTTATCGTAACGGATGCCGCCGGAAACATCAATCCTCCCAAAGCTTTTTTTAGCGAACAGGAAGCTACCGGCGTCGAACAGGTTATAGTCTGGTATCGGAAAATCAGTGGCGGCCTTGCTGCGGTTGGTTTGGTAAATGCCGTTAACGCCTATGGTAGTTTCAACACCGCCAAACGCAGGCAGGTTATAACGTACATCGTAATTTATGGTATTGAGCACTACGTATAAGCCTGCTTGTTCAGGTACGGTTGGGTGATTATATTCCCTGCGGATGCTTTGCTGAAAACCCAGTGATGTGTTAACGCTGCCATCGCCGGTTTTAAAAGAATTGGAAGTATATAAACGATAATGCTGTATACGCTGGTGTAGCGGAGCAATACGATAGGAGCTAAGCTCATCGCCGGAAACTATAGGACGGCTTTTAATATCGTCCTGTCCGGCTTCGTAAGTTTGTTTAGTAAACCGGCGGCTCAGCGAGTCGCGGCTGCCGTCGGGTATTTCCTGGCGGTTATCATACAGGGTAGCGCCAATTTGCGAGTATCCCCATGATTTATCAACCCGGGCAATGCCCGATAAATTAAATTCGCGGTAGCCGGTATTGTATACAAAGCCGTCAATTTTATTTTGATAATCATGCGCTGTTTTTGCGGTGGCACGAAAAGCATATTTCCAGTTATTTTTTTTGTATGATAAGCCAACAGAGGTACCCACCATGCCGTTATTGGTATGGTAATCGGCTATTACATCGCCATTCAGTTTGCCGTCGTCGCCGTTAGGAATATAGGGGATAAGGTTGATCACCCCGGCAAGCGCATCGGAGCCGTAAGTTAAACTGGCTGGGCCTTTTACCACCTCGGCACGACCGATGCCATACTGGTCAATCTCAATGCCGTGTTCATCGCCCCATTGCTGCCCTTCCTGGCGTATGCCATCGTACAGGGTTAGGACCCTGTTGTAACCCAGGCCGCGGATAAAAGGTTTGGAAATATTGGGCCCTGTGGTAACCGCGCTTACGCCGGGTACGCCTTTTATAACAGCATCAATAATATTATTATTTACGTGCTGCTCAATTTCCTTTTTACTCATTACCGTTATAGGCACCGGGTTGCTCCGCAGCTGGGTAGCACGTGATACGCCGGTAACCACAACCTCGTTTAATTTAGAAGGCTTTTCTTTCAGGCTGATGTCATGAACAACCGGGTTATCGGCACTGATGGTGATACTCAGCGTTTCGGCTTCGTACCCTATACTGGTAATAGTAATGCCATAGGTGCCCGCAGGTATGTTTTTGATTTCGAAATAGCCCTTTGTGTTTGTACTGGCTCCCTTTCCGGTACCCTTAACATTTACCGACGCGTATGATAATGGCAGATTATTGGCCAAAACACGACCTTTTAAAACTCCGGTTTGAGCAAATAAGGTATTAGTAGCAAGTAATGAAAATAGTAAAAATAGTGTTCGCATTTAATTTTATTTTGTACAAACTTATTTAAATTTTTTGATTAACTGATGTAAAATAATTAGTCAAGACTAATTTTATAAAAAAGGCAATGTTTTTCCTATGTTTGTGTGTAATTATATTGGGGATGTACACATTATCAGAAGAGAATTACTTAAAATCCATTTACCGGCTTGGGCAAACCGGTTTTAAAATAACGCCAACAGCTATTGCTGAATCGTTGGGGAACAACCCGGCATCGGTGGTGGATATGATACGCAAGCTCACCGAGAAACAGCTGATCTCATACGATAAAAAGAATGGGGTAAAGCTTACACCACAGGGCTTAAAGGATGCTGTACTAATTGTGCGCCGCCACCGGCTTTGGGAGGTTTTTTTACTGGAAAAGCTGGGTTATCATTGGGATGAGATACATGATATAGCCGAGGAGCTTGAACATATTAATAATGCTACACTGGCCGACAGGCTGGATAAGTTTCTGGGTTTCCCGGAATATGACCCTCATGGCGACCCCATACCCAAGGCCAACGGCAAGGTGCCTAAGTCTTACTCGGTAACCTTAACCGACCTTAAGGCGGGAGATACCTGCCGTGTGGCCGCTGTGCGCGATACCAACAGTCCGTTTTTGCAATACCTGCAAAAGCTGGAAATAGGTATAGGTACCCAAATACAGCTTATTGAAAAAATACCGTTCGATAATTCGCTGGTGATCCGGATTGGCGACAAGGAAAATACCACAGTGTCACAAAAATTTGGCGAAAATATCCTGGTGGATTAAGCGGAAAGCAGAATGTTTAAAGCGGAAAACTAAACATAGTAAAAGGCGCAAAGTATTCATTTGCTTTAGGCCTTTAGCTTTCTGCTTTAAGCTTTTTACGGTTTCCCATTTATCTTAGCCGATTCTTCGAGTTCGTTATCAACCTGGTCGTCAAAATACAGGCGATATATTTCCCAGTCGTTTTTAGGTTTGTAAAACATAAAGGTGAACCGCACAGGCTGGTTCTGGTGTTTAACCAGGTAACTATACAAAATAAGGCTGTTGGAGGCTTTGCGTTGTACTATAAGTTCCTTACCCACATACAAACCAATTAAGGCCCTTGTGGTATCTATTTTAGCGATCAGGCCCCTCAAGCTTGTAGAGTCAACCAGCGGATTGGTTTTAAAAATATTAATGATAGCCCTTGACGTGCCGTCCTTTTCGTAAGTCTTAAAAAATTTGTCGATATAAGTGGTTACGCCTGTAACGGCTGCCGCAGGTTTGGCAGCTGCGGTTGCCGGTGTGGCAGTTGTTTGCGCGCGGGCACTGCTGTAAAAAGCACAGGTTAATACGATAAAGAGTGCCGGTTTTATTGTTTTAAGGCTAAAGTATTGCATATTGGTATTTTAAGAGGTTTAAAAATAGGTAAATTATACAACTCCGAGTATTTATTCCTATCAGTAAGATGTAAAAAAGTGTTTTATTTAAAATCGGCTGTTTCCGGCCTGTTCATCAGTATACGGTCATCAATAAAATAATATTTTATTTGAATAAGCTATAATACCTATATTAAACTACCAATCACTTATCGCTATTGAAATATGAAACGACTACTGTCGGCTTTGTTGCTGTTCGCCTTATCAAACACCTTCGCCCAAACAAAAACCGATTACCAAAAGAATGGCGATTCCCTTTACAAAAACAAGGACTATAATGGAGCCATTGATGCTTATACCAAAGGGATCGGCGCCAATCAAAAAAATAAAGTAATACTTGCCATATTGTATGACAAACGTGCCCAGGCTGAGATTGAACTTGAACAATATCAAAAAGCGATAGATGATGAAACTGCGGCGATTTCTGCCAATCCTAATAATAAGGATGCGTATTGGAACCGGGGAATAGCCTACGGAAATAGTAAAGCGTATCAGCTGGCTATTAACGATTATACCAAAGCCATGGTTTTTTATAAGGGTGATAATGAAAACCTGTCTACATTATATGATAACCGTGGAATAAATGAGCGGCGGCTGAAACAATATCAAAAGGCTATTGACGACCATACGCAGGCTATTACATTAAACAGTAAAAATGGCGATGCGTATTGGCATAGGGGCATTGCCTATAATAATAACCATCAATACCAGCAGGCTATTGACGATTATACTACCGCTATGTTCTATAACCAAGAGGATGTTGAAGACCTGGCTACCTTATACAAGAACCGGGCGGTTAATAAGCAGCTTTTAAAACAGTACAAGGAGGCTATCAATGATTTTAACACAGCTCTGCAACTAAACCCTAAAAACGGAGATGTGTATTGGGACAGGGGCCTTACTTACCAATATAACAGTGATTACCAGCTGGCTATTAATGATTTTAACTCGGCTATATCCTATTATCAGGATGACAAAAACAGTAAGGCCACTTTATATAACAACATGGCCGTTAATGCAATGGCCTTGCACCAGGCCCAAAAGGCGCTTGATTATGTAAGTAAAGCCGTTGAGGAGAATCCGCAAAACGGCTACTTTTACTGGATACTCGGCAGTATTTACAGTCAGATGGGTGAATGCAAAAAAGCTATCGAAGAGTTGACCAAAGCCATGGGTTTTTATAAAGACAACAAGAGGATCCTTGCATCACTGCACAGTGAAAGCGCTACTAACCTTTATATACTTAACCAAAATCAGCAGGTAATTGACGAGTGTAATACCGCCATCGCGCTTTACCCCAATAATGCAAACCCATATTTTACAAGAGGGAAGGTCTATCTGAAAAGAATTGTTGATAAAGAAAAGGCCATGCAGGATTTTAACAAGGTAATAGCACTAGATACCACTAAGGCCACGGTGAGTTATATCTTTTCGCAGTTTTATATTGGCAATACCGATTTGGCCATGCAGAAACTACAGGAGCAGGTATTGAAAACTGTTAGTGCCGATGATGTGCTGAACCATTACTATAATATTGCCTGTATGTTTTCCATTATGAATAAACCCGATGAAGCCAACATTTATTTAAAAAAGGCCGTTGAGTCGGGCTACTTTAAACAGTTTGCGGCCAATGATGAAGACTTTGACAACATACGTAAAACACCGGACTACATAGCGCTTATGGCAGACGGCAACTCAAAATAGTATAACAGGCAAAAATGTTGAAATAAAAAAAGCCTGCTACAAGAGCAGGCTTTATAAATAGCTTTATGGTATGATTATTTAGTAACGTACATTACTTCTTTTACCGCTTTAATAACTCTTTCTGGATTTGGCAGGTATTCCTGTATTAAAGTTGGTGCATAAGGCAATGGAACGTCGCCGCCCATGATGCGCAGAATAGGAGCATCAAGATAATCAAACGCGTCTTTTTGTACTTTAAAGGCAACCTCGGTAGCAATTGAACCTAAAGGCCAGCTTTCTTCAATAATTACCAGACGGTTTGTTTTTTTAACTGACTCAATAACGGTAGCGTAGTCAATAGGACGCACTGTGCGCAGATCGATCACTTCGGCATGGATGCCTTCTTTTTCTAGTTCGGCAGCGGCAGCAACAACCACTTTCATGATCTTGCCAAAGCCAACTAAAGTAACATCGGTACCTTCTTTAACCACCTTAGCTTTACCCAGTGGTATATAGTAAGTATCTTCAGGTACTTCGCCTTTATCGCCATACATTAATTCAGATTCCATGAAAATAACCGGATCCGGATCAAGAATAGCTGATTTTAATAAACCTTTGGCATCATAAGGGTTTGATGGTACAACCACCTTTAAGCCCGGACAGTTAGCATACCAGTTTTCGAAGCACTGGCTGTGCTGCGAGCTGAGCATACCCGCGTTACCGGTTGGGCCGCGGAAAACTATCGGAACTGAAAACTGACCGCCGCTCATTGACATGATCTTGGCAGCTCCGTTAATGATCTGGTCAATAGCTACCAGTGAGAAGTTGAAAGTCATGAACTCGATGATGGGGCGCAAACCATTCATGGCAGAGCCAATGCCTATACCGGCAAAGCCTAATTCAGAGATGGGCGTATCAATAACGCGTTTAGCACCAAATTCATCCAGCATACCCTGACTTACTTTATAGGCACCATTGTATTCGGCAACCTCTTCACCCATCAGGTATATTTTATCGTCGCTGCGCATTTCTTCGACCATGGCCTCTCTTAGCGCTTCTCTGAATTGTATTTCTCTCATTATATTTATATAAAATGATGTTTTTTGCGACCGCAAATATAAACACTAATGTGTAAAAAGCAATCCCTAAGGGTATGCAGTTGAGGTTTTAATACATATATTTTACAAAATTCATTACATTGGGTTCATAAACCTTGTACCAATGAAATTTCCATCCCTGAAAAGCCTTGCCGAAGGTGCGGCACACACCATAAAGTGCTATCCTTTTGAAGTGTTGTTTGCTCTGGCAGGCACTATAGCAGCCACTGCAGAGGTTGAATTGCGGCATCTTAACCGCGAGCACGAAAGCTGGTGCATCAGAATCATCATGATAGCAAATTTGGGATTGCTGCTCAGCCTTTCGGCAACGTTGTACACCCAAAGCCGGAATATAGCAATGGGTAAACGGCGGTTGATAAAGTATGTAGCCGCAATATTTGCTGCCTCGTTGATATTTATTATTGATCCATCAGCGCGTGAAGCAGATTACATCCGGTTTTTCCTGATGAGCCTGGCTTTCCATTTGCTGGTGGCTTTTGCTGCTTTTACCGGTAAGGGGCAGCTGCAGGGTTTCTGGCAGTTTAATAAAGCATTGTTCTCGCGGATTTTAACTGCTGTGCTGTATGGGCTTGTATTATTCTTGGGTTTGGCTGCAGCTATCGGCGCCACTAATTTCCTGTTCAATTTTAATTTTGAGTGGGATACCTATGCTATTTTATGGGTGTGGATAGTTGGCATGTTCACCACCATTTTCTTTTTGGCGGGTGTGCCGGTTGAAACCCATTTGCTTGATGAAGATCAAAGCTACCCTAAAGGGTTAAAGATATTTACACAATATGTGCTGATACCACTATCAACCGTTTATGTGATCATTTTGCTGGCTTATGAAGTTAAGATATTGGTGGAGTGGAACCTGCCTAAAGGGCTCGTCTCAAACCTGGTTTTAGGTTATGCAGTATTTGGTATCCTGTCTTTATTGCTGGTTTATCCAATACGGGAACACGACGAAAATAAGTGGCTTAAAACCTATGCCCGCAGCTTTTATTTTCTGCTGATCCCATTGCTGGGGTTATTATTTGTGGCGGTGGGGACAAGGGTATTTAAGTATGGGATTACCGAATGGCGATATTTTTTGATTGTACTGGCCTGCTGGTTGCTGTTTATATCCATCTATTTTTTACTGTTTAAAAAACAGAATATTAAACTGATACCAGTTTCATTGTGCGTTTTAACAATACTGGCTATTTACGGTCCTCAGAGCGCTTTTTCGGTGAGTATGTATTCGCAGAGGCGTATTATCGTTCAGTTTTTTAAGAATAATAATGCCTTTAAAAATGGGAAGTTGATACCGGTTGACAGTACAAAAATAAGTAACAAGGTGGGTAGCCATGCGGTAGCCAACCTGGAGTATTTTATATCGCACTATGACCTGGCGCCTTTGCAGCCTTATTTTAAAAAGGATTTGGCTGCGGTTGCCGACTCATTGGGTAAGTTAAAAAGCAAAGGGGATTATGGTCTTGTTGGGCGATACGAATTGAGGAATGAGAAGTTGGAATGGGCTAAAAACTACCTGGGTCTGCATAAATTTAAGTCTTATTATTTTGCCGGTATGGATACGGTTGATAATCACCCCGAATATCAAATTAATACGCAGGGAATAACACGCGATGTTAAAGGATATGACCTTATATTTAATACCGGTTATCAAGCCGATACCGTTAATGATAAATTTAATGATCTTACCATTCAGCACGTAACCTTAGCAAATAAGGTATGCAGATTAACTATAAATAATGAAACCTTGAAATTTAATACGCAAGATCTGGCAAAAAAACTAATAGTTGATACAAAACAATTAGAAAAGTATCGCCAGCATGCTGATGAAGATGAATATCAAAGGATTTATTCAGTACCAGTTGATCTGATATCTGTTACCCAGGAAACTCCCAATTATAAAGTAAGATTTATAGTTGATAATATGCATTTCAGGCTATTCAAGAATGACAAACCTGAGGTTACTTCCCTCACATTCATGTATCTGATTAAGCAAAAGTGATAGCCGTAAATGAAATGACCAGTAAAGGCACAGGCAACGGGGAAGAGGCCCTTTATAAAAATTTGTCGTTCTGAGTTGTTAAATCTGGGACTCTGAAGGGGAAATGACGTTGCTAAAAGGGCTGTCATGCTGAGCTTGTCGAAGCATAGCGGCAAAGGCCTCTCCGCATGAGTCTTCGACAGGCTCAGACTGACAGTCTTTAGACCTTGAAATCGAATACGCCATGGGTAGAATCTATTTACCAATCTACATGTCGAATAATAGATTCTTCGCTGTGCTCAGAATGACAAATTGATTAGTTTATATGCTATTATTCTCTTTCGCCGTTGTTGGTTACAACACCAACATTTGCGTAGGCTTGTCATCCTGAGCTTGTCGAAGGATCGCACGTGAAGGCCTGCCATGCTTCGACAAGCTCAGCATGACAGCCATTGTCTCCTACAGATCAAACACCTCCATATCAAACTTTGGTTTCAGGGTGTACCTTAACTGTACCAACCCGCTGCTAAACTGTTCGGAGCCGAGAAGTACCAGATCGGTACGTTCTTTAAGATCGGTAAACAATGGTTTACCGGCACCTAAAATGGTTGGATGTACGGATAGTAATAACTCATTGATTTGACCACTTGCTATAAATGCCGATACCAGGTCGGCCCCGCCATACAGCCAGATATTGGCACCTGGCTGGTTCCTGATTTCATACACGCGTTGTTTAAAATCATCTCGCGTAATAATTTCATTATTCCCTTCAACATGAGTAAGGGTATCTGAGAATACATACATTTTTAGCGCCGCAAACATTTCGGGATAGGCGGCCATCAGCATTTCATAACTTTTGCGTCCCATAAATATGGCATCGGTACTATTTAAAAATTCGGTCATACCATAATCCTGATCGGCGAAGCACCAGTCATATTCTCCGTTCGGACCTTCAATATAGCCATCAAGGCTCACAGCCAGGTTTAAGATTATTTTCCGCATAATGTTTTGTATAGGTATAATAGGAGCTATTCTTCTTCAGGAGTATTGTGTTTTTCCTGCCACTGCTTGCTGAATGATTTTTCAGCTACATTCGGCATATCGCGCAGGTGCCCCCATGATTTTTTAAAGAATGTTTTGAGCAGATAGTTTTTCATTTTACCGCCAAAAAAATCCATGAGCTTACGTTTAAGCATACCCTTTTTCCAGATGCTCCATCCCCAGCGTTCTTTGGTAGTTACCAAATGTTCGTTCACTGCATCGCGGCGATTGAGCAGTAGCATTTTGTGGATATCTATTTTTACCGGGCAAACCTCGGTACACCTGCCGCACAGGCTTGAGGCATAACTTAGATGTTTAAACTCACCCATACCACGTTCATGCGGGGTAATGATAGAGCCGATAGGGCCGCTGTAGGTGGTGTTATAAGTATGGCCGCCAATATTTTTGTAAACCGGGCAGGCATTTAAGCAGGCGCCGCAACGGATGCAATACAGGCCTTGCCTTTGGTCTTTTTGAGCCAGCAGGTTAGTACGGCCATTATCAAGTAGTATCACATACATTTCATCGGGGCCGTCGGTTTCATCAGGCTGGCGCGGACCGCTTAAAATGCTGTTGTAAACGGTAAGGTTTTGCCCCGTACCGTGGGTAGAGAGCATGGGCCAGAAAAGATCAAGATCGGCAAGCGACGGGATTACCTTTTCAATGCCTACAATAGCTATATGTATTTTGGGGAAGGTGGTGCATAAGCGGGCGTTCCCTTCATTTTCACTAATGGCGATGCTGCCAGTATCGGCCAGTAAAAAATTGGCTCCGGTTATACCGATATCGGCCAGTAAATATTTGTCGCGCAGTAGTTCGCGGGCCTTTAATGTAAGCTGTTCGGGAGTGGCGTCAATTGGAGTATCAAAGCGTTCATGAAACAGTTTGGCAATATCCTCTTTACTGAGGTGCATAGCTGGTGTAACGATATGGTAAGGCTTTTGGCCCAGCAGCTGTACAATGTACTCGCCAAGGTCGGTTTCTAACGATTCAACGTTATGGCTTTGCAGAAACTCATTCAAATGAATTTCTTCGGTAACCATTGATTTTGATTTAACTACCGTTTTAGCGTTTGTTTTTTGAATAATGTTCAGGATTTCGCGATTGGCTTCTTCGGCATCGTTGGCCCATATCACCTTGCCGCCGCGTTTCTGGAAATTGGCTTCGAACTCGGGTAAAAACTTGTCGAGGTTTTCCATCACCTTCCACTTAATTACATGGCCCTTGCGTTTGGCATTATCAAGGTTAATAATGCGGGAAAGGCCGCGCGTTACCGAGGTGCTGTACTTATCAATGTTATTATTGATAATACGGCGGTGATCAACATCAAATGCCTTTTCTTCAGAGGCTACCAAAAACTCTTCCGCAGTGCTTCCCATATATGCGAAAATAAGATTTTTTGTTTAAGTTGTGAGTTTTGAGTAACGAGTTTTGAGTAAATCAGCAGTGTCAGCTTAAATAACTCATCACTCAAAACTCACAACTATAAACTATTCACTTGCTTTCCCATCAACCAACGGTCGTTTATCGCGGTTAGCCAGTTCCCAGCCGGTGTAAAACACCAGTTGAGCGCGTTTGGCCAGCAGCGGGAAATTTATTTTGCTTACCTCGTCGCCCGGCTGGTGATAGTCGGCATGTACGCCGTTAAAATAAAATATAATAGGCACACCATGTTTGGCAAAGTTGTAATGATCGCTGCGGTAGTAAAACCTGTTAGGATCATCAGGATCGTCATATTTATAATCCAGATTTAGTTTGGTATAGGTGTTGTTGGCTTGCTCACCTATTTCGTGCAGCTCTTTACTCAGCATAGCCGAACCAATGGCATAAACATAATTAGCAGAATCTGGCTTGCCGATGTATTCATCTCCTACACGGCCAATCATATCAATATTCAAATCGGTAATAGTATTGGCCAGCGGAAATACAGGGTGCTCAGAATAATACTCAGAACCCAGCAAGCCTTTTTCTTCGCCAACGTTACCTAAAAACAAAATACTACGACGAGGGCCATGTCCATCGTTTTTAGCCTGTGCAAAAGCGCGGGCAATTTCAAGTATCCCGGTAGTACCTGATCCGTCATCATCTGCACCGTTATTTACCTTGTCTTTTGCCGTGGCATCAGGGTTAAGGCCGATATGGTCATAATGAGCGGAGATTACCAAAACCTCATCTTTAAGATCTGTGCCCGGCATATAGCCCAACACATCAACTGCTTTTACATCACTTTTGGCTGTGGTGTAGCTAATTGTAACTGCACTTTTTATACTCGAAGCAGGGGTAGTAGCTGCAGCCGATGCTGTTTTTAATTCGTCATAAGTTTTACCGGACGGCTTTACAAGATCATCGGCAAGGGCAATTGTAATATTAAATAACGGTGCGTTGGTATTGACAGGTTTTGCGGCAGCACCTTTAATGGTAAGGCGCGGACTGGTTACGCTCTTACCAAAACGGCTGAGCGCAGCTGCAATGCCCGGATTAGCGGCCAATATTGCTGCAGGATTTTTGCTTCGCAGGTATTCTATGGTTTTAGTGCGCTTTTTGGTTAAGCGGTAGCTGGTATTCGGGGTAGTACTTGCTTCGGGCTTGTCTTCATTTATCCAGAGCAGTATTTTTCCGCTAAGATCAGTTGCGCTCACTTCAGCATCAGTGCCATAGCCTACAAACACAAATTCATTTACGTTGATGTTGTTGTCCGAGTAAGTGCCGCTTAAATAGTAATCCTTACCATATTCAGCTGTTTTGCCGTTGATTGTGAAGGTGGTTGTTTTTAAAGCGTTTTGAGTTAGCGGCACATTTAAAAAGTATGAACCGTTAACAGGCGCCTGCAGGCCCAGTTTTTTAAACTCGGCGGCAATATAGTTTGCCGCTTTCTCGGCGCCGGGAGTGCCGGTTTCACGACCTTCAAACGCGTCGGATGCCAAAATGCTGAGATGTTTGCGGGCATCATCGGCTGTAATTAACGCACCGTATTTTAAAGCCGTTGGGTTTTGCTGGGCACATGCATTTAATACAAATGCTGAGGATAATGCCCATAGCGATATTTTTTTCATCTGTTGTTGATTTAATTTATAGATCAGGCCGAAGTAATGATTTGCTTTCAGCCTTCAGCTTTTACCTTTAAGCTTTAACAGGAAATTTTTCCAACACGCGTTGCGTGACGGCCACCTTCAAACTCAGTATTCAGGAAAACAGAAACAATTTTTTTTGCCTCATCTGTACTGATGAACCGAGCGGGGATACATACGATGTTAGCGTTGTTATGTTTGCGGGCCAGTTCTGCAAGTTCCTCATTCCAGCATATGGCGGCGCGGATGCCCTGGTGTTTATTGGCCGTAATGGCTACCCCATTGGCGCTGCCGCAAACCAGTATGCCAAGATCAAATTCACCGCTCTCAACGGCAGAAGCCACAGGATGTGCAAAGTCGGGATAGTCGGCAGAGGCATTGGAGTAAGTGCCGAAATCCTTTAATTCGGCTGTTTGTATTGCCTCCAGTAAAATTTGTTTATAATCAAAGCCGGCATGGTCGGCACCAATGGCAATCTTAAGCCCTTCTTTCATTAGTTAATTAAGTATTAAATTAAGCTACAAATGTGCAAAATTATGCTGATAGATTTGGGGTGATAAATGTGCCGAAATCCTGATTATTCGAGCGGATAAAACAATAAAAGCTGCCATTGGCAGCTTTTATTGTTTAGAGTTATCTGTACAAATATTTATGACATAATTTCATCGTGCCTCTTCAGCTTCCTTTTTTCAACAAGTCCGGCCACCACAATACTTACTTCGTAAAGTACAAACAGCGGAATACTTACTACGGTCATGGTAAGCATATCGGGTGTTGGGGTTACGATGGCTGCTATAACTAATATAATTACAACGGCATATCTGCGGGTTTCGCGCATGAACTTAGGTGTTAAAACACCCAGGTTTGATAATATGTACACCAAAATTGGCAACTCAAAAACTACGCCTGTTGCCAGTGTTAAGGTAGCAACAGATGATATGTAGGAATCAATAGAGAACAAGTTTTGAATTTTTGTACTTACTGTGTAGCCCGATAAAAAGTTGATGGACATAGGCGTAATTACATAATAGCCAAAAAGTACACCCATAAAAAATAGCATACAGGCGTAAAAAACAAAACCTGTGGCAGCTTTGCGTTCCTTTTCGTGCAGGGCGGGTTTCACAAAGCGCCATATTTCCCATATGAGGTAAGGTACACCCAGTGTAATGCCTATTATCAGTGCCGAATTGATCTGCAACGTAAACTGACCGGCCATTTCGGTATTGATAAGCTGGATATTTATTTTATCGATACAAAAACCAGAGCGGTGCAAAGCCGCGCCAATTTCGCAAAGCATGCGATATGTCCAGAAGGTGGGCCTACTTGGGCCCATAATTATGGTGTCAAATATCCAGTCGTAAAAATAGAATACAAAGGAGGTAAATATCACAATGGCTACAGACGCCCTTACCAAATGCCATCTTAAAGCTTCCAAATGATCGAAGAAAGACATTTCTGCTTCCATCGTCTTGCCTTTGTCTCTTATGGCTTTAATTATCTTGTTTTCGCTCATTGTGTATCAATACCGTTTTGTAACGCTATTATGCTAAGTACGTTTTATTGCATGAAGATAGTTTGAATTTTTTTTAAAATTCAAATGTTTCCATAAACTTGGTGGTAAAATTACCCGCGCGGAAGTTTGGATCCTGAAGCAGCTTTAAATGGAAAGGTATAGTTGTTTTCACACCTTCAATTACAAACTCGCTCAGAGCCCGCTCCATAGTGCTCAGGGCTTCATCGCGGGTTTGCGCCACGCAAATTACCTTAGCTATCATGGAGTCATAATTCGGCGGTATCACATAACCAGTGTACACATGGGTATCAATACGCACACCATGGCCACCCGGTGAGTGAAAGTTGGTTATTCTTCCCGGTGAAGGGCGGAAACTGTTAAAAGGATCTTCGGCGTTGATACGGCACTCAATAGCGTGCATGGTTGGCTCGTAGTTTTTACCCGAAATCGGGATGCCTGCTGCAACTTTTATCTGCTCTTTGATCAGGTCAAAATTGATTACTTCCTCGGTAACCGGGTGTTCGACCTGGATACGAGTGTTCATTTCCATAAAGTAGAAGTTGCGGTCTTTATCAACCAAAAACTCTACTGTACCTGCTCCCTCGTACTTAACAGCTTTAGCGCCTTTTATAGCGGCATCACCCATTTTTTTACGAAGTTTTTCGGTCATGAACGGCGATGGAGATTCCTCAACAAGTTTCTGGTGACGGCGCTGTATAGAACAATCGCGCTCAGAAAGGTGGCATACTTTACCGTATTGGTCGCCTACTACCTGTATTTCAATGTGACGAGGGTCCTGTACGTATTTTTCGAGATAAAGACCATCATTGCCAAAGGCGGCACCCGACTCAGCACGGGCCGAATCCCAGGCGTTTTCAAACTCACTGTCTTTCCACACAATACGCATACCGCGGCCACCACCACCGGCAGTAGCTTTGAGTATAACCGGGTAACCTATTTTGTTAGAAATGGCAATGCCTTGTTTAACATCGGTAAGCAAACCATCAGAACCGGGAACAATTGGTACACCGGCTTTTTTCATAGTATCTTTAGCCGAAGCTTTATCGCCCATCTGGTTTATCTGGTCGGCAGTTGCGCCGATGAACTTAATGCCATAATCGGCGCATATTGCTGAGAATTTTGCATTCTCGGACAGGAAACCATAGCCCGGATGTATGGCGTCGGCATTGGTAAGTTCGGCAGCCGAAATGAGATTAGGAATACTTAAATACGAATCGCGGCTTGGAGGGGGGCCTATGCAAACAGCTTCATCAGCAAAACGTACATGAAGGCTATCGCGGTCGGCAGTTGAATATACAGCTACAGTTTTAATACCCATCTCTTTGCAGGTACGGATAATTCGCAGAGCGATTTCGCCCCGGTTAGCTATTAATATTTTTTTAAACATCTTTTTTTGTAAGGATTACACTGATTTTTTTATGATTTCACCGATCAACTCAATTACTTACACTGATTGATTTTGATTTTACAGATATTAATTACAAAATCAGTCAAATCAAAATGTTGCTATCGGTGCAATCATCTTATAATCGGTGTAATCACTAACTAAATAGGTTCTACTAAAAATAAAGGTTGGTCGTACTCTACCGGTGATGCATTATCAACAAGTACTTTTACTATGCGGCCGGAAACCTCTGATTCAATTTCATTGAAAAGCTTCATGGCTTCAATTATACAAACTACAGAACCGGTTTTGATTTCATCGCCAACGTTTACAAACAGGGGCTTATCCGGGCTTGATGAGCGGTAAAAAGTACCGATCATTGGCGATTTTATAGTAAGGTATTTAGAAGTGTCTGGACCTGCCGGTGCGGTAGGAGCTACGGTTTCTGCCGGTGCTGCCTGCGCTACAGGAGCCTGCGGTAACAGAGCTGGTGCTGTTTGTGCTGGTATAGTTGCACTAATAACCTGAGGCTGTACCTCATTGGTTTTTATAGTGATCTTAAAATCTTTTTGCTCAATTGACACTTCGTTTACGCCTGATTTTGAAACAAAACGAATAAGGTCCTGAATTTGTTTAATATCCATACTTAGGGATTGATTGGTTTTGGATAAAGTTTATTATCTAAAATTTATACTGATAATGCAAATTGGCAATATGCAAATAAGCAGACTGCAAATGTGCAAATGTTTTTCAATGGTTTGTTGTCAAATGTACAGCTATACAAATGTGCAAATGTTTTTATGATTTATCTATTAAAATAGGTAACATATTAAAATGAACAGATGTTTTTAAAATTTAATCTGCGCACTCAAAAATCATATTTTAATAGGCCCATTTTAAATATACTGAGCCCCAGGTAAATCCACCGCCAAAAGCAGCTAAAATAAGCACATCGCCTTTTTTAAATTTATCCTCCCATTCCCATAAACATAATGGAATAGTGCCATTGGTAGTGTTACCATAGCGCTCAATATTGATGATCACTTTATCGTGGCTTAAGCCGGTACGGTTAGCCGTTGCATCAATAATGCGTTTGTTGGCCTGATGAGGTACTAACCAGGCAACGTCTTCACCGGTAAGGTTATTGCGTTCCATAACCTCATGGGCCACATCGGCCATATTGGTTACGGCAAATTTGAATACCGCTTGCCCTTCCTGATAGGCAAAATGCTCGTGAGCGTCAACAGTTGCATGTGTTGCCGGTTTCACAGAGCCGCCGGCTTTCTGGTGCAGGTATTGCGCGCCCGAACCGTCGCTTTTTAATATAGAATCGATAACGCCATTGCCTTCGGTGTTGGGTTCAAGGAGTACTGCACCGCAGCCATCGCCAAAAATGATACAGGTGGCACGGTCCTCATAATTTACTATTGATGACATTTTATCGCCGCCAATAACCAGTACTTTTTTATGTTTTCCGCTTTCAATAAACTGTGCGCCTGTAGTAAGGCCATATATAAAACCGGAGCAGGCCGCCTGCAGGTCATAACCCCAGGCGTTTACAGCACCAATTTTATTGGCCAGGATATTAGCAGTTGCCGGGAAAGGCATATCTGGGGTAGTGGTACAAAAAATAATAAGGTCGATTTCTTCGGCGCCGATACCGCGTTTTTTTAATAACCCGTTAACCGCCGGAACCGCCATATCAGATGTGCCCAAGCCTTCGCCTTTTAATATACGGCGCTCTTTAATGCCGGTACGGGAAACAATCCACTCATCATTTGTATCAACCAGTGTTTCAAGCTCCTGGTTGGTTAAAATATAGTCGGGAACGTAACCATGTACAGCAGTAATAGCGGCATGAATTTTACTCATCTTTTATTTTTTTACTGAAAAGCTTGTTTAATTTTATCAACCAGGTGGCTCTCTACCATGTTCCGTGATAGCAGAACCATGTTTTTAATGGCCTCGGGGCTTGAAATACCGTGGCCAACAACTACCGGGGCATTTACACCCAAAATAGGGCTGCCACCATACTGCTCATAATTAAACCTGTCGAAAAATTCGTCTTTTAGCTGTTTCTTTAATGTTATAACGTAAAACGATTCGGCAAGTTTTAATATTACATTGCCTGTAAAACCATCGCATACATAAACATCGGCGTTTTCACTAAATAGGTCGCGTCCTTCAACGTTACCTACAAAGTTAAACAGCGATGTTTCTTTCATTAAAGGATAGGTAGCCTGGCAAAGGATATTGCCTTTTTCTTCCTCTTCGCCAATGTTCATGAGCGCTACGCGCGGATTATCAATATCATATACCGATTGCGCGAGTAAACTGCCAAGCACGCCAAATTGGACCAGTACATCTGGTTTGCAATCGGCATTGGCGCCCACATCCAACAAAATACCCAAACCTCCTTTAAGTTTGGGTACAATAGTGGTCATGGCCGGGCGTATAACGCCGGGGATGGTTTTTACACTGAACATGGCTCCAACTAGCATAGCGCCGGTATTACCTGCCGATGAAAAGGCTTGTATGTGCCCTTCTTTAAGCAGCTGAAAACCAACCGCGATACTTGAATCGGGTTTTTGAACAATGGCTTTTGTAGGATGTTCGCCCATACCTATCACTTCGGTTGTATGCACAAACTCGAAATGATCGGGGCTCACATTATTTTCCTGAAGAATATTGACAGTAAGATCTTTATCCCCAATGAGTACCAGTTTCTGGTCGGCAGATAAAGCCTTATAAGCTTCGATTGCCCCTAAAACGGTTGCTTTGGGAGCAAAATCACCGCCCATAATGTCTAAGCCAATCTTCATTTTCAGAAAATTAAACTTATGCTACTGCTGCTTTTTCTATCAGTAATTTACCGTTGTAGTAAACGTTACCATCAACAGTATAAGCTCTGTGCGGTAAGTGCACTGCACCTGTAGTTTGACAGGTAGTTAAAGTTGGAGCTTCAGCTTTGTAGTGTGTTCTACGCTTATCTCTTCTTGATTTGGATATTTTACGTTTTGGATGTGGCATGATCCTGTTATTTGTTATTTATTTATTTTCTTGAGTACATCCCACCGCGGGTCTGTATGCTCATTTTGTTCGTCGCTTCCCGAAAGGCTGTTTAGCTTTTCGAGCATTTCTTTATCACAATATGGGGTGTTACCCTCATCGCTGCATACCGATATAAATGGCATGGCAACGTTTATATATTCATATATGAGCCCTGCTATATTGATCTCATGATCATTTTTGTTCAGGGTGATGATCTCATCATCTTCATCAATAACCTCATCGCTAAACTTGGCTATTTGCTGCTCGGTTATATCCAGTGGCTGCTCATATTGTGCCAGGCACCTGTCGCAATTTGCACTAACAGTGCCCTTGATATGGAAATTCAGGATGAGCATTGTTTCCTGTTTGTCCAATTCCACCTGGCATAGCAGGTTAGCTTTTTTAACAAGCGAATAATCAAACTCGTCAAAAAAGGCATCATCAACAGCGTATTCAAACTGGTGTTTCCCCAATTTAAGTCCTGTAAAAGGAATCGAATATGTTCTAAGCGATTTCAATGAGCAACAATTAGCCCGCAAATGTATGGAAAAATACCATAACTGAAAAGTGTTTTTTTTATTTGATATTTAGCTTTTTAAAAAGCTAAATATCAAGGCGAACGGCAATGATAAGATGACTAACACTTAATGCAGGGACTGATAATAGGCGAAAGTAAACCAAATACCGTTTCGGTATTCAAAATTAACAATCTTTTTTTTACAAGAATGTTTCTTTCACGTTAAATTTTCAGCCGAATATTAATCTTATCCAGCAGCCCAGTTAACCATACCATTACAAAGGCAAATATAATGCATTTGATAAGGCCCCCTGTGCCCTGGCTCAGGTATTCGGGATAGCCAAGTTTGGTCATTTCATACATAGGGTAAAACAAAAATGGTATAATATAGCAAGTAAACGTATTGGTGCCCGCCGGTTCAATTACCTTAAACCAATTGTACTTATGTTTAAAATCTACCACATAAATAAATATAGCATACATAACCAGGCTTATACCGGTACAAATAAGCACCCATGAAGGAGTATCGCGTGCTTTTGATATACCCCCGCTAAAGTAGCGTACTATAAAGCCCATGTTAAACATAATAATGGCTATAAGTATAAGCGCAGCCCATAATAGCTTAATTTCATTATTGGCCTTAAGGCGCATATAAAGTACCGAAACAAACACGCCGGCCATAGTAAAGGCCTGCATGGCCCCGTTGCCGGCTATCCACACATATTTCTGAAGCCCACTTAAAAAATCAAGAAAGCCGAAGTGAAAATCGATATTGAAGAACATGAAGAAGATCCATGCTGCGGCCTGTATCCATAAATAACCGCCGGAGTAATAGTATATAAGCGCACAAAGCAAGTACGACCAGCCAATAAGCCCCAGTATGCCCCACCAGGTAAAATGCAGCCAGGTATGCCCCGGATCGCTTGTTTTGTATAGTACGGACATGGCCAGCAGCAGCGCTATACCAAAGCCCTGCAATATATAACGTTTAAGATTGGACGTGTCTTTACTGTAATCTAAAAATATAAAGAAAAAGCTAAACGTAACCAGGCTTTCCCACACCGGCTTGGGTAAAGCAGTAGTAACCTCGTTATAGGTTTCCATATTGGCGTGGAAAAAGCCAATAAATATCAGCGCAAACGACCGGCTGACTATACGCGAGAGTAATTTATAATTGCCTTTTTTTAACCTGTTTTGAAAAGCGAATGGTATGGATAAGCCAACAATAAATAAAAATGCAGGGAAAATAGTGTCTGCAAGCCCTAAAGCATCAACGTTTTCGCCAGCATGTTTTAACCAGTTTGGAGTATTTGGAATGCCGTCAAGATCATTCACAAATATCATCAGGAACATCGTTACGGCACGGAAAGCGTCAATAGAGCGGACACGACTAAAAAAATCATTCATTAAACTTGTAAATGCAATATCAGCGCAAATGTTTTAATCTAACGTTAATTAAATTGAAACATTATTATTACAGGCCATATTTTAATCCCTGTCGCGGCTCAGCTTGGTAAATACCAGCGGGTTTTCGTTAAGTTCCAATGTTTCGCGGCGGTGTTTTACAATATGTATAGCCGTAAATAATGCTTCACGGAACGATATTTCTGAAGCCATATTTTTACCGGCTATGTCATAAGCTGTTCCATGATCGGGAGAGGTACGTACAAAGCTTAAACCGGCCGTAAAATTAACTCCCGATTCAAATGCTATTTGCTTAAAGGGTATAAGCCCCTGGTCATGGTACATAGCCAGTACTGCATCAAATTGTAAATAGGTGCCGTTTGCAAAAAAACCATCGGCAGGGTATGGGCCAAAGGCCAATATATCATTATTGCGGGCCTCTTCAATAGCCGGTATAATGGTGTCTTTTTCTTCGTTGCCTATAAGGCCATTGTCACTGGCATGGGGGTTAAGGCCCAGTACCGCAATTTTGGGTTTCCGTATCCAAAAATCGTTTTGCAGACTGTGGTTCATCAGCTTAAGCTTGGCCAATATTTTTTCGGTAGTAATGCTTTCCGAAACTTTAGCAATGGGGATATGCCCCGTAACTACACCAACCCTTAAGGTATCGCTCACCAAAAACATTAACGATTCGGCAGCGCCGTCACGCTCCTGTAAATACTCGGTATGGCCCGGGAAGTTAAACTGATCGCTTTGAATATTATCCTTATTGATAGGCGCCGTAACCAGTGCGTCAATGTAACCCTCCTTTAAATCGAACGTTGCGCGTTCTAATGATTTAAACGCGTACTTGCCACCTGTTTCGGTAACTGTTCCGGGCTCAATTTTTACATCCTCATCCCAGCAATTGATCATGTTGGGTTTTTTATGCTGCGCCTGTGAAGGGTCGTTTATAACCTGAAAATTAAGCTCATTTATATGGGTTGCACGGCGATGGAATGACGCTACTTTAGTATGGCCATAAACGATAGGTGTACAATATTCATAAATATGGTTATCGGCCAAAGTTTTAAGGATAATTTCTAAACCTATACCATTTACATCACCTATACTTATCCCTACTTTAATTTTTTCGCTCATTTTATTATTGATGATTACGCAGATTATTTGATGATTTCACCGATTATGGGGGTGATTTCACTGATGTCAATCTGTGATTGTTTTTATTATTAATTTGTGGCCCGGGTATTGCCTTTTACCTTTAACCTTTCAGTTTTTATCTGATTTTTTTACTGCAAATAAAAGATTTTAAGCTTATAGTTCCCGAATAAAGCACAAATATGCCTTAATTTGCTCAAATATTTGACTAATAATGACATTGGTAAGGGCAAAAAAACATTTAGGGCAACATTTTCTTACTGATAAAAATATAGCCGCAAAAATTGTGGACAGTCTGAAACCGGCCGGCAGGTACCACCATGTGCTGGAGGTTGGTCCCGGTATGGGCATCCTGTCTGATTTTTTGTTGCAGAAGACCGAGTATGAGGTGTCATTGATAGATATAGATACAGAGTCGTACGAGTTTCTTCAGAAAAAGTACCCTCAACTGGGCAAGCGCCTTATTAACGCCGACTTTTTAGAAATGGATTTTGAAGATGTGTTTAGCGGGCCTTTTGCCATTATTGGTAATTTCCCTTACAACATATCATCGCAGATACTTTTTAAGGTGCTTGACAGCAGACAACAAGTAGTTGAAGTAGTGGGTATGTTCCAGAAAGAAGTTGCTGAGCGCTGCTCTGCAAAGCCCGGCAGTAAGGAATACGGTATACTCAGCGTTTTTTTACAGGCATATTATAAAGTAGAATACCTGTTTACCGTTAAGGCCGGGGTTTTTAATCCGCCGCCCAAAGTGCTGTCGGCAGTGATCAGGCTCACCCGTAACAATGCCGAAACGCTTGACTGCGACGAAAAGCTTTTCTGGCAAATTGTAAAAGCCGGCTTTAATCAAAGGCGTAAAACCTTGCGTAACGCGGTATCATCGCTTATTAATAAAGAAAAAATGGCAGACAACACTACGCTCGACCTGCGCGCCGAGCGCCTGAGCGTTGCTGATTTTGTAAAGCTTACCAATGAGGTTGCAGCAAGCAGGGTTGGTAGTTGATTTTTTTGTCATGCTGAATGGAGTGAAGCATCCGTTCTGCGATTGCAAAGCTCAATAGTAGATCCTTTATACGTTCAGGATGACAAATAATGTAGAATATACTATTAGCTCACTTGTATCACCATGGGCTCGCCATAGGTTTCTTTTATAGAATCGGCCATGCGTTTAACAAACAGGTAATTGGCCGTGCCGCCTATTACGGCGCCAACTACTGGTATTATCCTTTCGGCGGTGCGGGTGCCTAACAGCATCAACAGTTTTTCGGCGATACCTTCCATCATGGTTTTGGTGAGTGTTACACCTGCCTCTACTTTAAGCGAAGTGGCTACCAGGTTCATGAACTCTTCGTATCCTATGTGGTAACTGCCCTTGTTATAGTACATAATGGCCATAGTTACCCTGAATTGCTGGGTTATCAGGTTTATAAAATCAACGGGCATTCCGGCAATAAGCGTGATCATACCGCCGCTGCCTGCTATGGCACCCGAGCCTGCCGCCATTATAGCACACTGATTAATGAATTTGTCGAGCCCCAGGCTATCAACCCCCTTTTTTATCTTGAGCTGGTCAATATGGTTATATACCTGCTTAAAGCCACTATCAGTTAGTTTCCCGGCCTGCTGCTTTATATCGGCGCCCAGTTTGTTGAATTTGATAAGTTTCATTTATCTGTAGATTAATGATCTGATTGATAATTATACGCTATTCCCGTGCCAATTTATAAAATCATTAAAATGGCAGAAAATATATTTAAAGCGTAAAAATTATTTAATCTGGTAAAACTCTGGCCAGTAATAACATGGGGTTTTGTAAATTCGCCCCTTAATAAAATTTAACAATTGAAAAATAATATCCTTATTGTTGATGACGTCCACCCCATATTTATGGAAATGGCAACGGCCAAAGGCTATCATTGCGATTACAAGCCACTTATAAAGGCTGATGAAGCCCTTCAAATAATCGGCGATTATGCCGGTTTGGTTATCCGCTCAAAATTCAGGGTAGATAAGCAGGTAATTGACGCTGCCGCCAGTCTGCGTTTTGTGGCCCGTGCCGGTGCCGGTATGGACAATATTGACGAAGCATACGCTGCCGAAAAAGGAATCAGCCGGATTAACGCGCCCGAAGGTAACTCCGATGCCGTTGGTGAGCATGCTGTGGGTTTACTGTTATCATTAATGAATAACTTAAACCGCGGCGATGCCGAGATCAGGGCAGGGGAGTGGAAACGCGAAGCTAACCGCGGGTACGAATTGAAAGGAAAAACCGTGGGCATTATTGGCTACGGCCACATGGGGCATAGCTTTGCCCGCAAACTATCAGGTTTTCAGGTTGATGTGATTGCTTATGATAAATACAAAACCGGCTTTAGCGACAGGTATGCCCGCGAAGTAAGTATGGAAGATATTGTAAAACACAGCGACGTACTGAGCCTGCATATACCGTTAACCACTGAAACAAACGGACTGGTTGACGATGAATACCTGTTTCATTTTAAGAAGCCCATATTTTTCATCAATACCTCGCGCGGTAAAACCGCCAGGGTAAGCGCTGTACTGAACGCCATAAAAGAGGGCAAAATTTTAGGCGCTGGTTTGGATGTGCTGGAGGTAGAAAAATTCCCGGCCCTGGCCGAACAAACCTGGTTTGATGAGCTGCGCCAGAGCGGTAAAGTATTACTGAGCCCACATGTAGCCGGATGGACGTTTGACTCCTACCGCAAAATAAGCGAGGTAATGGCTGAGAAGCTGGTTGCTGTTTGAGTTGTGAGTTGTGAGTTGTGAGTTGTGAGTTGTGAGTTGTGAGTTGTGAGTTGTGAGTTGTGAGTTGTGAGTTGTGAGTTGTGAGTTGTGAGTTGTGAGTTGTGAGTTGTGAGTTGTGAGTTGTGAGTTGTGAGTTGTGAGTTGTGAAAAAAATGGCATTCAATTTAGTCAAAATCCTGGTAATCCCGTTAATCTGGCTAATCCGGTTCAGATAAAGGAATCAACGAAATCAATACAATCAAAAAAAATCAACGGTCAAATAAATTTGGATAATAAAATTTAAATAACTTATCTTCGTTAAATACAAAAGCAAGACTATGTAGGCCGAGGTCCATATAGTCTTGTTTGTTTTTATAGTCATAGCGTCCTTCTTAAAACAAGGGGGGCGGTTTTTTTTGGATGACCAATAGGATAGAACATTAAATAAATTAAGTGTTATGGCAGAGGTATCATACTTTACCAAAGATGGTTTAGAAAAATTAAAAGAAGAATTACAAAGATTAAAAACAACCGGTCGTTCGGATATATCAAAACAAATTGCGGAGGCACGTGATAAAGGCGATTTATCTGAAAATGCCGAATACGATGCGGCCAAAGAAGCACAAGGTTTGCATGAAGCTAAAATAGCCCAAATGCAGGAAACGCTGGCTAATGCCCGCCTGCTTGATGAATCAAAACTTGATGTATCAAAAGTGCTGGCCCTGTCAATTGTTAAGATCAAAAACCTTAAAAATGGCGCCACCATGAGCTACCAGCTGGTAGCGGAGAGCGAAGCCGACCTTAAAACCGGAAAAATTTCGGTAGCATCGCCAATTGCCAAAGGATTACTGGGCAAAAAAGTAGGCGAAAAAACAGAAATAACAGTGCCTGCAGGTACTATTGAATTTGAAATACTTGAAATTAGCAGGTAATACAGTTATGAGCAGTGAGTTTTGAGTAATGAGTTGTCTGAATCTTGATTTGCATGATTAAAGGATTTTTTAGATTCATTATTCAAAACCTAAACTCAATTTAAACTGATAACTCACAACTCATCACTCAAAACACAAAAAAATGACCATTTTTTCTAAAATAGTAGCAGGCGAAATTCCCGCCCATGTAGTAGCTGAAAGTAATGAGTTCCTGGCTTTTCTGGATATCAGTCCGCTGGCTGAGGGCCACGTCCTGGTAATACCAAAAAAAGAGGTTGATTATATATTTGATCTTGATGATGAAACGTATACCGGGCTGCATATCTTCGCTAAAATTGTAGCTACAGCCCTGAAAAAAGCTATCCCATGTAAAAGAATTGGTGTAGCTGTAATTGGCCTGGAAGTACCTCACGTACATATACATCTGATACCCATGAACCGGGTTGATGATCTTAATTTTTCCCGCCCCAAACTGAGCTTTACTCCGGAAGAGCTTGTAGCTACAAAGGAGAAAATAAAAGCGGCGTTTAGGGAATAATCTCAGATGATTGTTTCTGAAGTCTTCGCCGGAGCGTATACGCTTAAATTTAATAGCTTGCCTGCTTATGATGAAGGATCCGTGGATAATCATGTTTATGATGCAGTTTATGGAAAGGATTCCGAATACAGGTTCACTGCGGTTTATGAGATCTCTGTTTTTTTAACTAACGATCTTTTAAAAAGGGTATTAATAAGAGCAAAGGGTGGAGGAACAGCCATTCATAAAACCTCTTTAGTGATTGAAGAAGATCTTATAGTTATTTGTTGCTCTGATACCGTTTTTTGCTTGTCTCTGCCTGAATTAACACTTCTCTGGAATACAAAAGCAGATCTGGCTACTTGTTTTGAAGTGTTTAAATATCAATCCGATTATATAGTTCACGGGGAATTGGAAATAAGCCGTTTAAGTAGAAATGGCGAGATCATTTGGCAGCAGAGCGGTGCTGATATTTTTGTATCGACGAAAAGTAATGAAGACAATTTTGCTATTACCGATAATTATATTTTAGCCACCGATTGGGATAATAGAAAATATAAGTTCGATTTTGACGGGAACATTATTGTATAAAATCTGAAAATCATTTATCCGCACATTTATTTTACAATGCGCTTTGCATTATCCTTCACAAAAGTGTCCCAGCCGGAGTATGATTTTTTGCTGCCGGTTTTACCCCCGGTAGTTATCCGTTGAAACGAGTGGCAAACGGCTACGGCCAGGCCGTCAGTAGCATCTAAAAAGTCGGGAGTTTCTTTAAAGCTCAGCAGGTTTTGCAGCATGGCGGCAACCTGCTCTTTGGTAGCATTACCGTTGCCGGTGATGGATTGTTTTATTTTGCGCGGCGCATATTCTGTAATATCCACATTACGGCTCAGGGCCGCGGCCATGGCTACACCCTGCGCACGGCCAAGCTTAAGCATTACCTGTATGTTCTTGCCATAAAAAGGCGCTTCAATTGCCAAACAATCGGGGTGGTAATTATCAATAAGGGCTACGGTTTTTTCAAATATGCGCTGCAGCTTCAGCATGTGGTCGTCGGCAACGTTCATTTTTACCACGCCCAGGGCAATGAGCTCAATTTTTGGTCCGGTTTCTTTAACCAGGCCATAACCCATAACGGCAGTACCGGGGTCGATGCCTAAAATAATACGTTCTTTAGTGTTTGCTTGCTGCACGTTTCAAAGGTAGTTATATAGGAGCTAAAAGCCCAGAGCGTAAAGCCGAAAGCTTTTGTGAATTTTTATTGGCAGGTGTTTATCGGCTTAAGCCAGATTGTAAAACATCCATATACTGCTCGCGGCTGATCATGCGGGCCCCCATCGATTCGAGGTGTTCGGTATGCACCTGGCAGTCTATCAGCTCAAATTGTTTGCTTTTGCAAAGGTGTATCAGCGCAGTTTTGGAGGCATTGCTTACCCGGCTGAACATACTTTCGCCGCAAAAAACGTGGCCAACCTGTACGCCATATATACCACCAACCAGTTCCTTATCCTGCCATATTTCAACAGAGTGGGCGTATCCTTCTGCATGCAACTGATTGTAAGCTGCCTTCATATCGGCGGTGATCCAGGTACCATCCTGACCCTCGCGGGGTACGGTTGAGCAGGCCATGATCACTTCATTAAAACAGGTATTGGCAGTTACATTGAATTTACCCGAGCGCAGTACCTGGCGCATGGATTTGGAAATTTTTAATTCCTGCGGATACAACACAAAACGTTCATGAGGCGAATACCATAGTATGGGTGTATCATCACTATACCAGGGGAAAATACCGTTTTGATAGGCCAGCAGTAAGCGCTGGGTCGAGAGGTCGCCGCCTACAGCCAGGAGCCCGTCTGGTTCGGCCAAACCGGGCTCCGGAAATAATAAACGTTTATCAAGCCTGAATATCATCAGGGGCAAATTTACGCTTTGCGGTGTATCACCAATTTTTTATTTTGAGCTTTGGCCACTGCATCCATGTACACCTGCATTTCGGTGTATTTGGCCGCGGGAATTACCTGGTTGGTTAAGTTAAATTTCGCGGTACTGATCACCTGGTTTTTAGCTGCATCATATTTATATTTTACCTCGTAAGTACCATAGCTGAATTTCAGGCTTTGGTCTGTTGGCAGCGCCTCAACTTCAAAACCGGCCGGCAGATCAATGGTGGTAACGCAGGTTTTTAGCATTGGTGAGTTAAAATAATAGTTTGATCTTCGCTTTTCCTCAGCCGGTAAAGTGCCAGACCAAAGCATAAATGCCTGCGGGCGATAGAATTGTTTATCGCCGGTAGCGATGTCACAAAACTTATCATATTGCATATCAATGGTTACATCTTTAAACCCATCCTTGTCGGCAGCAGGGGTGTACTCAAAAAGCGAGGGCTGTTTTATATGCAACTCCTTTATAAGATACTCTTTTTGCTCATCGGTTTTATAATTGGGCAGCCTGTCAACAAACATGCTGCGGTACTGGCCATTGCTTGAAACCTTAATTTGTGCTTTGGCGCCACCATCGGCATCAAGTATAAGATGAACATAGCTGTTAAATTGATTGTCTGCCGGTGAGCTTTTGGGAGTGTTAACCAGCTTGCCTCCCTCGTCGGTTATCAGCAGTGCATTGCGGTTTTCGGTAAAGGGGCCAAGTTTGCCAAATGCCGTGGTATTGCTTGTACATTCGAGCCAGGTAGTGTCATTTTTAAAAGGGATGCACAATATGGCATGATTAAAAGTATTGTTTGGAAAGGCAAAGTCGGCAGGTTCCTCATTATAACCCGCTTTGATAATGGCATAGTTTGAGGGTATATTAACCGCGCTGAGCAAGGCCCGCATATAGTTTGATAACGCCTTACAATCGCCATATTTTTTTTGATCAACAAAAGTTGCCGGAAAAGGCTTGTAGCCGCCTATGCCCAACTGAATGCTTACATAGCGCATGCTTTTTTGCATATAGTTGTACAAAAAGCGGGCTTTTTCTTTATCGGTTTTGATGGTGTCGGTCATCTTTTTTACTTCGGCTATACGCTCAGGAGTAAGGGTGCAAACATCATCATTTAATGATTTTATCCAGTTCCCAAAGGCCTGCCAGTTATTGAAGGTACCCGGATAGCCATAGCAGTTAAAGAGGTCGGTCGCGAAGGATATTTTTGATTGTATGTTCCATGACATTACATTTTCCTCTTTTTTTATTGCTTTCAGGTTTTTAACCGACCAGGTATAAGTGTCGAAGCCTTCTGAATTGCCTTTTTCAGGTTTAAGCTTTGTATTGGTGGCTTTAAAACGGAAACCAACCGCCGGGTTTACGGAAATTTTGCAATACTCATTTTGTACAGCTTGTTCCATTTTGTCCTGTACATACCAGCTATTCAGACTTATGAAGCTACTCTCATTTTCCTCAAAAATAATTTCAACGGTAGTTGGGTAAGCCGCAATTGTATGCTTTATTGCCAGGTAGCGATCATCTGTTACAATGGTTTCGTCATTTGAGGCCGAGCCATCATACATATCGCTTTTGCGATATTTTTTGATAAGCGTACCCGAGGCGTTATAAATGTTTAGCTCAATATTGGTGTATGAATCATACTTACGGTTATAAGGCAATGCAAGTATAGCATCATCATCTCCCTTGTCATTAAGTATGGTTACAATGCTATGCTCTTTTGTTATTTGCTTACCGGCATCTTTTATAGTGGTTTCACGGGCTTCATAACGGACTACAACGTTAGCGTCTTCTTTCAATGAATCGGGAATAGCCGAGGCGATATACAGATCTTTGGGAAGGTTTTTATCCTGGCTGTAGCCCTGATTATATAGTGTGCATAAGGCCGCTACGGTAAGTAGCAGCCTGTTATAATTTTTAGTAAACATAAGGTTATCAGGATTTTTTGAGTACAACCTGCTCATTAAGCATTTCGTACATTTTTTTACAAAATTCATGGAACTCGGCATAGTTCTCTTTAAAGTACATGGATTGCTTAAAGTCGACACTCAGCCTTATCATAACAGAACCATCCTGCTCTGCAATGATGCGCCTGAAAACAATACTCTTATCTGGTATCATCATGCTCAGGCTTTTTGGCAGCGCATCAACCTTATATCCGGCGGGCAATTTAAAAATGCCGGTAATGTTGTAATTATCGCGGTAACCGAAATCAATATCGGTTACCCGGTTCTCGTTTAAAAACGGATTGGTTTTAAGATCGGTAAATAAATTGGAGTTAAAATAAATGTAATTATCATCGGCCCCGGTGAGGTCCAGGTTGAAGTCCATTTTTTGCCTTAGCGGCAGTGTATCTACATCCATGTTCTCAAACGTAACCGAGGCTATTTTCATGTTGTTATTATCATCACGCAAAAAGTCGATATATTTTTTTTCGCCATCGGTTTTATATTTCTTAACACAGTTTATGCGGTTGTAAGCAAAGCTGCTGATGTCGGCCGAACCCGTCATTTTGCCTTCGGGTTTTATTTCGGCATTTATCAAAACGATCTGCCTTACGGGGTCCTTGTCTTGTAAAAAAGCAAGGTCATAAACCTTATCGACTTTATTAACATATAAACCAAAAGAGTTAAGGAAGTTATTGGGTACCTGGTTGTAGATATTGTATTTGCTGGTAGCATCAAGCACATAGTATTTATTACTATCAACCGGGATGTAGGCTACGGCACTGTTAAACTGGTACGAGCTTGGATAACCAGGGTTAACATGGCCATGCTTACGGGTACTTACCAGCATAGGGTATACTTGTAACCCTGTTTTCTTCAACAGGTGTGTCAGGATCAGGTTAACCTCGGCAGAGTTGCCCACCTTTTTTTCCCAGGCTTTTACGGTGCCATCGTTGGCATAACGGGCGTATACATCATTCCATTTAACGGTGTTTTTAACCTCATTAAAAATATAAGCTATCTTTTCATCATCCGTTTTTAAGCTTTTTGCTTTGGTGATAATGGCTTCTTCGTCGGCGAGTTTACGGTTTAGCTGACCGCCAAAATCTTCATCATCAGCCCAGCTTTCGCCAACTTTAGTCCACGAGTCTTGAAAAGTATGGGTGAAGCCATTGGTTGGCCTTATACTTAACAGCTGGAAAAGTATACGCTCGGAGTTATCATCACGGGAGCCCATAAACGGCTCATCTCGTAATGAAGGAATATTGGCTAGGGCCAATGTATGTGTATTTGAAGAGTTGGTTTTATCAACTACATAAGGATAATGTACATTTACCAATCTTTTATAATACAAGATATCCGGAACATTAGTGGCTAATTCGCTATACCGGGTTGGTAAATGACTTTGAAAATACCAGTCTGGAAAATCGGCTACGGAGTTGGCGGTGAGGCGGTATTTAAACTCAATAACCGAACCTGGTTTTACATTTGGAAATGAAAAAACCATGGCCGAGTAGTATTTATCAACCACTTCGGTAAATATCTGTTTTTTATCAACCTTGGTAATTTCAACAGTGCCGTTGTTTGAGTTAATAGTTTGCGCCTGCAAGCCGCTTATATATTCGGCCCGGTTGGCGCTGTAATACTCAATGCGAATGTTGGCTTCGCTTTTGCCGTTGTCATTAAAAATTTTAATGCGTTTATGGCGTTCGGTTACAACATTATAAGTTTGGTCAAAGTAAACCTCGCCCTTGTCAAACAGGATTTCGGCGTTTGCATCCTTCTCAAAGTCGCAGGCTTTCAATTCCAGATCGGCTTTATCAATTTTTCCGAAGGCTTGTGCGGTGGGTGCAGTGGCAGGCGTTTGCGCTTTGGCTGTAAAAGCCAATGCTCCCGCAAAAAGCAGAGTAAAGGTTTTATTCATGTGATAAGGTTTAAGAATATTTAAATTAATGTACAAATATGAAAATAAAAAAAACAATTTTATTTAATATTTGTATGGGTTTGATTTGTTGTAAAGCAAATTTACGATTTTGTATAATCCGGGCTGGTTTGATGATCTTTACAGCGCAGCGCAACTATTAAACACTGTCTCACACAAATAGCCATATTTAATTTATATATTGCTTTATATGTAACTTTGGCACCTGAGTTAAGGTTGCAAGGTTAATTATATGCCATTTATTAAACTGGCGCTTTGATTGATAATAGATAATTAATGAAACAAAAATTTTATGATACTGCTGTGAAGCAGGAACGAGCTGTTTTGGTTGGTGTAATGACACCGCATGAAACCGAGGAACAGGAGAAGGAGTATTTAGAGGAACTGGAATTTTTGGTGGCTACTGCCGGCGGCCAAACCGTTAAAAGCTTTACCCAAAAACTGCAGCGGCCGGATAGGGCTACTTTTGTTGGCTCGGGTAAGCTGGAAGATATTAAGGCTTTTGTAACCGAGGAAGAGATTGATATAGTTGTATTTGACGATGAACTGTCGCCGTCGCAACTGCGCAATATTGAGCGCGAATTACAGGTGAAAATACTCGACCGCAATAACCTTATACTTGATATTTTTGCCAATCGTGCACAAACCGCGCAGGCCAAAACACAGGTTGAACTTGCCCAGCTGCAATATTTGCTGCCCCGCCTTACTCGTTTATGGACCCACCTGGAACGGCAGAAGGGTGGTATTGGTATGAGGGGCCCGGGTGAGTCGCAGATTGAGACCGACAGGCGCTTGATCCTGAATAAAATATCGCTGCTTAAAGAACGGTTGAAACAGATTGATAAGCAGAACGAAACACAGCGCAAAAATCGTAACCAGATGGTGCGTGCTGCCCTTGTGGGTTATACCAACGTAGGCAAATCAACCATCATGAACATGATTTCCAAATCGGAAGTGTTTGCCGAAAATAAGCTGTTTGCTACGCTTGACACTACCGTGCGCAAGGTGGTGATTGAAAATGTACCCTTCCTGCTTTCGGATACGGTAGGGTTTATCCGCAAGCTGCCCCATCATTTGGTAGAGTGTTTTAAATCTACGCTTGACGAAGTGCGCGAGGCCGATATCCTGGTACACGTGGTCGATATTTCGCACCCTAACTTTGAAGATCAGATACGTACCGTAAACGAAACCCTGAAAGATATTGGCGCCATAGATAAACGGATGATTACTGTGTTTAACAAAATAGATGCCTTTAAACCCGAGGAACACCAGGTTGAACCACAAACCGAACCGCTTACTTTGGATGATTTTAAACACAGCTGGATGGCTAAAAATAACAGTCCGGCTATATTTATATCGGCTACAAAAAAGGAAAATGTTGACGAGTTCAGAGAACTGCTTTACAACGAGGTAAAAGCCATTCATGTTGAACGGTACCCTTATGATCAGTTGCTTTATTGATTGCTAAACCGTTAATCAACAAGGTAACAATGGGTAAAGCTTTTATATCAATAGTATTAACATTTATAATGGTGTTGGCATATGTGGCTGGTAATGCACAGGCACGCAGCGGTATAGGTGTTGGTTTGGGCGTCAACGTGCCATTTGCTACAGGTTACAGCCCCGGCATTGATTTAAACGTACAGGGTAATATACGCCTGAACAACAGGTTTGCGCTGGTACCCTCATTAGGCGTAAAACAAATAAAGGGCGATAATGCCATTATCCATGAAGGGTATCAGGGATACAGTAGCTACACCCGGGGCGATTTGGGAGGTATAGCCCTTGCCTTTAGCGTAAAATATTATTTTAGTGATCAGTGGTTTACAAGCGCGGGAATAGTAGCGACCATTCATCCCGATAGGTCCAGCAGTGGCGGTACGCTCGCCCTTGGCTATCAGGTACCCATTGATAACAAAAACAATGTAGAGTTTAACCTGAATGGTACACTGCTTACGTGGTCCCGAACCAGTGGCAGCACTCATGTACCTGTAGCAGGTTTAAGAGTAGCCTATAATTTTGATTTCAGGAGCCATTAAACGGGCGAGACCTCATGCCGAACTTCTTTCGGCATCTCACGAGCAAGGGATGTGGCATAATGGTTATCTGCCCTGAGAGATCCTGAAACAAGTTCAGGATGACAGTCGGTGATTAAAATCGCCATAAAAAAGACAGCTGTTCGCGGTTACAGGAGTTTTTGCACTAAAATGTTAATGTGTTTATTATCAGCGTGTTCATGGATGTTTACGGTGTTCATGCAGTCGTGAACATGAACACGCTATCTTTAAACAGCCTGCGGAGTTAAAAACAATTCCGCCTTTATAGCCGGAATAGTTTGATTTTCTAATGCTGTATCAAAAAGCAGCTTAATAGCTTTTCTGCCTTCCTCGCCCAGGTCAACCGAATATTTATTTACGTACAATTCAATGTGTTTGTACATCACTTCCTCGCTCATTTCCTGTGCGTGTGACCGTATAAACTCTAATCCCGATTTTGGATTGGCAAAAGCAAACTCTACCGATTTACGCAAAACCCTGTTCAGTTTATGCTGAACATCAATAGGTAAATTGCGATTTGCAACAATGCCGCCAAGTGGTATGGCGCAGCCGGTTTGTTTTTCCCAGTAATCGCCCAGATCAATGATCTTTTTAAGACCCTTGTCCTGATAGGTGAAGCGGTTTTCATGGATAATAAGGCCAACATCAACACGACCCTCCAGTACAGCGTTTTCAATGTCAGAAAATACGAGCTCAACCTTGTTGGTAGCCTTCGGAAATGCGTAACCCAATAAAAAATTGGCGGTAGTATACTTGCCGGGGATACCTATTAACGGATTTCGGATTTCGGATTTACTATTTCTGATTTGACCCTCTTTTAAATCCGAAATCGAAATTTCGACATCCGAAATCAAAAGTGGTCCTACACCGTAGCCGAGGGCGCTGCCTGCGTCAAGCAGCACGTATTTATCGGCCACATACGCAAAGGCATGGTAGCTGAGTTTGGTTACATCCAGTTCGCCGCGAAAGGCTTTCTGGTTAAGGGTTTCCACATCGTCATAAAAAACCTCAAACTCCAGGCCTTCGGTATCAATCTTATGATGTATTAAAGCGTCAAAAATAAAAGTATCATTAGGGCAGGGCGAAAAGCCAAGTGTTAGTTTCATAAGTGTGTGTGTTGCGGGGTTCGTGTTGCGTGGTTCGTGGTTCGTGGTTTGTATGTTATACTCAGGCCAACACGAACCCCGCTCCCCGCAACACGAACCCTCAATTAATTATCAATGATCCGGTTAACCAGTTCAATGGCAAAGTTATTTAGATTTTTAATGGCGAGTTGTATATCCCAGTTGTCGCGGTTGCGTTTTTCCACATAATTTGACACTGCCCTGATTTGCAGGCACGCAATATTGAACTGGCGGCAGGCATAAAAAAAAGCTGCGCCCTCCATAGTCTCAATCTGAGGGTTCAGACGGCGCTGCACTTTTTTAATTGATTCCTCATTGCCGTGTACCGTATTTACAGTAATTGCATTTGCCTTGGCCAGGTAAAGGCTATTGCAAACCTGCTCCAGTGTAGTAGTAGGCTTAAACGTGTTTTCGCCAAAGCCAAGTGTGGTAATAGGTATGAAGTCCTGATCGTCTTCGGCGCCGGTTTCGGCAAAGGTATCTTCGGTTATTTCAACAACATAGCCTGGGGTAATTTCCCGGTCGAAACTACCCGCTATGCCGAGGTTGATCACCAGATCATATTTATGCAGGTTAAACTGCCGCCCCATGGCAAAGGCAGTAGGCACCATACCCGCGCCGGTTATCAGTATATCAAGCCTTTTGCCAAAGCTATTTGCTAAAGGTTCAACTTCAAATGCTGTGGCTGCAACTATTAATATAAGCATATTGCTTTTTTTTAACGATACCAGCCTCACCTAAACGGCAAAGCCCTCATGAGCACTAAATAAACATAAATAGCGAATAATCCTCTCCAAAGGAGCGGACTTTAACTTCACTTTTTAAACCCTCTCCTTTGGAGAGGGCAGGGTGAGGCCAAATATTGCTTTTTTTGAGTGCTAAGATAAAACAACTCAGCTATTTTTGTTTTGTATATTTGCACCCACGATTATTATGATGATACATATAACGCGCAAAGAACATTTTAATGCCGCTCACCGGATGTACCGTGAGGAATGGAGCGCTGAAAAAAATAATGAGGTATTTGGCAAATGCGCCAACCCTAACTGGCATGGGCATAATTACAACCTGTTTGTAACCGTTAAAGGCGAAGTTACGCATGCGACAGGCTATTTAATTGACCTGAAAGAGCTCAAAACTATCATTAACGATTATGTTATTGAAAAGCTCGACCATAAAAACATCAATAAGGATGTTGAGTTTATGGCTGGTAAAATGGCTTCGACAGAGTTGCTGTGTATAGAAATATTTAAGCAGCTTAAAGCGCCTATTGAAGCTTATGAGGGTGTTTTTCTGCACTCGGTTAAATTGTATGAAACCGAAAACAATTCTGCCGAGTACTTTGGCGGATAACTTGAAAAGATGATAGATAAAGAGAACCTCCCGCATCGCGATGATGACGATGATTTGGATGGATATACCAAAGTTGACCGTTATAACCCCGCTTTGATCCAGAACCTTTCTGGTCATTACCATGATGTTTTAAAGCAAATTGGCGAAAATCCAGAACGGGAAGGCTTGTTAAAAACCCCCGAACGTATGGCTAAAGCTATGCTTTACCTTACCCATGGTTATGATCTTGATGCTAAAGAGATCATGAACTCGGCCATGTTTAAGGAAGAGTACAGCCAGATGGTTATTGTAAAGGATATTGAGGTGTACTCCATGTGCGAGCACCACATGCTGCCATTTTTCGGTAAGGCACACATTGCTTATATACCCAATGGCTATGTAGTTGGCCTGAGTAAAATACCGCGTATAGTTGATGTTTTTGCCCGCCGCCTGCAGGTACAGGAACGCCTTACTAACGAAATTCGTGATTGTATACAGGATACCTTAGGCCCCATTGGCGTAGGTGTAGTTATTGAGTGCCGCCATTTGTGTATGAGCATGCGGGGAGTGCAAAAGCAAAACTCAGTAACCACCACATCGGCATTTACAGGTGAGTTTTTAAAAGAAAAAACCCGCACAGAATTTTTAAATTTGATATCAGCAAAATTGGGGTAAGCCCCCCGGCCCCCTGAAGGGGGAGCGTGAGAGAAAATAAACTAAATTATAAACAATTAATAACAAATTCCCCCTTTAGGGGGTTAGGGGGCTATGAAAGCATATATTTTTCCGGGCCAGGGTGCTCAGTTTCCAGGCATGGGTAAAGATCTGTACGAACAGTCAGAAAAAGCCCGTGAATTATTTGAAAAGGCAAACGAAATTTTAGGTTTCCATATTACCAACGTTATGTTTGATGGTACAGCCGAAGATCTTGTTCAAACTAATGTTACGCAACCTGCCATATTTCTGCATTCAGTTATTTTAGCAGCTGTTTTGGGTGATGATTTTAAACCCGAAATGGTTGCCGGTCATTCATTAGGTGAGTTTTCGGCATTAGTGGCAGCAGGGGCTTTATCATTTGAGGACGGTTTGCGTTTAGTAGCTGCCCGGGCCAATGCTATGCAAAAAGCCTGTGAATTGCAACCATCAACCATGGCCGCAATTTTAGGACTGGATGATTTTACTGTTGAAGATATCTGCCAGCAGGTAACAGAAGTTGTGGTAACCGCAAATTATAATTGTCCAGGGCAACTCGTAATTTCAGGCAGTATTGCCGGTATTGACGAGGCCTGTGAAAAAGCACTCGCCGCAGGTGCTAAAAGGGCATTAAAACTTAAAGTTGGCGGCGCTTTCCATTCCCCATTAATGGAGGCGGCAAGGGTTGAGCTGGAAGCTGCTATTGTTGCTACCGAAATTAACCGGCCGGTTTGTACTATATATCAAAATATAGATGCCAAACCTTATACTGATCCGGCGTTGATTAAACAAAACTTAATAGCTCAGCTCACCGGGCCTGTAAGGTGGACACAAACCGTAAAACACATGCTCGAAGACGGCGCTACTTCTTTTACCGAAGTTGGCCCAGGTAAGGTATTGCAAGGCCTGGTAAAAAAAGTTGACATGGCGGTGCCTACTAGTAGCGCTGTTTTACAGTAATAATTATTACAGGCACCGCAAGGTGCCTTTTATTGTTATTAATAAATTTATATAAGGCAATTTGACTACCTCCGGAAAAATACGTTTGTTGTTGACCCTGATAGGCATTTGTTTATTATTTACGGCTATTATTGTCCAAAAAACGTATGCGCCGGTAAATAATCTGGTACAAATCGGCCGTACGGTAGAAAATAATCTGCACCAAAAAGAGGCTTATGTAAATGGGCTTATAAACGATAAATTAAAATTCAGGCTGTTTAAATACCTGCCCGATAATGAGCAGGATGCACTTAATGATATTGATGAAATAACCAATCGTAACAACATTTGGTTTGTTACACTCTATAATAACCACCTCAGGTTTTGGAGCGGTATAAAAGTAATTCCTGATAATTTAGCAGGCATAACCGAAGGCTACTCATTTATTAAGCAGCCCAATGGTTATTATGAAACCGTAAGAAAAAGTAAAGGTGATTTTTCCGTTATTTTTTTTATTCCTATAAAAACCAATTACGCGTTTGAAAACCAATATCTTCAAAATACTTTTAACCGCGATCTGGTTAAGGAGAACAACATTGACATAGCCGATTTTTCTGATCGAAACGTATATGAGGTACACAGTAGCAATAACGATTATTTATTCTCTGTAAAAGAGAAGGCAAATGCGGTTAATGATGCGTTTGTTTATTATGAACTGACCGTTTGGATATTAACTATCCTGACATTGTGTATTTTAATGCATAATGTCTGTTGCTACGTAGCATCAAAAGACTATGCATGGGTTGCGGCAGTTTTTTTGGCTTTGTTTATTGTATTGTTCAGGTATATTAATCTGCATTACAACCTACCCGATTTTACATATACACTTTCCGTTTTTAATCCGGCATATTATGCTTCGAGCGTGGTATATCCTTCCCTGGGCGATTTTTGTATCAATATTTTGTGTATACTCTGGTTTGTTACTTTCCTGCATCAGCAACGGCATCGCTTGTTTAATACTACACCGGCTAAGGTTTCAAGTTATGTTATTGCAATAACCTGTATATTGATACTTATTGTAATATCAGCCTTGTTTTTAAATTTATTTTATGGCCTGGTTATCAATTCAAAAATAAGTTTTAATGTAAATAACGTACTTAGCCTTTCAGGATTCAGTTTACTCGGGGTATTAATGGTGTGCTTTAGCTTCCTGGCGTTTTACATCATTAATGAAATTGCGCTCTTTGTTTGTTTAAAGCTTATTATACCACGTTCGCACCTACTATTTCTTTTCATAATTAGCGTTATTTTAACAACAGTGACTTTTGCATGGTATAAAGAGTATACATCTTTTTACCTGCTATGGGCAATATTGGTTATTGTAAGAGCCTACGGTTTTTTATATCATAACGGGCGACTTAACGCGGTAACTTTTCTTTGTATTGTATTAATATGCTCACTTATATCAGCTATAAAACTTAACCAGTTTGAAACTATAAAAGAAAGGGGAACACGTGAAGCCCTGGTTCAAAAACTGGAGGTACCTGATGACGCAACCGCAGACTATATTTTTAAACGAATAGAAGGGCAGATAGTTGCCGATTCGGCAATCGTCTCGTACTTTAAGCAGGACTCATTGCATAACCGGGATTTTCTGAAAACCCGTTTTCAAAAGCTTTATTTTGATGGTTATCTGTCAAAATATGAATTTAAAGTACATGAGTATAACGAAAAAGACGAGCCTGTAACAGGTGATAATTATTCGTTAAATGTATTTAAAGACCTGGTGCTGTATAGTTCATTTAAGGTATCAGATTACTTCTATCGCGAAAACGAATCTTTCGGATTTCAAAATTACTTTGCCATACTGCCTGTTAATTATGCCGGTAGGCAACTGGGTACATTGGTAATTGAATTAAAATCAAAACCGCTGCAATCGTCGGGCTCATTTCCAGAATTACTGATTGATGGCCATATAAAATCTGAAGATGAATTTAAAGATTACTCTTATGCCTTCTATATCGACAATAAATTGTTAAGCCAGAGAGGTAATTATGTTTATACGCTTAATAATACGGAGTTTAATGGTGATATTAAGAAATATCAAATTAAAATTACCCGAAGTAATAATGGAGAGTGGTATGATAACTTTACAACTTATAACCATCTCATATACAAACCCAGTAACCGTAACTTAATAATAGTAAGCAAGGAGGTTAATTCTTTATATAATGGAATAACCTCCCTCACATTCTTTTTTGTGGTATTGCTCATGTTTAGCGCCGTAATTGTGGGTATCAGATGGGCATGGAAGCGCATCAGGATATTTAGCATTACCGAAAATGGCATTAAATGGCACTTGAGATTAAATTTCGATAGGATATTATACAGAACACGAATACAATTCTCTATGATCTTCGCTGTAATGATAACGCTCATTATGGTAGGGTTTATCACATTTATATCCATCAGTACACAATATCACACCCAGCAGGATAAAATGATCCGCGATAAAATAACGCGTATAGTTACAGCGTTTGAAAGTGGTATTTTCAACAAGTATATATATAATGTAAACGAAGAAAGCCAGGTTAGTTTTAACGAACTGGCTAATAATTATTCAACCGATCTGATCCTGTATGATACCAATGGAGTACCACTTGTAACCACTCAGCCCAAAATTTATGAATACGGATTATCGGCTAAAAGAATGAACGCGAGGGCATTTATTTACTTAAGCAGGCTGCAAAAATCGGAGTTCGTAAACGAAGAGAAAATAGGCGGGTTAAGTTACAAAGCAGCTTATGCGCCAATCATTAGTTCAAATAAAACCATTGCTTACATTCAGTTACCCTATTTTTCTAATGAGGCTGATTATCGGGAACGGATCAGTTCATTGCTCAATGTAATGATCAATGTATATGCTGTAGTATTTATAGCTATTGGTTTGTTCGCCATTATTATAGCCCGGCAAATTACAGCTCCCCTAAACTTTATTCAGGAAAGTTTGAGTAAAACCATATATGGCAAGAAGAATGAGCATATTAAATGGGCGCGTAATGATGAAATAGGGGCCCTTATAAAAGAGTATAATAAAATGATATCGGCCCTGGAGCATAGTGCCCACCGGCTGGCGCAATCAGAGCGCGAAAGTGCCTGGCGCGAAATGGCCAAACAGGTGGCGCACGAAATTAAAAATCCCTTAACCCCTTTAAAGCTGGGTTTGCAGCTGCTTGATAAATCATGGAAAGATAAGGATCCTAAGTTTGATCAGAAGTTTGAGCGTTTCAGCAGATCATTTGTTGAGCAGATCGAGAGCTTGTCGTCCATTGCGTCTGAATTTTCAGCTTTTGCCAAAATGCCGGATACACGTATAGAGCAGATCAATATTTTTGAAATGCTGGGTCAGGCGGTAACCATTTTTAAACAAATGGATAATATCTATATTACTTATCAGCCACCCGAAGCTCCGTTTATCATCAGTGCTGATCGTGATCAGTTATTGCGCTGCTTTAACAATCTGTTAAAAAACGCCATAGAAGCCACCCCTCCGGACAGGAAGGGTGAGATAGATATTAATTATCTGATAACGAGCAAAAATGTTTTACTCACCATAAAGGATAATGGCAACGGGATACCCGAAAACATGCGCGAGAAAATATTTGAACCAAACTTTACCACTAAAAGTTCCGGAACAGGGTTAGGACTGGCATTTGTTAAAAATTCCATTGAAAATGCCAATGGTAAAATTTGGTTCGAAACTACCATAGGCAGTGGCACCGCGTTTTATCTGAGTTTCCCGGCCGCGAGTTAAGGTTGTTTAAGGTGAAAGGATAAAGATAAAAGTCGAAAGATTTTGCTTTGAAGTTTTCCAATTGCCATTCTCTCCTCTGATTTTTACATTTATCCTTTCACCTCGTGTTTCACATGAAATTTCTTTACTGTTTCGGTAACGTGTGCTAAATGATGGTTGCTATGCCAGGCATAGGTTGCCAACGCCCTGATAAGCGATATGGTTTCGCCCGATGCGGGGTGCACAAATGTTCGGGCCCATTCATTCTCGGTAAAACTTTCAAATAAGGCAACAAAACGCTGGTGTATACCCTCCAGCATTTTTAATGATGGCTCAACTGGTAAGCGATAATCGGGCAACAGCGCCCAATCGGCTTCTTCATATGGTTTTATAACCGGGTTGTTTTCGGTTAATGCCAGTTTAAAACGGGTAATAGAGTTCATGTGGCTATCGGCCAGGTGGTGTATTACCTGTCTTAGTGTCCAACCACCTCTGCGGTATGGTGTATCAAGCTCCTGGTAGTTTAAACCGGTAATGGCATGCCGTAATTTGCCGGGCAGCGTTTTAATGTCATCAATCCACTGGCGTATATCTTCATTGGTATATGATGCAGGAGGTGCAAATTTCCCTATCGGGAATTTCATTTGTTCGTCTGTCATGGGCTTAAAAAAATTTAATTTAGACATTAATTTAAACTACCACAAGCTTTTGCCTTAATTTAGCGTTTTGTACCTATTTAGTAAACCGATGGTTAAAAAGATACTTATCATTATTTTCCTTTTAAATAGTTCATTTATATATGCCCAAACCATCAAAACCGATATACTGGTAATAGGCGGCGGAGCCAGTGGTACAGCCGCCGCCATACAGGGTGCGCGCAGCAAATTAAAAACCTTATTGGTTGAACCCGGACCGTGGCTTGGCGGCAGCATGACCGCCGGGGGAATGTGTGTAGTGGAGGGTAACCGTAATTTACCATCGGGCATTTGGGGGGAGTTTCGCAAACATGTAAGAGATTTTTATAAACCCAGGCTTGGGTATGATTCTACTTATAATGCAGTACTGCGGTTTGAGCCATACACAGGTGCTGCTATCCTAAAAAAAATAACAGATACCGTTAAAAATCTAACGGTAAAATTAAATACTCCCTGGACGGCCATTGAAAAGGATGGTACCGGCTGGCAGGTAAGTATAATGGTAAATAATAAAAGCACCACCATTAAAGCCAAGGTAGTTATTGATGCCACAGAAACGGGCGACGTAGCCGCCAAAGCAGGCGAGGCATTTGTATCGGGGTTTGATAGCGCGCTGGATACAGGTGAGGGACTCGCACCGAAAGAAGCTTTGCCGCGCGTACAGGATATTACCTGGATTGCCATTGTAAAAGATTTCGGTAAAACCGCTAACAAAACGATCATAAAGCCTGAGGATTATGACGCTGCCAATTATGCGTGCCTAAAAGGGAAGGATATAGCTAAAATGCTGAACGACGGCCGGTTACCAAATGATAAATATATGATAAAGTGGGCAGGCTGCGGCAATCAATATCCAACTACAGCTGATGATTTGAAACCCGCTAACCGCAATGCTTTTTATGCCAAAGCGCGTTTACATACTTTAGGGCTCGTATACTATTTGCAAACAGAGCTCGGATTTAAAAATCTGGGTATTGATGATGAATTTCCAACGCCAGATCACCTACCTTTTATCCCCTACATCCGCGAGGCCTCACGTGCCAAAGGGCTGGTGCGCATGACACTTAATGATGTGTACGATCCGTATAATCAGGCTTTGAAATTATACCGTACCTCCATAGCTGTTGGCGATGCTTCACCAGGCCAGCATTATGGCGAGGGTACTGCTCCTAAAACAAATTATCCGTCATTTACCGCTTATAGTGTGCCGTTGGGCGCTATTGTTTTAAAAGATCTGGACAATTTATTGGTTACGGAAAAAGCCATGTCGGTATCACACCTGGTAAATGCCAGCAGCATGTATCCGTCAGTACAAATGAGCATAGGGCAAGGGGCGGGTGCTACCGCCGCTTTTTGCGCCTTCTTCAAAACCACTACCAAAAAACTAAATGTGAGGATAATACAGGGCGAATTGCTTGATTTTAAAGCATGGCTATTACCATTTACCGATATAAAGCAAAGTGACCCATATTTCCGGTCAATACAGCAAGTTGGGGCTACTGGTTTGCTAAAGGGCGTACAGCAAGTAAATGGCAACAGCGCGGAACTGCTTTTTATGCCGGATTCTATAGTGAATACCGCGGAGGTAGAACCCTTTTTTAAGGAAATTTATTCCCGTGCTTTTTTATGGTTTAACCGTGAAAAACCGGCCGAAAAATTTACGCAGGGCAATCTTCTTTCATTTATTAGTGAGATCACTTTAACCGAACCAAAGGCCCTGCAGATCAGCATGCAGAAAGCCTGGAAAACGCAATATAAATTCACGTCAGATTTTGATATGAACCGCCCTGTTACACGTCGTGAGTTTGCCGTTTTAACCAACAAATTCCTGAACCCATTTGCCCGCACGGTTGATGTGACCGGAAGAATGCTGAATTAAGATTCTTTCAGAATGGCGTACATGTGTTTATCCATTACTTCGCCGTTTTTAATAAGGGCATGGCGCAGTACGCCTTCTTTAACATATCCGGCTTTTTCCAGTACCCGCATAGATGCGGAATTTTTGTCAAACACACCCGCCTGTAAGCGTATGACATCTAAATTTTCAAAAGCATAGCTGGTTATCAGCCGCACAGCATCTGTTATAATACCACGATTCCAATAAGGTTCGGCAAGCCAGTATCCTATTTCGGCTGTCTTGCTGTTGGCATCAATCATCAAATCTGCAGCTATGCCGCCGCAAACCTGTCCGTCAATGGCTATGGCGAAATTGGTTAGCGGTTGCTGTTTTTTCGTAAAAGCAACCCATTTGGTGGCTTCCTCTAAAGTATAGGGGTAAGGGAAGCGGTCCAACAAAAAAACCGATATTTTAGGGTTGTCCGCATGTTTCTGCAGTGATTCCTCATCACCATCCAACCATCCCCTTAAAGTAAACCCCTTGCCGTGTATTTCCATCCTGTAATAATAAGATGCCTAAAAATAGCAATCATTGCCGAAACTGCTAAATTGCGTTATTTTAAAGGCATTGTGCCATCTATAGCTACATGAAAAAACTACTTACCTTTCTTTTTCTTTTGAATTCCGTGGGACTATTTGCCCAAAAACTGGATACGCTTACCATTGAAAAGATCATGCGTGATCCGCAATGGATAGGAGTATCGCCCTCAAATATCCGCTGGAGCGATGATAGCAAAAAGATCTACTTTGACTGGAATCCAAATAAAACAAGTTCTGATGAGTTGTATGCAATTACCCCGGACAATACAAAGCCGCAGAAAGTAAGTATGGCCGAACGACGCAGTTTAACTACCGCAGAAGGCGATTGGAATAAAAGCTATACCCGGAAAGTTTTTGAGAAGAACGGAGATCTGTTTCTGGAGGATATAAAAACAGGCAAGGTAATTCAGCTAACCAATACCCAGCAGCAGGAAGATGCACCGGTATTTAGTGGTGATGAAAGTGAGGTGATATTTAAGCAAGGCAGTAATTTGTTTGCCCTAAAACTTAACGGCGGGCAGTTGAAGCAGTTAACCAGTTTTGTGCACTCCGCTCCAAATAATAAAAATAACACGCCACTTAATGATCAGCAGGCATGGCTTAAAAAACAGCAGTTGGAGCTGTTTGATATTATAAAAAAAGAAGCAAAAGAAGCGAAGCAGGATTCGGTTAATAAAGCTGATCTTGAACCGCAAAAAATAAAAGAATTGGTTATAGGCGATGATAAAGTAAACTCAGTGAAGATAAGCCCTGATATGCGATATGTTACCTACAGGTTGGTGAAAGCAGCCGATGGTGTAAAGAATGCCATTGTACCCAATTATGTAACCAGCTCAGGATTCACCGAAGATATTCCTAACCGCTCAAAGGTAGGCAGGCCCTCCGCTACGTCCGAAACATTTATTTTTGATACCCACCGCCAGGCTGTGTACCCGGTGCTCACTAAAGATATACCGGGGATAAAAGACCTGCCCGATTATCTGAAGGACTATCCCGGTGAACTCGCGGAGCGTAAACAGCTTAATGCCGATAGGAAGATTAATATTGAAGGTCCGTTTTGGAGCGCTAACAGCAAAAACACGGTTGTAATAATAAACGCGCATGACAATAAAGACCGCTGGATTATGCGCCTTGACCCGGTAACCGGTAAGTTAACCTTGCTTGACAGACAGCGTGACGAGGCCTGGATAGGTGGCCCTGGCATTGAAGATTCGCCAACCGGCAATATTGGGTTTATCGACGATACGCATTTTTATTTTCAGAGCGAGGCCAGCGGCTATTCGCATATTTATGTAGTTGACGTAGTAAGCGGTGTAAAAAAGCAGCTCACCAGTGGCAAGTGGGAGGTGCAAACCCTGCAGCTGTCAAAAGATAAAAAGATATTTTATTTTACGGCAAACATCGATCATCCGGGCATTACCCATTTTTATAGCATTCCAGTAAGCGGCGGTAACCCTGTTAAAATTACCAGTATAAAAGGCGGTAGCGAAGTATCACTATCGCCTGATGAAAAATGGCTGGCTATCCGGTATTCTTACTCTAATAAACCCTGGGAGCTTTATGTGCAACCTAATAAGCCAGGCGTCAAAGCAATTCAGGTAACCCACTCGCTTACCGCCGAGTTTCAATCGTATCCGTGGCGCGATCCGGAGATCATTACTTTTAAAAACCGATATGGGAATGATGTTTATGCGCGTCAGTATCTGCCCAAAAATCCCGATCCGGCAAAGCCCGCGGTTGTTTTTGTGCACGGTGCAGGCTATTTGCAGGAGGTAACCTACTCGTGGAGCTATTATTTCCGCGAGTATATGTTTAATAATATGCTTGCCGATAATGGTTATACCGTGCTTGATATTGATTATACAGCAAGCGCGGGCTACGGGCGCGACTGGCGTACCGGTATATATCGCCACATGGGCGGCAAAGATTTAACCGATCAGGCCGATGGAGTGAAATATCTGATTGATAAATATGGCATCAATCCTAAACATGTAGGCTTATATGGAGGCTCTTACGGTGGCTTTATTACCCTGATGGCAATGTTTACCGAGCCTGACGTCTGGGCAGCGGGAGGTGCTATCCGTTCGGTAACTGATTGGGCGCATTATAATCATGAGTACACTTCCAATATTTTAAACGAACCTTTTACCGATGAGAACGCATACCGTAAAAGCTCGCCCATATATTTTGCTAATGGCTTAAAAGGGAACCTGCTGATGCTGCACGGTATGGTAGATCAGAATGTAAATTACCAGGACATCATTCGGCTTACGCAAAAATTGATCGAGCTGCATAAGGAAAACTGGGAACTGGCCTCATACCCGGTAGAAGATCATGGCTTTGAACAACCCAGCAGCTGGACGGATGAGTATAAACGGATATTTAAACTGTTTGAGCAAACGTTGAAAAAGTAAATCTGCAGGTGTTTAAAAAGACCGAAGAAATTACCTCACCATCATTTTATTATGAATGATGGTGAGATAGATGAATTTTAACGGCTTGCCTTAAGCTCAAGAATTACTTTGGTGTAATACACTCCATTATACTTATCCGGTATGCCATCGTATAAATTATCTGATTTAAAGTCTAAATTATGGTTGGTTAAACTTACAACTTCATAGGTTGTTGAATTGACATTGCCATGCCCATCGTCTGTGGTTACTTTAAGGTTCTTTTTACCGTTAGCATCAGTAAGTGTATAAGTGGTTTTTTCACTATCGTCTTCGCTAAGCGTTCCGGTTATGGTTCCATCACTTTTAAATACAACTTTGTCTTCCTGTGTAGAGTCAATTCCTAAAAGTGTACCATTTTTATCGTAATAGGATATGGTAGAACTATTAATGGTCCAGGTACCGACAATCGAAGCACTTGTGTCGGGATTATTATCTTTATCCTTTTTGCAGGAAAATAAAAAGAGGCAGATTAAAACAACAGGAAATAGTTTTTTCATTTTAAGATTTGTTTTTTTTTAATTTTCAACTTGTGGCTTATACGGTTTTATTGCAGCTAATGATTTGCTATTATGTAATCTTTTCATTCATTGTGGAAAACACGACCTTAACTCTATGAGGAAAATCTAAATAATTTGAAAGGAGCAAACCGGTTAGGTATATTCGAAAATTATACAAATCCGTACAGATTACATGATGAAAAAAATGATATGGCTATGCTTACTCCTTTGCTTTGGTTGTAATACCAATAAGGAGGAAGTAAATGTACAGATTACCCAATCTGCCGATAAGCGTTCCATACAAATAAGCGGTCTGGACAATGCTGTTTTACAGGATATTGCCCGTGATTCATCAGGGAGTGCGTGGCAGGCGCTGGTACCTGTTTATAAAATGCCTGCCGATACTGATCTGAAAAATTATCAGCCGGTACAGCCGGGTACATACCATGTTAAGGATAACAGCGTTATTTTTACACCAGATACGCCTTTTGCGGCCCATCAAACCTATTTTGTACGATACTATAAATATGATACCGCCAATAAGGCATCTGATTTTATTATGGGGCGTAACAGGCCCGGCGGTTTGCATTATTCCGATTTGGTATTTAAGTAAAAACTGCTGTGAATTGCTTGAAAATCAAATATTATTATGTATATTTGCACCTAATTAAAAAAAGAGGGGGCGATTAGTCCCCTCTTTTATTTTGTCAATCAAATTATCAATCAACAACACCGAAGGGTAATGAATATTGAAAAAAGAGTAAAAGAGCTGGTAGAGGAGAAGATTGCCGATAAGCCGAATTTGTTTTTAGTGGATGTTAAAATGCACCCGAACGGAAAGCTGATTGTGCTTATTGATGGCGACAATGGTGTAGGTATTGATGATTGTGTGCAGGTGAGCAGGCATGTGGGTTTTCACCTGGAAGAAGAGAATGTGATAGAAACGGCGTATAACCTGGAAGTGTCATCTCCGGGAATTGATTTTCCGCTGTCATCGCCCAGGCAATACGCCAAAAACATAGGTCGTAACTTAACCATAAAAATGGCCGATGGGGCCAAAAGAGAAGGTAAATTAACAGCTATCGCCGAAGATGCTGTTATTATTGAGGAAAAAGTAAAAGAAAAAGGGAAAAAAGCCGAAACTGTTGAGAGCGTTATCCCTATTGATAAAATAACAGAAACAAAAGTTTTAATATCATTCAAGTAGAAAATGAGCAATATTAATTTAATTGATTCTTTTCAGGAATTTAAAGATTTCAAGAACATTGACCGCCCAACCATGATGAGCGTTTTGGAAGACGTTTTCAGAAGCATGATCAGGAAAAAATATGGCACCGACGAGAATTGCGACGTAATTGTTAACACGGACAACGGTGACTTGGAGATCTGGCGTACCCGTAAGGTAATGGAAGATGGTTTTAGTGAAGATGATGACCTTGAAATTGAACTGGCCGAAGCACAATTGCTTGATGCCGACCTGGAAGTTGGGGACGATTACATTGAGCAGATCACGCTGGAAAGCTTTGGCCGTCGTGCTATTTTAGCTGCACGCCAAACCCTGGTTTCAAAAATTCTGGAACTGGAGAAAGACGAGATCTTCAAAAAATATAAAGACCGTGTTGGCGAAATTGTTACCGGCGAGGTTTACCAGGTTTGGAAAAAAGAAACCCTGGTGCTTGATGACGAGGGTAATGAGTTATTACTGCCAAAAACAGAGCAGATACCTGCCGACTATTTTAAGAAAGGCGATAGCGTAAAAGCAGTGGTTTATAAGGTAGATATGCTGAACAGCAATCCTAAGATCATTATATCACGTACTGCTCCCGAGTTTTTACAGCGTTTGTTTGAACTGGAGGTACCGGAGATTTTCGACGGATTGATCACCATTAAAAAGATTGTACGTGAACCGGGCGAAAGAGCGAAGGTTGCTGTAGAATCATATGATGACCGTATTGACCCGGTTGGAGCTTGTGTGGGTATGAAAGGTTCACGTATACACGGTATAGTACGCGAATTGAAGAACGAAAATATCGACGTGATCAACTTTACCAATAACGTACAATTGTATATTCAGCGTGCTTTATCTCCGGCTAAAATAACCTCTATTAAGCTTGATGATGAGAAAAAAACCGCTGCAGTATATTTAAAGCCCGATCAGGTGTCGTTGGCTATTGGTCGCGGTGGTCATAATATAAAATTGGCAGGCAAACTGACCGGCTATGAAATTGATGTTTACCGTGAGGCAGATGAGCATGACGAGGATGTGGACATCGAAGAATTTTCAGATGAAATTGATAGCTGGATAATTGATGAATTTAAACGCATAGGTTTAGATACAGCAAAATCGGTACTTGCTTTAACAGTAGGAGAATTGGTAAAACGTACAGATTTGGAAGAAGAAACTGTAAAAGAAGTGTTATCAATATTGAATGCTGAGTTTGAATAAGCATAATAACCAAAATTAAAATCGTATTTTTGCGATTATAAGCAGAGAAAGTATTAATAAATGTCAGAAGACAAATCAATAAAATTAATTAAGGCAGTAAAGGAACTCAACATTGGTATGGGTACTATTGTCGATTTTTTGGCTACAAAAGGCTATAAGGTTGAAAAGCAACCTATGGCAAAGCTGGATAGCGACATGTACAGCGCATTGTTGAAGGAGTTTGCTGTTGACAAAAGTATCAAGGAGGAAGCCAAGCAGATCAGTATCGGAAAGATCAGAAAAGAAGAGCCTGCAGCGTTTCCTGAAAAACCGGTTGAGAATCGCCGTTCAAGAGATTTTGAAAACGAAGAGATATTGATCAAAAATGCAGGTCAGTATACTTCGCCGCAGGCAGAAAAACCAAAACCGGTTGAGCCTGCTCCTGAAAAATCAGATGAGCGTAATGATGTTTTGCCTGGTGTTAAGGTGGTTGGTAAAATCGATCTTAATAACTTAAACGCAAAGCCGCAGCCTGCTGCTGAAAAAACAGTGGAGGCAAAGCCTGTGGAAGTTGCTAAGCAGCCAGAAGTTGTGGCTCCTGAGCCAAAACCAGAGCCTAAAGTTGAAGCGCCAAAAGAGGTTGTTGCGGAAGCACCTAAAGCTGAAGAGCCAAAGGTGGAGGCTCCGAAGCCAGTAGTTGCCGAAACACCAAAACCCGAAGAGCCAAAAGCGCCAGTAGCTGAACAGGCTCCTGTAGCTCAAGCTCCTGTTGTGGAAACACCTGCAGAGGACAACAATCAGGAACCTGATGTGATAAGGGCTAAGGCCGAACGCCTTACAGGACCTAACGTGATTGGTAAGATACAGTTGCCGGTTAATGCGCCAAAGCGTAATCCGGTAGCATCATCGTCAAACGCGAATAACGCTGATCATAAGCGCAAAAGAAAACGTAAAGATAATCAGGGAAACCCTCAGCAGGGCGGACAAGGAGGTGGCAATCATCCTCACCAGGGAGGAGGAGCACATCAGGGAGGTTCTCAGCAAGGAGGGCATAATCAGCCGCCAGCAGGGGGAACTATTAACCCTAACCGTCCCGATTTCAGGAACCGTGCCAATAATCCGAATGCAGGTGGTCATAATCAGGGGGGCGGCAATCGTCCTGATTTCAGGAATCGTAATGCCCCTCAAAACAATACCCCGAAAGAGGAACCGTCAGAAAAAGATATACAAGACCAGATCAAGGCAACACTTGCCCGCTTAAGCGGTGCGGGTAAATCTGGCAAGTTTGCACAGCGGGCTAAGTTCCGCCGTCAAAAACGTGACGATGTAGCTTCTTCTGCAGAAGAACTGGCACTGGAGCAGGAACTACAGTCAAAAGTGTTAAAGGTTACCGAGTTTGTAACTGCCAACGAATTGGCGCTGATGATGGATGTGTCTGTAACACAGATTATATCTACCTGTATGAGCCTGGGTATGTTCGTGTCTATTAACCAAAGGCTTGATGCCGAAACGTTGAGCATTGTTGCCGACGAATTTGGTTACCAGATAGAGTTTGTAAAACCACAGGATGAGGAAGCCAACCTTGACCAGCCAGATGATCCGGCTGATCTGGTTCCGCGTGCGCCAATTGTAACCATCATGGGCCACGTTGACCACGGTAAAACCTCACTGCTTGATTTTATACGCAAAACAAACGTAATAGGCGGCGAAGCCGGTGGTATTACCCAGCACATTGGTGCTTACGAGGTAACCCTGCCTGGCGATAAAGGAAAAATAACATTCCTGGATACTCCGGGTCACGAAGCGTTTACCGCCATGCGTGCAAGGGGTGCTCAGGTGACGGATATTGTAATTATAGTAATTGCCGCTGATGATAGCGTGATGCCGCAAACCCGCGAGGCCATAAACCACGCGCAGGCAGCAGGAGCACCTATTATCTTTGCTTTCAACAAAATTGATAAGCCGGGAGCTAATGCTGATAAAGTACGTGAGCAGTTATCTACCATGAATATTTTAGTTGAAGAGTGGGGTGGTAAATATCAAACACAGGAAATATCGGCCAAAACAGGTTTAAATATTGACCTGCTTTTAGAAAAAGTATTGCTTGAAGCCGAATTACTCGAATTAAAAGCTAACCCAAATAAACGCGCGGTAGGTACAGTTATTGAAGCGGCCCTTGATAAAGGCCGTGGTATTGTTACCACTATCCTTGTACAGGCTGGTCGCTTAAAAGTTGGCGACCCGATATTGGCTGGCTGTTACAGCGGTCGTGTTAAGGCATTAACCAATGAACGCGGTCAAAGAGTTGAATCTGCAGGCCCATCAACGCCGGTACAGGTATTGGGTATGCAGGGCGCACCAACAGCGGGTGATAAATTCAACGCGCTGGAAAGCGAACCGGAAGCCCGTGAAATTGCAAACAAACGTTTGCAATTACAACGTGAACAAGGTTTACGCACCCAGAAACACATCACTCTTGATGAAATTGGCCGTCGTTTGGCAGTTGGTAACTTTAAGGAGCTTAACATTATTGTTAAAGGTGATGTGGATGGTTCAATCGAAGCATTATCTGACTCATTGCTTAAACTTTCAACCGAGCAAATACAGGTTAACATTATATCAAAGGCAGTAGGTCAGATATCTGAGTCCGATGTATTGCTTGCATCAGCTTCTGATGCGATCATTATAGGTTTCCAGGTACGTCCGTCGGGAAGTGCCCGTAAATTGGCCGAGGCTGAACAAATCGATATCAGGTTGTATTCTATCATCTATGATGCCATCAACGAGATCAAAGCCGCGATGGAAGGTATGCTTGCGCCAACCTTTGAAGAGAAGATTGTTGCTAACGTAGAGATACGTGAAACCTTCAAAATCAGCAAGGTGGGTACTATTGCAGGTTGTATGGTGCTTGATGGTAAAATTAACCGTAACAGCAAAATCCGTGTTATACGCGATGGCGTTGTAATCTATACTGGTGAGCTGGCATCCTTAAAACGCTTTAAAGACGATGTTAAGGAAGTGAATGCAGGTTACGAATGCGGTTTAAATATCCAAAACTTTAACAACATAGAAGTAGGCGATATTGTTGAGGCCTATGAAAACGTAGAAGTAAAACGTAAATTATAATATATTACACCTCATTTAAAGGGCTAATCTGAAAAGGTTAGCCCTTTTTTTATTGCTTTTTTAAAATTCTGTAACACTAATGCTCAATTATTTTGACCTTTTTGACTGTAATTTTATCGCTTATGATAATATTTAACACGTTTTTTTACTAAAAGGCAATATTTGTAACATAATTAATACAGTATCTTATTTTGAATATTTATTTTCTGTATCTGCTTGATTATTAACTTAAAGTAATGTAAATTTCATTTTTATATAAACCTGAATGCCAAAAAAAATACTCCTTTGCCTTATTGTAATATCCTGTATATTCCTAAGCAAACGATCTCGGGCGCAGACTTCTATTGGCGATACTACCGGGCAGCAGGTTGCATTAACGCGTATTACAGATGCCTATAATAAGGCAATAGGGCAGCAGTCGCGTTTATATAATGGCCAGGAGCATAATCCTTACAGCCTTAATATACAAGGAACCGCCTATTTTTCTGACGTAAATGGTTTTAATCCAGGTACTGTTACCTATGATGGCTTCTTTTATAAAGATGTTCCCATGATGTATGATTTGTATAAAGATGTTGTTGTGGTGCTGCTTTATAACAAATTTTCAACGTATTGCCTGATTAACGAAAGAGTTCAAAGTTTTGATCTGCTTAACCATCACTTTGTATATATCGTAGCAGATTCGTTGAATGTAAAAGCAGGTATAAATACCGGTTTTTATGATCAATTATATAACAGTAATAATTCGGCAGTATTAGTTAAGCGTTCAAAATCCATTCAAAGTACCTCCTCCAGCAATACAATTGAAACCTTTTTTACTTCAAGCAAAAGCTTTTACTTGAGAAAGGGTAATACTTACTACAGTATTAGTAGCCAGAGCTCATTATTGGCTATTTTAAAAGACAAAAAGAAGGACCTGCAGCAATATATAAGAGCCAATAAGATTAAGTTTAGAAAAGCTCCTGAAGAAACCATGGTAGCTATAGTTAACCGGTATGATGAGCTATCAAGATAAAATATATAAGTCCTTATTTATAAATATGATGCATAAAAGGTAGAGATAAACAGAGATAATATATTTTGCCTGACCTAAATACAGAGAAAATAAAAATTGCTGATGAAAAAAATTTACTTTCTGAGTTTCTGTTTTTTGATGTTATTTAAGTGGGGTTATGCTCAGCAAAATACCGCCATATCAATAAGTGTAAACTTTCAACAAGCGGGTATAGACCAATTTGTAACAGAACTCGAAGCAAAAACAGGCTATCACTTTTATTATAACCCTGCCCAGTTTGACAGTTTAAAAGTTACTGTTCAGGTAAATAATAAGCCAATTGAAACTGTATTGACTGCTGCTTTTAAAAACACAGATTTTCACTACGCCATTTCTAACAGGTTCATATTCCTTACCCGGGGGCGCGAAATACAGCCTAAATTAGCTGCTGGTTTTTTCGGAAATAAACCCCAGGCTAATCCTCAAACTAATCAACCCGTAAGTCAGACTGTAACTACTAATACTCCTGTTGCCGATTTTACCGATGAAAAAGAAAAGAAGGTTCCGGAAGCAACTACCGAAAATAAATTATATGAAATAGGTATAAAAACAAATACCATTGAGCCAGGCAGGGCCACACTCTCTGGTTATGTACGTGATGGCAAATCTGGTGAATCAGTTGTAGGCGCCAGTATTTATGTTACCAACACCAAAACAGGAGTAGCTACAGATCAGTTTGGATATTTTACCATAACGCTGCCAAAGGGCAGGCAAATTTTAAGTATAAGAGGTATTGGCATGCGCGATACCCGCAGGCAAATTGTTCTCTATTCGGATGGTAAGCTCAATATTGAAATGCAGGAGCAGGTAACCAGTCTTAAAGAGGTGAAGATATCGGCTGAAAAAGTTGCCAATGTTCGTAATGTGCAGTTAGGCGTAAACCGTCTTGATATTAAAAGTATTAAACAAGTACCCACCGTATTTGGCGAGGCCGATGTGCTTCGGGTAGTGTTAACGCTGCCTGGTGTACAATCGGTAGGTGAGGCTACAACCGGGTTTAACGTTCGCGGTGGTGCCGCCGATCAAAATTTGATATTGCTGAATGATGCTACCATTTATAACCCCTCGCATTTCTTTGGGTTTTTCTCTTCCTTTAATCCGGATATCGTAAAAGAAATAGAGCTATATAAAAGCAGTATCCCCGAAAAATTTGGAGGCCGTGTATCCTCAGTGCTGGATATAACTAATCGCGAGGGTAATAAAAAGAAATTTACAGGTTCGGCCGGGATTGGTTTAATTACCAGCCGCCTTAATGTGGAGGGGCCAATTATTAAGGATAAAACATCGTTTATATTTGGTGGCCGCGTTACTTACTCTGATTGGCTGCTCAAACTGCTGCCCGAAGCTTACAAACACAGCCAGGCTTCATTTTATGATTTTAATCTTGATATAAGCCATCAAATTGATGAGAAAAACAATATTTACCTTACCGGTTACATAAGCAAGGATAAATTTAAACTAAACAGCGATACTGCGTATAGTTATAGTAACCGTAATCTCAATATTAAATGGAAGCATAATTTTAACGATAAGCTGTTTAGCCTCATCACTACCGGCATTGATCATTATCAATATGATATTGCCAGTTTTGATAACCCGGTTAATGCTTACAGACTTAATTTTGATATAAACCAAACCAATTTAAAAGCTGATTTTACTTATTATCTTAACCGTAAGAATACTGTTAATTTTGGCGTAAGCTCTATTTATTACAAATTGCATCCCGGCAACCTGCAGCCGAATAATGTTCAATCGTTGGTGGTGCCAGATGTTGTTCCGGCGCAGCAGGCCTTGGAAAGCGGTGCTTACATAGGCGATAAATACGATATTACCGATGATCTGTCTTTGAGCGTTGGTGTGCGGTATTCACTGTATAATTACCTGGGGCCTCAAACTGTTTATAATTATGCTCCCAATCTGCCCAAAACAAGTTCCAACTTTCTTGATAGTACCACCTATTCAAAGAATAAAGTAATTAAAACCTATTCTGGTCCCGAATTCAGGCTTTCGGCCCGTTATAATTTGGGAGATAATACCTCCATAAAGGGCGGATACAATACCTTAAGGCAATACATCCACCTGTTATCGAACACCACAGCCATAGCGCCTACCGATGTATGGCAATTAAGCGACCCCAATATTAAACCCCAGTATGGCGATCAGGTATCGTTAGGGATATATCATAATTTACAATCAAATACCATTGAAACTTCTGTTGAGGTTTATTATAAAAGATTAAGAGATTATCTGGATTACCGCAGTGGCGCCAACCTTGTGCTCAATCATCACATTGAAAATGATGTGCTGGGAACCGAAGGTAAAGCCTATGGTATAGAGTTTTTGGTTAAAAAAGCCACGGGTAAAGCAAACGGATGGATAAGCTATACCTATTCGCGCACGTTTTTAAAACAGGATGATATTAACGCCGGCGAACTGATCAATGGAGGCGCATACTATCCGGCTAATTTTGATAAGCCGCATGATTTTAATTTTATAGGTAATTACAGGTTTTCGCACAGGTTCAGCGTATCTTTGAATGTTACTTATAGCACAGGTCGTCCAATTACCCTGCCTATAGCCAAGTACTATTATGGCGGGTCTGAGCGGGTTTATTATTCAGATAGGAATGCTTATCGCATACCTGATTATTTCAGGTCCGATTTTTCGATGAATATTGAGGGTAATCATAAGGTACACCAGCTAACCCATAACTCGTTTACTATAGGCGTTTATAACCTTACCGGGCGCCAAAATGCCTATTCAACATATTTCACGCAGCAAGGTGGCGTAATAAACGGCTTTAAGCTATCCATATTTGCTAAACCCATACCATTTATTAATTACAATATCAGGTTTTAAAGCAATGAACAGGGAGTTGACTTATATATATTGTTTACTTGCGCTTGCTTTAGCTACGGGGTGCAAAAAGCCATACAATCCTCCTGTGATTAGCTCTGACAATCATTATCTTGTTGTAGAGGGAGTAATAAACAGCGGTAACGACTCAACCTTTGTTAGCCTGAGCAGAACGGTAAAAATAGCAGAAGATGTGCGATCGCAGCCTGTAATCAATAGCGCTGTTGCTATTGAGGGTGAACAAGGTGGTGCTATGTATGATTTGCAACCCCTGGGTGATGGCCGGTATTTTATAGGCCCTATGCACCTTGATGCTACAAAAAAATATCGGCTGCACATTAAAACATCTGACAATAAGGAGTATGCTTCAGATTATGTAGAGGTAAAGGAAAATCCACCTATTGACAGTATTGGTTTTACGCTAAAGAACAATACCCTGCAGATATATGTAAATACACATAATGCGGCAAACAATACGCGCTATTATCGTTGGGATTATGCAGAAACCTGGAGGTTCCATACCAAGTTTCAGTCAGATTATATAGTTGATCCGGTAACCAAACAGGTAAGAGGGCGTCGGCCCGATGAAGAGGTGTATTATTGTTTTGCAGATGATAAATCGAGCAATATCATTATCGGTTCATCGGCAAAGCTTGCGCAGGATGTAATATATCAAGGGCCAATAACAACTATTCCGCGGGATGCAGAAAAGATATCTGTAAGGTATAGTATCCTCCTCAAGCAGTACGCCCTTACTAAGGAGGGCTACCAGTTCTGGGAAAACATGAAGAAAAATACCGAGCAGCTGGGTAGTATATTCGATGCCCAGCCTACGCAACTGCAGGGTAATATCCATTGCATAAGCAACCCTGCCGAACCCGTTATAGGTTATGTAAGTGTCACCAATACGCAGTCGAAAAGGATCTTTATTGATAATTCGCAGATACCCGACGATTGGCTTGTTAAATATCCTTATGACTGCGGTATACCCGATTCAGCACGCTATTTTAATCCAAAATCGGGCATAGCAGAGGTAGACGCATTTATTGTTCGAGGAGGCGCAATTGCTTTGGAAAAAATGTATATACAAGGAGCTGACGTAGGTTATACTTTCTCTACAGAGTTTTGTTCAGTTTGCACCATAAGAGGCAGGGTTCAACAGCCGGCATTTTGGAAATAATAGAATGATAAAAGATAATTATATATGTTATTTGATATTCCTGTTAGTTATGGCTACAGGGTGCAGGAAACCGTATAACCCGCCTGTGGTTAGTTCAGACAATCATTACCTGGTTGTTGAGGGTGTAATTAATAGCGGTAATGATTCTACCTTTGTTAGCTTAAGTAAAACGGTTAAAATTTCTGAAGATGTAAAAACTCAGCCTGTAACCGACTGCGCTGTCGCTGTTGAAAGTGATCAGGGAGGAGCTACCTATGATTTGCAATCGCTTGGCGATGGAAAGTATTTTACGGGCCCCATGCATCTTGATGTAACTAAAAAGTACCGCTTACATATTACAACTTCAGATCGTAAAGAATACGCGTCAGATTATGTAGCCGTAACACCAACTCCTCCGATTGACAGCATTGGTTTCGTGCTCAAAAATAATACGGTGCAGGTGTACGTAAATACACATGATCCGGCTGATAAAACAAGATATTACCGTTGGGATTATGCAGAAACCTGGAGATTTCATGCCAGGTTCAATTCTGATTTTTTAGTTGACCATGTTGCTAAGGAAGTAAGGGGCCGGCGTACGGGTGAAGAGGTATATTACTGTTTTGCAGATGACAGGTCAAGCAATATTATTATTGGCTCATCGGCCAAGCTTGCACAGGATGTAATATTTCAGGGACCTATAACAGCCATTCCGCGTGATGCAGAAAAGCTGGAATTAAGGTACAGCATACTGCTTAAACAATATGCATTAACCAAAGACGGCTATCAGTTCTGGGAAAATATGCGAAAAAACACCGAGCAGTTAGGTAGCATATTTGATGCCCAGCCAACACAATTGAAAGGCAATATCCATAATATAAATAATTCGGCCGAACCGGTTATTGGCTTTATAACCGTTACCAATACACAGTCGAAAAGAATATACATAGATAATTCACAACTACCTGATGACTGGATTGCTAAATACCCTTATGATTGTGGTATGCCCGATTCTGCACGTTACCTTAACCCTAAGTCAGGTGTAGCAGAGGTAAACGCTTATATTATTAACGGAGGTGGAATCCCCCTAGCAAAAATATTTGTGGAGGGAATCGCAATAGGATATACTTATTCTTCAGAGGTTTGTTCAGTTTGCACCATAAGGGGCAGGACTCAAAGGCCAGCATTTTGGAAAGATAAATAATACTAAACAACCAGGTATAGGTTATGAGAAAACTTAGGGGAACTGTTAAAATTACAGCTTTATTAACACTGATTTTACTACAGTTGCATACAAACTGTATGGCACAGGCCATAAATCAGATATCAAAAAGTTTTGCTCAGTATCAGCAGGGAGTTGTGCAGGAAAAAATATTTGTCCATACAGATAAGAGCGCTTATTTACCTGGTGAAATATTGTGGTTTAAGATATACGATGTAGACGCCAGTCATCATAAACCGCTTGATTTAAGCAAAGTTGTATATGTAGACGTGCTCGATAACAATAATAATGCTGTGCTGCAGGCAAAAATTGCCATGAAAAATGGTATAGGCAGTGGTTCATTGTATATTCCGGTATCATTAAGTAATGGTAATTATAAGTTTCGGGCATATACCAACTGGATGAAGAATTTTAGTCCCGATTATTATTTTGAAAAAAATATCTTAATTGTTAATCCGCTAAAATCACCCGATGCGCCGTTGAAAGAAACGGTTGTGAGTTATGATGTGCAATTTTTTCCGGAGGGAGGAAATTTGGTGGCGGGTATTATGAGTAAAGTTGCTTTTAAGGTTACGGCGTCTGATGGCAAAGGGTTATCAGTATATACAGGAGCTGTTATCGATCAGCACAATGATACTGTAGCTCATTTTCGGCCACTAAAATTTGGGATGGGGAACTTTATATTTACGCCAGTTGCAAATAACACTTACAAAGCAATTATCAAAACTGGTTTCAGTAATCCGGTTACCAAAGATTTGCCAATTGTAAACAGTTCGGGTTATGTAATGCAGCTAAAGGATAATGGTATGCAATTACAGATTTTGGTAAGCACTACAGGCATTGCTGAGGGTGAAGTATATCTTTTTGCGCACACCCGGCAAGTGATTAAAGTAGCGGAAAGCACAAACCTTAATTCAGGCACCGCCAGTTTTGTGATTGATAAAACAAAGCTTGGTGATGGCATATCGCAGATAACCATTTTTAATAGCGCTAAGAAACCTGTTTGTGAACGGCTTTATTTTAAGAGACCCAAGCAGCAACTGGTTATTGGAGCTGTTGCCGATCAGTCCCAATACGCACCGCGCAAAAAGGTAAGCTTAAATATCTCTGCTCAAAATATATCCGGTAATTCATCGCCCGTCAATTTATCTTTATCCGTTTACCGGATCGATTCGTTGCAGCATCCAGATGCAGACAATATTACGAATTACCTTTGGCTGAGGTCAGATCTGCGTGGAAATATTGAATCGCCCGACTATTATTTTAAGAACATTAATCCCGAAACCGAAGAAGCTATTGACAACCTGATGCTTTCGCAGGGATGGAGAAGATTTCAGTGGAACAATGTGCTGAACAACACCGCCCCTGTATTTAACTTTTTACCGGAGTATAATGACCACTTAATATCGGCGAGGATTGTAAATACGGCTACTGGAGCCCCCGCGAGAGACATAGTGGCATATTTGAGCGTTCCGGGAAAAAGAGTTCAGCTGTACGCCTCAAAAAGTGATTCTCTGGGAAGGCTGATATTTAACACCAAGCAATTATTTGGTCCGGGTGAAATAATTGCCCAAACAAATTCAGAACGGGATACTGCTTTTCGTATAGATGTTTTAAGTCCATTTTCTGAACAGTACACAAAATCTCCTGTGACCAAATTTAATTTAACTCCGGGTACACAAAAAGCTATAGAAGAACATAGCATAGCCATGCAAGCGCAAAATGTGTATACAGGTAATCAGTTAAAGCAATTTTATGATCCGGGAGTTGATAGCTCAGGATTTTATGGAAAACCATATAAAACCTACCTTTTAGATAATTACACCCGTTTTACCACTATGGAAGAGGTATTACGTGAATATATAAGAGAGGTTAACGTTGTAAGGTCGCAGAAGAGATATCATATAAAAATACTGAACGATAATGGTTTTTTAGACGGCGATCCCCTGGTTATGCTTGATGATGTGCCGGTATTTAATATAGATAAAGTAATAGCTATTGATCCGTTGAAAGTAAGAAAGCTTGAGGTAATGCGTGAAAGATATTTTTATGGTCCGTCAGTACATGAGGGAATACTAAGTTATACCACCTATAAAGGTGACTTGGGCGGGGTTGAAGTAGATCCGCATGCGGTTGTGCTTGATTACGAAGGCTTGCAACTACAACGTGAATTTTACTCGCCGGTTTATGATACCGATTTAGCTTCGAAAAGTAGATTGCCCGATTTTAGGAACCTGTTGTATTGGCAACCCAATATTAGCATCAGTCCGAACGGGAAAACCCAGGTATCATTTTACACGTCAGACCAAACTGGCGAATACATCGGCTTAGTGCAGGGAATAACCACAAATGGTGAGGCCGGAAGCCAATATTTTAACCTCAGCGTGAAATAAAAAAAAATAAATCAAGAAAAATAAAATGGATGCGGAAATATATTTTTTTGCCGGTTTTTCCTGATATAGAGGAGATTGTATTTGTATAAAATAGCTATCCTATAATTTAAAAGAAGGATAAAATTATAAGCAATAACTTTTTTTCAAAAATCACTTGCGTAATATAAAAAGCTGCGTATATTTGCAGACCCAAAAACGGAGTGGTAGTTCAGCTGGTTAGAATACATGCCTGTCACGCATGGGGTCGCGGGTTCGAGTCCCGTCCATTCCGCTAAAAGAGCCGCAAGGCTACGCAAAACGCTTAAATCATCTGGTTTAAGCGTTTTTTTTTACCTCAAAATTGCGCAAAACGCCTCAGTATTTATGACTCAGCCGGTGACCTATTCGGTTCATTGGTATAAAATTCTACCTTGTCGCCAATCAACACAATATGCTGATATTCAATGTGTTTAATCATAAATCAGAGCGCAAAATGCCTTAAATTTTATGATATAAATGGATATCAGGAGGCAATTGTATTTGGTGATTCATTCCGTTTCTCAGGGTTACGGTTCCGATTGATCCGAGGGTTCGAGTCCCGGACGAAAAAGGCTCATTTTGGGTGTTTTGCGTTATAATCGGTGACTAACCCAATCGGTCGGATTTTGGTCACCGAATTTCTTGTTAATGAGTTGATTTTAAATTACTTGTAGCCTAAATTTTTGCCTCAAAAAGGCTCAAACGGACGCAGTAATTAATCTTATTAGGTAACTTAAAATTATTGGTGACATGAAAAGCTCACAAAAGTTCTCAGTTTTAATCTGGACTGACAAAAGAAAAACAGATGCAAAAGGTAAAGTTCCATTATACGCGAGGATCACGTACCTGGGTAAACGCGCAGAAATTTCCATCGGCAGAAAAGTAGACCCTAAAGACTGGGATGCCCAGTCCTGCTATGTAAAGGGATCCGGTCAGCAAATTAAAGACCTTAACCAACGATTGATCGAGGTTACTAATGAACTTCAATCCATCTTTTATGAACTCCAACGATCTGAGGATTTCGTTACAGCCGAAAAGATTAAACAAAAGTTTACCGGTGAGGGTGAAGTTCACCGGATGCTATTAGAAATATTTGATGAGCACAATGCGGGAGTTGAGGCCTTATTAAAGGAAGGCAAAGACTATGTGAAAGCTACGTTGACCAAATACAAAACGGTACGAAGCAAAACAGCAGATTACATAAAGCATAAATACAAGAAAGATGACCTGTTCCTTGAAAATATCGATTATGCATTTGTATCGGGTTTAGAGATATACTTAAAGACGGAGCATAAGATTGAACATAACACCGTCATGAGGTATATTAAAAACCTTAAGAAGGTTATTAACCTGGCCGTCAATCATAACTGGATGAGCCATAATCCATTCAATCTTTTCAAGTGCACTTATAAAAAGGTAAACCGGGTTGTGCTTGAATGGGAGGAGTTGATTGCACTTGCCGAACATAATTTTAAAATGCCAAGGTTAGCCGAAGTGCGGGACACTTTTCTATTTTGTTGTTATACTGGTTATGCTTTTGTTGATGTAGAAAAACTGACGCCGCAACATGTGGTTACGAGGACTGATGATGTAAAGTGGATCATAACAACGCGTACCAAATCTGATATTGAGTCGAACGTTCCACTAATCCCTCAGGCCCTGGATATTATTGAACGCTATAGCGACCATTCCGCCAGAATTGTTGAGAACCGATTGTTACCTGTTAAAAGCAATCAAAAAATGAATGCTTATCTCAAAGAAATAGCTGATCTCGCTGGGATAGATAAACTACTTACTACCCACATTGCACGGCATACTTTCGCCACCACAGTAACCCTGGAAAATGATGTGCCGCTGGAGACAGTTAGCAAAATGCTTGGACACACTAAATTTTCGACAACGCAGATTTATGCAAAGATGAAAGACAAAAAGGTGAATCGGGATATGGACGCGTTGAAAAACCGGTTGCAATTCATGGGTAAAAAGCAGGAAGCAAATATAGAGGAGGAACGAGCTGTATGACATTAACGCAATCTATCGTGGTCGATATTCAAGCGATTATCAGCACGGCACGGGAAAAAGCTGCTCGTTCAGTTGACAGAGAGCGAGTAATAATGTATTGGCATATTGGTAATAGAATTTTTGAGGAGGAACAGCATGGACGTGATCGTGCAGCGTATGGAACACGTCTTATCAAATATCTTTCTGAACAATTGCAGCCTCAATTTGGACGAGGATTCTCTTCGCGAAATTTGAACCTCTTCCGGCAATTTTACAGAAGCTACCCAATTGTGCAGGCACTGCCTGCACAATTGAGTTGGACGCATTATTCAATCTTGTTAGGCATTGAAAACGAAGGAAAAAGAGCATTCTATGAAAAGGAAACCGTAAAAAATAACTGGACCTCAAGGCAGGTGGAAAGGCAAATAAGTAGTCATTTGTACGAAAGATTGTTATTAAGTACGGATAAAGGGAGTCTACAAGAAGCCGCAAACATTGACGATTCTCCAAAGGAGCCTAAAGACATCATTAAAGACCCTTTGATTCTGGAGTTTCTTGGATTGAAGCCGGAAGCGTCATATTACGAGAAGGACCTGGAATCTGCATTAATCACACATCTGCAAGAATTCATGTTGGAATTAGGTAATGGCTTTTCCTTTGTCGCCCGTCAAAAGCGAATCCATTTGGATGGTGATGATTTCTATGTAGACCTGGTGTTTTATAACCGGCTCCTCCAATGTTTTGTAATCATTGAACTAAAGACTCATAAAATCACTCATCAGGATCTAGGTCAACTGCAGATGTATGTGAATTATTATGACCGGATTGAAAGACTTCGCCATGAAACACCTACGGTCGGAATTTTACTATGCCTCGAAAAGAACGATACTGTGGTCAAGTTTACCTTGCCTGAGAATAGTAATGTATTTGCTTCGAAATATCAACTTTACCTACCGACAGCTGAACAACTGACGAAAGAAATACAAAATGAGGTAAATAAGCGTAAATAGAGGTTAATCATTAAGATTTCTAATATAAATCCACCGTTTTCTAATTGTGCCCGCACTGCGGGCACAATTAGAAAATATCACAATATTCGCATGTTTATAAGGTTTGTTCACCTTCCCATTCGATAATTATTTCATCAAATTCTTCCTTCCTTACCATCGCCTCTTTCCAGTTTACCAAAGCGGCCGGTAACTCTAGGTTAGAACTGTTGTAAAATTGAAATAGTCTACCCGCCAGCCGTGTCGCCCGCTTCCTAAAAACGAGCAGTTCATCCACTGTAAATTTTTCTTTTTTTCGTGTCTCTGTAAGCAAGTGCCCGAGGCCAAACAAAAGGTCCTCATGATGGTTAGGCGTTAACTCATCGGGACAATTTGAAAGCATCATACCAATGGTGTGCAGCGCATTAACTAGGATAGGATAATTTCGCCATTTGATCTGATGAACAACTAAGCTAACTAACGCTTCAAACCGCCCTTCCAGCTCATGCCGTATATCTTGCCTGACCGTGAGGTCGATGATCATGTTATAGGCGTCCGTAGCAATACCTGGATCGTTAATAGCCAAGCTATTTTCGATTTCCTGAACAACTTCTTTGGCGTATTCCGGAAAGAGCTTCAAGAAAGACAATTTAAGATTATTTATGGGCAACCCATGACAAGCCATTTCCTTGACCAGACGTTTGACCGTTTCGCCAATCTCGACCTTTTTCTCCCAAAAACTATTTAACGCCAGAACCTCACCTAAGATTCTTCTGAGATGATGAAACCTTGACCGAAATTCTTGCGGGACGTTGCCAATCGCGCTTGGCGTTTCCTTTTCCAGTAAATATTTTTTATCTCCATCCCACCAAATGACAAGTTTGCAAAAGATTTGGTATGCCTCGTCTTCCGTCCAGGTAATGCCTTTATCAAAATGTAAGCGTTTTGATCCGTTGAACAAATCTGACAGGGTTTGATTCTCACCTTGCGTAAAACCGATACCCTGCTTGTTTTCCCGACTTTGCAAATTAGGTTCATAGGCCAGGATATAGCGCTTAAACAGCCCTACGGGATTGCTACCAACTGGAGACGGGATATTTATAAATGAGAAAAAAAGATATTCGGTTTTTGCGGGTAGGCCGTTTTCATTGGTGATCGCCCACAAGGATTTGGCCAAAGCCGATATTTGCCGCGAATTAAGCAGGTCGACCGAGTAAAGGTTGATCAGCCGGTGGAAAGCATTGGTGCGCCTGCCGTCATCCAAAAGCGACAGCTTTAATAATTCATCTATGAGTTCTTTAGCAGGACAGTATCTACTTTCCGAAGCAGGTTTTTTCCTTAGCTTAAGGAAACTGAAAGGTTCAGGGTATTCCGGATGTCCGTCGTTCGTTGCCGCCGTCACCGGAAAGCGGAGCAGCAATTCAATCATTCCGAATTGCTCCCGTTTGCTCGTTGCGTCAAACAGTTGCCGCCAAAGTTCCGGTATTGCGCCATGGTGCCAGCGCGCATCGGAACGGTAAATCGCTAACAGGAACTCTGCAATAAATAACTTGTTTTCATATGAGCTTTTTACAATCAGTCGGGACAAAATCAGCGGGATTGCATACCGTTTTTTCTGCGTTTCATTATTATCGGTCGGTTGCGCTATTATCTTGTGGCCTAAATCGAGGAAATACCTGATCAGGCGGTTGCATTCCGTACGCGGAAGTTCGGCAACGAAATTCCTGGTAAGCAATTCTTTTGCACTTTTCTCCTGTCCTGAACGCATGATAAGGCCAAAAGCCCACGATCTAGATGATTGACCGATGCGTAGGATCGCTTCTTTCAAGGCTTTGTCGCCATAAGTCGTTGCGCCCAGTTTGGGTGGGATACCGGTGTCTTCCAGGTAACGCACAAACTGGTAGGCCGCCAGTAAATCTTTGTTGGTGCCGCCTAAACGATGGACCGTGGTGGTCTTCCCGAGACGAAACATTTGTAGGCGTTCCGGTTGCTCAAAATCGCGAGCGGGGTGTTCAAGCATTAGCTCAAAGGTTTCCAATTCCTGCCATGGATCACAGTTGAATAATTTCAACTTATTTTGTCTGTCAACAAAATCTTTGCTGTCTGCCTCCATTCGCAAGTTACCCCTAGCGAAGGAAACGCTCCGGGTGACATAACGAAGCAACTGCATCAGGTATGCTTCCTGTGAAACCCAGGTGAAATCTGTCAGATTGTCTACGCTCGGCGTACGCTTGCGGACATTGAACAGGGCGTTTTCAAGGATCGGTGCGGCATCACTTGGCTGTCCGGTTTCTGCCAGTAACATGGCCCTTTTGGCTTCCCAATAAGGTAGACCGGAATTGGCGGGCCATTCGGAAAGACATTTCTTAACAAGGTCGTAGTCTAATGAGTAAAGGAAAAAAAGGCATTTTTCGTACCAGATGTTGGCTGCCCTTTCTCCTTCCAGAAATGGCAGGAAATTTTCTAGGGTCGCAGCACATGCCTGCCACTGGTCGGTATTGCTTTCTTCGCGATAATATCTCCAGACATTTAGGCAGACCGCCAGCCATTGGTCTTCGACTTCACCACCTCGTCGGTTCAATATATTGTTTGTAACCTGGCTTTCATACTTTTGAAGCACAGCTTCATAATTCGGAAGATCACTATCCTGTATCGGGCAAAGGCATCGCTCCATCCGCCAGTTATATTCATAAATTAATTGAAGGTCATCTGGAGATTTAATTGATAAAAGGTCTAAGTCGCTTAATCTGAAATTTCCGGTAAACGCCCACAGATCTTTTCTCTGTTGAAGTGGAGCAATCAGCCAGTTCGGGTAATTTCGGCGAAGAGCGCCCCAATGTTGTATTATGTCTTGGACCTTTTGTGGCAGGTCACGTGACGTGTAGTGAATTGCTTTGTCCGGCCAGTTTAGCGGTCGTTCATTATCTCTGTAGTGCGTTAAGTAATTAAAAAAAATTTGTAGGGTCTCCTGGTGACTAAGCTGGCTACCTTCTTCATTCAGTTTAACAACGATGATGTTCCTACTTTGTAGAAGCCGTCGTTGAGCATCAGTTAAGCTGGATGAACCGACGAGGTAAATTTTGGGCGCATTGTTTACTCCCAAATTGTCATTGATCCAACTAATCCAGTTTAAGAAATTAGGGTCATCGGAAGAAAAACCCAATAAACAAAACGTATTTTCTAATAGTGACTGTTGTACGGTGTTTACAAAAGGGGCGAAATCCCGGGGGTATTTCCGGTAATCTTCTTCGCTGACAATGAAAGGACGTTCAGAGGGCATGCTGCCATGCAGTTTAACAATTCGCGGCTGTTCAGCAAATATCAATTCATTTTTATCAACGACCAAGTCATATTTATAGGCATAAACGTTTTGACTTGCCCTTTCCAGTAGGGTGTCGTAGTTCGTCGTGAAAATATCGTTCCATGGCAGATTCAAGAGGTTGATATGCAAATCCGATGGGCTATGATCAAGATCGGGCAGACTGTCAAGAACAAGTTTATCCAATGCGGGACGTCCAAAGGCAGCTTGAACCTCGTCGGCTAGCTTCAATATGTTTAGATAGGTTTCACTAGCTCCGGGTCTTCTGCCGTGTAGTTTTTCATACAAAAGGTCGCCGAGCCCTGACCAGGTGGGAAAATCATGCTTGGTATGATCGTTCTTAACCGCATTCCTGCTGAATCCTGAGCCAATCATGACAGCGGCATGTTTCGACCATAAACGGTCTGCAATTTCTTTTAGGTATGGCCGAGCATCTGATGGGAAATCGTTTAAAGTGATCATTATAAGGTCCGGTAATAAATGCAATTTAAATAATTCGCGGAGATTTTTTTGGATATATCGATTGCAACGCGATTTTTAACGATTTGTCTTTACTTGATAAATCAGGGAATGTGAGCCTTGAGGATTTTTCGAAGACCAACTTTGACGTAAATCATTCGGGATCTCAATGTCAAAAAAATGCTAGACAGCGACATTAAACTAAATAAACCGTGAAGATTAATCTGTCCGGAATTACAGATTCAACGGTCAGCCTTACCTCAGCGTTCGCAGAATTTAATTTTCTGTAAATTCTCTATGGCTTAGTGCGTTACATCGTATGAACTACGGTCAGGAAATGCGCCTAAGTTCATCACAGGTCTACATCAAAATAATGAATTTGAGCGTAAGCACTTACAGGATATTATAGATTTTCCGCATTGAATTGATTTTAAAGTATACCCATCGCTTGGTTTAACTAAAATCAGCCTGAAGAATTATCACTGCATTCCGGTGAGGAAGATGCTATGCTACGAGCGGTTGAAAATGCTTATAACATCACTTAATTGATCGAAGTTCATAACTTCTACCTCAAACATTTAAGGCTTTAAGCTTAAATTGTTGTAAGAGGGTGTATGCGCTAACAAGGAGGTTTAGTTACCAAATAAAAAGGGTGGTATGTATGTAAAGTCTTTCCAATCAGTTTTTCCTATTAAATCGTTGTAACAATAAATAGTTATTCTCCCTTTGAAAAAGGTTTTTGATCCCCCAACTAACTTTAAGTCAGAAAATGGAATAAATATATAATTTCCTGAATCTGAAGTATATGAAAAATGAGGCATCGTACTGATAACTCTCTTAGATATAAAATATCTATGCTGAGGTAATACTTCATCCTTTGTGCTAAAAATAGAGTCTTGAGAATATTTTAGTTCAGCATATAATTTCAAATCTTTACTCATGCCATTTTCTATATGAGCACTTAAAAAGAACTTAATTCCAAAAGATTTACTAATCTCGTCAAATACATCAGATTTAATTTCCCCAATACATTTTCCGCTCGTGTAGGCGATTGACGTTGAAGAAATATTTGGTTTATTAATTATTGTATTAAAAGCAGATTTTTCAATCTTTTCCCAAAACTGCTCTTCCTTTTTAAGTTGATCCGTATTTTCCCCTTTTTCGCTTTTTTCATGTATTTCTCTTTCAATTTCTAGTTTAGCACCCATAGCGTCCTTTTCTAGAGCCGCTTTTGTTATATCATCTAGCTGTTTAAAGGTTTGGGGAATTTCCTCTAAATCTCCATTTGTTACCATTAAGCTGATAGATAATGCTAATTCAACTGGATTTCCAGTTAGTACATCAAGCATTGGATTTGCCATTATAAGTGCTTTGATTCTGGTTGTAGCTTTTAAATGAATTTGCATTTGTTTAATCCACGAGATAGTTATCTCTGAAGCTCCAACTGGCGCTTTTGGAACCACTGGAATTGCTGGAGGGTTAGAAACGCCCTTTAAAGTATTATTTGGCTGCGGATCTTTAGGCCCTGGATTTCCAGGCTTTTCAGTTATTTGGCGAGCAGGGGAGCGTTCTACAGTGACCCCTTTCATTTCTATATTTGTACTAGGTTTATCGCCATTATGTTGCGCTTTTAATACCAACGATAACATAACCAATAAAAACAATAATGATAAAGTTTTCATAAAGAAAAAATTAGATGTTCTATTGTACCAAGAAGGAAAATTAAATGATTAAAAAGGTAAGAAATTACTATTAGATATTGTCGGCTTAAGCGTGAAAATAATGCCAGTAAATATGTTTACATGTATCAAGTATAAAAATAATTAAAATAATTAAAATAATTCCTTGCGTTGGCAAACGAGAGTTCGAGTCTCTCATGGGCACATCTAAAAAACTAAACTCTCAACCCCGCTACCGCAAGTGTCCCGCTTGTGGTACTTTTGCTAAGTGCCCGGAACTCGGTTCGAACCCGTAAAGTTTAATAACTACAGGGATAAAGGATGGGGCTCGAACCCAAACATGGGAAAGGGACTTATTCCGGCGTTATCTTTCTAAGTCATTAGAACATCATAAAAACAAGTCGGTCTGTTTTAGTAATATAACGGTTCGTATTATTGTTTATGAAAACAAATCAGTCTTTACAAGTTATAAACCAGGTTTTGGGATTCTGGCAAACAAATAACAACCACATTAGCGCACTTTTCGACAAGCATGCCGATGAAACTTATCTTGAACGTGTAGCTCCTGGGCGTAATACAGGAATGTACATTTTGGGACATTTAATAGCGGTTTCAGATGACATCTTTTATACCCTTGGACTTGGAAACACCATGTTTCCAGAACTTGCAAAATATTTAGGAGAAAGCGAAGCTAACATTGACCATGAGTATTCTATCGCTGATTTAAAGAATAAATGGGAGGCGGTAAATAAAAAATTGATGATGGATTTTTCTTCCCAAACGACTGATTGGTGGCTAGGCAGACACATGCGCGTTTCAGAGGCTGACTTCGCCGCCGACCCAAGCCGAAATAAGTTGAGCGTCTTGTTAAGCCGCGCGAGCCATGAAAGTTACCATGGTGGCCAATTGATATTCCTTGCAGGACGTCATTCAGCTTAACCAGACATTGTTCCTTGAGCTCAGACCCATAGATTATCGGTGGTTTGGGCTTTTTATCAAATCCGACTCGGATAAACTCGGATATTTTCTGAGGTCATTTAAGGGATATTTGAATGAGGTTTTGGCATTGTAACTTAGGATGCCAAAAAATTGCACACGAAAAACCAAGTTTTATGGCAGCAGAAATTATCACAAAAGAGGATTTGAAGGAATTTGGAACAAATCTATTGAACCAGATTAAAGGGCTGTTGAGCCAGGCCGTTGATTCGCCAAAATGGCTAAAGAGTTATCAGGTCAAAAACCTTCTGAAGGTTTCGGATAATACGCTACAAACCCTTAGGGACAATGGCACTTTACCATTCACAAAAGTTGGAGGAATCCTTTATTATAATTCGGAGGACATCGCCAGATTATTATCCGGCGAAGTAAAAAGTAAACGGATACGAATCGGTAAGGGGACACAGGTAGCTTAAATGCCTCAAAAAGCAATTTAAATTTAGTTAACATGCTTGCCGTCCCGGGCCGGCAAGCATGCTACTGTCCAATTCTTAATTAATATTAGTTGTTCCGGTTGGCCAGGTGTGGGCAAAGAAGATGTCGTGCCATTTGTGTCTCGGAGATTACTGGCCAGGGGCAATATAGATGTCGTAGCCAGGAGGAAGGGCATGATTAGGGGAATTACTTTTTCCCCTGTTGCGGAGGTAACTGAACAACCGAATGGTACGGTCCGGAAGCAAGTATAGTTGATTCCGGACCTTTATTTTTACCTATCCGTCAGGGCTCCGAATGGAAAATTGTTGGAGCCAAGCCAACCATAAAAAACGGTTTAAGCCCAAAGAGTGCCGACCCAGTAACGGATCGCAAAAACCTCTGCCATTCACCTGCGAAAGACTGGAAGCTTTTGGCCGGCATCAATGATCGTAAACGATTTGCAAACCGTATGGCATTCCCAACTCTTACATTTTCATCCTCGGGTCCATTTTCATCCTTGAATCCATCTTACTATCCATTCCGGACATATTCATCTGCCCGTCACTGTTGCCGAAGGACGCCTCACTGTTCAGCAGGTAAGCGCCTCCGGTAACCACGACCTCGCCGGCCGTCAAACCGGAAAGCACCGATACATAGCTTGAATTACCTGGCCCGGTTTTGATTATCCGCGCAGAAAAGCTGCCATCTGCATTTTTTACCCATACCAGATCGCCCTTACCGCCGTAAATAACAGCGGATGCCGGTACCGCAAGACTGCGCTTTTCACCGCCTCCGGCCGAAACATAAGCTTGCATCCCCGGTCTAATCAGCCCCTGTGGATTTGGAATTGTAACGCGGATCAGGTCTACCTTAGAAAAACCGGAAAGCTCCGGGTTAATAAAATCGATAGTTCCCTTTATGGATTGCCCACCGAGGTCCGGGAAGCTCACATTGACCGGATCGTGATCCCGGTAACTGCCAGTTTCACTTGCATATAACTGCGCCTCTACCCAAAGGCTGTTTAACGCCTGCGTTTTCAGGATTGGCATACCTTCGCTGACATAGTCCCCTTCGTGTACCATAACATCGGCCACGGTACCTCCGATCGTGCTGAGCATCGTGACCATAGCTGACGCTTCCCCTGTCTTTGCAAGTTCTCTTATTTGTACACGGGTAAGGCCCCATAATAGTAATTTGTTCTCTGCTCCGGCAATTAATTGCTGGTAATCCACGTCCGGATTATTCAGTTTTTTTGCCTGTTCTTTAGCCAGCAGATATTCCTTTTCAGCTTCGAGCAGGTCTTCACTATAAACCGTATAGATGGGCTGACCGATGCGAATAGTTTCTCCGGTTGTCCGTACAAAAAGCCGCTGAATCCTGCCGGCTATCCTGGCGCTTAACTGATCCGTTTTGTTTTCATTGGTGGTTACTGTGCCGGTAAGGGATTTTTCCTCTCCTGTATTTTGTTCTTTTACTGTATCCGTTTTAATCCCACCGAGCTGCATTTGTGTCTTGGTCAGTAAAACGCGGTTTCCTCCCATTGACATACTCATTTGTGATACTTCCACCTTGATCAAGTTCATCCCGCAGACCGGGCAGTTTCCAGGGTGGTCTTCATGAACCTGGGGATGCATAGAGCAGGTATAATAGGCCTTACTGGTGGGTGCTTTGACAACTTTCGCTGAACTCTCCTTTGGCTGCACTTTCTTTTTGCAAGCTACAAAAAATGCAGCGATTAATAACACTGCCAAAGATAACCGGGCCACCCTACTGTAGACAGTTCGATATATGATTGATTTTTTCATCTCATTGCGTTTTAATAAAACCTTCGCTATCTGTTAAATACTGGGCGTTGCTCGCCAGACTGTCCGCCGGTGTAAGCCCCCTGGTGATCAGGATGTTTTTATCCAGGCTTAGCCCGGTTTGAACCGGTCGCGCTTTGAAAAGCCCACTTTCTTTTACCCATACGATCCGGGTGGTTCCCAGGTCAAGCACTGCAGTACGGGGTATCCACAAGCCTGTACGTGTCCCTGCTTGAATAGCTGCCTGCACCAGGCTATTGACTTTTAGCGCGTGATTCATATTATCCAGATAAACACGGATGCTGGTGGTTTTATCCCCGTTTTCCAATAAGGGCTCAATAAAATTCACATGACCGATGAGCGTTTTGCCGGGGAGGTCGGGGAGGCTGATCGTCACCGGCTGATTAAGCCGGACTTTCCCCGCATCCGATGCCGTAATTTTCAGGATCGCCCACAAGCGGTGCGGGTCGACCACGTTAAAAACAGTTTGCCCCCGCTGTACGTAGCTGCCTTCACGTATCGATAGCGGTATGTTCGTGGCATAGTCATCCACTGGTTTAGGATCGTCGCTTCCCGGCATTTGGCTGTGCGGCATATCATGAACATGACCCTCATAAGGACTGTAAACAGGCAGGCTATAAAAAGCCTTACCCGTCTGAATAACTTCACTCACCTGGGACGCTGTCATCCCCAACAGTAGCAGTTTTTGCCGGGCCGCCTGCAGCATATTCTCATCGGCTTTACCGCTTTTGCTCAGAAAAACAAGGTCCTGCTGCGCTGAAACCATCTCTGGACTATAGATATCAAAGACACGCTCACCCCGATGGATCGGCTGAAAGGCGTATTTTACATACAGCTTTTCGATGCGCCCGGGAAACCTTGCAGCAATATTATTGAATGTTCTCGTGTCGAAGTCAAGATATCCGTCGGCTCTAATAACTATCGGTAAGGTCTTTTGTTCCGGAAGGACCGCAGGGACGGTGGTGATTACCGCGGAGTTAACCGGCTGCAATACGGTTTTTAAGCTTATCACTGCAGAATCCTTCTTTTTTACAGGGGAGTTTTGCATTTCTCCCGGTTTCTGCCCGCAGCCGGCTATCGCCAGCAACACGAGACAGAACGTTGCCATCGCCCTAATATTTTTCATTTTCTCTTTCATAAGCTACTTGTAGTTGTAATAGTTCCTGTAACCGGTCTAATCTGCCCATTTTGGCTGTGAGCAGGTCGCGGACAATAATAAGCGCCGATAAAAGATCACCGTTGTTTTGTTCATAAGCTAATAAAGCCGCTCTATAACTATTTTGCAGTGTGGGAACAATGTTTTGGTCATAATTATTTAGCTGTTCTTTTTTACTGCGGATATCCAGCCTGATCGAAGCGAGCTGCCCCTCAGCCTGGTTAAGCTTATCCTGCTTTTCATTTTCAAGCTGCTGAGTTTCATAACGGATGCCTTTCAGGTTCGCTTTATATTCCCGTGACGCCCAGGGGACGATAGGAATGGTGACCGAAGCCATCAGGATGTATTGATTAGAATTCCCCCCGTAACTAAACATATGCGCGGCCTGAATACCGAAGTCGGGTTTGCGCTTACTGTATTGCACCTCCGTATTTAATTGCTGTAGCCGGATGTTCCGGTCGATTAGCTTGATGTCGCTTCTTGCCGCCGCCAGCGTCGCCGTGTCGGTTTGCAGGGTCTCATAGTTTTGCACTGCGATAGCAGTATCCACTTCAAATACAATCTGCTTGTCCTGGTTCATCAGGGTATTGAGCATCACCGTATTTTGCAGCAGCTGGTTGCCGAGCTGCAACTTCAAATTGTCCAGCTCAAAAATATCCGCTTTTGCTTTATAAAGGTTAGGAAGCTTTTCCTTCCCATAGGTCAGTTTGATATGAGCATCCTTGAGCATGTACTCCAGTAACTTACGCGTGTTTTCCAGTAACGTAAGTTTTTTTTCCAGTACGGCCTGGTCGTAATAATAACTCCGCGCTTGAGCCAGAAGCCGGTTTTTGAGGTAGGCATGTTCCTGTTCGGTTACTGCCGACATACCCTCCATGTACCTTTCATTGGCTCTGAGCTTCGCCGGGTTGACGAATTGCTGCTGTGCCTGGATCATAAATGACCCGGTATTCGGGTTCAGCCCATAGGGCGTCTGATATTGCCCGGCGCTGATCTGCGGCGCATCCAGGTTCCTTGCACCTTTTGCATACTCTTTTTGCGCAACTGCCTTCGAGGTATAGGCGAGCAGGGCCGGATTTATCCGATTGATCCTGACAAGCACCGAGTCCAGCGGAAGAACGGCCGTTTGCGCCTTCAGCGACTTAACTGGCTGCAAGCCTGCAGCGAGCAGTAGAAGAAATATCTTTTTCATATTAATGTTTCTTTATATCCAGCTTCCCGTATTTCCGTAGCTCGTATTCCTTTACCATTAAAAAAATGAGCGGGGTGACCAGCAGGATGTGGGTGGATGAGGTTAATACACCGCCGATCATCGGCAGCACGATAGGGCGCATGACATCGCTACCAGTCCCTGTCGACCATAAAACAGGCACCAGGCCAAACAAAGCCACGCAAACGGTCATCAGTTTTGGCCTTAACCGCTTTATGGCGCCATCCATCACAAAGTGGCGCAGGTCTTCCTTTGTGATTGTTTCACTTGAATTACCCTTCAGTGCAATCAGTTGAAGCATGGCATCGTTCAGGTAGATCACCATTACAATACCCGTTTCAACCGCAATACCGAATAACGCGATGAAGCCAACAGCTACCGCTACGGATAAATGAACTCCAAAAAAATATACGATGTACGCACCGCCGATGAGTGCGAAGGGTATGCTGATCAGGCTGAAAAAGGCCTCTCTAATGGAATGAAAGGCAAAATAAAGACACCCGAAAATGATGAGCAGCACTACCGGCATTATCATTTTTAAGGTGTGTTCGGCACGAATCAGGTTTTCATACTGCCCGCTCCATTCGATAAAGTAACCTTTCGGTAATGTTTTTACAAGAGTGTTCAGCTTATCCTGCGCCTCCTTTACCGTGCTGCCCAGGTCCCGGTCCCTGACATTAAAAAGTACGGTGCCGCGCAACAATGCGTTCTCGGACTGGATCATTGCAGGGCCGTCGCTGATTTGTATGTCTGCGACAGAGGACAAGGGAACAGGGCCATTATTCGGCGTTTGTACCAGTGTTCTTTTGATCGCGTCAAGGCTACTCCGGTAATCCTGCGCCAGCCTGACATTCACGCTGAAACGCCTTCGTCCCTCTACCGTTGGGGTAACAGTCATACCGCCCAGCGCACTTTCCACGATCTCATTCACATCGTCCACGCTGAGCCCGTACCGGCCAATAGCTTCTTTGTTGACCTGAATGTCGAGAAACTTACCGCCGGTGATTGGGTCTACATAAAGATCCTTAACCCCCTTTACATCCTGCATAGCTTGTTTCATCTTGCCCGACAGGGCAAAGATCGTGTCCAGGTTCTGCCCGTAGACCTTTAATCCCACATCGGTACGGATACCTGTAGAAAGCATATTAATGCGGTTGATAATGGGCTGTGTCCAGCCATTTACCACACCCGGTATCTGAAGTTTCGCATTTAGCTGATTAACAATATCTTCCTTTTTCAACCCTTTGCGCCATTCGCTTTGCGGCTTTAGCAGGATAATCGTTTCCACCATGCTAATCGGGGAATTGTCAGTAGCGGTATTTGCACGACCGGCTTTTCCCAGTACATTTTCAACTTCCGGAACGCTTTTGATAATCTTGTCCTGAAGCTGTAGCAGCTGCTTGATCTGCGCATTCGAAACATCCGGCATCGTTACCGGCATGAACAATATTGTACCCTCGTCAAGCGGCGGCATGAATTCGGTGCCCAGGCTGATTATTAAGGGGATGCTGATGAGGAGTGCGACGATATTAATTCCCAGCGTTGTCTTTCGCCAACGGATACACCAGTCCAGTAGCGGCCGGTAAGCCCTTTCCAGAAAACTGGTGAATGGGTTATGGTCATCAGGCCGAAGCTTTCCTCTGACAAAAAAGGAAATAAGTACCGGGGTAAGCGTTACGGCGAGGATGGCATCGATAGCGAGTATGAACGTTTTGGTCCATGCCAGCGGCCCGAAAAGCTTTCCTTCCTGGCCTTCCAGCAGGAACACCGGCAAAAAAGAAGCAACGATAATGAGCGTGGAAAAAAAAACGCCCCGTCCAACCTGCTTGCAGGAGGCCTCTATGATTTTGATTCTTTCCAGTGTATTCATGATTTCTCCTTTTGTTGGGCAATTGCAATATTGCGGTGTGAATTTTCGACCATCACGATACCGTTATCAACGATCACCCCGATGGCGAGTGCGATACCCGTTAACGACATGATATTAGAGGATATGCCGAACGCATTCAGCAGGATAAAACTGGCCGCGATCGTAATCGGTATTTGAATAATGATACTTAGCGCGCTGCGCCAGCTGAACAGAAATAGTACGACGATCAGGGAAACGGTGATCATTTCTTCGATCAGTGTGTGCTTAACCGAGCCGATAGCGCTTTCGATTAGCCCGCTGCGGTCATAGGCAATTTTGAATTTGACGCCGCGAGGTAATCCTTTTTGAATGTCGGTCATCTTATCCTTGACCGCATGAATGACCTTATCCGCGTTCTCGCCATAACGCATCACGACGATGCCGCCAACGGTCTCCCCTTCGCCGTTCTCATCGAAAATGCCAAGGCGCAGGTCACCGCCCATCTGGACAGTACCGATATCCTTCACTTTTACCGCTACTGTGTTCACGGTGCCTACGGGAATATTTTCTACGTCCTCAAGGCTTTTGATATAGCCAAGCCCGCGTACAACATACCCGGTACCATTCATTTCGAATTTTCGCCCGCCCACATCGTTGTTGTTACTTTTGACCGCTTTCAGGACCTGGCTGAGCGGGATATGATAATAATTTAGCTTATGGGGGTCAATGTTTACCTGGTATTGCTTTTCAAAGCCGCCAAAGGACGCGACCTCGCTTACCCCCGGCACGGTCTGCAAGCCAAGCTTCACATACCAGTCCTGCAGTGCGCGCTGTTCGCCAAGGTCAATGTCTTTGGCATCCAGTGTGTACCACAGGATATGGCCGACTCCGGTACCGTCAGGGCCAAGACTTGGCGTGATCCCTGTTGGCAGCAGTCGCTGCGCGTAATTCAGCCTTTCCAGTACCCTGCTGCGCGCCCAGTATATATCCGCCTTGTCGTCGAATATGATATAAACAAAGCTCATCCCGAACATCGACGTCCCACGGATGGACTTCACCTTTGGGATTCCCTGCAGGTTGCTGACAAGTGGATAGGTCACCTGGTCCTCCATGATCTGCGGGCTGCGGCCCTCCCATTCTGTAAACACAATGACCTGGTTCTCCGAAAGGTCGGGGATGGCATCGATCGGATTTTGTTTGATCGCATATACGCCCCAGCCAAAAAGCGAGAGGGCGACAAGCAATACGATATACCTGTTTTTAAGGGACAGGCTTATTAGTTGGTTAATCATCTCTATTGATTTTAGAAGGGCACGGGTGTCCCGTGCCCTTTGGCAACGGTTACATTTTCATCTTTCCCATTTTGGCGGCATCCGCCTTCTTCTTAGTGGTTTCCTTTTTCACCAGTGTCATACCGCATTTTGAGCACTTGCCCGGCTTACCACTGATCACGTCGGGATGCATCGGGCAGGTATATTGCACCTTGCTCATTTTGTTTTTAGCCGTGTCGGCCTTCGTTTTAGTCTGCGCCCGTACAGTTTGTGTACCGGCAGAAATTAACAGGGCTGCGCAAAGCGACGCCATAGCAATTACATTTTTCATGTTTTCAGTTTTAAAAAGATTTGTAGATGGCAGGATGTGATCCCGCCGGTTTATATTAATTAAGATGATCGCTGATTTTTAGCGCTTATCGGGACTGCATTTGATTATGCGCCGAAAGCAGTTCTTCTTCCGCACGTTTATAGGCGCGTTGTAGCTTATAGCCATGATTAATCTCGTCAAAGGAAGCAAGGGCTGCATCGTTGTTGAATTTATTATCGATCTGATCAAGAAAGCTTACATCTTGGGCGAACGCGCGCCTGAGATTTCTTAGGCTGAGTGCCTGGAGCGGAGTACCTGGTGTAACGCTAAAATAGTAAGCCGGCACCAGGACGCGACCTTTACCGGCCGGTACAGATAGCGGGTTTTCATAAAGATAAAAACCGGTGGTGTCGAGAATACGGTACCTCAAATTGTTTTGAAACCTGAAGTCCCTGCCGTGCTGGTCTCGGTATGCATAAATATCCTTTTTTGCGAACCTGATGGTTTTTCCATTTTCTGTAACACTGATATTGGCAGAATTCAAAAATTCATTGAGCCGGATCCGGGCATCAGTATGGCTGATTTTATGCGCCTGGAAATCCTCGCTGGTTAAGAAAAGGCCAGAAACCTGGCTTTGATAAGTTAACGCGGAGACCGCATGCTGCGCAAATGCGCTGTTTGCTGCCATAAAAATGGCTATAAACAAAATGAATAGATTTTTCATTGTATGAAATTTAGGTGGTCATTGCTGCACCACGGATAATTAACTACCACTTGGACGGTTTCATCAGACACGGGCGGCAGAGCCACCGCATGGGGAATAATTGTTGCGCAATAATTCGCCGGAATTAAGCCACTGTGGTCTTGAAATATAGGGTTGGGAATTTGAGTGCTGGCCGCTAAGAATGGCAGGCAGCAGCCGGGATCAGATCCGGTATGTGCAGTTTATTAAATAGATAGGGGTATCTTTTCCTAAGGGCGGAGCATGGCTTTGATAAGCGTATGACACCACGGTCTTCTCTGTTATACTTAAATTATAAACGGGTAAATAATGGTGCAGGGCAGGGAATTGTTTGGCCAGCTGTGAAAAGCCGTCCGAGCCCATGTGATTGTCCTTAACTTTAAAAGATTGCTTATCTGTCTTGCAGCAATTGTCCGGCACTGAAGCATATTTGCCTGCCTGGTTATGAGACTCGCCAAGTGATAAGGTCGTAGATTTAAGAACACCGCAGCAATAAAAACGGCTGGCCGACACCCCGATTGCGGAAAGCAGGTATACAACGGTTATAATTACTACAGCTATCTTTTTCACGATACTAAGATATATACTTAATGATAATATAAATATAAGTCGGTTCCATTGATCAATCCTTACAGAATTTTATAAAAATTTTATAAAATTCCTATAACCAACAAATCTTATCCCGTTTCACGCGCCGTGTTGTAAATCCCCCCCCCCAAAAAAAATAGCCACCACTGAAAACAGTGGTGGCTTAACTTCCATTTCCGGAGTGGGGAATGTGAATTAACTATCTATTAACAGAACAAAAACTCCCTAATTCAAAGCTGTCTTGCCGCTCGTTAGATATGCAGCAAATGCAGCGGCATCATAATTCGCCCCCTGAGGGGGAACTATAACCGATTCATCTTTCGGATTGAGCAGCACGTAAAATGGCTGCGAATTACTCTGAAATTTTGATGCCTGCAGGTCGCTGTAACGGGCACCTATCGTGGTGATCTTTTTTCCGCTGAAAGCGGAAACGTATTGCTCATTTGCGGGCAGATCCGTTTTGTCATCCACATATAACTGGATCAGCACATAATCGTTATTGATCAATCCGTAAACGGTTTTATCCGGCCAAACGCTGGCTTCCATTTTACGGCAATTAACACAGGCATGGCCGGTGAAATCGATCATGACCGGTTTGTTTACCGAACGCGCATAAGCCAAACCTTCCTCAAAGTCGAAGAATGGGTTCAGTCCTTGAGGCCGGTCAAAAAGCTCGGCATATTTGTGTGGTTTACTGTCTGCAATTCGAGCGTTCGATCCTGAACCGCCGCCGAGTGTCGGCGTATACAAGTCGAAATCCTGGCTGGCCTGAGGCGGCAGGAAAGCCGAAACCGATTTTAAAGGAGCGCCCCATAAACCGGGTACCATGTATACCGCAAAGGATAAAACGACGATTGACAGAAATAAACGGGGAACCGAAATATACATCAGGGCGCTATCATGAGCGAACCTGAGTTTTCCCAGGAGATACATACCGCAAAGCGCGGCCAAAACGATCCATAATACCAGGAACACTTCACGGTCAAACCAGTGCCAATGATAGGCCAGGTCAACATTGCTCAGGAATTTCAGAGAAAACGCCAGTTCTAAAAACCCGAGCACTACTTTCACGCTGTTCAGCCAACCGCCAGATTTGGGCATAGCCTGCATCAGGTTGGGGAACATGGCGAATAATGCAAAGGGAATAGACAGCGCCAGCGAGAAACCGAACATCCCCGTCGCCGGGCCTAATAACGCTCCGGACGTAGCCGCCTGTACGAGCAGCGTGCCAACGATGGGGCCGGTACAGCTGAAAGAAACCAGCGCAAGCGTCGCAGCCATAAAGAAGATACCCGCATTCCCGCCTTTATCGGCCTTTTGATCCATTTTATTGACCCAACGGCTTGGCAGTGTAATTTCAAAAGCTCCTAAGAAAGAGGCAGCGAAGACGACCAGCAAAAGGAAAAACAGGAAGTTAAACACACCGTTTGTGGCCAGGTTATTCAGTGCGTCCGCACCAAACGAAACGGTAATGATCAACCCAAATACAACATAGATCACAATTATGGAAATACCATATAGTAAAGCTTTCCTTACTGCGATGGCCCGGTTGTAGGAACTTTTCGTGAAATAACTGACCGTCATTGGCAACATGGGAAATATGCAGGGCATCAGTACCGCCGCGAGGCCACCAATGAAACCGGCCAGAAGAATAGACCAAAGACTCTGTTTGACCGGCGGTGACGGCTTGGTGGCTTTTATTTCGCTACCCTTTTTCAGGCTGTCCTTGCTGGTCCCGGTGGATTTGACAGCAGCGGGCTTTTGGGCGGGTATCGTCGTAAATTCAATATCATTAGTAGCAACGGTATCTTGCGCAAAAGAGCGGCTGACAGGAAATATCAGGACCATTGACACGAGGAATAACCAGAATATTCTATTCATTATTTAACCGGGATGCTAAATTCAACGTCATCAGGCGGCAGGCATTTTTCATCATTACAGGTCATAAAACTTAACTTTCCGGCAACGGTGGTTTGCCCCTTTTTCAACCTGATCTTTTGCTGGAAAATGGCGGCATTTTCAAAGTAACTTACTTCCATTGCAAACACTTTTTCCATTCTGGTCAATGGTTTGGGTTCGGCAGTTTTGCCGACCAGGCTAAACTCCTTTGAAGGCGCAAACGTAAAGGTGGTGGCCACCGGCCCGCCTTCTTTCACGTTCTGCGAATAAATATGCCAGCCTTTTTCTATGGTGGCCTTCAACAGGACCACTGCCTCCGTCGGGCTTGTTTTTTTAGCCGCGTAACTCCAGGTAACCGGGTGTAAGATCTGGGCCTTTGATTGGGTAATCGTGAGAATGCTGATAAACAGCAGGGTAATTATAGTTTTCATATTCATAAAGTTTTATTGGATCATTGGTTCCGACAGGCGTGCAATCGGTTCATAGTTGGTAAAAGTTATTTCCCTTGATAAATAGCCCTCTTTAACCGGTTCCTCCTTCATCAGATCCGTGCTGAGGTATTTTTTATTACTATCGCTGAAAAGGGTAACGACAACCGCTTCCGCTCCGTATTGCTCTTTTAGTTTGATTGCGCCGATCACGTTTGCCCCCGAGGAAATTCCTACCGCCAGACCGAGCTGCGCTGACAATTTTTGAGCCATTAAAATGGCATCGCCGTCGTTTGCCTGTATAATATTATTCAGGTCATTTAATTTCACAATTGATGGGATAAATTCATCGGATATGCCCTGAATACGATGAGAGCCGACCTTATGGCCTGTGCTCATCGTCGGACTTTCTGCAGGCTCCAGGGGGTGCACCATCGTAGCGGGGTTTACCTGTTTCAGGTAATTGCCGATACCCATTACCGTACCGCCCGTTCCTACGCCCGCAACAAATACGTTTGGAGTGATGCCGATTTGCTGTAATTGCGCCCAGATCTCGGGGCCGGTGGTCATTTCGTGCGCTTCCACATTGGCGTTATTTTCAAACTGGCGGGGCAAGAAAACGTTTCTCAGACTTTCCTTCATACGTTCCGCGATGGCGATGCTGCCCAGGAATCCACCTTCGGCTTTACTCACCAGGTGAATTTTTGCACCGAGGCTCTTAATAATATCCATGCGTTCCCGGCTTAACCAGTCCGGCATCATAATCAGCACCTCATGGCCAAGCGCCTTTCCTATGGCAGAAAACGATATACCGGTATTACCCGAAGTAGCTTCGATTATCCGATCTTGAGGTTTAATCAGTCCGTTCTTATAGGCCTGGTACAAAATGTACAGGGCCATCCTGTCTTTTACACTTCCCGTGAGGTTATAATGCTCGCATTTGACATAGATTTTATTGGGGTTTCCTTTATATAAATAATGAAGTTCCACCATGGGCGTATTGCCAACCAGGTGCCATAAGTTCTTAAATTTTGCATTTAAGACTGCGGGTTCAAGTGCGGTCATAATCTGGTCCATCGGAGGTAATTGATTAAGTAAAAGTCCGCAGGACTTTATAGAAGTGCAATCCTTTTCTATTTTTCCAGAAATTATAAGGCAAAACGGTAAAATATTTTGTATTTTTCTGTACCAACTGGTATGTTTTTATATTAAACTTGTTCTTTTATCAGCACGCACCCAAAATGGCACTATCCGAAATTGATCGTACAGACCGTGAAATCCTCCGTTTATTACAGGAAAATGCAGAATTTAGCAATAAGGAACTTGCTCACAAACTGAATAAATCGCTGCCCACGATTCATGAACGCATCCGTAAACTGAAAGAAACCGGGTTTATTAAAAAGGTGGTCGCCCTCCTTGACAAGAAAAAAGTGGACCGAAATTTAATAGCCTTTAGCCAGGTTGTATTAAGTGATCACACCGCCGAAACATTACTTGATTTTGAGCGGGAAGTAGCCCGGTTCCCCGAGGTGATGGAATGTTTCCAGATGGCAGGATCATGTGATTTTTTATTACGCATAGCAACGGCGGATATGGACGCTTATCAGGAATTTTACCGTTTAAAACTTTCCCTGTTACCCCGGATCATTACTATCAATACTTTTTTCGTGTTGACTGAGATCAAAAGTGTTACAGCCTATCCGATATAATGACTGGATATATTCAGAATAAAAAACACACTTGTCTGTTTTAATGATTTTTTACATATTTGAGCTTTGCCACCACAAATAATATAACTGAATTAATCTTACAACCACATGAAAAAAATTGCCATTAATGGCTTTGGCCGCATCGGCCGTGCCGCCTTAAAGATCATATTTGAGACTGCCGACCTGGAACTGGTGGGCATCAATGACCTGATGAGTATAGAAAATGCCGCCTACCTGCTGAAATATGACAGTATCTACGGCAAATACGAAAGAGAGGTAAGATATGAGGGGGACAGCCTGATCGTTGGCGGTAAAACCATCAGGTATTCTAACATCCGGGAGATTGAGAACCTGCCATGGAAAGCGCTTGGAGCGGACGTTGTTATTGAAAGTACCGGTTTGTTCACCAATTACGCTGCCGCGGAAAAACACATTCTTGCAGGTGCTAAAAATGTTGTTATTTCAGGACCGACCAAGGATACCCCAACAATAGTTCATGGTGTTAATACTGAAGAAGGCAAAGTGTCCATTTTCTCCTGCGCCAGCTGTACCACCAACAGCATCAGCCCGGTGATTGAAGTTTTAGGCCGCAGGCTGGGTATTAAAAAAGCTATCTTGAATACGACACACGGATATACCGCGTCACAGACGTTGGTGGATGCGCCGTCAAAACGGGAGCCGCGCATGGGCAGGGCTGCCGGAATCAACCTTTCGCCTGCCGCGACCGGGGCTGCTATTGCTACTACGAAAGCCCTGCCGCAATATGCGGGTAAATTCGATGGTATCGCTGTTCGTGTCCCTGTACCGGTAGGTTCTATTTCAGATATTACTTTTATAGCTGAAAGACCCACTACCGCGGAGGAGATCAATGCCATTCTGACCGAAGAAGCGGCAACCGACAGATATCGTAAAGTACTTGCGGTGACTAACGAACCACTGGTTTCGACTGATATTATCAAGAGCCCGGTTGCCGCTACCATCGACCTGGAGATGACCCGCGTGGTCGACGGTGACCTGGTTAAGGTAATGGCCTGGTATGACAATGAATGGGGTTTCACCAATCAGATGATCAGACAGATCCAGTCCCTTTAAACAATGTAAATTTGGTTTCCCGAAAGGGTAGGATGTGGCGGTTACCTGTCGCGTCCCGACTTGCTTTTAGTTGCCGGAAACAAACCGGGAAACCATACAGGTGCCTATAATGGCCGGATTAGTGTATTTCCCAAATTTAACAATAAGTCGCCATTCAGGCGGCTTATTTCGTCAAAGGATTTTCCAGAATAAACTCGGCCATTAAATGAAATACACCTAAATCATTGAAGAAACATAAAACCTCCAAGCTTAACGCAAGGGGTTGTATATAAGCAGCCCCCTTTCTACATTAGTATATCTATCAAACCTTATTACATGGGAAGTATAACCTACGATTTTTTAGCCGACAGCCTTTTTCTGAACCAAAATGCGATCAATACAGCGTTTAAAAATGAATCTGATGAACGCATAGAGAAAGAACTTGCCGATTACCGGGAACATTGTCTTAAGAATTTAGAGAACCTGAAAAAAGAGATTAATGAAAACGCGTCCACGCTGAGCGTGTTTTCCTCCACTGATGATACGCCCATAGATCTGCTTAAACAGACAGCGCTTTATATGGACCAGTACGTCGTTTCAGACCCTTTATTTCGCTACACAAACCTTTTTACGAACGAAGAAACGGTCATGTCCCAACAGTTGGGGTTCCCGCAGAAAAAACATCACGGGGATGGTTTGGTCAAAGCAGCCAAATATCTAAAAGAGATCACACCAATGGTTGCCGGTAATTTTGTCAAAATATTTCCGGTGAGCTATCATTTTGAGCCACCTAAAGAACTACCCTTCAATATACCCGTTGATTACTACAACAATATCTTACCACGAGAAATCCTGAATTTCTTTCACGAAAACAAAATTGTCAATGGCCTGGAGAAAATGCCGGAAGGGGGGTGGGCTGTACGGGATGGCCAAGAACTTCAACCTTGCCGTGGTATTACTATTGATTTTGGAAATATCGGACATCATAGCAGCATGTTATATTTTCTTCATGAAATGGAGATCTTACACTATGATGAACGCACAAAACGTATGCAATACCGCCAATATCTTCCAGAAACGCCACCGGATGAGGCGCATTTTAATGCCTGGGTACAACAGTCGGTTAATTCTGCCGCACGCGCTTATTTTGATACAACTTTTGGGGAGATCTATATTGCGTCCCAATTGAAGTCCAGTTATATCTGTGAAGACGCATTCACCAACGATCTGATTTCCAAAGATTTTCAGAAGAATGATTCGATATCCAGCTATACTGCTAATCAGATGCTTAACATTGAGTTACCATTTTTAGACAAAATTGACGTTGATAAGCTAATGCAGATTCGCCAAAATGACGCGGATGTGTTTACAAACTTCAGGGTAGAATTAGAAAAACAATTCCGGGAAATACGGGCGATCACAGATCCCGAGCAAATTCGCCTGAAAACAGAAAATATTTTTCATGAATTAAATGAAGTTCAAGGCCATAAAGTAAAAATGAAATTAGACCATCTCAAAAAGCAGGTGTTTCTTAACTCGGCACTTGCGATAGGCGGGCTCGTCGGAACTGTCCCTACTGCCGGAATCAGCCTGATCAGTACAGCCGTTGCTGCTGCCAAAGGCTATAAGGATTATAGGGATTACTTATCCTATGTGAAAGAAAATCCTGCTTATTTTCTCTGGAATGTGATTAACCGATAATGAATACGTGCGTAAATAATTAACTATCATGATGAAAAGACCACTGGCGCTGCTTATCGGTAACGGGATTAACGACTCCACTCCCGGCAAGGGCTGGGGTGATGTCTTAGATGACATTGCCGCGCATTGCGGATTACCAGCCCTGAACAAAAAAGGCAAACCGTTTCCCGTGATCTATGACGAAATATTTCTTCGCGCTTTAAAAACCAGGGACTGGGATGAATTAGAGGTAAAGAGATTTATCGCAACCGCAGTAAACGAGATCAGTTCGAATGAGCTGCACGCAAGGGTCAGGGCAATGAACGCTGAGCATGTCATGACCACTAATTATGATTATGCCATTCAAGGCATTCGGCCACAGAAAAACGAGGGATTAGTTTTTGAAACAACCTATAGTATCTTTCGTAAACACCAATTTGGCGAGACCACTTACTGGCATATTCATGGGGAATGCAATTACCCGGCCTCGATCAATCTTGGTTATGAGCATTATTGCGGGCAATTGCAACATATGCGTAACTATACCGTCAATGGTACTCAATACCAGTCTAAAGAGGTACCCAAAAAATCGTTGGTTGGGCGACTCCGTTCAAACCAGGAACCAGGCTTTCATTCCTGGATAGACCTCTTTTTTACACACGATGTTCATATTATTGGCCTGACGTTAGATTTTGTGGAAACAGATTTATGGTGGCTGCTTACCTATCGTGCACGATTGAAATATTATAAATCGAAACGTAAAGGAACGAATTCTATAAAGGTGGACAATCAGATTCACTATTATTTGCCTGAGAAATATGAGAAAGAGGCAGAGTCCAAATTACAGGTGATGGAAGCGAATGATGTGGTCATTCACCGTATTCCGGGCCCGGATAAAACGCCATACTATCAGGAAGTATTTGATAGGATCAGCAAATAGTAAGATGTTATTTTGAAGGACAATTGTCTGATTGTTGATTTGCCAATCCTGCCTTGCTGAAATTCGCCATCATATTGGTGATGATCACTACAACGAAAAATAAGGATACCATGACCTGAAGACAAACCAGAAATTGGGCGGGTGCCGAGGCAGCCGATATATCCCCATAGCCTACAGTAGCACCTGTAACGAAACTATAATATACCGCCTGAGTTGAGGTTAAATGATGGGTACCTACATCGATCTGGTTATGAATAATAAATGCATAACCCTTTGCCGGATTTTGATACTGGTCACAAAACAGATAGGCACCAGCGAAGCAAACTGCAATTTCGACGTAGTTGACAAATGCCATGATGAGATTGCGTTTGGGGCTAACCTCCTCGCGCCATTCCTTATTTAGAAAGATGCGGCAAAGTAAAGCATGGAAAGTATCGAATCCGGCAATGAACAGGATAATTAAGCCGATCCAAAGGGCAGCTAATCCTGAAAAAACAACCACCGACACGATAAGTAATTTAAAGAAGGCATAAATCTCTATATCTTTTCGTCGTCTCAGCAGCAATTTACCATCCGAACATTTTTTAATATAGGCAGATGGGACAACAAAACATAAACGTTGCAGAACCATTCGTAACCCCCATTCCACCCCGTAGGTTTTTTGGCCCAGGTTATCGCGTATTTCTACTAGCCGTTCTCTTTGCGTCTCAAAATAGGATTTGGTTATTTCGTTTTCGATCATGGTGATTTTAATCCAGGGTAAACTATTATAAAGATATCCGCGATTCCATTAAATCACTGGCTCCCGTGTATCACTGGCTTTTCTCAACCTTTGCAATCGACCACCCGCACCAATGCGTTTTTTTAGCCCTTTGTCCAGTTTGTTAAAGGCAAGGTCTTCACGCATAGCATCAATCACATCATCGAAAATATCATTTATCTGTGTCTCGAATTCATCGGTCTTGCCGGCTTTTGCTGTATCATTTAAGAAATCATCGTGATTAAATAAAGCAAAGAAATTATCTATAGGTTCCAATACCTCATCAGGAAGTACAAGTGTTTGCTCGTAAATAGTGTCCTCCATTAAATAATAGGCTTTAGCCAGTTCCTCCTCCAGCTCCTCCTTTGCTTTGACCAACTCACGTGCCGGAAGTTCTAATATTTGGTATTCGTGTGCGCATTCCAGGTAAACAGCTGCTGCTGTATTGAGGGCTGCGATCACCGCCCTGTAACTTTTGAATTTTTCCTCAAATAATTTATTCTCGTTGGGCAGTTTTCGGCTCACCCGGTAGTTCAAACAAGAAACAATAAATGCGCTGCCCGCGAATGCGGCACTAAGAGCGCTAATGAGTATGGGATAATTCATTTTGTGATATGCTAAGTTTACCGTGCAATTTACAAAAAGAGCAGACACCAACTTGTTAATTATAGCACGTCGTTATCTTCCAATGAAAGTTATTGGGATGGCGCGCCCCGTGTTTTCTCCGCGAGGATGAAAGTATACGAAAACAGGGGGCGATAAGCGGGGCGGGCGAATGCCCGCCCGCCGGACGATTTTAATACCTTACCACCCTGAGCGGGATGCCGGATGCAGTAGCAAGATCGATCATGTGTTTAGTTCCTGCGGATTTGCCATCCCAAAAACAGATGCAGGCATCGGCATATGCTGCCATCGCCTTATTGCGTTCGTAACCTCCCGATTTTCCGTTTGACCAATCGGCAGGAAATTCCTTAACCGTAAAATTATTAGCGGCTGCATATTTTTCGCCCAAGGTGTCCGCACCCCTGGCCTTCCCTGAAACGATCTCGATCTGTGCGGAATGCCGTTTTTCAGCGATCATGACATCGACCTTCTTTTGCAGCAAGGCATAATCTGTGAATTCCCTGCTGCCCGCAATAATTAACTTAAATACTTTGCTTTCCATTGGTTCTCAGGCAGGTTCATAAACGATAATTTCGATTTGCAAATCGGACAGCATGCCGGTTAACATCGGTTTAACCACCTGCCAGTCCAGTCCGCCGTTACCGCAGCCGAGGGCAGGAAGAGCGATGCTTTTGAGTTTGCTTTTTTCGAGGAATACACGGAGTGCAATCAGTCCTGAAGCGATATATTCATTTTTGGAGGGGTGTTTCCAATCCTTTTTGGTAGGGAAGTTGATGATTGTCTTTTCACCTGTCAGCAGGTTTGTGTCTTTCACCACCAGCAATTGTCCTGTTTCCAGTTCGCCCCGCTGACAGGCTTCCCGGTAAAGCTGGTAGTTTAAAGGGAAAGCTTTTTTGAATTGCAGGGCGATCCCTTTACCCATAACCCCCATTGTATTCACAGTATTGACCAGTGCCTCTGCTCCTGAATCCAGTAAATTCCCCTTAGTAAACCTTAACATAAGCTATCTTTTCGCTGTCTTTATCTGACCGTCTAAATTAAGCAGTTTCTGATAAATATCCTCCCAGTAACGATATCGGAATTCATCATTTTTTGTGGGATTCCGTACCCTGTAGTGACGATAATCATCAGCCTGCATAAGGGCTAAAGTTAAGTTGGTCACTTCAATTTCCTTACCCTCCAAATCAGTAATTTTCATAATGTATGCTTTAGGCCACCCTGAGCGGCGTTGTTTTGAACTCCCTGAGATTGAGAAAAAATCCCCTGTTTAACAGGATACCCTCCCGGAACAATTGCCACAACAGGGATGCGCCTAAATTGGCCAGTGCAGAATTAATAAACAAATCCTGCTTGGTCAATGCCTCGGCCAAAGAACAGCTTGGCGTATTGTCGGTAGTTTCCGCATTTTGCAGTAATTCCTTAAATTCTTCGGTTACCATAGGGAGCCTGCTTCTGACCATGAACTTTTTTGATGCTGGCTGTTTGATTTCTGCGACCGTAGACAGGATGACCTGTCCTGTATCCCTGCTGTTGCCGCAGTCAAGCCAGTAAAGCGGGTGATGATAGCTGTGCATTTTATTGCTGTATAGCTTCGTCAGGATTTCGGCAATTTCAAAGCGTGCTGAAACCGTGTCCACGCAAGAAACTGTTAATTCTGCAAGCGAGTATTCGGGTATGCTTTGCAATGTTTCCCCGCAATATTTTTCCGGAACGGCTTTCCAGTTCGTCCCAAAGAAAAGGTTGATACGGTTTATTAAAGCAACGGCCTTGTTCATTCCGATTTCAGCCGAAGTAAAAAGCTGTCTGCCTAAGTTGGCAGGTTCTACGGTATCGTCATCAAACAATCTGACCATCAGGCCGGGATGATGGAGGGCGATGAGGGCATGGTTCATTCTCGCCAATGCGGTCAGGAACTGACTGCCCGTTCCACCCGCACCAATCAAGTTGACAATGATGGGGTTAAAGGGATTAAGCAAACTTTTTTCTACGATATGCGCGATTGGTTTTACCACTTTTAGTCTCTTGATTTTCATAAGAACAGGTTTTTCAGCGTGTAATTCGTTGGCTTTAAGACTTGGCAGGGAAACGTTCTTTCCGTATTGATTTGGGTCTGCCATAACTGAACAATGTTTTCAGTAACAGGGTTATGGTCATTCATCAGGTGGCTGAAATAGCTGTTCCAATAATATTTTTCCCATTGCTGCATGAAATCCTCCAAACGGGTTTCCTGCCCGATGTCAATGCGCACATTCCCCATGCACACCTTACCGTCATGATAAATGTTGAAAAATGGCGCATGATAAAGGGCTGTTTTCTCTGTGGGTTTGCGGTTTCCCTTAAGCGCATAAACCGCAAGGCTTTCCCTGCCTGCCCGCCAAATCATGGCAGGTACTTTACCGTTTCCTGATTTGATGCCGAGGCTATCCGAAAAAAACAAGGTCACTTCCTGCGGTGGCGTATACCAAACGGCATAACCTCCCTTTTCGTTGTTTACATAAAGCACCTTGTTGGGCATTAAGCCCCTGCACCGCAGGAAACCTGTTTTAAGTTCTTGCGCCGTTTGAAATAAACCACTTAAAGCCAGTGTTTCTTTCAGGCTGAGGGGATGGGCGTTAATCGGGTTTCCAAATTTGCCGATGTCATAACTCTCCACGTAAATGGTGTTATGTTCCGCTTCCCCGGTCTGCTTGTTATATATTAGCAGGGCTTTCACAGGCTGATAGCTGCTGCTGAAATTATTTGTTAGGTTCTTCATAATCCAAATCATTTAATAGGGCGGTCAGTTCGTTGAGCAACCAAAACAGCCTTGTTTCAAAATCAAAATCATAGCTTACTTTTTCTATAGTGGTGTCGTACCATTGAATGGCCATCGGTTCTTCCTGATAACCCATTTCCTGCAGTTCGTTGTTCACCATATCGAACAGCATTTCGTTTAGGCTGTCCTCGCCACTCCAGTAAAAGGAAAGGTAGTTTTCCCAATAGATCATGTCCTCGCCTGCCGTTTCAACGAGGTCATAGTGCATCGAATGACGGATGTTTCTTTGGGGGTAATCAAACGCCAGTTTATAGATTTCCGTAACCACCTCATGGAAGTTTTTATCCCATTCCGTTTGTATTTTAAAAACTTTCAGTAGCTGCTGCCAGTCCTTTAAATCAACAGGCTGCTTAATTTCAGGGAGCAAAGCATCGCCCTGTACTTGCATTTCTTTAAAGTCACGCAACTGTCGTTGACTGTAGGTTTTATCTTCCTCGTCCTGCGTATGTTCCTGCACTACTTCTCTAATCCAGTTTTCAAGCGCATCATAGGTATTGTCGAGATAGCACGGTTCACGGAAATAGGGAATATCAACGGCATTGTATAAATAAGAAAATACGGCACGGGTCAGTTTGTACTGCGCCTGTTGTTCCGGGTTGTTTTTCATCTTCCAAAGCGGTCGCACAGGTATATAATAAAGGCGATATTGGGTGTCAAAAGTCTTTACGGTCGCCAGTCTGGCGGGGTTACCCTTATCCTGTAAAAGCATACAGGCAGCCCCGTCAAAATTTTTGCCCGATAACTCCGCCATTACTTTGGCGATATTCTGCGGAAACGGCAAGCCTGCAACATCAGGGGCATCCCATTGGTGCAGCCTGCACAGGTTTTTAAGCGAAGCAAAAAACTCCATTTCACTCCGATTGAAGTCCGTGAAGGGCAGGGCGTGAAAGCTGCCGAATGAATGGCTTAAAAAACCATTACGATACGCTCCGGCGGTGCGCTTCGGAGTGCGTTTGACTGTACCTGCCTTGCATCGGGCAGGCGGTCTAACTGCTGAACGAACTCCCCGAATAACTGATGTAGCTGCCATTGTTTTCCCTCCTCTATGATGGTTAGTTTGCGGTCTGATTTTTTTGTTTTCATTTTTTTCTGTTTAACCCTTTGTACCCATGGTACTTTCAAAGCGGTATTGAATTTCATCGTTTATGATTTCCGGCCCGACAATGCGGGCGTTGGTCAGGATGGGGTATGTTCCCGTATAAAAGTTCAGCACCGCATCAGGGTTCATGCGGTCGTTGGGGTCGGTCAAGCGGACTTCCTGTCCGTTCTCCTTATGGATAAAAATCCTTTCTAAATGTGTGGTCTGTAACATGGCGATAGAATTATGCTTGTTCAAATAGTTGTAATGCCTGTTTGTATTGTGTTGCTTTTCGGGTCAGGTCGGCCTTTCTTTTTTCCAGTTCCTCTTTCTTTTCGGGATAATCTTCCACCGTTGGCAGGATGTTCAGCGCTTCCTCATATTTGCAGGCATCATTCAGTTCCACGACTTTTTTAAGGGTATCGAAATAAGATTTCTTTTTCTCCTCTGCGCTAATCTTTGGTTCGCCTACTTCGATTTCATCTGGGTTACCAGTTGTTTGTTTTACAGGCTGTGGCTTACCCCCTTGTGTAACTTTTTTCTTGGCTGCTTCTACGCTTGCCGTTACCGCTTTAAGGTTGCTGTAAAGCCCTTTGAGACTTTCCACCTGCGTTGCGGTGGCCTCGAAAAAACCTTCGTCCATTTCGGAAGCCTTGCCCCTGTGAATTAAGGGTACTATCATTTTTGCAGCGGGGTCGTTAGATTTAAAGGGTGCATATAAAGCTGATACGGTAAAATCGCCGTTTTGATCATTTTGGATGCCGATTGTCCAAATGCCGGGGGCGTTCAGGTTGGCTATATTTTCAAAAAAATTCGTTTTCATGGTATTCCTATTTAAGTTTAGTGATTTGTATAAATTCCGCAGGCGGTCAAAAAGACACCTGCGAGCAACATCAGGGTTGCAGTGAAATTCAGGAAGCTCTCTATTAAGGTGGTGATGCGCCAGTGCCAAAAGGATTGAAAAAGCTGCAAGCCAGTTATGCTCCTGCGGTTAAACCTGCGCCTACTGATAGCAGTGCGGATAACTAATGCGGTAACTATCAGGGCTGCCCCAATAACCAGGGTGGTATGATGAACGATTTGTGTTTTCATAGTTTCAGGGATTAGTGGGATTTGGGTTGCGGGTTATCCAAATCGTAAATAATGACCATAGTGTTACCCCGCATGGCGTAATCAAACCTGCCGATCGAAACCCGCATCCTGCGGTAGAGTTCCGTACCCTCATCATTCCATTTAAAATCGGGCAGGCTGTTTATTCTTTTGACAAGCTGCCTGTTGGATAAATGGGCGAACTGCGCTTTTACGGCTTTCTCCAAATCGCTTTCTTTTTGCAGGTATTTGATATACCGTTTGGTAAGGTTCTTACCCTTGCGAAAGGTATCGGTTCTGTAATCGTAATTTTCTTCATAGAACCGTACAATTTTTTTTCGCAGGTTAATAGTATAGCAATAGGTGGCATTGGAGCGCAGTTCATTCAGAGTACAGGTTTCCTGCAATAAGTCCAGTTCCTTCTGCGTATCAGAAAGCCGAAGCAAGGGAAACAGGAAATGTTCTACTATGTAACCCTGTTCAGGTGCGCTGCTGCTGTCGGCAACGGCATTGATTTTTTTGCCGTTGCTTAATTTGATATATAAATTAGAGCGTGTCATATTCAGGGATTAAGGATGAAATAATAATTCTACCGCTGTTCTGAATTTCGGGTCGCTGAGTTCGGCCTTTTCGGCATAGGTGGTCAGGCAATGATTAAGGAACAATGCGCCGTAACCGTCAAATAACTGGTCGCTGAAAACTGCACTGCTTTTTTCCAGTTGCCTGCCGTACCGCTTTATTTTGCGCTCGGCTTCTTCCGCCAGTTGAAACGAAAAATCCACCCCAAACAACTGGTTCACCCAAACTTTGCGCACTTCGTCACGGTTCTCCCGCATATAAGTGCATAGCTGTTGGCTATAAGTTAAAAAGGCGGGAATTTCGTGTATAAAGAGGGCATGTAAAAGCCTTGCTTTCTGTACATTATTTAATATTCTTAATGGTTGCATATTATCCATTTTTGATTTAAAAAAGGGGGATTGCTCCCCCGTTCATTTTACTTAACTTGGGTTAGGGCATCCATGCCATGACGGGCAAAGTCACTGCATAGGTCAAAGGCAACCTGTCCACGTTGTTTGGCAGTTCCATCCATGATAGATTTGAATTTGGCTTCACCGTCTTTGTAGCTGCGGACATTTTGGAAGTAGCCAGTTATCGCATTGTAAGCGCCAAAAACTGTCCCTGCGGTAGTGTCCATTTGTTGGGTCGGGCTGCCTAAAGCGTACTCGTAGACGCTGTCTACGATGTTGGTGTAATTGGTTGATAATTTATCCAGTACGCCCAATTCCAAATTGGTAATAGTTTCCTTGTTCGGTGCCATAGCCACCTGTATCAGTTTTTTTACCTGCTTGTCGGTAATTTTAACCTGTGACCAATGGTTGAAAATGCCCTCCAGTTCTTCGGCCATATTACCCGAAATACCCATTAGTGTATGCGCCTGTTTCAATCGGTCGTTGGCCGAAGCGGTATGCCTGATTTTTATCGAATTGGTATGGTTACGTATGGCTGCGTTAAGGGTGTTTTGACAAACGACACGCACAGGTGTAAATGCTGCCATGATGCTGCCCCCGCCATCGTGAGAGGTGGTCAGCATGAGGTATTGTTCTATCATATCCTGATTGCCTACCCGTATGTAGCCCGGCAATTTGGCGGTAATAAATATCCGCTCCCCTTTGCCTAAAGCCCCTGCGGTTTCATACAGGATACCATCCCCACCGCCAACGATAGCGTCAAAAAACTCAAAGGCGTTTACATTCTGTACTACTTCGTAATCCTTACCCACCACGCCCAATACGGCATTATTGTCATTGCGTACGGTTGCATAAAAATGTGGTACAGTAATTTTAGAAGCTGCTATGCCTGTATCAATTTCTGATAATTCGTTTTCCAAACTGTTGGTGTATAGCGGTCGTTTTTCGACGGTATAATCCAAGCCTGCATATACTATGGCTTCTGCGCTTGTCGGATATTGGTCAACGATTTGGCCTAAGCCGTGCCATGCCTTTTCCTTTACACTAAAAAAGCTGTGGTTTCCTGTTTGTTCGTTATAATTCAGATTGTGTCCCATGACGTTTTGTTTTTTATGAATTGAATGGTCTGTATTTTGAATATTATGTTATGGTGATTAAAATGGCAGGTCGTCATCATTACCACCACCTGCGTTTGCGCCCTGTTTCTTTTCGGCTTTTTGTGCAGGCTTGTCTGCGTTTTCGCCAGTTGCCCCGCCGATGAAAATGATACGGGACACATTTAGCGTAATTGCTGCGTGTGCATTGCCGTCTTTATCGTTCCATGCCCTTGCGCCAAGGCGACCGAACAACTGTACCACCAAGCCTTTTTTCAGGTATTCGCCAACAGCTTCGTTTATCCAGTAGGCGCAATCCACATAGGTTGTGGTGCGTACGGTTTCCCCGTTTGAACGGTAGCTGTCATTCATAGCGATTGAGAAATTCACTACTTTCTTGTCATTGTTAACCACGCTAACTTTAGCGTCTGCGGTTAATCTTCCTGTTAATGTTTCCATTGCGTGTTTAAATTATTTGCGTTAAAAAATCTGTTTACTCAAAGTCCTGATTCGGCTAAAACCCTCATTTGGCCTTTGATAGAGGCAGAATATTTGCGCGGGGGGCTGGCACGCAAGGCTGACGCAAAAAATACTACCCGGAGCGCAGCGGAGGTGTGGAGATTTTTTAGGCGGCACGGAGCATGGCCTTGCGTGCCGAAGAGGTATAAATTTGCCTCCAGCAAAGGCTAAATGAATAATGATGTGGATATGAAAAAGTCCGGGAGCTGCCCTGGAAGATAATCCAGAATGCGGTCTTTAAGGATATGATCCGGTATAAAATCAGCTGCCCTTCCGGCTACCATTGCCGGACGAGGCACCCGCAGGGTCTGGCTGATTTTTTAACGGGTGTGAAGGTTTGGATAATGAAATGATCAGGCATATATGATCGTGAAGCTATCATTGTTCGGGACTAAATACTGTTCCGATAGGTATCTTTATGGGGTTTACGACGTTATTACTGTTATGAAATTTATTTAAAGGTCATTCTAAAATGTTAGTGCAGACATGATATCGCTATTGACCATAGCTTACGACAAGTTTAAAAACAGAAGCAACTGCGAAGGCACAGACACTTCTGTTTTTAGGTAGGGCACTATAGACATACGGGAAATATTCCCAGTTATTCTTATGTCTTAGACCTGAGTGACTATTTGCCCCATATATTGGTAAGGCTCAGCGAGTAGCCAACCTGAATTTGGGTATACGCCTCGACGGGCCTATTTAAATTGATGTTATGATGGTACCTGAAAAACAACTTGTTACCCAAATCTCTTTTGCCGTAATACATTACATCAATTCCAGGCGTCGCCCAGTATTCAGTTCCGTCGTTTTTAATTTTTCCGCTTTGCTTAATATTAATAGCACGAAAGGGAAGCGATAAGGTCAGGCCGAAATTCTTATGCCGTGCAACTGATACGCTTGGCTCAATGTACCATTCGTTCATAGTCACTGTCCTAAATGCTGTGTCGATCACCGTTCTGGCTTTATCTTTAAAGGTGGTGTCACTGACGCGACTTCCGATAAAATTATAACCAATGTTTAGTTGCCAATCGCTTAACAGGTGGTGGGGGTAAGGCGAGGGTAAGCCATGCAAAAGATTTAGTTTAACGCCAACATTATAACTTGAACGTTGTAATAAGGAACTCCTATCAATACTGTCTTTATGGACTAACATCGTACCATTAAACTTGCTGTCATATTTTGCAAGTCCGACCAATACGGAGAGATAATTTAACCAGACAGTAGCACCGTTCCTAAAATTACGGGTATTGGTAATAAATTTACCCTCCCCGCTAAACTGGGCAATTCCGTTCGGTTCACCGCTTATTCCTTTAATATCCGTAAACGCAGATATATTTACATACGAGTTGACGGAAGTTGATTCTTTAAGCACAAAGGACGGATGGTCTTTATCAAGCGTAATATTGAAATCGGCGTAAGGTAAATCACTATATGATTGCACCGGAGTATATTTAATAACATCATCTAAAAAGATATATCGGTATTTGCCATCGCGATAATATTGCTGTCTTTCATAGCGAAGTGTATCATTATTTCTAGTATCCATATGAACCAAGTCAATTACTGAGGATTTGTTGCGAAAAATGCCATCATTGGTATATACTACAAGTTCACGCATAATTCCCTCTGACGCCAGGATATGTACTTGTTGGATGGGTGACTTTATTACCCTTGAAACGTTGCCAAATCTGTCGAAGGAGAACGCCTTTGTTTTGGTAGAAATAATTTCACTTATCTTTTTTTTTCGCTCGGCCTCGGTTAGCTTCATTCGTGAATATATATTCACGGTGCCACGTTTTTCAATTATTGCAATCACTTCCAAACTGTCGGTTTTTTTTAGGATCTCAGTAGCGTGCGATTTAAACCCGTCATCTTCAGTATCTGACTCATTGTTTTGCTCGTCATCATTCTCCTTCGCGCCTGAGGTGTCTTTTTTAAGTAGAGTGGTTTGTTTTTCTTTGTTCTTCTTAATTTCCGGAAGAGACTTCGTAAGCATTTGTATCTTGCTAAAGAAGATTTCGTAATTGAGTTTTTGTATATTCAGTTCCAGGTTGTTTATTTTTAGCTGGCTTGTCAGGGATTGTTCTTTCGCTCGGAGTTCGGCAAGTTCGGTTTGTGTTCGTGGATTTTTTCCTCCAAGCTTTGTCAAGCTGTCAATTTTAAAATGATTAGAATACAAATTTTTCTGAATTTGGATATTATCAGCGGTCAGCAGCTCTTCCTTGGTTTTAGCTAAAGTTAAACTGTCCAATAAGTCTGGAGTTGAGATCGAATCTTTTTTGCTGGTCGAATTCTTGATTTTTACCTGGCCTTTCAGCTGCAAAGATGCAATCAGCAGACTTGCTGAGAGCAAAATGGTATAAACTATTGATTTCATGATATGGGGTTAGGTTATGTAAATCGGGAACAGTTTTCTGGTCAGAAACTTAATTTACGAGGGACGCTGACCGTAATCTAAGGGCATCAACCGCATTTGTTCCTGCATAATGATCTTGAAGTGATCCTGCCTAAACTGAGCGACCCAAGAGTTATCCGTCTTGAGATGAAGAGGATTGTTGACATTTCCGGCAGTCAAATCCAGGTCTTTATTGATTTCCTGGGTCGCTACGCGGACAAAAAAATGATGAAATATTCGGTAAAATTCGGTGAAATAAATATCACAAATTCTTCTCATTTCGTATCCGCCCTTGATCACAACAGTATTTTCATCGTTACTGGTGACCGATGGATCGCTAAAATTTGCCGAGCCTACTATAATGACAGCATTATCTGTTAATGGATCGATTAGTAAAACTTTATTATGTACGTAATTTGTTCCGATATATGGATTAGGATGCTTGTTTAGCAAGATGCCGGAATTGATTTCCTCCAACCAATCAAACATGGGTTTGCTAAAATATGCACCATTGACAATCAATGTATTTTTGTCTTTAATTATCCCTGCCGCATTTTTATATTTATCTACCATCAAATATTTAAGCGCTTTATTTGGTGTGCTAAGCGAAGCCTTCATAACTTTGCTGAAGGAAAAGGGAAAAATCCCACACACCATTTGATTTGCACCCGCTATAAATTTGCCGTAAGTTTCAAGAACGGTTTTTGCCGCACGGGGGCTGAAGAATGGTGTGTAATTATCTTTGAAGTCAGGTATATTAGCAATGTCACCCTGGATTTTATCAACGGCTACCTGAATATCTGCTTCCGAGGGGTCTGTAGCAAGACATTCCCAGTAGTCAAAGTATTTCTTGGCGAGTGCCTTATCAACAATATGATGACCAACATTGCTATGGCCTAAAATTCCCTTGTCGGTAATATTTGTAGAGCCGAACCAAATTTCCACTGGAACCTCTTTATTCATTAAAATCATAAATTTATTATGAGAAGGTACTTGTGGGTCTTTAGTTCTGCGGTGAAGGACATTATACGTGACTCCAGTTGATGTCTTAGCGGTACGCGGTAAATCTGCGGCATCGATGGCTTGGTCGTTTTCTTCCTCTTCCTGTCTGGAATCATAAACGATTTCAACATGACAACCTGCTTCGATTGCTTCTTTCAGTTTCAATAAAACTGGGGAGTAAGTAAATTCGTAAAATGCGATACGTAATCCGAATTTGTTCTGAATCGCCTTCTGGATGAATCCCAGTAATGCTTCTTCTAATCCACGTGAGAGCCATTTTCTGACATTTCGCTTCTCATCCTCGTTCATTTGATCCGGCCTTTTATCGTCGAAGCGTCTTGCATAAGCCAGGCTTCCGGCCACTCCCATATTAAAATGGACTGAATGAACTGAGCCCTGCACGTTTTCAGAACTGATGCTGACAGTAACTTCCGGACCGTATTGCAGGTTTTTTGGTATGCCATAAACAGGGATAAGGTGATAAACATAATCATGCTGAGGTTTTACAGAAAAATCCTCCCAAAAAAAGGATTGAACCGGTTGCTTATCCGTATCAAAGAGTTGTCCTTTTGTTTGTAGCCGATCGGAATCAACGAAATATTTAAATCCTCTTAAGGGATAGCTTTCTTGTTCGGTTAAATCGTCTCTTTTGATTGCAAAGCCAAGAAAGTCTGGTTTGTTCACGGATTGTTCATTGGTCACACGAATGGAAATCAGTGCTCCATAGCTGCCGGTAATCACGGTGGCTTCAAGGCCATTTTGTTCGTTTCTATTGCGCATTGGTTTGGGAGGTTAAGGAGAAGGTTTGTAATGTTTTATAAAGCTATAATATAATTTTATAAATTCATAATCAATTGATAATTAATAAGTAATATTGTTTTTGGCTTGTGAAACCATGCTTTTTTTCCACTATATCGTCAATCGTCGGATAAATAGGCACAGGTCTTTTTTTGCCTTACGGTTGTCCAATTACCTTCGGTGTTTGGGTGGTCAGTTTAACATCCGGGGTTTGGTTTAGAGATAAAATGCTCTTTGCCGATTACCTCACCCTTCAAAACAAGAGAAATACTTTAACTAAGTAAAGAACGCGAAGTCATTAACCTGGTCGTAAGCCAGGTTAATGAATGTGTATATTGTCTTGCTGCCCATACTGTAGTAGGAGGTTTGCAGGGCTTCACGCCGGAACAAATTGTACAGACCTGCCAGGCTAATGTTCATTTTGATACCAAGCTCGACGCATTGGCCAATTTATTAAAGCAACGGTGATAAATCGTGGAAAGCCCGATAAGGCAATCATTGGACATCTACTATAGGCTGGCTACAAAGAAGCCAATTTGATAGACATCATTGTCGTTATTGGAGATAAAACAATCAGTAATTATCTGCACGGTGTTACAGGGCTGCGGGTTGATTTTCTAGCCGCGCCAACAGTCTGATCCTTCTTTAGATACAAAAGTGCGGCCGTAGCCGCACTTTCGTTTTACTTCGCTGCTAGTATATCAACTTTCTCAATGGCCGGGCTGACCGATAGCAATTCCGGGGCTTTGGCCATCAATGCAGCAGCAATCGGCCCGTTTAAGTGAGCGTCCCGCGCAGCTTCCGTTTCAAACGTGTCGAATATGCCGAATGTAGAAGCGCCAATTTGCAGGGCATACCAGTTAACCGTTCCGGTTTCTTGCTGGGCTAATGGTAATGCGCTTTTAAGGAAATCACTTAATTCCTGCTCTTTGCCGGGTTTTGCTTCAAGCCTAACTAATAATGAAAATTTTGCCATGGTGAATGTATGTTTTTAATAAATAAGTTGAACTTAAGCGGCGTCTACCCCACTCAATGCAATGATTTAGTCGAAACCATTATAACATCCTTACAAGAAACCTTATAAATTCTTATTAAAATATTGTAAGGTATTGACAAAAACTCCTACTAAACAGGAAATCTTAAACTAATAAAATCAAAATGAAAACATTAAAATTCAAAGCCCTGTCGTTAATGGCGGTTGCCGCGGTTTGTTTATCACTTAGCGCTATCGCGCAAGATAAAATGGCGCCAATGAAAAAAGACACCATGAAGATGTCTAAAATGAGCCATAAGAAAATGAGCAAAAAATCTGGCAAGATGTCTAAAATGAAAAAAGACACGACCAAAATGTAAATGTAATCCGCCAGCGGATATTTTCTGCTGGCACTTTTTAACCCTATATCCAACTCAAATGAAACTACAGATTAACTTTAAATTCATTTTCTTAAGCTTATTAAGTGCAGCACTATTCTGTTTTACGGCTTACAACGCTTCAGCTAACGGCTTGAAAACATCAGATACGACGGCGATGCAAAAATATCCGCAACAATCTACTGATATAAGCCCACTATTGATCGGAGAGAAAATACCTTCGGTAAACATCCCGGCCGCCAACGGAAAGCCATTTGATCTTAATGCACATCTTGCCGATAAACCAACAATCTTGTTTTTCTACCGTGGTGGTTGGTGTCCGTTTTGCAATAAAGAATTAGCAGGCGTACAAGGTATTCAAGCAGAATTGGTGAAAACGGGCTATCAAATAATTGCGATCAGTACTGATAGCCCTGACAATTTGAACAAAAGCATGGACAAACACAAGTTGTCTTATACTTTGCTTTCAGACGCTGACCTTGCGGTATCAAAGCAGTTTGGCATTGCATTTAAAGCACCGGCCGCATATAGCAAAATATTGGCTGAAGGTTCGGCGGGAAAAAATGCAGACAAGTTGTTGCCGGTACCATCTGTATTCATTTTAGACAAAAGCGGCATCATTCAATTTGAATATATCAATCCTGATTTCAAACAGCGTATCAGCCCAACGCTTTTGCAGGCTGTAGCCGCTGCATTGAAACAAGAAAATCCTGTTAAATAAAGGTTTATAATGATTTTGAATCGTAAAAATTCAGGCCTTATATGCGCCTTGATCTTGCTGCTGAGCGGACATATTTATGCTCAGCAGCCTACCGAAAAGCGTAGTGTCATATTTTATGACTCTTTCAACGCTGCTTTATCTACGGCAAAGCAACAACACAAGCCGGTTTTTGTAGATGCTTATGCGGTATGGTGTGCACCATGTCAGCAACTTAAAAAAACGACTTTTAAGAATAAAGCATTAGCAGTTTATTTCAATTCCCACTTCGTAAATGTTTCCATTGACGTAGAGAAAGGTGAAGGGGAAAAGTTCGCCGAGTTATACAATGTCAATAGTTATCCAACATTGCTCTTTATTGATGAAGATGGTAAAGTCATCGCCAAAACCGAAGGTTTCGTTGAAGCTAAATCATTGCTGAAAACCGCAGTTTCAATCAAATGAAGGTAAGATTTAACGAATTTTGCCTTCTTTTGAAAACAATAAAATTGAATTTAGATGCCATGCATGATAAAGCCATATTGGACAATTTAAAGGAACATACAAATTACAATGGCTTTAAACCAGCAAAGTGGTAGAGGATTATGCCGATTACCTGTATAATTTCGCCTTTAAAAGGTTAAGCGACGAGACTATGGCCCAGGACCTCGCACAGGATACATTTTTATCTGCCCTTGAAAAAGCAAGTCGATATCGGGCTGAAAGTTCGGAGCGCAGGTGGTTAACAGCGATCCTTAAAAATAAGATCGTTGACACCTATCGTAAAAAGGCCAATGTTTTTAGCGGCCACATACATATTGGCTCGGTAGAAGACGAGCCAGAGTTTTTGACCCTGATCTGAATGATTGGAAAATGGAGCGCTGGCCCGCTCCATTTGGGGTTGAAGATCACGACCGCTCAACAATAAAGAATTTATGAACGAGTTACAAAGGCGTATGTATGGTTAAACTTCCGTCGTTATGGATGGCTGTATTCAAACTTAAACATTTGGACGAGGAAGAAACCGGTTCCATTTGCAAAAAGCTTAGGATTACATCAGCCAATAATTGGCTGATCATCCACCGTACAAAAGTTAACCTGAGATCTTGTTTACAGAAGAATTGGATATAAGATGAAAAAGAAATTAAAAACAGAGGAAGAACGGATCGCTTATAATTGTAGAAAAGCTACGCTGTTAATTGAAAAAAAGCAGGAAATTGAATTGACTGCAAGGGAACAAATGGAACTGCAGATTCACTTAGCGGGTTGTTATATCTGCCGGGTGTATGAACAGCAAAGTGTTCTGATCAATAGTATGATGCGCCAGCTTTTCAAAACGCAGAAAGATGAGGTCAAACTCGATGATGCCTTCAAGGAACAATTGAAACAGAAGATCGCTGCTAAATTAGATAAGAATTGAATGGTGTCACATCATGTAAACCTGTCAACTGACTTAAGATTTGTACGGTAGAATCGGCATTGAGGATTTTAGCAACCTCAAACGCAGCGAACAGATATTGTGCAATTCTAATATATAAAAGGGCAGATACGCGTCTTATCACCTGAATCTACCCTTTTAAAGTAAAAGTAAATGGGGTTTAATTACATTGACCGATGTTTGGATGCTCGTTCTTTCATAGCCCAATACATACCCTTTACCTTTTCGTCATACTCCAATGGATGCTCAAAATTCAATTTGCGATTTTCCAGCATTTGAGTCCCACCGCGAAAAACGTCAATTTCACCTGCCAGCAAACCTCTGATCGTGCTTTCAGCCACAGCCTCCGGAGTGTCCATATTGCTTGTGTTGGCTGTTTTCATCATTGGTGTATCTGTGGCCGTAGGGTAAACCGTCATTACATGTATTGGGAAATCGCGCAGCTCTCTGCGTAACGCTTCAGAAAAATTTACAGTTCCTGCCTTAGCAGCCGCGTAGGTAGCGTAAAAAGGCAAGCCGATTACGCCTAGTCCGGACGAAACATTAATGATCGCAGCTTCGGTGCTTTTCTTGAGTAGCGGGAGAGCATGCTTGGTCAACAAGATCAATCCCGTAAGATTAATGTCAATTTGAGCAATAATGTCTTCATCGCTGATATCTTCCAGGGGGCCCGCGCTCACCACACCGGCGTTGTTGATCAAAATATCAAGGCCGGCCCATTCCTGGTCAACCTTTTTAATAAAGGCCATAACATCAGTGGGATTACCCACGTTTCCATGCAGGTACAAAAAGGAGGCCTCGGGATAATCCTTTGCTAATTGATTTAACTTTGCTTCGTCCCGACCTGCTACTGCAAAACTCCTTGTGCCTGATTGATAAAGTGCATCCACGATGGCTCTGCCGATTCCGCTGGACCCGCCAGTTATCAGTACTTTTTTGTCGTTTAAATTCATAAAAATTTGGTATATAAATAGATGGATATTTTCACCCTGAATAGTTCAGGGTTTCACGAAAATTAGTCGCCAAATAATTTGTTTCCTTACAAGGGTAATAAAAAAAATCACGATCGACAATTGAGCGATCAAAACCATCGCTTCTGAAGGCAAGATCTCAAACTGACTTTTGCCCGGTGAATGATTACCCAGAAATTTGATTCTGATAATTTTAACTCATCACAGATAACATCTTTCGATGAATCATCCATGTGCTTCATTGTGAAAATAGTGAGCCAAAACGGAGGCAGCTTTTTCATACAGTCCTGCAGCACATTGTTTAATTCTTTATTATGCAGCGGATCCTGATCTTCAACCCCAAATGGAGCGGGCCAGTGCTCTGTTTTCCAGTTATTCAGATCAGGATCAAAATATTCAACCCGCTCTTCGTTAGTGCCGAGCGGCACTTTGATACCCTGTCTTGATTTTTTGCGGTAAGTATCTATGATTTTATATTTTAAAATTGCTGTTAACCATGTCCTTTCGGTGCTTTTTCCTTCAAATTCCGGTAACGCTTCCAATGCGGCCAGGAAGGTTTCCTGTACAAGGTCGCGTGCCACTTCTTCATCACTTATACGGGTAATGGCGTAGCCATAGAGGTAATCTGCATGTTTATCGACCCATTTTTGGGGATTAACTGATAATTCATTCGGCAACATCATGTTTGGATTAGGAATGATATATTTTGTTAATTAACGGTTATTGAATCAATGGTTACCGCGTGGTGTTTGGCGGCGAGGTAACGCTCGGCATCTATAGCCGCCATGCAACCACTGCCTGCTGCTGTGACCGCCTGGCGGTAGATGTGATCCTGCGCATCGCCGCAACAGAATACGCCCGCTACATTTGTCCGTGTTGTGCCCGGCCTTGTTTTGATGTAACCGACCGCGTCCATATCGATCCAGCCTCTAAATATGTCGGTGTTTGGGTGATGGCCTATGGCGACAAAGAAACCGGTAACAGCCAGTTCTTTTTCAACATTCGTTTTATTGTTGATTACTTTTACGCGGGTCACATTTAAACCATCTCCCAATATTTCAACCGTTTCGGTATCATACAATAGTTCGATATTCGGGGTATTCAAAACACGGTTTATCATCGCCTTTGACGCGCGGAATTCATTGCGCCTCACCAGCATGTAAACCTTTCGGCAAAGTTTGGCCAAATAAGTGGCTTCCTCGGCGGCCGTATCACCAGCGCCAACAATGGCTACATCTTGCCCTTTAAAGAAGTAACCATCACAAACAGCACAGGCCGATACGCCAAAGCCATTGTACTTTTGCTCAGATTCAAGTCCCAGCCATTTTGCGGAAGCTCCTGTAGAAATGATTACTGCGTCGGCAGTAATTACCTGGCTGTCGTCTATTGTAATTTTATGGGGCAACGATGAGAAATCGACAGAAGTAACATAACCAAACCGAATGTCTGCGCCAAGTCGCTCCGCCTGTTTTTTAAAATTCTGCATCATTGCTGGCCCTTGAATTCCTTCGGGATAGCCGGGATAGTTTTCAACTTCCGTTGTCTGCGTTAATTGTCCGCCTTCTATGATACCTGTATATAGGACAGGTTTAAGGTCAGCGCGCGCCGCGTATATAGCGGCGGTATATCCAGCAGGCCCCGAACCGATGATCAGGCACTGCACATGTTCGTTATTTGGTATCATTGCTTTTAAAGGTTAATAGTAAAATCCAGATCTTCAGGCGGCAGGCACTTTTGGTTATTGCATGTCATATATTCTAGCTTTCCGTGCAGCGTACCTTTACCTGGTTTGAGTTTAATTCTTTGCTGAAAGACGACCGTGTTTTCGAAGTAAGACACCTTCATATTGAAGGCCTTTTCGAACTTCGTTTGGGGCTGCGGCTGGCTACTTCTTCCTATTAAGGTGTAACCTGCTGCAGGCAAGAAGGTAATGGTTGTTTTTACCGGCCCGCCTTCTTTTTGATCAAGCGAGTAAATATGCCAACTGCTTTTAATGGAGGCCTTGAGTAAAATTACTGCTTCGTTATTTTTCTCTTTCTTAAGGGCGAATGACCAGGTTACAGGTTTTTCGATTTGGCAGAAGGCATTTGTACCTATGAATGCCGCTATAATGATTAATAGTATTTTTTTCACGTGATTGAATTTTTAAATCGTTTACTGTATTATTTTTTATCCGGTTGAAAATCAAGTGATATTGAATTCATACAATACCGTTTGTAAGTCGGCGCAGGCCCGTCATCGAAGATATGGCCAAGATGTGAGCCGCATCGGGCGCAGAGAACTTCTGTCCGGTCCATTCCAAACGAATGGTCTTCTTTATAGATAACGCTGTTCTTTCGAGTCGGCTCGAAAAAGCTTGGCCAGCCGCAGGTACTGGAAAACTTTGCATTTGACCTGAATAATTCATTACCGCAAACGGCGCAGTAATAAGTTCCTTTAGCATCAGCGTTCCAGTATTTACCTGTGAAAGGGCGCTCGGTTGCTGCCTCACGGGCCGTGGCATACAAATCCGCTGGCAGGATCTTTTTCCATTCGGCGTTAGAGATATTTAACTTTTTTATATCTGTATTCGAGTAATAGGGATTATTCTCATGTCCGCTGGCGGATTTCAAATGCTGCGCAAAAGCGCCGCCTGCCAGGTAAAGTAGCAGTACAGTTGTTATGACGAATGATTTCATGATGTTTATTTATTTGTTGTTTTTTAATTTATTTGCGAATACTTTCCTGAATTTCTCCAGTTCCGGCTGGATTACATATTTGCAGTAAGGCGCACTTCCGTTCCTGCTGAAATAATTCTGATGATACCCTTCAGCTTTGTAGAATACTTTAAATGGCACTACCTGAGTTACAACAGGTTTCGGGTAAGCATGCGAATCGTTTACCTTTTTGATATAATATTCCGCCTTTTGTTTTTGGGCAGCATTATGGTAGAAAATGGCAGAACGGTATTGCGTGCCAACATCATTGCCCTGACGATTTAATTGGGTTGGATCGTGATCGGTAAAAAATACTTCTACCAGCTCATCAAATGTTATCTGTTTAGGATCGAAAAGGATATTTACCGATTCTGCATGCCCGGTTGTGCCAGTGCATACTTCTTCGTAGGTTGGATTTACAGTGTGGCCGCCTGAAAAGCCGGAGCTTACGGAAACAACGCCGCGTAGTTGTTTAAACTTCGCTTCAGCACACCAGAAACATCCCGTAGCAAATGTTGCGGTATCTAACCTGGCTTTGTTCAGTTTTGTTGTATTGTTTTTCATCACTGGAGAGGCAAACGCCGCGCCCGCTGAGGCAATGAAAAACAGGATATAAAAAATGATCTTTTTCATGATGTTTAATTTGTTACTGATATTATCAAAGTGTTTTTTTTAGAAAATCTTCCAGGTCGGTACCCCTCACATTTTTTGCAGCGATCTTTCCCTGCGGATCAATAATGAAATTGGAAGGAATGGCCTCAATATGATAAAGCTGCTCGGCGGTGCCTTGAAAGCTATTTAAATCTGATGCCTGCGTCCAGGTAAGGTGATCATCGCTAACCGCTTTTTGCCATGCGGCTTTATCTTTATCCAGCGATATGCCCAAAACATTCAAACCTTTCTGGTGGAAGTGCTGATATTGTTTTAACACATTAGGGTTCTCCTGGCGACAGGGTACGCACCATGATGCCCAAAAGTCAATCATTATCCATTTACCTTTATAATCAGAAAGTTTTACAGGCTTTCCGTTACTGTCGCTGATGGTAAACTCGGGGGCATCATGTCCAACGGACAGTGGTTTTGCTGCTGCCATTGCATTCACAAACTTTTTTACTAAAGGGTTTTTAAGCAAATCGCCGTTAATCCCATCAGCGTAGCTGATAAGCGGCATTTCAAACTTCACTGGGTCAAGAGTGCTGGCGGCATAAAAGGCTGCCAAAGACTTTTGATTATTTTTTATAAACATTATAGCCTGATGGCTGAAATCAGCCTGATTTTTTGAATAAACAGGCATCAACGCTTTGATCAGCGAGTCTGCGCTCGCAGGATGCGCTTTCAATTTGACTTCGAAATCTGCGGATATACGATTGCTGATTTCGTTAAACTTTGTAGCCAGCTCATTGAACTGCTTAATAGCATTGGAAGCATCTGATCCGGTGACGGCATAATGGTGAGTATTGTCTGCTAAATCAGCATTAACCTCAATCATATCCCCATTTTGAACTGCCAGGTCAATTTGTGTCGTATCGATCTTTAAACGATACAACTCGGGGAATGGCGATTCTTTTTTAAACTTGAAAACACCGTCAGCAGACAATTTTACCGAGTCTAAAGATTGGTATTCGCCGCTGCTATCAGCCTTTTGTAGAAATACCATTGGCTGTTTAGCTGGATGATCAATAGTGCCTGAAATGGTAAAACTTGCAGTGTCTTTACAGGAAATCAGTACAGTGGTAAACAATGTTAGCCCTGCCATAACGATCTTGCGTTTCATCTTAGTTAGTTTTATTGAATGAATTGATGCCTGATTGCAGATAGTTGTAGTAGCTGTCAGGATTATAATCGGCACCCTCCGGTGTTACCATCGGCATTTCTGTCGCCGGGTTAAGCAGCACATAAAAGGGCTGTGAGTTCGTATTGAAGCGGGTTGCCTGGATGTCGCTGTTCAATGCACCGATGTTAGTGATCTTACGATGGCTAAAGCTGCTTATGTATTGCTCGTTTGCAGGTAGTTCCGTTTTGTCATCCACGTAAAGCTGAATAAGTACGTAGCTATCTTTCAGTAAAGGCAATACTTTTTTATCGGGCCAAACGCTGGCTTCCATTTTTCGGCAGTTCACACAGGCATGACCAGTAAAATCGATAATGATCGGTTTATGAACTTTCCTGGCGTAAGCCAGCCCTTCTTTGTAGTCAAAAAATGGATTAAGGTTTAATGGCTTATCGAACAGATCGGCATATTTGTGCGCGGCCTGATCTGCAGGCGCGACAGCGGCAGTATTTGAACCGCCGCCCGAAAGTGTCGGCGTATACAAATCAAAATCCTGCGATGCCTGAGGCGGTAAAAACGCTGATATAGACTTTAGCGGAGCGCCCCACAGCCCTGGAACCATATAAACGGTAAACGAAAGGACGACAATTGCAAGGAATAATCTAGGTACGGATATATAACTTATGTCCGAATCATGGCTAAACTTTAGCTTACCTAATAAATAGAACCCTGTTAGGGCGGCGATCACGATCCACAACACCAGGAAAACTTCGCGGTCAAACCAATGCCAGTGGTAGGTCAGATCTACATTACTCAGGAATTTAAGCGACAATGCCAGTTCCAGGAATCCAAGTACCACCTTTACGCTATTTAACCAGCCTCCTGACTTCGGCAGGCTATTTAACCATGAAGGGAACATGGCAAATAATACGAATGGCAATGAAAGCGCAACCGAGAATCCGAGCATCCCTATGGCCGGGCCTAGCCTTGCGCCTGATGTAGCAGCCTGTACTAACAAGGTACCAATAATTGGGCCTGTACAACTGAATGATACCAACGCAAGAGCGGCGGCCATAAAGAATATACCAACAAATCCTTTTCTGTCGGTGTTTTCTTCTGCTTTATTGGTCCACTTATAGGGTAACGTAATTTCGAACGCCCCAAAGAAAGATGCCGCGAATACAACCAATAACAGAAAGAAAACGAAATTGAATATTCCGTTCGTCGACAGCGCATTCAATGCATCCGCACCGAAAATGATGGTGATCAGCATGCCTAGCCCCACATAGATCAGGATAATGGATAGGCCATAAATAATGGCATCTATTATGCCTTTCCTTGCCTGCGTATGTCGTTTGGTAAAAAAGCTAACCGTAAATGGCAGCATAGGAAAGATACATGGTAATAGGAGTGCCGCAAACCCGCCGATGAAACCTTCAAGAAAAATGGTCCAAAGGCTTAGCGACCGGCTACTATTGGTTGCAGGTTTTACAGAGGCGACCGCTGGATTGGTTTCTTTAGCTGGAACGACGGATTTACTTACGTCGGCTGCAGGGGTATCCGGGTTGATCGGCGTGAACTGGACGTCAGCACTACTGATACTGTCTGTTTGTAAAGAAGGGCTTGCGTAAGATTGAACGCTTAGCAGGCAAAATAATACCAGCATTATAACCGGTAGCTTTTTTAAGTGAATTATGATGGTCTTTTTCATGAGTTCTTTGAAAACTTTATGTTTCAAAGATCGCTCATGATCCCCCTTCAAATTCTCACAGAAGTATAACGTATCCTCCGTTTATCCTATCTTTTTAACTGGATAAGTATAACTATTTAGGCTGATTAAGAACCTATTAGCAGATTCTGCTGATAGGCTTGCTTTGAATTTAAAGCCGTGCAGTTTAAGGACGCGCTTAACTAAGGCAAGGCCTAATCCGGCGCCTTTTGGCCTTTTTATCGCATCTTCGTCGGCGGCATCGTTTACCCAATTGAGGATTGCCGGAGGCAATGGATCTCCGCTGTTCTCCAACTCAAGCGTTAATAAGCCGGATTCACGCTGCAGCCTGATTTTAATAAACCCACCGGGATGGGTGTACTTCACCGCATTTTCCAAGAGGTTCTGCGCAACTCTTTCCATCATGGAGATATCCGCATCCACTAGTGTATTATCTTCGCAGTTTTCGCAGCTTATTTCAATTGATTTTTGCTTTGCCTGGAATTCTGCGCCCTTGATCGTTTCCTGCAATATCTCTGAGAAAATAAAAGGTTCTTTATGCGGTATAAAATTCACTGATTCCATTTTGGAAAGCTCGAAAAGCTGTAAAACCAACTTTTCTACCTGCATGATTTTACTTAAAACCATTTCCAGGTGACGTTCCTGTTCTCCATGCGTAGTTGGCGTTTCAATTAGCATGGTTTCCGTATATCCACGTGCTATGGCAAGCGGTGTCCTCAGATCGTGTGAGATATTGGCGAGAAAAACCCTGCGTTCTTCTTCCAATAATTTGAGCCTGCGAAAGTTTTCGTCCAGCATCGCGACCATCTTATTGAACGCGTCGGCAATTGGAAAAAAATCATCGTTTTCCTTCGTGTCGAAGCGGACATTCAAATCACCGTTCTTAAATTGATCGAGCACCTGAATAACCCGGTTGTAGCTTCGCTGCAATCTACTGGTGTACAAGAGACTAAAAATGATTGTTGCAAAAATGATCATGAAAAACACTTTAGTCGCCCAGCCGCCAACCTGTGATTTGAATACGAATTCGGCTACATTCCGGTATTCTTTACTCGCCAGTATGATGTAAATATATCCAATCTTCTGATGGTCAACCTTCACCTGTGCTGCGGAGAAGATCTTCAGTGTTTCGGGGTCCCTGGGATCAATATTCCTGATCAAATGCAGATTGTCTTTCAAGTAGATCTTGATTTTATCTGTAGGTACCTGTCGCTCTTTTATCAGTGAATCCGGCGCATAATAATATTTGACATGGCCAAGTGTATCCAGGAAATATACCTCCGTATTAGGACTAACGATCATTGTATTATCAAAGACAGAATCCGCTTTATGATGATCAATGCCCTGTTTTGAAAAAAGCGGCGTAAGAGCAGCAATGCGCGGGGCCTCGTCTTTATTCAACAACTGGAGGCTTGCCTGATAATAATCACTTGTTGCATTATAAGTGATCAACACAAAGGAAACGCCTAATGCTGTAATGACTAAAAATATAAAAATACCTATGCGGGAAAATATGCTTTTTGGTCTTGTTCTCATCCTATGAATCGATAGCCGATACCCCAACTGGTTAGTATATATTCAGGTTGATCCAGGTTGGTTTCAATCTTTATTCTCAAGCGGTTGATATGCGCCGTAACGGTATGCTCGTAACCGGAAAATGTATAACCCCAAACTTGCTCAAGTAATTCCTGTCGAGTGAAGGCCTTGCCTGGATTACTTGCTAAAAGTACCAATAAATCAAACTCTTTTGGTGTAAGATCAATCCGGTTGCCTTTCAATGTAGCTTTTCTAAGATTCAAGTCAATTTGAAGGTCTTTTATGCTTATTTCGTGGGTTACCTCCGTAATTGGGGCCGTGACTTGTTCCGTTCTTCTGATCAGCGCCTTTGAGCGCGCCAACAATTCACGGATGCCAAAAGGTTTGGTCACGTAGTCATCGGCGCCGAGTTCAAGCGCCAGCACCTTATCAATCTCCTCCGATTTTGATGTAAGCATTAGAACTGCTGTTGAAATTTTATGGTCCCTGATTCCTTTGCATACTTCCATGCCGTCGATATCCGGTAAGGTAAGATCCAGAATAATAAGATCGAAAGTTCCCTGTAGTGCCTTTTCCAGACCGTCTTGGCCACTGTCGGTCGCCGTTAATAGATAGTTAGGCTCTTTATAATGGAGTTGCAATAATTGAGTGATCTGGGGATCATCTTCTACCAACAAGATCTGCTTCATTAAACGAATTGATATGTGCAAATATTAAAATAGCCTATTAGATATTTGTGCTTAGCTTGCTTGCAGCGGTTATTACCCCATTATTTGCATTTTGAACAAACGCTATAACTTCAAACTGACCGGCATCAGTTCCAGTAGGCAGTCCCAACTGCATCGTGCCCGTTTTTGAGCTATTTAGATCTACAGAAGCAAGACTTCTCGCTATCTGTACATGGCCTAAGGTGCGGCCCCGGTTTTCACCGGACTTAACTTGGCTGACAGCATCCTTTTGTACCAACACAAACACCACCTTTGTTCTCTTTGGAGAAACTACGTTGTATTTAAAATTAATTTTGCCTTTGCCAATAACAAGATCTGACAACGAAATACTTTCCTGATTAGAATGCTGCAGTTCTCGTGCAATTAAACTATGCATTTTTACGGCCTCAGAACCCACAAAGTCCGTTTTACCATTAATAATTGCTTGCGGGGTATAAACCTCGTTTGAATGTAGCCAGGTAGCATATTGCTGCTGACGCTCTGTAAAAACATGATCGCTGAATCTATCTTTCCAACCCTGCCGGTCCCAGTAATCGACATGAAAAGCTAGTACATAAACTGGTTTTCCGGTATTCTCTTGCTGAATCTTGGCAATTAGTGCGTCCGCCGGAGGACAACTCGAACAACCCTCAGAAGTAAATAATTCCACGACAGCAAAGCCAGTATTTGACTGGGCTTTAGCACCAAGAGTGAATAAACCGATAGATATAATGATCGTTAAAAATAATCTTTTCATGATTTTGATTTTGAAAGGTTGGTCGTTAGAATAAATAAAACCTTACAGAAATGATAAAAAAATCAGTTAACAACAAATGAACGAGGGCCGCAAGGTGTCTCTTGATCTCCTTATAATTTTCTTCTACATCCTCTGGGGACGCGTAATTGATCAACGGGATAGGCTTATATGCAGTTTCCTCTTTTGCTATTGCTTCGTGGTCATTTTGAATTTGGCTATGAAATAATTTTAATTGAATACGTTGATCGGGATTGTCGGCAACCATACCGACAGACTCACCGGATGAAAGCCCGGCAATCTTTGCCGCTGGAATAGCATAATCAAGATGTGTAGCCTTTGAAATAGACGTACCTTCAGTGTTAATCGTCAGACTGTTCTTATTTTGTACGTTCTTTTCAAAGTTATCTGATAACTTTTTCACGGTAAACGGAAAGTTTAAATGTGATAACCCAGCACTTGAGGTATTATTACAAATGTTAATACCATATCAATTGTATGTAAAGTTATTGATATATTTGCTATCATAGTAGAAGCTTCCCCTTAAAATGCAGACTGACTTTGAATTGTGGCGCCAGATGAAGGCAGATGATGAAGCTGCGTTTACACAAATTTATAACAGATACTGGGATGTTGCTTACAAAGCTGCTTTTAACCTGTTAAGGGATGAACAAGCGGCTATGGACATAGTGCAGGATGTTTTTATATGGCTTTGGCATAATAAAACAAAGCTTCAGATAAGCTGCCTCAAAGCTTATATTCTTACCGCAGTCAAGTTTAAAGTATTAAACGTGATAAGACAGGGAAAATTCAGGGATGAAATTCTTAAAACATTCCCTGCGCATGAAAGGATCGGTGATTTTACTGACTTGGGAATTGAGGTAAAAGAGTTAAAAACATTAATTGCTCATTTTACAGATAAATTACCTGAACAGGCACGTAAAATTTTCCACTTAAGCAGAAATGAGCATCTGTCACATAAAGCAATAGCCGAACAGCTAGGTATTTCAGAAAAAACAGTAAAAAATCAAATGAATATTTCGCTTAAAAAACTGAGAAGTTTCCTCGGCAGGATGTCATTTTGGATGTATTTATTTTTTATGTGAATTTTCTTTTTTAGTCTGCCGCAAACGCTAATGCAGCGATCGCCGATTACCTGACGATCAGGTCACCGTTCAATGGCGTGGTAACGGCCAGAAACATTTTTAAAGGGGATTACGTGGATAATGTGGGAAAAACATTGCTGTTCACCGTGGAAGATAATTCGGTATTACGCATCGACGTCACCGTCCCGGAAGCTTATACCTCCACCGCCTTGAGCGATAATACGGCCAGCTTTACCGTTGCCGCCAATTCCGGACAGGTGTATAAGGCTCGTTTGGCGCGAAAGTCGGAAGCTATCGACCCGCAGGTTCGCGGTGAGATCTGGGAATTTACCCTTCCGGGTACCGGAACAGGGCTTAAACCGGGCATGTTTGCGCAGGTGAACCTGCCGGTAAACAGGCCACATCCCGGAATCATGGTCCCCTATAAAGCTGTGGTGACCACAGAAGAACGCAAGTTCGTGATCAGGGTGGAAAACGGAAAAGCGCAATGGGTAGATGTGCGGGCCGGGGTCACCAACGGTGACCGGACGGAAATTGCCGGAAATATAAAACTTGGTGACCAGTTGATCAGTTCTCCTAATGAGGAGATCAAAGACGGCCAGCCTGTCAAAGTAAAACATTAAAGCGTAAAGCTATGGAAAAGGAGAAGGAAAATGAGCGTCACTTGCAGGATCGGAGGAGCTTTTTAACCAAAAGCGGTATCCTTTTGGCGTCAGGAGCAGCATTACTGACCAGCTGCGAAGAAAAAGACGGCGATGAAGACGTATCCACTAATGAGGACCTGATGCGCGAGCATGGTGTGCTGAAGCGGATATTACTGATCTATGACGAGGCGGCCAACCGCCTGACTTCCGGCAATGATCTGGAGATCGCATTGGTCGGGCAGTCGGCACAACTGATCAAGACCTTTATTGAAGACTATCATGAAAAGCTGGAGGAAGATCACCTGTTCCCCCGCTTTGAAAAAGCCGGGCAACTGGTGGACCTGGTAAAAACGCTCCGAATTCAGCATGAAAAAGGCCGCATACTGACACAACGGGTCATTGCGGCAACCCGGAAACAGCAACTGACCGAAGCCGAAAGAGCGGCAGTCGCTGGTGACCTGCGCTGGTTCATCCGGATGTACAGCCCGCATGAGGCAAGAGAGGATACTGTTCTGTTTCCGGCGCTGCACAAACTCATTTCCAAGCATGAGTATGATTCCCTGGGCGAAGATTTCGAGAAAAAAGAAAAGCAGCAATTCGGGGGTGATGGGTTCGATATGGCTGTTGATCACGTGACCGCCATTGAAAAGAAAATGAATATTTACGATCTTAATCTTTTTACACCGCCCGTTTAAGCCGATGAAAAGACCACCATTTTATCCTTTCGCAGGCAACGTGATCGTCCGGCTGCTGGTCGGCCTTGTTTTCCTTTCTGAAGGCATACAAAAATTGCTGTTCCCGGTCGCGAACGGTTCGGGGCGCTTTCAAAAGATCGGCATTCCGTACCCGGATTTTTTTGGCCCGTTCGTAGGAATAACAGAGATCGTTTGTGGTCTGTTGTTACTGATCGGTTTGTTTGGCAGGATAGCGGCTATACCGCTGCTGATCGTGATCCTCACGGCGATCTGTACCACCAAAATACCGGAATTAATGAGCGACGGTTTCTGGAAAACCGCCCATGATGGCAAGGCCGATTTCAGTATGCTCATGGGGCTGATCTTTATCCTCATTTTCGGATCAGGCCTTTATTCGCTTGACGAGTTAAGGAACCGGCGTGGAAAATAGTCGCCTGCGGGAAGTCGCAAGGGTTTTTCTGAAGCTTGGTTTTCTTGGTTTCGGCGGTCCTGCGGTACATATCGCGATGATGGAAGAAGAGGTGGTTCGTAAACGGCAGTGGATGACGCACGAACATTTCCTCGACCTGATCGGTGCGACCAACCTGATCCCCGGCCCTAATTCCACGGAAATGGCCTTGCATTGCGGTAAGGAACGCGCCGGTCGGAAAGGTTTGCTGATCGCCGGTGCTTGCTTCATCCTGCCTGCGGTATTCATTACCGGCCTGTTCGCCTGGCTGTATCAACAATATGGGACTTCGCCGCAGGTGCAGCCCTTTATCTATGGCATTAAGCCGGCTATCATCGGTGTCCTTGTTTCCCTGATGACCACACTCGGAAAAAAGGCGATTAAGTCTTACGAACTGGCTATCCTGGGCATTGCCGCTTTAGCGATGGCCATATTTGGTGTAAACGAAGCGATCATCCTGTTTGGAACCGGTGCGTTGGGCATGGTGATCTACACCTTAAAAAGCCGTCCGGCGCAATTATCCGTCTTCATTCCATTATTATCGCTCAGCATTGCTGCGCCACATAACAAAACGGAAAACTGGAAGATATTCTGGATATTCCTGAAGGTCGGTTCCATTTTATATGGCAGCGGCTATGTCCTCTTTTCTTTCCTCAACAGTGAATTGGTTAAACCTGGCATGTTGTCGCAGCAAGTGTTGACAGATGCTATAGCGGTGGGACAATTCACGCCAGGCCCGGTATTTTCATCCGCTACTTTTATCGGCTGGCAAATGAACGGTTTCAGTGGTGCAGCGCTGGCTACAGTGGGGATATTTATGCCGTCTTTTCTGTTTGTGGGTTTATTAAATCCATTAGTTTCCCGCATGCGGAAGTCAAAATTATTGTCAGCATTCCTTGATGCGGTGAATGTTTCAGCTATTGCATTGATCCTGGTGGTGTGCTTCGAATTGGGCAAATCGGCGATCACCGGCTGGCAAAGCATTGTTATTGCATTATTGGGATTTGCGGCCAGCTTTTATTTTAAGAAGCTGAACACCGCATTTGTCATTATCGGCGGCGCAGTACTTGGTTACCTTTTTACGGTTTTATAAAGTAATGCCGTCTCATCAAACGTGAAAAAAGTGTCTCATTAAAAGAGAAAATTCACATTTTAGAAAAAAAATTCAATTCCTCTTGGGCCCAACCCTCTGTTGATGTGCCTTAATATTGTATCAGGCAAAATAAAGCTTGAACATCAATGGAACGGGAAGATTTAAAAAGTTTAGCAGAAAAGATTTTAAATGGCGAGGCTTCTGACGAAGAAATAGCCCACTATATTTCATGGTTCAATTCCTACCAAGATCCTCTTACCGTTATTGAGCACGCTGATGAAAAAAAGGCCGCTATTTATGCCGGCATTGAAAATTCCATAAGCCGACCCAGAAACAATATACGATTGATGCTGCGTGTTGCAGCAGCCGCTGTGGTAATTTTTGCCCTTACTATAACTACTTACAGCTTATTACAAAAGAAGAGCAATATCCCGACGACCATGGTGTTAGCTGAAAGGGATATCAAACCCGGAGGCAATAGGGCTACTCTGACTTTATCAAATGGTAAGCAGATTGTACTTGATGACGCTAAATCTGGCCGTATAGCCGAAGAACAAGGAATAGGAATAAGAAAAAACAAAAACGGTCAGGTGGTTTATGATCTTTCCACTGCGGCAACTGGTGGAGTATCGCATCCAATGAACACTATCAGTACGCCGAGAGGCGGACAATATGAGGTTATATTGCCCGACGGTACCAAAGTCTGGCTTAACGCCGCGTCTTCATTGACCTTTCCTGCTTTGTTTAGCGGCAACGAGCGAGTTGTTGAATTAACGGGAGAAGGTTATTTCGAGGTGACCAAAGATAAAGCTCATCCTTTCCGGGTTAAATGTCAGAAGCAACAAATAGAAGTATTGGGGACACACTTTGATATCAACGCGTATACAGACGAAAAAGCAGTAAAAACAACATTGCTGGAAGGTGCGGTACGTGTAGTGAGCGGTTCAAAAGAAGCGATGCTCATACCGGGGCAACAGAGTCTTGTTACTTCGGTTAAAAACACCACCCAAATAGCCGTTGACCAAAGCGTAAATCTAAATCAAGTAGTAGCCTGGAAAAACGGGTTGTTTTCATTTAACGAAACCGACATACCGACTTTAATGCGTCAGATCAGCCGTTGGTATGATGTTGATATTGTTTATGAGGGTAAAATTCCGGAAGATAAGTTTACCGGAAACCTATCCAGGTCTGTAAATCTTTCCAATGTTTTCAGACTTCTTCAATTTACTGGTATTGATTTTAAAATAGAAGGGAGAAAAGTAATTATCAGATAATCGGCAAACTGTAATTTACTAAACAATCAGCAGCAAGGTTGCCAGATTGGGGTAGTGGCAAAAAAACCGGAAAGTGTTGCAAGCACCTTCCGGCAATATCTTGGGCTATCCGACTAGACTATTGTGACATAATATTTTCTCTAACCCAAAACCAAACAAAAGTATGCAAATTTCTACTTTTTGTGCGCCGTGTATTAAAAAAACGCGGCTCAAAAAACTATTAAAGGTTATGAAGTTAACCGTCTTTTTAATTCTCGTTGGTTTATTACAGGTAAGTGCATCAAGCGTTGCACAACAGATTAGCCTGTCAGAAAAAAACATTCCACTTGAAAAGCTCTTCAAGAAGCTCGAAAATCAAACGGGTTATACCTTCTTATACAAGGCTGAAACATTAAAAGGTTTCGCCAATGTAAATGTCGAAATTAATGATGCAACGATTGCAGACGTCCTTAATAAATGCTTTGAAAATAAGCCTTTGGAATACCTTATTATTGACAAGAGCATAGTCGTAAAACGTAAGACCGCTCCTGCAACAACGACAGTAAAGCCAACAATTTATGTAGAAGGTACAGTGGTAAATGTAAGTGGCCAGCCGTTGCGGGGCGTCACTATTAAATTAAAAGGGACAAATTATGGTTGGACTACAGATACAAAAGGCCAGTTTAAGGCAATTGTTGTTGATGAGTCTGCCATATTTCAATTTAGTTTCATTGGTTATGTAACCAAAGAACTTCCGGTTAAAGGTCTACAGAACCCTGTAACGATAACCATGAATGAAGACATTAGTAAATTAGATGAGGTACAGGTAATTGCTTATGGCCAAACCACACGCCGGTTTAATGTCGGAGATCAGACTACGGTTAGCGCCAAAGAGATTGAAAAATATCCCGTAAATAACGTTTTGTCGGTACTGCAGGGCACTGTTCCTGGCATGGTAGTCAGTCAGTCTACAGGTCAGGCGGGAAGCAGTTATAATGTGGTTATCAGAGGGCAAAATGGATTGAGCACAGGTTCGTCGCCGCTCTATGTTGTTGATGGAATTCCCTATGATGGTGGTGGATATACCTCTCAAAAATCCAGCAGACTCGGTTCAAATAACCAAGCTTATAACGCCTTAAGCCTCATTAATCCATTAGATATTGAAAGCATTGATGTGTTAAAAGATGCAGCGGCCACTTCTATTTATGGTTCCAGGGGGGCTAATGGTGTTATATTGATTACAACTAAAAAGGGAAAATCAGGCGATACCAGAATTGACGTTAACGTTTATAGCGGCATCAGCCAAGCGCTTATTGCACCACAACTGTTAAATACACAGCAATATCTGCAATTGCGCAGGGAAGCAAAGAAAAATGATAATGCAGCGATATTGCCTACGGATTATGATCTTAATGGAACCTGGGATACCACACGGTATACCAATTGGCCCAAATTGTTCCTGAAGGGCACCGGTTACAGTACTAATACCCAGGCTAGCATATCGGGCGGTAATAATAATATTTCTTACCTGGTAAGCGGCAATTACAGGCGCACGACCAATGTGCAGCAATTGATTGGAGGCGCGGACCAAACCTCTTCATTGCATTTTAATCTTAACACGGCTAGTAATAATAAAAGGTTTACTATGCAGTTTACAGGGGGCTATACCTATGATTTCAACAATATACCTAACTTCGATCTAAGCTCTTTTGCATCCATTGCGCCTAATTCTCCCGACCTTTATATGCCGGATGGCTCACTGAATTTTCAGAACAATACCTTTTTGAATCCTCTTTTATCTTCGAAACTGATAGCCAGAACCTCTCTTTCGAATATGATTAGCAGTCTTACTGCTAGCTATATCTTAGCAAAGGGCTTGAAAGCGCAGGCAACGGTTGGGTATAATAAACAATCAGTAAATGAATTTTTAGCTAGTCCGCTGGCTGCCCTTTCACCAAGTTCCATTGCGCAGGGCGGTAAGGGCCTTGCGGACTATACCTGGAACAATAAAGCATTTTGGAGCATTGAACCACAACTGGAATATAAAAGTACCATTGGCAAGGGTGCACTTAATGTGTTAGCTGGTGCCAGCTTGCAAAAACAAATACAGGATGTTACACAATTGGAAGCTAGCGGGTATACCAATGATTTGCTGATTAATAACATCTCTGCAGGAACCCGTATTGCCAGCTTGGGGAGTGGATATAGTGCCTATAATTATAAATATAGTGCATTATATTCCAGAGCTAGTTATAACTGGGACGGTAAATATATCATTGAGTTCTCTGGAAGGTACGATGGTTCGAGCAAATTTGGCCAGGACCGTCAATACCATTTCTTTTATGCCACCGGTGCGGAGTGGATATTTAGTTCAGAAAACTTTTTCAAGGATGTATTGCCAATCATCAGTTTCGGCAGAATAAAAGGAAGTTACGGTACAACCGGTAATGACCAGCTTCCAGCCTATCAGTATCTTGAGAACTTTTCACCGTTTACTTCCACAAACCCCTATCAGGGCATTCCGGGCATCACGCCGACCAACCTACCTAATCCATATTTAAGCTGGGAAACGGTTGCTAAAGGAAATATTGGACTTGAAATCCAGTTTCTTAAGGGAAGAATTGGTTTACAAGGTAATTTCTTCAGAAACCGTACGACTGGTATACTTTCAGCGGTACCATTATCGTCAACCACTGGGTTTGCTACCATTACCCAGAATATAGATGCCAAAGTTCAAAATAAAGGTTTTGACCTTACATTGAATACGATCAATATTCAATCTAAGGGTATCGTTTGGTCAACCAACTTTATATTTACGAGGCAGGTCAACGCATTATTGTCGTATCCCAATCCTAACTTGGCTATACAAGAACTGTTGAATCAATCGGTGGGAGCCATTTTGGTTAACCGATATGCCGGCGTTAACCCACAAACAGGCCTTTATCAATTTTATGACAGAAACGGAAATATTGTTTCAGCGCCATCCAGTTCCGGAGCAGACCAAGTTAAAACGGTTAGTACTACTCCCCAATATTTTGGTTCTGTATCCAATTCTATAACCTTTAAAGGTGTTACGCTCAGTTTCCTTTTCCGCGGGGTCAAACAATTAGGGACGAGCAGCTTTGCACAAATCCTAGGTGGCCTGGTGCCAGGATTACCAAACGCAAATTATTCTACTGAAGTGCTGGATCATTGGCAGAAAGCCGGCGATATAACGAAGTTTGGTAAGCTCACCAGCAGTTTTAGCCCTACCCTGATTAATGGTTTAAGTATCAATAGAAACGTGGATGCTTATTACGGAGATGCCTCTTACATCAGACTGCAGAATGCATCGCTCGCTTATCAATTCAATGATGTAATTGCGAAAAAAATTCACTTGCGTAACCTGCGTGTTTATATGTTGGGAGAAAACTTAGCTACAATTAGCAATTACAAATTCTCTGACCCTGAGACGCAGAATTATTTGAGAATATCTCCGTTACGTACAATCACCTTTGGGATACAAGCATCACTTTAAAAAGAAGAATCATGAAACTTAGAAAGATATATTCAACCTCTATATTTATAAGCTCCTTGGTTATACTGAGCGGGCTCACACCAGGCTGTAAAAAAGCAATTGAAGTGGGTCCGTCACTAGTGGCAGGAAACAGCAGCAATGTCTTTTTGACAAATAATTCCGCTCAAGCCGTAGTATCCGGGGTATACACCAGGTTATCTACCGGCTCATTTTTTCAGGGCACGAGCAGTATCAGCTTAAATATGGGACTTGCGGCTGATGAGTTAATGAATATCAGCTCCGCCAGTTCTTCATACGGCACATTTTATCAAAACACCTACAATCCGCTTTCTCCACCCCCTTTCTGGTCCGAATTCTATAAAGTCCTGTTTTCCTGCAATACCGCGATTAATGGAATTTCGGGCTCCTCGACGATTGATGCCGGCGTAAAGAAACAGCTGATTGGTGAGTTAAAGTTTCTGCGTGCTTACACTTATTTCTATGCGGTAAATTTATACGGAACCCCTCCGTTAACAACGAGCGACGATTATACCGTTAACGGAAACTTAGCCAATAGTGCTGCAGACGACACCTATAAACAAATTTTACAGGACCTTACAGATGCACAAGCTGCGCTGTCTGACAATGTATATGTTGATGCTTCCGGCGCGGCCGTTACTGACAGGGTAAGGCCTAACAAACAGGTAGCCAGTGCAATGCTGGCGAGGGTGTATCTGTATCTGCAAGATTGGAAAAACGCCGAAATCCAGGCCAGTGCTATAATTAACAACTCTAACTATTTACTGGTACCGAACCTCAATCAGGTTTTTCTAAAAGGAAGCAAAGAAACCATCTGGGCATTGCAGCCTGTATCGCAACTATATTTAAACACTATTGATGCTTATTATTTAGTTGTTAACGCAAGTTACGCCGCTACCACGCAGCTACCTTTAAATACCAATAACCTGGTAAAAGCGTTCGAAACCGGAGATGCACGTTTAACCAACTGGACAGGGACTTACACGACGACCACGGCACCGGTAACCACCTATTATTATGCTTATAAATACAAAGTTGCCTCATTAAGTTCAACGATCGCTGTTACGGAGTATCCTATCGCCATGAGACTTGCAGAGCAGTATCTGATACGGGCGGAAGCACGTGCTCAGCAGAATAATCTGACTGGAGCAGCAGCTGATCTTAATGCTATCCGCACCCGGGCCGGACTAGCCAATACTACCGCAAGCACGCAAGCAAATCTTTTAAACGCTATTCTGCATGAACGTCAGGTAGAGCTGTTTAGCGAATGGGGACACCGGTGGTTCGATTTGAAACGTTCCAATAAACTGGACGCTGTAATGAATGTGGTCGCACCCCAAAAGGGAGGCAGCTGGGCCAGCTTTAAACAATTAATGCCTGTCCCTTCAAATGATATCCGGGCAGATGCGAATTTACAACAGAATCCGGGATATAATTAAAATCAAACATGCGGGTGCGCTGGCGCACCCGCTTAATTAAGCTAAATAAGAAAGATGAAAAATTTAAAAAAGAAAATAAAAGCGGTTGGGCTGATATGGATAAGTGTGTTTACCCTGAGCGCTAATGCCCAAACCGGCTTTACCTACAAGATCAACGGCAAGCTGCAAAATATCAATCCGATGCCGGAAAAAATGTATATGAAAGTCCTGCTGAATGGCTTGCTTAAAAAGGACGCTGACAGCACGCTTGTCAAAAACGGCGAATACACTTTCACCGGCGAATTGAATGTAGACGAGGCGGTAGTGGTTTCCATCTCTGCCGATGGAAAAGAGAATAGCACCCACGCTTATAGTCTCTACCTCGATAAGGGCGAGCTGAATGTGATATCGAACGGTGCGATCAAAAACATCACCGTAAGCGGCTCTGGCGCCACAGCCCAACTCGAGCACGACCAGATCCTGAAAGGCATTGAAAAGGAGAAAGCGGAACTGCAAAAAATCGTTAAAACAGAAGACTACAAAACCAATCAGCAGTTACAGGCCGAGGTGTTAAAAAGATCACGCGCGCTGGCTGGCAAGGGGCTTTTTGATATGTACACCTTCGTACGTGATAATCCCGAAAAACGTTCGACTCCCTTTACCGCGTATGCATTGATTTCGTCCGGTTTAATCGGGCAACCGGGGCAGGATACCATTCAGCAACGCTTACCCGCACGCCTAAAGGCCGATCGCCTGGGTAAGGAGATTGCCCACATACAAGTACGCCGTGATTCGCTGGCGAAAGTTGCTGCGGCCAGAAGACAAGAAGAAGCGGGTAAGGTACCCATAGGCATCAAAGCCCCGGATTTTACTCAATTTGATGTCAATAACAAGGCGGTTTCGCTCTCGTCGTTCAAAGGGAAATATGTCCTGGTTGATTTCTGGGCGAGCTGGTGTATGCCATGCCGTGCCGAAAACCCGAACGTAGTCAAAGCCTACAATAAATATAAAGACAAAGGCTTCACGGTGTTGGGCGTGTCGCTGGATGCACAATCGGCTAAAACAGCATGGTTAAAGGCTATAGCTGCCGATGGCCTGACCTGGACACAGGTATCTGATCTGAAAGGCTGGAAGAATGAGGCTGCCGCGCAATACGGTGTTTCATCAATCCCGCAAAATTTCCTGATCGATCCGAGCGGCGTAGTCGTGGGCAAAAATCTCCGTGGCGAAGAACTCAACGCTAAACTGGCAACTATTTTTAAATAATCAGGACAAAGAATATGAAAAGAAATATAATAAAAACGTCGCTCAATACGATCGTCTTCGCTTTATCGCTGGTAATGCTTTGCCTTACAGCAAATGCCCAAACTAAAATGCAAAACTTTGCCGGCACATGGATATTAAATGAGGATAAATCCGACTTTGGTCGTTTGACTGCTAAAAGCGCATCGAAGGTAAAGGTGTTGACTGTTGTACAGACTACCAGCGATATCACTGTTTTTTCCGGTGATTCCACCATGAAAACATCCATCCAGATTAATCTCAGTGGAGAGCACGCGGTACAGACATCATCGACTACGGTAAATGGCATTCCTAATAAATTGACGAGTAATCCCGATATACAACTGGTAAATGACAGGTCATTTACTTTGAGGATTACCAAAGATCCGATGAGCCTGGTTACTTCAAGTGTAAAAACTTATACGCTTTCGTCTGACGGTAAAATCTTGATAATGGAATACAAAAATACTTACGGAGAGACCATTTTGGCCGGTAAGCTGGTATATGATAAACGATAACCATACAAATTCAATGATGAAAAAGATCATGTTGTTTTTAGGGGGGCTGCCAGCAGTTGCTCTTGCCCAAGTGAAGCCCAATTACGAAATTCATGGTAAGCTTAATGGTGTAGAGGCCAAGCAAGTTTTCGTCATTCATGACGAAGGCGCATTCAAGCGGATAACCGACAGCGCCGTTGTTGTAAACCATGAATACGATCTTAAGGGCTATGTCGAGGTAGGCCAGCATACCTACATGTTTACCTATAACATGAAAAATGTGAAGCCGCTAAAGGCAGATGGGATCGTACAAATGTTTTTGTCGCCGGGCGAGTATACCGTGACGCATAATAATTCTTTTAGAGATGTGGTGGTGACCGGTTCCAAGGGTTATGACGATTACCAATCGTTACGTACCGCAGCCAAGCCGTATGAAGATCAGGTAAACCGGTTAAAAACCGAAGCTTACCAGTTCGCGAAGCAGAAAGACACTGTAGGATTAAACAGCACCAATGCAAAACTTTATGCGCTTGAACACGAGTACAAGCCAAAAGTCTATGGCAATTTCATTAAGCAGCACCCGCAATCGCCGGCAGCCTTTTATGCACTAAAGGAACTGGCCGGCATAGCGCATCAAATCGACGGGCAGGCGCTTAAACCCTATTTTGATCTGCTCCCTAAACAGGTTAAGCAAAGTACCGATGGAAAGGAATTTGGCAAACGCATTGACGATGCCATCACATTCGATACTAAAGGGGCCATTGGCAGTGTAGCACCCGATTTTACCCTGCTGGATACGGCGGGAAGGCGCGTAAAACTGTCCGATTACAGGGGCAAATATGTATTGCTCGATTTCTGGGCCAGCTGGTGCGCCCCATGCCGCGCCGATAACCCGCATCTGGTAGCCGCTTATCGGCAGTACCATGCCAAAGGGTTCAATATCCTGAGTGTTTCGCTCGATACTAAAGCGCGCGAGAAAGCTTGGTTTACAGCAATAGACCACGATCATTTAACAGCCTGGACCCACGTGGCCGATCTGCAGCACGACAGCAACGAGGTGCTGGGTATCTATGGCATCAGCGGTATACCGCAAAACTTCCTGATCGGCCCCGATGGGAGGATCATCGGGCGTAGCCTTCGCGGCGGTGACCTGGAAAAGAAACTGCAGGAGATCCTGAAATAAACAAATCATTAGTCAAAACATATCGTAAATGACAGCAAAAATTAAAATAGGTACTATTGCGCTTAGCGCGATGTTGTTCATCGGCACGCTGAAAATTCAGGCGCAACGCATTCCATTGGATCCGAACCTGCGCACAGGTAAACTGGCCAACGGCTTTACCTATTACATCCGGCACAACGAACAGCCGGCCAAGCGGGTAGAGTTGTACCTGGTGAATAAGATAGGTTCGGTGCTGGAGGATGAAGACCAGCTGGGGCTGGCCCACTTCATGGAGCATATGAACTTTAACGGGACGCGGAACTTTCCAAAGAACGACCTGGTGGATTACCTGCAGAAAGCAGGCGTAAGGTTTGGCGCAGATTTGAACGCTTATACCAGTTTTGATGAAACGGTATACCAGCTGCCGCTACCTACCGATAATCCCGCCATGTTGGCCAATGGATTAAAGATCATGCGCGACTGGGCGCAGGAAGCTACGCTGGATCCGTCAGAGATAGAAAAAGAACGCGGGGTGATCCTGGAAGAAGAGCGCCTGGGTAAGGGCGCAAAAGACCGGATGTCGCGGAAGTACCTGCCTATGCTGCTGAACCATGCCCGCTATGCGGACCGGCTGCCGATTGGCAAGGATGCCATCCTGACGGGCTTTAAACCGGAGGTGATCAAGCGGTTTCACCACGACTGGTACCGACCTGATCTGCAGGCGCTGATCATCGTGGGTGATGTGGATGTGAACCAAACGGAAAAACTGGTGAAAGAAAAGTTCTCGGACCTTAAAAACCCGCTCAACGAAAGAGATCGGACCAGGTATGTCATTCCTTTAACCGGTAAGGGCCAGTTCATGGTGGTAACCGATAAGGAAGAAACCAGCACCGACCTTGAAATCATCATGAAACACCGCGTGACAGAACTGGTGACCGAACAGGATTACCTGACCGAGGTGAAACGTAATTTGCTTAACCAGCTGCTCAATACCAGGAGATATGCGGAGCTCTCCAAAGACGCGAGCCCGGCCTATACAGGCGTAAGTATCGGGGTAAACGGTCTGCTGAATAATATAGACATGCTGAGCTTCTCGGTGTCCGCCAAAGAAGGCCGGCTGGAAGAAAGCTTTTTACAGGCCTGGCGTATGTTTGAGCGCATCAAACGTCACGGCTTTACCCAGGGCGAGCTGGACAGGGCTAAACAGAACCAGCTGCGCAGCCTGCAGAGCAACGTCAGCGAAAAAGACAAAACTTCTTCGGTGAGCTATGTGAAAGAATACCAGAACCTGTTTCTACATAATGAAGCCTCGCCGGGCATCGATTGGGAGTACCAGTTTACCAAAACCCATATAGGGGGGATCACGCTGGCGGATATTACCGGCTTGATGAATGAATACCTGCATTCAAAAGATGTGGACATCCTGGTATCGGCACCGGAAAGAAACCGGAGGGGTTTACCTGATTCGGCAACCGTTCAAAGCTGGATAACCCAAGTGAGCAATGAGACCATCCAGCCATATAAAGATGAGTTGGTGAATAAACCGCTTTTAGCGGTAAGGCCCCAAGCAGGCACCGTAGTTAAAAAAGAAAGCCTGCCGCAATTAAACCTCACCAAACTGACACTGAGCAACGGGGTAAAAGTCATTCTGAAACCTACCGACTTTAAGAATGACCAAATCCTTTACGGTGCGTTCGCGCCGGGGGGCACCTCGCTTTATGATCATGCCGATTTAGACATCGCCTCCAATGCGAGCGGACTGATGGCCCGTATGGGTCTGGGTAACCTGAACCCGGTAGAGCTGAACCAGGTCCTGACCGGGAAAGTGGCCTCATCGGCTGCAGCTATCGGTTTAAGATCGCAAACGATCAGCGCTAAAGCGTCGCCGCAAGACCTGGAAACCGCCTTGCAGCTTACCTACCTGCAGTTTACCGCGCCGCGCAAGGATACGCTGATCTTCAAAAATACAATGGCTAACGTGATGGCTACGCTGGCAAACCGGTATGCCAGCCCGGCGAATGTATTTACGGATACCATGAGTTATGTGCTGAGCAATTACAGCTACCGCTTTAGCGCGCCAACGGTTGAGCGGATCAGCAAGATTACGCTGGACAGGGCCTATGATATTTACAAAGAATGCTTTTCAGATGCCTCAGGCTTTACCTTTGTGTTTACCGGCAACTTTAAGCCAGATTCCATTACCCCGCTGATCGCTCAATATCTGGGGTCTCTGCCATCAACGCACAAAAATGTTAAAGCGCGTGATTTGGGCATCCATATCCCTGAGGGTATCATTACCAAGAAGGTGTACAAGGGATCGGAAAACAAGGCTTTGGTGCGCATTATTTTCAGCGGCGACTATCAGTACAGCCCCTTAGCCAATCTGGAACTGAAGGCGCTGGGCGAGATCTTGCAAATCAAGGTATTGCAGCAGCTGAGAGAGGCGGAAAGCGAAGTATACAGTCCCCAGGTGCAAACGGCGTACAACAAATACCCCAGCAACCGCTTTTCGATCAATGTGGCGTTTGGCTGTGCCCCAGGGAACGCCGATCACCTGGTCAATCTGGTAGAGCAGGAGCTGTCCGAACTTAGGGACGGCGGGCCGCAGCCGGACGAAATAGAAAAGTTTAAGGCTCAGTACGCCAAGGCCGTGGAACTGGCGCTGAATGATAATGGGTTCTGGTTATCTTACCTGCTTGGACAATATGAGAACAACGAAAACCCGTTGCAGGCGCTGGATTCCGAAAAAAACCTGCAGCAAATCAATGCCACTTCTCTAAAGCAAGCCGCGAAGACTTTGCTTTCAGGTAAAAATATGATCACTTTTCAACTGCTGCCGGAGCAAGGCAGCTAAAAAAATTAAAAGAGTAAATAATGAAAAAACAAGCCGGTTTTATACTTGGTCTCGAAACGGTCAGCCCTGTGAGTGTAAATGGAAAACGTCAGGACAGGTGTAGTTCTCGCCTATCAGGGAGCCCCGAGCAGCGATTAACCGGTGAACAGTCCGGCAACTTAATTTGGGGAACATCGTGAATTTTCTTAATTTGCCCCGTCACAGCTGATGCCTATCAGCTGAAGGTGATAAGGTTTAGGTTAAACGTCCGGCAGCAATTGCCGGGCGTTTATTTTTTGGCACAAGTTTTTGAGATCTGCTAATTGTAGAATTCCTGTATTTATAAAAAGACCCAATGACCGGAACCTGTAAATTTTGCCGATTAGAAAAAGACCTCATTAAGAGGTCGCACATCTGGCCTTTGTTTATGTATCAGGGAATGAAGGATGACAAGGGCAGGCTCTATGTAATCAATTCGCAGGATCCTGCCAAGGACCATACTGCACAGTCGGGTTCGTACGAGCAATTTATTTTCTGTTCAGATTGGGATAATGTTCGCTTAGGGCGCTTGGAGCGATATGCAAGTAACCACCTCTATAAAAAGCCTTATTTGCTAGATTCAGTTGATTTGTACTTATAACAGCGGATGGAGTTGATGAAGATGAAAATTTTGTTGCGGTTAATGCATGGATAAGCGGGTTGGTTAAATTTTATATCAATGCGTTTGTTTATAATTTTTATCTGGCAGAAAACAAGAAAGATCAAACGGTCAGGGCATTGTAATTGGCATGGATCAGAAAATGGGTATCACGAAAGTTTCAACAGATCAATGGCATCAAATCAGGCAAAGTATCATTAATGCTGCTATTCATCATACAAAAATAATAAAGGTGTTAGTTAATCATCAATCGCCGTGGGTAAACAATTATAATACTATTTGTTGGAAGACCCTAAATCAGTCGTCTTTGATGTTGCATAGCCGGTAATGTTTTAATACGCAATGACAATAGACAAGACTTTCAAGACTTCACAATAATCTATTTTGGCAACCACGGTTTCCCTTACCAATTTTACATATTGGAAATCCGAGTCATCTTTTAACGCGATGTCAAGGTGTTCGGTTAATACATTTTCCTTCTCGTGCAATGTATAGGCAACTATCAGATCTGCAAGTGTCCTACAATTATTTTTCTTTTGCCATACATTGTTTCGGTGTAATTGTGCATAACGGCGAATCAACAGGTTTTTGGCAATAAGGTACCGGTAATAGAATATCCTAAGTTGCCTTGGGGTTGGGGCAGTGAATTTTGTAACGCTTACGCGAAGGATATCGATTTCGTCAATGCTTAGAGAGTCGATACGCAGGTCAATGAAGACCCTTTCGGTTGGTGACTCTGTACTTTCCGGCAGTAAATCAGAATTGTCCAGATAATCAATCGCATAATCTGGCTCTGGTTCATCGTAATAGTCGTAACCTTGAGGGTCTCCTGGATCATCATAGGTGTTTTGCTGTATTTCCTGAGAATATCTGGCGAAGTTGCGTACTTGCTCTTGCATCAGTAATACCGCAAGAGCTTTTAATGGCTTACTTGGTCTGTCCTGTTTAGTTAGCGCTGAGAAAAAGTCATCAGCTTCAAACGCCGAAAGTGGACCAAGTTTTAATCCGGAAATGAACAGTTTATCAATGTGCTCCTTTACGATTAAATTAATATTCTTTTCATAATTCGCATCCTGTTTATCGAGGTCGACCAGTGATTGGTATTTTAATTTGATGGCCATTTTCAGGATGCGCTCGTCAACTGCCGTAACTATAATAATTCGTTGCGCAATTTGCGGTTCCTCCAGTAGTACACGCAATGAATCGATGATTTGAATGATCTTTGCCTCTTGACAGCGATCCAGGTCTTCTACAAGGAGTAAGATCTTTTTTTTGCCGACCTTTCGCTTAGGAATCCAAGTTTTCAATAATTTGATCGTTTCTTTCTGTATTTCTGCCTGCAATCCCAAATGTTCTTTGTAGGAGTGCCGTGTTGAATACTTTAAAAACAGGTCCTTGGCTTTAACACTGTATTCCTTTTTCATAGTTGTTAAAAGTGTATACAGAAAAACCAGTACCGGAAAGGAAAGTCCTATCCATTTTAGCCCTCCTTGCAATTGCATTTCATAGGTGCCTAATAAATTCTGACTGAGCAAAATGCCAATTATCCCTGCAGAGACTATCGTCAAAAATTTGATTAACGGCAAAACCCCTTTTCTTTTAAAATTTAACAATGCTTGCCGCCATACATGACGCAATTTTGTCCAAGGCCAAAACCAACCTATCGGCTCCAAATAAACGTCGGCTAAACATTCATATAAATATGCCCAGCTGGCTGGCGTGTCCTGAAATTTCCAGGCATGGAAATCAACCCGCTCAAAACGTTCGGTAGTCTTTAATTTTTTCCAGGTTTCCTCTAAAAGAAAACTTTTACCCCGCCCCCATTTACCGAAAATACCTATCATTGAACCCTGTTCGGGGGGCATGATTTGTATAATTTCTGCCAGTTCAGCCGACAACTCATTAACACCCATTACCCCTTCGATGTCCTTTTTATCGCGGAAGTGTATGACCGATTTGGTAAAATACTCATCTTCGGATGGCACAGATTGGACACCTGCATCAGGTTTCTCATCAGCTGTTTCTTCTTCCGCACCCAGTTCCCGAAAGAGGTCGTGCATACCTACAAAATCCAATACCTGCAAATGTTGTTTATCCGGAAATGGTCGCAAGGCGGGAATAAGCATGCTTTGGACCACGCTTATATCATCGGTTTTATGAAATACCGCAACATGTCTGGTACAGGGGAGATCCGCTGCTAACGGGTTAAGGGAAACCGTGCAAATAATGACAGGTTCCGCTTCTGACTTATAAGCCCGCAATTCGTCGCTCGGGGTTTTGGCATTAGCCGTTGTAGTCATAGAAACTGCATAATGTGCTTTTCCTACCTGTTGATTAATAATAGATTTTAGATCTTCGGTAAGTGAGATGGTCGGACAATACACAATTGTTTTCTCGCCATTGATTTCTTTGAGTAAGAACGAGACGGCAGATTCCAGGTACGCCTGCACTTCTTTTGCAGAAGCGGAATGCGAGGTCAATTCAGCTGCTGATTCGATACCGAGCGAATTGGTAATTGCAGCCTTTTTAACATGAATCGGCACAAAAAATTTGTCTTCAATAGCTTTTCTTAGAGCATAAATGAAAACGGGATCTCCAAATAAACCATCAAGTTCCGTATCATTTGTAGCCTGGAGATGAATAGCGTTTTCATATTGGGCAAGCATTTGTTTTACAAGCGGCGAAGCGGAAGGCAGGCTATCATATAGAATCAATGTAGGAGACGGCATTGCGGTTCTTAATGCAGCCATATTTCGATCCCGGTAAAGCCACTGTATATTTAGTACCAGGATTTGACTGGCGCTATGGTCGTCTTGTTCCACCAGGTCGCTGAGCTCTAATACCACAGGGCCCGGGTGCAAACGTTCAGCGATTTGCATTTGCAGTAGCTTACTGCCGGTCAATACCAAAACATGGCCCGGTGTGGCTTCATTCTGAAACTTTAGGTATTCCTGAAGGATAGCTAACATCACCGTTATTTTGCCAGTGCCGACAGGCATGGAAATGGCCACCTTTTTTTGACCGCGCTGTAATGCTCCAAGTACATTGCTTATAGCCTCTTGCTGTGATGGGGAAAATTGGTGAAGATCCATTTGTAGGTTTAAGGTTGGTAAAGTTGTGAAATAGATTTGGATCCGCCAAAATCGGAAGAACATAGGAAATCAGTCTGCATTTAATCGCGAGGGTAAGGCATTTTGTTTGAATACCCAATTGAAGACGGATCATTAATTCCTCGATTCTCGGCAGCGCATTAACATGGCGTTATAATATATTCTCCGTTAAACACGGAGAATATATTATAAAGATCGGTTAAGGGAAATTTAGGCAGGTCACCCTTTCAGCATAATCCCACAGTTCTGAGGCCTTATTCCCATCCCTCATTGCGGGTGTAACGATGGTTACCGGAGCGGGATATCCGGACAATTCACCTTCACCATCAGGCGCGTAATAAGCGCCGCCTTCGGCTTCCGGAGAAGTAGCGGCATAGAGGCTGGGCAGCGCGCCCTGCCAAGGCTGCATAACTGTTGGGAACCTGGCAAATGCCACCTCCAGCTCATTATCAGGAATATGCCTTGTCAGTTCCGTATATACCACGCCCGGATGCGCCGCAATGGACGTTATTGTCCCGGCAGCACGCCGGTTCAGTTCATTTGCAAAATAAAGATTAGCTAATTTACTGGTCGAGTACTCGCGGAAGTCGTCATATGGTTTTTCGAGTTTCAGATTATCATAGTCGATCTGTTCAATGAACCTGCTTGCTCCGCTACTTACGGTCACTACACGTGCGCCCTTGGTGTGTTGAAGAAGGTCATATAAATGTGCGGTAAGGGCGAAATGGCCAATGAAATTGACCCCAAACTGTAGTTCAAACCCATCCTCTGACTTTCCTGCAGGTGGTTTCATTACTCCGGCATTGTTAATCAGGAGGTCTAACTTCTGATGGCTCTTTTTAAATACTTCGGCGAACGTTTTGATATCTTCGAGGCACGCCAGATTTAGAATCCCTAATTCAAGCTCTCCGTGTACCCCCGCTGATTTTAGCCGTTTGATGGCATCCAGGCCCTTTTCAGCGTCACGGGAAGCGATAATTACATGTGCACCTTTTTCAAATAAAGCACGTGCTGTCTCGAATCCTATTCCCGTATTTGCACCCGTTACAATTGCTATTTTTCCCGTTTGGTCTGGTATATCTTTTTTAGTCCACATTCACTTACTTGGTTTTATAGATTGGTAGTTTCATAAAAAAATGGTCAGGCATAAGGTACCTGACCATTGAGTTCGAAATTGACTTAAGCCTTTTCCAGCTTGACAGCTAACGGAAAGTCCACTGCGACCTTAGAAACGGCATGGAGAATATTGCTGATGGTCCGGTCGCCGATAAGCATAATAGCGTCCACCAGGTTTTCATTTGTATAACCGCTGCTGAAGAATTCATCTAATAACGACTCGTCAATATGCCCGCGTTGTTCGGTCAAAGCCCGCGTTACCTTTGCTAAAACATCCAGTTTAGCATCGGACCCTTTATTCCCGCTACGATATGCGATGATATCGCTGTCGGAAAAACCTGTTCCCTTCGCGATCACAGTATGGGCGCTTGTACAATAAACGCAGCTATTGATCTCACTAACGACAAGATTAACCACTTCCACCTCTTTCCCCGAAAGCGACGTTGGCGCATTTTCGAGGTTAAGGTAGGTTTCCAGCGCGTTTTCAGAATTAGCCAGTACGGTATAGAGATTTGGTACCATACCCATTTGTTTTTTCATTTTGTCATACAATCCCTGGTTCTTTGGGGATACTTCATCTCTTGAAAGGATCTTTAAATTTTCCATAGTTGTGTTTTCTCACTTGGTCGGAAAATGAGCCGGTTCCTTACAAAAAACCGAAAGATTTTCGAAAGAAACGTATTCCCATCGGTGGGAAGTCAGTTATTTTTCAGGTTCAAAGGCCTATTATTTTCCGTTATCGACAATAATATTGCCCGGAGAATTTGCGGATGTTTTTACTAAGGATAATCCTTTTTCGCCATTATTTCGGCTGGTATTTTTGTTAACTGTTAGGCCTCGGGCGTTTTCGGCCAATAAGCCATTTGCATCATTCCCTTCCATTTGGTTTTGTCGAATTAGCAAGTCAGACGTTCCTGAGATATAAATACCGTTTTTTTTGTTGCGGGCGGTTTCATTTCCCCAAATTTCCGCGTGGGAGGACTCACTCAGTTGGAGGCCATTTCCGAATGGGGAGGTATCGAGGCGGCATAGACCGACTTTCACATTTGTTACATGTTTCAGATAAAGATTGTGCTGCAGTCCCGGCCCTGGCGCCACACTGGAACCGTTGTCGCTCAAATCACAGCTTTGGATATCTACCTTATTTGCTCCTGCGATATATACACCGTTTTGCGTGCAATTCTGAACAGTTAGCTGAACCAACCTGATATTGTTCATTATGCTGTCACTTTGACCACGAAACAATATACCTGCCCTTGGTGCGGCATGCTGGTAAGACCGAAGCCTGCGATTATTATTGGGGTCTTCGCTTTCTGTGACGTTTAGCCCGCCTTCAATGAGGAAATTTGTGAGACTGACGTTGTGCATATCCGGCGACCGGTTAATAATGGCCGCATCTTTCAAATTTGGGGATAGGAAGAGAATGGATTGCCGGCCACTTCCAATTATGGAAACATTGGAAGGAAGTTGTAGTGGACTTGCCAGCGTATGCACCCCCTTTAAGAGGACGATAGTTGCGCCATCGGAGCAATGGTCGAGTGCTGCTTGAATAGATTCGCCCGGCCGGATCAATACGGCATTTGATGGATAGGATTTACCAGTGTCTGTAGTAGCACCTGCCAGGAGTGCCCCCATACCCGGTTCGGGAAGACGGGTCAGTGTGCCCGGCTCGATTAAATCATTGCGCAGTGACACGAGCAGGGCACTTGTACTTTCGGTACGGGTGCGTTCAACGATGCGGCGGGTGTAAGGCATGTCCAGATTTTTCTGAAAGTGATAGAAATTATAAATGGTTTCGTAAATATCTCTCAGGCCGCCACGTTCCCGGCCGGAGATGACGCCATAAACCGGCACGTCTTCATTCAGCAGGAATTTCGAAGCATATTCAAATCCGAGGGCTAAGCGGTTACCGGCAATGCTGAACAAGTCGACCCCTTGCGTCCAGGCTGTTTGTGCCGCCTTGGCGAATTCACCAAGGCCTAACTGTACATGTCCCCAATCGCGGGTCGCCTCCTGAATCTGTCCGCCGGGATAGATATATTTAACAATCCCACCGTTGCCGTTCCCGTAGATGTATTTTGACACGGCGCGGTCGAAGATTTCATGGTTGTCGCAAAAAATCCCGATACAGAGCATGGTGTTGATCATGGAAGCGTCCCAGTTACCATTGGCCTCGGGAAAGAAATCTTTGATCAGTGGATAATAAACGGATAGCATGAAACGCTTAAACTGATCGACCTCCAAAGGCTTCCAATCCGCATTCGAATATCTGATAACCTCTGCTGCATTCAATAAATAATGCCCGGAGAGGCCAGCCAGAAGCTTTGCGTTATTGCCGTCGAAGTCCCAAAGCTTCGCTGACCAGGCATTAAGGATGGCAACGGATTCGTTTGCGTATCGCTTGTCGCCGGTGATATACCAAAGCAGCGCAGCATCATAAGCGATTCCTGCTGATCTTAACAATTCCTTTCCTCCCCGATCGTCCGTTCCATAAGCACCCTGTGATAAATGGGCAACCGCCTTAGTCTTATAATCCAGAGGGGTGGCTGCTTTCAATTTTTCAAATGCGGCTTTCCAGGGCTGTTTGCCTGCATTAATATTGGCCTTCATCGTTTCCAGATCTGTTTTGCTTTGCATCATTCCAGGGTGCTGAAAGGACTTAAGGAATTTGTTTTGGGCAAAAACGAGGTTCGTGCCGAAGGCGGTTAAGGTAATTATTACGGTGATCTGTAAAATCTTTACAATTAGCTTCATTCAGTAATTTATTTATGTTGGTTCAACTTTCCCGGCGGGAATACGCTGGAGTTGGATAAAATTAGTGCAAGTGATTAACCAGTTATTAACGGTAGAATAATAGAGATCAAATTTTACTCTGAAAGCACGCTGATGGGTGCGGTCGGTCAGTTTTTTCTCGTCAACAGTATGCTATTAAGGATTTTTTAATGTTGGGTTAAGCCAAAAGCTTTGTTTTGTATTATGAAATTCATGCTCTCTATCTTACTGACCCTGCTCATTTCAGGTAGCAGCTGCCGCTTAAGCAAACCTGTGCAAAAGCCCGCAGCCTGGAGTCCGGTTTTAAAACACGCGGACGCAAAACCCGGTTCGCTTGGGGATCCCAACTTGAAATTTATTGGACGCTGGGACTTTTCAGACAGAAATCGGTATACCAGTTATTGGGGTGGTGCTTATGTCAGGGTGCGTTTTTCGGGCAGAATGATCAGCATGCGGATAGGGCATCCAACCAATTTTTTTGCCCGGATCGACGATGGTCCCTGGATCAGTTATAAGAATGCGAAAGATACAGTGACTTTTAGGGACATACCATCGCATGGCGGTTGGCATACACTTACTGTTGCACAGGGAAAAGATTATGATTACCTGTTTGATTTCAGGGGGTTTATCTTGCCTACTCATGCAAGAACTACGAAACCAGTGGTATCTAAGATCGTCGTGGAATACATTGGCGACTCGATCACTTCAGGTTACACAGATGACCAGGCAAATGTTTCAGATTATGGCTGGGTCGCAGCGGAAATCCTTGGCGCCGAACATACACAGATCGCGTATCCGGGGATCAACCTAATCGACGGTTATGGCAGGGTCAAGGGTAATGGGATGGAATCACAGTATTTCAAATCCCGGTCGCTTAAGTATCCGGATGCCGCTGCCTGGGATTTTCGGAATTACACAGCCGATATTGTTCTTATAAACCTCGGTACCAACGACAACAACAACAAGGTACCGGATTCCGCTTTCAGGCATTCCTATATCAGTTTAATCAAAGGCGTCCGCGCGAATTATCCTAAGGCCAGGATTATTGCTCTTCAAACTTTTCTGGGCATCAAAACCAAACCTACCCTGGAGGCGGTGGCTGAGATTAACCACGCAGGCGACCTAGATGTGTATTTTCTGGAAACGAGCGGGTGGATCGCTCCTAAAACAAGCGATTATAATGACACTGCCCATCCCAGCGTAGCCGGGCAGGAAAAGGTAGGGCGAATTCTGGCCGAAAAGCTGAAAGCCTACCTTTAAGTAAAATCGCGACCCTCATTAATCACTATTTAAACCATTATATGAACTATCTACCATCAACAGTCCGCTACCAGGATATGCAATACCGCCGCTGCGGTCACAGCGGCATCAAGCTGCCTGCTTTATCACTGGGCCTTTGGCATAATTTCGGAGGTGTAGATACCGAGGAAAATTTCCGGTCTATCCTTCGTTTGGCATTTGATAGCGGAATCACCCACTTTGATCTTGCCAATAATTACGGCCCTCCTGCGGGCAGTGCGGAAACCAATTTTGGAAAAATCCTTCAGGAAGATCTTCGGAGTTACCGTGATGAGCTGATTATCAGCAGCAAGGCTGGCTATACCATGTGGGGCGGTCCTTATGGTGATTGGGGTTCGAGAAAATATCTAATATCCAGTTTAGACCAAAGCTTAAAGCGTATGCGCCTGGACTATGTAGATATTTTTTACCATCATCGGCCGGATCCCGAAACTCCATTGGAAGAGAGCATGGCAGCACTTGATCACCTTGTTCGGCAGGGGAAGGCGCTGTATGCGGGTATTTCAAATTATCCTGCTGACCAGGCAGCGAAAGCGATTGAAATATTGAAATTCCTGGGCACACCCTGCCTTATCCATCAGCCTAAATATTCCATGTTTGAAAGGTGGGTAGAGCAGAATTTACTGGATGTTTTGGAGACATCCGGCGTCGGCTGCATCCCCTTTTCGCCCCTTGCCCAGGGCTTGTTGACGAACAAATATCTTAAAGGTATACCGGCGGATAGCCGCGCTGCAAAACCCAGCGGTTTTTTGCAGCAAGATCAGGTAACAGAAGAACGCCTGAAGCAGATCAAAAAACTAAATGACCTGGCGGAGTACAGGGGACAGACCCTTGCTCAAATGGCCTTAGTCTGGCTGCTCAAGGACAGGCGGGTTACCTCGGTGCTGATCGGGGCCAGCAGGCCTGATCAGCTGCAGGATTCTTTGCGATGTCTTCGAAATCTTCAATTTTCATCTGAAGAGTTATTGACCATCGAGATGATCTTATCTTAACTATAAATAAAGCAGCAAACGGTAAAGCTCCGTTTGCTGCATTTGGTTTAATTTTTTAAAAACTTAACCGCCTTATTAGTGCCGGCACTCAGTATATACAATCCCGGCTTTAATGAACTCACATCAATATCAGGCCCTGATACCGTATCGATCTGCAACCTGCCTTGCCAGTTAGTGATGCGTATCCTTGTTTTGTCCTTAATGTTACTTACCTTGATAATTGTCGTTGCCGGATTTGGATAAACTTTGATCACCTCCCCGGGCTGATTCGGCTCCGTAGCCAGCGATGTTGGTTGTGCAAATGCGAGCGGGGATGATCCATCCGTCATAACCTGGCACGAGGACATTTGCTCGTCGGCACTGGGGCTAAGCCGTGAGAAGTTTGGCGTATCATAGGTCAGTGTCCAGGATGTCCCTGTGTAGTTGTCTCCGGAATACATGATTATCTTTTTTCCCGCCGGGACACGCGCGGATGAAGCCCAATCGTTACTTACGCCTTTGGTTGCCAGAAGCGACTGCGTATAATTTCCGTCCGGTAACTCCTGTCCGGCCGTTCCGCCATAGTTGGTGTTTTGATAAAACGAAACCTCGGTTGCCGTTTGCTGCCAGCTGTTCCCGATAACAATGGGTGTGGTAAACGTTGCCGTTCCGTCGTTTTTAAACGGCAGCTGCCCCGCGTTCATGTTCACAGCGGTGTTATAGCTGATGTTGGCGGTACCTACCGCGCCTGATTTGATATAAAAGGCATTCAGGGCGGGATGGACGATGACATTGCCGGTACAGGTCACGTTAAAATTATTAATATAAACTGCGCGGGTGCTGGCATCGACCACCATGTTATCCTGCACGGTGGCTGTGCCGCCGCTATTTACATAGATGGAACCCTGGACCGTACTCCGGTAGCCCCCGCAACGGATAAAATAGTTGTTTTTCACGGTAACGGACTCACAAGGATTACCCGACGTTCCAAATGTTCCGAGCACGACGCCGGAAAGGTCGGCGGGGTCTGAAACATAGTTATCCTGAATCAGTGAATTCCTGCCGCCCGCGACGCGGATGCCGTTCGCATAAATTATGGCCACAGAGGAATTATTCAACACCTTGGTATCCACCATATTATATGTAGTCCCGCCTCCGTTTTGGGCATTAATGGCGATGCCGTCATCAGTACACCCGCGTACATAGTTATTTTGTGCGGTCAGCCTCAACCCGGCATTATTGGCCTGGACGGATGAGCCATTATTCAGATTAATTCCGTCCGCCCAGTCATTGGAACATCGGCAATTCTGAATCGTGCCATCAGTCCCGCTGCACCAAAATCCGGCGCCGACATTATGCAGCCATACCCGCTCGACAAGCCAGCCGCCGGAGCCTTGAATTGTGAAACCATAGTCATGCCCGTGTGCGAGGTCGCGTGCGGTCTCTGCGCCGAATACGTACAGGTCCCTCAGTGTACAATTGGTCAGTGACCATTTGATCCGCTTGCCAATCGTTCTTACCAACGTGGTATACCACATTCCGGCACCGCTGATGGTAATGTTGGAGGCATCCACCGCCGTATCCGTTTCAAAAGAACCAACCGGTATCCACATTCCCTGGTGACTGCTTTGGCAGGCGGCGATACAATCCTTGATCGCTTTGGTATCATCATTGCCATCGCCTGAAACCGCACCATAGCTGGTAATGGATAAGGTATTAGCCGGTTGAGTTAACGCCGGCCCGACATTTTCGAGATCAAAAATATCGAGGTAATAAAATGCCGCCGTATTTGTTGCCCCTTTTTTAAACATAATGGTGCTTCCCGGCGCGATTGGTGAACCTGTTATCCAAAACCGGGATTCGTCCCAATATCGATGTGGGGTGCCATGGGCCGGATTGTTATCTGCCCAGTCCGTGACTGTACCATATTGCCAGCTGTATCTTGAAGTAAATTTAACTGTTTGCCTGAAAAAGCCGTCAATATAAAGGTCAAGCGTATAATCGGCTCCGCCTCCGGTGGGTGTATCAGGGACTGAAGCCCGCACTACCATGGTATTGGCGGTGATACCCGTATTATTTACCCAACTGACCGATTGATCGGCGGCGTTAAGCTCTACGAACGTACGGCCGGAAGCCTCCAGCTCCGGCGTGGGTTGGCTGGGGAGGATAGACATGGTTCGCACCGTTGCCCCTCCGGCGAGACTGCCAGCTTCGGCTTCGGTAGACCTGAATGGTGTCGTCGCACCCTGACCCATTACCCGGAGACCCAACAGGATTAACATGGAGGTGAGCAGCAGTTTCGAGCTGCTGCAGGTTGAAGAGGTAATCGTTTTTTTCATATGCTGTGGTTTTGTTTGGTCATTCCGGTAACTTCCGCGGTGGTTGCACAGCAGGTCATCTCTGTTGGCATAATTTTCATTAAAAAAACTAAATCCAGCGGCGCGGATAATTGGTTATAAGCAAAAAAACGGCATAGGATTAATCAAAGATTAACCATTCATTAACCAATAAATTAAAACGAAAATAATGGAACGATTTTCTGTCACTCAGGCATCAGCATGCCAGCCGTTAATTTAGCGTGTGGAGGTGAGGCTGCTGACAATGGCATTGAAATCAGATTTGAAACCTTCTCCATACCATTCTTTGAATTCCTTGTTGAATGTTTCATAAGTTGACCTGGCTAACGAATGTTTGCCAAGCGCATATAATGCCCGGCATTTGGCAATCATCGCATCTTCATTCAGGATATCAAAAACAAAAATGGCGTTGGCCAGCTTGATGGTAAGCTCCGGCTGTTCTTCAGGTTTGATCCGGTTCAGATTGGCCAAATAAACATCGATCGCTTCATTCGCGATGTCAGTTTTGGTTTGCTCCAACCAGTGATAGTCAACGCCGGCAATAAATCCGCCCCGTGAGGTGATATCGATCAGTTTTTGGATGTCAACGTCATTTAGGTTGCGTCTGCGGCTGATGATCTGCAGATATTCCCAAAAATCGATGCGGATGACATCGTGATCGATCTCTAAACGCCAGTTTAGGGTATCTTTAGAAAGTTTAATCCCTTGCAATTGATGGAGAACGGCTCTTAATTTGGAAAGGTTTGCCGCGCGATTATTGCGGGCGCTATCCTCGCTTTTATCCGGCCACAGTAATTCAAGTAATTTCTCCGGGGTGATGCCGCGGCTTGATTTAAGGCTATAAATGAGTATGACCAGAAAAAGTTCACGGACAAGGGAGGTAAATTGCCCGATAATATCTTCGCCGTCCTTATTGATTATGGTAAGACTGCCGAATAAATAGACTGCCGGGCGGTTATCCTGTAAAATTGGCTGGGCCGGTAATTCCTCCACTTGTACTTTCTCGGCCTCCTTAAGCGGCTGGTTGTCTCCGGCTTCAACCTTTTGGGGCGATGCCAAATACTTTCTGGCCCTCAGGAAAGCGATAAGTATTACAAACAAACTCAAGGCACCACCTGCCCACAACAAAATACCCGACGAGTCCAGGCTTGGTCCTGTGATTTTTGCCGGCCGGAGGTTTCTTGGCGGGCATAGCAGACTGTAGAAATGATAATAACTGTCCTGGTCATGGTCCATCGGACGGATCATCGTCACGGCAACGAGCTGACGGCTGGTTTTATTAAAATAAAGCTTTGCAAATGAATGTGTATCGTGAAAACTGAAAGGTATCGCGTTTCCGATAATTTCATAGGAAGGCTTATCTAGTGAGCCATGAAGGAGTTTTAGTTCCGAATTGAATTTTTGATTGGAGAACACAAGAGCATAAAATGTGCGCGTGGATTCGTCGAGCACCATGGTGTTGGCGAATACAAAGTCCTCTCCATCAACCTTCAGATCATATATTTTCTTAAATTTCCGAGTGCGTACATCAAACCGCACCAGATCATAATAATTTCTGGCATTCAGCATTTGTTCACCGGTGCGGCTGCCGTAGCCCCCGATCAGATAAGCTGTATTACCTTGGTCAGTCGTTCCGCAAGCGGCTAAATATCTCGGACAAAAATAATATCCCGTCGTCTTCAACGTTTCCCAGCCGGCCGAGGCCAGATCGTATCGGAATACCGTGTTCTTATACGTCATCCTCCCGTAGCCTCCTACCACATACAGGGAGGAATCGCTTTTACAAAAAAAGCTGTTGGTTTGCCAGTAATCAATTGCCGGCTGAAAAGCCGGGTTGGGCTGCCATTCTTTAGCCGCGCTATCGAAAACGGAAAGTTTCTTGTTGATGTGGTCGACGTAATAATTGTATAGTTTATGATTGAAAGGATTATAAATGGTTTCGTTGCTGGGTAGGAGATTGAACTCCTGGCCTTCGTAGCCGGTAGCGGTTTGGACAAAGCCTCTGCCGGCAATTGACCACAACGTATCTTTTCCAACGACATATATGTTTTCATCTATTGGATTAAAGGTTGCTGTCGACACTCCTTTAACATGAAGCCCGCCTTCGGAACGCCATATGGCATGCTCAGACTCCATCCAAACCGGATTGGCAACAGCTCCGTCCGAGCCTTCTACCGTTTCCCTTGCTATCGTTCCTTTCGCCTCGTCCAGCGGCCAATGAAACCTGATGTGGTTACCTGTATTTAGTTTTACGTTACGTATCTTGAAAGCAGAACAGTCGCTTGCCTTAAATTGAGGTTCCTTGCTGATCCCGAAAATAATGCGGTAGGTATTTTCCGGCTTAAAAGTGGTATTGGGTTGTCTGAAAGAATGTCCGTTAACTAGCAATGTAACCTCTTTCCTTTCGTAATCAAAACGTAGCTGGATACGGTTCCATTGATAAAACAACTGATTGGGGGTAACTTCAAAATCAATATTTGAATAGATATCGCCGATAACAAGTTTAAAATGATTCCTGCTATTTTTATCGGCAACGTCCCTGTTATTATAAACAAGGTCAAAATTCCTGTTTCCGTTCTCAATGATCCGGAATATGTAGCCGAAATAATCCACCTTATTTGGCAGAAAGCTCAATTCAAAGGACATCTCAAAACTTTTACCGGTACGGAAGGAAGAATTCGGGAAAAGATCGAGTGAAGTCCGCTGATCGGTTATGGCTTCGTGACTGTTAAAACCCAGGCCGTAAGACTCCTGCGCAAGGCATTTTTGTCCAGATGCTTGAGCGCATAGCCAGATAAGTAGAAAAATTATCCTTACAACGTAACGATCCATCAATAAGCAGTCAATTCAGGCATGAAGAAATTAGCTGCCATAAGGCTGCTCCATTCGAACATTAGGTTTATTGCTCAAAAGTAATGATTAACAAAGCATATTTCAATGGACAAATGGCTATGATGCCGCAATTACTTTTTAAACATGCTTGAAATCCGCGGAAGAAAATAAAAAATTCAATGTCTGCCCCGCTGTTAATGTTTCCTTAATGACCGGTTAATGTCCCGCGGTTATTTCGGGTTGGAATTTTCTATAAACCAATTTTTAAACCCTACATTATGAGAAGACTTTTATTATTGCTCCTCTTAACGTGTTTTTCCTGTCAATTATTTGCGCAAAGCCGCATTATCAAAGGCAGGGTCACTGACGAGACCGGTCAACCCATGCCCGGAGTGACTGTAACACTAAAGAACACACAACGGCGCGGCGCAACCGCACAGGACGGAACTTATTCCCTGAATGCGGGAACAGAGGCCGGGAACCTGCTAACATTTTCCTTTATCGGATACCAACCTATGGAGGTTGATATTTCCGGAAAAACCACTGTGGATGTTAAAATGGAACCTGTAGCTTCAGGTTTGTCAGAAGTCGTGATCACTGCTCTTAACATTTCGCGGTCGAAAGCATCTTTAGGTGTGTCGCAGCAAAGTGTGAATGTCGACGAAATGACCCAGGCCCGGGCGACAAACATTACCGACCTTTTGGCCGGAAAGGTAGCAGGCTTACAGCTTACCACAAGCGGCCAGCAAACCGGTTCAACGCGATTAGTATTGCGTGGACCGGGTTCTATTTCAGGCGATAATCAACCCTTATGGGTGGTAGATGGCGTACCGATCGACAACTATGACGGGCAAAACGGCAACGGAAATCCGAACCAAATCGATTACGGTAACGGAGCCCAGGTGCTGAACCCTGATGATATCGAAAGTATCGAAGTACTTAAAGGCCCGAATGCCGCCGCACTTTACGGTTCGAGGGCTGCCAACGGGGCGTTACTTGTAACTACAAAAAAAGGTAAAAAAAACGCGGGTGTCGGCATCTCCGTGAATGAAAACTTTATGCAGGGACAGATCCTGCAGTTCCCGGAATTTCAGAACATATATGGGGAGGGGACCAACAGTTCCATTGGTGGTACCCGCAATAACAACGGATTTGGTGTTATCCAGGAGGGTAGTAATCAAAGAAGCTGGGGCGGACCGCTTCTCGGCCAGCCCTACGCAAGTTTTTCTGGCGCCCCGATCACCTATTCACCGCACCCGGATAACATTACTTCATTATATCAAAAAGCCTATACGCTGACGCAGAATTTTTCAATCAGTAACGCCACAGAAACAGCCAACCCAAAAGGCGGGCCGGGATTACTGTCCTCCTACAGATTTTCCTACACACGTACCGATGGCAATGATGTGATGGAGCTTCAGAACCTGCAGACACGAAATAATATTGCCTTCAATGGCAGCAAAGATTTCACTTCTTTTTTAAAGATCGATGCACGCCTTCAATATCAGCGTGCAACAGTCAATAATCGTATAGCCCGGAATGATGATGCCTCTAATCCGATGAATACTTTTTTTTATCTACCACGAAGCGTTGGGCCGGATGATTTTATACCATGGAAAGATGCTGCGGGGAATGAATTTGTTGCTGGAAATATCGGGCTGGAAAATCCTTACTGGCTGATTCATGAAAATGCGAACCGTGACCGCAACAATACCATCATCGGCGGTATCACAGCCACGCTTAAACTCCTTCCAGGGTTGCAGTTCCGTGGGCAGGCTTCTACCAATATGAACTGGGGTGACCGTCAGATCCTGCTGCAGAAGGGAGCGGCCTCCAACGGCAACGGAAAAGACGGCCGTTATACAACCTCCCTGATCAATAACGCCAATTATAATTACGAAGGACTGTTCCTTTATAATAAGCAATTAAAAAACTTTTCACTACTTGGAAATTTAGGCGGCAATATCAGGCTGCTCAATAATAATACGATTACATCACAAATAACTACATTATTGGGCCATTCTACGATCGATGAGATCAGTCTGGCGAATAATGGCGGACTGGTTACCTCTACTGAAAGACCGCTGCGTTCAAAGATCTATTCAGTTTTTGGTACGGCCTCCATCGGATATAAGAATTTCGTATACCTCGACCTTACGGGACGAAATGACTGGTCATCGACCCTTCCCCTTGCCAACGGTTCGTTCTTTTATCCGTCGGCCAGTACCAGCTTTGTATTTACAGAGTTGTTCCACATTCCGCAAAACATTCTGAGCTTTGGTAAAGTTAGGGCGTCAATCGCTACGGTAGGGAATGATACCAGCCCTTATAACCTTACGTCTTTGTTCGGTTATAATGGTGCATTTAATGGTAGCCCGCTCGTTTCGTTCGACCAGTTGCTGAAGAACCAGGACCTGAAGCCGGAGAAATCCACCTCGATCGAACTGGGTACCGAATTGCAATTCTTGAAGAACCGTATTTCACTGGATGCCTCTGTTTACCGGAAAACAACCACTAATCAGATCCTGCAAATCGGAACATCAACTGCCAGCGGCTATTCAAACCGGGTGATCAACGCCGGAAGCGTATTAAATAAAGGCGTGGAAGTATCGTTAAACGCGACAGCGATCCAGAACAAGAACTTCAGCTGGAGGGTTCAAACAAATTTCGCATTGAACCGGAATAAGGTAATCTCACTAGCTGATGGTCTGACCCAGGCAAAAATTGGCGGGGTGTTATTAACCAGTCTGTATGCCGAAGTTGGTCAGCCGATTGGTGTGATGCGAGGCGAGGATAACGCCCACGACGCGGAAGGCAACACGATCATAGACCCAAGCAGCGGTTACCCTTATATTTCTAACCTGCCATTTACGACCACGGGCAGCAACCAGGCATACCTGGGGAATTACCAGCCCAAAATGTTAACCTCGTTCGGCTCTACATTTACCTATAAACAATTTGATTTCAGTTTTCTTCTGAACGCACGCTTTGGCGGCCAGATCTTTTCCGGTACCTACTGGCGGGCAGATATAAACGGCGTGACGAATCAAACCCTGGAAAACCGGGATACCTATGAATACTCCAATGTTATTTTAGGTGAGGCCGGAAACCCGATCACTAAAAACCAGACTTCAGCTTATGGCTATGCCTACCCTGATGGCGGTCGTAGTAAAGGTACCCGCTTTGAGGGCTACTACCCCCTTGTTGATGCCAGTGGCAAGATCGTTTATGACGCCAATGGAAATCTGATCGCAGATAAATCAAAACCAAATTCACAGTTTTTGCAGCCCGCCGCTTATTACGCCAGGTGGAACCATATCAACAGCCTGATGATCTTTGATGATTCATTTATCAAGCTTTCACAGGTGATCATCGGTTATACACTACCCAAGAGTCTTCTTGGTGGTACTTTCATTAAATCAGCTCATGTTTCCCTAGTGGGCAGAAATCTTTGGACGATATTACAGCACACACCACGTGGCATAGATCCGGAATCCGCTAACTCTTCAGGCAATGCCCAGGGTTTCGAACTGGGCGGTTCCCTGCCATATGCGTTCTATGGTGCTGATCTTAAATTCTCATTCTAATCATATGAAAAAGACAATATATATAGTTCTCCTGTCCATTGCCGGTTTAAGTGCCTGCAAGAAAGGCTTTGAGAAAATCAATACAGACCCGACCAAGCTTGCTTTACCGGATATGGAGCCGGTTATGACACAAGTATTCAAGACCACTGCGGACCGTATGGAGCAGGAGAATATTTACGCTTTTTGGGAGTATGCCCATATTATCGAGCCCGCTAACATCGGCCGCTACCAGGCCAGCGATGACGGCCTATGGAACGATTTTTACATGACCGGAGCAAACAATATCCGTCAGCTGCGTAAAATCTACGGGGATAACCCGAAATACGTGAACCGCATGGCCATTGCCAATATCTGGGAATGTTATTTGTATTCCGTATTGGTCGGTACTTACGGGCCTGTTCCCTATACACAGGCTGGGAAGATTACACCAGGTATCAAGTATGATGATGAAAATTCCATCTACACATCCCTGCTGAGCAAACTGAAGGATGCGGCGGCGACCCTGGCTAATAACCCGACCGGTGACAAGCTCACGACAGATTATATTTATGGCGGTGACCTGACCAAATGGTTAAGATTTGCAAACAGCTTGCGTCTGCGTATCGCCTTGCGATGCCAGAAAAACCTTCCTGATGTGGCAGTGGCCGCGATCAAAGAGGTCATGGCAGATGAAGGGACGTTGCTTCAAAGCGAAGCCGATGATCCGAAACTATCTTACGGGTCGGCGGACGGCAGCCAATCACAGTATTATTTAAAATACGTTAAAAGTAATCCCGGCATCACCACTTATCCGGTTATGAGTGATTATGCGCAGTTATATTTCCGTTCTTATAAAGACCCGAGAATGGCGGCTTATTTCAATAAAGCAACGGTCGGTTACAGTATCAAGGATACGCTTTTGAGTACTAACGACAACCTGCATCATATCGTTACCTATGCTGTTCCTTATGCCGGGGCTCCAAAGGCGCAAAAAGTTCTACCAAGCTGGGGCCTGGCTTTCAATACCTGGAACGGTGCTAACTATCCCAACAGTTTTAGTGTCCTGCCGGGAACCAATGGTACGCCGGTTACATCGACATCGGGGATCAATATCGTTGCCCCAGATAAACCTTTCTATTTCATGACCTATCAGGATGTATTATTCATGGAAGCGGAAGCTGCATTGCTGGGTTATGGCGGTAAAAAAACCGCTGACCAATATTATTATGCCGGTATTAATGCCAATTTCACCTTCTGGGGATTAACCCCTGCACAGGCTGCGGCTTACCAGGCACAAGACGGTATCAAATGGGGTACCTCAGCCCGGGGCTTCAACTATGTGGTAAATATTACCAACGCAAATATACCGGCGGATAATTTCACGAAGATATTTGTACAGCAGTGGTTAAGCGGGTACCCTGATAATGGATTTGATACCTGGGCACTGATGCGAAGGACCCGCTTTGTTGTTCCGCCACCGCACACGAACGCCGCCACGGGTGTAGAAATCAATCCATTATTCGGCGATCTGCCGGACCGGTATATTTACAATTCAGGCGAAAAAGCCACCAATCCTTCAGACTACCAGCAGGCGGTTCAACTCCTTCAGGGGCAGAAAGATTATGCAAGTACCCAATTGAATTTTGCCAAAACATATACACATCTGGACTGGACAAACCTGCCTTTCACCGTTATCCTGGATTATTCCATGTTGCAAAAATGGTATGGTCCAAACGTAGAGGATCTGACCAAGGCGAATGTCAGTTTTGTGACCAATGGTGTTTATTAAAAATTAAAAACATGAAAAAAATCTCAAGAATTAATATATGCCTTTCGGCCTGCTTCCTGCTCCTTTTTACCGCGTGTAAAAAGCAGGGGCCATCTATCGACGATTACTTTTTAAACTATAAGATACCGGAAGTACCGGTTAAGGCCGATTATACGGTTGGTGCATTTTATTATGTAAATACTGCCGCTTTTAATGCCAACGTAAAGTATACGCCATTAGCTGGCAAATATATATCCAGTACGACGACTGGTATTCCGGCGGCCACCATCCAGATGCACATCGAGGAAGCGGCCGCTGCAAAGATCGATTACTTTATCTTTACGATCCGTTCGAAAACTTTTGAGGCAGCAAATTTTAAGACGGACACGACGATGCTGCATTCCTTCCTAACAGCTCCCAATGTTTCCAAAATGCATTTTGCCATCCAGTTTCAGTTTACAGCAACAAATTATGGTGTTACGCTTACCGGCAATAATGATGCGAACGGTAATCCACGCGGTACCCCCATTGAGGCAAATGCCGCAAAACTGGCCGGTTTTTACGCAGATATGGAGGCTGTCGGCAATTTCATGAGCAATCCGAATTATCAGAAAATTAACGGCAAGCCTGTACTCCTGATCAACAAAGCCCAGGACATGAATTCCAATATGGATGCCGCCAATCCCGGGAGTATGCAGCCGCTCTTCGCGGAGGTACGAAAGCGTCTGTCTGCATTGGGTGCTGATGCCTATATTATCGGGGAACAGGACAACTGGACCGCACCGAACAATTTCTTCTATAAGTACCAAAACTCGTTCGATGCGCTGTACGAAGCTAACATGGTGGATAACAAAGGCATCCTGGACCGGAACTACCTCTTTGGACAAATGGTCGATCAAAACTGGGCATACTGGAAGCAGCAGCTGGAATCCTGGCCAGCCGGCGGGCTCACGCCAGGACAAAAGAAAATGGAGTTCGTGCCTTGTATCCAGGCTGCCTATAATTACCAGATACAGGCTCCAACCAATACGAACCTGAGCATTACCAGGTCAGCGGATTGGTATAAGACCTATACAAATGTAGCGAAACGCAACGCCTCTGGAAGCCGGCTGATTCTGGTGGATTCCTTTAATAATTTCCAGTTTGACACCCAGATCGAACCTACGCAGGAGTACGGTACAACCTTTATGGATATTACCCGGCAAGCTTTCAAATTAAATTAAAATATGCCTGGCCATGGCCGGGCATATGTATTATTACTATCAACAAATGTTATTTAAACTATTAAAATCATTTCTGTCTTTACGGCTTTCGATAACCTCTACGGTGATCGTCGTCGCGGTGAGCTCGTCCAGTATTAACGCGCAGGACCTCAGTAATAACGCGGGTACCGGGATACTGCAGTTTGTCGACCCGAAAATTGGCAATGTCGGCCTTTTGTTGCAGCCAACACGACCGACCGTCCAGTTACCCAATCAAATGATCAGGATGTATCCGGACCGTTCGGACTATATCGATGACCAAATCACGGCTTTTCCATTAAATATCGTTTCACATCGCCTGGGCCAGGTATTCGCTATCAAACCCTGGACACAGTCATTGACGAGGGATTCATGGAAAAGGAAAATGACGTATGACCATGAACTTGAAGTTACCCGCCCGTGGTATTATGCCACTTACCTGATCGACGATGAGATCAATGTAGCTTTCACAGCAGGCAGAAAGACGGGTTTTTACCAGTTTGCTTTTCCAAAAAACGCCGCGGCAAAAAAAATCCTGCTTGATTTTTATAACCCGGGTAAAGCAAGCTGGAATCTGATCAACGGCCGTGTACTCGAAGGGATGGAAACGTATCACGGAGACATACCGATATATGTTTATGGTGAATTCAGTGAAGGCGGTATGCCAGGCGGGGAATCTGCCGGGAAGATCACCGGAGGGCTGCCTGCTTTCAGGGCAGGCCGTCATGTATACCTTGAATACTCCGAAAACGTGACAAAAGTTGATTTTCGTTATGCTGTATCTTATATAAGTCCTGCCCAGGCGAGGGCCAATTTTAAAGAGGAGTTAACGGGCAGGTCATTTGAAGATTTAAAACTCTCCGGAGAAGCGGAATGGAAAAATACACTTGGAAATATTCATGTGGAGGGTGGCACGGAAGCGCAGCGTCGGGCTTTCTATACAGCTTATTATCGTTGTAACGAACGAATGGTGGATATCACGGAAGATGGCAGGTACTATAGCGGTTTTGATAAACGGGTGCATTCCACTAACCGGCCATTTTACGTGGACGATTGGACCTGGGACACCTATTTGGCGCTGCATCCGCTGCGGGCGATCGTTAATCCACGTATGGAGGAAGATATGCTTGCATCCTATGTCAGCCAATATGAGCAGAGTGGCTGGATGCCGACTTTTCCGGTACTTTTTGGCGACCATGCCTGCATGAACGGCTTTCATTCTTCCATCATGTTGCTGGACGATTACCGTAAAGGTTTGCGGAACTTCGATTTTAAAAAGGGTTTTGAAGGGATGCTAAAAAATGCAACACAAGCTACAATGCTGCCCTGGCGGAATGGCCCTAAAACTGCGCTGGATGACGTTTATTTCAGCAAGGGGTTTTTCCCTGCATTACACAAAGACGAGCCAGAGACAGAGGCGCAGGTCGACGGACATGAACGCCGTCAGGCAGTTGCAGTTACGCTCGGGGCGAGTTATGATGACTGGGCTGTTGGACAGATGGCACAGGAACTTGGAGACGGCAATATCGCCGCGACTTTTGCAAAAAGGGCGAAAAATTACCGGACCCTCTGGAATTCGGTCAACGGTATGTTCATGCCAAAGGATGGGAAGGGTAATTGGATAGATATAGATCCAAAATTTGACGGCGGCAGCGGTGGAAGGGATTACTATGATGAAAATAACGGTTGGACCTATCTTTGGCAGGTACAGCATGATGTGCCGGGCTTGATGGAGCTGATGGGTGGAAAAGCCAAGTTTGAGGCCAGACTTGATCAATTATTCAGGGAACCATTGGGCAGGAGCAGGTATGAATTTTGGTCTAAATTCCCGGATGCCACCGGTTTGGTGGGAGAATTTTCGATGGGCAATGAGCCGAGCTTTTTCATTCCTTACCTGTACAACTTTACATCTTCGCCCTGGAAGACACAAAAGCACATCCGGCTTTTAATGGACCTCTGGTACAAAGACAATGTGTTCGGCATTCCTGGTGATGAGGATGGCGGCGGAATGTCAGCCTTCCTGGTCTTTTCGTCCATGGGCTTTTACCCGTTTTCACCGGGAACTCCGGATTATACCATTGGCAGCCCGGTCTTTACAAAAGTGGAGATCAGCCTTCCGGGCGGAAAGACATTCACGGTATCAGCACCGAACTGCTCGGTAGTCAATAAGTATATCCAGCGTGCGAGCTTAAACGGCAAACCGTTAAATTCAACCTGGTTTACCCATGCACAACTGGCCGCAGGCGGAACGCTGGAGCTGGTGATGGGACCTACTCCAAATAAGCAATGGGGTGTATCAAAAAATTAAAATAAAACCTATGAAAGGATTAAAATATTTGCTCTCAGGCAGCTTTCTCCTATGGGGCTGCCTTTCTTATGGACAGCAGAAGGTGCAATTTACAGCCCCGTTTGCACCAACCTCACAGTTTTTGAATACCGCAGAAAAACCTTTCCGGGACAATATCAGCCTGAACGGAACCTGGAGATTTGCACCCGTACAATTACCCGCAGGTTTTAAAGAGGGTGTAGATCCGGCACCGGAGCTTCCCGCTTTTACAGCGGATCGGCTGGATAAAACTCCGATACGTATTCCCTCGCCCTGGAATGTCAACAGCTTTGCAGACAAGAACGGGCAGGCAGGCGATTTCGTGACCTTTCCATCATACCCTAAAACCTGGGAAGGTGTCAAGATGGGCTGGCTATACCGAAAATTCCAGGTGCCGCGTAATTGGAAGGGCAAGCAGGTGACACTACATTTTGAGGCAGTGGCCGGAGATGCCGAAATCCTGGTTAATGGCAAACCGGTCGGACACCATTTTGAGATCTTTCTTCCGTTTGATCTGGATATTTCAAAAGACCTCAACTATGGCGGAGAGAACGAAATTACAGTAGGTATCCGTAAATCTTCGCTGTTCGATCACCGGGGCGAACATGGCAGACGGACTTACCAGGCCGGATCGTTCTGGGGGCAACACATTGCCGGCATCTGGCAGGATGTCGAGATAGTCGCCACGCCGATGGTTGATGTAAAAGAGGTTTATATCTGGCCGAAGGTCGGTGAAGGTAAATTATCGGCAAGAGTAACGGTCCGGAATAACAGCGATAAACCATCCCGTTTTAAAGTCGGAGGCAATGTATATGAATGGCATAACCTGGCTCCTGACAATGTACTGGAAGGACCCGTTCCTCATGGTATCCTTGAAAGGGAAGTTGCCCTTTCGCTGCCGGTTAAAGAAGTCGTCGTACCTGCCTATTCGGAAATTATCGCAGAGCTGGAGGCTCCGGTAGCCGGGCAGCTGCGATTATGGTCACCGGCTACCCCAAATCTTTACGGCCTTATTGTCAAAATCACCCAAAACGGTAAGGCTGTCGATCAGAAATTCACCAGGTTCGGCTGGCGGGAAACCAAACTCTCGGGAAAAGATTTCCTGCTGAACGGATCGCCTATGGTGTTAAAAGGCGATTCATGGCATTTCATGGGTATCCCCCAAATGACCCGGCGGTATGCATGGGCCTGGTTTAAGGCACTGAAAGCTGCAAACCTGAATGCCGTACGGCTTCATGCGGAGCCGTATCCAAGCTTTTATCTCGACATGGCCGACGAGATGGGCGTGATGGTGCTGGATGAGTCGGCCATGTGGGCAAGTGACGGCGGGCCGAAGCTTGATGATCCGGCTTATTGGAAGGACAGTGAGGACCATATGGCCGGGCTCGTCCTCCGTGACCGGAATCATCCTTCCATCTTCGGGTGGAGTATTTCGAATGAGATCATGCCTGTGGTGCGTGGCGTTATGCACGACCCTCCGGGCATGCGGGACGAACTGATCAGGCACTATAGTGTTTGGGCGGATACCTGCCGGAAACTCGACCCATCGAGACCATGGATATCTGCGGATGGGGAAGATGATGGGGAGGGTCGTTTGCCGGTTTATATTGTCCATTACGGAGGATTTAATGCGATGGACCGGGGGCTTAAAAGTTCAAAACCCTGGGGCGTAGGAGAGGCCGGAAATGCATACTACGGTACTCCTGAACAGGTTGCGGGAACGAATGGCGGCCGGGCCTATGAATCTTTTCTTGGTCGAATGGAAGGAGTAGCCGTTTCATCCTATCAGTCGCTGGCAGCGCAGCGTGAAAGAAAGGCTGCATACCGGAGTGTGTTCAATCTCGTCTGGTATGGTTTACAGCCATTAGCGCTGGGTATGCACGACACCACCGGAGTTCCGCAACCCGGGGATGGCGTATTTTTTTCAAATTATCGTGAAGGCGTAGAAGGTGTCCAGCCGGAACGCTTAGGGCCTTATGCGACGACCTTGAATCCTGGTTATGATCCCGGGCTCCCCTTGTATAGAACCTGGCCGCTTTTTGAAGCCATTCGGGATGCTTCAGCGGACAAGCCCGGACCTTCCAGATGGGCTAAGGTGGAAGTATTAAAGCAGGTCACTCAGGCGCCGGATCGCAGCAAGACATTTCGTGTAATGGGCGGTGAGGGAAGTATTTTAGCGGAGCAATTAGCTACCGTCGGGCTGCTGACAGGGCAACAAGCCAACGGTAAAGAAGACCTCCTAATAATTGACGGACTGAATCCGCCAGGTAAAAAAATACTGAATGAGGTCAGGAGGATCCTAAAGCAGGGAGGAAAGATCCTGGTATGGGGAGGTGACCCAAAAAGCCTTTCAAAGCTAAACATGTTGCTTCCGGCACCGATGACGTTGGTGCCACGCAGTGCCTCTTCCCTGCTTATCAGAAACACTCATACTGCGGTTGCGGGCATGGGGCACGCCGATTTTTATTTTTCGGAACAAAGTCCGGCAGAGCTGATTGTCAATGGCATAGGCGGGCCACTGGTTCAGGGCGCAAAGGTTATCCTCGAAGATTGTAATACCGACTGGCTAAAATGGAATAAGCAGCCGGAATATGCTAAAACTGCTATGATCCTGCGTTCTGAACGGGAGAAAAAACCGGAAGGGCTCGTACTGCTAAGCCGGCAGTCGGGACAGGGTGAGTGGCTGATCACTACTTTTCCAACCGATTCACGACTACTGAAGGTCCAGCTTGCAATCCGGAAAATATTGGGCAATCTGGGACTTCCTTTAAATCAGGAGAATGCCGCTGCCGGCGCTTTAAAGGAAGGAGCGCTGGTTCATGTCCTGCGTTCGGATATATTAGAGGCTGCAAATACCGGTGAAGCCGTTAGCAAAAACCTCGTTGATTTTAATAAGGCGGCCGTGTTGAAAAATGGTGCAGCGATAGGTAATGGAAAATGGGCGCCGGTCTATAATGCCCAGGGCCGGTTCACTTTTGGTGGCTCTCCCGCCGGATCCCAAACCAATGTTATTTACCTGAGCTGCTGGATAGACAGCCCACGCTCACTGGAAGACCTGTTACTGGAACCTAACCTGCCGACTGTCAACCTGGAAGTAAACACTAACGGCATCACGCAAATCTGGTTGAATGGAGCAGTCGTTCTTCAAAATGTGGTCAAGGGAAGCCGGCTCCCGGTAAAATCACATTCATCGCCTTTGAAATTGCGTCAGGGCTGGAATCATCTGCTTATCAAACTGGTTCAAACACAAGCGGATTGGCAGTTTTCAGGAAAACTTTTGAGCAATCAGCCGGATTTCATCAATACATTGCAATCGGCTATTGAAAAACCCTGATGTAAATGAATAAAATGAGATCAATTAAATTTAATCTAAAATTAATGGTGGCCACCTGCGGGGTAATTTTCGGTTTGTCGAATTTTGCCAGTGGGCAGCAATCATTAAAATCTTATACGTCTTATGTTGATCCCTATATCGGTTCGGGCGGTCATGGACACGTTTTCGTTGGCGCCAGCGTACCATTTGGTGCAGTCCAGCTGGGGCCGGAGAATTTTTATAAAGGCTGGGACTGGTGTTCCGGGTACAATTATGGAGACAGCGTGCTGATCGGCTTTTCCCATACCCATTTAAGCGGAACCGGCATCGGTGACCTGTCAGATGTTTTGCTCATGCCTTATACCGGTTCAATAAAAACTGATAAAGGTCTGGAAACCGTTCCAGGGAGCGGTTACGCAGCGCACTACAGGCACAGGAATGAAAAGGCCAGGCCCGGATACTATGCTGTAAAGCTGGATGATTCTAACATCGATGTGGAACTAACCGCAACGGAACGGGTGGGATTTCATCGCTACCGTTTTCCGAAGGGTAAAGAAGCACATGTGATCATTGATCTGAAGGAGGGTATCAATGACAGTAGTACGGAAACTTTTGTCAGGCAGCTCAGCGCGACCACCTTGGTGGGTTATCGGTTTTCCAAAGGCTGGGCAAAAAATCAAATGCTGTTTTTTGCACTGGTAAGTTCTGAACCCTGGTCGAAACTGGAGGTCTTTGATGATAAGCAAAAGTTGGATGGAACGGCCGGTAAGGGTAGATTTATCAAAGGCTTATTGAGTTTTGATAAGGCGCCTGCGGACCTTAGACTTAAAGTTGGCATCTCTCCGGTGAGCAGCGAGAATGCCCTGGCGAATATTAAAGCCGAAATCCCGGGTTGGGATTTTGAAGGTATTGTTAAAACAGCTGAACAGAAATGGAACCATGAGCTGGGGAAAGTAGAAGTTACCTTGCAGACAACTGCACAGCAGAAGGTTTTTTATACTGCCCTGTACCACACCATGATCGACCCCGCGCTGTTCAACGATCATAACGGCGATTACCGGGGGGCTGACAAAAAAATCTACCATGCCGAACATGATGTTTATACGGCATTTTCAACGTGGGATACTTACCGGGCCGAAAATCCGCTTCTTGTTCTTACTCAGCCAAAACGTACTGCGGATATGGTCAATACCCTGGTCGATATCGCCAATCAACAGGGGAGGTTGCCGCTCTGGCATCTGATGGCAAATGAAACGGGTACAATGGTAGGGATCGCGAGTCGCCAGATCATCGCAGAAGCTTATTTAAAGGGAATAAAAGGGTTCGATGCCGATAAAGCGTACCAAGCACTGCAGGTCACTTCCCGCATGGATACCCTTGGCATGGCTTACGTGAAAAATTTCCGGGCTATCCCTGTGGAAAAGGAGAGCCGGTCTGTGGCGAAAGCTATGGAATATGCAATCGGTGACGGCAGTATTGCGTTGATGGCAAAAGGAATGGGGAAAATGGATGACTACCTGTATTATAAACAACGATCAGAGAACTACCATTTATATTATGATCCGACAGATGGATTTTTCAAAGGAAAAATGGCTGACGGCAGTTGGATAAAGGACTTTAACCCCCTCGCCAGTAAAAACAACCCTTATGCTGAGGGCAATGCCTGGCAATACCTGTGGCTGGCGCCACAGGACATCCCGGGGCTAATCAGGCAACAAGGCGGTGAGCAGCGCTTCACCAGACGACTTGACGAATTCTTTCAGCTAAAGTCCGGGGAAGAAGGCCCCTTAGCCGACCTGACGGGATTAATCGGACAATATGCACATGGAAACGAGCCCAGTCATCATATCGCTTATTTATATAATTACGTCGGCCAGCAGTGGAAAACAGCTGAAAAAGTCCGGTTTATAATGGAAACCATGTACAAGGATTCGCCGGACGGGATTATCGGGAACGAAGATTGCGGCCAGATGTCGGCCTGGTATGTTTTTTCAGCTATGGGCCTATATCCGGTTTACCCGGCTTCCCTGCGGTATGCGATCGGCAGCCCGCTGATAAAAAAGGCGACTTTGCATCTTTCAGAAAAAGATTTTACCATCACTGCGCGAAACAATAAACCTGGAAATATTTTCATCAAAAATATATTATTTAACGGGAAGCCTTATTCGAAATCCTACCTGACGCATGCGGACCTGATGAAGGGTGGCCACTTGCAGATAATAATGGACAGTCACCCTAATAAGAAATTCGGTTCCGCCAAAACATCAAGACCATGAAAAAACGCTCAATCATCAAACACCCCGTCAGATTACTTGGCGGCTGCATTTTACTTACCCTATTGTATCCTACCGGGTTAATTGCCCAGACAGTTGATGCCACCACAATGAAAGATAAGGTTCTTGCCGGTTACCAGGGGTGGTTCCGGACACCTGGTGATGCACATGGCAACCTGGGTTGGGCGCATCTTTTTAACGGACGACCACTGCCTGAGAAATTGGCTTTTGATACCTGGCCGGATATGAGCGAACTATCCGCTGAGGAGAAATACCCTGTTCCGGGGTTTAGCTATGGGGACGGCAAACAAGCATATCTGTACAGTGCCCAGAATTACCAAACAGTGCTGCGCCATTTCCGATGGATGAAAAAATATAAGCTGGATGGTATCTGGCTTTCTGAGTTTTGTGGTCATTTTCCGGGCGGGCGGGCACAATCCGATAGCTCGGCAGTACTTACGGTCATGCGAAATGTACAAAAGGCAGCCCGTGCGACCGGCCGTACCTGGGCATTCATGTGGGACATGAGCGGGATCAGCACCAACCTAACCAGGCAGCAGGTATTTGATATTATTGTCAACCAATGGAAAAAAATGGTTGACGGAGGAGTAACTACAGATAACAGGTACCTACATGAAAATGGAAACCCAGTTTTGCTGATCTGGGGATTTTTTCCAAACAGACCGGCATCTCAGCCGGATTACATGAACCCGGTCATTGATTTCCTGTTAGGTCCCGGTAAGTACCAGGCAACTCTGGTAGCCGGAGTTGACCCCAACTGGAGGGCGGAAGGAACTCCCGCGTTTCAGGCCATGTTGATGCGGATGCAAGGACTTCAACCGTGGAGTGTCGGCAGGCGGATCAGGGACCCGAAGACCGGATATGATATTCAAAATACGACTTTATGGGAAGGGGATATTCAAAAATGCCGGGAAAACAATGTGCTTTTCATGCCGGTATTTAATTCCGGAACCCATATAGCGGGACCGCCGCCGCCGGCAGGTACGCCCCAGACGGTACCGCGGCGAATGGGCAATTATCTTTGGGAACAATACATCAAAGCCTCGCACCTCGGGCTGAAGAGTGGCTTTGTGGCAATGTTTGACGAGATCAATGAAGGAACACAGATTATGAAGATCGATCTGCATCCCCCGGTCCAGGCGAACTTCTTTACCTATGATGGGGCAACATCGGACTTTTATCTGCGCTTAACCGCCAAAGGTGCCCAGCTGCTCAAAAACGGTCGGCCCGTGTCGCCGGAGCTGCCGGTATCGCCATTTGATGATAAACGCCGTTATCTCTTAAAAAAGGGAGGTACAGGAAATTTCCTTAAAGATAGTTCGACAGGGTTTGATTTGACGATTGAAACAACGGCTGCGGAATGGGAGATCCGGTATGACACCCGGGGTTTTTATTTATTAAAAAACGCAAAAAGCGGTAAATATCTAAGCCAGTCAAATGGGGGAACCCTACAAGTTAAAAAAGACCAGGTTGATGCAGCCGAATTGCGGTGGCGGCTTGAATGGGATGGAAAGGGCTGCAGAATGTTTTCCTATGACCGGAAAAGCGTATGGGTGATCAATGATGCAGGAATACCGGAAATGACCGCTGACATAACCAGGCCATTCAGATGGGAGGTCATTCCTGAATAATGTAACATAGTTACCTTAAAACGGGTATTGTATTTTTGCAAGTTTGTCTTCCTTACAAGCAATATTTCATATTGGTATAGGCGGTTAAGGCAGGGTTAAGTATTGGTTAATGTTGCCCGGTAGTTTCGTCTTCCAGCATATCGCTGCGATAAACAAATTATGTACTTAACCACCTTAAATCATGAAGACAACCCTACTATGCGGACTTTTGTTCCTTTCCGGCCTGTTTACCGGATGTAAGAAAAATGAAACAGCGGAACCAGCCGGCCATGCTGAACACTCATTAAGTTCCCATTTAAAAACCAACGCCATTGCAACAGTCTTGCCAGGAAGCCCTGATGATCCGAATATCCTTTATTTCGGGCGTTGGGATAAATCCAATTCGCTTCAGTATAACAGTGCCTGGGGCGGCGCTTATCTCAAAACTCAATTTACCGGTACAACTGTAAAGATCAAGGTTGGTACGACGGTCACGAATTATTATTACCGGATAGATAATGGCCCGTGGGTGATCAAAGCCGGGGTAAGCGGTACGGTGGACTTGACGCCATCTCCGTTATCTGCAGGTCCCCACTCCCTGATCGTGGCGCAGGGAAAAGATTACAGTTATGTTTTTACCTTCCAGGGCCTCGTGCTCGACCCCGGGGCATCCACAAGCGCTCCTGCAGTGGGTGTTGACCTGATCGAATATATTGGAGACTCCATCACTGCCGGCTACTTTAACACCATGGCCGAAGTTTCCGATTATGCGTGGATCGCGGCTGAACAACTCGGCGCGGAACATACCCAGATCGCCTACCCCGGAATTGCTTTGGTAACCGGGTACGGCGTTAATGCCGACAAGACCGGTATGGATATGCAATACTTCAAAACGCAATCTCTGGCGTTTCCTTCGTCGCCGAACTGGGATTTTAGTAACTATTCCGCAAAGATCGTGGTGATCAACCTGGGACAGAATGACGGCAGCTCAGCTGAGCCGGACAGTCTTTTCCAAAGTCACTACGCTACCTTATTAGCCGAAATCAGGACAAAATTTCCAAATGCGCACATCTTTGCCCTGCGGACGTTTCTGGGCGGACGTGCCGCACCTACTCAAGCTGCTGTGAATTCCCGAATTGCGGCAGGTGATGATAATGTCTATTTCATTGATACCAATGGCTGGCTGACACCCAACAGTCCGGATTACCGTAATAGTAACGATGTACACCCGAGCGACGCCGGCCAGATAAAAGCGGCTAATAAGCTTGCGCCGATCCTGTCTTCCTTCCTGACAGGCGGTACTACACCATCACCGTACATAGTGGATAATTGCGATGCTGCAACAAACTGGACCTCACAAAACACGCTTACGTTAAATACTACAGATAAGAAAGAAGGAAATGCAGCCCTGCAATCCCTTGGATCGGGTACACTGGAGTTTCAGAAACATTTTACGGCATTCAATCCGGGAGCAACCACCGCCAACGGAGGCGCTATACAATTTTGGTATTACGTATCGGACGTTAGCAAACTCAGTTCTTCCAACCAGATCGAATTAGGCAGTGGCGGGAATGCTGACATTAATGAATATAACTGGAACATAGGTCCTTTAGTAAATGGCTGGAACTTTATTTCCAAGACATTTGCTTCAGCCGGAACAACCGGCGGAATACCAGACATAACCGCATTAAACTGGCTTCGGATCTACCATAGTAAAACGGCTTCGGTCACCACCAGAATTGACGGAATCCGGATTGTCCACTATTAAGGCCAAAAACGAATGCCTGGTCACTGCCGGGCATCTATTAACAATCCTTGCCAATAAAATACTGTGTAAGATTATAAATTATTCATTGTTTTATAATCTTACATATTATTCACTGGAAGGCACAAACAAGTTTTGATCTTGCATCGCAATGTTTCGTACTCATTAAAAATCTATATTTGAAGGTAGCGCCGGAAAGGAGATTGTTCATGCCGCTGAATCCCAATGATTGTTTTAAATATCCCCGGCGTATTTTCTGTAATATTGATCTTTAAAGTCGTCATCGCAACATATACAAGTCCTATCCTGTGGCTTTAATACGGCTTCATTTAGGTAATCACTTAAAGGTTTCAATAGGTTGATCCGCGTCATTGAAACCATTGGCTCTGTTCGGATATCCGCGCTTTTAATTATCAACTCTGAGGCAAGTAAGATTCCTGCAAGGGCTGATTGAAAAGCCATAGGCGTCTCCACCTGGCTGTTGCTCTCATGACCTATTAAAACCCCACCACAAAAAACGGCATGATAAAATTCTCTGATTGGCCTGCCTACATATGGAGTTAACAGATCGATAGGGACAGATTTGCCTGCAGCGATCTTTGCAAGCCAGATCTCGTCTATTGCGGCATTATTATACAACATTTCCCTTATAGTAACCTCCTCTTGCAAGAGTCCGAAAGACTCCGCGATCAGTACGGATTCCGATTTTGACCCTGATTTTGGGGGATAAAGGCAAGCCAGGCAGGCGTCTTTCAAAAAATCAAAATGGCGCGAGATTCCCAAATCGGTTGGTTGAGTCCAAGCATTGAGAATGTATTTTGGCAACGAACCTTGTATGTTTATTCTGTCAGGTGCATTATCCACCGCAATTAATACCGTATCCATATGCCAATTATTCCGATCAGCTAAAAAAGATGACCAGTCGCCAAAATGGGGGACAATATTCAGCGTGGTCTCTTTCAGATAATCCGCTGCAAGTTCCGTTTTACACCGATCCTTATCATTCTGTAGCGCCATAATATAACGCTGTAAATTAGATAAATCTATCTTCTCCGGATCAATTAAATGAACTGTTCCTTCCAGTAAGGGTATTTTGGAAAGCGCCCATACAGCGCCATTACCTACTGCCCCCAAACCAACTAAAATTGTTTCAGGCAGGGCAAGGGCCGCGTCGCCGATGTCATTGCTTGAGGTTTCGCCGGAATCATTTTTCTTTTCAAAATCAACCAGGGACAAATTAAATGCTGTATCGAGTTGGGCATTTTGCAATTGGTCCGCAAAGACATGTCTAAAAACATTAGCTGCGCCGAAGCAGGCTGCCGCGCCGGCAGCAAAAGGATTTAATGAGTCGGCTGAGCCGACTGGTGCAACTGGTGAGAACCGAACATTCCATCCATCCGAACCAATGTAAAAAACAGGAGTTGTTCTCGTAATAGGAGTGTTTCCTACCGCTATCGTGGCCACAAAGGCCTCGGCTTCAAGTTCAATTTCAGGATTGATGGCTTGCGCCAGTGCTATTAACCGATGTTTGTAATCTGCAGTATCAGGTTCCAACTCTGTGAACACAATTTTCGGGTACAGCCGCGCCAATATTCTTATCGTCAATTCCAGTGTTGCTATTCCCTCGCCGCTTTTTACAGCATTTCCGTCAAATGTAACTTCGATAGCGGATGTCAATAACCTGTTTTCAAATTCGGTCCTGTCGTATCCCTGTAATATTTGTGACGCCGCCAAGGCGGATTTATCAAAAAAGTTTGCTAAAGCCATAACCAGAATTTATACCATTTGAGAGCATTTTTTTGCTCCGGGAGGTCTTCGATAATTTCAAAATAATTTTCTTTTTCACGTTGCGCCATTTCAGTCCACCCTGTTTTCGGCAACAGTTGGTAAATGGCCCATTCCTTAAGATTTACACCGCCACGGGCAAAGTTCGGTACGACTATTGAAATGCCGCCGACTATTGTAACAATAGGATAGGCATCGTCTGTGTCCGAATGGTAGGCCGCTCCGGGATGACTGTGTATTTGTGCAAATAATTGCAAACCGTTATCAAAGAGCTCCAATCCAATACGGTGTAATTCGTCACCCTCAACCACATAAATAAGACCGCCTTCGACATTTCCTGCTTTTTGCTCGGGTATAATTGTACGTTGAATGTTAAATATATTACCCTCGCGGACGCCAGCAAAAAGCGCTACTCCTTCTACCCGGCGGGTCCCTGCTTTATAAAGCCAATTAATGGCCACTTGGGCGCAGCTTCGGGGAAGCCGCACCTTTTCAATGTCTAGGAATCCTGACTTTGTCATAATGGAACACTGGCTATGTCAATAGTAAATATTAATCCTTGTGATTGTACCTGCACCACACCGGGAGCGGGTTGCTGCACATTGAAGCTTTGGGGACAGTATCCATTGATTGGATGCGTGCCATACTGATGTAATTGGTCGATCAAAAATCCGAGCGTCCCTTCTCCCATTCTACGATGGCTGAACCAGGGGTCATTTGAATGGTAAGGGTGATGATGGTATTCCCTCACGCCAGGCAGGCATACAAATGGAATTTGATGAGGCTGATGAGCTTGAATCAGGTAGCTAATGTTGGGTGCAGCCTGGGTTTGTCCCGCAGTTCCTGTACCAGGAGCTTTTCTGGGCATAAAGCTTCCCAATTGATTAAGCTTTACTGGCGCCTCCGTTAGCGGATCTATAAACTGCACAGATGGCGCTTCCAAATCATAATTAGTAAAATTTATCTTTACTGCAAAAACGGTCATCAGGGGCCGCATCCGGGCAGCAGTAAAAGCTAGAAGAATATCAGGGAACGAAGCTCTGAGTAAAATGATACCCCGTTCCCTGTAATGGGTTTCGACTTGCTTAAAGTTTCCCAATTCCCTTTCAAATTTCGCCCGGGATACTTCAGGATCGACAGTTTGCCGGCTATTGATCGCTTGCGATATACTCTGTGGATCAGCCATATTATTATTTTTGTCCGCCAACTCCAGCTGCCAGGCTCATAACCAATTGCGCCCCGTCCACTAGACCATAATCCTCAACAGTTTTATTCAAATCTAAGATTGCACCATCTCTGGTTTTTAAAGTCCAGTCGCTCAGTGGCCTTCCCGTATTGCCGGTCTGTTCAAGTGCCTTTTGGGCAATGACTTGCATCTTTTGTTTAGGGTTAGCCTCTATTGTGGTAGCGGTGCCGCTTACGATAACCGTTATAGATATTTTTTTGTCCCCCTTTGGGTCATTGCCGTTGTTGTCATTGCCATGCCCATTATTTTCTTTTCCTGTTTCGGCGTTATTTGAAGGCGCATCTTTTTTATCAATTCCCGAATTTTCCTTGTCTTCGCTAATCATATTCAAATTATTATTTTAAATTGTACACCGAAATTACCATGAAGCGTGACATCCCATATGTCACGCTTCATGGTATCTTAATTGTAAACTTTTGTTAACCCAAACGGAAATTTATCAACTCTCAGATATTAAATTGCTTGAGCTACTATGTTCGAGCGACGACGATCACTTATTGTATGAACAATTTGTTAATCGGTTTTTGAAAGATGTCCAGGATGAATGTAAACGTTTATGTGAAAGACGAAAACTGGATACGCACATAGGCATTCAGATTGCTCACGAGACCTTTGAAAGGCTGAAGAAATATAAATCATTTAAGACAGATCGGATCAAACTTGTCGATGAACGCAAAGCTATTCTTTCTTACTTAAATAGAATATCCACTACCTTATTTAACACTTACCATAAACATAATGAGGACAAGGGCACAATTCACAAGACCTATTTTGACGATATACTTGGTGGCACGGACTGTTCTGCTACAGATGCAAAAGTATTGAAGGAGAGAAAGGACCTGGCAATTTTTATATTTAAAAAGCTTAATATTAAAGAACAAAAGATAATTTTGGCCGACTTGGAATATAAAAGACATCATAAATACCTACCGGATGACGTTATAGATTCATTAGCGGAGGAGCTTAACATTAAACGGGACTCGGTACGCAAAATACGGGAGCGAGCGATTGAGAAAATTAAAAATGCCATCAATGAAATCAACCAATAAAGAAAACATGAGATTCTCTCTGGAAGATTTTGAAAAAGGGCTAATGCTGGCAGGCTATTTAATGCCTAAATCTGTAGCGGAGTTAAATGAACGTGAAGCCGTCGAGGCTTATGAACAGGAGACGGAAATTAACCCAAAAAAACTTTACTTCAAAAGAGTTGTATTGGCTGCAGAGATTGTCTCCAAGCTAAATCAGGAACCAACGCTCGGGAGAATCAAGTTTCAAAAATTAGTTTATCTATGTGAGAATGCGGCAGAAATGCACATGGAAGGCAGATATCAAAAGCAGGCGGCAGGGCCGTTTGACAACCGGTTTATGCATACGATTGCCCGAGAATTTGAGAAAAACAAATGGTTTGCAGTTGAAAGAGAGTTAAACGGAAACTACGCTCGTTCCAAATATATTCCTTTAGAGAATGCGCAGGGGTATAAGAAATATTATGAAAATTACTTCAAACAGGAGGATGATAAAATTCAATACATTATCGAACTCTTCAGGAAGAAAAGTACTGACTATACGGAAATGGCTACAACCATTTTTGCTTGCTATTTAGAACTAAAGAAGATTAACAACGTCCGGTGGGAAAGTTTAATCAAATTATTCTACGATTGGTCAGACAAGAAAAAAAGATTTCCGGAACAAGAAGTACTTGCCTCGTTTGAATGGCTGGAAGAGCACGGGGTAATTTAATAAAAAGCTACTCCATTAATCACCTGTAGGACGAATTACACCACTTTATTACGCAAGCTGTCGGTCAGGACCACCTGCACGATTTAATGGACAGTACCAGCCACTTATACTTTTTCATGAGGTTGCAGATGATATGTTCCTCAGGATACGAAATGACGGGAGCAGATGTACAGTAAACCAACCTTAGCAACCTGGTCGGGCGAACCTTTAAAATACCTAATTGCTCCGCTCATCCTTTATTGTCATCTTAAAGTCACGGTTTGTTTTTTTGGATGATTGTTGTAAGGGGCGGGTCTTCTATTCGACCAACCCGATAAATTATAACAACATGAATCAATTGAAAAACATGAAGACGTGGGTATTCGCGGCCCTCATTCCGGTAAGCCTCGCGGCCTGTAAAAAAGACGATAAAAATAAGGATGGTGACAGCCCCCAATCCACTACCCTAATGGTAGAAAACGTCCTGAAATCTCAACCACTAGTTGAATCGGGAACGTTTCAGGGAAACGGAACTCCAGCGCTGATCTTTCCCGGACAATCAACAACCATCACATTTTCCGCTGCCAAAGGGGAAGCACTTTCTTTCGCGACCATGTACGGCTGGTCCAATGACCTTTTCTTTGCTCCTGCTAATCCGGGCATCAAAGTTTATGACAACGATGGCAACCCGATCGAAGGGGACGTTTCCGCACAGGTGAAGTTATGGGATAACGGCACGCGGATCAATCAGAAACCCGGTGCAACTGTTAATCATCCGGGCACCGCTGATAACAAAAACATTACCGAAGTAACCGGAGCGGATGCGCAGGGTAACACCTATTTAGAAGCAAGTAAACTGGTCAAAGCTACCTTGAAGTACAATGGAAATTCGCAATTCACCCTGACTTTGCAAAATACGAGTGGCGGCACCACCAACGAAACTCCCTTAAGCCCTGGTGTTTGGAGCGTTTCGTATATTGTCGGCGGAAATTTACTTGCCCCAACCCCACTTTATGAAAGTGGCAAGCCGACAGCAAATGGATTGACAAATATCGCAGAGGCAGGCGACAACGTGGCACTGAGTGCTTATGTCAAATCGATCACCGGCATATTTACACCTTTATCTCCTGTTTTAGCTGTAGTATACAATGGCATAGAAAACCCGATCTACAAAGTCGGTGAGAAAGATCGTGGAAAAGGATTGACCTTGATCGCACAACAGGGAAATGCAGCTACTCTTGCCGCATATCTGAAAACCTTTCCTGGCGTAAAAGCGGTTTATGTGCTTCCAGCACCTACAACCACTGTATTGCTGCCGCAGGTAGGCAATACTCCCGGAGGTATTGTTTCGCAGGAACTAAGTGTCAGTAAGGGTGACCGTCTGGCTATTGCCACTATGTATGGCTTTTCCAATGACTGGTTCTTTTCATCAGTAGATAATGGTGTTGATGCCACCCAAAAAGGCGATATTTCCGGATCGATCAAATTATTTGATGACGGAACAGCGATCAACCAATTCCCAGGCGCCGGCCTTACGCAATTTAACCTTGCCGGTACACCGCTTAAAGAAGATCAGCCAATTGCGGCAGTTCCGAATCCAAACGCATTTACCACATTGCCGGAAATCAGCAATATCATAAAAGTTACTTTGAAATAGGTTTTTTTGTTTGTAATAAAAAGGGCCCGTACGTTGGTAGAGGGCACTGAAAAAGTAGTGCAATAAAACGAATTACGAAAAGCGATCAAGAGAAAAGGCAACTTTTACTTGGTCGCTTTTTTGTTCTGATTGCTTTTGTGTGGGTGATTTAATGTGGATAATACGGGCCTATAGGAGTTTGGGGAGTGCAAAAAACGGCTAAATACCTCTTTTTATTGTTTTTTAGGCGATCAGCTTGATGATCCTTTTCAGATTGACAGTAAAGATGGCCAATGCGCCCTGCATCTGCATGTTTTCGATACCATAAGCTATCGCCCGGTCATAACCATGAACGTTTTTTAGTTCACTGTTTTTGGCTTCGATCTTATACCTGTGTTTGATGCTTTCCTTATATTGTGTCGTTTCCTGAAAAGCCATCTGTTGTTGGTGCAGGTCTGACTTTATGCTTACAGAATAGGTCTTGGTTTTTGCCCCAGGTTTGTAGCAACCCTCCCTAAATGGGCAGATTTTGCATTTTTCAACATCAAAGTAATACGTGTCTGTCTGATTTGTTCCAACGTTCTTTTTTCCCTGTCTTGATTTTCGTATGGACAAATGCCCTGCAGGGCAAACGAACATATCAGCGTCTTTGTTATAATTGAACTTATCTTCTTCTTTTCTAAACCCCTGGGTAATGGTTGGGTTTAGTTTGGCTACCACCTTAATATCCTGTCCGTTCATTAACGCAAGGTTCTCTTTTCCTGAATAAGCCGAATCGCCGATGATCCTTTCTACTTCAATGCCGTTGTTCTGACTGATCTCCAGAAGCTTGGGAAGTTCCGGCCCATCACCTTTTTCACCTGATGTTACTACCGCAGCGGTAATGATGCGTTCTTCGGTCATCGCCAGATGGGTCTTGTAACCAAAGAATGAGTTGTCAGCTGATTTATGCCCTGTTTTGGCATCCCTGTCTTTAGATAATGTATAATGATCCTGCGTATCCGCTACCGTTTCCTTCAGCAGGTTCAGCTTTTCCTTCACCGCAGGTATCTGGCTTAACGTTTGATCAGCTTCGATGTGCTTTTCCAGCGCGCTGCAATAAGCCAGTTCCTTTTCCAGTTCGTCGGCTGTGTTCTTTTCAGGCATACCGGCCTTCATGTCTTCATCGATAGCATATACCGCTTTGCGGAGCAGTTTCGAGCGTTCCCGCAATACTTCCAATGCTGAATATGGGTTTGACCGTGACAGGGAATGCGTAGCATCAACAATGATGGATCTGGACCGGATGACCCCTTTTTCAATAGCGATAGCGACCGTTTTACCAATGAGCAGGTTTAACAGATCATTATCCTTTAGCCGCAGCTTTCTGAACTTTGTTAATGAACTGGGATCAATAACTTCTTCTTCAGGCGACATATCAAGGAAATATTTGAAAGACATATCATACTGCGAACGCTCAACCACATCAACGTCTGAAACCGTATAAACCGTTTTCAACAACAGATACTTGAACATCCGTACAGGGCTTTCTGCTGCCCGGCCGTTAGTAATGCTGTATTTGCTGATCAGTTCATCATAGATAAAGGTAAAATCTACCAGGTCATTGATCTTCCGCAGAAGATTGTCTTTAGGAACGATCAGGTCATATAAGCCCGAAAACGCGCTAAAATGGATCTTTTGTTGTTGAACGAGCATCTTGTAGTGGCTTTCTTTTGACACTTCAAGATACAAAAAACGGGGTTGAAAAACTAATTTTTCAACCCCGTTTTGCCTATTTAGACTTTTTCAGTACCCTCACGTTGGTACGGCCCTTTTTTTATTTAACGGCGATCAGGTCAACCTTTTCGATGACAGGGTCGCTGGGCAAGTAATTCAGGCGCCCTGACCATTAATGCAGCGGCGATTTGTCCGTTCAAATGCGCGGTTCTACCTTCCTCGGCAGCAAAGGTATCAAAGATGCCAAAGGTTGATGCCGATAACTGCAGGGCATACCACCTTACGGTTTGCTCCTCCTGTTGTGCCAGTGCTAGCGCATTTTTGAGCAACCCAGCTACGTCCTTTTCTTTACCGGGCTTTGCCTCCAGGCGCGCAAGTAATGCGAATTTTTCCATTTTAAAATATATTAAAGTTAAAGAATGTTTATGGTTGCACCACCATCTACGGAGAGGTTTTGGGTTATATAGGCAGCTTTATCCATAGCCAGAAAGGCAACAGCAGCGGCGACCTCATGGTCCTTTGCGATGCGGCGCAATGGTATACGTGCAATGATTTTTTTAATTTCTCTGGCTGGCTTAATAAGCCACTTGTGAGCGGCGTTTCGGTAAACCACGGAGACACTGTATTAACACGTATTCCATCAGTTGCCCATTTCCGAACGGGCATCAACCAATTCCCGAGCATTGCAAGAGGTGAAAAGCACTTCTGCACCGAGCTCTGCCAATTCTCGAACGATCGCTTTACCAATCCATTTTGATCCGCCTGTAACGAGCGCTTTTTTGTTTTTCAAATATCAGTTGTTCATATGTTATCACGAAGGCAATTATTAGCCTTAACAATTGGTTGTGGCAAACCAAACTCTTACATGAAATTTGAACAAAATATTTTTACGAATAACTGTAAGGTTTAGTGATCTGTCCCTACTAAACAATAAATAATCAAATCGAAAAATGAAAGCAATCAATTTAAAAGCCTTTGGTATTGCAGCAGCTGCGATATTATTCCTGTCTGTTGGCACTCAAGCTCAGGACAAAATGAGTAAAATGAAAAAGGATACCACGAAAATGTCCAAGATGTCCAAAATGGATCATAAAAAGGGCCATAAGAAAATGGACAAAATGGATAAAATGAAAAAAGACACTGGTAAAATGTAATTAACCAATGCCGGCGGGAATAATACCGCCGGCTATTAAAACTATCAAATGAAATTTCCTATAGCAAAAATTTTTACATTCATAACCCTGACAGCAGTTTTGGCGACAGGTAGTTTAAAGGCAAACGCCGAAATTAACCAACCTTTCAGCAGGGATACATCAAAAGCGATGTCTTATCCGGATAAATCCACTGACATAAGCCCGCTGCTTATTGGCGAATCTATCCCGGCGGTCAAAATTCCTGCATCAGACGGCCAGTTATATGATCTTAATGCCAGTATTACTCAAAAGCCGACGATCTTGGTATTTTACCGCGGCGGTTGGTGTCCGTTCTGTAACAAAGAATTGGCGGGTATTCAAACGATTCAAGCGGATCTGGTCAAAATGGGTTACCAGATCATTGCGATCAGTACGGACAGCCCGGAAAACCTGAGCAAGTCAATCGATAAAAACCAACTTACTTATAAGTTGCTTTCAGATGCGGACCTCGCAGTTTCCAAACAATTTGGATTGGCTTTCAAAGCCCCCGCGGCGTATGGTAAAACCCTCGAAGCCGGATCAAACGGCAAAAATATAGATAAGCTGTTGCCGGTACCTTCGGTGTTCATACTGGACAAAAAAGGGGTTATTCTGTTTGAATATATCAATCCTGATTTCCGTCAGCGCATCAGCCCGGAATTAATGCTATCTGTAGCAGCCTCATTAAGTAAGGTAAATAAGTAAATCGCACCATGAAATACAACAAGCGGTTTTATGTCATAATCTTCATTGTCGGGGTAGCTATGGTGCTTGGATTCCAGGTCTCCAAGGTTTGTTGCCAGGACAGAAAGCCAAAAATGACAGGTATTACTTTTACAGATAAAACGTGGAAAGAAATTCTTTCACTGGCGAGGCAGCAGCACAAGCTCATTTTTCTGGATGCTTACGCAGATTGGTGTGCACCTTGTAAGCTATTGAAAGAGCGTACCTTCAAAGATCCTGCTGTGGGTGCTCAATTCAATCGGCAATTCATCAATGCTTCAGTCGACGTAGAAAAAGGCGAGGGCTTGGTTTTAGCCGAACAATACGATATCACAGCCTATCCGACCCTGCTCTTTCTAGATAGTGACGGTAAGGTCATCTTCAAGTCAGAAGGGTTTGTGAACGCAGATCAATTGGGTGCTTTTGCAAAGTCAGTGGTTAAGTAACTAATAGCAAGTAAATTAAGTTGCAAAAAAAATATCATTTATTTTGTAAGTTTTATCAACTGTTTACGACTAATGACGATAAAACTCTGTAATTGATATTTCGCACTTATGCAAAACAGAATTAGTAACGAAGATATAGTTGGAAACCAGGCTGGCACCCTACTGGAGCCGCATTTGTGGGTAGAACGATATGCTGATTACCTGTACAAGTATGCTTTCGGACGTCTGAATGATGAGCAACAGGCTCGGGACTTGGTACAAGATACTTTTTTAGCAGCGCTGGAAAAGACCGGGAATTTCCGGGGTGATAGTAATGAGCGAACCTGGCTGACCGCTATTCTGAAATACAAGGTAATCGATGTTTACAGGAAAAAATCCAGCGTCCTTGTTGTCACCGACCAGTTTGGGTCGGCAGCAGATGAAGACGAATATTTTGATCCCGAATTGAATAACTGGAAGCGGGAACACTGGCCGCAGCTATTTGGCGTTGAAGAAAACGATCCGCTTCATAACAAGGAATTTATGGGCGTCCTGCAGCAATGCCTGAAGCGCCTTCCGCCACTTTGGATGTCGGTATTCCGGTTAAAACACCTGGAAGATGAAATAACGGAAACTATTTGTAAGGAAATGAAGATATCATCTGCTAACTTTTGGGTGATCATACACCGTGCAAAAGTAAATCTGCGGTCATGTCTGCAAAAAAATTGGATATGATATGAAAAAGATATTGAAAACAGAGGAAGATAGGATTGCTTACAACTGTAGAAAGGCAACCTATTTAATCGAAAAAAAACAAGACGAAGAATTAATTGTACGTGAACAGATGGAGTTGCAGCTTCATCTGGCCGGTTGCTATATATGCAGGGTTTATGAACAGCAAAGCATCATGATCAATGGAATGATTAAAAAACTGCTTAGCGAACCGCACGAAGTCGAATTAGGTCAAGAATTCAAGGAAAACATGAAAAAGAAAATAGAAGAAAAAATTGCCAATAAGCATTAAATAAAGTAAACGCCAGGAGACGAATGAAAATCATCAGAGAAAAACATTCACTTGTTATGCGGTGGACACATTGGATCAACTTTCCCCTGCTGGGGATTATGATCTGGAGTGGTTTGCTGATCTATTGGGCCAATGACGAATATCAAATATCCATCTCTGGCCATACGTTTTTCCATTTCTTTTCCCAAAGGTTCTATGATGTTTTGAAAATACCACACCGATTGTCGGAGGGAATGGCTTTTCATTTCCTTTTTATGTGGTTCTTTACCCTGAATGGGATTTTCTATACGTTCTATACGCTAATATCCGGAGAATGGCGAAGCCTTTGGCCTCAAAAATCATCATTCCGCGAAGCCTGGCTGGTTTTGTTACATGATCTTCATATTAGCAAATGCGCACCGCCGCAGGGTAAGTATAATGCAGCGCAACGAATTGCTTATTCTGCGATTATCCTGATGGGCGCAGGTTCTGTGCTGACAGGGCTGGCTATATATAAACCGGTGCAGTTGAGCTGGCTCACATGGGTAATGGGTGGTTATCACCTGGCCCGTATCTGGCATTTTCTACTTACGCTGGGTTATGTCTTGTTTTTCATCATTCATATTGTTCAGGTCATCCTGGCAGGCTGGAATAATTTCGGGTCGGTAGTATCAGGATTTGAAATAGCCAGCAAACCTGTTAAAACCATTTCCCATGAAGAAGAATAAACTTAATAATCCGCTGACCCTAGAACAGAAGATAAAGCGCCGGAACTTTTTGTCTTTTGGCATCTTTGGAGTGTTAGGCGCCGCCGCTTATGGTAGCTGGAAATGGTTGTATCATTCGCCGGAAGAAACGGCCGGAATAACCGCCGGGACAAAAGCACCGCTACGTAGGGCGCTGAACAAAACGGAGATTTTTTTCAGGCGACTTACCTTTAATGAAAATCATATGGTTAAAACCTATCCGGTTGAAATGGCGGCTAAGCAGGTGCGGCATAATTCTGATATCGGATCGGAAGATGAAATTGATAGTGAGCAATGGCAGCTAAAAGTTATCAGAAAAGATAAAAGTCAATTGAACATTTCTCTGAATGAAATTAAGAAACTGCAGAAAACTGACCTGGTTTTTGATTTTAAATGTGTAGAAGGCTGGGACCAGATCCAACACTGGGGGGGACTTCGCTTCAGGGACTTCATGGAACACTTTGGTTTAGAGGAAGAAGCGAAGCCGAGTTATGTAGGTTTGATGACGCCCGATAAAGAATACTATGTAGGTATCGATATGCCCAGCGCCGTTCATTCACAAACCTTATTAGCCTATGAAATGAATGGGAATCCCTTACCGGAACAACATGGAAAACCACTGCGCCTGATTATCCCTGTCAAATATGGCATCAAAAATCTGAAGCGCGTCGGTACTATCACATTTAGTGACCAAAGGCCGCCGGATTATTGGGCCGAACAGGGTTATGATTATTATTCAGGTTTATAGAGAAATGGTAAAGAAGCATGATTTATTGGCGTCCTGTAATTCAGCTTTAAGCATGAAGGGCTTTAAGGGTTTGCTTGTACTTTTCTTTTTTATCGCTTTGGGATTTTGTCCCTTACGTAACACCCTGATTGCTGTCATTACGCATCATCCGGTAAAACGTTCGATCAACCGTTCCGCCTGGCCACAGCGCGATGGTAATATTCGGTGCAGTGGAATTGATGCCGGTTGGCTGACTTCCGGCAAAACTTCGGAAACAGTACCAGCTGCTGGGATCCTGTCTGAAATAAATTTAAAAAACAGACAATCATTTTATACACTTATCCTGGTGCGAAATTTCGTGACTTCGCGCCAAAACACTACTTACCAAAAAGTCCCCATTTATTTGCGAAAACGTTGCTTCCTGATTTGACCGATATTAATTTTCTGTAACTCTTAACTCATTAATTTAATATCAAAATCATGATAAAAACAACATTTTCCATTAAAGGTAAGGATTACCGGCAATGGGCACCATTCGTACTACGTGTAATCACGGGTCTCGGCTTTTTACTTCATGGCTGGGCAAAGCTTAGCAGGGGCCCTGAAGGCTTCGCGAAGTTATTAACACAGCTGCATATTCCTTTTCCGGATATCATGGCCTGGATAACCACACTTACTGAAATTCTTGGCGGAGCAGCCTTGATCGCAGGTATTGCTGTCAGCCTGATCGCCATACCTCTAATTTGTACCATGTTGGTAGCGATGTTCGGCATTCATATCCATTACGGGTTCAGTGCAGTCAAAACTATCGGCCTCACTCCTGGTGGGCCTGTCTTTGGGCCACCTGGTTATGAGATCAATCTTATCTATATTGCTTCATTGATCTCGTTAATGCTTACCGGTGGAGGACGCTGGTCGGCTGATTCTTTTTTTGCGAAAGAAGAATGACTTTACAATCAGCGCCGACCAACCGGCGCTGATTGCTTGAATGCTATAATGGGGCCTTGAGGAACCATTCCTGATTACTGGTTCAAGAGGCGCTTCTAATTTGTATGATTTAGTTCTCTGGAGGAAGAAGAATTCCCTGTTATTTCAATTATAATTTGTTGCTTTGAACTGATTTTACAGAATAATAACCGCCTGTTGTGGCGGGTGATGATCTAATTCTGATGGCTTCCTCTGTTGGCATCCCAAAGTTCATGTTTGGTTTCATCTGCAACCAACTACCCTGTTACATCGAGAGCACGACCGCTTTGTTCGCCTGTAACGAAATATTGATCTAATCGTAGACCAGTAACAGCCCAGCATTGGTTTGGATCCGCCATTGATTTCACTCAAGAAAAACCAATGATTCACAAATCGACGGTCGATTTCAGCAAATACTTTCGGGATTATTGCCATCTGCAGGATGGTTCTTCAGTTGGCGCAGAAACGAAAGGAAAACCGGGTAAACCCTGCTTATGGTAAATATCATTAAAACTAGACCGGTCACAACATTGACAAATTCCTGAAACGCACCGAAATGCCTGGCAAGTAACGCTCCCAGGAAGAAATAAGACACCGCTGACAAAACTGCTCCAAAGCCTACGCCGGCCACGTATACTTGATGAGACCCGCTAGCCAGCAGATTTTTGCATTTCAACAGGGAAATCTGCTCCTGCAAAGCAGGAACCCTAACTGTAGAAAGAAGGGTCATCAAAATTCCGCTTAGCACAATAAACCCGCATTGGCTTTTCAGATCTGAAAAATAAAACGGTTCCTCGGTTCCGGCGCCGAGATAACGAATGGCCAAGAAAGTTGTTGTTGCCGCGGATAATAATACGACAACCATATTGAATTTTGAGAGCCGTTCTCTTCTGGATAAAAAGTGCAGTGCTGCTTCTGCAGAAACGATTTGTGTCAGGATAGCTGCCATACCAAACAATATTACGCCCCTGAAATCATGTGCGAATGCCAGTCGTGCCACCCTTAGATTGGGTGGTACGACTGCTACCGATTGGAGAAAGGTAAGATTAGTCACCCAAAAGAATATTTTCGCATTGGCATTCATAAAAGATAGACTAAGCGTGATTTTCATTGCCGCCGGGGATGTCCAGAGGAACACCCATGCTGCAGGTAAGAAAATTGGTAAACGTTGTATCTGCAACGCATACGATCATATCGACCATATTTTCCACTGTATACCCCGCCTCCAAAAATCGCTGGACAGTCTGTTCCCTCGGCCTGCCTTTGCCAACGACAATTTCTGTTACCAAATTAGCCAAAAAGTGATATCGTTCATTAAAAATGATGGTACCTTCAACAATCTGGTTAATCTCCTCATTGCTGAGGCCATTCAATTTGCCAACCATGATATGCGAATCCAGGCAATAGGGAGAATTATTAAGGGATGCCACCACGATGCCTACGATCACCCTTTCAATCGTGTTCAGACTTAGGGCATGGTGGTGAAGCGAGTAGTAAGCATCCAGGGCTTGCTCGGAATGAGCGAGCATACCGTATAGATTCGGTATGCTGCCCAGTTTGTTATTAAAGTGGTCGAAATATTTCCGGTTTACGGCACTTACTTCGGCGTATTTGATTAATGGGAACTGTCTCATGACTTTACATTGTCGGATGTTATTTTGATTTGTTTTCTTCCAGTATGGCCCTGTGCCCGAACTGTGTAATCAGGTAAAAGGAGGCGCCCATGCTAATGATGTCTTTGAAAAGGAATAATCCAAGAAAGCTCATGTAATTTAAACCGTTCACACCCACTAATGAACCTGGAGTAGTAATCACCATGGTGCTCGTCGTAAAGAACATGACTACGGCCACGGCGCCACCGAAAATGCCAAATTTGGGTTTAAATTGTCCGATGATGATCAGGACAGCCGCTATCACTTCGGTTACACCGATCAGATCAGAGCCAATATAAGCACCAAACACCTGGAAATGCCAGCTGATCAGCGGACTATTATTCACTAATGGAATAATACCTTCTGCTCCCGGAGCTGTCATTTTGTAAGATCCTGCCCAGAGGAGCATCACTACCATTCCAATAGTTATAATTTTATGTCCTAATCTTTGCTGAGATACCCAGCTTGAAAATTTCAATACAATGTTTTGATTAACTGCATTCAGGTTTGTTGATCGGTGTAATGTTTTCATTTTTGATTTGTTTTGATAACTCAAAGGTCGGACGAAATAGGCAGGTATGAAACGACTGGATTTCCCGAACGGTGGACTGGATTTCCCGAATTGTTGCTTTAATTTATTGTCGGCCGATTAACTGAGATAACTCGTCACCTGCGTTTACCAGATCCATAAAAAAATATAGGTGTCAAATGCTTAAACTTCTCCCTTTTATAGATGTTAAGCTAGTGCCTGATTTTTACACTGTATCGTGATGCCCCGATAAAACCTCACATAGAAACCGACCAGTAGCCACACCAACGAGGAGAATTGTCTTCTCAGTCTTAATAGCATTAACGATATCATAGAATGGGAAATAAAAGTATTAAATGGTGATGATAGCTCAAATCAACCAACCCTTATTGATGGTTGACTGTCTGTTAGAAATGCCTCAATACAGCAGTATCTGGGAAGGTTCTACACCCGAACCGGTCGGCTAAAAACCAGGGAGCCGGTGCGTCAAGCATATGTAGCGTCTCCTCAAGCAGTTTACAAATGTGTTTTTACTAATAGCTGGGAAATTCTTCCTGGCCACACATACAACATTCTTCCTTCAGCAGCAAGGTGTTTGTTAAGCATAGCCACGTTTAAGCAAGTATTTTGCTCCGGCCTCGAAAGCCTCGTCTGTCGGTACAGAAAATCCAAAGGAATCTGCTAGCCGGTTGGTTACATTAAAAGCGAAGCAGACTGCTAGGGCGTCCTCGATCTGTTGGGGACTAACTCCCGCATGGATAACAGTTCGCATATCTGCAGCAGTGACCGCATTTTCCCTGGTGAGTTTGCTTATCATTAACAAAGTGGTGAGTAGCGCGGGTGTTATGGGGGCGTTTTCAATATCCATTAATACCTGGGTAACTTTTTTTGGGTCTTGGTATGCACCGGCGGAGGTAGCTGTATGAGCCTTGACGCAAAACGCACATTTATTTTGCCGGGACACGTAGGCAGCCATCAGTTCTCTGTCACCTACTGACCATTCGGAAGGACCGCGCATCGCGGTTTGGGTAAATGCCTTAGCCGGGGCACCGTAAAAGTCGGGCCGGTAAAAAACGAGCCTGGCGGCATCTGGCAGCGGAAAGCCTGAAAAAAATTTAATCATGCCGAATAATAGCTTAGTACCAAAGCTATAACCATTGTTCAATACCTCAAGACGCATGGCTGCCCCCTTCCATTACAACTTCGGCCAAAGCGGACAATCCATTATAATATTGCCGGGATGCTTGCCCGACTGCACCACAAATGATCAATTCAAACAACTGATCTTCGCTGTAGCCGGCCGCTTTTGCCACCGAGATATCATTATCGGTCACCTTGTATGCATTATGCGCGACTTTATTGATCAGAGAGTTCAGCGCACTAGGTAAGTCTGCGTTTTCAAACGCCGCTTTGCGCTGCTGCAGTTCGCTTTGGCCATCACCTTTGAGAATCCGGTCGATCAAGCTTTGGTAAAGTTGTTGATATTTCATTGGTTATCATTTGATAGTTTAGAAAGAAAAACGCTGAACCGTGTTAAATGGTGTCCTGATAGTTGGTAATGCCTGACATCTTTTCTGAATTCCTGGCCTGTTTGCTGGAAGGCTGCTTCAGAATATTGTCTGACCGGCAGGGCACTGCACTGTTCCAGGCTACTCTCCGGGTAAAGGCTGTCTGGGAATCGTTTTTCAAATCCAATGATAATTGTTCGTCAACAGCAGGGTTTACATGCGGCTCATTTATTTGCTCTGTTCCTAAAGACGTCATTAAGGCATCGGATTTAAATTCAAGCTAATATAAATGTTACAATAATAAAATAAAAATTAAAACAAGGTGGTCTGTTTTATTATGTTTACTTTTATATTTGTATCAAGAAAGTATAACAACGAGATCTTTTAAAACCGATTGGCATAAAATACAGTAAATGTTGCGCCTTGCCTGTAAGTAATTGAATCAGAACAAGACTAAGATGTAAGGATTGATGCACTAAACTAATGATACACCAGTATTTCAACGAACAAACGAGCGCGCTCTTCAGGATGGTCTATAATGAGGCCGTTTTCAGCCGTGACTTTTATGGGAAGGATCAAAAGGAAAAATTGCTGACAATTGCATGGAATCGCGGCGCAGAACAAGTGATTACCATCGACAATGCACTTTATAAATTTCCTGCAAATACCATTCACTGCCTGATGACCAGTGAAAATTTTCATTTTGAACATCCAGAGCATATTGTGGCCTGGCAGTTCAGCCGAGATTTTTATTGCATCGTTGACCATGATAAAGAAGTAAGTTGTGTGGGTTTTATCTTTTATGGCCCTCCTCAAAAAATGTTCATTTGTCTCTCAGGTACTGATCAGATACGATTGGCCTCTTTGCTGGAGATGTTCAAGGATGAATTTGAGACCAGCAATCAAATCCAGGGGGAAATGATGCAGGTCTTACTTAAGCGCCTTATTATTATCATTACGCGCCTGGCAAAGGATCAGTTTATTAATAAGAATGAATTGCCCGGTGATAAGCTGGACATTATCCGAAGGTATAATTTCCTGGTGGAGACGTATTACAAAAAGGAGCACCAGGTAAGCTTTTATGCGGACCAGCTGTTCAAATCACCTAAAACCTTATCCAATCTTTTCGCCCTATATAATCACAGAAGTCCCCTTCAGATCATTCAGGAGCGCCTGGCGCAGGAAGCCAAACGCTTATTCTTCTATACGGATAAAACGTCCAAAGAAATTGCCTATGAACTGGGCTTTGAGGACGCGGGACATTTCGGTAAATTTTTTAAAAGAATGACCGGCCAAAATGTTTCAGAAATCAAAAAGAGCAATGTTTTAACGCGCTAAGCGGCTTTTTATAGCGGATTTGATCATTCGGGAAATTCAGACCACTTATCGGGCAGTCTGGTCGTTCCCCGAACGGGCAAATTGCCTGACCTTTGAGATATCAATTCATCAAAACACTAAAAAAATTATTAACATGAAAACTACGGTACTGAACACAGAACAGCTACACAACCACGACAGTCAAAACATCGCGATCAAATTCGCTTCATGGGTAAGCCGGAAAAATGTTCCATTTTTAATTATCACCACAGGCATGGTGGTGATGCTCCTTTGGGCGGGATCTTACAAAATGACCGCTCCGGGTGCAGAAGGTATCGTGCCTTTGGTTGACAACAATCCGCTGATCAGCTGGCATTTCAAATTATTCGGTGTTTACCCCGGCTCAGATATGATTGGTCTTACGGAATGGATAGCGGCCATATTTATAATTATCGGTTTATTTAAACCGCAGGCCGGCGTGATCGGTGGCGCAGTGGCCGTAGTTATGTTTTTTGTAACCAGCACGATGGTGATTACAACTCCCGGGGCATTGACTCCTGTAAATGGAATTAACTACATGAGCTTCCTTGGATTATTCCTTTTTAAAGACATCATCAACCTTGGGGCTTCGTTTTATTTGATATCCAAATTCGGTCACAAGGCTATACTGGAGCAAAATAAAGCCAAATAATTACTATAGAAATTTATTAATCAACAATTTAAATACACTGTATAATGAAAACAATTGCAGTTCCAACAAGAGAACAAATATCACCAGCAAATCAGGGATTATTTGATACCCTGAAAAAAAATATTGGCACCGTTCCTAACCTATACGCAGTTTACGCCCATTCGGAAAATGCCCTCGGAACCTACTTAGCTTTATCCGGCGCAAAAACATCATTACATCCCAAAGAAAAGGAAGTTGTAAACCTAATTGTTAGTCAGGTGAACGAATGTGCCTACTGCTTGGCTGCGCACACCGCCATTTCTAAAATGCAGGGTTTTACTGAGGAGCAAATCATAGAGATTCGCAAAGGTGAAATTACCTTCGACAATAAACTGGATGCGTTAGTTAAGGTATCAAAAAGCATTGCCGAAAATAAGGGGCATGCTGACCCGCACTTGGTAGAAAACTTCTTTGCAGCGGGTTATAATGAAGGTTCACTGATCGACGTCGTGATGGTTATAGGCGATAAGACCATTACCAATTACATTTTTGCCTTAACAGCTGTTCCGATCGATTTTCCGGCTGCACCAGCTATTTAACTTATTCAAAGGCCCGTGCCTAAAAAGTACGGGCATTTTTACTTGTAACACATTTGCCCAAACAATCACGCGAAGTATGGGAGCGGAAAGCGAAATAGATTGGAAACAATATATAGTTGAAAACTTCTTTTCCACCTGGGAAAAGCTTACATCGGTGGATTTGACAGATTATGCATTCTTGATCCGACATCATTTTGATGTACCTGACATCGCGGAGCAGATAGGCAACGTGATTGAGGACGCCAATGATCCGGCGACGCTGATCAAATATCACAAAGGCAGAATCTGCAAATTGATCAGGGATTTCATCGATGCATTACTAAACATTTCTGACGATGGTAAGCATATCACCAACAAGAATATTGAACAGGCCAAAATCGTAATGCAACAAGGTGAAGACTGCATTTATTCATGTCCAACAAATAATCTTAAGTAGAAAGAAGCATGCAAAGCCGAAAACTTGAAATACTAAACAAACAAGGCTATAAGCTGAATGCCTACTTGGAGTTACCGCCAAATGGTAAACCTACGCATTACGCAATTTTTGCGCATTGCTTCACCTGCAACAGCAATCTGAACGCGGTACGTCATATCAGTGCGGCCCTGGCCGTACACGGCATAGGCGTAATCCGGTTCGATTTTACCGGGCTTGGACAGAGTGAAGGAACGTTTGCTGAAAGTCACTTTTCGGCGAATGTCGGCGATCTGGTAGCGGTAGCACAATATATGAAATTGCATTATGCGTCACCTGCGCTATTGGTTGGTCATTCCCTTGGCGGTGCCGCAGTTATTGCTGCGGCCGCAAGGTTACCCGAAGTCAAAGCAGTAGCCACAATAGGCGCACCGGCAAGAGTCGACCACGTTAAAAAGCATTTCAGACTCGAGAAAAATGATAGAACCGGAGATCTGGAATGGGAAGTTAATATTGGCGGCCGTCCTTTTATGATTACCAAAACATTTTTGGAAGAAATAGAGAAAGTGGATTTGCATGCCATTTTAGGACATCTGCATAAAGCAGTACTGTTTCTTCATGCCCCGGGTGATAATATCGTCGGCATCGAAAATGCACAATCACTCTATGAGGGCGCGGTACATCCCAAAAGTTTTGTATCTCTTGATGATGCAGATCATCTCCTTACCCAAAAAGAAGACAGTACTTACGCTGCTAATATTATCGCCACTTGGGCATCGCGATATATTCCAATTGAGCCCAACAAAATGCTCGACACCGCTGGTGAACAGCTGGTTGGACATCTTAACCTTGAGGAACACAAGTTTACTACCATGATGCAAACAGTGCATCATGCGTTAATTGCAGACGAACCGGAAGATGTTGGCGGTGAAAATCTCGGACCATCGCCTTATGATTACCTGAGCGCCGCACTGGCAGCCTGTACCACCATGACAATCCGTTTATATGCAGAAAGGAAAGGCTGGGAGTTGAAAGAGATATTTGTTTATATCACCTACGCCCGCAGACATGAAGATGATATGAAGGAAGGACCGGGCGAACCAGGTCATTTAGAAACCTTTTCCAAGAAACTGCGATTAATCGGTAATCTCGATGAGGCACAAAAAGAACGATTAAGGGAAATCGCGGCGAAATGCCCTGTTCACCAGACTCTAAGTCTGCCTGTGCATGTCGAAACCACATTAATTAACTAACCATAAATCTAAAAAATTATGATCAACCCAGAAGACATTATCCCTTTAGATGACCAGGAAGGCGAAGATAAATCAGACCAGCAGAGTCAGCAGGACATACATTCTAATGGCCTGGATGAAGAAAACGTTCCACGTGCCGAAAGCACAGAACCACCGTTAGATTTGCTTAACCAATCCTACAGGGCTGCGGATTCTGCTTATTTGCCCGGCGAAAAACCCGGTTCGGATTATCGCATTAAACGCAAAAGAAAGCTTGAGTAGTCACGGGGGAGGGCTGCCCGCCCCTCCGGTTGATAGCATTTGATTTCTCTCGAACCTAAAGTAATCCCGGAATTTCAGATAAGCTTCTCGGGAAGCCGGACATGTTTTTTATCGATTATACTTTTAACACTACGAATAAAGATCGAACACAAAACCACATTATGACACAAGAAACAGAACATGTTAAATGCCTGATTATCGGATCAGGACCGGCGGGATATACTGCTGCCATATATGCTGCCAGGGCCGATTTAAAACCTGTCCTATACACGGGAATACTAGAGGGCGGTCAATTAACCATGACCACCGAAGTAGAAAATTATCCGGGTTACCCAGAGGGAATTCAGGGGAAGGACATGATGAAGAATTTCCGTGATCAGGCTGAGCGACTCGGGGCGGATATCCGTAGAGGCTACGTTACCTCGGTAGATTTTTCAGGTTCGCCATTGGCGGTTGTTATTGATGAACAAAAGATTGTAACAGCTGATGCCATTATCATTTCAACGGGCGCTTCGGCTAAATGGCTGGGGTTGGAATCAGAACAAAAATACAATGGTTTTGGCGTTTCTGCTTGCGCAGTTTGCGACGGTTTCTTCTTCAAAGGACAGGATGTAGCTATCGTCGGCGGCGGAGACACGGCAGCTGAAGAGGCGACCTACCTAGCCAAACTGGCACGAAAAGTTTATATGCTCGTTAGAAGGGACCAGTTCCGTGCCTCTAAGGCCATGGTCAACCGCGTACTAAATACCCCAAATATAGAGCTTATCTATAATTCGGAAGCGAAAGAGATTCTTGGCGACGGCCTAAATGTTACAGGGTTAAGCATTATCAACAACCAAACGAATTTAGAAAGTAAATTGAGCATAACCGGATTTTTCGTTGCGATTGGACACCATCCCAATACAGACATTTTTAAAGGCTGGCTGGATATGGATGAAACCGGCTATATCATTACTAGTCCTGGCAGTACGAATACCAACATAGAAGGCGTCTTTTGCTGCGGGGATGCGCAGGACCGGATTTACCGCCAGGCGGTGACTGCAGCTGGTACTGGCTGCATGGCTGCGTTGGATGCTGAGCGCTACCTCGCTGCCAAAGAAGATGCGACGCTTTTCATCTGATTACTAAAATGAGATAATAAATAAACCAAAAATGACCTGCCAAATGCAAACATGGAACTTCAGTGTTTTTCCTCTAAAAATGTAAAACAATTCACCAGAAAATTCTTGTCCGACACGATTTCTTTTCCGCAGCTGATGAAAGGCGATCACCCGGTTCTGAATTCGTCCGCGTTGAAGTCAGGTAGCCGATATATTAGTCTTCAGAAAGGGTGCCGATTTTGTTTTCATGGGCCGAAAGAATCCAGGGATCACTGGTAAGTGTTACCAGGCATTTGGAACGGTTCGGGACTTAGCTGGTAAATGACAAGAAACCGCTCATTAAAATTACGCTTGCATTTGATAAAGTAATGGAAGTGCAACATCACTATTGCACGATATGTTTTCTGTGGTTCACAGTTTTTCTTGACCGCGCATTGCATTCAGCGGGGGCTGCCAGGGAACCCTATATGACCAACCTGAGCTGAAAGCTGTTGGGGCGGTACTGCAAATCAAGACAATTAAACAGCTTAATAAGCTAAAAGATATACTCCTCGTTCTTTATATCCTCCATTGCGCAACAAAGGAAGATACAACTTCAAAGCAAAAAGGGTTACCAGGAGAGTAGCCCTTTTTTTGTTTAAGGAAAGTAAAGTTATCTCTTAATTTTACCTGAAACAGACTTGTCGGTGTCTGAAAAACAGTTAGTTTTGCCATATGCGCAATGAGAGAAAAAATGGTGTTAGACAGGCCATTGTAGATACGGCTTCCCGGCTGTTCTATAAACAGGGTTATGTAAACACCGGGATCAACCAGATCATAGCTGAATCGGGAGTAGTAAAATCGACACTATACACTGCTTTTCGTACGAAAGAAGACATCTTAATGGAATATTTAGTGCAATCAGGAGCAGCAACTGACGCAGCTCTTAAATTAGCTGCTGAAAAAGGGAAAGATGACAAAGGAAAAGTATTGGCTGTGTTTGATTATTTGATTGATTTAGTACAGGAAAAGGAGTTTTACGGTTGCAATTTTCTGAACCTGATATCTGAAATCCCAACGGATGCTGAGCGGGTAATTAAACAGATTCAGAAACAAAAGAATGGTGTCCGAAAACTCTTTGCCAGTCTATTGGAGCCAATGGGCAAAGAAGAACTTGCTGACGAAATCTACATTTTATTCGAGGGGGCTCTCATCGCAAATAAAGTGCACAACAAAGTTTGGCCCGTTGATGCAGCTAAGAAAATTGCAGCTAAACTGATTTCTTAAGGATATAAAGCCAGTATAGGAAATATGAATTAATTAATTATTTTAAAACAGACTTGTCTGTTTTAAAATAATTTTTATACCTTTGAATTATGAAGAGGAATCAAGCCCGAGAATGTATTATTAAAACAGCTTCCCTGTTATTTTATAAACAAGGTTACTCGAATACTGGAATCAACCAAATCATAGATGAGGCTGGTATTGCCAAATCCACCTTATATCAACATTTTCGTTCTAAAGAAGATCTTCTGATTGCGTACCTGGAAGAGACCGGGGTGTTGACGTTAAAAGCATTAAAAGATGCTGCTCAATCAGGTACCACTCCTCTTGAAAAGTTGGTTGCCATTTTCGACTACTTGGAGAAGCTTGTTGGGATGGATGAATTTTACGGCTGCCACTTCCTGAATATTGTGTATGAAATGCCTAATAGGGAAGAACGGGCAAGGGAGCAAATCCGCAGGCAGAAGAATTTAGTCAGAAACCTGTTGGGAACTATCATCGAACCCTTGAATAAGCCAGAGCTTGCAGATGAAATATACACCTTATTTGAAGGCGCTTTGATTGCACATAAGGTACATGGAGCCAACTGGCCGATTAGATCGGCAAAGAACGCAGTCTTACAATTAGTATAAAAAATTTATTTTATTAAAAACAAACCTGTCTGTATTATATGAAAGCAAATAAATTAAAATATCTGTACGCCAACGTAGATGGCCTGAAGATTTTTTATCGGGAAGGCGGTAGCAAAAATAAACCACATATGATTTTGCTAAACGGTGTGCCTAATGCCTCCGGTGCCTTTCAGGACTTGATGAATGTTCTGAAAGAGGATTTCTACCTGGTGGCACCCGACTTCCCAGGATTTGGCTATAGTGACGCGCCGTCACCAGCGGAGTTCGAATATAGTTTTGACCATATATCGAAGGTAATTGAGCGATTTATTACAGTCGTTGGCTTACATGAACCGAGTGTTTATGCTCTTGGGTATGGTGGGCCGGTAGCTTTTAGGATTGCTGTACGTAAACCCGACTTATTCAAGACATATATTTTTCAGAACTCGAATGCTTATGAGGAAGGGCTGGGTCCGGCAATGCAGGGGGCAGCGCCATTTTTGACAAACCGAAATTCGGAAACAACCGAATTGGTTAAGCCCCTGTTAGCCATGGAGGGTTTACAGCTTTTTTTTACTGCGGGAGCAAAAGATTCATCTCTCATTAATCCTGACCATATCGAACAAGCCTTTTATCTTTTGAACCGGCCCGGCCAGGCGGAAATTCAACTGGATCTTCTTTATAATTACGGAAGCAATCTTGAGGAATATCCCGTTTGGCAACAGTTTCTGGTTCAAAGGCAGCCAAATATATTGTTGGTATGGGGTAAGAATGATCCATTTTTTCCATTGCCTGCAGCAGAGGCGATTCAAAGGGCCGTACCTTCAGCAGAGCTTTATGTATATGATACGAGCCATCTCGCACTTGAAGAACATTTTGATGACATTGCTGGCAGGATCAAAGAATACTTTAATAAACATGAATAACCCATTCATAAAACAATAACAGCTAAAACAGTTCTTAGAAATAATATTAAATGTTATTTACTGGTGGATAAGGTTTCCATGGTTGCAATAAAATTATCAATAATGCCTGGTGTAGTCTGGGCCTAAAAAGGTTTTAAATGCTAACATGGACAATAAGGCAATTAAAAAATAAAATATTAAAAACAAGCCAGTCTGTTTTATATCCCACTAATTACATATCTTTAAAACTATATAATCATGAAATCTCAAACAGTCAAACATCTTAAAACCAAAGTCCTGAATCTTAACATTTTTTACCGTGAATCAGGAGCAAAGGATGCGCCTGTTATCCTGCTGTTGCACGGATATCCTACATCATCACATATGTACCGCAACCTGATTCCGTTATTAAGTGATCGGTTTCGCGTGATTGCTCCGGATCTTCCCGGCTTCGGTTATTCAGATGCGCCCAAAAACACTGAATTTAATTACACATTTGATAATCTGGCGCAGTACATGCAGGCTTTTATTGACCAGCTAGGCATTAAACGGTTTGCCATGCAGGTATTTGATTACGGTGCACCTGTAGGTTATCGCCTGGCACTAGCCAATCCGGAAAAAATAACAGGCATTATTTCACAAAATGGCAATGCCTATGAAGAGGGCTTAAGTGACGGATGGAACCCGATCCAAAAATATTGGGCAGATCCCAGTGAGCAAAACCGCAATAACCTTCGTGCAATGACCACTTTGGAAACCACTAAATGGCAATATTTGACGGGCGTTGGTGATGAAACATTGGTTGCACCCGAGTCTTTTACACTTGACCAATATTTTCTTGAACGGGAAGGCAGCGTCGAGATCCAATTGGATCTTTTTAAAGATTATGCCAGCAACGTGGCCATGTACCCTGCATTCCATCAATATTTTAAAAAGTATCAGCCCCCATTTTTAGCGGTGTGGGGTGATAAGGATCCTTTCTTTTTACCGCCCGGTGCCGAGGCGTTCAAGAGAGACCTGCCTGATGCAACAGTAAAATTTTATGATACAGGCCACTTCGCATTGGAAACCCATGTTAATGAAATTGGGGAAGAAATTTTGACCTTCCTCAACAAACTGCCAGCATGATGAAAATCAAAAAGATCAGGTAAGCGATCTCCATGAAAGAAAATTATCAAATTAAAAATACGGCGGCAATGGCCGGAATTATATTTGTGGCACTTGCACTAAGGCCGGCGCTTGTCTCTCTCGGGCCGGCCCTTGTTGCAATTAGGAATGATTTCGAAATGTCTCATTTCGCTGCAGGGGCGCTGATATCAATTCCAGATCTTTTAATGGGACTGATGGCATTACCCACACCCTGGCTTATGAAAAAAATTGGCCGGGACAACCTGGTCTTTGCTTCACTAGGATTGGTTGCAATTTCCACGGTGGCAAGAGCCTATGCGCCAAATATTGGCTTCTTGCTATTGTATACCGCAGGGGTGGGTACGGGAATTGCAATTGCCGGAACCATACTGTCCGGTTTTGTCAAAGCAAATTTTCCCACAAGGACAGCGTTTGTAATGGGGATATATGCTGCCTCACTGTCAATAGGCAGTACACTTTCCGCATTTAGCACCGCTCCGCTCTTAAAAGTCACAGGCAGCTGGAGGATTGCCACCGGGGTATGGGCATTACCTGCAGTTGCGGGACTTGTAGCCTGGTTCATTGTAAAAGTGAAAGAAACTAAATACGTGAAATCACCTATAGTGTTCGACACACCAAAAATCCCTTGGAAAAACGGGCTCGCCTGGAGGATAGCGATATTCTTTGCTTGCGTAAACCTGATTTTTTATGCGATGATCACATGGACAGCGTCCATGTTCATTGAAAATGGCTTGCCGGGAAATATTGCGGGGAGTATTTTGGGATTTTTTACGCTGATCTTTACTTTATCCAGTTTCACCATCGGAGGGTTCAGTAAATCACGTGACCGCCGCACTTTGTTAATCGGAAGTTCACAAGTTACACTGGTCGGTTTTATTTTAATGTACTTTTTTACAGGAGCAGTAGCCATTGTATTTGTGGGTATTGTGGCCGCAGGTCTTGGCGCCGCATTTACGCTTGCTATGACACTCCCATTAGATAATACCTTGGATCCGGATGAAACGAATTCATGGACCGCATTTGTAATGACGATAGGATATCTGATTGCAGCGGCAGGCCCACTTTTATTGGGGTTAATACGAGACATGACCGGGGATTTTAAAATACCTGTGTTGACGCTTATGGGGGTTTCAATGGGAATGATTCTAATTGGTAATTCACTTAAACCCAGGAAACTCCGCTTTAGCGACCTTTACAAACGTTCGTGATTGCTTGGAACCTTCTATTAATTCGATAATTACCTAGAATAAATATGCTTGCTATTAAACAAAAGAGACCAAGAATTATAAAAACCGAGACGCCGGTTATAAGAGATGTGGCGTTTTATCAGGATGTGGTCAATGGTTTGACATCGGAACCCAAACAACTACAATCAAAGTATTTTTACGATAAAGAAGGCGACCGGCTTTTTCAGCAGATAATGAACTGCAGCGAATATTACCCTTTCCAATGCGAACTGGAGATCTTTAGCCAGCAAACAGAAATGTTAGCCAATGTGATCGCTAAGGCTGGAGCAACCGCAGATTTGATAGAACTAGGAGCAGGTGATTGCACCAAGACAAGGTACCTGTTAGCAGAATTGGTCAAAATGGATACTGATTTTACCTATCTTCCAATCGATATTTCTGAAAATATAATTGATTTTCTCAATGCTCAGCTGCCGTTGGATATCCCTGGACTCAAGGTAAATGGGATAACGGGTGATTATTTACAAATGCTCGGCCGGGCAGCGGATCATTCCGACAATAAAAAAGTGGTTTTATTCCTCGGATCCAATATAGGGAATATGTCCCCGGGTGAAGCCGCGGAATTCTGTATGAATCTCAGACAGCACCTAAAGCCCGGTGACCTGGTCATCATTGGCGTCGACCTAAAGAAAAAACCCGCCACAATTTTGGCAGCATATAACGATAAAGCCGGAATTACTAAAGAATTTAATCTTAACCTTCTCCGGCGGATAAATAGGGAACTAGGTGCAAATTTTGAAATCACTCAATTTGAACATTATCCTGTTTATGATCCTGATACCGGTGGCTGTAAGAGTTACCTGATTTCGTTAAAAAAGCAACAGGTAATGATACCCTGTGTAGACGGATCCACGTGGATCAATTTCGAGGAAAATGAACCGATGTTCATGGAGATATCTCAAAAATATTCAATTAAAGAAATCGAAGAGTTAGGCCGGAATGCCCAGTTTCGACCCGTTGCAAACTTCTTTGACAATAAAGGATGGTTTATGGATACTGTTTGGGAAGCGGTTTAAAACAAAGGATAGTTGAAATGGCAACAAGAATTGCAATTATAACCGGCGCCAGCTCCGGGATAGGTAAAGCGACCGCAATCAGGTTAGCTAAGGATTTTACAGGTTTGGTGCTGGTTGCCAGACGGGAAGACGAATTGGCCGAAACGGCCAAAATGTTGAAATTGCTGGGCGTCGAACCTTTGATTATTCCGATAGATCTCAGGCTACCGTCTGCAGGTGATACGGTGATCAAAAAAACGTTGGAAATGTTCGGGCAGCTACATACGCTGGTCAATATAGCGGGTGCTGTTCCGCAGATCCACCTGTTTGAAATGACTGACGAACAGTGGAACGATGGTGCGGAAATGAAACTGCATGGTGCCCGTCGATTAACGATCAAGGCATGGTCGCTACTGAAAGAGTCGAAAGGAAATGTTGTGTTTATTTCCGGAAATTCTGCCGAAGTCCCGAAGCCGGGTTTTGCAGCTGTCGCGACCATTAACGCTGCCATTTGTGCATTGGCTAAAGCTTTTGCTGAGGAGGGAATTCTATGTGGGATACAAGTAAACAGTGTACTGCCAGGTGCTGTAATGACGGACCGAAGAAAGAAATTTCTTGAAAAGTTTGCTGAGGCCAATAACCTATCCATGGAAGAAGCAAAGATGAAATTTCTGAGAGAGGCAAAGATTGAAAGGTATGGTGAACCGCAGGAAATTGCCGAACTGATCGCTTTTTTGGTCTCGCCGAGAGCGCAATGGATGACAGGAACTGCCCTAAGGATAGATGGCGGTGAAGTAAAGAGTATATAGAAATCAGAAGTTAGATAATTATAATGGGCATAGCCTTCGCACCCCAATTACTACTTCGGTTACCAGCTTATCCTGAGATACAATACGATCAGGACTTGCAATGTTTTTTGGACGATCCTTTTTTTCGGGCTGCCATTTTCCTGGCAAGTCCGGTTTTTTATAGGAGTTTAAAGGACTGCGATTTTAATACAAAAAAATTAACCGAAAAACAGCGAATTTCATTGCTGAAATATGTAAATCGGGCATGTTTCAGGCCCACCCCATTTGGACTGTTTTCTTCTGTTTCGCTGCTTGAATGGTCAAACAAAGATTCTATCCAGTTCGATGCTAAACAGCCGTTTTCTGTGAATATTTCCCCCGATCAAAGTTTACTGAATCTTGTTACCCGAATTCTTTACAGCCAAATAACTAAAATACAACGCTTTGAGGTCAACCCTACTATTTACCAATCCTTAAAAGAATACAGATTTGTTAGAACGGAAGTAGATCCGGAGGAAAAAAGGCAATACCGTCTGCAGTCGACAGCATATTCAGGAATGCTGAAAAATATTTTGAAGTTTTCGCGCCAGGGCCGCACATGTGAGGAAATTTTAGCCTACATATCAAATTTCGCCAATACCAATAAAGCCGAAAGTCTGGATTATTTTTTGTTTTTATTAGATGCGCAAGTCATAGTCGGACAATTAAGGCAAAATATAAGCGGCGAAGATTTTTTACGGCTATTAACTGAAACCGGACAGGTTGGCCCGGAATGGAATTTCATTTTTAAACTGACCGGGCAGCGATTTAATCCAGTAGATAAAACTGCCGAATATTTGCAAAGCATAGATCACCAAGTCAAATTATTACAACCGGCACTGAACGCTGAAAAGCCAGCGATCAGTGTGATCTTAGAGCGCAAATTGAGTGCCGATTGCATAGGTTATCAAATTCAAAGTCAGATTCGTGATGGTTTGTTTGCACTTCATTGCCTGAGTTATACTAAAGCAATGCCAACCATGGAAAACTTTTCCAAAGAATTCGAAAGACACTTTGGAGGGCAGCGATTACCATTATTATCTTGTTTTGATCCTGAACAAGGAATTAATTACCAGAAGCCCGCATTGGAAAGTCCCAATATTCTCCTGGAAACACTCCGGGTCAGGCACAAAGAAACTACTGACCAAAACGCGAACTGGGGTTCTGCGCATGTTTATTTGATGAACCGATGGATCGAAGCAGAAAGAAACTGCCGTCAAAATATTTGCTTAACTAAAGATGGTTTGCAAAAGTTAAAAAATGAAACCCAGAAGTTCCAGACTTTAGGCCTTTCAATTTTGTTCAGGCGGTCTGGTGATAAAATCTATCTTGAGAGCGCAGGCGGTACCAATGCGTGCGCATTACTCGGGCGTTTTACCGTGGCAAGCCCGGAGATGGCCGAAGCGGCAACCAATATGGCAAAAGACCTGGAGCAGCGGAACCTTCACCTGGTTTTTGCAGAGCTGCTACATCTAACTGACCCTCATCACGATAATATCAATAGACGTAAACACATTTGGTCCTATGAGATTCCAATAACCGCCGCATCCACTTTGCCGGCCGATCAACGGATTGAACTACGTGATTTGTATGTTGAAGTGATTAGCGGCAAGGTATATCTATGGTCTGAGGCTCTCAAGAAATATGTGATTCCAAGATTAAGCTCCGCCTATAACCATTCTCTGAATAAGTTGCCACTTTTCCGGTTTATGGTTGACCTTGGTTATCAATATGGTGATAGTGACCTTACATTTGATTTAAGTAGATTTTTCCCCGGGTTAGATCATTATCCGAGGGTTGAATATGAACGTTGCATTCTGAGTCCGGCTACCTGGGTACTTCGCGAGCCGGACCTATTACCCTTACAGGGTAAAGATGAAATGGAGGCACTTCACGCTTATAGAGAGCTGGCAGTTGAAAAAAATATTCCCGAAGTTTTCTTATTGACCGAAGCAGATCACCAGTTAAGATTATATCGTGACCGAGGTGATGATATAACCTTATTTTTAAAGTTCGTTCGTACACGCCGAGAGATAGTTCTATTGGAATACCTGGGTAACCATGACGAGACATCCCTGGTAAAAGATCCCGCCGGCCGAAGTTTTATTGCCCAATACAACACATTTGTGGTGCCGGATGAACCAATACCTTTTCCTGTTAGTATAGCCACTAATAGTAAAGTACCTTTAACCGTTCGAAAATTTATGCCCGGAACAGAATGGCTTTACCTGAAGATCTATACACCGGCCCAAAGGATGTCTAAACTGCTCGTTAACCTTTGGCCTTTCATTAGGAAAAATTATCATAACGGAACCATTGAAAATTGGTTTTTTGTCAGGTATGAGGACCATGCTCCTCATTTAAGGTTGCGTTTAAAAACGCATCCCAAAAACATCAGCGACATTTTGGTTGCGTTAAACGGGTTATTAGGTAAACAGGTGGAGCAACACATGATACGGGAGTATCACCTTGACACCTATCACCGGGAACTTGAAAGATACCAGGCGGCGGGAATTGCGCTGACAGAAGAATTTTTTTGGGCAAGTAGCGTGTTCACTATTGAACACCTACAAAGGGGTCGTAATTTCTTTCCGCCGTATTTGGTGGCAATCCGCACGGTTATAGCAATTGCAGAGATGTTTATTTCAGATCGTAAGGTTTTAGCTGATTACTTTAAGGATAGTTATGATGCACTGGCCGCAGAATTTGATGGGACGAAAAACAGAACTGAACTGGATTTAAAGTATCGTGAATTAAGTGGATTTATCCAACAGGTGTTCGATGACGAAGCGTTTGATGTTCGAAATCAATTTGGGTCGGCCTATAAGAACCTAATGATCATCGCAAAACAAATCAGCGAGGCTGTCGGTGAAGGGGATCATAATTCCTATTTGAATAGTATTCTCCACCTGCATATGAACAGGCTTTTTACTGATCAGCAACGTAAGCAGGAAATGGTCGTTTATTATATGCTGTATAAATTTATTAAAAGTGAAATTGCCAGAAATAAACAGGGTAATCATTGACCTCCCCTTTTCGATTTTACCAGATGTTGATCCATCAAATTAAGAAACTTTTGTTTATAATGATCACCCATTATCAGGGATTCTCCGCTTTGCATCCTTACCTGGGCACGTTCTATTATCTTAACAAAGCTGACATTAATGATAAAAGAGCGATGAATTCGGGCGAAAATATCAGATGGTAAATGACGCTCAATCTCCCGCATCGTTAGATAAGTCATGTGCTTTCCTTCTGTGGTAAATATCTGAATGTAGTTTACCGCCCCTTCAATATAAATAACTTCATCAAAACGGACTTTTATCATCCGACCTTTGATCTCACTTTTAATCGTAAAGAAACCCTCATTTGACGCATTGTCAACAGCTTTTCTCTTGATTTTACGTTTAGCACGTTGAATGCTTTTTAAAAAGCGCTCATAATTTATTGGCTTTAGCAGGAAATCAAACGCCTCATTGTCAAATGCTTGTAATGCATATTCCGGGAAAGCCGTAGTGAAAATTACTGATGTGTACAAATTAACCATTCCCGCCAATTCCAATCCCGTAAGCGGCCTCATATCAATATCGAGAAAGGTAAGGTCAGGCGCTGTTACGCCGGTTAACACATCCAACGCTTCCAGTGGATTTATAGATGCCCCGATTAACTTGAGGATGGGTGTTTGTTCGATATACCCCTTTATCAACTCTAAGGAATCAGGGTCATCTTCAACAATGTAGCAGGTAAAGATCATAAGTTTATGCTTATAGAGACGATAAAATCTTCGGTTTCATCTTTAATTTCCAAGGTGTATTTACCCGGATAAAAGTTCGCGAGCCTTTTTTCTATATTTTTCAGGCCGATTCCGGTTCGTGTATAGAGCGTACTGGTACGTTTTTCATTAATGGTTTTAAATGTCAAAAAATTTTCCTGGCTGTCAAGCAGGATCTTTCCCGGTTTGGTGACGTCGCCAACACCACCATGCTTGATCATATTTTCGACCAGGGTGATAAGGATTAAAGGCAGAATGTGAATGCCTTTTAATCTCCCTTTTTTTTGAAAGCTGATAAATATTTTGTGTTCGTGGCGGAGTCCACTGAGCTCAATGAGTTTCTCAATCTGCGCAACCTCGTCTAAAAGCGGCACCGTGCGGTTGTCCTCCGAATTGATCAGCGAATAGCGCATGATATCCGCAAGCAGCATTACGCAGTTTCCTGCCTTGGGGGAGACCTGATGAATAGCGTTGTAGATAAATGAAAGGGAATTAAAGAGTAAATGTGGACTGATTTGATTTTGTAAATAAGCGTTTTCCGCGGTGATGTATTTGTTTTCTAGTTCAAGTGTTTGAGACTTCTGAAGTAATTGTTCCTTTTCTATCGCATGGTTGCGTTCCTTAAACCTTATCATATATAACATCGACCAGTAGGCCGTGCTGAACCCGATGAAAAATATTTCTCTAAAAATATTACTTAACCATAGTTTCCCATGAGATAACGTGAACGATAAACTTAGCCAGCTTTCGCCATTCCAAAAGTTTTCACATTGCAGCTTTATGAGCAGATAAAAGACAATTTCTATTGCTATGAATATAGCTGCGACCAAAATCGATTTTGAGGTCTGGAAAAACGCAAAATCCAATATCACATGTGCATTAAAGTAAAAAAGCCCAATATTCAGCAGATAAAAAAATGCATAGTGTACTAATGAGGCATTAAGGCCAACCGTTAGCTCTATAAGAGAAAGCTCGTATGTTATAAAGATGGCCCAAACCATTATATGTCTGAGAATGAATGCCTTTTTTGTCCTTATTATTTGTCTCATCAGGTCATTTGAAGTTTCTGCATGTAGCAAATGCCTCTCGGCGTAATAAAGTTATCGGTTGCTTGACCACCTTATATTTTTGGTCAAAACATCGAAGCCATGAAAAATTTAAAATCGAAAAAATTACACAAACAGGTGGATACCATTTGTGATTTTAACAGGGAGGTGCTCAATGAAGGGTGGTCTGATACAACTACGGGATCCGACCCGACCACGGCTACAGTGACCATCATTATCACTACTGCAAATACGCAACAAAGGAGTAAAAAATTAATATAAAGTTAATATTAATTAAGCACTTCGCAACATAGGAACCATTTTCACAATCGCAAAAAATAAAATTTAAGCCATTGACCTCATTTATCATACTGTTTTGCTTATTTCAGCACTATATCATCTGGAAACAATTGTTAGCGAAGTCGTTAACTATAACGAAATCACCGGCGCCGCTGTGCGCCCGGAAGCTTTCGGCCGTTGGTCTGAACGCACAGCATTAGCTTGCAAACAGTTAAGTGCACAGTTACTACAGCAGCTTTTCAGCAACGTAAAAGACCATACTTTAGTCCGTTATATTCATTACCATCAGGCAACATTAATTTCCCTTTCTGATCAACTTTCAGGTAAGTTCTCCATTCATTCCAATCTGGAAATTGTCACTTATGCTCACGGACGGAAAGTAATAGCATCAATTGAAGGTATCCTTGACCTGCTCTTTACTAAATTCTACAAATATTGTGATCACGGCCATGTTGTTTCCAAGGATCATTTTGATATCGAATGTGCTCATTTGAATGCATTGTTGGTAGCTGTTTTAGATCAGCTTACGGTGTTAGAAATAAACGACGCCCTAATCTTGGCGGTTCAGGAATCAATTTCTGCCAAACTTACTGACGGCCGTTACTTTGGGGTAAGTTACCGGGAGTTCGATTATTTAAACAAGCTATTACGGACAATTGCGGATGATCTGGTACCGGGCACTCCCGGTACAGGCAAATTTGCTGACATTTTATACACCCATAATTTCAACAGTCCAATGTTTGTGCGTTGGTATCAAAATGAAATTCTGGTTTCTAAAATTAACTCGACGAAGAAAAACCGGAAGCAACTTCTGCAAAAGGAACTTGAACGTCTCGAACTTTGTCCTGTCAAAATACAGGAGTTCTTTGATGCCAGCCGTGTTTCTATCCAAGAGCTGATGGTAGATTGGATGAGGGACCAGTTAAACGGACGGGGGGCGTCTGCACAAACAGATTCGAAGTCATCCCCCACACAACACATGCCGTTGAACTTTTCTGTCAGTCAGTTTGCATTACTAGTTCGGCTCAGTTACCTGGAAGGCGCATACCATCTGCATAATATTTCTGCGATTTTGCGATTTTTCTCTTCTCATTTTGAGACCAAGAAGCAACTCCATATATCAGTCAAAAGTTTTACCCGTGCCTTTTATGGTACTGATCAAAAGACGGCAGCCGCCGTTAGGGACTTTTTACAACGGATGCTCAATATTCTTGATAATACCTATTTCCCCAAAACTTAATCATAGCCTATGAAAGATTGATACACACGAGTACTGTTAGAGACACTAACCAAGGATGGCTGGTGGCAGTACACTTCATTTAACTAGGGAAATATGATAACTAAATTTAGTGAACGTCTTTATGCGGATCTCAATAAGGATATCAACGCGCTTGCTCTTGAAGAAGGGCAGTTGATTAAGCGTTATGAAAAATCGATGCATGTTTGTATCAAGTACCTGCGGAGGCTAAAAGATTTTTGTAAGGTAAATGATCCCGGAACGCCATCAGAGGAGATCATGTTTTTTAAAAACATAAAGCCGAAGTTCAAGTCTCAACTTATTTTTTACCAATCCCTGCTGAACCTGGAAATTCGTAAACCAATCGGTGATGGGAAGGTGGCGGCGGATTATCTGAGTAATGAAATTAAGATCCTCCATCATTTTTTTGAAAGCAACCTTTCTTTCTATCAATATGTGAGAACAGAGGCAACTTACCTTGATGAATACTATTTCGTCCGGGGGAATTACGATGTACATCTTGATCCGGATCAGTGTGTAGTGGATTTTGATCCGGCTTTTAGCACCACCCATGATCACAAGCTTGCCCAGGTTTTAGCAAGTGAGTTAATGCAGGAACACCTGGAGCACTCTATCCAAAAAATCATGCAAAAGGATGCTATCATTCAAATCGATTCAGACTTTCGGGATTTTGATTGGAAGCAAACCAAATGTGCTTTGATAGAATTGATTTATTGCTGGCATGCCACAGATGCTTTTGGCAAAAAGAACCTCAAAAGCATTGTTAAATTCATCGAAAAATCTTTTAATATTTCACTGGGGAATTTTTACGACACCTATGACTGGCTTTCTAACCGGCCCAGTCCGACTGTTTATATTGATGAAATGAAAAGCGCATTTATGCTGCGCATACAGAAGAAGCTAAAATGATCAGATAAAGAGCGGCGTAACAGCCGCTTTTTTTATTTATTAAAAAATAGTTGTTGTCCGACTCGGACGAACTCGGATGGTTTCGCCGGCGGGTCTTTGGAACTTTGAATCGTCGAAGCAGCAATGCAGCTGCGGGAAAATATAAACGTTATGCTACATCAAATATCATGGTTTAATTATGCAGCTGCTATATTCCTTGTGGCGGTGGGCTATTATGGATATGTTGGATTGACCTTCTACATGTCGGAACTAAAAACATGTCTATACCGCATCAGCGGGAGAAATCCGAGGACGGCACCGTTATCTGGGGACTTACAAATTCCGGAATACGAAGTTGCTGGAGCTATTCAAAAAGAACATGTTGAATTTGTAGACCAGGAGGAACTTTTCTTCGCCCCACCAGAAAGTCCGAATGAGGATAGCCCAACCACGAGTGCCAACAATAAAATAGCTGATAAGGATGATCAATTGCTGACCGATTTTTCTGAGATGATATCGGAGGTTAAAACCCTTATCAAGGTCATCAATGAGTCGGAAGAATCAAAGGGGAACTTTGAAATGCTATTTCGACTGATCATCCAAAAATATCCGGCATTAAAGGGGACGGGTTATATGGAACAAATTAATAATTTCCTCCTGAGCGAGGGAATTGCGGAGTTTTCCTTTCCGCTGAACCTAATAGAGTTGCAAAATTATTGGCTGGACGCTGGTCAAACAGAGGAGTCTTATGAAAACGAAGCTGCCTAATTACAGGAAAGGAATTCTCCGCCTGGTGAGGTGGACCTCCACAGTTGTTTACTTGTTCCTTGCCTATCAGCAAGCCGCTTTCGCACAGGATGGAAACGCGGGGATCAATCAGGCGACCTCGCAGGTCAAAAGTTATTTCGACACCGGTACCAATCTCATGTATGCTATAGGTGCCATCATTGGGCTGGTTGGGGCTATAAAGGTGTATAAGAAATGGAATGATGGGGAACATGATACCGGCAAGGTTGCTTCCAGTTGGTTTGGCAGTTGCATCTTCCTGGTCGTGGTAGCAACGGTCTTAAAATCATTTTTCGGGGTTTAAATCAAATGTTATGCAAGAATTATTGAAACTTAAGTTACGGGATTTCCTGGCACAAAACCGTCCGGAAATACTCATCGGTTTGCAGGAAAACAATGCAACGGGAGATTATCTTGACGATAAGATCAGTCAGCTGAACGACTTGCCCGAGAAACTACTGGATGATGGAAAGCCCATGTATGAGATCACAGAATTATGCATGGCGGCACTTACCAGCGACCTTGGCCCCTCCAGGCTCCACCTCATAGCTGAAATCTTAGATGATGACTTTCTGCCCATGGCAGATATGCTTCGCCTGCAGGGCCTTCTGAATTACGAGCTGATCAACTTGCTCGATGCCTGCGAGCCTGTTTTCCAGGAACTAGGCGTAGATCAGAACAACCGCATACTGCGGTTTGCGATTGGCGGAGCAATTCAGGAATACGGACAAACAAATTGGACCGCTAAAAAAATAATGTTATGGCTTTCGCACCCAAGCAAAAATTAACAGATAATATCGCTGCGCTACAGGTTGCCTTCGGATTAAAATCCGGCCAAGAGCCAAGTACCGACCAACTCGAAATTCTTAAGCGCTATGCCGGTTTCGGTGGAATAAAAGCAGTTATGTATGGAGGTGGTACCAAGGAAGAATGGCAGGCGCAAGGAGCTACGGCGGAAGATCTTCGGTTGTATGATGGGCTTATGGAATTTTATCTGCTATTAAAAAGTGAATTGCCTGAATCCGAGTATAAGGAAGCAGTTGACTCTATCAAAAATAGCACGATGTCCGCTTATTACACCCCTCCATTCGTTCCTCAGGCGATTTACGAGGCCTTGGCAGAGATTGATTTGCAACCAACCAAGTTATATGAGCCAAGTGCCGGAGCAGGTGTTTTTATATCGGAAGCTGTTGCGGCCTTTTCAGGCCTTCAAGAGGTTATGGCCATTGAAAAGGATATACTCACCGGTAAGGTTTTGACGGCGATTACGTCCGGCATACCTGTAAACAGCGAGGTTCAGATCAAAGGTTTGGAAGAAACTGCAGACCATGAAAATGGTCAATATGATTTGGTAGCCAGCAATATACCATTTGGCAATTACCGAGTATATGATAAAGGGTATACCAATATGGCGCTTTCAGGTAGAATTCACACTTATTTTTTTGTTAAAGGGTTGGATAAACTTGCCGATGGCGGAATGCTTGCCTATCTGACTACTGATTCATTTTTGAACTCTCCCGCTAACCAGCAGGCACGGGAGCATCTGTTTGCTCAGGCCGATTTTATTGCTTTAGCAATGATGCCGGCAAATCTGATGAAGGATCACGCGGGGGTTGAGGCACCGACACATTTACTAATTGTACAAAAGAACACGAGCAAGGTTAACCTCTCTGAGGACGAAGAGCTGCTCATCCGGTCTGTTGAATTAGGTGGTGAGGCCGGGACGTATCAGTTGAACGCTTATGCCGAACGACACACCGACCTCATCTTTGGGGATGAAATTGTAGAAGGAACCAATCAATACGGACAGCCCGCTATGGTCATTTGGCATAACGGTCATATTTCTGATCTTCAAGAACCATTAACTGAAATGCTTAAAGATGCTTTTGAAGGCAGGTTGAACAAAAATTTGTTTTTAAAAGCCCAAAACACACTATCGCAAGAGGCTAAGAAGAAGCTGGAAAGACATGTAAAAACTGACCGGACCTTTACATTTTTACCGATGCCGGAGGATAAAATTACTTCATCCGCAGTACAGCTAGGTCTATTCGATACTGCGCCGGCTGAAAATATCAGCCGGGCCCAGGCTTACCTTAACGATGCCGACCTGGCCACTGTGATGAACCAGTCAGCGCGGCCCGTCAGCATCATCAAAATAAATGCTGAAACAAATCATGAATGTTTTGTGCTTGTGACTGCCAGAAGTAAATCCAATGGTCATTATTTGTATAAACTATACTCCAATATCCGTGAAGTCCCTGTTTCTGCCCGCTGGATGACGGCCGGTTTGTTGGGTCATGAACTCAAAGTATTGAGTGAGCAATTGCAAAAGTTTGACTATCAATATTTTTATCAGGGCGACAAGTCTCTCGAACCTGTATTCCTGTTATCGCCTGAAAATGTTCGTCCGCTTGCCGACCTTAAATCTTTTTACCGTAAGGGCACACTTGTTATCCATCGTGGCCAAGTAGGTATCATTGGACATCCCGAAAATGGCCGGGCCGCATTTGAAGCTTTTGGCTCGCAAAATGATCTATCGTTTTATGAACAGTATACCCATGTCCGGGATAGTTATCAGGAGTTGCAACTTAAGGAAAGTGAGAATGGAATCGAGTTCCCTGCCCTTCGCGATCAATTGAACCTTTCTTACGACAAGTTTCGAGAAGCATATGGCGAGCTCAATAAAAATGTAAACCGTGGCAGGCTACTGAACGACGAAGCATTTGGTTTTATTATTTTGTCTTCTTTGGAGCGAAAGGAAAATGACCAGATTTTAAAAGCAGATATTTTTCACTCACCGTTATTTCCGAAGACAGAAGTATTCAAAAGCGATGATGTTGTTGAGGCGTTAGCAAGGAGCTTGAATGATACGGGTCGTGTTTCTTTACCATTTATTTCAGAAGCCACCGGTAGGACCTCAAGCGAGATTGTTGCTGAGTTAAGGGGCCGGATCTATAAGAACCCTCAAACGAGCAATTGGGAAACCGCCGATGAGTATCTTGCAGGTAACGTAGTAAAAAAGCTGGCTGAAGCTGAACTTGCAGTGGCTGAAGGATCTGAAAATGTACAGTTTCAAATAAGTTTAAAGGCTATTCAAGGTATTCAGCCGGAAAGAATTCCTTTTGAGTTGCTGGATTTCAATTTAGGGGAACGCTGGATACCTACCTCTTACTACAGCAGGTTTGCCAGCAAGCTGTTCGAGCTGGACACTGAGGTGGCCTATTTCCCATCGCTGGATACTTTCAAGGTCGACTATAAATTCGGCAATGCGATCACTGATCAGGAATATAGTGTTACTCCTATGCAGGGTAATCGCATGACAGGCCATACAATGATGGAGCATGGGCTAGAAAATACTTCACCACATTTTACCTACACCGTTAGTATAGGTGAGGGTAAAACTATCAGGCTTCCCGATAATGAGGCCATACAGCTGGCCCATCAAAAAGTCGAAGCGATACGTACACATTTCCTGAATTGGCTTCAGGACCTCCCCAAGGAAGATAAAGACCTGTTAACAAAAACCTATAATGATACTTTTAACTGCTATGTGTTGCGCGAATATGATGGCAGCCATTTGAAATTCCCTGGGTTGGATAAACAAGGGTTGGGAATCACAGATCTCTATTCCTCGCAGAAAAATGCTGCCTGGAGAATCATACAGAACCGGGGGGCTGTCATCGACCATGAGGTTGGTCTTGGTAAAACGCTTACCATGATCGTTGCCAGTTATGAGATGAAGCGGCTTGGCATTGTACACAAACCAACAATTTTGGCTTTAAAAGCAAATGTTGACCAGATTCGGGACACCTACCGACTGGCATATCCTAAGGCAAAAATCCTCGCACCGGGGGAAAACGATTTTTCGCCCGCGAAACGGATGCGCTTGTTTCATGAGATCAAAAATAATAACTGGGATTGTATCATCCTCACCCACGACCAGTTCGGGAAAATTCCGCAATCAGAGCAAATTCAGCAGGAAATATTCCGCGAAGAACTGGATAATGTAGAACGTGATTTAGGTACAGCTGTACAGTTAGGTCAGAAGATCAGTAAAAAGATTTTAAAGGGTTTGGAAGTTCGAAAATCTAACCTGGAGGCGCGCTTAAACGATATTGCTGACCGGATAGAAAATCGAAAAGATAAAGATATTAGTTTCCAGGATTTGAACATCGATCACCTTTTTGTTGATGAGTCGCATAAATTCAAGAACCTGACCTTTACGACCAGGCACAGTCGGGTTGCCGGATTAGGAAATACGGCTGGAAGCCAAAAAGCATTGAATATGTTGTTCGCCGTAAGGACTTTACAGCAAAAGTTCGACAGCGATTTATGCTCGACCTTTCTTTCAGGTACACCAATATCCAATAGCCTGACTGAAATGTATCTTATTTTCAAATACTTGCGACCCAGAGAAATGGCGAGGCAGCGTATTGAGAACTTTGATGGGTGGGCTGCAGTATTTGCGCGAAAAACGATTGATTTTGAGTTTTCGGTTACTAACGAAATCATTTCTAAAGAACGTTTCCGTTATTTCATTAAAGTACCGGAATTGGCGCTTTTTTACAATGAGATCACTGATTATAAAACCGCCAAACATATCAATCTCGATAAGCCAAGCCTGAACGAACATCTGGTCAATATTCCGCCCACTCCGGACCAAAAAGATTTTATCCAGAAGTTAATGCAGTTCGCAAAGTCAGGTGATGGTACATTGATCGGCCGCGCGCCGCTAAGCCGGGAGGAGGATTTCGCCCGCATGCTCATCGCAACCAACTATGCGAAAAAAATGTCGGCGGATATGCGGCTTATTAATCCTGATTATGCGGATCATCCGGACAATAAGGTTAATGTTTGTGCCCGAAAAGTAGCTGAGATCTATGAACAGAGTAAATCATTTCGCGGTACTCAAATCATCTTTAGTGATATCGGAACGCCAAAGGCAGGGCAATTCAATATTTATGATGCCCTTAAAGCCAAACTCGTGGGCGACTTCAGTCTTCCGCCACATGAAGTATCTTTTATTCATGACTGGTCAGAAAAACAGCGACCTGAATTATTCCGGCGGATGAACAATGGGGATATCCGGGTATTGATAGGCAGCACCGAAAAAGCCGGGACCGGATTAAATGTCCAAAAGCGCGGGGTTGCCATGCATCACATGGACATTCCATGGAAGCCTTCTGAGCTGGAGCAACGCGATGGACGATTAGGCAGGCAAGGTAATTGGCTGGCCAAAGAACACTATGGCAACAAGGTGATGAATTTTATCTATGCTGTTGAACAATCATTAGATAACTACAAATTCAGCCTATTGCAAAACAAGCAACGTTTCATTAGCCAAATGAAAAATAATGAACTCCATATACGTACCATCGATGAGGGGGCTATGGACGAACAAAGTGGAATGAACTTCTCAGAATATATCGCTATTCTTTCAGGGGATACCTCATTGTTGGAAAAAGCTAAGATTGAAAAAAAAGTAGCTGGGCTGGAAAACCTTCGCACCGTATTTTTTAAAGAATCCTCCCGGTCGCGTTATCACCTGGAATCACTTACACGAGATAAAGGAGAAACCGAGCGGACATTAGAGAAGCTTCAAGCTGATCACCAAAAGTATCATATGCGGCTTAAACAGGATGCCGAAGGGGTCAAACTCAACCTGATCAGGCTCGAAGAGTTTCATTCAGTAAATGCAGAGAAAATTGGCGAATACCTAATTAACCTGTATAAAAGTTGGGAACCTGAAAAGGGGAAGGCTGATGAAAAGTTATTGGGCGAACTGTATGGCTTTGATCTTTACATCCGCCGTCAGCAGGAAGCCTGGGAGGAGAATGGTGTAAACCAGTACCGGTATATCAATAATTTTTATGCGGAAAGCCGGGACAGCGGGATCAAGTACAGCTATAACAAGGGAGCAATCAACATTGATAACCCGAAGACCGCTACGCGCCACTTTCTCAATGCCATTGATAGAGTCGATGCACTTACTGAAAAATATACTAAGGAATTGCGCAGCCTTGATCAGGAGATCAGCATGCTGGCGCTCATTGTAAACAAACCCTTTGATAAAGAAGCCGAATTGACAACCTTGAAGGGAGAGCTATCCAGGTTGGAAAAAGAAATTGCGCTGAAAATCCAGGATTCTCAAATCAAGCAAAATGGCTTGTTCAATACCCCTGCAGATGAGGTATCGCAGGATCAAACGCCCGTCAATGTGATGGATCTGAATATTGTACCCGAGCCGGTGCGGGCCACCTATCAGTTGGTGCCATTGGAACAAAATAAAAAAAGCCGAAGTCTTGGGCAACGGTTATAACCATTAAATAAAATAAGGAGAGTCAAAATATGCCAGTTTATCAAATCAATAAAGGAATTAACAAGCCAATTGAATTTAAGGGATTAAAAGCCCAATACATCGGTTACCTCGCTGGGGGGTTGGTCGGCTTACTGGTATTATTCGCTGTGCTCTATATAGTTGGTTTGCCGGTATATATCTGCCTGCTCGTTATCGGCGCTCTGGGATCCTTGCTGTTTCTGCAAGTCTACAAGTTAAGTCATAAATACGGTCAATACGGACTGATGAAACGGAGCGCGCGAAACTATCTGCCCGCCTTTTTAAAATTTAAGTCCCGCAAATTATTCACTTCATTAAAGCGCTAATTATGTCATTATTCAATAGTGCGGAAAAGATCTTTCCGATTTATAAGGTCGAGCATGATTGCATGGTATCTGTTCAAGGGGACCTTACGGTTGCCTTTCGCGTCCAAATGCCTGAGATATTTACGCTTTCGGAGGAAGAGTATGAGACTTATCATCAATCCTGGGTGAGGGCAATTAAGGTACTCCCTAAAAACAGTATATTGCATAAGCAGGATAAATATCTTAAAAACAATTATAACGGTGCTGAAGGTCTAACACAAAACTTCCTGACCACGGCGGCGGACCGTCATTTTAAAGGAAGGTCCTATCTTGATCATACCTGTTATTTGATGCTTACTCAAAAGGCGGCGGACCGTAAACAGGCGAATAGTGCTTTTTCAGGTATCATGCGTAAAACAATCGTTCCGAAGCAGACCACGGACGTGAAAATGCTTCCGGAATTTTTGGAAAAAGTAGGACAGTTTGAACGTATTCTTTGCGACAGCCGGCTCATAGGTTTGACCCGGTTGAAGGATGATGAACTTTCCGGTACTGCGCAACGACCCGGTATATTAGAACAGTATTGCTTTCTGCAATCAGCAACCGATTTGCCGATGCTCAAAGACATTCATCTGAAAGACCGGTTACAAATCGGCGATCAGCATGCGCAGTTGTTTACGCTTGGAGATGCAGAGGACCTGCCTGCTTTTTGCGGCAGCAGGATGACCTATGATAAGTATAGTACTGATAAAACCAAGTTTCCCATGGGTTTTACCACCCAGCTCAATTTATTGCTGGAGTGCAATCATATTTATAATCAATACTTGTTCATCGGGGATACGGGAAAAATCCTGAAAGCCCTTGAGGCGAAAAAGCTCCGCCTTCAATCCTTATCGGCTTACAGCCGTGAAAATAGTATTGGTCGGGATGCCACAAATGACTTCCTCAACGAAGCTATTAGCCAGCAGCGTCTTCCGGTCAAGGCCCATTTTAATGTATTAGCCTGGACCGATCAGCGAGAAGAATTACAAAATATCAAAAACCTGGTAGGTTCGGCAATGGCTCAGATCGGGGCCAGTAGCAAGCATGAGTCCGATGGAGCCGCGCAGATCTGGTGGGCTGGTATCCCAGGTAACGCTGCAGATTTTCCGGTTAATGATACGTTCGATACCTTCTTAGAACAGGGAACTTGCTTTTTAAACCTGGAAAGTAATTATCGCAGCGATCCGCCACCTGAAGGAATACGCTTTTGTGACAGGTTGACCGGCAAACCGGTGTTTGTTGACCTCTTTGATGCGCCAAGGAAAGCTGGTATTACCTCTAATATGGGCATGCTGGTTTGCGGAACTTCGGGGGGAGGTAAAAGTATGACGGTTAATCACATTCTACGAACCTTATATGATCAGGGCGCGCATTGCGTAACGGTAGACATCGGCGGGAGTTATAAAGGCCTCTGCGAGTTGGTGGGGGGTTATTACTTTACGTATGATGAACATACGCCTATACGTTTTAATCCCTTTTATCTGCCGGACGGGCAAGGTTTGGATACGGAAAAAAAAGAAAGCCTTAAGGCCCTACTGGTGACGCTTTGGAAGCAGGAAAATGAAAGTTTTATGCGCAGTGAATACGTGGCTTTATCGAACGCTTTACAGGGTTATTATCAGCACCTTGAAAAACACAACTCCATATTTCCCTGCTTTGATAGCTTTTACAATTATCTGCAGGACTATTATGTAGATATATTGAAGGGGCAGCGCGTGAAAGATAAGGATTTTGATATCGACAATTTTCTGTACGTCCTGCGACCATACTATCAGGGAGGTGAATTCGATTACCTGCTTAATGCAAAAGACAACTTGAACTTGCTGGAGCAGCGTTTTGTCGTCATAGAACTGGATTCCATTAAAGACCATCCGATTTTATTTCCGGTGGTCACCCTAATCGTTATGGAATTATTTCTTTCCAAGATGCGAAAGCTAAAAGGGGTCAGGAAAGTACTGACTATAGACGAGGCTTGGAAGGCGATAGCAAATTCCGGCATGGCTGGATTCATACAGTATGCCTTTAAAACGATGCGGAAATTCAATGGCGTGCCGAATGTTGTAACGCAGGAGTTGGATGACCTAGTTAGCTCACCCATTATTAAAGACGCAATCATCAACAACGCGAGCATTCAGATTCTGATGGATATGCGCACATTCATGAACAAGTTTGACAAGCTGCAGGATACATTGGGAATGTCCGACAAAGGCAAGGCGCAGGTTCTATCCGTGAATAAAGACAACCGTGAAATCTATATCAGCCTTGGTGGCCAGGTAATGAAAGTTTATAAAAACGAGCTTTCACCGGAAGAATACTATGCCTATACGACGGAAGGTAAGGAACGTGTCATGGTACAGGATTATGCAGCCAAATATGGCAGTGTAGAAAAAGGAATCGCCGTACTCGTGCGTGAAAAGCAAATGATCACTAAATAATTAAACACATATATATGAAACCATCAGCATTATTAATCATCAGCGGTATTGCATTACTAATAACAGGGTGCACAAACCTTGCAGACAAAGCCGTTTCAGGCGTCTATGTTACTACCTCAAAAAATGAATATACAATTCTCAGTGATACGCTCATTATTGAGGCGTATAACCTGACGGCAGGGACTTATCATATAGAAAAAAGGTCAGGCTACAATTTGATCAGAGGAGGTAAAGTCCTACCCAGGCAATTTAGCCAGAAAAGGTGGACTGCCACATTTGACAAAGAAAAGCAGGTTCTTTCTGAATCAGCGCTAGGCAAGCAAATCTATGTAAATACATCTGCTGGCACTGTTTCATCGGGGGCTACCTACGAAAAAATAAAATAATGTTAAATGATATCATGTAAATGATCTGCTGAACGGCGGATCCGGAGGAGCTATGAAAAATTTTAAACTGATGTTAATATTGAGTTTGGCAGTCTTCCTTAAACCAGTCAAGGTGAATGCGCAATTTGTCGCTGCGGAAGTTATCAAGCTAACAGTCAAAAAAGTCATAAAAGCAATTGACCTAAAGGTGCAGCGCATCCAAAACCAGACCATTTGGCTACAGAACGCACAAAAAGTGCTGGAAAACGAGTTATCTAAATTCAGGCTTACTGAAATTTCAGGATGGACAAGTGAGCAACAAATGTTATTTGGCACTTATTACGATGAATTGTGGAAGGTAAAATCAACTATTACTTACTACCAGCGAATCAAGCAACTTACGCTGGAGCAAATGGCGGTGATTAAAGAATATCAGCAAGCCTGGGCGTTACTCAAGCAGGATAGGCATTTTAATTCTGGTGAAATCAGTCACATGGCGTCCGTCTACAATGGAATACTTGTAGCGAGTGCTAAAAACCTGGACGAGGTCTTAAATGTGCTTAGCGCCAATACTACCCAAATGACGGATGAGCAAAGGCTTGAAGAAATTAACCGGGCAGGTGACCGGCTTGAAGAGAATTACAATGATATGCGCCGTTTCAACACAGAAAATGAAATTTTAAGTCTTCGTCGCAGTAAGGATTTGGCCGACACTAAAACAACCAAGCGCCTGTATGGAATCAATTAGCAATAAAATGATTTTCCCAGCAGGGTCCCGGAATCCATCACACAAAATGTTTGCATTAGGATTTGTGATCATCATTGGCTGCTTCTTTGGTTCGCCATGCCAGGCACAAACCTTTTCCGAATGGTTCCGCCAGGGCAGTACGCAAAAAAAATACCTTCTTCAGCAAATAGCGGCATTGGAAGTTTACAGGACCTATGTTAAGGAGGGTTACCAGATCGCCCACAGCAGACTTAGTTCAATCTCGGGCTACTTGAATACCGAAAACACCTTGCATGGCAACTATTATCATCGGTTAGATTTTGCCAGCGGTGCGGTTAAGAAAAATTACCAAGTCAGGGAAATTCTTGACTGGCAAAAAGACATTTTAAAAATATTAAAAGGCATAAACCAGATCGCGGGATTGACTTCCGCAGAAAAGGGCTATTTATTAAAAGTCAGAAAAGAAATATTAAAGGATTGCGATTACCAGATAGACATGCTTGATACAACGATATCGGACGGACAAGCAAAAATGAGTGATGCAGAAAGGATCATCCTGATCGCTAATATCCATCATGAAATGCTGGAAAATTACCGGTTTACCGCAGGATTTATCGCCCAGGCTAAAGTTTTCGGACAACAACGCCTTAAGGAATCTCAGGACTTGCGGACAAGCCAACAACTATACGGATTAAACTAATTTATTATGGAAGCAACACATTATAAAATATTAATAGGAGTACTGATGTGTGTATCGGTATTTCAACCCATCCCATCCCGGGCGCAATCGCAGGAACTACAGCAACTTTTGCTTGATATAGAGAAGCTAACGCAAATGAAAAGTATTCTGGCAGATATGAAAACCGGTTATCAAATTTATCAACAAGGTTATGGTACGATATCGTCCTTATCAAAAGCGAATTTCGAATTGCATGATGTATATCTCACCGGGCTGCTGGCAATCAGTCCAACAGTACGGAAGTATGGGCGAATAGCTGCTATTATTTCCATGCAAGCCAGTTTAGTAAGTGAATATAAAAGCAAGCTGGGGTTATTCCGGCGAAGCCGGACTTTCTCCATTAATGAGCTTGACTATATGAGTAGTGTTTATAGTCGCTTAGCTTCCGAAACGTTGAATGATGCTGAAAACCTGACCCATATCCTTACAGCAGGTGAATTACGCATGTCGGATGCGGACAGGATTAAAAGTATAGACCGAATCTACAGCAGCGGTTTTGACCGGCTGCAATTTCTCAGATCATTCAACAATCAAGGTATCGTATTATCTCTTCAACGTACCAAGGAGGTAAATGACAACCAAAATCTCAAACGACTTTATGGTATAAACCAATAATTCAAGCTTATGAAAAACAAATGGATAATCTCTGCTGTAATGGCAGTGACAGGGATACTTTTTCCCTTATTTTCCCGAGCGGAAGGCCTATCTGAGAACATCGAGGGATTACAGGGCACATTAAACGGGGTTTATAATGACATGCTACCCATGTGCGGACAGTTGATAGGAATTGGACAGGGCATAGCAGGTTTTGGGGCCCTATGGTATATCGCCGCCCGGGTGTACAGGCAAATCGCGAGTGCGGAGGCAATAGATTTTTATCCGCTCATGAGGCCTTTTGGCTTAGGCCTGGCTATCTTATTATTCCCTACTGTGATCTCTGTAATTAATGGCATCATGCAGCCGACAGTTAACGCGACAGCAGGAATGGTCAAAAACTCAGATGCGGCAATAGCCCAACTTTTAAAAGCAAAGGAAGCTGCGATTGAGAAGACTGACACATGGCAAATGTATGAGGGTGCCGGTGGCGATGGTGATCGTCAAAAATGGTATAAGTATACACATCCTAACGATCCAACGGGTGAAAGCGAGGGTATTCTGGAAAGTGTTGGCAATGAAGTGAAATTTGCAATGGCAAAAGCATCCTATACCTTCAGAAATACTGTGAAGCAATGGATGTCCGAAATCCTTCAAGTATGTTATGAAGCAGCGGCTTTATGTATAAATACTATTAGGACCTTTTACCTGATTGTATTAGCGATTCTTGGGCCTTTAGTCTTTGGTCTCTCAGTTTTTGACGGTTTTCAACATACACTTACCTCCTGGTTGGCAAAATATCTGAATGTGTTTTTATGGCTGCCAGTAGCTAACATCTTTGGTGCAATTATCGGCAAGGTCCAGGAAAATATGCTAAAACTTGATATTTCTCAAGTTCAAAATGCCGGAGATACATTCTTTAGTTCAACGGATACGGCTTACCTGATTTTCCTGATCATTGGAATAATCGGCTATTTCACCGTTCCCAGTGTCGCGAATTATATTGTTAATGCCGGGGGCGGCCATGGACTTCTTCAAAAGGTAAATACAATGGTGATCAATACCGGGAATTCTACAATGTCTGCAGGATCTTCCACCGGTGGCAGAATACAGCAGGGTGCCGCCAATCTGGTTAACGCTCCACGTGATTTCATGAGCGGGTATAATGGTGCCGGTAACATTGGTAATGCAGCAAGCTATGAGGAGAAAAAACTTAACAGAAATTAATCATCATTATAATCAAAACATTATGTTTAGTCATCTTAAAAATATCGATACTGCCTTTAAGCATATTCGTCAGTTCAGCTTATTTCTGATCATCGGAAACGTGATAACCATGTGCTTTTGTATCTATAAAAGCACCCAAGCGGTTAACCTCGCGCAAAGCCGCATTCACATTTTATATAACGGCAAACTGTTAGAAGCGTCTGCTACCGACCGTAAGTCCAATTTACCGGTTGAGCTAAGGGATCATATTAAATCATTCCATGAGTACTTTTTCAATTTAAGCCCGGATGATAAGGCAATCCAGGCTAATGTTGGAAAGGCGTTGTATCTGGCGGATGAATCGGCAAAACGTCAATATGATAATTTACGAGAGTCCGGTTATTTCAACAACCTGATATCTGCGAATATTTCTCAGGAGATCAAAATAGACAGTACGCGGCTTCAAGGTAATCAATGGCCCTATTTATTTACCTGCTACGCAACGGAAAAACTGGTGCGTTCCAGCGGAACAGTATACCGCAAACTCGTTACCCAGGGTGAGGTCAGGGACATCCAAATCCAGACGGATAATAATCCTCATGGTTTCCTGATTCAGCATTGGGAAATATTAGCCAATAGAGATTCCACTATTCAAAATTAATGCAATGGTCTTTAACAAAAATAAGAAGCAAATCGAAAACCCAGCTACCGACCGTGTTGCTAAGCAAATCGCTTCGCTAATCCTAAGGTGGCAACAGGAGATCTCGGTAAAAGCAAATAGGTGTATCAACCGACTAAGCCGCCGCCGTCAAAAAAAGATTTTGTGGCTTTTTTGCGCAACCTGGGCAATATTACTGACCGTCAGTGTCACCAGGATACCTATTAAGCAGGTCATTAGGAATTCGGTCGCAAACCTATTTCCGGTTCATATCGGACAAGCATCAAACACGCCCAAACGAGCTATTAAGAATTTAAAACAAACTGATTCATTAACCAATAAAAAATAAGGCTATGGAAAATCAACTACAAAGCGGCCAACCGCCGCAATACTCCCAAGAGTTTATAAAGAAACGAAGGTTTTATCTAGTTGTACCAATACTGGTTCTGCCATTTCTTACGATGGCGTTTTGGGCGCTTGACGGAGGAAAAGACGGAAGTAGCGCCGCGGCCGCAACACCTAAAAAGGGAATCGAACTGGCTCTGCCATCTGCCCAATTTAGAAATAGGGAAGCGATAGATAAGATGGACATTTACCAATCAGCGAAAAAAGACAGCTTACATACCGCTGAGGGGGTCAGCAAAGATTTTATGCATGCCATGGGCTTTAAACCGGAACGACCGGTTGATTCCTCGAAGATTAATTTAGGACATCCTCAAAGTCTGAGTAATCCAGCTGACCAACAATCGGCGAAGATTGAGGCTAAACTAGCGCAAATTAACCGTCAAATCAATCAGCCACAGCTTGCAACTTATAGGCAGTCGGATGCCAGCCCGGAGGTACAACGGCTTAACAAAATGATGCGTGCTATGAAAAATGGCAGCACAGAAGATCCGGAAATGAAACAGCTGAATGAAATGCTGACAAAAATTCAAGCTATTCAAAACCCACAATCGGTTAAATTAAAGCCAGAGCAAAAAACAAGTGACTCTGCATTTCGCGCGATCCCAGCTATTATTGATGGAAAGCAAAAGGTCATGAATGGGGGGACCGTCCGGCTGAAGCTTACCGATTCGGTATCGATAAATGGAATTAAGCTACCGAAAGGGCAATTATTGTATGGTGCCTGCCAGGTCACTAATCAAAGGTTATTGCTGAACATTCAAAATATTAGAATCGGCAAGGATATTCTGCCAACCAATTTAACCGTATTTAGCCTGGACGGGATGCCAGGAATTCCCGCCCCTGAAGCAGAACTCAGTGGTGCAGCTGGCGATGGGGCAAGCAATGCTGTTCAAAGTATGCAATTCCTGAGTATGGACGGAAATCTATCTGCGCAAGCCGCCGCTGGCGGTATTAATGCGGCTAAGGGGCTCTTAAGTAAGAAAGTTCACAAGGTCAAAGTAAAGTTGAAAGACGAGTTCCCGGTTTTGCTGAAGATCAATAAAAACTAATCTTATGAAACCGGAAAACCGCATACTGCAGGCATTCAGGACCTGGGATAGCCAAAAAGCTGAATTCCTACCATTGTTAAAGGTAGGCACTACAGATGAACGAACAATACTTCGGCTTCAGCTAGATCACTTTCGTCAAGCCAGACACCATTTGGGCGATACGGTTCGTCCGGATGAAAAGCCGTTCATGGTCTTATTGGAAAACAATATTGCAAAACTGGAAAAACAGATTTATCCCAATATTTTACTACGGTTGTTTTTACGGGCCAAGAATTATTTAATTGACGGTCCTGCCTACCTTGAGCATCAACGCCGTCAACGCACAGCCAATTTGGAAAACCTCAAAAACCAATTAAGTGCAAGCGGGCTTGGTTCAATAGTCGGCCGGCTTGAACAGCATTTAGATGTTGGCCGCAATCAGGTCCAGTTGCCGTTGGATTGCCACCTTACAGCGCATAAGCGGTTTAGCTTAGACCTGCATTTCGAGAGGGACGTTTATGGGAATTTCGAGTTAAGGAGGATTGATGGATTATTGGCTGAAAAGAGCCTGACAACGCGTGAGCACAAATTTGACATGGCAGAATGGCCGGATCTCAAGTCAAATCATGTTTTGAGCTTGTTAGAAGGCCGGGCAATAAAACAACAATTTATTGACGTACTAGGACATAAAAGTGAACGCTGGGTGGAACTAGGCGAAAATGGAGTAAAATATTATTCGCCAGACCACCCATTTGATGTAGCAGCAGCACTTGCCACGATGCCCAATATTACTCGCAATCGCGAGGAGTTAATCCGTTACCTGGAGAACGGGCAGCTGATTCCTACCCATTGGAAGCAAGACGGCCATTTTCAAAATATCTATGTCCAGGCTGACCCGGGAAACGGCATGATTAAAATATATAATTCACGCCAAAGGCCCATTACAGCAGAACAATTAAACCGCATCGCGTCGCAACTACATGTGAAGAAGCCACAGATTGTGATGCAAGCAGCACGCAAGGTTATTAAGAACGGGCAAAACGTAACTTAAAAATTTCAAGATCATGGAAAAGGCAATAAATTATTACGAATTGAAGCAGGAACTGACTACTGCAGGATTTCAGAATCCCAATGTAATCGATGATCTCCGTAAAGCCGTATTCAAGGAAAGAGATAATCAGCAATTGATTACTTGTGTCAATGATGTGGGATTCGATGTTGACCTCATGCGGGACGCACATGGCAGGCTAAGCTTTATTGGATATTCTGCCAGTCTTGGGACTGGTAATGTCAACTGGCAATTGCAGTCTTTTCAGCCGGATGTCTCTGTGACAGATGCTATGCTGCTATTGCGGGCCAGGGCAAGTCAAAGTCAAAGTCATGAAGATCTTTCTTTTATACCAATAGGAAAGTTAGAAACACAAAAACAAATCCATTTACTAAAATCAAATTTTATGAACACGCAAAATTTAGAATTTCTGAAAAAAAGCTTGCTGAACCTTGGGTTTGGCGATAAGCTTAATGACCAACTGGAAAAACAAATTAATCAAAAGACGCCGGACTTTATATTGGACGCGCGGCATGAATTTAACCAGAAAGCTGTGGATTACCAGCTGCACTTCAAGGCGGGCGAAAGCGACGGTATGTATTTCTTCAATAAGTTCGATGCTAAACTGAATAATGGCAAGGATAACGAAGTTAACCAAACCTTCTACATTAATAAAGGCAATGGTATTACTGCCAAAGAGGCATTTAACCTGATGGAGGGCCGGGCAGTCTACAAACAACTTTATAACAAGGACAGTGAGCCTTATAAAGCCTGGCTGCAGCTTGACCCCGATAATCTTAGCCAAAACGGTAATAAAGAGATCAAACGATTTAACGACAATTACGGCTTTGACCTGGAGGAAGTATTAACGGGTAAAGGAATTAAAGAGATGGAAAATGCCGAGAGCAAAGAAAATCTGCTTCGGTCCATAAGAAAAGGCAATCCGCAACAGATTACCGTTACCCGCGGTAAAGGAGAAGTCAAATACTTTGTTACTGCAAGTCCGCAATTTAAAACTGTTGACCTATATGATCACCAGATGAAGAAGATCAAACGCGAGGAGCTCCTAAAACCCGAACAAAAACCGGCCAATAGTCAAAAAAAAGACCAGCAGCAGAAGGAGGAGCTGCCCGAAAAAAAGCAACAATCGAGAAAACGTAAAATGACAGTTTAGATTGCATTAAAATTCAAGAGCCGAAAGGCTCTTTGAATTTTAAAGTGGTTTCAAGTTCACGTTCATCAATTGTTGCTAAATTACCATGATAAAGCCACAAAATTCCAAACTTCCGGTCAAACCTCTGGGGGTTAAAAATTTACTGTTAGTAAATTATTCAGATGTTGTCACAAGCAGTAGCCGACCAAGCCGGTGAACAAAAGGGCCTTATGTTTGATAATAAATAGTTATCCGTTGTTGATTTGTAATATAGAAATGTTTTACGATACAAAAAGGGCTACAATGACGACCTTATACGAGCAATTAGTAAAAAGTTTAATCGGTAGCGCAAATCAATGTTACATTTGAAGTTAGATATCAAATTGATTAATCCTGAAGTTAAATCTATAGTGTCATAGCGGCAATAATTTCCTTAATTGCATTTTGCGAATCATCTAAATTCCAATAATCAGTGTGACCACCGGGAAAAAACCATGGTGATTTTCTTTTGATAACAATGTCTTTAATCCCATTTCTGAATTTCCTTTGCATGGGGCCCCCAACATAATCACAAGAATAATAGATGTTGGTCCAGCGCGTGACCGCGAATAATGCACCGTGATTAAGCAGTTTGATCGTGCGCTTTTGACCTTCAATTTCAAAAGGCGGCCAGCATTTGTAGAGCATCGACTGGTCCTTTTCATCCTTGGCGGGCGGGCATACTGGCATTTCGCGCTGCCGGATCAGGTTCTCAAAGCTTTCGTTGGTGACCATAAAATAATCGGCTGCGTTGATCGCAGCACCAAGCGTGACAAAATCCGATATCAGCCATGGATTGCCATTGGCTTTCTGTTCGTCCCAGGCCGCAAATTGCAACGCCCGGAATTCGTCCAGGTTATGCTCGTCCACTTGGAATTTATCAAGCTGCTCCAGGAATGGCTGTTTGACCAACAGATGTGGTTTATAGATCGTATTGTATTCCGTCCACAGCAGGCGCATCAGGTCATAAGCCACCACCGTGCCAAGGCTATGCGCCACCACGATGATCCGGTCTACTTTTTCCGTTGACATGATGGTATGTAATTTCTGCAGGAATAAAATACCCTGCTGCCGGATACGGCTGCGCTCGCCAATATTATCAGGCTCCGGTGTAAAATAGCGTGCAGCATCGCCCGCGGAATTCAGGAAGACGCTTTTGGCAAAGGAACCGACTGCCGATAACAGAAACGGAAAGACAAACAAAGTGATCACTGGTGCCAAGATCCTTTTGAGCGTTGAAAGGTTATCTTTACTGGAGAGTACAATCACGACGGCCATGACGGCCGCGAATAAGATCCAGATTGTCCACCAAAGCTTTTGTAACCGGGGAGGTACCTTTTTTACGGGTGTAAATACCAGCCGCATGATCCAGGTCCACATCTCGCTGAATTTGGTATCCCGCATATTATGCGCCCAGTAAAATTCGTAAAAGTCCGTGATTGGCCGCTTGCGTGTACTGTCCATGCTCAGCCGCACTGTCTCATAAATGTCGCCGATGCTATCCGGCTTGCTTCGGACCGTCGAGCGTTTCTCATCTGGATCAGTCTGCTCCAACACCGCTTTGACACCCCGGACAAAACTACGTAAGGTTTCCATCGGGCGCTGTTCGCCCATGCCGTGGATCACAACCACCGCCTGCCTTTTAATTTCCTGTTGTAAAGCCATATTGTTTCTTTTAAAAGCCAGGTTCAGGTTCCACCAGCTCCGCCATTTCGCCATTGGTTTCCAGCAGTAATATAACTAGGTGTGACACCACGCCTACAAATAATTTGGCGAATTTGGTTTCCAGCCCCTTAAAGTCAGCGTCCTTGCCATGCCCCGTACCATAGCTGTTGCGTAGTTCGGCCACCCCCTGTACGATATTATTGATCCCGCTGAGGATGGTTAAGATCGCCGTTTCCGCCCTTTGTGCATCCTGGGCATGTTTCGGTTTAAAATCAAGGGTTCGTGTCGTCGTCCGCAATAATTGTGGCAGCGTCCAGTCCTTATCAATAGCGATGCCTTTTTGTTTCAGGATAGACTTGCAGGTAGTTTCCAACAGCTCCTTCGCCGTGCCGATGGCCGTTTCGGTATCCTTCAAAACCGCATCGTGCATGGTGTTGATCTTACCTTCGACATATTCGGTATTCAGATATTTCTTAATGTTTTGTTTGGTGGCCACGGCAATATAGCTGCCCGCACCCAGAGGGCGGATCTCGAAGACCGGCTTTCCGGAAATGTCCCCTGTTTGGACCACCTGGAAACCATCCGCAGCCAAGTGTTTGTTATAAATTCTGACCAGTGATCGCACTTCTTCCTCATCGCTCCTTGTGCGGGGGTGAAGGCTGAGCGCTAAGAATTTACCGTAAAGCTCGTCGTCGCAATGCAGAATATTGATCCGGGGATCACCCAGGTACCAATCCTCCGGCCAGTCATTATTATTGACCATATGCTGGTAAATGTCCCCATACGCGTCGCTGTACCTCGAATCTCTCGAAGGTAATTTTTTCAGGTCGAATAGCCGCGCCAGGAAGTCCGGCTCCGTAAGGCGGCCATGGTACCATAACCTGCCGATGGTTGTTTCATCTGCTATGCTTTGACGGCTGACGTCCGTGATCGTGTTCATGCTATAAAAATAGTTTGCTTAATGTATATCATAATCGAATACAACATCTTTTAGTTCCGGGTTCATGGCCAGTTCATCTCCTTTTTTTGTCGTTCTGCCTTTTTCGCTGATGAGGTGCAAATTGGTCTTGGCCCTTGAGCAGATCACATACATCAGTTTTTTGGAAGCTTCATTCGCGTTCCCGGAAAATATCTCGTTCCAGTGCGGAATATAGCCGTTTAGAAGCCCGTAAGCGATCACAGTCTCGAATTCCTCACCTTTAACGCCCACGCAGGTGTTGATGATGACCCCGCTCATTTCCCGGTAGAAGCTTTTGAATGAAAGGATATCGCTGGGTATGCTGAAAACGGGATCGCTCAAGCGCTTTTCGATGTGTGCAAAAAATAATTTCCTGTTTTCCACCAAAGAAGGATGTAACGAATAGTCGATCTTCACCTCCACCAGAAACTGATCGAAACAGTCATGCAAATAAGGCATGCCTTCTGTCTCGACCGATTTAATGCTATTGATCAACCGCAGCAGTGATTTTGGATGCTGAAACTGCTCCTCAAAATTGGCTTTCGTCTGGCTGCTAAAATCATTAATGAGCTCTTCAGCCCATTTATAGCGCAAGGCATAGATTCTCGGATTAGGCCCAGTTAAAAACAACCTTGACAACTTGTACCAGATATTATCCCTGTTCCTGGCCATAGGCGCCAATCCCGACGCGTCAAAATTAACACCCGGCAGGATTGCCCTCAGTTTTTTTGAAACTGAAGTGATCAACCACCATTGTGGCACGAGCACACAGATTTCACCTTCAGGAATACCCTTGTCAAGGCTAATGCGGATCAACCTAGCAATTTCTTCAACGATCCCACCGTGGTGCACCACATTATTAAATGTGATCATCCCTTTCTGTTTTGCGTTTTGGCCCACCGCTTCGATCTTTATCTTTTGGGTCTGGAAATGAGAATAAAAATCAATTACCCGCTGGCAAGTGCGATAGTTGCCCGTCAGCGTGAGGGGCGTTATCGGCAAGCCGCCGATCTCCGATTTAATTTCAGCGATATTTTTAGCCACTCCACCCAACGAGGCATAAATAGCCTGGTCGGTATCACCGACCAGAAACAGGGATGTTTTCGTTTTGCCAGTCTTTACGATCTGGCAAATAATGGCATACATCAGATCCTGTGTATCCTGGTATTCATCTACGCAGATCAGTTTAAACAGGTTGGACAGGGTCTGCGGGATCTTAGGAAGACTAATCAATATCCGGTAGGCATATAACAGCAGTAATTCAAAATCGATCAGTTTCTTCTTTTTTAGTACCGCGTGGTATTCTTTTAACAGTTCCCTTTGGATCGACTTAGGTTCTGCAAAGCTCCCGTCCCGGTTGAACCGGAAATTGACGGGATCGATGGCTTTTAATTTATGCTTTACCTTTAAAGTATCGATCAGATCGGCACAAAAGGTTTCGTCGGCGATGGTGTAGCCATTCATTAATTCGGGCAGGTAACACGAATAAGGGCGAATGATCCATTCAAGGCAAAATGAATGTAGGGTTCCCGACCATATTTGATCGCTGTTGATACCCATCGCATTCAGCCTCCGGAAAATCTCCTCTGATGCCCGGACGGTAAACGTTAATGCCATCACCTTCTTTTTACTTCCCTCCGCCATCATACTTAGTTCATGCGCCAGTTTATGAATGATCACGCGAGTTTTTCCGCTGCCGGGGCATGCCGTTAATAGTACATGGCCGTCTTGCTGAACCGCTATTTTCTGCTCTTTATTCAGTTTGGCCAGGATCATATCATTGCTAAGAATTGCGTTAACTGATCTTCCGGAAAAACCTTACAAAAATCGTCAACCAATTCTTGGTTCTCCTTATCCCTGGTGACAAAACTCATGGCCGCACTATAGTCACTACTTTTTGCATGGCCCTTAAAAGATTTTAACCGGTGCCGCACGGCTTTCGCCCTGGAAGCGGGGTTGAGGTGAGCCGAGCTAAAGGCGATGGCCTCTAAGATATAGTCCGGGATATAAGTGTTGTAAACCAACTGTTCTGCCGCCAGCAATGCAAGCCAGCCTTTCCCAAATTTTTCCGCCAACCGCAGCACTTCCGATCCCGCTACGGCCACGTCATCATCTTCCAGTCTCGCCTTGGATGTTGCAATGTTGCCGGGCGTTTTATATATTTTGGGCAAGCAACTTACATATTCATGGCTATTGGCATTCATCAATAGATCGACCTCAAAAGTATAGGTGGCATAATAGGGCTTTAAATATTTATTGCCTTTGCAAAAAGCATCCAAGTCTGTTTTCCGTTCCGCGCCGGATTTTTGGGAAGCGCGGCATTTTTTCTCTTCATCGCTATCCTCATCCGGATCATCGGCCAAGGGCACAATAGATAGATCGCTATCGGTCACGATCGCGCAATTTTTCTGGATCCTGTCGGTATGAAATAGTCGCGCTACGTTTTTGAACCCGGTGCTGCCAATATTAACCAAACTTAAACCGATCTCGTCCAAACTTAAGCCAAATACTTTTTGGAACATCTCTGGTATCAGTATTTGCTCGGCATCGCCTTCCACCAGCAGGATGCCCTTTGCAAAAAGCAGCGTGCTTCTTACCGCATCCAGGTACCGCTCTATCCTTCCGATCTCGATATCCGTTAAGTTATTGGACGGATGGAAGACAGCGGCCTGCTGTTTGCCACGGCAGAGGATATTGACCCGGCTGATTTTGCTGACCGATGAGATATGGGTGGAATGAGTGGAGATGAGTATTTGCGTTTGGTTGGTGCCCAGGTTATTAAAAAGTGTTTTCTGGATATGCGTGTGGATATGCGCCTCAGGCTCCTCTATTAACAGAAAGTTTGCGATCTTGTCCGCTTTTACGTTTTCGTATTCTAATAATTTCAGGGACAAATAGATCAGGTTGGCGCCTCCGAGGCTGAGTTCCCATAAACGACCCTCATAGCCTTCGTCATCGGGGTCGCCCACCCATAATTTTAACGATTGGAAAAGCTTTTCCATTTCGTTCGGCAATTCTGATTTCAGGTTAATATTAGGTGCATAGGTTGTGCCGACCGTTTCTTTTAAGGACCTATCGATTCCTTTTTTTACTTTTTTTACCTCATCCAGGGAACTTATCTGCTCGTTCAGACTATCGATACTGTCAATGATCTCCTGCTGTTTCGCGACCGCAACCGTTCTTTCCTTGCCTCGGAGCAAGTTGATCAGCGGGTTATTGGCATATGATTTCAGGTCGCTTTCCACGTCGCGCAGGGCTTTGATGAAGGTACAGGATACCTCGTTATGAATATTGATCTCTTTAGGCAGCCAGGTGCCGAAGATCAATTCTTCTTTTTGATCCGGATCTGGAAATTCAATGGTCTCAAAGTCGCCGATATATTGCTTATAGGTGGCTTCATCACAAAAATCGGCAGATCCACGACTGAGATATACCGTTTCATAGTTGTCGAGCGATATTTTGTCGAGCAATAGCTTCAGGCCGGCCGCATCCTTAGCGAGAGTCTGCGAATAGTCAAAGAGTTCCTTCCGGAACTGGTATTTTGGCCGAAAATAGACGGCATAACTGCCTTTTGTATTGGTATCCATATGCCCGCTGGATTGTACAGCGAGCGCCTGCGCCTCCTCACTGGCATCAAGCTCGTCGAATACTATAGAGATGATAATCCAATGGCCTGCCCAATTGGAACCCAGCGAGCGGTTGAAATCCGTGCTATTAAAACGGATATAACGCGGCAACGTGTCATCTATCAGAATCCTTATTGCAAAAAATAAATTGGTTTTACCCGACCCGTTCTCTCCGATAATTGTATTGATCCCATCGTTAAATTTGAATCGGGCACATTTGAAGTTTCTAAAATTTCGAATAGAGAGGGAGGAGATATACATAACTGATTATAGGTTTAGAGTACAAATTGGTCAGCGAAGTTGATATATCGCTTGTTAATTTATAAAAATAATATTTAATTTCCAACTACTTCAATTCCGCCTTGAAATCAGCAGTATTTTGACAACATACGTGAGTTCTGAAATATTGCAATATATTTTTGATAATCAGAGCTCTATCAATAAATGGAGTATAAATATCTATATTTGGATGTAAACTTTATCCGATTCACTGCCAGTCTGCTAGTTGGCAATTATTTGTTCAAATGAAAACTCTACATCTGCCCGCTGTTATTAAAGAAAAAAAGTTTGGAAAGAATATAATCATTCAACACTTGGCGGAAAAGCTTGATATCAAATCAGAAAGCATTGAAGTATCGGACTCTCTCCTTATAGTTAATACTGATAACGGTCGCTTAGGAATTATTCAAAAAGGGAAAAGCGATACAAGCGGCGCATCAAAAGTCATTTCTACTGACACAAAACCTGCTCTTAATAACATTTATGATTCGAAACTGAGCTGGCGAAAATATCCTGGATTAAATAATGACTACGATCCAGAAGAAGTGATAGAAAGCTGGAAAGGCACATTTACATTTAAAGAAGAAGATCTTGAGCATGAAATATTCGGACTCCGAAAGCCACAGATAGCCGCCATATTCAATGTATTGTCTCATTGGCGCATTGGAGACGAAATCGGAACGGTAGTGATGCCTACTGGAACCGGTAAAACCGAAACAATGTTATCGCTACTCGTTTCAGAGCGCTGTCGTAAACTACTTGTTATTGTGCCGACAGACCCTTTGAGGGAACAGATAGCAAATAAGTTTATAACTCTTGGGCATTTACAAAACCCATTATTTAATATCGTTTCTCCTGAAGCTCAAAAACCAATTGTTGGTATCCTATGTGAAAACTTTAAAACTATTGACGAGCTTGAAGCATTTATAAATCAATGTAATGTGATTGTTTCCACTATGGACTTAATTTCGGAAGCAAAACTGGATCAAAAAAAATTATTAGCAGATAAAGCCACCCATATTTTCTTTGATGAGGCCCATCACGTTAAAGCCCCGACTTGGTTAAGTTTTAGAAATCTAGCAAAGCCGGAAAAGGTCGTACAATTTACCGCGACGCCGTTTCGAAATGATGGACAAAGTATTGATGGAGAATTTATATTTAATTACTCCCTTCGTAAAGCGCAGGAGGATGGGTATTTTAAAAGGATACACCTTATTCAAGTAAACGAATGGGACGAGAAAAAAGCCGATAAGGTAATTGCAGATCGGGCGATAGAACAATTACGGTCTGATCTTGTAAAATATGATCATATTCTAATGGCTCGGTGCAATTCACAGACAAGAGCAGATGCAATTCATAAACTATATGAACAGTACACTGACTTTAAATCAGTTGTAATCCATACTGGTAAGAGTAAAAAGGAAAGAGACGAAGCAAAAGAAGAAATCTTTAATAGAACGGCGAGAATCGTGGTATGCGTTGACATGCTTGGTGAAGGATTTGACTTACCAAATCTGAAAATCGCTGCCTTTCATGATATTAGAAAGAGTCTTCCAATCACCGTGCAATTGGCAGGTAGGTTTACGAGAACCAAATATGATGAAGAATTAGGGGATGCCAGCATTATTGTAAACTTAAAGGATTCTAACGTTACGAAAGAGCTAGAGGAGTTCTACGCGTTAGGAGCTGATTGGAATACTATCCTTCCAACGGTAAGCACATCGCGCATAAACAAAGAAGTGGATTTTGGGGAATTTTTAGACGGGTTTAAAGACCTCGATAAAAGTAAAATTCCTTTTCAGGGACTAACACCAGCATTGAGCACAGTAGTCTATAAGAACAATACCGACTCTTGGTTTCCGGGGAATTTTGAAGAAGGAATTCCGAAAGTTGATGATTTGGATTATTTATTTCCCTCTCTTAACTCCGATAAAAAAACATTAGTAATAATAACGGGTAAGAAAGCGAAGCTTGACTGGGGTGTATCTAAAGATATCTATGATATCATTTGGACATTATATGTTATTCACTGGGATACTAAAAGTAACCTCCTATTTATTAATGCGAGTGATAATGCTGGATTGTATCGTGACCTTGCAGTCGCTATCATTGGACAACAAGCAGAGATCATCAACAAAATCAATATTTTCAAAGCTTTTTATAAAATAGAACGAGTACGTCTTCAAAACGTTGGGCTAAAGGAGTTTCTAGGAAAAAACCGTTCGTTCACCATGCATACTGGTTATGACATTGAAAAAGCATTAGAAGCTGCCGATCAAAAAGGAAGTGAAAAGGCGTTTGTCGCGGGAGTTGGCTATGAGGATGGTTTGAAGGTGTCTTTGGGTTGTTCATATAAGGGCCGAATATGGTCACATCGAAAAGGCGATATTCAAGAATTGGTTGAATTTTGTACCGCTGTTGGGAAGAAGTTAATCCGAACTGACATCGACCCCAATACAATTTTAAAGGATACGTTACTATCTACTCCGCTACCCACAAGGCCGAATGTTATACCATTTGCTGTAGATTGGGATGAGGAAGTTTTTTTAGAACCTGAAACACGAATAAGTTTTGTTATTAATGATATACCTTTCTTCTTTTATGAAACTGAGCTTCTCATAATTAATCCGTCAGAAGATGGTGATCTCCTATTTGAATTGGTAAGCCCCAATTATAAACTGCGTTATAAACAGGTATTTTTCAATAATGGCAAGTTTGACGATTTTAAAATTGTCAAACTAAATCTGACAGCTCCTGACTGTAAAGTCGTGCAAGGGAAACGAGAGGTGCTAATTGAGGAATTTCTTTATGAAAACCCGATGGTTTGGTGGTTTGTGGATGGTTCTGTCCTTATCGGAAATGACTACACTGCTCTAAAACAATTAATTCCAGGCTATCCAAAAGAACATATTATAGGAAGAAGTTGGGACGGTGTCAATCTAAGAAACGAGGCGCAAAAGATCGATCCTAAGGTGACAGATTCCATTCAATATCATATTATTCAGGAGTTAAAAAATGGCGATTTTGATATAATATATGATGATGATTATAGTGGAGAAATCGCTGACGTGATTACAATAAAGCAATTTCCAGAATATGTTCAAATCCAGTTATATCATTTAAAATATGCAAAATCCGGTTCGGTTAGTCGGCGAATTGATGATTTATACGAAGTATGTGGACAGGCAATGAAATCAGTGAATTGGAAATTTAAGGAACCAACAGAGTTTTTCGGCCACTTGTTAAGACGTGAAATTAAAAAGCGTGGGGATAAATCATGCTCTCGCATTGAACATGGTGACAAGGAGGTTCTTACATTTCTTTGGCAAATCGTCAAAAAACGTTACCCAGTAGAATTTGAAATTTTTATTATTCAACCAGGACTATCTTCGAAAACCCCATCTGCGGAGCAACTTAACTTATTAGGAGTTACAAGCTCCTATCTTAGGAACAAAGCAGATATAGGCCTTACAGTTATTGGTTCAAATTCATAATCCATCAACAAAGGATAACTGAACATTATCATGTACAATTATAAAGTCGGGAAAAACAGACCTGTTTCAATGCTCCTTTTTACGTCATCTTTGATAATCTAAAATAATAGAAAAACTAATTAAATGAGCGAAGAAAACACTTTAAATCAGTATCCTGACACGGAAGAATATGACCTTGTCGTTTTAGGAAGCGGCGCAGCCGGCAAGTTAATTTCCTGGACATTGGGAAAAAAGGGGATGAAGATAGCTGTTGTCGAACGACAATATGTCGGAGGAGCCTGTCCTAATATTGCCTGTTTACCAAGTAAAAACATTATTCACAGTGCAAAAGTTGCTAACTATGTGCGTCAAAGTGAATCGTTTGGTATCACCAAAGAGAAGTGGCAGATTGACATGTCAGCTGTTCGCGAACGCAAACGTAGAATGGTTACTGATCTGGTCAATATTCATCATGACCTGTATAAGCAAAGTGGCGTTGATCTGATTATGGGAGAAGGACAATTTGTTGCGCCGAAAACCCTTTCAGTTAAGAGTTCCAACGGAGGTGTTCGGATATTAAAAGGGAAAAGAATTGTCATCAATACCGGCACTCACGCTGCAATAGGAACCACACCTGGCTTGCAAGATGCTAACCCTTTGACCCATGTGGAAGCACTGGAGTTGAACTTGGTGCCAGAACATTTTATCATTTTAGGTGGGGGCTTTGTTGGGATTGAATTTGCGCAGGCAATGCGTCGCTTTGGTAGCAAAGTGACACTGATCGAACGTAACGGGAGTTTGATTCATCGCGAGGATGATGATATCTCGGAAGAATTATATAATGTCTTAAGCGAGGAAGGAGTTGATATCATAACAAGTGCTCATATTGTAAGCGTGGAAGGTAAATCGGGCCAATTCGTTAAAATCAATTATATGCAAAAAGACATGACCAAGGTGATTGAAGGATCGCATTTAATGGTTGCCGCAGGCCGTATTCCGAATACCAGCGGAATTGGGTTAGAGCTAGCTGGAATTGAAGTCACTCGTCATGGTTACATTAAAGTAAATGACCGCCTGGAAACCACCGCCACCGATGTTTGGGCAGCTGGAGAATGTGCAGGCAGTCCGCACTTTACACACATTTCAGAAAATGATTTCCACGTTGTTGTTGACAATATATTAGGTGGAAACAAAGTAACAACTGGCAGGCAAGTACCTTTTTGTATGTTTACAGATCCTGAACTTGCCAGAATTGGTTTAAGTGAGAAAGAAGCTCAAGAACAAGGGGTTGCGTATAGATTGGCGAAAATTCCTTTTGGCGCAATACTACGCACGAGAACACTTTCAGAAACCAAAGGTTTTATGAAGGCTCTTGTTGATACAGAAAGTGATCGCATCCTCGGATTCTGTGCTTTTGGGGTAGAAGCAGGGGAACTGTTGGCGCCGGTCCAAGTCGTTATGTCGGCGCAATTGCCTTATACCATATTACGCGATATGATATTTTCTCATCCCACAATGGCGGAAGGCTTGAATTCTCTGTTTGGAAGCGTGCCCGCCAGGTAAATTATTATTGGCAAGGATGAAAATAAGAAAAGGCAGGGTAGCACCATCCTGTCTTTTCTTATTTAGAAGGTTTTACCGTTACTGTTATTTATTAAAAAGTTCCTGCAACTTTTTTTGTAATGCGTCTCCGGTTAAGTTTCGGTCTATAATTTTTCCGTCCGGATCTATTAAAAAATTCTGAGGAATGCCAGAGATATTAAAGGCTTGAGCCACCGGGCTTTTAAAACCTTTCAGGTCAGAAACTTGAAGCCATGTAATATGGTCATCCTCAATAGCTTTTCGCCATTTTTCTTTATTGCCGGGGCCGTCCAAAGAAACTCCCAGGATAATAAAGTTTTTCCCTTTATACTTAGCAACTTGGTTTACCAGGTTGGGATTTTCCAGACGACAAGGATAACACCATGAGGCCCAAAAATCGAGTAACACATAATTCCCCTTTAACGATGAAAGACTTATACTTTTACCAGCAATATCGGGAAGTGAAAAGTTGGGTGCCAATGTACCATTGGCGAGTTCCAATAGCCTATCGATTTTAATTTTAAGGTTTCTTCCACGCAGAGTTTGTTTTAAATTCAGCGAAAGATTCTTGAAAAGATTTGCAATCTCTTTGATATCAATTTTGGTATAAGTCAAATTAGCCAGTTCTATCAAGCTGACCGGCGATGTCGGATGATCTTTGATGAATGTCATCGTCACATTTAAGGATTGCTGCCGATATATCGTTAACAAGCTATCCAGGTTTCTTCGTCTCTCGATAGGACTATTTGAACTTAGCTGGTCCTTTGCCCGCGATAATGAATCATATTTATTACTAATCGGTTCATGTTTACGAATAAATATCTCATAGTCTTCATTAGCTCGATTCCCGCTTATAGACGAATATTTTATTGAGTCTTTTAATATAGATACTTTTATAACTCCTTCTTCAAGGTAAATATTTTTCATGTCTCCGGAATTTTCCAGGCCGTCTCCTTTCTTATTGAGAAAAATATAAGCGAGCACTGGAAAATCACCTTTAACTTTAATGTTAAAAGCTCCTTGTTTGATCGATGCGGAATCAACTATTTTCTTTTGTTGTTCATAACGCACCAAGTAAACTTTTGCGCCATTCTGAATTGTCGGGGCTTTACCTTGTATTTCTGACTGATTTCCTTGCGCTAATACAAACTGTGGTAAAGTAAAGATTAGGTATAAAATTTTTTTGAACATTTGAATATATTAGAATGGTTACATTACAAATATTGACTTACAGATAAATTCTTTGTTGCATTCGTATAAGTTCGAGCATACATCAATGAGTTCCAAAATGGTTAACAAGATATAGGGACAAGCTTAGAGAAATTATATCCTTAAATAGGAACAAGCCATTCAGACTCATATAACTCATCCCATTAATGTGAGCAATTACTCCAGGAGTAGACAAAAACATAGTACTGGTGATAAAAAACATCAGGGTCGCGATTAATCCTCCCACCATGCCAAATTTGGGCTTGATATAACCAATTAAGATTAAAAGTGCCGCCCCGATTTCAGTCGCCCCAATGATATCTGAACCAACATACGGGCCAAAAACTTTGAAATGCCAACTGATCAGAGGACTGTTTGATACTAGGGGTGTAATGCTCTCTGCTCCAGAAGCGGTCATTTTAAACAACCCTCCCCAAATAAGCATTACAATCATACCTGCACTACCAATAAAGAAAGGTATATCATGCTGACCGATCCAAATGGCAACTTTTTCTAAGCTGGTTTTATTTATTAAAGTGAACTTATTGTTCCTAACCTGTTTTGTTGTTGATTTTAATGACGGTTTCATTGGTGATTGATTTGATATTTCAAATATCCAGGGAACGAGGCATTCAAAAAAGGCATTAACTGCCCGACAACAGGTTCGAATTGCCCGAGTTAATCCCAATCCACGAAGATGTGAGATGTCCCTCTTATTGTAAATATAATCCCGCTGCATCCACGGATGTAACATGAACTCAGTCTTTGTTCGGGCCATACATCGGCGCTTATTATACCAGAAGCCGCCAAGGATATAATTTGAAGGTATCGTCATCAAAAGCCTAATGTACAAAAGATTACAAACCGTCTTCAACGTCCCCAAGAAGCCTAATGAAAGGCAAAAGTTGAAGTTTGAGCAATACGAGAATTGGTATCAAGTATTTGGCGGCGTCGTTTGTAAGGGGAAAAAGTGTCTGCATTTGGGAACCGAAATGCTTAAAAAAGATGGCCCGGGTAGTTTGTCCGCTACATAACCTTACCGCCGACGTTGAAACTTTAGTTATAAAGCCATTAGCAATCTAAGAAATTATTGAGGTCTTCGAACACAACCATTTGAATATTCTTTTGTTGTTAATTGGCATACTCCTGCCATATGAAAAATTATCAGCCTATACTTTTAACCACCTTATCTACTAACCATGGAATGCAAGGACTTGGAATTTGTGTCGCATTACTTGGAGTTTCATTGAAATATTGGATTGGCAGAAGGAGATTTTACAGACGATCCGTTACTGGCGTGCAGCTTTTTTCATCCTATGAAAAAATGGGTCTGATCAGATTTATGGAATGGATTGGCTCAGTACTCGGAACATTATTAATCTTAGGTGGAATATTCATATTTCTGCTTATGCTTATTACATCACATCCATCTCATCAACACCTGTAACTTGAATCTTAATTGGAAAATTGAATCTGTTTTTGAATTTATAAGACTTTGACGTTCATGAAAACTGTAGTATTCATTTGTTGAAGTGAGCTGATTGCTTAAGTTAAAAATTTAAAAGCTCTGCTCTTTCTATTTTTAATCCTTTTGCCAATGCAATTATTACTGTAAGAGTTGGATTTCTTTTACCTTTTTCCAATCTATGTATCTCGCTAAAATCGACCTCAGATAGGATTTCTAATTGACGAAGACTAATTCCCTTTTTTTTCCTAATTTTCTGAAGGTTTTTACCAAAATCTACTAAAACGCTTTCATTTCGAGTATTACTCATAGGTGAAAAGTCGATTATTCGCAAAAAATATCTGTAGGACTATTGACATACATATTAATATTTCTTATCTTGCATTCTTATATTTTATTAATTTAGCGACACTTCAAAATATTAGAAGCATTCGCTTTGAATCTCGTAACTGAAACCTAGGAAATTTCAATAACGGCGAGATGATAGGTGGAATGCTCACGCCATAGGCGTGGGCTCCCTTATTGTCGTCGGTTCTCCTAGGTACCTAGTTGCAATAAGTGGGGTTCCACGCCTTATTGCCTCGGCATCATGGCAAGGTCCCTTATAACATTACAGGGATGACTGCCAAAGTAAGATCACTTAACCGACACGACCTGCTTAATGCCGGAGAGGCTATTGAGCGGATATTGTCCGTAGTCGATTCTGCTGAAATCAAAAACGAGCTCCTTAAATGGCTTGAAATTGGTTTCAAAGATCATTCAAAAACCCTGGCTAACTTCTCTTCAGAAGAATTAGCTATTTTCCTCGACAAATTACCTGATCTTGTCCTGGCCCTGTATTGCTACCAAAAGGAAACAGAGAAAGGAGACGACAAATGACCATGATTCCCCAAAATCAATGGCTTCTTGTCATTTGCCCGCCAGATTGATAAGTATAAATGGCAGCCTGGATCAGTTTTTTAGTTAATTACCTTCTACGGCTGCCATTACTTTCCATTTTTAGTTTTTAAATCAATTATAATCTCATGAAAAAATTAACGATCGTACTCGTATTGGCATTGCTATGCCTAAAATTTTATACACAAGCGCAAGAAAAAGCTCACTTAATAGATTTGAAGCCTGGCGACAAAATGCCGGATGTCAAGATTACCAACATTATTAATTCAAAGGTCAGTTTCGCAAAAATTTCAGATTATAAAGGAAAACTTATTATCCTGGATTTTTGGTCAACCTGGTGTGCCGCATGTATTGATGGATTTTCACACCTTGATTCCTTACAACGGTTATTCCCGGATAAAATTCATGTTTTACTAGTAAATCCCAAAAAAGAAGGTGATAATGAAAAAGGTGTAAAAGTTGTCATTAACCGGATGAATGAATGGTCCTCGCACCCCTTTAAACTGCCCATTGTACTGCAAGACACCGCTATTTCCAATAATTTTCAGATACATGGTCTTCCACATTGCGCCTGGATTGGTCCCAATGGCTATGTCATCGGGATAACTGGAAAGGAAGAAGTTACCCTGGAAAATATAAAAAAAGGAATTGCCGGCGAAATGATCGAGATAACTGAAGGCAAACATTAATTCATATAACCATGAAAATAAAATTATACATAATATTAATTCTTATGATAATAAGGATATCGCCTTTATTTGGTCAGGGAACTATACACATTTATGGTGATATTAAATCAGAGACAGGGCAGCCTATACAAGGGGTAACCATAAAAACTATCAGAGATAAAACCAGCACCACTAGTGATGTTAATGGAAAATTTGGAACCGTTTTAATATCGCCATCTGATACGCTGTTATTGACCCATGTCGGATATAAGCCTGTCAAATTTTTTATCACACAGGAAAATTTAAATGTGCTTCATCTTAAGATGGCATCTACAGTAAGCGAATTACAGGAAGTAATTGTGAGTACAGGTTATCAGGATATTCCGAAAGAAAGGGTTACCGGATCGTTTTATAAATTAGACAACAAAACGCTTAATCAACGTGTAAGTCCTGATATATTAAGCAGGCTTGACGGTTTGGCGAGTGGGTTGCTCTTTGATAATCATGATGTTCAACAACACACGATCCAAATACGAGGCTTAAGTACCTTAAATTATAGTTCGGCTTCCCCGTTAATTGTTCTTGACAATTTTCCTTACTCTGGCGATATTAACAATATAAATCCCAATGATATTGAGAATATTACGATTTTAAAAGACGCAGCAGCTTCCTCAATATGGGGGGCACGTGCTGGTAATGGTGTTATTGTTATTACTACAAAAAAAGCAAAGGTTAATCAACCCATAACTGCAAACATAAACTCCAGTTTAACCATAGCATCAAAGCCTAATTTGTTTTCTGCAAATCAAATTCCAGTAACCAGTTATATTGATTTGGAGAAATACCTCTTCGGTCAGGGTTATTATGACGCTTTGTTTTCTAACACCTCATTCCCTCCTTATTCGCAGGTGGTTGACGTTCTGAACCAACAGCGTAACGGGCAACTTACTTCAACGCAAGTAAATCAAATTATTGATCAACTAAGGGGGCAAGATGTTAGAAACGATATGAAAAAATATCTCTATCGGAAAGCCACTAACCAGCAATACCATTTAAATCTTACGGGTTCAGGAAATAATATCCGTTATCTGGTTTCGGCAGGTTACGACAAAGATCTAAATAATTTAATAGGGAATGGAAATGATAGGCTTTCTGTCAGATCTAATAATATCATTGATCTGACTAAAAAATGGCAGCTTCAGACGGACTTAATTCTAACGAAATCAAGTTCAACTGCAAACAGCCCAGGAGGCTACGAAGGATATAAAACTTTTAACAGCGCAATCTCTCCCTATGCCAGCCTTGTAAACCCTGATGGCTCGCCTGCTTCAATTGATCTTTATTATAACAAAGCATTTACCGATACCGCTGGCGCCGGAAAGCTCCTGGACTGGAAATACCGGCCTTTACAAGAACTTCAGAACAACAACAACACTTCAAAGACTTCAGATATACTTGTGAACCTTGGTACTTCTTATAAAATTTTAGAATGGCTGAGAGCGGATGTTAAATATCAATATGAGCAATCTTGGGGGGACGTAAATAATTTGCAGGATTTAGATTCGTATGCAACGCGTGATGCCATTAATACTTATACTCAAATCCATGGTAATGCTATCGCCTATATTTTACCCAAAAACGCGATTTTAAATATCCAAGAAACGGTTAATAAGCAGCAGGCAATAAGGGGCCAGTTAAACATTGATCATAGATGGAATGAGAACAATCAACTATCGGCAATAATTGGTTCGGAAATAAGAGAGAATCAAAGTAATTCAACCTATGGTCTAACATATGGTTATGATCCTAACACATTAACCACAATACCGGTGGATTTTGTAAATCTTTATCCTACCTATGATGGGATCTATGGAAATACCTATATTTCAAATGGTACAAGATTTACCCAGTTGCTTAATAGATTTGTCTCTGTTTTTAGTAATGCCTCCTACACCTATGCGAATAAATACACCATTTCCGCCAGTGCAAGAAGGGACGCTTCTAACATTTTTGGCGTCAGCACAAATCAAAAATGGCAGCCCTTGTGGTCCACTGGTGCCATGTGGAAAATTGACAGGGAGAAGTTTTACAACATTTCATGGTTGCCCGAATTAAGTTTGCGGTTAACTTACGGAGAAAGTGGAAACCTCTCTCCCAACGAGTCGGCTCTTACGCGGATCCAATATTATAGTGCTTCCCGAAATCCAATTAATATACCTTTCGTTGGCATTAACTCCCCTCCCAATCCGCATTTAAGATGGGAGCAAGTTAAAACTTTGAATGCTGGATTTGATTTTGGTTTATTTGGAAATCGGATCAATGGGTCATTCGAATATTATACGAAGCACTCGGACGACCTGATTAATAGCGTGCAACTTGACCCAACCGTTGGTTTTTCAAACGCACGTCAAAATTCCGCAAGCATATTTACCAAAGGCATAGACCTGGTATTAAATTCCCTGAATATCAATGGCGAATTTAAATGGCGGTCAACACTACTATTTAATTATATAAACTATAAGGTTACTCGAAATCTCAATAGCCCTGCCACAACAGGGTTAGTTAGTAGTGGAACTTACATTTTTCCGATTTTAAATTACAACCCCTATGAAATAGTCACTTACAGATGGGCTGGGCTCGATCCAAAAACGGGTGATCCGCGTGGTTATGTAGATGGCGCGATTAGTTCAGATTACAACGCTCTCACCCAAACCCCTTTGGCACAGCAGGTAAATAATGGTTCAGCAATACCCCCGATATTTGGCACCATTAGAAATAATTTCGAATGGAATAATTTTTCTTTGGCTATTAATATCACCTATAAGCTTAATTATTATTTTCTTAAGCCGACTACTAATTATTCAAATCTTCTTACTTCAGGAACAGGGTATGCTGACTACGAAAGACGATGGCAAAAGCCAGGAGACGAAATGCATACAAATGTGCCCTCTTTTGCCTATCCGGCAAATTCTCAACGCGATGTATTTTATCAATATGCGTCAATTAACGTAGAGAAAGGCGATAATTTCAAGCTGAATGATGTTTATTTTAGTTATGATTTTACTCCACATAAAAAAATTGCGGGTTTTAAATCGATGCAATTTTACTTATACGCTAATCAATTAAATTTCATTTTGTGGAAGGCTAATAATGTGGGCATTGATCCTGATATCGTATATGAGGTAACTCCGCCTGTCAATCTTTCAGTAGGTATTAAAGCTTCACTTTAAATCATTAATCATATGAAAAGGATAACAAGAATACAGCTACGTAGGTATCTGCAGTGCTCTCGCGTTTTTTTATTTATAATTTTATGCATCCCAATTTATTCTTGTAATAAATACTTGGACGCCAAACCAGATCAATCTATTGCTACACCGACGACGATTGACGACGCCGAGGGCATATTAAATAACTACAATTTTATCAATGCCCGATATCCATCGGCATCTGAGGTAAGTTCCGATGATTTTTATCTAACAAAACCTGATTGGAGCACGTTGGCAGACGCACCTCGTAACTATTACACTTGGCAAAAATATGATATGATTGGAGGTGATTATAGTTCACCTTATTCAACCATTGAGTATGCAAATATCATTATTGATGCACTACCCAAAATTGTAACGACAGATGTGACCAGGAAAAACATTGTTCAGGGAAGCGCTTTATTTGTTCGTGCATTTAATCATTATTCTTTATCACAGCTATTTGCCAAGGTTTATGATAAAAATACGGCAAATGTGGACCTGGGAATCGTATTGAGGCTTACCTCAGATATCGCCGTTAAACCTGTACGGTCAACAAATACAGAGACTTATAATTCTATTATTATGGACTTAAAACGAGCAGTAACATTATTGCCTGCAAATACAGTTCAGAAATTTAAACCAAGTAAAGCAGCAGTATATGGCCTGCTTGCCAGAGTTTACCTTTCCATGAGTGATTATCCAAATGCTGGTTTATATGCCGATTCTGCCCTTAGTTTTTATAATAAATTGATTAATTATAATAATGTAAGTACAACCGCAACGGTCCCATTTGTTCAATTCAACGATGAAGTTATATACGACGCCCGCACATCAACGCCAGCGGCATTGTCTTCTTCCAAAGCCAAGATCGATACTTTACTTTATGGAAGTTATTCAACGAACGACTTAAGAAAAACTATTTTATTTAAAACAAATGCGAATGGTAGTCACGCATTTAAGGGTAATTACACCGGGCAGAATAATGCGTCTTTATTTACAGGTATTGCAACGAATGAACTGTATCTTATAAAAGCAGAAGCTGATGTGCGAGGTGGAAAATCAATGGGAGCGTTGCAAACAATTAACAATCTCTTGGTAAATCGATATAAGCAGGGTACTTATGTTCCTTATGATACTTCCGATCCCGGGCAGTTACTTCTATTTATTTTGCAGGAACGGCGTAAGGATCTGCCATTTAGAAGTCTGCGATGGACAGACCTGCGACGATTTAGTAAAGAGTCAAATTATAAAGTAATATTATCAAGAAATTTAGAGGGGCAAACATTTCAACTCCCTCCGGGCGACCCCCGATATGTATTCGAAATTGACCGGAATGCAGTTAACGCAAGCGGACTTGTTCAAAACCCTTAATTTAAAATGGCGGGAATAACTTCCCGCCATTTTACTTTTTATGGTTTCATGTCGATATTTCCGTCTTGTGGCGCATGTGCAGTTTGCGAATCCCATAGGTTAGCACTTTCATCGTCAAATTCGCTGGAAATCGGTTTTGAATTGACAGGTTGGGCAGTTGGCAATGTAACACCACAAACATTTGTGGTAGCGCCAGAACACGGATCAGAAGAGGTAGCTATATAGTTATTGAAATTTTGTATATCACCCTGTAAATGTGAACTTGAGCTATACACATAAAAATTACTATTAACTCTTTTAACATTGGTAAAAGCACTAAAACTAATAGCCATTGCAGCGACAACCAAGCCCAAGGCAATTCTTTTGAAATTTTTCATTTTCTTAATTTTTTAAAGATGTATTTAATTTAACTAACCGGAGGGCAATTATGGCTAAGACTATAAAAGCGAGATTAAACCATAAATGCTGTGACCAGCTTAACTTTTCGATGGCTCCTCCACAATGGCAAGGCAATGTATTTTCCCAAATCATTGCACTGGCGATATAAGCAGTAAATGCCGCCATCACCGCAATAAAACTATATAAGCCATACTTTGAGGTTTGAGGAAGCAGTAACAAATAAGCTACAATTAACTCAATGGACGGAACGGCATAAGAAATAGGAACAGCCATGTATCTTATGAACTGTACCTTTAACAAACCATTTAAAAAACGATCGTGATCAACGGTCTTTGCATAGGCGGTATATAAAAATAAAGCCATACTTAGCCAGCTAATAGCGATTGCTAGCCGCTCTCTTACCTGCTCGGATATTTGAATTCTTCTGTGACTTTTTATTACACTTTCCATTATAAATAGGATTTGCTCATCATTAATTAATAGATAACTTTTGTTATCAGCGGGCGAGTAGCCCACAACTTTGAATTCTACTCTGTGTCACTAAGGTTCCTTTCTTTTTTGTATTATCCAGGGGATGGATAAGTGATTGGTAATTGGTTTACGAATCAAAGGAACCATAAAAAACGAGGTGAAAACAGGTACAAATTGGGTAACGGTTTTGACCCTTATTTAATTAATACTTTGGGTGACTTTAATTATTACGCAATTGCATTGCAGGTTATTTATAACATATAGAGGCTTATTTACGCTGGAAAAAGTCACAACTGTTTATCCCCTGTGTTCACTTAAACTTTTTCGTTTTGGAGTGAAAGCTCTTGGTTTATGATTTGCTGAATATCATTTTTAATATCCAGGTAATTAGCCATGATCATATCACTGTCGATCTGCCGGATATTAGGAATTTTTTTATAATTCTGTTCCTCAATTTTCATTGCCGCATGGTCATTGATGATGGAGTTGTGAAATACTTTTAAATCGATTTTATTATTGGGATCGTCGGCAACTAAACCTACAAACTCACCTGAAGAAAGAGTTGATATTTTTGAGGCAGGTACAGCAAAATCTAATTGAGTTGATTTATTAATTGAGGTATCCTGGGAATTAATAGTAACACTTTGCCGCTCCTGTACAATTTTGCCAAACCTTTCACTTAATTGTTTAGAAGTATCTCCTGTTACTTGACCGGAAACGATATTGCCCACGATATTCATAATCACTTCTGCCTGATCTCTTCCGTAGTCCTTTTTTAACTGGCTATAATCTTGAACTGCTAAGGTAGTTGCTACCTTATTTGAACGAGCAGTAGCAATCAGACTATCTATATTATTAAAATAAATGGTTGGGAATTCGTCAAAAATAAGATTGCTTTTTAGTTTGCCCTTTTGGTTTACCAGTTTGATGGTCCGGGAGATATACAAGCTTAGCACAGCGCCGTAGACCTGCTGCTTCATTGGGTTGTTCCCAATACAAATAATTTTGGGGTCTTCCGGATTATTGATGTCTAATGAAAAATCATTGCCGGATAGTACGTAATATAAGGAAGGTGAGACCAACCGAGCCATACTAATTTTGGCACTGGCAATCTGACCTTCTAATTGATCATAGGCCTCGTTTTTCCAGGCCGAGATAAATGGATTAATAAGCACCTCAATTTCCGGCTCTGTTAAAAGCAAGGCAAAAAGATATTTGTATTCGACCTGAGCTAATTCAATAGCATGCGGCAATGTACAATATTTCCCTTTCTCATATTTGCGCAGGAACCAAAATAAAGCGGTTACGAAGTTAATCGGCGACTCTACAAAGAAGTCTCCTTGCTTTTTTATCCACTCTCTATTTAAGCCCAACATGAAGGTTCGGGATGATTCCATAGCATCTGTTATATCTTCCATCCGGCCAGGGTCCAGTGGGTTACAACGGTGTTTGATGTTATCAAAATCAATGAACCAAATAGTTGGTCTTACTGTATAGTTCCCTGCGTATTTTAAAAGAGCATTATAGGCGATTACCGAAAGGTCATCAAACTTGAAGTCATAAATAAGCATACTGAAACCCTTTTTTATATGTTGGGTAATAATATGCCTGATTACAAAGTAGGATTTACCTGCACCAGGACTACCCATAATTAACGAACCACGAAAGGGATTGATAATATTTATCCAACTGTTTCGTGTTTTCCCCTTCAAATTGTATTTGGCGGGGAGGTTTATTGAATAATCGTTTTCCAGTTTCCTTTCCTCCTGGGGAAAGGTTTCGTTATCCTTATTGAATACATCCTGATTTAGTTTAACGTCAATGATTCGGAACAATAAGCTGATTCCGGTAATTATGAGCATAAAGCCAATACTGGTTAAAGCGATATATATAACTCCCAGATAGAAATGAGCTACCTTGATATTAAATAGTACTCCGCTTAGGAAATAGATCAAGAACCCGATCACTGTATAGGTAAGCGCTCGTTTTAACCGAACATTTTCGTCCTTTTTTCCTTTGCTACCAATCAGTGAGGCGATTAATAAAATTACAGCGAAAAATTTAACCTCTAGCGGATTTTGAAAGATCTTTAGTTTATAAATGTTTATCAAAACCCGATCGACGATTGGATAATTTATATGTAATTCGAAAAACACATCGTAGCATGAAAAATAAAAATGCAGGATCAAAATGAGTATCCCCAGATACCTGGTAAAATCCATGATCTTTCTAAGCGCTTGTTCATTTTCTCCAGTTTGCATAATCTTAATTTTATAATTTTAGCTTTTTCTTTTTCTTCTTCTTTTTTTGTTCAAACGGGATCCCGTTTATGTTGCCCTCTGTGGGACTGAGCAGATCATCCCAGAATGTTTCTCTTGATTTGGCTAGGTTTGATACTTCCCCCTTGAAACTTCCCATATTATCGTTAACTGCGCCCGTTTCTCCGGAACTTGTAGAAGATACGGCTGACTGAATTTGCGCTATTATTGCAGCGGCGCTATACCCTCCCAGATCGCTTCCATTAAATACTACCTTATTCTTGTGGTCAACAAAGGTGACCCCATAAATTCTACCCTCGGTGTTTTCACGGATGACGGCTCCTATTTGTAAGCCTTTTAGTTCGGAAACGAACTGTTCCATTGTTCTCGCTTTCCTTAAAGCGACATCTACTCGGTCTTTTACTTGCTTTTTTAAGGGTCTCCGTAGGAATTCACCGAGATGAAACTGCTGCTCTAAATATTTTAGTGTTGGCTTTTTATAGATCGCACTGGCCTTAATAGGAACACCCAGCTTTTTCGCTTGACTATCTAATGGCCAATATCGAAGTCCTTTAAGATCATACATTACGGATTGTTTTTTTCCGCGATCTGCTTCTATGTTATAGCCTTTTAAAATGGCATTAAATTCTGCTAAGCTTGTAAATTTATATTGACGAATGATTTCATTTACCACATTCGTAATGCCCCGTTTTGTATCTGTAGTCCCATACTCTAACGGCGCTATCTGAGACCGTAAAATTTGTTTGTTCTCTACATCTTTCAGGTCTGCTCTCACCAAGTCAAAGTCTAACTCGATTTTTTTTCTAGCCGGTTCTGAAACTAGGCGACCAATATTATGAAGGCTTATTCGAGTTCCATTTGGTTGAATGTTGGTAGACACAATATGTATGTGCGGATGCCCTGCATCGAAATGTTGGTACACTAAATAGGGTTGGTTACAGAAACCAATCTCAGACATATAGGCATCCGCGATTTCAATTAACCGTTCAGTAGGTATTCTTTCAGTGACGTCAAAATTCAAAGAAAGATGAACCGTATTAGTTTTTGTGCGTTGGTTTCTTTCGGCCAAATCTGTTAAACGAAATAGCTTATCATTAAAACAAAGCAAATCCTGGTCTTTTCCATAGGAAGCTGCAGATATAAGCTTGGCTTTTCCCGCCTTAACCTTATGCTCATTATAGTTAATGGCACCAATTATACTTTTCCCGCTTTTAATTTTTGCGACCATAAATCAGAATATCGACTAATGTGTTCTTTTATTTCTGTGATGGAGGGTTCCAGCTTTCCATTAATTACCGTTAATAAATTCATCCATAATCTTGTATCAGGGTGGCCATGGGCACTATTAATATTTTTAACCGCCTGATTCAAATTGTTGCCTATAAAGTTTAGCTCCCGTCTTAGCTGAATTAATTCTTCCAATACCTCATCCATAGATTTATCCCTGTAAACTATGGTAACAGGTTTTCCCAGAATCATGGCGCGACCGTATTCACTTAGGTTTTGAAAGGTTGATTTTTTAAAATCTTTGCTAAACGCTTCTTCTTCGCTGGGCTTCAAACGAACCTTAATCCACTTCGACCTATTTTCATTATTTTGCTCCATTATATTGTTCTTTACAAACCGACTCCGGAGGTTTGCAATAACCCCGAACCGACTTTGGAGGAAAGGGCAAGATCCGTTTGTGGTACAAACGTACATCTTGCTAACTGCAGGAAAACAGCAGTTTAATCCCCTTAACTATAGTCTAAATTGACATGAAATCCCTTTTTAAATCTATCAGTCCGAAATTGTTTTAGGTGGCTTTGTATCAAGGAAATAGCGGATAGCCAAGATGTTAAGATCCTTTAGCGAAAGATCTTTTTCAATCCCGTAAGATTTCATCCTACGCAATAACGTCTTTGGAATCCAAGTATTTAGCTGCGCTTCCTCCTCTTTTTCCGTCGAAGCCTCTTTAACGGGGTGAACTTCTTGAATAGGGGTTTTCGCCGGCTCCTTCTTTAGCTTTTCGGCTAGGTTACCCAATTTATTTTTGTAATCTTCCATGAGTTTGAAATCATTCTTGTAATTATGTAAATGCAGATTTCTGTAATTGCATTTTCCTATAATTACATATTTATGCACTTATGTAATTGACGATTTCTTCAGCCAACGAAGTAAGCTCTTCCTTGGCTTTAAGGTCGGCGCCATTTAAAACGCCGGTGGTGATCGCCGATCGGGTTATACTTACCCGGTCATGAATTCGGGTATTTAATACAGGAATGCCCATAGCCCCCAGTAGGTCGTATACATCTTTAGTAATGCCGGACCTATGTTTAACCATGTTCAAGACAATGCCCGCTTTCAGATCTGCTTTTTTAGCTTGAGCGAACTTGACTAATGCTAATGTCGCACGAATGGCCATGACGTCAAAAAAGCCTGCCTTTGTAGGAATCAAAACATAATCGGAAATCATAAATAGATCGCTCAGCTTATTAGATAAATAGGGAGGTGTATCAACAATAATAAGCTCATGCTCCAGTTTCGGAATATCTGTGATCTTTTCTGCAAGGAAAATATCCAGTCCTGGAAACTCTTCCTTTACGTGATAAATACTACCCTGGAGGTCAGAGTCAACTAAAGCGACTTTTAATTGATCCTGAAAACACAATGCCAGGTTCAATGCGATTGTGCTCTTTCCTACGCCACCTTTTTGATGCGCAATGGTGATGATCTTTGCCATGTTACATAAATCTAAATTGTTATAATTCAACATTTGTGTAATTCTGCATTTATAGAATTACAGAAGCAAAAGTGAGATTTAGTAAAGAGCAGAACATCCGATATTATCCGACTCGGACGCAATAAATTTTAGAAACCATGTATGTCATCGCCTATCGCTGTTTCGACCTCGTCAAACCACTCAGGTGAGAAGCAAAGCGTCGAACTGTTCGCTTTTAAAGTTGATGAAATATTACCGGGCTCCTATATTCACAACTGGTAATTAGTGAAACTCCTGGTTGATAAACTTAAAGGTCGAGGTCGAGGTCAGAAAAAGGAACCGAACAACAGATAAGCAGTCTGCCTGTAGCAGGAGGATCAAGGGGCGGGGATGTGTATTTGATCTTGCCATCCAGCAAAGAGCTTTCGCACCGGTGACAAACGCCGACACGGCAGGACCAGTGAACAGGAATGTCGCAGGCCTCTGCAGCTTCAAGTATATTATCATACCGTGGGCTCCAGTGGAATGCAATATTGCTCTTTGTAAAGTTGATTAGCGGTCCTTTACCGTCATTGTCAGGCGGAAGATGCGGCTTTAAATCAGCCACGGTGCTGGCCGCGTAATCTCCGAATATCTCTGATTTAATTTGTGCGTCGGAAACGCCAAGAGCGACTAGTGCGGCTGTCGTATCAGAAAGATAACCCGGAGGTCCACAGAGATAATACTCGCAGCCCGATGGTAAATTCAGGCTTTTTAAAACAGACAGGCTAAGATGCCCCTGAAAATCATAATGTATTCCAATTTGTTCCCCTTCCGCCGGTTGACTATAGACCTTTAACGCGTGGAAGGCGCTAAGTCGGGACCTTATTTCTTCAACCTCCTTTAAAAATGGATAGCTGCTCTCATTTCGTGCAGAATGGATCCACCAGATTTCCCTTGTGGGCATGTTCTCTTCAAGGGTATAAAGCATGCCCAGCATTGGTGTGATCCCGACGCCGGCGCTTAACAATACTACAGGACACTGCAGGTCTGACAGAATGAATTCGCCCCGGGGAGCGCTTACTTCAAGCGTATCGCCTTTTTGTAGTTGATCATGCATATAGGCGCTGCAAAGCCCATCCTTCTCCCGCTTAACCGCGATGCGATAGCGGTCGCCGCCCGCCGGCCCGCAAAGCGAGAACATCCTCGTCAAAAGAGCCTTACCGCGCCCTGCGGGAATCCTGATGGCGATATGTTGTCCGGGTAAGAAACTGGCCAAAGACTTCCCGTCGGCCGGCCGAAGTTCAAATGATTTGATGTCTGTTGTTTCCAGATGCGAATCGGCTATGACAAACTGCCGGTAGCCTGCCCATGCAAGCGGACGGCCGTTTACCCCTGAAAGGCCGGTATTACCCTCGGCAATCCCTGCCTGTGAAGATTTCAGCAGGTCTTGGAATGATTGACGCCAGCCATCGCTTAACGCAGGGATATTTATAGCCCTGACTAATTCTTCCGTAGGATGGTTTTTTGAATACAATAAAGAGTCCACATCTGCGATGCTCATTTTACCTGGGCCGTCTGCTATCTTTTTAATCAGATCACCTGCAGCGATCTCTCCTTCCCGGATAACGCGAAAATAAAAACCAGGTCGTTTGTGAGATACGAGAAGTGCGGGCATTTCAGGAACGCCCATACTTATCCCCACCCTGTAGCAAGTCACTCTCGGCTGCGTAACCTCGAAAATGGCGGTCCCTATCTCATAATGGTCTCCGATATATACCTCTTTGTCAGCTAATCCCTCCACCGTAAGATTTTCACCAAATTGCCCATAAAAAAGATCTTCACGGTTCAATTGCTTACTCCAATAGTGATAAGATTCGGCCTGGTACACCATAACCGCACGGTGCTCGCCTCCATGCCCGATCAGATCAGTCTGGCAATCCCCATCTATATTCAGGCGCCTGACGGTGACCTTTCCTTTCACCGGCTTTTTAAATATAGAGGTTTTGATAAGTTTTCCCCGGAATTCCACTTCTTGTGACATTCCGACATTTATGGACAAAACTTTCATGATAATTAAATTTTACATAATAAATTTAACGATTAAAAACCAAATTGACATGCCGCGCCAAATTCAGATCAGAAGTTACCGGCTACCCTTTGATTCTAAACGATTGATATAGTATGACATTTAGAAAAACAGTTTTTTTATATTTATGAAGATTGCGTAGTAATTGAGGTAATTGGGAAGTTGATATGACGATTCAAAAACAAAGAATGCTTGACAAGAAGCAGAGCAAACAAATAGAAAAGGACGATAAATTCTCTGAATTTACACCTGAGCGTATAAACGCTTTTTCTGATGGTATTTTTGCCATTATTATCACTATTATGATACTGGAGTTGAAACTTCCTTCAAGTCCGACATTCAGCGCATTGTTTGCGGAATGGCCCACCTGGGTCAGCTACTTGGCGAGTTACATTTTCATTGCTATTGTGTGGATAAATCACCATTATCTGTTAAAGCATTCGACTATGGCACGTTTACCACTGATGTGGGCCAATTTTGCGCATCTTTTTTCCGTTTCATTGGTCCCTTTTAGCACCAACTGGATGGCTGAAACGCGCCTGCGGTCAGTTCCGGTTGTGATGTACGGATTTGTATTCCTGCTGGTGAATATCACTTATCTTTTACTGATACGGGAAACGGTGGCTGCGAAAAAAAACGCGGACATGCCAAATGGCACCAAAAGATTATTCCTTGTGCGGTCGGCATTAACCATGCTGATTTTCGGCAGTGGAATGGTTGTCGCTTTATGGTATCCCTACATTGGGTTCGGAATGATCTGCGCCTGCCTTACACTCTATTTGCGTCCTGACGTGCCGGCTATAAGAATGAAAGTGTAAAAAACTGAAGCTGACACTTGCGGATTGGAAGAAGGCTGTAACTATTTCAGACGATTTCTTAGACCAGCGTTTGAATTTGTTTCAATGAACATTCTTACGATTAATCGCCGCTTTTCGACTTTTGCAGAATTAAAGGTTCTTGTAAAAAATTTTAAACCAACGTTTTGATCTATGTATTTATAGAAGTGTATTTTTACATAAATACAATTATCTACATTTATGCATTTGGAGATTTACATAACAGACACCACCACTAAGTGGTGGGCGTACGTTAAATTTTTTTCTCCTCGCGCTCTAAATAATAATACTCTAATACCTCAATAAGTCTGGCATATTTTCTTCTCCTCATTAAATAGCCCACATAGCTACGCAAAATGATCCAACTAAAAGCGAGTATACTACATAGGGTTAATAAGTCTCTGTTTAATCGAGCCAAGCGCGAATTGTTTAAAAAAGAATACAAGCATGCCATAACAGTCAACGCCAAGCAAGTAGAAAGCAGCTTATAAAATAAGGGAAAGGTATAAGGCTTTTCATCTACCTCGCGCTCTTTCAGCATGGTTATGAATAACATTAGCTTTTCATTACTGATCGTCGGAAAATTAGAAAAAAAAGCTTTTGTTAGAGACAGCCTATTAAATAGTGAATTGACCTTTCTTAATTTTTCCTGGTCAAAATATATGAGTTCCTCCAATATCATATCTACATCAAAGATAATTATAATTACGTTTAAGCTTCCGTTTTGAAGTTAAAATCGAATATCGTTGATGCAATTCCATCCTTTATTTGTACATTTGAAATAACAAAAGTTCTTTTAAAATTTACTCAAAAACACTTGAAAATTGCTGATGTCCATATCGGTGACTATAGAATTTCAAAGTTTATAAATACTTGATATTTAATCAGTTATGGATGCGACCACGGTCCCGTCCATTCCGCCAATTCAATAATGAAAACAGTAAAAACCCCTCAGATGACATCATCTGAGGGGTTTTTCATTTTCAGGGCATACCAAATTATTCAGTTTTCGGATCAAGGAGAAAAAGGCGGATATTAAAAACCGACCGCGACAAACAATTATTAAAACTTGATTGGGAGCGTGATGCTATCACGAACGACCCTGATTACGCAACGGTAGTGCCTTTAACCGAATCCTACCAGAAAGGATGGAAGCGTTTATTTGTACTAAGCCCCGAAGTTAAGAAAAGTGATGAGGCCGAATTTTACCAGCAAATACTGAACGCGATAAATCAGGTTCAGTATCATTATGACGCGTCATTTAAAAAGCCAAAACGCAAAGGCCACTGGCATAGATATTGGTTTGATGAGTTACCAAAATTAACAATGATAAGTAGCCGCGACTGGCAAGTAAACAAAGACCAATTAAGCGACGAGCAGCGTGCCTGTTTTAAACTGGTTAAGTTTTGGGATGAGCGCACGTACCGGTGGAGTTATTACTACAAGTTTATCATGCCCGAATTATTTAAAATATCCATAGTGCCGCACATTATCGACACCATAACAATTGGCGACGCCCTCCTGGAGCAGCGCCTTGGCTGGATTGACAACCACATAGAAAATAATAACCTTTACTGGAAATTGCGCAAGCTACAGAACGGCAACCGCTACAAAGGTTAGAAAGATGGCACTGAAAAGTTGAAGTATAAAAATATATTGAAGAATAAAGGGAGGTTTGGTTATGAGGATGTTTAATAGACGTACCCGAAGAGAGACTCGAACTCTCTAAAGGCACACCCACATAAACAAAGATAGATTAATATTTTACAGAAATTTCTTTGTTTGTAAAAAATAATGTGTATCATTGCATCATGAAAACAACAACAATACAATGTTCTATACCCCAACTGATTTATCAGAGAGGATAGGCTATGTATTGACTTAATATAACAAGATACTTGAATCCTCTTAGAAAAATCTAAGGGGATTTTTTGTTTTAGGGAGTTTTTTCAGGGTAGTATATCAATTGGTCAGATTACCACATTTGGGATGTGGAGGCTCCCGGTTCGAGTCCGGGTTACCCTACTTTGTTTGGTAAGGAAATATAGCTCAATGGTTAGAGCAACACCCTTATACGGTGCCGGTTACAGGTTCAAGTCCTGTTATTTCCACTATTGATGGTCAGTTGCCCGAGTGGTTTAAGGGAGTCCTCTGCAAAAGGATTATTCGCAAGTTCGAATCTTGTACCGACCTCCAGATTTTCCTATGGTGCAACGGTAGCACGTCAGATTCTGGCTCTGAAGATCGTGGTTCGAATCCATGTAAGAAAACTTGATTTTATTATTGTTTTTTTTTGTTTGATCCGGTTGAGAATTGGGTAAGGGAGAGGCATGTTTAAAATAAAGAGATTTCTTTATTTTAAACATGCGCTTTTAAGCAATGTGTACCGCAAGCGTCCCGGTTGCGGTAGCAGGAGGTAATGCTTGTTGTATTGAGTAATATACTTCAAACTATGAGATCATTCAATTACATGCTTTTAATAAAATATTAAATAATAAAAATGTTATTGCAATTAGTTTCAAAATGTAAGGCATCTTCCATGTATAGTCAGTAGAATTGATATGATTATAACTTCTCCCACTATGGATCGGGACAACATTATGAGAATAGTTCCTCCGATAATAATCTACTAAATCAAAAGCAGGAAAATTACTTTCCGCTATGTTTTCATTTATATTATTTCTGTACTTACTTAATTCTTTATATAAAGGGTACTGAAAAGGCGATCCTTTGGTTACTAACGTCTTATAAATATAAAGTACTTCAGATATTGTTTCCCGTCTTAAAATTCTCTTTCCTAATATAAATATAATTTCAGGGTGTCCTTTTTTAGAACCTAATTCGCCGCTTATAAAATATTTAATGTATTCCTCATGTAAAATATACTTATAGTACTGCTTATGATTACTCAAACTTTCCAATATATCTGCTTTATCGATAAACGAAGTTTGTGTAATAATCTCTTTTAACTGTTTAAAAATTGTTTTAATTTCAGCATCATCTACAACCAGCTCTCTCTCTTTATTTAAAAGGTTTGCCAAGCAGTTTACACAGCAAATGATATAATATTTCAAGTAAAAAACATCTTTAGGATTTGTAGCGAGTAATTGCTCAAACCGAATTTTTAAAGTTTTCTTGCTGATATCATTAATATAAAAGAATGCTAATGCTTTGTCATTCTCTCCAAGTGTTAAATAATAGTCAGCAACTTTTTTGTTAAGAACGGTTAAAAGCTCCTGATTTTCTTGTTGACTGTAATAATATGATACAAATATTTTATTCCCAAAGTCATTTTCGCGCAGGTCTACACTCATTAATTTAGGAAACAAGTCAGCAATAAATGGCTCCCTGATATTATTATCTCGTAAATAAATATAATTCAAGCCCTTACAAGCATAAAGTTCATCAATGCCTGTTATTTGATTATGATCAAGATTTAAATTCGTTAATTTTTTTAGTGACTTAAGGAAAGATACATTACGAATATTACAATGTTGAAGATGTAAAAAACTTAACTCTACTAACCGGCTTATAATTTTACCTTCAAAGTTTTTCACCGGGCCAGCACTTAAATAAACAAGCTTTGACGCATATTTAACCGGCTCTAAATCTGTTACCGAAACCCCTTGCATAAATAAGTTTTGCAAGTTGGGCAAACAGCTTAACGGCGTAATGTCAGTAACCGGATTGTGGTTAAATGACAGATGTTTAAGTAATGCGATAGAGGATAAAAAATTCAGATTACTTACATTGTTATTGTTAAAACTCAATTGCTCTATCTGATCAAACCCCGCAACAACTGATAGATCATTTATTTGATTATGATCAACAGACAGTGCCCTTATTTTTTTGCAATAAAGCAAAGGAGATACATCATTGATCTGGTTGAAAGAAAAATTAACAGTAACTAATTGTTGATGTCCCTTGAGCACATCAATACTTGCTATTTTACTCCCTGATAAACATATATCAACCAGATTGGTTAATTGTCCAAGCACTGTAATGTCACTTATTTCGGCATTAATTATTGCTAAATGAGTTAATTGCTTCAAACCTGCAAGTGCAGAAATATCATCTACTTTACAGCAATCATCAAGTGTTAGCCGCTCCAGGTACTTAAAATTTGAAAGTCCACTTAAATCAGTGATTGTGTAATTGCTTACTTCAACATCTAAATTTTTTAGGTGAATGAATGGGCTTAGTGCTTGTAGCAGGTCTCCGTTAAACTCAAACTCAATGTAATCACAATCGTACAAGCAAATTCCGATAATATGACCTTTATCATTCAATTGCAGATCATAAAACACGTCATCAATTTTCAGATTGGTTTTAAAAACTTCTAATTCTTTCATGAAATTACAATTATCGTTACTTATAGTATGTTCGATCAATCCTCCGGCTTCTCCCTCGCATCCGCCATCCTTACTATTCTCGGTTCAAACTTGGCCAATACCTCTACCAGATCGTTTTGCGCGGCCATCACGGTATGAATGTCTTTGTAGGCCATTGGCGCTTCGTCCACGTCGCTACCCATCAGGGTTATGCGTTTATCGATTAAGTTGGCGGCAATAGCGGCTTTGTCTAATGTTTTAAAGGCTGCGCTACGGCTCATAGCCCTACCCGCACCATGACTGGCCGAATTAATGCTTGCCGCATCGCCTTTACCACGGACTAAAAAGCCGGGCGTACTCATACTGCCGGGAATAATGCCCAACACGCCTTCGCCGGCCGGGGTGGCACCTTTACGGTGTACCATAACTTCGGTACCGTCGGCCAGTTGTTCTTTCCAGGCAAAGTTATGATGGTTCTCAATCATGCTGATAGGCTTAACACCAAGGGCACGGGCAATTTTATTATGGATCTCGTGGTGGTTAGCACTCGCATATTCGCCGGCCAGGTTCATGGCAATCCAGTATTCCTGTCCCTCGTCCTTATCCAGATCTAACCAGGCCAAATGTTTGGCCTCGGCAGGGAGCTTGGTTTTGGTCATGGCTATACGGCTGTAATGGTCGGCCACAGTACCCCCAAAACCACGTGAGCCGGAGTGAGACAGCAAGGCCAGATATTTACCGGCAGGAATATCGTTTAAAGCACCTCCGGTTAAAGTCAATTCGCCCCATTCCACAAAGTGGTTGCCGGTACCGCTGGTTCCTAATTGGGCATAAGCTTTATCTTTCAACGAGCGGATCACCTTGGTTTCGCCCCAGGTTTTGCTATCAAATAACGAGCTATCAAAATACGACTTGGTAGTACAACCTATACCAAAGTAGGTATTATCAACCAGTATATTTTTCAGTTTGTCGGTTTCGGTATCAATGGCCTCGGCAGGTATATCAAAAATACTTAAGCACATACGGCAGGCAATATCAACCCCGACAGCAAACGGAATAATCGTATTTGCGGTGGTCGCCAATACGCCACCAATAGGTAAGCCATAACCCTGGTGCGCATCGGGCATTAAAGCACCGGCAACAGCTATGGGCAATTGCACTGCGGTACGCATCTGTGCTAAAGCACCCACCTCAATATTCTCTAATCCCCACACCGGGAAGTTGGCTATCTCTTCTTTCAGCTTAAAATTGCTGCGTTCCTGCTTTATAAATTTGCCTTCTTTACGTAATGCGATTACATCTTCGGCCAGGTTTTTAAACTTGCCTCCCTTTTTTAAGGCGTAAGGCATAGGGTCGTCAATTACAGCTTCCAAATTGGCCAGTATCTCGGCTTTACCCATAACGTTGTGTTTAAGCAAACCATTAGCCACACGACTAAAGTTTACCAATACTTCCACATCATTAATACCCAAGGCTTTCAATTCATTATTGCCTATTTTTTCCTTTTCCATATCTATAGTGATAAATGAATTTACAATTAAAAGTCTCCGGGCCAAAAAACCCTCTCTCCGGATCAAGAGAGGGGACGTTTGTGAACAGGTTTAGCCTTTCGACACTACAAAGAGAAACACCAAGTGCGCAGCGTATTTGCGCAGTAAAAAATATTTTATAAATTCATCAAAAAATAATTCCGAAATCGAACTTCCGATATCCGAAATCACACACCTATGCCTGTTAACCGTAACGCCCTTATCCGATACCGCACCATTGACCAATGCCTGCAAAACCGCTTCAAGAAATGGACGCTGGATGATCTGATAGATGCCTGCAGCGAAGCCCTGTATGAATACCAGGGAATTAATACCGGTGTAAGCCGTCGTACCGTACAGGCCGACATGGAGATGATGCGCAGCAATAAATTGGGTTACGAAGCACCCATTATAGTGGTTGATAAAAAATATTACACCTATAGTGATAAAAATTACAGCATCACCAATAGTCCGCTAAATCAGCAGGATATGCAGGTGTTGACTGAAGTGTCCGGGCTGTTAAAGCAGTTTAAAGGTTTTAATCACTTTACCGACCTTAATGAGATGGTGAGTAAACTGGAGGATAAAATATACAGTCAGAAAACCCAGGGCCCGCCGGTGATTGATTTTGAAAAGAATGACAATTTAAAAGGTTTAGAATGGATAGAGGTGATACGCAAGGCCATCGTAGCAAAGAAAACCATGTGCGTAACCTATCAATCATTCAAAGCCAGAGAGGCGAATACCTTTTGCTTTAGCGGCTATCTGCTGAAAGAATATCGTAACCGCTGGTTTGTGCTGGGATTGCCACATAAACGAAATAACCAAATTTTAACGCTGGCTTTAGACAGGATACAAACCATACAGGAAGATGAAGAACCGTACCGGGAAAACACCGTGCTTGATCTGGCAACTTATTATAATGATTGCATAGGCGTCACCAAAAGTCCCGGCCAGCGAGACAGCGAGGTAGTTTTCTGGATAGATACTGCCAATGCGCCTTATGTGATTACCAAGCCTCTGCATCATACCCAAAAGCTGTTAAGTGAAGATGAGTCCGGGAAAATATTCAGTATGCGGGTGATACTGAACTTTGAATTGGAACGGGAGTTACTGGGCTTCGGTGCTAAAATGAGGGTACTGGGGCCAAGGACGCTGGTAAAGCAAATAAAAGAACAGTTGGCTAAAACTTTGGAAAGTTATAAGATACCGGGGACAGAAACTGGCGAAAATTAATTAATAAATTTAGACCCTTATCACAATTCTTATTAATGACCAACTTTTTAAGCAAGATCAAGTTAATCTTTTTGCCGTTTTTGCTGGTGGCTATCGGCTTTGTCCTATTGTATTCGTTTTTGATATGGATGGTAGTCTATCAATTTTCTTTGTTAGCGTTAAACTCCGCTTTCGCGAAGCGACCGCCACTTTTTTTCCTGATTTGCGAAGCAAATCATTATCGGTGCAGCCGATGGCTGCACCGGATTTGTATATTATATAGCTGGATATCTAACTATACCTATATCGGAATAACCAGTTATTCCGATATGCCGTTATCCGTATAGCCCGATATTCGACTATGCCGATATAAAATACCAAACTACACTTCCCAACCGGCAGGCCAGTAAACCTGGCTGCCGAGTTTGGGATGGTATGACGGCTGATAACGGATGTAACCATATTCATCGAGTTCTTTGATACATTTGTGATACGTTGCAATTGACGCTATCCTGCTAAAAGCCATCAGCGTTTTTCTGGTGACAGAAAACGGACTTTTGAAACCACCGCGCTGCCATTGGACAAATAATGCGCTGAACAAGCTGATGTGAGTCGTATTCAGTCGTCCGTCCATGCTCATGCGTTTGAGCAGCTTGCTGTAACCGGCAAGTTCACTGGCCGCAATTTTAGGAAAACTCATTGCAGTCCTCCTTCCAGTAGCTTGTTGATGTCTTCAAGCTTATAATACATGATGCTGCCAATACGGGTAAAGCTCAAACCAAGCCTTGAACATAATGTGAAATATTAACGAGGCTATAGCTGTGTTCAACACAAAGGCAATGGCCGTTGCTTTCTTTTTAAAAATGTATCCAACGAAAAGCCCTATAAGTAGATTAATCAAGATGATTCCCGGTATAATAAGAATCTCCGCAACGGAAACATCTGGTGCCGCATTTAGCCATTTAACCAAAATGGCTAGCACAATAATGTCAAGTCCAACTAAGACAAATACGATCTTTAAAAGGTTTTAATAAGGCTTCACACCACCAAGATAGCTTTTTAGTCAATTATGTGCACTGATGTATCCACTACCTTTGTGGAAAGAATGAAGTACCAAAAGATACTCCTCCACGAGTTTCCAAATCAAGACTTTGACTTCGCAGTAAAACAGGTTTTTTGCGGACATGCTGATTGTATCCTATTGACTTAAAAGATATTTCGCCAACCGTTGTTTCAATTAACCAATCATACTCTGTGTCTTTGTTAAGATACTCGGCGTTTTTGGGTCTTTGTGGATTGTTCTTCGTAATACTATCAATGATAATGGTAGTATCCTCAGACTCAAAAGCGATCTTATGCACATTGTCGAAAACAAGCGTACAGGGTGCTACCCAAAACTGATATCTCTTCTTATTCGACATTAAGACCCATTTGAATATATAGTCAATATCAAGCGATAGCTTATAATCGTCTGTAAACGATAAGGCATGGATAGGGCAATCATGCCAACTCATCGTATCGAAATCAGCGTCTGTAAATAGTTGTTTCTCTAATTGATATATGCTTGCCATAGCCAAATATAAAGGTTGTTGATTGGTATCTTTTAGATATCCTGCATCCAAAAGTTAAATATTACCTCGTTGATACATTCCAATTAACTCACCGGTTTGCAGGTCAACTGTAATGGCGGTATCACACCATTTCATCTAATGTAGGTATACATATAAATATTATTACGGCTATCAAGTTATTATAATGAGTTTTTGTATATTTATAAGTTTAAAGAAATATATAACACCCCCACTTTTAAGCCCTTCAGATTAAGTTCTGAGGGGGCTTTAAAAACCATCTTTATTCTGGCGATCTCGCCCTATATAGAACACAAAATCCCGGATGAAATGTATATCCGGGATTTGCATATTGATTACTGAGCATAATGTTTAACAGTAAGTAACAAGGCTGATGGCCCAGAAAGAAACGTTTGTAATTATTGGGGGCCTTGCGCCCAGCTTATTCGAGCTTCAAATGCTTATATTTTTAAAAATCCCCACTGCTGGTTGCGGCCTCCTGAGTAGGTCCATTGATCAACTGCAACGCCGTTATTTAGCGAAGCCCCGGTAATATCCAAAGCCTTTCCGCTGTTGGCATTAATGATCTTATAATATCCGTTGTCGGTTATCTGAATTGACCATTTTTGATTTGCACCGCCGGTGTAATCCCATAAATCTACCTGGCCGCCATTACCAGTGTTCCAGCCATAAACTTCCAAACACTTTCCTGTGGCATGCATAGGGGTTAATCTATAGTAGCCGCCTCCTGCATCTTCTACTTTAAATTGCTGGTTTGCACCTACTAAGTAATCCCATTGGTCAGCCTGTGTTTGATTGGCAGTTCCCCAGCCCGCAAATTCCAGAGCTTTAAAACTATTTCTGCTGTAGATCTGATAAACTTGCCCAACCTGAATGGTTGAGGATGTATTGTTTTGCGTTCCTTGTACAACTGCAGCTAAACCTTGTTGATCGGCCACGCTGTTTGTCTGCCTGTTAATGATTCTGAATGAATTATTTGCAGCCGACCCGTCATCAAAATAAAATGGACGCAAACCGTATTGTAATGCCTGGTGGGTGATATAATTAAGATAGTACGCTCTTCCCGCAAGATGTAACGTCAATGCATCTCCCGAAAGCGTTTGTAGCCGGCGGATCGCTCCATATTCGCCCAATATAACCGGGATGCCCTTATCAATGAACTTGGTCTTCATCAGCGGAAACTCCGCAGGAGCGTCTGACTCTTCACCCCAGGTTGCATTTCGTGAAGCATCGGTTGTAGAATGATAGCCGCTACCCCAATAATAGAACATATTGCCCCAGCTTGCATCTTGGGATAAGCCGGCAAAATTAAAGGGAGTGTAATAGTGTACTTCAACCATCAGGCGATTGGATGCCGGGTCTGTGGGAAGGGTATTCATTAAACTGTTTGAGTAGTCAATACTGGTTGTAGGACCCTGGATAAGCAACACCCTGTAGCTATTGTGTCCGCCTGTTGATCTGACTGCATTGACAAAGGTTTGATGATAGGAAAGCAGGACCCCCATCCCAGTGGCGTCTGATACTGCGGGCTCATTCGCACTGGCAAAGATCACATGTTCGTCAAAGCCTCGCATCTGAGTCGCTATTTGCTCCCAAAAGGCCTTTTGCTTGGCATTAACTGCAGTCTGTGCGGTAGTCGTACAATTGTTCTCCAGCCATCCGCCATCCCAGTGTATATTTAATATCACATACAAACCGTCGTTAATGCAGTACTGAACAACCTGCTTCACCCTGTCGAGCCATGCCTGCTGAATCTGGGCCGTGGTTGCGTTAGAATACTGATCCCAATCGCAAGGGATACGAACTGCGGTAAAACCACTTTTTTTAACCTGATCGATAAGGGCCTGAGCCACCGTAGGATTACCCCAAGCTGTTTCGCCGCCTGATGCCTCCAGTGTATTACCGATATTCCACCCTAACTGAAATTTTGCAGCGAGTTGAGTCGCCGTACTGGTTACTCCCGTTTGATCAGGAGGAAGGGGAGATGTGTTGTAACTTGGATAGCTGGTAATATCCAATGTTTTAACTGTTTTGGGAACAGGCGGCTTAACACTTTGGTCTACGATTGCCTGCTTCTTGCATCTTGTCAAGGTAAAGATTGCAAGGATGCACAAAAAATAATTTAAAGTTCTCTTCATAAAAAATTGGTTTAATGACGACGTATAATTTGTCGCGGTGAATAATTGGTTAAATGATTGGTTAATTGCGTGTGGATGTGTCTGATAACCCCGAAAGATGAGTGTGTGTGTCCTGTTGTCGCTCAGGTTTGCACAAATGATAAAACGAGTAGTTTTGTTGGCAGTTGCTATTCCGCGTAGCACGGAGTCTAACATTAGTTTCATTTTTCGATATGTATAACAGGCCTGAGCCGGTTTAATTGGTTAGATTTTATTTTCGCAAGGCAGGATAATTAATAAAACAAGTGCACTTCAAAATCAACAAAACACCACGGTTGGAATGACAGCAATGTTTTAGTTGGGCATGTTTTTGATGAGTACCCGGTTTATTAATTGGTTGATAAAATTATAGAAGAAACAAATAACCGGTGGGGGTACAAAAGTTAGAAAATAGGGTCCGAAATGTTCAAATTCTCAAAAAAACATCAAGGCGTGATGGTTTTTATGAATTTTATAAAAATAAGGGAGTGAATTGTACAACCTTAAATAAAGGTCAGTTTGGTTTTGAAATTACCTCATCAGGTAGTGGTTTTACTTTTATTTCCTGTAGTAGGGATACAAATGCTTCCCCAATAATTATTATTGGCCCTTTTGCTTTTTGCAGAAAAAAAATAATAAAGCAAACGGATTTAAATCTATCCGAAACAGACACTGAACATTTAATTAATTGTTTCTATAACAATTATAAAAAATACGAGAAGCTATATTGTTAAAATACTGGTTAAGTCGATGACGGTATTTATAAATGCTGGTTCATTTTATAAGCCATTCTTAATCCGAGTTTCCATGTACCGGAGGTGCCAAAATGAATGACGTCATTTGGATACGGGGTATTGGGATCGTTTGCGCGCAAACTCAGGCTGTCTGTATTGACCACATAGGCCTTTCTCGTAGACAGGCCAGTTCCGGCATCCTGATCAAGGTCATGCTCTGCCTGTCTGACTTCCTCGATGCCTCTGCCGTGATTGGGTGGAGGGTAAACATAACCATAAACGAAAACCATATTGCGGGCATGCAGCTGTTTTCTGATCCTGCCGATTAAATATTTCAGGTTTTGGCCGTAATTTTTACTGGCCGCTCCGCCTTTATCCGCATCTGACTCGCCCTGCTGCCAAAGCATCCCTTTAATGACGGGATGGTAACCTCTCTTACGCAAGCTGTCCAGTCCTGCGTTTACTGTATGGATGAACTCCCCGTATTGAACACCCTGGGTTAAAGTATCCTCATTGTTCTTGGCAGGGTTCCAGTCATCGAATAAATTGGTACCGGAATGAGCATGCTTGATAATTGCAATGTTGGCTGTAGGCCTTAATCGCTTCAAGACTGTTCCGAAACTCAGCTCAGGCCCGAACCGATCGGGGGATTCTGATGCCTGGTGGAGCGGTTGCCAGGTATAAGGTGGCAGGCCGGAATTGAGATGCGGCAGCCCCGAATGGAAGAGAAGCACCTGCTTATCAGCAATCATCGTATCAGACAGATTAGCCATATAGCCCTGGCCAGTCGCATTCGATTGCCCACCGATCAGATAAACCTCTATCTTTTTTTGAGCAGAAGCTTGATCGTATGTTAGAATCAGGAAAAAGAGGGGTAGTAACCAATTCATAAAAGGACTATAAAGAGATGCCTGATATCGGAATTTATCAGGTGTCGGATCTTGTCTTCCATGCACGCCGGGTTCTAATTTTTCATCATGATCATATTTTTAATCCATAGCATCTCCTATTAACTACGGAAGGATCCTAGCTAAACCTCTATCATCGCTTTAATTACCCCGTTCGCCGGATCGAGCCAACTTTCAAACTCACCTGTGACCTGGTCAAATTGTATACGATGCGTAATGTAATTGGCCGGCTGAACCGAACCCCTTTTCATTGATATAATCACATGCTCAAAATCTTCCCTGGTAGCGTTTCTGCTACTCATGAGCGTGGCCTCCCGTTTGTGAAACTCGGGATGACTGACTTTGATCTCTCCTTTTTGCAAACCGACCAGTACATATCTCGCTCCATGGGCCATATAGTTAAATCCATTATTAATCGCGTTTAAGCTGCCTGTGGCATCAATAACCACGGTAGGCATATCACCTTTTGTTATTTCGGCTAATCGCTCCAATGCATTATCTTCAGATACGTTGATGGTATGATCAATCCTTAATTTGTCGTGGCAAAATTTAAGCCGCCCGGCATTTAAGTCCATTGCAATTACTCTCCCCCCGGCAATACGTGCAAATTCCATTATCCCTAAGCCTATTGGCCCCGCGCCGATGACGAGTACAAATTCATCAGGTTTTACATCGGCAAGCCGGATACTATGCGCTCCTATCGCCAAGGGTTCCACTAATGCCAGTTCATCATAGTTTAAACCTTCTCCGTGTATAAGGGAATATGCCGGCACATTCAGGTATTCGGCCATCCCGCCATCCACATGTACACCGCAAACATTGATCTTTACACAACAATTTGGCTTCCCCGATCTGCAGGCGATACAATAGCCGCAGTTGAAGTAGGGAATAAAAGTAACAACGTCTCCTTTTTGAAAGTCCTTCGCGCCACCGGTTTCAACTAATTCTCCGGAAAGCTCATGGCCCAAAACCCTGGGATAGTTAAAATAGGGTTGTTTTCCCTCAAAAGCATGCAGGTCTGTCCCGCAAATACCTATCCTCCTGATCCTGATCTGGGCATAGCCTTCTTTAATTTCAGGCTTTTCCTTTTCTTTAAAAACCAACTGGCCTGGTTCCTCACAAACTATTATCTGCATGTCATCCGTTGTTAAAGCTGAAAAATCTGTTTCATAGCCACCCATTTTTCTCCTTCTTTTGCCCAGGGAAGTGGCTGTTGAAATAGCCACATGAGCTGCTCCCATTCCTGTACTTTCGGATTAAATGCGTCCTTCGCTTCTTTTTTCTTGATGTCATAATGATCACTTGTTTCCATGATCATAAATAACCGGTTGCCCGTACGGTAGATCTGCATATCGCGAATTTCCGCATCCAGGATGCTTTTGCGTATTTCCGGCCAGCTATTTTCCGCTTTATGCCAATGTTCATATTCCGCGATCAGTTGCGGGTCGTCCTTTAAATCAAGGGCGAAACAGTATCTTTTCATAATCTATTCAGTTTTTATAGATAGGAAGAGGCGTAGAATTTTTCAATTAAACCGTATTCTTTCATTTCTTTCCAAAATTGCACAGGGATCTTTGAAGAGGCTAAAGCAACATTTTGTGATACTCTCTCCGGATTGGTGGTATTCAGGGCAATGCTTACAACGCCCGGGCCATTTAATCCAAAAGCCACGCATGCATCCGCCGGGTTTATTTTATAATCTGTACACAGTTTACGGAACAATTCCCGCCAATGATATAAATGCTTGTCTTTTATAGGATCAGTTAACCGGTAGTTATAATAAACTGACCCGGTTAAAAAACCACCGTTAAAAACAGCAGAGTTGATGATCAGGGTTCCCTGTTCTTCAAGTTCCTGCATAAATTCCACCAATTCCATGGGATGGCTGTGAACCGTCATGCTATTGGCTATCATCACCCAATCCAGTTTTACATCGCGGGCTATTTTTTTGATGATCCTCCAGTCCTTTGAACCTACACCAATGCCTCTCACTTTACCATCTCGCTTCAATTCATTCAGCGCGCGGTAGGCCTCCAATATATCCTGGTAGCGTTGTGCCTGTTCATGCTTATCTTTTGCCGAGGTAAGATATTCGTCAGGATCATGTACCGATACCAGTTCTGCATGGTAATTGCCCAGTAGCTCATTACCCTGTTCATAGCATTCCAGGATCCCTTCATAACTTATCCGTTGAACGGCGTCATATTTCAGGTCACGCCAAACACCCGGTTCAAAAGTAGGCTCTGGGGTTTTTAATGCAGTACGTAGCCAGCCCAATTTATTGCTGATCAATACATCGGAAGGGTCCACATTTAATTGTGCTAAAGACCTGCCCAGCGATTCGAGCGCGAGCCCGGCACCGTATTTGCCGGCAGAGTCAAACACGGCCGGTTTAGGCGAATGCCTGATGCTTTCGGCAACAATAGCGCATTTAACATCATCAGAAAGCGCTACATATAAATTTCCTAACCCGCTTGTTCCAAAAATTACTTTAGGCAGATTGATTTCTTGCATTTTAAAAATGAGTTATGGTTAAAGAATTGCCGATACAGGCAAACTTTCCGGTTGTACTTTTACACGGTGACCTTTTAATCCAAAAAATGCCACCACGGTAAAGCATACCAATGGTACCATATAACCGTATTGAACATTGCCGGTTAAATCGCTGATATAGCCGAACACCCTTGGCAATACAGCACCCCCGACGATGGACATAATGATCAGGCTGCTGCCGAATTCGGTATCGCCCTTTAATCCCTTTATGCCCAGCGCAAAAATGGTTGGGAACATAATGGACATAAAGAAACAAATACCAATAACTGTGTAAACGGTGATCATACCATGACTTAATATTGCCATGATGCAAAGCAAGACATTGATTGCCCCATAGACAGCAAGTAAACTTGCCGAACTATAATACCGCATCAAAAATGTACCTATAAACCTGCCGATCAGGAATGCAAAACCGCATAAACCTAAATAGTCCGCGGCCTTTACTTCGGTGATGCCTGCAGATTTTGTGGCATAAAGGATAAATAAACTGAATACACAAACCTGGGCACCCACGTAAAAAAATTGCGCGGCAACACCCCAGGCTAAATGTGAGTGCTTCAGGGCATGGAAAATATTTTTACTGGCAGCATGTCCTTCATGATGCACTATCCGGGGCAGGCGTGTAAATGCAAAAAGTATGGCGATAAAGACCAGTACACTACCGAGTATAAAATAAGGCATTTTCACGGAAGAGGCCTCGGCGGCAAGTGCCAGTTTGCGGCCTTCCTCCGTCATTGCATTCAATTGTGCCGCCGTATAACCTTTGGTTAGTATAATACGTGCGCCAATAATAGGAGCCATGGTGGCAGCAAGCCCGTTAAATGATTGTGCAAAATTAAGCCTTTGTATCGAAGTAGCCGGATCACCCAATGAAGAAGCATATGGATTGGCCGCGGTTTCTAAAATGGTTAACCCGCAGGCAATAATAAATAAGGCTACCAGGAAAAACGTGTACTGCTGTGTATTGGCTGCTGGTATAAATAAGTAAGAGCCAAATGCAAAAACAAGCAGGCCAGTTATAATGCCTGTTTTGTAACCATATTTTTTCATGATAAAGCCCGCTGGCAAGGCCATCAGGAAATAAGCTATAAAGACCGCGGAATCTACCAGTGTGGCCTGAACCGTTGTAAGCGTAAACGACTTTTTTAAGTGGGGTATCAATATAGGGTCGAGATTATGAGCGAACCCCCATAAAAAGAATAAACTGGTTATTAATATAAAGGGAAAAAGAGTTTTATTCTTTGCCATGATCGGATAATTATATGTATGTTTCTTTTATGGGATGAAAAAGCCGGATTTAATTATTAGGTGTAATCTTAGCTACCCATCCACCCGCGGTGTCTAAATGAATATTGATTACTGAACTGGCCGTTACTTTTTTTTCAGACCGGGTCAAACTTTGTGGTGATGATAACACATCAGCCCATGACGACAAAGTGTATTTACCCGAGGGTAAAAAATCCATTTTCAATTGTAATTTCCTTTCTGTGTCGTTGGTCATTATGCCGATATACCAATCGTTTCCGCTTCTTTTGGCAATAATAATATATTGGCCCGGGTAACCGCCGAGTACCTTCGTGTCATCCCAAACGGTAGGTATATGGTTTAAAAAATCGGCGCCGGGCTGGCCCAGAATATGCTCCGGCGCATCACAGTAAACTGTAAACGGGCTTTCATAGATCACGAATTTTGCCAGTTCTGCACAACGGCTGTTCATCACCTCGGTAGGGTTGCCTTTTTTGAAAGCTTCCTTTTTTACATTTAAAAAACCGCCAGGAGTGTAATCCATTGGCCCCGCCAACATACGGGTAAACGGTAAGGTGGTATTGTGCCCGGCTGTTATCCTGGTTGAAAACTTGGAATATTCTTCTCCCAAAACGCCTTCACGGGTTATCATATTGGGATAGGTCCGCTCGATACCATCAGGTTTAAAGGCACCGTGGAAATCAACCATCAAATGGTATTGTGCAGCTGCTTTGATGATACGGCGATACCAGTTCACCATTTGCTGGTCGTCGCGGTCCATGAAATCAATCTTAACCCCTGCAATGCCCCAACGCTCGTAAATTGGGAATGCTTTCTCAAAATTATCATTCCGGTTAACATCAGAACTGTATAACCAAAGCCAGCATTTAACCTTTTTGGCTTTAGCATAAGCTAAAATTTCGGGCATATTTAATTGGGGGACAGGTTTGGTAATATCAGCTTCCGGCTTATTAAACGGCCCATACCATTGCCAGTCAATGAGCATGTAAGGCCAGTGCTGTGCCGATGCCAGATCTATATACTTTTTGATGGTTGGCATATCCATCTTTACATCACCACTCCACCAGTTATCCCAGGCGCTCATGCCTGGTTTGATCCAGGTTGTCTCTTTCAGCGCACATGGAGGGTTCAGATTCTGTATCAGCTCCGATTCAATTAATTTACCAGGAGAACCGCCCAGCATGATGACACGCCACGGTGTAAGCTGGTTATTAGTGAAGCGTGCCTTAACCCCGTTCTCATTTTCGCCGGGCAGCGGCGATAATTTGGTGACCAGGTCAATTTTATCAGTTGCTCCGGTGTCCGTCTTTAGTGATCCTATATATAACCCCGGGTAGTTGTCAATATTGGCTTCTGTGATTGCCGCGTAATGACGCCGATCTAATTCAATGAGAAGGGGTAAGCCCGCAATAGTTTTTTCTGTAATATGGTTTAGGTTTTTAGGTTGAAATTCGGTTTCCTGCGAAGTGGTATAACTCCCATAATCTGCCACCCAGGCTTTTGCGTTGGCCGGTAAGTTGAAACTGGTAAGTTCCTTGACAAGCTGCCGGTCGCCTATTTTATCAGCCCCAAATAGCTCATAACGAAAAGCTACCCCATCGTCATAAGCTCTGAAACAGACATTCATGCGGCGCATTTGCCCTGATTTTTCCACCAGGGACAATTCCAGTTCATTATAACGGTTGGCTATGGTGCTGTGCTTGGTTTTTACTACCGGCACCCAGGTCTGGTTAACGGAATGTTCCACATGATCTGTTACTGTCAAATCGGTGCCGATAGACGGCTCATCCTTAAACTCGAAACCAAGTGATGAAGGATGAATGATTGTTAAACCATCGCTGGAAACAGTATATCGCAGCCCATTGGTATTGCTAATCTCCACAACTTTTTTTTCATCGGGCGATATCAGCTTAAAAGTTTGTGCAAAAGAAGGAGCTGCGAATGAAATGGCAGTAATCAGGCCGTAACAAATTTTTATATTCATGATACGGATTAAATGGCTCCTTCTATTTTTAAAACAAATGCATCTTTACAAGGAGCCTGTTCCGGCAATTTTACTTTGAGGCCGGCTTCGGTCTGTTCAAAGCTCAACTTATCATTTCCAAGCAGGCTTACGCTGCTTACATTGCCTGCATCATTACCTTTTGCTAACTTCTTAACAAATGCTTCGTTCCCTGCGGGCCAACCCATCATAGTAGCATAAAGAGTTTTACCTTTTACGGTAAACCGGATATCCTGGGCCCCGAATGGCTTTCCCTTGCCTTCATTAAAGCCCTGCGCACTGATAGGTGCCGCCGAATCTGTTGCCGGGCCTTCTCCAAATACTTTCCAGGGGCGGGTGCCATAAATTGCCTCGCTGTTAACCTGCATCCAGGCACCTATACCTTCAACTACGGTGCGCTCCTCGCTGTCAATTGAACCATCCCCCCTGAGCGGGATATTGAGTAACAGGTTACCGTTTTTACTAACGATATCAACCAGGGTATGAACAACCGTTTTGGCGCTTTTGTAACCTTTATTATCAAAAATGCGGCGATCATAATGCCAGCTGCCAATACAGGTATCGGTTTGCCACGGTAAAGGTTCTATCTGGTTGCTTTGCCCGCGTTCTATATCCCATATCATGCACTTACGCTGCTGCTCATTCAAAACTTTACCAAACAATGCTGCTTTTAGTTTGCCATGTTTTTTAATACTGGTGTTGTACATATGCGCGGCTATTTTTAAGCCGGCATCGCTTACCGGCCAAAGGGGTAAGGCAGTGTCGTCAAAATAAATCAGCTCCGGGCCGTATTTATCTATCAGCTCAATGGTACGGTTCAAAAACTTATCACAATAAGCTTTATTGGGTACGCTTGCCCCATTGCCCCAGTCCCAGTGTCCGCCCATACTATTATCATCAAGGCTATCCTTGCTTAAAGCATGATTTTGTCCATATAATTCCTGCGGGTCGTAGCCGTTCCACCATTTACCTGCGCCATCTGCTTTGGTAAGCTTCCCATCATAAGGGATACCGGCATAGGGACCGCTTTTATCAGACCGTTGAGCAACTTCATACCAGGTCCAGGGGTGCGATGCGTGTACCGTTACGCCAAAAGGCAGGCCGTGTTCTTTAGCAGCTTTGGCCCAGCCGCCAATCAGGTCTTTTTTTGGGCCAAGTTTGGTAGAGTTCCAGCTTTGGTATTTGCTGTCATAAAGGTCAAAGTTATCATGGTGATTGGCCAATGCCATAAAATACCTGGCGCCTGCTTGTTTGTATAAACCAACCAGGTTATCGGGGTTCCAGTTCTCGGCTTTCCATTCGTTAATAACATCCTTAAAACCAAATTTTGAAGGATGGCCGTACTTTTCAACATGATATTTATACTGATCACTGCCTTCCTGGTACATACCACGAGCATACCAGTCACCACGTTCGGGCTGGCATTGCGGCCCCCAGTGCGCCCATATGCCAAATTTGGCATCACGAAACCACTCTGGCACCTGGTATTGGGCCAATGAATCCCAATTAGGTTTAAAAGGCCCCGAAGTAATTTCAGCATTTAAATTTGTGCGCAGCAAATTGCTGCCAAAAACCTTGGACAGGTAGAGGGATGATACCCCTGTGGCTAAGCCTTTTATTAATGTTCTTCTTTTCATAATTGAGTTTCACGATAAAAAAAATAACTATGCAGATCAGCAATGTGAATGAATAGCCGAACTTCAAGTAAATTTCTATAAGTCATCTATAATTGGTTGATCAGCAATTCAAGTTATTTCTATCAATACTGATAACCAAATTTCATCGAAATAACATTCAATTAATTGGTCTAATGGGACTTTTTTTTGTACAAAACCGACTTTTTGCGTGCTGCTGCAATAGTGCAAATTAAAATTAGTAGAAAAGCAGAGTTGGTTGAATGACCATATTTTTTTACAGGATTTTACTATAAATTACTTATTTAGTGCAGGTTGTTGCTTGCATTAATGCAAAGTTTCTATAGTGCCATTACGTGCGGACCGGCCGGAACACCACTCTGAAAAGGAATTGCTAAAACGTTACAGATGCTTATTTCAGACTTCACTCTCCAGTTTTTTTGTACCAAGCCTATAAAGAGTAACAAGTTCATGCAGAGGCTGGGCAATCAGAAAATGCTAATACATATCTGAATAGGTTTTTCTATTCACAGTAAAGTATTATCTGTTTCAACTACCCGTACTGTGCAGGCGCATTGGGTTAATGATCAAAACCAACCTGGTACATTTGTTTTTTATAGGCGCTGGGAGACATACCGGTTAATTTTTTGAAGGCTTTGGAAAAATAAGAAAGGTTATCAAATCCGGTTTGGGTACAAATTTCTGAATAGGACATTCTACTTGTCGCCATCAGGTATTGTGCACGCTCAACACGTTTTTCATTGATATAATTCAATGGCCTGGTTCCCGTATGTTGTTTAAACTGTCTGGAAAAGTAATCGACATTTTGGTTTGCACGGGAAGCGAGCAATTGAACCGAAAGATCCTGGTGTAAATTAACCAGAATATAATTTAAGATTTCTGCAATTTTTACCGGGATAAGTTTATGCTCCGGATGCTTGAACAATTGGGGGTTCAGGAATTTGGCGGTTAGCATCATCAGGATACCCTGGGTTTCCAGATAAGTTGAAGTATTTTGTTGATTGTTAAGCTCCTGGTATTCTTTATAGTAAATGTCTTTTTCATATACCTTTGGGTTATCAGACCGGTTAATTCCTCTTCCCGGGTTAATTTCAAGCAGACGGTTAAAAAGGATAATATCCATTTCGGTAGCTTTTGTCTTGAATACAGCTCTGTTATTGGCAAAAAGTGAGCTTCCATCTATCGAATCTTCAAAAAACTGAACAAAATACTGCCCCAGAAAATTACTGCAGTTTAAATTACATAAGGTGAAGCTCGGAATGATATACAAATAGCCCGGTTCAAGCTTCAATAAACTGGCCGCATCTGATATTTCACCTTCTCCATCATCGATATAATAAATACGATAGTAAGGACTGATCACATTCCTATAATTCCATTTCGAGTTGAGCCTTACATAGTCAACGTTGAGGAGTGAAAAAGTATGTTTTAAGTTCCTTTTAATCATCTGGACCACAAATATGCAAATTGCTTTGATATACCATAGTGTATATGAATGCTTTAAATGCAACAAAGTCGGATTTTTACAAAAAAAAGTCCATTTCAATCAAATTTTGAAATGTGGTTTACTGTAGGTTTGAATTAACCAATATAAAGAAGCAATACCTCAAAAAAATTGCATTAATATCCCCGCATTAACGGTTTGCCGATGATAAAAAAATATCAGCGCCACAGCTGTTTATGCTTACAGTTTAAAGATGTTGCCAGATAGCCGGCAAATTAATTTTTGCCGGTTTGCAAAATAATACGGGCAACTGTATAAAGAATTGCAACCAAATAACCAGTAAATAAACAACAAGTTAAACCTATAAACCAATGATTATGAGAAAAAAGATATAAGCACCTGTTTAAAAAGTGAGGCGGGCACTCAACATGCCCAACCGTTCAGGGAATAGCTGACAGGCTCATTCCAATTATTAACCATTTTATAAAAAACAAATTTATGAATATAACTTTACGGAACTACGATGTGCTTTATAAGTTAATGAAGGTCACATTCGGGTTGCTGTTTGTAGTATTGTGCCTTTCGGGTTCAGTATATGCAAAAGGCAATGAAAGCTACCACATAGCAGGTAGGATTTTAAAAGATGAAAACCTGCCGGTTACCATAACAGGAAAGGTAACGGATGAAAAAGGGCAGCCTTTGGTTGGTGTGAGCATATTGATTAAAGGAACCAATAACGGCGCGGTTACCGATATAGAGGGGAAATTCAAACTTAGTGCTCCAAATGAAAAAGCCATCCTTTTATTCAGATACATAGGATATATCAACAAAGAGGTTGTGGTCGGAAATGCAAGCGTATTGAATGTCACACTGATAGCCGAACCCAAAAGCATCAACGAGATTGTTGTTGTTGGGTACAGCACACAAAGCAAACACAAACTCACCAGCGCCGTGGTTACCGTTTCAGGGGACGAACTGAACAAGCGGGTGGCCACATCTCCTGCAACCTTATTACAGGGCAAGCTTCCGGGTTTGCAGGTTGTTCAGGGCTCGGGTGAACCGGGAGCTGAAAACGTACAGCTCACCATCCGGGGAACGGGTACTTTCAGTGGTGCGGGTTCAAATCCTCTGGTTATTGTAGACGGGCTTCCGGGGAGTCTGGATGTACTTAACTCGAACGATATAGAATCGATTTCGGTATTGAAAGATGCATCATCTGCGGCGATTTACGGGTCGCGCGGTGCAAATGGCGTGATAGTGGTTAAAACCAAAAAAGGCAAAGCCGGAAGCCTTGCTGTCCAATACACTTACAATTTCGGCATTTCCAATGCGACAAAACTGCCGGACATCGTAACCAATTCGGCTACTTATATGCAGTTATCGAACGAAGCCCGTACCAATTCTTCATTAGCTCCGCTATATACCCAGGCTCAGATCGATTTATATCAAAATGCAACAGACCAGACGAAATATCCTAACCATAACTGGCTGAACGATATCTTCCGTACCGCTTACACCCAAAATCACTACCTGAATATGAGCGGAGGTAAAGATAGTACAACCTACAGTGTAGGCATCGGCATTACCAATCAGCCAGGTGTTATGAAAGGGTTCGATTATTCAAAATATACACTTTCCCTGGGGCTGAATTCGAAACTTAATAAGCGAATAACGTTTGGAAGCGACATACAGATGCGCTACGGCAAAAAGCTTACACCTGAAAATGGCGCCGGCGACCAGTTCCTTTCTGCATTGGCCCAATCTCCTTTGTACCCGGCGCAGGTTGACGGCAAATGGATAAAGAAAGCCTATTCCAATGAGCTGGGCAATAAAAATCCGGCGGCGATTGTAGGTGAAGATATCCGTACCCGCGGCGATGATAAATATATACAAGGCAACCTGTCTTTGGATATTGATCTTTTCAAAGGGCTGAGATGGGAGAATAAGGCGGGGTTTAATTACGGGACTTATAAATTCAATGATTTCAGGCCAATCATACCTACCTATTATTATAATGATATGAGTCCGGCCGGCAGCCTTGATGACGGTTCACCCGGTCTAAATGTAGGTAATTCGGATAATTTATATACAGTTTATTATAGCCAGTTGACCTATAAAAAGAGTTTTGGTGCTCACAACTTTTCCGCATTTGGAGGTTTTCAGCAGGAAAAAAACACTGCCAGTAATCTCAATGCATCAAGAACACAATATGTAACCAACTTTCTCAGGGAACTTGATGCAGGGCCTTCTGACGGCCAGACTAATAGCGGAACATCTTCGGCATGGGCAATCAGTTCTTTATATGGTAGTGCGAACTATGACTACGAGGACAAATATTTGCTCGGAGCCAGCATCCGTTATGATGGGACATCCAGGTTACCCTCCGATACTCGTTACGGAACATTTTACTCATTTTCGGGCGGATGGCGAATTTCAAAAGAAAACTTCCTGAAAAATGTTTCCTGGTTAAATGACCTTAAGATTCGCGGTTCATGGGGTCAATTGGGGAATCAGAACATCGGAACCTACCCATATCAGTCAACCTTATCGGGCGCTAATTATGCTTTTGGCGGCACAGTTAACTCCGGCTTTGTTTCCAATACGCTCGTTGATCCTAACCTTACCTGGGAAACTACACGGGTAGTTGATGTCGGTATTGATATGACTGTATTTAACGATAAGTTGATTTTCTCAGCAGATTATTTTAATAAATATACCTTCGATATTTTAAGGGGATCCCAGGTACCGTTCTATATTGGCCTTAACGCTCCTACCATAAATGATGGAGCACTGAGGAATAAAGGCTATGAATTCGCAGTTCAGTATAATGATAAGATAGGTAAAGATTTTACTTATACTATTGGCTTAAACCTGCAAACCTATAAAAATAAACTTGAGCAGTATGGATCGAAAGATATCAGCGATCATACCATCAGAGAAGAGGGGCATGAGCTTGATGCTTATTATATGTACGTTTGGGATGGCATATTCCAATCCCAGGCCGAGATTGACAATTCTCCCAAACAACCGGTTACACCTACTCCCGGTGATTTAAAAATAAAGGATGTAAACGGTGATGGGAAAATAGATGCCGATGACAGGACTTATGTAGGCGGTAAATTTCCCTCCTATCAATATTCCGCTAATTTGGGTGCCGGCTACAGGGGATTCGATTTCAGTGCACAGATCTATGGTTCGCAGGGGCAAAAGGCTTATGTAAACGGTTGGGGAATAGAACCTTTCAGGCAGGGTTCCGTACCGACAACCGATTGGCTAAACCGCTGGACACCAACCAATCATACGAATACCATGCCTAAGATCTATGTGGCCGATGGCTATGCCGCCGTACAGAACTATCCCTCAACTTATTTCCTGAAGGATGCGTCTTTCGTCCGGTTGAAAAGCCTCCAGCTTGGATATACTTTCCCAACAGCCATACTGAACAAGATCTCCATTAAAAGCCTTCGTGTTTTCGTGGCTGCCGATAATGTGTTCACAATCAGCAAATATCCCGGTCTGGATCCTGAGCGTGTCGGAGACGGTACTTATGTAACCTATCCGCAAAACCGGACAATAACCTTTGGTGCTTCTGTCAAACTTTAACCCAATTAAAGCATACCATTATGAATCTTTACAATAAGTATATACTCATGCTGATCATGTTATCAGTAATGCTGGCATCCTGCAAAAAAAGTTCGCTGAATCTGGATCCGCCTGATAAGCTATCAACGCAGAATTTCTGGAAATCTGAAAGCGATGCGGACCTAGCCTTAACCGGATGTTACAACTTTTTATACACCTCCGGAGGAGGTTATTCTACTTCGCAATACCAGGTCGTGGCCTGGGATAATTTCAGTGATAATTCTTATGGGCAATATAATTACGGGGGCGGAACAAGCGCATTATCCTCGGGCATTACAGCCGGCGTTTTTGATACCTACAACCTTTATCAATCCTCTTACTATGTCAATAATTATCGGGCGATAGCCTCCATTAATTATTTCCTGGCTAATGTAGATAAAGTGCTTACAGGGGATAAGCTTAAACAGTATAAAGCCGAAGGCTATTTTCTTCGCGCCTTTAATTACTACTGGCTTGCTGTGTTATACGGCAATGTTATTATCACCACGGCAGACCCATTTACACTTGATTATAATAAACACATGGCCAAATCAAGCAGGGCAGATGTTTTGAAACTGGTAGAAGCAGACCTGGACCTGGCAATTGCCGGCTTACCAGACGTTTCCTACAGCGGACATGCAGTTAAGGGTTCGGCGCAAGGTTACAAAGTAAGAGCGCTGTTATTTGAGAAAAAGTATACAGAGGCCGCCGCTCTCGCCAACCAAATTATAACCGGCGGAAAGTTTTCTTTGAATACATCTTATCCGGGCAACTTTTATAAGCCGGCTCAAAATAACAGCCCTGAGATTATGTTTTCAGTAAAATACCAGCTACCTAATCTGTCGCATCAGGACAACGGGATCAGTGTTTCGTTACAACGCTGGAAAGGTGAACTGGGTACCCAGGACCTGGTTAACGAATATGAAGCCGCAGATGGTAAAGACACAACCAGTTCCGCTGTTTATGTAAAGGGAAAACCTTATGATAACAGGGACCCGCGGATGCGTATGACCTTGTTTTTCCCCGGCGATACAAAAGCCCAGGGATGGCCGTTCACAGGATCTTATGCGGTGGGTACTCCGGGAAAAGATTCATGGATCGTTGGTTATTATCCAGTCAAGAAATGGCTTGATCCTACATTGGTTGACCCAGATTATGGAACGAAAGGCGATAATGATTTTGTTTTACTTCGTTATGCGGATATATTACTAATGTATGCGGAAGCTCAAAATGAAGCGGCAGGACCTGATGCAAGTACCTACAACGCGATAAACCTGGTCAGGGCGCGGGTTAACATGCCGGCATTGTCTGCTGGTTTGTCACAAGCGCAGTTCCGGGAAAAGATCCGCCATGAGCGCCGTGTAGAGTTTGCTATGGAAGGGATCCGCTACTTCGATCTGAGAAGATGGGGTATCGCAACGCAGAAACTGAACGGCTTTGTTCAAAATCCTTTATTCCCTAACGTAAAAACGAAATATGCCGATAATTATGAGTTCTGGCCTATTCCACAACCGGAAATTGACAGGAATTCACCTGAACTTGTTCAAAATCCGGGGTATTGAGCGCCATGAACGATTTGCGCAGCAAATCGGTGCTGTTTGAATGATGAGGACAGGCCCCTCGGTATCGGCTTACAGGAGCAGGTACCAAACCGCTGCTAAGTTGCTCTGGTAAAGAGCCAGGGTGGGAAGCGTTAGCAGAGAAGGCAGTATTAAGCTGTCAGGTAAGTATAAAGAAGACGAATGCAAATGAACTGCCGAAGAGACGTCGAAAGGATTAGATGATGTCAAAAGTAAAGTACAGTATCACTTTATTATCAGCAGGGAGGACGACCTGTTTACCGTCCCTGCGGCATCCGGCGTATAGGCAGCGTGAGCTTTATACAGGCATTCAAGCGGAACTTGGGAACCTGTCGGAACGATGTGAAGAGAAAAGGTCAAGCGGAAGAACCCGTAAGTCCGAAACTATCGATGCGTACCACAGGGGCAGAGCCGCCCGTAGTAGTGATGATAGCCTTGGAAACTTGGCAAGAGCGAAGGGGTGGCATTATCAGGCGCTGTACATTAATAGAAACTGTTCAAAGGGCAACCTACAGGAGGTATAAGACATGTATAGGCCAAAACCATATTGTATTTCGAAAAAGTCGGTGCAGGAAGCTTACTTGAAGATCAAAACCAACAAAGGGGCATCTGGTGTAGACCAGATGAGTATGGAAGCATTTGACCAACAGCCACAGAAACATCTGTATAAGCTATGGAACCAAATGAGTTCAGGCAGCTATATGCCCCCTGCGATTAAACTGGTGGAGATACCCAAGAAAGATGGCGGTAAAAGGCCATTAGGTATACCTACCATAACCGACCGTATCGGACAAGCGGTGGTAGCCGGGATGTTGGGAAAGGTGGTCGACAACCTTTTCCATGATGATTCCTACGGCTACCGGCCTAAGAAATCTGCGTTGCAGGCAGTTGCCAAAACCCGTGAAAGGTGTTGGGAATATCACTGGCTGCTGGACGTAGATATCAAAGGGTTCTTCGGTGCGCCGGGCTAAGTTCGGCATTTTCAGCAGGTGAGATTCCTGTCTCAGCAAGGGCTAAGCCTGCCCACTGAGAATCGAGCCTTGAGTGCGTTAGGTAACGAAGCGTGCTAAGCGTAGGCAGAGCGATGACCGGGCCACAACGCAAGTGAAGCTATTGAGCCTCGTTATTAGAGAACCGGAGGCCGACAGGCTCGAAGAACCTGGAAGGCAAAAGTAGGCACTCGCAGAAGGCGAGAGTGTTGGAGACTCCGGCGGGGTCTTAGGGCGTGGCACGGCAGAAACGGAAATGACGGAAACCCGGGAGATCCATACCAGTCCTTGTCGGGAAGATAAGGTACACCGGACTAAAGGAGCTCCGAAGAAAGGTGGAGGCTGATATGGAAGTCGGACCTGTTCATAGTATTCTGAGCGCAGGAAAGCTGCGTACACGGGGAAGGGACAGGCAGGAATGTAACACAGTAAAGGGACACATGAACCTTACAAATTATGGAAACATGAACACAGAGAAGGAGAACGCATGAAAACGCAACTGAGCAGTGTAGCCGTGAAGGCAAAATTAGACAAGAGGACGGTGTTCACCTCTTTGGCGCATCTTTTAACACCAACTTTCTTAAAGGAAACATGGAAGAAGATGAACAAGAAAGGAGCGCCGGGAATCGACAAGGAAACAATGGCAGCTTTTGCAGAAAAGCTGGAAGAAAGAGTACAAGAAATGCACGAACAATTACGAGCAGGTAAGTATTATGCGCCACCAGTACGCCGGGTAGAAATACCCAAAGATGGAGCCAAAACGAGATTGTTGGGTATACCCACCGTTTCCGACCGGTTGCTGCAAGCTGCTGTAGCAAGGATACTGAATGCCGTGTTCGAGCCTGTCTTTCTGAACTCATCATGGGGTTACAGGCCAAAGCGAGATGCACATGGCGCGATAGGCGCATTACGAAGCCACATTATTGCAGGCAAGGTAATGCAAGTCTATGAAGCAGATATACGTGCCTACTTTGACAGGGTAAATCATGATTGGTTAAGACAATTTCTAAAGCAGAAAATTGCAGACCCGGTAATACTCCGATTGGTTGACAAATGGCTCCGGGCGGGAATAATGTCCGACGGGCTGAAAATCAGTAAAGAAGACGGAGTACCACAGGGTGGCCCGGTATCGTGCATACTGGCAAATGTATATCTGCATTACGTACTCGACCTATGGTTTGAAAAGAAGTTAAAAGCTTCTTGTAACGGCGAAGCACACCTGGTGCGTTACGTGGACGATTTTGTGGCTTGTTTCCAATATGAAAGAGACGCGATTCGCTTTGGCAAGGAACTGAAGGAACGCTTCCAGGAGTTTCATCTGGAACTGGCAGAAGAAAAGACAAGGTCAATGCCATTCGGGCGGTTCGCCAGAGAACGGGGCAAAAGCTTTAACCAACCTGTTGGAAAGTTCGACTTTCTTGGCTTCGCTCACATCTGTGGGACAGACCATGAAGGTAAGTTCGTTCTAATTCGAAAACCCAGACAGAAAAGCTGTCGAAAGTTCCTTGACAGGGTAAAGGAATGGTTGAAACGACATCCACACTATGATGTGTGGGATCAGCAGAGGCAAATACTGTCGATGTTGAGAGGTTTCTATCAATACTACGCCTTAACACATTGTGTGGAGAAATTGAACCTGATAAGGCTCTATGTGAGAAGGTGTTGGCGCTTTGCTATCAGACGCAAAAGCCAGCGCACTCGCTCGCAATGGGGATATCTGGACAATAAAAAGTGGTTTGAAATGCCCTATCCACAATTGTTACACGCTAATATCTAATTATGCAAAGAATGGACAAACATCCTGAAGAGCCCGTTGCGGGAAATCTGCACGGCGGGTTCTGTGGGGGAAGCAAGGGAGTAATCTGTGCTTCTACCCGACACAACATCCCGCATGATCTGCTCATGCTGTCTGTTGAGAAACATGCAGCGGACGAATGGATGGTAGTATACATCAAAAGATGGCTGGTAGCACCCTTGCAACTGGAAGATGGAACGATAGTGCAAAGGACGAAAGGCGTGCCGCAAGGCTCGGTGATCGGTCCCATACTATCAAACCTTTACCTGCATTACGCAATGGATATGTGGCTGATGAACAACTATCCCGACTTAGCTTTCGAGCGGTATGCGGATGATGCAGTCATTCATTGCAGGCGAGAAGAACAAGCTATCTGTTTAAAGGAACTACTGGCTAAGCGACTGAAGGATTGCGGACTGGAGATGCACGAAGACAAAACAAAGATCGTCTACTGCAAAGACAGCAACCGTACCAACAAAAGCCCCAAAGTAGTATCGTTCGACTTCCTTGGTTACACGTTCAAGCCGCGACAAGCGCAGAACAGCCAACGGAAAGAGGACTTTACCAACTTCCTGCCGGGCGTAAGCACAAAGGCAATGACAGCGATGAATGAAAAGCTGAACAACATGCCGATACTGCGCATACCAGGCATCGAAGTCGAGGCAGTTGCCAAAGCCATAAATCCTGTCCTGCAAGGTTGGATTAACTACTATGGCAAGTTCTATGCGACAAGGTTGAGAGACTTTATGCGCACGATAAATGCCAAAATAGCCAACTGGGCAATACGGAAATACAAAAAGCTTAGAACCAGCGTCACCAGAGGAATGAAATGGGTAAGCAGCCTTTACAGGCGTAAACCCAACTTGTTCGCACACTGGGCATTCGGTGCTAAGCCATTAATGGAACTACGATAATGGGAGCCGTATGCGCGGAGACGTGCACGTACGGTTCTGATAGAATCTCAGGCTGCAATGCCTGGGTTTACTAACTAATATCTAAATGATTAACTAACCAAAGGGCTGCGTCTTAGAGGTGGTCCTTTGGTTAATATTATATTGATCAGGGCTCGTTATTTACGGGTTAAAATAACAAGCGGTGTTAAAGGGATATGGGAATGGAATATTTATTAGCCAAACTTTTCAAAAGCAACATGATCAGGGTATTGCTCATGCTGTTTTTCCTGGAGCTCCATGCCTCGTTATCACCCGGGTCACAAATAAGGTATGTGTGCTTTGATATACCATGGTGTATATGAATGCTTTAAATGCAATAAAGTCGGATTTTTACAAAAAAAAGTCCATTTCAATCAAATTTTGAAATGTGGTTTACTGTAGGTTTGACTTAACCAATATAAAGAAGCAATACCTCAAAACTTTGCATTAATATCCCTGCACTAACGGTCTTACCGATGATAAAATTATCAGCGCCACAGATAAATGAACAATAAAAAACTAAATTATGCTTCAAAAATTTGGGGGTTTTTGGAATTATATAGTCAGAATTCGATATTTACGAAAACCATATCCGGAAAATCTTGCATTTATTGCTGATAACCTGATCTATTGATTGAATTTTATAAATATCCGATCTTTAAGCTATGAGATATAAATTAGCCCTAAGCGCTCTTAGCTTACTGTTGATGCTTCGTGTTGTTTTTGCGCAAAATGGCAAATACCAATTTTCACAACTGAATATAAGCAATGGTTTGTCTCACAATCAGGTCAATTGTGTTTTTAAAGATTCTGAAGGTTTTATGTGGTTCGGCACTGCCTCGGGCCTTAATCGTTACGATGGTTATACGTTAAAAATATTCAAACATGATGCTGATGATAAAAAATCCCTTATCGGCGATTTTATAACCGGTATTTTTGAAGGGCCGGATAAAAAGCTATGGGTATCAACCCGAAGTGGCTATTGTTTTTATAACCCCGAAACAGAGCAGTTTGATAGTGATATTTCACTCATGGCCGGTTCTTTAAAAATCCCGGGATATCCCTATGTCTCTAAAATGATCCGCAACGGCAAAGGCGAGTTTTGGTTTGTCTGCCCGGATTCTGGCCTTTACAGGTATAATGAATTAAACAAAACAACCAGGCGGTACTATCACCATCGATCCGGTTCATTATTGCATTCAAATCTTATTGCAGATATTACACGGGATGCAGTTGGTAATATATGGCTGGTATACCATGATGGCGTGGTTGAAAAACTTGACATCAAACAGAACAAAATTACTTATCACACCGATCTTTTTAGTAAATCTGCCAGTAATAAGGAGGGATATTACGCAATTACCGTAGACCGGGATAATGATTTATGGTTATACTCTCCTAATTTTAATTCCGGCGCATATTATTACAGTCCTTCTTCGGGAGCATTCAGGCACATTACCGATGAATCGGGCGTAGTAAAATTAAAGTCCAATAACATTAGCAATATTATCCAGGCTGATGATGGCCTGATATGGATAGCCACCGATCATGGCGGTATAAACGTGCTGGATAAAAAAAGTTTCATGGTCACCTATTTATTGAACCGGGAGGATGATGGCAAATCGCTAAGTCAAAACAGTGTGACCCTTTATAAAGATGATTCCGGTATTATGTGGGCCGGCACATTTAAAGAAGGGGTAAGTTATTATCATAAAAATATTATCAGGTTCCCGCTCTACAAGCATTTTGCTTCTGATCCCAGAAGTTTAAGTTTTGAAGATGTTAATAAGTTTGCCGAAGATAAAAGTGGCAATCTGTGGATTGGTACAAACGGCGGCGGTCTGGTTTACTTTGACCGTAAAGCGGGTAGTTTCAAACAATATAAACATGAGCCGGACAATCCAAACAGCCTCAGTAGTGATATTATCGTCACTTTATGTATTGATCATGATCAGAAGTTATGGATAGGTACTTATTTTGGTGGGCTGGACTGTTTTGACGGAAAGCAATTCATTCATTATAAACATGACGATAAAGTAGCCGGCAGCATTGCTGATAACCGGGTATGGAATATTCTTGAAGATTCTTCCAACAGGTTATGGGTAGGAACATTTGCAGCAGGGCTTCAAATATTTGACAGGACCAAAAAAATGTTTTCCCCATCATTTAAGCAAACAGATATCAGGAGCCCTTATGTATCCGCGCTTTTTGAGGACAGGAAGGGTAATATTTGGGTGGGGGGATACTTTGGGATAGATGTAATTTTAAAAAAGACAGGTCGTGTAATTCACTATAGCGCTGGAAAAAAAGATGCAAACAATTTGATCAGTAACAGTATCAATGGTATCAACCAGGATAGCCGCGGGCTTATCTGGATAGCAACGCGTGATGGACTGAGCATGCTGAACCCGGAAACCGGTTTTTTTAAATCCTTAAGAAAGCAGAATGGACTGCCGGACAATACCGTACTGGATATACTGGAGGACAACCAGGGGGCAATCTGGTTAAGTACGGCAAACGGGTTGAGCAGGGTAACACTTACTCCTGATAAAGCTGCTTACACGTTCAGGTTTGAAAACTTTGATGAAACTGACGGCCTGCAGGGCCGGGAATTTAATGTGCAGGCGGCACTCAAAACCAGTAAGGGCAAATTAATATTTGGAGGAGGGCATGGTTTTAACATTTTCGATCCTTTAACTATACATGCCAATATATATAAACCTAAATTGGTCTTCACTGATTTTTTGCTGTTTAACAAAAGCATCAAGGCTAAAGAGGAAGTTAATGGACATATTGTATTATCAAAAGCCATTACGGCAACGCGCACGTTGACATTAAAGCACAGCGAAAACGTATTTACCATTGAATTTGCGGCATTGAACTTCTTTAACCCTAATAAGGTAAAACATCAGTACATGATGGAAGGCTTTGACAAGGACTGGCTTGATGCGAATAATGCCACCCGAAAAGCCACCTATACCAACCTTGACGGTGGCGATTATATTTTTAAAGTGCGGGCGATCAGTCAGGAAGGAAGATGGGAGCCTGATTACATAACGTTAAGAATTAAAGTATTGCCCCCGTTCTGGAAGTCGACCATAGCCTATTTTATTTACATACTGCTTTTGGCCGGAATTCTCTTTTTCATGCGCCGGCGTGGAATTCAAAAAATAAGAAGGCAGTTTGAAATTGAAAAAGAGAAGCAGGATGCTAAATTATTAATTGAGCATGAACGACAGGAAGCCAGGCGTATGCATGAACTTGATATGATGAAGATCAAGTTTTTTACAAATGTAAGCCATGAATTCAGAACCCCCTTATCATTAATCATAGCCCCCGTTGATAAGATTTTAAAGCATACTGAGGCGGAGGAACAAAGACACCAACTGCAGTTGATCAACCGTAATGCTAAACGTTTATTAAATATGGTAAACCAGTTGCTTGACTTCAGAAAAATGGAAGTACAAGAGCTCCGGCTGCATACCAGGAGCGGGGACATTATAGGCTTTATCGAAGAAATCGTGTATTCCTTCTCGGATATTGCGGAGAAAAAGTACATCAGACTGGTATTTGACTCGGAAATCCAAAGCCTTGTAATCAACTTTGATCCCGATAAAATAGAGCGCATCATCTTCAATCTGCTTTCCAATGCATTTAAATTTACACAGGACGGCGGACATATTAGTGTTTTATTGGCGATGAGGGAAGAAACACCTGGTAAACGGTTACTGGAGATCAAGGTTATTGATACAGGTATCGGAATCCCCCTGGATAAGCAGGACAGAATTTTTGAACGTTTTTTTCAAAATGAAGTGCCTGGCTCTATGGTTAATCAGGGCAGTGGTATAGGTTTGTCCATAACAAGGGAATTTGTCCGGCTGCATAATGGCGAAATATCAGTAGAGAGCGAACCGGGACAGGGTAGTTATTTTACAATACTGTTGCCTGTTGACTTAACAACTGAGGAACAATTAGCCGCCCATGCATCTGATATTTCCGAAGCGGCACTAATAGAAAGCCAGACCTGGTTACCGGCAGGAACCGGCAGCACAATTAAAAAACTGACTGTTTTACTGGTTGAAGACAATGAAGATTTTCGTTTTTACCTGAAGGACAATTTAAATGAAATCTTTCATATCATCGAGGCTGCTAATGGCAGGGAGGGATGGCAGAAGACCCTGGCCCTGCACCCTAACCTCGTAGTCAGTGATATCAGTATGCCCGAGATGAATGGTATTGACCTATGTCGGAAAATACGTAATGATAAACGGACATCACACATACCTGTGGTATTACTTACCGCTGTTACCGGGGATGAGCAGCAATTGCAGGGGCTTGAAACCGGGGCCAATGACTACCTCACCAAGCCTTTCAATTTCGAGATACTGACGTCGAAATTGAAAAATATACTGGCCATGCAGGAAGATATGCGGAAAACTTATCAAAAGCAACTTGAGGTTAGGCCAACAGAAATAGTGTCCGATTCATTTGATGAAGCGTTTATAAAAAAAGCAGTACAATTGATTGAAAAAAATATGGACAACGCCGATTTCTCGGTAGAAGAACTGAGCAGTGAATTGTGCGTAAGCCGGGTAACATTGTATAAAAGAGCGTTGGCGTTAACAGGAAAGTCACCGGTAGACCTTATCCGGTCTATTCGTCTGAAGCGCGCTGCTCAATTACTTGAAAGTTCACAGCTAACTATATCTCAGATAGCATACAAAGTTGGTTTTAAAAGCCAAAAGTATTTCGTGCGATGCTTTAAAGCAGAATTTAATTGCCTTCCGTCTGCATATGCAGGTAATAAAAATAAGTAACGTTTTGGGAGCAAAAGAGGTGAACGATAGCCTGAATCGTACGCTTCTTTTGCCTTTTTTGTTAACGTTTCTTTTATCGATTTCAGCTTCTATCGGTCTGAATTTTTGACACTAACAGTTTAAGGTATTGTTAATCAGAATGTTGATTTGTATTAACATTTGTACCCCCATTTATAAACAATCGATTGCGTAATGCTTTTTAGCTTTAAGCCGGTAAAACCAATAACTGATCTTCAGATCACCTGGTGCAATTAAAAGCTAAGTCTATTGGTGACTTCCAATATTATAACCTAATTAATTTAATACTATGCTAAAACCTGTCCTATTGTGTGCCTGGACTATTTTTTCGGCTGTTTTATTGATAAACACCAATGCCCGCGGCGCCTTTAAAAAGCCAATAAAAGATACTGCTGTTGCCAGGGCGATCTATCCGTCATATAATACATCACCTAAAGCTCCCGATATAACAGGGATGGGTAACACAGCGGTTCAGCAGGCTGCACTTATAAAGATAGGTTGGAACATTGGAAACACGATGGAGGCCCCAGGGAGCGAAACAGGCTGGGGTAATCCCTTAATCACAGAGGATTATATCAAATTTATAAAGCAGATCGGGTTTAATGCTATCCGCATTCCCTGTGCGTGGGATCAATATGCAGACAAAAAAAGTGCTAAAATACAGGATGCCTGGCTAAACCGGGTGAAACAGGTAGTTGGATATTGCGTGAAAAATGATATGTATGTATTGCTCAATATTCATTGGGATGGCGGCTGGCTGGAGAATAACTGCACGCCGGTTAAAAAGGATGCTGTTAATGCCAAGCAAAGAGCATATTGGGAACAGATCGCGACAGTTATGCGCGATTTTGACGGGCACCTAATGTTTGCCAGCGCTAATGAACCCGCTATAACTGATGCCAGCCAGATGTCAGTATTGCTTTCCTATCACCAGACTTTTGTTAACGCAGTGAGGGCAACTGGCGGCCGGAATACTTACCGGGTGCTGGTTGTTCAGGGACCAAGTACCGATATTAAGAAAACGAACGATCTGATGTCCGGCCTACCAGCTGACCAAGTTGCAGACCGCTTGATGGTAGAGGTACATTACTATTCTCCATTCAACTTTTGTATTATGGAGAAAGATCAATCATGGGGTCGTATGTTTTATTACTGGGGAAGCGGTCATCACTCCCTGTCGGACACTTCGCGAAACCCAACATATGGAGAGGAAGCCGAAGTCAGAAATGCATTCCAACTGATGAAAACCAAATATGTGGATAGGGGTATCCCCGTCTTGATGGGAGAATATGGAGCCTACAGGCGGACTACGCCCAAAGATCTGACTACACATAATGAAGCGGTAGATTATTGGATAAAGTTTACCACTCAGCAGGCTATTGCTAACGGCCTCAAACCATTTTTTTGGGATATAGGCGTTGCCATAGACCGGCGAAATAATAAGACGCTCGATCAACCTACCATTGATGCCCTTATGGCCGGTAGCCATTAAAATAAGGTCGAATGATCAGGGGCATTAACTATCTGGCTCCTGTGCCTTTATGATCATACTCTTTATGTTAAAAAAATGTCACTCAATTTATGTTTAAAAAAATGAAATGTTCCTGCTTCGTTTACTTTTTGATTTTATCCTTTATTGCTTTTTTTAAAACAGCGGTTGCCACAGATACAAAACCACCAGTTTCGCCACGAGAACATTTATCAATGGATCATGACTGGCGGTTCGCATTGGGGCACGCTTATGATGCCTCAAATGATTTTTATAATGGCACAGGCGGCTTCTCTTATTTCGCTAAAACCGGATACGGTGACGGTGCTGCGTCGCCGGAGTTTGATGACAGGGGGTGGCGTAAAATTGATCTTCCGCATGACTGGGCCGTTGAACAACCCTTTAGCCCAAAGGGTACTTTAAGCCACGGATCGAAGGCTATTGGCCGTAACTTTCCGGAAGCCAGTGTAGGCTGGTACCGTAAAACTTTTGTTATCCCGGCCGGCGATCTCGGTAAGCATATCTCGATTGCATTTGACGGTGTTTTCCGGAACAGCATAGTCTGGATAAACGGTCATTATTTAGGTACCGAACTCAGCGGGTATAACAGCTTTGAATATGATATTTCTGAATATTTAAATTATGGCGGCAATAATGTTATAGCTGTAAGGGCTGACGTAACTATGGAAGAGGGTTGGTTCTATGAAGGTGCGGGGATATACCGGCATGTGTGGCTTAATAAAACAGACCAACTGCATATTGCATCAAATGGAACATTTGTTACAACCCAATTAAAGAATAATACTGCCAATGTTACAGTAACGGCTACTGTTATCAATAACGATAAAAAAGAAAGGAGCTTTAGCATAACGCAAACCATTGTTGATACCGATGGTAAATCACTCGCGACAAGCAAGCTGTCAGGACTTACTTTGAAACCCTTTGCATCTCAGGATGTGAAAAGCATTTTATCTGTTAACAATCCCAAACTATGGTCGCTCGAAAGCCCCTACCTGCACCGGCTCGTCACTACGGTTGAAGAGAACAGAAGCATTGCTGACAGTTATACAACAACCTTTGGGATCCGCACCATCAGGTTTGATGCTAATGAAGGCTTTTTTCTGAACGGAAAACATGTTAAAATAAAAGGGACCAATAATCACCAGGACCATGCCGGTGTGGGCACTGCCATGCCCGATGCTTTACAGGATTTTCGTATCCGCACCCTGAAAAGTATGGGTTGCAATGCCTATCGCTGTTCGCATAACCCGCCAACACCCGAACTGCTGGATGCATGCGATAGATTAGGTATGCTGATTATCGACGAAAACCGCTTAATGGGTGTGGCATCAACGGAGTTGAATGATGTCAAAAGGATGATCCTCCGGGATCGTAACCATCCCAGCATTATAAGCTGGTCTATAGGGAACGAAGAATGGGCCATAGAAGGCACCGTTACCGGGGCTCGGATAGCTGCTACGATGCAGGCTTTTGCCAAATCGATTGATTCAACACGCTATATCACCGCAGCCATAAGCGGCGGCATTGGTTCCGGAATATCTACGGTGATCGATGTCCTGGGATACAATTACGTGGCTACTAAAAATACGGATGTACAGCATCAAAAGTACCCTGATCAGTTTAGCTGGGGTACGGAGGAAGGATCGACAGTAACATCAAGGGGTATCTATGAGGATGATATGAACCGGCACCAGCTTGCCGCGTATGACAGAAAGCAAAACGATTTTTTCTACAGCCTGGAGCAAGGATGGAAACATTATGCTTCGCGCCCGTACCTGGCAGGGATGTTTATATGGGCAGGTTTTGATTACCGGGGCGAACCTACGCCTTTTGGATGGCCTTCAATCGAATCGTATCATGGTATGCTCGATGCCTGTGGTTTTCCCAAGGACGACTACTATTATTTAAAGTCGTGGTGGACTAATCAAACCGTCGTACACCTGTTGCCGCATTGGAACTGGCAGGGTAAAGAAGGCCAGGAAATACGTGTGTGCGCTTATAGTAATTGCGACGAGGTTGAACTTTTTCTAAATAAAAAGAGCCTCGGCAAAAAAAAGATGGAGCTAAACGGGCACCTGGAATGGCCGGTAAAATATGAGCCGGGAACACTCGAAGCCATAGGCTATAAAAATGGGGTAAAAGCAGGCGATGATGTTGTTAAAACTACCCTAGCGCCAGCCGGTATTAAATTACAGGCTAACAGGAACGCTATCAAGGCCGATAGCAAAGATATTGCCGTAATCACTGTACTAGCAAATGATAAAAACAATCTGAGGATGCCGACAGCCGAAAATGAGATAGGTTTTTCAATTGAGGGGCCTGGTAAAATTATAGGCGTTGGCAACGGTGATCCTACTTCGCTCGAAGCTGATCAATACCTGGAAAAGATTGACCTTATTCAAATCGGCAATTTGAAAGAAAAGTTCGTGGACAATCTGAATGTCAGGGCCGAAGTTGCATCAGACTATGATGACAGCAGCTGGCAAAACGCTTTTAAAGATACCAGGGATGACGAATTTGGCCAAAAGGTAAAAGCTGTAGTTTACAGGGCCGGATTTACTATGCCGGCAGATTTCGCAAGCGCGGTCACTACCTTTTTCAGTAAAGGTATAGGCAAGGTACAAAGCATTTATATAAACGGTAAGGAGATCGGGCATGAAATTAAAGCGGAGAGTGGGAACCCTGAATTTAAACTGGAAGCTTCGTTGCTGCACCCGGGCATCAATATCATCGCCATCGTGGCTACGCCTTTACTAAAAGCCAATATCTGGGCAAGCGTAAATACCGATCCCGGCCTGATCCAACTGGTTTATTCCGCAGCGTCCTATAAACGGAAACTGTTTAGCGGGTATGCGCAGGTCATTGTACAATCAACCGGGGGGCCTGGAAAGATCACTTTAGAAGCAACGTCGCCGGGGTTAAAGGCATCGGCTATTGAAATTACAGCTGCTGATAAATAATGTTAACCAATAAATCAAGAAATAATATTTATGAAATATACAATTGCCTGTGTTATCTTGCTATTCTTTTCCGGCAAGGTTTCGGCGCAGCATAAAAGTGAAAAGTCTCTTAAAGCCAGCATCAGCAGTATTATCAGGAAAATGACACTGGAAGAAAAAATAGGCATGCTTCATGGTAATGCTTTATTTTCTTCAGCGGGCGTGCCCCGCTTAGGCATTCCTGAACTGACATGTGATGACGGACCATTAGGCGTGCGTGAAGAAATAAAGCGTTTTGATTGGGCCTCGGCTAACTGGACAACTGATTCTGCTACATTTTTACCGACTGGATCGGCCATAGCGGCTACCTGGAATCCGGTAATGGCCAATAAATACGGGGTGGTTATAGGGGAGGAAGCAAATGCCCGTAAAAAGAACGTGATGCTTGCTCCGGCATTTAATATTTGCAGAATGCCCCTTTGCGGCCGCACGTATGAATATTACTCCGAAGATCCCTATCTGAACAGCCAGTTAGCCGTTCAATCTGTAAAAGGAATTCAAAGTCAACATGTAGCAGCCTGTATAAAACATTTTGCTGCCAATAACCAGGAACTTGACCGTGATAGCGTAAACACGATAGTTGATGAAAGAACTTTACAGGAAATCTATTTCCCGGCATTTAAAGCCGCCATACAGCAAGGGAATGCTTACACGATTATGTCTGCCTACAATAAATTGAATGATTATTGGTGTTCTGAAAATGATTTTTTACTAAATAGGGTACTAAAAAACAAATGGGGCTTTAAAGGTGTGGTCATGTCAGACTGGGCCGGGACGCATCATACAGTTGAAGCCGCAAACAATGGACTTGACATTGAAATGGGATCAAGCGGACCGTATGATCAATGGTATTTTGCCAAGCCTTTGCTCACAGCTGTTAAAGCCGGCCAGGTTTCGATAAAAACAATCGACGATAAAGTGAGCAGGATCTTATGGCTCATGTATCATACTTCTATGAGCACCAATCACCCTAAAGGATCAATTGCTACACCGGAGCACGCTAAAACCGCCTATGATATCGCCTCAGAATCTGTCGTTTTGCTAAAAAATGAGAATCATTTATTGCCCCTGAAAGCAAGCGCGATCAAAAGTATTGCTGTGATCGGAAATAATGCTGTACGTACATTCGCTTTAGGTGGCTACGGCGCGGGTGTAAAGGCTAAACATGAGGTTACCGCATTGGAGGGCATAAGATCAAGGTTTGGAAACACCGCCAGTATCAGTTTTGCACAGGGTTACAGAGCCAATTACCTGGCCAGCAAAACTGACGAACAAAACCGCGGCTATGATAAACCCGATCAAAACCTGATTAATGAGGCCGTGGCGCTTGCAAAAGCCAGCGATGTGGCCATTTTATGTATTGGCTCAAACCGGGAATATGAGAGCGAGGCCCATGATCGTAAGAGCCTGGAACTGCCCTTTGGAGAACAGGTCTTGGTTAATGCCGTGAGCAGCGTTAACCCCAATACTATTATTGTAGTTATGGCCGGCGCACCATATGACCTGGGTGAAATTAAAAGATCAAACCATACCATTGTTTGGTCCTGGTTTAACGGGTCGGAAGCCGGTAATGCCCTGGCTGACGTATTAAAAGGACTTATCAATCCATCTGGCAAGTTGCCCTTTACCTTCCCGGTTTCTTTACACGATTCACCTGCATTCAGTTTGAATACTTATCCGGGAAAAGGTGCGACGGCCGACTATAAGGAAGGTGTACTGGTCGGATATCGCTGGTACGATACGAAGAACATAGCGCCGCAATTCCCTTTTGGCTATGGTCTTTCCTACACTGATTTTTCTCTCAGTAAATTTTTGACCGATAAATCAAGCTATAAAAAAGATGAAACGATCCGCGTCAGGTTTACGATCACCAATACCGGGGGCTTATACGGAGCCGAAGTTGTCCAGTTATATGTAAGCGACCCGGTTTGTTCGGTATTGCGTCCAGAGAAGGAGCTTAAAGCTTTTGAAAAGATATTTTTAAAACCCGGCGAAACCAGAACAGTGAAAATGCAGGTGAAAGTTGCTGACCTGGCATTTTATGATGAAGTAAAAAAAGACTGGAACGCAGAGGCCGGTGAATACATCTTGGAGTTAGGTAACTCATCCCGTAATATTATTCAGAAGATTAAAATTGCAGTTAAGTAACTGTATAAAGTTCTCATTTTATGAAAGCAATAACGACGGCCTTCCTGTTTCTGGCCTGTAGTGTTTTAAGTTTCGCCCAACCCCGGGGTGTTATGGGGCGGAAGCAATTGTTCGATGACGATTGGAAATTCAAGCTGGGCGATGACTCCCTGGCCAGGTTAAGCGATTTCAAAGATACTGACTGGCGCAGGCTTGATCTGCCACATGACTGGAGTATTGAGGGAAAGATAAATCCTAAAAATCCAACCGGGGGTGCAGGCGGTTACTTTCCGGCGGGCATTGCCTGGTATAGAAAAACTTTCAGGGTTCCGCGTGAGTGGAATGGAAAAAGTGTTACCGTTTACTTTGAGGGCGTATACATGAATTCCGAAGTGTTTATCAATGGGAAATCACTTGGCGTTCGTCCCTATGGTTATTCTTCATTTAGTTATGACCTGTCACCATATCTGAATTTGAACAAAGAGAATGTAATAGCTGTACGTGTAGATAATTCAGGGCAAATGAACAGCAGATGGTATAGCGGCTCGGGGATCTATCGCCATGTTTGGATGAGGGTCTTTAATCCGGTACATGTGGCCGATTGGGGAGTTGCGGTTTCAACGCCGGAAGTATCGGCAAAACAGGCCTCGGTTCAGGTTAAGGCTGTGATAAAGAACGAAACCGCCTTTGCGCAAAAGCTCGTTATTAGCACCCAGTTATTGTCGGCGCATGATAAAGATGCGGGAAATAACGCTATCAGGTTAGAACTTCCGGCCAACAGCGAAAAGGAAATTACGCAAACTATAACAGTATCAAAACCCTCGCTATGGTCGCCTGAAAATCCTGATCTGTACCGGGCTCAAATCCAGTTATTAAAAGGTAATGATATTATAGACGAAACAAAAACGGCTTTCGGTATACGCACTATAAGGTTTACTGCTGAGCATGGATTTCAACTTAACGGCAAAACGGTTAAGATAAACGGAGGATGTGTGCATCACGACAATGGTTGCCTGGGTGCTGCTGCTTTTGACCGGGCCGAGGAGCGTAAGGTAGAGTTGTTAAAAGCTGCAGGTTTCAACGCGGTAAGAACATCGCATAATCCACCCTCCGAAGCTTTTTTAGATGTTTGTGACAGGTTAGGCTTATTGGTTATTGATGAGGCTTTTGACGGTTGGAGAGGCGGTAAAAACAGATACGATTACTCGGTATATTTTGACCATTGGTGGAAACGTGATCTGGAAACAATGGTACTGCGTGACAGGAACCATCCCTCAATTTTTATGTGGAGTATTGGTAATGAAGTGTCGGAAAGAAAAACACCCGAAGCGGTTGTAACCGCTAAAATGCTTGCGGGTACCGTTAAAAATATAGATACAACAAGACCGGTTACATCTGCTATTGTTACCTGGGGGAATGAATGGAACTCTTTTGATCCGCTTATGGCTGTTCACGATGTTTGCGGCTATAATTATCAGTTACAAAGCGCCCCTGCTGATCATAAAAGGATACCCTCCCGCATTATTGTGCAGACGGAGTCCTATCCGCGGGATGCGTTTGTCAATTGGAAACTGGTGCAAAATAACAGTTATATCATTGGTGATTTTGTATGGTCGGCCATTGATTATTTAGGTGAGTCAGGAATCGGGCGTTCATATTATTCGGGGGATGTGCCCGGAGAGAATTGGGAAAACGATTTTTTCCCCTGGCATGCCGCTTATTGTGGTGATATAGATTTAATTGGGTGGCGAAAACCTATATCGCACTACCGGAGCTTGCTGTACAATGACAAGGAGGAGTTATACATGGCCGTCCGTGAACCAAACCCGGAGCCATTGGAAATTAAAGAGACCAGATGGTCGGTATGGCCGACCTGGGAAAGCTGGACTTGGCCGGGTTTTGAGGGGAAGAAAATTGAAGTTGAAGTATATTCGAAATATCCCAAAGTAAGGCTTTATCTCAACAATAAACTGCTCGGTGAAAAACCAACAACAGAAGAACAGGAATATAAAGCAATTTTTTCGGTGCCCTATACGCCGGGGCTCCTGAAAGCTGTCGCTGTTGAAAATGACAGGGAGGCAGGGTCCGCTATGCTGCAAACTTCCGGTAATGCTGCAAAGATCAGGCTGATGGCCGACCGAAAAGAAATACGGGCGAATGGTCAGGACCTGTCATACGTGAAAATTGAAGTAACGGATAAGGATGGGGTAATTCAACCTAATGCTACAGATCACCTGCGGTTTAAGCTTGAGGGGACAGGTACCATAGCCGGAGTTGACAATGCCGATATCAAAGATTTTGACGCCTATACGGGCAGCTCACGGAAGGCATGGCACGGGCAGGCGATGATTGTTATCAGGAGCACCCATAATGCCGGTGATATTAAACTTACAGTTACTGCTCCAGGCCTGTCTCCGGCAACTTTAGATATCAAAACACTTGGGATTTAGCGCAGAAAAATGTATCTATGATATCTTAATTGGATATTGCGGTGCGTCATAGTAGATCAACCTCGAACTTAACTAAACTTTTATATGGTACCAACAAGGTATTATAAGCCCGAGTTAGATCTGCTTCGGCTTTGCGCATTTCTGTTTGTATTCTTAACACACCGGATGGACCTTGCGCCAATTGATCCGGCGCAATATTATTGGGGATATCACATTAGTTTAATAGGGGTTTTTGGCGTTCCGCTTTTCTTTTTCCTCAGTGCCTTCTTAATAACAGAATTGCTTACTAAGGAGCAGGAACAATTTGGAAAAATCAGTATCAGGTCTTTTTATATCAGACGCATCCTTCGTATCTGGCCATTGTATTTTACCTTCTTTTTTGGAATGGTGTTGGTTACTCACCTCTCGGACAAATTTGGGTATATATCACCCGGGACGCAATTGGCATTCAGTTTATTTTCCGGTAACTGGTATATTACTTTCCATAACTGGCTTCCGTCTTATCCCATTAACCCGCTCTGGAGTATTTCTGTTGAGGAACAACTTTATATTTTGCTCCCATTGGTGGTATTTTATGCAGGTAAACGAGGGCTAAAAATTTTTTCATTTCTTGCACTTTTGGCGGCTTACGCAACTGTTATCTACTATGCTCAAAAACCTACAGAAGGATTTAGCGGTGAGTGGACAAACAGCTTTGTGCAATTCCAGTTTTTTGCGATAGGTATCCTCTTATCCGTTTATTTAAAGGGCTGGCAACCTAAATGGCACGTAGTTACCCGAATTACCGTATTTATGGCGGGGTTGGTATGTTGGCTGTTGGCCTCAATAGTATGCGAAGTTCATGCTGACGCTCCACACCTTTCAACCATTTCACAAGCAATAGCTGGCTGGTTATTGATACTTACCGGAGTTGTACTGTTCTTTTTGTCTTTCTATGGGTGCCGGGCAAAAAAAATGCCAGCTCCGTTGGTGTATCTGGGGCGCATCTCTTATGGAATGTACGTGTTTCATATCACCATTTTTTGGTTGGTCTATCAGATATTTAAGGATGAACTGGTATCTTTTAGCACCATGGTTGGTTTGTATGAATGGAAAAACGATGTTGGTTTCGTTATCGCTTTTCTCATTACGGTTATTATTTCCCTGTTGTCTTATACTTTTTTTGAAAAACCGTTTCTACGGTTAAAAAAGCGATTTACCTATATTCCGTCGAGAGATTAGTAACATGTAACCGGACATTTTGCAAGAACCATATATATCTTTAAACTTTTTACTGTATGCTATCATCCTTATGATAAGATGGCTGAAGTTTGAAGGATATAAAGAAAAAAATACAGGGGCTTTGTTAAGCCCCATGCATTCACTTATAATCAACAAAAATCTCTCTTATTTAATTGGGGCCGCCCTGATTGATTAGTAATCATTTTAAAGTTTGAACCGGGGCGTCCTCTTCACACATGTTTTTAAATTTGAAGTGTTTGAGGTAAAAAAATGCCGGGACCAGACTAAAGCCCCAGGCATTTACTTATAATCAACTAACTTTCTCTTATTAAATTGGATTACCTTGCTCTTATGGTTAACAGCTTCAAGATTTTGATAGTCTTTTACTCTAAAATCTAACCTACGCTTAAAAACCGGCTCCTTTTCTCAGTGAATCCAATGTGCGCTGGTTTCCTATGGTGTTGGTTTGACGGTTGAACACATCGCTTGCCCATAAAAATGGCAGCACACCATTTGCTTTGGCTTGTTGTGTTACATAACGATAGAAATGCATCTGGGAATTAACGGACAATAGCGAATCCGTTGGATAGCCTTTTAATTTATCGGCATGATATTCTGTACCGTATTCCCCCATAATCATAGGGATCCCTTTATCCACGAAGTTTACCTTTGCCGTATGGAATATAGAATCTACATAACGTTCTTCTGTGGAGGCTGCAGAGTTTCGGTCCAGGAACAGCGGATTTTTTGTATGAAGGCTGCTTCCCCAGAAAAAAGATTCTTTGCCCCAACTGGCGTCGGCAGATAATATGCAAAAATTTGATGGGGTATAATAATGGAATTCAAGTATCATTTTATTAGGAGTCGGGTCTACGGGTAATGGCACTACTTTAAACACATTACTTGACTTCAAGTATTCGTTAGCCAAATCGATTGAAGTTGAAGGCGACTGAATAATCAACGTACGATAATTGTTTTTACCGCCAGTACTGCGCACGGCATTAATAAACGTTTGATGATAACGCATTAATACGTTTGATGTTGGTACATCTGTAGCATTGGGTTCGTTGGCACTGGCAAACATTAAATGCTCGTCAAAATCCCTCAAGGTTGTGGCTATCTGCTCCCAATATGCTTTTTGCTTAGCATTAATGCTATCCTGTTTAGCTCCTGTTGCTGTACAATCAAGCCAGCCACCGTCCCAATGAATATCAACCATTGCATACATATTATCATTAATACAATATTGCACTACGTCTTTAAGCCGGCTGAGCCAGGCAGGATCTATTTTTGCTGTAGCCCTGTTGATGATGTGTGACATATCATACTGAACAGGTATCCTTACGGCATTCATTCCACTATTTTTAATCAGATTAATCAATTGCTGACTAATTACCGGGTTTCCCCATCCTGTTTCGTCACCTGGTGCCTCCATTGTATTATAGATATTATACCCCATTTTAATATTTGCTACCAATTGCGTAGCCGTACTGTTCATGCCGGTTGCATCTGGCGCTTGGGGAGATATATTATATGATGGGTAAATTTTGGCATCCTGCATAACAGAAATTCTTCTGCTTTGGCCATTGGCCGAACTTATATTTAAAAGCACGGAACGGCTCATGCCTGATGAATTTGCAGCTGCTGTTAAATTGATGACGGCACCGCCCCCATTGCCAGATGTTTGGTTTAATTGTAACCATCCAATGCCGGTCGTATCCACACTCCAGGGGGCGTTACTTGTAAACTTCAAGGCAACGGTTCCGCCACCTTCGGGTATGGTATCCGTTATGTTGCCAAGTGTAAGTTGCGGAGATGGCGCTGAGCTTTTCTTACAGGAAGCCGTAACTAAAGCGGCAAAAAGTATTCCTGCAATTTTATACCCCATCTTAATTTTTTTCATCTTCATATCTGAATTTTTAATGGAAAAGTTGTCTTTTGTTAGCTAAAGCCCCACATTAACAGTCTGTTGTGGGGCTTTAAGTTGTTTATTTAATTTTGACAACTCTGAAATTGTCAAAAGCACCATAAAACCCTGTTGCTGTTGCCGAAGTACTATAATTATGTATATAAACCAAGCATTCACTGTTTCCTGAAGCGGTTAACAGGTCCGCAATTTTGGATATAGGAGCCCCTTTTCCTTCCCCAAGCGTTGGATCGGTTTTTCGGAAAGAAGACAATGGAATAGTTACAGTTATCCAGCCATTTGTAGTATACGCCGCGGTAGTGGTAGCCGTTTTCTGCCATGGCTCCCACCTGGCTATAGGGCTGCTATCTATCCCACTCAAAATATCAATTGTTCCGCCATTCCATGGTTTGGATACATTTACCTCGAATTTAAATGCCCAATTGCTAACCGGGTCATTCATATTGGCTGTCGGCACCCACTGGGCTCCATTCATACGTATTGCATAACTGGAATATGTATTTCCCTCAGCAGGTGATAAAATACCGGTTTTCAACACCATATATTGTGTCGAATTGCCTGGAAAATCGGGACTGCCGCTGGTGTAGTAGGAACCACCCCACCACTGCCAATTAAAGTTTCCGCCCCATTCCCAATCCGATATTCTTCCGGTTACAACGTCGTTCACATTATAAACAGTAGCGGCCGAGCCAAATTTTGTATTAACAGATACCAGCCCGCTTCGCGTTAAGGCAGGCAAAATAAAACGAACGGAACTTCCATCATTTGATGATTTAAAGGAAGTAATAGGTGTACCCGCAAAAGACAGGGATTGGATGTTTTTAAGATATGTACCATAAACAAACACTGAATCGCCCGGGCTGGCATTTTCGTCTGAAACACCTGTAATCGTTGGTATCGCAACAATTTTAAAATTTGCTGTACCGGATTTTGCGTCTACTAAAATCTGATCGGTGGGCGTTGTTGCCGGCATCAGAAAGCCAAGGGAAGTGCCGTCAGAATTTGATTTAAACGACGGGACCGGGGTTCCTCCATATAAAAAATGTTGAACCAGCACTAAATTTGTGCCATATAAATAAACAGAGTCGCCCGGGGCGGCAAACACATTGGATATTGCCGTAATTGTAGGCGCTGCCGGGCCTAATTTAAAGGCAAACGTTGTTGAACCCGCTGTTGTAGCATACTTTACTGTATACAACTTGGCAGTATCAATAGTTGAAAACTGTATTACAGGTATTTGTACTACGGCACTGTTAGGAGCAAATAAAGCAGTATTGAAATTGGCAGGGACTCCATCAAAATAGATTTGAGTGGCATTTTGCAAATTCTTCCCTGTTATTACTACCCATTGGCCGTTTGCCACAGCTTTATGCAAAACCGTATCATTGGGAGAGGCCACATAACTCCTGATGTTTTCAATAACAGGAGGGGCGCCGGCATCATTGTTCTTTTTACAAGCTGGTAATAAGGCCACTATCAGTAACAAAAGCGGCAAAAAACACAAGCTTTGGTATGATTTCTTTTTCATAACAATATGTTTTAAATGTTCTAATTAATAATAAGGTACCGGTGGATCAGACAATTTCGGGTCAGTTGATACTTCGGATGCTGGGATTTGCAATGTAAACGATCTGATTGTTGCCGGAAGGGCTGGTGATGGGGCTGTGGTATCCGGCTGGGCTATTTGCGTAGCATGGTCATAGGAAAAAGCGATCCGTTTTTGATGATTGATGATATCAAGGGCTTTTTGCGGATTATAATAAGAAAGGCGCACCAGGTCTATCCAATATTGTCCTTCAAAAGCAAATTCAGCTCTTCTTTCTTTAAGCAGCATGTCGGCGGTTAGCGTAGATGCCGGATCAATACCTGCCCGTTCCCTTACTTTATTAAAATAGGTCAGTGCATCACCATCGCTTGTAGTACCATTGTTACCCAAAATAGCTTCGGCATACACCAAATACACATCAGCCAATCTGAGAATGGCATTATGTTCCGGAGACGACCAGATGGTCATTGTTGGTGCGTTATTATCTTTTTCGTTGCCGATAATATGTTTTTTCATACATACCTGAGTTGCTGTATAGCCGCCTCCTGCTGCGTTCAACTCAGGGTAATAATCGCCGGTGAGCATGATAGTGGCTTTACGCCTTAGGGTGTCTTTTGCGGTATACGTCAGATACAGGTCATAGCTTGGTGCCAAAGCTGTCCATGCACCTGTTTTCTGTGGGTTTATATCGTTGCTGGGCGAATAGGTTACCCAGGCGTTACCGTTGCCATAATCTACTCCTGCAGCCCATTGAAGTGCGAATAATGATTCTGGTGAATCATTATATTGTGTCCTAAAGAGGTTATAATAGCTGCTGAATAACGACAATCCGCTGCTTTTACACACATTGCCAGCGTATTTTTTAGCGCTATCCAGCAATGCCTGGTCCCGTGTGCCGTTTTTACCCCAACCGGCCATCGTTAAGTATACTTTGCCCAGCATCCCCTGAGCCGACCAGGTGGTTAGCCTTCCTGGTGCATCTGATTTAGGAAGGTTTTGCGACGCAAAAGTGAGATCCTTAGCAATAAATTTATATACGTCCGAAACAATGTTACGGGTAAGCAAAGGATCTTTTATCAATTTGCTATTATCTTCTATAATAGGTACTGCCCCCCAGTATACAGCCAAATGATAATAAGCTACAGCACGAATAAACTTAGCCTCTGCTATGGCAGCGTTTTTATCAGCTATTGGGATAGAAGAATCCGCCTGTTTTTGTATAGCATTAATCACCGAATTGGCCTGTCCTATAACATTGTACAAGCCTGTCCAGCCACCAGAAAGATACCCATTTTGAGCTGTAATAGTACGCGTATAAAGCTGAACTAAATCGTTGTTCCATTGATAAGTAGCATTTCCGCTCAATACATCACCCAGTGGTATCAAAGCGTTGTTCTGCCATCCCCACCATGGCGCACCGCCGTAAAGACTTGCAGTGGCTAATCGTAAATCTGAAGTGCTTTTGTAAAAATTATTAGAACTGATCTGCGAGTTTGATGGACGATCCAAAAAACTCTTTTTGCATCCTGCAATTGCTGCTGCAATGAGCAAAATGACTAATATTTTATTTGTTGATTTCATAATTCCGCTTTTTAATAGTTGCTTATTTGCCAAATGCGATGTTTGCACCAATTGTATATATTCTTGGCTGAGGATAATAACCATTGTCCCAACCGGCCTGAAGCGGGTTCCATGAACCTATTTCAGGATCCATTCCAGAATATTTTGTAATTATGAATACATTAGAAACAGTAGCAAATACGCGAACTGACTGAAGGTGTACCTTTGATAAAAGGTTGTCGGCTAACCGGTAACCTAATGTTATGTTTTTGCATCGAAGGAACGATCCGTCTTCGATAAACAAATTGGAAGAGCGGTTATTATCGTTGGTATTGTCATTTCTCAATCCCACAATATGTGTATCGGGGTTGGTAACATATACATTATTAATATCTGACGCGGAGCCCTTAGGGTCTTTTAAAGCCAATTTTGCATAGTTTAATGCAGATGTATAATAGGCAGTATTATTTTGCGGGTTGGTTTGTGATATAGCCATCTGATTAAATACCTTATTGCCAACACTGCCGCTTAAGAAAATATTTAAGTCAAAACCTTTATATGTAAAGGTATTGTTGATGCCATACTGGAATTTTGGGATCGGAGACCCTAAATAGGTTTGGTCCTTGCTGTCAATAACCCCATCGCCGTTTAAATCTTTAAACATGCGGTCCCCGTACCAAATACCTCCGCCAGAAGAGGAAATGGGATAAGCTTTACCGCTTTGGTCAACGGGTAGGGCATGTGTCTGAAAATCTTTGGGACTCGCATAAAGGCCATCAAAGATATACCCGTAAAATTCGCCAATTGGCTTGCCTACAACCGTTTTTTCGACTACCTGGTTAATTGTATAGGAGGTTTGACTTAAGTTAGCCTGTGCGCCCCCTGAACCTAAGCTGAGCACTTTATTGATGTTACGGGATATGGTAAAATCAGTTTTCCATGTAAAATTCTTGTTAAGAATGTTGCTGGAGCTAATCCTGAAATCGAACCCTTTATTGCTGACAGCCCCCACATTGGCATATGGCGATTGCATAGCACCAGGTGAATAACCGGTTGTAGTACCTGAATAAAGTGGAAGAGGCACCTTTAACAACAACCCGTTTGTTTTACGGTAATAAACATCCAACGAGAAATTCAACCGCCAGTTAAAAAATGATCCATCAAGTCCTGCATTTGAGTAATTTGTTTTTTCCCATGTTACCTCGGGATTTGCCAGGTTGTTTTGAAATTGCGCTATACCTGAAAGGCCATTAGATACTGTTTGAAGCTGAGTTACGTAAGTATTGCCCGGAATCCCCTGATTGTTTGTAAGGCCATACCCAACTCTCAATTTCAATTCATTTATAGCAGTTATACCCTTTAAAAACACCTCATTGTTCATTTTCCAGGCAAATGCCCCTGAATAGGTACTAACCCAACGATTGTTTGGGGGGAAATTTGATGAACCATCCCTTCGTGCATTAGCTGTGATCAGGTATTTATCATTCCATGCAAAATTTAAACGACCGAAGTAGGATTCCTGTGCTGTGCCGCTACCATTATCCCCCGAATTGGTGGCTGTAGTTGCATCACCTGAACTGATAGCCTGTACGTTATTTGATGCGAAGTTTGACCGGGCGCCCGATACATTTTCGAAAGAGCTCAACTGCGACTCGTGACCCAATAGGGCATTGACATTATATTTACCAAAACTGTGACTATAAGTAAAAAAATTGCGTAATACTTTATAAAAGTTTTGACCCATGTATGAGGAGCCGCTGTTGGTGCCATTAACAGTTTTACCAAAAGTATAAATCGGCGTAAATTTATCTTCAGTACCAAAATCGAAGTTGCCGGATACCTCATTGCGCAATGTTAAATCTCTGAAAATCTGTATTTCCGCATACAAGTTGCCAAATACCTGATCTCTTTTTTTCAAATCTTTTACAATCAGCGCTAAGGCCACAGGGTTGGCAACTCCTGGGGTCCACCCATTGGTGCTGGTAACCCCTCCCCATGAACCATCCGCGTTTTGTACCGGAATATCGGGGGTAAGATTTAGTGCGGTGTTAATGACATTAGAAGCAGTAGAATTTACATTTTCATTAATATGAGCCAATTGCAAGCTTGTTCCGATTTTTAGCCAGTTCGTGGTTTTATTATCTAAATTCACCCGCACAGACGACCTTTTAAAATCTGAGCCAAGCGCTATACCTTGCTGGGTATAATAAGAGCCCGATACCAAGTATTGCGTTCTGTTGTCACCACCGCTTACAGTTACGGTATGGCTGCTTTGTGGTGCTTTGCGGAATAATTCTTTTTGCCAGTCGGTACCGGTACCTAAATATTGCGGGTTGGCAAATTCAGGCCTCACATCAAAACCCCAGGCTTGTGCGCGGGCATTAATAAAGGTGGCAAACTGTTGCAAGTTCATTGTCGGAAGCTCGCCTGGTATTTTTTGATAACCGGTATAAAAATCATAGGATATCTGAGGTGCACCTACTTTGCCTCTTTTGGTAGTAATAACGATTACACCATTGGTTGCCTGCGAACCGTATATGGCCGTTGCCGAAGCATCTTTCAGTACATCTATTGATTCTATTTCGGCGGGATTAATTGCGTTTAAGGGATTAGAGCCGTTGCCGGGGTCATTGACCGGGGGGATAATGATGCCATCTATTACATATAGCGGCGAATTTGTACCACTTATCGATGACACACCACGTATTTGAATAGATACACCGCCACCAGGCTGTCCTGATACTTGCTGAACCACAACCCCCGGAACTTTTCCCTGCAGGGCCTGGTCAAAAGTAGCCGGCTGCGTTTTGCGCAGTTCATTACCCGATATTGAACTTATGGCCCCGGTGGCGTCTTTCCTCTGTATCTTGGCGTAACCAATAACCACTACTTCATTTAAATTGCTGGAAGTTGCATTGAGCCTGATGTTTATCGCACCAGCTTGTTTAACAGTTGCTTCCCGCGGTGCATATCCTAAAAAGCTAAAAACAAGGGTTTTGCCTGGCTCAGCTATTATGGAGTAATTACCGTCAAGGCCAGATACGGCGCTAATGCTTGTTCCTTTAATTTTAATGCTTGCCCCTGATATTGGTTGACTATCATCTGCACTTGTTATTTTACCCGTAATATTTACGGTTTGTGCATAGCCTGTAAAAGAAAAAAACAGGGCGCTGACAAAGAGCCAGCAACGGATCGCTGATTCCCATTTGAATTTTTTTCTCATTTGTTTAATAAATTTAGATTGGTAAATAATTGGTTCATAAAACTGGATTATAGGTTAAACTTTAGTGTTACTTCTTTTCCTTCATAATTTATCTGCTGGGTATTAGTTGAATCAGAATTGAGGGGAACGGCCTTATCTTTCCGGATCAATACGATGTTAAACCTTCTCTTACTTAACATGCCGGGAAAGCCGCCCTGCCGCCCATGGATCGTCAGTGTTTTACTGGCCTCATTATAGCTTAGTTGTATAGTGCTGAAAGCACCTTTTTCATAGTTGTAGTTAATCCCTTCATCCTCATAAAGCGTGAAGTTGCCATCTTTGCCGGCGTATACATACAGCGAGATAGGGTCGGCAGGTTTTTCGTCTGTATATTGCATATCAGGTCCAAAAGGAATGATTGAACCTTCTTTAATGTATACGGGTATGCGGTCATAGGGCGCATCAGCCCTTATGGTCTGACCGCCATAGGTATATTTGCCGTTGTATAGATTATACCAGCCATTACCTTGCGGCAAGTAAACATCTCTACTGGTGACGCCATATTGGCAAACCGGGTTAATGAGTAAAGCCGGGCCAAAAAGATATTCGTCTGCTATGTTCTTTACTTTTTCATCCCGCCCGTAATCCATGATCAGGCCGCGCATCAAGGTATAATCACGATGATATGCCATACCGGCCAGGCTATATATATATGGCATTAAGCGGTAGCGGAGTTTGTCATAAAAGAGCATGCTTTGATATGCCGGATGGTTTTCCGGCGCCACATTATAAATCTCACGGTAAGGGAACTGGCCGTGCACCCGAAATAAGGGAACAAAAGAACCAAACTGGTACCAACGAGTCATTTGCTCGCGCCATTCGGCCAGGTCTCTTTCGTTTGGCTGCTCATACCGGTGCTCTACCGCAAAGCCTCCAATATCCATGGTCCAGTAAGGTATGCCCGATAAAGCAAAATTGATTCCTGCCGGTATCTGGTTTTTCATATCGTCCCAACGGGCGGCAATATCACCACTCCAGGTGGCGGCAGCATAGCGCTGCAACCCTGCATAAGCCGAGCGGGTTAAAAGGAATACGCGCGAATTGGGATTGGTGCTGCGTTGGCCTTCATAAATACCTTTTGCATTTTGCAGCGGAAAAGCATTAAAATATTGTGTTGATGAACCTAAATAAGTGGGGTTCATAAAATCTTTACGGCTTTGTATACTCAGGTTAGACGTAATATCCGGTTCTGAAGCATCCATCCACCAGGCATCTACCCCTTTGCTGTATAATTTTTTATTCATCAGGTCCCAAAAGGCTTCCCTGGCTTTGGGATTATATGCATCGTAAAAAGTAGAGAAATACCCCTTGCCTATCCAATCCCGTTGGTGGTTTGCTATATTGCGTTTGTATAACCAGCCATTTTTATCAAAGTATTGATAACTATTGATTCCTTCATAAAACTTTGGCCATACGGAGATCATAAAATGGGTATGGTACCGATCATGCAGCGTACCGATCATGCCGGTTGGATCAGGGAAGCGGGTTTCATCAAAGTCCTGGCTGCCCCATTGATCTTCTTTCCAGTATGACCAATCTTCCACAATGTTATCCAGCGGTATTTTTCTATCCCGGAATTCCTTTACGGTGTTTAGGATTTCTGCCTGGGTTTTATAGCGCTCACGGCTTTGCCAAAACCCCATTGCCCAGCGTGGCATCATGACAGCCTTGCCTGTAACGGTACGATAACCGCTGATCACATCATCGGCATTTTTACCGTATACAAAATAGTAATTGAGTTGATCACCAGACTCAGAGTCGAATGCATATTTATTTTGCTGCGCCTGGCTTAACGGTGCCAGCCATTTTAAGGCGATGAAGGATTCGTCAGCATCGGGGAACCACTCTATTTTAATAGGGTACTTTTTGCCTTTAATCAGATCGATATTCAGCACAGCTGTACCGGGGTTCCAGCCCTGCCTCCAGCGATCGGCCAATAACTTCCCGTCGATCCAGATTTTTACATACCCCGCATATTTAAGCCAAAATTGATGACTTCCCGTATATGCAGATGCTATTGAGCCTGTCCAGCTTACTTTTCCCTCCCCTAATTTATAGCCCTGAGGAAAATTCTTCATGGTTTCCAGGGAAGAGTAATCGATGTCGGATTCAGCGCGCTGCGCAAAAACATGGGTTGTATCGATCTTTTTAGCGTAAGTGGCCGTTAGCCATCCTTCACTCCCGTCTGCTGCAAATAGTTTTAACCCTGATATAGGCTGATAATCACGTGTGTCGCCAAACTTGGTTAAAGAGTAGTTGTCCCATAGGATACCATAATTTTTGCTGGACACCAGAAAGGGTACCGCTACCTCAGTATTATTTTGCAACAATTCCAGGTGCTGATTTTTGAAGTTTACAATCCCGTTTTGGTGCTGACCTAAACCGTAGATAGCCTCATCAGCCTGACTATGAAAGCTTTGAATAATATGGTAAGAGCTTTCGCCATTGTTTGATATGGGAGTAAATGTACGCTCCGGATTTTCATTTAAAATAACTTTGCCGGATTTATCTGTAAAGCTCACTGTACCTGCTGGCAGCCATACGTGTACCGTAACTGATGACGTTGACAGCAATAGGTGGTTACCCTTTTGAACCACATGCCAGTTAACGGCTGGGGTTACGGGTTGTAACGCCATTAAACTTTGCTTAGAAGGAAAGGAATTTTCTGGAGTTGCGGTTACATGGATGATGTTATCAGAAACGACCTGTAGTCGGAGCAAGCGGGCGTCCTGGGTTGATTTTTGAGACAGGTTAACAACGATCCCGTCGGGTACTTTTTTATAAGTATCCTGGGCGACAGCATGCAGGCATAAAGCAGCAAAAAAAATAGTACAGGTACTCCATAGTACGTGTTTTACCATAGTTTTCATCAATTAGGGTTATAGTATCAAATTGGTTATGACCGATGAGCGGAAGCTTTTAATACCATTAGGGTAATAAGAAGATTCGCCATCGGTTTTTGAATGAACAAAGCTATATGCAGTAAAGCAATCGATTGTTTACAAATAGGGACACAAATGTTAATCTTATCTAATTAACTGTAAATTAGATTATTAACTTGTGTTTTGCCCAAATTTGTAGTGAAAGGGGAGAAAAGACAGCGTAAATGTCTTGCTAAATATCTGAAACTGATTATCAAAGGAGTTCTTAGGTGCCGTATAGCTGTATTCATAAAGATGTACAGGAAGGTTCGTTTTTGACCAATTTAGGAGGAAACCGGCATTGTGATGTTTTAACCAACTTAGAGACTTTTATAATAGAAACCTTATCGGGCAGTTCAGGCAACAGTGGTACAAGCTTTACAGATATTGATCTATCCTCATCTAAAGGGCGAGACGATATTCTGCGCACGATTGACCAGATACTGGATGACCTTCGATTTGCACGAAAAGAAGGATTGAGCAGCATGTTTAAATAACAATTAATCGGAAGCCTTCCGATAACGACGATGTATATAATTATTTGATAAGGTGTATAAACCTGATGATATTCATATATGAATACAGTAGCTGTGTTGTATGTATAATTCGTTGTCGGTTGGATAGGTAATACCAATGAAAGAAGCCAATTAGAAACATCTGTATACCTATTTATTAACAAATGGTACCTCCCCGGGCGCATTACTTATAGTTATTTTTGATTGCAGAAATGCTGATCACATAAGCCAATAAACTCATTTTACATTTTTACAATTAACACCGATGTGTGTTTGGTTGCGTATCGCAATCGATTGTGAATTTGTATTCGTGTTTATTTAACAATTAATGATACGTATTAATAAACCAGAAAACCCAATTATGAACATGAAAATTACCAATTTAACAAGGTTGCTTAAACCTGCCAGATTACGGCACCTGCTTATACTGCTGGTGTCTATGAGTGCACTGCCAGTTATGGCACAAACAACTACCATTAAAGGGATCGTGACATCAGCCGACGATAACAGCCCACTTCCCGGAGTTACGGTAGTGGAAAAAGGAAAACAAAACGGTATAATTACAGGCACCGATGGTTCTTATTCACTTAATGCCCTTGAGGATGCTACCCTGGTGTTTTCTTTCATAGGATTCACAACACAGGAAATTAAATTAAACGGAAAAACTATACTTAACGTAAAACTACAGAGTGATAGCAGATCCCTCAGTGAAGTCGTGGTCATAGGTTATGGCACAGCTCGTAAAAAGGACTTGATAGGCTCGGTAAATGTGGTGGCCGCTAAAGATGCAGGCGCCAATACCAATACCAGTGCCGCACAGCTTCTTATAGGTAAGGCTTCCGGTGTGCAGGTATTAAATTCCAATGGCACCCCCGGTTCAAATGCCCAGATTATTGTACGCGGTACAGGCTCATTTACTAATGTGGAACCATTGTATGTGATTGATGGTATACAAGGCGATGCCAATCTTTTCAATACCATCAATCCGCAGGATATTGAGAATATCACCATTTTAAAGGACGCTGCATCCACAGCCATTTATGGTGTTGCTGCTGCTAATGGCGTGGTCATAGTTACCACTAAAAAAGGTAAAAGCGGCACCCCGCAAATATCATTTGACTCACAGGTCGGTACTTCATCGGTCTGGAAGCAGCTTGATTTACTTAAGGCAAAAGATTATGTCAACCTTCTAACAGACATAGCCGTCACCAATAATCTTACGCCTCCGGCTAAATTAAGCACCCCTTATGTATCAGTTGATCGTACCGATTGGCAAAAAGCAATATTTAAAACAGCTTTATCTACCCAAAATAACGTAGGTGTCAGTGGGGGTAGCGATAAGGTTACCTATAATCTGTCGGTCGGTTATTTAACTCAGGAAGCAATTGTTAAAGATTATAACCTGAAAAGGTTAAACAGCCGTTTTTCCTTGGACGAAAAGCTCGGTCGTTTTCATTTTGGCCAGAGCCTTAATCTTCGTTATACCCATACCAGCGGGCAAACCGCCAGTATATCTAATGCCATTACTTATGCTCCGTATCAGCCCATATATGATCCCGCTATTCTGGGTGGTTACTCTATTCTCACCAATATTGATGATAACAGTAACGCGATAAATCCATTACAGGCCTTAGGCGTTCAAACATTATCCAGTAACGATCTGGTACTATACCCTCAGTTTTTTGGCGAAGTAAATATTGTCAAGGGTTTAACGATCAGGTCACAACTGGCGGGGGTATATGGCAATTCTACCAACGACTCATACCAGATACCTTATGTTACATCCAATAACCTGGCCTTTAGCCGCCAGGCCGGTCGTGCCTTTAACAGCTACTCTAATTATACTTTTGAAAATTACCTGTCTTACAACCGTACTTTTGGCAGGCACAATATATCGTTAACAGCCGGTACCAGCTATATTGACGCAGGGTCAAGTAAATACCTGAGCGTATTGGGTACAGGCATGTTAAATGATAACGTAAAGGATATAGGGGTGGCACCAACCATCACCAGTCAAGCCAACACATCTGGCTATTATACGCAGTTTGGCCGAGCCATCTCTTATTATGGCCGGTTGATATATACATTTAACGATCGATATATATTATCAGGAAGCATCCGTCGTGATGGTTCATCAAACTTTGGTCCGCAAAGCCGTTATGGTAACTTTCCAGGAGCCGGCTTTGCATGGCGTTTTACCGAAGAGGATTTTATAAAATCAACATTTCCGTTTATCAGTGATGGTAAATTACGCATAGGCTGGGGCCGTACCGGTAATAACAAATTTGGTTTAACTACAACGCAGGTATTCACCTTTGGCGGTTCACCAACTGGTAACCTGGTTTATTCATTTGGTCAGAATGAGGGATTTGTAAATGGTACCACGGTAACCTCCATTGCAAACCCGCTGTTAAGATGGGAGCAGACAGATCAAACTGATGTCGGGCTTGATCTTGGTTTCCTGAATAACCAGCTAACGCTAACGCTTGATTATTATAACAGAAAAAGTAGCGGCCTGCTGGTGGCTATCCCGGTGCCAACCAGTGTCGGGGTTGGCGGACTAAGCGGAATCAACAGTACGTTGATCACCAATGCCGCTGACGTACAAAATAAAGGTTTCGAGTTTCAGGTGGCCTATCGCGGCAAGGTTAATGACTTTAACTATAATGTAAGCGTAAATGGTGCTTATAATCAAAATAAAACATTGTCACTGGGTGCCCAATCGCCAACACCAATAATTGGGGGATACTTTAGCAACTTAAATGGGATCACCTTAACACAACCCGGATCACCCATTGGCGCTTTTTATGGCTACAAGGTTGATCATGTAGCGCGCAACCAGGCAGAAATTGATGCATTAAATGCTATGGCACGCCAAAAAGCCGGAGATCCAAGCGCCGTTTATCAGGCGGGTTTGTTACCCGGCGACTTTATATTCAAAGATCTTAACAATAATGGTACCGTTGATAGTAAAGACCAGAAAGTACTAGGTAGTCCTATTCCGAAGTTTATATATGGTTTTAATGCCGGAGCCTCTTATAAAAACTTTGATCTGAACATTGTTATCTCCGGTGTTCAAGGGGTTCAACTGGTTAACTCACTTAAATTTGTCACTGACAATGCTTCAACCGGACATAATGCTTCTACCGCCATTTTAAATCGATGGGAAAAACCGGGAGATGTCGCTTCTTTGCCAAGGGCAGGTCAGAACGTTACGGTGACAGGTAATTTGAGGCCTTCTGACTTTTTTGTTGAGAATGGTTCATACTTGAGGGCACGTAACATCACCTTAGGGTATACTTTCACCAAAGCCGCCTTGAAATCATTCTCGGGTAACGTATTAAGCAGGTTACGGGTTTACGTTGCCGCTCAAAACCTATTTACTATTACTGGATATAAGGGGTATGATCCTGAAATAAGTACACAAACCAATGGAGGCGTCAACGGTGCCGCTACCGACTATATATTTAACCGCGGCATTGATGATGGGCAGATACCGCAACCACGTACATTCTTGGCGGGCGTTCAAGTTGGATTTTAATGATGAAAAATATTAAAGATATAATTATGAAGAAGTATATTAAATATCTGTTGGTTGTGGCTTTACTGATTGCAACCGGGGGATGTAAAAAGAATTTGGATCTACAAAATAAAAGCGCTTACACTTACGATACCTATTTTACAAGTGATGCGGCTATCAATCAAGCCGTTATAGCCAGCTATGCTACTCTGTTACACACAGGTTTGTGGGCCCGTGAATGGTACTATATTTTTGATTTACTCGGCTATGATGCCAAAAATGCCCAGCCGCTTCAAGGCGATCTTTTGGCCCTGGCACAGTATAATTTTGCGCCTAACCAACCACAGTTGGATGCCATGTGGTCATCACTATACCGATTAATTATGCGGTCAAATGTGGTGATCAACCGCGCCCAGGCCTGGGCACCAGCTAATACAAGTGAGCAAACTAACCAAAAGCAATATATTGCCGAAGCTAAATTTTTGAGAGCCTATGCTTACTTTAACCTGGTTAACTTATATGGTCGTGTACCCTTGCGTAAAGAATATATCCCTTTGCCAACGCCGGCCGAGGTTAATCTACCCCGCGCTGCTGTTGCCGATATATGGGCCTTTATTGAACAGGATTTAAAAGACGCGGAAACGGATCTCCCGCTTTCCTATGCCGCTACCAGTTTTGGTCGTGCTACCAGGGGAGCCGCGGTTGCGCTGCTTGGTAAATCATACTTGTATGAAAAAAAATGGGCCGACGCAGTTACTGAGCTGAGCAAATTGACTCAATCTCCATATACCTACGCATTAGCACCGGTGTATAATAACCTGTTTGACGACCCTAATCAAAATAGTCCCGCCTTGAACCCAGAAACTATTTTCCAGGTAATGAACCAGGCCTGGACCGATTGGGGGATTGGTAACCAGTACGCCGCGTTTGGTGGTCAGGAAACATGGGGAGGAAAAGCAACCCACTCCGCCCGCGCGCAGGAATATGGCTTTAACGACTGGAACAACACGTATATTACCACTACAGCTGTTAAAGCTTTTACATACACCAACCCACAAACCAATACAACTTATGTTGACCCGAGAGCGGCCTATACTTTTTATGGCGATGCGGCCAGTGGCGGTGAAACTCAGTACTGTCAGCAATGTTCAACCGGACCCGTAGCTTTTCCATATGCAACAGCTGGTTATAAATATTTAAAATACGAGTACTATAACAAAGTGGCGACTTATGGCGGTCCGCAAAGTGGTATTAACGGGCAAGTGATCCGCTATGCAGATGTATTGCTGATGCTTGCCGAAGCCTATATACAGCAGGGTAATACCGGAAGCCAGCCATTGACACTGATTAACCAGGTACGCAGCAGACCAAGCGTAAACGCCCCATTGTATAGTTCATTGGGCGGGCAGTCAGACGCTATGACTATCCTGATGCGCGAAAGGCAATTGGAGCTAACCGGGGAGCAATCCCGTTATTTTGATCTGATACGCTGGGGAATTGCCCGGCAAACCATTAATTCGGAAAGGCAAATAGAAGATGGCACACAGCCTTTTCAGGATAAAAATATTTTATTACCGATCCCCCTGTCTGAAAAAAACTCAAACCCCAATGTTAGTAATGATATAAGCAGTGATTGGAACTAATAAGATAACATATTTTTTTCAACTCACCGCGTCATCTATTGCGTTCTTAGATTGAAAGCTTTTAATAATTAATAATGGGCGGTATTTGAATATAGGTCATGTCCCGCCCATTCTGCTGAAAACTAAAGAGCCTTACTGAAAAGGAGGGCACTGAAAAAGTAGTGCAATAAAACGAATTACGAAAAGCGATCAAGAGAAAAGGCAACTTTTACTTGGTCGCTTTTTTGTTCTGATTGCTTTTGTGTGGGTGATTTAATGTGGATAATACGGGCCTATAGGAGTTTGGGGAGTGCAAAAAACGGCTAAATACCTCTTTTTATTGTTTTTTAGGCGATCAGCTTGATGATCCTTTTCAGATTGACAGTAAAGATGGCCAATGCGCCCTGCATCTGCATGTTTTCGATACCATAAGCTATCGCCCGGTCATAACCATGAACGTTTTTTAGTTCACTGTTTTTGGCTTCGATCTTATACCTGTGTTTGATGCTTTCCTTATATTGTGTCGTTTCCTGAAAAGCCATCTGTTGTTGGTGCAGGTCTGACTTTATGCTTACAGAATAGGTCTTGGTTTTTGCCCCAGGTTTGTAGCAACCCTCCCTAAATGGGCAGATTTTGCATTTTTCAACATCAAAGTAATACGTGTCTGTCTGATTTGTTCCAACGTTCTTTTTTCCCTGTCTTGATTTTCGTATGGACAAATGCCCTGCAGGGCAAACGAACATATCAGCGTCTTTGTTATAATTGAACTTATCTTCTTCTTTTCTAAACCCCTGGGTAATGGTTGGGTTTAGTTTGGCTACCACCTTAATATCCTGTCCGTTCATTAACGCAAGGTTCTCTTTTCCTGAATAAGCCGAATCGCCGATGATCCTTTCTACTTCAATGCCGTTGTTCTGACTGATCTCCAGAAGCTTGGGAAGTTCCGGCCCATCACCTTTTTCACCTGATGTTACTACCGCAGCGGTAATGATGCGTTCTTCGGTCATCGCCAGATGGGTCTTGTAACCAAAGAATGAGTTGTCAGCTGATTTATGCCCTGTTTTGGCATCCCTGTCTTTAGATAATGTATAATGATCCTGCGTATCCGCTACCGTTTCCTTCAGCAGGTTCAGCTTTTCCTTCACCGCAGGTATCTGGCTTAACGTTTGATCAGCTTCGATGTGCTTTTCCAGCGCGCTGCAATAAGCCAGTTCCTTTTCCAGTTCGTCGGCTGTGTTCTTTTCAGGCATACCGGCCTTCATGTCTTCATCGATAGCATATACCGCTTTGCGGAGCAGTTTCGAGCGTTCCCGCAATACTTCCAATGCTGAATATGGGTTTGACCGTGACAGGGAATGCGTAGCATCAACAATGATGGATCTGGACCGGATGACCCCTTTTTCAATAGCGATAGCGACCGTTTTACCAATGAGCAGGTTTAACAGATCATTATCCTTTAGCCGCAGCTTTCTGAACTTTGTTAATGAACTGGGATCAATAACTTCTTCTTCAGGCGACATATCAAGGAAATATTTGAAAGACATATCATACTGCGAACGCTCAACCACATCAACGTCTGAAACCGTATAAACCGTTTTCAACAACAGATACTTGAACATCCGTACAGGGCTTTCTGCTGCCCGGCCGTTAGTAATGCTGTATTTGCTGATCAGTTCATCATAGATAAAGGTAAAATCTACCAGGTCATTGATCTTCCGCAGAAGATTGTCTTTAGGAACGATCAGGTCATATAAGCCCGAAAACGCGCTAAAATGGATCTTTTGTTGTTGAACGAGCATCTTGTAGTGGCTTTCTTTTGACACTTCAAGATACAAAAAACGGGGTTGAAAAACTAATTTTTCAACCCCGTTTTGCCTATTTAGACTTTTTCAGTACCCTCCTGAAAAGTAGGGCTTTTTTGCGTTTCAGCTTTTTTTGAATGATCAGTTCCACCTTATGATCGATATGCCGTGTTTTTAAGCTCCAGAGTTTTTTTCGAGAAGCATTGCAGGTATTCAAATGACTTATTAAGTTTGATAGTAATTACACCTAAACAATATAACCTATGAAAACGAAGCTTAATATTTTTGTTTTATCTCTATTGGGGATAGTTATTCTGCTTACGGCTATGAGCCCGGTGAATAAACCGCTTAATCACAAAACAAAAGCACCTTTATCAGGCCATTTTTTGTTTGTGGCAGTACCCGGAATAAGGGATTATCTTGGATATGGTGGCCATGGTTTGCTTGTGTTTGATATGGATAACAATCATCAATTTGTGAAACGGATTGAAACACGGGGCTTCCATTCCAATAAAAGGCCCTCTAATGTTAAAGGCATTGCGGTTAGCATACCGCTTAATAGTATTTATATAAGCACTATTGAGTCACTTCAACGCATTGATCTCAGCACCGGAGAAATTATATGGGAAAAGGATATTGAGGGTGGTGCTGATCGGATGTCGATATCCCCGGATGGTAAAATAATGTATCTTCCTTCTTTTGAGAATAAGATATGGAATGTTGTGGATTGCAAAACGGGTGCGGTTATTAAAAAGATCCCCGGTTTTACAAGGTCACATAATACACTTTACGGATTGTCGGGCAATTACGTTTACCTGGACGATCTGGCATCACCCTGGTTAAAAGTAGCCGACACCAAAACACACACTGTGGTTAGTAAGATAGGCCCGTTTGGAAATTTTATCCGTCCGTTTATTGTTAACGGAAAGGAAACCCGGGCTTATGTAACTGTTGATAGTTTACTTGGTTTTGAAGTAGGTGATTTGAATACCGGAAAGAAGCTTGCCCGCGTAGTGGTGGAAGGCTGGGATAAGGGCCCTGTAAGACGTCATGGTAATCCAAGTCATGGAATAGGCCTTACCCCGGATGAAAAGGAGTTATGGGTATGCGATGGGTTTAATATGCGTTTGCATGTTTTTAGCGCTGCAGAACCCTATCAACAATTAACTACCATACCATTGCAGGACATGCCGGGCTGGATAACTTTTAGCTTAGACGGGAAATATGCCTATCCTTCAAGCGGTGAGGTAATTGACGTTAAAACGCGCAGGGTACTTTCCACACTTAAAGATGAGTTTAGCAATAGCGTAGGCAGCGAAAAAATGATAGAGGTAGACTTTGAGAACGGAAAAGCGGTAAAAGCCGGCGATCAGTTTGGTATTGGTCGGGTAAGGCAGTAATTATCTAAACTTTTTAACTTCTACTTTAACAATTTTTAAGATCATTCTGTTGATCAAACCTGTGAAAATATGAGTAATTTAACGTGTATTATTTCTTTCATAAGAATTTAATCATCAGTGTTTTAATTGTATTTTTAAATGGTGTTTTATTAGGCGCCAATTAAGGTATAGCTTATGGGTTTATTGAACCTGTGCATCTGAATAAAGATAATTAGCATCAGTATATGGAAAGTCAAGTTAAAAACGACACGTTTCATGCAGGAATTTGCATGGCCGGGGCTGTATCTGCAGGCGCCTACACCGCCGGGGTTATGGATTATTTGTTCGAGGTGCTGGAGCATTGGGAGAAAGCTAAGAAACTGCAGGCGGCCGGCAAACTGACAGGAATACCAAAGCACAACTTCGTTATTGAAGCATTGGGTGGTGCATCTGCCGGCGGAATGACTGCTGCTATTACCTCAGCAGCATTACAAGGTAATTTTGACCCGATAAAGCAAAGCGACGCAGCAAATGACGCAGTAACCCAAAAGAACCCCCTTTATAACTCCTGGGTGAACTTGATTGAGGATGATAATAACGATATGATGAGCTATATGCTTGATACCAGCGATATAGAGAGCGATGCGGAAACAAATGTATGTAAGGAGGTGAGGGCAGGCTTTAATTCGTCATTTATAAAAAAGATTGCCAGCTCCGTACTTGATGTACGAGTAGAAAATATTTATGATCGCCCTTATCTGGCCGATGACCTTGATTTTTTTACAACTATCACCAATCTCAGGGGCTTTAATTATATGATTTCTTTTGATACCGCCAGTGGCATAAGAGAATATTATATGAAAATGCACCGCGATTATGCTTTTTTTAAATTGAGTGAAAAGCCTTATGGACAGGATGGTCGTATCCCTATTAACTATAAGGCATCAACCGGCAATGCGGAGAATGATCAAAATATCGAGATACTTAAGGCTGCTGCAATGTCAACCGGGGCATTTCCGGTTGGTTTGGAAAGCCGCACCTTGAGCCGGCAAAGGGAGTATATAGAAGATAGCAAGTATTTGAACCTTCGGCTTGCGGGTCAGGATGACAACCGGGTTAAGTATCATTTTTTACCGGAAGGTGCCTTTGTTTCACTTAATGTTGATGGTGGCGTAATAAATAATGAGCCGTTTGAAGTGACCCAGCAACTGCTTGATGATCGCAGGCGGAAAGCGATGTCGGCTGCGGACGCGGAAAATTACACACCCAAAACTTCGGCTGCCGAGTTTGATAGCCTGGTACTGATGATTGACCCTTTTCCGAGCGAAGAAACCCCGGAACCAACTGTTTTTGTTCCGCAGCAGGCCTGGAAAAAAGTGGTGCCATCGGTTTTATCAGCCATGATAGGGCAGTTGAGGCTGAAAGATGAGCAGGTTAAACGCGCGTATCTTGATGATGATTATACCCGTTTCCTGGTTATGCCGGTTCGCTCTATAAATGGCGAAAATCAAACCTATACTATTGCCTGCGGATCTTTAGGCGGTTTTGGCGGCTTTTTTTCCAAAGCGTTCAGAAAACATGATTTTTACCTGGGACGCAGGAATTGCCAGCGTTTTTTGCAGGCCTATTTAACGGTGCCGGAAGAAGCGAAAAATCCAATTTTGGAATATGGATTTGAGGGGATTACCGATTTTAGGTATACGGTGAACAAGGATGACAAAAGCACCACATATGTGCCGCTCATTCCCGACCTGCGTGTGGTGGAAGATGCCGCCCCGGGCACTTATAAATATGTAATCCCGCCCGTAGAAGCGGAATATCCTTATCCTCAAATCAGCCTTACTTATCTGTTGGGCTTAAAAGATAAAATAGAGAAGCGTATTCAATGTATATTGAATAATGTACAAAACGCAGCTGAACTTCAGGCCGCCGGGCCAAAATGGGAAAGCACCATTGTTCCCCGTATCCGGAAAAAATCATGGTTCGGGAGGCTGTTTTCAAATGTAGTAACCAATAATCTCACCAAGGGATACCTGAGTTTGGGCAAAACATTTGGTAAAGGGGCAGCAGCCGATATGGCTATTGATACCATAATAAAAGATATGGAACAACGTGGATTGATAAATGATGACTATAAGTAAGCTATAAATTAAATTTCACTCCGGTTTATTCAAGAGCCGGGGTGAAATTAGCTGGTTTTATGCGGCACTCTCTAAAATAATCGTTGAACATTTTCCGGCCTTTTTAGGTTTTCTCTCTTCACTCATGTAGCTCAGACTGTATACCACTTTATATCACCTTATTAGTTAAATATCGTAAAATGGATCATTAAATGTTACGCCTGCTTCGGCATATTATGAGCTTTTTCTTTACCTTCATGCTTCCATTTATATTAACTGACCAATGAGAGAATTACTTTTAACATTAGTATTGTTATTTGTTTTTTTATTTCCGCATACCCTACGCCAGGTCTATGGGCAATTACTCACGGGTTTGCCTGGAATTGTACGGCTTACTTATATATATCCTGATAATAAGTTATTTGTGGACAGTATAGTTGTGTACAACCCATACCTGATCATCAAGGCTGATGAAGCTAAAAATAATAGGCCTGAATTTAACCCAAAACAGTTTGCGAGTAGTTATATTTTATCCCCAAGACGGCTTTAGAATGACTAAAGAGGTTTTACTCAATCTATTAAACCATTACCGCGTTAATCGGTTATATTACCATTAAATGAGTACCCGATAATTTGGCCTTTCAATAATCTTTATAACACCCTAATTATAAGTTAATCGATTTACAATGAGAATTTATGTACTAATTTTATTTCTTGTAATTTTTAGATATACTGCCTTTGCGTCCTCAAAAACAGATAGCCTATTAACCGAGGTTAAGCGCGAATTGATCAAGAAAAAAACCTATGATAATCAAAAAGAAGCACGTATAAAAAAATTGAAGGCCTCATTGTCGTCGGTCCCATTAATAAATTACAATTCCCGCTATTGGCTCTGCAGTAATATATACGAAGAATATAAGGTATATCAATTTGACTCGGCCTACGTGTATATTAATAAAATGCGGAACATAAGCGACATACTTCATGATGGTGCAAAGCAAAACGATTGTAAAATAAAATTGGCGTTCATCCTGCTTTCGGCCGGTATGTTTAAAGAAGCTTTTGATTGTTTTAACGGCATAGAGGTACGCTTGCTGAACAATGAATCAAAAATTGAGTATTATGCTTTGAAAGCCAGAGCCCATTCAGACCTGGCGAATTATGATAGCAATAGTTACTACACGCAGTATAATAATGCCGAATCAATCAAATATCTGGACTCAACCATTGCGCTTTGTAAGCCAAACTCTTATGAGTGGTTAAGGCAGCAGGGCGACAAGCAAATACGCATCGGCGATATACAAGAGCCATCCAAATATTACCTTCGCATACTTAAAGATTTTAAATTAACTGCACATCAGCGCGCCATGATCGCTACAGGCCTGAGTTCATCTTATATGAAACCCTCGCAGATTGAAGAACGCGCCAATCTTTTAATTATCGGTGTTATTAATGATATCAGGTCATCAACCAAAGAAACACTGGCCAGTTTTGAGCTGGGCTATCTGTTGTACCAGAATGGTAATGTGAAAGATGCTTATATTTTTATTGATCAGGCTATGAATGATGCCGAGTATTATGGCGCTAAGCTCCGTAAAATAAAAATAGCTGCGGTATTGCCGGTTGTAGCAGCTCAAAAGCTGGTTTTAATGGAAAAGGAAAAAAATAAATTCCTGGTTTATCTCCTGACCATAACTGTGGTTTCCATATTCGTGCTCATGATCTCTTTCATTATATTTAACCAGTTAAAACGTTTAAAGGCAAAGGAGAAGATCATTGAGGAGAAGAATCTTGAACTGGAAACTATTAACGATAAGCTTGTTGAAGATACCCGGATTAAGGAAGAGTATATAGGCTATTTTTTTAATGTTATATCGGGTTATATATTAAAGCTCGAGAAATTAAAACGGAACATCGACAGGAAGCTTGCCGCCAGGAAATATGAAGATATTCAACTCGCTATAAATGAAATAAATATAAAAAAGGAAAGGGATTTATTGTTTTATACGTTCGATCATATCTTTCTTAAGATATTCCCCAACTTTATTACAGTGTTTAATTCGCTATTTAAAGAAGAGGATCAGATTTGGCCCAAGGATAATGAAGTGCTGAATACCGATTTGCGGATATTCGCGTTGTTACGTATGGGTATTAGCGATAACGAAACTATAGCCAATATACTGGAGTACTCTGTAAATACTATATACGTTTATAAGATGCGTATCAAGGCAAGGTCGATAGTCCCTGGCGATCAGTTTGATAAAAAGATCATGGCCATAAAGGCGGTTGATGTGGTTAACAAATCATAATTAAATGAATTGATTTTTAAGTAAGAAAACGTTGTTTTGCATTAAAAATATATCAAATACCGTTAAATTTATTTTATATTTTTTTGCACTTGTTTTTTTTCAAATATTTGATTATTAATTAATTACATAAATAATACATCGTTTTTTGTTATATTTTCAGAAAAAAAATAGGTATTGCACTATTCTCCATATTACTTTGTACATAGTCATTCAACAGGGGCGAATTGTAAAAATTACTCCTAACGGCAAGTGACCTCTCTGGCGTACAATATTAAAACCTAATAATAATTTAAATTTCATTATGCCATCATGTTTGATGGTTGTCATGCCAAAGGGCTTTAGCCTTTTGTTTTAACGGTATTAATTGCTTTGGCTTTGTCATGCACTGATACCTCATGGCCTTTTTGTGGACTTTAAAAACAACTGCTTATGAATACAAGCTATACCAATGAACAACCCCCTTAATGATTTAATATCAGTAATTCACTCAATCTCACAAACACAACAGTTATTGTTAAATCAACCAATTAAACACTAAATCTAAATTTATGCAGCTAAAAAATTTACTCAAAGTAAGCTGTCTTGCCATTTTTTGCTTCTTTGCTGTGCCCGCAATGGCGCAAAACAAAGTAGTAACCGGTAAGGTTACAGACTCACAGGATGGTACGCCAATGCCGGGCGTATCCATTGTGGCCAAAGGCTCAACCGTTGGTACCAATACAGATGCTAATGGTACTTTCAGGCTTTCATTGCCATCAACAGCCAATACCCTTGTGGTATCATTTATAGGTTATACCAAACAGGAAGTTGATATAACCGGGAAAACAACTATAAGTATCGCAATGGTAGGTAGTGCCACTACACTTAGCGAAGTACAAATTGTAAGCGTTGGTTATGGTTCACAACGCAAAAAAGATATAACCGGCGCCGTTGCTAACGTCGGGGCAAAGGATTTTAACCAGGGTGCTATTATTAACCCGCTCGATCAGGTTCAGGGTAAAGTAGCGGGCCTGGTAATTATTCAGGGTGGTGGCGACCCTAACCAGAATGCCAGCATCCGTTTAAGGGGCCAAACCTCCATTACCGGTAGCCAAACCCCTTTGTTTGTTGTTGACGGAGTAGCGTTGGACGACCCTAATCAGTTCCAGAACATTCCTCCGGGAGATATTGAATCATATGACGTGCTGAAGGATGCATCTGCAACCGCCATTTACGGTTCGCGTGGTGCAAATGGCGTAATCATAGTAAATACAAAACAAGGCCGTGCCGGAAAAGCGCAGGTTGATTATAATGCCTACGTGAGTGTTGGCAAACAAGCCAATAAATTCGAGCTGCTCAGCGGTCCGGAATACCGTACAGCTATTGATGGCTTTGATAATAAAGCTACCTATGATAAAGGCGCTAACACCGATTGGCAGGATGCTATAAGTCGTACTGCATTTACCTCAAGCAATAACGTAGCAATAAGTGGTGGTACCAATGATTTTAAGTACAGAGCATCTATCAATTACCAAAATCAGCCTGGTGTTATTTTAAACAGTGGTAAAAAGCAATTGGGTTTGCGGTTCAATGCTGAGCAAAAAGCGCTTGACGGGAAACTGAATTTAAAATTGGGGATATCAAACGTAAATACAACACGTAAGTTAACCGCTATTCCGGGTGCCTTTGACCTTAACAACCCTAATGGTTCCGACCTGCGTAACCCAACAGATTACAGCGTTTTTCAATATGTATTTAACTCACCGCCAACATATCCTATAAAAAATGCGGATGGTTCTTATTATATTTATACTGACTTTAACGAGGCTAATCCCGTTTTGCACCTCATGCAAACTACTAACGGAACCAACGAGTATCTGACGATAATTAACGGTAGTGCCGACTATAACTTACTGCCAAGTTTAAAAGTTGGTGTTACCGGATCAACCTCGCGCAACAATGTGCAAACTCACTTCTTTCAGCCAACCTTCCCTCAGGAAAATAACGTGAACAACGCGAGAGACGGTAATTATAATACCAACTCATACAAAGGCGACGTTCATTTAGATTTTAATAAAACATTTGGTAAACATACATTATCGGCCGTTGCGGTATATGAGTATAATGATTTCATTAATAGTAATATATCTGGTGGATCACAGGATTTCCTGGTGCCCGACAATGTTGACAACAACTTAGGCGGTGGTAACTCAGCGTTTAATAAGATATATTCTTATAAAGAAGAGTTTAAACTGATTTCGCTTGTTGGTCGTGTAAACTATAATTACGATGACAGGTTTTATGCTACGGCTACTTTCAGACGTGACGGATCATCTAAGTTTGGTAGCAATCACAACTGGGGTAATTTTCCGTCGTTTGACTTAGCTTATCGTTTAAAGAAAGATCTGCTAAATGGTGTTGATTGGGTTAATGACCTAAAAATCAGAGCAGGTTATGGTGTGGTAGGTAACGCGGACGCGATATCTCCTTATACTTCATTGTTACTGTACGGACCTACCAGCAAATTTTATGATGCATCAAACGGAACGTTCCCATATCCAAGCGGATATCAGCCTGTACAAAACGCCAACCCTGACTTAGTATGGGAAGAAAGACACGGGCGAAATGTTGGTATCGACTTCTCTTTATTTAATGATCGCTTATCTGGTGATATCAACTATTTTAATGATTTTACCAAAAATCTGTTGTATAACTACGCAATACCTGCCGGTGGTAACTTAGTTTACTCATCTATATTAGCAAACGTTGGCCGCTTGTCAAATAAAGGGCTTGAAGTAGCTATTACAGGTGTGCCATTTAAGGGAGGAAATTTTGGCTGGTCAATTTCTGGTCAGATAGCTTTTGTAAGAACAAAGATCACTAACCTTTCCGGTAGTTATGCAGGTACTCAAATTAATACCAATTTAATTCCTTTGGGTTATGCCCAGGGTCGTGGTTTAAGTTCAAGCCCTATTACCTATCTTAAAACCGGATCTGCACCTTATCAGTTTTACCTGCCCCATTTTACCGGTGTTGATGCTGATGGTAACCAGTTATTTGACGGTAAAACAGCTGCGCAATATACCGCCGACGGAACAAGCCCCACAAGGTATTATATTGACCCATCACCTAAGTTTAATTATGGCTTAGCTAATAATTTTACTTATAAAAACTGGAGCTTTAGTTTCTTCCTGAGAGGCGTATATGGCCAAAAATTGTTTAATAACAACCTGTTAAACTTTGAAACCATTACCAGGCTGCCAAGTAATAACACCACCAAAGATGCCTTAACAAATGGTATTAAAGATGGTCCTTATGTATCTGACCGCTGGTTGCAGGGAGCATCATACCTCAGGTTGGATAATGCCAGTTTAGGCTATTCCTTTAAAAATGTTAAAGGCTTCCAGTCAATCAGATTATACCTTGCCGCAAATAACTTATTTATCATAACCAAATACAAAGGCAGCGATCCAGAGCAAACCATTGCTGATGATAATTCCGGTTTAAATAACGGATATCAGAACACGACCTACCAAAGCCAGAGCTATATAAATAATGGTTATTATCCAAAAATAAGGGCCTTTACATTCGGTACCAATATCACATTCAAATAATTGTACAGGGTATTATTTAAATAGTAATAAGAGATGAAAAATATAAAATATATAATAAGCACCATGGTGCTTTTGGCAGGGGGCGCTATCATACAATCATGTACAAAGCTTGATAAACAGGTATATAGTGTGGTTCCTGAAAATAAATTCTTTCAGAATGATAAACAGGTAGCAGCGGCAATTGCTCCGGCATACAACCAGCTTACTAATATTCCGTGTAACGACGTATTTCAGCTGAACGAAGTATCAACAGACGAAATGGTTGTTCCATCACGCGGTAACGACTGGTACGACGGCGGCAAATGGCAATCGTTTTGGCTGCACACCTTCAGAAATGATTATGATAACTTTGATAATGCCTGGAAAGCCTTAAATAACGGTATAACCAAGTGTAACGCTGCTATTGCCATTCTTAGCAAGCTTGCTAATAAACCGGCAAATTCAGAGCAGCTTATTGCCGAGTTAAAAGTGTTGAGGGCTTACTATCTGTATATGTCAATGGATATGTTTGGTAACGTTCCGGTGGTTCCGTCGTTTGATGTTACTCCCGATAAAATTGTTAATGTTCCACGTAAGGATGTTTATGCGTTTTTAGAAAGTGAACTTACCACTAATGTGCCTTTGTTGTCTGAAGCAAAAGATAATACCACTTACGGGCATATTAATAAATGGGGAGGGTACATGACCCTGGCCAAGCTATATCTTAACGCCCAGGTTTATACTGGCACAGCGCAATGGCAAAAAGCGAAAGATGTGGTTGATCTGGTAATAAAATCCGGTAAATATACATTACAGCCCAATGTGCTTGATAACTTTATTGTTAGCAATGAAAACTCATCAGAAAATATTTTTGTTGTGCCATTTGACAACATCAATATTACTGGCAACAGCATTGAGTTGTATACACTCAATTATAATAACCAGTATACATACAATTTAACAGGCCAGCCTTACAACGGCTTTAGCGCTCCGCGCGCCTTTTATTTAAAGTTTACTGATGATGACGCCCGTAAAAAGATGTTCCTGGTAGGCCAGCAGTACAGCTCGGCAGGTGCGCCACTTACCGACCCCGCAACAGGTCTTAAGGTAATATTGAGCCCGTATATTAATGAACTAAGTAACCCTACCGACTCATTTAAATTTGCAGGTGTGCGCAGTGTTAAATATGCTCCGCAGCCTGGTACCCATGGCGATACCAATAATGATGGCGTATTATTCCGCTATGCCGATGCGCTGTTGATGAAAGCCGAAGCTGATATGCACCTCGGAAATGCTGCTGAAGCTTTAACCTTAGTTAACACCATCAGAAACAGATCGGGCCTGCCCAACTGGACACCGGCCGATCTTACTTATGCAAGCTTCCTTGACGAGCGTGGCCGCGAAATGGCCTGGGAAGGCTGGAGAAGGAATGACCTGATCAGGTTTGAAGTGGCTACCGGCACAAAGTATTTTACCGGCCCCCGCGTTCCTGCAAAACCACAAGATGCTGATACCCATACATTTATTTTCCCAGTTCCGTCACCTCAAATAAGTGCCAATCCTAAATTGACACAAAACCCTGGTTACGGTAAATAATTGCTGATTGTGATATAATTCTACAATAATGGAACAGGTTAACTGTTCCATTATTGTTAATGCATATTTTATAGTTTAACTCCCCGCATTAATCAATTACTATAATTATTAATGAAGAAAACAGTAATTATCCTGCCGCTATTATTGGTTGTTTTTATAATTGGTTTTATCCCCGTTACAACATCTGTAGGGGTCAGAATTAATGCTACCTATTTTAACCTTTTTCAACAATTGGAGGTTGCGCATAATTGGATAAAATGGCAGCCGGAGCTTAAGAAGCTGGCAAGTAAAGGTACGCTCAAAGTAGATAGCAGCAAAACAGGTTTCCGGATAAAGGGAGGTGATGTTGTTTTTAATGTGAAGTATGATAATTCAAATAATTTTAGCATTCATGAAGTAAAAAACAATAAGGAGTTTAATTATAAGTACGCCATCGGGCCCGATAGTTCTGCTAATTCGGCCATTGTTTTAGTGTCATTTAAAACAAATTTACTCGGTTACTGGCGTGCAAAATATAATGGCAGGGGCATTAATCAAACGGCGGTTCTGCATCTTAAGGCCTTTATGGAAAGCACAAAGCTTTACTACGGTTTTAGCATCGAACGGAAGCAAACTACCGGAAAATTGATCATGGTGAAAAATGAAGTTGTTTGTAAGGATAATCAATTTACCGAAATCAATAAGATACTTAAGGAGCTTAATGATCTTGTGGTAAAACATCAGCTGCAAGTCGTTAACGCGGTTCAAATGCAAAACACAGCTTTGGCAGCTGACTCTGTTCGGGTGCTGGTGGGACTGCCTGTAAACAAAAAAATCACAATACAGGGCAATGCAGTATATATGAATATGCCACCGGGTAAAATACTGGTAGGCACTTTTAGCGGTAAGTACAAAGACAAGCAAAAAATATATGATGCGATGCAATCATATATTCAGGATAACTATCTGCATCCATTAATCCAGCCATATGAGCGGTTCCCGGATAATAAGTTACCGGTTTCTGATAACGAAATTATCAATATGCAGGTAGTAATTCCTTACATTTAGTCCGCACAATAAACCTTTGAAAATTAAACAGGTGGCATGACCAGGCGCATCAATATTTATACATCATTCGCAATAATCGTCCTTTTTTGCATCTCATTATGTTCATGCAGACAAAAAACAAATTTGCCTCCACTTTTTGAACAACTCCCATCGGCCCAAACCAATATCCATTTTGTAAACCGCATAAGCGACGGCGATCGCCCCGGTATTTTAGATTACCTGTATTATTACAATGGCGGCGGGGTAGCCGTTGGCGATATTAACAATGATGGCCTGCCTGACATATTTTTTACGGCCAATCAAAAAGGGGGCAATAAACTATACCTGAACAAAGGCAACTTTAAGTTTGAGGATATTACTCAAAAAGCTGGCATAGCAGGCGCTGCCGACTGGAGCACCGGCGTAACCATGGCCGATGTTAATAACGATGGCTATCTTGACATTTATGTTTGCGCAGTTGCCGGTAAGCTGAATTTAAAAGGGCATAATATGCTCTATATCAACAATCATAACGGAACTTTCACCGAAAGGTCGGCCGAATACGGACTTGATTTTTCGGGTTTCTCTACTCAGGCTGTTTTTTTTGATTATAACCATGACGGTCAGCTTGATTGTTTCCTGCTTAATCAGTCAGACCATTCCGTAGCGGTTTATCGTGATACTGCCATGCGGAAAGCCGAAAATAAGTTGGCAGGCAGCAGGCTGTACCTCAACACCAATGGCCATTTCACCAATGTAACCAAACAAGCGGGTATTTATAACAGCGCGCTGGGTTACGGACTTGGCGTTGCAGTTGGCGATATAAATAACGATGGCTGGGAAGATATTTATGTGGGGAATGATTTTCATGAGAACGATTATTATTACATCAACAACCATAACGGAACCTTCACCGAATCTGGCGCTAAGCATTTTAATCATTACAGTCGCTTTAGCATGGGTAATGACATGGCCGATTTTAATAACGATGGTCAGCTGGATATCATAACCGCCGACATGCTGCCGGCAGAAGAAACCGTGCTGAAAAGTTACGGTGCTGATGAGTCTTATGATCAGTATAAATTCAAGATCACCCAAAATGGGTTTCAGGATCAATTCTCCCGTAATGCCCTCCAGAAAAATATGGGCAATGGCGAAGCCTTTAGCGATGTGGCATTAATGGATGGTGTTGCCGCTACCGACTGGAGCTGGAGCCCGCTGCTTGCCGATTTTGATAATGATGGTATTAAGGACTTGTTTATTGCCAATGGCATCAAACGCCGAGCGCTTGATATGGACTATGTAAGTTATATATCCAATGATCAGGTACAAGGTATGCTGAACAGCGGCCATGGTTTTGATAGCCTGGCCCTGGAAAAGATGCCTCCCGGATCGGTTCATAGTTATCTGTTTAAAGGCAATATGAATGAAAAGTTTACTGATAAAAGCCTTGACTGGGGAATGGGCGAACCGGGTTTGGCCAACGGCGCAGCCTATGCCGATCTGGATAACGACGGCCGGCTCGATCTCATAACGAACAATGTAAACCACGAGGCTGGTATTTATAAAAACAATTCGCCCCCAACGCCTTATTTAGCCCTGAAATTTAAAGGGCGGCAAGACAATACCTTTGGTATTGGTACAAAGGCTTATGTTTTTTGCGGTAAACAAATGCAATACCAGCAGCTGATGCTTACGCGTGGTTTTCAATCATCGGTTGAGCCCCGTTTGCATTTTGGCTTGGGTAAAAATCAGCGTGTGGATAGTATATTAATTGTCTGGCCCAATCAAACCAGCCAGATGTTGCGCAACGTTAAATCAAACCAACAATTAATTATTGACGAGGCTAATGCAATTGGTAAATTTAATTACAGTCATTTCTTCCCTGCCAAAAAACCTTTATTCCAGGACATCACCAATACCATCCACACCAACTGGCAGCACCGCGAAGACGATTTTGTCGACTTTAATCAACAGCCACTTATCCCGCACAAATTGTCGACCGAGGGGCCGAGGATGGCTGTTGCCGATGTGAACCATGATGGTCTTGATGATTTTTATGTTTGTGGTGCACGAAACCAACCCGGAGCGTTATTTATTCAAACTGCAACCGGCGATTTTAAGCCGTCAGTACAACCAGCTTTTGTAACCGATTCGGCAAGCGAAGATGTGGATGCCGTTTTTCTGGATGCAAACCACGATGGCTTTCCCGATCTGTATGTGGCAAGTGGCGGCAACGAGCTGCAAAATGGTGCATCTGAACTGGCCGATAGGCTGTATATGAATGACGGCAAGGGTAATTTTACGCGCTCGGCTAATATCCCATCTATCAAGCTCAATAAATCGGCGGTGGCGGTTGCCGATGTGAACCATGATGGTTACCCCGATATTTTTGTTGGCGGCGCACCTGATAGTTTTGGTTTTGGCAAAATTCCTGAATCTTATTTATTAATGAACGATGGGCATGGTGTTTATCATCAGGTTAATATTCCCGATGAGCTAAAACACGCTGGTATGTTGCGCTCCGCGGCTTTTGCCGATTTGGACAACGATGGCTGGCCCGACCTGGTATTAGCAGGTGAATGGACGCCGGTAAAAGTGTTCATGAATAAAAAAGGGAAACTTGAACAACAGCATCAACCTGAAATGGATAAGCTATCGGGTTGGTGGCAAAGAATTGTATTGGCCGATGTTGATGGCGATGGTAAAGTGGATATACTGGCCGGTAACTACGGCTGTAACTCCAAACTTAAACCTACTATTAACGACCCATTGAAACTCTACTTGTTAGATCTGGATAAGAACGGAACTGTTGACCCCATAATAGCTTATGGCATCGACCAAAAATACTATACGTTTTTAGGTAAAGGTGATATTGAAAGGCAAGTGCCCATCATCAAAAAAAAGTTCCTGTACTTCCGCGATTTTGCCGGGAAAACAGTGGAGCAGATTTTTGGCGATACCATAAATAACCAAGCTCCGTTAAAGGCAGCTTCTTTCCAATCAGGTGTTTTCTATAACAAGGGGCAGGGTAGCTTTGAGTTTAAAGCATTTCCGTCATCCGCTCAGGTGGCACCGCTGTTTGGCCTTAGTTTGTTGCAGACGGGTAATGGTAAAGGCTTGTTAACTGGTGGGAATTTTAGCGGAGTAGTGCCTTATGAAGGTAAATACGATGCTGATTATGGCGATGTTATGCTGTTTGACGGTAACCGGAATTTGAAAAGTACCTCGTCTGTTTCATCCGGGTTTTTGCTGCGGGGCGAGGTAAGGGATATTAAAGCAATTAAAACCGCGAAAGGTATAATTTATGCCGTTGCAGTAAACAATAAACCGATCAGGTTTTTCAAATTAAATAACTGATATGAACAGAATATACGTGATGCTGGCGGGCTTATGCTGTTTAACCACCGTGTTAAAGGCGCAGGACGCGTGGAAAATAAAGGCTGATAAAGTAGATCCCGCCAATTACTACGGCATCACAGTAGCCAACGGTATGATAGGCATTGTATCGTCCCCAGAGCCGTTTAAGGTTAAAAATGTGGTGCTTGCCGGTGCTTATGATTTATACGGACGTGGCCGGGTAAGCAATTTTTTAAACAGTTTTAATCTGCTTAACAGTTATCTCGAAATAAATGGTAAACGTATTGAAGCCAAGAATATCAGCAATTTTAAGCAGGAGCTTGATATGCATCATGCCGCCTTTACCACCACTTTTGATTATGGCGATGCTGCTTCGGTAAAATATACTTATTATTCGCTTCGGCAGCTGCCTTTTACCGTGTTGATGGATATTAGCATAACTGCTAAAAAGGCCATTAACATTACTGCCGCCAGTGTTATGGAAGCTCCGGATGCTTTAAAGGAGGTTCAGAATTATTACAATGAAATTGACAGGCCGCATGTAACTATCAGTCTGCTTACTTCAACAGCAAAAAGCCCTACCGGTAAATTGCAGCTTTGCGCGTCCAACACATTTTTGTTTAATGAGCAGCATGGTCAGGAGCCCAGGGTTATTCATGAAATGTGGGATAATAACATGCACCTCATGAAATTTAGCAAGGCTGTCACGGCCGGACAAACCTACCGTTATGCTGTAGCAGGCTCATCCATTACCTCGGCACATGATGCCGACCCGCTGAACCAGGCCGAACGCCTGACTATGTTTGCTAAACTGGAAGGCCGTGACCGGTTGATAAAATACCATGAGCAGGCCTGGGACGAACTCTGGAAAAGCGACATTAAAATTGAAGGCGACGCGCAGGCACAGCAGGATGTTCATAGCATGCTTTACCATTTATATTCGTTTTCACGGGCAGGTACAGCTTATTCGCCATCGCCAATGGGGCTATCGGGTTTAGGTTATAATGGTCACGTTTTTTGGGATGCCGATTTATGGATGTACCCAGCCTTACTGGTAATGCATCCGGAAATCGCGAAATCGTTGGTTGAATATCGGTTTCAGCGTCTGGCTGCTGCCAGGCAGAACGCGTTTTCGCATGGTTACAAAGGCGCTATGTTCCCTTGGGAGAGCGCCGACAGCGGAGTAGAGGAAACACCGGTTTGGGCCCTGAGCGGTCCGTTTGAGCACCATATAACTGCCGATGTAGCGTTGGCGGCCTGGAGTTATTATTGCGTTACGCAGGATAAACAATGGTTGCTGGAAAAAGGCTGGCCCATATTATCTGCCACGGCAGATTTTTGGGCAAGCAGGGTGGAGCGAAACGGCGATGGCCACTACGATATTAAAGATGTGGTGGCTGCTGATGAATGGGCCGAAAACGTAGATAACAATGCCTTTACCAATGCTGCTGCCATAGCAAACCTGCAAAATGCTATTTCCGCCGCCAAAATATTGGGCATAACCGCCGACCCCGACTGGCAGCAGGTAGCACAAAACATCCCGGTACTGAAATTTCCGGATGGGGTAACCAAAGAGTTTGCAGCCTATAAAGGCGAAGGCATAAAACAAGCCGATGTAAACTTGCTGGCCTATCCGCTTAAAACCATAACCGATCCGGCGCAAATAAAAAAAGACCTTGAGTACTATGAAACCCGTGTACCTAACGAAGGTACTCCCGCCATGACCCAGGGTATATTTACGCTGTTATATGCTCGTTTGGGTAATGGCGACAAAGCCTATCATTTTTTTAAAGATGCTTATGAGCCAAACCTGCTGCCACCTTTCCGTGTTATTGCCGAAACAAAAGGCGGCACCAACCCATACTTTGCTACGGGTGCCGGTGGCATTATTCAGGGTTTGGTAATGGGATTTGGAGGGTTGGATATAACACCGGAGGGTATAGTCCAGTTAAAGAGTAAATTGCCAAAAAACTGGAAATCATTAACGATAACCGGTGTTGGTATCGATAAGAAAACGTATGTTGTAAAATAATTTGCTAAGAATATCCTATGAAACAAACGCTGATTTTTATAGCCGCTGCCTTGCTGTTTTTTACCTCCTGCAAAAAATCAGATTATAAAACTATACTCCATGACCCCGCCCTTTACAGCCGAACGGTACACGAACTAAACCGCGTGGTAATGGGTAATAATTTTACGCCGGTAGTGGCTTCGCGCAATTACGCCTACGCCACCGTTGCCGCTTACGAAGTTATAGCAGCGGGTAACCCGGGGCAATACCATTCGCTGGTAGGGCAACTAAACGGCCTGCAAACTGTTGCTAAACCACCCGCCAGCAAAGCCATTGATTATGAATACGCGGCCCTGCTGGCCTTTTGTAAGGTTGGCGAAGCCGTTACCTTCCCGGAAGGGAGCCTGAAATATTATACAGACAGCCTGCATAAGGTCGCCGTTGAACATGGCATGCCCGGCGATGAGCTGAATAATTCTGAGGCTTATGCCCAGGCGGTGGTAGCGTCCATAATGGCCTGGAGTAAAAAGGATAATTATGCCAAAACCCGTAGTGCTCCCAAATTTTCCATTAACAATACCCCCGGCCGATGGACACCAACACCTCCATTATATGGTGAAGCGGTGGAACCGCATTGGGGCGAGATCAGGACAATGGTAATGCATAACGCCCGTGAATACAGCGTACCACTTCCGCCCGAATTTAACGTGACCGATAAGAGCAGCAAATACTATAAAGAAGTCATGTACATTAAAGGGGCGGTTGACAGCCTGACGCACGATCAGGCGCACATGGCCGATTTTTGGGACGATAATCCGGGTAAACTCAATGTAACCGGGCATGTGATGTTTGTTTCCAAGAAATTTTCGCCTGCGGGGCATTGGTTAAGCATTGTAGGTATTGGCTCCAAACAGGTAAAGGCCGATTTTAATAAAACGGTGTATGCTTATGCAAAAACCGCTATTGCCCTGTTTGATGCCTTTATTGAATCGTGGACTGCCAAATACACCTATAACACCGCCCGCCCCGAAACGGTGATTAATAAATATATCGACCCCGACTGGCGACCGCATTTGCAAACACCACCTTTTCCTGAATATACCTGCGGACATTGTACCATATCTGCCGCTGCAGCCGAAGCGCTCACCAGTGCACTGGGCGACAATGTAGCTTACACTGATACTTCTGAATTGGAATTTGGGATAAAAAGCCGGTCGTACAAATCGTTTCGCGACGCGGCGAATGAAAATGTTTGGGCGCGTTTTTATGGTGGCATTCATTTTCATAATTCCTGCATTGTATCAAACAGGTATGGTAGAATAGTTGGTGATTCGGTTGCGGTAAAACTGGTTATGAAAAAATAGGTTATATTGGTAAGATTGAAGAAGACACATTACATGTGTCTCCCGAAGCCACAATTGTTTTGTGTAGAGGCGCATTATATGTGCCTCCTACTATATAAAGAGCGGATAAACTATGAAACTGAACTTTATTATTCCCTTTGCCATTGCAGTTTCCGTCGCCATAGGAGGTTGTGCGGGTAATCAAAAAAATGTTGCTGCCAATAATGCCGATTCTATTAAAAACGCGGCTAACAACTGGGCAATTTTACCCTTTACCAAAATTGATAGCGTTAACCCTATTTTAGGTCCTGGCAGGGGAAAATTCATAGATCCGATATTAAAAACACAGGTTATGTGGGAAGCTAAGGATGTGTTTAATCCCGCTATAGTAAACCGTGCCGGTAAAATATGGATGCTTTACCGTGCCCAGGATACAATCGGCAAGCCTGGAGGTACATCGCGTATAGGTTTGGCCGTTAGTACTGATGCCCTGCATTTTGTACGCAAACCGACACCGGTTTTATATCCGGATAAAGACGATTTTAAAAAACTGGAATGGCAGGGCGGCTGCGAAGACCCGCGTGTAGTGGAGGACGGTAAGGGAACTTATTACATGACCTATACCGCTTTTGATGGTACAGTGGCCCGTCTGCTGGTAGCTACATCTACCGACCTCATAAAATGGAAAAAGTATGGCAGCGTTTTTGCCAAAACTGATAGTGGTAAGTATGCCGATAAGTGGAGTAAGTCGGGTTCTATTGTATCAACGTATAAAAGCGGCAGGGTGATAGCTACCAAAATAAATGATAAATACTGGATGTATTGGGGCGATACCCAGATATGGACAGCCACTTCAACCGATCTCATTAACTGGACACCGGTTAAAATGGCCACGGGCGAACATCCCCCGGTTAAACTGAGGTCGGAGGCCATGAATTTTCCCGAACTTAAAATAGCCCTGCCCACCCGCGAAGGCAAATTTGACAGCGATTTGGTAGAACCCGGCCCGCCGGCTATCCTTACCGATAAGGGCATTGTGCTGATATATAACAGCCGTAATGTACCCTCTTTTGGCGATAAAACCCTGGCCGAAGGTACCTATGCAGCGTCGCAGGCGATGTTTGATAAGGATGACCCGACTAAACTCATCAAACGTTTAGATACTTATTTTATGAAGCCCGAGAAGCCCTATGAAATATCGGGACAGGTAAACCAGGTTTGTTTTGTTGAGGGGCTTACCCAATTTGAAAATAAATGGTACTTGTATTATGGCACTGCCGATTCAAAAATAGCGGTTGCTGTGAGCCCGGTGAAATAATATGAAAGTATTGGAGAAAAACCGTCTTATTGAGATAACTCCAACTTTTTAATATGCTCCGCAGCATACTCGTTTTTAGGATTTAATGCTACCGATTGTTTAAAATTTTTTATGGCAAGTTCCTTTTCTCCCAAAGCTTCATAGGCTTCGGCGAGGCTATCATAAACATTGGCGCTGTTTGGGTATAGGCTCACATTAAGTTTAAATATTTCGGCAGCATCTTTTTTTCGGTCGCTGTTCATCAACATAAAGCCAAATTCGTTCAAGTCATTTTCAGGTATTTGGTAGGCAGGATTTTTCTGTTTTTCTTTTTGCACTATTTCCATAGCCTTGTTGTAGCCTTTTTTTTCAAGCTCCTTGCGCAGCGCCTTAACTTCTTTATCGGCTTTAAACCCATACTCAAGCCATTGGGCCTGCCACCAGGTTTGTTTGCCAAAAAACACATTCAATATATCAGGAGTAACATTTAAGCCATAACGGTTATAGGTAAAATATACCAATATCTCTTGCCTGCCCGGAAATGCGATGCAGAACCCTTTAAAGTCGCCGTTATCGCCCCAATGCCATATTGAATTTCCCAACTCGTTTTGTTGCAAGCCTACGCCAAGTCCCCAGTTAATATGTTGGTTAGCCTCCATTACCGTATGCCCAAACCAGTTCCCTTCGCTTGATTTTTCAAACATCATTTGGCGGGTAGCTGGTTTTAGTCCACGGCCTGCTATCAGGGCCTGTAAAAAAACGGTATAGTCATGCGCGTTGGTAAGTAAACTGTAGGCAGCATTGGCGTTTTTATGGCGTTTAATGGCTTCGGGGCTGTTACCAAAGGCGGCTACAGTATCAAATTTATCTTCCCATGTATAGCTGCTGGCGGTCATATTAAGTGGGGTGAAAACTTCCTCCTGCATCAGCTTGTCTAAAGGTTTATTCGTGAGTTTTTCTACTACTCTTTGCAAAAATACATAACCCTCGCCCGAGTAGGAGAAACAACTGTCGGGCATAAAGAGTAGTTTGGCGCCTTTCTCATCTCCCCAGTTTGGTAAACCGGTTGTATGCCGCAGTACCATCCGTGCGGTTATTTTTGCATAGCGGGTGTCCTGTGGGTCAAACCGTTCATACTTACCACCCATATAGTTCAATAAAGGTGTATCAAGTTTAATAATACCCCTGTCGTACAAGCGCAGTACCTCGTAGGCGAAAACAGATTTACTTAATGACGCGGCTTCGAAAATAGTATTGGATGTTACTTTTTTATCAGATCCTTTACTCACCGTGCCAATATTGTAGTTGGTTATTTTACCCTTTTTAGCATAAACCAGTTGTATCCCCTGGATGCCTTCATCACTGATGATGGTTTTTAATTTTTGCTCCTGCGAAAATGCGGCAGTAAAAACAAGGAGGAGAATAAATGCACAGCTTAGTTTTTTCATGTGGATGAGGGTAACGGTTAACAAACAGACGCTTTTGTTATCACTTTCGTTGCAGGTAATCTGCCAATAATCAGTTCAATAGCTAAATAAATTTTCTGCACGGGTAAGGGTAAACCTCCCGTGATGTGTTTTAGAGGAAATAAGGATTTAGGAAATAGCAGGCCATTTGAGTATTTCCGCAAAACAGAAACCGAAATGGATAAAACACTAATGCAGTTATGGCTTAAGCTGGTTGATTATTTACCAGCCATAACCTGGTATATAAGCCAGAGTTTATAAAGAATATTTAATGGAAACAACGGGAAACGTTTAAAGTGTTGACAGATAAGAGTAGCAGGCCGGAAGCCAGGATAAGGCAATTATATCCCCAAAAACAATGGACAAAGATGGGTGTGGTTGGGCTAACTGTTTTGAGTATTACGGTGTTGTTATACGCGTTGTTTTACCCAAAACGGGCAGTTATGCTTTCTCTGCAAACCACCAACCGTGTTATTACTGATACCATTACAGACAGACTTGTGGTTACGCTTAACAAAAACTCGGTTTTGTATTATCCCGATATATTTTCGGGAAGTACGAAAACAGTGATATTACAAAAAGGCGAGGCTTTTTTTAACACCAAGCTTAATAAAGATGAGTCATTTTTAATCAGCGTAAAAAATGTTTTGATTAAGGGGGCCGATAATTCCTGCAACATTAAAATTACCGGTGAGTGTATTGAAATAATTGCAGAGCATGGCACTGTTCAAGTGAGCAGGGAGGCAGATATTATAAAATTAGCAGCTGGTGAAAAACTCAGTATAAATTACAGAACCGGCTGGTTAAAAAAAGAACCGAACACCGATATACTGTATAATTATTACCGTACCAATTTATTTACGATTAATAACACGCCTTTATGGCGTATCATAGCAGTGTTGAATGAAGCCTACGGCTTTGATATCATAATAGCGAATAAAAAGCTCGCTAATCAGCCGCTTACCACTACCTTAAAATACGGACAATTAAATAACAACCTGAATATCATCTGCCAAACACTAAACGCACATGTGGTTAAGCAAAAGAATAAGATCATTATTAAATCAGGGAGAATCTTTTTATAACCTGCGGTCTTCCTCGTTTATGGGCATATCGTTAATGCTGGCAAATCTCCTTTGCATCAACCCATTTTCATCAAATTCCCAATTTTCGTTGCCGTAAGCACGGTACCATTGTCCGCTGGCATCATGGTATTCATACTCAAAACGTACGGCAATACGATTATCTGTAAAAGCCCAAAGCTCTTTTTTTAGCTTATAATCGAGTTCCTTTTCCCATTTGCCCGTCAGGAAATTAACAATCTCTGCCCGGCCATTGATAAACGCAGAGCGGTTACGCCATTCGCTGTCAACAGTATAGGCTAACGATACTCTTTCGGGATCCTGGCTGTTCCAGGCATCTTCTGCCAGTTGTACTTTTTGTGTGGCCGTTTCAAAATTGAACGGCGGAAGTGGTAGTTTCTTTTCCATGATAAGAACAAATATAGGCAGGTAGCCGGCTGTCTGAATGGTATAATTTAATGATTGTATGGTATATATCATTGAAAAATACCATTAAGCTAATCATAATCTTGATGGAGCCACACCGTATGTTTTTTTAAAAGCGTACGAAAAGTGTGACAGATCCTCGAAGCCCAGTTCCAGGTAAACATCTGAAGGGGCCTTGCCTTGTTCCTTAATCTGGTAATGTGCTTCCTGCAAGCGTTTTTGCTGTAGCCATCTGCTGGGTGATATATGAAATATCTTTTCAAAATCGCGTTTAAAAGTGGCCAGGCTGCGGCCGGTTAAATAGGCAAATCTTTTGAGCTGAACGTTAAAATGAAAATTCTTGTTCATAAAACCTTCCAGGTCAATTTTGCCGGGCTCGCTAAAGTCAAATAATACATCTTTCAGTTCGGGGTTGCCCTGTAATAAAATAAGGATAGCCTCACGCAGTTTCAGGTTCAGCAGGTTCTTGTCGGCTGGTTGCTGAATATGTTCATAGGGTTGCAGCGAGTCCATATAGCTTTTGTAAAGCGGGTTTGGTTTCAGGGTGATTATACTATCTCCCTCGTATTGCTTTCCGGCTTTATAGCCATACTCTATGCTGAAGTTACGGAGTGTTTCCTGGTCCAGAAAAATGGATACAGATTTGAACTCACCGCCGGGAGGTGGCTCTTTCAAAAATTTCACCAATTGATTACGCCTGCTCAGTCTGAACCCGCCGGGGCCAGAGGTGTATACCTTATCCGCACCTGTAAGGGTAAGGTTTCCCGATATCTGGTAGCTAAATGCATGCTCCGGAATAAACTGTTCGCCACCCCGGCTCCTGGTATAGTAACAGGAATAATGAATTTCCGACTGCGGGCTGAGCTGATTTTCTGATGGCATATTGATCAAATTTAAAAAAATAGTACAGCATTGCCGCGTGAACTTACGCGGCAATGCTGTTAGGGATAGTAGCGGGACGGATTACTTATTTCTGTTTATCATGGCTTTACCGGCTTCGGTATCCAGAAAGTTTTCGGCCTCATGATGATCGGTTGAAAGGCTTACGGGCATCCATTTCTCCATCTCGGCGGTGCGTGCGGCATCTGCACTTTTCAGCAGGCTGATGGCTTCGCTGCCCAATACCAGGTGTATGGGAGGTTCAGGAACATCAGCCAGATCAACCATTACTTTCGCTGCCTTTTCCGGATCGCCCATGGGTACAAATTTTCCGCTTTTAAAGAAATCCATACGTGCGCCCACGGTAGATTCATAGCCCTCCACAACCGGGGCATAAGTCATCGAATCGCCGGCCCAATCGGTGCGAAAACCGCCTGGCTCTACCGCGGTTACAAAAATGCCTAAATCGCGTACTTCTTTTGCAAGTACCTCAGTAAAGCCACCCAGTCCAAATTTGGCAGCCTGGTACATGCTTAACCCCGGGTTACCTACACGCCCCCCAACTGAGCTGATCTGCAAAATACGGCCCGAACGTTGTTTGCGCATGTACGGCAATACTGCACGGGTTATTTCAATAGGAGCGTACAAATTAGTTTCCAACTGGCTGCGAACCTGCTCATCAGTAAATGCTTCGGCGGCGCCTATAATGCCAAATCCGGCATTGTTTACCAATACATCAATACGCCCAAAATGTGCAATAGTACTTTCTATAGCCGAAACTATTTGTTCCTTAATGGTTACATCCAGTTTTACGGGATATAACTGGTTAGGGTATTTATCGGCAAGGTCTTTTAATTGTTCGGGATTGCGGGCTGTTGCGGCTACTTTATCGCCTTTGGCCAGTACTGCTTCCGTTAGGCTTCGTCCCAATCCGCGGGAGCTGCCTGTTATAAACCAAATCTTTGTCATTGTCTTTAATGTTTTAATTATACATCAAAGATCGGCAGTATACAGCTTCTCAACTTTGTTAAAACGCTCAAGTTGCTTTGTTGAAACGCTCATGTTATAATTCAATGTTATTTGCAAAATCCTAATAAACATATAGATAAACTTTCCTTAACACAATGATTATCTTAATCTAATATTCTGTTGACGCAGAAACTTGTTTTTTGTATTGCAAACCATAAAACAAAAACCTCTGTATCATGATGAAAAGCAAATCGCGTTTGTTTAAAACAAGCGTACTACTGGCACCGGCTGCGGGCGTGCTGCTTTTAAGCACGGCCTATATTAGCTGCAAAAATAAAAACACACCTGAAGCAGAAGTTGCAATAAATAAAGTGGGTCACGTGGTCGTTATTTATCTGGAGAACCACAGCTTTGATAATTTGTACGGTCAGTTTGCCGGAGCTGCCGGGCTGTCGGCCGCTACTGCCGCCAATACCACGCAGGTTGATGCAAACGGAACAACCTATACCACTTTACCTGCAATTTCGGGTACCTCGGCGTTCCCTACAAATCTGCCTAATAACTACTTTAATATAGATCAGTATATCCCATCAGATCATGAAACGCCCGATGTGCTGCACCGCTACTACCAGGAGCAAATGCAGATAGATGGCGGCAAGATGGATAAGTTTGCCGCATACAATACGTCGCAAGGGTTGGCTATGGGCTATTATAAAACCAGCTTATTGCCATTGTTGAGCATGGCGCAAAAATATACCCTGTGCGATAACTTTTTCCATAGCGCCTTTGGTGGTTCTTTTTTAAATCACCAATGGCTTATTGCTGCGGCAAGCCCGGTATTTACCAACGCCCCGGCCAGCATGGTTGCTAAGTTAGATGCTTCGGGCAATGTAACTGCAGATGGCGCGGTTACTCCTGATGGCTTTGTGGTAAATACCAGTTATACCGTAAATGCGCCACACCCGGCAAATGCTGATGCATCAACACTGGTGCCAAATCAAACCATGCCTACCATTGGCGACAGGCTGAGTGAAAAAAGCATTACATGGGCCTGGTATTCTGGTGGTTGGGATGATGCGCTTGCCGGCAGGCCTGCTCCTACTTTCCAGTTCCATCATCAGCCATTTGCTTACTTTGCAAAATATGCCGATGGTACACAAGCCAAAAAAGATCACTTAAAAGATGAAACCAGTTTTGTAGAGGCTGCCAAAAATGGAACGCTGCCAAGTGTTTCGTTTGTAAAACCGTTGGGTATCAACAACGAGCACCCTGGCTATTCAGACGTGGTAACCGGTGAAAGCCATACGGTTGAATTAATAAATGATGTACTTAACGGGCCAAATGGCAAGGATGCCGTAATTATCATTACATATGATGAAAACGGTGGTTTCTGGGATCATGTGGCGCCGCCGGTAATTGATAAAAAATGGGGTCCGGGAACACGAGTGCCTGCTATTATCATTTCACCATTTGCCAAAAAAGGATATGTTGACCATACCCAGTATGAAACCGTAAGTATCCTGTCGTTCATCGAAAAAAGGTGGAGTTTACAGCCATTAACAGACCGCGACAAAAACGCCAGTCCAATGCTAAACGCGTTTAATTTTTAAGATCGAAGTAAATAAAATAGCATTGTTCCCGCCAGGAACAATTGCTCATAAAATATAAAACCAGGGGACAGCTTTTATGAGCTGTCCCTGTATTTTTTATCCGGTCTTTAAGTTTTGGGGCCTTGATATTTTGAATGAAGAGAATTGCTTTTATACTGATTGTATTAATATCCATCGCAGGTTATGCGCTTTTCTCCAGTGGAGAGGAAAAGCAAACTCCTGAAAAAGCGATTGAGCAAGCTTTATTGGCACAGGTAAATGATTTTTCGGCATTTTTAAATGATAAGCTGCAACCGGCAGTAGAAAGCAGCAAGCCCGACGAAAAGCAACTGCAGCAATTATTTTTGCAGGCACGCCTCCGATATAAAAAGCTGGAATGGGCAGCCGAGTATTTTGACCCTGCAACAACAAGGGCGGTAAATGGTGCCCCGGTACCCGAAGTGGAAATGGGCAGCATACAGGTATTTGAACCCGCAGGGTTGCAGGTAATGGAAGGGTACCTGTTCCCTAAATATGATGCCGGCCATAAAAAAGATATGCTGCAGCAGCTCCGGATATTGCAGAATGGCTGTAACAAATATAAAACCTACTTTGGCAACATTGATATTTTTGACTGGCAGGTATTTGATGCTGCAAAGCTGGAAGTGTTCAGGATATTAACACTGGGCATTACAGGTTTTGATGATCCGCTTACGCAAAAAAGCATGACCGAAAGCGCTGAGAGCCTGCAAAGCCTTAAAGTTGTAATGAGCCATTATGGAGCGGGCGACCCGCGGGCAAAACAGCTGACATTGCAGTTAGATGCAGCCATTGGTTACCTGAAAAAAAATGAAGGATTTAATGCCTTTAACCGGGCCGAATTTATTACCGGTTATGGTAACCCTATAACTCGCAGCATTACGCAACTGGAGCAACATTTAAAAATTCATGTGATCAGGTACAATCGCCTGTTGCGCCAGGATGCCGAAACACTCTTTGACCCTGATGCTTTTGATGTAAATGCGTATGCGGCAGATGCTACTTCCGCGACTACGGCAAAAAAAATTGAACTGGGTAAAATATTGTTCTCAGATCCTATATTGTCGGGTACCGGTACAAGGAGCTGCCGTTCCTGCCATCAGCCTGAAAAGGCTTTTGCTGATGGGCTCGCCAAAAATACCATCATCGGCAGCAAACAACCGCTCAGGCGCAATACTCCGACTTTACTTAACGCTGCCCTGCAGCCAGCACAATTTTATGACCTGCGAGCAAATACCCTGGAAGACCAGGTAAGCAACGTAGTACAAAATAAAGACGAAATGCATGGCTCTCTGGCTGGCGCGGCTAAACGGTTATGGCAAAATAAAACCTACCGACAATTGTTCACCGGCGCATACCCGGTAAAAGCGCGCACCGGTATTGATACACTTGAAGTGCGGAGCGCGCTTGGCGTTTATGTGCGTAGTTTAACTGCAATAAACAGCCGGTTTGATACCTATATGCGGGGAAATAAGCTGGCTATGAACCGGGGTGAGATAAACGGCTTTAACCTGTTCATGGGGAAGGCAAAATGCGGCACCTGTCATTATATGCCCCTTTTTAATGGTACTTTCCCTCCCCGGTTTGTCAAGATGGAAAGCGAAGTAATTGGCGTACCACGCTCTGCAGAAGCGCATGTTATTGATGGTGACCGGGGCCGGTATGATATTGTGCAAACGCCATCGTTTAAAAACGCTTTTAAGGTTACCACAGTACGTAACGCCTCACGCACCGCGCCATATATGCACAATGGTGCGTTTACCACTCTTGAACAGGTAATGGATTTTTACAACAAAGGCGGCGGAACAGGCCTGGGTATGAAGATTGACAACCAAACCCTGCCCTTTGACAAGCTTAACCTCACCACGAAAGAAAGCCATAATATCATTGCGTTTATAAAAAGTTTGGATAGTAAGCAGGGTGCTTATTAAGTACACAGCCATCCAACAGGGTAACAAAAATCTTACCTTTGAACGCTGTGTCGAAGACAACCCCATGGCTGGTGCCAACGTTGTATAAATAAAACATTCAAAATTTAGTTATTCATGAGAGAAAAAAGGTTCAACCTTGCTCACCGGCTCATTCACTGGGCAATTGCATTTACCGTATTATTTATATTACTTACTGTCTTTTTACGTATAGGATGGATGAACAAAGACCACATGGGCGAAATTATCCAGCAAAATTTGAGTAAATCGGGCACGCAGATAAACACTAAAGATGCCGCGCTGATAGGCAAAGCGGTAAGGAAACCCATGTGGCGCTGGCATGTATGGGCCGGTTATACCATGATTGGCCTTTATGTGCTCAGGATGGGGTTGCTTGCTATACAAGGCGTAGCTTATAAAAGCCCATTCTCTAAAAAAACATCACCTAAGGATAAATTTAAGGGATGGATATATATTGTTTTCTATACCCTGCTGGCTGTATCGCTGTTTACCGGATTTATGGTACAAAACGGACCTGAAAGCCTGAAACACAATATGGCACTTGTTCACATACAATCGCTTTATTATGTAGTGATATTTATTGTATTACACATAGGCGGTGTGCTTATTGCTGATGCCGGCGCAGAGCGGGGAATTATCTCCAAAATAATTAGCGGCGATAAAGCCGGATGATGGTTTTCTTTATCTCCCGGCAACTTAATTTTATTTAAGCTTTGCGGGCATATCAATATGTTCAACCGTTTTTTTGCCGGTTGGCAGTTCATTAAATGCAGAGTATAATACATATTTTTTATCCTGATCAATGCCGGGCAAGGTTTGGTTGATTGCTCTCCGGATGTTATTATTTTCCTGTCTGATGGCTGTAGTATCTTTCAGTTTGATAGATGATAAATAGTAAATCATAGGAAAATCACCATCAGGAGTGGTTTGATTAAATATCCTTATAATGCGGGGATGAGTAGCAACCTGTTTAATAGAAATCGGAAATCTATATTGTTCACTAACCACCTTCGATAGCTCGTCATATAAATCCCTTATTCCATTGAGGTGGTCATATTTCCATACATCGCTGGGGCTGTTACAATATAAAGCCGATTCGGTAGTATTCAATGCATCTATCAAATAGCCTTTATCATAAAACTCCTTAGCTTGTTTCAGAAGCTCAGGACCTGTTTTGCCATTTATGGTGTAACGGTTTACCGTTAGTGCGCCAAGTTTCCATCCATAATTATATTTACAGTAAATAGCCGTTATCATATATTTATTGGCAATATCTATACCCTTCGGTACAAAAAATGCCATATACATTTCATTGGTTATGCCGGATAATTCAGGGTATAACTGTTTAATCCCTTTGTGCCGGTTTTTATAGTGTCGGCATCTTTATAACGGTTTATTACGTAATATTCATCAAGCAGGCTATAATTGTCAGTTTTTGCCCTGTTACTCACCAATTCAATTTTTCGTTCCTTATGAGGGGTTTCAATAAATTCTTTTGACATGATATTCTCCAACTGTTTTTCATCATTTACTTTCAGTTGTTTAAACAGCTCATCATTGAGTTTATGGAATTCTTTGCGGTCTTTTTCAGCTATCTGGTCATTTTTCCAGCTGCCGGGCTGTTTTGACACGCAACTTTGCAATACCAGAATAATCAACAAAAACGCAGGCAGTATTGTTAAGAAAGGTTTAAGTTTCATTTATAGTGTTAAGTAATTAGGCGGTGCGACGATAGTGATTTTCAGACATATTGCAAAAATTATTATAGCATTTTAACAATCCAGAATGAGCGTGAAAAAGCTTTTGGGGATCAACGCCGCTTGCTGTAGTATGAACCGGAATATTATTATGAGTGCGTGAGATTTTAAGCGGCTCGCTTTTCTTTGTATATGGAATTAACTATCGGTAAATTTATTTGACTAATTGGTTTAAATACCTATCTTTAAGTATCAATAAATCCCCTGTAAATATGTCAAAAGAAGAGCAAACCGACATGTTTAAATTTTTATCCCCTTTTTCTGCCAGTATGCAGGACATTGTAAGGTGGCTGTGCAAATTTGTGTGGGACCTGCATCCACAAGCCAATGAACTGATTTTTGATAATAATGACAGCATTATTTTTTACTGGTCGCCGACAGAAAAAGTGAAACACAGTTTTTGTTCGGTTACTATCGGCAAAACAAGTAATAATATCCGTTTTGGGTTTTATAAAGGCGATGAGCTTGCCGATCCGGAAAAAATGCTCACCGGTGACCATCCATACCGTTATATCGCTGTTCAAAGTATAAAAGATTTTCCCCAGGTATATATTACACAGCTTTTGCAGGAAGCCTGGTTTAATTCACTGAAACGGGTTACTGATTACAAACAAATTATACAGGGTAAAACAATCACCAAATCTGTTTCAGCGGGTAGCCGTGATAAAGGGACAATAAATAAATGGATAAACCCTAATCTTGGGAATATTCTTTTTTTGTCACTTTCAACCATTCCTTTACAGTTGCCCTCAGCAGAGGTTCTTTTTGTATAACATCAGCCATACCGGTGATATTTACAAGTCTGCGTCCATCTGAGTAACCGCCTTCTAATAATCCGCTGGCGTCGTTAAGCTTTACACCGCTTGGTAAAACAAGTAAAATGCGTTTATGCAGGTTCATTACTATGATATGCCTTTTATATTCTTTAGGATTAAACGGCTTCATTGGTCCGGTATAAAAAAAGCTCGGAGCGTTCCACTTTATTTCTTCAGCTATTTCGGGGTCGGTACTCAAAATAATTTGTCGTAAAGCTTCAACAATGGCAGCGGTTGGCTCCCCGAGTTTTTGAATGTATGCGCTCACCAATTGCGTGTTTGTTGTGATTCCTAATTCTGCCATACGATAATACTTTATATAAATATACTGATAATCAGCAGGAAGGTGAGGTTCCCTTTGCTTCAGGAGTATCCTCATCTTTGTTACGATATTTTATCTGCTGTAAGTGAAAAAGAGTATATCTTAGTTTAATATTTAAAATATCAGGTAACAGCTAAAACAAAAGTGTCGCTGCAATATTATAGCGGTATGCAAGTTTTTAATAAAATACTTTTAACATGGCTATCAATCTACAAAAGGGACAAAAAATAGATCTCGGCTTATCAAAAATGACAATTGGCTTGGGCTGGAACCCCAACGAAGGTACAGGTTACGATTTTGACCTGGATGTATCGGCAATTATGATAGATGCCAACAAGTTTGTACCGGAAGATGAATTTTTTGTTTTTTATAATAATGTCGACTCTCCCGATGCATCGGTTCATCACACTGGCGATGATCCGTCGGGGGGTAACAGCGATGGTGGTGATGATGAATCCATCAACGTTGATTTAACTAAAGTAGATCCTAAAATACAGGAGATACTATTTGTGGTGACCATACATGAGGCACAGCCACGCAGGCAAAACTTTGGCCAGGTTCGTGATTCCTACATCCGCATTATTGATGAACTTACCGGCAGCGAGGTATGTAAATATGAACTGGGCGAAGATTTTTCCATTGAAACCGCTATTGAGTTTGGCAGGCTATACCGCCGCAATGGTGCCTGGAAGTTTGAAGCGTCAGGTGTAGGTTATAAAGAGGATCTGGCCTTTTTTTTAAGTAAATATTTTAAAGGGCAGATTATTAAATAAACAAGAAGCCCCTCCCGTCCCCTAAAGGGGATGCTTTAAAACAAAGCTTTAGAACCCTCTCCTTTGGAAAGGGCAGGGTGAGGCAATAAACAAACACAACAATGGCAATTAACTTAGTAAAAGGTCAAACAATTGACTTGCGTAAAAATGATAAAGGCGAAAGTTTCGATCTGTCGTCGGTAACTATAGGTTTGGGCTGGGACGTAAAGAAGAGCGGCGGCGGTTTTTTAGGGAAATTATTTAGCGGGGGCGAGGAGGCGGAGTATGATCTGGATGCTATAGCCTTCCTGTTGGATAAAAACGGAAAGGTGGCCGACAGGGGGCGCACCTACCAAAAGCCAAACGGCAACACAGTAAGTTTATACGAGGGCGATGTGGTATATTTTAACTCCATGAAGCATCCATCGGGCCATATATGGCTTACCGGCGATAACCGCACCGGGGCCGGTGATGGTGATGACGAGCAGATCATTGTAAAGCTTGATTCGCTCGACCCCAGAGTTGATCGTATACTCTTTATTGTGGCTATATACCAGGGGCGTAAAAACAACCAGCACTTTGGCATGGTAGAAAATGCCTTTATCCGCGCAGTGGATAACCATGGTAAGGAAATAGCCAAATTCAGTCTATCGGGCGATGCTACCTACAACAGTATGTGCTCCATGACCTTTGCCGAAGTTTACCGGAAAGACGGCACCTGGAAATTTCGTGCCATAGGCGAACCGCACAATACCGATAACTTTTTAGAATTGCTTAAACAGTACTGATTGGGGTTGTACGTTTTAAGTTATACGTTGTAGGTTTAAAATGTAGCGACGCAACAAGTATTCAAAACGTACAACTTAAAACGTATTACGTACAACCAACTACTTAGTCCATGCCCTATTACCACCACTATTCCTTTGATCTCTGGCTTACACTTATAAAATCAAACCCTGGTTTTAAGGCAGAGCGCAGCCGGATATTTCACCGCGATTTTAATCCCTCGAGTAAAAGTATTGATGAGGTAGCCAAAGCTTTTCGCGTGGTTGACCTCATGTGCAATGCTGTAAATGAAAGTACCGGTAAAAATATCGATTCGGACGAGATGAACCTGATGGTAATAAGCCTCATTAATGATAACCAGCTGAACCTGAATGATGTAGATAAGACTAAGCTTTATGCTGATATGGAGGCGTTGGTATTTGATTACATGCCAGTTGTTTATTCACCTGTAACAATTGAGGTGCTTGATCATCTAAAACAAAAAGGTGGCAGCACGTTTAGTTTGTTAAGCAACACCGGGTTTATTAAAGGAGCAACATTAAGAAAGGTGCTGGCTGAATTAAAGCTCGACAAATACTTTGATTTTCAGCTGTACTCAGACGAGGTAGGGATGTCAAAACCAAACCCTGCCTTTTTTAGCCTGATGCTGCAAAACATTAAACAGATCAATAAAGAAAAAGATATAACTTTAGGTGGCATTATCCACATAGGCGACAACCCTAAGGCCGATATAGGAGGTGCAAACGCGGCAGGCATAAAAAGTTTGCTGATCAACTCAAACAACCAATCCATTTTAGCATTAATAAGTGAATGAACACTACCTACTCATTACATCACGTTGATAACGCGGTCAAATTCGGTTTTAATCCTGATGATTACAGCCGTTTTAAATTTGGCGACGACGACGTTGCAAAAAGTTTTGGTACACACCTGGCCGATGGTTTTATCAGGCAGCATTTAGCGGTAACGCCAATTAAAGAGCAAATCGTGGTTATTTCAAGCCCGTACTCCTTTATTCCGACAGCTACCTTTGCTATGAAAAACTGGTTTGTTGCCCGCCTAAACCGTTGGCTGGCACAGCATGGTTACCCCGTTGTGCAGGAAACAAAGGTGCACCGCACCATAACCTATAAAGAAGATTACGGTGAACTGGATGCTGAACAAAGGATGACCCTGATTGGTAACGACTCGTTTCATATTGACAAGGATTTCCTCGCCGGCAAAACACTCGTATTTCTTGACGATATAAAAATCACTGGCAGCCACGAACGTATGATCATGAAAATGGTTGATGCTTATGGCCTCGGTAATGATATATTTATGCTGTATTTTGCCGAATTGGTTAATAAAGCCATTCACCCTAATATTGAAAACCACTTAAACTACCACCAGGTAAAAAATATATTTGATCTGGATAGTATTATCAAAGGCAATAATTTTAGCATCAATACCCGTATAGTTAAATACATTTTAAATTACGATTTTGATAGTTTTTGTATTTTTATACAGGATCAAACTTATGATTTTATAAACTTGCTTTATGATATGGCGCTGGGTAACGGGTACCATACCATTGAAGCATATACAAACAACCTGAACTTTATTAAAGAAAACCTATTTTTAAACAATCATAAATTAATTCAACATGGCAATTAACTTGCAAAAAGGCCAGCGGGAAAGCATTAACGCACCTAAATTTACCATTGGCCTCGGATGGGATACCAATAGTTCTTCAACAGGCAGCGCCTTTGACCTTGACGCTTCTGTTTTTATACTCGGCGATAATAAAAAAATAATAGCCGACGAATATTTTGTTTTTTATAACAACCTGAAATCGCCTGATGGCTCGGTTGAACATACAGGTGATAACCTTACCGGTGCAGGCGATGGCGACGATGAGCAAATAAAGGTTGATCTGTCGCGAGTGGATAGTAAAGTATCTGAAATATGCATCGTGGTAACCATACATGAGGCCGAGGCCCGCAAGCAGAATTTTGGCCAGGTGCGCAATTCTTTCATCCGGATATTTGATGCGGGTACCGGCGCCGATATTTTAAAATACGAACTAGAAGAGGATTTTTCGATAGAAACAGCCGTTGAATTTGGCCGCATCTATAAAAAAGATAACAACTGGAAGTTTGAAGCCGTAGGCGCAGGTATGAAAGGTGGCTTACAGGATTATTTAACTAAATACCAATAAAACGTTATGGCAATCAATCTTCAAAAAGGACAGCGTATCAGTCTTGAAAAAAGTAACGGCAGTAAATTATTGAACGTTTGTGTTGGTATAAACTGGGGCGCTATTGAAAAGAAAGGCATGTTTGGCTTTGGTACCACAAAAGAAGCGGTTGACCTTGACGCCAGCTGTGCGTTATATGATGATAACAAGCAATTGGTTGATGTGGTTTATTTTGGCCATCTGAAATCAAAGGACGGAGCAGTAAAACACAGCGGCGATGACCTCACCGGAGATATGGCCGGTAACGACGGGCTGGACAATGAAGTGATCACCGTTGATTTTGGCGGTTTGAGCAGTTCGGTAAGTTATGTAGCCTTTGTGCTTAACAGCTTCCGCGGGCAGGATTTCGGAACTATCCCGTTTGCTTCTATCCGTATTTATGAAGGGTCGCCAACCCGCGTAAATGAAATATTTGCTACTTATGATATTGCGAACAGCAAAGATTTTGCAGGCCACGTATCTATGGTAATGGGTGTATTTTACAAAAAGAACGGCGAATGGAAATTTAACGCCATCGGCGAACCAACCCGCGACAGGAAACTGGAAGAAACGGTTAAAACGGTTACGCAAAATTATTTATAGGGAATAGTGAAGGGTTTTGAGTGATGAGTTTTGAGCTTTTCATTTAACTTGAAAAATTAAGGTTCAGACAAAAACTCACAACTCATCACTCACAATTCAATACTTAAAACTTAATGAAATCATGGAAGGCACACCAAATAATAATGAGCTAAATATAACCCCGGTTAATTTGGACATAACCCCGGTAAATTCGGTTACAACCCCTGTTAAGGTTGATAAGGAAGGTAACGTTGACCTTGCCAATATCACATCTGACGAGGTGAAAAAATATAGCGAAGTAGCAAAGGCGCTTGATCCGAAGGATGTTAACTCTATACTGAATTATGGTACGGATGTTCAGGCATCAATGGAGAAATACAGTAACAACTTCCTCACATCGGTACGTACCTATAACTCTGGTGAAGTTGGCGGACTTATTAATGAACTGCTTACCGAACTCAATTATATTGACGTAGATGAGCTGAACCAAAACGCGTTCACTTCATTTATATCACATATCCCTTTTATGAAAAAGCTGGTTGTTGATACCAAAAAACTTTTTCAGAAGTACGATACCGTGATCAACAACATTGATAAGATCACTAACAAGATCAAGGCTGGCAGGGTTAACTCTTTAAAAGATAATAGTTCGCTGCAAACCATGTTCGACAGTAATGTTGGCTACATCCACCAAATGGAAGAGCTCCTGATATCGGGCCAGTTAAAATACAACGAACTGAATGAGCAACTGGCTCAGATGGATGCCAATCCATCGGCCTATAACGATTATGAAATTGCCGATATGCGCGATTTTGTAAACCGTTTGGACAAACGTCTGGCCGATTTAAAGGTAGTGCGGTTTATCATGATGCAGTCGCTGGCACAAATACGCATAGTGCAAAGCAATAACACCACCATTGCCGAAAAAGCACAGTCAATCGTATCAACCACTATCCCGGTTTGGAAAAATCAGCTTACCATAGCCGTTGCGCTTAACAGGCAAAAGGAAAACGTGGAAATGCAGAAAAAAATATCCGATACTACAAATACAATTCTGCAAAAGAACGCCGAACTGCTAAAACAAAACAGTATCGATGTTGCCCGCGAGAATGAGAAAACAGTTGTATCTCTTGATACATTGAAGAAAACAACCGCGTCGCTTATTGAAACCCTCACCGAGGTAAAACGCATACATGATGAAGGTACTGCCAACCGCAAAACCCTCAACACCGAACTGCAAAACCTCGAAACCGAACTGAAAAAAACGGTAACTAACGGGTAGAGTCCTCACCCAACCCTCTCCAAAGGAGAGGGCTTTGAAATGATTTTTAAAGTCTCCCCTCTTGGGGGAGATTTAGAGGGGGCTCTCACCGGTAGATTTGAGCAAGGCATATTATTTCGTAAATTTGTATTTAATCAAAAAGCAAGAGGTCGCCCGTTGATGGATGAAAGCCGGTTAAATATTTTAAATCAGTCGAACAGAATGCTCAGTAAGCTACAATTGCTTTCTGTTTTTTTTGGCGACGATGTGGTCTATAAAATATACCTGCGCAGCCAGGTTATTCATAAGCTTTTTGAAACCAACCCCGAACTCGACATCAACAAGCTTGATCTGTTTCACCTGCAGTTTACCCAAAGCCTGATCGATCTGCTCCGGAAAATTAAAAAGAATAACGAGACTAATGTAAGCCTCCTTTTTGACGAGATACAGATTAATAATGAAATGATTGATAAGCTGAACGATCCGTTTTACACCGAGGCCAATTTTAACCTCGAAAAACAACGGCAGGCTTTAAAGATCAATCTTTCGTTGCGCAAACTGTTCCAGGTGCTGTCAGACAATTCAACAGATAACCCCTTGTCAAAAAATATCAACGCCTTTAGCTCAAGGTTTGCGGCCGATTTTTTTTATACCATTACACCCGAATTGATGGAGGAGATAACGGCCTACACTAACAAGGATGTGTACACCGACGAATATGCTACTATTCAGCGGAAACTGATGGGTATACTTTGTAAATATGATTTTAAAACAGAATTCTATTGCGGCCTAAAATCAGGTACCCACGTGGCAGAGGTATATAAGTTTGTAGATGATAGCCGTTATTTTATTTACTATCCGGCAGACAGTTTGTTTGTGTTTCTGGATATAACTAAAATAGCCAATATTGATTTTTCAAATAACCTGTCGAAAAAAGAGAAGCTGATGCATGAGCTGAAAGATAAGAACGACAAGCTGGAAGGCAACGCCGCGGCCATGAAGTCATATATGCCACAGGAGATCAGTAACCTTTTGGCCGATAATTATAAAAAGATATCGGATATTAGTTTCCTCGAAAATATCAGCAATGTTGACGTACAAGCCAATATTTTAAAAAGCATGCTGAATACCGATTTAATTTAGTTTATTTAACCTGACATTAATTCCTTACCTGTAATATGGATTTTTTACATACAATTTTAGGCCCCGACATTAAAGCGGGTTTGCTTGTTATCTTAAACTTAATAGTTATTGAAAGTTTATTATCTGTTGATAATGCAGCGGTACTGGCCACCATGGTGCTTGATTTGCCACCTCATCAGCGTAAAAAAGCACTCCGGTACGGTATCATCGGTGCTTATGTATTGCGTGGTATTTGTTTGTTTTTAGCAGCCTGGCTGGTGAAAATATGGTGGTTAAAACCTATTGGTGGTTTATACCTGCTGTACCTTGCTTTCAACTATTTTAAAGGTAAAATTCAGGCTGCTAATGGCGATGGAGGAGAGGAATCGGTTGACAAGAATAAAAACTGGCTTTACCGCTCTACGGTAGGGGTATTTGGTGTTTTTTGGTCAACTGTAGCTTTGGTAGAACTAATGGACCTTGCCTTTTCTATTGATAACGTATTTGCAGCGGTAGCTTTTACTGATCACATAGTTTTAATTTACATAGGCGTATTTATAGGCATACTGGCCATGCGTTTTGTAGCCCAGACCTTTGTTAGGCTGATGGAAAAATTCACTTTTTTAGAGACTGTTGCTTTTATAGTGATCGGCGTTTTAGGTATTAAACTATCCTCTTCAATATATGTACATTTTTACCCGGAGGCACCTGTTTCCAAAATGCTGGAGAGTGAGAAGACTGATATAATTACCTCTATATTCACGGTATCTTTATTCATTATCCCGGTATTAACTTCTTGGTTGTTTAACTTTCCCAAAAGGCACACCATCAAACCCGAAGTAGCTGAGGCAGCCGAAGATGTACTGGATAAACAATAAGGTTAAAGGCGAAAGGTAAAACCGAACCTTGTGCGAATCTCCTCTCGAGAGGGGACCGGGGAAATTTTTATCCAACATTCCCAATAAGTGAACCATTGAACAAATGAACATCAATAAAATAATAGCCTCCATATTTGGTATCGGGTTTTTAAAAGGGGGCGGTACTTATGCAGCCATTGTTACCTGCGGGTTTATTTATTTATTGTGGCAAAACCCGGCCCTGCAAAATCCCTGGTATTTATTTGTAATTACGGTTGTAATAACGCTGCTGGGTATATATGTAAGCAATAAAGTTGAACCGGATTGGGGCGAAGACAGCTCGCGTGTGGTAATTGACGAGGTGGCTGGTATGCTGATTACTATGCTATTTATACCCGTCAACATCTACTTTCTGCTGGCTGGCTTGGTGTTATTCCGTTTTTTTGATATTATAAAACCGCTGGGGATCCGCAAAATGGAAGACCTGGGCGGAGGGGCCGGCGTGATGATGGATGATGTACTGGCGGGCGTGTACTCTAATGTCTTATTGTGGGTAGGGCACGTATTGTGGCTTGCTTTTGGGAAATAAGAATGCTAATAGATATAAAGACTTACGAAGTTTTAAAACTTCGTAAGTCTGCTTTTAACCTAACATTACAATACTTAAAGCTTCTTGATCTCTATATTCCTGAACCACACATCGGCGCCGTGGTCCTGCAACGCAATGCGGCCGCTTTTAAATGTGCCAAAGTCTGGCCATTCTTTAAATTTGCTGCCTGCTACCAGCTTTTTCCAGGCGTCGTCCCAAAGTGTGGTTGAAAGTACATGTTCGTTGTTGATGGTAATATCCAGTTTGCCTTTATTAGCTACAATCTCCACCTGGTTCCATTGGCCCGCCGGTTTCACTACTTTTTTTGAAATCGACATTAAATCGTACAGATCGCCGGCCTGGTGTTTAATCAGTTTACCGTCTTCATTCTCATCATTGTCGGCCACCTGGCATTCCGGCCCGGTGTACCAGGCATATTGGTATTTGGCGGGATCTTCCTTTACATAAAACATAATACCACTGTTACCGGCTCTTGATATTTTCCATTCTACTTTAAAGTCAAAGTTTTCGTACTCTTGATCGCTCACAATATCGCCGCCGTTTTTGGTTTGCCAGTCGCCCTTTTTTGATGCATCCAGGTGTAGTGCACCATCTTCGGCTTTCCATGCACCGCCCACAGAATCTTTACCGTAGGTATGCCAGCCTTTGGTGGTTTTACCATCAAACATAGGTACAAACGCATTGCTGCTATCTGCTGCCGCTGGTGTGGCAGCAGCAGTGGTATCACTGGCAGCGCTATCCTTTTTGGCCGCTGAATTGCAACCCCCAATTGTGATAGCGGTTAAGAGTATTAAAAATGTTCTGTTCATCATATTTGGTCTTGTTGATTTTTGAATAATCGGCTTATAAGTTGCCCTTTTTTATTTCACTTACCGCATAGGTAGCAGCGCGTGCTGTTAAAGCCATGTATAATATAGAAGGGCTTTGGTTACCGGTGGTGGTCATGCAGGCTCCATCAGTAACAAAAACATTTTTACACAGGTGCAGCTGGTTCCATTTATTTAATAAAGATGTTTTAGGGTCTTTACCCATGCGTACACCGCCCATTTCATGAATATCCAGTCCGGGAGCCTGCTTGTTTTCGTGCTTCTCAATATTTTTACACCCTGCCTTTTCCATCATTTCGCCAGTTTGGGTTAAAAAATCCTGTATCATGCGCTCATCATTATCATCATACTCAACCGAAGTGACCAAGAGCGGGATACCCCACTGGTCTTTTTGGTCTTTGCTCAGGCGTACATGATTGGTTTCTTTGGGTACGGTTTCGCCCTGCAGGTACATGTACACCTGCCAGCCACCAGGCTCGGTAAGTGAATCTTTGTATTCGCCACCAATTTCTCCGTTCGCTGTTTCAGAAGGTCGCTGGGCGCGGTATGCACCCATGAACGTGGTAAAGCCTCCTTTATAATCGGTTTCCTGCTTGTGCAGGTTACGATAGTTGGCGAGGATAAGCTCAGTTGGGTTTCGGCCGAAATAATACTTATCTAAAAAGCCATCCATGGTGGCCGTTACCGAAGCACGGTAGTTCTGGAAAGCCACATATTTGCCTAACAAACCATTATCATTACCCAAGCCATTAGGGAACCGTGCAGATGTGGAATTGAGCAGGATAAGGGTTGTATTAAGCGCCGAAGCATTCATAAAAATGATCCTGGCCTTGTATTCTATCACCTCTTTGGTGTTGGTGTCAATAACCTTAACGCCGGTAGCCTTACCCAGCTTTTCGTCATAAATAATAGAATGTACTACAGAGAATGGCCTGACGGTGAGGTTGCCTGTTTTTTTTGCCCAGGGTATGGTAGAACTTACCGAGCTAAAATAACCGCCGAACGGACACCCGCGCATACACAGGTTGCGTGCCTGGCATTTGGAGCGCCCCTGGTCAATGTGAATTTGATTTGGTTTGGTGATATGCGCCCAGCGTGCGTGCACCAGGTGACGGTCGGGATAGTTTTCGCTTACTTTTTTACTGATAACCTCCTGTACGCAGTTCATATCAAACGGGGGCAGAAATTCGCCATCGGGCATGGCCTCAATGCCATCTTTATTGCCGCATACGCCTATGAATTTCTCTACGTGCGAATACCACGGTGCAACATCGTCATAGCTAATGGGCCAGGCCAGGCCATAACCAAAGCGCGCGGGGTTTTCAAATTCATATTTGCTCCAGCGCTGGCAGGCACGTCCCCATATAAGCGATTTGCCGCCAACCTGGTACCCGCGTATCCAGTCGAACGGTTTTTCCTGTATATAGGGGTGGTCCTTATCTTTTATAAAAAAGTGGGCGTCATCTTCACCAAAGCCTGCCGCCCTGCTTATGAGCGGGTTCTCGTTTAGAAAAGCTTTGGTCATGGCTCCGCGATGTTTAAATTGCCACGGGTCCATGGTGGCAGTGGGATAGTCCTTATTGTGCTCCACATTTCGGCCGCGTTCAAGTACAAGTGTTTTTAAACCCTGCTCGCACAGTTCTTTAGCGGCCCATCCTCCGCTAATGCCCGAGCCTATTACTATGGCATCGTAGCTTAAGTTACCGGTTGTTTGTGGATCGGCTTTTGAATGTTCCTGCATAATATTTATAATTATCTATATAAACTATTCAAATAATTTAATATATAGTTTGTATCTATATTGATATGCTACTCATGCAATCCTCCGGCAGCTGCATCATCCAAAAATATCTGTGCGTTTGGCAGCGTCTGGAAGATGGAGGCTGGCAGATCAGTAGTAACCTCTCCCATTAGGGCTTGTTTTATGATTTCTGCTTTTTTTGCACCGCTCGCAATTAAAACAGGGATTTTTGCTTCAGACAGATGGCGCAGCCCCAGGGTAATACCTTTTGTTAAATGTGTTTGCTGGTTAAAGTATTTTTGCGCTACATCAATGGTAACAGTATCTAATCCGGAATGATGCGCGTAAGTTTCAAAATGGGTACCCGGTTCGTTAAGGCCAATATGACCATTCATACCAATGCCAACAATCATCATATCCAAGCCGCCAAATCGGCTGATGTAGTCATTCATTTTTTGACATTCCTTATCAAGGTCATTAGCAGTCGCGTCAAAAAAGCGCACCTGCGTTGGCGATAAATCCAATTGCGAGAAGAAATGTTTATTGAGATAATAACTGCAGCTCCCCTCATTGTTCTTGTCCATGCCCACCCATTCGTCAAGGGCAACAAAATGCGTGCTGCTAAAATCAACTTTGTTTTCCTCTGCGTATTTTACCAGGTGCCTGAGCACTCCCGTTGGTGATTCGCCCGAAGGGAAACAGATCAGAGAGTCGGGCTTTTGTTCTACCTGTTGTAAAACAATATCAGCCACCGCGGTCGACAGTGCATCATAGGTGCTATATCTGTGTATGTTCATCCTGTTTATTTATGATCTAACCAAAGGTCAATGGGTTTAGCAACTTTAGCCGAAAATGGTAAGGCAATCTTTTTTCCGGCTCCAGCCGAAGCATAAGCCGCGTAAATGATCTCGAGTACAGCCCTGCCATCTTCGCCGGTTACCAGTGGGGTTTTATCGTTGCGTACACAATCAATAAAATGTTTAAGTTCATGCGGGTAGCCCTGGTTAAAGGCTTCCTCAAAAATGGTAAAACTCCAGCCTTTACTGGTATCGGCCTTTTCCATCGCGTAGCCATATCCCTCGCGGCTGTAGGTAACGGCGGCATTTCCCATGAAGAGATCGGCATAAATTACGCCCCCTGTGCCATATATTTCACAGCGGTCGTCCATGCCGCCATGCTTGGCCCAGCTATTTTCGGCTACTGCGGTTACCCCATTCTCAAACTCTATGATCATTACCGAATTATCTTCGCCTTTTGTTCGTTCTTTATGAAATACGGTATCCATCGTAGCGTAAACACTGGTCACTTTGGCGTTATTAAGCATCCATCTGAACCAGCCCAGGGCATGGCAACCCATATCCATAATAACACCGCCACCAGAAAAATTGATGTCGTAAAACCAGTCAGTATGCGGACCGGAATGTTTTTCGCCTTGTTTCAGCATAAACAGGTCGCCAACAGCGCCATCATTTACCAATTGCCTTGCCCGTTCATATTTGGGGGCGAAACATAGTTCTTCGGCATACATCAGCTTTACGTTGTTAGCCCTGCAAACGGCAATCATTTCGTCGGCTTCTTCAAGCGTTACGGCAAGCGGTTTTTCAATAATGATATGTTTACCTGCTTTGGCGGCCCTGATAGTAGCATCGGCATGCAGGTAATTGGGCAGGCAGATATCAACCACTTCGCAGCCCGACTCGGCTATCAGTTGGTCGATATCATTATACCACTGTGGTATGTGGTACTTTTCGGCAAATGCTTTTGCTTTATCGGGGTTGCGGGCATACACGGCAACCACTTCGGCCTCGGGTATAAAACGATGATATGATTCGATGTGGATGTCGGTAATAAAACCTGCGCCGAGTATAGCCACTTTAGTCCTGTTCATACAATACAATTCATGTTAAAAACAGCAGCAAATATTTTCTGCTTGTTTAATTTGGTTCATAGGTTAACGTTTAACAATGCCACGTTAACGTTTTATTGGTTCAATGGAAGTATCCGGAAATACCAACTCAAGATTAACGATTTAAATGTTAAATAAAAAAACTAATTGAAGTTTTAAAAAAGGTTTTAGCATTAGCTGCGGATGATTTTTTAGAAAAGAAGACCTGTTTTCGGCTGTTGGGAAGAGAACAATATTTGCAATTTCAAAAGTTAATATTTACTATTGTGTATTATTGACACAATAAAATTAAGCGCTGTTAATAAGCCATTTATAACCAACAGTATTTAATACCCTTATTAAATTAAACATGAGAATTAGCTACAAATTAAATGTTGCTATTGTATTGATGTGTTCTGCCGTAAGTTTTCAATCAACGGTACACGCCCAAGGCAAACAACAGGCGCCGCAATTGCGTGCCAACAATGTAAAACAGATTATAGCTGCTTTAACATTAGAAGAAAAATCAAAACTGGTTGTAGGCATGGGTTTTAAAATGCCCGGCATGCCACCGCCCGAAAAAGGTAAAAAGCCAGAGGCAATTGATATTGGCGGCTTTAAACTGCCACCATCTGACCCGGATGCTTATAACATACCCGAGAAAGTTCCCGGCGCGGCGGGGCGTACCCATGGTATCGCTCGTTTGGGCATACCATCAATGACGGTATCTGACGGCCCTGCCGGTTTACGTATTGAACCTGTCAGGAATGGAGACAAATCAAAAACCTATTATGCTACCGCTTTTCCGGTTGCTACACTGCTGGCCTCCAGCTGGGATACCGAACTGGTGAACCGGGTAGGTGTAGCCTTTGGCAACGAGGTGCGCGAATATGGAGTTGACATATTGCTAGCCCCGGGATTAAATATACACCGCAACCCGCTGGGTGGCCGTAATTTTGAATATTACTCAGAAGATCCGCTGGTGGCCGGCGACATGACCGCAGCCATAGTACGCGGCATACAATCAAACGGTGTGGGCACATCTATTAAACACTATGCTGCCAATAACCAGGAAACCAACCGCAACAGTATCAATACAGTAGTGAGCGAAAGGGCTATGCGTGAGTTGTATTTAAGAGGGTTTGAAATAGCTGTGAAAAAATCACAACCGTGGACGGTAATGTCATCATATAACAAACTGAACGGCACCTTTACTTCGCAAAGACACGATCTGCTTACTACCATCCTAAAAAAGGAATGGGGACTGAAAGGTTTTGTAATGACCGACTGGTTTGGCGGTGTAGACCCGGTGGCGCAAATGAAGGCAGGCAACGACCTGATTATGCCCGGCAGCCCAAGTCAGTCGGAGGCTATTGTGGCAGCCGTAAAAAAGGGTACGCTGAGTATCGCCCAGCTTAATGCCAATGTGGAGCGGATTTTGAACATTATTATTAAATCACCCTCGTTCACTAAATATAAATATTCTGATAAGCCCGATTTGACCGGCCATGCCAAAGTTGCCCGTGAGGCCGCCGCGCAGGGCATGGTGTTACTTAAAAATGATGATCACGCTTTGCCGCTTGCCGCGGCAAAAAGGGTTGCAGTGTTTGGCAATACCTCCTATAATATTATCGCGGGCGGTACAGGCAGTGGAGACGTGAACAAAGCATATACCATATCATTAATGCAGGGTTTAGAAAATGCCAGCTATAAGCTGCAGGAAAAACTGTCTAAAAGCTATACCGATTACCTGGCCGATATGAAGCTGAAACAACCGAAGCCTAAAAACTTTTTCGACCATCCGGCTCCAATCCCCGAAAAGGATATTACCGACATTATTGCCGATGAAGCCAATGACGCCGATGCTGCCCTGATTACCATAGGCAGAAATGCTGGCGAGGGCGCAGACCGGAAGCTTGATAACGATTACTATTTATCCGCGGCAGAAAAAGCAATGATCAAAACTATTGCCGACGCGTTCCACGCGAAAGGCAAAAAGGTGATAGTTGTACTGAATATTGGCGGTGTAATTGAAGTGACCAGCTGGCGTGATGGGGTAGACGGAATTCTGCTGGCCTGGCAGCCGGGTCTGGAAGCCGGTAACGCCATTGCCGATGTACTGAGCGGGAAGGTGAACCCATCCGGTAAACTTGCTACTACCTTCCCGGTTGATTATAAGGATGTGCCATCGGCTAATAATTTCCCCGGCACACCTGAAGACAAGCCGGAAAAGGTAGTTTACGAAGAAGGTATTTATGTTGGGTACCGCTATTATGACGCGGCAAAGATTAAGCCGGCCTATGAGTTTGGTTATGGTCTGTCATACACCAGCTTTACATTTAGTAACCTCAAGTTAAGCGCCCCCAATTTTGTTGGCAGCATTACGGCTACCGTAACCGTTAAAAATACAGGTGATGTGGCTGGTAAAGAAGTGGTGCAATTGTATCTGGCTGCGCCTAAAAAAGATCTGGATAAACCCGAAGATGAGTTGAAAGCTTTTGGTAAAACAAAGCTGCTTGCCCCCGGCCAGTCGCAAACCATGAGCTTTGTAATTAAGGCAGCCGACCTGGCCTCGTTTTATACCAGCAAAGAATCGTGGATAGCTGATGCGGGTAAGTATGAGGTAAAGATAGGTTCATCATCAAGAACGATTGCGGAAGCAGCGTCGTTTAAACTGGCGAAGGATATCACTGTTGAAAAAGTAAACAAGGCCCTGGTACCCGAGCAAGCTATTAACGAATTGAAGTTAAAGTAAACTCAGCCAACCAAAAAAATAAAAGCCTGTGCATTAGGTAAAAACTTTGCACAGGCATTAATTAATCAGCAACTTTATATAAACCAATTACTATAAACCTTATGGCAAACCAGTTTAAATTTATAGCGCTGCTATCCCTGCTGCCTGCAACAGTAGCGATGGCCCAAACCAAATGGACCGAAAAAAAGTCGGGCGATGTTGTTTTTGTTGCCAACACTGGCGGGCAAAGCCTGGGGTATTCCACTACTTCGGGGGTGAAAATTTTAACTGTTGATGGTCTGGCTTTTAAAGACCTCAACAAAAACGGCAAGCTGGACAAATATGAAGACTGGCGCCTGCCTGTTGATGTACGGGCAAAGGACCTGGCAACCAAAATGAGCGTGGAGCAAATTGCGGGGTTAATGCTCTACAGTAAACACCAGCCCATACCAGCCGCCCCCGCCGGCCCGTTCGCCGGGACTTATGGAGGCAAAAAGTTTGCCGAAAGCGGTGCCAACCCGTATGATCTTTCTGATCAGCAAAAGCAATTTCTGGAAAAAGACAATGTGCGCCACGTGCTTATCACATCGGTACAAAGCCCTGAAATTGCAGCGCAGTGGAATAACAAGGCGCAGGCTTTTGTAGAGGGCCTGGGTTTAGGTATCCCGAACAATAACAGTTCTGACCCGCGGCATGGTACTGTTGCTACTGCCGAATATAATGCCGGTGCGGGCGGGGCTATTTCCATGTGGCCCGGCTCGTTGGGGTTTGCCGCTACATTTGATCCTAAAGTGGTTGAAAACTTCGGGCATATAGCAGCATTGGAGTATCGTGCCCTGGGTATTGCTACCGCGCTATCGCCGCAGGTTGATATTGCCACCGAGCCTCGCTGGGCACGTGTGAGCGGAACGTTTGGCGAAGATCCACAGTTATCTGCAGATATGGCGCGTGGCTATATCGATGGTTTTCAAACTTCGGCTGGTGATAAGGAAATTAATGGTGGCTGGGGCTATGGTAGTGTAAATGCCATGGTAAAACACTGGCCCGGTGGCGGAGCGGGCGAGGGTGGCCGCGATGCGCATTATGGATATGGTAAATATGCCGTTTATCCGGGCAATAACTTTAAGCAGCATCTAATTCCGTTTACCGAAGGCGCTTTTAAGCTGAATGGTAAAACAGGAATGGCGGCATCAGTAATGCCATATTATACCATCTCCTTTAACCAGGATACCAAAAACAAGGAGAATGTGGCCAATAATTATAACTCCTACATTATCAACGATCTTTTAAGAAAGAAATACAAGTTTGACGGTGTGGTATGTACCGACTGGCTGGTGACGGGCGATGAAACCGCAGTTGATCAGTTTCTGTCGGGCAAGTCGTGGGGTGTTGAGGGCCTTTCTATAGCGCAACGGCATTATAAGATATTGATGGCCGGGGTTGACCAGTTTGGCGGTAACAATGAGGTTGCCCCTGTGGTTGCCGCTTACCAGATGGGTGTTAAAGAACATGGCGAAACTTTTATGCGGGCGCGGTTTGAGCAGTCGGCCGTAAGGTTGCTGCGAAATATTTTCCGGACAGGCTTGTTTGAAAACCCGTACCTGGATCCCGAAGCGTCCAAAAGTATTGTAGGCAATCCTGAATTTATGAACGCTGGTTATCAGGCGCAGCTGAAATCAATTGTGATGCTTAAAAACAAGGGGAATGTACTACCGCTTACCAAAAATAAAACGGTGTATGTTCCAAAGCAATTTACCCCGGCCGGCAGAAATTTCCTGGGAATGGAAACACCCGAGAAATTGGAATACCCTGTTAATATAGAAACAGTAAAGAAATATTTTAAAGTTACCGAAAATCCAGAGGAGGCCGATTACGCCCTGATATTCGTCAGAAGCCCTAACAGTGGTGGCGGTTACAATAGTGATGATGCCAAAAACGGCGGAACCGGATATGTACCGATCAGTTTGCAATACGGCCCATACACCGCTAATGACGCACGTGCCACAAGTATAGCCGGCGGCGACCCGTTAGAGAAATTTACCAATCGTTCTTATAAAGGGAAATCGGCCACTGCTATCAATACTACAGATTGGGGTATGATCACAGATACTTATGCCAAAATGAAAGGTAAACCGGTAATTGTTTCAGTTGATATGAGTAACCCGATGGTGTTTTCGGAATTTGAAAAAAGCGCCGATGCCATCCTCGTTGATTTTGGTGTACAGGGGCAAGCCACGCTTGATCTGCTTACTGGCAACAGCGAGCCATCGGCTTTATTGCCGCTTCAAATGCCTGCTGATATGAAAACTGTGGAGGAGCAATTTGAAGATGTGCCTCATGATATGAAATGTTATACCGATGACCAGGGGAATACGTACGATTTTGGCTTCGGGCTTAACTGGAAAGGTGTTATCAATGATGCCCGTACTGCTAAATACAAAAAAGCAGGTGTTAAACCATAAATGGACCTATAATAACTCATTAACCTATTCAAATGAAAAGCTGCTTGATATTAGCTGTAATGTTGTTGTACTGCACTTTGGCCCATGCTCAAAAAAGTGAGCTGGCCGTAGTTAAAACCGATGCAGGGCTCGTTTCGGGCAGTACCAATGTTACGGGCGATGTACATATATTTAAGGGGATACCCTTTGCGGCTCCCCCGATGGGCGACCTGCGTTGGAAGGCGCCGCAGCCGGTACAACCCTGGGATGGTGTTAAACAATGCACCACGTTTTCAGCCAGCCCTATGCAGGGTAAGCCCGACGAGTTTGGCGTTTACACGCGTGAGTTTCTGATCCCCTATGAACCTATCAGCGAAGATTGCCTTTACCTGAATGTGTGGACGGGAGCCAGATCATCCGCAGAAAAAAGGCCTGTTCTGGTTTACATATACGGCGGTGGTTTTTCATCAGGCGGGGCAGCAGTGCCTATTTATGACGGGGAAGCTACTGCTAAAAAAGGGGTGGTTTTTGTGGTGATTAATTACCGGGTAGGGATATTCGGGTTTTTTGCTCATCCTGAGCTTAGTAAAGAATCGGGCCATAATGCATCGGGTAATTATGGCTTGATGGATCAGCTGGCTGCACTTAAATGGATTAAGCAAAACATAGCGGCCTTTGGCGGCGATCCGGGAAATATTACCATTGCCGGGCAATCGGCAGGATCTATGAGTGTGAACTGCCTGGTGGCTTCGCCGCTTGGAAAAGGACTGTTTCAAAAAGCCATTGCCGAAAGCGGCGCCAGTTTTATTACAGGCCCATTCGGTAGTACAACTTTACAACAGGCCGAGCAAGATGGCGAAAAGGTGGTCAAAACCATAGGTGTAAATTCTATTGCCGAGATGAGAAATAAGCCGGCTTCAGAATTGGTTAATAAATCGCAATGCAGACCTATTATTGATGGTTATGTACTGCCCAAATCAATCGCCCAAATTTTTGCCGATAATGAAGAAAACGACGTTCCACTGCTTACCGGCTGGAACGAGGATGACGCCTTTGTGGGGAAGCTAAAAAACGCGGAAGATTATAAAAAGCAGATATCGGCGCAATACGGAGTTAATGCCAATACGTTCCTGTCACTTTACCCCGCCGGAACAGACGAAGAAGCTGCAACCTCGCAGATAAGGATAAGCCGCGACCAGATATTCGGCACACAGAATTATACCTGGGCTAATGTGCAAAGTGAAAAAGGGCGCTCGAAAGTTTATGTTTATCGTTTCACGCGTCGATTGCCAGCCACTGCAGATTTTGTGAAGTATGGTGCTTTTCATACCGGCGAGGTAGCCTATGCTTATGACAACCTTAAATTCCTAAACCGACCGTGGCAGCCGGTTGATCAAGAGCTGGCAACAGTAATGTCGGCGTATTGGACAAACTTTGCTAAAACAGGTAACCCCAATGTCAAAGGCTTAGTCGTATGGCCTGCCTACAACACGCATGATAACCAGATCATGATATTAAGCGAGAAACCTGCAGCAAAGCCATTGCCCGATAAGGCCGCACTTGATTTTATGCTGACGCAGATGAGCGGGAAGTAACGATTACTTTTTTTGCTGTTTAATAAGGTTTTCCAGTGCCTGCAGGTGTAGTTTAAAGGCAGCCCGGCCTTTTTCTGTCACCAGGTAACGGGTGTTGGGTTTACGGCCGATAAAGCTTTTTTGCACCTGCATGTATTCTTCTTTTTCTAATGCTTTAAGGTGCGATGCCAGGTTGCCATCGGTAAGGTCAAGCAGTTCTTTAAGCGAATTAAAGTCGTAGCTTTCATTAGCCACCAGTACGCTCATGATTTGCAGGCGTATGCGGTTTTCAAATGCTTTATCAAACTGGTCTAACGATATTTTCACGAATCGTATTTAAAGTGCATCACAGTGCCATAAATAATATGCAGCGCGCCAAATCCTACGGCCCAGAAAATTAATCCGAAGCCCGGTATCAATGCGGCCAGCAAACCTAATAAAATCTGCAATATCCCCAAACCCTTCACATCCGAATAAGTATAGTGACTGGCGGCTATCAGGGAAAGCCCATAAAATATAAGTGTTGATGAGGCTACAATGCCATAATGCCCGTGAAGTATCAATATAAAGGTGAATAGCCCGCCGCTTACCAGCGGTATAGCCATATTAACCACTAGCCGTTTACTGATGGTTCCCCAAAAGGGCTGTCCGTTTTTCTTTGATTTTTTAAAGGACAACCAAATGGCGGTGCCGATGGACAGAAAAAGTACGGCAAATGCCAGCATAAATAGTTCGGCTATGAGCGTAGTATCATTGCGGTTAACGATGCCGTCGTTTGCCTGGTGGATTAGCTGATAGCCTGCGCCCGCGCCAATTAGCGCGTAAATGCCGGCCATAATACCCGACAGGCCGCTTAGGGAAATAAACTTGGCCGAGCGCTCCATCAAATCGCGGATGGAACTGATTTCGGCGTGAACGTCTTTTTCTTTCATGAAAGTACTTTGGTTGCCAAAGTTATTAAGATTATTGGGAATTGCAAAAGGGGGGAGAAAATCTGCAGTAAATTTATTATCCTGCGCCATTGCGAGGCACGAAACAATCTATATACTATACAGCGCGAACAGGCATTTGAACCTGCCTATGTAGAGATTGCTTCGCGCCTCGCAATGACGCGTTTTTATTTATTTTAATCCTCCCACCCTCTTTGCGCCGCAGGCGTAGGAGGGTGGTCAGCGAAGCACAGATCGGGTGAGTCGCGCGTGGGCAATCACATCAAAAACTAATCTTCATAATTCGCGATTGCTTTGTCGTACCTCCTCGCAATGACATGTTTTGCTTGTTATTTCTGACAACATAAGAAAGAGGTGTCACGCTGAGCTCCGTCGAAGATGGTGGCAAAGGCCTCTGCGCTCGACCCTTCGACGGCGCTCAGGGTGACAGACCGTCTCCATGTCATTTCGAGGGACGACGCAATCGCGAACGATACAGAGAACCCAGAGGGCATTTTATTACAAATCTTCCTTTTTAAATTATATTTTCAATAATTATTGAAAATTCAAAATAAATAGTAATTTTGTGTTGTTGAATTACGATAACATAATTAATAAAGTATGAAAACGCTAAAAGATCATGTGGTACTTTTCGACGTAGAATGCCCCATGTGCAGTGTGTACACCAAAGCCTTTGTAAAAACCGGTATGCTTGATCATGACGGCCGCACTGCCTATCAGCATGTGGCAGCAGGCGCCTGTCCGGTATATGACCACCAGCGCGCAGTGAACGAAATTGCGCTTGTAAATCTTAAAAGCGGTGAGGTAACCTACGGTATAAAAAGCCTGTTTAAAATAATTGGTAATGCCTGGCCGGTTTTCGCGCCGCTGTTCGCATTTAAGCCTTTTGTGTGGTTCATGAGCAAAGTTTACGCCTTTATATCATATAACAGGCGCGTTATTATTCCGCCGGCTAAAGACGAGGCGAATTTTACTTATCAGCCTACATTTAAAAAACATTACCGCGTAGCCTACCTGCTGTTCACCTGGTTTTGTACAGGGTATATACTTACGGCTTATGCACACCTGCTTACCGGGCTCATACCCCTGGGCGGCCCTTACCGTGAGTATATGATATGCGGCGGACAGATCATTTTCCAGGGAACAATAATGACCTTTTGGGACCGCCGTCAAACATGGACTTACCTGGGCAATATGATGACTATTTCTTTCGGCGGGAGTTTGCTGCTTTTAATTCCGCTGGCAATAAACCATTGGTTCAAATTAGGGTCTGATGTATATGCCTGTTGTTTTATGGGGGTTGCCGGGTTAATGCTGTTGGAACACATCCGTCGTACAAAGCTGCTTGACCTGGGCTGGACGCTCACCATAACCTGGGTTATATACCGTATTATTTTATTGGCACTTATCACCAACCTGAACTAATGAAACCTTACAAAAAAATTGTACTTGCCGGCGGCAATGGCTACCTGGGTACTGTACTGGCAAAATATTATAAAGACAAAGCCAATGAAATTATTATCCTGGCCCGCAAACCGGCCAAAGCTGTTGACAATATTCGGACTGTAGTATGGGACGGTAAAACCGAAAACGGCTGGACCGTACAGCTAACCGGTGCCGATATGCTGATAAACCTTTGCGGTAAAAATGTAAACTGCCGCTATACCGAAAAAAACAAAGCCGAAATTATTACCTCACGGGTGCTGCCCACTGAGCTGCTGGGGCATGCGATCAATAAAATGGCAAACCCGCCAAAACTGTGGATCAATGTTACATCTGCTACCATATACCGCCATGCCGAAGACCACCCGCAGGATGAAGAAACCGGCGAAATTGGCTACGGTTTTTCTATTGATGTTTGTAATATATGGGAAAGTGTTTTTCTGAGCAGCGAAACACCGCATACCCGTAAAATTGCCCTGCGCATGGGTATTGTACTTGGCCGTAGTGATAGTGTTTTTCCGCGCCTGCTTAACCTCGTGAGGCTGGGTATGGGCGGCCAGCAGGGCGATGGGCAGCAGTACATGGCATGGGTGCATGAGCATGATGTAGCCCGCAGTACGCAATGGTTGCTTGATCACCCGGAGATGGAGGGCATATTTAACTGTACTGCGCCTGTAGCAGTAAAAAATACTGATATGATGCATACCATCCGCAAAACTTATGGCATGCCTTTCGGTTTGCCCGCCCCCGAGTGGCTGTTGGATATAGGAGCCAGGGTTATAGGTACCGAGCCCGAACTGATACTGAAAAGTCGCTGGGTAAAACCAAAACGCCTGCTCGATTCTGGCTTTACCTTCCAGTTTGAAAAAGCCGAACACGCGGTGCATGATATTTTGAGTGTAAGGACGTAAACGCGGGTAGACTCACCCCGTCTGCGCTTCGCTGGACGACCCTCCTACGCCTGCGGCGCAAAGAGGGTAAAGAAGAGAATTGTCATGCTGAACGTAGTGAAGCATCTATTCTATAAAATGCATAGTTCACTAACAGATCCTTCGCTACGCTCAGGATGACAATTGAAATTAAACTTTCAAGCGCCCTCTTTGCGCCGCAGGCGTAGAGAAGGTGACCGAGCGCAGCGATGGTCGGGTGAGTCTTTGCCAGCTATTCCTTCCCAGCCTTTTTACCCACTTCTTTAGTCATTTTTAAAGTAAGGAAAAGCAGCAAGCCTGCAGCAACGATAATGGCAATCCAAATAAACAAGGTATAATCACGGTCGGGTTTGGCTTGTTTGATTTGATAGGCGGTGTTTTGCTGCACATCCCCATGGCTTATCTGCGGGGTATTGTCCCGAATACTGTCGGCAAAAAATTTAAGGTCATATTCGGGGGCCTGCACCGATGAATCTCCTGCCAGCAGGTGGTAGGTTTCCTTACTATCCAGGTAGCTGATCAATGACTCATCCGACTGATAAGCATCAACGCCTTTGATTGTCAGCGGCGGGTTATCGCCGTTGTTAATTTGCAATAGTAACTCTTCGGTTTTGGCAGATAGGAGCAGGTCGGTAGCTTTGGCTGAGTTGAGCGCTGTCTCCGCAAGCAGTTGTTTTTCTTTGTTATTGATCTGATATATCTCCACATCCCGCTTAAAATACTTTGGCGATGTGATGTCGATATGCAGTTTATTTACCTGGTAATGATCATTAAGCTTTATAGTAACATAGGTGGTTTTATTGCTATCAACCCGGGCAAGTTGTACCGGCAAAATCCGGATGTAATTGAGCGAAGCTGCATATTCGGTATATACACCGGCCTGCAAAAATTTGATGGGTGTTTTGTTTTTATCGTTCACCAAAATTTTGAGGTAACGGTAACTGCTGGCCGGGAAAGCCAGCGACTGCATATAAGTACCTTCGCTGTTGGCTACAGCCTCTTGCAGGGGGATGTCTTCCTGTATGGCGAACCACTGTTTCAGGTCATCGCTGCCCACTAAGTTCACTTTGCGCTGTACGGCTGTGTTTTGCAGCTTTATCCAGAGGCGGTCAAGGACCAGGCCGGTTTTGTTTTCTACAATAAAGGTTGTTCCGGTGTCGGAGCTTAGCGGCGCATCAACCTGGTTAAAAACAACAAAGCTTTTCTGGTCTTTTTGAGGCAGGCTGCCCGCAGGTATATAGGGAATAAAATTGCCTTTGGCATCGGCTATCCGGATGTCGGACAGATCGGCTTTGACTTTAGCTACTAATGCAGGCTGTAAACTAATACGGTAAAAGCCGGTAACTTCAACCCTGGGCAGCACGGCCTGGTATTTAAAATTCTTTTGCGCCAATGCCGGTAACATAAGCGCGCAAAGCAGTAAGGTAATGCAGGTAATTTTACTCATCCTGGGGTTTGGCTTGGTCATCAGCAGGCTTTGCTTCATCATTAACAATAATTTTTTTAACCTTTTGGTACATGAACGATATAATAAGCAATAAAACACCGAGGCAAAAGAACGCCGCGATTTTCCCGGCCACGGGTATGTTATTAATATCGAACAAAAATAATTTCAGCAACGTTAACGAAAACAGGCTTAACGATACAATACGCATCACCCTTAATTTATGGCGCATACCCAGCCACATCAGCGCGAAGGATAACAGGCCCCACAGTATAGGCAGCCCGGTTTTGATATAAACCGTCTCCACCCGGTCAATAGAATAGGTTTTGCTGTAAAACAATAAGTTACTCGCTAAGCTCAATTCCAAACTTAAAAACACCACCACCGCCGCGCTTATTATCCAGGTGAACAGTGTCTTCATTCCGGTATCTAAGGTTTTTTGGCACAAGCGTATGATGCGGTAAAACAGCAAAGCAATAAATATGGCGCCTATCCAATGGGCAGCAAAATGACTTGCGGACGGTTTTTGCTGCTCCAACATGAGCCTTTGCAGGTCAAAAAACTGCGGAGTTAGGGCCAAGTAAACCGTGATGCAAACCATTAAAATGCCCAGCCTTATTTTTTCATTGAAATTGAGTGCCGACACCTTTAGCGAAACCAGGTAGTATCCATAAATAAATACCGGCGTATACAACATCATGTATAAAATGTTTAAAGCCGTATTTGGGTAATGATTCAAAAATTGATGGTTTATCTCCAGCAATCCGCTAAAAAACAGCAGGGCAAGAGCGGCAATGCTGAAAATATGTTTGTCTACGGCTATGCCTTTTAAATGCGGGGCTTCATCGCGACTTATCAGAACGGATATCAGGTAGGAGCTTATAGACGCGATGAACGTAGTGATAAAACCTTTATTGGCTATAATAGTAAGGCTTGTTTCGTGATAGCTGTATATCTGGTACCAATCCATAAACAGGCTCAGCAACATGGCTATCCATAATATTAACGACGTAAGCTTCATAAGTTGGATAGCCGATTTTTGGTACAGCCAGTACAGCAGCAGCGCCTCCGATGCCCAGAAAATGGTGATGCTGTTGCCGTGCAGCTGTATAGGCGCCGCCAGCGAAATAAAGGTGAGCGTAATGCCTATAAGCAGGTATAGTATATTGGTATCAACCTTGCGTTTGCGGAATAATATGTATGATAGCACCAGGTTCACCACCGCCAAACTCACGCAAAATAGACCCCGGTATTGCTCGTCTTTCATCACGGTAAGCAGGTATAAGCCTGCCGCGAAATAAAGCGCGGTATTAATGAGTAAAATACTAAAGTCTGAAGCGATGAATTTTTTATTCTCCTTAACGTTGTGCGCTACATTAATGGCAAAATACAACAAGTAAAAAATGGTAGCGTAAATAAACCCGGTGTGGTATGTTGGTGCGGTAAGCGTATACAGTATGGATGCAAAAACAATAACCGTAAAGCCAAAGGATACTATGTTGAGTATGCGCCAGGCTTTAAAGTAAGCAATAATGAGCAAACCTGTATTGAGTATGAGCAGGTAAATAAACAGGCCATTATAATTGGCATTGCCGGTGCTAACCATAAACGGACTGGCAAAGCCACCCACCAGCGCAATAACGGCAAGCTCCTGCTTGTCATACAGCAGCGAAAGCACCACCGCGAAAATAGTAATGATAATAAGTATAATGAACGATGTTGTTTGACCGAATAAGTTGAACTGGTGATATGCTAGTGTTATGGTAAAGTAGAATACCGCCAGGCCGCCACCAACCAATACCGAACTGAAAGCCTTGTAGCTGTTACGCAGGCGGTGTGCAATACCTATTAAAATAGCGCCGCACGCAATGCCAACCCCTACGCGGCCGGCCTTGCCAATCCAATCGTTATCAATGGCAAATTTTACAAAATAGCCAATGGCCAAAACCAATATGGCAATACCAATTTTGTTAATGAGGTTTTCGCCGATAAATTTCTCCAGGTCAGGGTGGCGCTCAAAAAATGATGGCTGCGGTTCCCTGGGTTTTGGCGGATTAAAATCAGAGGTTTTAACCGGTCGGTGAATGGTTGAGCGGCTATCGGTAATAACTTCAGGCCGTCGTTCAATATTTTCAGGTTTGGCAAATTCAGGTATCGGTGGTACTTCTGCAGGTACAGGTGGTTCCGGTTTGCTGGCAGGTGCTTCGGGTGGCTTAACCTGCGGTATTTCGCTGATTGCAGATTTAGTCGCTTCCGGTTTTTTAACTTGTTCTTCAAGTGTTCGGGACACCCGCAAATGTTCAATCAGGCGTTTTAGCTCTGCCGTTTTATTATCAAGATCGCTCAATTTGCGGTTAATATCCGTTTTGTTGCTCACTATTAAATAAACAATCAGGATGAGTATCAATACGGTTAAAATGTCCATAGCCTTAGGTTTAGCAAAATCTAAAGATAGATGATTTATGAAATAATACGCATTACAGATAAATAATGTATAAGCAAAATCAGATTTTTGTAGTAAATAGAGTTTAGCTAAAGCCGATTATGTACCCTCTTTATCCGTTGGCTAAAACCAACGGCAATGATTTTAATTAAAACAGATAATTCATTGCCGTCCCATTTAAGTGACGGATCGCCAAAGGAGAAAAGGCTTCAGCCAAATTCACTAATTTGAATAGTGCATAAGCTAAATCAATTAATTAACTTAGCTTCAATTCATCATCTCCTGCTGCTAACTACAGTAAACAAAACCTTATAAATGAAGAAATTTTTTAAGCTTATCCTGTTAGTCGCCTGCGTGTCTATCATAAAAACCGGCCATTCCCAAACCATTTCTCCCGAACTTTTAAAGGGGCACTGGAAAGCCTCCTGGATCACCGTTCCTGATGAGCCCGAAAAAGATTACGGTGTTTATTATTTCCGTAAAAATGTCCAGCTTAGCACAAAACCAACCTCTTTTATTGTTCATGTATCGGCCGATAACCGGTATAAGTTATATGTTAATCAAACGCTGGTATCATTGGGCCCCGCCCGAGGCGATACCTACTATTGGAATTATGAAACGGTTGACCTGGCATCTTATCTGAAAGCCGGCAATAACAGTATAGCAGCATTAGTCTGGAACGAAGGCGATTACCGCCCCGAAGCGCAGATCTCGCTTCGCACCGGTTTTATTATGCAGGGTAATACAGCTAATGAAGCTATTGTTAACACTGGTAAAACCTGGAAATGTATCCGCGACAAAGCTTACCAGCCTTTAAACGGTATTGGCTATCACCCATACTATGTGGCCGGTCCCGGCGAATTGGTAAATATGAATAATACCATCAAAGGATGGGATGCGGTGGATTTTGATGATAGCGCGTGGAAAAATGCCATTAAAATAGATGCGGGCAATCCCAAAGGCACCGTAAATGCTTTCGGCTGGATGCTGGTGCCATCGTCACTGCCCCCAATGGAACTCAAATACCAGCGGATAGCGACGCTTCGCAAAGCGGAAGGGGTAACGGTGTCCAAATCCTTTCCGGCGGTAAAAACGGCTGTAACTATACCTGCCAATACATCGGCTACCTTATTGCTCGATCAAACTTTTTTAACCAATGCCTTTGTAACGCTTAATTTTAGTAAAGGCAAAAACGCATCGGTAAAACTAACTTATGCCGAGGCTATGTTTACCCGTTTAACTGGCCGCGAAGGCACTGTAAAAGGTAACCGGAACGATGTGGAGGGTAAATTATTTGCCGGTCGCCGCGATAGTATTATTTCCGACGGCTCGGCTAATCAAACTTTTACCACACTAGCCTGGCGTACCTATCGCTATATACAGGTAAAAATAAAAACAGGCAATGAGCCTTTGGTTATTGATGATATGTATGGCACATTCACCGGTTATCCGTTTCAATTAAATGCGAAGCTGGAAACCGGTAACCCCGAAATGCAAAAGATGCTGGACATTGGCTGGCGAACCGCGCGTCTTTGCGCCGGTGAAACCTATACCGATTGTCCTTATTATGAACAGCTGCAATATGTAGGTGACAGCAGGATACAAGCGCTCGTATCATACTACAACAGCGGCGACGACAGGCTGGCGCGCAACGCCATTAACCAGATGGATCAATCGCGCATTGCAGAAGGGTTAACGCTGAGCCGGCACCCGTCTTTCTCCCCGCAAATTATTTCTACCTTTTCGTTGTGGTACATCGGTATGCTGCATGATTACTGGATGTACCGGCCCGACAGCGCTTTTGTAAAAAACAAGCTGGAAGGGGTAAGAGCTGTACTATCATTCTTTAGTAAATATCAGCAGGCCGATGGTTCCTTAAAAGATACCCCCTATTGGACTTTTGTTGATTGGGTGAACGACAAAGGCTGGGATTTTGGCGAGGCGCCCATTAGGAATGGCAATTCGGCGGTGTTAGACCTGCAGCTGATGTGGGCCTATAATCAGGCTGCCGAAATGGAGGCGAAAATGGGAATGCAGGCTTTCTCGGCGCTGTACAAAGAAAAAGCGACCCAGCTAAAAGCAACTATTCAAAAAAGGTATTGGGATGCAGGCAGACAATTGTATTCTGACACTGAAGACAAACAATTGTTTTCGCAGCATACCAACACGCTGGCGGTGTTAACCGGCATGATCGGCGGAGCGGACGAAACCGCTTTATGCAAAAAACTATTAACCGATACTACGCTTACCAAATGCACCATCTATTTTAAATATTACCTGCACCAGGCCTTGATAAAAGGAGGGCTGGGTAACGATTACCTGAAATGGCTTGATATATGGCGCAAAAATATTGATATGGGTTTAACTACCTGGGCCGAGATCTCTGACCTGGAACATAACCGGTCCGACTGTCATGCCTGGGGTGCAAGCCCTAATATTGAATTTTACCGGACCATATTAGGCGTTGACAGCGATGAGCCTGGTTTTGCCAAAGTGAAAATTGAGCCGCATTTGGGCGATATGAAAAATATAAGCGGCGAAATCCCTCACCCCAACGGGAAAATTACAGTTAAATATCAATTTGAGAAAGGTAAATGGAATATCCTGATCAATCTGCCAGAACAAACATCAGGCATTTTTAGGTGGAAAGGGAAGGATTATATGATCAAATCGGGAGAAAACAAGCCAATTGTTTAAATGTTTTAAAGAAAAGTACAATTTAAGTCATAAAATTTTAACAAATTGGTAACAAAATTGCAAATTAGCAGTGTTTTTGCCATGATTGAGTAAAAATACTTTAATTTTCTGTTTGAAAAGCGAAAAGCAACGCTAACTTTACCCTGGTAATGTTTATTTGCTTTATGTGTTATTTTACACATTTAACAATCAGATATTATTAAAAATGTGATATTTAGGCACCCGGAAAAATCATGGGATCAAATTGATAGCATGCCGGCCTGAATTCAATAAATCCATATTAAATGAAGAACACCCCATCTCCGCTAAAGATCCTCTCCATCGATATTGGTGGTTCACACATTAAAGCCACCATTCTGAACAAAAAGGGTGAGCTTAAAATGGACTACGATAAAATTGTAACACCCGCGCCGGCAAGTCCCGAAAACCTCATCAAAGCAATTAAAACACTGGTGAAAAATTTTCCGTCGTATGATAAGGTATCTGTAGGTTTTCCGGGGTATGTACGGAATGGCATTATCCATACAGCGCCTAACCTTGATACCAAACTATGGGAAGGTGTTGACCTGAGCAAAAAGCTGGGCGAAGCATTGGGCAAGCCAACACAGGTAGTTAACGATGCCGATATGCAGGGTCTTGGCGTGGTAAAGGGCAAGGGCCTTGAAATGGTTGTAACCCTGGGTACGGGTTTTGGTACCGCCCTGTTAATGAACGGCCATTTACTGCCGCATTTGGAGTTGGCACACCATCCTATTAAAGATGCCGATACCACTTACGATAAATACATAGGCGAAAAAGCCCTTGAAAAAGAAGGTAAAGAAAGATGGAATAAACGGATGCAAAAAGTTTTTAAAGTTTTAAAAACTGTATTCAATTATGACACTTTATATATTGGCGGAGGCAACTCAGACCTGCTCACCTTTAAACTGGATAAAAACATGAAAATTGTTACCAATGCCGATGGCATAAAAGGGGGGGCAAGGCTATGGGTTAATGAAGCCGAAAGCAAAACCAAAAGAAAAGTGGCAACACCTGCCAAATAAAATTATTCAACATCAACTAACTAAAACTATACAATACCGACACAACAATGGAAAATACACAAGACATTGAAAAATTAGCAATAGACACCGTACGGGTATTATCGGCAGACGCGGTACAGAAAGCAAATTCAGGTCACCCCGGAACCGCGATGGCGCTTGCACCAATGGGCCACGTTTTATGGTCAAAATTTTTAAACTATAATCCTAAAAATCCTGATTGGGCAAACCGCGACAGGTTTATTTTGTCTGCAGGTCACGCCTGTATATTGCAGTACAGCTTTTTGTACTTAACAGGATATGATCTTTCTTTAGATGATATCAAACAATTCCGCCAGTTACACAGCAAAACTGCGGGTCACCCAGAATATGGCTTGGCTCCGGGTGTGGATGTTACCACCGGGCCGTTGGGCCAGGGTTTTGCTAATGGTGTTGGTTTTGCAATAGCACAAAAACACTTAGCCGCACGTTACAACAAACCGGGTTTTGAGCTTTTCAACTATAATATTTACGCTATCACCAGCGATGGTGATATGATGGAAGGTGTTACCTCTGAGGCGGCTTCACTGGCCGGTCATTTACAGTTGGGTAACCTGATCTATTTGTACGATGATAACCATATATCTATTGAAGGCAGCACCGACATTGCTTTTAACGAAGATGTAAGCGCCCGTTTCCGTGCATACGGCTGGCAGGTACAGGAAATAGCCGATGTGAATGATACCCATGCACTGGAGCTTGCCTTGATCAATGCCAAAGCCGAAACACAAAAACCATCACTGATCCGCGTGCGTTCATTAATTGCTTATGGTAGCCCTAACAAATCTGGCACTGCCGGTTCACACGGTTCACCGCTTGGACCTGACGAAATTAAGCTGGTTAAAAAATTCTTCGGGTTTGATCCTGAAAAATCATTTGACGTACCTGCCGAGGTAATAAAATATTACAACGAAAAAGGTGCGAAAGGCGAAGGCAAAGAAGAAAAATGGAATAAATTATTTGCCGACTATAAAGCGAAATATCCTGAACTGGCTGCCGAGTATGAAGCTGCATTTAAAGGCGAATTGCCATCAGGCTGGGCCGATAAACTGCCAAGCTTTAAAGGCTCTGATCCTAAAATGGCTACCCGTCAGGCGTCTGGTAAAGTATTGAACGCTATAGCAGCAAACCTGCCAAACCTAATTGGTGGTGCGGCCGACCTTTCGCCGTCAACAGAAACCAACCTGAAAGAGTTTGATTCATTTACTTCCGAAAACAGGAATGGCCGCAATTTCCACTTCGGTATCCGCGAGCATGCCATGGGTTCGGCATTAAATGGCATGGTTTTAACCAAAGGTATTATTCCTTTTGGTGCAACCTTCCTGCAATTTGCTGACTACATGCGCCCGCCGATCCGGTTGGCCGCCATCATGAAAGTGAGCCCGATATTTGTTTACACCCACGATAGTATCGGTTTAGGCGAGGATGGCACAACTCACCAGCCTGTAGAGCACTTATCAACGTTGCGTGCAATACCAAACGTTACCGTTATACGCCCGGCTGATGCTAATGAAACCGCCTACGCATGGCGCGCTGCCATTGAGCACAAAGGAGGTCCGGTTGTGTTGGTGTTCACCCGCCAGGGGCTGCCAATACTTGATCAGGACAAATATGGTAAAGCATCTGACCTTGAAAAAGGGGCTTACATTGTATCAGAAGGCAGCAAAGGCCCTGACCTGATCCTGCTGGCTACCGGTTCTGAGGTTTCATTGATTATGCAGGCGCAGGAAAAACTGGAAGCCGAAGGCATCTCAACCCGTGTGGTAAGTATGCCGTCATGGGAACTGTTTGAAAAACAGGATGCCGCTTATAAAGAAAAAGTACTGCCTAAGGCAAACCGTAAACGTTTGGCTGTTGAAATGGCATCGCCAATGGGCTGGCACAAATATACTACCGACGAAGGCGATATGCTGGGCATGACCACCTTTGGTGAATCGGCCCCAGCAGAAGATCTGTACAAATTCTTCGGCTTTACAGTTGATAATGTAGTTAAAAAAGCTAAAGCGCTGTTATAGTATTGAGTTTTGAGTAATGAGTTTTGAGTGGTTTATACTGCTTGAAACTCATTACTCATTACTTATAACTCACAACTCCATGGATTGGAATAGTAGTTTAATAAAAGACCTGGAATGGTCTGATAAGATCATTAATATAACCGGCAAGCAAAAGGTAGCCGATGAAATTGCCGCGAAGGTAAAAGATGGCGATACACTGGGCGTTGGCTCGGGCTCAACATCATACCTGGCATTAATTGCCATCGCTAACCGTATAAAGGCAGAAAAGCTGGATGTAAAGGCGATACCAACCTCACTGGAAATCTCGATGTTTTGCAGCAAGCTTGGCGTGCCTTTAACCACCCTTTACGAAAACAAACCGGACTGGCTGTTTGACGGGGCCGATGAGGTTGACCCAAACAACAGTTTAATTAAAGGCAGGGGCGGCGCCATGTTTAAAGAAAAGCTGCTGCTTAGCTCAAGCGCCGTGCGGTATATCATTGTTGATGAATCAAAAATAGTAACCAAATTAGGTGCCAACTTTCCGGTGCCTATAGAGGTGTTTCCGCAGGCATTGCTGTATGTAGAGAAGGAGTTAAAGCAACTGGGCGCTACCAGTATCGTTTTGCGCCCGGCAAAAGGCAAGGACGGATCCATAATTTCGGAGAACGGTAACCTGATACTTGATTGCAAATTTGAAGACATTGGAATTACCATGGAAAAGGATATAAAATTGATTACCGGGGTTATTGAAAGCGGGCTTTTTATAGGCTATAATCCTACCATTTTAATGGCAGCAAACAATTAATATACAGGTAACAGGTATATTAAGTAAACTATGATATTAAGGTTACTAAATTTACATTATAATTTAAGAACTTTACCTAACTGATACAAATACCAAAGTAAAAACACGAATGATGGAGCGGCTCTTCCGATGCCGTTTTCAATACATTCAATCAAAAGAAACAATAAAATTTTAACACTTAAACAGACTTAAATATGGCAACTAATAATGTAAAGCAAATACATGATTTCGGTCAGAGCATTTGGCTTGATTTTATCGACCGCGAAATCATTGCTTCAGGAAAACTTAAAAAATTAATTGACGAAGATGGTGTAAGAGGTGTTACCTCAAACCCGGCAATCTTTGAAAAAGCCATAACCAGCAGTTCTGATTATGATAACGATATTGTTGAACTGTCAAAAACTACTGATGACAATGAGCAGCTGTTTTTCGGCTTAGCTATAAAAGATATTCAACAAGCTGCAGACCTTTTTAAAGGTGTATATGACGAATCAAAAGGAACCGACGGCTATGTTAGCCTTGAAGTTTCTCCGTTCTTAGCTTTAGATACCGAAGGTACTGCAAAACAGGCCGAAGACCTTTGGAAAAAAGTTAGCCGCAAAAACGTAATGATCAAAATTCCGGGTACTCAACCGGGTTTAGCCGCTATCAGGCAGTCAATTGCTAAAGGCATCAATATCAACGTAACCCTGCTTTTTGGTTTAGAGCGTTACGAAGCGGTTACCGAAGCTTACATCTCTGGTTTAGAAGATCATTTGGCAGCAGGTCATGAAATAGCTCATATTTCATCGGTAGCCAGCTTTTTCTTAAGCCGTATTGATGTTATTGTTGACCCTATGCTGGAAGCCAAAGGTGAAAAAGCACTGGTTGGTGAAGTGGCTATCGCTTCTGCTAAAAAGGCTTACGAAATTTACAAAAGAGTGTTCAGCGGTACACGTTGGGAAAAACTGGCAGCCAAAGGCGCTCAACCACAACGTTTATTATGGGCAAGTACCGGCAGCAAAAACCCTGCATTTAAAGATACCAAATACGTTGAAGCATTAATTGGTCCGGATACTGTTGATACCGTTCCTCTGGAAACTATCGACGCTTTCCGTGATCATGGTATTGCCGCCAATACTTTAGAGACAGGTTTAGATGAGGCAACTGCTACCTTAGCTAAATTAAAAGGTTTGGATATTGACTTGGATGCCATCACCCAGCAACTGGAAGATGAAGGCATTGAGAAATTCAATAAGCCTTTCGAAAAACTGTTAAACGCTATTGAAGACCAAAAAAGCAAAGTAAGCTAATTGCTTTTATGGAAGCCGCTAACATTAAAATATTATTTTTTGACGTAGGGGGCATCTTGCTCTCCAATGGCTGGGGTCGCGATTCGCGCAAGGCCGCGTGTGAAAAATTTGGGCTTGATCAGGAAGAGGTAAATGAGCTGCACAATTTCATATTTAACGTATATGAAATTGGCAGCATCACCCTTGACGAATACCTGGATACAGTGATATTTAACCACCCGCGCGATTTTGTGCGTGAGGATTTTAAGGAGTTCATATACTCCCGCTCTGTTGAGCTGGACGGTACGCTGGCCTGGCTTAAGCAATGGAAAAAGGATTGCGGTTTCCGCATCATTTCTGTTAATAACGAAGGCAAGGAACTGAACGACTACCGGGTTAAAAAATTTAAACTGCACGAGTGTTTTGATGCCTTTGTATCATCGTGCGAGGTGAAAATGCGCAAACCCGATCCGGGTATATGGCAGCTGGCCATGGGCATTGCCCAGGCGTCGCCACAACAATGCGTGTATTTTGACGACAGGATCATGTTTGTGAATACTGCACAAAAACTGGGTATTCGTTCGTTCCAGCACACAGATTTTGAAACCACCAAAAAAATATTAGAAGATCTAAAAAAGGAAAATGGTGTTCATTAGTCAAATTTAGCCTCACCCTGCCCTCTCCGGAAGAGAGGGTTTAAAAGGAGGAAAGCTATTAAAGTCCTCTCCTTTGGAGAGGATTATTACTTGAAGGCTCCGCCGTTTAGGTGAGGCTAACCAATAAACCAATAAACTATTAAAACAATAAAATGAGCGCAACAACAGATAAATATGCTTTTGGCATGATTGGCTTAGGCGTTATGGGCCGCAGCCTGCTGCTGAACATGGCCGATCACGGTTTTGCCGTAGCCGGACATGATAAGGATGCCGCAAAAGTAGCATCATTGAACGAAGAGGCAGGCGACCGTGCCGCTAAGGGTTTTGGCGACGTGAAAGAGTTTATACAAAGTTTAACAACCCCGCGTGCTATCATGATGCTGGTTCCGGCCGGTAAAATTGTAGATGCTGTAATTGAAGAACTTACCCCGCTGCTTGAAAAAGGCGATATATTGATTGATGGCGGTAACTCGCACTTTACCGATACCAACCGCCGTGTGGAAGAACTGGAAGCTAAAGGCCTGCATTTCTTTGGTATGGGTGTGTCTGGTGGTGAAGAAGGCGCGCGCCGTGGCCCGAGCATGATGCCGGGTGGCGACAAGCAGGCTTACAACGTAATGAAGCCTATTTTTGAAGCTATTGCCGCCAAAGTTGATGGCGTACCTTGCGTAACTTATATTGGTCCGGGTGCATCCGGCCACTTTGTTAAAATGGTGCACAACGGTATTGAGTATGGTATTATGCAATTAATTGCAGAAACTTATGAGATACTGAAAAAAGGCTTAAAACTAAGCAATGACGAGATAGGCAAAATTTTTGCCGAGTGGAACGAAGGCAGGCTGCAATCATTCCTGCTGGATATTACCAAAGACATTTTCAAATACAAAGCGCCGGGTACCGATCATTTATTGTTAGATGATATTAAGGACGAAGCCCGCGCTAAAGGTACCGGTAAATGGACATCGCAAGTGGCCATGGACCTGCAGGCACCTATCCCAACTGTGGATACTTCGGTAGCCATGCGCGACCTTTCAAAATACAAACAGCTGCGCGAAAAAGCGGCTGCCCTCTATGCTAAAGATCCAATTGCACTTGATGTTGATAAAACGGAATTTGTAGCTGCCTTAGAACAGGCATTTTACTTCACCATGATCATCAGCTATGCACAGGGTATGCACCTGTTGTCAAACGCATCGGCAGAGTATAAATATGACCTGCATCTTGGCGAAATAGCTAAGATCTGGCGCGGTGGCTGTATCATCCGCTCAAAATTCCTGAACGATATTTTTAAAGCATACGAAAAAAATGCCGGTTTAGAGCACCTGCTGCTTGATACTAATGTAGAAGCTTTGGTTCAGGGTACTGTACCGGGTATCAGGACGGTATTATCAAAAACCATCGCTGCGGGTATTGCCGCGCCGGGTTATACTGCATCGTTAAGCTATTTTGATGCTTTCCGCAGCGCCAGGATGCCATCAAACCTTATACAGGCCCAGCGCGACTATTTTGGAGCACACACATATGAGCTGATTGGTAAAGAGGGTACATTCCATACACAATGGGCACCAGTTAGTTAGGGTTGGGTTGCGGGATTCCTGGTTCGGGGGCAGCATGTATGAAACCCAGCAACAGAAATCCCGCAAAACACAGTTTACACAAACCTCGCAACACGCAACAGAAACAAAATGAGCACACAAACCAAATCAGATCCTACCATATTCATCATTTTTGGTGGTACCGGAGATTTAAACTCCCGGAAAATTGCACCCGCCCTTTACAATCTTTTTTTAGATGGCTGGATGCCTAAACAATTTTCGATCATTGGAACCGGGCGTACCAAACTTACCGACGAGCAATTCAGAGAGAATTTATATAAAGACATTAACCAGTTTTCGCGCAGCGGTAAAACCGACGATAAAAAATGGGCCGACTTTGTAAAAAATATCTATTATCAGGTATCGGATGCCAACGATTTTGAAACTTACAAGGAGTTTGGCAAACGTATTGAAAAACACAATGCCGAATGGAAAACCAAAGCCAACGTATTGTTTTACCTGGCTGTGGCCCCGAATTTCTTCCCGATAATTGCCTCCAATATATCAAAAGCTAAACTGGCCGATGATAAAAAACGCGTAAGGATCATTATTGAGAAACCATTTGGTCATGACCTGGAAACGGCTAAAGAGCTTAACCAACTGCTGGCGAACATTTTTGATGAATGCCAGATTTATCGTATTGACCACTACCTGGGTAAAGAAACCGTTCAGAATATTATGGCTTTCCGTTTTGCCAACTCCATTATGGAGCCATTGTGGAACCGTAACTATATTGAGCACGTGCAAATTTCGGTTACTGAGCAATTGGGTGTTGAAGATCGTGGCGACTACTATGATGGATCCGGCGCTATGCGCGACATGATCCAGAACCACCTGCTGCAATTGCTGTGCCACGTAGCCATGGAACCGCCTGTTAGCTTTAATGCCGATGAAGTGCGCGACCGCAAGGTTGACGTATTAAAGGCAATGCGCAAGTTTACTCCCGAAGATGTACGTAATTCGGCCGTTAGGGGCCAATACGGCAGCGGTTGGATGAAAGGTAAAGAAGTTCCCGGATATAGGGAAGAGCCAAAAGTTAATCCTGACTCAAACACCGAAACTTTTGCCGCCATTAAATTCTTTGTTGATAACTGGCGCTGGCAGGGTGTTCCGTTTTACCTGCGTACAGGTAAACGTTTGCACCAACCCTCATCGGTTATTACCATTCAGTTTAAGGATGTACCGCATTTAGTATTCCCAACTGAATCGGCAGAAAGCTGGCAGCAAAACAGGCTTATCATCAGCATACAGCCCGAAATGAGCATCCGGTTGCAAGTACAGGCGAAACGTCCCGGAATTGATATGGTGCTAAATGCCGTTGATATGGTGTTTGATTATAAAGGTACTTATACCAATCAGGCTCCGGAAGCTTATGAAACGCTGATATTGGATACTATGCTGGGTGACCAGACCCTGTTTATGCGTGGCGACCAGGTAGAAGCTGCATGGGAATTGGTAATGCCTATATTGAATACCTGGCAAACTAAAAAGAGCCTTAATTTCCCTAACTATTCTGCCGACTCATGGGGCCCTGAATCTGCCGAAGCATTAATTGCCCGCGACGGATTTAACTGGTTTACCTTGCCGGTGAATAGTAAGAAACATTAATTTGAAGTGGTGAGTTTTGAGTGATGAGTTTTAGCAAGAAATTAAATAGAACCCATAACTTACCACTCACTACTCAAAACTGAAAAATATGAAATTGAATATTTTTAATACTGCCGATGAAGTGCTTACTGCATTGGCAGATTATTTTGTAAAGATTGCACAGGAGTCTATTAGTGCGCGTAGCAGGTTTACTGTGGCCCTTTCGGGTGGCAGTTCGCCAAAAAAGCTGTATGAACTGCTGGCATCAACATCTTATGCCGACCAATTGGATTGGACTAAGGTATTCTTCTTTTTTGGTGATGAGCGCAACGTGCCACAAGACCATAAAGACAGTAATTACCTGATGGCCAAAAAAGCGTTATTTGAGCCATTGCTGATAAGTCCGGCTAATGTTTTTGCGGTTGATACCACATTTGAGCCCGCGGAAGCTGCACAAAAATACGGGGAAATAATCGCTGCTTTTTTTGATGAAGACGAGCCAAGCTTTGACTTAGTATTGCTAGGCCTTGGTGATAACTCGCATACTGCGTCGTTATTTCCGCATACCCCGGTATTGCACGATACCAAACCCGGCGTAAAAGAAGTTTGGCTGGAAGATCAGCAAGTGTGGCGCATTACGCTGAATGCCCCTCTTATAAACGAGGCCCGTTACATCGCGTTCCTGGTTTATGGCGAAGGAAAAGCTATAGCTGTTCACCACATACTGGAAGATGCAGAGGACATTGACGAATACCCGGCCCAGCTTATTGACTCCATAACAGGAGAGGTAGAGTGGTTTTTAGACGAAGCCGCCGCTGCTAACCTGGAAGAACGGGAATAAAAAGAGGCTGATCTTAAAATTTTGAGACACATGTAATGTGTTTCTACGTTTGGTTAATGTAGAGGCACATCACATGTGTCTTTTTTATACCGAAAAGATCCGGCTGTCATGCTGAGCTCCGTCGAAGCATGGTGGGGCGGGCTTCTGCGCGCGACCCTTCGACAAGAATAACAAGTCATTTCCATGTCATTGCGAGGAACGAAGCAATCTCATTAGAACGGAGACGCTTGCAAGTACCACTTTGCCCGATAATTGTTAAACCGCACAAAAAAGTGTTAAAATGAGTGTTTTTTGAAAATTTTTCACTGTTTTTCTCCCGAAAACAACCGCTTTTAAGGCGAAATTTTGTTAAAAATGACACTTTTTTGTCAATGCTGTTGCATGTCATAGTTTGAATTTTGTAACTTTGATCATGGTGTCAGAAACCCTTGAGGAATTTTATAAGAATAAATTTGACTGGCTGCCCGATAACCTGCAGCAAAATATGGGTCATTTTAATGTTTTCAGGATTGAGGACTGTATAGGTCCGAATGCTAAAACAGTGACGTACAGTCGCAGGAGTTTCTACAAGATCAGCCTGATGCATGGTGATAACATTATACATTATGCCGATAAGAGCATTGAGCTTAGTGGCACGAGCCTGATGTTTTTTAGTCCGAATGTGCCTTATACGTTTGAACGCATGTCTGATGACCGTACAGGGTTCTTCTGCATATTTACCGAGGCCTTTTTTACAGAAAGGTTTAGAGGGGGCCTGAGCGAGTTGCCAATGTTTAGCCTGGGCGCCAAGCCAGTTTATGCCTTAAACAGTGAACAGAGCGATTATGTAAGCGGTTTATTTGTGAAAATGCTCAACGAAATCAACTCCGAATATGATTTTAAATATGAACTCATTCGCAATTATGTTACCGAGCTTGCCTATTATGCGCTGAAAACACAGCCATCAGAAAATGTGTACAAGCACCCTGATGCCAAATCAAGAATTACTTCCGTATTTACCGAACTGCTGGAGCGACAGTTTCCGATAGAAACTCCTGCCCAGCGTTTTGCGCTGCGGTCGGCTAATGACTTTGCACAGCGGCTGTCAGTACACGTAAACCACCTGAACCGGGCTATCCGCGAAACCACCGGTAAAACTACTACAGACCACATCGCCGAGCGGCTACTCAGCGAAGCCAAATCGCTCCTCAGGCATACCGACTGGAATATATCCGAGATTGGATATTGTCTTGGTTTTGAGGAGGCAACGCACTTCAATAATTTTTTCAAGAAGCAAACACAACAAACGCCATCTTCTTTCAGGAATGTTTGAGGTGGTTTGATTTAACGGAGCCAATTCGTTATATTTGTTATAAATCCCGTGTATTTTATTAATCCGGCCAAAAGCTAAAAGTGGTATAAATTCATAAAATGTTTGAATTTTGTAACCATTGGTTTGATTAGCGTAATGCATACCCCTCCTCCATACCTTAATTTTGTTCTATCAAATCAGAACAAATTATGGACAACAAAAAAGTATGGTTTATAACTGGTGCTTCCAAAGGTTTTGGACTCAGTTTAGTAAAGCAATTACTGGATGCTGGTCAGCTTGTTGCTGCCACCTCCAGAAATCAACAGGAGTTAATTAATGCAGTTAGCTCTACAAATAATAATTTTTTACCGTTACAAGTCGATCTTGTTAACGAAAGCAGTGTGTCACTGGCCCTGCAGCATACCCATGAAGCATTTGGCAAAATAGACGTAGTTATTAATAATGCCGGTTATGGTATTGGAGGCGCAATTGAAGAACTTAACGATGATGAAACCCGCCTGGCATTTGATGTAAACGTATTTGCAACGCTTAACGTAATCAGGCATGTGATGCCTTATCTGCGTAAACAGCGTTCAGGGCATATTATTAACATAGCATCAATAGCAGGTATCGCCCCTGGTTCGGGCTTTGCAATTTACAGCGCTGCCAAATTTGCTGTAGTGGGCTTATCAGAAGTGCTTGCCGCCGATGTAAAACCATTCGGTGTTAAAGTTACGGTAGTTGCTCCCGGCGCATTCAGAACCAGTTTCCTTTCGCCCGATTCACTGGCTATGACCTCGAATCCAATTGCCGAGTATGAGGATGTAAGAGCTTTGCATGCCAAATATTTAAAAATGGATGGCGAACAGGCTGGTGATCCGGAAAAGGCAGCTGAATCCATCATTAAAATTGCCGGCGAAGAGAATCCTCCATTGTACTTGCTATTAGGAGGCGATGCCTATAACCGGGCATTATCCAAGCTGGATACGCTGCATAACGAGATCCGCGAATGGCAGGATGTTACCTGCTCAACCGATTTTGAGTATGACGCGCAGCATAATTAAAATCAATTGTAGCTTTTATAACATCAAAAAAGCAAACGCATAGTGGAAAATATCAAGGATAAAGTTATCGTGATAACCGGGGCCAGCAGTGGTATAGGAGCTGCTGCGGCCCGTAAACTTGCCGGGCTGGGGGCCAAAGTAGTATTGGCGGCACGGAGGGAAGATCAACTACAGTCTTTGGTGAACGGGATGGGAGATAACGCCATGTATGTGGTAACGGATGTGAGCAAGCGTACCGACCTGGATAACCTTATTCAGCAGGCAATTAGCAGGTTTGGACATATCGATGTACTGTGGAACAACGCCGGCGTTATGCCCATCTCTTTTTTTGATGAAGGTCATGTGGACGAATGGGATAAAATGATCGACATTAATATTAAGGGCGTATTATATGGCATTAACGCGGTGTTACCACACATGCTTCAAAGAGGTCAGGGGCATATCCTGACTACCTCGTCTGTGGGTGGTTTAAAAACATCGCCGGGAATTGGAGTGTACAGCGGTACCAAGTTTGCTGTAAAGGCGATCATGGAAACCCTGCGCGAAGAAGTAGCCCAAACCATTAAAGTAACAACCGTTTATCCGGGTGCCACACAATCAGAACTGGGCCATGATATTACCAGTCCGAAGATTAAGGCGCTTTACGGAAACCTGAAAAGCATGCCTAAAATGGACGAAGAAGCTATTGCCGACGCGGTGATATATGCTATAAGTCAGCCGGGAAATATCACCGTAAACGAGCTGGTTTTAAGGCCGCTCGGGCAAACCCGGTAAATAAAAATAATCATCTACCTGAAAAACAAAAATAAAATGAGCAATCAAAAAGTTTGGTTTGTAACCGGTGCCTCTAAAGGATTAGGGCTCACCCTGGTAAAAAAATTATTAAACGAGGGTTACCGTGTAGCAGCAACCTCCAGAAACCTCAGCGACCTGAACAACGCTGTTGACAATCACAGCGAACAGTTTTTACCGCTGGCAGTAAATATTAAAAACGAAGACAGTGTGCAGGAAGCCGTTGAAAAAACCATCAGCACCTTTGGTAAAATTGATGTGGTGGTTAATAACGCAGGATATGGTCTGCTTGGCGGCCTTGAGGAGTTAACCGACCAGGAAGCACGCGATAACTTTGAAGTAAATGTGTTTGGTTCCTTAAACGTGATCCGCAAAACACTACCTTATCTGCGCGAACAGCAATCAGGCCACATCCTTAATATATCGTCGGTTGGGGGATTTACCGGAGGAGCACCAGGCGGCGGGATTTATTGTGCTACTAAATTCGCGGTTAATGGTTTTTCAGAGGCTTTGCATTCAGAAGTTAAACCCTTTGGCATAAAAGTAACCATTGTAATGCCCGGGTATTTCCGCACCAATTTCCTTTCTGAGGGATCGCTTGTAGTTCCTAAAAATCAGATAGCTGCCTATCAAAATGTGCGTGACACGGTAAACCGGCATCAGAATGATATGGACAAGCAACAGGCCGGCGATCCGGAAAAGGCGGCAGCGGTCATGATCAGGATAACCAATGAGTCAGAAGCCCCGCTCAATTTATTCCTGGGCGCGGATGCTTATGAGTTTGCACAACAGAAAATAGCTTTGGTTCAAAATGAACTGGAAGCATGGAAGGAACTAACGACATCAACAGGATTTTAAAATATGGAGAAAGATCAGCATATAGGCGTTTGGGTAACAAAAGATGGTTACATACGCCATGAGTTATTACCTAACGGTCGTTATGTTGAAGCTCGTGGTAATAAAAAAGGCGCTTACACAGGTTTTTATAACATAAGTGGTAAGCATATAGAATATTTAGACGATTCGGGTTTTGTAGCCGATGGTGATTTTGACGGTGACGTTTTTTATCACGCCGGTATGGTGCTGTATAAAGAATCGGCATAATCAGCATCACGCCTGGAGTGCTGCCGGATAAATAAAAATGTCTTTAATGTTGTAACTTACAGCATTAAAGACATTTGCTAATGGTATTGCGCTGCCTTTGTTTATTTATTTTGTGGATGAGCATTGTAGGCTCTTCCGCTCCAATATTTGCGCAAGAGCAGAATCATAAAATAATTTTTGCCAGTGATACGCAGGAGCCCCTGCTGGTTGAAAGAATAATCCGCAAAATAAATCATAATCAAAAAGCAACTAAACTCATCTTTCAGGATATTGTAGCTGCCCGGCCCTCAAGCTTATTTATACTTGGCGACGTAGTATCATTAGGCTGCCGGGATAGTAAGTGGAAAAGGATGGATGGGTATTTGAGCAGTTGCCGCCAGTATCATATACCGGTTTATGCCGTGCTTGGTAATCATGAATTAATGCTCAATGCAAAAAAGGGAGCTGCAAAATTCCAGGACAGGTTTCCAATGCATAGTTCAACAGGCTATATTGAAAAGATAGATTCTGTAGCCGTGGTTTTGCTAAATTCTAATTTCGGTAAAATGACGGCATTGGAAATAGAAAAACAGGATAACTGGTATAGGCACACCATTAATGAATTAGATCATGATGCTGCTATAAAATTTGTGATTGTTGGTTGCCACCATTCGCCTTTTACCAATAGCAGGGTAGTTGCACCATCAGTAAAAGTACAGCAGCAGTTTGTTCCCCTCTTTGTTAATTCAAAAAAGGGCATTCTTTTCCTCTCTGGCCACTCGCACAATTTTGAGCACTTTAATTTACAAGGCAAAAATTTTCTTGTAATAGGCGGCGGTGGCGGTCCGCATCAGCCCATACGCTCAGGTAAAGGTGTAATTCATGATATTGACAGTAATTATAAACCCATGTTTCATTACCTTGAGGTAAAAAGATGTCATGATTCACTGCAGGTTGTTTCGCGGCAATTGAAACTTGATTTCTCCGGGTTTACTGATGGAGCACCCTTTTACGTCCATCGCTTTCAATAAAAATAGCAGGATCATAATTGAGGCTCTATTAAATTGAAAAATTGATAATAATGGGTATCTGAATAAAAATCTTGCTTATAAAAGCGGGCTTTTTTTACCTTTATAGAAATCAAACACCAATTTTTATATGAGTTTTCAAGACCAGATCAGTTCGATATTTGTGGAGGAAAGCCAGATACCGGCCGAATTCCAAATAGAAGAAGTGCACCAGCGGGAATACCTTTGCAACGGCGAAATGAAACAGTGGATTGGGCCGGTAAGCGAAGTTTATTCACCTGTTTGTTTTCCTACAACCGACGGATTTGTACGTAAGTTAATAGGTACATATCCCATTTGTACCGAAGTAGAGGCTAACGATGCCCTTGAGGCTGCCATAGCTGCTTATGATAATGGCCGCGGCGAATGGCCCACCATGAGCGTTGACGGCCGCATCAAATGTATGGAGCGCTTTATTTACAAAATGATTGAGCAACGCACGCTGGTGGTAAAGCTGCTGATGTGGGAGATTGGAAAATCATACGGCGATTCGGCCAAGGAGTTTGACCGCACCATTGAATACATCAACGCTACTATTGATGCTTTGAAGGCGCTTGACCGTAAGTCGTCGCGGTTTGAGATGGCCGAGGGCTTAATTGCCCAGATCCGCCGCTCGCCGCTGGGGGTGGTATTGTGTATGGGGCCGTTTAACTATCCGCTTAATGAAACCTTTACTACCCTTATACCCGCCCTCATTATGGGCAATACCATTTTATTTAAACCACCTAAGCATGGTACGCTATTGCATTATCCGCTGTTAAGGGCTTTCCAGGAGTCGTTTCCTAAAGGCGTGGTTAATACGGTGTACGGCCGTGGAGCTGTGGTTACCCCGGGTTTAATGCAAACAGGCAAAATTAATGTGCTTGCCTTTATTGGCTCAAGTAAGGTGGCCAATGATCTGAAGAAACGTCATCCTAAAATAAACCGTTTACGGGCGGTACTTAGTCTTGATGCCAAAAACGCGGCTATTGTAACAAAAAATGCCGACCTGCATTTGGCTGTTAGTGAGTGTGTTTTAGGCGCACTATCATTTAACGGACAACGTTGTACAGCTATTAAAGTGATTTTTGTACATAAGGATGTTGCTGATGAGTTTTTGAAATTGCTAAGTGAGGAAGTATCGAAACTTAAATTTGGTTTGCCATGGGATAGAGATGTAAAACTTACCCCACTACCAGAGGCAAATAAAACCGACTATTTAACGGACATTGTTAATGACGCGATTGCCAACGGTGCAAAAGTTATCAACGAAAATGGAGGCGAAACACTTGCCTCGTTCTTTTACCCGGCTATTGTTTATCCTGTAAATGAAAAAATGAAGCTTTACCGTGAGGAGCAGTTTGGCCCGGTGATACCGGTAATCCCTTTTGAATCGATAGAAGAGCCGATTGATTATCAGATAGATTCACCGCACGGTATGCAGGTGAGTATATTCAGTAATGATGCCAGTGAAATATCGTCGTTGATAGATCCGTTTGTAAATCTGGTAAGCAGGGTAAATATCAATAGCCAGTGCCAGCGCGGGCCCGATGTATTTCCGTTTACGGGCCGTAAGGATAGCGCTGAAGGTACACTTTCTGTATATGATGCGTTAAGGGCTTTCTCTATCCGCTCATTAGTGGCTACAAAGATGAACGATACCAATAAGCATATCATCAATGAGATTGTAAATGGAAATGATTCTAATTTCCTGAGTACTAAGTTTATACTTTAAACGGGATTTATCATTTGCAAGAGGCGACGTATCATTATATGTCGCCTCTTTTTGCGCTGTATTTTTTGTGATTATTGGTAAATAGTTAAAGATGATATGATTAACATTCTATATAAAAAAAATCTATATCGTATAGATTTATAGTATTAGAAGGCGTGATTAAAAAACTTATATTTGCATAAATAATAAAAAAAGAGCTATTATGTTAACGATAGGACAAAAATTCCCTCAATTTTCTAAAACTGCTGTAACAAATCTTGAAAAAGGTAAAGAGTTTGAAACATTAACTTCTGAGTACCTGGTAAATGACGATAATGTTTGGACAGTAATGTTCTGGTGGCCAAAGGATTTCACTTTTGTTTGCCCAACTGAAATTGCTGAGTTCAACAAAAGCTATGGCGAGTTCCGTGACCGCGAAACCCGTTTAATTGGTGCTTCTACCGATTCGGAATTTGTACACTTGGCTTGGAGAAATAACCACGATGACCTGCGCGATCTTAAATTCCCTATGCTTGCCGATACTTCAAAATCATTGGCGGAAGATCTGGGTATATTAGAGCCAACTGAAAAAATTGCTTACCGTGCTACTTTTATCATTGATCCTACCGGCATTATCCGTTGGGTATCAGTTAACGACCTGAGTGTTGGCCGTAACGTTAAAGAAGTTTTACGTGTACTTGATGGTTTACAAACTGATGAGCTTTGCCCATGCAACTGGGAGAAAGGTCAGGAAACCCTTACCGTTTAATACCCCTGTTAGTCCCATATTCCCCGTACATTTTGATTTTGTGCGGGGATTTTTTATACACTTTTATAAGCTGAAAGCTTAGGGCATAAAGCCGAACGCTATTTTAATCACACTTTGCCTTAAGCCTTAGGCTTTCGGCTTTAAGCACAAAAATACATGAACGAAAGTACCGAAGTAATCCAGGAAATACTGCAAAGTATTGGATTAGATAAGGAATACAGAACCGAAGCCCTCGCCTTGCTTGAAAAAGGCGAATCGCGCTACCTGCGCGACCTGAAACTGAATTTTACCAGCACATTTACCTCTGCCCATTTAACAGCTAAAGAATGTGCTTTATTGGGTTTAAGCACAGCTGTAAACAACAACAATAACCCCCTTACTGTATTTTTTACAAAGTATGCAGAAGAGCAGGGCGCAGATGCTGGTGAGATAGCCGAGGCTGTGGGATGTGCTTCTTTATTGGCATCCAACAATGTTTTCTATAGGTTCAGGCATTTTACCCAAAAGGAAAAATATACGCAGATACCCGCCCGCATCCGTATGCAACTGATGATGAAACCGGTTACTGGAAAAGAATTTTTTGAATTAATGAGCCTGGCTATTTCTGCAGTAAATGGTTGCGAAATGTGTGTTAACGCGCACGAAGACTCACTGATAAAATTGGGAACTACAGAGGAACGTATTTTTGATGCAGTACGTATTGCATCACTGATAACTTCTACCGGGAAGATCGTTTTTTAATCTATCTGACGAAAATTCTGTAAAAAAAAGACATGAAGTTCACAATTTTCATGTCTTTTTCACAAATTGTAGTTTATTGCCGAATTAATTTGTGTTTCTTAATTAAAAACTTCTAAATTTATACCTAAGATTAAACGGCTCCGGCTCTGCAATAATTTTTATTGTAAGCATCAAAGCCCCGGGGTCAGTACTTAAATTTTAATTGTTAATTTTTTTTGGGGAAAGCCGTTCCAGGTAATAGTGGAACGGCTTTTATCATTTATTAGTGAGCGTCTACAGGCATTTTAACCGCCTTTTTAAAAGGCTGCAGGTACAGTAACGGAATAGAAAATAACATTACCAAACCAGATATCCAGTAGGCGTCGTCGTAGGTTAGCAGAAGCACTTGTTTGGTAACAGCGCCTTCTATAGCTCCGTAAGCCATGCGGGTGGCATCTATTAAAGAGTGACCTTTAGCCATAAACCCGTGCATATAGGTATTAAATCGATCAACAAAAGCGGGGTTTGTAGCCGTAACGTTAGTTAAGAGGTTGTTACGGTGTACGCCTTGTCTAATGTGGATAATGGTAGTAAGAGTGGCTATGCCAAATGAACCGCCCAGTTGGCGCATCATGTTGTTCAGACCTGTTCCTTGTCCAACTTCCGGGCCTTTCAGGTCGGCTATGGCCAGTGTAGTTAAAGGCACAAATAAAAGCGCCATACCAACACCACGTATTACAAGGGGCAGGAAGAAATCGCCTGTACCTACTGCCAGGGTCGAATTGCTGAGCATGGTAGTAAATACAAAGAACAGGAACATACCCGCGGTGGCCATAAACTGGGCCGGAATACCCTTGTTTAACATTTTACCTATAAAAGGCATCATCACAATGGTACAAAGCCCGCCCGGAAACAGGATCTCGCCCGTTTGCTGGGCTGTAAACCCGAGCAGGTTCTGGCAAAATACCGGGAATACAAACACTGATCCGTACAGCCCGAACCCGAGTATAAATGAGGTGAACATACCTACCGCAAAACTGCGGTGCCGCATAATGGCAAAGTTAACTACCGGGTAGTCGATGCTCATTTCGCGCCATAGAAATAATACAAATCCTAATATAGCTGTTATAGTGAGCACTGTAATGTAGGTAGTTGCAAACCAGTCTTCCGTTTCGCCTTTTTCAAGTATAGTTTGTAAACTTCCAACCGAAATAGCGAGCAGCAGTATGCCCCACCAGTCAACGGGTTTTCCTTTTTCATCCTTGGGGGTTTCGCGTACAAAGGTGTAGGCAAAAAACGCCGCCAGGGCACCTACCGGAATATTTACATAAAATATCCATCTCCAGGAAGAGTGGTCGGTAATATATCCACCGATGGTAGGCCCAACTGTAGGTCCAACTACCGCACCTAAACCAAATAATGCGGTTGCCGTACCTATCTGCTCACGCGGCCATGTCTCTATCAAGATAGCCTGCGAGGTAGATATTAAGCCACCGCCTGCTATACCTTGTATTATCCTGAACAATACCAGCTCACCAAGGCCGGTAGCGTTACCGCACAAAAATGAGGCGATGGTAAATACTATGATGGATGTTATAAAGTAATTTTTACGCCCGAAACGACTTCCCAACCAACCAGACATAGGAAGCACAATTACGTTGGCCACAGCGTAGCCCGTCACCACCCAGGCCACATCTTCCAGTGTAGCGCCAAGATTACCCTGTATATTGGGCAGGGATACGTTCACAATGGTAGTATCAATAAGCTCCAGTAACGAGGCTATGATAACCGTGATAGTGATGATCCATTTTTTAAAGCCTGTTTCAGCCATAATATATTAAATTCTAAAATTCTAAATCCTAAACTCTAAATCCGAAATCGAAAATCCGAATTCACAAATCAGGGATTATCCTTTAATTACAGAAACATTTACGCTCATTCCCGGGCGTAATTTATCCATCACTTCTTTGCTGGCGGTTATTTTTATTTTAACCGGCACACGCTGTACAACCTTTACAAAGTTTCCGGTTGCATTATCTGGTGGCAGTAAGGAAAACTTAGCACCCGTAGCTGGCGAAAAGTTATAAACAACGCCTTCAAGTTTCAGATCAGGATAAGCATCAACTTGAATTTCCACTTTCTGACCGCTTTTCATATCATTCAGCTGTGTTTCTTTAAAGTTAGCGGTTATATACAAACTGTTATCGTTAATGATAGAAAACAGTGTTTGTCCCGCCTGCACCAACTGACCCAACTGGATGCTTTTTTTAGAAACCAAACCACCTGCAGGCGCTTTAATAGTTGTATACGTTAACTGTAATTTAGCAAAATCAATATCAACCTGCCTTTGTGATACGCCGGTATTGGTAACCTTTAACTGGCTGCGGGTTGTACCTATTTGTTCAACAGCGGCTTTGTACTGGTCCTGTGATGCTTTCAGGTTAGCTTTAGCTACATCCAGATCAGATTTAGCCTGGTCAAATTGTTGTTGAGTTACCGAGCCATCTTTTACCAGGTTGGCATAACGTTCATAATCTTTCTGTACTTTATCTAAACGTGCAGCATTTGAAGCTACCTGTGCTCTGGCGCTTGCAGAATTTGCCTGGTTAGCAAAAATTTGTGACTGATTAACGTTGATACCGGCACTTGCACCTACTTGTGCCGCCTGTGCCTGCTCCAATTTAACCTTATAATCGCGGTCGTCAATTTTTACCAGAGGCTGGTTTGCATTTACGTGTGTGTTTTCTTCAAAGTAAATAGAGTCTACATAACCGCCAACGCGGGTAACAACCGGGCTTATATCGCCGTCTATCTGCGCGTCATCAGTATCAATATGTTTACTGAAATATATATACTCTTTAATCCCGAAAATAATACCGCCAATCAGCAGTATACCCAATATGATTGGAATTACTTTATTCGGTTTCTTTTTATCCTGTGTTTCTTGTTCCTTTGCCATTTTATTGATTGGTTTAGTATTATTATTTGTTAATTTTTCCAGTTGATTTTAATAGGGTATAGTAAGCAAGTCCTGCATCGGCTTTAGCCAGTTCCAGGTTTATCTGTGCCTGGTAAAGCAGTGTTTCGGCATCGGCACGGTCTGTCGCTGATGCTATATTGCTTTTGTATTTAGATTCTAATATTTTGTTGTTTTCGCCAGCTTGCTCAATTGACGTTTGTAAAAGCTTAATCTTTTCAAGCGACATGGTATAACTTTGGTAGTTTTGGTTTACCTCGTCCCTTATGCGGTCAACAGAAATGCTTTTATTAATAACAGTTTGTTCTCGCTGTATTTTAGCTTCGGTGACCTTGTTTTTGTTAGTCCATAGTGAGCTAAAATTCCATGACAGGGTTAAGCCAACCGATAGGGGAGTGATAAACTGTCCGCTTTTAGGTATCGGGTTTGAGCTTACATCAACATAATATCCGGCGGCAGATGCGCCAAGAGTTGGTAATGAATTAGCTTTAATGGTTTTAACATTTGTTTCGGCCACTTTGGTGCGTAAATCAAACTGCTGTAACTCTGGTCTGCTGGCCATTGCTGTATCAAGATAATTGCTCAATGGGGCAACCATTCTGTCGGCTTCGGTTATTTGCGCGATGTTTAATTGTGTACCTTCTGGCAGGCCTAACAAAACGTTAAGGTTGTAATTGATGATACGGCGATTGGTTTCCAGATCGATGCCGTTGAGCTCAATATTTGATCTTTGCAGCTGGAAACGCAATACATCATTTTTAGTCACCAAACCCTGTTCAAAAAACCGTTGAGCCTGTTTTATTTGGGCATCAGTGGTACTAAGATTTTGAGCAACTACCTTTTTGCTTTGCAGTACTTTATAAAGACCGTAATATGCACTTATAATGTCATAAGTGATCTGGTCTTTATCATTGGTAACATCCAAACGGGCAACCTGGGTAAGCAGGTCGGTTGATTCGCGAGCATATTTTAATTTATTGCCTGCAAAAATAGTTTGGTTTAAACTAAGTATACCCAGGTACGCATCGGCTCTTGCAGGTAAGTTAAAGCTTTCTTCTCCTAAGGCTAACCTGTTAGCCGGAATTTCAGCATGGTTATAACCATAGCTTACTTTGCCGGTTGGCAGTGCTTCGTCTTTGGCCTGCTTGTATTCAGAAATGGCCTGTTCAACTTTGGCCTGCGAAAGCTTTAAGGTCTTGCTGTTATCAAGGCCCAGTTTTATAGCTTCATCCAGGGTAATGGTTCTGTCTTGTGCATTTGCGTTTTCGGCAAATAGTACACCTGCTATTACAAACGTAACCGCGTAGAGGCAGAAGTGGTGCACTGCTTTAAACAGTGTAAGGTGATGGGGTTTTTTATTTTGAGTTGTCATTTGCTTTAACTAAATATCCTTTTAAGAGACTTTTTAAATATTTCTTTATGCGGGGCTTGAATTGTTCTTCCAGTATTTTTTCGTCCTGTATGTCATATCCCAGCATGGTTTCTGACATGAAAGGGGTGTTAAGGATGAAGTTTTTAGTGCCATAAAGTGTGGCCACTATTAACTGCAAATCTGCATCAGCATCAAACTCACCATTATCTATGCCTTCCTGCATTATCTTAAACAGTTCTGAAACATTTTTCATCAGAATGGTACGTATCTTTTCTGATAGTTCGGTACGACGGTTCATGCTCATTTCCTGGTATAATAGTTTCTGGAAACAATTATTAATTACCACCCTGTCGCCATATACTTCAATATACGATTCGATTTTTTCCCACGAGGTCCTGTTTTCATCATTACCCAGGGTTTGTAATATGTTTTGGAAAGAAGTGATTTTTCTGTCGATAACGGCAAGAAATAAACCTTCTTTTGAACCGAAATAGTAATTGAGCATGGCCATATTCACCCCGGCTTCGCCCGAAATCATGCGGGTTGAAGCGCCATCAAAACCCATCTCTGCGAAGATGCGCTCGGCAACATCCAGGATGTGGTCTTTTTTATCTATTTTATCTTTGTCCATTTTTTTAACGGCACAAAATTAATCAAACGATTGATTAAAAAGATAAGGTTGATGCTCAAAAGTTAATCAATTGATTAATGATTACTATTGAATGACAGAATTGTTTTTATTGTGACAATTTTTTTTGAGTTCTTTAAATAAATGTTTAAACTGTTATATTTTTCATAATATAATGTTGGTTCAGTGTTATATTATTGATACAAAAAATATAAATCTCCATCTTTCAATATATTTGTTGCTATGAAGCGGATAAACCTCATTACCATCTTTTTATATCTTTCCACATTTGCAATAGCACAAACCTCGCCACCCGCCGATCTGGGTACTATAGAACAGAATTTTAAAAAGCTCAACACATTGGGCAGCGTGTTGTATATTGCCGCCCACCCCGACGACGAAAACACCCGTTTGCTGGCTTATCTGGCTCAGGAAAAGCATTACCGTACTGGTTATTTATCTTGTACACGCGGCGATGGAGGACAAAATTTAATTGGTAATGAGCAAAGCGAACTTTTAGGGTTGATACGTACACAGGAGTTACTGGCTGCCCGTAGGGTTGATGGCGCTGAACAGTTTTTTACCCGGGCCAACGATTTTGGTTTTTCAAAAGGGCCCGAAGAAACGCTTAAAATATGGGATAAACAGAAAGTATTGGGCGACATGGTTTGGGTTATCCGCAAGTTCAGGCCCGATGTAATGATCTGCCGTTTCCCAACAACCGGTGAAGGCGGCCACGGTCATCACACCTCATCGGCTATTTTGGCGCAGGAAGCTTTTACAGCTGCCGCAGATCCTAACCGTTATCCCGAACAGCTAAAATATGTAAAGCCATGGCAGGCCAAACGCTTATTATGGAATACGTTTAGTTTCGGCAGCGTGAATACTACCGCAGCTGATCAGTTTAAAATTAATGTAGGTACGTACAATCCGGTGTTGGGTAAAGGCTATGGAGAAATAGCCGCTGAAAGCCGGAGCAATCATAAAACACAAGGTTTCGGATCTGCTAAACAAAGGGGCGAATCTTACGAATATTTTAAAACCATTTTGGGCGATGCTCCGCAGAATGACCTGATGGACGGGGTAGAAACCTCCTGGAAACGAGTTAAAGACGGTGAATCTATTGGCGCCGCTATCGGCATTATCCACAGAGATTTTAACCCGGAGTATCCGGAAAAATCGGTGCCTGCGATGGTGCAATTACTTAACCGCGTTGAAAAAGTTTCAGATATATACTGGCGCAAGCAAAAAACAAAGGAACTGAGCGATCTGATAGCGGCCTGTTCCGGATTATGGTTTGAGGCCTATACTGCCGAGCCTACTTACGCGCTGGGCGATAAGATCCAAATCCGTTCGCAGGTGGTTAACCGATATAGCAATCGAGTAAAAATTAATAGTATATCCTGTCAAAGCAATACTTCCAGTCTAAATAGCCAGGTTATACCTGCCAATCAGCTGCAAACATTTGAACAAACATGCTCTGCTGATAAAATTACACAACCCTATTGGTTGCAAACACCACATGAAATTGGTGCGTATAATATTCCCGATGACACACTTGTCGGCAACCCCGAGAACCCAGACCTTCCCAAAGTTGAGTTTGAATTTATTATTGAAGGCAAGCCCGTGCGTTTTGAACGCCGCCTGGTATATAAATATGTTGACCCTGTTAGAGGGGAGGTTTACCAGCCATTAGAAATAACGCCACCGGTTACCGCTAATATTGAAAACCAGGATTATATTTTTAACGCAGCACAACCGCAGGTAGTTCAGGTAAAACTAAAAAGCTTTACTACTGCCAGTGGAAATATCAGTATCAAACCCATTGCGGGCTGGAAGATAAGCCCCGAAAAAATTGATTTTGCTGATAAAAATAAAAACGATGAATGGACAGTTGCCTTTACCGTAACACCTGCTGATAATAAACCCCAGACAAACAATTTGGAGGTTGTTACCACCGCTAACGGAAAACCTTTTACTATGGGGCTACACCGTATACGATATGATCATATTCCGGCAATTACACTGTTCCCGGCCTCCCTGGCCAAATTGGTAAATCTCGACGTGAAAATAGCTGGTAAAAAACTTGGATACATTGCAGGTGCCGGCGACCTTATGCCTGAAGCCTTGCGCCAGGTTGGATATGATGTACATTTACTATCTGAAAGTGAGGTTATGAACAATGATCTTTCCATATATGACGCAATTATTACCGGCGTGCGTGCCTATAACGTAAATGAGCGACTGGCTTATGAGCAAAGCCGTTTAATGGATTACGTAAAAAATGGCGGCAATCTGTTAGTACAGTATAATAATAATGCAGGCCTTGTTGTAAGGCAGATTGGGCCTTATCCCTTCAGAGTGGTTAACCGCCGTGTTACTGATGAAAATGCGGAGGTAACTATACTTGATAAGCAAAACCCGGTATTAAATTATCCTAATAAAATCACGCAGGATGATTTTAAAGGCTGGATACAGGAACGCGGTTTATACTTTGTAACCGATATCGATCCGCAGTATAAGGCTGTTTTTAGGATGAATGACAAAGGAGAGGAGCCTAACGATGGTTCGCTGATTGTTGGCGATTATGGCAAAGGGCGCTTTGTTTATACTTCGCTTGCTTTCTTCAGAGAGTTGCCTGCGGGTGTCCCGGGAGCATATCGTTTATTCGTAAATTTATTGAGCAAGCCTAAAAATCAATCATTATGAATGTAGAAGAGAAACTGAAGGAGGCTTATGCCACAGCCAGGAACTATCCTGAACTCGCCGCAAAATTGATTGATGCCGGGATACTGTCATACACTGTTGAGGTAGCCGCTGGGTTGATGTTTTATCGCTTAGCCAATGGCGAAACCATATTTCATGGCAATAACGCTGAGGCCCACAGCATAGCCACCACCTTTAATCATGACGAGGTTGTGAAAACTATTCGGGATAATCAGCAAGGTAAAACAACCTATCCTGAATTTATGGAAGGTATTGCAAATGCAGGAGTGAGGTTTTATGAAGCCACATTGCAGGGCGACCGTAAAAGGGTTACTTATATGGGTACAGGTGGTTTTTATGAGGAAGAAATACCTTTGTAACATTTGCAAATGACCGTTAAATAAAATGTTGATAAAAAACAATTAATCACCTATTTTTGTCGGGTTATAAAAACAGTAATATGAAACATCACGAAGAAGAAGAAAAAAGCTTGGATTTTATATTTTACCTGGTAGGATTGGTATCTGGCCTTTTTGTAGGTGCAATAATTGACGTAGGATTTATCTGGATACCAATTGGTGGTGTTTTAGGCTTATTAACCGCCGCTTTCTTTGTGACTGTTTTGGTTAAAGGCCGCGGTGAAAAGGCGTGATCCTGATCTGCCATCTTTTATAAAAAATTGGAACCAGTTTTACGGCATTGTTGTCGCGTGGCTGTTTTTTTTAATTTTAGTATTTTGGCTCATTACAAAATCTTTTGAATGAGTTTAACCGATTGGATAGTTTTAGGCACTACGCTATTGGTCATAGTGCTTTACGGCGTATGGAAAAGCGGCAGTAATAAAAATATCGATCAGTTTTTAATGGGCAATCGCTCATTGCCGTGGTATCATGTAGGGCTTTCGGTTATGGCTACCCAGGCCAGCGCCATTACCTTTTTATCTGCACCCGGGCAGGCTTATTCAGATGGGATGCGGTTTGTTCAGTTTTATTTCGGTCTGCCGCTGGCCATGATCGTGCTTTGCATAACCTTTGTACCCATATTTCATCGCCTAAAAGTATATACTGCGTATGAGTTTTTGGAGCAGCGTTTTGATCTGAAAACACGGGCGCTCACCGCATTCCTTTTCCTGGTGCAGCGCGGGCTTTCAACCGGGATAACTATTTACGCACCATCTATCATTTTATCAACCATACTGAATATCAACACGGCCTATACCACCCTGTTTATTGGGGGGCTGGTTATATTTTATACAGTTTACGGAGGCAGTAAAGCAGTGTCGTATACACAGCTGCTGCAAATGAGCATTATTTTTTCGGGAATGTTTCTGGCGGGTATACTGGTGGTAAGTTTACTGCCGGAGGGAGTGGGATTTACACATGCTATAAAAATGGCCGGTAAGCTGGGCCGTATGAACGTGATCGACTGGAAGTTTGACCCGGATAATCGCTATAATATATGGAGCGGTATAATTGGCGGTTTCTTTTTGCAACTGTCTTATTTTGGTACCGATCAGAGCCAGGTGGGTAGGTATTTAACAGGTAGTTCGGTAGGGCAAAGCAGGTTGGGTTTAATCATGAATGGCCTTATAAAAATACCCATGCAATTCCTCATCCTGTTAATAGGTGTTTTGGTTTTTGCCTTTTACCAGTTCAATAAACCCCCTATATTTTTTAATAAATACGAGGTTAACAAGATAAAGCAAAGTAGTTACGCCACACAGTATAATTACCTCGATCAGCAATATTCACAGGCTTTTGAGCAAAAGAAAGTTAAAACCAATGATCTTATCAAGGCAATTGACAGCAAAGATAAAACACAAATAGACCGTGCCCAAGATGCCTTAAAAGTAGCCGACATCCAATCCCGCATTATCAGGCAAAATGCTATCGATCTGATGAAAAAAAACAGCAACGGGGCCGATGGCAATGATACTAATTATGTATTCCTCACTTTTGTTACGCAATACTTGCCAAGAGGGCTTATTGGTCTGCTGGTTGCCATTATTTTTCTGGCATCTATGGGGTCAACGGCCAGCGCGTTAAATTCACTTGCCTCAACCAGTGTGGTTGATATTTATAAACGTATCATTAATCCAAACGCAACAGAGAAGAATTATCTCGACGCATCCCGGCTGGCCACTATATTCTGGGGTGTGGTTTGTATTGGTATGGCGCTTTATGCAAGTCGCATAGGTAATTTACTTGAGGCAGTTAACCAGTTAGGATCGTATTTGTACGGCACTATTTTAGGGGTATTCATTGTGGCATTTTATGTTAAAAAGGTGAGGGGGAATGCTGTTTTTATAGCAGCCATAATAACCGAGATAGCAGTTTGTGTTTTGGGATATTTTGATGTAATAGCTTACTTGTGGCTCAACGCCATAGGATGTATCCTGTTAATCATAATAGCATATATACTTAATGGATTAATGCCACAAAAAAGCCTGCATCAAGCGGATGCAGGCTTGAAATAAAATTGATTTTGAAGCTTAATTTTTTGCCTGATCCAGTGCCTCCTGGTTCAGTCTGATATATTCTTCGTCATTACTGTCTTTAGCAAGCTTAATACCGGCCTCAGCTGCTGCAATAGCACCGGCTTTATTACCCTTTCTTAGCAATAAACGGGATTCCCATAATTTAAACCACGAACTTTTAGGCTCTTCTTTCTCGGCCTCTGCTACCCAACCTAAGGCTTTGTCAACATCTTTATTGTTTTCGTAATAATATTGTATGGCGTTAAAATAATAAGGCTTACGGTCGCCCTTCATCAGCTCATCAATGTTCGCTGTGATTTTCTCGTCATCATCAGTTTCCATGTGTATTATCGCCGCTGTGTGGTCCCATACCAAATACAGATCTGTTGATTTGGTAGTGGTATTTACAAACTGCATGGTAAAGGTTTCCCTTTTTTCATTCACCCGCCTTGATTTTACAGTGAACCGTAAAAGGTCATTAGCTTGTTTGTAACTGTAAGCGCCCCATTGTTTAACCGTTTTGTTGAGTATAATAGTCCACTCATTTCTTTCGGGAATACTAAAAAGCGAATATGTACCAGCCGGTACACTATGGCCATCAATAACTATTTTTTCGGTAAATGTTATGGTAGTAGCCGCATTGGCGCCGGTTCTCCAAACTTCACCATAAGGTATAATGCCGCCAAAAATTTTACGGTCCTTAACATTAGGTCTTGAATAGGTGATGGTCACTTTACCCAGTCCAAAATCCTGGATAATGGTTTGTGTTGAGCTGGCCTCAGGTATGCGGGGTACTTGCGCATAGCTTTTGAAGCTAATGCATGCCAATAGCATGATAGCAAGGAATAAGTAAGTTTTTCTCATTTTATGTTTTCGATACTAAGATACCAAATGTTTTTAATCGGGAAATATTGTATTGGAGCAATAATATTTATAAAAGTTTAATGAGATTGGAGAATAGTGAGCGGGAAGCAGTTTAAAAATACTGTTTCAATTTAATATTTTAATCTACGCTATTCACTCCTTAACGATCTCCAAATTATTTTACCTCTTTATTACTAACCATTCACCACGCGCCACTCACTATTCTCCATTTTAGTACCTTTGCAGTTATGATTGATGTTATATTAAATAAGGGTAAAGAAAAAGCTGTTCTGCAAAAACATCCCTGGGTATTTTCAGGTGCTATTGAAAAGGTAAAGGGTAAGGCGGTTAACGGCGATGTGGTGCGCCTGCTCAATTCAAAGGGCGATTTTATGGCTTATGGTTTTTATAACAACCAATCGAGAGTTGCTCTGCGGCTTTTGGAATGGAATGAAGATGTGGAAATAAACGACGATTGGTTCCGCACCAAACTGGCCGTAGCTGTAAAAAGCCGGGCGCATGTATTAGCTAACGGAACCAATACCTGCAGGCTGGTTTTTAGCGAGGCTGATTATTTGCCGGGGCTGATAGTTGATAAATATGCCAATCACCTGGCCGTGCAGGTTCTTACTTCGGGTATGGAAAAGATGATGCCGGTGATTGTTGATGAGCTGCAAAAACTGTTAAATCCTGAAAGTATATCAGATAAAAGTGATGCCGCGTCAAGGGCGCACGAAGGCTTACCTGAGGCCGAAAGTAAAGTGCTTGCGGGTAATGCGCCCCCCGAAATTGTGGAGGTATTGGAAAATAATGTTGTTTACGGCATCAATATCACCGAAGGTCAAAAATCGGGCTTTTACTGTGATCAACGCGATAACCGGCATATACTGGCAACTTATGCCTCCAATAAAAAAGTATTGGATTGCTTTTGCTATACCGGAGGTTTTACGCTAAACAGCTTAAAAAATGGCGCTGTGTCGGTAACCAGTGTGGATAGCTCTGCATTGGCTATTGAAACATTAAAAGAAAATATACAACTAAATAAACTGGATGCTGCCAGACATACCGCCATAAAATCTGATGTAAATACACAGTTGCGTAAATTCAGGGATGATGGTGAAATGTTTGATGTTATAGTGCTCGACCCTCCAAAATATGCGCCATCACGCTCGGCATTAACAAGGGCTTCGCGTGCCTATAAAGATCTGAACCGCCTGGGCATGCTGCTGCTGAATGAAGGTGGTTTGCTGGCTACTTATTCCTGCTCAGGAGCTATGGATATGGAAACTTTTAAGCAAGTAATTGCATGGGCAGCACTTGATGCAGGTAAGCAGGTACAGTTTATTTACCAGTTTCATCAACCCGAAGACCATCCGGTAAGAGCCTCATTCCCGGAAGGCGAATATTTGAAGGGGCTGCTTTGCAGGGTGTTTTAAAGATAAAATTTTGTCATGCTGAACAGAGTGAAGCATCTATTTTACGACATGCATATTTCGAGAACAGATCCTTCGCTGTCGCTCAGGATGACAAATTAGTATTTTATTGAGATTTCTGTGTTCAGTCTTATCTCTTTACTTTTTTCACGGCTTTTGCCTTCATTTTTAGGTTCAGCATTTCAACCAATACGGAAAAGGCCATAGCGAAATAAATGTATCCTTTGGGAATGTGCTGTTCAAACGCCTCTGCCAATAATGAAACACCTATAAGTAACAGGAATGATAAGGCCAGCATTTTCACGGTAGGGTGGTTGTTAACAAACTTAGCTACACCATTTGATGCCCACATCATAATACCTACCGCAATTACCACAGCAATGATCATGATCTCTACATGACTGGCCATACCTACAGCGGTAATCACAGAATCGAGCGAAAACACGATATCAAGCAGCATAATTTGTACAATGGTACCCCAAAAAGAATGTTTTTTTATGCTTTCAGTATTTTCTTCGTCGCCTTCAATTTTATGATGTATCTCGGCTGTACTTTTATAGATCAGGAATAATCCGCCCACTATAAGGATGAGGTCGCGGCCGGATATGGCTAATTTTTCAACCCAGTCTGCATCTGTGATGCTAAACAAATGCCCAAGGTTGAACAGGGGGGCAGTGAGCGTCATTACCCAGCTAATAGATAGCAGCAGCAACACGCGGGTAATCATGGCCATACCCAAGCCAAGCCTGCGCCCTTGGGCTTGCTGGCTTGCCGGTAATTTATCGGCAAGGATAGATATAAAGATGACATTATCAATACCCAAAACAATCTCCAGTAAGGTTAAGGTAATTAAGGATATCCACGATTCGGCCTGGGCAAATATTTCCATAGGTTGGCATTTATATCGCCCTAAAAATAATAAAACCTCTGCCTTAAATGGCAGAGGTTGGAAAATTAATGTTTAGAATGAAGAAAGCTCTTAATTAAAACTTACGCTGCCATAGCTGGAATTAATGGTTATTGTTTTATCGGTTCCACCTTTACCCAGATGGCCTTTATACGTTTTGGTTGGGTTAAATCCTCTTTCGCCGTCGGCCGGGGTTTTGCTGGTAATGTTGATGTCATGTCCGCCGTAGTTGAAACTGCCATAACGCACGGTTACATCAAAATCGGCATTTTGATCATTACTGATACCCAGCTTTACGCTTGAATAGGATGCGTTCACCTCTAAATTTTTAACGTTTTTGTCTATATTGTCAATATTCAGGCCACCACTGAACTTTACATTAATGCTTCCTGAGGTAGTAATTTTACCAATTTTAGCAGAGCCATAACTTATATTGGCGTTTAACTTGTTACACTCGCCCAGGTTTAAACTACCATAAGCAACATCCAAATCGCTACCATTAAGCGCGCCAATATTTGCACTGCCGTACCTTACGTTAATTTGATTGCCAGGGTTACTTAATGATTTTGTTTCGAGGCTGCCGTAGCTGGTATTAATGTTAAGTTTGCCTTCCAGGTCGGGCAAAGTTGTGCTGCCATATTTGTTATTTACATTTAATGGGTTTTTAGCAGGCATATACACCATGTAGTTCACCTCAATTTTGCGTACATTATTATGTTTGCCGCCAAACAGCGACCATGATTTATCTTCATTATTATTGTCGATATTGGTTTTAAAATAAACGCCCGAACCATCCTTACTATCCCTGATGGTTACATTGTCAAGCAGCTTCTGTGCCCTGTCGTCATCGTTTGACGCCACTTTAATTTGTACATCAACCTTTACCTCGTTTTTGGTCCAGGTGTTCACGGTTATTTTCCCAAAGCGGTTATCCAGATTTATTACGTCATTGCCATCAATAGGATAGCTTTTGCTATAATTTTTAACTTTTTCAACGCCATCCTGCACGTTATCGTCTGTATTTGTATTGTAGCTGAAATTGGTATCAAAATCCTTAAACCCAAAGGCAACCTGTGACATTGCGTTACTATCAAATTTATAAGCGAAATCGAGGCTGTCATTCAATTTGTAGTTGAATTTTTTAAGATGGGGTCTATCCATTTTAAACGCTATTTTTTTATCCAGGTGCTTAAGCTGCTTATCCAAATGTTTCAGCTTAACGTCCATCTGATATTTGAAGTTGGGCATTTTGATTTTTGCCATCTTCAATTGCATGTCCTTCATTTTTAGTTGCGTATCCTTCATCTCAAACTTAAAGTCAGCATCATTTAATGGTGGAATGGTTTTTAAAGGCGGTAAGGGTTGCACTGGCGGAACCGGAGGGGTTGGCTTCGCTATCGGAGGTTCCTGGGCAAAAGCCGGGCTCATTGCTAATAACATCAGCAGAGCCAGCAGTGACGGTTTAAATATTTTTGGTTTCATTTTGTTGACCTTTTTTCATTTGATTAAATTGCTCTATTACATTTAATTGCTGATTGAGCACCTCGGTTTGTATTTGCAAGTTCCGGATCATTGCACGTAAAACACGCTCCTGGTTAGGGCTGGTGGCCAAATCATTGTTGAGCTTTTTATAAGTAGAATCCATTTTAGCTATTTCTGCGCTAAACTCTTTGTATAGTTGCGGGTCGGCCTTGGCAACTGATTTTAATTCGGTAAGCTTTGTTTCAACCAGCGAAGCATAATGCAGTTGCTGTTTAGCATATTCGGGGTTAATTGCTGCCAGGTCAATTCCTTTTGCGCCTTTTTGGCTTTGAAGGTATATACCGAAACCTATCCCCATTACTATGATTACCGATGCCGCGACCCGAAGCACGAAAGCAAGAGAAAAAGTTTTTGTTTCCGGCTTTTTTGGCAACTCCTCCTGCAGGTTTAAGCTTTGCTCAATCCTGCTCCACAAATCGGCCGATGGTTCAACTTCATCAAATTCTTCCCTGTTGTTTTTAATGAAATCTTCAAATCGCTTGCTCATGATGCTGGTCCTTTCCTTTTTAAAATCTCCATTAATTTCCTTTTAGCTCTCAAAAACTGTGTTCTCGAGGTATTTTCTGATATGTTCAATATTTGACTTATCTCTTCATGGTCATAACCCTCAAGCAGGTAAAGCGACAGTACCACCCTGTAACCATCGGGCAATTCTTTAATGCCTTCTTTTACAACAGCTACCTGGTACTGCACATCATCTTCATCTTCGCTCTCTTCTTCAGGTATATTCTCTAAATGATCGCCCTCCAGTTCTATAAGCTCCAGCCTGCGTTTGCGCAACAGGTTTATAGAGCGGTTAACCACTATTTGTTTAAGCCATAAACCAAAAGTGGTTTCCTGCCTGAAATCTTTAAGCTTGTTAAAGGCATCCAAAAAAGCCTCCTGCAAAACATCTTCAGCCTCGCCAATATTGCCCACGATCCTAAAGGCGACGTTTAACATCGCTTTAGAATATAACCGGTACAATTCGTAACAGGCTTTCCTGCTTCCCTGTTTGCACTCAACTACCAGGTTGTAATGCTTATCAATATATATGGCTTCCAAATTCTGAACAGCTTTCAGATTAAATGACGCATCAGTTTTTGCAACGTTGCATCAACATGAAAAATAATTTGTTGGAACTTAGATTTTTTTGTCCGAACATACCAAACCGGTCTTAATTTATTGATTTTTAATTGAATGACGGGCTAAATCTACGGATGTACTTAATCGGCCGCCAAAAAATTATTAATAGCTTTTACGGCGTTATCATGTCTTTCTTCGCCGGCTCCCGATATAACTACATACCGTGCATTCAATGCATTAAGTTCTTTGTGCCACACGGCCATAAAGTGTTCGCGCAGATTGGGGAAATTGCGCAAGGGGTCATCCTGCCAGGGAAGGTCGATGTTTAACAGCAGGTAAAAATCATAGGGGTGGCGGGGCAATTCATCAAGTACCTCCTGGGGTGCTTTGCCAAATACGTGCTCGCTCCATATTTTAACGGTGATGAAGGTAGTATCGCAGATCAGGATACGGTTGGCTTTGGGCAGTAATTCCGCTTCAAGTGCAAGCTGACCGTGAAACATGTTAATTTCATCCTGAAAAGTACATTCACCGGTTAATTGCTCGCAATAACTCCTCGAGAATTCCGGTACCGCAATAGTATGATAATGCCCGGCAAGATAATCAGACATGGTTGATTTTCCTGTTGACTCCGGGCCTACTATTGCAATTTTAAGTACGTTTTTCATGAGAGACTAAAAGCAGCAGAGACGCCTGTAAAGCGTCTCTGCAATAATTTAACAAGCACAAATATCCGTTTATTTTTCGAGTTTGGCTACACGCGTTGGGGTATCCTTACCTGAAACTATGGTGCGTGAGCTCAAAGCGATAGCCCTGATGGTGGAGGTAATATTACTTACGTCAAGTGAGCTAAATTCATCCTTTACGGTATGATACAGTTTGTCAATGTCAATTTGGTCGGTTGAGATAGTATGCGCAGGTACGCCTTTCTCCGCCAGCGATGCATTATCGCTGCGGTAAAACAAATCCTGGTCGGGATAGGGGTCTGGATGAAATCTAAATACCGTTCCCTGCAAATTATTTTGTAGTATGGTGCCAAAGTTTGAGCGTTCAAACCCCGTTATGAAAGCCGAATTTTCGCCGAATTTGGAGGCTTTACCTATCATCTCGATATTAAACATGGCCACAACCTTGTCCGGATCAACTTTGGTGGCAAAATATTGTGAGCCATATTCGCCAATCTCTTCGGCTGTGAAGGCTACAAATATGAGCGTTCGTGCATTGTTATTAAGTTTTTTGTAGTACTTAGCCAGGCTAATTACGGCAGTAGTGCCTGAAGCATCATCATCGGCTCCGTTGGCGATACTATCACCTTCCATTGGTTTGATAATACCCAAATGGTCATAGTGGCCCGAGAAAACAACATACTCGTCGGGTTTGGTTTTACCGGGGATCATACCTGCTACGTTAAACAGGGGGAGCTCCTCAGTTTTGCCCTCATAGTTTACTTCAAATGACTTTACGCTATCAAACTTGCCTAAAACAAATACGATGGCTTGTGTATTATTGTCCGTTTTAAAGCTGGCGCTGCCGGCCATTACATGGTTGCGTACACGAGTAAACACAGCCTGAAAACGTGGATCGACGAGCATCAACATCTTTTTACCACTCTTGGTCGCAGCTAAGTACTCCTGGATAAAGTTTTTTTCGGGACCTATCTGTACCACTTGTACATCACTATTATTACTCCAGTTAAACGAGGCGCCAGCCGCTGCCACAACGCTATCGGCTGATATTGTTTTGCCGTTAATTGTGGCCGATATTTTCAACGGCGTTGAGCGTATCATGTTGAAATTCTGACGAAAACCGGTATTGCCGGTTAAAGGCTTTAAGCCCGCTTTAGTGTATTCGCCCTCAATGAAGGTAGCCGCTTTTTCAATGCCGGGGGTAAACGTGGCCCGCCCCTGCATATCGTCGGCACTCAGTGTTTTTATAATGCGTGTTACATCATCCTGGCTTATCATTTTGTTTACATCCTGTCCAAAGCTGTATGTTGATGCAGCTAACAGGGCGATTGTTGCTAAAGTTCTTTTCATGGCTGTTATTTAACTTTTGACTGTAACCAGTTATTACGGAAGGCCTCTTGCTCCTTGCTAAGTTGTTTGCCAGCTTTTTCGTAAGTAACTACTTCAAAATATGGGCTCTCTTCCAGTGTAATGGTTGTTTCGTGGGCACCGGTGCGGTTTTTATAGTTCACGGTTATCTTATCGCCGGGTTTTTTACCGGCAATTACAGTTGAAAACGATTTTGGGTCGCTGATGGTTTGCCCATCGGCTTTTAAAATAATATCACCTACATCGAGCCCTGCTTTGTAAACTGGAGTGCCAATGATAGTACTCGATAAAATAGGTAAACCTTCGGCGCCCGCTGCACGAGCCTGTCCTGCACGGCCACGACCAGGATTTGATGCCAATGAACCCGCCCAGGCTTTGCCTGGGTTTATTTTACGTAATATTAAACCGGCTTTACTTAATAATTCTTCGTAATTATTTTTATCGGTACCGTAAATGTAGCGTTTAAAGAAATCGGCGGCAAATTTGGGGTTATTGGTAACCTTGGCCAAATCGTTTTGCAGATCAGGAATGGTATAAGGTTTCATTACCTTGCCGCGGGCCAGCCAAATCTGGCGCATGTAATCATCAAGGGTTAAATTAAATTCGCTGCGCAGGCGAAGATCGAGGGCCAGGGCAATAGCGCCACCGTAGTAATAATAGGTTGTAAAATCATTTACGTTATTATTAGGGTCGATAGATACGCCTGCATCTGCAAATACCGAATAGCGGCTCATTTGTGTAGCCGGATATCTAGCGGCTCCCGGTGTGTTCAGGATCTGATTAATAAGTCCACTCAGGGTTTGAGTATAATCATCAAGGGTATTGAATCCTGAACGTGTAAGGAGCATTTCGCCATAATATTGTGTAAAACCTTCGGCAAACCAAAGTTCGCTGCTCATATTGGCGTGCTCAAAATTAAAAGGCTCCAATGATTTGGGGCGAATGCGTTTTACATTCCAACTGTGAAAATATTCGTGCGAGAATACGCCTAACAAATCATTTTCATTACCGGCTACTTTGTCAAGTTCATCAACAATACACGTAGAGTTACGGTGTTCCATGCCATCGCCCGAGGTTGTTGGATAAACGTCGGTTAAAAAAGTATATTCGCCATAATCATAAGCAGGAAATTCGCCATAAACCGCTTTTTCTTCCAGTACCAGTTTTTGCACCATTTTGCCAAAGTTATCAACCGTGGCCTGGTCATCATCTGAGTGAATGGTTACGTTGATCTTTTCTTTTTTACCATCGGCATTTGTTACATCCCAGCTGGTTATTTTATAATTAGCCAGCTCAGTTGGGCTGTCCATCATATACTGTAGGTTAGGGGCGCTGTAAACATTCACGCCTTCGTGTTTCAGTTGTGTAGCAACTTTCCATCCATATTTGTCAAGATCATTAAATTCAAACTTAACAGGTCGTTTATCCTGGCCAACTGCCCACATAAAAGTAGCGGGCATATTGAGGTGGGCATGGCTGGGGTCAATGCTGGCATAGGTACCGTCGGTCCAGTTACCAAACAGGGTATAGCTAATTTTAACATTAGCCGGATGATTTGCTACTTCATACAGATCACCTTCCAGTTGTGTGAGCTGCAGTGCATTGCCCTCAACATCGGTTGCTTTAACATTGTAAATGTTTTTGCCAAACTCATGTGTAGCGTAGCGCCCGGCAGACGAGCGGCTCATACGCAGTCGTAAGGGGCCATCAGGGACCTGCGGAATGGTCATCACAATTTCTGCCTCATGATGGGCGGCATTTGGGAACGATATAGCATAGTAAATGGCCTTTTGTGTCTCCTGCTGAGCAATGGCGGCAGAAGCAAAAAGGGCAACAACAGCACTTAGAAATATTTTTTTCATGTAAACCTTATTAACAGCGCTGAAATTACAATTAATCGTGGAAAAGTGTTATATCAAAATTGCTGACCCATTCCTTAATGTACATGCCGGAATCTGCTTATGAACAATTATGCGTATATTTAAATAAATTACTTAGCCCATGATCCTTTTTTCAAGAAGAAACTTGCATTACACCGATTACAAATGGAGCACTTATCACCAGAATGATCCACGTGTAAATGGTAAGCTTGATGCTACTCCTTTTACCAGGGACGAAGGCAACGAGGTGGTTTACATCGTTAATAAGCTGATGATACTTTGGGATTACCGCTTTACCAATACCGGCAATAAAATGGAAAAGCTGATACATGATCAGCTACCTCCTGAAATTGTTATGCAGCAAGAGGTTCAGGAATGGATTAAAGCTAATCTTAAGTTTTAAATAGTATTGAGTTTTTAGTCATGAGTTCTATAGGTGTTATTTTAAATTGGGCTGTTGTTTTCAAACTCAAAACCCATCACTCAAAACTCAATCCTTCTTAAACTCATAAGCACCACGTTCAATAAAATCAGCAACTTTAACTTTTACGCTTGTTACCCGGCCATTTTGAACGGTGAATGGAAAAACAGCTTTGCCAAGCGCAAGATCAGAGAAGGTAACGTAGAAACGATTGCCGCCTAATGGCTGCAATTTGGCAAACATAATTGGGTGATGTTCAAAACGCATCTCCAGATCATTGTTTTCTCCCTGTGTAACAGTCATACTGCCATAAAAGCTATTGCTATATTTACCGGTATATGCACTTATAGGCAACGCGGGTTTTAGATTGAGCAATAAGGTATCACGCAGTTTTCTGTCGGTTTGCTGTTCGGCAGACGCCTGGGTTTTATAATTTTTTAAGTACGCGTCGCTGTAATTGCGATAGCCGCGACCAAAATACGCGTCAAGTATTTCCCAGCGTAAAGCTTCATAAATCCTGTTCTGATCGGTATTGGTTAATATCACTATACCCAGGTTATCCTGTGGCGACAATGTTACCGACGACAGATAGCCATTTACGCCCCCATCATGCATAATAAGCCGGTGGTTAAAATAATCTTGTATAAACCACCCCAGGCCGTACAGCTCAAAATTGTTTTCGCCGTTAAGATGAAATTGACTGCCAACAATATCCTGCGGTTCGCGGGTTGCCATTATGGCCGTTTGAGGTATAACCTGTCTGTTACCAACTTTGCCATTATTCAACAAGGCCAGTACCCATTTGCTCATATCACTTGCCGATGAACTAATGGCGCCCGCCGGCGCGAGTCCATCAATCTGGCAGTAAGGTATCGGAGTTAACCTGCCGTCGTTGGTGAAAGTATGGGGTACAGTGCGGTTTAATGATTTAGGCAGATCCTTGCTTAAGGCCAGGGTATTGGTCATGCCCAGCGGGGCAAAAATGGCTTCTTTTATATATACTTCCCATGGTTTGCCCGCAACCCGTGGAATGAGCTCTCCGGCCGTTAAAAATGCAGCATTAGTGTAACCCCATTTGGTACGGAAAGGATAAGTCGCCTTAAGCTCTCCTAATTTTTTAATTACATCTGCACGGGTAAGGTTGGTGTTATAAAAAGTAAAATCGCCCTGAAAAGTCTGAAAACCCAGACGATGGCATAACAGGTCGCGTACGGTGGCCTCCTGGCCTGCAAATTTATTATCAAGTTTAAATTCCGGAATATATTTGGTTACTTTTTCATCAAGTGACAGCTTGTTATTGGCCTGCAGCATGGCAAGTGCCGTAGCAGTAAACGCTTTGGTGTTACTGCCTATCATAAACAATGTATTTACATCTACCGGATTGGGCAGCCCCAGCTCTTTAATGCCATAACCTTTTATAAGCACTATCTTGTTATCTTTTACTATACAAACGGCGATGCCGGGTACACGCCAGTTGGTAAGTGCCCGGCTTATATACAAATCAAGACTATCTTTTATGAATTTAGTACGGTCGGCGTGTTGGGCCCGGGAAGTAGTTATAAATGAAATACAAACAATAAAAAGTAGAAGTATTTTTTTCATTACACAGATATTACACTCTTTGATTGTGCTAATTTAATGCAAAATTTACAGCGGCTTTACTTAATTATAAAATAACGCGGCTTTTTAATTTAACATATTGTACATGAGATTTTTTCGTTCCGGATCATTATTCCTTACTGCCACATTGCTCATTTTGGGTATAGGTGTGGCTAAAGCACAGCGATTGCCAACGCATTGGACAGCGGATGGTTACCAATATTATAAAATTACAGATGACGGTATCAGGATATTGGATACCCGCGATACCAGTAAAAAAGCGATATGGATAAGCAAAGAAGCACTTACTCCACAAGGAAAGGCACCCATAGACATTAAAAGGTTTTCGGTATCAGCCAACGGACAAAAGGTGCTTATCAATACCAACACCAAAAAAGTATGGCGTTATGATACCCGTGGCGATTATTGGGTGTATGATACCTACAGCAAAAAGCTTTGGCAGTTGGGTAAAAGCCTGCCGGCATCATCGCTCATGTTTGCCAAATTTTCGCCTGATGGAGGTAAAGTTGCCTATGTAAGCGGGCACAACATTTATGTTGAAGACTTGGCAGATGGATCGGTTAAGCAGTTGACAACCGATGGTAATTCCAAGCTGATCAATGGAACGTTTGACTGGGCTTATGAAGAGGAGTTTGGCTGTCGCGATGGCTTCCGGTGGTCGCCCGATGGTAAGTCGATCGCCTATTGGCAAATTGATGCCAGTAAGATAAAGAGTTACCTGATGCTGAATACTACCGATTCTATTTATCCTTATGTGGTACCTGTAGAATATCCTGTTGCAGGCGAAAATCCAAGTTCATGTAAGGTAGGAGTTGTTGATATTAACACTGGCAAAACTAACTGGATAAACACTCCGGGCGATGAGGTGCAGCATTATATACCACGCATGGAGTGGACATCAAACTCTAACGAGATTATTCTGGAGCAGTTAAACCGGGCGCAAACCGAGAGCAAGGTATTTATTGGCAACGTTTCAAATGGTACTACCCGAATGATCCGCGATGAAAAAAGCAATGCCTGGATTGATGGAAAGGAACGCTGGAACGGAGGTGATCCAACCGGCTGGGAATGGATAAACAAGGGTAAAGATTTTTTATGGGTGAGCGAAAAAGATGGCTGGAAACATATTTACCGTATAAGCCGCGATGGTAAAGAAACCCTGGTAACCAAAGGGGAATATGATGTGATCAGCGTAAATTTAATTGATGAAGCATCCGGCTATATTTATTTTATGGCTTCGCCTGATAATGCTACTCAAAAATACCTGTACCGCATTAAAATTAGTGGCGGCACAAAGCCCGAACGTGTTTCGCCATTGGATGAGCCAGGAACCCACAGCTATGATATTTCACCAAATGGGAAGGTGGCATTGCATAATTTTTCTAACAGCTATACTCCTCCGGTAAGCGAGGTTGTAAGTTTACCAAACCATAAGCACATTGGCGGCAAAATAGTTGCGGTAAATAAGGATGCTCAAAACAAAACCGAATTTTTTAAGGTGAAAACAGTTGACGGCATTGAAATGGATGGCTGGATGAAAAAGCCCACTAATTTTGATCCGCATAAAAAATACCCGGTTGTATTTATAGTTTATGGCGAGCCGGCAGGGCAAACGGTCACTGATGCATGGGGAGCGGGCATTAACAGGCTGTATGCGGGCAGTATGGCCAACGATGGGTATATTTATATGTCGGTAGAGGGGCGTGGCGCACCGGCGCCGAAAGGCACGGCCTGGCGTAAGGCAATTTACAAAAATATAGGCATTGTTAACATTCGCGATCAGGCGATGGCGGCTAAAGAAATACTGAAATGGCCATTTGTTGATTCAACCCGCATAGCTGTTCATGGTTGGAGCGGGGGCGGGTCATCAACACTTAACCTCATGTTCCAGTACCCTGATATTTATAAAACCGGGATAGCAGTGGCGGCAGTAGGCGACCAGCTAACGTATGATAATATTTATCAGGAGCGTTACATGGGCGTGCCGGTTGATGCAGATGGGCGTGCTGCGTTCATCAAAGGTTCGCCGGTTACTTATGCTAAAAACCTGCGGGGTAACCTGTTATACATTCACGGTACCGGTGATGATAATGTGCATTATAAAAATGCCGAAGAGCTGATCAACGAATTGGTAAAGTATAATCGCCAGTTTGAGTTGATGTCGTATCCTAACCGTACGCATAGTATCTCTGAAGGTGAGGGTACAAATTTGCACCTGAAAACATTATTTACCCGTTACCTGAAAGAGCATTGCCCGCCGGGTGGCAGATAAGCTTGTATTTTATAATTTAAAAAGCCTGTATTGACGTCAGCAATACAGGCTTTTATTGAATAGTATCACGTACTCATTAGTAGATAATACAAAAAGCCTCCGGCAAATACAATACCGGCAGGCTTTTTTATGATCTTGGTTTAGTAAGGCTCTTATCAATAGGCTGTATCCTGATTAGTTGTATTATCTAAATAATTAAGCTGATCTTCGGGTTTGGCAATTTGCCGTGTATCATGCTCAAAATCGCTTTTGCGGCCAAGCATGGTAAAGTTTTCGGCCACTACCTCGGTAGTATATTTTTTAATACCCTCTTTATCTTCAAATGAACGGGTACGCAATTTCCCTTCAATATAAACCAGTTTGCCTTTTTGTAAAAATTTGGCCGCCATATCTGCCAATCCCCGCCACATCACAATGTTATGCCATTCGGTTTGTTCAATTTTACGGCCATCTTTATTATAGGTTTCAGAGGTAGCTAATGGAAAACTGGTAACTGATACTCCCCCTTCTAAATTTCTCACTTCGGGATCCTTGCCCAAATGGCCTACAAGTATTACTTTATTTATTCCAGACATGCCATAAATTAACGAAAAATTATTTTACAAATTAAAAATATTTTTTATTAATATAAAAATAGCCTTTGGAAGTGCCAGACTGTGGAGGTTTTCAACTGTTGTGTAAAACCAGTTTACTTCTAATTTAATCGGTTTTGTTTCTGTTTTTATCAATCGGATATACAGGCGCTGATGGGTAAGGATATGTTTTTGTACCGGTGCCGCCTGGCTGGTTATTTTAATTTCAGGACCAAAAATTTCATGTGCCGCAGACAAATTGAGCAGTTCGTTTAATGGTAATAGTGAGGAGGTTTCAATCAACGGGAGGTCGTACATATTGGCCCAGATATCTTTGTCGCCTCGTTTATTCATTAACAGGGTGTCGCCATCGGTCACTAAAAAATAATTTAAAAAGCGTTCGCGCACCTTCACTGTTTTTAATTTAACAGGCAGCGCCGTGGTTGCATTAGTTGTAAATGCCACACAACTGGTATGCACTGGGCAAATACCACAGGCCGGATTTTTGGGTTTGCATAACATGGCTCCAAATTCCATCATGACCTGGTTATGCAACGCTGGGTTTTTCTTATTAAGCAAATTGTTTGCAAGTTCCTGGAAGTTTCTTTTACCTGCGGGGGAATTAATAGGTTCATAAATGCCAAAGAAGCGGGCAAGCACCCTGTATACATTGCCATCAACAACAGCTTTGGCCTCATTAGCCGAAAAAGATGCTATGGCCGCGGCTGTATATTCGCCTATACCTTTGAGTTTAATGAGATCATCATATTTTTCGGGAAACTTACCATGATATTGCTCTTCAACCAATCGGGCTGTTTTCAACATGTTACGCCCGCGTGAGTAGTAACCCAGGCCCTGCCATAGTTTAAGAACCTCATCCTCATTAGCGGCCGCGAAACTACTCACATCGGGATATTTCTCAACAAACCGGTAAAAGTAAGGCAGGCCCTGTTCCACGCGGGTTTGTTGTAAAATAATTTCAGATAGCCATATAATGTAAGCGTCGGTAGTATTGCGCCAGGGCAGGTCGCGTTTATTCTGAAGGTACCATTGTACCAGTTCGTCGGTAAAATTCATTGTGTAAATTTACGAAGGGTTAGACGTTTTTATTGCACAACATTTATCTGCTAAATTTGGGCTGTTTGAAAGGGGGAAATGCAGGTGTTTTATCTGTAAAATTTAAGGGTTGCACATTTTAACTTTTACTTTTCATTTTTAGCATTTTAGCCTATACTTTGTAACGATAATGTACGTTTTACGTACTGAATAAAAAAAAACATACAAATATTTCGCTCTTAAAATATAAAGCGATACTTTTGCAACCCCAAAACAGTTAAGTATTTATATATTAAATAAAAGTAAATCAGATATGACTAAGGCAGAAATTATAACTGAAATCTCATCTAAGACAGGTATAGAGAAAGTAGACGTGCAAGAAACAGTTGAGGCATTTTTTAAAGTAGTTAAAAGCTCAATGGTTGGCGGCGAGAACGTTTATGTAAGAGGATTCGGAAGTTTTGTTGTAAAGAAAAGAGCAAAAAAGACAGCACGTAACATTTCAAAGAATACTGCCATCATTATTCCCGAGCATTTTGTACCAAGCTTTAAGCCAGCTAAAACTTTTGTTGAAAAAGTAAAAACTGGTAACAAAGCAAGCAAATAATTTATAGGCATGAATATAAAGCAAATAGTCGTTAGTGTAGTAGTTGTTACTATTATAGGCTGTTTGTACTTGTTGCCTGTTAAGGGTTTAATAAAAGCCAAAGAAGGATCAAAGGCCGATAAAGCAAACGTAATGCCGGCAAAGCGCAATGCTGCTGCCGTAACGGTTGATATGGTATCTGCAACTGCTAAAGCTGCAATTGGGGCAGCATTAACAGCCAAGATAAATGACCTTGAAGGGCAATTAAAAAACGCATCAGGTGCTGACGAGCAAAAATTGCAAAAGCAATTGGCCAGTCAGTGGGATGATGTTAACCAACCTGCTCCCGCAGCATTTTATTATCAGGCCATGGCCCGTAAAGAAAATAAGCTGGAGGATTGGTTAAATGCTGGTAACCGTTTTAATGATGCTTACAAACTTACACAAGACACTTTAACCCAGCCTGCGTTTGTTGCAAACGCGGCTGAGGCTTTTCAAAGTGCCCTGAAACTACAACCCGAAAGCCTGGAGGGGAAAACTGGGTTAGGCATAGCTTATGTAAATGGCGCCGCCGGACCCATGCAAGGTATTGCTTTATTGCTTGAAGTAGTTAAAAAAGATCCGAAAAACTGGAACGCAAACCTTAACCTGGGTATGTTTGCCATGAAATCGGGTCAGTACGAAAAAGCTGTAGGCAGGTTTAAAACATTACTTGAACAGAAGCAGGAACTGGAGCCAACATTTTATCTGGCCGAAAGCTATAAGCAACTGGGCATGAAAAAGGAAGCTATAAACGCTTACCAAAAATGTAAAGAAATGATGCCCGATCCTGTATTTGGGCAGCGCATTGATGAATACATCAAAGAGTTAAAGAATTAATCACACATTAAAAATTATTATTATGCCGAGCGGTAAAAAACGTAAAAGACACAAAATGGCTACCCACAAACGCAAAAAGCGTTTAAGAAAAAACAGACATAAAAAGAAATAAGCTGCTTTATAAAAGCAGCTTACCTGCTTTTTTATAAAGCGGGTAACTTTAGTAGTAGTAGTAGTGTTTTTTTACCCACTTATTAACACGCGGTTTTTACCGTTTTAAGAAATGGAGTAGCAGTTGATAAAAGAATTAATTATCGATTCATCCCCAAACGGGGCTACCATTGCATTATTACAGGACAAACAACTCGTAGAACTTCATAAAGAGCAGGTCAGCAACAATTATACTGTTGGTGATATTTACCTCGGGCGTATAAAGAAGATTATGCCCAGTTTAAATGCAGCCTTTGTAGACGTTGGCTACGAGAAGGATGCCTTTTTGCATTATCTTGACCTTGGCCCGCAGGTACAAAGCCTGCTTAAGTTAACCAAGCAAGTACGTAGCGGGGGATACCAATCGAAGCTTTTGGACGGCTTTAAGCTCGAAGGCGATATCAATAAGGGAGGAAAGATCTCTGAGATATTGTCAAAAAACCAGCTTATTCCGGTACAAATAGCTAAGGAACCTATATCAACCAAAGGACCACGCTTAAGCTCTGATCTTTCAATTGCCGGCCGGTATGTGGTATTAGTACCATTTTCGGAGGCTATCTCTATTTCTAAAAAAATAAAGAGCAATACAGAGCGGAATCGTTTACGGAAGGTTGTTGAAAGCATTAAGCCAAAGCATTTTGGCGTTATTATTCGTACTGTATCCGAAGGTAAGGGTGTTGAAGAGTTGCAGAAAGATCTGCTTGATCTGATATCTAAATGGGAAGCATTTATAACCAAACTACCATCTGTTGAACCATCAAAGAAGGTTTTGGGCGAAATTGGGCGTACATCCACTATCCTGAGGGATATACTGAACCCCGATTTTCAGCATATTTATGTAAATGATAACAGTATGTTCGAAGAAATTCGGTCATACATCCATGAAATATCGCCTGATATGGAAAGTATAGTCCGTATGCACAAGCATAAGGAACCTATATTTGAACATTTTGGCGTTGACAAGCAAATTAAAGGCGCTTTTGGCAAAACAGTTAATCTTGCCGGTGGTGCTTACCTGGTAATTGAACATACCGAAGCATTGCACGTTATTGACGTTAACAGCGGCAATCGTACAGCAAGTAAGGAAAACCAGGAAGAGAATGCCTACCAGGTAAATAAAGAAGCGGCGAAGGAAATTGCCCGTCAGTTGCGCCTGCGCGATATGGGCGGTATCGTAGTGATCGATTTTATCGATATGCACAAGCCGCAGAATCGGAAAGAACTGTTTGATTTTCTGCGTACCGAAATGCAGTACGATAGGGCAAAACATACCATTTTACCTCCAAGTAAATTTGGTTTGGTGCAAATTACACGGCAGCGTGTAAGGCCCGAAATGAACATTGTTACCAGTGAAGTATGCCCAACCTGTAATGGTACAGGTACCATCAGGCCAACTATTTTGCTGATGGATGATATTGAGAATAACTTCAATTATATTTTGGATGAGCAAAATGAAAAAGGGATAACCCTCAGTGTACACCCTTACATTGAAGCCTACATCAAAAAAGGTATCTACAACCGCCAGATGAAGTGGTTTGTAAAATACGGACAGTGGATAAAGGTTAAAAGCAATCCTGCTTACCAGATCACCGAGTTTCGTTTCTTCACATCCAAAGACGAAGAAATAAAACTGTAAAGGAATTTAATTTGCAGCCATGCAGATTGCAAATGAGCAGATGTTTTAATGAGCATCTGCTCATTTTGTTTTAAAGCGGTAAGTATTATACATACATAATTGCTAATTTAATTAGTATTTAATCAATTCTTTTCCAATTAAATCTGCATATTTGCACATCTGAAATCTGCACATCTGATAACAATGGCTAAATCCAAAATCGCGTATTTTTGTCAAAGCTGTGGCTTTGAATCGGCTAAATGGCTGGGTAAATGCCCTTCATGTCAGCAATGGAATACTTTTGTAGAAGAAATTATTGACAAAGGGAACAACGCAGCAGTACCAACCTGGAAGGTGACATCGAATACGCAGCAGCGTGCTAATAAACCCGTACAGGTGGCTGATATTACTTTCAGCGAAGAGCACCGAATGTTAACTCCTGATAAGGAATTTAACCGTGTATTAGGAGGCGGCATCGTAGCAGGTTCACTGGTGCTTATTGGCGGTGAGCCGGGTATCGGCAAGTCAACCCTAATGTTGCAATTGGCGCTCAATATGCCTAAAATTAAAGTATTGTATGTATCGGGAGAGGAGAGCGAACGCCAGATTAAAATGCGGGCAGAGCGATTGGTGCCCGAGGCAGTTAACAGCCGATCACAAACCTTAAATAGCAGTTCAGAAATTGGCAGCTCCTGCTATATTCTTTGTGAAACATCAACCCAAAACATATTTAAGCAGATAGAGGCCCTGGAGCCTGATCTGATAGTGATCGATTCGATACAAACGCTGCATTCATCACATATTGAATCAACACCGGGTAGCGTATCGCAGGTGCGCGAATGTACTGCCGAAATGCTGCGTTTTGCCAAAGAAACCTCTACTCCTGTATTCTTGATTGGTCATATTACCAAGGATGGGATGATTGCCGGCCCCAAAATCCTGGAGCATATGGTTGATACCGTTTTACAGTTTGAAGGCGACAGGCACCATGTTTACCGTATATTACGCACGGTAAAAAATCGGTTTGGCTCGGCATCTGAACTGGGTATTTACGAAATGCTGGGCGAGGGACTGCGGGAAGTATCCAACCCATCAGAAATATTATTATCGCAGCGCGATGAGCCATTGAGTGGTATTACCATTTCAACTACTTTAGAAGGGATGCGCCCTATGCTTATTGAAACACAGGCATTGGTGAGTACATCGGCCTATGGCACTCCACAACGTACCGCTACCGGCTTTGATACTAAACGGATGAGTATGCTGCTGGCTGTTTTAGAAAAACGCTGCGGTTTCAGGCTGGGGGCAAAGGATGTGTTTTTAAATATAACCGGAGGCATTAGGGTGGAGGACCCGGCCATCGATCTGGGGTTGGCTGCAGCCATTATCTCATCGCATGAGGATATGCCTGTTCCTTTTAAAACTTGTTTCGCGGGCGAGATAGGCTTATCGGGCGAGATCAGGGCGGTAAACCGCGTAGAGCAACGCATTGCCGAAGCACAAAAGCTCGGTTTTAACCAAATTTTTATATCCAAATACAACCTTCCATCAGGAGGGCAGGACAAGAAACGGATGGATCTTTCGCGCTATGATATCGATATAAAGATAGTAAGCAGTATTGAAGAGGTTTTCGGCTTGCTGTTTGGATAGCTTATCCACAAAATAAAAGACCCCTGCCTGCAACATGGAATGCAAGCAAGGGCTTTTACATTATTCACAGGTTAAATCTTATATGCCTGATGGCGGTGTTACTTTGCGTATACGATTGTTATTGCTGTCTGCCACCCATATATTGCCGCTGGCATCAACAACTATGCCCTGCGGAGAGTTAAACAGCGCGCTGGCTCCCTGCCCATCGGCAAAACCCGGCGAAGTAACATTGCCAGCTAACGAAAGTAAAACCTTATTGGTGTTTATTTCCAATACACGGCCGCTTTGGTCGCTTATAAACAAGTTCCCTTTAGCATCAATAGTAACGGCAGCCGGATTTCCAACTAACGCGGTTTGTTTAGGCCCGCCCACAACTGTGGTAACTACTCCTGCTGTGGTTATTTTACGTATGGCATTATTCAGTAGATCGGATATATATATATTCCCCTGGGCATCAAGAGCAACGCCACTTGGACGGTTAAACTGAGCGCTGGTAGCGGTGGCGTTATCAGTATAGCCGGCTGTTGTACTGCCGGCTACAGTTGTTACCGCACCCGCCGCTGTAACTTTACGGATAAGGTTGTTCCCGCGGTCGGCTACATATATATTACCCTGGGCATCTATAGCCAGGCCGCATGGACTGTTAAAGGTGGCATTGGCACCAGTTCCGTTAGTGTAACCTGCATCACCACTTCCAGCAAGTGTACTTACCACGCCAGCTGCTGATATTTTACGGATCATGTTGTTACCCAAATCGGCAATATAGAGATTGCCGGTAGCATCGGCTACGATGCTTTGAGGTGCGTAGAATTTGGCGCTGGCTATAGGGCCGTCTAAATACCCGATACTGCCGGTACCTGTTAACGTGGTAACAACGCCAGCCGGCGTAATTTTCCTTATAGCGCTGTTGAAGGAGTCGGCAACGTATAAGTTCCCGCTGGCATCAAGGGTTAATCCCTGCGGGCTGTTAAAGGAGGCGCCGGTACCTGTGCCATCAATAAAGCCTGTGGAGGCGCTACCCGCAAGCGTACTTACCATACCAACAGCCGCCGACAGATCGGCACTGGTAGTAAATTGTATGGTATTGCCGTAGCCAGTACCCGTAACGTTGGTGGCATAGGCCCTTAAATAGTAAGTGGTTTTTGGACTCAGTCCCGTAATTTTGCTGGTAAATCCCAGTTGGTTAACCGTATCGGTAGTTTTAGAGTCGGCTATACTGGGAGTTTGATTGGTTGTGCTCCAGCATACACCATAACCTGTTATTCCCTCGGTAAGGGTTTCTGTAATAAGGCCGCCGCTGTAGGCGGTTGTACCGGCAGCATTAATGGTAACATCGGTTGTTGTTAAAACCGGAATGGTTCCCGGAGTAACTGTGCCGCCTTTATTACATCCGGTAACAATAAAAATTACTGCCAATAAGAATACGAAATGTGAAACTGCTTTAGTTAAGGTTTTGTTCATGTGAGTTAGTAGTTTTAAGTGTACTTGTAAGCACTTCAATAACTACATACGGTATTGTATATTATTTCGCTACAAGCCATTTTAACAATACTTAACACGTTTTAACACTCCTTAACAAATAAGCGAATATGCGCTTAATTTATACTTAAAAAATAGTTCTTTAAGTTAAAAATGGCCTTTGATTTGAGTATGACAACCGTTTAAATAACGATCAACTTTTTGCCGTGGTGGTTGTTATGTTTTAATAAGCTACACTTATGAAAATATTCGCTTCAATAGTTTTGCTGATAATTTCAACATCAGCCCTGGCACAAAAAAAAGAGCCATTGCCGCATGGCGTAGTTTTCGGGCAAAAACCAAATACAAGGGCCATGATGGGTGCTGATAAGTTAGAAGCCTTTATGGGAAAAAAAACAAGGATCAGTACAACCATAGCAGGTAAGGTAGTTAAAGTAACCCGCGAAAAAGGAGGATGGTTTGAGTTAGACGCCGGAGCCGGCAAAGTGATAGCCGCTCATTTTAAAGATTATAATATAACCATACCTGCCGACATGGCCGGGCGTACCGTAATTATAGAAGGGGTGGCCGCAAAACAATTTATAGCCGACGATCTGCAGCATATGGCCGGTGATACGGTTATTGGCAAAAAGCAACACAAGGTTAAAACCGATGCCAAAAGAAAGGTCACATTTGAAGTAAAGGGATTAATGGTTGATAAATAAAGCGTCAACCACCAAACGAAGCTTAGGATTTATCTATACAGTTTATTGAATGAAAAGCTATAAATCAGCCTTATGCCAACTATAGGAGAATCTTTATTGTAATTATTGTTCAGATAATCTCCGTGGATATTAATATCAAAAGTTTGTCGGTGATCTATTAATAGCATGAACCCTATACCTGCCACTGCGCCTGCACCGCCATAATCTGCATTATGATAAGCAAAACCGCCAAGTGAACCATATATAACAGGGCTAAAATAATACCTGCCCGCAAGGCCAGCATAAAATATATAGGGTTCTTCTATACCAACTGAAGGCGTAAGACTTACAGATTTATATAGTTTAATTTCCCCCTGAAACACACCTCCTGGTCCGGCGCCGTTTTCATTGGAATGGTTAATACCTAAACCAAGCCCTATAGCGTTTTTGGCCTGGGCATTTGCAAATTTTACACTGCACATAAAGCAGCCGATAACTAATATAAGTTTTAAAGTTTTTTGCAGGATGTTCATAGGTTTTGCAATTTACCAAATACCGGTAAAAATTAATGCAAAACATTTTGAGATAAAACTAACTATTGTTAAAAAGAAACGGTCATCCATGTAGTATGGATGACCGTTTATATTATTGTAGGTTTTATTAAAATCTGGTATCGCGGGTTAACAAGGATGGCTCCACGTAAAGTTCAGCAGCAAACTGTTCTTTTACTTTTTGCGCTATTTCGGTCCTGTTTATGGTAGCAGCATCGCGTTTACATCTAATATGGTGTTCTTTGGCAACTTTTTCGGCGAGGTCGCCAAGTGTTTTTACTTTGAGTTCTTTACCAAATTTGCCGGCAAGCAGTAAGCCTGTGGCTGCTACCATTAACCCTACAAACGCCATTACCGGCTCAAAAAAGAAACCAGCCAATGAGGCAGCCAAAACAAACACAAATGCACCTACTACGCCTTGTTTTGGCTGCAGGAGGTTAAGCTGAAAACCTATTTCCTTTTCAATTTCGGCAATAACCTCAATGCGGTTGTCGCGGGGAAAAATAGCTGATAGTTTGGTTTGGGGTTTTATTAACTCTTTTGGCGGAGAAATAGTAGCGTTAATGGCGTTACGTATTTTATAAAACGCCTGTTGAGTGGTACAGCTATCATTATTGGTTTGCTTTACCTTTTCAACAACAATGTCACAAAGTTTGCCGAAGGTTTTAACATTTTTACAGGATGTATCGTCTAAACGGATGTTAAATGATTTTTCAATTTTTACAAGAACATCACCTATCTCTACAGGATCAACCTTATTGAGGTTGAAAGCCCGCCCACTATTCGAATTAACTTTCAATCTATACTAACTTAGTTCAACAATAATTTACCTGTAGCTGAGGTTACAGGTAAATGTCATTCAGACATTAAACTGCGGGTGCGCTTTAATGTTTTAATAATTTTTATTTGCTCAGGTACATTGATTTCTCTTTGTACAGATGTCTAAAATATGGGTCCTGAAGGTTAGGTATAAAGCGTATTGCTTCACCTGTCGACTTCATTTCAGGGCCAAGTTCCTTGTTTACTTCCGGGAATTTATCAAAGGAGAACACAGGCTCCTTAATGGCATAACCCCATAGCTTACGTTCAATGGTAAAGTCTTTCAGCTTGTTTGCTTCGAGCATTACCTTGGTAGCTATATTAATGTAAGGTACATCATAGGCTTTTGCAATAAAAGGAACCGTACGCGATGCACGCGGATTGGCCTCAATTACATATACCTGGTCGTTTTTAACAGCAAACTGGATGTTAAGCAAGCCGCGCACGTTTAATGCTTTGGCTATTTTAACGGTGTATTCTTCCATTTGGCTTATCACATTGTCTGACAGGTCAAACGGTGGCAGTACTGAGAACGAATCGCCGGAGTGGATACCTGCGGGTTCAATATGCTCCATCATGCCAATAATATGTACATCATCGCCGTCGCTGATCGAGTCGGTCTCGGTTTCAGCAGCACGGTCAAGGAAGTGGTCAATCAATACGCGGTTGCCCGGAAGGTTGCGTAACAAGCTTACCACGGCTTTCTCCAGATCCTCGTCATTAATCACAATGCTCATGCCCTGGCCACCTAATACATAACTTGGGCGTACCAATACCGGATAACCTACGTGATGGGCTACTTCAAGCGCTTCTTCGGCGCTTTCGGCAACGCCGTATTTAGGGTAAGGGATATCAAGGTCTTTCAACAGGTCTGAGAAACGGCCGCGGTCTTCGGCAATATCCATATCGTCAAATGAAGTGCCGATGATCCTGATGCCATGCTCATGCATTTTTTCGGCCATCTTCAGGGCGGTTTGTCCGCCAAGCTGAACAATTACACCGTAAGGTTTTTCCAGCTCAATAATCTCGCGAACATGCTCCCAGTATACCGGCTCAAAATACAGCTTGTCGGCCATGTTAAAGTCGGTTGATACCGTTTCTGGGTTGCAGTTTACCATAATGGCTTCGTAGCCCGCCTCTTTGGCGGCTAATAAACCATGTACGCAGCTGTAATCAAACTCAATGCCCTGGCCAATACGGTTAGGGCCCGATCCTAATACAATTATTTTCTTTTTATCAGACGAGATAGATTCGTTCTCGCCCTCGTAAGTAGAGTAGTAGTAAGGTGTTTTTGCCGGGAACTCCGCAGCACAGGTATCAACCATTTTGTAAACACGGTTAATGCCCAGGGCTTTGCGGCGCTGGTAAACATCCTCTTCGGTAACGTTGCCCAGTATATAGGCTATCTGGGTATCTGAGAAACCTTTTTGCTTAAGGTTGTAGAAGAAATCTTCAGGAATGTTAGTTAGTGAATAGCGGCGCAGTTCGTTCTCAAGGTTTACCACATCCATGATCTGGTTCAGAAACCAACGGTCAATTTTGGTAACTTTTCTTACCGATTCAATAGGAACTCCCAGGCTTAGCGCGTCATACACGTGGAAAAGCCTATCCCAGCTTGGATGCTCCAGGCTGTGCATAATATCTTCCAGGTTACGGCTCTGACGGCCGTCGGCCCCTAAACCGGCGCGGCCTATCTCTAAACTCTGACAGGCTTTTTGCAGCGCTTCAATAAAGCTGCGGCCAATGCCCATTACTTCGCCTACCGATTTCATCTGAAGGCCCAGCTCACGGTTGGCGCCTTTAAACTTATCAAAATTCCAGCGGGGTATTTTAACGATCACGTAGTCCAAAGTAGGCTCAAAATACGCCGAAGTGGTTTTGGTGATCTGATTTTCAATTTCATCAAGATTATAACCTATTGCAAGCTTGGCGGCAATTTTAGCGATAGGGTAACCTGTTGCTTTTGATGCCAGTGCCGATGAGCGTGATACACGCGGATTGATTTCAATAGCGATAATGCTTTCATCGGCCGGGTTTACCGAAAACTGTACGTTACAGCCGCCGGCAAAGTTACCGATGGCGCGCATCATACGGATGGCCTGATTACGCATATCCTGATAGCAACGGTCGCTCAGGGTCATGGCCGGGGCAACGGTGATCGAGTCGCCGGTATGGATACCCATTGGGTCAAAGTTTTCGATAGAACAGATGATAATCACGTTGTCGTTATTATCACGCAACAGCTCCAGTTCATATTCCTTCCAGCCTAATACAGCCTGCTCCACCAAAACCTCATGGGTTGGCGATGCCTGCAGACCTCGGCTTAAAGCAGCATCAAATTCTTCTTTTTTATGTACAAAGCCTGCACCTTTACCACCTAGGGTATAGCTTGGGCGAATAACCAGCGGGAAGCCGATTTCCTGAGCGCCTTCTTTACCTTCTAAAAAAGAGTTGGCAATTTTTGATTTAGCTACACCTACACCAATATCAACCATTAACTGGCGAAAAGCTTCACGGTTTTCGGTTTTTTCGATGGCATCTAAATCAACGCCAACAATCCTGACACCGTATTTCTCCCAGATGCCACGCTCTGCTACACTAATGCAAAGGTTAAGCGCTGTCTGGCCACCCATAGTAGGCAGTACGGCATCAATCTGTTGTTCCTGTAATATTTTCTCAATACTTTCAGGTTCAAGGGGCAGCAGGTAAACGTGATCAGCAATAACCTTATCCGTCATGATGGTGGCGGGGTTACTGTTGATGATGGAAACGCTGATACCTTCTTCTTTAAGGGAAAGGGCGGCTTGTGAGCCGGCATAATCAAATTCGCAGGCCTGGCCAATAATGATGGGGCCGGAGCCAATTATGAGAACGGATTTGATGGAATTATCTTTGGGCATAGGGCTTTTTTTAAGTCAAAAGTTCTAAGTCAAAAGTTAAAGGCTTTTTAAGGGCCCGTAAACGATTTTTCCTATGCACTGAAGGCGAGAAATCCCGACCTCAGTGTCGGGGTGCAAAGATATGGTTTTGTTAAACTTTTTTGGCTATTTTTTTATAAAATTTTAGAAACCTTTTTTGGTTGGTTATTATACCGCCTTATGAAGGCTAAAATGGTATTTTAATTGCAAAAAATGTAATTTTAAATATTATCAAAACAAAAGGTCAAAACCCCCATGATCCACTTGTTTTTTATATGATTTCAAAAATAAATCAATCATAAGCTGAATTATATTGAGCTTATTTCCTTAAATTACACTAATAAATCTGTTAAACCTGTATTTGCAGATAAAGGATAACCACCTGAATTAATACGATGAAGAAGCTTCCTTTTATTCTGATTTCAATTGCCTTGTTTTTAGGTAGTTGTGCTATGATGCAAACCATTGTGAAGTCAACCTTTCCCTACACGGCAACCGTGTCTATCCCGGCATCGGCAAAAGTAGGGGAGCCTGCAACAGCTTTGAGCACAGCAAATAGCTTTGATCAAGACTTTACTAAAGACGGCAACAACGCAGGCAAGATAAGTGAGGTTCGTATGATATCGGCCAGGTTGGAATCAAAAGATCCATCTAATTATAATATTGGTAATATAGTTTCTTTAAGGGTATATATGGCAAAGGCCGACGGAAGTGATGAAGTACTGGTAGCCGTGCGTAAGGATATTACACCAACAGTTGGAAACAGCATTGTGCTTGATATTGATAACTCACATTTTTTGGATGATTTGGTTCGGCAGGAAAGCGTGCGCATCAGGATGGTTTACCTGCTGCGTAAAGCAAATGATGTTGATGTTAGCTTAAAAGTAACACTGGGTATAGGCGCTTATCCACGTAACCGATAATATTGGCTGTTTATTTGATCAGCTTATTATCTGCGTCAGGGAACACCAATATAGGTTCATAAGAACGTGCTTCTTCAGCTTCCATATAGGCGTATGACATAATGATCACGATATCGCCTACCTGGGCCAAGCGGGCCGTTGCACCATTAAGGCAAACGGTACCGGTGCCTCGTTCGCCTTTTATTACATAGGTTTCAAAGCGGGCGCCGTTATTATTGTTTACAATCTGCACCTTCTCGTTGGGGATGATATTGGCCTCCTCAATCAGGTCCTCGTCAATTGTAATACTGCCCACGTAATTCAGTTCGGCCTGTGTTATCTTAACCCTATGAATTTTGGACTTCAATACTTCAATAATCATGGCGCAAAGTTAGGAATATTTAATAGTAGGTGAAAGGATAAAGGTTAAGGGTAAAAGGTTTGTTTTTAATTTTTACTTTTCGTCCCGGGCCTGGTCTTTTACATTTCGCCTTTTACCCCCGCTCCATCAACATATTATCTATCAGTCTTGTTTTGCCGGCGCGGGCGGCAACCAGTGCAACTATGTTTTGAGTAGTGGCAGTGGCTGTATGCAGGGTTTCGCCGTCAACAATTTCAAAGTATTCCGGTTCAATACCTGGCTGGTTGTTTAACATTTGTTCGGCCTGTTGTTTTATCACCGGTATATTGCCTGCATCAAAATTGTTTTTAACCCAATTTAATGTTTTGGAAAGTATTAGTGCGTTTTTACGGTCTTCGGGAGTTAAATGGATATTCCGGGAGCTCATGGCCAGGCCGTCGCTTTCCCGCTGAATAGGACACATCACCAGCTTAACGGGTAAATTCAGCAGTTGAACCATTTTGCTGATCACCAGAAATTGCTGATAATCCTTTTGGCCAAAAAAGGCAACATCAGGCTTAATTATATTAAACAATTTGTATACTACCTGAGTAACCCCCTGGTAATGTCCGGGTCTGAACTCGCCTTCAAGCAAATGTTCCAGATCGCCTATATCTAAATGCCATTTTTCATTATCATCATATATTTCATTAACCGGCGGATTAAACAAAATATCGCAGCCAACCTGCTCCAGCATGCTGATGTCGGCAGCTATAGGGCGGGGGTATTTTTCAAGGTCTTTGGGGTCGTTAAACTGGGTGGGATTAACAAAAATGCTGCATATAACCTCGGTGCTGCTTTGCTGCGCCTGTTTAATTAATGATATATGCCCCGGATGCAGAGCGCCCATGGTGGCTACTAAGCCAACCACTTTGCCGTCTTTATTGGCAAAATACCCGGCTATTTCTTTTTTAGTAGTAAATATTTTCATTGAAAATAATTTGCCTTTTAATAAGCGCTGAGGCTATTGCAAGGATCTTTAATTTGATTTTTTTATGGGCGGCAATCTATAAAGTTTTCTGTGTAACAGCGTTTACAAATTTGGGCAAAGGTGTACATTTGCTTAAAAAATACCAAAAGTTACTTGCACAATTCGTTGACAGTTCATATAATAATGCTTATATTTGCAGACTCAAATTTTTTGACTTCTTTACATATTTAATACTGATTAAGTGATGGGTAAATCTAAGCTTTTGTTTATAACTCATGAAATGTCTCCCTTTCTCGAACTCACAAAAATTGCTGAAATAACACGCCAACTTCCGCAGGCTATGCAGGAGAAAGGTTACGAGATCCGTATCCTTATGCCGCGTTTTGGTAATATTAATGAGCGCAGGAACAGACTTCATGAAGTGATCCGCTTATCGGGTATGAACATCATTATTAACGATAATGATAACCCGTTGATCATTAAAGTAGCATCTATCCCGGCGGCGCGTATGCAGGTGTATTTTTTAGATAATGAAGAATATTTTCAGCGTAAACATGTTTTTGGCGATAAAGACGGTAAATTTTATGCCGATAATGATGAACGGATGATTTTCTTTTGCAAAGGTGCATTAGAAACTGTAAAAAAATTAGGATGGGCTCCTGATATTATTCACTGCCACGGCTGGATGAGTTCATTGGTGCCTGCTTATTTAAAAACTACCTATAAAGACGATCCGACATTTAAAAACTCAAAGATCATTTACTCTATTTATGAGAACGATTTCAAGGAGAAAATGAACGGGGAGTTCACACGTAAGGCTATCATGAGTAATATGACCGAGCAGCATGTTGAAGCCTATAAAGAAGGCACTAATTCAGCACTGTATGCCGGCGCTATTCAATATTCTGACGGAATAGTTTTGGGCAGCGAGAATGTAGCTGCAGATGTGTTAAATAATGTTAAAAACAGCAATAAATCGGTTTTAGAATTCGATTCTACCGCAGATTTCGAAAATTATTACAATTTTTACGACGAAATTACCAACGACGAATTGGTGCATGTTGCATAATCTTTAATATTATATATGAAATTTTTAAGATTAGACTTATTGACACTGTTAATAAGTCTTTTTATTTTTAATAGTTGTAAACGGCAGGATGGGATTGGTTTAGGTATTGATCCCTCGAACGAGATTAACGGAAGCTTAATTGTTGATTCAAACGTTGTAATTAATACCGTAGCAGAAGACTCTGTAGTAACATCTGCGCTTGCAAAAACACCTCTTGGTAATTTTAACGACCCTGATTTTGGAACAACCATATCAAACGTTGCCCTGGGGATTTCTTTACCAAATGATGCTGCTTATACGGTGCCCGCAGGTACTGTAACTATTGACTCGGCCGTATTGGTTTTACGTTATGCCGATGGTTTTTATGGCGATTCTGTCGCCACTCGTTATGTTGCCAATGTTTACCAGCTGCAGGAAAAAGCAAATGCCCAAACCTATTATAATACCAAGCGCTGGCAAGCTAACCTGGGGAACATATTGGGTACGAAAACATTTACTGCCCGTACACATGATAGTGTAACCATAGTTAATATTCGCGATGCCAAAGTTGATACCGTTCAAAAAGTAGGACCGCAGCTGCGTATACCGTTCAGCAAAAAGTTTATTTATGATAACCTGTTTAACGCAACGGGCTCGCAATTAGCATCAACCCTGCTTTTCCAAAACGCGGTGAAGGGTTTATATGTTTCGTTAGACAAGGCTCAACCATCTGATGCGGGTGGTATTATTCAGCTTGCGCTTGACTCGTCACGTATTGATGTGTTTTATAAAGCTGTAAACGGGGCCACTATTGATACTGCTTCTGTTACATTGCCTTTTGTATCGCATAGCGCCTCTATATCGCATACTTACACGACAACCATTCAGGCATCTTTAAATGATAAAACCAATTCACAAAATGTTTTTTATTTACAAGGGCTTGCAGGCTTAAGAGCCAAAGTAAGCTTCCCTGATCTGAGTAAATTTAATCCCGATTCTATTGTGTTAAACCGGGCCGAATTGGTTATTTCGCCGCAGCCGGGTTCAGGTATACCTTACGCGCCAACACCGAAGTTAACAATGTACCAGTTGGATATTGCCCACCAGCGTACCTATTTACAGGATGCCACTGAAACCGACCCGCGTTCGCAGGTTGGCGTATTTGGCGGGGGGTACAGTAAAACCCGTAAAGAATATCACTTTTTAGTAACTGCTTATATTCAGGATCTGATACGTAAAAAAACGAAAGATTATGGTACATATATAGCGCCCGTTGACACTACTGATGTGACCACCGGAAGTTCGGGTACCACGCTTCTTTCGAGCATTGCCCCAAGTGCGCAGGTAGCAGCCCGTACCATAGCAGTTGGAAGCGACAAAAATTCGCCTTACCACATTAAGTTAAATATTATTTACACAAGGGTACGTAAGTAAAAAGAACCTTTAATTAAATAAAAAGAATCCCCGATAAGGGGATTTTTTATTTAAGCGAATTATACTTCTTAAAATTTATTTTTAAGTAGGTAAAAACTCTGCCTTTTTCGCAAAAAATCAAAATAATTAGCTATGATTTGTGTTATATAGCTAATTATTTTTGCTCCATTTACATCATATTAAATTTATTATGTGCGGAATTGTAGGTTATATAGGTTACCGGGATGCTTATCCAATAGTTATAAAAGGGCTTCATCGTTTAGAATATCGTGGCTATGACAGTGCCGGAATAGCGCTGTTAGATCAGGAGCTCAGAGTGTATAAAAAAGCAGGCAAGGTTGATGATCTTGAAAAGTTTGTTAAAGGTGTTGATGTTAAGGGAACCATAGGTATGGGGCATACCCGCTGGGCAACACATGGCGAACCAAGCGACAGAAACTCTCACCCGCATTCATCGGGGAACCGTAAACTTACCATTATACACAATGGTATTATCGAAAATTATGGGGTAATTAAGGAGACATTGCTGGCCAAGGGGCATGTTTTTAAAAGCGATACCGATACCGAGGTTTTAATTCATCTGATTGAAGATATACAGCAGCAGGGCGGACTTGATCTGCGTGATGCGGTAAGGGTGGCGCTCAATAAGGTCATAGGCGCTTATGCTATTGTAATTATGAGCGAGGACGAGCCCGATCAGTTAATAGCTGCCAGGAAGGGCAGCCCGATGGTTATAGGCGTAGGTAAGGGCGAATATTTTATAGCATCAGATGCTACACCCATTGTAGAGTACACTAAAAATGTGATCTATTTAAATGATAACGAGATTGCCTATATACACCGCGATAACCTGCTGATTAAAAATATCGACAACTCGGTTCAAACCCCATATATACATGAACTCGACCTGAAGCTGGAGATGCTTGAAAAAGGTGGTTATGATCACTTTATGCTCAAAGAAATATATGAGCAACCACGATCTATCCGCGATTGTCTGCGTGGCCGTATTTATCCGAGGGAAGGCAAGGTTCAATTAGGCGGTATAAAAGAATATACCGAAAAGCTAAAAAATGTCGATCGCATCATTATCATTGCCTGCGGAACCTCATGGCATGCAGGTTTGGTTGGCGAATATCTGATAGAAGAGTATGCCCGTGTGCCGGTTGAGGTGGAGTACGCTTCTGAGTTTAGGTACCGCAATCCTATTATCACCGAAAAGGACCTGGTAATAGCAATATCCCAATCGGGTGAAACTGCCGACACCATGGCCGCTATCGAGCTGGCAAAGGAAAAGGGCGCTACTATTTTTGGCGTTTGCAATGTGGTAGGCGCATCCATCCCACGTACTACACACGCAGGGGTTTATACTCATGCCGGCCCTGAAATTGGTGTAGCTTCAACAAAGGCCTTTACCGCGCAGGTTAGCGTATTAACGCTCATTGCTTTTTATATTGCACAGCAGCGTGGTAAAATAACACAAAGCAAGCTGGTTGAGTATTTAACCGGATTAAACGAAATTCCGCAGCTGGTTGAAGAGGCTTTAAAATCAAACGAGCATGTTAAAGCTATAGCTGCAAAATTTAAAGATTCTACTAATTGCCTGTTCCTGGGTAGGGGAAGTTCCTTTCCTGTAGCGCTTGAGGGGGCTTTAAAGCTTAAGGAGATATCATACATACACGCCGAAGGTTACCCTGCTGCCGAGATGAAACACGGCCCCATTGCCTTAATTGATGATGAAATGCCTGTGGTGTTCATAGCAACGCAGCACTCCTCGTATGAAAAGGTGATCAGCAATATTCAGGAAGTAAAGGCACGTAAGGGGCATGTAATTGCCATTGTTACCGAGGGTGATACCGAAGTGCGTAACATGGCCGACTATGTAATTGAGATACCACAAACCAATGAGGCTTTTGTGCCTTTGGTTGCAACGATACCGCTCCAGTTGCTGGCTTACCACATAGCCGTTATGCGTGGCTGTAATGTTGACCAGCCGCGTAACCTGGCCAAATCAGTTACGGTGGAATAGGGATGAGGTTTTGAATTGTGAGTTTTGAGCAATGAGTTTTCACAAAAAAAGGTCCGGACTTTATAGCCCTGACCTTTTCGATTTATATGCGTTGTAAAGAACTCACTACTCTCCACTCACCATTCACTAAGCTCAAGCGGGCATTTGTTTCATGGTTTCATTCAGGTCGAGCTCAAGGCCTTTCGCTATAGCCATACCCAGGTTAATATCAGCCCTGAACCAATGGCATAGCTGGCGGTTTACTATCTGGTCTTTTTTAGGCCCGTCAATGCCGCTCATAGAGTTTACTATGTTGTTAATCAGGTCCTGCTTGGCTTGTGCATCCATTAATCGGTATAAGTTACCTGGCTGGGTATAATGATCGTTTTCGCCTTCAGCGTTACGGTCGTACCAGTCGGCAACCGAGTTACCTAAATCCCAGGCCGGTTCTTTATAGCTCTGGTCGGCTTCAATATTATCAAAGCTGTTTGGGTAATAATTAGGACCCGAACCATGATTGCCATCAACACGCATCTGGCCATCCCTTTCGTAATTGCTTACCATATAAGGGCATTTGTTTACCGGAATCTGCTCATAATTACCACCTAAACGATAACGGTGCGCGTCAGGATATGAAAGTATCCGGCCTTGCAGCATTTTATCGGGCGAGTAACCAATGCCATCAATAACATGAGCAGGCGCAAAAGCAGCTTGCTCCACATGCGCAAAATAATTGTCGGGATTTTGGTTTAATTCCATTACTCCTACATCAATTAGCGGATAATCGGCATGGGGCCATACTTTAGTAAGGTCAAATGGATTGATATGATATGTTTTGGCATCGGCTTCGGGCATTACCTGTATTTTCATGGCCCATTTAGGGAAATCGCCGTTATCAATGTGGGTCAGCAGGTCATGTTGTGCAAAATCAGGCGCTTTACCACGCATTTCTCCTGCTTCGGCGTCGGTGAAGTTTTTAATTCCCTGTTGGGTCTTAAAATGAAATTTTACCCAAAACCTTTCATTATTCGCATTAATAAAAGAGAAGGTATGGCTTCCGAAACCGTCCATGTGACGATAGCCGTACGGTGTACCCCTGTCACTCATTACGATCATAACCTGGTGAAGGCTTTCGGGGTTTAGTGACCAAAAATCCCACATCATAGTGGCGCTTTTGCAATTGGTGTATGGATCGCGCTTTTGGGTATGTATAAAGTCGCTGAATTTTTTAGGATCTTTTATAAAGAAAACAGGTGTGTTATTGCCCACTAAATCCCAGTTGCCGTCTTCGGTGTAAAACTTTATGGCAAAACCCCTTGGATCACGTTCCGTATCAGCCGATCCTTTTTCGCCGCCTACAGTTGAGAAACGGATAAATAGTTTGGTCTCTTTATCAATAGTACTAAATATTTTAGCCCTGGTATATTTTGAAATGTCATGTGTAATGGTAAGCTTGCCGTAAGCGCCCGATCCTTTTGCATGCACAACACGCTCTGGTATACGCTCACGGTTAAAATGGGCCATTTTTTCATGGAGTATAAAGTCCTGTAACAAGATAGGCCCCCGTGGCCCTACGGTTTGCGAATTTTCATGCTCCACATAGGGGATGCCGGAAGCAGTGGTTAGTTTCTTCTTATTAGTTTCCATAGTAATTAATTTCTTACTCAAACTTCACAATAATATTTTAATAGAAAAAATCAATAATTGTTATATTTGAATAGAATTTATCTATATGACAATTACGCAGCTTGAATATATTGTAGCCGTTGATACTTACAGGAGTTTTGTACTTGCGGCTGAAAAATGCTTTGTTACGCAACCAACCCTAAGCATGCAGGTACAGAAGCTTGAAGATACACTGGGGGTAAAAATATTTGACCGCAGCAAGCAGCCGGTAACACCCACCGAAATTGGAATTGAGATAATAACACAGGCTCGCATTATGCTGTCGGAAAGTGAAAAAATAAAGGAGATTATTACCGACAGGCAAAAAGAACTATCGGGCGAGTTAAGGGTAGGTATCATACCCACTGTGGCGCCTTATATTTTGCCTAAGATTATACGGGGTTTTATTGAAAGATATCCGCAGGTAAAACTGATAGTTTGGGAGCAAACTACCGAAGAAATAGTACAGCAATTAAAGTTGGGTATGATCGATTGCGGCATATTATCAACTCCGCTGCATGAAAGCTCGCTGACTGAGATTCCTGTTTTTTATGAAAACTTTGTGGCTTATGTATCTAAAAACAGCAAACTCTCCAAAAAGAAGAATATTGTACCGGATGATATTGATATGGAAGAGATCTGGATACTGAATGAAGGGCATTGTATGCGCGAGCAGGTTTTAAACATTTGCCAGCGGCGTAAATCAACTAAAGGTTTTCAGCATTTTGAATATAATACCGGTAGTGTTGAAACGCTAAAGCGCATGGTTGACCAAAACAGTGGAGCCACTGTTTTACCAGAACTCGCCCTGGCCGACCTGAGCGACAAACAGCTTGACAAGGTGCGTTACTTTAAATCGCCAGAGCCAGCCCGAGAGGTAAGCATTGTAATACAGCGTAATTTTTTAAAACGACGTCTGATAGAGGCCCTAAAAAATGAGATACTTGAATTTGTACCCAAACGAATGAAAAGTAAGAAGAAAAAAGAGGTGATAGATATTTAGTGGTCTTTAAATTGTTTTAGCAAGTCATTTTTAATTTTGCTTCCTTGTTTATAATTATTCCAAATAATTTGGATTGTAAGAGTTTTGTCTTATTTTTGGCCATTATTTATAATTAGTCTAAATAAAATGATTAAAACTCAATACTCTCCTAACAAGGTATTTACCTTTCTCTCCCTCTTAATTTTAATCCTCTTTAGTTCAAATTTCGCTACGGCGCAGCAAACACGCGGCATTGTTAAAGGTCACGTTAAAATTTATAATGATGGCCCGGCCGAAAACGTTTCGGTTTCACTAAAGGGTACCAAGTATGGAACAATTACTGACGAAAATGGCGATTTTACCTTAAGGGTGCCACAGGGTAAATACACTCTTGTTATCAGTCACGTGAGTCAAAAGGCGCAGGAAGCACAGGTTGAAGTATTGGCAGGCCATCCGGCTGTAGTCAATTTTACATTGGCCGAAAGCGCGAATCAGTTAAATGAAGTAGCTATATCGGGTAAAAGGCAAAAATATAAAGTTGATGCCCCTTCAAATAGCTTGCGATTGGATGAGCCGTTATTACAGATTCCGCAAAATATTCAGGTAGTTACGTCACAGGTGTTGGCCGATCAGCAGGTGATTAGTATGAGTGATGGCTTGATACGTAACGTGAGTGGTGCAGTGAGATTAGAGCATTGGGGCGATATGTATACTAACATTACCATGCGCGGTTCGCAGATACAGGCATTCAGGAACGGCTTTAACGTAGTAAGTTCATACTGGGGCCCGCTTACCGAAGACATGAGCTTTGTTGATCATATTGAATTTGTAAAAGGTCCCGCAGGCTTCATGCTGTCAAACGGTGATCCAAGTGGGTTATACAACGTGGTTACCAAAAAGCCTACGGGCCAAACAAAAGGCGAAGTTAGCTTTACCACCGGCAGTTTCAATTTGAACCGCGCGACACTTGATCTTGATGGAAAGCTGAGCAAGGATGGAAAACTGTTGTACCGCTTAAACTTATCTGCACAAAACAAAAATTCATTCCGTCCTAATGAGTTTAATGATCGTTATGTAATTGCACCGGTGATTTCTTACCAGATTGATGATAAAACCAAGCTTACAGCTGAGTATGTTTATCAGAAGGCGCACATGTCTGACGTTGGTTCATACTACGTATTCAGTCCTAAAGGCTATGGCGTACTTCCACGTAACTTTACCCAGTTACCTGCTGGCCTGCCTCCAACTAATATTAATGATCATAGCTTTAGCTTAAACCTGCAGCACCAGTTAGCCGATAACTGGAAATTGACTGCGCAGGCGGCTCGTTACTACTCGACGCAATTGGGTACCTCTATGTGGGCCGACACTGTATTTGCCGATGGCAGGTATGTACGTAACGCTGGTATCTGGGAGGCAGAAAGCTCTATGTCATTAGCCCAGGTATTTATAAATGGTAAAGTAACTACCGGTAGCGTAGTTCATAAAATTTTAGGTGGGGTTGATATAGCAGACAAAAAATATGTTGCCGATTATGCTCAAACTAAATCGCTTGATACCAAAGAAACACCTTTTGATCCTTATGCAGATGGCATCCCTACGTTAAACAACCCTGCAAATGGTTACCCTACGTTTGATCGCTCCCTGAATTTAGAGGCACGCGCAGCTGCAGGATTTGGTTTAATCAACTCGCGCTATTCGAGCTTATATGTGCAGGACGAACTTGGCTTTTTTGATAACAGGGTTAGGGTAACCTTAGCAGGCCGTTATACATCTATACAAATGTCAGACTTTAACACGCCGGAAGAAGCTAAGCATTTCACCCCACGTTTTGGCCTGAGCGTATCTATAGACGATCAAACTTCGGTTTATGGTTTACGCGACCAGACATTTTTACCGCAGGCAGGCAGGGTTAGTGTTGGTAAATTACAGCCGTTAACTGGTACCAACACGGAGTTTGGTATTAAAAAAGATTGGGCAAATGGCCAATGGAACACTACTCTTTCGGTATATCGCATTTTAAGAAATAACGAGCTAACTGCCGACCCCAATGCTGCTCCTGGCTCAAATTTAAGTATCATATTTGGTCAAAAAAAATCTCAGGGTTTGGAGTTTGACTTGCGTGGTGAAATATTGCCTGGTTTAGCCCTCACTGCAAACTATGCGTACACCGATTCAAAAGTGAGCAAAGTAAATCCAGATCTTGCCGCATCTCCGGATAATATTATTAAAGTAGGCGATATCGTTCCCGGTTATGCCAAACATGTTGCTAATACATGGTTAAGCTATAAATTAGGTAGCGGTGTACTAAAAGGTAGTGGTGTTTCCCTGGGTGGAACTTATCTGGCCGGTCGTCAGACAGATACCTGGAGCGTTGGCCTGGAAAAATTACCCAACTACTTTAAGATGGATGCCGGTTTATTTTGGGAAGGTGCTAAAATGCGCATCACCGGTAACGTATTTAACGTGCTCGACAAATATACTTACAGCGGGTCCTATTACTCTTTCCTGAATGCTTATTACTGGCAGGCAGATGCACCGCGTAATTACCGTTTGAGTATTGCATACAAATTTTAATATGACCTTTAAAAAGATCATACTGTTTTGTCATCGCTGGCTCGGATTTATATCCGGGCTGGTGGTGTTTATAGTGAGTATTACCGGCTGTTTGTTTTGTTTTCAGGACGAGATTCAGGATGCCATGCATGATTACCGAAAGGTGGAGGTTCAGTATAAACCCTATCTTGAACCATCGGTTTTAAAAGCCGAAGCGTTAAAGGGCCGTAAAGGGGCGACAGCCACTTACATGTATTATTACGGTGTTAACCGGCCTGCTGCCGTGCTGGTTAATTTACCCAAGGATGAAATGTTATATGTTTATTTAAACCCGTACACCGGTAAAATAACGCATACAGAAAATCCGCAGAAAAACTTTTTCATTATTGTAGAGTATATACACCTTTACCTGCTGCTGCCGGCCAAAGTTGGCAGTTTGGTGGTGGGTATATCTGTGATCATATTTATGGTGATCATGATAACCGGTCTTATCCTCTGGTGGCCCAAACGCAAAAGCGACCGTAAACGGAGCTTTAACATTAAATGGAATGGGCGCTGGCGCAGGGTAAATTATGATTTGCATAATGTGCTCGGCTTTTATGCCACTTCTATCGCGCTTATATTATCCATAACTGGTTTATCAATGGTGTTTGATTCGGTAAGGGAAGGTATTTATACTACGGCAAATCTGGGTAAAGCATATCCGTCAGAAAAAGAAGTATTGAAATCTGATTCGCTTTTAAAGGGAAAAGTAAAAAGCACTTTTGTGGTTGACAAGGCTTTTGCCATTGCACAATCGCGGTCGCCTAAAGCCGAAATGTTTTTTATAAATGATGATGCTACAGCTGCCGGTACTGTTGGTATAAGCGCATATGCCCAAACGCTGCACTATTATAATAGCGACGAATACATCTTTGAAAAATATACGGGTAAACTGTTAAAACAAACCCCACAAGCGAAGAAAAGCCCCGGCCTGAAAATGAACGAGATGAATTATGACCTGCACGTAGGGCAGATTGGCGGGCTTACTACCAAGGTCATCGCTTTTTTGGCAAGCCTCATTTGTGCTTCACTACCCATAACGGGTTTTATCATCTGGTTGGGCAAGCGAAAAAAATCTAAATCAAAAAAGGTTAAAAGTGTTGTACACAGGAGAGTGGTGCACAAGCATAATTTGGCATAATTGTAAAAATATGTCATTGCGAGGGACGAAGCAAACCCCGTGGGCTTGTCATCCTGAGCTCCGTCGACGGATCGTGCGGAGAGGCCTGCCCACCATGCTTCGACGGAGCTCAGCATGACAGCTCTCTTTATCTCCAAAAGACATGCCACCCTGAGTTTGTTGAAGGATTTATATTCCTACGCACGCAATGACATAGTAATGGATCATTCTTATTTACTCCCCAAACGATATCGACACATCGTCACTTATAGGGTGCCCGGTGCAGGTGAGTATCCAGCCTTCGGCCATATCGGCATCGGTGAGTACATCGTTTTTTACCATCTCAATTTTACCGCTGGTGCATTTAGCGGTACAGGTAGAACACACGCCGTTGCGACAGCTATAAGGTAGCGGAACGTTATTTTGCAGCGCGGCTTGCAGTATGGATTGATTTTCGCCAACAGCAAGGTCATGCACTTCGTTTTTAAATTTGATGCGGATATTGCGCGGGGGAAAATTGATCATGCTGCTGGTTACGGACACCGTTTCGAGCACAAAATTTTCCCGGCGTATCTGCCCGGGGTCGATGCCCATATACACCAGCGCAAACCTGATCATGCGCATATAAGGGAACGGTCCGCAGAGATAAAACTCGGCCTTTTTCAAATCATGTTGTACAAGCTGACGGGTAAGGGTTTCTACCCGGTCGGTATTGAGTCGGTTACCTTTACTGCTGATCAGGTAAATAACGGTAAATCGGCCGGTATGTTTGGCCGTTAGTTCATCCAGTTCGGTCTTAAATAAAACCGATTCGTCATCCTGGCTGCTGTATATTAATGTCAGACGACTTTTACCGGGTCTGCCCAATATATATTTAAGTTGCGAAAATATAGGGGTGATGCCGCTGCCACCGGCAAACAGCAAAATATCCTTTTCCTGCTCAAATTTTGTTATGTTAAACCGGCCTGCTGGGGCGAGTGCGGTTAGCACATCGCCAGGATGTTCCTTAGCCAACATAAAACGGGAAATTTCCCCATTGGTAATACGCTTTACCGTGATAGATAAAAGTTCCTCATCGGGCGAAGAGCTCAGGGAATACGACCTGCGGATCTCCTCATTGCGATGATTGAATATGAGGGTGATGAATTGCCCGGCCTTATAAGGTATAGGTTCGCCTGTGGTGTTGCTCAAATAAAAGGTAGCAGTGTCGGGCGTTTCCCATTTTATCTGTTCAATTTTTAGTTTTAATATATCTTCGTTCATGAAAGCTATTCCTGCTTAGCTGTAAGCCTTTTGCGTAGTACGCCGTTCTTTTTACCGTAGGCGAAATATATAACTAAACCTATTGCCAACCAAATTCTTAATCGCAGTCAGGTATCGCCGGGTAAAAATGTCATCATGGCAAGGCAAACAAGAAAAGGCTGTTACAGGTTCTGCAAAACAATTTTACCAAACTGTGAGGAATCGGCCATTTTATCAATCGCTTTCTGCGCGTCCTTAAAACAAAATACCTCATCAACAATAGGACCTATCTGGTGTTGGTTCACAAAATTAATCATGGCCGTAAAATCATCATGTGTGCCCATGGTAGTACCTAATAATTGCAATTGTTTCCAGAATACCTTACGCCCGTCAAGCGGGGGGATATTGCCGGCTGTTCCGCCAAATATCACTATACGCCCTCCGGGATTGCACAGGTCAGGAAATTTGGCAAAGCCTGTACCCAGGGCACTATCAACAATAATATCAAAACCGTGAACCATCAGTTTCAATTGCTCGGCCCAGTCCTGCGCTTTGTAGTTTACACCCGCTGCGGCGCCCAAATGCTTGGCGCGTTCAATTTTTTCGCCATTGCCTGATGTTACAAAAACATGGCATCCTGCGGCAACGGCCAATTGCAGTGCAAAAGCGCCCGTACCAGCGCCTACGCCCGATATTAAAACTTTGTCGCCTTTTTTTGCCTTAGCTTTGGTAAATAGAGCCCGATAAGCAGTTACGCCAGCCAATGGTATGGCGGCAGCCTGTTCCCAGGTTAAATGAGTTGGTTTGGGGTGCAGATATTCTGCCCGGGTTTTTACATATTCAGCGAAGGTACCGTCATCAGGTAGGCCCAATATTTTAAAATCGGCCCCCTGGTAGTTATCACTTTGGCCATAATTATTGCTGGGGTTTATAACAACCTCTTTGTTAATCCAGTGTTGATCAGTGTCGCTGCCAACCTCTGCAACTACGCCTGCACCGTCAGATCCTAATATGATGGGATATTTTATGCCCGCATACTTTCCAATGGTTATCCAGTAATCACGACGGTTTAAAGCGGCAGCTTTGATCTGTACCAAAACCTCACCCGGGGCAAGCGCAGGTTTTTCAACTTCCTTACATATTAATGGTTTGCCGGCGGCTTCTAAAACGATGGCTTTCATAGTTGAATGGTTTAATATTAAAGGCTGTCATGCTGAGCTTGTCGAAGCATGGTGTAATGACCTCTGCGCACGATCCTTCGACAAGCTCAGGATGACAGGCCACTTCCTTAAATTAAAATTAAATAAAAAAAGCGGCAGAATTGTTTAAACCCTGCCGCTTTTAAAGTTATATGCTTAAAAAATTAAGCAGTTGCTTTTGCGTAAAGCTCGGCAACATGGTTCCAGTTGATCACGTTCCAGATAGCCGCTAAATAATCAGGGCGACGGTTTTGATACTTCAAATAGTAAGCATGTTCCCAAACGTCGATACCTAAAATTGGTGTACCTTTTACCTCGGCGATATCCATTAACGGATTATCCTGGTTAGGAGTTGAAGTAATAGCCAGTTTTTTATCGGCAGTAACAATTAACCAAGCCCAACCCGAACCGAAACGGGTTGCACCAGCTTCAGATACTTTGGTTTTAAAATCGGCAAATGACCCGAAAGTGCTTTTTATAGCATCTGCCAAAGCGCCTGTAGGCTCGCCGCCTCCGTTTGGAGAAAGCAATGTCCAGAATAAAGAGTGGTTGTAATGACCACCGCCATTGTTGCGTACCGCAGGCGGGAATTTTGAAATATTTTTAATAATGTCGTCAAGGTTACCGTCAGCTTCAGGTTTACCTTCAAGGGCCTTATTTAAATTGGTAACGTAAGCCTGATGATGTTTACCATGGTGAATTTCCATAGTTAGTTTATCAATGTGCGGTTCCAGAGCATCGGTAGCGTAAGGTAACGCCGGTAGTGTAAATGCCATAATGGTTATTATTAAAGTTTAAAAGTTTAATGTTGTGACGTAACAAATATAAGAGTTGAAAGGAGTTTTTGTTCTAAAAAAATTGTCAGTATTATGTCTGTAATCTTTTGGGTGGCCTGTCACCCCTTGTCGAAGAGCCGTGCGCAGAGGCTAACCCGCATGCTTCGACGGGCTCAGCATGACACCCCGTTTTGTTATGATAACTTCACACTCGGGCCTGCCAAACTCATCGACAGAAATTACGGCCTCCTTTTACTCTTGAAAAAGTTCTTCACCAATTCTGAGCATTCCACTTCACGGATGCCACCGGTAATTACTGTTTTAGGGTGGGTTATTTTTTGGTTAAGCCTGCCAAAACCCAGTTTGGTATCATAAGCGCCAAACACAATTCTGCTCACCTGGAACCAGTACGATGCCCCGGCGCACATTACACAGGGTTCCATAGTTACATATAAAGTACAGCCCGGTAAATATTTACCCCCCATGGAGTTGGCCGCGGCGGTTAAAGCCTGCATTTCGGCATGGGCCGATACGTCGCTCAACCGCTCTGTTAGGTTGTGCCCCCGGCCAATAATTTTACCTCCATACACCACAATAGCACCAATGGGTATCTCGTCTTCTTCAAGTGCGTAGCGGGCCTCCTTTAAGGCTTCGCCCATAAAAAAATCGTCGGGCGAAATGGCGGGTTCATCCTCGAAACTGATATATCTCATTATATTAATTTACTGCCGTTAGGTACTGGTTTATCAATGTTGACCAAAACTATGTCGCCGTTTTCATCGGCAAAACCGGTAACTAAAAACTCCGACATGAAGTTAGCGATTTGTTTTTTCGGGAAATTGACCACTGCCACAATCTGCCGGCCGGGCAGTTCTTCTTTAGTATAATGCTTAGTGATCTGTGCGCTCGACCATTTAATGCCAAACTCGCCAAAATCAACCTTAACCTTAAAGGCAGGTTTGCGGGCCTCGGGGAAATCCTCAACTTGCAGTATAGTGCCCACCCTGAGCTCTACCTTTTCAAAATCATGCCAGGTAATAGTTTCCATGTGGGCAAAGGTAAAAACCTCAATTGAAAAAGTCTGAATCGTAATTGAAAACCTTACCTTGTTCACGTTCACGACTGCATGAACATCATGAACATTTATGAACACTTGACAATCAGTGATTTGCATTTTAGGCCTTAAGGCCAATCGCGGTACACGGGGAGGACATAGGACATCGTACTTTGCTGAATACTATTTACTAAAAGCCTTTTTTTCTAACTATTCCTGGTTTACGGTTCCTTCTTTTATCATCAGCGGCAACTCCCTCCGCACCATAACTGCGGGCCATTTTGGCTATACGTTCTTCCAGTGTTTCGGTGGTAAGCCGTTCGCGGCCAAGGCTGTCGACCATAATTGGGAAAGCAAATGGTGTAGGGCGCTCAATCACTTTCAGGATAATGTTTTGTGTAGCTATGCGTTGCAAGGCGGCCCGCAGCCTGAACTCTTCCAGCTGAAATGCCAGCGCTTCGTTATAAGCCTGCCTCACCAACAGGTTATCAGGTTCATACTCGCTAAACACCTCAAACAACAGGGAGGTTGATGCCTGCAGGTGCTTGTTTTTTACCTGTTGCCCGGGATAGCCAGTAAATACCAGTCCGCCGATGTGGGCTATATCTCTGAACCTGCGGCGTGCCATTTCATTGGCATTCAGGCTATGCTGTATATCATCGAGCAGGTTATCTATCGAAAAAAAACTGGCATCTTCCAGTGCCTGTTCAATGGGTATATCTTCGTCGGTAAGCAGTTCAAAACCATAATCGTTCATAGCGATGGAAAAGCTGGCCGGTTTTATTTTGCTGATACGATATGCCAGTAACGACGCCATGCCTTCATGCACAAGCCGCCCCTCAAAAGGATAGAACAGCAGGTGGTGCCCTTCGCGCGATTTAAATGACTCGATCAAAAACTCATGGCTTTGCGGCAAGTGCGAAAGTTGCTGCTGTAAATCAAATAATGGCTTAAGCGCTATAACTTCCTCATCCTTTTCAATACCATGCGCCACCTCATCAAGTTTATCCCTGAACACGGCGGCCAGTTGCGATGACAGCGGCATACGACCGCCGTTCCAACTGGGGATAATGCCTTTGGTGGAATTTGATTTTTTCACATAAGCAGTCATCTCTTTTACCCTGATAAACTCCAGACTGCGCCCCGCAAACCAAAAAGTGTTGCCCGGTTTTAATTTGGATACAAAAGATTCTTCAATTGTGCCCAGACTGCCGCCGCTCAGCCATTTTACTCGGATGCTAAGCTCGCTGGTAATGGTGCCAATGCTGAGGCGATGGCGCATAGCCACCCGGCGGCTGTTCACTTTGTACAGACCGTTTTCTACCTCTACTTTCAAAAATTCATCATACTGTGCCAGCGTTTTGCCTCCGCTGGTTATAAAATCAAGCAGCTGACCAAACTCATTACGGGTAATATCGGCAAAGGCATAGGTGCTTTTTACTTCTTTAAACAATTCATCGGCCCTAAACCCGTCTGATACCGCCAGTGTAACCATATACTGGATCAGCACATCCATAGTAAGCAGCATGGGGTCACGGCTTTCAAAAATCCCCCTTTTTATTGCCGCTTTCAGCGCCGCCCCCTCTAATAATTCTAACGAGTGTGTGGGTACGAAATACGCCCTTGATACCGCACCCGGGTGGTGACCGCTCCGGCCAGCCCGCTGCATAAAGCGGGCCACACCTTTAGGGCTGCCTACCTGCACCACCGTATCTACCGGGCGAAAATCGACGCCAAGATCTAGGCTCGAGGTGCATACCACCAGTTTCAACGCTTCGGCATGCAGGGCTTGCTCTACCCAGTTGCGGAGCTCATTATCCAGCGAGCCGTGGTGCATGGCCATGATGCCGGCATACTCCGGGTAATTATCTAATATGGCATGATACCATATTTCGGATTGTGAGCGGGTATTGGTAAATATGAGCGTGGTTTTGCTGCGGGCCACAATTTCCATTACCTCTGGCAGCAGTTTTAAACCGATATGCCCGGCCCAGGAGTAATTCTCTACATTGTCCGGAATGATTGATCTGATATCCAGTTTTTTATCAAGATTAGCGCGCACCATTTTTATACGTTCGGGCGGGAAATCGTTACCCAGCAATACTTCCGCGGCTTGTTCGAGATTACCTATGGTAGCGCTGATGCCCCAGATGCGAACCCCACCCCAGCCCTTCCCGAAGGGGAGGGGGATTTTTTCCTCTTGCTTTTCAACTCCCTCTCCAAAGGAGAGGGCTGGGGTGAGGTTTTTAAGTTTCGACAACCCCAGCTCCACCTGCACACCTCTCTTTGTACCTAAAAGCTCATGCCATTCATCAATTACCACTACCTGCAGTTGATTGAATAATTTAGGATATTCTTTTTGGGCAAGCATCAGGTGCAGGCTTTCGGGGGTGGTGAGTAATACTTCGGGCAGCTTTCTTTTGAGGGCGGCTTTTTCTGCTGCAGGGGTATCGCCGGTTCGTGTGGCAATGTTCCAGGGCAGGCCAATCTCATCGCAGGCTTCCTGCATGGCTTTGCGGATGTCGTTTGTGAGCGCACGCAATGGGGTTATCCACAGCATGAGCAGGCCATTGTTTTTTTGCGTGGTATAAGTATCCGGGTGTTTATTGATAAAATCGGCCAGAAAGGGGAGAAACAATGCAAAAGTTTTACCGCTGCCGGTAGGGGCATTGAGCAAACCCGAATAGCCGGAAAGGTAAGTAGTCTCCATTTCCTGCTGAAAAGGGAACTGCTGCCAGTTTTTTTGCCTGTACCACTGCCGTATAACCTGTTGACCTTTGGATGTCATTATTTTTGTTCAACAAATTAATGTTAATTTGGTTAGGATATAAACATCTGTACCAACAAAATAAATATAATCTGTTATTTAATTTATTATGAAAAACACCTTTGTACTATTATTATGCACCGCGTTATTTGCCTGCAATCAATCTGCTAAAAAAGAAAATACTGCCGATAAAGCTGCAGATACAGGTCGCGTAGAGCAGCCCATATTGGATGATTCCATAGCAAAAACCCCGGCATCAACAGATTCTACCAAAACTGAAACCGTTGCAGCCGATAAACTGATTATTCCTGGCCGGAGCATTGGAAACATGCAGATGAGTGGAGATGTAGCCAATGTTAGTGAACTATTGGGCCGCCCGGATAGTGCCGATGCCGCTATGGGTAGTTCGCTGATGGTTTGGTTTACTCAAAATCATAAACCTACAGGTTACAGGGTAAGCATATTTGCGCATCGTAAAATGGGCACAAAGGATGAGATCATCAGTCGCATTCAAAAGATACTGGTAACATCGCCCCAGTTTAAAACCGCTGAAGGCTATGGTGTAGGTACTTCTTTTGAAGAGATTAAAAAAAACTATGATCTTAAACCTACCGATACGTACAAGGATAAAAACGGAAAGGTGCAGATCTATACCGATCTGGATAAAGGTATTTCTTTTGAAATTGGAAGCGCCAATAAATGTGTAGGAGTTGTAGTGCACAAGCCACATGATACTGCGGCGGCCTATCTGAATATGCATTAATTGTCTACATAAAACAAAAGCCCCGGCCTGATCATCAGGTCGGGGCTTTTGTTTATATCGAAAGTTTATTTCTTCTCAGGCATTAGTATCAGCTTGATGAAGTTTTTATCGCTCAGGTATTTGTTAGCAGCATCTTTAGTGCTTTGCACGGTTACCTGTTCAAGACTGCTTACATGGCTCAGTATCTGATCAGGATTCTCTTTGTTTTGTACGGAAGAAGTCAGGTACCCGGCCCAAAAAATATTTTCTTTCAGTTGTTCCTGGGTTGAACGGGCTTCTTTAGCTACAAATTTCTGAATATCGGTAGGTTGGGCGCCGTTTTGTTTAATCTTGCCAATTTCTTCTATCGTAGCGTTTATCATTTTATCCACATTTTCAGGAGCGCATCCAAAATAAACAGAAATGGTGTACCTGCCGCTTGGAAGTTTATGATAACCGGCTCTTACCCCAGGCGCGTAAACACCGCTTTCCTGTTCACGCAGGCGCTCAATCAGTTTAATGTTCAACACCTCTTCCAGGGCATCCATTTGTAAATTGTTGGCCTCGTTATAATCATATTGACCGCTGAAAACCAGCTGAACACTGCTTTTCTCGCCAACTCCCTTGTTAACCGTTTTGGTAACTAAACCAGTTTGCGGATGTATGTCGAGATTTTTGAAGGTTTCGTTGCTGTTGGTTGATGGCAGTCCGCCTAAATAATGCTCCAGATAGGGTTTGATAGTTTCTACATTAAAGTTGCCCACCAGCGTAAAAGTAAAGCCGCTGGCATCTGCAAACCTGCTTTTATAAAAATCAAAAGCCTTATCAAGCGAAGCCGCGTTTAACCGCGGGAGCGTAGTAACCATCGCCCTAAAGTTGTTATTGCTTAAAACAGCCGCCACGGTATCCTGAAACACATTAACCGGCTCGAGGCTGCGATTAGCTAATAACGAGCGGGTTTGATCAATTTGTGACTGCCAGATATCCTTGTCTTTGCGGGGTTGGGTAATGTATAAATAAATAAGCTGTAAGGCGGTTTCAAAATCGGCAGGCGATGAACTGCCGCTGATACCTTGTGTAAACTCGCTGATATAAGGTGATACGTTCACATTTTTGCCCGCCAGTTTTTTATCCAATTGTCCCTGGTTAAACTGGGCAATGCCGCTGCTGCTTATAATAGATGCAGCCAGGTTTGCTGAGGTAAAATCATCATCGCTGGCTAATGAAGTGCCGCCAAAAGCATAGCCGTTTATCAATACCTGGTCGTTCCTGAAGTCGGTAGGTTTTAAAACTACCTTTACACCATTGCCCAGGGTTAGGGTGGTGGTGCCGATAGCATCATCCTTAACTTCATTGGTAACCTTGGTGCCTTCGGGCAGTTTGTTCAGCAAGGGATCTGACGATACATTATCAACATAAGCGGTAACATTTTGTCCTGCGGTGCTTATCCATTGCAATAATGTTTTTTCTGCAGGCAACTTGTCCTTTTCTTTATCCGGCGCCTCTACAATAACCACCCTGTTTTGGTCGCTGATAAATTTACCCGCGAGGGCATTCATTTCGGCTAATGTTATTTTATTAATGTTGTTAACATAGTAATTGTACTCATACTCAATACCCGGTATAGCTTCGCCTGTTAAAAAGTGTTGCTGGTATTCATGTACAAAATTTACCGACCTGGTTTTATCTTTTTCCCTGAAGGCGTTACCTATTTGTACCAGCGCGTCCTGTTTGGCCCGTTCCAGTTCGGTAAGTGTAAAGCCAAACTTACGAGCACGTTCTGTTTCCGCAACTACAGCTTTTATAGCGCCTTCCAGTTCGCCCGATTTAGCAACTGCAATGGAAGTAAAAGCATCCTGTTCCCCTAAAAAGCCTCCATAACTTGAACGGCCATATAAAAACGGTGGATTAGGTTTTTGCAGCAATTCGCCCAGGCGCGCGTTAAGCATCTGGTTAAATAGTTGCTCGCGTATTTGTTGCATATAATCGGCAGTTGTTTTGGTTGTTGTTCCGGGGTGTTTTACTATAATTTCGGCAAGGGTATAAGGGAACTCTGCATCCGTAGCAATCTTAACTGCCGTACCCGGTGTAGCCGGAACGGTATATTTTACACGAGGTTTTTCTCCGGCCGGATTTTGCAACTGCGAAAAATTCTGTTTAATAAGCTCTTCAACACGTTTAGGGTCAAAATCGCCAACGGCAATAACGGCCTGCAGATCCGGACGGTACCAGTCGTGATAAAAACTTTTAATAGTTTCAGGTTTAAAGTTTTTCAGGATATCCTCTTTACCTATTGGCAAACGCAAAGCATAGCGCGAATTGTTCAGCAGTACAGGTAAAATTTGTTGCTGTAAGCGTTCCTGCGCGTTTTTGCCGCGTAAACGTTCCTCTTCTAATACCACGCCGCGCTCTTTATCAATTTCGGCAGGGTCAAAACTTACATAACCGGCCCAGTTGGCAAGTATTTTAAAACCATTCTCAAAAATTTTAACCGTATCAGAAGGGATAGGTAGCTGGTATACGGTTTCATTAAACGAGGTATAGGCGTTCAAATCGGCGCCAAACTTAACCCCCGATTTCTGAAGGTAATCAACCATGGCGTTTTTTGGGAAATCGCGCGTGCCATTGAAGGCCATGTGCTCTGTAAAGTGAGCAAGGCCCTGCTGATCGTCAGTTTCCAATACAGAGCCTGCTTTATTTACGAGGTAAAGCTCGGCCTTGTTTTTGGGCTCAACGTTTTTCCTGATATAATAAGTTAGTCCGTTGGGCAGTTTGCCTATGATCACCTGATCGTCTACGGGTAATACATCGGCTTTTGCCTGCGTTGCGGCAGGTTTATTTTTGGACGAAGGTGCGGGTTTCTTTTTAACCTGCGCAAAAGCGCCGCCCGAGGTTATAATCAAAGCTAAGGCAACCGCGGAAAGCTTGAGGTTTAATTTCATATATTAATTAAGGAATATTTTATGCTAAGATGCAAAACGAAATTATTAGTTACAAATGCCGGAATTGTTAATTGCTTTTAGGTGTGGCGGTGGCAGTATCTGCCTGAAACGCGTCTTTCATCATCTGCTCCAGCTCGGGCCGATGATCAGTAACTACCTGCTGGCCCATGGCCATTCCTTTTTGCATCAGCAGCGGTGTTTTTAAGCTTACCTTTTTGCCGATGGGAGAATTGTAAAAGACGGTTAACTGTTTAAGCTCATCTTCCGTAAATTCGGCAGCATAAATTTTGGCGAAATTATCTTTGAGTACATCCCATGTATAATATTTGGCCATAAATGCCTGCATTACTTTTACATAAGATGCCCGGTGTTCTTCGGGCATTTGCGCGCTTGAGGAGTTGATCATATTCAGGGTAATATCTCCAAATTGTGCATTAATGCCCGTAGCTACCAGGTATTGTTCTGCCGCTTTTAAATGCGATGGCGTAAATGTGGGTGCTGTTGTCTGGGCTTTAAGGCCGGCAACTGAGAAAAGAAATAATGCGATAAGGATAATGCGGTTTAATTTCATGATTATATTTTGATAAAGATTTTTTTGATGTAGAACATCCACATCACCAGCCATAAAATAATCACCGTAAATATGGCGCTTGCCAGTGACGCGTTGATAGGTGAAAAGTACGGTGCGAACAGGGTTTGATAAATGGAAGCGCCTTTGATTTTGATCATGTCCATGTAATGCGGAATAAAACCCGAGAGCACGTAAGCAGTAATGGCATTAGCGCCAAACACCACAAAGAAATAAGTGAACCTTTTACGGCCCTGCACGTCAATAAGCCAGTAACTCAGAGAAAGTGCAATAGTAGCCAGACCGCCGGTGAATAATACAAATGAACTTGTCCATAAGGCTTTGTTAATAGGAAAGAACAAGTCCCAGATTAAACCAGCCACTACAGCTAATACACCATAGGTGAACATCCAGCTTACTTTTACATTTTCGTCGCGGTCCTTTCGTTTCAGCCAGCTGCCTACCCGTATGCCAAATAAACCGGTAGCCACAGCAGGTATCGTCCCTAACAAACCTTCCGGATCCCAGGTATGCGATTCGCGCCATAGGTGGTTGGTGGTAAATACAAGCCTATCTATCCATGCGCCCATATTGGTTTCTGATTCAAGATTGGCATAACCCACACCCGGTACGGGGATAAAGGTCATGATAATAAAATAACCAATTAAAGCGAATGCAAATATCCAGTCGCGTGTTTTTTGGGATGTTTTTAAATATAGTATGGTGCAGATAAAGTAAACCAGTGCAATACGCGGCAATACACCCGGCAAACGCAGGTGCGCCAAACCACCTTCGGGATGAAAGATCAGTTGTGTAATCCACGGGATAGCGATCAATATTGCCGTACGGCGCAGCGCGGTTAATATCATTTTGCCATGCGGCATGGTGGTTTTCTTGCTTTCCATAGCATATACCACAGATACGCCAACCATAAACAAAAAGAATGGAAACACCAGGTCGGTAGGGGTACAGCCATTCCATTTGGAATGTTCAAGTGGTGGGTAAATGTGTCCCCAATCGCCCGGATCATTTACCAGGATCATAGCTGCTATGGTGGCCCCGCGCATTACATCGAGGGAGAGGAGTCGTGGGCTTTTGATTTGCGTAGTCATTAGGTTGTACGTTTTACGTGGTACGTTATACGTTTTTATGGACTTATATTATTTATTTCTTACTTTTTCTATTAGATTTATATTCATCGCTCTCACCTTGTTGATCTTCTCCTGTAGAATGTTAAAGTCGTTTTCTGAAAGGTAGTTTAGATCTTTCGCTAATATGGTTAGATAATCTGTTTCGTTAGTAGATCCTAGTGAAATTTGAAGAAAGTTTGCAAAGTCTTTGGCCGTATGTCTGCCGCAGCCTTCGGCTATATTGCAAGATATGGATGTGGCAGCCCTTCGTGGCTGAGAGGTAACACCAAATATTTCTTCTTTTGGAAACTTTTTAGACGCTTCATAAATTTTAAGAGTAAGCTGATGAGCTTCTTGCCATAAAATCAGCTCCTTAAATTTTTGCATAGCAATAACTTAATTATATAACGTGCTACATTTAACTAAAAACGTAGCACGTACCACATCAAACGTATAACCCCTTAAAATTTATATCTCATAAACGCCTCCATGGCCTCATATTCAGCGAGGCCAAGGCGGTCATAGCGCTGAGCGGTGTCACGGGTACGGTCCTCGGCGCGCACCCAGAACTCACGGGCATCATCACCCGGGAACACGGGACGATCCTTTTGCGACTGGTGCTTGAAGATGGCATTGCGCTTGCGGATCACCTCCTGGGGAGATAAAGGCACGGCCATCTCAATCTCATAAGTTTCAAACTCATGCCATGCCCCGCGGTACATCCAGAGCCAGCAATCCTCCACCCAGGCCTCCTTGCCCTTCAGACGGTCCAAAGCAGCCAGGATAATTTTAAAGCATACCAAATGCGTGCCGTTCGGATCAGCAAAATCACCGGCCGCAAAGATCTGCTGGGGTTTCACCTGTTGCAGCAGTTCGATGGTCAGCAGGATATCCTCCTCGCCCACGGCATTCTTTTTGGTTTTACCCGTTTCGTAAAAAGGCAGGGCCATAAAATGGATATGGTCATCATGCAACCCCGCGTAACGGGCCCCCGAGATGGCCTCGGTCTTGCGGATAAACCCTTTCACGTTGCGGATCTCCTGGGTATCGATCTGGTTGGGCTGTTTCTGCGGGAAGAAAGCCCTCATGTCCTCGTATAGTTTTTTCAGGTGACCGGTGTCCTCACCAATGCTGTTGGTAAAGTCAATGGCAAACTCCATGTACCGCAATACATCATCATCCCACACGGCGGTATTGCCCGAAGTCTGGTAAGCCACATGTACATCATGTCCTTGATCCACCAAACGGATAAACGTGCCGCCCATAGAGATCACATCATCATCCGGGTGTGGAGAAAAGATGATGGAACGTTTCTTGGCTGGTAAAGCCCTTTCCGGGCGCTGCGAATCATCCGCATCGGGCTTGCCACCCGGCCATCCGGTAATGGTATGCTGTATCTTATTAAAAATATCAATGTTGATGTTGTATACCGGCCCCTGCTCTACGGCTAACTGCGCCATACCATGGTTGTTGTAATCCTCCTCGGTGAGCTTCAGTACCGGCTTGCCAATGGTATCGGCCAGCCAGATCACGGCTTTCTTCTTTAAAACCTTGTCATCCCAGGAACAGTCTTTTACTAACCAGGGGGTATCAAAACGGGTGAGCTCGGAAGCGGCGGCCTCATCCAGTACAAACTCCACGTTATCGGACAGCTGCAGGTAAGTAGCCGGAACATCGCCCGACATTTCGCCCTCCACGGCTTTCTTGATGATAGGGGCCTTCTTTTTGCTCCAGGCCATCAGGATGATCTCGCGGGCCTTGAAGATGGTGCCGATACCCATGGTGATGGCCTTGGTAGGCACATTGGCCTTACCGCCAAAATCACGGGAAGCATCATTGCGGGTCAAATCATCCAAAGTCACCAGGCGGGTACCCGAATTGGGTGCAGAGCCCGGCTCGTTGAACCCGATGTGACCGGTACGGCCGATCCCTAAGATCTGGAGGTCGAGGCCGCCGAGAGCTTCGATCTTGTGCTCATAATCGAGGCAGAAAGCCGCCACGGCATCCTGTTCCAGGGTACCATCGGGTATGTGCACATTAGCCTTATCAATATCCACATGGCTGAACAGGTTCTCGTACATGAAGGTGACATAGCTTTGGGCCGCATCGGGCTTCATGGGATAATACTCATCGAGGTTGAAAGTGATCACATCCCGAAAAGACAAGCCCTCTTGTTGATGCAACCGCACCAGTTCGGCATACACGCCAATGGGGGTAACGCCGGTAGCCAAACCTAAAACGGCTTTTTGTCCCTTGCTTTGTTTGCTGCGGATCAAAGCAGCAATCCTTGCGGCCACCGCCACGGATGCCACCTGCTGGTTATCATAAACGCTTACCGGCAGCTTCTCGTACCGGGTCTCTTCCAATAAATTTAATCGGGCCATGTATAAGGATTAATAAGTTTGTATGCTTGTTCCAAACAAATATATCAGATATTTACATAGTGCAGCTATTAAATTAACTTTTATAAAAACGCAATAAACTGTAATTTAAACCCATGTCGTCGCTTAATCAAAATCTGCAAAAACTCTTTACCATTGCCCAAAAACCTGTTAAAGTCGGTATCGGCTTAATGTCAGGCACCTCGCTTGACGGGTTGGATATAGCCTTATGCAGCTTTACAGGTAACGGCCTGCAAACCAGTTTTAAGCTGCTGCAATTTATTACTATACCTTATGGTCAAAGTTTTAAAAATGAGGTGCAGCAGGTATTTGCCCGTAAAACCGTTGATCTGGAGCAGATCACTTTATTGAATGCTTTTATTGGTGATTATCATGGTGAACTGGTATTGCAAGCGCTCGAAATGTGGAAAATTAACCCGGTTCTGGTCGATTTTATAGCCAGTCATGGCCAAACCATATACCACGCGCCTAAAAGACTGCATCAGCGCCCGGGTTATTCTAATGCAACTTTACAGATTGGCGACGGCGATCATCTGGCAGTAAAAACCGGAATATTGACCATCAGCGATTTCAGGCAGAAACATATAGCTGCCGGGGGAGAAGGTGCTCCATTAGCATTATATGGCGATGTATTGTTAGGTAGCAAGCCTGGCGAAAACAGGATATTGCTTAACATTGGCGGCATTGCCAATTTAACCTATTTACCTGCTGATGGTGATACGGCCAAAGTGTTATGCACTGATATTGGTCCGGGCAATACCTTGATTGATGCGGCCTGTCGTAAATATTTTAATGTGGCGTATGACCAGGATTCGGCTATTGCCAATAAAGGAAAGGTAAATGATGTATTGCTCGCGACCCTGCTTGATCATCCATTTTTCAACGAGGAATTACCAAAAACAACCGGACCGGAATTGTTTAGTCTCACGTATGTAGAGCAAGCACAGGCACGATCAGAGACTGAAAATATTAGGAATGAGGATTTGATTAGTACACTGAGTATGTTCACCGTGGTATCTATCGTGAATTTTATTAAGCAGCATATAGTGGCAGATAGTCTGAACATATTTGTAAGCGGAGGCGGTGCAAGAAACCCATTTGTGATCACCCATTTGAAAAAGGCATTTGCTGATACGACTATTGCCGATACAGGCAGCCTTGGAATAGACCCCGATGCCAAGGAGGCTATATTATTTGCTTTGTTGGGCAATGAAGCCTTGTGTGGAGAACCTATTGTTATTGGAAATAATCCCGCGGTGTTAATGGGCAAGTTCAGTTTTCCGCTTTGATTATATCATTAGCTTTTCGCAAAACAAAACATATAATTCCTTACTTTAGAATTATATGCTGCCTTTACTTATTTCTGAACAAATACGACAGGCTGACGCTTATACCATAGCCAACGAACCCATAACTTCGGTCGACCTGATGGAGCGTGCCTCAAAAGCTTTTGTTGGCTGGTTCATTAATCATTTTCCAGATAAAAAGCAATCTATATCCTTTTATTGCGGTACGGGCAATAATGGGGGCGACGGATTGGCTATTGCCCGGATATTAAGTCAGCACCAGTATAAAAAGTTGCGGGTTTACATAGCGCGTTTCAGTGATAAGACCTCTGACGATTTTGAGGTTAACCTGACACGGCTTAAACAAGCCGGTATTTCCCTTACTGAAATAAGTAAAGGCGATAGGGTTCCGGATGACGATAGTTCCGTTATTGTTGACGCGCTGCTGGGCAGCGGCCTAAACAAACCCCTCACTGAAAATTATGAGCGATTGGTAAAACACATCAATGAGCTCCATAAAACTATTGTCGCGGTTGATGTACCAACCGGATTTTTTTCGGAAGGAGAGGTGCAGCCTAACTCTACAGCCATAAAAGCTGAGCTTGTGATCACTTTTCAGCAACCTAAGATCAACTTTCTGCTGCCCGAATCAGCTCCATATATTAATTGCTGGGAAGCGGTTAACATCGGCATTGATGAAAAATATGTACAATCGCTCAACTCCCCATATCAATTTGTGGAGGAGAAGGACGTAAGATCGTTCCTTAAACCCCGACACCGTTTTAGCAATAAAGGAACTTACGGTCATGCACTGACCATTGCGGGCCAGGCGAAAACCATGGGAGCGGCCCTGCTTTGTTCTTCGGCTGCCGTACATGCCGGGGCCGGATTAACAACCGCCTGCGTGCCAGAAAGCGGCCTTATCGCTTTAAATAGTTACCTGCCCGAAATTATGGCCATCATAAGAAATGATCATGAGGTACCCGAAATTGAATGGGATAAATTTAGTTCAATTGCAGTTGGCCCAGGTCTGGGTAAAGACAATGATGCTATAGCTTTACTTTTCGCTATCATTAAAAATTACAAAAAACCTGTGGTTATTGATGCCGACGCCCTTAATTTGTTAGCTGATGATAAAGAGCTTTTAAGGCATTTGCCTGCCGGGAGCGTTTTAACCCCACACATGAAAGAGTTTGACAGGTTGTTTGGCGAACACAAAAATTGGTGGAACAGGCTGCAAACAGGAATAGAGCAGGCTCAAAAACTAAATCTGTACATCGTTTTAAAGAATGACTACACGATTACTATAGCCCCCGATGGTAAGGCTTATTTTAATTCAACAGGCAACCCGGCTATGGCATCCGGGGGAATGGGAGATGTGCTTACCGGTGTCATCGCTGCGCTTTTAGCTCAAAAATATACTTCATTGCAAGCTTGCCTCGCAGGGATTTATATACATGGAAAAGCTGGTGATGAGCTGGCATTGCCTAATCGCTTAAATGTAGTTTTACCGGGTAAATTGGCTGCACACTTACCTGTTACCATGGCAAAATTAATGGCATAAAAAACGGTTGCAAGTATTTATACAACCGTTTTTAATTAACTATTAACTGATCTTATAAAGAACTAAATACTCAAAATTTAAAGGTTAGATTTCCTGATATAAATCAGGTTTTTCAAACTAACTATTCATAAGACACCCGAACTGGGGTATTTGTTACAAAAAAAAGGATAATTGCTTTAGAATTTAGTTAAATAATTGTTAAATAACGGTATAAAGGTATGTTTTATTTATAAAATAACGTAAAAATGCTTTAATATTATATAAAGCAACCCGAATATGACAATAAAAACTAAAATTTAACACCTATGTGAGGATAGGCTGATATGATAAAAATAATAAAAACGGGAGGGGAATAGCTAATTAAAATTTACCTAAAACCACCATTTGGTCCATGGTAGGATTAACGCTGCCACCCTTAGGTTCGAGTGTTACGGCAAAGGCATCGGCCAGGGCAATCGGTTTCATTTCTTTCATATTGGCGGAGTCGGCTGGCGCGTCGAAAACGCCCAGATCAACAGGCTTGCCACCTACCAATGCCCAAAGCTGGTATTGGTGATCTTTATCATTTTGAGGCAATTTTACATTGCTCATATCAATAATTACTTTTTTCTGTGCTGCACTAAATGCAACGGTTACAGCCAGAGCCGGATTTTTAGTTCCCTGCAGCATTAGTAATTTAAAGGATGGATCCCGGAAAATACTTAATTGGCGGTCCATTAAATTAACCCTATTGCTAAACCGTTGGTTTTGCACTTGTAATGCCACTAACTGGCTTTTTGACTGCTGCAGGTTTGAATATACGTTCACCAAAGCAATACTACTTGCTATTAATAATGTAAGGGAGGCTGCAAAAGCATATTTATAAAAATTGCTTCCTCCGCCGGCAGGTAAAGTTACAATGTTGTCTTCTTCGTAAGATGTGCTTTCTTCGTGATGTGGCGCTGCTGTAAAATTATTATCATCGCCCAAATTGGTCAGGATGCTGCCTAACACACGGCTGCGTAAATTTTCTGACGGTTCAACAGCATTCGCTTGTGCATATAATTCCATTGACTGCTCAATAGCATCCAGTTCTGCCTTTATCTCCGGATATTTTAAAGCCATCTCTTCCACCAGCAACTTTTCGCCGGGGCTTATATCCCCCAGAACGTAAAGCTCCAGTATCCCTGATTCCATATATGCTTTTATATCTTCCACTTCAATTAAAATGTTTTCTGAGCTGCTGTATGCCCATCCTTAACCTCGTTTTGATGGTACCAAGCGGAACGCCCAGTTCATCAGCAGCTTCAACATGTGTATACCCCTGGAAATACACCAGATCAATAATTGATTTTTGCTCGGGTTTTAAGGTGTCAACCAAATCCTTCACCCCCATCAACTCCGGTTTATAAACCGTGTTTCTTTGTTCGTCAATGGAAGTTACGTTATTTTCAATCTCCTGGTTTTTATTCTGATTCTTAAAATCTTTTGATCTGATCTTGTCTATCGCGAGGTTACGCGCAATATTAACCATCCAGGTAAATAAACGGCCTTTTTCGGCACTATAGCCTGAAAAGGAATGCCAGATTTTTACAAAGGTTTCTTGTAAAACATCTTCGGATATGGCGGTGTCAATAACAATACGTGAAATTATTCCATATAATGAAGCAGAATACATATCATATAAAGCTTCAATAGCAATTTTTTCATGGTTCCTTAGCGAAAGGACCAGTTGCTCTTCTGTTAGCGATATTTTATGTTTCTTGCTCAACTATGTGAATATATAAAGGAATTATAATATATCAAACAGATGTTTTTCTGCATGATAGGATGAGCGTACCAATGGTCCGCTTTCCACGTATTTAAAACCCTTATCTAATCCAAATTGTTTGAGCCTGGCAAATTGATCAGGGTGAATCCAGTCAATTACCGGGTGATGGTTACGTGTAGGCTGTAAATATTGCCCAAGAGTTAGGATATGTACGCCGGCAGCCAGCAGGTCGTCCATTGCTTCTAAAATATCGTCTTCGGTTTCGCCTAAACCCAGCATAATACCCGATTTGGTACGCAAACCTGCTTCCGAAACGTGTTTTAAAGCCTCCAGGCTGCGATCGTATTTGGCTTGTATGCGTACTTCTTTGGTCAAACGGCGTACAGTTTCCAGGTTATGTGATACTACCTCGGGCCGGGTTTCCAAAACACGGGCAAGGTTATCCCAGTTACCCCTGAAATCGGGTAGTAAAGTCTCTAAAGTGGTATTAGGGCTTTCGCGGCGTATGGCATTAATGGTTTCGGCCCAGATGATAGATCCGCCGTCTTTCAGGTCGTCACGGTCAACAGAGGTAATAACACAGTGTTTTACCTGCATCAGCTTAACCGAAGTTGCCACCCGGTTAGGCTCGTCAATATCAACCGCTAAAGGCCGGCCTGTTGCTACCGCGCAAAAAGAGCATGACCGAGTACAAATATTACCCAGGATCATGAAGGTAGCCGTTCCCGCTCCCCAGCACTCGCCCATGTTAGGACAATTGCCGCTCTCGCAAATGGTGTGCAGCTTATGTTCATCAACCAAACCGCGCACATGAGCATACTCTTTTCCAATAGGAAGCTTAACTCTGAGCCAGTCTGGCTTACGTTGAGGCTGGCTAACAGCGGGAACTACCGGTAAATCAATCATGGTACAAATGTAATTAAAAACCAAATAACCCTTTAGGGGCTAACGGGTAAGTTTTACGAATAGATTATAATAGTAGAAAGGAATAAGAATTAAGAGTCAGGAAATAAGATGCTGAGCACCGCAGCAGCATGGCGGGTAAACCTTCACGCACGCTTCTTCGACAAGCTCAGGATGGCAGGTTATTTTTAGCTTATCAATGATACCGGTAAAATTTCTGAAACTGCTAATTTAAAACTGAAAGGGCCTCTTCGATAGAGATGCCGCCATGTGATTGGTCAAGTATGCATTCGCCATCTTTTATCAGCAATAACTGGGGCGATTCATGATGCACCTGGAAAACTTCGGCTACCTGTTTTGAAAGGTCACGATAACTGATCAGATCCAGAAAATAAAGGGGCATATCTTCAGGTAAATCTTCCCAGTCGAGCTCAAAACGCCTTTTGGCCATCATACTGATGGAGCAGCGGGTGCTGTGTTTAAATATAAGGCTGTAACCTTGATTTTGTTTAATTTGAGTTATTTGATCTGCCGACTCCAACGATATCCAATTCATAAAATAATTATATAGTATACTGTGTTACAACGTAATTATAACACAAAAACTGCTAATAGTTTTGGGCGAAAATAAAAAATGACAATATCCTGTTATCTGCCGCTTTTAGGATATGAACCATAAGCAGGGCATAATTTATTTGAGCATGATGAGATCATGCTTCCAACAACCAGGGCAATAAGCGCTATGTAAATAACTTTTTTCATTTTATATTAACTAACAGTTTTTACGAAAATTAACTCCTTAATGTTTCGGCAAGGGCGGCCATTTTTATAGCTGTAATGGCAGCTTCGTCGCCTTTATTACCATGTTTACCACCGGCACGGTCAATAGCCTGCTGTTGGTTATCAGTGGTTAATACACCAAATATAACGGGTTTTGAATATTTTATAGCAACATTGCTTATCCCATTTGCTACCGCGTTGCAAATAAAATCAAAATGCCGGGTTTCTCCCTGTATTACACATCCCAAGCAGATCACCGCATCTAATTTATCATTTTTTAATAACAGATCAGCGCCGGATGTTAATTCAAAGCTGCCTGGTACCGAGTAGGTGTAAATATGCTCGGGCAATGCTCCATTATTAACAAGGCTTTGGTAAGCGCCCTGATAAAGTGCATTAGTAATTTCAGCATTCCATTCGGCTACAACTATGCCAAAGCGGTATGCTATGGCCGATGGTATTTCGGTTTGAGAAAAGTCTGATAAATTTTTAAGCTGTGTAGCCATTTTGATTTCGGATTTATGTTGATTTCGGATTTTTAATTTCGGAATTGTTTTTTATTGTAGTTCAAATCCTCTGTAAAAAAAATGTCCGATTTCGGATTTCATGGCTCTGTAAGTCAATAAATCCAAAATCGAACATCCCAAATTCGAAATTTTAATTATTATTTCGCTTCTGCGCGTGCAATATATTCGTCAATATTTTGTGCTTCTGCACTTTCCGGATATTCTGTTTTTATCCTTTTATAAGCTTCGGCGGCAGATTTGCTGTCTTTTTGTTCTTCGTAAACAAGGCCAAGCTTTTTTAGGTAAAGCGGCGATAAAAATTTATTTTTTGCTTTATCAACTGCCTTATTAAAATAGGTTATCGCATTGCTGTAATCTTTTAACTCTACGTAAGCATCGCCCGCACTTCCATAAGCTTCGGCAGCTACCATGCTATCGTCGCCGTGGTAGTTGTTTAGGTTGTCAATAGCCTTACGGTATTCGCCTTTGTTTAAATAAGCGGTACCCAAGTAAAAGTAAGCAAGGTTTGCTGCCTTGGTATTGCTGTATTCGCTGATGATCTTTTCAAAACCAGGATAGCTGGCATCGCCTTTAATAGCTTTGTCCCAATCTTTTTTGGCCCAAAAATCCTGCGCAACGTGCATTTGATCTGCAGCTGTTATTTCGCGCGGACCCAAATATAATTTCAGATACAGAAGATAAATAGCAATGAGGGCAATAATAGCCCCACCTATAAATAATAGGCTTTTTTGATTCTCGCGTACAAAATTGCCGCTGTGCCCGATATTACTTTCCGGTGATGCAACTTTGGTATTCGCCTGGGTTTTTGACATTGTTGTTACAAAATTAAGTTTGCAAAGTTACGGTTTTCAAAATTTCTGGCAATACCTTTTAAATTAAATAATTAAAGTTTTGTTGGTGGGTTAACCCATGCAAAAAATAAAGCTGTTCAATTAGGTAAAAAAGTAGCTATAGTGAAGTGGTAAATAAATACAGGACATTCCAAGCAACTCAGAAACAGGTAAATAATCTTGCTATCTATTGGCTGTTTACAAAAAATGTAAAAATACCCTGATTGTGGAAACTTAATACAAATACCGAAGAACTAATTGCCTAAATTTGCCTTCCCGTTATGTATTTGCAACAGCTGTCAGTTATTAATTTTAAGAATTATGAAGAGGCCGAACTTGTTTTTAGCGAGGGGGTGAATGCCTTTACCGGAAATAACGGAGCCGGTAAAACCAATCTGCTCGATGCTATTCATTACCTCTCGTTGTGCAAAAGCTATTTTAACCCCATTGACAGCCAGCAGATAAAACAGGGCACCGATTTTTTTATCATTACCGGTGTTTTTAATAAAAATAATCAGACCGAGGCTGTGGCCTGTTCTGTAAAACGTAACCAGAAAAAACAATTTAAGCGCAACAAGAAAGATTATCAGCGCCTGGCCGATCATATAGGTTTACTGCCGCTGGTGATGATATCGCCGTATGATACCAGTATTATTACCGATGGCAGTGAGGAGCGCCGCAAGTTTATCGATAATGTAATATCACAAACAGATAACCATTACCTCGACGAATTGATTACTTATAATAAGGTACTGGCCAACCGTAACGCGCTGTTAAAGCTCATTGCAGATACCGGCCGTTATGACCCGGGACTGCTGGAAGTACTTGATGAGCAGCTAACTGCTTCGGGCAACCGGATTTTTGAAAGGCGCAAGGCCTTTATGGAAAACTTTACGGAGATATTTAACAGGCATTACGGTTTTTTAAGCGATGGGGCGGAGCAAGTAGAGCTGGTTTATGAATCGCAACTGCTGCAGGATGATTTTGCTGTTTTGCTGAAAAAAAGTGTGGAGCGCGACAGGGTGCTGGAGCGCACCACAATGGGCATACATAAAGACGATCTTCAGTTTGGCATACATGGCATGCCCATGAAAAAATTTGGATCGCAGGGACAGCAGAAGTCTTTTCTGATAGCGCTTAAACTTGCGCAGTACACATTTTTATATCAGCAAAAAGGGTTTAAGCCCCTGTTACTGCTTGATGATATTTTTGACAAGCTTGATGATGACCGCGTTACCAAGCTCATGAAAATGGTATCAAATAATGATTTTGGACAAGTATTTATTACCGATACCAGTGTAAGCAGGGTTGAAAATGTTTTTAATAAAATAGCGGTAGGCGTGAAACTATTTAAAGTAACAGGAGGGGCAATTGATGCGTAAAGCAAATGACAAATCGTTAAAAGAGGCTATTGAACAAATGCTTAACGTTTATAAAATTAAACGCCGTTTTGATGAAACTGCTGTGGTTGCCGCCTGGCCCGAGCTGGTTGGCAAGCCCGTGGCTAACCGCACTAAAGAGTTATTTATACGCGACAAAAAACTGTTTTTACGTATCGAATCGTCAGTAATAAAAAACGAACTGATGATGATGCGCGCGCAGATAATGGATAAGATAAATGAAAAGGCTAACAGCGTGTTGGTAGAGGAGGTTATTTTTCTTTAGAAAAACGCAGCTTTTGTTTTACACCGATATCATCATTGATTACCGAGTAAGCAAAAATAAATATCCCCGGAATAATAAAAGCGAGCTGAACTTCGGGGTGTGCCTTATAAAGCAATATGGTTGCAGCTGTTAAACACACAATCAGCAGCAAATATATGATGCATTTCAAAAACAGTTTCATACAATTAACTTTAATTAGCCGGGTACTAAATACAGAAGTGTAATCAAAACAGAATGTTACCCCCCTGTTAGGTAAATTTACAAAACCAATATTGAAAAAGAACAAAAAAAATGATAATTACAGGCGTAATTAACTCATTAACACCTGTAATTATCTAATGATTAAAATTTTTCGAAAGCCGAAAAGAAGAAGTTGCCTTCAATTTCAGCATTCTCATCAGAGTCAGATCCGTGAACTGCATTTGCTTCAATTGATTTAGCGAATAAGTTACGGATAGTGCCTTCTTCTGCCTTTGACGGATCGGTTGCGCCAATCAGCTTGCGGAAATCTTCAATAGCATTGTCTTTCTCTAATATAGCAGCTACAATTGGTCCTGATGACATGAATTCAACCAATGCTTTGTAAAAAGGGCGTTCTTTATGAACTTCATAAAACTGACCGGCTTTTTCGGCGCTTAAAGCAGTATATTTAAGAGCGATGATCTTGAATCCGCTCTTGGTAATTTTGTCTAAAATTGCACCAATATGCCCGTTTGCAACTGCGTCGGGCTTTATCATGGTAAAAGTTCTGTTGGTTTTCATTCTTGCTTTTTAAAATTGCCGCAAAAATAGGGTTTTACATCTGTAACATAAAGCGTTTTGAATTAAATTAGATGGTTTGTATTTAATTTATTTATTTAGCTTTGCAACTCTTTTTTAAAATTGATGTTAGATTTAGCCGCGCTTAAAAACCTCTTAGCTCAACCTCAAAAAATAGTGATCACCACCCATCATAAACCCGATGGTGATGCTATGGGTTCGTCGTTAGGATTGTACAACTACCTGATACAGCAAGGCCATCATGCCAAAGTGATTACCCCTACAGATTATCCCGACTTTTTGAGCTGGATGCCTGGCAACGAAGAGGTTATCATTTTTACCGAACAAACAGCGCAATCGGCTGCTTTAATTGCTGATGCGGATCTGATATTCTGTCTTGATTTTAACGCCCTGGGCCGTATTAACGAAATGGGAGTGTTAGTAGGCGAAAGCCCGGCTTACAAGATCATGATCGATCATCACCTGGAGCCCGAAGATTTTGATGATTACCGCCATTGGAACATCAATGCCTGCGCTACAGCTCAGCTCATTTATGATTTTATTGTTAATGAACTGCACCATTCTGAATTAATTAATAAGGATGTGGCTACCTGTTTATATACGGGTATCATGACCGATTCGGCATCGTTCAGGTTGCCAAATACCACCTCAGCCGTACACCGCATAGTAGCCGAATTGATTGATGCGGGCGCGGTTAACTGGCGTATACATGAGCTGGTTTATAATAGTGCATCAGAGAGCCGTTTACGCTTCCTGGGCCACTGCCTGGCTAATTGCCTGGAGGTTTTGCCTGAGTATAATACCGCAATTATTGCCGTAGGTAAACACGATCTGGAAAAATTTGACGTTGATACAGGTGATACTGAAGGTATAGTGAATTATGCTTTATCAATAGCCAGCATCCGTTTGGCAGCATTTATAGTGGAGCGGAAAGATAAGGTTAAGCTTTCGCTGCGCTCAAAAGGCGAATTTCCTGCAAACGAGATCGTTAAAAAATATTTTAGCGGCGGTGGTCACCGCAACGCGGCCGGCGGTCATTCAAACGACAGTCTTGAACAGGTTGTACAACAATTTAAATTAATATTACCCGAATATAAAAAACTATTAATACAGTAAGAAAAACAGTAAAAATGAAAAGAAAATTAATGTTCTTGTCTCTTGCGGCTATAGGTTTAGCAAGTTGCAACGGTGGATTTAAGCAGGGCGATGGCGGTTTGCTTTATAACATCCACACCTCAAAAGGCGGTGCAAAAATCAAAGAAGGTGACTTTGTGAGCCTTAACATGGTAATTAAAACCGACGGCGACTCTATATTGAACAGCACCTATGAAAGCGGTCAGCAGGCAAAAATGGCTATGCCAAAATCTCAAAGCAAAGGTGATATTGTGAGCGGTATAAACTTGCTTGGCGAGGGCGATAGCGCCACATTTAAAATAGCTGCCGATTCTTTGTTTAAAAATGGCCAGCAACGTCCTCCGGGTTTTAAAAGCAAATATGTAGTATATACCGTTAAAATTGAAAAAGTAATTGCAAAAGGATCACTTAACGAGCAGGTTTTCCGCGGCCGTATTACCGACTACTTAAAATCAGAAACTGAAGCCGTTAAAAAACAAGAGCCTGCTAAAATTCAAAAATATATTGCCGATCATCACCTGAAACTTGAAAAAACAGCGTCAGGTTTGCAATATGTAATCACCAATCCGGGTACAGGCGCAAAACCGGCAGTTGGCGATACTGCCGTTGTAAACTATACAGGTAAACAAACTAATGATAAAGTATTTGATACCAGCATAAAAGATATTGCGAAAAAAGAAAAAGTACAGATGGATCCAATGCGTCAGTTTGCTCCAATCCGTATTCCTGTTGGTGAAGGTAAAGTAATACCAGGCTGGGACGAGGGTTTGCAACTCCTGAACAAAGGTGCAAAAGCAACCTTCATCATCCCTTCTGATATCGCTTACAAAGACCAGGGAGTAGGCCCTATCGGTCCATACTCTCCGCTTGTTTTTGAAGTGGAAATGGTAGACATTGTTAAACCAAACCCCAATGCGCCAAAACCGGTTGCACCACAAATGCAGCCACCGGCAGCCAAATAATTAAGAACATTCATCCACAGCCTTTCTGCCCACAGGCAGAAAGGCTTTTTTTATTTATTACTTATGAAGAAGAATCCTGTTTATTTCCTGTTGTCATTATTCGCTTTGTTAACCACAAGCGCTTATGCGCAGGACCCGAGACCTAATATGCAGCCCACGCCAAAGGGAGCATTTTATCAGAAATTCACCAACAATACCGGCGAAAAAATAAAGCTGAACGATGTAATTACATTTAACTTTATCCAAAAAACCGATAAGGATTCTATTCTTTTCAGCACCTATAAATCGGGTAAACCGGTACAGGCGCAAATACAACCTTCACAAAATGTGGGCGATTTAATGGATGTATTCCCTTTATTAGCTGTTAAAGACAGTGCGCTGGTTAAGGTACCAACCGACTCGGTTTTTAAAGGTCATGAAGAAGCCCGTCCGCCGTTTTTTCCAAAAGGAAGCTATTTAACATTCATCCTTAAAATTGAAAAGGTACAATCATTAACCGATGCCATCGCCGAAAAAAAGGCAGAAGGGCAGAAGTTAAAAGATAATGAAGCCGCTGCTGCTAACAGTTATATAGCCACTAATAAAATAAACGCCACAACAACAGCATCGGGCTTAAAGTATGTAATTACCCAGCCATCTGTAAAGCGTAAACCTGTTGCCGGCGATACCGTACTGGTAAACTATACCGGGCGTATATTAAGCGGTAAAGTTTTCGATTCGAGTATTGAAGCCGAAGCCAAGAAAGCCGGTTTGGATCAGCCTGGCCGCCCATATGAACCTATCAGTGTTGTGGTTGGCCAGGGCCAGGTAATCCCGGGTTGGGACGAAGGTCTGCTTTTATTGAACGAAGGATCAAAAGCTACCCTGATTGTTCCATCGGCCCTTGCCTATGGCGAAAAGGGCGCGGGGCAGGATATTCCTCCTTACAGCACACTGCTGTTTGATGTAGAACTGGTGCAAGTGAAGCCAGCCAAACACGCGCCTGTCGCTAAAAAAACCGGCATAATAAGCCCGGGCAAAAAGCGGGTGTACAGAAAAACACCGGTAAGTAAAAAGAAAAATTAACATAAAAGCCTTCTGCCAAAAAACAGAAGGCTTTTTTATTTTTGCATCATGGTATTAACCGACACCCATACCCACCTATATTACGAAACCATTGCCGATAAGCGTGCCGCCCTTATGGAGCGCTGCATCAGCAATAATATTAACCGACTGTTTTTGCCCAATGTTGATACGGAATCGGTACCGCTGGTATTTGACCTGGTGCATAACTATCCAGAGCAATGTTTCCCTATGCTGGGACTGCACCCGTGCTCGGTAAAGGCCGATTGGGAGCAGGAACTGGATAATATCCGTAACGCGCAGCAACAAAACAAAATTTTTGCCATTGGTGAAATAGGTATTGATCTGTACTGGGACAAAACCTTTTTGAAAGAACAGATAGAAGCTTTCAGGCAGCAAATTAACTGGGCTAAAAGTTTGAAACTGCCCATCGTGATACACTGCCGCGATGCTTTTAACGAAGTTTATGAAGTACTGCAACAAGAACAGGACGAGGATCTGCGCGGTATATTTCATTGTTTTACAGGTACGCTGGAACAGGCAAACAACGTAACTGCATTGGGTTTTTACCTGGGAATAGGCGGGGTAGTAACCTATAAAAATTCCGGGCTGGACAAAGTTGTGGCCGAAATTGACCTGAAACATATAGTTTTAGAAACAGATTCTCCGTACCTTACGCCCGTTCCGTTCCGTGGTAAGCCTAATGAAAGTTCATACCTGATCTACATAGCACAAAAAGTGGCGGAGCTCCATCAAACAGATGTAGATACAGCGGCCCATATCACCACTGAAAATTCAAAACTACTGTTTGGTATATAAAATATTTATTTCATGGATTTATACAGCATAAACCTTACTTCATGAGTCAGATACTGATCATCTATACCGGGGGTACAATTGGGATGATGACCGATCCTGTGACCAAAGTTTTAAAACCGATAAACTTTGAGCAGATAATGGATAACGTTCCCGAACTCGAAAAACTGAATTGCCGTATTAAGGTACATTCTTTTGATGAGATCATTGATTCGTCGAACATGAATCCGGCTATCTGGAGCGAACTGGCTGGTCTTATCCAGTCAAACTATCATGATAACGATGGTTTTGTAATATTGCACGGGTCAGACACAATGGCGTATACGGCCTCGGCACTGAGCTTTATGCTCGAGAATTTGGGCAAGCCCGTTATATTCACTGGCTCACAGCTGCCTATTAGCGCCATCCGTACCGATGCTAAGGAAAACCTGATGACGGCCATTGAAATTGCCAAATCAAAAAAAGCCGACCGCGCGCGCGTACCTGAAGTATGTATCTATTTTGATTATAAGCTGTTTCGCGGTAACCGGGCATTTAAATATAATTCTTCAAAATTTGAGGCCTTCCGCTCGCCTAATTACCCAATACTGGCCGAATCGGGTGTCCACCTGCGTTTCAGCGCCAATGATATCAGGCATCCAGAGGAAGGTTCTAAACTCATTATACATAATAACCTCGTGAGCGACGTTGCGGTGTTGAAGCTTTACCCGGGCATTGGCACCAAAGTGGTTGAAACCATCCTGAACTCAGATGTAAGGGGCGTAGTAATGGAAACATTTGGCGCAGGTAACACTACTACCGATGCCTGGTTTATCGACCTGTTGAAAGGTGCTATTGACAGTGGTAAGGTGATTGTTGATATATCGCAATGTAAGGTGGGCACGGTGGAGCTTGGTCGCTACGAAACCAGCAGGCATCTGAAAGATATTGGCGTGGCCAACGGTTATGACATGACATTTGAATCGGCCGTAACCAAAATGATGTACCTGCTGGGCATGTTTGATGATCCGGCAATGGTGAAGCAATACATGGAGCTTGACCTGCGGGGAGAGATTACAGTATCATAATTAAAATCTGAACGCCCGTCATTGCTGTAACGAAGCATTCTCTAAGCTATACAGGGTGAGTAATGCTTGTTGTAGAGCGCTCAATTGCCGCTGTGACTATTACTCTGAAACAGCCACAGCGGAACGAGATAATGGGCAGGTATGGTACCACCCAATTCAAAATTACTTTAATTTAAAGTGGTAGCCCAGCTTAAGCGATAAGGCATCCTGGATAAGACGGCTGCCGTAGTTGTCGTACTTGGCACCAATGTCGATACCGTTTTTAAGTTTTATACCTAATGATGGTGTATAGACAAAAGAGGTATTATTATTGGAGGCAAAGCCAACACCTGCTTCTCCGCCTAAATAAAACGCATCAGCCAGGTAAAAACGCAGGCCAACCTTAACAGGCACTACGTTTTTTACTGTATAATTATTGTTGTAATAAACATTGCCATTATCATCCATAATGCCGTAGCTGTAATAGTATGAATTGAACATGTGCGTATAACCCACAGAGAAAGTAGCTTCCAAATTGTTTGATAGAGGTTTATATAAGTCAACTTCGGCACCCAAAATATGATCGTCCCAGTTATCAGAACTTGCACCGGGGTTAATGCTTACGCCTAATTCAAAGTCATGATTGTTGCCGGTGGAAGTAATTGGTTTACGCGAACCCAGCTTAACGGTACCAAAGCCATAAGCCAATCTTAAAGCGATGTTTTTGGTCATTTTATCTTTGGTATAGTCTTCATATTTAACGCTGATATCCATGCCGTTTTTCAAGGCCAGGCCAACAGAAGGCGACCACAGGAACGAGGTGCCCCACTGCTCAAAGGCAAAGCCTGCGCCGGCTTCGCCGCACAGGTAAAGGCTATTGGTTACAAAATATTTAATGCCCAGCTTAGCTGGGATCACGTTGTAGGGGCTGCCATATTGCGAGTAATTGGCAAAATGATCTTTTTCAAAAAAGTGGGTAAAGCCTGTAGTAATAGTTCCTGAAAAATGACTGTTAAAATCCTTTTGTAAGCGGATATCGCCGCCTAAAGTGTATTTAAAGGCGTTGGTAGGAGTTATGCCTGTATTAATACCGAAGCCGACACGCCAGCTGTTGTTTGTTTGAGCATATGCTGCGGAAGTAAATAGTACGAAAAGAACGAAAATAGATGAAAGTAAATGTTTCATGTGGGTGTAAATTGATTTATAAATGATTTGTGTAATAGCGATTTAATCGGCAGGTAAAAAGTCGAGCGCTTTTTTGATGGTCAATAAACTGATAATGAAGGCCAGGGCTGCAGCAGGCTGTTGGCTCTGGAGCACGTAGGAAATAAATACAATAATTAAAAACACACTCAGGATGCTTAGTAAAACAAGCTTAATAAACCTTGTATCCTGACAACTTAATTCCTGTGACGACTGATGATTATGCAGGTTGGCAACTATACCTTTTAACAAGGCCAGTGAAAAAAGCAGCACCATTGCCAGTGTTTTTGGCAGCTCCTGCCATATAAGCAAACTATAGACAATAGTTAGTGTGCCTATCAATAAAAATAGCATCAATACAGTAACAGCTGTTTCGCGAACTCTTTCCATGTTGTTGTTTTTGGAGATGTGACAACAACAGCCGCTTTTACCCCTACAGCAATCTGATATTATTTACCTAATTTAAACCGATACCCCAGGCGCAGGGCAAATTGTTTGTAATAGGACTGAAGTCCGTAATCCTCAAACTTGAAACTGGTTTCCAGTCCGCTATGAAAACTAAACCCTGCAGATACGCCATATGTTAATGAGCGATAAGGTTTATTTATGACAACCGGATCAGAGCTTCCGGAAATGTAAGGATTACTATAAGGCTCATCAAATAAACCGAACGCTGCGCCTACCTCGCCTCCTATAAAAAAAGTTTTACCAGTATATAATCTTATGCCTGCTTTAACAGGTATGAATTTTAGATAATTACTTTTATAAGTGTAATCGTTTTCTGAAAATGAAGTGTATCCAACAGAAAATGTGCCGGTTATATGTTCGCCCAGATCACGATGGGTAAATATTTCACCGCTGTAAACAGCCCCGCCGAAAGGATCGTCCCAGATAATGCCGGCGCCAGCTGATGCGCCCAAATACCATGAACTTGAATTATCATGGGCTTTGAGAGCAGGATCAAAGGCTTTGCTAAAAACAGAATTAAAAGCAACACCCGCTTCCCAGCCAACCCATTTCTTAACCTGGTGCTCATATAGGTAGTTGTTATTCGAAGGTTCGGGTATGTGGGTAACATTCTTAAATCCGGCAATATGGAATGAGCCGCTATGGTTATAATGGTTAAAGGTTGGGCCGCCTACCAGGCTGATACTTTTTGAAAGCTGAATATTTAACAATAGTTTACCCTGTAGCCACCTGTCATCAAATGATGAGCCGGCATGAACAAACTGGTAAGCTGTCTCTGTAGAAAAATATATCCACTGGCTTAGCATAAAATCATGGCCAAGGCCTAAACCAAAATAATGCAGTTTACTGTTTGGTGATATGTTTGACCCTATATATACCGTACTGTAAAATGCATGGGTGCCGGTTTTTAAACTCACATTAGTGTTTACAAGATCATTGCTTGATAAGGTTACTTTGTAAAAGCCATTGCCAATAATATTTACCAGGCCAATGCTGGCCCCTTTGGAGGTATCTGCACGGTTCACTAAGCCTATTTGCAGGCCTTTTAGTTTACCGGCTTCATTATGTAACCCAGCTACCTGCATGCCTTCAACCTCACTTTCGGCTTTGTTAATAAACCCGGCTACCTGTAAACCCCTTACGGTATCCAAAGCACGGTTATGTACACCTGCGGCCTGTATACCTGTAACTGTACCACCAACAAGATTAAACACCCCTGCCAGTTGCATATATTTGGAATCCATTTTATTGATGTTGAAAAGGCCTCCAAATTCAAAACCGTTTACACCTGCTGTATAGCCACCGATAAGATTAAGCGAAAATTTATTGACTACCTGCGGACTAAACATGCCATGTGAGCTTAAACCAGGTGTTAAAGATACCTGGAACGGGCGTTTGGCAAAAAAATCGGGAATATTTAAGCTTTGGATGCGTTGCTTTGCTGATGAAAATAAATGGCCCATAGCGGTGCGCTCTACCCGATTACTTTTATTTACGGCATTATCATAATTGCCACTTTGTGAGCGGCTGTTAATTGATACGGCCTGCAAAAAATTGATGGAGGTATCCCGGTAAGCTAACTTGCTTGCCGTTAAACTGATCTGCCCCGGATGATCTGCTCTAAACTTCAGCTTAAAATAGCCATGCTCATCGGTTAGTGCCGAAGCCAGTTGCTCTTTTATATAAACGCTGGCATTCATGAGCCGTTCGCCGGTACGTTCATCAATCACCAATCCGCTTATGGAGTAGGTGTTATTATCATTGGTAATATCGGTATTGAGTAAAGAAAGAGTTGGTAACGGCTGGGTTATGATCAAGTAATTATTGCGTTCCTCAATATCATATTTACCATGAAACAGCGTAACTAAAATATCCGATATGGTTTGATTATCCGCACTCATCGTGATCAGGCTGTCCTGCGATAACAGTCTGCCATTGTATGAAAAATAAAACTCTCCTTTTTTTCCAATATCCCGCAGCGCGTCGGCCAATCTGGCGTGGTCAAACTGAATGCTTATACGTCTATTCAAAATACTTTGAGCCTGCGCCGGCCGGATACCGAATAGCAGCATTACCATTAAAAGCAGCAGTAATTGGCGTGGTGGTAAAAATTTGGTAGCAGTTATAATCATTAAAAATGGCGAACTTATTTAAGGATAATCCTATTCTGTTCTTTTTCTATCGTAATTTTAAAAGTGCGGCTAACAATTGTTAAGATATTATCTAAAGTGTCATCTGTTCTGAAAGTAGAATTTACAAGCAAGTTATTTAGTTCTTTTCTTTTGATAATAATATGGCTGTCATAAGCCTGGTTCAGTACCTCCACAAATCGTGATAGCGGAACATTATTGGCAAGGAATTCCTTACTGCGGTAATAATTATACAATTTGTCGGGATTGGTTTCTTTAACCAGCTTGCCCGATGCCTGTTGTACCCATACTTTTTCTCCCGGTTTAAGCAGTACCATACTACCATTTTCGCTTACCTGCACTACGCCTGTTTCTACAATTACTTCAACTATCCCCTTTTTATTAATTACATTGAATGATGTGCCTACCACTTTTATGGTAGTACTGCCGGCCGTAATAATAAAAGGTTTTGTTTTGTTGTGTGCAACATTAAAAAAAGCTTCACCTTTTAATAAAGTTACCATACGCTGGCTGCCGGTAAATTTCTCCGGATAATTAAGTAATGCGTATTTATTCAGGGTGATCATTGAACCATCGGATAAGGTATCGGTTTTAACCAGTTCCTGAGTTTCAAACTTAACCTGATGATCAACAAACCGGTTAAAATATAACCAGGAGCTGCCTGCAATAAACAATACGGCGGCGGCAATTTTTAGCCAGGTATAATTATTTAACGATACAATTTTAGCATGCCTTGTTTTTTGTTCCACCGCCCTTTGTTTTAGTTGTTGAAGCGATGCGTAAGCGTCAATATCCGGGTCGGCTTTGAAATTTTTGCTGCTGTCCCATATCAGCCTGAATTGTTCAAACCTGCGTTCATTTTCAGCGTTAAGAGCCCGCCATTCGGTAACCTGTGTGGCTTGCTCGGGCGAAACCTCCTGAAGCAGATAACTGATCAGCAATTCATCATTTATATGTAATTGTTTCTTCATGCCATCAGTTTTATTAGTATCCATATCATCAGCGGCAGGTAATCTGCCAGTTGTAACCGGAGCCGTTTAAGTGCCTTGCCCATTTGGTTATCTACCGTTTTAATAGAAATGCCCAGTTGGGTAGCTATTTCCGAATATTTTAGTTCTTCAAACCGGCTTAGCTGGAACACAGTACGGCACTGCTCCGGCAAATCATTAATTGATTTTTGCAACCGCTGCTCAAACTCCTGGTATTGCAGCTTGTCAAATGGGTGTTCTGTGTGTTTGTCCATTTCGTGAATTGTATGTGTCTGATATTTCTGCTTTACCTTATGATGCTTAAAATAATTCATACATTCATTATAAACGGAGCGGTACAGGTAGGCCTTTAATGACGTATGTATGGTGACCCGTTCCCGTTTTTCAAGGATCTTTAAAAACACATCCTGTACTATTTCGTCAGCTAGGGCGCTGTTGTTAACCATAGTGAAGGCATAATGGTGTAATGACGCATAATTATCCAGGTAAATCTGGTCAAAGCCCGGCCTTTCCGCATCTAAATGCAGTACATAAGGTGTTTTAGGTGTGTTATCTGTTTGCAATTGCTGGGTTTAAAATTAATACTTTAAACTTTTATTATGCAGCAGACAACAATCCGGGCATAAACCCCTATGCCGGTTTGAAATTTTTTTTGAAAAATAAAAGAGCCAATACTTATGTGGTAATGGCTCTTCTTATAACAGGTTCAATTGAGGTTTACCTCACCGGCTGGGTTTTGTAAATAATGATATCACCGTCGCGAAGATCATAGGTGTTATTTATAAACGCCTGGATGTGTGGCTGGGCATTGTGAAATGCTAAACCTTCGGCATCGCTCCATTCCTCATGAAAAATGTACATGTCCGGGTCGGTATCTACCTGGTGCAGGTCATATTGCAAACACGCAACCTCCTGTGTTGAGTGACTTACCAATTCCAGCAGGTGTTGTTTTAAAACTTCGGCCTGGCCAGGTTTGCTTTTAATTAGCGCAGTTAAGTAAATGCTCATGTTTTTGTGTTTTTACGGTGATGAAATTTTTGGTGAGGTGGTCTGTGTATATCAAAAGGTCGCGTTGTACATCGGCGTTCTTTTCCACGTCATGAAAATGCAGGCTTTCCAAAGGCGTCATGCCGGTAAAGGCGTTCATGCGGTGAAAGCCAAACAGCACACCATTATCTACGCTGGTTTCATTAAAGAATTCATCGGGCAGCGTAAATGCTTCTTTTGGTGCATTCCATGAGCTGGTTACCATATACTGACGGCCGTGCAGCATGCCACCGGTTCCGTAATTAATAGCCGGATTGGCAGATGAGCGCCCGTCGCTATGATATATCCCCTTGGCATAACCTTCGGTAAATACCACGTCAATGTATTTTTTTAGCCCGTGTGGTACGTGGAACCACCAGATAGGGGTGTGGTATATTACAACATCGGCCCATACATATTTTTCAACCTCTTCAGCCGGATCATATGCTTCATTAATATCCGTGTATTTAACCTCAAAGCCTGATTGGTTCCGGAAAAAATCGATGGTGGCATCGGTTATGGTTTTATTAAACCTCCCGCCTGAATGGCCAAATTTTTGACCCCCGTTTATTACAAATATTTTCTTCATGATGATATTCAAATTTTAATAAGACAAAATTATGGTGGAATTATCTACTATTAAAATAATTTAAATCATATATTTGTATCATAATTATAATAGTTAAAATCATGGTGAACTTAGAATGGTACCGGACGTTTAAAGCCATATATGAAACCGGTACACTTACCGGCGCTGCCGAAGCGCTGTATGTATCGCAGCCTGGTGTTAGTTTGCACCTTGGCTCATTGGAGGCCTATGTGGGTTATAAGCTTTTTGACCGTACTTCCCGTAAAATAGTATCAACAGAGCGCGGTAAAATATTGTATAATTATATACAGGAAGCGCTGGAAAAACTGGAATTGGCCGAAAAGCATTTTCACCGCAGTACCGAGAAAGACACGCCAACTATTAGTATAGGCATGTGCTTTGAAACCTTTCAAATTACGCTGGAGCCTTATCTGGCAAGCTTGCCTTTTAACGTGATCATCAAGTTTGGCGAATACCCTGAAGTGCTGAGCGATTTGGACAATGGTATCCTCGACTTGATTATCACTCCCCATCGGGGCAATAATAAAAGTATTGAATACATTCCTTTCTCCAAAGAGACTATTGTATTGGTAGCCGGTAAAAATACCGACACAACGTTATTTGAAAAATTGCGACAGCAAAACGATATGGCTGGATTACAGCAATGGCTCACCGGCCAGAAATGGTACGGCACAACCGGCGATATGGAACACTGGATAAGGTTCTGGTACGTTAATTTTAGTAAACGCCCCAATTTTAAGCCCAACTTTATTGTCCCTAATTTAAATTCTATTGTACGGTGTTTGAGCAGTGGCGAGGGCCTGGCGGTAATCCCTGATTTTTTATGCAAAAGAGAGATTGAAAACGGAGAGGTAAAGCTGATATGGGAGGGCAGGCAAAAAATTGAGAATACGCTTCATTTTGCCATGCGCAAGAAAACCATTTACGACAAAGAAATTAATACCATTAAGGAAATTTTTGTGAAAGAGATGGCGTAACCTCTGTGTATCGCCGTTTCGGGAACCAATAATAACCCCATCCAACCCTCCCCTTAGGGGAGGGTTGGATGGGGTTATTTCTTCCACTCGTTATCAACCAGGCGCCATATATTTAATGGGTTGGCATTTTGCAAAGCTAAGGGCAGCAGACTGTCCGGCCAGTTTTGGTAACATACAGGGCGTACCCAGCGTTTTACCGCGTTAATACCAACTGCTGTGAAACGGCTATCTGTAGTGGCCGGGTATGGCCCCCCGTGTACCATGCTTGCGCAAACTTCAACACCGGTTGGTACTCCGTTAAACAAAATTCTGCCGGCAATTGATGGTAACAGGTCCACCAGCTTTGTATGGCTGTTAAGATCATCAGCAGTGCCCATCACGGTAACCGTTAGCTGCCCCGATACCGATTTTAATATGGTTACCAGCTCCTGTTCATCCTTACAGGATACCATAAGTGAATAAGGGCCAAATACTTCTTCGTGCAGCAGTGGGTTTGCTAAAAATGTTTCGCCGCTTACCAGCGCAACGGTTGGCAGGGCTTCAATATCCTGTGCAGCAGTGGCGGCTTGCTGAACCACTTTTACGCCTGCTTGTGCCAGAGCTGCGTGGCTCTTTTTTTCGTATGCGGAGTGAATGCCTGCATGCAACATTTTAGCAGGCTGCACCGCTTCAATTCCGCTGCTTAAATGATCCAGAAAGCTATGCAGGGCAGGGCTTTCAACCGCCAGCAATAAGCCGGGGTTAGTGCAAAACTGACCCATTCCCAATGTAATGGAGCCGGCGTATTGTGTTGCAAGGTCGGCGGCGTTTTTTTGCAGGGTATCTGGCAAAAATATAACCGGATTAATGCTGCCCATTTCTGAAAAAACAGGTATAGGGTTTTTGCGCTGTGCCGAATAGTCAAATAAAGCTTTACCACCGGCTGTTGAGCCCGTAAAACCTACAGCGGCAGTATGGTCGGCTTGTACAAGGGCCTTGCCGCTTTCAAAAGAATTGCCATGAACGTGCTGAAAAACATCATCGGGCATGTTGCATTTTGCAATAGCCTTTTTGATAGCTCCATACACCATTTCAGATGTTTCGGCATGTGCCGGATGTGCTTTTACCACAACAGAACAACTAGCGGCCAACGCACTGGCGGTATCTCCACCTGCGGTTGAATAAGCGAACGGGAAATTACTGGCGCCAAAAACAACCACTGGTCCTAAGGGAATGAGCATTTTACGCAAGTCGGGCTTAGGTAACGGAGTTCTTTCGGGGTTTGCAGTATCAATATTGGCCTCTACCCAACTGCCTTCGCGTAACATGGCGGCAAACATGCGTAATTGTGAAGTAGTTCGGGCCCGCTCGCCGGTTAGGCGAGGTATAGGCAAATTGGTTTCTGCTGACGCTTTTTGCAGCAACTCGTCGCCAAGGGCCTCAATTTCATCGGCAATAGTGTCAATAAATGTACTTTTCTCTTCAATGCTCTTTTTTTGGAAGATCTCAAAGGCGGCGTGCGAGCGCTGCATTATCTGGTTTATTTCTTCAGTACTCGCTTCTTTAAAAGTATTAGCCATGATAGATATATGATTGGTTATAATGATAAAACGGCAGGAGCCGGAAATAATTTTTAACAAATATATTTAATCAGGGTTCAATATGATTCACTGATACTATCCATTAATGCTATGATTTTGGCATGTTTGGGTACGGATATAAATTATCTGGCTACTCACCATGCTAAAATGCCCGGAAGTTAACCCACGTCTATAGTGCTGCAGTAATAAGGAGTAAAGTGAGTGCCTGCTCAAGGTAAATTAGCGGGTGCTTTCTACGGTATAAACAAAACTATCGGCCTTATAATAACCCAGGTTATATTCAATGGGTCTTTCGCCCTGGTCATAAACATATCTTTTTCTGAATAGCACGGGGCTGCCAATTGCAACCCTGAGTTTATCGGCAATAAAGGTACTGGCGGCTTTAGCGCTAATCTCTTCTTTTGACAGGGTAGCAATAACAGAATGTTCCTGCTCCAGCATTTCATATAGGGGCCTTTTAAAATCTTCGTCGCCGGTAAGGCCAACACGCGGATGAAAATAAGAGGCAAAATACACGAAAGGCTCATCTGAACGGCCACGTACCCGTTCCATTTTTAATATTTTCCGGTCGGTTTTTATTTCAAAGAATTTGGCCAATGCTTCATCCGGAAATACCCAGGTGACATGCAGTTCGAAGTTTTTGATAGGGATGCCCCTTAATGCCATTTCCTGCGAAAAGCTTAACCAGTTATTTGATTTTGAACTAACCGCGGCCTGGGCAACCTTTGTACCAAATCTTTTTTTACGAACCAGCAGTCCTTCAAAAACTAATTTATTAATGGCTTGTCTTAAAGTAGTACGCGATATGGCCAGTTTTTTGGCAAGGTCGACTTCGTTGGGTAAAAGTTTTCCTTCCTGATATTCGTCTTCTGCTATTAACTTTCTTAAAAGGGCTTCTGCCTGTATGTGTAGAGGAATTGGGCTTTTATGGTCTATAGCGTATTTCATTTATCCGAATAAGTTACAATGATAAGTATTTTTAACCAGCAAGTTAATTGTTGCTACATAAAGACGCTTTGGTTCGATATTTAGTACAATCCTTTACAATTATGATACGTAAAAATAAAATAATTTGAAAACTATTCTAATAAAGAAATTATTTATATGTTTGTACATAATAATTTGATAAGCCTATCCTTGCCGAATTTCATTAATAACGGATTCCCTTTCCATAAGTTAATAGGCATAATCAGATATGTTCATACATTATTACAATAAATGGATACTAATCAAACTAATACCCCTATACAGTACGGACCGGTTGATAGCCTGCTCCGTAAGACTTCTCAATTTTTAATGCCTGTAAAGTTAAACGGATTTAATACCCAGCAGGATGAATATAACATTTATCCGGTGCATTCCATGTCAACAGGCAAAATTTTTAATGGATATGACTCACTTGCTCAATACATTATTAACCAAAAAACTGTAATAATTGATGGTTATACGGGTGTTTTCTGGAATAAGGTACAAGACGCGTTAAATAAATGTTTTACAGCAAAGGGTTTAACCATAAACTGGATAGAAACTTCGGCTTATTTAAAACCGGCCGGGGATATTGATGTCCTGACCGAGCCTTTTTTAGGGACGTCTGATGCTGTGTGGGGAACCAAATGTACCTTGTCCCTTCATGACTTTTATGACCTGGATAAGCTAATCGGACAAGCACCAAATCAAGCGTATGATATCAATATAGTCATGGGCACTGGGGCCTTCTTAATTGGATGGGATGTGCCTGTAATTTATATTGATCTGCCAAAAAACGAGCTGCAGTTCAGGATGCGAGCAGGCTCCATTACTAATCTGGGTACCAGCCAGGTAAAAGGGCCGTTTCAGATGTACAAACGCTTTTACTTTGTTGACTGGGTTTTATTAAATGCACATAAAAAACAGATACTCGATAAAATAACAGTGATAGCAGACGGGCAATGGCCCGATGATATTAACTGGATGCACCAAACCGACTTTGTAGAAAGGTTAAACCAGATGAGCAAGTCGGTGATCAGGGTTAGGCCCTGGTTTGAGCCAGGCGCCTGGGGTGGGCATTGGATCAGGGAACACATTAAGGATATCAATAAAGATGTAGTTAATTATGCATGGTCGTTTGAATTGATAGTGCCCGAAAATGGTCTGGTATTTGAAAGTGATGGTTACCTGCTCGAGGTATCGTTTGATTTCCTGATGTTTCATAACAGGGAACAGGTATTAGGTAAGCATGCACAGCGGTTTGGCGATGAGTTCCCCATCCGTTTTGATTTTCTGGATACTTGTGATGGGGGTAATTTATCAATTCAGTGCCACCCTAAATTAAAATATATACAGGAAAACTTTGGGGAAACCATAACCCAGGATGAAACCTATTATATATTAGATTGCAAGGATAATGCCGAGGTATATCTCGGTTTTCAGGAAGATATTGATGCCGGAGAATTTAAATCGGTGCTGGAAGCAAGTCAGGCTGAAAACAGCGAGGTGGACATTAAACATTACGTGCAGGCGCATGAAGCCAGAAAGCACGATCTGTTTTTGATTCCGAATGGTACTGTACATAGCGCTGGTGCCAATAACCTGGTATTGGAAATCAGTGCCACACCCTATATTTTTACCTTTAAAATGTATGATTGGCTGAGGCTTGACCTTGATGGTAACCCCCGCCCCATAAACATTGACCATGCCTTTAATAACCTTGATTTTAGCCGCAAGGGGCAAAAGGTTCAGGATGAGCTTATTTCAAAGCAAACCGTAATACAACAGGGCGATGATTGGCAACTGGTGCACGTACCAACACACCGCGAGCATTTTTATGATGTGCACCGCATAGAGTTTGATACGGAGGTTAAGGCTGAAACAGACAATCAATGCCATGTAATGATGCTGGTTGAAGGATCGGCAATATCGATAAAAACCGCCGACGGGACAGAACATGTTTTTGCCTACGCCGAAACTTTTGTAGTGCCCGCTGCTGCAGCATCATACATATTGACCAATTTGGGCCAGGGACGTGCAAAAGTTGTAAAAGCCTTTTTAAAATAATATACATTTTACTCCTGTTATTCACAAATACGTTCAGGTTAACCTAATCACAAACACCAAATTCATTTCAGAATGTTATACAAAGGCCGGTGATTTGATCATCGGCCTTTTGTTGTTTTTAACATGGCAATGTAATTAAATGCAATTAAGTTGCATTTAATTTATGACTTCTGTAATTTCAAATCGAAATCTAACTAACCATATTATGAATGCAGAAATGGACTTTGATGTAATTATTGTAGGAGGCAGTTATGCCGGTTTATCGGCTGCTATGGCTTTGGGCCGCGCTCTCCGTAAGGTTTTGGTGATTGATGGTGGTAAACCCTGTAATCGGCAAACTCCCCATTCGCATAATTTTTTAACCCGCGACGGTGAAACGCCGGCCGCTATAGCAAGCATAGCAAAAGAACAACTGGCAAAATATACAACTGTTAAATTGGTTACTGATTTTGCTATAGAAGCATCAAAACTTGATGCAGGTTTTCAAATAATTACCCGTTCGGGAACAAACTATACCGCAAAAAAGATACTGTTTGCTACGGGCATAATCGACATAATGCCTGCTATTCCCGGTTTTGCTGAGTGTTGGGGCATTTCGGTATTGCATTGCCCATATTGCCATGGCTATGAGGTCCGTCATCAGCCTACCGGAATTTTGGGTAATGGCGATGCTGGTTTTGAGCTTGCAAAACTTATCAGCAACTGGACGAATGATATTACATTCTTCACTAACGGTAAATCAACCTTGTCTGCAGAACAGGAACAACTGCTCGTAAAGCACAACATTAAGATTATTGAAACCGAAGTACAGCAAATTGTTCATGATAACGGCCAGATCAAAAATATAATACTCCAAAATAACGAAGCTTACCAGCTAACCGCCATGTATGCCAGGCTGCCATTTAACCAACACAGCGATTTGCCGCAGCAGTTTGGGTGCGACCTTACAAATGAAGGATATATAGCGGTTGATGGTTTTTATCATACCAGCATACCTGGTATTTATGCCGCCGGAGATAATGCAACCATGGTGCGGTCGGTTGCCGTAGTTGTAGCTGCCGGAATGGTGGCAGCGGCTGCTATCAACAGGGACATGATTACTGAAGAGTTTTAAAATATATTACCGGGGGCAGTAAAAGTTTACGCTTCCGGTAATACAAGATCATACCTTAATTCGGTTAGGGCTTTATCAAAGGCATGAGATACTTTTTCTTCGGTTAAACGGAAGCCGTATTTGGTGTATAAAAAAATGGCGGCGTGTTGCTCATTAGTCGTCCATAAATATGCCTTTTTGTAGCCAAGTTCACGCATATAGGCCATAAACTCATTCATCAGTTTTTTCCCAAGACCAACTCCGCGGTATTCTGGCAAGAAAATAAGATACCGGAGCTGAACTGATTGCCCGCGATGAAAACCTATCATGCACCCGATAATCTGATTATTATGCTCGCAGATCCAAACCCTGTCTTTCACTGTATCGTATTTGCGGGCAAACTCCTGCAGGCCTTCCAAAACGTACCCTTCAAAATTTAAACCATACCCAAGTTCATGTGCATACTGTTTTCCGTGCATGTAAGCTATGTAACCCAGGTCGCCCGGCAACAATTCTTTTCTGAGTGTGATATTATCAAGATGTATAGCGGTCTCCATTAAATTAAGATTGTTTTTTTAGAATATTCATTATGGCATTCATGTGGGTTACCAGTTCCTGCCGATCTGTGCTGTTCAAATTGGTGATCAGATCACTGATCTGTTTGTCTGATGCTTTGTTCAGCATGGTAAACTCCTGTATACCTTTTTCGGTTAACGAAATAAGCATGGCCCGTGCGTCATTACCAGATGAAGTCCTGGTTATTAAGCCATCCTTCTCCAGCTTTTTTAGTAGCCTGCTTAAATAGCTTTTATCAATATTCATAACCGTCATAATCTGCGAGGCCTGCACGCTTTTTCCGCTGTATATTTCAAAAATGATGCGGCCTTCGGCAAGGGAATAAGCGCTATGTAGCAGGTGTTTGTCGAGCAAACCGATAATATCTGTATAAAACCGGTTGAACTTTCGGATATCCGGAATGGGATCTTTTTCTTTAACCATATACAAAGATAAATGAATATAGTTGACTTTGTCAACTATATTCATTGAAAAAAAGAAGACCGGCTTTTAAAGCCGGCCTTCTTTTTTTAATAGGTGAGGGTTAATCCACCGCCTAAGCCCATATCGCTATCGTAATGGGTTGACAGGGAGAAGGATTTATTGATGATGTATCGGAAACCCGCGGCATACTCCTTGTCGGTATTGCCCATAATGGTAAAGCGCAGGCGACTGGTAAGCGGAATATCATCCCGGCTTAGCTGAAATCTTAGTTTTCCGTTTCCATCTATACGCGCATCAGCCACAAAGAGCATGGGCAGGGTATAGGCTACGCCAGCAACTACGGTTTTACGATTACTTTTATTACTTACCTGTCCGAAGAGGTTTTTTTCTGCCCCATGGTTTCTTTGATAATGATAATCAAAACCGCCATAAGCGTATAGCCATTGCATTTGGCCAAAATATCGGCCAATCATGGTTTCACTTTCATAACCTGAGCGGTCATTATAACCCAGGTGCCATAGCGTAGAAAATTTCCAGCGGGTATTGGCCAATGCCGCATTGCCATCGCTGCCAATACTTTCCAGTCCTACCTTTGCCGAGGCATAAAAATGTTGGTCATCGGCATATATCTTTTTAATTGACTTGGCCGGGTCTGGGATCTCAGGATTTGGAGGTGAATTTTCATAACTGAATATACGGCCCATACCACTCATCATGTGGTAAAGTATATGACAGTGAAAAAACCAGTCGCCGCTTTCAGTTGCCCTAAACTCAATGGTATCCCGTTCCATAGGCATAATATCAAGCGTGTTTTTCAATGGAGCGTATTCGCCCTGCCCGTTTAGCACCCTGAAGTAATGGCCATGCAGGTGCATAGGATGGCGCATCATGGTATTGTTATACAGGATGATCCTGACGTTTTCGCCACTTTTTATCAATATCTTATCCGATTCGGATACGGTTTTATTATTGATACTCCATACATAACGGTTCATGTTGCCTGTTAGATCAAACCGCAGCAGTTTAGTTGGACCTTTAGGAAGGGTAGTAACTTTGGTTGATTTGAGCATACCATAATTCAGCGTCACAATATCTGATGATGAACTATTGTTCATGTCCATACCGGCCATGTGCTCATGTTCCATTTTCTTATCGCCCATGCTATCCATTTTCATGCCGTCCGTATGGGGTATTTCTTTCTTCTTAGCTGTTGGTTTTTCTGCTTCGCCGGTAATTTCAGGGTACATTACGGTATTCATGTCCATTACCTGGTTGCTCATTTCCATGCCCTCCATTCCTTTCATGTTGCCATTCATGTCCATCATGTCGTTCATCATTTTCATCCCCTCAAAGTATTTGAGCCGGGGTAGGTGAGCAGCCTTGTGCGGTGTACCACTGCCTAGCCATAGGGAGGTGAATTTGGTCCGGTCCTCGGGTGTAGCTAAAAACTCATAACTGCCGTCTTTGGGTATGGTAACTACTACATCATAGGTTTCTGCAACGGCAATGATCAGCCTGTCTACCTCTACCGGTTCCACATCTTCACCATCATTGGCTACCACACTAATTTTACCGCCTGCATAGTTAAGCCAGAAATAGGTAGATGAACTGCCGTTAACCACATGAAGCCTTACCTTATCGCCGGCTTTAAATTGCGGAGCTGTATTTTCAGACTTCCCGTTGCTGAAAAAGCGGTCGTAATATACATCGCTCACATCCATGGCCGTCATGCGTTTCCACTCGTTGGCCACCTTGGTTTTAAAATGGCCTTCCCTAATGGCTTCCAGGTAGTTTTGCGTGCTGCCTTTTTGTATGGCAAACCAATCGGTAGCGTTATGCAGCCTGCGTTGTACCTGATCAGGATTTTCATCTGTCCAATCACTCAGCAATAATGTATAATCTTTTATGGGCGATGGCTTCTTTTCATTAATGATAAAAGCGCCATACATGCCGCTTTGCTGCTGCGTCATGGTGTGCGAATGATACCAATATGTACCATGCTGCACCAGGGGAAATTTATACAGGTGGGTTTCGCCCGCTTTTACAGGCGAGGTGGTTAAATAGGAAACTCCGTCATAACGGTTAGGCAAAATTAAGCCATGCCAGTGTATGGAAGTTTCCATCATCATGTTGTTATGCACATAAATTTCGGCCGTATCACCCTCGGTAAACGTAAGGGTAGGTGCCGGTATAGAGCCATTGATGGCCATGGCTGGCCTGGCTTTACCCGTGTAATTTACTGTGGTATCGCCAATATATATATGGTAAATATCCCTGTTGCCAATTTTGGTATAAAAGGGCAAACGTTTTACAGCTGCACCCGGATCCGTTTTCATAGACATGCTATGCTGGCCAAAAGCAAAAAACGACAGTGATAAGTTTACCCATATTAAAAGGAAACTTTTCATAATTAAAAAAGAATTATGACTACTTAACAGCCGGGGTCAGTGTCTCTGTTGTTTTGCCGCAGGTAAGCATTTGCTTACCATAATAAGGGTTTTTGACAGCGCTGGTTTCACTTAACCAGGTTGCCTTTTTCATAGGGCAGTATTGTTCATAAACGGTCGCCGTATTAAGCTTTAAACCCTTTGTTACTTCGTAAAGGTTTTTTGATAAGCTGGTAAAATGCTCACGCTGATGATCAATAGCATCGCTTTCGCTAATGTGCTTGCTGTCAAACCGGAGCTTTTCAAAATAAGTCATCCATAGTTTGTGCTGCTCTGGGGTAAGTTTGTTCATTGGCACAGCGGTAATTGCAGTGAGCAGGTCGGCAGCTTTGGTTTTAGCGGCGGCCTTATCGTCGGCAGTTAGCGCGTTTTTAACATCAAGGTAAGCGGTTAGTACATTGTTTACAGCTACACCAGCAGGATTATCCTGTGCTTTGGCGTTTGAATAAGAAATAAATACAGTTATTAATATGATGAATGTTTTAAGCGTTTTCATGGTGTTTTTATTTAAAGGTATTGAAATTTATCTGGTAGATTTTAATGCGGCAGGCAACAGTGATATGCTTACCCTGAAGTATGGATTGGAGAAAACGGAGCAATAAATCTTCGCCTGCCCAAAAATAACCTGCCTTTTATCAGATTTGGAGAGACCGTAATTGTATAGCAATAAATTTACCCGATGGGCTTGGTGGCGCCTTAGCGTACCGTCCAATAAACCTATCTGAAATGCTATACTGATCGGTTAGGGGAACGTAATTAAGTTGTTGAAAAACCAAAAAAACTTGTGGTGCCTGAACATCAACTGAAACCGGTTTTATGTTCTCTTTAATTACATAGTTACCATGTTTACTGCAGCAGTCGCAAGCTTTATTTTTATCGCAATGTCTGTCCTGATGACTGTTATGGTTCATGGCTTGCATAGCCATTTTGGGTTGAAAAAAGTGTTCGCCGGCGCAATGCACCATGCATACAAACATCCCTGTTGTGAGCGACAGGTAAAATGCTGCAATGGTTATAATGGCTGCTTTCTTCATTGAAAGCAAAGTTAAGCTATTCTAGAACACCCGTCTTATAAAATTTTGTCGGGGATTTATAAAATTTTGAGGATTACTGCAGGCGGCTTATCTGAAAAACGGATATATTGTTTAACATCAATTGGTGAGTATCGCACATAACATTTTGATTGTTTGTCTGTTTACTCAGTTATAAACCATGATGCTGATATTATGAATACGAGTGACGAAGCGCAATTGCAGATCTTTATCCATGAGCGGGTTGAGGCTATTTGTAATAAAGATATTGCCGGGGCCACAAACCGTTATGCACAAGATGTCATGTTGTTTGATGTGGTTGGCCCCTTGCAGCAAAGCGGCATTAAAGCGATGCAGGAAAGGCTGAACACATGGTTTGCCTCATTTGACGGAAATATTGGCTTTGAAATTAAGGATCTTAACATTGTTTTAGGTGGTGATGCCGGGTTTTGCTATAGCTTTAACCATGTTAGCGCCAAAACAAAAGACGGCGGGAACCTGAATATGTGGTGGCGCGAAACGCTTGGATGGCAGAAGATTAACGGTGAATGGCTTGTTACCCATGCGCACAGTTCTGTACCTTTTGATGCTGTAAGTGGGAAGGGAGCTATAGGGTTAAAACCCTGAAGTTATTTAAGCCGGATATTTGTTGTTCATGTAATTTACTGAAGAGGCAATTAATTGCCGCAGTACAGTTTCATCAATGTCCTGCAGTTTTTTGATGTAGATACAGCCTTTGCCGGTTTTATGTTTACCAAAATTTACAAGCAGCTTTTGTTTCTCTTCAAAATCCTGGTAAAGATAGAGTGAAATTTCGGCTTTGCGAGGTGAAAAACCGGCCAGAGGCGCATCTCCTTCACGCCCGCTGTCATATTTATAGTGATAGCTGCCAAAACCAACAATAGCAGGCCCCCACATTTTGGCTTTAAAACCGGTTTGTTCTTCCATGATCTCTACCAGGCGAAAGCTATCTTTCCGTTTAGTTTCATCAGTTACCGAATTTAAAAAATCGGCTACGCTGGCGGTAGTTTCTGTTGTTTTGTTCTTAGCCATTGTATAACGTGTTTGGTTAATACTATTCTTAGGCCATAACTATGTTTAAAGATAATATTTTTTGACAGCTAAAAATGTTTTTTAAACTATCGTAATGTCGAATAATTATAAAACTGGAGCCTTCCTGTACCATTTACAGTGATGGTTTTGGTTTCATCGGCCCCGCGGCTATTTTTTAAGGTAAGCGTAATCTGGTTTTCGCCCTTTTGCAGGGGTATTCGGGCATAAGAAATATTGGCAGGTAGTGTTTGCCAGTTACGGGTATCTGCTTTTTCAGAGAGCAGGCTGTATAGTTGTATGCCATAACCAAGCCCCTCTAACAATGAATTGGTTTTGCCATCGCTTTTGGCGCTTGCACGTACCGAGTATTCGGCAATTTTTTTTACCGCCAGCCGTGAAAGTACTTTGCCCATTTCATTTAATGTGCGCTGTTGCAGTGTTTTAAAAGCAAGTTCATTTATATCTTCTGCTTTTTCGAACGGTATTTTATCCTGGTTGCTGGTAATAACAGCACTGGAGTAAAAAGGAGTTTGCGCAATATATTTTGGCCAGGCAACCCTTAAACTTTCAAACGATTTTAAATTTACCCTGTTCCTGTCGCCGCCATAATTAAAAGGTATTACCAAACCGCCTGCCGCGTCGGTAAAAAATAAATCACCATTATTATTCCTGATCAGGCTGAAAAAAAGGTCGACCTGTGTTTTAACCGGTGCACGGCCATTTTCCCAAAAAAAGATCAGTTCTCCGCCTTCAGCAGGTTTTTGAGGTTCGTAGCTTATGCCAAATGTTTTTTCAAACTGATCGGCTTCTGTTGTAAACCCATTCAATAATGCTGTGCGGATCACATCTTCCTGAAGCCCTAGCGGCATGGTTGTACCGTAATAAGTTTTATCGGGTGCTGCCAGGTATATTTCGGCAGCATTACGATAGGATATAAAGGCATTGTTAACATCATTATTGCTTTCATAAAGCATACCCTGCAGCATGAGCGAAAAAGCATCATTGCTGTAGCGTTTCTCTTTGTTGTTAAACTTGTCGCCCTGTTCCTGAGCTTGCAGGGTGATGCGCCGGGCTTCAACAATGGCATCTTCGGTGTTGTGCAGGTACTGATAATTGAGCGCCTTATAATAATGGATCATGAATTTCTCAAAATCCTCGCCCTTATATCGCTGCTCCATGGGGTTAACCAGCACGCCAACAGCCTCGTCGGTAGCACTTGTAAGGCCCTGATCAAGCATCTGATCGGCGTCGTTAAAGTATTTATTGCTGTTTTGGTAATCTCCGTTAAGGTGGGCTATACGTCCTTTTTCCATCAGGTACAATAGCTTATTGCGGGGCTTTTGTATCAGGCTGTTCTTATCGAGTTCTGTTTCTGCTGCTTTATAATTTCCGGCCGAAACATTTTTATAGTATGGAAGAATACGGTCATTATAAGATGCACAGCCCGACAAAAGAAACATCAGTCCTATAACAGATGACGCCTGAAGGATATACGTACGGAGATTTATCATTATGAAATGTAAATTGCCCTGAACACCGGGTCTCGACATTCAGGGCAATGGAAATTACCGGATCAGTTTTTAACGTATTTGGCTATTTTCTTTTCACCGATCCAAACCACTTCATTGGTTTGTATATTAGTCAGCTCAAGGTTTACCTGGTAATAAACCACTTTCTGGCGTTTGTGCGCGTCAACAATAGAATTTATAGAACCTTGCAAAATATAGTCGGCACCGTTTTCAAGGCCAAATTTTTTCATGCTCGAAACAGTAGCGTTAGTTTGCTGATCTTCTTTTTCGGCACGCAGTTCCTCGCGTTTTTTACCGCCCTGCACCAAACGCACCCTTTGAGTTTGTATAAATGCGCTTTCAATGTCTTTTAAAAAGGTCTCGGCATCAATATGCTCGTGACTTTTGTTTTGAACAAACCCAACAATAACAACTGGCTTTTTACCCTGGTGTTCTTCCTGGTGGGTACTTATCCAGTTGGCGCCAAGAATTTTACCTGTTAGTTCATCTGCCGCCATTCTTGAGTCGCTGTTGTTCCAGCCGCCGCTCACATCTATGGTTTGATCTGTGCTTACACGTGTTACCTGCCTGGAGCAAGAGGCTATAAGCATCCCTGAAACTGCAATTGCAGCAACTGTTAAAAATTTATTGAATTTCATGTGTATTGTTGTGTTTTATGATATAGTTAGATTGAGTTTTATATGAATTGTTACCAGCCAAATCCTACGCCGATACTGGTACGTCCGCCCCAGCCGCCTCTGTATCCGCCACCCCAGTTGCCGCCATAGCCGCCCCAGCGGTTGCCATATCCACGGCCCCAGTTGTAGCCCAAGCTCACACTTGGATAATAAGAACCATATCCGTAAAGCCCCCATCCCGGCGAATAATCATAATAACCGTTCATACGTTCCTGGTGTCTCCATTCGCGGTTTTGACGGCGACGTTCTTGCCTGGCCTCGTACCAGTCATACGCTTTATAAGTGTTTTGAACAGTAGTGCCATGCAAACTGTTCAGGGTATCGGCAACTCTGGCATATTTAACCTGACTTTCCATATACCTTGGGTTTTGGTCGGGCAATAAACCAGCTTGCTGGGCTTTTACTATGCCACTGTAAAGGCTGCCAAATAGCAAGCCGGCCATAATAATTATCTTCCTTTGCATCACTTTAAAATTAATTAGTAAAAATAAGCAAATTATAACCACAGGTACTTACATAAAGTTAACCGGAAGTCATTTATTTAACCTTTTTTAACTATGACGATCATATTTTAAACAAATAAAAAAACGGGTGGAAAACTTACAGGGTTTTGACCTGTAAACTTCTGTCATTTGACTTAAGAAAGGCCCAATGGATTAACAGAAGATTAAATAATAATTCAGGTAAAGGTGATAGCATTTATTCAGCCGACACGTTGCTACTTACAGGCTTATTTTTTAAAATAAAAGCTCAATGTAACAAAAACGAAGTAGACAATGTCTGACCGTGAAAACTGGGTGCGGAGATTTTTTAGGGCTGCGATCAGGTGGTTTTTTACCGTATTTCTGGAGATCTGTAAACGATCGGCTATTTCATCATAGGTTAGCCCTTCTTCGCGGCTAAGCCTGAAAACCTGCTGCTGCTGCTTAGGTAAATTTTTAAATGCCGATTCGGCAAAGTCCTGCAAATTGTTAAGCAGTATGGTTTCTTCGGTATCGTTATGTAAATACGTAATCGATTGCCAAAGTTTTTCTAAACCAGCTTTCGAAATAGAATGCTGCCGCAATGAGTTTAATGTTAAACGGCGGCAGATGCTAAATAAATAAGGACCAATAGGATACGCTTCATCGAGTTTTTCCCTGTTTAGCCAGAGGTTTAAAAACGATTCCTGAACAACCTCCTCGCTCAGTTCATTATTTTTAAGAAAACGATTGGCAAAACTGTAAAGCCGTTTGCTGTAAATATTATAAACGTGATAAAATGCAGCCTGATCATCTTCTTTCAGACGGGCGGCAAATTCATCACTTTGATTTTCCAGCAGCTTCACTAATACGGGGATTAATAACGTCAAATTTACCAAATCTAAAAAAGATTTAATAATAACAATATAACACTATGATAAAATATCATTATTGCTACATAACGTAACTATCGGTTAACTAATTGTTTTACAAAATATAATTTGGGTAATTATAATAGCGGTGGGCAATAAAAGCAGCTTTCGAAAAAAAAAGTTTACAGGCCTATAGTCCTATGTTAATTTAAAAGTGTATTACCGTTATATTAAGAAGCCAAACTGATTAAACCAGCTACTGTGGATAAGGAACGCATAAGTTTACTTTTAAAAGGATATACCGAGAACAACATAGTCAGAGCAGACTTTGATGAGCTGATGGCTTATATGGCCAATACGGCTAACGACAAAGAACTGCATGAACTTATGCAGGAACAATGGAATAATATTACCGATGATTATTCTTTTGATGAGCTGCGGCAGAGTTTGCTGTTTCAAAAAATAACTGCCGATCCGAGATTTGCACAAAGCATAACATTGCCTGAAAGAAAAGTTTTCCGTCTGAAAAAATGGATGTCGGTCGCTGCCGGACTGTTGTTTTTCCTGAGCGCAGGCTTTTACATGGCTTATCGTTTAAAAACTCCTCATCCGCAAGAGATTGTTGAATATCGTCAAAAAATAGTACCCTACGGTAAAAAGGTGCAGATAGGGCTGCCCGATGGCACCCAGGTTTGGGTTAACTCTGGCAGTAAATTAATATACCCGTCAAGCTTTACCGGCAATACCAGGGAATTGTACCTGGAGGGCGAAGCTTATTTTGATGTAGCACATGATGCCAAAAGGCCGTTTATTCTCCACACGGGGAAAGTGATTACCAGGGTTTTAGGTACAGCGTTTAATGTTAAGGCTTATGGCTCAAATGAAATGAGTGTTACCGTAGCCAGGGGTAAAGTAAGCGTAGGCATGCAAAATAAATTGCTAAGTGTATTAATACCCAATGAATGTTTAAGCTACAACCGCGTTAATGGCGATTCAAAAAAATATCATGTTGATGCTTCAAAATTACGCTGGATGAACGGTGACTTAATTTTTGACAATATCAACCTTGAAGAGGCCGCTCATGTAATTGAACGGTGGTACGATGTTCAGATCAGCTTTAACAACTCCAGGGCCAAAAGTTACCATTTCACAGCCTCATTCCTGAAACATGAAAATATTGACCAGATCATGGAAGTATTAAGCGAATTTTCTGGCTTTACATATAAACGCGAAGGCAAAAAAATTACTATCCAATAAAAAAACACTAACGCAAAACTTAAAATCATATGAGAAAAAAATAACATATCAACAAGGCTGTCAGTGGTGATAGCAAACCTAAAAAAAGAAACCGCTGCGGCGCCAACCGCAACGGCTTTTAAATCAGATAACAGAAGTATGAACTCTGTTATCAATTGAGTTTAAACCAGTTTTCCCAAACCGCTTAAATCAAAGTAAAATTATGAATTTTTTACTACTAAAATTTTTTTCTGTTCCGAAAAAACAGACTGTACCATTAACCATACTTCTCCGCATTATGAGGTATACTTCAGTTACCTTAACAGTTATACTTATTTGTTGCAATATGCTGTTCGCGCATATAACAAATGGGCAAACCATTAGGGATATAAACGTTGTTTTAGGTGTACAAAACCAAAGTCTTAAGTATGCCATCAAGCAAATTGAAAAGCAAACCAATTTTAGGTTTACTTATAAAAATGATGAGCTTAAATCATACAAAAACGTAACTCTGCCAGACGGTAACCGTACGGTAGAGCAAACATTGCAGCTTTTACTGGGTCAAACCGACCTGATGTATAAGCAACGGAATAATTATATTCTGTTGGTTCCCAAACCCCAGCAAAACATAACAATTGTTAAACAAGAGCAGGAAGTACTTCCTCCGGCCGAAAACATAACCATTAAAGGAAAGGTTACCGATAAAGGCACCGGCGAAGCCCTGATAGGTGTTTCTATACGCGTTAAAGGCAGCCAGAATGGTGTTGCTACTGACGTTAACGGTGCATTTTCTATATCAGCTCCCGATAATGGCACATTAGTGGTTACCTACATTGGCTATGAAACTGTAGAAGTACCTATTAACAAACAGGCTGCTATTAACATTGCATTAACCGCTTCTGCAAAAGGTTTAAATGAAGTTGTTGTTGTTGGTTACGGTACACAGAAAAAAATAAACCTTACCGGTTCTATAGCTACGGTGAACAGCGATAAATTGGAAAATCGCCCAATGGTGAATCTTGGTGATGGATTACAGGGTCTTATTCCCAACTTAAATGTAAGCCTTGGCGGCGGCGAACCTGGAACAGGCGCTACATTTAACGTGCGCGGTGGTACAACGTTGCCTTCAACAGCACCACAAGCAGGACAAGATCCTAAATCAGTACCTACAGCTCCCTTGGTGTTGGTTGATGGTGTAGCACGTGACCCTAACCTTATCGACCCTAACGATGTAGCCAGTGTAACTGTATTAAAAGACGCAGCATCTGCAGCTATATACGGTGGTCGTGCGGCTAACGGCGTAATTTTAATTACCACCAAAAGTGGCAAGGCCGGTCCAACAAGGGTTAGCTATTCAGGTTCTTATACCATTTCAAGACCTACTCGTTTAGTAGAGAATGTAAATTCGGTTGATTACATTAAAATGTTTAATGAGGCTAACCGTACGGGTTTAAAAAGCGGTGGTTATTCAACTACGCCATTTACTTCAGTTGACTCTACCATGGCTGCTGCTTATTTTAATGACCCAGCTAATAACCCAACCGGTTATCCTGACCCGGGTAACCCGAAAAGATACCGCTATGTAGGTAATACCGACTGGACAAAGGTGCTTTATCCAGGATGGGCCCCTACACAGCAACATAACATATCGGTATCAGGAGGCGAAGGTAAAACCACTTTCTTAACCAGCCTGGGTTACTTCAGGCAGGACGGTTTGCAAAAATCTGCAAACCAGGTTTTCCAGCGCTATACTCCTACTTTAAAGGTTAACTCTGATGTAACCAAATGGTTAACGCTGGGTTTAAACATGAGCATGACCCATACCGATAATAACCAGCCGGCCCAAACCCGTATTAACCAAGGTGGTGCATGGCTGTACTCTAATATTCCACCAGTAATGCCGGTTTACAACCCAGATGGTAATTTTGCCGGTCAGGGTAATTATACCAACCCGATGGCGGTTAATGCGTTATCAGGTAGGGATATTGATTCACAAAATGATTTCTGGACAACTGGCCGCGTGATCATTAGACCGGTTGATCATGTGTCTGTAAATGTTGACTATACCTGGAATACCCTGAATGATAACCGCAAAGCAAACCTAATACCTTTTAATGAGTATGGTGTAAATGGTACTTTCCTGGATATTTACCCATGGACAAACCCATCACAGGTAATTGAAAACAAAACCAACAATAACTACAACTCTTTAAATGCTTTTGCAACCTACGAAAATACCTTTAACAAAAAACATTACTTTAAAGCGCTGGTAGGTTATAACCAGGAGTATCAGCACTATATACTGGGCAGTACATTGGTTAAAAACCTGATAGATCCTACACTACCGGCATCAGGTATTAATAACGATTCAAAACCACAAGTTGGAAGCGTTGAAACAGAGTATGCACTGGTTGGTACCTTTTCGAGGTTAAACTATATTTATGATAACAAATACCTGGTAGAAATTAATGCCCGTTATGATGGTACTTCCCGTTTTCAACCAGATCATCGTTACTCGTTTTCTCCATCAGCATCTGTTGGCTGGAATGTGTCTGAAGAATCATTTATGGAAGGCATCAAAGGCACACTTAACCAGTTAAAATTAAGGGCATCATACGGCCAGTTGCCAAACCAGAACGTACCGGGCGCCGGTTCAACCACTCAAATGCTGAATATGCTGGCGGGTTCAATCGCGTCTTCATATAATCAATATCCATACATTGCAGTTCAGCAAACAGGTTTGGTTAATTACCTCTTGAATGGGCAACAAGGTGTATTTGTTGCGGCACCGGCTTTAGTGAGCTCGTCATTTACCTGGGAAAAGGTACAAACTAAAAACCTTGGTTTAGATTATGCTTTATTTAACAGTAAGCTAAACGGCTCTTTTGATTATTTTATAACCAACATTAAGGATATTTTGGTACCGAGTCAGCAAGTCCCATCAACACTGGGCGCGCCAATTCCACCAAGTAACTCGGCCAATGTAAAATCACATGGCTGGGAGTTTAGCCTGAACTGGAACGATAAGATCAACGAACTTAAATATAGTATTACACTGGGTTTGTCTAATACTTCCAATACCCGCGTAACTAAGTATAATGGTAATCCAACCAATAGTATCTATGATTTTATTCAGGGGCAGGACCTGGGAAATATTTATGGATATATTAACGATGGCTATTATAAAACAGATGCAGAGGCAGCTGCCATTGATAATACAGCATTGGCGGGTTACAAATGGCTTGCAGGCGATATCAAGTACAGAGATATTAGCGGGCCAGATGGTAAACCCGACCAAAAAATAACCTTTGGTAACAATACGTTGGGTAACATGGGAGATAAAAAGCTGATAGGTAATACTACCGCACACTATAAATTCGGGTTTAACCTAAATCTTAATTATAAGAATTTTGATTTTGCAACCTTTATTCAAGGAGTGTTAAAGCAGGATTTTTATCCTAATGAGTATGTATTTTATGCATTCAGAGATGATGAATACAGTATTCCTTCACAAATGACCACTGATTACTGGACGCCAACCAATACCAATGCTTATTTCCCACGCATCAGGTTTAGTGGCGGTGGCAATGAGCAGCCTCAAGATAAATACATTCTTAATGCTGCTTATGCACGTGTTAAGCAATTAACATTTGGGTACAGCCTACCCGCAGAAGTGGTTAAGAGCATCAAGCTGCAGAGGTTAAGGGTTTATGTAACAGGTGCAAATTTGTTTACTATAACATCGCTTAACAAAAATTACGATCCTGAAACGGCAACAAGCTTTGGTACTTACCCATTAAATAAATCATTATCGTTTGGCTTACAGGCTACATTTTAATAATGTGCCTATTGTTGAGCTGGATTAACAGATTTTAAAAAATATAAAAATGAAAAATAAATATATCCTATATATAGCCTGCGTTGCAATGGTCCTTGTTGCATCTTGTAAAAAGGAAAGCTTTCTTGACCGGCAGCCTTTAAGCGATGTAGTTCCTGAAAAGTTTTTTAAAAATGAAACAGATTTGCAGTTATATTGTAATCAATATTACTCCGCATTAACCATACAAAACTTTTTAAAGGCCGATAATAATTCTGATGATAAGGCTAATGCCACAATAAATCCTGTTTTGGCAAATACTTATACTATTCCGAGTACTGCTACGCACAATTATTCAACCAGCGGCACAACGCTTGATTTTAATTCAAATACGCCTGGTACGGTAATTAATAGTAACACGGTAAATGTTAATCAATCAGGTACCGACTGGGACTTCGCACTGATCAGGGCATGCAACTTTTTCCTGGCTAATTATCAAAAAGCCGATATCCCTGATGCCACTAAGAACATTTATGTAGGCGAAACCCTGTTTTTCAGGGCTAATGACTTCTGGAAAAAAGTGAAAGCCTTTGGTGATGTGCCTTACATAAACCGTTACATTGTAGATACTTCAAAATCTGTTTTATACGGCCCGAGAATGCCGCACAAACAGGTAATGGATTCTGTATTGAAAGATATCAATTTTGCAGTAGCTAACTTGCCTGTAACGCCGGTCGACGGTCGTTTGGGTAAATACGCGGCACTGGCCCTAAAAGCACGTGTTTGTTTGTGGGAAGGTACCTGGCGTAAATATGCGCATACTGGCGACGAAACTACTTATTTACAAGCTGCTGTAGATGCCGCTGCTGAAATCAGGAACTCTGGTCTGTATAAACTCTATTCAACAGGCAATCCACAGTCTGATTATTATAACCTGTTTATACAGGATGAATTAAAGGGCAACGCTGAGGCAATATTGCCTCAGCGTTATTTACCAAGTATTTTAATGAACGGTATTGACCGTTCGCTTGGCGAAGCTGCAGATGGTTACAGCAAAGATTTCGTGAACTCTATTTTATGTTCAGATGGTCTGCCTATATCGTTAAGCCCGCTTTATAAAGGCGACAATACACCGGAGGATGAATCAACTAATCGCGATCCGCGTTACAAACAACTGATAGCAACGCGTGGCTTTGACTTCCTTGCCGGCGATCTGATTACCTTGCCGCGTATTGGTACCACGGTTACTTCAACAGGATATCAGCCTATCAAGGGGCGTTCGAGCAGCCTGGCTGCCTGGAATGCAAATGCTTCTGTTTATGATTTCTTCATTTTCAGATATGCCGAAGTATTACTGATTGAGGCAGAAGCAAAAGCTGAATTAGGACAGGCTACACAAACGGATATTGATAACACTATAAATAAGCTGCGCGACAGGGTAGGTATGCCGCACATGATCATAGCCACCCTGGTTAAGGATCCTAAGTCTGATTTTCCTGGATTACCTGTGCTCATCGATGAGATCCGCCGTGAGCGCCGTATTGAGCTGGGTTCTGAAGGGTTCCGTTTCGACGATATCAAAAGATGGCGCGCGGGTACTTTGATCAACAACCCAAATACCATTTTGGGTATGAAACTTACTCCTGCCCTGCGTGCTCAATATACAGCTGCGCACCTTGACGTAAGCAGTGTAGTTGTTGACGCCAATAACTACATACGCCAGTACCCGAGCATTACCACCCGTACCTGGAATGATAAAATGTATCTTTTGCCAATACCAACGCAGGAGTTAACATTGAATCCAAACCTAAAACAAAACCCCGGCTGGTAACCAGTAAGCAGCGGGTATAAGAACCCGTGCGCAACTGCAGTCCTGTTTGATTAACCTAAGGATGTATCAAACAGGACTGTGTTGTTTTAAACTATTCTCAATAAATAAATTTACCTATCTGAAATCCATTTTAAAAGAATGAAAAAGCTAATAGTTGTTGCGTTATTGCTGGTAAATGCGGTAACAATATTTGCGCAACAAGCTCCTAAACTTTATGGGGCGCTGCCCACTCAACGGCAGCTTAACTGGCAGGAAACAGAAATGTACTGCATTGTACATTTCAGCATGGCTACCTATACTGATAAAGAATGGGGCTACGGTGATGAAGATCCTAAAATATTTAATCCGGCACACTTTAGCGCCCTGCAAATAGTGAGCGCGGCAAAAGCCGGCGGATTTAAAGGTATTGTAGTAGTGGCTAAACATCATGATGGTTTTTGTCTTTGGCCAACCAAAACCACTTCGCATAATATCAGCGCGAGTCCGTATAAAAACGGCAAGGGCGATATTGTAAAGGAGTACCAGGAAGCCTGCATTAAGCTGGGTGTGAAAATGGGTATTTACTGCTCACCATGGGACAGGAATAATCCCATGTACGGGCAGCCCGCTTATGTTACAGAGGTTTATCGTAAACAACTGGAAGAGTTGTATGCCAATTATGGGCCGTTGTTTATGTCATGGCATGATGGCGCCAACGGTGGCGACGGCTATTATGGAGGTACACGCGAACTCCGTAAAATTGACCGTTCAACTTATTATGGTTGGGATACTACCTGGGGTATAACCCGCAAAATGCAGCCGGGCGCAGCCATATTTGGCGATGCCGGACCTGATGTGCGCTGGGTAGGAAACGAGGAAGGACATGCCGGTGAAACCTATTGGGAAACCTTTACGCCACACTCCACCGATGGTAAAAGGCCTGCCAACGGTAACGTAAAATATGAGGAAAGTACCGAAGGTACCCGCAATGGCAAATACTGGATACCGGCCGAATGCGACGTGCCGTCAAGACCCGGATGGTTTTATCATGAGGCGCAGGACGGCCAAACCAAATCGCCTTATACCTTGCTCGATCTGTATTATAAAAGTGTAGGCCGCGGGGCATGTCTTGATTTGGGCTTGTCGCCTGATAAGGATGGTCAATTAACAAATGAAGATGTGCAATCATTGAAACAATTTGGATCAATCATTAAACAAACATTTGCTGTAAACCTACTCAAAGGGGCGACGCTTAAAGCGGGCAATGTTCGCGGTAATAACGCCGCTAAATTTGGCACTGCGTTTTTGCTTGATAACAACAGGTACAGCTATTGGGCAACTGACGATGCGGTAACCAAACCCGAATTGATTGCCGATATGCATACCCCGAAAACATTTAACGTAATCCGTTTACGTGAAAATATAAAGCTTGGTCAGCGTATAGAAAGTGTAGCTGTTGATGCCTGGCAGAATAATACCTGGAAGGAGATTGCCACGGCAACAAGTGTGGGCGCTAACAGATTGATTCGCCTGCCTCAAAACATAACTGCCACCAAAGTAAGGCTTCGTATTACTGCCTCGCCGGTTTGTATTGCCCTGAGCGATTTTGGCTTGTTTAAAGAGCCGGTTCATTTGTCGGCGCCCGAGATACTGCGCAGCATTAAAGGTGAGCTTAGTATAAAAACAGAAGCGCCTGTGAGCAGCATCCATTATACAACAGACGGTACCGAACCGGGTTTAAACTCCCCGGTTTATAATGAGCTATTTGCTTTTGATAAAGGTGGTATTGTAAAAGCCGTAAGTTTTGAGGGACAAGAACACAGTGAAGTTAAAACACAGGTTTTTGGTGTAAGTAAAGCCGGTTGGACTATTTTGCCCGGCCAAACTGCGGATAAATTTAAGCGGAGAGTAGAAAACTTGATTGACGAAGATCCGCATACCATATATAATACCTGTACAAAAAATGATTCGCTATTATTTCAGCCCCAGGAAATAAGTGTAGATTTAGGGCAAAGGCAGGCTATAAAGGCATTTGTTTATTTACCACGCCAGGATAAAAATAAAGAAGGCATTGTTGATAGTTACATTTACCAGGTAAGTAACGATGGCCAGCACTGGACACCGGCAGCAGAAGGTGAATTTTCAAATATAGCCTCTAACCCAATTGAACAAACAGTAAAGCTCAATACACCGGTTAGCGCCCGTTATTTTAAATTTATTGCCCGGCATGTAATCAGCGGTAATGGAATTGCGGTAGCAGAGCTGGGCGTACTTTAAATGACAATATATTTTTATACATACAACTTCAATTCTCTATGAAAAAGCTTTTCTTTTTGCTTTTGATCTTTTTTTCGGCAGGCATGGTAAACGCGCAGCAAAAACACGTGTTTTCCCTGAGTAAAACTGATTTTTTGCTTGATGGCAAACCTTTCCAGATCATTAGCGGCGAGATGCACCCGGCGCGGATACCGAAAATATACTGGCGCCATCGTATCCAAATGGCCAAAGCAATGGGATGTAATACCATTGCCGCATATGTTTTTTGGAATTACCTGGAACAGCAGCCCGGTGTATTTGATTTTACAACAGAGAACAGAAATATTGCCGAGTTTATCAATATCTGCAAGCAGGAAGGGATGTGGGTATTATTAAGACCAGGCCCTTACGTTTGCGCGGAGTGGGATTTTGGCGGCTTGCCCCCTTATCTGTTAAAAACTCCTGATATTAAAGTAAGGTGTATGGATCCAACCTATATGGCTGCGGTTAGCCGGTATGTGTCTGCGCTTTCCAAACAGGTAAAGCCTTTGCTATGTACTAGTGGCGGTCCTATCATTATGGTTCAGGTAGAGAACGAATACGGCAGCTACTCAAACGACAGGGAATATATCAAAAGCCTGAGAAAACTATGGCTTAACAATGGTATTAATGTGCCTTTTTACACAGCCGATGGCCCGACAGCCTTTATGCTGGAAGCCGGTAGTGTTGACGGGGCAGCCATAGGTTTGGATAGCGGTATAAGTGATGCCGATTTTGAGCAGGCGTTTAAACAAAATCCTAACGTACCTGCCTTTAGCAGCGAAACTTATCCGGGATGGTTAACACACTGGAAAGAAAAATGGCAAAGACCCGATAAGGCCGATATTTTAAAACAGGTAACTTATTTGCTGGATCATAAAAGGTCATTCAATTTATATGTGATACACGGCGGCACAAACTTTGGCTTTAATGCCGGGGCGAATGCTTTTAATCCAACGCAATTTCAACCCGATGTTACCAGCTATGATTATGATGCCCCGGTTAATGAGCAGGGTGCGCCGACAGATAAATATTTTGCCCTGCGCGACCTGATCGCTAAATATGTTAAATATAAAATACCGGAAGTACCCAAGCCAATCCCATCAGCAACTATACCGGCATTTCAAATGCAGCCATTTACTACGGTGTGGAAAGAGCTGCCCGCCGCAATAAAGTCGCCGCAGCCCAAAACAATGGAGGCATTGGGACAATACAGCGGTTTTATTTTATATCGTACCAAATTAATAGGCCATAAAAGCGGCAATTTAACCATTACCGAACCTCATGATTTTGCCCTTGTGTTACTGAATGGCAAGCTGATTGATACCGTGTATCGTGACGGAGGTAAATGGACTATCAAACTACCTAAAACCGATGTGAAAGACCCTGTTCTGGACATTTTGGTAGAGAACATGGGGCATATCAATTTTGCACAGTACATGATTGATCGCAAAGGTATAACCGACCGCGTTACCCTGGAAGGCATGACCCTTACCAACTGGGAAATATTTAAACTGCCAATGGATGATAAGTTTGCTTCGTCCCTTAAGCCAAAATACCCGGAAGGTTTTCACGACGGCGTTTTCTTTGATGGAAGCTTTGAATTAAGCACAATAAACGATACCTATCTTGACCTGAGTAACTTTAAAAAGGGAGTGGTATGGGTAAATGGCCATAATTTGGGCAGATATTGGAATGTTGGGCCTCAGTTCCGTTTGTACTGCCCTGCAAACTGGCTGCGCAAAGGCAAAAATGATGTTAGAGTGTTTGACCTTCATCAGCAAAATGCGGCCACCATTAGTGGCGTGAGAACGTTGGAATAATAAATTCAATTCTGGTTATAACACAAACGGCCCGGGCTATATAGCCCGGGCCGTTTGTGTTATTTTTTGGTAATTATTTATACCGATTGTTGAATTTAATTAACCCTGTCCTGGCTGGTACATTCTTTTTTCAACCGGCTGATAATATTCATTCAGGTTTTCTGGTGTGCGGGCGTTATAGCCTAACACTTGTCTTAAATCTTCGCTCAATCCCTCACCAAAGGTATAGCCTAAAAAGCGGGGATAATCAAGCTGCTGTTTAAAAAATGGACGGGTGAATGCCATGGTCAGCGTTCTTCTTTTACCTTCTGTATTGTTTTTACCGGCGGCATGCCATAAGTTAGAGTCAAACAAAATGATGCTGCCCTTTTTTGCTACCGCACGATCTGCGTGCTGGAAAAAATACCCCTCTTCCGGCTTGTCATCCTGCTTATGAGAGCCTGACAGGAAGTAAGTTGCCCCGTTTTCAATGGTAAAATCATCTAAAATAATCATCATCTGGATCATCATTTTAAAATCGCCGGTAAAGCTTCTTATGTCGCGGTGAATATTTTGTACATAAGGCTTATCGTCCTTTTGGTTTATTACAGCACCTAATGAATTCAGAATGTATTTCCCGGTTAAAAAATGCCCTATCTGGTTGGCGCAATATTTCCGTTCAAGAAATTTAAGGGTAAAAGTATCCCGTTCTACCAGATGGTGCAATGTGCCGTTCATGTTTGCACTTATTCCGTTTTTGATTTGAATATCGCGTCTTACTTCATATGCCTTTATCAATGAGTCATTAATTTCATCAACAAAAGTGGTATCTAATGCATCTTCATAAATAATCCAGCCATACTCGTCCATTAGTTTATTAAAGGTATCAAGGTCGGTATCTGAATAAGTGATCTTATTTTTCATATTACTTGGTTTGGGGAAATTTAAATAGCGTTGGTTTCTATGTTTGAAACGTAAGGTTGTGTTTTTCTTTTCGGCTGACGATATAATGGGAAATAATTTGATTCTCCATTTGCCTCTGCACCGGCCTTTAAAACAAGATCATTATAAGCAGCATTATCATTAATATAACACCAGATGCGGTCTTGCATCTGCAGATCTGAAAAGTATTTTTTGAACATGAAAAGAGAATCCTCCTTGCCACCTACTCCGCCTCCAAGGTGGAATATTTTCTTTCCAAGCCTTCTGCCAATCATGCTTATCTCATCTGTTAATAATTTACTTGGCGATTCTTTCAGGTATTCGGGAGATGTTGCTGAAAGATGGTTTCTGATAATATCGTCTGATAACAATATAAGCGCTCCGCAAATCAATTCTTCACCGTCGTAAATAAGAATAAGTTTATTATCAAACCCTTCTGCATTAAGCAGATCGGCAAAATACTGCTCGTCAAAATAATAATGTGATGAGGCGTTCACCCGGTCCATATTTTTACAATACATTGCGGTGAAGTTTTTAATGTCTTCCGGGCTGTTTACCTCTTTAATGATATATCCCTTTTCACGCAGTTTTCTTACCTGGCGCGAAAGCCTTTTCTCATATTTACCTCGCTGCTCCTCAATAGACATTGAAAGGTCCATATACAAGGTTGTTCCATTTTCTTGTAATCCGCCAATACTTTCCAGGATATAGTGCTGATTGAGGAATGGGTGTAGTCTTGAAAATATACATACAGCCTTTTCTTTCTTCATGAAGCTTACAAAAGCGGTTTTAAAATGCGCAATTGTGGCTGCCGACAGGGTTGAGAGATCAATATTAGATAAAGGCCCGCAATATCCATAAGCAGACGTCATATCGTAAAATGGAGAATCATCTATTTTACGCTTAATTACCGGTAAAGCAATAAAAAACTCGCCTTCCTCATGTACAAACAAAATTGGCTCACCTTCTTTATTTAAAGAGTGATAATACCAGGAGTGATAAACTTCGTATGTTTTTGACCTGTTTATATAAGCGTCCCATTCCTTTTTATCCCTGATAGTGAAGTTTTGGTAATGCATAGTTCTCGTTTAGATTAATAGTTAATATGTTTCGGCACGTTTAAATTGTTTTTAAAGAGTTTTTTCCGCATCTGCATATAAATGCAGGTTGCTATTTCCCATCAGATGGATTCATCGGTAGTATGGTCATCGCCCTCTTTTATATAGATAGATGGGCAATTAGTGTAAATAATAAAGCAGGATGAATTAATGCTACAGATAGGGGCGTTTGTAACAATATGAACGAGCCGGAGCCATGTGCAGGTAAACCTGCCTATGCATTGGCAAAATGATAAATGGTAATTGCGCTTTATTAAACAGGTTATTACGATGCCGGACGGCGATAATATACCCGTTTTTAGTCGTGAACAGCCTTAAAAATTAAAGCAGGTATTTTACCGTGGCGTAAACCTTGCGTATCCTGCGTTTCTTCAATTCATATATAATGTACCTTCTTAAATATAACTTTAATAGTTTATACTTGACAATGCCCCGATAACTGAATTTCCTGATGATAAGGTTAAAATCGCTGATCACCATTTCCATCCGTTTGTCGGTTTTAATCATGCTCCATATACCTCCGGTATGGTTACGATAACAGCTCATTACCTCGGGAATTACGTATATTTTACCGCCGGTAACAGAGGTGGCAAAAATTTTAAGAAACTTATCGGCTGCGTAGCAATCAAAATACCATGGTTTTTGAAATAAAGCATGTATTTCGGGCAGATTACGATATACTACAGTGGCCGTTTTTGTTTCTACCTGTTTACCGCTAAGTAAATCATGATAGGTGTGAACCAGTGGCACGGGATTGGGTTCAACATACAGCATATTGCCATGGGTATCAACTACCTTGGTATAGTGGCAACAAATAACATACTCCGGATTTTGCTCTAAAAAATCAACCTGCTTTTGCAGTTTATGGGGGTCTGTCCAGTAGTCATCGCCGTCGCAAATCGCTATATATTTACCGGTACAATATTTAATCGCATTAACCATGTTAAGATGCGGACCAACATTTTTTTCGGGGGTAATTACCTTAACCTTGTCGGGATACTTTTCTGTAAATGATTTTAATATCTCGCCTGTACTATCAGTTGAGCAGTCTTCCCCAATAATAATTTCGAATTGAAAATTAGTTTGCTGCATCAAAAAGCTCTCGACGGTTTGGGCGATAAATTGCTCCTGGTTATAAGTTGTACAGCATACACTGACCATCAAGTCTGGTTTTATTATCATGTCACGTTTATTTTCATGGCTCGCTTAATAATTGCGGATAGCCAAATCATTGTTTAAAACTTCAGGCTCTACGTCATAGCCGGTCACAGCTTCGCTATACCACTTACATGACCGTTTAAATTTTGAACAGAAAATTACCCCAGATTAATTCTGTGCTGCATCTGTTCCGTTATGGTTATGAGATGAAATTTTTGTGTTAAGGTTTTTTATTCATCCGTACAAAAAAGTAAGTTTTTATATCACTCTTTGATACTTCAAATTTATTTAAATGGTATTCAATTAATAAAGCAACTCAGCAATTGAATGTGAAATTGTAAAACGCCTTTGAATACTTCACAATAGGTGTAAAGTTATTCACGCTTATTGTAAAGAATTGGCTAAAGTCAGGCGTGATACCAGGCGTGATCAAGTTCGAATTGTAAATATTACAGCTCTCTCCGGCTTACATCTTTTAGGAATATGACGAAATTTTATGCTTTGGCAAGAGTCTTCTGTGCCAAAACCTTTGGTTTGAACTTAATGTATGTTAAATAAAAGTTGGTTATTAATGATGTTTAAGTCAATTACTTAACATTAACATTACATTAAAATGTTTCCTTTGTTTGCTATTTGAAATTGGTTGGCTACCTGTATATTTTTATAATAATTAACGCTTTGTTTTAATGCTATGATCATTTGCTTAATTTTTATATATGAGTAATATCCCTGCCAAAACCACCCAATTGGTACTGTTACTACTTTTATTATTGCTGAACAACGCGGCTTTGGCCCAGGTAAATGAAACCCGCGAATTGCAGCAGTTGCAATCATCGGGTCAACAACATCCAGATTCAGCATTAATTGTTCTGAGAAAGATTCATGCCAGGGCCGTTCAGGATAATGATAACCTTGCAGCGGGAAGGAGTTTGCAACAAATGGGGCAGATATGCTTTAACCAGGGGCATTATGCCCAGGCCCTTGATTTTTATTTGCATGCCGATAAAATATTCGGACAGGAAGGGAACAGGGACCTGCTTGCCGAAAATATGAGTAAAATGGGGATCCTGTATTATTACAACAAGCAATCAGATAAATCATACCAACTATATAAAAAGGCCTTGTCGCTTTATAAGTCAACAGACAATAAGAAGGGTCAGGCAGAAGTATTTGGCGCTATCGGGCACCTGTACGAAAAGCATCATAAATACGACAGCTCTTTTTATTATCAGCATTTAGCACTAAAAACCTATAACCAGATAGGGGATAACTATGGTCAGGCCAAGATATATGAAAATTTAGGCAGCATTTATGAAGACCTGACAAGCTACGATTCTTCTTACACCTGTTTTAAAAGATCACTGGAGCTTTACCGTTTACACCATGATGAAGTGGCCAGTCTTGAGGTGATTAATAATATTGGCGACATTTTGCGTAAAACGGGTAAATATGAACAAGGCATACAGCAATCTCGCGTGGCTTATGCACTGTCATTAAAAACCAATAACCTGTATCAGCTTGCGGCTTCCAGCCGCGACATAGGCAAGGGTTACCAATTATTAAACCGGCTGGATAGCGCCTACCATTATCTTGAACTTAGCCGCAAATATTCGCTCGAGGTGTATTCAAGGGAAAGCCTCAAACAAACCGCTTTTTTGCAGGTGCTGTATGATATGGATAAAAAAAGCGATGAAATTATAAGGCTTAATAATATCCGTAAAACTAACCAGATAATTACGGTAGCGGTTATTACCATTGTATTATTACTCATCATTCTGGGCGTGGTTATCTTTAGCAGGCAGCGTTTAAAGATCAAAGACCAGCGTGTTTTGGCCGAACAAAATAATTCCATTTTTGAGGCGCAACGGGAGCTGATGGAACTTGAATTAAAGAATAAACAGCTTGAAGAGGAAAGCCTGAAACAACAGTTGGAGCTTAAAAGTAATGAACTATCCGCACATACCTTAAACCTCATTAAAAATAACCAGTTGCTGGAAAGCATGCGTAATACACTTCAGGACATGGTTAAGGATGATAAGCGTGACCAGAAAAAACAGATGCAGCAGATCATTCAGCAAATTAACCAGAATTTTAATCACGAGCAGCACTGGAAAGAGTTTACCGTTGCTTTTGAACAGGTTCATCAGCGTTTTTATGATAAACTGAAACAGCATAGCAATGATCTTACCTCAACAGATATAAGGCTCATTGCATTGCTTAAGGTTAATATGGATTCTAAAGATATTGCCGGCTTGTTGGGTATTTCTATAGACAGTTTGAGGGTTGCAAGGTATCGGCTACGTAAAAAACTCAACATTCAGCAGGGCGATAACCTCTCTACTTTCATTCAGGCCCTGTAATGCTAAAAAGCCTTTCAGGTGCTTAACATTTGCTTAATGTAACGGTAACGAAAGCATAATGGCGATTTTGATAATGTTTAAAATATTGTAAATCAATTACTTAATTAAATAAGTTGCTGTTGTATATACGCGGCTTGTAACGCTGTTTCCTTTTTGTAACGGCCAATATTCCTGGTGATAAGAGTTGTTTAAACACCTTTGCCCCGTCAAAAAAAAACAACTCACAATTGTATCAATCAGCAAACAATGAAGAAATATCTACAGACCTTATTATTCCTGCTGTTGTGTGCCACGGCAGCAAACGCAACAAAGCTTAAGGGCTATGTTTATGACCGTAAAACCGGCGAACCAATGGTGGGCGCCACGGTTAACCTCGATAATACTAAGAAAGCGACAACTACCGGTTTAGATGGCTCATTTGAGCTCAAAGATGTACCAAGGGGAAAACAGACCCTGCGTATTTCTTATGTGATGTATAAAACCGTTGCAAAGGAACTGGATATATTAAAGGAGGATAACCCTTCCGTAAAAATATATATGGAAGATGCCAGTACCGCCCTGCAGGAAGTTTCAATATCTGCAAAAAAGAATGGGTCGACAGAAAATACAGCCAGGCGTTTGGAGCAGCAGTCAACCCAGGTGATGAACGTTGTATCCGGAAGGGCTATAGAAATATCGCCAGATTTAACCGTGGCCAACGTTATAGCGCGTGTTTCGGGCGTATCTGTTGAAAGGAACAGCAATGGCGACGGGCAATACGCCATATTGAGGGGTATGGATAAACGCTATAACTATACATTGGTTAATGGCGTTAAAATACCAAGTCCCGATAACAAATACCGCTATGTGCCGCTTGATATATTCCCGTCAGACTTGTTAGCCAGGCTGGAGGTTTATAAAACCCTTACCCCTAACCTGGAAGGTGATGCCGTTGGCGGCGTTGTGAACATGGTGATGAAAGACGCTCCCGACCGTTTTGAAGTAAACGCCAACATTGCCGGAGGCTATAGCCAGTTATTTTTCGACCGCAAATTTATGAGTTATGATTATGGGTCAATAAACCACAAATCGCCTTCAGAAATTAATGGTAAAGCTTACCAGGCTACCCAGGCCGATTTTCCTAAGGGAACGCTGAACTATTCTTTAAAGCACCCCGCACCTAACGTGGTAGGCAGCTTGTCATTAGGTCAGCGCTTTTTTGATAGCAAGCTTGGCGTGCTTGTTGCGGGTAGTTATCAAAATACTTACCGGGGAAGCAATAGTGTATTCTTTGATTCAAAAGTTGCCAGTACGGATAAGTTCGCTTCTATTACCAGCAGGAGTGACCGGCAATATTCAGAGCAGCAAAAACGTTACGGCCTGTTCTCAAAAGTTGATTACGTAATCGACAGCCGCAACAAGCTAAGTTTATTTAATACCTATGTTAACCTTACCAATATTCAGGTTCGCGATGAGGTTTCTATTGATTTTGCCAATAGCTATCACCCAGATCCGGGACAGGCCCAGTTAGGTTACTCAACACGCAGCCGTTTAACAGAACAGCAAATTTACAATGGTATGCTGCGTGGCGATCATAAACTGTTTAATGATAAATTAAAGGTACAATGGTCGGCGGTTTATTCATCTGCCGAAAATGAAGTGCCTGATAATACTTCAATTTCCCTGAATGGTGTCCGCGAAAATTATATAAATACCCGTACCCTATTGAGTAATGGCACGCCGCTTAACTATCGTTGGGAACGTAACACCGACGAAGATAAAGCGGGTTACCTTGACCTTACCTATACAGCGCCAATTGCAGGAGTTAATGTTGATTTCTCTGCGGGTGGTTTATATCGTGATAAGGAACGCAGTGGTTTTTATAACAATTATTCATTAACCCCGGTTAACCCGAACGCTGTTTATGGTGTGGATTTTCAAAATTATACCGACCTCAATTTTACGGTAACAAATCCGGGGGGTGCAGTAAATAACCCATTAACTTACGATGCTTCTGAAAAGATTGGTGCAGGATATGGTATGTTTAAGTTTACTACGAAAACTGTACAGGTTGTGGGTGGCGCACGGGTTGAACATACCAACCAGGGATATAACCTGCTTTTCCCGCAGGGCGAATTACGTCCAAAGGGCAGCCAAGTGTATACCGATGTACTGCCAAGCTTAACCTTAAAGTACTTTTTTACGGATAAAGAGCAATTGCATGCTTCGTATTTCAGGTCAATTAATCGCCCGGGGTTTTATGAGATAGTGCCGAGCAAAGTAGTGAATGAGGAATATGAAGAACGCGGTAACCCGGATTTGAAACGCGCTATAGCCGATAACTTTGATTTAAGATATGAGCTTTTTCCAAATGCATCTACACAATTGTTATTAGGTGCATTCTATAAATCTATCAAAGACCCAATTGAGTATATTTTTAAACCAGATGCCACCCGTGGCCAGGATATTTATTATACACCAGGCAACTTTGGTACAGCGCACAATTACGGTGTTGAGCTCGATTTTATTAAGTTTATTAATAAGTTTGGTGTAAAAGCCAACTATACCTACACACATTCACGTATTACCACGCCAAAAGATTCGAGGTATATTGATGCCAACGGCGACTTGCAAACCAGGCTGGTAAATCAAACAAGACCGCTTTTTGGACAGTCAGAACATATTGCAAATATTTCCCTGCTTTATAAGGATACCAAAAAGGGCTGGGATGCACAGGTGTCCGGAGCTTACACAGGCCCACGTATTAATACAGTTTCGCAATTTTTAGATAACGATTTATGGCAGCAAGGTTTTATTCAGATGGATGCTTCTGTTGAAAAGAGATTTAAAAATAACCTGAGCGTATTTATTAAGGGCGGCAACTTGCTTAACACCCCAAGCAAGCTGTTTATAAAAGGCACCAACCCGGCCAATGCAAATGTTGCAGGGCTGGACGAATCTAACGGGCGTACCCTGATCCGCAGTGATTATTATGAACAAACTTACCTTATAGGTGTACGCTATAAACTTTAAAAACATTAATCATTATCAATTCATAACATGATGAACTTAAAACAAATATTTGCAGCTATGCTGATATCGGCTATCGCCTTTACCGGTTGCAGAAAAGCTAACCTCGATGTAGATACCAGCTCTAACGATGGCTCTGCTTTGGGCGAAATATCAGGTGTATGGGCAAAAGGCAGCACCCAGATTATTAAGGGTGATGTTATTATCCCCGAAGGAAAATCACTCACCATTGAAGAAGGTGTTACCGTATTAATGGATACCCTGGCTAAACCCGAATTTATAGTGAGGGGAAACTTGTACTCTTTAGGTACGGCCGAAAACCCGGTGAAATTTACCGTGAACGATGCTTATAAAACACCGGCTAAAAAGTTTGGTAAAATGTGGGGCGGTATATTGGCAGCTCCAACCTGCAGCGAACTGGTGCTTGACCATACTATTTTAGAGTACGGAGGTAATACTACTTCTGATGCCTCAACTTCGGTAAAACAAGGTTTATATAAGGCTACCGCCGGCGAAAACTTACCTGCGCTATGGTTTTCAAATGTAAACGGAAAGCTTATTGTAGTTAACTGTACAGTGCGGAATTTTCAGGAAGACTGTACTTATATTGAAGGTGGTAAAATCATTTTTGCCAACAATATATTTTATACTACTGGCGTAACAGGCGGCGAGGCCATGAACTTTAAATCGGGCTGTTTGGCCGATGTTGGCTTTAATATGGTGTACAGCACCAATACCAATGCCTTAAAGCTATCTAACTCCGGCGACCGTACCCCGCAGGCTTATATCATCGCCTATAACAATACCATGATCAATACCGGCTGGCGCAGACCATCGGCTAAAGGTGGTTCTATTTGGGTAGAAAATACCGTTCATGTTGATTTGTATAACAACCTGTTTGCCAATACCCGTTTCGGCATAAAAAGAGATACCAAAGCGCCGGAAGATAAGCGCTCCGTGATCAGCAATAACCTGTATTTTGGTTATGATCAAACCACGGTAAATCAGTTTCAGCCATCAAACGATATTGTAGCTGGTGTAAACGATATTATCAGTAACAAGGCTGGTGATAACGATCCTAAGTTCGTGAACTACCCTGAATCAACCCCGGTATTAAACCCCGATTTTGATCTTACCTGGGATTTTCATTTACAAGCCGGATCACCTGCTTTAGGCAAAGGCAAAACCAACTTTACAAGGCACCATGCGGCGGGTATAACGGTTAACGGAATAACCTATACTTCGCCGGAGCCTGCCAATTATATAGGGGCTTTTGGTACAAAGTAATTAACGCGACGTTCAATTAGCTCATCGCCCCTGTGTGGTGAGCTTTAACATATTATTAATGAGTAAACTAAACAATTTTTTATTTGCCCCATTGGCTATTGTACTGCTCAATACCGCCTGCGGCCAAAGCCAGGTGCGCGACGATAAACAACCCGCTGTGCCAGGTATCACGGCAACAGCTATAAAACCGGCTGTTATTACAGAACCGGTACTGTTTGACACCGACGATCCGGCCATTTGGATAAACCCCGCTAATCATGCGAAAAGTCTGATAATTGGTACCGACAAGAACAGCGAAGGTGCCCTGTATGTATTTGACCTGCAGGGGAAGATTATTAAAGATAAAGTAGTACGGGGACTAAAACGGCCAAACAACGTCGATTTAGCGTATGGCCTGATGTTAGGCGGCAAGCCCACAGATATTGCCATTACCACCGAGCGTATGACCCATAAACTGCGCATATACTCTTTGCCCGACATGAAACCTGTAGACAATGGTGGCATTGATGTATTTGTAGGCGAAACCGGTTTTGAATACCGCGATTTGATGGGGATATCCATTTATACCTCAAAAGCGGGTAAAATGTATGCCGTGGTTGGCCGTAAAAACGGCCCGAAAGATGGCGGATATTTATGGCAGTATTTATTACAGGATGATGGTACCGGCCACGTGAAAGCTACTTTGGTTCGTAAGTTTGGTAAATACAGCGGTAAAAAGGAAATTGAGTCAATTGCGGTTGATAACGAGCTGGGTTATATTTATTATTCGGACGAGCAGGTTGGTGTGCGCCAGTATTATGCCGATCCGGAGAAAGGCGACAAAGAGCTGGCCATATTTGGTACTACGGGCTTTAAGGCCGACCATGAAGGTATCTCCATTTATAAATTAACCCCAACCACCGGCTATATCCTGGTATCTGACCAGGGAGCTAATCGTTTTCAGATTTTTAGTCGCGAGGGCACAGCGAAAAATCCGTTTGACCATAAACTGGTGAAGATAGCCAATGTAGAAGCGCACGAAAGTGATGGCTCTGATGTAACAGCTACTCCGCTTAACGATACATTTAAACACGGTATTTTTGTGGTAATGTGTAACGATAAAACATTCCACTATTACCGTTGGGAAGATATAGCCGGCAAGGAGCTGAAAGTAAAAGCTGATAGCGCTAAATTACTACCCTAATAAATATATATACAAGGAAAACCCGCCAATTAAAACTGACGGGCTTCCTTATTTATTCTGGTTTCGCAACCGCGAGTTATAACGCAGCAGTTGACGTTGCGCTAAATTGAGCCTTTGTAGCGCTTAAAATTTCGCCATTGGTTTTGCTTTGTACAAACCCTACAACCTCCCAGCCTTGTGTATTAAAGCCTTGCGGAAGTTTAATAGTGCTTACACCTTTTTTCTCCGGTGTTAGTTTCACAGGGTACAGCCCACGTACTATTTGGGCATGTGTTAGGGTACGACCATCGTTTTCACCAGCCTTTACTTTGCTTACAGCAGATTTTTGTACTACGGCTAATAATAGCTTGTCAGTTGCTGAGCCGCTCGTTACCTGGTAATTTACAGTAAGCTTATCGCCGTTTTGCTGTGCCTGAAGTGTAATGTTGGCCGAAGGTGAGCCTGCCAATCCTTCGGCAATAGCGTTGCGAAGGGCACGTTCGTCTGATCCTACAGCTTCAGATTTTCCGTTTATGACTACCTGCGGGGTGTAAACCTGGGCGTTAAGGGTGTAGCTGTATTCTTTTTGACGCTTTGAATAGTCGGCATTGCTGAAAATGTCTTTCCATCCCAACTGGTTCCAATAATCAACATGGTAGGCCAGTACATAAACAGGTTTCCCCTGTGATTCTTTTTGAATTTTGGCCAGTAATTCATCAGCAGACGGGCAGCTTGAGCAGCCTTCTGATGTAAACAATTCTAATAGGGCAAATCCCTTTCCATTTATGGTTTGATCGGCACTTTTAACGGGTTCTGTTTTATGGTTGATGGCGGCTCCTGCTACAATTGCCAGCAGCATAGGACCGGCGCAAAGACTTAAAAATTTAATAGGTTTCATATTTTCTGATGTTTTATTTAATTCAAAAATACAGTCATTACAGTCCGGAAAACAGGTAAAAAGAGCTCAGGTAGACATAATAGGGGCCTAACCCGGCGTTTTTGAGCCCGGAATAATTAGACTATGAATAGATTAAGAAGCACAGAGGTGAACAGCCCGAAAAGCTGTACGGAGCTTTCCTGGCTGTTGCTAAATATGGGATAAGCTTACCTGTTCTCGAGCCAGTTTAAGAAGAGTGGAGATTTTTCTTTGTTGACAAGTAATTTGTCGGGCGTTGGAATAACCAGCTTTACATATAACTTCCGCATAAAATAATGTTCAACTTCTTTTACAGCGCTAAAATTGATCAGGTACTGCCTGTTTAACCGGAAGAACTGAGCAGGCGATAACAGGCCTGCAACCTGGTCGAGCGATTGGTTAATACTGTATTCCTGCTGATCAAAACACATGATAGAAGTACCCTCGTTCCTGATGTAAAAAAAAGCGATAGTATCTGTAGCTATGGTAATATACTTGTTGTGTTTAAATACAAGAAAGCTCTTTTTTCCGGCCGGAGGTGCAATTTGCGATAGTAAGCTATTAATATCAGGCATAACGCTCTGCTGGAAAAAGTTTTTGAGCTCATCTACCTTTTTAAAGGCTTCGGCTATATCATTTTTTGAAAACGGCTTAAGTATATAATCCACGCTGTTAGCTTTAAATGCCTCAAGCGAATACTCGTCAAACGCGGTACAAAATATAATAGGGCACGAAACTTTAACCGATTTAAAAATCTCGAAACATAAGCCATCAGCAAGCTGAATGTCCATGAATATTAAATCGGGCTGCTGTTGTTCAGAAAGATAACGTACAGAGCTTTCCACACTCTGGAGCTGTGCAGTAATTTTTGCCTGCGGTTTTATCTCTGATATGATATTCTGAAGTGACCTGGCTGCCTTTAATTCGTCTTCAATGATGATTATATTCATGTATTAGCGGGAGTTTTATTTTGAATATTTTATCGGTAGTTATAATTTCAGCTTTCTTGTTTAACAGGTGCATATAACGCAGGTCAATATTTTTAAGGCCTACACCTAAAGATGAGTCTTCAGTCTTTTTTAACTGTAGCTGGTTTTCAACAACTATGGAGTCATCCTCAGTATAAAGCTTTATATGTAACGGTCGCTCTAACGACACCACATTATGTTTGATGCAGTTTTCTATCAGTAACTGTAAAGTAAATGGCGGAATAAGTGTGCCGAGATATTCACTGTCAATGGTATTTGTAAAAGTAAAGCCATCCTCAAATCTTGCTTTCAGCAAAAAATTATAAGCATCTACAATTTCCAGTTCTTCTGATAAATGGATGAGGTCTAATTTACGGCTTTCTAATGTAAAACGATAGAAATTTGCGAGCTTCAAAATAAAGTCGACCGAGTTTTTATCATCGGTTTCAACCATGGCCTTCAGGGTATTAAGGCTATTGAACAAAAAGTGGGGGTTTATCTGCTGTTTGAGCAATTCATACTGTGCGCCCAGGTTATCAGATTTGATGCGCTCCAGCTCAATGTTAACCTGCTGGTTTTTATAATTCTGATACATGAGATGTATGAACATGTAAAAAACGAGGTTAATAAGTATACCCCTTACTTCAACCATTAACATCACCGGCCCGAAATTGATATGTGACAATATTAATTGCTGAATGGCCGCTAACGCCAGCATAACGCCCAGGCCCAGCACCAGGCTGGTTAATAGCCGGGAATACGAGAAACTTCTGTTTTTTTGTTTAGACGGGTTTCCTTGCAGTGTGTATATGTTATAGTACCATACAAACAACGCAAATAAAGCCGTGATTGCCGAGTTTACGGCGGCCTCCGCGGTATTAAAATGCCGTTCTGCTATTTGTGGCACAGAGGCAAGCAAGCCCAGGAAAATTGAACTGATCCATATAATTCCAGGAGAAATTCTGAAGGGTGTATCTTTCATTTAATTATAAATTACTTTCATGGAAATACAGATGGCATCCGGGCAAATATAAGGTAAATTCTAACCTGCCGGCATCCCCGGTACCATGCCAAAACTTTTTACTAAGCTATAATAAGCAGCGTACTCCCGGTACCTATTTATGGCTCAGTTAGACATTTATAAACTTAAAGCAGACGATGTACACTTTGAATAATACAACGGCATTTGCCAGTGCTAACTTCAAACTGTAAGGCATTAAAAAAACAAGGCTTCTACATTAATCAATGTAGAAGCCTTGTGCAGAACATTCAAGTTTGTAGCTGAATGCTATTTACTCTTTGTCTTTTTTGGCAGGTGGTTCGTCGTTATCGTAGTTTAAGGTATAAGACGATTCTGATGCCCTGAATGATTGGTTTAAAAGATCGGTGGGAGGCTCATCACTTTCCGGCGACGGTATTCTTTCTTCATCCAGACCATTTGAATGCACATCCTGCTGGCTTCGCTGATCGTCTTTGTCTCCGTCTTCGAGGTCGTCAAGAGGGAGTTCGTCTTCTGGGTTAATCATGGTAGTTAGTTTTAATTTTTAACTAAAGATACATCACAAAGTTGACAATCGACAACCGAAATTGTTTAATGCAATTACCCGTTCATTATTAAAAATCAAACCGCCATTTGAGGTATATAACCCTCACTGAACATATTTACAAAAGACCTGGGGGTAAGTACCGTCAACTTTTCTGCTTCGGGCAACACAATCGGGTTTCCATAACCTCCGGGGCTCCACAAAAACAATTGGTTTTGCTTAAACAGGTGGGGTTTGTCTTTGTATAACACGAGTGTACCGTCGGGAAGTGCTTTGGGATTTTCCTCATAAGTAACTTTTGATTTGTCGGCGGCAATCCTTTCCGATTGAAGGATGTCGTCTATCCTGGCTACCGGGGTTTTCATATCAAAACCATATTGCGGGTTACCCTTTAACCAAAATTCTTTAAAACGTATATGATCTGCGTACCGGCACTGAAAACAAGGGCGGTGCCCGGCTGAGAACGCGGTGGCCTCGTCTAAAAAGAAAAGCTCGGTCCAACGGTCGGGTGTCATCACTTTGCGGTAGCGCCCCCTGAATTCTAAAACGCAGGTGATCCACGCCTTTATTTTAAAAGGACGTATAATTTCTTTCTGCTCATTATGTATCACCCCTCTGTTCCCGAGCCACGCGCCGCGTTCGGGAGTTTTAATAATGTTGCCAAGTGGGTCAACTCTGTTTTGTAACATGATCTGTAAATTTAAACAATTGCCCGGCTTTATGTTTTTGCTTTACCGCTCATTGTCTTCATAAGCAAGCAGTTTTCTTTTTACCTCACTGCCCCAATAATAACGATCAAAACTGCCGTCAGACCGAACCGCGCGATGGCATGGTAAAATATAGCTTACCGGATTGGCGCCCACAGCTGTTCCGGTGGCCCGCGCATTCCGGACGCCATTAGCTAACGCCGCATAAGTAGTAATCCCGCCAAAAGGCACCAGGGTCAGTCTTTTCCATACATTTAACTGGAACGCGGTACCTTTTAAATGAAGATGTACCGGGAGGTTAAGCTCCGGACTATTTAAATGCGCCACGGCTTCCTTTATATATTCCGTTTCTTTCTCCGGAAAAATGCTCCCGGGAAATCTTCTTTTAAGATCGGCAAACGCAAATGTCCTATCGCCATTTGTAAAACCTAAAAAGCAGACTCCCTTTATTGTAGCCGCTATAAGTACTTCTCCAATTGTGGTATCTGCTGTTTTCCAGAATATCGGCAAAGCATTGTCTTCCGGTTCCCATTCTGTTATTGTAAAGGCATCATTGGTCAATTGCAATACGGTGTTATTAATGCGGTTTATAATAGCTGGCTTATTTAAAAGAGTATCCTCGTTTGCCGATTCATTCGATTTGTTTTTCATAGTAATTTCTGTATTAGCTAAGCGCATCATGAAATATAATGCCCAGGCTATGCCTATGCCCGCTATGCAGCGGACTTACACCGTGCTTCATATTAACCCTGTAGTATCCCTTGCTTCCCCTTACCGGCCGAAAGTTAGTAGTGAATAAAACCATGTCGCCCAAACCGGGTGTTAATACATTTGCTTTTGATTGCGCACGTGGTACCTGTTCGGTTATCACAAACTCGCCGCCGGTATAGTCGTGGTTTATTTGATCAAGCATAAAAACCATTTGTAAAGGAAAATATACTTCTCCATACAAATCCTGGTGCAAGGTGTTAAACCCGCCTTCAGCATATTGCAATATCAATACGGTAGGTTTTGTTTGCCCTGCTGCATGGCTCAGGTTTTTCATCTCTTCATGGGCAGGGGGAAATTGCTTATCGATCCCAAGTTCCTGCATCCATTTGTTGGCAACCGGTGCAATTTGAGGGTAAATACTTTCCCTTAAATTGGTAATGATAGTCGGCAAAGGGTATTTATAATATTTGTACTCCCCGCTTCCAAACCGATAGCGCTCCATGTTTATTGTTTTCCGGTATTCATCGGCATTATAATCTTTAATCAGGGTATCGCATTCCTCTTTATTCAAAACGTTTTTAACAATTACAAAACCCTTGTCATGTAAGGTCTTTGTAATTTCCTGCCAGTTAAGGTTGTCTATACGTTGTTTAATAGTTAAAGCCCGTTGTGTTTCCATCATTCAAAAGTTTAGTTCAAAATTAATGGCGGCCGAACGGTTACAAACCCGTTTCTTGCTATGTTGCATTATGGTTTATAATCTTCATAAAGTGCTGAGTAGTATATTTAAAGTCAGCAAGAAACGGGTTTAAACGAGGCAATTAGTAAGATAATTTTGTAGTGTAACAAAAAGGAATAAATCATGAAAGCTCAATTAAATTTATTTAGTAACGGTTTAACCGGCACAGATAACAGTTCAGCAATTTTAGATAAGGCTGTATTGAAGGAGCGTATTAAAAACACTCATTTTCAATCTGCCCATCCATCGTTTATCATAGTAAAATGGGAGGCTGGCGATGAGCTATTGCCCATGTATTATACAATTGAAGAAACACCACTGGGCGAGGTTTTAATAGCCGCTACTTCAAAGGGTATAACTTATCTGGGGTTTATTGTTAAGGATGAAACCAAAGCTATAGCCGATGTAAAAAAGCGCTTCCCCGAAAGTAATTTAATGGCAGGCAGTACAGATTGGCATATCGCAGCAATAAACCGGATAGAAAATCCCGAAACCGAACAGCCATTACATTTGCATTTAAAAGGTACCGAATACCAGTTAAGCATTTGGGAAAAGCTGTTGTTGATCCCTTTCGGCGGGGTTACAAACTACAAAATGTTAGGTGATGGTAATCCCGATTCGCGGGAGATTGGCGCAGCCGTAGGAGCGAATCCGGTTGGTTATTTGATCCCTTGCCACCGGGTTATCCGGGCCGATGGTAATTTTTATGGCTTTTTCTGGGGAAATAAGGTTAAAGCTCATTTATTAACTTATGAGGCCGTATGTGCTGTCAATTAAAAAATATAAATTACCGATACATAGCAGAACGTTATGAAAACGCAACAGGAAATAGATTATAACAGAATAGCGGAGGCGATTAGTTTCTTCAGGGAAAACTTTAAATCGCAGCCAAGCCTTGATGATGTTGCCGAACACGTGCACCTCAGCCCATTTCATTTTCAACGTATGTTTTTGGAATGGGCCGGGGTAACGCCAAAGCAATTTCTCCAGTACCTGAGCATAGAACATGCTAAGGAAATATTAAAAAACACCAATTCGAACCTTTTTGAAACGGCCTTTGAAACTGGTTTATCAGGTACCGGCAGGCTGCACGACCTGTTTATCAAGGTTGAGGGGATGACACCCGGCGAATATAAAAACGGCGGCTCGTCGCTTCAAATCAATTATTCGTTTGCCGATACGCCATTTGGTAAGGTGATCGTAGCGTCTACCAATAAAGGGATATGCCACATGGCGTTTGTTGACGAGGGTGAAGAATTGGCCCTGGAAAAATTGAAGGCAAATTATCCAAACGCAGCTTACAGCCAGCTTGTGGACAGGATACAGCAAAATGCCCTGTTTATTTTTACGCAGGACTGGAGCCGTCTGGATGAAATAAAACTGCACCTAAAAGGCACCGACTTTCAGATAAAGGTATGGGAAACGTTATTAAAAGTGCCGCCGGGCGGACTTACCACCTATGGCGACCTTGCCAAAAAAGCAGGCTTTGAAAAAGCATCAAGAGCGGTTGGAACCAGCGTTGGGAACAATCCCGTAGCATTCCTGATACCCTGTCACCGGGTTATCAAATCAACCGGCGAAATTGGGCAGTATCATTGGGGATCTGCACGCAAAAATGCCATTATTGGCTGGGAAGCAGCTTTGCAACGAAAGGCTTCTTAATGCCTGAAAAGAAAAAACGCGTAAGGAATTTTCCTTACGCGTTTGGTCTACTATTTATAAATGTTTTCTGTTACCAGAACCTCACATAAAGCGCCGTGAGCAGTAATAAGGTAACTATAATTAAAGCCAGTGTTGAAGGTTCAACCTTAAACATGCTTTTGTCGAGTACAAAGGCTTTGGGGTTAATTTTCGGTCCGGCAAAACTTACAATTACGATGGCTATTATGGTGAACAGGAACGACAGTCCCATACAGATCAGGAACGGTATTTCGTAACCACCATGCCCGTTAGGGAAAGCGGTGTATAGCCAGGTTTCGTGCCCGAATATTTTAGGAGCGTAATTATTGAACAATACCGACATGGCAAACCCGGTTACGATACCCACAATGGCTGCTGCCCCGGTTGTACGTTTCCAGAAAAAGCCCAGTATAAATATGGCAAATATACCCGGGCTGATAAAACCGGTGTACTTTTGAATAAAGGTGAAGCCACCCTCGCCGCCTATACCTAAAAGATCTTTCCAGGTTAGTAATATAGATAGCACCATGGCTGCCACAATAACAAACTTGCCCATTAATACCATGCCTTTTTCATCAGCATCCTTTTTAATGTATTTTTTGTATATGTCCATAGTAAATATGGTAGATATACTATTGGCCTTGCCAGCCAGCGAGGCCACAATAGCCGCCGTTAAGGCTGCTATGGAAAGACCTTTTAAACCGTTTGGCAAAAAGCCAAGTACAGCCGAGTAGGCATTATCTGGATTTAAATGACCACCAGCGTTCATTTCCTGTTGCAGGCCACCGTTTTTATATAAAACATAAGCGGCTACGCCCGGCAGTATCACAATAATAGGCATGGCCAGTTTCATTAAACCGGCAAATAATATCCCGGTGCGGGCTGTTTTCAAATCGGAACCCAAGGCCCTTTGGGTGATGTATTGGTTACAACCCCAGTAATTTAAATTTACTATCCATTGCCCGGCAAAATACATGGCAATCCCTGGCAGCAACAGGTACTTATCAATATCGGCCTGTGATGCATTTGGGCCTGGTTTGGCCAATATCATTTTAAAATGCTCCGGCGAATCTTTAAGCATAGCTGTAAAACCGGCTAACGCGTTTTTACCTAAACCAAAATGCTCACTCACCAGTGTTAAGGCAATATAGGTGGTCGCTAAACCACCAATTACCAGTACCAGCACTTGTATAACATCGGTAAAGCCAATTACCTTCATGCCACCAAGCGCTATAACCAGCGCGAAAACGGAAAGCGCGATAATTATCCAATGGAAAGTGTTAGGGTCGCCACCGGCCAGGCTATTAATGGCCAGCGCTCCCAGGAACAGTATCGAAGTCAGGTTTACAAATACATATAAAAACAACCAGAAAATGGCCATGATCAAACTAACCGCCTGATTGTACCGCGTTTCCAGGAACTGGGGCATGGTAAATATCTTATTTTTAAGATATACCGGGATAAACCAAACCGCCACAATAATGAGCGCAATGGCAGCTATCCATTCATATGCAGCAACGGCAATACCTACCGTAAAACCCTGGCCGCTGGCACCGATAAATTGCTCAGCCGAAATATTGGAAGCGATAAGTGACGCGCCTATTGCCCACCAGGTAAGCGAACCTTCGGCCAAAAAGAAATCATGGCTGCCGGATACCCCCGCCTTTTTTTTGCGATTGTATACCCAATAGCCATATCCTGCTACTACAAAAAAATAGATAACGAATATGACGTAATCAATGGTGGAAAACTTACTCATAATGTGGTTTTAATTAATTTATTGCGGGTTAAAAATAAATTTACCCAGCGGCTTAAATTCCCATCATGCCGCCGGGTGAATTTTAGAAGGGTCTATCTGTAAGCAGCATCGTTCCAGCGTATCTCATTGCGGAACTGGTCTATCCTGGTGTCTTTTCCTATGCGTAAAAACTCAATACCGGCCATGTCTGCAAAATCCTGCAGGTGTTCTGCTGTCAGGTTTTGGCTGTAAGCGGTGTGGTGTGCCCCACCGGCATAAATCCAGGCAGCGCAGCCGGTTTTCATATCAGGATAAGGTTTCCATAATACCCTTGCTACAGGCAGTTTAGGCAGGTCGTTTTGCGGTTCAACGGCCTCAACCTCATTTATAAGCAGGCGGAAACGGTTGCCCATATCAACAATGGAGGCATTAAGCGCAGCACCACCGGCTACATTAAAAACCAAACGGGCCGGATCGGCCTTGCCGCCAATACCCAGAGGATGTACTTCTAACGAAGCCTTACCGTTTGCTAAAGAAGCGTCAACCTCCAGCATGTGCGAACCTAATACCAAGGCGTTATTGGGATCAAAGTGATAGGTATAATCTTCCATAAAAGCGTTGCCGCCTTTTAAGCCTGAGCCCATTACTTTAAGCGCGCGTACCAAAGCAGCCGTTTTCCAGTCGCCTTCACCTGCAAAGCCATAGCCGTCGGCCATCAGGCGCTGTGAGGCAATACCCGGCAATTGAGCCATGCCATGCAGATCTTCAAACGTATCTGAAAAACCTTTAAAGCCGCCATCTTTTAAAAATTTGCGCATGCCCAATTCAATTTTGGCAGCCTCATAGACTGATGAATGTTTTGCTCCGCCTCTCTTAAGCTCATCGGCCATGGTGTAGGTAGCTTCATATTCATCTACCAGGGCGTTAACATCGGCTTCGCTTACGGCGTTGATAATCGCAACAAGATCGCCGATGCCATAGGTATTTACGGAGAACCCAAATTTTAGTTCGGCTTCTACCTTATCACCATCGGTAACGGCTACAAAACGCATGTTATCGCCGAAACGGGCAAACTTGGCGCCCTGCCAGTCGTACCAGCCGGCGGCGGCACGTGTCCAGGTTTCTATCTGGCTCAACACTTCAGGATCTTGCCAGTGGCCAACAACTACCTTACGGTTGATGCGCATACGCGATACCATGAACCCAAACTCACGATCGCCGTGGGCGCTTTGGGTAAGGTTCATAAAGTCCATATCAATAGAGCTCCATGGAATATCGCGGTTAAATTGCGTATGCAGGTGCAGCATTGGCTTTTTAAGGATGCTCAGACCGCGAATCCACATTTTGGCCGGCGAAAATGTGTGCATCCAAGTAATAATACCAATGCAGTTTTCTGCAACGTTGGCTTGCTGCAGGGTTGTATATATTTCGTCGGTGCTTTTAACCACCGGTTTGTAAACGATGCGTACGGGAATTTTTCCGGAATTGTCAAGCCCGGCGGTTATTTGCTGTGAGTGTTCAGCTACTTGTTTTAATGTTTCTTCGCCGTACAGATCCTGGCTTCCGGTAATGAACCAAACTTCAAATGTTTTTAAATCGATCATGTATATTAATTATTGATTTTGTGATTAGTTATTAGTTTGCGGGCGACAGCCTGAACAGCGCCGCGCCATGTATATTAATATTTTGCTGATAATTTGTTTTGTAAGCACCGATATCCTGTTTCTTCCACAGGTCGCGCACTTTTATTTTGCCCTTTAAACCCAATGCCGCCAAATCGACGGATACATTTTGTGCTTTCTCACCTATGTTGAAGAGTGCCACATATAGATCTTTGCTTCCCTGCACGTGCGAATACCAAACCATAGCGCCATCTTTTTTGTATAGCTGGCGTGGGTTTTCGCCGTTTTGGTTGGTGGCAAGCACTTCGTTGTTGGTAAACAGCTTTAATTCCAGCTCGCGGTTTTCGGGTAGGTTGCCGCCCAGCATCAGGGGCGAGCGATAGATACACCAAAAGGTCATGTGGGTATAAAGTTCATCTTCGGTAAAGCGGCTGTAGCGTTCAACGCCAACCGGGCCGCGTTTTGACAGCTTGCCTATTTGTATCATATCGCAATCGGGCCAGTGGCCGGGGCCACCTACGCCTTCCCAGCTTTTAGCATAATCAAACATGTGCAGCACTTCTTTCCAGTTGTCCCAGAAATCATCGGCCATGCGCCACATATTGGCATATTTGGTGGCATGTGCTGCCTGGCTAACCGGAGTTTCGCCGGGCGAAAGGCTAAATGCTACAGGCCTGCCGCATTGGTCAATTGCTTTTTTATAACCTTCCACTTCGGCAGCGCTGTATGGGCGGGAAAGGTCATCAACTTTAATAAAATCAACACCCCATGAGGCATAAAGCTCCAATAACGAGTTCAGGTATTCCTGGGCGCCCGGCTTTTTCATATCCAGCCCGTACATGTGGTTCATCCATGGGCAGGTAGAATTTGTGTCGGCAATCATATCGGCAGTAATACCGCTAACCCCTTTTACCGGCGACTTAGCCCACACGGCCTGCCTCGGGATGCCCCGCATAACATGGATGCCGAATTTTAAACCTTGAGCATGCACATAATCGGCAAGCGGTTTAAAGCCGTTACCGCCAAATGCCGAAGGGAATTTATTGGGTTGAGGTGTTAAACGGCCCCATTTATCCATAGTTAACCAGGGTATATAAGAGCCATCCTGTAACCTTTTTTGAAATGGGTTGCCAATATTACTGCCCTGCGGATTATCATACGACCATAAAAAATCAACCACGATGTATTGCCATCCGTATGGTTTCAGATATTTTGCCATGTAATCGGCATTGGCCTTTACCTCATCTTCATGCACCGCCGAGCCAAAGCAGTTATAACTGTTCCAGCCCATAGGGGGAGTGTTGGCTACAGCGGTGTTTTGTGCTGATGCAGTAATGTTCGAGAAAATGCAGGCGGCCAGTACAATCAGGTAACGTAATTTCATGCTGATAAATATTTATTGACCGTAATAAGAGTTAGGACCATGTTTGCGCTCATAGTGTTTTTTAATAAGTGAATCCTTTAAACGCGGCGCGCTGTTGTTGATTTGTTCGGTGAGGTAGGCCATTTGTGCAACAGCTTCCAGAACGGCACTGTTATACACAGCTTTTTCGGCTGTTTTGCCCCAGGTAAACGGCGCGTGGTTGCCTACTAAAACCATTTCTACCTCGCGATAATCAATGCCCTGCTCTTTAAAGCAATCCATGATCTGGAAACCGGTCTGGTATTCGTAATCACCTTCAATCATCCTGTCGTCCATAGGTGGTGCGCAAGGGATATCCGCGGTTAAGTGATCGGCATGGGTGGTGCCGAAAATGGGTATGCAGCGCTGGGATTGTGCCCAGGCCGTAGCATAGGTTGAATGGGTATGTACAATGCCATTGATATGCTCCCAACTTTTATATAACACCGCGTGTGTAAGCGTATCCGACGACGGCCTAAGATCGCCCTCGATGGTTTTGCCGTTAAAATCCACGATCACCATTTTCTCTGGCGTTAATTCATCATAAGGCACACCGCTTGGCTTGATTGCAAAAACGCCCAGTTCCCTGTCGGCAGCGCTCACGTTACCAAAAGTGAACAGCACCAGGCCCAGTTTTGGCAATTGCATATTGGCCTCGTAAGCCGTTTGTTTTATATGTTGATACTTGCTCATCACATTAAATATTTTGAAATTCTTCCGCTTTGGTTTTTGCTACCTGCCCGGCTACAAATTCGCCGAGCGTTTTATATTGCTCATAGCGGTTGCTGTAAACTTCTTTAAGGTTGATGTTGGGATAATACTCTTCGTCAAAACCGCGACCCATAGCTGCCATGGCTTCTTCAATTGTAGGATAAATACCGGCCACTACTGCGGCAAACATGGCTGCACCCAAAGCGCAGGTATGTTTAAACTGATGGATGCGGATAGGCATGCCCAGCACATCGGCCATCATTTGCATTACAAAAGGCGATTTTTTGGCTACCCCGCCAATGCCAATGATCCCTTTTACCGGGATACCCTCTGAAATGAATCTGTCTACAATGCTTTTGGCGCCAAAACAAGTAGCCTCTGCCAGCGCGCGGAAAACGCGCGGGGCATCGCTGCCTAAGCTAAGTCCGCTGATGGCGCCTTTAAGTTCCTGGTTGGCATCGGGTGTACGGCGGCCGTTAAACCAATCCATAGCCAGTTCATTAGCTTCGTCAACTGGTAGCAACGCTGCCTGGCGGCTGAGTTCGGGAATAACAAGTTCGGCCATTTCAGCTTTCAGGGCTTTGGCAGTAGTCGCGTCAATTATTTTTGATTGTGAGAGCAACTGGTTAACCGGCCATGAAATAAGGTTTCTGAACCAGGCGTAGGTATCGCCAAATGCCGATTGCCCGGCCTCTAAACCTACCATGCCGGGTATAACCGAACCATTCACCTGCCCGCAAATACCGCGAACAAGGGTATCTTTCATGGCTGCAGTCGGAGCAACCAATATATCGCAGGTAGAAGTGCCCATTACCTTACTTAAATGATAAGGCTCTATTTGCCCGCCCACGGCGCCCATGTGAGCGTCGAAGGCGCCTGTGCCTACCACTACATCGGTGGGCAGGCCTAAACGTTGCGCCCATTCGGTGCTTATGGTGCCTGCCGCTTCATCGGCAGTGTGAGTATCTTTATATAATTTGTCGGTAAAACCTTTTAACAAAGGATCAAGCGAAGAAAAGAAATCATCGGGTGGTAAGCCATCGAATTCTTCGGCCCAAAGGGCCTTGTGCCCGGCAGAGCAGCGGCCGCGTTTTATAGCTTTAACATCAGTGCCGCCGGTTAACAGGAAGGGGATCCAGTCGCAATGTTCTACCCAGGATGCAGCGGCATTTCTAACGGTTTCATCAACCCTTAAAACATGCAGCAGCTTGGCCCAAAACCATTCTGACGAATAGATGCCGCCTACGTATTTCAAATAATTGGTATCGAATTTTGTGGCGTGCTCGTTGATTTGGGCCGCTTCTTTAACCGAAGTGTGATCTTTCCAGAGCACAAACATGGCATTGGGATTGGTTTCAAAGCCGGGGGTTAAAGCAAGGGGTGTACCGCTGCCGTCAACCGCTACCGGGGTAGAACCTGTAGTATCAACCGATAGGCCTTTAATGAAAGCGGCTACATCGGCTCCGGCCTGGGCAATGCAATCCTTAATAGTTGCCTCCAGCCCGTCGATATAGTCCTGCGGATGCTGCCTGAACTGGTTTTGCGGAGGCTCACAAAATAAGCCATCGCGCCAGCGCGGGTATTCGTAAACCGACGAGGCTATTTCTTCGCCATTTAAAGCATTAACAATAACGGAGCGCACAGAATCTGATCCATAGTCAACCCCAATAACAAATTGGCCCTTACTCATAAAAGTTTATAATGATTGTCAAAAGAACACTTAATTTTTTACAAAAAACAATATTTTATGAAAAATATTTAAAATCGTTCATCAAAAATTTAAGAAAGCTGAAATTACAGGGTATCCGGGTTAGGGATAAAGTTCATAAACGCCTGGAATTTAGCGTAATAATTTTGCATGTTGAGCTGGTAATAATATGCGCCCCGTTTAGATCCAGCTTTATCTTTATCGGCCAGTTTAATGAGTAAACCGGTGGCTAATACCCTTTTACTAAAGTTGCGCTTGTCAATGGTGGTATTAAATACGCATTCGTAAAGGGTTTGCAACTGGGGAATGGTAAACTTTGTAGGCAGCAGCTCAAAAAGTATAGGGTGCATAGCCGCTTTATAACGGATGCGTTTGCGGGCCTGGTCAAGCATTTCCTGCTGGTCAAATATCAGTTTGGGAGTACGTTTCAGCTGGAACCATTCGGCCTGGTAATCGGAGCTTATTTGTGTTTGATATTTTTGAATATCGATGAGGGCAAAATAGGCGACTGATACTGTACGTTCCATCGGATCGCGCTGAGGATCACCATAAGTATACAATTGTTCGAGGTAAACACCTTCAAGTCCGGTTAGTTGTTTAAGAATACGGTTTGCGGACTGATCCAGGCTTTCGTCCGCCTGTACAAAACCACCCATCAGGCTCCAGTTTCCTTTTTCAGGCTGGAAACCTCTCTTAATGAGCAATAGCTTTAAAACTTCTCCGTCAAATCCAAAAATTATGCAATCTACAGCCAGCAATAACCTGGTTTGTTTAGAATACTTGAGCATTTTATACCCTTAAAATTATGATGAAAAACAAATATAGAATAACATTTGATGTAAGTATAAAGAAAAGAAACAGCAAAAAAAAAATAAAACGCCATGTCTGAGATCGATTTAGCTCATTAACAGCTCATTAATCCAATTAAAGCATTTATTTAATTGTTTTATGCACAATTATAGGTTGTAGATGTCTTAATTTTTTTTCTTTTTAGAAGGCTTGGCTACCTTATTAAATTGAAGGGCAAGGTTGATCCAGTGATCAAAATTTTTGGCTGATTGAAGGTTTTCCATATCCACATATACAAAATCCTTCATTACCCGGCCGCCGTTCATCATTTGCCGGCAGTCGCCCTTTTCCAGTTCGGTAAGAGCCTGCTCCCGGCCTATGCGGCATAGTAAGCCCTGATCATTTACGCAAACGCACATTTTGTCGTCAACCATAAAACATACTCCCTGAAACATTTTTACCTCGTCAACAACGGGCCTGTCGGCAAGAGCTTCACGCACCCTGTTGGTTAATACTTCATTATAAGCCATAATTGTATTTTTGGTATGCTAATATAAAATTTATCAGAATTGGGTTAGTTTTTCGAGGTCTTTGCGTATGCGGCTTTTTTCGGTAGTTGTTTTGGCCAGTTTAAGGGCTGTTTGCAGGTGCCGGGTGGCTGTTGGCGTATCTGTACCGGTATACAAATGCCCCAATAGTACATGATAGAGGTGGTTATCGTTAAGCTGTAATTTTTCTGCCTCAATAATAGCCTCCTGTTTGCCGCGGGCCTTGTAAAGCGCGTAGGTACGGTTGAGCGCAGCAATGGGTGAATAATTGATTTGCAGCAAACGGTTATACAGCTGTAATATACTTTCCCATTTTTTAACCGTATCTGCCTTAACGGTATGCCAATAGGCAATGGCCGCCTCCAGATGATACTTATTTACATCGGTGCCTTTTGACGCCGTGTTCAGGTAATAGTTTCCCCTTGTTATCAGCTCATCATTCCATAAGCTGGTATCCTGCTCGTCGTAACGGATCATCTCCCCATTGTCATCGGTACGGGCATCAAAGCGCGAGGCATGGAAACACATGAGGGCCATTAAGGCATTAGCATCGGGCAGGTTGGTGTTTTCGTTTTCTATGAGTAAATAGGTGAGGCGCATGGCCTCCAGGCAAAGATCCTTACGCAGGGTGGTATCTTTACTGGTAGAGTAGTAGCCCTCGTTAAACAGCAGATAGAGGGTTGTTAAAACCGCCCGTATCCTTGTATTTACCTCAGGCGGCGGCGGAAAAGCGATTTTTACCTGCTGGTCGCGCAGTTTTTCTTTTGCCCTGAATAAACGCTTGTTAATGGTTTCTTTATTTGATAAAAAAGCATCGGCAATTTCGTCAATCCCAAAACCGCAGAGTATGCGGAGGGCAAGGCCTATCTGTGCTTCGGGAGGGAGTATAGGCTGGCAAATGGCAAACATGAGCTGCAGCTGGCTATCACGGATATGCTCGTCAGATAGGTCAATCTCCATTTCCTCCCAGTTGATCTCAGAAGTTTGCAGTGCAGGCGAAATTTTTTGCTCAAACAGTTTATTGCGTCTTAAATAGTCTTTAGCCCTGTTGCGGGCCACCGTATACAGCCAGGCCACCGGGTTATCGGGCAAGCCCTTTAATCCCCAGGTTTCGGCCGCGGTTAAAAATGTATCGCTTGCAATATCTTCGGCAATTTCGGGGTGTTCAAAGCCAAAATGCCGGTATAACACCGATGTTATTTTGCGGTACTCGGTGCGGAATAAGTGGGGGAGCAGCTCATTTTTATTCATTGCGGTTAAAAAGGCCTCCTCCATGTGTTGAAGGAGGCGTGGTTGTTTTTACATTTCCATAGGTATAATAGTACGTACCTCAACATTGCCGCCAATGGATAATACGGGACAGCCTTTTGATATTTCAGAAGCTTCGCTCAGGGACGCGGCGCGGATAATGATATAACCGCCAACAACCTCTTTAACTTCAACATAAGGCCCGTCGGTAATAATGCCGCCCGGTTTTACCACCTGGCCATCCTGAGCCAAACGGTTTCCCGGGTTTACTAACTTGTTTTGGGCGGCAATGCTGCCCATCCAGTCCATCCAGTCTTTCATCATGGCTTGCATTTGCGCAGGGGAAGGCTGCGCTTCGCCGGCTGAAAAATCTCTTCTGAAAAGTAATAAAAACTCGTTCATGTGTTTAAAGTTTAATGATTAAAACCCTATGACGATTACGCTATTGGGAATTGGACAGGCAGATAATAATTAATTGGTGGTAGCCGCGGCAAGATACGGCATTTATAAATTTATCAAAACCACACCACCAGAAACTTTATTGATCAAAGTGTAGCATTTTAAAAAAGCCCGTATCTAAATACTCAAAAATAAAGCAGTTAAGCTTGGATGCAGGATTATTAAATTAAAGTTCATGATGTCATTTGAAGAAATTTATGATACCTATTACAACAAAATATTTCGCGTATGCATGGGGTATATGAATGATCATGAATGGGCTAAGGATGTTACGCAGGAAACCTTTATTACCGTTTGGCAAAAGCTGGCGCAGTTCCGTAATGAATCGGCCATAGGTACCTGGATATTCCGCATAGCATCTAACATTTGCCTGCGGCAGCTTGAAAGACAAAACCGTATGCCCCGGGCCGAAATGCCTGTTCAACTGGAAGATAAACCGCCACCGGATACGGAGAGCCAGGTACAGCTGCTTTACCGGTGTATTGCTGAACTACCGGAGATAGACCGTATTATTATTTCATTAGAGCTGGAAGACATTAAACAAGCAGAAATAGCCAGCATAGTGGGGCTTTCCGAAACAAACATCAGGGTAAAGGTTTACCGCATAAAAGCAAAACTTTCGCAAAAATTTAAAGTTTATGAGCAGCAATATTGATTTTAAAGCCATTTGGCTGCAACAGGATCCGGTTGCTAAACCTGATATAAGCGAGGTTATAAAAAAGGGGATGAAACTAAAGCAAAAGGCGCGCAACAAGCTGCTTATTGTAAATGGCTTGCTGCTGGCTACTACGGTATATTATATATGGCTTTTAATTTACGGTTTGCATACAGCCATGCTTACTACAATTATAGGTACTATACTGCTTATTGCAGGTTTTGTGGCTTATATGGTGGTTTCTAACGGATTATTATTAAGTTTGTTCAAAAGTCATCCCGAAACTGATAGCTTTGCCTACCTGACCGAATTATTGGCAATTCGCCGAAAACAAAATTTTATTCAAGCCAGGTTAATGAAAGTGTACACGCTCACCTTATCGGTGGGTATGGCATTGGTATTGATTGAATCTGTTAAAAAAATAGGCCTCATGTGGGGTAGTGCGATATATATTGTGCTTTTTGGTTGGATAGCTTTTGTGTATTTTTACCTCAAACCCAGGATAATAAAAAAACAGCGGGCCGAGTGGGGCGCTATCATTGAAAAATTACAGACCATAAACGATCAGTTGTTGCTCCTGAAAGACATGGAATAGTATGTAAAAATCACCTGTTTTTAATTATTAAGTACCGGTTTGAAACAAATCAATAATATTAGCATCTAAGAAAACATGGAAGGCCAAAAAATAATACAAGCAGTTACTGATTTATTTACAGGAGCTGATGAGCGCGATTGGCAAAAGGTGCGAAGCGTGATGGCAGATAACGTTTTGCTTGATTATCAATCAATGACAGGAATAGAACCGGGCATGCAAACGCCTGAGCAAATAATAGATGCCTGGGCTTCATTTTTACCCGGGTTTGATAAAACAGATCACCAGCTTTCGGAGTTTAGGGTAAGGCTGCACGGCCATGAAGCCGATGTGCATTATGTGGGCAAAGCCGATCATTTTTTAGATGGCGAATTGTGGACAATCTCCGGAAGTTATGAAACCAAGCTCGAAAAGCAGGATGGTACCTGGTTAATTGTTTACCTTAAGCTTGACTACGATAAGCAAACCGGTAATACAGGCTTGCCAATGCGGGCTAAACAAAAGCTCGCTGCTCAGCAATAAAATTGTTGAAATTGCTGTTTTAATCATCGTGCATCTTTTGCTGGAGAGGGCTGTTATTTGAATTTTATAATTTACCATGCATCCTACCGAAACCATTGAAGAATTTTATGAGGGGCATCCCGCTATGAAGATGCTATCATCAGGGGGGCATCAACAAGGGGCCGGGCACTTTAATGTGTACCCGCGGGGCGAAATTTGTCATGATTTAACCAGTTACCACCGCCGCGATTTTTATAAAATATCACTCAGTATCGGCGGCGGTACATTATACTATGCTGATAAGGGCATCACTTTTGATAAATGCGCACTGGTTTTTTCAAATCCAAGTATTCCGTATTCATGGGAGGCAGCGGCGGTGAAACAAACAGGCTACTTTTGCCTGTTTACCGAAGATTTTATCAGCAGTAATAACCGCAGCGAAAGTTTTATTGATTCGCCATTGTTTAAGGTGGGAGGCAGCCCGGTTTATTTTGTTAACGACGAGCAGGTAAAAACCATCAGCGATATATTTTGCAAAATGCTTGATGAAATTGACTCAGATTATATGTACAAATATGATCTGCTGCGCAATTATGTTAACCTTATAGTTCATGAAGCCCTTAAGTTAAAACCAGCTGATACTTTTTTTAAACACAGCAATGCATCGTCGCGTATAGCCAATTTATTTATGGAACTGCTGGAACGGCAGTTTCCTATCGATTCGCCAAATTACGCGTTGAAACTCAAAACCGCTAATGATTATGCCAGTCGTTTATCGGTTCATGTTAACCACCTTAACCGGGCTGTTAAAGAAATTACAGGCAAAACCACCAGCATGCACATTGCCGAGCGTGTGGCAAAAGAGGCAAAGGCCTTACTGAGGCATACCGACTGGAACATTGCCGATATTGCCTACAGCCTGGGTTTTGAATACCCTGCTTATTTTAATAACTTTTTCAAAAAGCAAACCACGCTCAACCCAAAAGCATTCAGGGTTTAAATTGTTTGAATTTTATAATTTTTGGTTTGATAATTATAAACGGCTGGAGCTTAGGCGCCATAAATTTGTAGTGCAAAAACAAACAATCTATGGAATACAGGAATTTAGGAAACACCGGCGAAAAATTATCGGCCATTGGTTTGGGCTGCATGGGAATGAGCTTTGCTTATGGCCCGGTTGACAACGATGAATCAATAGCTACGCTTAATCTCGCGCTCGATCTGGGTGTTAACTTTTGGGATACGGCCGATATGTATGCCAATGGCAAGAACGAAGAGCTGATTGCCAAAGTGCTTAAAACCAACCGCGATAAGATATTTATAGCCACCAAATTTGGTTTCAGGTATCGCGACGAAAACGCACCCTATGCAGGCAGCGGCAGTTCAAATGTTTATTTTGACGGATCGCCGGCGCATGTTAAAAACGCAGTTGAACAAAGTCTGAAACGACTAAATATTGATACTATTGACCTGTACTACGCGCATCGCATTGACCCGAATGTACCGGTTGAAGACATGGTAGGCGCCATGGCCGAGTTGGTAAAGGAAGGTAAGGTACGTTACCTTGGCTTATCAGAAGCATCGGTTGCAAGTATCCGTAAGGCACATGCCGTTCACCCTATAGCAGCGCTGCAAAGCGAATACTCATTATTAAGCCGCGATGTGGAAGATGAAATACTGCCTGTTTTGCGCGAGTTGAATATTTCGCTGGTGCCTTACAGCCCGCTGGCCCGCGGCCTGGTAACCAATACCATAAGCAAAGATGGTTTGGCCGCCGATGATTTCCGCCACACATTGCCCCGTTTCAGCGATGATAAATGGGATAATAATCAAAAACTGGCAACCGCCTTTGCCGATATAGCAGGGCAGAAAAATGTAAGTCCGGCGCAATTGGCTTTGGCCTGGGTGCTGGCGCAAGGGCAGGATATTATACCTATTCCCGGCACCAAAAAACGCAAATACCTGCAGGAAAATGCAGGAGCCGCTGATGTTAAACTATCGGCTGCTGATTTAGAAGATATCAGCGCGCTTTTACTGAAATACCCTGATACCGGCGAACGCTATGGCGAGGCTTCTTTAAAATTGACCAATTTATAATGAAAGCTGTATATTTTGAAAAAACGGGCGACGCTCAAAATGTATTATCATTAAAACAATTTGATAAGCCCGTAGCGGCAGCCAACCAGATAGTTGTAAAACTGCTGAGCAGCTCCATAAACCCCGCCGATTTTTTCTTTATCGGGGGTACCTATCGCTTTCAACCTCAGTTTCCGCAAATAGCGGGACTGGAAGGCGCGGGCATTATTGATAGCGTTGACGAGGGCGTTGATCTGGCTCCCGGTACACTGGTATCGTTCTTAGGCAAAAATACCTGGGCCGAGTATGTGGCGGTATCGAAGGATGATATCATGGTGCTGCCGCCCGATTTCCCGGTAGAAAAGGCAAGCCAGTTTACCTTAAACCCTTTTACTGCCTGGGGCCTGCTTGAACGTGCCGGTTTAAAAGCCGGCGACTGGCTGCTGCTTACCGCCGGAAATTCGGTGGTTTCAAAGCTGCTGATACAGATTGCCCGGTTGCGCAATATTAACGTAATAGCTACAGTGAGGCATTCGCAAAGCGCGCCCATATTAATGACCTATGGCGCAAAAGTTATTAATGTAGCCCATGAGGATATTATTGAAAGCGTATTGCAAATTACAGGCGGCAAAGGTGTTAATGTAGCGATGGATGCCGTAGGTGGTAAAACCGGCACCGGCGTTTTGCAATGCCTGCAGCCCGGCGGCAAGCTCATTATATACAGCAGGCTGGCTGAGGAGCCCGTAACATTTTACAATGCCGATGTGCTTTATAAAAATCTTACCATAAGCGGGTTCGGCATCAGGGCATACCTGGATAGTAAATCGGCTGAGGAAAAGAGTGCCATCATCCAATCGCTTGTAGAAATTATTGGCAACCCGGAATTTAAAATGGAGGTGGCGGCTACCTACCCACTCGATGATTATAAAGAGGCCGTTAAAACAGCCCAGGAAGCCCAAAAAGAGGGTAAGGTACTTTTCAGTTTTTAATAATCAATACATAATGGACAAGCAGCTTGTAGTTAATAAACTATACCTGTTGCCTGCGGGGCACGGTATAGTTAAAGAATATTTTATTAATACCGATCTGGGTTTTGATAACCCCAGCATGGTACGCTCCCCGCTTTTTATTTATTTGCTGGATACCAGCGACGGGCTCATACTTATTGATACCGGTTTAGATGAGGTTTTTTTGAATAATCCGAATTATTATGACGGTACTCCCATGGAAGGTCTGTTGTATCTGTATATGAAAGAGGAACACCTCATCCCTAATTTGCTAAAAAACGCGGGGTACAAACCGGAGGATATAAAAATGGTGATCTCTACGCATCTTCACTGCGATCATTCAGGAGGGCATAAATACTTCCGCGAAACGCCTGTGCTGATACAGAAAAATGAACTGACCAAGCTTGCTGATGAAACCTATTCACCGCCGGAGTGTCGCATTAAGGAACTTAATTATGAGATAATCGACGGCGACTATGAGCTGTGCGACAATATCAAACTCATTTCTACACCAGGTCACTCACCGGGACATCAATCAGTATTGATCAATACAGCAAGCTCCGGTTATGTATTGCTTTGCATTGACGTAGCGCTTACCGAAGGCATCTTTAAACGCAACGTTCCCTATTTTGCTGTTGACCCCGAAACCGCGGCAGCATCGCTCAGCAAAGCACAAGCTATTGCCAAACAATATAACGCTGTAGTGTTATATGGCCATGACGCCAGGCAAGCCGAAACCGTAAAGGTGTATCCCGAATTTTATTAATATCCGCCAGGATATTACCTGTCGCGATTTGATAATAATTGTCGTAGAATGATAGTAAGACCTGACAGGTCGACTATTAGTTTTGTAGGTGTTACCGGCCTATTTTCAAAATTTTAGAATAACCTGGTAACAAAATGCTAAAAAACTTATCTAACTAACTCAGTATTTACCTATTATTTTAGTTTTATGCCCTTTGTACGAATAAGTTTGTTAAAAACATTATCTGCCGATGCTAAAGACAAAATATCAAAAGCAGTCCATCAATCATTAATGGACGAGTTTAATGTGCCTTTGGATGATTATTTTCATGTAATTGAAGAGCTTGAAGTTACACAGTTATATTACCCTAAAAGTTACTTAGGTATATCGCATTCCGGTAATATGGTTTATGTTCAGATAACCGCCGGCTCAGGTCGCACATATGAGCAGAAAGAAAAATTATATGCTGCCATTGCAGGCAGGATAGCCGCAGAAACCCCGGTTTCGGTCAATGATGTAATTATTGTACTTGTTGAAAACGGCGGTAAAGAAAACTGGTCGTTTGGTGGGGGTAGGATACAGAGCCTGAGCCACATAAAGCCCGCGCAATAAGTAATCGCGGTAACTAAATATTTTTATTGTCTGCCTGTTCGGTTTTGTACAATTTTTTGTGATACCACTCCCGCAATTTTGTAAAAGCAGAAAGGCTATTGCTGTTATCAAACGGGAATGGACCCATTAAAGTTAGAAGTATGAATACAACACAACAAGTTATACCATCGATAGCTGTACGCAGTATTGGCGGCGGATTACTGCTTATGGCCCTATTTACCATGATGTGGACTGGGATAGCTCAGAGCGGCCTGCGTGGACACGATCATTCTATGGTACTAATTACGTTTTCTGTTTTGAGTGTCATATTTGTGATATTTGGCATCACATTGTTCATTGCAGCTAAAAGATTTCCCAAATTTACCAATGAGGGCAGCGCGGACAAAGGCAGGAATATGCTCAAATGGTTTGGAATCATTTTCGGCATTGAGTTTACGGCTATACCGCTTGTTTCGGTTGTACTTTTCCTGCTAAAAGACCAGCAATTTGTTTTACCCGCTATTGCCTTAATTGTTGGGCTGCACTTTTACCCCATGGCGAAGGTGTTCAACAGAAAAATTGATTATTATTTAGCCACCTGGACCTGCATTATAGCCATTGCCAGTATTGTAATAACAGCCGGCAACAGTTATTCGCAAGCGCTTACACTAACCTTCCTGGGTATTGGGGTAGCATTGGCCACTACCTTCTATGGGGTTTATATGCTGCTTGCGGGATATAAACTTATAAAGCAATAATAGCAGGAATCGGGTTGCGGGCTGGCTAACCCTTTTTTAAAATTACGTCTATGAAAAATCATCATTATCAAACAACTATCACCTGGACCGGCAATACAGGTGAGGGAACTAAACACTACAAGTCATACGAACGCTGCCATGATATTAGTGTTGAGGGTAAGCTACCAATCCAGGGCTCATCAGATCCAAACTTCCGCGGCGACAAATCAAGGCATTGCCCCGAGGATCTACTGGTAGCTGCTGTTTCATCATGCCACATGCTGTGGTACCTGCACCTTTGCACCACTGCCGGCATTGTGGTAACCGCGTATGAAGATACTGCTGAAGGAGTAATGCTCGAAAACAACAACGGAAGCGGTTGCTTTACACTAATACTGTTACGGCCGGTTATCACCATTAATGACGAAGCATTGATTGACAGGGCCAACGAGTTACATAAAGAAGCCAATAAAATGTGCTTTATTGCCAACTCCTGTAATTTTCCGATACTGCACGAACCTTTGTATAAAATAGCGGTGCCCGAAACGGCTGAATAAAATATACTATGGAAACGCTTAAACAAAAGGTTGAAGCTTTTAACAAGCTTATTACCGCCGACGAAACGGTAAAGGCTATGGAACTGTATTATGCTGGTGACGTAGCGCTGCAGGAAAATGAAGAAGCACCCCGCGGAGGGAAACAGGCATGTATGGCCCGTGAAATAGCCTTGTTAGCCAAATTCGACCTTATTATTGAAATAACCAGACAGGCTATTGATGAGGCCGGTGGGGTTGTTTTTAGCGAATACATGATGACTATTACCGATAAATCCAACGGTAACGTGATGCACCGTAAAGAAATATCTGTACAACAATGGGAAAACGGCTTAATAAAAACAGAAAAGTTTTATTATAACCAGGCGGCGCTATTATAAGCGGTAAAAAAGAAGCCGTCTCATAAGTCAATTATGAGGCGGTTTTTTTATTTAGAGCGATTTAGATAAGCTATTAGGGAAGGCGGACTGTGTTGGTTTGTTCTGTTTTTTGGATTGGTTCAGCTGTCTTTGGGGAGATAAAAGCCTTTTTCTCAGGCTTTCCATTTTCTGAGGTTATGAGCGATGGATAATAACCCTATTTCTACCTCTGTTTTGGACATTCCTTTCAACAGGAATCGTCTGAAACCATGATTGTGCTTCAGTTGCGCGAATACCGGCTCCACATCAGCGGGTCTTCGTTTTCGGTATTTGATGCCCTGTTCTGTGTTCAATCTTTCTTTCGCTGCCTGTTTATGTTTTCTCAGACTGTGGTTGATCTCGACGATCCGGTTGCCGGGGTTTTGGTGACATACGCCCCGCATCGGACAGCCTTCACAGTTCTGCGCCTGATAGCGGCTGATCAACTGCAGAAAACCTGAAGAAGTTATCCGCTGACCGTCGCCAACATGGTGCATGCGCTGGCCCATCGGGCAGGTGAGATAGTTATCCGCTTCGTTATAATGCAGACTATCGTTACTGAATGCTTTGATACCTTCTTTTTGTTCCTTGTCGAACGTATTGTATTTGATATAAGCTTCAATACCTTTTTGCTGCAGCACACCATAGTTCTCGTCCGAGCCGTAACCTGCATCGGCAACTATCGCTTTGGGCAGTTCTTTATAAAGGGATTCGTACTGTTCGATATGTGATGGTAGCGTTTGGTAATCGGTCGGGGTCTGGTGCAGCGTGTAATTGAGAATGAACTGCTCTTGGGTGGAGATCTGTAGGTTATAAGCAGGCTTGAGTTGCCCATTCAGCATATGATCTTCTTTCATCCGCATGAATGTAGCATCCGGGTCGGTCTTTGACATACTGTTACGCCCAGCCAATAACTTTTCCTGTTCATCATATTTGGCCAGGTTCTCCGGCCAATGCTTTTTTGCATAGTTCAGCTTTTGTTTTACTTTCCCCGCCACGTCTTCCTTATCCTCCAATGCCGCGTTGATCTTTGAGATCGTTTCTTTCACTTTCTCAGGGTTGATCTCGCTGTATTCCAGCGGTGCGGTGTCTTTGAGTTCTTCAGCAGCAATACTTTGCGCATAGCCCCATAACTCATCAAGCTGGGCTTTCATCTTCTCTTTACTGTTCTTTATGCTTTTACCCCATACAAAAGTGTACTTGTTCGCCACCGATTCGATCTTGGTGCCATCAGTGAAAACGGCCTCCTTCAATGATACAATTCCTTCCTGTTGTAATAAAAGAACGATCTGTGAGAATATCTGCTTTAGTACCCCTGATAGCTTTTCACTGCGAAAACGGTTGATGGTATTGTGGTCGGGCTTTTTCATGCCCAATAACCACATGAAGTGAACGTTCTGTGCCGCCTGGTCTTCCAGTTTACGTGAGGAATACGTATTGGTCAGATAACCATAAACCAGCAGTTTCAGCATCAGCCGGGGATGAAAACTCGACGCGCCGCCGCCTTTGTACTTCCGGTTGAGTGGCTTGACATCGACCGCGTCAACCACCTGTTTAACTATCCGTACCGGATGACCTGCCGGTACCAATTCTTCCAGTTTATACGGTAAAAACGTTAACTGGTCCGGATCATATGCCTTAAAGACTACCTTGCCTCCCATGTCTTTAAGATACACAAAAAACCGCCCCATATTTGACTTATGAGACGGCTTCTACATTAGCCATTAATTATTTAAAAGCAGGCTCATATCCGGTTAAAGAAATATCATACATGCTGGGTTATAACGAACTAAGCGCCTTTTACCCGCACCTTTAAACGCTGGACAGGCATTGCCCCGGCGCTTTTTCAGAAGGAGCATAATTAACTAAATATTATATCATTGCGAGCGCAGTGTGGCAATCTCGTTATGCAAGAAGGAGAGATCATAAACAACCCCAATAAATCCATACAATAAACAACACCTGTAAAGGCACACGGAACCATAAATATCGAGGGCCAGATCCATTATAAGTGCCTTTTTCCATATCAATATGTTTTACAGCGCCATTGATATTGGCCGGCAGCAGAAGTATAAAAAATACGATCAGCAACCAGGCGGTGAGTGTACGGGTGGCAGGTACAAGCAAACCCGCAGCTGCCGCTATTTCAATAACGCCGGTTATATAAACCAATTCCTTTTTAAAGGGGATAAAAGCGGGGATGAGCATGGCCAGGCCTTTATTAAAAACAAAGTGACCAACAGAAGTAAATACCAGCATAATTGCCATGGCTATTTGTGTCGATAGCGCGATGTTATAATGAGCTATGAGTTCGGTAACTACCATACTTATACCAAAAGTTACCAGCAATACTATTAAGGGTTTCATGTTTGTTTTTTTCTTCAAATTTCGGCATGTTAAAAAAAGCAAACAATGAACCTGGGTTAAGTAATGCGGCGGCGTATGCGGCTCAGGCCCTGCGGGGTAATGCCAATGTATGATGCTATGTATTTTAAAGGGATTTGCCTGATGAGCTGGGGCTGTTCGGTAAATAAGTTTAAATATCGTTGCTCGGCAGTATCATTTAAAAGCGATAGTTCACGTTTGGCCTTTGTCATGAAAATGCCTTCGCAGGCATAGCGGCCAATGGTATTTCCAATTGTGGTATCGGCGTAAATTTCCTGCAGGCTCTGGTAAGTTAAGCTCCACAGTGTGGTTTCGGTAAGTGTTTGAATTTGACAGATTGACGGGGATCGGGATAAAAACGAATCATAGGCGCTGATAAAATTATTATCAAAACTAAATGCGAAGGTGATATCGTTATCTTCTTTGGGGATATAATAACGCACAATGCCCTGCTCCATGAACGAGAGGTGGTTTTCTGTTTGCCCGGTTTTTAAAAGCAGTGCTTTTTTAGGGAACTGGCGTTTAACAAGTTTTGACGAAAATATTTGCCAATCCTGATCACTAAGCGGGGCTATACGCTCCAGATATTCCCGTATTTTTTCCATAAAAGTGAAGATAAGCACTAAGGCTTATCTTCTGAAACAGAGCAACCCAAAATCACTATTAAAATTACTGATCTTACTAATAACATTAAGCGCTAATGGGCTGCCTGCTTTTTTCTATACTGCGGGCAATTTCTATATCCGGACTCCTGTACTTGTATTCGGGGATGCTGGCGAGCGACGATGCATGCACCTGTTCGCCCAAGCCGTAAAACTGCTGAAAGCTCATAATTAGCGGTCGCCATTTGTTAGGATCAACACGGTTTGGATCATTTTCCATAATGATAGATTCTTCGAGATATACCCGTACTATTTTCAGTTCCATGGTTACTATGCGGCCGCGTTGTTGTTCATTATCTTCGCCAATAGGATGAATGGCCGCAACATGGGCCTCCAGTTGTACGGGGCATTCCATAACGCGCGGTGCATCTACCTTTTGCGAGGGTACAGGGGTAAGGCCGGCCACACCAAACTTGTCGGGTTCAAAGTAATAGCCACGGCTTTGCTTGGCTTCTGGTACCGGGTTCATCCCGGTTTTAAGCGCGAGGTTATTTACCGCCTGCACCTCATTAACCGATGGCAGGTTTAATACACATTGTTTGGTGCGCATAAGGTTTTGTACCGTTTTTGAGGTTGTTGCCATGCCAATGATGCAGCGCCAACCCAGCCAGAAGGCCGAAGACATAGGGGCCAGGTTATACGAACCATCATCGTTCATGGTGCTGATCAATACTACCGGCGTGCCGAAATACAGAATGGCCGGTTCGCTTATTTTATGCATTTTGATATGATTTGAATGAATAAGAAACTATACTGCTTGCTTATTCAAAATTGCCAAATCATCCATCGACATAAAACCCGAAACTTGCTATGTTTAGTGGTTTACTTGCTTGCTGTCTTCCGGAGCCTCCTTCCGGTCGAACATGCCGTAATCCCGCACTACATGAGCAATGCGTAAGTGATAATCTTTAAATATATAGTCCCGACCTTTTGCCTGTGCGTCGCGGTGTATTTCTACATTGCGCCATTGCTTTACGGCCTCTTCGTCGCGCCAAAATGAAAGTGATAATATTTTTCCTTCATCGGTGAGGCTTTGAAACCGCTCTATTGAGATAAAGCCATCAATAGCTACCAGGGTGGGTTTAAGAAATGCGGCTATGTCCAGATATTCCTGCTTTTTGCCATCCGCTGGAATCACTTCAAAAATCACTGCTACCATTTTTATGCAATTAAGTTATTATGAAAGTAACAGTACAAAGACGCCGGTGTTTGGCAGAAATTGCGGCCTTGTTATTGATTATTGTGGGGGGATAAATCTGTTGCCAACTCTTGGGTCAGAAAATAAACTAAAAATAATGATTGCATTCAAAAACATGCAAATAATATGTTAAAATGAGCAAAACTGAATCGTTTTTTAAACAAAAAATGTCCAAAATAGTCAGTTTTGAGCACAAAAAGTGTTAAAATTTAAGCCTGTCAAAAAAAGCGGCTAATCCTTTCTGAATAACTTAAAGTAATCGGAACACCATGCCGTCCATGTCCTCGTTAATGTGTATCTGGCAGGCCAGGCGACTGTCGGGGCCGGCGTTGGGGAGGGTATCGAGCATGTCAAGTTCATTATCGGTCGGAGTGAAATAGGTATCCGGGCCTTCGAGTACCTGCACATGGCAGGTGGCGCACAGGGCCATGCCGCCGCAGGTGGCAAGTACCTCGTATTCAGAGGCTTTTAGCACTTCCATCAGGCTTAGGCTGATGCCTTCAGGTATTTCGACCGGGGCGCGGTGGCCCTCTCTGTCTTCAATGGTTAAGTTAATCATGGCTAAAATTCGGTTACGCCGTAAACGGTGGTGTATTTAAAACTTAGTTTTTGTTCAGGGTAAACGTATTTAAACGCGCTCTGGGCCATCAACGCAGCCTCATGGAAACCGCAGAGTATCAGTTTTAGCTTGCCGGGATAGGTATTAATATCGCCAATGGCATAAATACGTTCTACGCTGGTGCTATAGTCGCGGGTGTTTACCACTATGGCCGAAAAGTCGATATTCAGCCCCCAGTTGGCTATAGGGCCCAGTTTAGGGCTCAGACCAAACAGCGGGATCAGGTGATCGGCAGCTATATGGCTTACGTTGTTGTTACGGTCAAGCAGGGTAATTTCCTGCAAGTGGCCTTCGCCGGTGAGCGCCACTACATTTGATTTGAGGATGAGGTCTATCTTGCCCTCTTTGGCCAGTTCAAAAACTTTTTCGGCAGAGTCTGGCGCGCCCCTGAAAGTATCGCCGCGGTGCACAAGCGTTACCTTTTCGGCAATGTTCGACAGGAATATGGCCCAGTCAAGCGCTGAATCGCCGCCGCCAGCCAGTACCACTTTACGGTCGCGGAAGGTCTCGGGATTTTTAACCATATAGGCTACACCCCGGCCTTCAAACTCCAACAGGCGGTCAATCTCGGGCTTGCGGGGCTCAAAGCAGCCCAGTCCGCCGGCTATTACCACCACCTGGCAGTGTACGGTGGTGCCATCGTTAGTTTGTATAAAGTAGGAACCGTCATCATTTTTAGTAAGCGTTTCTACCCGTTCGCCCAAACTAAAGGTAGGGTGGAAGGGCGCGCCCTGTTCCATGAGCCTGTCAACCAACTGTTGCGCGGTTATATCCGGATACCCGGGAATATCATAAATAGGTTTGTGCGGATATATCTCAGAAAGCTGTCCGCCAACCTGTGGCAATACATCAATTAAATGGCAGCGCATTTTGAGCAAACCAGCTTCAAAAACGGCAAATAAACCAACCGGTCCAGCGCCTATAATGCAGATATCGGTACTAATATGTTCCATAAAAAATGCTTTTGATGAGCACTCAAATGTGAACACAAGTCATAACTAAATCAAATGACATTTAGTTATGAAGGATTACTTGTAGTTATAATTGGTAAGGCAAAAACGCTTAAAAAGCTCAATAAGCTTGTTGTTTTTGCCATGCAGCTGTATAAACTGAAAAGTGCGGAAAATCTCCATCCCCTTTATTTCAATTATGCTGAGCTCGTTGTATTTTAATTCGCTTAACACCGACTGGATAGACAGGAAAGTAGCTGTTTCTGAGTGCAATAGGTATTGTTTAATGGCGATGCTGCTCTCCAGCTGAATTTCAATTTTCAGGTCGCGGGGATTGATCTGAACGCCGGCCAGGGCATTGTAAATTACATCAAGCGTGCCCGAACCGGCCTCGCGCAGCACCAGCGGGATCTCCAGCAGTTGCCTGGGACTGATCTCCGTTTTTTTGGATAGCTTATTATTGGCCCTGGTCACCAGCACGATCTCGTCTTTGGCAAATGGCGAATAAGCCAGTTGCGGCGAATGGGCCGCCCCTTCCACAATGGCTATATCAATTTTTTCGTCCAGTATCAGCTGCGAAATATGGTCGGTGTTCCCTTGTATAAAGCTAAAGGTAAGCTCCGGGTATGTTTTTTTGAAGAGGGCCAGTATTTTGGGCAAAATGGTTTGGGCCACAGTAGTGCTGGCGCCAATGTGCAGGGTGCCGGCCTCAATATTATTCAGCTGGGCCAGCTCAGTTTCTAGGTCGGTATAGGTGTGGAATATCTTTTCGGCATATTGGGTTAATATTTTGCCGGCGGGGGTAAGCGCTATGTTGTTCCCGTTGCGTTTAAACAGCTGTACGTTCAGCTGCTGTTCCAGCTCTTTAATGTGCTTGGTAACAGCGGGTTGGGTGATGAACAGCTCGTGGGCCGCCTTTGTAAAACTCAACCTTTGCGAAACCGTGTAAAAAACCTTTAACCTGAAATCGAAAATCATGGAGTTAAATTTAGCTATTTCATTTGAGATAGCCAGCAACCAATTTGAACTTCGGATTACTTTAAGTTATAGTGACTTTTGTAAAAACGTTTTTTTTAACAAATTTTGGGGGCAAAAACAGGAAATTCAAGGTCATTTTTAGCGAAAAAATTACTCAAAAAGAGTGCGTTTTAACATATTTTAACACTTTTTGAGCGATTACCCTTAAAATTGGGGCTAAAAACGAGTGGTTTAAAATTTACTCTTCCGGATGGCTACGAAAAATACCAATTGGCGCCATGATGTACATGATCACCAGCAGGCAACCCAGTAAAATCATTCTTGTAAAAAGGTATATAAACGTTTCCATTGTACATAAGATTAACATTTTGTCAAAATGTTACAGTATCAACAGACGGCAATTCAAATTTCCTTAATTTACCTGCTGAACCCTTAGCCCGTTTAATATGCAAAACAACCTTCAGCAAGCCTTTGGCAATATTGATATCTACCTGTTCGACCAGTTATTGAAAGGACGTTTTGACAATTGTAAAACCGTACTTGATGCCGGTTGCGGGGGCGGGCGTAACCTGGTTTACTTTATGCAAAATAATTACCAGGTATTTGGTGTCGATCAAAATCCGGAGGCGGTTGAGGCGGTTAAGCAATTATCGGCTAAGTTGGCCGCTGATAACCCTTTAAGCAATTTTAGCGTGGCGGGCGTGGAAGATATGCCCTTTGCTAATCAGCAATTCGATCTGGTTATTTGCAGCGCGGTGCTGCATTTTGCCCAGGATGAGCGGCATTTCGATGCGATGGTGCGCTCCCTGTGGCGGGTACTTAAACCGGGAGGTTATTTATTTACACGTCTGGCATCAAGTATTGGTATCGAAGCACTGGTATATAGTATTGGCAACGGGCGTTACCAGCTACCAGATGGTTCTGAACGGTATTTGGTGAATGAGCAAACATTGCTTAAGTATACCCGCGAACTAAACGGAGCCCTTTACGAACCTATAAAAACAACCAATGTGCAAAATCTGCGGTGTATGACTACATGGTGTATACAAAAGACTTAAACTCTCTTACTTAGCCTTCACCTGCCATATTTTATTTGATGAATCATCGGCAACCAGCAGTGATCCATCCTTAGCTATCGCTACACCAACCGGGCGACCGTATACCTTGCCCTTAGCGGTATCGGCAATAAAGCCGGTTAAAAAATCTTCCATTTTGCCGGTTGGCTTGCCGTTTTCAAAAGGTACAAAAGTTACTTTATAACCCACCAGTTTTGAGCTGTTCCATGAGCCGTGCTGCCCTATAAAAGCTCCGTTCATATAACGCTGCGGAAAGCTTTTGCCGTTGTAAAATGCCAGACCTAATGATGCGGTATGAGCCCCAAGGGCAAAATCAGGCACGATAGTTTTTTTTACCATATCGGGATTTTCGCCTTTGCGCACCGGATCTTCATGCTGACCAAAGTAGGCCCAGGGCCAGCCATAAAAACCGCCTTCTTTAACGCTTGTCAGGTAATCGGGTACCAGGTTATCGCCTAAATTATCGCGTTCATTTACAACGGTGTAAAGTACATCCGTGCCCGGCATAAAATCGATGCCCGCGGGGTTGCGCAGACCGCTGGCATATACACGTTCGCCGCCGCCATCGGGGTTTATCTCCAGTATATCGGCCCGGCGCTTTTCGTTTCCCATACCATGCTCTGCCACATTGCTGCCCGAGCCAACCGATACATAAATTTTTGTACCGGCTTTGTTGGCCCGCAGGTTACGCGTCCAGTGGTTATTATATCCACCCGCAGGCAGATTCAGTATTTTTACCCCTTTGCCGCTCACTGTGGTGTCGCCCGCTTTATAGGGGTATCGCCATAAACCATCTGTATTGGCCACATAAAACCAATCGCCAAGTGTTAGTATACCAAATGGCTGATTCAATTGAGCTAAGAAGATAATTTTTGAATCGGGCTTGCCATCACCGTTGGTATCCTTAAACAGGAGAATCTTGTTAGCGCTTTTTCCCATGTTTTGCGATTTGCTTACCCCGATAATATCGGCGCCTATTTTTTTGATCCCTGTAACTTCGGTATTGGCTTCAGACACAAAAACATCACCATTGGGCGCTACATAAATATTACGCGGATTGGCCAGACTATCGGCGTACAAACTTACGGTAAAGCCTTCAGGAGCTACAGGTGTTTTGCCTTTTGGCCAGCCAATCACCTCGCAATAGTTTTTAACGGCCTTAGTGGCGTAAGGAGCGTCAAGCTTAACCTGCTGGTCGCTTTTATTTGCAACGGTATCGGCGTTGTTATAATTACTCGGTTTTTTTTGCTTGCAAGCCGTGACGAGTAGGCTTGCCGCCAGCATATATATTACATGAATTTTCATGGGAAAGATGGATGATGTTTTTCTTACTAATTAACTTTTTTTCAAGGCTTTTGTTTGGCAGGCGCCGCTCCCGGCGTGTATTTGATATCGCACAACTTTCACATAATGTGCTCATTGTAGCTGTTAATTCATAAAAAAAGATACATTTGGTACAAGTTAACCTAATTAATGCGACCGCCTATCCTTAAGCTATTTTTACTGTTACTTTTTGCACTGGCTTTTGGCAGCGCTGCTGCACAGGTATGCAGCGGTGGTTTAGGAGATCCGGTAATTAACCAGGATTTTGGATCGGGTGCAGGTACGGGTGATCCATTAACAGATGACATTACCACGTTAACTTACACTACTAATTGTCCCGAAGATGGTTCATATACCATTACGCATTACAGCGGCGGCTGCCACAATACCTGGCACACCGTTTACACCGATCATACCGGCAATACCAACGGCTTTTTCATGATGATAAACGCCAGTTATGCCCCAAGTGTGTTTTTTACCCAAAAGGCCGATGTGCTGTGCGAAAACACAACATATGAGTTTTCGGCCTATGTATTAAACCTTTTAACTGCACAGGCCAGTGATAATACGGTTATACACCCGGAGATTGTGTTTTCGGTTGAGACCATCACGGGACAGGTGCTGAAAACTTATGATACGGGTATCATACCGCCAACCTCGACACCGGTATGGGTTAAAGACAGTTTGTTTTTTACCACGCCGCCGGGTGTTACGCAGGTTGTTGTAAAAATGACCAATAAAGCGCCCGGCGGCAACGGTAACGATTTGCTGCTTGACGATATTACCTTCAGGGCCTGTGGCCCCATTGTACAGGTCGGTTTTACTACCATAGAGGCTAATGAGCCAAAGAACCAATGCGTGGGCGAAACCAAAACATACACCCTGAAAGCAAAAGTTAACGAAGGTTACACCAACCCTAAAATACAATGGCAGCAGGATAAAGGCGATGGCGGTGGCTGGATTGATATAGCCGGCGCAACAAATGATACTTATAGTTTTACTATTGGCGGCGGTAACCTGGGTGTTTTTAAATACCGCCTTGCTGCTGCCGAGGGGCAAAATATAAATTCGGCAAATTGTAAGGTTTTTTCAAACGCGCTTACAGTCACCGTAAATCCTTATCCTGTTGTTGCAACTATTGAGCCGCAAACGCAGTGTGAAGGTGATGCCGTAATGCTGAACGCCACGGGCGGCGCTACTTACGAATGGAGCGGCCCCGGCATTACGGCCGCAAACAAACATCAAAACCCGCTTGTTTTTAACGCGGTAACACCCGCTGCTGCGGGTAATTATACGGTTATAGTAACTTCTGAGGCCGGATGTTCGTCCACAGCCCATACATCGCTCGCCGTAAATTCAAGACCGGTTGTTACGGTAGAGGAGCCTACAACCATTTGCATGGGTAATTCAACAACCCTTAACGCTTCGGCGCCGGGGAATAATCAATATAGCTGGTCGCCCGCAACGGGTTTGTCTGACCCAAATGTGAGAAATCCGGTGGCCAATCCCACCCAAACTACCGCCTATACGGTTAAGGTTACCAATGATAAGCAATGCTTTACCACCAAAACAGTTACACTAACCGTGTTGCCCCCGCCCATTGCCGACGCGGGAGGTGATAAAAAGATATTCGAGGGACAATCGGTAAAACTGGATGGCTCGGCAAAGTTTGGCGATGTGTATTCATGGACGCCTGTCGATTACCTGAGCGACCCGCACTCGCTTAATCCTATAGCCAGTCCGGTTGACGACATTACCTATACCCTGCATGTTACCTCCAATTTTAATTGCGGTACCGATGAGAATAGTGTTTTTGTAAGGGTTTATAAAAAAGTGGTAGTTCCCAACACCTTCTCGCCCAATGGCGATGGCGTAAATGATTTTTGGGACATTGAGGCGCTGGTAACCTATCCGCAAAGTTTGCTTACCGTATACAACCGTTACGGCAGGCAGGTTTATAGCAGCAGGGGATACGATCAGCCCTGGAAAGGTACTTACAACGGTAATGTATTACCAACGGGCACCTACTACTATGTGATCGATCTGAAAAGCGGCGCGCCGTTGTTGTCGGGATGGGTGCAGATTATAAAATAGTTACGGTTAGACTCACCCCGCTTCGCTGCAAAGAGGGTGAAAGATTAGCCTCCTCTAAATCTCCCCCCAATAGGGGAGACTTTAAAAGTATTTTAAAGCCCTCTCCTTTGGAGAGGGTTGGGTGAGGCTACAACCCTCTTTGCGCCGCAGGCATAGAGGGTGATCCAGCGCAGCGCAGATCGGGAGAGTCTAAAACTTAATAAACTTATCTATCTGCTCATTGGTAAACTTCACGGTATCGGCTTTAAAAAGCTGGCCGTTCTCGTCAAGTTCTTTATTGATAGATGCGATGTGGATTTTTAACGACATGATATTGAGATGAATGTAATGACAAACCCCGGTAAAATGATCAATGCCCCTGATGTTGCCATACTTGCCCGATGATAAGCCCACCAGGGCGGCTTTCTTTTCATAAAAACTTTCGGGGAAGGCACAGGCATCAATCAATACCTTCAGCACACCTGGGAAGCTGCCATTATATTCGGGTATGATAAATAAAAACTTGTCTGTTTGTGTAATGATTTGCTGTATAGGCTCAAATTCGGGGGTGCGCTTGCCATACATATCACTCTGCAATAAATTGCAGGGCAAATCGGTAAGCGATAACAAACCGGCTTCCGTTCCTTTTTCGCGAAGTTGCTGCTGATAATATTGCGCAAGTTTTAATGTGTGGCTTCCCGGACGGTTTGTTGACGATATGATAGTAACCATGTAGTAGTTTTGATTTATTGATTACTGAATTATTGATTTTTGTCTTCGATAATGAAATAGTTTATAAACGTTAATATCATTCAATAAATCAATAATTCGGTAAATCAGTAACTAATATTGTTTGTAAATTGGCAAATCCTGTGGATTTCGGAATTGTTTTAATTCCGTATCTTTATCACCGGATAAAAACTTTACGAAAGTAGAAATTTCTAATTCTATTTTACGTTGTTATAAATCATTGTAATTTAAATTTTTGAAAATATAGAATGAGTAAAATAATTGCTTTAGCCAACCAGAAAGGTGGCGTAGGAAAAACTACATCATCTATAAATCTGGCCGCAAGTTTGGCCGTATTAGATTTTAAAACCTTGTTGGTTGATGCCGATCCGCAGGCTAATTCAACGTCGGGAATTGGTTTCGATCCTCGTAACATCAAGAATAGCATTTATGAATGCATCATAAACCAGGTTGACCCTCATGAGGCAATCCAGAAAACGGATACACCCAATCTTGACCTGCTACCAGCTCATATTGACCTGGTAGGTGCTGAGATTGAGATGATTAACCTGAGCGGTCGCGAATATAAAATGAAACAGGTATTTGATGCTGTGCGCGATGAATATGATTTTATTATTATTGACTGCTCCCCTTCATTGGGTTTAATAACTATTAACGCTTTAACCGCTGCCGACTCGGTAATTATCCCGGTACAGTGTGAATATTTCGCGTTGGAGGGTTTGGGTAAATTGCTGAATACCATCAAAATTGTACAGTCGCGCTTAAACCCGCAGCTGGAAATTGAAGGTATACTGCTTACCATGTACGATGTGCGCCTGCGTCTGTCAAACCAGGTGGTTGACGAGGTAAAAACGCATTTTGAGGATATGGTTTTTGATACCATTATTCAGCGCAACACCCGTTTAAGCGAAGCGCCAAGCTTTGGCGTATCGGTAATCATGCATGATGCAACCTGTAAGGGAGCTATAAATTATTTAAATCTGGCACGCGAAATCATCGAAAAGAACGGTCTTACCAAAGGTGAGCCCCAAACCGCAACAGCAACAGTGTAACCAATGAGTAGTGAAAGAAGAAATGCCCTGGGCAAAGGATTAAGTGCGCTGTTGAATGACTCTGTAAACGTACAACCTTATAACAAAACTAAGGATAATAAAGATAAAGAAGCCTCAACATCTGCGGTTGAGGTTAACAGTCTGGGTTCGGTAAATGAAATACTGCTGGCCGAAATTGAGGTAAACCCTTTTCAGCCCCGTACCGATTTTGACGAGCAGGCACTTGCCGAACTGGCCGATTCCATTAAATTACAGGGGCTTATACAACCCATTACTGTAAGGCGTGTTAATGCGCATAAATACCAGCTTATATCGGGCGAGCGCCGTTTTCGCGCGTCGAAAATTGCGGGTTTAACACAGATACCCGCCTACGTGCGCACCGCCAACGACCAGCAAATGCTGGAAATGGCACTCATTGAAAACATTCAGCGCGAAAACCTGAATGCCATTGAGGTTGCCCTTAGCTTTCAGCGCATGATTGAGGAATGTAACCTTAAACAGGAAGAGCTGGGCGACAGGGTAAGTAAAAACCGCTCAACCGTTACCAATTATCTGCGATTATTAAAACTACCACCAAGCATACAGGCATCCATTCGCGATGGTGAACTTACCATGGGCCATGCCAAGGCGCTTATTAATGTTGGCGACCCCGCCAAACAATTATATTTACACCAACATATTATTCAGCAGGGTTTATCCGTTCGTAAGGTTGAAGAATTAGTTCGTGACATGCAAAAGGCACCGGTGAAAAAAGAGGGCAAACAACCCGAGCCGGTATCATACCAATTGCAAAAAATACAGGACGATCTGGCTTCAAAGTTTAGTACACGGGTAAAACTCAAGGTAGGCAACCGGGGCAATGGCGTTATTGAAATACCATTCCTCTCAGAAGATGATCTGGGCCGTATCCTTGAGATGCTGGATTGGTAAAAAATGTATAGATACATATTCACTCTTTTATTGCTAAACACGCTGGCTTTTTTAGCCAGCGCACAAACTAACACAGATAGTTTAGGTAATAAAATCCGCAGGTATGGATCTTACGCGCCAGTAATAAAAGAGAAGGTTTATCATCCTGATAGTGCACATAAACCTTATAAAGCTGTTATCAGATCATTATTTTTACCCGGTTTAGGACAAGTGTACAATCGGCATTGGTGGAAAGTTCCTGTTATTTACAGTGGCATAGGCTTGCTTGGCTCATCAATTGTGTATAATCAAAAATATTATAATGAGAATTTGGCACTTTCCAGATTGCTTCAGGATCGTGCCAATAATACCGATCCCTCACTTGTTCAAAGCCCCAATCATAAATTGTATTTGCAGTACAAAACTCAGTACGAGTTGTATGTAAAAAATAATGTTTCGGTATCGCAAGCTCAAAATGCATTTGAAAACCACAGGCGTAACCGCGATCTGAGCATATTTGGCCTGGCAACGGTTTGGGCAATAAACGTAATTGATGCTTATATTGATGCGAAATTTATTCACAGTTTTAGTGTGGATAATAATTTAACACTTAATCCAGTTAGTGCTGTAGACAAGCGAGCGATTTATGTGGGTAATAATAGGGCTTCCTATAATCTGGGTTTAAAAGTTACTTTTACTTTGCAATAAATTGCCTGGCAGAACAGTTTAGCAGGCTGGTTGATTAAATATTATATTTATAAAATGTATAAATTTTTGTTTGCTATTGGGTTAATGTTGGTAACTGCCTTTGCGGCTACAGCGCAAATTGTGGATACTACAGTAGCGGGCAAAGCAGATACTGTAAGAAAAGCATCAAACACCGCGCCGGGCTCCTTTGCTCCGCCTATTAAAAAGGAGAAAACTTTTAAGCCAGATAGCTTGCATAGCCCGCATAAGGCCGTAATGCATTCGCTGATGGTTCCTGGGTGGGGACAGCTGTATAACCGCAGGTGGTGGAAAGTGCCCATAATTTATGGCGGTATTGGTTTACTGGTATCTGCGGTGATATTTAATCAGAAGTATTATAACCAGGATATAGCGCTTGCCCGCTATCGTAAACAGGGTATTGCGCCAAACAAGGGCGATAAGTATTATGATATTTACCAGTTGTACGAACTCTATAAAGTGCCCGATCAAAGTATATATAGCGAGCTTGACGGCTACAGACGTAACCGCGACCTAAGTATATTGGGTATTTTAGGCGCATGGGGTATTCAAACTATTGATGCTTACATTGATGCCAAGTTTATCCACTCGTACACGGTTGATAATAACTTGTCAATGAAAGTTACACCGGGTATAATGGGGCAGCCGGTTTATGCACAAAGTGCAAATAGTACATTTATTCCGACTGTAAAAATTACCTTTACGTTTTAATATAGTATCAAGTAATCAGTATCAGGTATCAAGACAGCTACAGCTCCATGGGCACATTGGAGATTTCAGGAATCTTGATACTTGATAGCTATCTGATACTAACTACTTGATACTAACTACTCGATACTAAAAAATATGAAGATAGCATTACTGGGCTATGGAAAAATGGGCAAGATCATTGAAAAGATAGCCCTTAGCCGCAAGCATGAAATTGTTTTAACTATTGATCATGATAACCTGCATGATCTTACCCCCGAAAACCTGCAAAAAGCCGATGTTGTAATTGAATTTACTATGCCGGCATCGGTGCTAAGCAATATTGAACATTGTTTTAACGCCGGCGTACCTGTTGTAGTAGGTACAACCGGGTGGTACGATAAAATACCAGAAATAAAACAGCGCTGCGAAGAAGGCAACCATACCTTAATGTATGCTTCAAACTTTAGCGTGGGGGTGAACATATTTTTCCATGTGAACCGTTTGCTGGCCAAAATGATGAACAATTACCCGCACTACGATGTGCAGGTTGAAGAAATTCATCATATCCAGAAAATGGATGCACCAAGCGGCACGGCTATAACTATTGCCGAAGGTATTATTGAAAATCTCGACTCCAAATCGGAGTGGGTTAACGTGTTAACTACCGATGATAAGAGTGATGATGAAACAGTTGATGCTAACCAATTACTTATCGAGTCGATGCGTATTGACAGCGTTCCGGGCACGCATACGGTTATTTACGATTCGGAGGTTGATTCTATTGAATTTAAGCATACCGCGCACAACCGTAACGGTTTTGCCCTGGGCGCCGTGTTGGCCGCCGAATGGGTGCATAATAAAAAAGGTTTTTACTCGGTAGAAGCCATGTTTGATTTTAACAGTTAATGGTATAATTTATACACGAATACAAGAGTTACTAAGGTGAATTAATTGAAGATGTGCGCATTTATTCGGTAACATATAACTTACATGTTAGTCATAGCTAATAAAAAATAAATACATACTTTAGAAAAATCTGCACATTTGCAAATTTGAAGTGGGCACGCCCGTTTATCATCTGCATATTTGCGCATCAATTAACACATGAACTGGAAATTCTGGAAAAAAGATAAAAGCAAGCCCCGGAAGAAAAAAAGCGCCGCACGTGAATGGGCCGACGCTATTGTTTTTGCAGTTATAGCCGCTACACTGATACGTACCCTTTTTATTGAGGCCTATGTAATACCCAGCGGGTCAATGGAAAGCTCCCTTTTAATTGGCGACTACCTTTTTGTAAGCAAAGTAAATTATGGTGCCCGCATGCCCATAACGCCGGTTGCTATTCCGTTTATGCACCATACCATACCTTATACCACCAATGCCAAGGCTTATTGGGATGGCGTACAGCTGCCTTATTACCGTTTGCCGGGTTTCAGCGATATAAAAAAGGGTGACATTGTGGTTTTTAACCAGCCAATGGAAGCCGACTCGCCTTATTTCAGGCCGGTTGATAAGCGCGAAAATATTATTAAACGCTGCCAGGGTACGCCGGGCGATACGCTGAGCCTGGTTAATGCGCAGGTTTATATAAACGGCAAGCCGGAGACTACGGCCCCCAGAGGCGAAATGACCTATGTGGTTAAAACCGATGGCAGCCAGATAAATCCGCAGCTAATTAATGAGCTCCATTTAACTGATATTGGCATTATTGACAGTACCAGCTTTAAAACCAATACTACCGTGGCCTCGGCCAATGCTTTAAAGGCATATTCAAATATTAAGTCGGTTACTGCCGATATTGCACCTAAAGGTGTTCCCGATGATCTGAACCCCGTTTATCCCGGTAAATATCCCCGGTATAAAACAACGCCAAACTTTCCGCACTACACCTGGAACATTGATAATTTCGGCCCTGTTGTTATCCCCAAAAAGGGTTGGACAGTTAAGCTGGATAGCTTAAACTTCCCAATTTATGGTCGGGCTATTGAAATTTATGAGCACAACAAAGTAAAAGTAGTAGGCGCTGATATTTATATAAACGATAAAAAAACCGATACTTACACCTTTAAGCTAAACTACTATTGGATGATGGGCGATAACCGCCATAATTCTGAAGATTCGCGTTACTGGGGATTTTTGCCCGAAGACCATGTGGTTGGCAAAGCATTGTTTACCTGGCTGAGCGTTGATAGCACCGCCTCATTCGTGAATAAAATACGCTGGAACAGGTTGTTTAGAGGGATACATTAATAATTAGAATTTAAAAATAAAAAAGTGAATATTATACTTGCTATTATACTGCTGATCATTCTGCCTTTTGTAGGATTATGGAAATTATTTGAAAAGGCCGGGCGACCAGGATGGGAAGGGGTTGTGCCTTTATACAATATTTATGGGATGATTAAACTTAGCGGCAGGCCCACCTGGTGGTTTATACTGATATTAATTCCCGGACTTAATTTATTGGTGCTGATAGGTATTGCGGTTGATTTTGTAAAGTCATTTGGCAAGTTTAGCCTGCTTGATCATATATTGGTAGTGGCATTGCCATTTATATTTTTACCAAAGTGGGGCTTCGACAAGGATACCAAATATCAGGGTCGATCAACCAGTCCGGAGTTCAGGGAGAAATATAAGGTGGCCCTTAAAAAAACCGCGACACGTGAATGGGCAGATGCTATTATTTTCGCGGTGATAGCTGCTACGCTGATCCGTACTTTGTTTATTGAGGCTTATGTAATCCCCAGCGCGTCTATGGAAAGCTCGCTGCTCATTGGCGATTACCTTTTTGTAAGCAAAGTAAACTATGGTGCCCGCCTGCCTATGACGCCCGTGGCATTTCCTTTCGCACATCACACCATGCCGCTCATTGGTACCAAAGCTTATTGGGATGGTATTGAATTGCCTTATTATCGCCTTCCGGGCCTGAGCGATATTAAAAAGGGCGATGTAGTAGTTTTTAACTACCCTATGGATGCCGATTCGCCATTATACCGTCCGGTTGATAAGCGTGAAAATTATATTAAACGCTGCCAGGGTACACCCGGCGATACCTTAAGCGTAGTTAATGCCCAGGTATTTATAAATGGCAAGGCCGCGCCAAATCCCGCTCATGGCGAAATGGGTTATGTGGTAAAATCTGACGGTAGCGAGCTTAATCCGCAGCTTATCAGCGAACTTCACCTGGAAGATATCTCCCCAAGAAGTGGTACCGATTTTACGGTTAATACCACCCTGGCCTCGGTTGCTGCCTTAAAGGGATATTCCAATATCAAATCGATAACACCTGATATTGCTCCGAAAGGCGCTGAAAGCGATATTTATCCTACCAAGTATCCTTTATATAAAATAACCCCCAACTTCCCGGCATTTAACTGGAACGTAGATAATTATGGACCTGTCATCGTGCCGAAACGCGGCTGGACAGTTAAGCTGGATAGTTTAACCTTCCCGGTTTATGGCCGCGCTATTGAAATATATGAGGGTAACAAGGTACAGGTAGTTGGTAAGGATATCCTGATCAATGGTGTAAAGACTGATAGTTATACCTTCAAACTCAACTATTACTTTATGATGGGTGATAACCGCCATAATTCTGAAGATTCACGTTTCTGGGGATTTGTACCCGAAGATCATATTGTAGGCAAGGCCCTGTTCATCTGGATGAGTATTGATGATAACGCCGGCTTCCTGAACAAAATCAGGTGGAGCAGGTTGTTTAATATTATACATTAAGCCTGATATGATGCGCAGATGATAAATTTCAAATGTGCAGATTAACAATAAAATCAACGCTCTGTTCTAAAACGAACCGGGCGTTTTTTGTTTGATTTCGATCTCCCCCTGTCATTGCGAGGAACGAAGCAATCTCTATACTGTACAGGACGAACAAGCCTATCGCAGAGCGCTCAATTGCCGCTTGGGCTGTTACTTTGTCTTGATACAAAGTAACCAAAAATCAAGTCAGCAGAAATGCTTCTTTACACACAGGCCTTTACCCTGCAAATCAGGCAGAACCACGGGCCGCAATTATTTTGCCCTACTTGATTCGCACATACCGTCGCTTCAGCAAAAACTTGCTATGCCCCTCCAGCCCCGCAGGCCACCAAGTTCTGCCTGCTTTCATACGAAGCTTATCTGCTTACGGGAAGAATAATTTAAATTAAAAATGATGCAATAGATTAAGAATGGTACAAATACTTTATGTCATGCCGAATTTATTTCACTGTTGTCCGGTAAACGATTTTTTCAGAAAAGAATAAGGGGAAGCTTTTAGACTTCCCCTTTTGTGTTGATATTAGAGTTACCACACTTCAATAGGCAACATGAGCAAAAGTACTTTTTTTACCGGACAGCCGGTACTCAACCAGCTACTTAATTTGATTGACCGGAACTCGGTTAAAGCCTTGGCCCGGTCCGGGCAGCATGATCGTTATTATCGCTACTTTGATACCTATACCCATTTGATAACGATGCTGTATTGTGTACTCAATAAGTGCACTAGTAGCCGTGAAGTAGTTAGTGGCCTGCAGGCCTGCAGTAATAAACTACCACATACAGGTATAAGAAAGGCACCAGGAAGAAGTACTTTATGTGATGCCAACATGAAACGTTCCTACCTGGTCTTTGAACAATTGTATGAACAGCTTTACCGCAAATACAAGCGTTTTTTACCGGACAGCCGGACTGGATTTAACGTCAAATTATTTATCGCAGATGCATCAACTATCACTTTATTCCAGCAGATACTTAAGGCGCCAAGTCCCGGTAAACAGAATGGAAAGAGAAAAGGAGGCATCAAAGTCCATACCCTGATGGATGCGGCTGATGATGTAGCCATTCAGGTCAGCTTTACAGCGGCCAGCGCTAACGACATGACCTTTCTGCAGCAGATCAACCTCGAAGCCGGTTCATTCATCGTTTTTGATAAAGGATATGTTGATTATAGTCAATATCAGCGACTGACAAATGAAGGTGTATACTTTGTTACCCGGCAAAAGAAAGACGCCCGTTATGTAGTGACGGCCGCAAACGAGATAGCTGCCCAGGCCAGGGAGGCAGGCATAATGGCTGACCGGATGATCGTTTTAGGAACCCGGACGCATCGTAACAAGGTTAGGCTCCAAAGCCGGCAGATCACTTTCTATGATAAGGAAAAAGGCAGATCGTTTGAATTCCTGACCAATAACTTCTCCTTATCGGCTCAGCAAATAGCTGATCTTTACAAAAAACGCTGGCAGATAGAAATCCTCTTCAAACGAATCAAACAAAACTTTCCACTCAAATATTTCCTCGGTGACAATGAAAATGCTATCAAAATACAGATCTGGTGTGCCTTTATTGCTGATCTGCTTATTAAACTGGTACAGGCACAGCTTAAAAGAAAATGGGCTTTTTCTAATCTCAGATCTATCATCAGACTACACCTGATGAGTTATATTCACCTATTTGACTTTCTCAACAATCCTGAAAGGCTTGCTGCTATCAATACGCATTCAAAGCAACTTAAACTAGGGGGCTTGGATATTTATTTCAAAACATAATCCTTTATCCTGATATAAAAACGAATCCTTTATAGATATTAACATCTTTTACCGGACAACAGAACTTGTTTCGGCACCTCACACGCAGAGCTTTATGGAGGCGGTGTTAAACCCTACATCCCCTTCAACAATTCAACCCCAAACCTTTCAGCAAGCATGTTCAGGTCAACAGCTACGGCGTCGACGAGCGGGATGCCATGAGTGGCACGGTGTGCTTCGGCCTCCAGTTCGGGCTCGCCGGGGATGATCACTTTTTGGGTAGGGTCAACAGTGACCGAGGTTTTAAAGCGCGCTATCCAATTGTCCAGACTGGCTTTAAATTCATCAACCGGACGGAAACCATCAACACGCATAGCACCCACAAAATGGCCTATACCTTTGCCAACCGGGTTTTCAGGTGGATCAAGAAATGCCACAAAAGGGGGCACCCAGGGCCCGTAGTTGGCGCCTGATAACACTGCCGACAAAATATCAACGGTAGCGCTCAGTCCGAAACCTTTATGACTGCCATGGTCACGGTCGCCACCCAGCGGAAGCAACGCCCCCCCGGTTTTTAAAGCATGCGGATCGGTAGTATAATTACCTTTTTTATCCTGTATCCAGCCCTCGGGCACCTGTTTGCCCAAACGTTGGGCAATTTCTAATTTGCCATTGGCAGCGGCAGAGGTAGCCAGGTCAACTACCACGGGCGGATAATGACCGGCAGGGAAAGCGTAACACATAGGATTGGTGCCCAACAAACGTTCACTTGAATAGGTAGGGGCTACCAGCGGACTGGCATTGGTCATGGCAAAGCCTATCATGTCTTTTTCAACAGCCATGAGGGCATGATAGCCCGCAATACCAAAATGATTGGAGTTGCGTACCGATACCCAGCCAGAGCCATATTGTTCGGCTTTTTGAATAGCCACCTGCATAGCAAACGGGGCAACCACCAGGCCGAGGCCCGCATCACCGTCAACGGTGGCGGTGGTGGGTGTTTCATGCGCTATTTGAATATTGGGTGTGGCATTAATGCGGTTCTTCTCCCACAGACGTACATAACCGCTCAAGCGGGCTACACCGTGAGAGTCAATACCCCTAAGATCAGAGCGCAGCAAAACATCGGCAGCAAGTGTGGCATGTTCTGTACTGCAGCCAATGGCCAGAAAAATATTTTGAGTGAAAACACGCAGAACGGAAGGGTTTACAAGCATGGTATGATGTGTTAAAGGACAAACTACAAAATGAAAAATGCGTCATTGCGAGGTACGAAGCAATCCCCGATTAGCAGAGCCGCTCTGTATAGCATAGAGATTGCTTCATACCTCGCAATGACGATTTGGGTTAGGCTAAATATATCAATTATCCAGTTGCTTCAGCAAATCTAATCCCTGGGGCCAGTCGCCAAAGCCAGATGTAACGTTGATATGGCCGGCATCGCCTATGTTAATCAACTGACTACCCCAGCTTTTAGCAAATAAGGCGGCGCGTTCTGCGGTTACATAATAATCGTTACTGCTGACCACTACAATGCTTTTAAAAGGCAGCTTTATTAAAGGTACGGGTTTGAAACCTGTAGTGCCGGGAGGATAAGTATCAGCTTCTGTATCGCTTGGTGCAACCAATAATGCGCCCTTTATATGCACGTTATATTTTTGTGCCCAGTAAGCTATTGCGGTACAGGCCAGGCTATGGCCCACCAGTATTACGTTCTCCGGACCACGCTGTTGCACATAATCATTCATGGTGGTTATCCAATCGGCACAAACGGGCGTTTCCCAATCCTGCTGTTCAACACGCGTAAAGTTAAATTGCTTTTCCCATAGTGACTGCCAATGTTCGGGGCCCGAATTACCAAGACCGGGATGAGTAAGAATAGTAGATTGAAAGGTCATTGAATAAATAAGGTTAATCAGATAAACTATTAAAACACCTAAGCTCCCCCTTTAGGGGGCAGGGGGGGCTCAGCAATTTGCTTTATCACCAGATTGCGTTTCTCTAACAGCCGGGTCATGTACTGCTTTAAAAAAACAACATTGGCAACATGTCCCCAAAAGCCATAGGGCGATTCAAACATAAAGATATCTTTCATCAATGTTTGATCGTTCACCGGGAAAAAGTAATGCTCATGCCTGAAGTTTTTAAAGGCTCCTTCAACCATTTCATCGGTAAAAAAATTAGGGTATTCAAACTCGGTTACCTTTGAGGTTAAGGTTTGCCACCTGCCAAAATGTTTGGCCCGCCAGGTAACAGATTCGCCCAGTTCAATCAAGCCGCTGGTACGACCTGCAATGGCTGTTTCGCCAGTTTGCCTGGTTGACGCCACATGCACATCAATGCTCCTGGCCAGGTCAAAACATCTCCGGATAGGAGCATTAATGTGTGTAGCTAATTCAATGATGGGCATATATATATAGTGATTACACCGATTTGATGAAAATGATTACACCGATTAATCTATGTGGACTAATCGGTGTAATCAAAAATCATCAGTGAAATCATTTATAATTTAAAATTCTGCGTTTTTCGGGAACCTTGGGAAAGGGATCACATCGCGGATATTACCCATGCCGGTTACAAACAACACCAAACGTTCAAAGCCTAAACCAAAGCCGGCGTGCGGACAAGCGCCAAAGCGGCGGGTATCCAGGTACCACCATAACTCATCTTTAGGGATGCCCATTTCGTCCATGCGCTGCTCCAACTTATCTAAACGTTCTTCACGCTGCGAGCCGCCAACAATTTCGCCGATACCCGGGAAAAGGATGTCCATAGCACGTACGGTTTTGCCGTCGTCGTTCTGGCGCATGTAAAACGCTTTGATCTCTTTAGGATAATCTGTAAGGATAACCGGTTTTTTAAAGTGCTTTTCAACCAGGTAACGCTCATGTTCGCTTTGCAGGTCGGTTCCCCAGCCTTCTACGGGGTACTGGAATTTTTTCTTTTTGTTCGGGGTCGATTCCTTTAATATTTCAATAGCCTCGGTATAGGTAAGGCGCTCAAAGTTATGATCTAAGCAAAACTGCAGTTTCTCCAGCAGGGTCATTTCCTGGCGTTCATTCTGCGGTTTTTGTTTTTCCTCTTCCTGCAGGCGTTGGGTTAAAAACTCAATATCATCTGCATTTTTTTCCAATGCGTATTTGATCACGTATTTCAGCATGTCCTCGGCAAGGTCCATGTTGTCAACCAGGTCGTTAAAGGCTACTTCGGGCTCAATCATCCAAAACTCGGCCAGGTGGCGGGTAGTGTTGGAGTTTTCGGCGCGGAAAGTAGGACCGAAGGTATAGATATCACTCAGGGCCATAGCGCCAAGCTCACCTTCCAGCTGCCCGGATACGGTAAGGTTGGTAGGGCGGCCAAAAAAGTCCTGCTTGAAATCAATCTCGCCAGTATCTGTTTTAGGGATATTGTCGAGATCAAAGTTGGTTACGTGGAAAGTTTCGCCGGCTCCTTCCGCGTCAGATGCGGTGATCACTGGCGTATGCAGGTAAACAAACCCACGCTCCTGAAAAAACTGGTGCACCGCGAAGGCCAGACTGTTACGTACCCTGAAAATAGCGCCAAATGTACTGGTGCGGAAACGCAGGTGGGCGTTTTCCCTTAAAAATTCCAGGCTATGCTTTTTAGGCTGAATAGGGTATTTTTCAGGATCACTATCACCCAGTATCTCAATATCTGTCGCTATAACTTCCACAGTTTGACCTTTACCCTGTGATGCCACAAGCTTGCCGGCAACGCTTAAAGCGGCCCCAACAGTGATGCGCTTTAACAGGGTAGGGTCTGTGTTTTCGAAATCGACAACAATTTGGATGTTATTATTAGTTGAGCCGTCGTTTAAAGCAATGAAACGATTGGAACGGAATGCGCGCACCCATCCTTTTACTGTTACATCAATTTCTGTTTGCTGACTTTGCAGCAATGCTTTAATCTTTACTCGCTGACTCATATTATATATTTTTTGAGTCGCAAAAATACAATTATTTATGTAAAGCCACTTTGAATTTTCCGTTTAAAAAGGCAATCTTATCGGGATAACTGCCCGTTGGATTATCATAGGTTTTTATGAATTTTATTTGGAAAGTTCCGGCAATAATTCCGGCGGTCTTGTCGTAGGTGGTAACTTTTACAGTGTTGGCAAAAGTATCGTCAAGCTTATAACCACTAACGGATACATCCTGGCCTACAGTGTTATAATAATAGGCCTGCTTACCGTCTAAATTATAGGTACCCTCAGCATTTACTTTTAACAGAAAACCAAAAACTTCCTCAGGATTGGTTTTATAATTACTTCCATAAACGTTAATGGTATCTTGTGAATAAGTGGCTGTTGCCGGGGACACCTCCCATTGTACGCCGCTTTTTTCGGCAGTAAGAAATGGTTTGTCATTTTTTGGTGTTACGCAGCAGTCTTTTCTGCCACAGGCTGTAAAAAATAATAATGCGAAGGAAAAGCAGATAAGCAGGTTCTTTTTCATGATAACGGGTTTTATTATCATTACGCAGACAGCAAAAAGTTCGCTACAGTGGGTTAAATATTTACTTTACAAATATTTACAAACCGCTTTTTAAAAAGCTAATTGCTTAAGTTTGCGGCTTATTTTTTACGTCTATGAACCCCAAACTTAGCCTTGTTATCGGTATTCTGTGCATCTCATTTTCGCCGATATTTGTAAAGCTGGCGGGGGTATCGCCCATTGGTTCGGCATTTTACCGCATATTTATTGCCTGGCTGTGCATAACGCCTTATTGCATTGTTAAAAAGAAACTCCGCATTGATAAAAAGCAGCTGATTACCGCAGTATTAGCGGGTGTGGTTTTTGCATCAGATGTGGCGGTGTGGAATATTTCGTTATTAAAAATCAGCGCAACAGTATCAACCTTAATTGCCAACCTCGCGCCGGTTTGGGTAGGCCTAATGAGCTTTTTGCTTTTCAGAAAACGTTCGGGTATACTATTTTGGACGGGCACACTGGTGGCCATTGCTGGCATGGTAGTGCTGGTAGGCTATCAGCATATTTTACACCTTGACCTCAATGCCGGCATTTTGCTGGCAACCCTGGCCAGTTTATTTTACGCAACCTATATCATGATCACCAAAAACATTATGGCGCGGATAGATGTATTCACCTTTATGTTTTACAGCATGCTGGGTTCCAGCGTATTTTTACTGCTGGTAAGCTACCTTATGGGAAGCAGCATTACCGGCTTTTCGTTAAATGTTTGGCTGTGTTTTGTGGGGATGGGACTTATTTGTCAGCTGAGTGGGTGGCTAACTATTAATTACTCATTGCGTTACCTTGAATCGACAAAGGTAGCTGTCGCTTTACTGAGCCAAACCGTGTTTGCCGGAATACTCGCGGCATTTTTGCTGAACGAAAAGCTTACAGCTAACGAAATAATTGGCAGTGTAATTGTATTGGCGGGCATAGTAATAACATTTTTAAGGCCACGCAATCAATTAAATAAAACAGTATCTTAACGTTTGTTAATTATCATTTAATGATTTGCCCTACATTTGCATTTTAGCACATGATCCAAAAATCTACCATCGACCGTATTATGGAATCCATCGACATTGTGGAGGTGATAGGGGAATTTGTGCAATTAAAAAAACGTGGTGCAAACTATGTGGGCCTGTCGCCTTTTGCCAATGAACGTACCCCATCGTTCACAGTTTCACCGGCGAAAGGAATCTTTAAAGATTTCTCAACGGGCAAGGGCGGTTCTGCTGTTACCTTTTTAATGGAACTGGAAAAGTTTTCTTATCCAGAGGCGTTAAAATGGCTGGCCAAAAAGTACGGTATCGAGGTTGAAGAAACCATCGATCATCCCGAAAACCGTGAGGAAGACCAGCGCCGCGAAAGCCTTATGATCGTGACGGCTTTTGCCGCCAAGTTTTTTCATGAAAGCCTGCTTGATAGTGATGAAGGTAAAAGCATTGGTTTAAGTTACTTTAAAGAACGCGGCTTCAGCACCGAAACCATTAAAAAATTTGAGCTGGGTTATTCACCCGATCAATGGGAGGCTTTTACCGGTACGGCCATAAAGGAAGGCTACCAGGAACAGTTCCTGGTGGAAAGCGGTCTGTCTGTTAAGCGAGATAACGGCGCTTTGTACGACCGTTACCGTGGCAGGGTGATGTTCCCGATACATAGTTTTACAGGCAGGGTAATTGCCTTTGGCGGTCGTACCTTAAAAAAAGATAAAAACGTACCCAAATATGTAAACTCGCCCGAATCGGAGATATACCATAAATCAAATGTGCTTTATGGCTTGTACTTTGCCAAGAAAGCTATTCGCGAGGAGGATAACTGTTACCTGGTTGAGGGTTATGCCGATGTGCTTTCTGTTCACCAGGCGGGTATCGAAAACGTAGTGGCTTCGTCAGGTACTTCGTTAACGGCTGAACAGATCAGACTGATTGGCCGGTTCACCAAGAATATCACCATTTTATATGATGGCGATGCGGCAGGTATAAAAGCATCCCTCCGCGGGTTGGATATGATACTGGAAGAAGGGCTCAATGTAAAGGTTGTTTCTTTTCCGGATGGGCATGACCCCGACTCGTATGTGCGTCTGGTGGGTACCAGCGCGTTTAAAAAACACATTGAGGAAACCAAAAAGGATTTTATCCTTTACAAAGCAAATCTCCTTTTAAAAGATGCCGGTAATGATCCGATCAAAAAAGCGGAGATCATCCGCGAAATTGTAGAGAGCATCGCCAAAATTCCTGATTCTATCAAAGCTTCGGTTTTTATAAAGGAGTGCAGCTATATTCTACAGATAGACGAGCGTTCGCTGCTGTCTGAATTGAATAAAATGCGGCAGGCTAAAGCAAAAAAGGATGGCCAGCATCAGCAGAATCAAAATACCCGATATGCGCCCCAGCCTGATGAACCTGACTTTTTTGACGAACCCGAGGTAAAGGAACCCAAGGATGAAAGCACACAGGAAAAGGAAATTATAAGATTATTGCTGCTGTATGGTAATAAAATGATTGACTGGGACGGTATTGCCAATACCTATATTGGCCCGTTCATGATAGCTGAATTAGGTGATGTTACTTTTGAGCACCCTGTTTGTAAGCTGTTTACGGAGATATACCGGCAGGAGGTAGAGAACGGTGTGCTGCCCGACGAAACGCATTTTATTCACCACGGGGATAAGGGTATTGTTGATTTGACCGTGACTATGCTGGCTACCAAATATACCCTGAGCGAAAACTGGTATGAAATGCATAACATACTGGTAAACGATGAAACGGCTAATATGAAGGCTGCCATTTTGGGCGCCATTTTCCATCTAAAAAAACATAAAGTGGGCAAAATACTGGAAAGCCTGCGTAATGATCTGCAAAAGGCCGAAACCGAGGCCGACCAGGAAATACTGCTGAACCAGTATATCCGTATGAAAAAAGTTGAAAAAAGCATCTCCGACTTTTTAGGGTCGGTAATTATCAAATAATGGCTCAATACCTTGATCTGGGCCGTGCCGGCGAAGCTTTAGCCAAAACTCATCTTGAAAATGCCGGTTATGAAATACTCGACGAAAACTGGACACACGGTAAAGCCGAGATTGACCTGATTGCTTATAAAGACAAGGTTATTATATTTACCGAAGTTAAAACCCGAACAGGTAACGGCTTTGGCGAACCAGAGGATTTTGTTGACACCCGGAAAAAAAAATTGCTGGCCCAGGCGGCAGATGAATATATCTACCTCATGAACCACCAGGGCGTGCGGTTTGATATTATCGCTATTTTGTTCGACAGAAATAAAAATTATATACTAAATCATATTGAAGATGCGTTTTGGCCATCGGCTACCTAACATATTATGAATAATAAAATAAAAGGTCTTTTTTTTGCCTGCGCTTTGCTGGCGTTTGGTTGTAACAATAATAAACCGCAGGAGAGCGCTTCCGATTTTTCTATAAGCCCCGAAGCGGGTACTACTTACAAAGCAGGCGATGAAGTAAAAATAAAAGTAAGTATCCCAGCAGACACCAAAGTTGATTCGGTTGTGTACATGCTTGATGCCTTAAAATTAGGCGTTGGTAAGGATACATCTGGCATCAGCTTAAAAACCGATACCATTTCTTTAGGCATTAAGGTTATTACCGCAAAAGTTTACGCTGCGGGTAAAGACCAGGATGTAACTACTAATATATTGCTGCTTGCCGCTAAAGCGCCTGAGCAATTTACCTATAGGGTTGAAAAAACTTTTCCGCATGATACCAGCGCCTATACCGAGGGTTTGCAATATATAGATGGTGTAATGTTTGAAAGTACCGGAGAGCCCGGGCACTCAACTATACAAAAGGTAAATCTGCAAACAGGAAAGGCTATTCAAACAACCAAGTTAAGAGATGATTATTTTGGTGAAGGTTTATCGGTTATTGGAGATAAAGTTGTGCAGCTTACCTGGAAAAATAAAATTGGCCTGGTGTATGATAAAGCCAGCCTGAAACTGCTTAGTACCTTTGCTAATAATGTAGGTGTTGAAGGCTGGGGGATGTGCTTTGACGGCAAGAAACTTTATATGGACGACAGTACCAACCGCATCTTTTTTCTGAATAAAGATACTTATCAGCAAATAGGTTTTATTGATGTATGCGACGATAAAGGGCAAATTGATAGCCTAAATGAACTGGAATATATTGACGGTAAATTATACGCCAACGTATACCAAACAGATGATATTTTGGTAATTGACCCTAAAACCGGGGCTGTGCTGCAAAGAATTGATATGAAGGAGCTTTACCCCGAGGCCAGCAGACCGCAGGACAGGGACTGGGGCAATAATGTGCTTAACGGCATTGCCTATGATGCCCCAACTAAACGCATTTTTGTAACCGGAAAAAAATGGCCGCACATGTACCAGGTTAAGTTTGTGAAGAAATAGAGCCTCACCCAACCCTCTCCAAAGGAGAGGGCTTTAATAAAAAAGCGATGAATGTCATTCATCGCTTTTTTATTGTATTGTTTTTTCAAAGTCCTCTCCTTTGGAGAGGATTTAGGTGAGGTCCTATCTCCAGGCTTTATACTGATTAATCAAACCATTGGTTGATGAATCATGGCTGCTGATCTCGCTATTGTCTTTAAGTTCAGGAAGAATTTTGCCGGCCAGTTGCTTGCCCAGCTCAACACCCCATTGGTCAAAGCTGTAAATGTTCCAGATAATGCCCTGAACAAATATTTTATGCTCATACATGGCTATCAGTGAACCCAGGCTGTGTGGGGTGATTTTTTTAAGCAGGAATGAATTTGTTGGCCTGTTGCCCTCAAATACTTTAAACGGTGCAATGGCGGCTATTTCCGCTTCTGATTTTCCGGCAGCTTTCAGTTCTTCAATAACAACCTCTTCGGTTTTGCCGTTCATTAAAGCTTCGGTTTGCGCAAAAAAGTTTGACAGCAGCATGTTATGGTGCTCGCCAAGCGGATTGTGTGATTGTGCCGGGGCAATAAAGTCGCAAGGGATCAGTTTAGTGCCCTGGTGTATCAGCTGGTAAAAAGCATGCTGACCATTGGTGCCCGGCTCGCCCCAGATAATTGGGCCGGTTTGGTATTCCACATGTTTGCCATTGCGGTCCACATGTTTACCGTTACTTTCCATATCGCCCTGCTGAAAATAAGCAGCAAAGCGGTGCATGTACTGGTCGTATGGTAAAATGGCGTTGGTTTCGGCCTCAAAAAAGTTATTGTACCATACGCCAAGCAATGCCAGTGTAACCGGGATGTTTTGCTCAAATTCAGCCGTTCTGAAATGTTCGTCGGTAGCATGTGCACCGTCCAACAGTTCGGCAAAATTATCAAAGCCTATGCTTAGGGCTATAGAAAGACCGATAGCACTCCATAAAGAGTAACGGCCGCCCACCCAATCCCAAAACTCAAACATGTTTTTGGTATCAATGCCGAATTTTTCAACCGCTGCAGCATTAGTAGATAAGGCAGCGAAGTGCTTGGCTACATCAGCTTCTTTGGCGCCCGCAGCTAAGAACCAATCGCGCGCGCTGTGCGCGTTGCCCATGGTTTCCTGCGTGGTAAAAGTTTTTGAAGCAACCAGGAACAATGTAGTTTCCGGATCAACTGCTTTTAAGGTCTCCACGATATGGGTACCATCCACATTACTTACAAAGTGTAGGTTAAGGTGGTTTTTGTAGGCCTTTAATGCCTCGGTAACCATTACCGGACCCAGGTCTGAGCCGCCGATACCTATGTTAACTACGTCGGTAATAGGTTTGCCGGTATAACCTTTCCATTCGCCTGAGATAATGGCGTGGCTAAAGGCCTTCATCTGGTCAAGAACTTTATTTACATCGGGCATCACATCTTTTCCGTCAACATAAATGGGTTTGTTGCTGCGGTTGCGCAGAGCGATATGCAGTACCGGCCGACCTTCGGTAACGTTGATCTTTTCGCCCGAGAACATGGCTTCAATTGCCTTGTTTACTGAACATTCTTTAGCCAGTTGTATCAATAAGGCGATGGTTTGGTCGTCGATACGGTTTTTGGAATAATCCAGCAAAATGTCCTCAAACTGAATGGAGAATTTTTTAAATCGTTGATTATCAGTATTAAAAAGCTCTTTTAAGCTTTTAGATACGATGTCGATGTAGTGGTCTGCTAAATATTTGTAAGACTGCGTGGTAGTGAAATCTGTATTTGGCAACATAATTGAAGTGGTTTTTTAACAAAAGTAGCAAGTTAATTGTTAGGTGGATATTAAATTCAAAACTAACTATTCTTAGTGTTACTTCAACACGGTTTACATAGTGTTTGTTTTACACCAAAAAATTACGAAAATTTTAAAAATATTTGACAATTGTTTTGAAATTTAAAATGATTATTTAATATCTTTGTCTTGTTGGTAATCAAATGAGTGATTTATCATCAATATGTAAATTTAAGTAAAAATATACGAGGTTATGTTTGAGAAACTTTTTTTGCTTGTAAAAGATAACGCCGGGACGGCAGTTGTCAACAATCCGGTAATAGCTGCAAAACATCATGATGCGGTAATGATTGAAGCCTCAAGTTCAATTATTGAGGTTTTAAAAGGCCATATGGAAAATGGTAAGTTGAAAGAACTGGTAAAGTACTTTCAGTCGTCGGGTATTTACAATCATTCTTTAGTGTCGAGCATAGTTAACCGATTTGCCAACCGGTTAAACACTTTTTATCATATTGATCCTGCTCATGCGCTTTCAATTGCAAAAAACCTGATACCTCAGGTGATGCACGAGTTGGTAAAAGCGTCAAAAAGTGAACAGATCAAAGAATTTGGATTAACAAATATGCTTACCAAACTAAATGGTAACCGTGCAGACTTGAGTTTGCTGGTTAACAAATTAATGGTTGCTTAAAAATATTATAATCTACTTGTTAGGCCTGTGAATTGATTAAACAATTTGCAGGCCTTTTTATTTAAGCCGATTATCAAATTGTATATATTTGCCAAATGACTAAAGAACAGATTCAGGATTTAAGGGATAGATTAGTTTCCCTGAGGAGGCATCTTTGACATCGACAAGAAGCTTGAACTATTACAAACAGAACAGGAAATAACAGTAGGCCCTCATTTCTGGGATCATCCCAAAGACGCCGAAAAGGTACTGGCATCCATCAAAACAAAAAAAGTTTGGACAGATGAATTTCAGAAGGTAGCATCGGTAATTGATGATACTGGCGTGCTTTTTGAATTTTACCAGGCCGGTGATGCTACTGAGGCCGAAATGCAGGAGCAGTATAACCAGGCCATTAAGGTGGTTGAAGAACTGGAGTTTAAAAACATGCTCTCGGCCGAAGAAGACCAGTTTAATGCCGTATTGCAAATTACAGCGGGTGCTGGCGGTACCGAAAGCTGCGACTGGGCTGGCATGCTCATGCGTATGTACATTATGTGGGGCGAAAAGAACGGCTATAAGGTTACCGAGCAGGATTATCAGCCCGGTGATGTGGCTGGCGTTAAAACCGTAACCCTGCAATTGGAAGGTGATTTTGCCTACGGCTATTTAAAAGGCGAGAACGGTGTACACCGCCTGGTGAGGGTATCACCTTTTGATGCTAATGCCAAGCGCCATACGTCATTCGCGTCGGTATATGTTTATCCGCTGGTTGATGATACTATTGAGATCGACATTAATCCTGCCGATATCGAGTTTGAAACCTTCCGCTCGGGCGGTGCAGGCGGGCAAAATGTGAACAAGGTAGAAACCGCGGTGCGTTTATATCACAAACCTTCGGGCATTATTATAAAAAACCAGGAGTCGCGCTCGCAATTACAGAATAAGGATAATGCCATCCGCTTATTGAAATCGCAATTGTATGAAATTGAAATGCGCAAACGCATGGAGATCACCAATACCATTGAAGGCAATAAAAAGAAAATAGAATGGGGGTCACAAATCCGCAACTATGTTTTACATCCGTACAAACTGGTGAAAGACTTGCGTACTGACCATGAAACTTCAAATGCGCAAGCGGTACTCGACGGTGAACTCAACGATTTTCTGAAAGCCTACCTGATGGAATTTGGCGGGCCCAAAAGCTAACTCATTTGTAATTAAAAAGATACACGGCGCTGTCAGTTTTGATAGCACCGTTTTTTGTTTCAGATTCAAAATATTGTAGTTTTGGCTCAACCAGCTTTATAACCTAACGTATGAAAATTATTTTATCGGCCCTTATTTTAACTGTTGCAACCACTATGGCTTACAGCCAGGAAAAACCCATCGTACTTTATCCAAACGGTGTACCCAATTCAAAGACTGCACCAGCCGCTTATGTAGAAAATACGAGTAAAGATTTTCATATCAGTAAAGTAACCGATCCTACAATAACCCCTTACTTGCCGGCAAAAGGTACCGCTAACGGAGCTGCTATCGTGGTTTGTCCGGGTGGTAGCTATTCTATATTAGCCTCGGCGCATGAGGGCACTGCCATTGCGCAGGAGTTTAACAAAATAGGAGTAACCGCTTTTGTTTTAAAATACCGCCTGCCCAGTGATGATATTATGAAGGACAAATCCATCGGTCCGCTGCAGGATGCGCAAACCGCTATCATGACGGTACGTAAACGCGCCGTCGAATGGGGTGTTGATCCGAACAGAATAGGTATTATTGGTTTCTCGGCAGGAGGGCACCTGGCCTCAACCGCCGGAACGCATTTTGACAAACCGGTAATTGAAAATAACAACGTCAGCGTACGCCCTGACTTTATGATGCTCATTTACCCGGTAATCACCTTTGGCGAATTTTCACACGTGGGTTCGCGCGAAAACCTGATCGGTAAAACACCATCGGCAGCGCAGGTTGATCTGTACTCCAACGAAAAACAAATTACTGCCAATACACCTCCTACATTTTTGGTACATGCCGAGGACGATAAGACTGTACCGGTGCAAAACAGCCTGATGTTTTATGATAGCCTGCTCAAAAACCATGTAAAAGCCGAAATGCACGTGTTTCAGGAAGGGGGACATGGATTTGGCTTGAACAACTCCAAAAACAAAGGCAAATGGTTTGACTGGGCCGCCAACTGGCTTGATGAAAACGGATTTTTGAAGGGGAAGTAGGATACATTCCAGCCTTACGAAGTTTTTAAAAATTTCGTAAGGCTGTCATTGATAAACTGCTATGAAAGAAATAGACTTCATTGCTGAATTAACATACCTTTCTGCCGAAGATGGGGGGAGATCAACACCTGCTTTTTCGGGCTATCGACCACAAGTTAAGTTTGCTTTTAGCAATATGCAAACTTCAGGACAACAAACATTTTTAAATAAAGATATTGTTTATCCGGGGGAAATGATTCTTGCTAAAATAGCTCTTGCGTCACCTCAATTTTTTGAGAAAAAGCTGTATGTTGGGCTTGATTTTGAATTTAGGGAAGGGGCGAGAATAATAGGGAATGGAAGAATAACCGAAATCTTAAACAGAGATTTGGAAAAATAGTTATGGGAAATATTAAACTTCGTAAGTGCTTTATGAATTTTTAATATATAAAAAAACATACTCCATCCCATCCAACTCATCCATAGCCTCACCAATTTTTATAAAACCTAAGCGGGTTACCAATTGGAGTGACGGTGTGTTGTCAGGCGATATGGATACCGCAAACTTCTGAACACCAAAATTACCTTGCGCCCAGGTCATCATTGCCTTTAATGCTTCGGTTGCGTAGTTAAGCCTTCTGTACCCAGTAAAAATACGATAACCCAGTTCAACCGCATCCCGCACGTAAGTATGCAGGTATTCAGGATCAGGGCGGGTATGAAAACGGATCATCCCTATCATTACTTTCTCCTCCGGCAATATAATGGCCCTTGCCGACCATGGGAAATAATCCGAATCGCTATCCAATTGTTGCTGGCCGTATCTGAAACTGCTGGTATGTTCCAGCAGTTCTTTGGGTATACCGGCGCCAAGCAAATTGCCCGCACTCCGCAGGTTACCGGCCAGGCACGCCTCAATAACATCAGTACTCATGAGGCGAAGTATCAGTCGCGGTGTAATGATATCATCTAAAGGGGTATTCGTCATAAGGGTGGGGGGAGTGTTATTCGAGTATGGCCAGCAGCTCGTTCATTTCGTCAACCTTTTCCATGGCGCCTAAGTTTTCGTAAGCACTGATGAGGTTGCGGATCACCCTTTTAATGATCTCAGTATTGGAGCATGGTTCATAAAACTGCTTATCAAACTTCAGGTTCAGCTGCTTCAGGAACATATCCACATCGCGCCGGCCGAAGATAAACCCCTTGTTAAACGCGTTGATGTAAAATAGAATGTTGCTTTCAAACTCACTTTGCTGGCTTTCGTCAAGGTAGGCTAAAATAAAGTGCTGCGGCAAGTTTACACCATAAACAGGTATATCCAGTTTCTGGGCAATTACAGAGTAAATAATGGCCAATGATATCTGGTTGCCTTTTTTTGTTTCGAGCACCTGGCTCAGATAGCTGTTTTGCGGGTCGAGGTGATTGGATGTGTTGCCGCTAAAACCATATATGTTATAAAACACATGGTTAATCAGCTTTATTTGCTCTTTGGGACTGGCCTCGTGCATCATCTGTATCCAGATGTCGCGTTTAATACCTTCTACCTGGTTAATGATCTTTTGCTCGTCGAGGTCGGGGTATTGGTAGCGGTTAATGATCAGGATGCCCTGTAGCAGGTCAAAAGCCCCGCTCTGGTGCCATAATTTGAGATCATTTTTCAGGGTGCCGAACTGTATTTCGTGTACCAGGTTGGCAATGCGCTCCTGTTGTATGGCGTCAAAAGCCTGCTCAAATGCCGATTCGAGGTAGGCAATGGCCTCTACGCCGTATGACATTAGTTTATCATGCACATGCTCATATATCTCAACGTCGGGGTCGTCGAGCAAGCGGATCAGGGAATTTACTTCAGTGGGATTAATCATACGCCGTAACGCTAAAATACTAAACCTTTATTTATTTTTACAGCGATGTTAAATTTTAGGTTCGTTAAGGATTACCTGTTGCACCGCCTCAGGGCAAAAAACAGGCACGGCTTACACTCTCCATTTGTTTACAAGCTGGTTGATACTGTAATTTACGATTATGCCGGCCAAAAAGTATACCACGAAATTGAAGATATACGCAAAAAGTTACTTGTTGACAATCGCGTGATCACCATAACCGATTTGGGTGCGGGTTCACACCTGAACAATAACCGGCAAAAACAAATAAAGAGCATCGCAGCGAATGCGCTCAAACAACCAAAGCTTGCTCAGTTGCTTTACCGGCTGGCGGCGTATTTTAAACCTCGTAATATTATTGAGCTGGGCACTTGCCTGGGTATAACTACGCTTTACCTGCAAAAGGCGGTGCCAAACGCTAAGGTCTATACCATGGAGGGCTGTCCGCAAACGGCGGGTGTGGCCAGCGAAACTTTTGAGCAGGCAGGTTTAAATAACATCGACCTGATAACCGGTAATTTTGATGACAACCTGCCCGGGGTAATTGATAAGCTTGATAAGCTCGACTTTGTGTTTGTCGACGGTAACCACCAGAAAGATGCTACCCTCAAATATTTTGAATGGTGCCTGCCAAAAGTGCATGAAGGCACCCTGCTCATATTTGATGATATATACTGGAGCGAAGGGATGAAAGAGGCCTGGGCACAGATCAAGGCACATCCGCAGGTTACGGTAACGGTCGACCTGTTTTGGATAGGGCTGGTATTGTTTAAACCTGGCCGGGCCGAAAAGGAGCACTTTCTGATCAGATATTAGTAAGTGGTATGTTATACGTTTGACGTGATACGTTTTTATGCGTACAACGTATTACGTAAAACGTACCACCTCCTCGCCTAAAACGCCTGCCCTAAACCTACATAAAAACCACTTTGACGGGCTTCGCCGGCAACTTTTTGGCCAACGCCGTAATCGGCACGTATACTCAGGCCTTTTTCTATATCAAAAAAGTAACGGAGGCCGCCACCATAGTTCGGTTTAAGTTCGCTGAAGCTGAAATCTTTATTAAATACCTCGCCGGTACCTACAAATCCAACAATACCTATGCGGTCGTTCAGTCGGTAGCGCAGTTCTGTTTGGCCAACGGTAAGGTTGCGGTCGCGGTAACGGCCATTGTAGTATCCGCGCATAATCTCGTCGTTGCCCATAGCCGGGAGTAGGAAAAATGGCGATTGTCCGCCAATCATGCTTTGGTCCTGAATATCTATTCCCAGTACCAATTTTTTAGTGATTAAAAAAAACTGGGTGTACTCTATATTGAAAAAGCCTCCTTTATAATCAAAACCCGATATACCTTTGGTTAGTTGAAGCGACGTGCTGATGAGCGCGCCGCGGGTAGTATAGGTGTTATTGTTACGACTGTCAAAAATAAGACTTGGCCCAACATATATGCTGGTGCCCCCATCCCTGAACTGCACCCGCGGATCTGTATAAAAAATACTTTTAGGCTGGCCGTCGCTAAAACTGTAATGATCGCCGCCCGCAACCAGTCCTACATAAAAATTATCAGCAACCTTTTTTTCGGCGGCAAAGTTTATTTTCAATCTTTTTTGCCCAATACGGTCTTTATTGGCTTTAACGGTGTTGTTGCCTATACCATAAAAATCAAACGGGAAATTGATATAGCCAATGCCGGCGGTATAATGATATTTGTTTTGCGGTGTCCAGTAGCTGGTGCTCAGGCTAAGGCGGTTTTGCCCTTTGGTGGTAATGGTGGCATAGCCAAAAATATTTGATACACGGGTATTGCGACTGGCCGTATCGGTATAAAAAGAATACAAACCTGCGCCGCCTGCTTCCAGGCCTGTTTCGGGCGCCGAACTCAATACAGGCAAGATAACAAAGCTGCTTTTGCGGGTTGTATCTTTATCAAAATACATTTTCCTGATGAATTTGGGCAGCAGGTGAGTTTGCGAAAAAGCAGTTTGTACACTTATAATAATAAGCAGAGTAGTAAGTATTTTTTTCATAGGGTATGTGGTGGCAAATATATGATTTCAAATGTGCAAATGCGCGGGTATGCAAATGTGCGGATTTCAAATGTGCAGATAAAAATCCCGGTTCAGACAAAAATCCACTTATCTACACATTATAAAAATGCCTACTTTTGCACCGAATTTTATTGATATACTATGAGCATCACAAGAGGACCTATTTCGCAGTTTATTGAAAAGAACTATCTGCACTTTAACGCGGCAGCATTAATGGATGCGGCAAAGGGATATGAAACGCACCTTGACGAGGGCGGCAAAATGATGGTTACCCTTGCCGGTGCTATGAGTACGGCAGAACTGGGTATTTCGCTGGCCGAGATGATCCGCCAGGATAAGATAGCCATCATTTCGTGTACCGGCGCCAATCTCGAAGAGGATATTATGAACCTGGTAGCGCACTCGCACTACAAAAGGGTGCCTAATTACCGCGACCTGAGCCCGCAGGAAGAGTGGGACCTGCTTGAAAATCATTATAACCGAGTTACCGATACCTGTATCCCGGAGGAGGAAGCATTCCGCCGTTTGCAAAAACATATCCATAAAATATGGAAAGATGCTGATAACAGCGGTGAGCGTTATTTTCCGCATGAGTACATGTATAAAATATTGCTGAGCGGTGAGTTGGAACAATATTATGAAATTGACCCTAAAAATTCATGGATGCTGGCCGCTGCCGAAAAAAACCTGCCAATTGTTGTACCAGGCTGGGAAGACAGCACCATGGGCAACATTTTTGCATCGTACATAATTAAAGGCGAAATTAAGGCATCTACCATGAAAAGTGGTATTGAATACATGGCCTGGCTTGCCGACTGGTATACCAAAAACTCATCGGGCAAGGGCATTGGCTTTTTCCAGATAGGTGGTGGTATTGCCGGCGACTTCCCGATATGTGTTGTGCCGATGCTTTACCAGGATATGGAGATGCATGATGTTCCGTTCTGGAGCTACTTCTGCCAGATATCCGATTCAACAACTTCTTACGGCTCGTACTCAGGCGCTGTACCTAATGAAAAAATAACCTGGGGCAAACTGGATATACATACGCCTAAGTTTATTGTGGAGAGCGACGCTACAATTGTTGCACCACTGATATTTGCCTGGATATTAAAACAATAATTTAAATTTTCAATAAGTTGACGGTGCAATTGACAATTGAAAAAATTGCGCCGTCAATCAAAAAGCCTGCCTATGTTGTTTAAAGGGCTTTTTGAAGTTATTTAGAACGATTATAAATTATAGGTTACTGTCATTTATGTGTCAGCGATACTGTAATAAATTTTACTTTTGTGCCTGAAATAATCAGATAGAATTACATCTATACAGCGGTTTCAAACATTAATATAAAAATTATTTAGCATAAATACACTTTATGAGAAATTTCTCATTGATTTTTAAACAATTCTCAAGGTCGGTTCTGATCATTGCCGGGTTTGCTTTTTGGGGTTTTTCAAATGCTTATGCACAAGCCGATGTGGCTAAAGGCGAAGCGATCTTCAAAGCCAAATGTACTGCCTGTCATAAAATCGATCAGCAATTAATTGGTCCTGCGCTGGGGCCGCAGCTTACCGAAGAAACGGATGACAAGTACCTAATCCAGTGGATCCAGAACAACCAGGCGTTGATCGCGGCTAAAAATCCTAAGGCCTTAGCTATTTACAACAAGTTTAACCAGGCCGGCATGACGGTATTCACCGAGCTTTCCGACGCTGATGTAACTAATGTTATAGCCTATGCACGCGGCGAGTGGAAAACCATGCAGGAAGAAAAAGCCAAAGGTGGCGGTGCTGGCGGAGCAAACGCTGCGGTTGCAGAAACCGGCCCAAGCAGCATGGTTATCTGGGGGCTGATTGGTGTTATCGTTATCGCGTTCATCGTAATACTGGTATTAAACAGGGTAGTAGCTACTTTAGAGCGCTTGCTGTTAAAAGGTAAAGGTGTTATAATTGAAGACGAAGCTGAACCAACTGCCGAAGAAGCTGCTGCAAAAGCTGCCAAGAAAGACCTGCTTAAACAGATCCTCAAAAATAAGAAACTGGTATTCTTTATTATACTATGTGGTACGATTGCTATGGGCAGCTGGGGCTGGGTTACGTTGTGGAACACCAACGTGCACACCAACTATCAACCGGTACAGCCTATCAAATACTCGCATGAACTGCATGCCGGTACCATGAAAATTGATTGTCAATATTGCCATACCGGTGCATACAAATCAAAAAATGCTTCTATACCATCATTAAACGTATGTATGAACTGCCACAAGGTTGTTAAAACCGAGTCGCCTGAAATACATAAGATATATGACGCGTTAGGGTACGATCCTAAAACACAAAAGTATGACAGCACCGCGGCTAAACCTATCCAATGGATACGCGTTCACAACCTGCCCGATCTGGCTTACTTTAATCACTCACAACACGTAAAAGTTGGCGGTATTAAATGTCAAACCTGCCATGGTCCTATTGAAACCATGAAAGAGGTTAAACAATATTCACCGCTTACCATGAAATGGTGTATACAGTGCCACAAACGTACCGAAGTTAACGGTAAAGGAAACGCTTACTATGATAGCATACTTGCTGCTCACGATAAGATCAAGAAGGGCGAGAAAGTTACTGCCGCGGTATTGGGTGGTATCGAGTGCGGTAAGTGTCACTATTAATAAATAAGAATTTAGCATTACAGTTTATATAGCTTAAATGGACAGCAATAAAAAATACTGGAAAGGTTTAGAAGAACTAAACAGAACACCAGAATTTGTTGAGAAAAATAAAAACGAATTTGCCGAACCAATTCCAATTGAGGAAGTGCTTAGCGGTGATGGTTTATCTGCCAAAACTCCCCGCCGCGACTTTTTAAAGGCGCTTGGCTTTGGTGTTGGCGCGGTAACACTGGCTGCCTGTCAGCGAGTACCCGTACATAAATCAATCCCTTACCTTATAAAGCCAGAAGAGGTTACACCTGGTGTAGCTAACTACTACTCTTCAAGTTATGAGGGACAGGCCATTTTGGTTAAAACACGTGAAGGCCGCCCTATTAAGGTAGAAGGCAACCCTAATGATGTTTTTGCAAAAGGTGGTTTAAGCGCACAGGCACAGGCTTCGGTACTGGACCTGTATGATGTAAACCGTTTAAAAGATCCTAAACTAAACGGCAGCGATGCAGGATGGTCAGAAATTGACGCCTTTGTAATTAAAGAACTTGCCGCTGTTAAAGCTGCAGGCAAAGCCATTCGCCTGGTAACATCAACTGTTCACAGCCCGTCTACCTTAGCGGTTATAGCCGATTTTATTGCGCAGTACCCAACCACTAAACATATCAATTACGACGCGGTATCTTATACAGGTATTATACAGGCCAACCAAAACAGCTTTGGTAAAGCCGTATTGCCTCACTACAATTTTGATAAGGCCGATGTTATAGTAAGCTTCGGGGCCGATTTCCTTGGATCATGGATCTCTGGCGAAGAATTCACCCGTCAGTACGTATCCAACCGTAACAATAAATCGCTTCAAAACAAAAAGATGTCACGTCACATCCAGTTTGAGAGCGGTATGAGCATGACAGGTACCAATGCCGATAACCGTTACCCTGTAAAACCATCAGAAGAAGGTTTGGCAATCATAAGCCTTTACAATGCTATTTCGGGTACTACTTTGCCAGGTTCAAAAAAACTAAGCAGCAAAGCGGTTGATAACGCTATTACCTTAGCAGCAAAAGAATTGGTTGCCGCTAAAGGAAAAGCTTTGGTAGTTGCAGGTTCAAACGATGTGGCTACACAGGTTTTGGTTAACGCTATCAATTCCTTGCTGGGCAGCTACGGTACTACAATTGACCTGGATAACCCATCAAAACAATACGCAGGTAACGATGCCGAGTTTGTTGAGTTTGTAAGCGAAATGACCCGCGGTGATGTAGGGGCTGTATTGTTCCTGAACGTTAATCCTGCTTATGATTACTTTAAAGGCGCTGATTTTAAAGCAGCCCTTAACAAAGTACGTTTAAAAGTATCCTTTGCTGATCATGAAGATGAAACAGCCGGATTATCAAACGTAATAGCGCCAAACCACCATTACCTGGAGTCATGGGGCGATGCTAACGCGCTGGAAGGTTACTACACTGTAGTACAGCCAACCATTAACCCGGTTTACAATACCCGCCAAGCCGAGCATAGCTTATTAGTATGGTCTGCTAACGCGGTTAAAGATTATTACACTTACGTACGTAATGTCTGGAATACCAACCTACTGCCAAAAGGTGGTTTATCTGGCCAAAAAGGCTGGGAAACCTTATTGCAAACTGGTTTTATTCAAACACCTGCCAATACCCCGGGAACTTATACTTTTAGCCGCGACCTGAATGCTGTTGCCCAAACTATTTTAGGCCATAGCAGCTCACTTGCAGCTCCCGAAGGAAAATATGAATTACAGGTTTACCAATCACAAGCTATTGGCGATGGTAAACGTGCCAACAACCCATGGTTGCAGGAGTTGCCAGATCCGGTATCTAAAGTTACCTGGGATAACGTTGCCGCTATATCTGTTGCCGATATCAAGAAATTAAAACTTGAAGAAGGTGATGTAGTTAAAGTAACCGTAAACGGTGTAACTGTTGATGTACCTGTACTGGCTCAGCCAGGCCAGGCTCAGGGCACCATCTCTATAGCGCTTGGTTACGGCCGCACACAGGCTGGTCCGGTAGGTGATAACGTAGGTAAAAACGTTTATCCTTTCTACAGCTTCCGTAATGGAACATTTCAAACCACAGCTGTTGCCTCATTTGAGACTACAAAAATCAAATCGCCGCTTGCGCAAACACAAACGCACCACACTTACGAAGGTCGCAGTATCATCCGCGAAGCCAAGTTCTCTGAATACAAAAAGAACCCGGCTATACACAGCGGTAACGAAGGCGGACACAAAAACTACGATGAGGAAAGCATGTGGGATATTCCAAGCCATGACCGCCCTGTTTATGACTGGGTTATGGCTATCGACCTGAATGCCTGTACTGGTTGCGGTGCCTGTGTGGTTGCCTGTAGCGCAGAAAATAACATACCTGTTGTAGGTAAAGACGAAGTACGCCGCCGCCGCGAAATGCACTGGATACGTATCGACCGCTACTACAGCTACCAGGAAAAAGACGAATCGGTTACTGAAGAGTATGAGATAGCCAAACTGGAAGATGAGGCTTTTGATCATGTAACAGTAGTACATCAGCCAATGCTTTGCCAGCACTGTGACCACGCTCCGTGCGAAACAGTTTGCCCGGTACTGGCTACCGTTCACTCATCAGAAGGTTTAAACCAGATGGCTTATAATCGTTGCGTAGGTACACGTTACTGCGCAAATAACTGCCCTTACAAAGTACGCCGCTTTAACTGGTTCAACTACTGGAACGATTCTCGTTTTGATAACTACCTGAACAATGAGCATACTCAACTGGTGTTAAACCCGGATGTTGTAACCCGTTTCCGTGGGGTAATGGAAAAGTGCTCAATGTGCGTACAACGTATACAAGCAGGTAAACTGAAAGCTAAAATGGAAAAACGTCCTCTTAAGGATGGCGAAATCAAAATGGCTTGTCAGCAAACATGTTCAGCAAACGCTATTGTTTTCGGTAACAGAAATGATCCTAACTCTGAAGTTTCAAAAGCACTGAAGAGCGAAAGAACTTACTACGTGCTTGAAGAGCTGAACGTACAGCCTGGCATTGGTTATCAGACAAAAATTAGAAACGTATCTGAATTAGAGGCTTAAAATTTTTATATACAGAGATTAAAATATATGGCATCTCATAGTGAATCAATAATAAGGGAACCGTTAATAACGGGTAAAAACATTACCTACGGTCAGATTACTGACGATATTTTACGCCCCGTAGAAAATATGCCAGGGAAAGCCTGGTGGATCGGCTTTACTGTAGCTTCATTGGGCGCAATGCTTTGGGTGTTTTCCATCAGCTACACATTCTGGTTCGGTATCGGATCATGGGGGCTAAATAAAACAGTAGGTTGGGCCTGGGATATCACCGGTTTCGTATGGTGGGTAGGTATTGGTCACGCCGGTACGCTTATATCAGCTGTATTGTTACTGTTCCGTCAAAACTGGCGTAACTCCATTAACCGCTCGGCCGAGGCGATGACGATCTTTGCGGTAATTTGTGCGGCCACTTATATCGGTGCGCACATGGGCCGTCCGTGGATGGCAGTTTACTCGCTTCCGCTACCAAATCAGTACGGTTCTTTATGGGTTAACTTTAACTCGCCGCTTATCTGGGACGTATTCGCGATATCAACTTACTTCTCGGTTTCACTGGTATTCTGGTACACAGGTTTATTACCTGATATGGCCTCTATCCGTGACCGTGCTACAGGTATCCGCCGCCGTATTTACTCGGTAGCATCATTCGGCTGGACAGGCTCTGTTAAAACCTGGCAACGTTTTGAAACCGTGTCATTAATCCTGGCAGGTTTATCAACACCACTGGTACTTTCGGTACACACCATTGTATCCATGGACTTTGCCACATCGCTTGAACCGGGATGGCACACAACCATTTTTCCTCCATACTTCGTTGCGGGAGCTATCTTCTCAGGTTTTGCCATGGTGCAAACTCTGCTGCTGGTAACCCGTAAAGTGTTGGGATTAGAAAACTATATCACCATGTTCCACATTGAATCCATGAATAAAATTATTCTGGTAACGGGTTCGGTAGTAGGTGTGGCATATATTACTGAGTTCTTTATCGCTTACTATTCTGGCGGCGAGTATGAGCAGTATACATTCTTAAACAGGTTTATTGGTCCGTATTGGTGGGCTGCCTGTATGATGTATGGCTGTAACGTATTGATGACCCAGATGATGTGGTCGAAAAAAGTAAGAACAAACATCCCTATTTCATGGGTGCTTTCTATCATCGTGAACATAGGTATGTGGTTTGAGCGTTTTGTGATCATCGTTGTTTCATTACACCGCGATTACCTTCCTTCAAGCTGGGCTATGTTTTATCCAACATGGATAGATGTGGGTGTGTTTATTGGCTCTATCGGTATATTCTTTACCATGTTCCTGTTGTTCATCAGGGTGATGCCCGCTGTGGCAATAGCCGAAGTGAAACTGCTGCTGAAGAGCGCGAGTGAACAAGCTAAGAAAAAACAAATAGAAGAAGGCCATTTTGACGAAAGTCACGTTGAGTTCTACAAAGAGAATTTAATCAAATTTGATAGCGTTGACCATTCTGAATACGAAAAAGCATAATAACTGATGAGCAGCACCAAATATATATTAGGCGTTTTTGATGATCCCGATGAAATGATGCACGGGATTGACAAACTACAAAAAAATAGTGTCCCTATTTATGATGTTTACACGCCAATGCCTATCCACGGTATTGACGCTAAGCTGGGAGTAAAAGATTCAAGATTAGGTTATGCGGCCTTTATGTTCGGCTGCATGGGCGGTACAACCATTTTTACATTGGTTTATTACTTCCTGGTACATGATTGGCCTATGGACATCGGCGGTAAGAATGCTTTTGCTATCCCTGATTTTATCCCGGTAACTTTTGAGTGGACAGTACTGTTCGCTTCGTACGGTATGGCCTTTACCTTCTTTTTCGCCACGCACCTTTTCCCGGGCCGTGCGCCAAGGGTAATGGACCTGAGAGCAACTAACGACAAGTTTGTAATTGCTATTGACGCAAAAGGAAACATACCACACGAGGATATAACCAATATATTAAAAGAAGCAGGAGCAAGTGAAGTTAAGCATAACGACAGAAAATATGTTAGCTATGAATAAATTTAGAATATTAGGAACAATAGTTATCATTATCGCTGCTTCGATTGTAGTTACATCGTGCAAGGATAAGAGGAGTACCGGATGGGAGTACGCCCCTAATATGTATGAGCACATCGCATACGATCCGGATCAAAAGAATCCGAATTTTAAGGACGGAAAAACAGCGCAGGTACCACCGGCCGGAACTATACCGGTAGGCTTTACCAGGTTTGATTATCCTAACACAAAAGACGGTTATGAACTGGCAAGCGTTGAGGTTAAAAGCGTAATAGCACAAACCCAGGCTAACTATAAAGATGGAAAAATTTTGTTTGAGCATTTTTGCTCACCTTGCCATGGTATTACTGGTCAGGGCGATGGTTTGGTAGTGCAGCACGGTTATCCACCGCCGCCATCATATTCAAAAGGCCAATCATCACGCGGTGGCGCTATGAAAGACTTAACAGACGGTAAAATATATCATACCATTACTTACGGTGTAAATGCCATGGGATCTTACGCTTCGCAGCTGGCTCCTGAAGAGCGCTGGAAAGTGATCATGTATGTTCACCATTTACAAACTTTATAAGAATTAGAATTGAATGAAGACTCACAATAGTTTTGACGAGCAATTTGAATTTTCCGGACAGGCAAAAACATTGAGCTTAGCCGCCATAGTTATTGGCGTGGTAACCATAATTGGTGGCTTTTTAGCCGGTTACGGTGAGCGTACATTTGCCAACTTATTGCTGTGCGGTTATTACTTTGCCTGCGTTTGTACGGCCGGTGTATTTTTCTGCGCGCTGCAGTATGTGGCGCAGGCCGGTTGGTCAGCTTCTTTACTGCGTGTACCACAGGCATTTGCCAAGGTATTGCCAATAGCTGCGGTAACATTAATAGTTATAATAGCGGCTGGCTTGTTTACAACCCATACTACCGAGGTAGAGGGTAAACAAGTTGTTGCACCCTTTTTATATAAAATATGGCATGCACCAGGTGTAACAACGCCAGGCAGCGAAAACTATGACCCTATTTTAGCAGGTAAATCGGGCTTTTTAAATGTACCGTTCTTTTTTATCCGCTTAATTGCGTTTTTAGGTGCGTATACCATTTTTGGCTGGTTGCTTTCAAAATACTCTAACACTGAGGATGAAATGGGCGGTTTGTTTTACTACAAAAAGAGCTTTACTATTTCGGCAGCGTTCCTGGTGATATTTGGATTTACTCAACCCCTGTTTTCATTTGATGTGGTAATGTCATTAGAGGCACATTGGTTCTCAACTATGTTTGGCTGGTATAACTTTGCCGCCATGTGGGTGAGCTGTTTAGCAGTTATTACGCTTACCATTATATTGTTAAGGCAAAAAGGTTATATGCAATGGATCACACAAGATCACTTACATAACCTGGGCCAGTTGATGTTTGGCTTCTCTATATTCTGGACTTATGTATGGTTTGCACAGTTCTTACTTATTTACTATGCCAACTTACCAGAAGAGTCGGTATATTTCTTTAAAAGATGGGAGCCTGAATTTAAACCATGGTTTTGGCTAAGCATCATATTGAACTTTATGGCGCCGTTACTTATCATCATGTCACGTGATTCAAAACGGGCAACAAGCGTATTAAAAACTACCTGTATTATACTGATATTAGGTCACTGGCTTGATTATTTTGTGATGATAATGCCGGGTACCGTAGGCATACATGGCGAATGGTGGTCACAGATCACTCCTATAGAAATAGGTATGTTTATAGGATTTGCAGGCTTATTTACATTCTTGGTGTTGAATGCTTTAAGCAAATTCAAATCGCTTATCCCTAAAAAACATCCGTTCTTGCAGGAGAGCCTTCATCATCACATATAATAATTGTTATTTTTGCATCAAAATACAGAATACCAAACTGACATTAAAATGGGATTCAGAAAATTTATAAATTCTAAAAAGTTACTATCATTCTTCGCGGCGTTTACGCTCATGGGTACAAATTTGCTTATGGCGCAAACTGAAGCAGCTGCCGGTGCCGGTGGCCAAACAGATGCCCCACAGGTTGACTGGGCCGGTGTTGCGTATTATTTGCTCCTGTTTTTCCTGGTATGCCTTGGTGTAGCTGTAATAGGTAAAATCCTGAAGATATATGACCTTACACTCAAAATACAAGGCAAAAAAGGTATCAAGTGGAATACCATCATGGCCGTAGTTTGCCTGGTATTCTTATTGGCCGGCTTATATGGTGCTTACTGGTCATTTACCGTACAGGGCAGCATGACTTTACCAGAGGCCGCGTCAGTTCATGGAGTTAAAATTGATGAGATGTTTACCGTCACTACCGTTTTAACCATGATAGTGTTTTTTGCAACCCAGATATTACTGTTTGGATTTTTATTTGGGTACAGGCATTCTGAAAAACGCAGGGCACACTTCCTGCCGCATAATAATACCATTGAAAAGGTTTGGACTATAGCGCCTGCTATTGTTTTAACTATATTGGTTGTGTTTGGCTTTTTCACCTGGCAAAAAATTATGGATAATACCGATGCCAAAGGTGAGGCCGCTTCTATCAACGTTGATATTACCGGACATCAGTTTGCATGGGAACTACGTTACCCGGGCAAAGATGGTAAGTTAGGACCTAAAGATTTCAAATTAGTATCTGCAGCCAATAAGTTAGGTGTTAACTTTAAAAAGAAAAGCAGCTTTGATGATTTAGCTGTTGATACCATGTATCTGCCTGTTAATAAATCAGTAAGATTGAATATACAGGCACTTGATGTAATACACTCTGTTTACATGCCTCATTTCAGGGTTCAGCTTAACGCAGTACCGGGATTACCTACCTTCTTTAAGTTTACGCCTACTATTACTACTGCGCAAATGCGTACTAAACTTGACGATCCTAAATTTGAATACTTAGTTTATTGTAATAAAATATGCGGTGGCGGTCACTACAACATGCAAAAGGTTGTTCGTGTAGTTACCGAATCTGAATACCAGGCCTGGTTGTCAAGGCAAAAACCTTATTTATCTGATCAGTTAAGAAAGGAATTACATTTTGCCGCTGCAGATCAGCCAAAAACAGAGTCACAAAATAGGTTAGCGTTAAATAATTAATATAGAAAGATAAGCGATATGTCAACATTAGCAGTTCACGACCACGGAGTAGCACATCACGACGATCACGGTCACGAACATCATCATAACGAAACTTTCCTGTCTAAATACGTATTTAGCATGGATCATAAAATGATTGCCAAGCAATTCCTGATTACAGGGATTACCATGGCAGTTATTGCAATGATATTATCTATCCTTTTCAGGATCCAGTTAGCCTATCCTGATAAAACATTCCCTTTGTTAACTACATTGCTTGGCCGCTTTGCACCTAACGGGCGCATCAGTGCCGACTTTTACTTGTCGCTGGTTACCATACACGGTACTATCATGGTATTCTTTGTGTTAACAGCCGGTTTGAGCGGAACCTTTGCCAACTTGCTGATACCTCTTCAGGTTGGTGCCCGTGATATGGCATCGCCTTTTATGAACATGTTGTCATACTGGTTCTTCTTTTTAGCCAGTGTTATTATGCTGTCGTCATTCTTTGTGCAAAAGGGGCCTGCCAGTGGCGGCTGGACTATTTACCCGCCGCTATCCGCGCTGCCAAAAGCTATGCCGGGTTCGGGTGAGGGTATGACGCTATGGCTTATCAGTATGGTACTGTTTGTGGCATCATCATTAATGGGTGGTATCAACTACGTAAGTACTATATTAAACATGCGTACAAAGGGTATGGATCTTTGGAAGATGCCTTTAACTGTATGGGCTTTATTCCTTACCGCTATCCTGGGTATCCTTGCATTCCCTGTATTGGTTGCAGGTGTTGTATTATTGATATTTGACCGCAGCTTTGGTACCAGCTTCTACCTCTCAGACATTGTACTGAACGGTGTACAGCAGCCTTATGAGGGTGGTAGCCCTATTTTGTTCCAGCACTTGTTCTGGTTCCTGGGTCACCCGGAGGTGTATATCGTGATTATGCCTGCAATGGGTATCTCATCTGAGGTAATGTCTGTAAACTCACGTAAACCGATTTTTGGTTACCATGCGATGGTTTACTCACTGATAGGTATTACCGTATTATCATTCATTGTTTGGGGTCACCACATGTTTGTAACCGGTATGAACCCATTCCTTGGTGGCGTGTTCATGATCACTACGCTCATCATTGCGGTACCATCGGCGGTAAAAACATTTAACTGGCTGGCCACGTTATGGCGGGGTAATATCAGGTTTACACCTGCTATGCTTTTCGCTATTGGAATGGTGTCATTCTTTATATCAGGTGGTTTAACCGGTATATTCCTGGGTAACGCTGCATTGGATATTAACCTGCACGATACTTACTTTGTGGTAGCTCACTTCCACCTGGTAATGGGCTCTGCTGCTATATTTGGTATGCTTGCCGGTGTTTACCACTGGTTCCCTAAAATGTTCGGAAAAATGATGGACGAGAAATTGGGCTATCTGCACTTCTGGTTAACTTTTATTGGTGCTTACCTGGTGTTTTTCCCAATGCACTTTATGGGCCTTGACGGTGTACCACGCCGTTACTATGCCTTTACCGAATTTGTGAGCATGCAACGCTGGTTAACAGTAAATACCTTTATTACATGGGCAGCTATTATGGCCGCTTGTGCACAGGTAGCATTCCTGTATAACTTTATATCTTCTATATTCATCGGCAAAAAAGCTACTCAGAACCCGTGGGAGTCAAATACACTGGAGTGGACTACTCCTGTAGAGCACCTGCATGGCAACTGGCCTGGTGAAATACCAACTGTTTACCGTTGGCCTTATGATTACAGCAAGCCAGGTGCCGAGGAAGATTATATACCTCAAACAGTTCCTTATTCTCAAACCATGAGTTCAAATCTTCCGCATGATTTTGAAGATAACCCTAAAGGTTTGGAGGAGCTGAACAAGTATACAAGTACGCTGAAAGCAAACGAACAAGTAAAATAATTAGCTGATATTTTAGAGTGATTGGTGGGTAGTGAGTGGTGAGTGAACAAAGTCTGATAACAAGACGCTCACTGCTCACCACTCACTACCCACTACTCACATTAAATGAGCATCTCCGCATCCAAAAACAGATTCCAGAAGATCAACCTCATAACAATTATTACACTTTTTGTTTTGATATTGGCTGGCGGAGTTGTGCGTAGTTCTGGTTCCGGGATGGGGTGCCCCGATTGGCCTAAGTGTTTTGGCAGATATATTCCGCCAACAACCAATGCAGATTTACCTAAAGATTACAAGCAAAAATATGTGGAGAAACGACTGGCTAAAAACCAGCGTTTTGCTAAAACACTTGATGTATTCGGTTACAGCGATCTGGCTAAACGAATCCGCGACGATCGCTCAATACTTGTCCCGGAAGAGTTTAATGCGGGCAAAACTTGGACAGAGTATATTAACCGCCTCATAGGCGCCATATCTGGTTTGTTTTTGCTGTTATCGGCTGTATACGCGTTCGGTTACTGGAAAAGCAGCAAGAGAATAGCTCTTTTAAGCATCTTTAACGTAATACTGGTTGGCTTTCAGGCCTGGCTTGGTTCAATAGTGGTATCAACGAACCTGGTTGCCTGGATAGTTACTGTACACATGTTGCTGGCATTAGCCATATTGGCAGTAGTTATATATACCTATCACAGGGCCAGGGTGCTAGGTAGCGGTAAATTAAATACCAGTCCATTTATATATATAGTAATGGTGCTTGCTTTGCTGTTAAGTATTTTACAGATTGCTTTTGGTACCGAGGTGAGGGAAAAGATTGACGCCGTAGCAACACATTTTCAGGGAGGCTACCGTAACAACTGGATCACAAGCGCAGGCGATATATTTTTGCATCACCGCGATATGGCCATATTGGTATTTATCATTAATGTTATGTTATATGCTTTATTGCGCAAGCGGTTCAGCAGGCATTCGATACAGCAGCAGTTAATGAGTTTTACATTTTTAATGATTATGCTGCAGATAGTTACAGGTATATTATTATCATATTGGGCGTTGCCTCCGTTTGCGCAGGCAGCACATATTGTTTTAGCAAGCCTGATATTTGGGGCTCAGTTTTATTTGCTTTTGAATTTACATCAGTCGGTTAACGTTAGGGGAGTAAGCAAATGAATTGGAGTGATTTTTCAAAGCTGATTAAATTGAGACTCACCTTTTTGGTGGTGTTTTCGGCATCCATATCATTTTTAATAGGCAGCAGGGCAAATGGCCATATTGATTGGGTGAACTGGGTTAAACTTATTGTAGGGGGCTTTTTGGTAACATCGGCAGCCAACGCTTTTAATGAGATCATTGAAAAGGACCTGGATAAGCTTATGAAGCGCACCATGGACCGCCCGATTCCGTCAGGGAAGATGAATACCGGGCAGGCACTTGTTCTGGGTTTGGGCATGGGTATGGCCGGAACTTATTTATTAGGGGGCCTTAACCTGTTAACCGGATTACTATCGGTATTCTCTATTTTATTATACGCGTTTGCTTACACACCGTTAAAACGTAAATCACCGATTGCTGTATTTGTGGGTGCTATACCGGGTGCTTTGCCACCGCTTATTGGTTATGTAGCCGCGCATGAAAGAATTGACGAGATAGCCTTAATACTGTTCGCAATACAATTTGTATGGCAATTTCCGCATTTTTGGGCTATTGCCTGGGTTTTGGATGATGATTACAAGCTTGCCGGCTTTAGGTTGCTGCCAACTGGTAACCGCAATTTAGGAAGTGCGGTAATTACCTTTATATTTACATTAATATTGTTACCTGTTAGTTTATTACCATATTTTTATCATCATGGAGGTTATTGGTTAGCCGGGGTATCCTTAATATGTAGTTTAATATTCTTGTACCAGGCTTTTGGCTTGTTACGTACACGGCAAATAGAGGCGGCCCGCAAGTTAATGTTTGGCTCGTTTATGTATTTGCCCATAGTGCAGTTAATGTTTTTGTTTGATTTTATAGGAAACGCGAAATGATGGCTCAGATTCAGAAAGACAACGACAGGCTTGATCTGGCACCCAAAAAATTCAACATGTGGGTATTTATATTCACCTCGTTTATGTTTTTTGCGGCGTTAACCAGCGGGTTTATCGTTTATAGCGGGGGTAAAGGGCATGGCCTTAACGTAATTATGCCCAGCGCTTTTTTATATAGCACAATTATAATAGTACTAAGCAGCGGTACATTGTTTTTAGCCTCAAAAGCTTCAAAGGCATTGCAGTTTTCAAAACAGCGCATGTATTTATGGCTCACGTTTGCATTGGGCATTGCCTTTTTCGCTATGCAGGTTTATGCCATGTACGTGCTGACCTACAAAATGCACGTTTACTTTGTAGATACTAACGCGTCCCGCACGTTTGTTTATGTGTTTGCCGGGATGCACTTAGCACACATTATTGCAGCAATATTGTTATTGTTAAATACCCTTTCGGGTTCATACAGGAATGTTCCGCAGGTACGTAACCTTTATAAAATGGAAATGACCTCTATTTTTTGGCATTTTCTCGGAATTATATGGATTTATCTGTATGTTTTTTTACTTTTGAACCAAAATTAATACACCCATATATTAAGTACAAATGAGTACAGCAGTATCACAAATTGATGAAGTAAAAACAACTCCGTGGTCAGGAGGGAGATCCCCTTTCAATGTGGAGTATGGAAAAATAATGATGTGGTTTTTTCTCCTGTCGGATGCATTTACCTTTTCGTCGTTATTGATTTCTTACGGTGCTTTACGTTTCAGTGCAAGCGTATGGCCCGCGGCAGATAAAGTATTCCAATCGGTACCCGGTGTAACGGATAGCGGAGCACCACTGGTATTTGTGGGTATAATGACTTTTATTCTGATCCTTAGTTCAGTTACCATGGTATTGGCTGTTGAGGCCGGTCATCGTAATTCTAAAAAAGAAGTGATCTGGTGGATGATTGCTACAGTTATAGGTGGTTTCATGTTCCTGGGTTGTCAGGCTTTAGAATGGACACACCTGCACCATGAAGGTTTCTGGTGGGGTAGTACACCTGCCTTAGAAGAGTTAGGAAAGTTCTTTAACGAGGGTGGTACCGAGGCTGCAAGGCACATGACCGCGCAGGAGTTCGCAAACTTATTCTTTACCATAACAGGTTTCCATGGTTTTCACGTATTTACCGGGGTTATCATCAATATCATTATTACCGTTAACGTACTGTTAGGTACTTACGAAAAACGCGGAAGCTATTTAATGGTTGAAAAAGTTGGCCTTTACTGGCACTTTGTAGACCTTGTATGGGTATTCGTATTTACATTCTTTTACTTAGTATAAAAAATATTATATGTCAACAGAATCACACGAGGTTCACCACGATGGTGGGGATCATCAATCAATGACCAAGGGAAGGATAATAAAAGTAGCTCTTATCTTGTCGGCAATTACTGCTGTAGAGTTTATTATAGCGCTCTTATTGGTACCCCATGGTTATTTAGATATTAAATATGCTAATCCTGTTTATATCGTTTTAACGCTGTTTAAAGCTTTCTATATAGTAGCATACTTCATGCACTTAAAATTCGAGAAAATGGGTCTGGCATTATCTATCATTGTGCCTATCCTGTTCATAATCGGTTTAATCCTGGTACTTACAAATGAAAGCCACCACTGGGTTGACCTGAGGCTCTTTTAATGAAAGCCGCTTTGTGGAAAAAAGTTACAGTCCTGGTGCTCATATTAGCAGTACCAGGATTTTTGTATTATTTACTCACCGCTAAAGGTAAAAACAGGTATAAACCACTCGCCATTTACGGGCCCAAAGTGGTAGCCAAAACAGGCCATAAGTTTCATGGCAACTTTATTCCCGATACCATTTATCACCAGCTGCCACCCTTTACGCTTACAGGGCTGGATGGCAGACCTGTATCGGAAGCTGCGTTTAAAGGAAAAATATTTGTAGCTGGGTTTTTTTATACGCATTGCCCATCAGTTTGTGCCACTATTAACCGCAATTTAGGTTACCTTGTTGATACCTACCGTAAAAACAAGATGGTATATTTTACCTCCATTACGGTTGATCCGCAGCGTGACTCATTAACTGTTTTAAAAAAATATGCCGAAAGCTTTAAACCGGCATCAAACCGCTGGCTGTTTTTAACCGGCGATACTACCTCAATTTACAGCCTGGCCCGCAAGGGATTTTTGGTTGATGCCCTGAAGGCCGGTGACGACGATTTTATTTACAGTGATAAGCTGATCCTGATTGACGCCGAAAAACGCATCAGGGGATATTACTCAGGGGCTAATACCAATGATATTAACCGCCTCACCGACGAAATTAAAGTGCTGATAGCTGAAGAGCTGCGAAAAGTTGATAAGGCCTTATATTGATTAATTTATGTCTGATAAATTTATATTCCGTTTTGTAGCTGTTATTACCATAGTGGTGATTGCGCTGGTAGTTTTGCTCAACAGGCATTTAATACCGGGGCCCGCTGTAGCGCCATCTTTTACACCTTATTTGCCCATGCTTAATGCCATATTGAATGGCACATGTACCATACTGTTATTGGTATCGCTGTACTTTATCAGGCAAGGCAATATCAAAGTGCATAAAAATTTGAATATCCTTACGTTTAGCCTGTCGGCATTGTTCCTGATTTCGTATGTGCTGTTTCATTACCTGATGCGTAATGAGATTATATATGGCGATATTAATGGCGATGGAGTTTTGTCAGACGCAGAACGTGCGTCGGCCGGTGGTATGCGCACATTATACCTTTGCATACTTACACCGCACATTATACTCGCTGCCGGTGTGTTACCACTTATTTTGCTGAGTTTTCACCGCGGATTGCAAATGCAGATAGCCAAACACAAGAAACTGGTAAGATGGACGTTTCCTATATGGTTGTATGTTACAGCATCAGGTGTTATTGTTTATCTGATGATAAAGCCGTATTACCACTTTTAACTACTTGATACGCGTTTAATAAATAGTTAAATTTGCCATTATGAAAACAGGTTTTAAATTTTTATTATTTGTATTTGCCCTGGGCCTTTTGGTTTGCAGCAGGCAACCTGTAAAAGCCCAGTGCGCCCAGTGCGCGGCAACCGTTGAAACTAATACCCAAAGTGGTGGCAACGCGGCAAAAGGCTTAAATAACGGTATCTTATTCTTATTAGGTGCACCGTATCTGGCGGCTGCCGCCGGTGGTTATATCTGGTATAAAAAATATCGCCGTAAAAATATTGATATCAACGTGCGTAAAGAAAAGCTGCATCTGAACTAAGTTGCGCGTTTCGTTGCCGGGTTCGTGTATTGTTTACTATGATCCCCGAACCCCGAACCTCGCTTCCCGACCCACACCTAAGTACAACATTATGCCTGAAACGCCAAAGTCATGGGCCATGCTTCATTGTAAATGCCCGCGTTGCCGCAGGGGTAGTATGTTTCAGGGAAGCGCTTATAGTTTTTCGAACAAAATAAACCTTAACTGTCCGCACTGCAACTTGTACTTTGAAATTGAACCGGGATATTTTTACGCGGCCATGTATGTGAGCTATGCCTTAAACGTAGGCGAAGCCATTGGCCTTGCATGGCTTACGTACCTCGTTACGCATAATTCCGATTCGCCCTGGCTGTATCTAAGTGTCATAATTTTAGGTTGCTTTGCACTTGCGCCCATAAATTTCAGATATTCGCGTGTGCTATTGTTATATTGGCTATCGCCCAAGATACATTACCAGCCCTATTTAGATACCGATGATATACCAGGAAAGTCTTGAATTTTTAAAAGATCTCGCAGCGAACAATAACCGGGAATGGTTTTTAGATAATAAGGAACGTTACGATAAGGCCCGGGAAAATGTGATTGAATTTACCCGGAATTTATTAACCGAAATGCACAAGGTTGACCCGGGTATTGACGAGGCGCTCGACCCCAAAAAGTGTGTGATGCGCATCTATCGCGACATCCGCTTCAGCAAAAACAAAACACCGTACAAAAATAATTTTGGCATCAGCTTGCCTACTACCGGGTTGAGACCGGGAGGGGCCGAATATTATTTGCAGATACAGCCCGGCAACTCATTTATAGGTGGCGGCTACTGGATGCCCGAAGCTGAGCATTTAAAAGCCATCAGGCAGGAGATTGATTATAATGCCCATGATTTGCGACAGATAATTGATGCACCGGAATTTATTAAACTGTTTGGCGATTTTAAGAACCAGGAGCAGCTGAAATCCGTACCGCAGGGTTACAGTGTGGATAATGAAAATATTGACTTATTGAAGCTTAAAAGCTTTGTGGCATGGCACAAGATAACTGATAAGGAAATTGTGAACAAGAACGCGGCCGGGCAGATTGCTGATGTGTGCAGACACATACAACCGCTCAACGTGTTCCTGAGAAATGCGCTTGCCTGATACAATTTTATAAACCCTATATTACAATGAAGATTAAATATTACCTGTTTGCCTTTGCCTTGAGCCTTACATTCTACTCCTGTAAGATCATGTCGCCAAAGGCATACAAAGCCTTAATTGCCGAGCGCGATTCCTTAACTACCCGCACCGAAACACTGGAAGCCCAGGTTTTTGAATTAAAGGCCGATACCATGCGCCTCAACCGCGAACTGGCCAATCTGCGCAATAACAATAGCACGCTTAACAGTAACCTGAATACCAGCTCGTCAAAATTAAAGCGTTTGGCTGCCGACCTGGAAAAACGCGAAGCCCGTTTAAAGGAGGTAGAGGATATTTTACGCAAACGCGATGAAGCCGCCAATGCGCTTAAAAATAAATTACAGCAGGCGCTGCTCGGCTTTCAGCAAAGTGGTTTAACGGTCGATATCCGTAACGGTAAGGTTTATGTATCTCTGGCGGATAAACTGCTGTTCCCTTCGGGCAGTATTATTATTGATGATAAAGGTAAGGCTGCGCTGAAACAGCTGGCCCTTGTGCTGAATAAAGAGCCTGATATTAATATGGCTATTGAAGGCCATACCGATGATAAAAAGGTAATAAACCTGGGCCAGATCAAAGATAATTGGGATTTGAGCGTATTGCGCGCCACATCGGTAACTCGCTATTTAACCGAAACTGAAAAGGTTGATCCGCACCGTTTAACCGCTACCGGCAAAAGCGAGTTTCAGCCTATTGACCCGGCTCCAACCAACGAGGCCCGTGCCAAAAACCGCCGCATTGAAATTGTGCTCACGCCTAAACTTGATGAGTTGTATAACCTCATTACCAAATAAACAAAAAGGCTCCCGGTAATCGGGAGCCTTTTTGTTGGGAATCTTTACACACCAAGCTATTGCAGGCCTGTCCACTATGCTTCGTACCTCACAATGACGCGCGGGGATAGTAACTTGTAATGAAAGAGACGTAATAAACTTATTCCACCTCTTTCATCAAGGTATTGAACATTACAAACTTTTCATCAAAGCGTTCCTGGTGAATAGACTGGAACTTGTGCAGGTGGTTCATATAGAATTGCTGAAACTGCTCAATATTATCGGCAATGTACTGGATGCAATAAGTAACCCCTTCGTTAGGCGAATCAATTACAGTTAACATTTTATAGGAGTTGAAACAACCGGTAGCCATTATGGCCGGTATATGAACTGTTTTAATCCAGTTTAACCATTCTTCCTCAATGGAGTTCTCAATTATTATGGTGTCGTTGTATACTATCATGGTGATGCAAAAGTAGGAAAATTGTTGATGTAGAGACGCAAATAACGTCTCTACAAAATAATCAGGAATCCGTCTTATCGCCCCGCAACAGCCTGAAACGTTTGCGGGCTTCGTTAATCCAGAGGCTACCGGGATAGGTAGTTATAATTTTTTCGTACCATATTTTGGCGATTGCTTTATCGTTAAGGCGGTTCTCATAAATATCGCCCAGCATAAAAACAGCATCATCAGCCCACAGATCGTTAGGGTGGTCGTCGGCTATCTTCTTTAACAGCGGTACAGCGTCGGCGTAGTTTTTCTGTTGTATCAATATGCGCGATTTTGACATCAGTATATCATCGCTCAAACTGTTGTTCGGGAATTTTTTGTCGATACTATCCAGTGTCATAATCGCCTTATCGGGCTGTTCGGCAAATATATGCAAATCAGCCCGGGCATAAATTTTCAGAGCAGCGCCGGTGCTGTCGGCAGCGGTATTATCGTCAATCAGTAGCAATAAATTAAGCGCATCGTTGGCAATAAGCTGCGATGTGGCCGCTTTAAGCACATCAAGCTGACCTTTGGCCCAGGTAAAATCACCGGTGTAATAAGCCAGCTTGGCATTCCTGAATTTGGCATCCTGGTTTATATCGGTATTGGGGAAATCCTTTTCAACCTGGCTGTAAAGCAGGGTAGCCTCCCAGGGCTGGTTATTGATGAGATACACATCGCCAAGATCAAGCTTGCAGGAGGCCAGCAGCTCGGGCCTGATGTTGGGGATTGCCACGGCTTCTTCCAGCAGTTTTTGCGCGTCGTTAAACTTATGCAGTTTAAAGGCTTGTAACTGGGCCAGCTTTTGCATGGCAAAAACCGTACTGCTGTTGCGGCCAAATTCGGTAAGCAAACTAATGTAGTCCTGTTCCAGGCCAAACAGGTCGGCAGGCAGGTATTTATCTGAGGTTATCTTTAAGTTTTTAGTATTGATGAGCTCAATTTTAGCAGGGATATACAGGGGCAAGGTTTTGCCTTTGCTTATAATATATTCATAGCCCCGTATGGCGGTATCATAAGCTTCATTAGCGTTAAGCGTGCGGCACAGTTCAAAAATACTATTACCATCGTCATTTTGCCGGCGACTTAAAGCCAGCGCCTGGTTAAGGGCAAGATCAAACTCCTTTTGCTGCATATATTGCCAGGTAAGCAGTTCGGTATAAATAATTTGCTGCGGATCTTTTTGTAGCCGCCTGAGCAACGCACCTTTCAGCATATTGTAATCGGCATCCCCCTCGAAGATACTGGCGAAAGCATTTTCTGCCTGCGTAATAAAATTAGCGTTTGACGGTAAAAAGTTGAGGTATTCCTCGGTTAGGGCCACCTTATCTCTTTTAAAACGGTAAAGGTTTATCAGTTCGTAAGTGAAGGCCTCGTTATTGTTCATTATTTTGCGGCCCTGAAGAAATATCTTTATCGCATAATCAATATTGGAGCTCTGATAAAACTGCCCCGCAAGCATGGCTATTTCATTGCGGTCGGCGGGCATGTTTTTTATCAGGTCGTCATAAATGGCATTTGCCTTGTTAAGGTTGCCCTGCTGGCTGTAAATAGTGCCAAGCAAAATCTGGTATTCATGTGCCTCGGGATGTTTGCGTGCCAGTTTTTTAGCGGCGCTTTCGGCCTCGTCAAATTTTTTAAGGCCCAGGAGGGTATTAATGTAGTAGGAATAATAAGCCTCGTTATTTTGCTTATACAGCTTCTGGTATATTTCAAGGGCTTTTTGTGGCTCACCATTGGTACTGTATTGTTTGGCGAGCAGCAGATCGTTGTCCTGGGCAAAAAGCCCGGTAACCATGCTAAAAACAAGTATAATAACACCAAATACAATCCTCATCTGTTCAAAAATAGGTAAATATTATTAGTATCAAGTAGCGGCGGTTATCAAGTATCAAGATTTTTGGGGCTTATAAAATGACTGCAGCTGTCCTGATACCTGATACTCACTACTTGATACTAATTCGATACTTCGGCTTAAGGGTAAAATTGTAGTGACATTTTGCTATCGTTAAGTTATTTAATTAATTTGACCAGAATAATAAATTGGGGCAATTTTATAATGTTGGGCCGACTACGACATCTACTGCTTTTTGTTTCTATAATAGCTTTGTATTCCTGCAAGGATAAAGTGAGGCAGATACCTATTGTTGATTTTTTTAAGACACCTGAAAAAAGCTCCTACAGAATATCCCCCGACGGTAAATATGTATCGTATTTGAAGCCGTACAAAGACAAGCAAAACCTTTTTATACAATCGCTGGCCGATGGCAAGGAGCACATGGCCACCAACTTCGACGATTACTCGGTAAGGGGCGATTATTTCTGGACATACAATAACCAACTGATTTTTAGTCAGGATTTGATTGATTATGATAGTTTAAAAATGTACGCTATAGATGTGGCTACCAATCAGAAACGGATCATACTGTCGCAGCAAAAGGTAAGGGTTAGCCTGGTGAACCGCAATAAGCTACAGCCTGATGTGATAACCATCAGAATGAATAAGCGCGACCCGGCAAATTTTGACATATACCGCCTTAATACTAAAAATGGTGAGCTGACACCTTACCTTATAAACCCGGGTAATATTACCGAATGGTTTCCCGATGCCGATGGTAAAATACGCCTCGTTAAATCATCAGACGGGGTAAACGAAACCATTTTATACCGCCCCGATGATAATGCTCCGTTTAAGCCTATTATTGAGAATAATTTTAAAAACTCGGTAAAACCAGTTGCGTTTACCGGGGTGAAAAACTATTTCTACGCCCTGTCAAACGTTAACCGCGATAAAACTGCCCTGGTTGAAATTAATGCCGAGGACGGTAAAGAGCAGCGAACAATTTTTGATTGCAGTAAGGCCGATGTGCTGTATGTTGAATATTCAAGAAACAAGCACCGTGTTGAGTTTGCGGGCTGGGAGGAGGCTAAACCGCGTAAACATTTCTTAATACCGGGAATTGAACGTATATATCATAACCTGCAGCAGCGCCAGCAGCTTAAGGGTAACGAAATAAGGGTGATTGACCGTGATAGTGCCGAAAATAAATTTATTTTAAACACCTATACCGACCGCAACCCGGGCTCATATTACCTGTATGAAAACAGCACAGATAAACTGACTAAACTGGGCGATATGAACTCGAGCCTGGTACCCGCAGATTTGTGCTCCATGCAGCCCATAGCCTACAAAGCACGTGATGGTTTGCTGATAAACGGATATTTAACTTTGCCCCTCGGCGAAAAACGGACTAACCTGCCGGTCGTGGTTATGCCTCATAACGGCCCTTGGAGCCGAGATTCATGGGGTTATGATGAGCAGGTGCAGTTTTTGGCCAATCGCGGATATGCTGTTTTTCAGGTTAATTACCGTGGTTCAACAGGTTATGGTAAAGCGTTCAGGAGCGCTGGCTTTAAGCAGGTAGGCGGTAAAATACAGGATGATATAACCGATGGCGTACACTGGCTTATTAATCAGAAAATTGCTAATCCTAAAAAGATCGCCATATTTGGCGGCGGTTTTGGCGGCTTTTCGGCATTGTATGGTGTGTCGTTCCATCCGGAGCTTTATAACTGCGCCGTTGTGCAATACGGGCTCATTAACTTTTTTACGTATATTAAGGATGCGCCGCCGTTTTTTAAGCCGTATTTAAAAATGACGTACGAAATGGTTGGCAACCCCGAAACTGATGCCGACCAGCTGCGGGCTATTTCGCCTGTGTTTCATACTGATAAGATAAAAGTTCCGTTAATTATTTTTCAGGGCGCAAAAGATCAGCGTGCAAACATCAGCGAACTGAACCAATTTGTACGCGAGTTGCGTAAACGTAATGTAGATGTGAAATATTTTTTGAAGCCCAATGAACGGGCCTTTTTCAGAAGTGAGCATACCCGCATGGAAATGTATGCCGAAATAGAAAAATTCCTGGATAACAATATGCGGGTTAAACCTTAAACCCCTATGCCCGTATATAAAAATGTTTACCGTAAAAATTTTTCACTGATCATCATATTCTTGGTGCTCATATCGGTAACTTTTGTGGTAGCGCTTTTTGTATCCTATAACTTAACCGCCAAGTATGTGGAGAACGAGTTTTCCTCAAAAAAGATAGAGGTGCTTGAACAAACCATAAAGCCTTACAATGATTTTTTTCAAAATAAGATACCCGAAATTACTTCATATCAAGGCTTTTTAGATTCGGCTTCGGCGGCCAAGTATGCTACCTCGGTTTTTCATGATTATGCCTTTGTGAAAAAAATTGTTTTTTATGATGTATTGATCGGCAATAAGAGTAACATATCTGTGCAGCGGAATAATCTCGATATTTCAATCAGGGCAACATATCAATACTGGTATCAAAACAATAAAACATACGGAGCTAAACAAAGCCTGCCTGCAGACGAGTCGGATTTTAAGGAGATGGCTGTAAAACTCAGCGACTTTATAGCTTTTTCTGATACAACGCGTGTATCTACTCAGGATGAATTATTCAAAACTTTTTGGGATGTAAAGCCCGACAAAATAACTTATACCAATATTTTAAGGCGCGAAGACATTAAAATATACCGTGAGCTGCAGCAACAGGATAATATTACATCGGCATCGTATAAGCAAAACATGATGACCTTTCATCTTGATCCATATTTGCTGAAGGTCAAAAATACACGCCATGAATTATATCAGAGTGTATCCATACAACCGGTTGTTTATGACCCGATTGATAGCGAGGGTGGTAAGCTGATCACCGAGGTATCATTCCCGGGTGCTTTTTCTGATTATAAATTGTTTTTCAGTTCGGGACAAGGTTATCTTACACAGGAAATTAATCGCCGCTTTATGCCTATTGGCGCCGCGGTATTATTGATCTCACTGTTTTTAGTGCTAATAGGATGGCTTATTTACCGCAACTTAAATGTTAATATTAAGCTGTTTAAATTACAGTATGATTTTATAAACAACTTTACCCATGAGTTTAAAACTCCGGTAAGTGTGATAAAAATTGCCGGCTCCAATTTGCGCGGCGACGGTGAGCTTACCGAAAGGCAGCGCAAGCACTATGGAAAAATTTTGGATGAAGAGGCTGATAAGTTGAATGAGCTCATGAATAAGCTGTTGTCATTTACCCAGCTTGAAAATAAATCTATCACCCTTAATAAAGAAGAAATTGTTATTGAGGCCTTTGTAAGCCGGTATATTGATACCTTTAAAATAAAATACCCTGATTTTAAATTATATTATAAGGTTAGCGGAGCTCATACGTTTTATACAGATCCGGTACTTTTAGGCAGTGTGTTTCAAAACCTTATAGAAAATGCTTACAAATACTCGCACCCACAAAAAAGGGAGCTCAGGATAAACATAGTACATGAAAAGCGGAATATTGTATTTTCATTTATTGACAGGGGGATCGGTATTCCGAGAGAAGAATTGAATAATATATTTAAAAAGTTTTACCGGATAGAGAACCAATACAATCAAAATGGCAGCGTGGGCTTGGGTTTGGCATTTTGTAAAGAACTGGTTAATTTTATGGATGGAGAGATAACTGTTCAAAGTAAAGTTAATGAAGGTTCGGAATTTAGGGTTACGCTTCCATACGAAAATTAAAATATGAACAAAGAAATTAAAATTGCGCTGGTTGAAGATGATGAAAACCTGCGGTTCCTGGTTGCTGAGCGTTTGCAATCAGAAGGATACAAAGTATTGGAAGCCGATAACGGCGACGATGCCGAAAATATAATATTGGAAGAACAGCCCGATATTGTTTTGCTCGACTGGATGCTGCCCGGTAAACCCGGTTCGCAGGTGTGCAACAACATCAGGGAAAAAGGTTATGATAAATTGATTATCATGATGACCGCCAAGGCGCAGGATGTTGACAAGATAGAGGCCTATAACTTTGGCGTGTCTGACTATATTACCAAGCCGTTTAATATGGATGTTTTGGTGGCCATGATTGACAATAAGATCAAATTTTCGCTAAACAGCGAAAAAACGGAATCATACAAGTTTGCCAACATGGAGCATTTGCCCAACACGCACCTGCTCATCAGGGACGGCCGCAAGATTGAGCTTACTATACTGGAAAACCGCATACTGCTCTACTTCCTGAAAAACAAAAACAAGGTTATTAACCGCGAAGAACTGATGATGGAGGTTTGGGGCTATAATGCCGATGTAAACACCCGTACCCTTGATATGCATATTGTACGCCTCCGCAAAAAAATTGAAACCAACGCCGATTCGCCGCAGTACCTGCAAACCGTAAGGGGAATAGGGTATAAGTTTGTTTATAATCAATAAGAACCAATATGTCATTGCGAGGAACGAAGCAATCTCATAGGACAGGTAGCCTGCTTAGCAAGAGTGATTTGCATAACGAGATTGCCACGCTACGCTCGCAATGGCAAATACTGTTTTTGATAATAACCAACCAATATGTCATTGCGAGGAACGAAGCAATCTCATAGGATGGGTAGCAACTTAGTAGGAGTGACTTGCATGATGGGATTGCCAGGCTGCGCTCGCAATGACAATTTAATGATTAATTCTACTTCCCCCTATATACCTTCGCCATTATAAATTCATTAAAAAAAGTTTTTTCAGCAATAGCATTGTAACCGTTCTGAGTGAAGTGGGTTTCTATTGCCGGTAATTTGCTGGCCTCTATGTCGCATATTACTTTAAAGAATAGGAACATGCTTTTGAGCAAAAATCCCTGCCACCATTTGCCCGTGAGCTGGAAATCGGCATTAAGCCACAAACCGCCCGGTATAAGCAGGCTATGGATATGGTTAAATACGGTTGTTAAAGTTTGTTCGGTAAAGTTATCAAACAGGAAAGGGGTTATCACCACATCAAAATTGGGCGTAAGGCTTACGTTTTCAATAGCATCATTAATATAAACTACTTCATTTTGGCCGGTATTCCTTTTTTGCGAGAGGGCCATCATGCCGGCAGCTATTTCAACATAGGTAATGTGCAGGCCTGTTGGATGAAGTTTTGTAATTTCATCCAGGATCCAGCCGGTGCCTCCACCTGCTATTAATACGTTACTTCCCGGTTCAATAAAATCAAGCAGATATAGCTGTGCATTTACAAGGGCCTTACTATAAACCAGGCGCGAAAGCCTGTCATAAAACCAGGCCGAGTTATTGTAGTTAGCAGCCATAGCTTATTAATGACCAATCAAAAAACGAAATGCCATGAGTATTACACATTGTAAAATGAGCACTCCATCCATATAAAAGAAGTAATAATATTCATCTTTTTTCCATGCCGATTTAAATATGAGCCATCCGGTTAAAAAAACGGTAAACGAAAGCGCCCAGAAGTCGGTGTTAAAGCCATTATGCCTGAAAAGAAATAATAACGCTATATAACCGGCAAGCAGCACCTGACAAAACAAGTAGGCATTTTTTTCGCCCCAGGCTACAGGTATAGTTTTTAAACCTTGTGTGCGGTCGTCAAATAAATCGCGGATATCAAAAGGGATGGTAAGCGCCCCAATAAACAAAAAGCGTTTGGCTATCAGTATAGTGGTATCGCGCATAGATATATCATCAGTATGGCGGTGCAGTACTTCCAGTACCGGAAATAGTACGCAGCTCATTGTCCACACCAGGGTAATGAGGAATGGTTTTAGCCCCGGGATATTGCGCAGTCCAAATTTATGGTCGCCGACGGTAAACAAGGGAAGGCTATAACTGAATGATAAACCACCCAAAAAAATGAGCAATATTTTTGATTCGGTAGTAATTAAAAAGAACAAGGGTATCAGCGAAAGCAGCGAAACAATGGTAAAGGTCACCATAAGCCGGTAATGGCCAAAAAACCAGCGGACCCGTTTATGGGGCGATGATTCAGGTTGTTTGGGCCGGGTTATCAGTATACAGAAATTATATATGCCAAGGGTTGATGTAAACAACAGGCCCAAAACAACAAACATAGGTTTTACACCTATTAATTGAAAAGTTAGCAATGCCTGCGCAACAGCACAAAGCGACATGAAAATATTACTGAACAGCAGAAAGTCAAAAACAGATTGAAATATTTTTTTCATTTAGTAATGAATATCCGCCTGCATTAACCTTTATGATATATTTTTAGAAGGATCGTGGCCGGCTTTTAATGTAAATATCGTAATCTCCGGTAATATTCCAACCCTGCCGGTTAAACCAACAAAGCCAAAGCCCACATTTACGTACAATTGCTGGTGTGCTTCCTGGTATATGCCTGCCCATTCTTTATAAACATATTCAATAGGGCTCCATTGAAAATCGTTGGTACGTACGCCAAATTGCATACCGTGGGTATGGCCCGAGAATATGGCATCTATCTGCGGATATTTGGGTAATACCTCGGCACGCCAATGCGAAGGATCGTGTGATAAAAGTAATTTAACAGGCAAATCATCGGTGTTTTTGGTAGCCAGATCCATACGGCCATATTTAGGGAACATGCTTAGCTCACCCCAGTTTTCAACGCCTAAAATCCCTATTTCTTCACCGTCAACCTTTAAGCGGCGGTGCGTGTTAAGCAGCAGGTCCCAGCCCATATTTTTATGTGTGGCTATCAAATCGGCATGGTTTTTTTGTTTATCAGCCAAAGAGGGCCAATCACCATAATCGCCATAATCATGGTTACCCAGCGAACTGTAAACTCCCAGAGGAGCTTTTATTTTAGCAAAAATATCCTGGTAATGGGTCATTTCCGATGCCTGGCCATTAACCAGATCGCCGGTAAAAAATATCAAATCGGGCTTTTCATTCAGTAACATGTTAACACCGCCGCGCACCGCTTTATAATTAAAAAAACTACCCGAATGGATATCGGATATCTGGCCAAGCTTTATACCGTCAAACGCTTTTGGCAGGTTGGGCAAGTACATGGTTTGGTATCTGATATGATAATCATACAAACCTTTGGGCATGCTTATCTTGATGCCAGCCAGCGGTATAGCGCCTGCAAGCAATCCGGCCTTCATTAAAAATTCTGAGCGGGGTATGGCGTGTTCATGCGGTGGGATAGGGGTGCCCTCAGTTTTTCTTTTTAACCGGTTACGCCTCACAATAAGCATCCGCCTCAGATCGTCTATCAGCAGAAAGGGTAAAAATGATATTTTGCCTAAAAAGATGAGGAAAAAGGCCAGCATAAATGCCGCGCGCATACCAACGCCCAGGTTAATATAAACGGCGAGTAGTAAACCTGTTATCAGCAAACCGGAAACAAGCCAGTAAAAAAAAGTAAAGTCGCCCGAGTGGGGCAACTTCCATTTTTTAAATGCGCCGCGTATGCCGTGCAGTACATACAGGTCAATGAGCAGCAGTACCGTAACTATAAGGATAATGTTGAGCGTATGTTCCCTCATTTTATTTTCAGTATCGGGCAGTTAAAATCAAGTATCGCGAAAGTCGCATTTTTATAATGCACTTTAAAATCCTGATACCAGCTACTTGATACTATTTTTTAGTTAATAACGGTCGTCGTCAAGATCGAGATCGTCATCATCATCGGGCTGCAAATTAAACAAACTGTTAAACATATCCGAAAAAGCGAAGCCATTATCTAAAAAGCCTTTATTAAGCTGCGAAAATTCTGACAGGCCATGCAGTACAAACTCCATAAGCAGCAGTTGCTGATTTTCGCTGATGCGGGGATGTATCTTTTTAACCAGGTCTTTTAAACCTGTAACCTCATTAAGCGCTTTTTTGTACTCAGTTAGCGGCATATCATCAACCAGTGCCAGGTTGTTACCTTCACCAAACCAGTTGATAATGGCGGCATAAGGGTTAGGAGCTTTGGCTTTTTTAGCTTTCTCTGGATCGGGGAAAAACTCCAGTAGCGAAGTTTTAATGGCTTTGCCTATCAATATATTGGCAACCTTGCCGGGGCCTTCCAGTTCACCTTCATAAACCAGTTCAATTTTACCGGTAATGGCGGGGATTACACCTAAAAAGTCGGTTACGCGCACAAAGGTCTGGGTTTCGTTATTGATGATCATGCGGCGCTCGGCATTGCTGATCAGGTTTTCGAAAGCCGAAATGGTTAAACGTGCCGATACGCCCGATTTTTTATCAACATATTCGGAGTTGCGGGCTTCAAAAGCAATTTGCTCAATAAGGTTTTTTACCAGGCCGTCGGCTTCAATATTGATACGCTGCTCGTCGGTAAGTGAAGCCTCTTGCTGGGTTATTTTTCTTGACACCTCAATAGAGCGTGGGTAATGTGTCAGGATCTGGCTCTCTATACGGTCTTTAAGCGGTGTAACGATGGAACCGCGATTGGTATAATCCTCAGGGTTGGCAGTAAATACAAACTGGATATCCAAAGGTAAACGCAGTTTAAAACCACGTATCTGTATATCCCTTTCCTGCAGTATGTTGAATAACGATACCTGGATACGGGCCTGTAGATCGGGCAGCTCGTTGATAACAAAAATGCCGCGGTGCGCGCGGGGTATCAGCCCGAAATGGATCACCCGCTCATCAGAGTAGGTTAACTTAAGCGTAGCGGCTTTGATGGGGTCAACATCGCCTATTAAATCGGCAACGGTAACATCAGGAGTGGCCAGTTTTTCGGTATAGCGTTCAGAACGGTGTATCCAGCCTATGGGCGTATCGTCGCCCAGTTGGGTTACGGTATGATGGCCGTACCAAGAAATTGGATTATAAGGATCATCAAACAGGTCAGAGCCCTCAATGTAAGGTACATATTCGTCGAGTAAATTGACCAGCAGACGTGCTATACGTGTTTTGGCCTGCCCGCGTAAGCCAAGCAGTAAAATGTTATGCCTTGATAGTATCGCAGTTTGCAGATCGGGTATAACGGTATCTTCAAAACCAATAATACCTTCAAAACCACCTTCGCGTTTTTTTAGCTGGGCAATTAAATTGGCGCGTAATTCATCTTTAATCGACCGGCTTTTATAATCAGTTTTTTTTAACTGGCCGAGCGTTTTTATATCGAGTAATTTATTCATTCTGTATATTTTGATTGCACCGATCACGTTGCTTTTTGTGTAAGCGCTACCCTTTTAGGGGGTTGGGGGGCTTATCTAACTGTTTTTCTTCTGTTCCTAATATAGTCTTCAAAAATATATTCGCCCAAACCATTCAGTGAGCTGTAAAATGCTTTACCGCCGTTGGTTTCTGTAAATTTACGTACAAATTGTTGCAGGTAGGGGTCCTTTGCAATCATAAAAGTGGTGATGGGTATTTTTAGGCGTTTACACTGGGCCGCCATGTTCAGGGTTTTGTTTACCACCTTTCTATCCAATCCTATACTGTTTTTATAATATTTGGTGCCTTCCTTTAAACAGGTAGGCTTACCATCAGTAATCATGAATATTTGTTTATTGTGTGTTTTACGGCGGCGCAATAAATCTGTTGCCAGTTCCAGGCCTGCATAGGTGTTGGTATGGTAGGGGCCAACCTGTAAATAGGGTAGATCCTGCAAGGTTATGGGCCATGCATCGTTGCCAAAAACAACAATGTCCAAAGTATCTTTCGGGTATTTGGTGCGGATAAGCTCGGCCAGGGCCATGGCCACTTTTTTAGCCGGGGTTATCCTGTCTTCGCCGTATAATATCATGGAGTGCGATATATCGATCATGAGCACTGTTGAGGTAAGGGTTTTATAATCCATTTCCTCCACTTCCAGATCACGTTCGGTCATCATAAAATCGCCTATGCCATGATTCACTTGTGCGTTGTGGATAGATTGGGTCATATCAATCTGATCCAGACTGTCGCCAAATTCAAACTCGCGACGTTCGGCATTTTTTTCGTCGCCCTGTCCCGACTGCGGTGTGCGGTGGTTGCCTTTTCCCGATTTTTTTAGTTTCCCGAAGATCTCTTCCAAAGCCGACTGGCGGATGCTTTGCTCCGTTTTAGCGGTAATATTAAAGCCTCCGTTTTGGTTATCTTCATCCAGATAGCCTTTTTGTTTCAGCTCATCAATAAAATCGCCCATACCATAGTCATCGTTGGTAAGGTTATATTGTTTATCGAGCTCATTAAGCCAGGCCAAAGCTTCGCCTGCATCGCCCGAAGTATAATTGAGCAATTCAAGAAATAATTTTAATAATTCGTCAAATCCCCCTTTAGGGATCTGGTTGGGCTTAAATTTGGAAAATCCAAAACCGCGCATATCATGTCCTTTCTTACATAAAGAAACGGATAATTATTCTTAAAAGTTTCCTGTTAAAGGGGATTAAAGCAAATTGTTAGGTAAGTATGACAAAAGGAGTTATAAGTTGAGCGTAATAAGTCATGAGTTAAAATAGTGAAATACCTTCAGAACAATAAAACTCTTTTAAAGACTAGTAGGTTCTACTCACTACTCACTACTCACTACTCACTACTCACTACTCACTACTCACTACTCACTACTCACTACTAAATATACGCCAGGCTATGCAGCAACTCAGGGGGGTAAACCGGGTTGGCCCCGCGTTGGCTGGCTACAAATGCCCCTACAGAGCATGATTTATCAACGATAGTTTGCATGGGGTGTTTATTGAGTAAGCCGGCCACAAAGGTGGCCAGGAATGCGTCGCCGGCACCTACCGAATCGCCCACTTTTACAGGGCAGCCGGGACTTTCATAAAATTCATGATCGTGCCATACTATGGCTCCGTTTTCACCACGGGTTACACAAATGGTTTGATTATGATATTTGGAACGGAATTCGTTGATCTGGTCGCGCAGCGAGCTGCTGCTGCCGCCTATTAACAAATTAGCTTCCTCTTCGTTCATCTTCACTACATTGGCACTGGCTGCTAAGGTTTCAATGGTCGAGAGCGTGTAATGAGGCGGCCTTAAGTTTACATCAAAAATTTTAAGGGCGTGGGTTTCATCGAGCAGGTTTAATAAGGTTTCACGGGTAGCGGTTTCACGGCAGGCAAGGCTGCCGAATACGATTGCCGGGGCTTGTTTAGCAGCCTGAATGAGCACATCAGTGGTACGGATGCTATCCCAGGATACGGGTTCTGGTATAATATAGGTTGCCTGGTTATTTTCATCAAGCTGCACGGTAACCTCGCAGGTAGGCAGTTCGTCATCACGCTGGATGAGCGGAGAATACAGGCCGCTTTTTTGCAGAAAGGCTATTAGCGTATCGCCGCTGTTATCCATACCTACCGAGCTTGCAAAGGCAACATCAACACCTTGCTGCACCAAATGTCTGGCCACATTCATTGGAGCGCCGCCTGCTTTTTTGCCATCGCCAAAGGCATCCCATAAAACTTCGCCGAAGCTTAATACCCGATTTTTCATAAAAATTGATGTAAAGGTTGGTGTAGAATAATTCAAATATAACAGGATTTTTGACAGGATAAAGGGATTTAACAAGATGCAGGTGGTTAACGGAGATTTTTTAGCTGAGAAAGGGCAATCCTTTTAATCCTGAAAATCCTGTTTATATTTATTGTATGAAAAAACTCTTTCTCTTTTGTCTTGTGATTATTGTTTCAAACAGCTCAAAAGCCCAGGACAGGCAGGCCATATTAAAGGTAATGCATGACCAGGAGCTGGCCTGGAACCGGGGCGATATCAATAGCTTTATGCAGACTTACTGGAAATCAGACTCGTTACTGTTTGTGGGTAAAACCGGACCTGTTTTTGGCTGGCAAACCACGCTCAACAATTACAAAAAGCGTTATCCTGATAAGGCAGCCATGGGGCAACTTAAGTTTACCATATTACAGGTAAAAGTGCTTGACGCAACCAACGCGTTTTTATATGGTGGCTGGCAACTGAAACGAGCCAAAGATGCGCCGGGCGGATATTATACACTTTGGTTTAGAAAAATTAAAGGCGAATGGAAGATTGTTTGTGATCATACTTCTTAGCTTTGCAAAAGTTTAAATAGCTGTTTGGGTTATGAAAAGAGGTTTGATCACGGGCAAGTTTATGCCTGTTCATAAAGGACATATAGCCTTAATTGATTTTGCGCTTGACCATTGCGATGAGCTGATTGTACTGGTTAGCGCCAGTTATGACGAACCCATTCCCGGTAGTCAAAGACTGGAATGGATCACGGAATTGTATAAAGATAACCACAAAGTGAAGCCATGGTTACTAAATTACGATGAAGTGGTTGTGCCTGGCGTCTCCGAATCATCTGATAACCTTACCCGAATTTGGGCTAATTATTTGCAGCAGCAATTACCACCCATAGATGTCATTTTTGCATCAGAAGCCTACGGCGCCTATATGAGCCGGTTTTTAAATTGCGAAAGCATGATTTACAGCGAACCCTGTAAAATAGTACCAGTTGCAGCCACCCAAATCATGAAAGACCCTGCTGGTTATTGGGATTATTTACCCGGCATAGTTCAGGAATATTTCAGTAAAGAAAAATAGCACTTTATAGCCTGATAACCAGTATCAGCGCGATCATAAAAAAGCGATGGATTTTATCCATCGCTTTTTTTATAAATATCATTCCAATTCCAAACCCTGCAAATTTAATGAGGCTTTCCTGCGGCAAGTTCGCGGTTGGCCCATTTGATAGCCAGCTCCTCGCGGAATTTGGCATATTTTTCTTTAAAGGCCATTTTTAGTACACTGTCTACCCCGCCTTTAATGGCAAGGTTATACAAACTTGCTGCTTTACGGGTAATGGAAGCATCCCAGGCACGAAGGCTCAACGAGTACGAACCTTCCAGGTACTTCATCCAGTGCCAGTAACCTGTAGGCATAAATAAGGTATCACCATGCTCCAAAAATGCTTCAATACCTTCAACACCATCAAGTGCGGGGAATTTTTTAACATCGGGATTGGCTACATCGTAATCTTCCAGGGCATAGGTGGCATTTGGTATGCAGTACAAACGACGTTTCCATTTATTTTCGAACAGGATCACATGTTTGCGACCAACAAAATGAGTATGGAAAATATGTGGAAGGTCGATATCGTAATGTAAAAAGGTAACCGAATTGGAGCCGCCGAAAAACATAGCCGGCATGCTTTCTAAAAAGCCACCCATGAGGTCTTTAGGTAATACAACATCATCTAAAAGCTGAGGCGCCTGCTTAAAAATATTAAAGAAAAAGATTCTTAGTTCGGTAGGTTTGCTGCGGATAAGATCAATATACTCATCAAAAGGCATCTCCGTTGCCGACGAGTTGATGGGTTTTGACGGGTCGGCTTTTGAATTATCATATAAAGGCACCACCTTATTGCCAACTACCTGTTTTAAATATTCAGGTGTCCATTTTTCGCGCGCGGGCCAGCTTTTAGTAAGTCCTTTTATAACAAGTGGTCGACGTGGATCTAAATAATTCTTCTTGAAATCTTCAGGAGAAATATTTTCAACAGTATCAATAGGGCGGAGAATAAAACTCATATTATGTTAACTTTTCGGGCTGTTTTATTAAAACAATATCAACTTGTTTTACCGAAAAGTAAACAAAATAACGAAATAAAAAATCAAAAGGTATAGCATTGATGTCAAAAAAGTTAGGGCAGCGTTAACATAATGCTATCAAAACCTACCAATACCCGGTCGATTTGGTTGTACTACACTTTGCCTTTCATCTCACTTTATTGTGGTCTGGGAACTCTAAAAAAAGAAGCCCGGTATTGCGGGCTTCTTTTTGAATTATAAGTTTTAGTATTGGGGTTTGAGTTCGCCTGCACGTTCCTTAAACTCAAAACTCATCACCCAATACTTTTAAAACTTAATTAGGCATCAATACGGTGTTTATAACGTGTATTACATCGTTGCTTTGATTAACATCGGCAATGGTGATCCATGATTTGCCCCCTTTTTCATCAACCAGGTATAGTTTTTTGCCTTGTTGCATAACAGTTAGTGTGCCGCCGCTAACAGTACTTAATTCGGCTTTTCCTTTACCTTCTTTTACTTTGTCCATCAGGTCGGCAGCGCTTAATTTACCGGCTACCACGTGATAGGTTAAAATTTTGGTGAGCGTTACCTTATTAGCTGGTTTTGCCAGGTTATCAACAGTGCCTGCTGGTAATTTATTAAAAGCTTCGTTAGTTGGCGCAAATACAGTAAACGGTCCTGAAGATGATAGTGTTGGTACCAGGCCTGCAGCCTTAACCGCCGCTACCAGCGTAGTATGATCTTTGGAATTTACAGCATTTTGAATAATATTTTTTGTTGGGTACATGGCCGCGCCGCCTACCATTTTAGTTTGGGCGTATAATTTAGGTGCTATTGCAAAAGCAGCTATTGTTAAAGCCGCTATGATTAATTTTTTCATTTTGTGATGAGTTTATAAATTGTTTTAAAATGACACCAAAAGTGCCTGTTTGTTTGGTTTTTAAATGTAACAAAGCTATCACGAGCTCTTGATAGTTTTATTAAATTTATTGTTGTTATTTGATTGAAGATACGACACGCGTTATACTCCGGTTTTGTAAACGGAGTTATTTCTTACAACCTGCAGATTTGGAATTTAAAAAAACAGGCCTGCCGCTATATTATCGGCATATAATTTACCTGTGTGGGTCAGGTATAAAACGTCATCTTTTTTTGTTATCCAGCCATTGTCAAAGTAACGCCGGGCCGCAATGAGCAGCTCATCTGCAGATGCCTGGGCAATTGAATTGAGACGATTCAGGTCAAGCCCCCACATGGTGCGTATGGAGGTCATGATATATTCGTTCAGGCGGTTTTCCTGGGTAAGGGTTTCTGTTTCTGCGGGTAGTTTACCGGTTTCAATGCCCTGTATGTATTTAGCATTATTGGCTACGTTCCATTGCCGGGCCTCGCCGTTATACGAATGTGCCGATGGTCCGATACCTAAATATTTTACGCCTTGCCAGTAGTTGGAGTTGTGCCTGGAATAATGTCCTGGCTTGCAAAAGTTTGATATTTCGTAATGTTCAAAATCATGATCGGCCATGGCTTGCATCAGTACTGTAAACTGCGCTGCGCTTTGCTGATCGTTCATTGGCGGCTGTTTGTTTTTATTGATCAGTACTGCCAGTGCGGTTTGCGGTTCAACCGTCATGGAATAGGCAGATACATGGGGGATGTCCAGTTCAAACAGTTTATCCAGGTTTTGTTTCCACTTGGTGTCGGTGAGCAGGGGATAACCATAAATCAGATCGGCGGTGATGTTTTCAAAACCTGCATCCTGCGCCCGTTTTACCGATGCTTCAGCATGGCGGCTGCGGTGCGCGCGGTTCATCCAAAGCAGGTCGTCATCAAAAAAAGATTGTATACCAATGCTGAAACGGTTCACATCGGTTTGCCGCAGCGATTTTATTTTGGCATCATCCAGGTCATCGGGATTGGCCTCCAGGGTAATTTCGGCAGTCGACGATACCGTATGGAGCTCTGTAATGGTATTAAGGAGACGATTTATTTCATCGGCCTCCAACAACGATGGTGTGCCGCCGCCAAAATAAATAGTTTCAATGGTTTCGTTATTCAGATAATTTTTTTGCAGTCGTATCTCTTTCACCAGCGCCTGCAGCAATTCGTCCTTATATTTTAACGAGGTGCTGAAATGGAAATCACAATAATGACATGCCTGTTTGCAAAAAGGGATATGTATGTAGATGCCTGCCATGCGGCAAAGGTAGATATAAGCTTAGCTTATTTTAAAAAACTTCATTTTTAAGGTATATTTATATACCAATTATATAGTACCCCTTTAAATGAAACCTAAAACAATTGTGTTGTATGCATTCAGTATGCTGATTACAACGCTGGTCCACGCTCAGCAACCCGGCCGCGCCATCCAGATCAATATTGATACGCTTTTAAATGCCCGGCCTGTAACCACTTTAACCGGCGGTAAACTGGTAACCTGGACAAAAGGCATTGATGGCGATGGGCAGGGCGATGGCTACCTCACCATGAAAGCTGCTTTGTTTAATGGCGACAAAGATCCGCATGCGCTGCCAAATAACTCGTTCATAGACGCTACGCCTGCCCACCCGGCTATTAAACTACATTATTCAAACAGCGATGGGATAAAAAATCAGGCGCGTTACGTTTCTGGTGTTGGTAGCTTTGGCTTTTATGTGCCGCCAAAAAGATATATGGGTATGTATTTAAGCCTTACCAGTGCCGAGGGCGGATCACAACTGCATTTTGAATTAACGTATAAAGATGGCGTGGAGAAAAAGGATTTCTGGCTGCCCGATTACTATAATGATATTGTTGCAAAGGATAGCTGCCTGAGTTATGTGGTGCATGACCTGGGTAAATGGGACAATAAAAATACAATGGTTGAAAGTAATCATCATAATATTGACGCCCTGAACATATATCCCGATCCAAAACGGATTCTGTTGCACATAAAGGTTGCAAAAGATACCGGCGGCTATCTTGTTTTTTGGGCGGCAACCGGTGTGCCGGTTAAATAGAGGGTTTATTCAAAGAAGGGCTGGTAAATTGTGAAGCGTATATAAAACAACCAATTATTACAATAAATTTGCAGCAAATTTAACGGGGTTTAATTTTGCTAAAAATGCGTTCGCTTGTCTGGTGCTTTCTGTTGGTTTTATTCGGTTGTTCTGCAGCGTTTGCGCAGCAGGACACTACAGCAGCAGATAGCACTAAAGCGGTAACAACCAGAACAATAAAAAGCGGCGGCGGTTCCCTGCTCGATTCGGTGGCACATGCTATGCAGGCACGTAAACTGTTTGTTGCCGACTCGCTGGCCATGCGTTACATCCACGCCCCCGACTCAACAACCAATACCGAATTTGCCGATAGTTTGCTGGCACATAGCCTCTATAAAGGATATGGGTTTTTGGATATGCACCTCAAATCAAAAAGTTTGGTTAAAGATGGCCATACCCGCCCCCTGCGTGATCCCTGGATAATTGTGATCATTATATGTTTATTGCTATACACCGCTATACTAAACATAGCGCTAAATAAGGATGTGGGCTATGTATTGCAATCATTTTACAGTAAGCGCATATTGTCGCAGGCTGGCAAAGAGGAAGGCTTTGTGAGCTCATGGGCATTTTTGGGTTTGTTTTTATTGTTTTGTTTAACTTTCGGCCTTTTTTTATATCAGCTTGCTGCCTATAAAGGTGTTTACTATATAATTGGCGGCAGCCGTCTTTTTTTATCACTTACAGTAGCGATTATAGTCCTATTTGCATTAAAGTTTCTGGTGCTCAAGTTTTTAGGATTTGTATTTAATATAAACCGTTTGGTAAGCGAATACCTGAACATATTGCATCTTACTTATTTTAATATAGCGTTTATATTTCTGCCGGTGGTAATTTGTTTCAGTTTGCTGGGCAGTCTATATATACCCGCTTTACTTACAGTAACGCTCATAATAGTCATTATTATATTTGTATGGCAATACCTGAGGAGCAGCGTAAATATAATTTCTACCTTTCGATTTCATAAGTTTTATTTATTTACGTATCTTTGTGCCCTCGAAATTTGCCCTATTTTGATTTTAATAAAGGCATTGAATATTAGAATTTAGGTAGTTAAACGAATTGATTTGGAAGATAGAAAGAAAAAGGTTAAAAGTATATTAGTTACTTTATCTAAGCCCGAAAACGATAAGAATCCGTATGCAGAACTGGCTAAAAAGCTAAACCTGAAAATTGATTTCAGATCATTCATTCATGTTGAAGGAGTTCCGGCAAAAGATTTCAGGAAAGAAAAAATAAACCTGAGCGATTTTACAGCTGTTATCTTTACCAGCCGTAATTCAGCCGATCATTTTTTCCGCATTTGTGAAGAAATGCGTTTTGAAGTACCTGTGGAAATGAAATATTTCTGCCTTTCAGAAACTATTGCGCTTTATCTGCAAAAGTATATTCAATATCGTAAACGTAAAATATTTTTTGGCAAACAAACCGCGGCCGATCTGGCTGAGGTGCTGAAAAAGCATTCGGCCGAAAAATTCCTTTATCCATGTTCTGACGTTGCAGCTGAGGAAACACAGCGCTTCCTGCTTGAGAATGGTTATAACTTTACACCCGCCGTATTGTTCCGCACTGTGTGCAGCGATCTTTCTGATCTGGCCGATGTGTTTTATGACGTAATTGCCTTTTTTAGCCCGTCAAGTATACAATCATTATATAAAAACTTTCCCGATTTTAAGCAGAATAATACCCGTATAGCCGCTTTTGGTGCCACAACCCATAAGGCCGTGCTCGAAGCAGGGTTAATTCTGGATGTCCCGGCACCAACCCCCGCCGCGCCGTCCATGACAATGGCCATTGAGCAGTATGTTAAGCTGGTTAACAAATAATTATTTAGAAATTTATTGATCCCTGCTGCAACTTTTTTTTAAATAATAGCGTACTAATGGCATCTAATTTACTTAGTTGAAATTAGTTTGATTGCTGATTATTATACAATATTTTGTCGTTAATTTAACGAAGAGGACGCTTATTGACTATACTTTAGGTTAAATAATTTGTTTTTTAGCTTTATTAGATCAAAATTTTGATATATTCGGGTCATATAATGTTATAGTCATATAACGGAATCTTGATTTTAAAAATGAAGCAGATATACTTATTAATAGTTGTTTTAGCTGGGGGGATATTGAGCGGTTGCGGAAAAGGTGGCGACAGGGGAGAATTAACCGGGGTGCCGCAACGGTCGTTCAGGTCAGAAGTGCCTTATGGTATGGTGTATATTCCGGGCGGTACTTTTCTGATGGGGCAAACCGATCAGGATGTAACTTTCGCGCAGATAGCGCAAACCAAGCAGGTTACCGTGCCACCATTTTTTATGGATCAGACCGAGATCTCCAATAGCCAGTACAAGCAGTTTGTTTATTGGGTGCGCGACTCCATAGCTATTACCAATTACATTAACGACAACAAGTATTATATACAGCCAAAGGGCGCCGGGGCAAATGATAATGCCTCGGGCAAAAAATTCATCAACTGGGCTTATGTAAAAAAGAATCCTATCTGGAGCACAAAAAAAGGGCAAGCCGGAAATGCCTCAAAATTGCAGGGGATGTATTACCAGGGTGAAGACCGGGTTTTCGACACCAATGAAATTGATATTCGTTTATTAAAATACAATTACTCTTTAATGGTACTGCGCGATGCGGCCAATTATAAGAATGATAAAACCAAAAGGCGTTCTGACTTTATTTTGCACGATACGGTAACCGTTTATCCCGATACGCTGGTTTGGCTGAGCGATTTTTCGTACGCTGCCAATGAACCAATGGTTGAAGGGTATTTTTCACATCCGGCTTTCCGCAACTATCCGGTGGTAGGCGTAACATGGAGACAGGCAAGGGCCTTTACCGTATGGCGCACCCGTTATAACGAAGCCTATAAAGCTTCGCGCCGTTTACCGCGCCGCCTGCCATATGAACTGCCTACCGAGGCACAGTTTGAATATGCAGCCCGAGGTGGCAGGGTAGGTACCGATTACCCATGGGGCGGCCCCTATATTAAAAACGCTAAAGGCTGCTTGCTGGCCAACTTTAAACCGGGACGTGGTAATTATACCGACGATGGCGGGGCATACACAGTAAATGTACGCTCTTATTTTCCCAACGATTATGGATTGTACAACATGGCCGGTAACGTGGCCGAATGGACATCGTCAACATTTGACGAATCGGCGTCATCATTTGTGCATGACCTGTCGCCAACATTTAATTATGAAGCTAAATCCACTGATCCTGAAGTGCTTAAACGCAAAGTAGTACGTGGCGGGTCATGGAAGGATATAGGGTATTTCCTTCAGAATGCAACCCGCACTTATGAATACCAGGATACCGCTAAGTCATACATTGGTTTCCGCTGTGTAACTCAATACCTGGGCCGGGATATTAAAGACAAACGATAAATTAAATTAATAAAACATACATCTACACTAAAATTTATTTCTGAATTATTATGGCAGGGAAGAAAAAACCATTTGGAGTTGGAAACTTTATATCATTTGGGGCAACTATAGTGATTGTTGGTTTGCTGTTTAAAATACAACACTGGCCAATGGCATCATTGTTTATAACACTTGGGCTGGGGATGGAAGTAATACTATTTGCTGTATTAGGTTTCCAAAGAGAAGATAAAGATATTGACTGGGTACGTGTTTACCCGGAACTAAGCGAAGATTTTAATGGCGAATTACCTAAGGCATCAGCAAGGCCAATCAGCAGTGGTGCGTCAAGCACCCAAGCCTTAGATAAAATGCTTGAAGATGCTAAAATAGGTCCTGAACTGGTACGCAGTCTTGGTGATGGCTTAAGAACATTTGGCGACAAAGTTGCAGCCATATCAAGAGTTACTGATGCGGGCGAAGCTACCATTACTTTTACCGAAAAGGTGAAAAATGCCGGGGCAAGTTATGACAAATTGAGCAATGCATTTGAAAAGGCATCGGTAAATTTAGCCGAAATGGCCAATTCCAATATCGATTCAAAAACTTATCATGAACAGGTAAACAAACTGGGCCGTAACCTTTCTGAATTAAACGCGGTTTATGAACTGGAACTGCAGGATTCAAGTGCTCATTTAAAATCAATGAACAACTTTTACAAGAATCTTGCTTTAACTATGAACAACTTTAACGAGTCGTTAGATGATTCAAAACAGTTTAAGGAAGAAGTTGGGCGCTTAGCAAAAAACCTGGCATCATTAAATGCTATTTATGGTAATATGCTTACTGCAATGAACCAGCCACGTGTTAATTAATATAACTAATAGATTTTTTACACGCTAATATTTATATAGATGGCCGGAGGTAAGGAAACCCCAAGACAGCGAATGATAGGTATATTATACCTGGTGCTTTTAGGCCTGATAGCCTTAAATGTACCTGATAGCCTCTTGGATGCTTTTAAGAATATCACAAACAGTTTAGATCAGTCGAGAAATAACGTTACAACCAGTTTACAGAGCACATACTCAGCGTTTGAGGCCACTAAATTGAAGGAACAGCCAGAAAAAGCCCAGCAGCTATTAACACAAGCTAAAAGTGCAAGTAAAACAGCTGATGAATTAAACGGATATATTGAAGAATTAAAGGCGGAGTTAATTAAAAGAGGTGGAGGGATTAATTCTGAAACCGGCGATGTAGATTCCAGGGAAAGCCTTGACATATCTCCGGAAGTAATGATCAATGCAAAAAAGGCAGATGTACTGAAAGGGAAAATTGAAAGTACAAGAGCGCATTTGCTGCAATTATTAGGTAAGGATAGTACGGGGGTTAATTTTTCCCTAAACGCCATAGGCCCTAAAAAGAAAAGCTGGCAACAGGCATATTTTGGCGATGGTATTCCATTGGGGGCTGCCTTAACAACGTTAGCAAAAATTCAGGCCGATACAAAAAATGCGGAAAACGAAGTGGTGAAAAAGATATTAGGCAAGGTTGATGTTGCGCAGGTTACTTTAAACCAGTTTAAAGCGGTTGCGGTTGCGCCAAGCAGTTATGTTTTGGCCGGTCAGCAATATAAAGCGGAGATTTATTTAACCGCATACGATCAAAATTCCAACCCTGCTATTACCGTAGGTGGCTCGTCCGTACCAACATCAAACGGCGTGGGTATTTATACAACTACTGCGAGCGGTGAAGGCATGCATACCTGGACAGGTAATTTGTCTGTAAAGCAATTGGAAGGCGGTTCAAAAAATTACCCGATCAGCGGTAGCTACATGGTAGCTAAGCCATCAGCAGTGGTATCGCCTGATAAAATGAACGTATTGTATATTGGTGTACCTAACCCGCTTTCAGTTTCAGCACCGGGTGTGCCTAAAGAGAGCATGAAAGTAAGTATGTCTGGTGGTTCTATCAGTGGCAGTGGTGGTCATTACACCGCTACGGTAAGCAGCATAGGTACTGCCAAGGTCACTGTTTTGGGCGATAAGGGAATGGTATTAGGTACTTCAGATTTTCGTGTAAAACGTATCCCTGATCCAAAACCACAATTTGCCGGCAAAAGCGGTGGGAATACCAGTGCGGCCAACATCCGCGCGCAGGATAGACTTTTTGCCAAGTTGGAAAATTTTGATTTTGATGCTAAATTTAACGTAACGCGTTTTACGCTGCTTGTTGTAAAACCACGTCAGGATGCTATTATTATGTCGGGCTCAGGCGGGGAATTAACAGGTGCTATGCGTGCCGCGATGAATACTATTACACCGGGTTCTACTGTTATATTTAAAGATATTGTTGCAGTTGGTCCCGATGGAACACCAAGAGGACTTGATCCCATTGTATTATCCGCAAATTAAAAGCGTATGAAAAAGAAAATTTTGGTAGTTGTACTTTGTTTAGCTTGTGTTTCGGGAGCATTTGCCCAGAAACGCCCCGCTAAAAAGCGTACCAACAGAAGACCTACTACCACCCAGCAGCAACAACCAGCACAGGTAGCGCCGCAGCAATCCAGCCAGCAGGATAATGTGGCAAGTCAGCCTGCTCCAGATACTACCCAACGCAAGGCTTTTGATCCTAACAAACCCTTTGAAAGGCCGCTTGATGGGTATTATAAAAAGAACAATATTCTAAATGCGAAGGTTACGCCGCTGCCTAACCTGCGCGAAAATGATGTGGTTTTTGCTAAGCGTGTATGGCGCGAAATTGATATCCGCGAAAAAATGAACCAGTACATGGCTTCGCCAAAAAGCAGGTTGATTGATATTTTGCTGAACGCGATTTCTGCAGGCGAGTTAACTGCTTATGACCCAACCCCAACTAAAGACGATCCGGGAGGCGATGCCTTTACAGTTCCGCTTAGTGCCGGTGGTGCCAAGTCAAAAATGGCTGACAGCTCTGTGGTTGACAGATTTGATAAGGATGGAAATAAAATTGGTTCCGAGTTACGTGCAGGTGAGTTTAACCCCGACAGTGTTGTGAAGTTCCGCATTAAAGAGGATTGGGTTTTTGATAAGCAACGCTCCGTATTTGAACCGCGAATTGTAGGTATAGCGCCATTAGTTAAACCTAAAGCAGGTAACCTTGATCTGGATTATCAACCCGCTTTCTGGGTTTATTTCCCCGAAGCAAGACCGATACTGGCCACTAAAGAAGTGGTTAGCCGCAACAGTGATGCAACCGGCTTGAGCTTTGACGATATTTTCATGAAAAGGATATTTACCAGTTATATTGTTAAAGAAAGTAACGATAAGGACGAACGTATAAAAGATTACGCCCAGGGTATTGATAAGCTTTACGAATCGGAGAGGATCAAAAAATCTCTTATGGATTGGGAGCTTAACCTCTGGTCATACTAACCAATTATAAACCTAAATTTTAGAGTCAAAACTCAAAGCCTCCGGGTATGAGTTTTGGCTTTTTTGTTTTAAGGGGTTTTAGAAATTGTCATCCTGAGGAACGAAGGATCTATTATTAGACTTTGCATACAGCAAAATAGATGCTTCACTCCGTTCAGCATGACAAGTAAGAGATTAATTACTTTGACTTTCCGCAGCTTCGTTGCCAAAGTACCCTAAAATAGCTTTTGCCTGTTTCAGGTTTACTACTTCAAGCAATGCCTCTTCATTGGCTTCGCGTATCTTTTTTACTGATTTAAAGTATTTCAGGAGTTTTTCGGCGGTGGTTTTACCTATGCCATCAATCAGTTCCAGTTCGGTGGCCAGGGTGCCTTTATCGCGTATTTTACGGTGAAAGGTAATGCCAAAACGGTGCGCCTCATCGCGCAGGTGCTGGATCACTTTCAGGGTTTCGGATTTTTTGTCAAGATACATCGGGTACTGGTCGTTCGGGTAATACAGCTCTTCCAAGCGTTTGGCAATACCGATAACGGTTACCTGTTTATCAATGCCCAACAACTTGAGGCTGTGCATGGCAGATGACAGTTGGCCTTTACCACCGTCGATAATGATGAGCTGCGGCAATTCGGTTCCCTCATCAAGCATACGACGGTAGCGGCGGTGTACAGCCTCTTCCATGGTGGCAAAGTCATTCGGCCCTTCAACGGTTTTTACGTGGAAATGCCGGTAGTCTTTTTTTGATGGCTTGGCATCCTTAAATACCACAATTGCCGAAACCGGATATTTGCCCTGAAAGTTGGAGTTATCAAAACACTCGATATGACGGGGCAACTGGTTCATGCGCAGATCCTTCATCATCTGCGTGAGCAAACGCTCTGTCCGGATCTCGGGGTTCAGTCTTTCGTACTGGTCAATTTTTTCCTTTTTAAAGAACATCACATTCTTTTGCGACAGATCAAGCAGTTTCCTTTTTTCGCCCAGTTTTGGGACAGTGAATTTGATACCGGGATGATCTTCCAAATCGATATCAAAAGGAACGATGATCTCTTTCGAATCGCTGTTATAGCGGCTCCTGAACTCGGATATGGCCAGCGTAAGCAATTCCTCATCACTTTCGTCCAGTCGTTTTTTTAGTTCAATGGTTTGCGTTTGGATAATAGTGCCGTTCATCACCTTTAAAAAGTTAACAAAGGCTATTTTATCCTCAGACGCGATACTGAAAACGTCTACATCGGTTATTGAAGAATTTACAACGGTAGATTTGCTCTGGTAGTTTTCCAGCAGGTCAAACTTCCTTTTTAAGCGATGGGCCAGTTCATAGTTATATTCAGCAACGGCTAAATCCATTTCTCCTTTAAGACGACGCAACACAGCGCCGATCTTACCGTTCAGGATATCTTTGATCTCTTCAATGCCATTATCATAATCATTTTCGGTCTGGTAGTTCTGGCATGGCCCTTTACAATTGCCCAACTGGTATTCCAGGCAAACCTTAAACTTCCCTTTGTCAATATTTTCGCGGGTAAGCGGCAGGTTGCAGGTACGCAGGGGATAGGTTTCTTTAATAAGCCCGAGGATATTATGCATCATACTAATAGAGGCATAAGGCCCCAGGTATTTTGAGCCGTCCTTTACAATACGACGGGTCCAGAAAATACGCGGAAAATTCTCGTTCTTGATAATGATCCAGGGATAGGTTTTATCATCCTTGAGCAATACGTTGTATCGTGGCTGGTGCTTTTTGATCATGCTGTTTTCCAGCAGCCAGGCATCCACCTCGGTATCAACAATGGTAAAAGTGATATTACGTATTTTGGATACCAAAACCCTTGTTTTGGCATTTACGTGTATATCCTGGTTAAAATAAGAACCAACACGGTTGCGCAGATCTTTAGCCTTACCAATATATATCAGTTCTTTCTCACTATCCCAGTACTGATATACACCGGGTTTGTGAGGTATATTTTTTAATGCCGCTCTGTAGTCGAATTGGTTCATTAGTTCACTTGTTACTCACAATTCCTGTTTTGTCACCCTGAGGAACGAAGGATCTATTGTGCTGGATGCAGTCGTTTACAGATTCTTCACTGTCGTTCAGAATGACAATTGTATTTAGAATCCCAGTTTCTTATCAACTTCTTCGGCGCCTTGCTGCTGCTGGTTGTATTGGTTACAATCCATCACTATACTCACACCATTTTTAGGAGCATCAAAATCAACATTCTTTTTAATACCCAGTGCGGCGTTGGCATATACCTTTTTCATGTACAAGGCAAATATAGGCAAAGCGCTGTTGGCCCCTTCGCCAAGACGGGTTGATTGAAATGCGATATCGCGGTCTTCGCAGCCTGTCCAAAGTCCGGTAACCAGCTGGGGGGTAATGCCAATGAACCAGCCATCGGAGTTGGCGTTGGTTGTACCTGTTTTACCACCGATAGGGTTGTTAAGCTTATATTTCCATTGCAGCCTTGAGCCGGTGCCATCCTGTATTACGCCTTTAAGCATATAGGTCATTACATAAGCCGTTTGGGGGTTCATGGCCTGTACTACTTTTGGTGTATGGGTATACAGCACATTCCCGTTTTTATCTTCAATGCGCAATATATAAGTTGGCTCCGTCCACAAACCGTGATTTGCAAATACCGAGTAAGCGGCGGTCATTTCAAAAACCGAAGCATCAAATGTTCCCAGGCAAATAGATGGATAGGGAGGCACCGCGCTGGTAACGCCCATTTTCTTGATCAGCTCAACCACCGGTTCCGGCTTAACCTGCCCCATAACGTTGGCGGTTACCCAGTTTTGCGAATGTGCTAAAGCCTGGCGTAACGTAATAAAGCCCGGCAGCGTCTCCGACGGCGACGAACGCGGGCACCATGGCGCTCCGTACCCCCTGATGGTATCGGGTACGTTATTGATCTTCATGCAAGGCGAAAAGCCATTGTCAATAGCTACCGCATAAGTAAATGGCTTTGCTGTTGAACCCACCTGCCTGGTTCCGTTTTTAACCTGGTCATACTTGAAATGTTCAAAATTGGTGCCGCCAACCCATGCTTTTACATATCCTGTTGTTGGGTCCATGCTCATCATTGCATTACGGAGCATCATTTTACAGTAAACAATAGAATCTATAGGTTTCATCAGCGTGTCGATGTCGCCATGCCAGGTAAACAGGTTCAGTTTATCTTTGGTATTAAAGTTTGTTTTAATGTCCTCGTCACTCATGCCCTGGGCTTTCAGCATTTTATAACGGTCTGACCGCAGCATACCCAGATTAATAAGGTATTTATAATTATGAATATTTTTAACCAGGTTTTTGCCGCGCCAGTGATCATTGAACTGCACCTGCAGGTTGCGCATATATTCCTGCTGCGATTCCTCGGCGTATTGCTGCATGGTGGCATCAATAGTGGTATATATTTTAAGGCCGTCGCGATCAAGATCATATGGGCTGCCATCAGGGCGATTGATACTTTGCTCCTTAAATAGTTTTTGCAGTTCCTTTTTCAATACCGATCTGAAATAAGGTGCAGGGCCGTCAAAGTGATTGTTGGGGCGAAAATCGAGCCCGAGTGGTTTTTGTTTAAACTCTTCGAGCTGTCCGCTGCTTAAGTAGCCTTGCTCAACCATACGGTTCAGCACCAGGTTACGGCGTCGCAGCGCGTTTTCGGGATGCCTTGTGGGCGAGTAAATACCCGGGCCGTTAACCATCCCTATCAGTAATGCAGCCTGATCTGGGGTAAGCTTATCTGGTGTGGTATTAAAATAAGTACGTGCCGCCGATTTAATTCCATACGTATTATAAGCACCAAAGTCAACGGTGTTGAGGTACATGGTCAGAATTTCCTGTTTGGTATAATGACGCTCCAGTTTAACGGCGGTTACCCATTCCTGCATCTTTTGAATGACGCGTTTAAACGGATTGGCTGCCCTTTCCGAAAACAGGTTAAGCGCCAATTGTTGTGTAATAGTACTACCTCCTTCTTTTTGGCCTACAAGCAGATGCAGAAATATAGTAAAGCTGCGCCCAAAATCGATACCTGAATGATCGTAAAAACGTTTGTCTTCGGTGGCAACCAGCGCGTTGATCACGTTAGGTGATAATTCTTTGTAAGTTACGTTTGAGCGGTTTTGTATATAATAAGTGCCCAAAACCTTTTTATCAGACGATATTACTTCCGATGCCTGGTTACTTTTAGGGTTTTCCAGATCGCGGAATGATGGCAGCTGGCCAAATACGTCAAAAATAGTAAGGGCTATCATGGCCGCAACAAACACAAAGCCGGCTATTACTAATCGCCATATATACCAATTATAATGTCTTATATCCTGTTGGGTAAGCTTAGGCTTAGTCGTTCTCATTTCAATAATTTTTCTGGTAATAGTCAATATAACTATCTACTGTTTTCTGATCGGCTAATTTATCCAGATTTTCTTTTGTTATGATAAAAAAACTGTATTTATCACGGGGCACCTTCATAATATCAGGTAACAACGGGATAATGCTCTTGGCATATTTTTTAGCATCGGCCAGGGTAAAAAAGCGACCAATGTAAATAATCTGGTCGTCGGGGCCTGCATTAACCAGTTCATGTTTAAAGCCATAGCCCCAATAACGAGTACGGTTAAACTGTCCTATACCAAAACGTGAAGAGGCCAGGTTAGTTGTGCCTGTAGTAACATTTATAGCAAAATAATAATGGGTGCTATCGCGCTTTGAAAATATAGAGTTTATGTTAAGGTCCTTAACGGTAGTTTTACCAGGTGTGGTGGCGCTGTCCTGCTGATTGGTTGGTGTTGCCTGCGGCAGTTCATACGCAGGCATTTGCACATGCGTATCAACCAGTTTGCCCTGCTGAATACCCAATTGCGTTTTAATTTGTGCCGATGATGGCGCCAGTCCGTTTAAAGGCGCGCTCACCGGGTGGCGGTATTCTTCAACCTGTTGCGATGGTACAAAGCCTTTACGGTATTCGGTTTGTTTTTGATAGGCAACCGGAGGGGTAAACGGTATTTCGTTAGGGTCTTCTTCTGTTAATACTACCGGCCTCGCGGCAACTTCTGTTTTATTAGCCTCGATGTATGCAAGATGCTGCTTTGCCAATGGGGTTACCAGTTGGTCATCCGGGTATTTAGTTACTATCTGCTGCATGTCGGTCATAAAAGGGGGTAGCTTTTCCTGGTGCCCAGCAGCAATGGCCTTTAAATAAAGTAACTGTACCGAAAACTGGTTATCCGGATATCTTTTTAAAAGATCATCGGCGCTACCTATTACCTTATCATACTGCTTTTGGGCGTACAGATCATATATCTGGTTATAAAATACGTTAAACCCGGCGTTGGCATCGCTTAACTTTTTGCTGTATTCAGGGTCAAGGATAACCTTTGCAAATGCGGTTTGAGGGTATTCCTTTAATATCCTGTTTTTATAGTCGTCAGATTTAGCGGCGTCTATATCAGCATAAAGACGGTACAGATTATAATATATAGCGGGTTTGTCCGGATTATCAGGGAAGCGGGTAAGTAGTTTTTCAAAAGTTGCAATGGCTTCTTTTTTATCTTCCAGGACATCGCGGTACAGGTTACCCAGGTCAAGATAGGCATTATAAACGCGGATGTTTGATTGCTTAAGCAGATCAGGGGTTAATGGCAGATCATGGATCAATTGCTGCTTATACCCCTCGTTACTCACCGAATCGCCAGCTTTACCAGGCTGGTCGGCTGGCTTATCCGTAGCGGTATTTTGAGCCAGTGCCCCGGTATTGGTTGGCATACCACTGTTTGACCGTTTACTGCGCCGCCAGTTATCCTCGAGCTTGCGGTTGCCCCATTGCCGTTTAAAGGAAGTGAAGCCCTGGCTTACCGCGGCGTTATTATAAAAATAAAATGAGCTTGCCCCACTTTGGTTGCCCTGGCCGCTTTGCGGTACCTGTGCATCGGGATTGGTAAGTATAAAGCTATTAGTGAACGGATCGCCGTTGTTTACTTTAGCTTCGGCTACAGCAGCTTTCTCCTTTGCCGCTTTGCGGGCCACTATGGTATCTATACGGACTGTGCGTGTTTTTTCATCAAGTGCGGCCAGCATTTGCAAGGTGTCTTCGCGGGCTATGGTTTCGAGCAGGCCGGTGAGCAATTGCAGGTTATTGCTCTTTTTAAGGATGAGTTGATAGCCTGGATAGCTGGGCGACAAGTTTAATAATGTACTATCATAATACATTTTAGCCCCGGCGTAATCAGCTTTGTTCTTAAAATCAATATCGGCAATACGCAGGTAGGAGATACCCTTCTGGTTTTGGTTCTTGGTGCTTGTGCGCACCGATAGCTTGTAGTTTTTTATGGCATTGTCAATATCGCCCGCGGCAAAATACTGGCCGGCTATCTGGTAGTATATCTGATCGTTAAAGTCAATATTATCCTCGTTCTTCAGCAACTTACGCAGCAAATCGATCTTACTTTGCTTAACACCGTTACGGTTATCCTGTATACGAATGCGGTTCAGGTTGGCGTTAAAGGCCATCTCAAATGAGGCGTTGCTTTTAACGAGGCTGGTATAGCTGTCATAAGCATCTGCAGGTTTTAAGTTGAGCTCCTGTAATTGCGCCAAAATATATGTCCAGCGTAGTTTTAACCTTTTTATGTTGCTGAATGCTATGGCCTGTTTGGCATCAGCTTCGGCCTCCACATAGTTTTGCGTATTAATATTATACTGAAGCCTGGTGGCGTACACATCGGCGGCAAAGGTTCTCCGGATTTTTTTTGGATCGATGTTTTGAACGGCCGAATCTATAGTTGTTTTGGCTTGTGGCAAATCGTTCAGGTATAATAACGCTCGCGTTTTCCAAACCAGGGCTTCCTGTGTTAAATCAACCTTATTGCCAAAAGAGCGTACTACATAATTAAAATACTCCACCGCATCGAAATAGTTACCCTGCAGGTAGCGCGCCTTGCCTAAAACGAGGTAAGCATCGCCAATGTAATGGCTTTGCTCCTTTATATTGATAATGGTATTGGCCTTGCTGATAACCGCTTCCAGGTCCTTATCGGGTGCGGCGTTCTGGCTGGTAGTATCGGGATAAACATTGAGCAGTTCGGTGTAAGCATCAGGAAATGAGGCGGCATAGTTTTCCTGTTTTAGCCGCAATAACTCATTGGCATTAAACAGTATATTGTAATGTGCGGTAAGGTTTTGTAGTGAGCGGTTTAAGCCGCTTTTCTTTTCGAGCGAGCAGCCAGCTATGGTGATAATAAGGGCCAACAGTAAAAATTTGTTGGTTTTATGAACAGAAGATATAGGTATATGCCTCAAAATAAGCTATTGGTTTTAAAAGCATTGCTAAAATACTAAAGATTATACAATAGGTTTAATAAATTTGCGGATGGCTAAAAATGAACAGGAAGATAATAACGAGCAAGGCAGGCGCATGGGCACCATTGCCAAGTTCAGCGGTATTGGTTTCCAGATGATTGCTATTATTGGCTTGTTTGCCTTTGCCGGTTATAAAATTGATGAGGCTGCGGGGCATACAGTAAAGTGGGTAACCGCAGTGCTGTCGCTTATCGGAGTCTTTATCGCGTTGTACATTGTTATCAGATCTGTAAAAAGTTGAAAATACTACCTACCTTATTATCCTACTTATTGTTTACTGTTATTATAGCTATACCTCCATTGTTGTTGCCCTATGCTGGTTATGCCAATCTGATAACGCCGAAGTTCTGGTTACTGTTTTTTTTTCTTTCAGGCATTACTTTTTTAACCATAACTTCCATCCTGCTGGTTGGGCAAATAAAAAAGGAATTGTACGCCCAGATGTTTTTGGCCGCCACTACGGTTAAGCTATTGGCCTGTATGTTCTTCGCCCTTGTTTTCCTGTTAAAAAACGCGGTAAACAAGTATGTTTTCGTGGCCGATTTTTTTTATATATATTTCTTAAATATGGCCTTTGAAATTTATGGTTTGTTACGTAACTTGCGCAACCAAAAAATTAGGTAGAAAACATCATCTGAATGAATAATTGCTCGATTTTGAACTCAAAAATATTTAAACCATTACTGATTTCCGCGCTTTTTTTGCTGTTTTGTGTTAAGCCTGTGTTATCTTTTTCGCAAGAAAAGGCTGAAGGTGCTGAAAAACCATTTGATCCAAAAGAGGTCGTATTTGAACACATCGGCGATTCGCATTCATGGCCTGTAGCAGTGCCGTTGATGGGTGAGCGTTTTATTTCGTTGCCTGTTATACTGTATACCGACAAGGGAATGGAGTTCTTTTCTTCAGAGAAATTGGGCCTGCACCACGAAGAAGGCCATGAAGCCCCGGTTTACAAAGGCGAACATTACAGCTACAAGCTTGAGGGTAAAAAGATAGTTGCTGTGAACGAAGCGGGTGAAATTAATAAGGATGCCAAAATATATGATTTTTCTATAACCCGTAATGTAGTTAGTATGTGGATGGGTATGATCGTATTATTACTGGTATTTTTCTCTGTTACCGCTGCGTATAAAAAGCGTGCCGGTAAAGCGCCAAAAGGTTTACAGTCATTACTGGAGCCGGTTGTGCTTTTTGTAAGAGATGACGTAGCTATACCTAATATTGGTGTTAAACATGCAAAATACATGCCTTTGCTGCTGACCATCTTCTTTTTTATATTAATAAACAACCTGCTGGGTTTGGTGCCATTTTTTCCCGGAGGTTTTAACCTTACCGGTAATATAGCCGTAACCTTAACCCTTTCGGTAATTGTACTTATCGTAATTAATTTTAGTGGTAACAAATATTACTGGAAGCATATTTTTACGCCGGATATTCCGCTATGGTTATATCCAATCATGCTTCCCGTTGAGATCATAGGTATCATATCAAAGCCCTTCGCGTTAATGATACGTTTGTTTGCGAACATTTCAGCTGGTCACATTATTGTACTGAGCTTAATATCATTAATATTTATCTTTAAAACCGCGTGGATGTCAACAGTATCTGTTCCGTTTGTGGTATTTATGGATTGTATTGAATTGCTTGTGGCGTTTTTGCAGGCCTTTATTTTCACGATGCTAACCTCCCTGTTTATCGGGATGGCGGTTGAAGAGCATCACCATTAATCTTGAATTAATTATAATTATATATACACGTTAAATTATCAAACAATGATTGGAATGATTGGAACAATTGCACAAGCTGTAGCTGCAGCAGGCGTTACAGGTAAAATTGGTGCAGTTGGTGCTGGTTTAGCTGTTATTGGCGCAGGTATCGGTATCGGTTCTATCGGTGGTAAAGCCGTTGAAGGTATCGCACGTCAGCCAGAAGCTGCCTCAAAAATTCAAACTAACATGATCATCGCTGCAGCCCTTGTAGAAGGTGTTGCTTTGTTTGCAGTGGTAGTTGCTTTGCTCTAATATTTATTAAAGCAAACAAAAAAAAGAACAACCCGGGGCGATTGGCTCCGGGCTTGTTTTAATCAAGCTAAAAGAGAATAAACATAAAGTAAATATCTATACATAATTATGGAATTAGTTACACCGGAAATAGGTTTGGTTTTTTGGACTACGGTATCCTTTTTGATCCTGTTATTTTTATTGGGCAAATTTGCCTGGAAACCCATCTTAGGTGCCCTTAATGACCGTGAACGTTTTATTGAAGATTCACTTTCAAAAGCTGAAGCAGCCAAAGAAGAAATGGCCCGTTTAACTAACGAAAATGAATCGTTGTTGAAACAAGCCCGTATTGAGCGCGACCAGATCCTGTCAGACGCCCGTAAGGTTAAAGAACAAATGATTGCCGATGCTAAAGAACTGGCACACAAAGAAGGTGCACGTATGATTGAACTGGCCCGTGTTGAAATTAACAACCAGAAATCAATTGCTATGGCCGATGTTAAAAACCAGGTATCTTCATTGTCATTACAAATTGCCGAAACAATATTACGCAAGCAATTTGAGGATCAACAAAAACAAGACGAACTGGTTAGTCAGCTATTAAAAGAAGTGAAGCTATAAGAATTTCGGATTTCGGAGTTTTGATTTCGGAATTGTTATTAAAAGAGAGAATTTGAGTTATCAATCGGATAAATCCGAAATCGAAAATCCCAATTCCCAAATAAAAAGATATGTCAGAATTAACAGTAGGATCCAGGTACGCCAAATCACTTATCGACCTTGCACAGGAGCAGGATATTGTTGATGTAATTAAAGCCGATATGGATCTTTTTTTGAATACCCTGAAGGCAAGCCCTGAACTTAAAGCTGTTTTAAGCAATCCCATTATTGCCCATACCAAAAAAGTAAAGATACTTGATGAGGTATTTTCAGGTAAAGTGAATAAAGCTACTATTGCTTTTTTTAAACTGATGGTTAACAAAGGCCGCGGCGAGGTTCTGTTCACTACCGCTTACGAGTACATTAACCTGTATAATATCAAAAGGCATATCACTAAGGCTAAAGTTACTTCGGCTACCAAATTATCGGCAGCTAATGAGAAAACTATCATTGCTGAAGTGCAAAAAGCTGTTGGTGGCACGGTAGTACTGGAAACAAAAACAGATCCATCATTAATTGGTGGTTTTGTGCTAACAGTTGGCGACAGGCAGGTTGATACCAGCATAGCAGCAAGCTTAAAGAAATTAAAGAAAGAATTTGCCGGACAGGCGGTTTAATATTAACACTAAAACTCTAAATAAATTTTAAACAATGGTAGAGGTAAGACCAGACGAAGTATCGGCAATTTTGCGTCAGCAATTGGCAGGCTTCAAGTCAGAATCTGAATTAGAAGAAGTGGGTACTGTACTCCAGGTGGGTGATGGTATTGCACGCGTTTATGGATTAACAAAAGTACAATCAGGTGAGCTTGTAGAATTTGGCACAGGATTGCAAGGTATCGTTCTTAACCTTGAAGAAGATAACGTGGGTGTGGTATTGTTAGGTAAATCTGACGATATTAAGGAAGGTGATACCGTAAAACGTACCAACCGTATTGCATCTATCAATGTAGGTGAAGGTATGCTTGGCCGTGTTGTGGATACCCTGGGTAACCCAATTGACGGTAAAGGCCCAATCGCCGGTCAAACTTATGAAATGCCTTTGGAGCGTAAAGCACCAGGTGTTATCTACCGTCAGCCGGTAACTGAGCCATTGCAAACCGGTATCAAAGCTATTGATGCGATGATCCCTATCGGCCGCGGTCAACGTGAGCTGGTAATCGGTGACCGTCAAACAGGTAAAACCGCTGTTTGTATCGATACCATCATCAATCAAAAAGAATTTTATGATGCCGGTAAACCGGTTATCTGTATATATGTTGCTTGCGGTCAAAAAGCAAGTACGGTAGCAAACATTGTACGTACACTGGAAGAAAACGGCGCCATGCCTTATTCTATCGTTGTAGCTGCAAACGCTTCAGATTCTGCAACCATGCAGTTCTTTGCTCCGTTTGCGGGTGCTGCTATCGGCGAGTATTTCCGTGATACCGGAAGGCCTGCTTTGATCATCTATGATGATTTGTCAAAACAAGCTGTTGCTTACCGTGAGGTATCATTGTTATTACGTCGTCCACCGGGCCGTGAGGCTTATCCTGGTGACGTGTTTTATCTGCACAGCCGTTTATTAGAGCGTGCCGCTAAAATCAACTCAAATGATTCTATCGCACAAGCAATGAATGATTTACCTGAGTCTATCAAAGGTATCGTAAAAGGTGGTGGTTCATTAACCGCTTTGCCAATTATCGAAACACAGGCGGGTGACGTATCTGCATATATTCCAACCAACGTAATTTCAATTACCGATGGTCAGATATTCCTGGAATCAAACCTGTTTAACGCGGGTGTTCGTCCGGCCATTAACGTAGGTATCTCGGTATCACGTGTGGGTGGTAATGCGCAGATCAAATCAATGAAGAAAGTTGCAGGTACTTTGAAACTTGACCAGGCTCAATACCGCGAGCTTGAAGCTTTCTCAAAATTTGGATCAGATCTTGACGCTTCAACCAAAACCGTACTGGATAAAGGTGTGCGTAACGTGGAAATCCTGAAACAAGGTCAGTATTCTCCTGTAACTGTTGAAAAACAAGTTGCCATTATTTACCTGGGTACTAAAAACCTGATGCGTAATGTACCTGTAAAAGATATCAGGAAGTTTGAAACAGAATTTACAGATCAGTTAGAAGCTCGTCACCCGGAAGTATTAGCTGCCCTTAAAGCAGGTAAATTTGACGATCAGCTAACCGGCGTACTGGAATCAGTAGCCAAAGATCTGGCAGCAAGATATTAATTTAGTTACGGGTAGCGAGTTACGAGTTGCGTGAGAAATATTAGTTCCCGCGACTTGTAACAGGCAACCCGAACCCCATAACAAAGAATGGCTAATTTAAAAGAAGTAAGAAACAGGATATCGTCTGTAACCTCAACCCAGCAGATTACCAAGGCCATGAAAATGGTTTCGGCGGCTAAGTTGAAACGTGCTACAAATGCTATTGTACAATTGCGTCCTTATGCCAATAAGCTAAAGGAATTGCTGGCTAACCTGTCGGCAAGTTTAGAGGATGGCTCATCACCTTATCTGCAGGAGCGCGAGCCTGTGCGTGTACTGGTGGTTGTAGTATCATCAAATCGTGGCCTGGCAGGTGCTTTTAACGCGAACGTTATTAAAACGGCCAACAATCTTATTGCCGAAAAATACAGCAAGCAGTTAGCAGCAGGCAATGTTTCAATAATATCTATCGGTAAAAAGACCCAGGAATATTACCAAAGACGCAAATACAACGTGATTGGTAACAATAACGATCTGTACCTTGACCTTAACTTTGGAAATACTTCTAAAATTACCGAAAGTATTATGGAAGGCTTTGTTAACGGTGATTTTGACCGCGTTGAGCTGGTGTATAACCACTTCAGGAACGCGGCGGTGCAATACTTAATTGCAGAGCAATTGCTGCCTGTGCCAAAGCCAGAAAAACAAGAGCAGGTAAAAACCGCTAATGTTGACTACATACTGGAGCCGTCACAAGAGGAAATCGTAGAACAGCTGATTCCTAAAAATATTAAGATACAGTTATACCGGGCCGTTTTAGACTCAAACGCGTCTGAACATGGTGCCCGTATGACAGCTATGGATAAGGCTACCGAAAACGCGGGCGACCTGTTGAAAGCCCTTAAGCTTTCGTACAACCAGGCCCGTCAGGCAGCCATTACCACCGAGCTTACCGAAATTGTGAGCGGTGCCGCGGCATTGTCATCAAACTAAGTAGTTTATTACTTTTTATATGAAACGGCTTTCTCTCAAGAGAAGGCCGTTTTTGTTTAATAAACATTTCCTGTCATCCTGAGCGCAGCGAAGGATCTGTTCATGAACTTTTAATCTGCATTGCGTCAATCCTGCCAATTATTTAATCAATTTACTTAATGATGATTACGAACGCTTTATGCCTTATATCTTTTATCATACCTTTGCCAATTCAATTTTTAACATTATAAATGCAGCACAACACGTTAAATAATGCAAAGGACCCGGTAAAATACAGCCGTCCCGTTATTTATTTTTTATTGTTGTGGACGGCGTTAAATATACTCCAGGCGGCTACCCTTGAATTGCATGCCGATGAAGCCTATTACTGGGTTTTTTCGCGCATGATGGATTGGGGCTTTTATTACCACCCGCCAATGGTGGCTGTATTTATCCGTATTGGCGATACCCTTATGCATAATGAACTCGGAGCTCGCTTAATCACCCTGCTGTCGAGCACGCTGGCTATTTACCTGATATGGCTTATGTTGCGCCGGTATGCTGTAAGCGCCAAATGGTTTGTCCTGTTTATGGCTGGCATATTGATATTTCATGTGTACGGCTTTACCGCCACCCCCGATGCGCCGCTGTTGTTCTTTGCCGTTTTATTTTACTTTTTTTATCAGCAATATCTTGATCATGACAGTTGGTTGCTGGCGCTGATACTGGGTGTAGTTGTGGCTTGCTTAATGTACAGTAAATATCACGGCATTTTGCTCGTCGGTTTCACCTTGCTGTCAAATCTGAAACTGCTCAAACGGGGTTCGTTTTATTTGATAGCTGTTTTGGCCCTGGCCTTATTTGTGCCGCATATACTGTGGCAGTATCATCATAATTTCCCTGCTGTAAATTTTAATTTATTTGAACGTAATGGCGGCGGGTTTGATATTACTTATGGCTTTACCTTCCTGGCTGCACAGTTGCTTATAGGCGGACCGCTCATTAGCTGGTTTATATTTTACAAGGCTTTTACCGCTAAAATACAGGACGCCTTTATGCGTGCCCTCATGATTAATGCCGCCGGTGTTTTTATTTTCTTTTATCTGAACACACTAAAAGTAAATGTACAGCCACATTATACGCTGATAGCCTTTGTGCCTTTGATTATGCTGGCGCTTATTAATTTAAAGCAAAAACAGTTTAGTCAAACCTGGCTTTACCGGCTGGCGGTAGTTAACATAGTGCTCATAGTTGCTTTTAGGTTGTGTTTGGTGGCCGGGTTTTCATTCCTGAAGCAAAACGGCCAGCTGGCCAGCTATTATGGGTTCAGGGATTGGGCAAAGGCGGTTCAGGCGAAAGCCGGGAATCATTATGTGCTGATGAAGGATGAATACCAAAATCCTTCAAAATATTGTTTTTATACCAACTCACTAAAAGGTTTTGGGTACGATTCGCGGTTTTACCGCACCACGCAGTTTGATATGTGGCCATTTGAGGATAGCCTGCAACACACCGATGTATATTATCTTACGCAGGATAAAATACCTAATGTATCTGTAGATAGCATCAACACGTCGGCCACCGCCGGAAAATGGTACGGAGGCTGGGTTAAAAATGCGCGTACCTATCAAAAACTGATATGTGAGACTACGCCTGTAAATATTACATCGGCGCCGGGACAACAGCAAACAGTTGGTTTAACCATTACCAATCCATATCCTTTTGCCGTTGATTTCAGTAATAAACAGGATGAACCCCATCTTACGGTTGAGGTTTGTTTTTATCTGGGTGCTGATATTGTTGAGATACAGTCGGCACCGAACGATATTTATAACCTGCCGCCTATAGCACCTGGCGGACAGACACATTATAATTTTACATTTAAAGCCCCTCAAAAAAAGGGCAGCTACGTGTTGTTTTTCTCCTGGCGAACGGATCCGTTCGCAGGGAGCAGGAACAGTGGCTTTACTAATTTGACAGTTAAATAAAAAAACCATGTTAAAAAAACTATACCTATTAGCAATTATTACTTTTATAAGCAGTACGGCTGCTTTGGCTCAGAACAGCCTTGATATCCATTTTAACGGAATGGGGTTTCTGGATAACCGTGAGTATAAGGATTTTGTACTGCGGTCGCGTACCTATTCGGGTGTTCGCACAGCGCTTGATCTGGGGTTGAACATTGATAGCGTGCACCACTTTATTGTGGGTGTTAACGGCATACATGAATTTGGTGCCCAACCGTATTTTTTAAAAGTTGATCCGGTAGCCTATTACAGTTATACCGGTAAAAACTGGCTGTTTAATGCCGGTGCTTTCCCGCGCGAAGGTTTGCTGAGCGATTATCCCCGTGCTTTGCTGAACGATACGCTGCGTTATTACCGTCCAAATGTTCAGGGTTTGCTTGCTCGTTATACCAACGAGCATTTTACAGAAACCGGCTGGATTGACTGGGTAAGCCGTCAAACCGATACCGACCGTGAGCAGTTTTTATTTGGGTTTTCGGGTAAGTACCGTCCATCGTTATTCGGCCCTTTTTATGTATCGCATTACTTTTTGCTGATGCATGATGCAGGTCCCGCGATAGCCATACCTAATGATCATATACAGGACAACGGCGGTGGTCAGATACGCTTAGGCCTTGATTTTAGCCATAAGACAATTTTAGATTCCTTAAGTATTGAGGCAGGAGGGATGATGTCATTTGAGCGCACGCGTGGTGTTGATGGTTTTCAGAAACCGGCTGGTTTTGTGGCCAGTGTTTATTTAGGCTGGCACCGGTTTGCTTTGTTTGATGAATTTTATAAAGGTCAGGGCAGCCATATTATTTACGGCGATTCGTTTTTTGAAAAGAAAACCTATAATCGCATGGATTTAATATACACTCCGTTCTTATACAAGCGTATAAAAGGACAATTTATTTTAAGTTTGCACCAAACCCCCGGTTATTTTAGCAACCAGGAAGCGTTCAGGGTAACGTTTGATTTGGGGCGCCAAACATTAGTACGATTTAAAGATTAATAATAATTAACCTTAACAAATACATACATCCATGCAGTTGAAACAAAAATTAGCACTTCTTATTGTTTTAGTATTTATAGTGCCTGCAAAGCTGTTTGCACAGGACAACCAATTTTCGGGATGGGCAGCCCTGTTCCACACCCAGAAACTTTCTGAACACTGGGGTTATTCTTTTGACGGGCAATTTCGTTCACATGATGAATTAAGTTATTTAAAACATACCCTGCTTCGCCCGGGAGCTAATTATTACTTTGCTAAAAACAAGGTTGCTGCGTTAGGATACGCATATATCCATACCAATGGCCGCACCGCCGATGGCGATAAAACCTTCAGGCCTGAGCACCGTATATGGCAGCAATATACTTACTCTCACAAAATGGGAAAAAGCATAGCAGTATCGCACCGTTTTCGTTTAGAGCAGCGCTTTTTGGGTAAAACTGCATCTGACAAAAACGATCAGTATTTTGCGCAGCGTTTCAGGTATTTTGCAAGGGGCGTGATCCCTTTTAAAAATGATTCGGCAGTATTTAGCAAAGGCCCTTTCCTGGCTTTACAGAACGAAGTATTTGTAAATGTTCAGCATAAAAATAAGGTGAACAAACACTTTTTCGACCAAAACCGCGCTTACGTAGCAGTGGGCTACCGCATCAGCAAAATGATCGATGTAGAAACCGGTTACCTTAACCAATATATTAAACAGGCTGAAAGCTATACGCTAAATCATGTGGCGCAGCTGGCGTTTTATACAAGGTTTTAAGGCCTCAGCCTCACCTAAATCCTCTCCAAAGGAGAGGACTTTAAAAAACAAAAGAGCGATAAGTTTGACTTATCGCTCTTTTGTTTTTGATTATTTGCTAATCCAGAACCCTCTCCTTTGGAGAGGGCAGGGTGAGGTCTACAGTCTTGAAATATCTCCGCTGCCTGCTTTGGAGCTGCTGATGTTTTTGGCACCGCCGGTGTAATGGATATCTCCCGAACCACTAACCGAGGCTTCAACTTTATCGCTGGCATTTACTACGGCGTCGCCGGAACCGGCAACGCGTACGGCGGTATTAACGGTAACCAGCTCACGGGCGGTAAAATCGCCTGAACCCACCACGCTTACCATTGATTCATCGGCACGGCCTGAAAGCTTCATGTCACCTGAGCCTGATATTTTGCTTTCCAGCGTTTTTACACTCACTTTGCCCAACATATCGCCCGAACCGGTGATCTGTAATTTTAATGAGTTGGTAGTAATGCCGTCTTTAAAATAAATATCGCCAGAGCCGGTTACACCCACGCTGTTCAGGTCTTTAGCGGTAACATAAATTATTACTTTTTTGTTGCCCCAGTTCCAACCGCCCCAATTGGTGTCTTTTTTACTGCGTATTTTTAAAACGCCACCCTGTACCTCGGTAATAATGCGGTCTATCACATCAGATGGAGCCTCCACCTTTACCGATTCGGTGGATCCCTGGGTAATATAAACATCAAAAGAACCCGCCAGATCAACAGCATGAAAGCCGGATAAATGACGGTCCTGCGTAGTTTGATCTATGGTTTTAACAACCGGGTTTGTTTTGGCTAAAGTATAATCGGCAGCGCCTGTTGCAAGTGCGGCGGCCAGTAGTAATGAGGTTAATAGTTTCATGTTAAAGATAATTGATTGTATATAAGACGCACGTTATGGTTATAGGTTGCAGTTTTTTTGAAATAAAATTTATAAATAGTTTAGCTGTCATCCTGAACTTGTTTCAGTATCTCACAGGATGATTTAGTCCGTATGTTATACAACTTAGCATGTGGGATGCCGAAACAAGTTCGGCATGACCACTTAATATAAATGATTTTTAACTTAATACAACTCAATTCACCATTACCCCTATGTAATAATTAAAAGTATCTGCCTCAATATTATCTTTGGTGGCACCGGCCAGGGTAACTGGCGTAAGGCGGGTGGTTGGGGTGATGAATGTATAGTCGCCGCCTTTTACTTTTACCCGCACCGGCATGGCAAAATCTTTAACAGCGTTGGTCCAGCGGCAAAGCGTTCTGCCGTTAAAACTGGTGAACTCCAGTATCGGGATGTTTTTATAATGAAGATACTGATCAAAAACAGGAAACAGCTTTTTACCGCTTTGCTCGGTAATGTAGTTCACAATCTGGTCATAAGTAACGGTTTGGTGATAGAATGTTTTATTAAGGCCACGCAGTATACCCCGCCATTTTTCGTCATCATTAATAATAGTACGCACCATGTTTAGCAGGTTGCCGCCTTTATAATACATATCGCCCGAGCCTTCGCGGTTAACACCATACGGGCCTACAATAGGCCGGTCGTTCTGGATAGCCATACGGGTGCCATGCACATATTCCTGCCCGGCCTGTTTGCCATAATAGGTTTCTACAAATAACGATTCAGAATAATTGGTAAAGCTTTCATGTATCCACATATCGGCAACATCTTTGGACGTAATGTTGTTGCCAAACCATTCATGCCCGCTCTCGTGTACCACGATAAAATCCCATTTTAAGCCCCAGCCTGTTCCTGAAAGGTCGCGGCCCAGGTAACCGTTTTTATAGTGATTGCCATAAGCGGTACCACTTTGGTGTTCCATGCCTAAGTGGGGTGCTTCTACCAGTTTGTAGCCGTCCTCATAAAACGGATAAGGACCAAACCAATACTCAAACGATTTTAGCATTTTGGTAGCGTTTTCGTTCCACTGTTTTTTAGCCTTGTTCAGGTTATAGCTTAAAGGCCAGTAGTCCATGGTCAATTTACCTTTTTCGCCCTCGTAAGTGCCATCATAATGCACATAATCGCCAATATTGGCTTCAATATCATAGTTGTTGATGGGGTTGGCCACAAACCAGTCGAACCGGGTATAGCCATCCTTTAATTTAGTCACTTTGCGTAGCCTACCGTTTGATACATCCTTTAAACCTTTGGGTGCGCTGATGCTGATGAGCGCGCTATCAACCTCATCATACTGATGGTCTTTGGTTGGCCACCAGATACTGGCCCCTACGCCCTGGCAGGCGGTAGCTACCCAGGGCTTACCTAAAGAATCGGTTGTAAATACCACGCCGCCATCCCATGGGGCGCGTTTGGCAATGGTTGGATTACCGGAGTAAAATACGGTAAATTCATCCTTGCTGCCATTGGTTATGGTTTGGGGAAAAGTAACGAACACGGCATTAAACTCGCGGGTATAAGGAAGTTCCTGACCTTTGTAGACTATTTTTTCAATTTTAAGATTGGCGAAAAGGTCGAACTGCAGTTTGGTAAAGTCTTGCGTGGCGGTAAATTTAAACAGGTTACTGCCGCTGATGAATTTTTGGTCGATATCAAATTTAACATCAAGGTGGTAATAATTAATATCGTAACAGGTTCGTAAGGGTGATAAACTGCCCCGCAGGGTATCGGCACGGGTGAATGTCTCACGGGCAGCGCCAAGTTGAGCCTTTGCCGGTAATGAACAAACACCGATCAGCAAAAAGGAGAGTGTATAAATGTATAAGTTTTTGTTCCGCATGTAATTTCTGTATTGTTATTCCTAATCAATCAGTAGGCCTATGTAATAATTAAAAGTATCCACCTCAATATTATCTTTGGTTGCGCCTTCAACCTCAACTGGGGTAAAGCGGGTTGTTGGTGTAATGAATTTATACTCTCCACCTTTAACCCGTACCAGTACCGGCATCGTGAAATCTTTAGCATCAGCTATCCAGCGACTTACCAGCTTACCTTCTCTTACGCCAAACTCCAGTATAGGCAGGTTTTTATAATGCAGGTACTGATCAAAAACAGGCAGCAGGTTTTTGCCCGACTGGTCATTGATATAATTTACCACCTGATCGTAAGTAACCGTTTGGTGATAAAAGGTACTGCCAAGTCCGCGTAATATAGTGCGCCATTTTTCATCATCGTTAATAATGGTGCGTACCATATTAAGCAATACCGCACCCTTAGGGTACATATCACCGGAACCTTCTTTGTTTACATTATAAACACCAACAATAGGACTGTCGTTTGATATGCCTGTTCTAAGCCCTTTGTTATATTCCTGACCTGCCTTTTTGCCCCAGTTATCCTCAATAAATAATGATTCGGAATAGCAGGTAAAGCTTTCGTGGATCCACATATCGGCAAGGTCTTTACCGGTAATATTGTTGCCAAACCATTCATGGCCGCTTTCGTGCACAATAATATAATCCCACTTTGTTCCCCAGCCGGTGCCCGACATGTCATAGCCCAAATAACCGTTCAGGAAATGATTACCATACGCGGTAGCGCTCTGGTGCTCCATACCCAAATGCGGGGTTTCTACCAGTTTGTAACCATCCTCATAAAAAGGATACGGGCCAAACCAGTGTTCAAAGGCTTTTAACATTGGTTTTACATTGGCAGTGAATTGTTTTTTTGCCTTTTCAAGGCTGGCGGGCAATACCCAGTAGTCCATGGTTAACTTTCCTTTTTCGCCCATGTAGGTATCGCCAAAATGTACATAATCGCCAATGTTGGCCGCTACGTCATAATTATTAATTGGGTTGGCCACAAACCAATCGAACCGGGTGTAGCCGTCTTTCAGCGGGGTAACCTTACGCAGGCGACCGTTGGATACATCTTTTAATCCCTTAGGTACGCTGATGCTGATCATCATACTGTCAACCTCATCGCTCAGGTGGTCTTTATTTGGCCACCAGATGCTGGCGCCTACACCCTCGCAGGCAGTGGCCACCCAGGGTTTGCCCAATGAATCTTTCTTAAATACCAGTCCGCCATCCCAGGGAGCGTTTTTAGCAATAGTTGGGTGCCCGGAATAATATACCATAAATTCATCTTTACTGCCCTTGGTTATGGTTTTCGGAAAGGTAACAAATACCGCATTGGCATCACGGGTATAAGGCAGGGTTTTGCCTTTGTACACTACCTTGTCAACATTCAGATTGGCGAACAGGTCAAACTGCAATTTGGTAAAATCCTGCGTGGCGGTAAACTTAAACTGGTTACTGCCGCTCAATGCCTTTTCATCAATATTTACCTTAACATCAAGGTGGTAATAGTTAATATCGTAACAAGTGCGTAATGGTGTAAGGCTGCCGCGCAGCGTATCGGCATGGGTAAAGGTTTCTTTAGGTTCAATGAGTTGTGCTTTGGTAATGGCAGGCAGAAATATAACTGCCAGCAGGAGCATTATTTGATAATGCAATTTGGGGAGTGGTAAATGATTCATTGGTAAGGATCAGTCAAATAAAAATATACTTAAATGTAGTAAATCTGCTGCAGTTATATTACTTTTCAATATTAACGCTGCAAATATCCCCCTTTAGGGGTGAGCCCGTACCTAAATCTGGGTAGATAAGTATTGTGAATTTTGACCATATATCTATAAAATAATAGCCTAATAACCATTAACTTTGCCAACCACAAAATACACTACTATGCAATATGATGTTATCGTTATCGGTTCGGGCCCGGGTGGGTATGTAGCCGCTATACGTTGTGCCCAGCTGGGTTTAAAAACCGCTATCGTTGAAAAATATGCCACGCTTGGCGGTACTTGTCTTAATGTAGGCTGTATCCCGTCAAAAGCCCTGCTTGATTCGTCTGAACATTACCATAATGCTGCCCATGCCTTTAAAACGCATGGTATAAATCTGGACAACCTGAAAATTGATTTCGGCCAGATGGTTAAACGCAAACAGGAAGTTGTTGATGCCAACACCAGCGGTATCAGCTACCTGATGAAGAAAAACAAAATTGACACTCACTTTGGTGTGGGTTCATTTAAAGATAAAAATACCATCATTGTAAAAAAGAATGATGGTACCGAAACCGAGATCACTACCAAAAATGTGATCATTGCTACCGGTTCAAAACCATCGGCACTGCCATTTTTAAAGATTGATAAAAAACGTATCATCACCTCAACCGAAGCTTTGTCGCTTACCGAAATACCTAAGCACCTGGTGCTTATTGGTGGTGGTGTTATTGGTTTGGAGCTGGGGTCGGTTTATGCCCGTTTAGGTTCTAAGGTGTCTGTGATTGAGTTTATGGATGGTATTATCCCAACTATGGACAAAGGACTGGGTAAGGAATTGCAAAAGGTACTTACCAAGCTTGGTATGGAGTTTTACCTGGGCCATAAAGTTACAGGCGGCAGCGTTAAGGGCAAAGAAGTTACCATAACTTTTGATACCCCTAAAGGCGAGAAAAAAGAACTGAAAGGCGATTATTGTCTGGTGGCTGTTGGTCGTGTAGCTTATACCGATGGTTTAGGCTTAGATAAGATAGGTCTTACCGTTGAAGAACGCGGCCGTAAAATTACCGTTAACGATCACCTGGAAACCAGTGTTAAAGGTGTTTACGCCATTGGCGACGTAATTAAAGGCGCCATGCTTGCCCACAAAGCGGAAGATGAAGGAACGCTTGTTGCCGAAATTATAGCGGGTCAGAAACCACACATTGATTATAACCTGATACCGGGTGTTGTTTATACCTGGCCAGAAGTTGCGGCTGTAGGCCAAACCGAAGAGCAACTGAAAGCAGCCGGGGTAAAATATAAAACAGGATCGTTCCCGTTCAAAGCAAGCGGCCGTGCGCGTGCAAGCGGTGATCTGGATGGTTTTGTTAAAGTACTGGCTGATGCTGCTACTGATGAAATACTTGGTGTACACATGATTGGACCGCGTGCTGCGGATATGATTGCCGAAGCTGTAGTTGCCATGGAATACCGTGCGAGCGCCGAGGATATCTCGCGTATGAGCCATGCTCACCCGACTTACACTGAAGCTATGCGCGAAGCATGTTTAGCGGCTACTGAAAACAGACCGATACATATTTAAGATTTCGGATTTTTTAAATTAGAATATCGAAGTAAATAATGTTGAAGCAGAAACAATTAAGATTGTTTCTGCTTTTTTTTGCTTTTTGCTTTAGTACAGCTTACTTTTAACTAAATTATTAGTTATGAAAAGAATGAATTATTGTAGCATACTGATATGCATATTGTTTTGGGCATCTGTGGGAAGGGCGCAAAATAGTATTACTAAAAAGCAACAACTTAAATATTTACCTGATATTGATGTTTACGATATTCATGGTAAGCATACTACCTTAAAGCAGTTGGGTAAAAACAAAGTATTGTTTATTGACTCCTGGTTTATACCATGTCCGCCATGTTTTATAGAAATGGGCATGCTGCACAAGCTGTACGCCAAATACCTTAATAATAAAGATTTTTGTTTTATAACTCTATGTCGTACAGACAGTGGTGTCGTTAAAAAGTTTATAGCCCAGGATACATCAATGGCTAATTATGTAAAGTCATATCAGTTTTTTAGCGAGCGGCAGGATTTTAAGTTGCCTGTATATTTTATAGAAGGTTGCGACTCGAAAGTTAATCATGTAGGAAAACAATTGGAAAGTTTTGCTCCAACAGATAAAACCAAATGCCCGGATGCGCAGTTGGATTTTGTAGGTTATCCTACGGTGACCATCTTTAATAAAAAAGGAGAATTGATTTTACAGAAAACGGGATATGATGGAAATGAGAATGTTAACATGGGAGACATAGAAAGTGCTATAAAACCATCATTGGCCGCAAAATAATATGAAGGTAAAAAGACTGGCCGTTAATAAATGAATATATTATTAAATATAGCTATTGTACTACTTACCATTGCTGTAATGGAAGCGTTGTCTTGGGCTATGCATAAATACTTGTTTCACGGGCCGCTGTGGTTTATCCATAAAACGCACCATCAGGAAAGGCACGGCTGGTTTGAACTGAACGATATTTTTAGCATCGGCTTTGCTGCGTTTGCCTTATGGCTTATGTGGATTGGGCATATCAACCTTGATTATCCATTTTGGATAGGTACCGGCATCAGCATGTATGGTATTATTTACTTTATTTTTCACGACTGGTTTATTCACAACCGCTTTAAAGCTTTTAAAAGCAATAACCGCTACCTGATGGGCATCCGCAGGGCGCATAAGATCCATCATAAATCCATGCAGAAAAATCCTTCGGAAGAGTTTGGGTTGCTCGTGGCGAGCAGGAAATGGTTTAAGAAGTGATTAACCTATTATTTTAAGTTGTGTCATTGCGAGGTACGAAGCAATCTCTATGCTGTACAGGGCGAATAATGTCTATCGCAGAGCGCTCAATTGCCGCTCAGGCTGTTACTTTGTCTTGATACAAAGTAACTAAAAATCAAGCCAGCAGAAATGCTTCTTTGCCGCACAAGACCTTTACCCTGCAAGCCGACAGAACCACGGGCTGCAATTATTTTGCCCTACTTCGTTCGCACAGACATCGCTTCAGCAAAAACTTGCTATGCCCCTGCAACCGCACAGCCCACCATGTTCTGTCTGCTTTCAGCCGAAGCTTGCCTGCTGACGAGGAGAAGAATTCTAATAAAAAATGATTGTAAGATTGGCTGTATATTTCTACACCGCTACCACATGCTTACCCTTTTTATAACCTATTGTGGCAAAATAAAGGATAAACAAATAAATAGGAAGCAATATCCAGTATGATGATTGCGCGGCCATTTCCGGACCGGCGCTCCCTTTGGTCTTATCAACCAGGAAACCGTAAATAGGCGGGAAAACAGCTGCGCCGGCTATACCCATTACCAATAAAGAAGAACCTATTTTGGTAAACCTGCCCAGGCCCGATAATGCCAGCGGCCATATAGCCGGCCACATTAAAGAGTTGGCTAAGCCTAAAAGCGCTATGCAAGCTACCGAAGCATATTTAGGCACAAGTAATGCTGCTACCGTTAAAATTACACCCAACGCAGCCGAATATACCAGTGCTTTTTGCTGCGAAATATAACGGGGAATAAATAAAATACCGGCAATATAACCTATAACCATACAGGCAAGCGTACCAGAGGCAAAATATTTGGCAGTAGACAACGGGATATGGTGCGCCATTCCATAGTTAATGATCGAGTCGCCGGCTATAACCTCGGCACCAACATACAGGAACAGAGCTATTACGCCCAGTATTAAATGTGGAAACTGGAATATACTGGTTTTGCCAGAGTTGGCGGCGGCTACGGTTTCGTCCTCATGATCGGTATTAATTTCGGGCAGACCCGAGAAATAGATCAGTACCGCCAGTATCGCCAGTACAATTACAATAAGTACATAGGGTAATATAACGCGTGAGGCCAACTCATTAAGTTCGCTTATCTTTTCTGTATCGCTCAGTGTGGCAAGGTTAGCTGTAAAAGCATCAATGTTTTTTAATACAACAGCGCCCAATGCAAGCGGGGCCAGTACACCGGCAAACTTATTACAAATACCCATAATACTGATGCGCTTTGCAGCACTTTCGGGTGGGCCAACTATAGTGATGTATGGGTTTGAGGCCGATTGCAGAACTGCTAAGCCCGAACCCTGTACAAACAAACCGAGCAGGAAAATAACATACGTGCGGGTTAATGCCGCGGGAATAAATATCAGTGCGCCTATTGCCATGATAACTAAACCAACGGCCATTCCGTTTTTAAAGCCAAATATTTTAAGCAGCCACGCCGATGGTTTGGCCATCAGCAGGTAGGCTATGTAAAAGGCGCTTGCCACTAAAAACGACTCGATGTTGTTAAGCTGACAGGCAATTTTCAGATAAGGTATCAACACAGAATTTAGCCAGGTTACAAAACCGAAAATGAAAAATAAAGCACCTATAATGATAATAGGGTTTACAGCTGTTTTTTTGAGGGGTAGTTTTTCGGAAGTGCTAATGGCTGTCATTTCTTTTAGTTAAAATGTTAAGAACTTAATTAAGTTTCTAAAATAATTAAAAAAGTTGATAGGTTATATTGCTGAAATGAAAAATTTAAGGAAATAATTTCAATAACCCTTATTTTTTTGACTGTTTAGTTAGATTCCCACCATTTTATAAGGGTGAGGGATCGAAAAAAAACATCTGAGGGTTGATTTGGGTAAATGTTTTCAATTCAAATTAAATTCCGAAATTCGGACGCTTACATTTATCAGCCTCCATGAAAATACTTATAGTTAATAATACGCAGATTCCGGCAGCGAAATACGGTGGTACCGAACGGGTGATCTGGTGGCTGGGCAAAGAACTTGACCGTTTGGGTCATGAAGTTACTTACCTGGTGGCGGTAGGTTCTTCATGCCCGTTTGCCAAGGTACTTATTTATGATCCGGCTGTTGACATAAACCTGCAGGTGCCTGACGATATCGATGTAGTGCATTTTCATTTCCAGGTGAATAATTTTACCAAAAAGCCTTACCTCATTAATGTACATAATAATCCTGCTTACGGGCACGCTTTAGATAAAAATTCGGTATTTGTATCTGCCAATCATGCCTCACGGCATGGCTCTTCTGTTTTTGTACATCATGGTCTCGACCCTGATGATTACCCCAAACCCGATCTTTCAGTAAAACGCGTTCATACACACTTTTTGGCAAAAGCTGCCTGGAAGGTTAAAAATGTAAGAGGAGCTATTGATGTGGCTACCCAAAGCGGCAATAAACTGATTGTTTTAGGCGGTAGTCGGTTAAATTTAAAAATGGGACTGCGCTTTACACCAAATTTAAATGTAAGGTTTAAAGGGATGGTTGATAATGAGCAAAAGGCGGCTGTACTTAACAGCTCAAAGGCGCTGCTGTTCCCCGTTTTATGGAACGAACCTTTTGGTTTGGCTATAATAGAAAGCCTGTATTTTGGATGCCCGGTATTTGGCACGCCATATGGCTCCCTGCCCGAGCTGGTACCGCAGGAGGTTGGTTGGCTGAGCAACTTCCCTCATATACTTGCTGGCAAACTTGCCCATACTACTTTTGATAACAGGCTATGTCATGACTACGCTATGGAATATTTCACCGTTCAAAAGATGGCGCAGCGGTATCTGGTGCTGTATCAGGAAGTATTAGATGGTAAAAGCTTGAATGAGGGTAATCCAACTTTGCTATACGCTTCGCCTAAATATTTGGCCTGGAATAAATAGTAATTTTATAATGCGTTATTTTGTATCATTTATTGCCATAAACATCTGAGGTGAATAGTTCAGCATCCGCATTATCCCCGGCACAAAAAAGGCCATATATAGTAGTATTGGTTTTGGCTATACTGGTAAATATAGCCGGCATAGGCATTAAATATTTTACCGACGATCCCAGTTTGTACAGCATGCTTGCCCGTACCATGGCTCAAACCAACAACTTTACCGATATAATTTATCATGGTAAAGACTGGCTGGATAAACCGCATTTTCCGTTCTGGATGGCGGCTCTGAGTTTTAAAGTGTTTGGTATTGGCACCATAGCCTATAAATTACCGGCGCTATTGTTTTTTCTGATGTCGGTACTATATACTTATAAACTGGCCCGTAAGTTTTACGACCTCGAAACTTCACTTATAGCCATCCTGATATTGCTTACCGCCCAGCACGTGTTGATGTCAAATACCGATGTGCGGGCCGAGCCCTATATTATGGGCCTGCTGATGGGCGCGGTATATCATTTTTATAAGGTAAAAGAGCGTTTTAGTTTTATAGATATACTGCTGGCTTCGTTATTTACGGGCTGTGCGGTAATGACCAAAGGCATTTACCTGCTGATCCCCATAGGCGCTGCCATCATAGGCGATTACCTGTTTAAAAAAGACCTGAAAAGTCTTTTTCACTGGAAATGGCTGCTGGCTTTTATACTGGTATGTGTGTTTACTTTACCCGAGATATATACCTTATATATACAGTTTGATCTGCACCCCGAAAAGGTTGTGTTTGGCAAAACTGGAATTTCAGGCATTCATTGGTTTTTGTGGGACAGCCAGTTTGGTCGTTTCAATAATAACAGCTTTATCCGTAATACGCATGGCAGTATCTTCTTTTTTCTGCATACGCTGCTGTGGGCCTTTGCACCATGGATGCTGTTGTTTTACTATGCCCTGATCAGGCATATTGGTAAAATGATTAAAGGCGTAAAACTACCCGAGTATATCACGATCAGCGGCTCGGTTATTATGCTGCTTATTTTTTCGGTGTCCAAATTTCAGCTGCCGTTTTATACCAACATTTTGTTCCCATTCTTCGCCATTATTACGGCCGGTTTTGTGCGGGAAGTTTTTAGCAGCAATAAGAACCTGTTTTTTACCATTGCTCAATACAGTGTAGTAGGTTTACTCATTATTGCTGTAGTAGCTCTTCATTTTGTTTTTGCGCCCGAACGACTGAATGTATTTTTACCACTCTGTATTTTATTGACCGGGGTTGGTTTATATCTCTATAAAAATACAGCTTCCCGGCAGAGGACCTTGTTTTTACTTACCTGCTGTACCGGGTTGTGGGTTAACGCTTACCTCATGAGTGTGGTTTACCCAACTCTGCTCATTTATAAGGGCGATGTACATGCAGCCGAATACATTAACGAATATCACCCCGGTGTGGAGGTGATAGCTACCTTTAATGTGCCTAATGCTTTTGAATTTTACACCCACCAGCCAGTTACCTTTATGGGGCTGGACGACGCGGCTAAGCACCCCAATGCACTCATCTTAATAAACGACGATCAAAAAGCCCAGCTGCAAAAGAGCAATACACCTTTTAAACTGGTGAGTACGTTTGATAACTACCCGAACGAGAATATGACCCTGCCGTTTATCATCAAAGCCAAAAGGATGATCACACTCAATCATTTCTTTTTGGTGAGGATGAGTAGCACTGCAAAATAAAATCCCGAAATTCGCGCCAGATAAATCCGAAATCAGAATATGCTGCAAATACAGGAAAACGTATCCCTTAAAAACTTTAACACTTTTGGTATTGATGCCTATGCCCGTTATTTTGTAGAGATAGCCCATGAGGATGATCTGGTTGAGTTGTTTGCCGATTTGCAATGGCAGCAAACCGAACGGCTGGTAATAGGGGGCGGCAGCAACCTGTTGCTGGTTAATGATTTTAAGGGTTTAGTGATCCGGATGAATATTCGTGGTATTGAGCACCGTATAAGTCATGATGATGTTTATGTAGAGGCCGGTGGTGGCGAGGTGTGGAACGACCTGGTAAACTTTTGCGTGGCCCGCGAATACGCCGGTATCGAAAACCTGAGCCTTATTCCCGGGTCGGTAGGGGCATCACCCATACAAAATATTGGCGCTTATGGCGTAGAGTTAAAAGACGTATTTGTGAGCTGTAAGGCCTTTGAAATTGCGGCGGGCACGTTTAAAACCTTTACCAAAGCCGACTGCCAGTTTGGTTACCGAGAAAGTGTATTTAAAAATGAGCTGAAGGGGCAATACATTATAACATCAGTAAAATTCCATTTGTCGCTTATTCCCAATATTAATACCCAGTACGGTGCTATAGGGCAGGAGCTGGCCAACCGTGGCATTACTGAGCCTGCTATAAAAGATGTGTCACAGGTGGTATCTCATATCCGTGTATCCAAACTGCCCGATCCCTCAACCATAGGCAATGCTGGTAGTTTCTTCAAAAATCCCCTCATCAGTGTTGATGAATTTAATACCGTTCATGAAAAATTTCCGGATGTGGTTAATTATCCGGGCGGCGAAGGTTTGGTAAAACTAGCCGCCGGCTGGCTTATTGAACAGTGCGGCTGGAAGGGAAAAGTGGTTGGAAATACGGGCACCTGGAAAAATCAGGCATTGGTATTGGTGAACCACGGCGGTGCCACCGGCCAGGAGGTGTACAACTTTTCGTCGCAAATCATAGACAGTGTGTACACTAAATTTGGCGTTATGCTACAACGCGAAGTAAATATTGTTAGTTAAATTATTTCATTAATAATTAATAATCCTACACATTTTTTGTTTTCGTATATAACATTTTTGTTACGATTAAACCTTTCTTGTTTTTTCTATACATTTTAATTTTGCTATTAAATAGCTGTTTGTTAGATGGTTATGTAATTTAAAGGTGTAGTTATTACACCATGCATTTTCAGCTAAAATAAAAGCTTAAAGTTTTTTTTACAATCATGTTTAACCTGTAAGTGGCATTATGCTTGCCTAATGATTAGTACAAAACTTTAACAAAATGACAAAGATTGAGTTTAACACCCTAGTACTACGTCAGGCAAGTTCATTGAGGTCATATGCACTTCACTTTACACATGACGCAGATGATGCAAACGACCTTGTCCAGGATACAATGTTGAAGGCCATAACTTATTACAATAAGTTTAAAGAGGGCACAAATTTAAAAGGATGGTTATATACCATCATGAAAAATACATTCATCAACAACTATCGCCGTTTTGTTAAAATGAGCACATTTGTTACCAAGTCTGATGAAATATCATCACCCAACCTGGTATTCAGTTCAACAAAAAATCAAGGTGAGGCAAAGTTTGTGATGGACGATATTAAAAGAGCGCTTGACAGGTTACCCGAAGATTACTATGTACCGTTTACCATGTATTTTGAGGGTCATAAATATCATGAAATAGCCGATCACCTGGATATCCCTATCGGAACCGTAAAAACGCGTATCCACGTGGCTCGTAAGCTATTGAAGAAAAACCTGAAAGCTTATGACAACGGCATAGCAAGGCCAGTTTACGCAGAGAATTAATTATTTATTAAACTCAGTATATATAATAGAAAAACCCGCTGTAAGGCGGGTTTTTTGTTTGCTGTAAGTTTTTATTAAACTCCCTGTATCGTTTCCAGGTCATAAGTGTAAGCCGATCCGTTAATGGTAATCTTGGCTTTATGGTCTCCTAAAAATATAATAGTGCCTTTATAATCCCAAACCCCTTCGGCGCTGCTGCCTTTGGTGGCAAATGTGGCCATCCCGTTTATAATATCCCCTCGTTTTACGGGATCGATAGTTAAGCCGGTAAAGTTGAAGTTATATGAACCGATCATTGGTTTTTCTGAAGCTTTTTTTGGCTGCACATTGGAATATGAGTTCAGTGAGCCATTCATTGTAAGCTGAGATGTTCTGCTGCCCGGTGTAAGTTTGGTTATTACCAAGGTTTCGCCGCTTTTTAATTGAATGGTATACGCACTGGTTGTAGCCGAAACATTTAAGCTGTCGTAAACGCTTATACCCGAAAACACTTCGTTTTTGCAAAAGGCCTCGTATTTTATTTTGGTCCATATATTAAATTTGGCGGTATCACTCAGGTCAAAATCAAAGCTAAAAGCTGTATCAACCTTAAATCCGCACTCGGGTGTGCCATCGTTAGTTGACTGTATTTTTAAATGGTTCTTTTGTTTTGCACTCATGGTAATAGGCTCATCTATGCCATCGGCAATGCTGAAAGTACCGTATTCGCCGTATAATATCTGTTTCAGGTTTAAAGCTATCTGGCCACCTACCACCTGGGCGCTAACAGTGCTCTTGTTTTGTTCTGACGGTGATGATTTGGTACAGGCCCAATAGCTTACCGCTATTAAACTGAGTAGTAAAAAAATAAATTTTGACTGATGTTTCATGACTGGGTTTGGTTGTTTTTTGCAAACTTAACTTATTATCAATAAATTAAGAAAAAAGCTATTCAAATTAATATGCCCATGTTTACGGTATCAATTATGTAAAAGTTATTGCAATATGGGCACTCATCGTAAAACTAAGCACCAATTAACTACCAAACTAATAGGGATTTTCTTAATTTCGCAACCTCATACGTGTAAATAATAAAATGGACTATCAATTTAAAGATATAGAGCAAAAATGGCAGCAGTTTTGGGCCGATAACGGAACCTTTAAAGCCGAAGATAAAAGCGCCAAACCCAAGTATTATGTGCTGGATATGTTCCCTTACCCATCGGGCGCGGGGCTGCATGTTGGCCACCCGCTGGGTTATATTGCCTCTGATATTTTTGCACGTTACAAACGCTTAAAAGGGTTTAATGTGCTGCACCCAATGGGTTACGACAGCTTTGGCCTGCCGGCCGAGCAGTATGCCATACAAACCGGGCAGCACCCAGCCATTACCACTGCCGATAATATTGCTACTTACCGCCGCCAGCTTGATCAGATCGGTTTTTCGTTCGATTGGAGCCGGGAAGTGCGTACCAGTTCGCCGGAATATTATAAATGGACGCAGTGGATATTTATGCAGCTGTTCAACTCCTGGTATAATAAGGATGCCGACAAGGCTCAATCTATTGCCAAACTGGTAGCCCATTTTGAGCAGCATGGCTCTGCCGGAATAAACGCGGTAAGCGACGAGGAAATATTAAGTTTCACTGCTGATGAATGGAAGGCTTTTACCAACCAGCAACAGCAAAACGAATTATTAAAATACCGCCTTACCTATCTGCGCGAAAGCACCGTGAACTGGTGCCCTGCCTTAGGTACTGTATTGGCCAATGACGAGGTAAAAGATGGCTTTAGCGAGCGCGGCGGTTACCCCGTGGAGCAAAAGAAAATGCTGCAATGGAGCATGCGCATTACAGCCTATGCCGAAAGGTTATTGCAGGGTCTTGACACCATTGACTGGCCAGAGCCGCTCAAAGAAATGCAGCGCAACTGGATAGGCAAAAGTACAGGCGCGAGTGTGAGGTTTCCGATTCCTGGTACGGGGAGCGAGGAGCGAGGTGCGGGTGATCGGTCACCGGCAACAAGCAACACGAACCACGCAACTTACATCGAGGTTTTCACCACCCGGGTTGATACCATTTTTGGTGTTACCTTTTTGGTGATCGCCCCTGAGCATGAGTTGGTAGCCACGTTAACCACGCCGGAGCAAAAGGCCGATATTGATGCGTATATAGCCGCAACCAAAAAGAAATCGGAGCTTGACAGGATGGCTGATGCCAAAACCGTATCGGGCGCGTTTACCGGCAGCTACGTGTTGAACCCGCTTAACGGCGAAAAAATACCGATCTGGATTGCCGATTACGTGCTGGCCGGATATGGCACCGGTGCGGTTATGGCCGTACCATCGGGCGATCAGCGCGATTATTTATTTGCCAAGCATTTCAACCTGCCGATAGTACCTATTATCGACGTACAAAATATTGAAACCGAAGCCGACCCTACCAAAGAAGGAACTTATATTAATTCCGACTTTATGAACGGTCTGGATTATAAAGCCGGAACAGCGGCCGTTATAGCCAAACTGGAAGCCATTGGCGCAGGTAAGGCCAAAGTGAATTTCAGGATGCGCGATGCCATATTTGGTCGCCAGCGTTACTGGGGCGAGCCTGTGCCTGTTTATTTTAAAGATGGTTTGCCTCATTTAATTGAGGAAGATCATTTGCCTTTGTTATTACCCGAAGTAGATAAATACCTGCCAACCGAAACCGGCGAACCTCCACTGGGCCGTGCCGAAGGCTGGAAACACCCGGAGGGTGAATATGAATTGAGCACCATGCCGGGTTGGGCTGGCTCAAGCTGGTACTGGTACCGTTATATGGATGCTCAAAACGATAAAGAATTTGCATCAAAAGAAGCTATTGAATACTGGAAAGATGTCGATCTGTATATCGGTGGCTCTGAACATGCTACCGGACACTTGCTGTACAGCCGTTTCTGGAATAAGTTTTTAAAGGATATTGATAAAGTGGTGGAGGAAGAGCCTTTTAAAAAGCTCATTAACCAGGGCATGATTCAGGGGCGGAGTAACTTCGTGTACCGTTTAATTGATGAAATGGGACGTGGAACCAACACTTTTGTATCACACGGGTTGATTAAGGAATACCATACCTCGCCTTTGCATGTAGATGTTAACATTGTAGAAAACGAGGTTCTTAATATTGATGAATTTAAAAAATGGCGTGAAGAATATGCCGATGCTGAATTTATATTGGAGAATGGTAAATACATCTGCGGCGTTGAGGTTGAGAAAATGTCGAAATCCAAATTCAACGTAGTGAACCCGGATGACATTATTGGTCGTTACGGTGCCGATACCCTGCGCATGTATGAGATGTTCTTGGGGCCATTGGAGCAAAGCAAACCATGGAATACCAATGGTATTGAGGGTGTGTTTAAATTCCTGCGCAAATTCTGGCGCTTGTTCCATAACGATGCCTGGGAATTTGGCGTAACCAATGCGGAGCCGTCAAAAGCCGAGTTGAAATCGTTACACAAGATCATCCGCAAGGTGGAAGAAGATGTAGAGCGTTTCTCGTTCAATACCTCTGTTTCCAGCTTCATGATAGCCGTTAACGAGCTTACTGATCTGAAAAGCAACAACCGTGCTATTTTGCAGGACATGGTGATTATCCTGTCGCCTTATGCACCGCACATCTGCGAAGAGCTTTGGACTTTGCTGGGTAACCCCGCGGGCAGCTTATCATACGCACCATTCCCTAAGTTTAACAGCGCATACCTGGTTGAGGATGAGTTTGCATACCCTATCTCCATCAATGGTAAAATGAAATTGAACCTAAATATTTCATTAAGCCTGGAGCCAAAAGCTATTGAAGAGTTTGTGTTGGCCAATGCCGATGTACAAAGATACCTTGACGGCAAAACCCCCAAAAAGGTAATTGTTGTTAAAGGACGGATTGTAAATATGGTGGTATAATGCCTTAAGCCCCTAACCCCCTGAAGGGGGAATTTTTGAATAACTTATTTAAGCCGGTGGTGACACCGGCTTTTTGCGTTCATATCTATTTGTCATTTCCTTTAGATTAGCTTCAACAAGATAATAAGGGTTATTATTATTGTTGAAGCTTTCTTTTTGCTTCTTTTTCTTTGTTAATAACCTTAGATTTTGTGGATAAAGTAACAGCGGTAAAGGCGCATTATTGTCATTTCCAGGCATGTAGGCCTATCGTTCGATTTACTCCTTTACCGCTTGTTTTAAACTGTGGCATCAAATAGAAATTAGAGTTTACGAGGCTCATTAGTAAGGAATTGATGTAGTTTAAAACATGTTAACTGTTTACTAACATAAACAGGGTAAAGATATGGAATTTGAATTTTTCATTGGTATCGATGTGTCCAAAAACGAATTGGACTTTGCTGTTCAGCAAGGCAGCCGGTTTCTATTCCACCAGGAAATTGCTAACGCTCCGGCAGCAATCAATACATTTCTCAAGGAGTTGGGAAAACTTCCTGGGTTCAGCTTAAGCAAAGCTATTTTCTGCATGGAGCATACCGGCATTTATAACAACCATGCTTTGGCTTGCCTGCATAAAAAGAAGGCACACATTTGCTTAGAAGCGGCTACCCAGATCAAGAACTCATTAGGGAATATCCGGGGCAAGAATGACAAGGTAGATGCCATGCGTATCGCCTGGTATGCTTATAAGGAGCGGGAAGGGCTGCGCTTATGGGAGCCTAAGCGCGAAGCTGTGCAGCAACTTGCCCATCTTGCAGCTACCCGGTTACGGTTGATAACTGTTAAAAAACAATTGAAAGTGCCACTAAAAGAGCATGCGTCTTTCAGTCCCGGCAAAACCAGCAAGCAGAACCTACAAGCCTGCAGCCATTCCTTAAAGGCGATCGAAAGCGACATAGCCAGGACAGAGCGGGCTATAGAAGAAACTATTAAAGCGGACAAAGAATTAACCCGGATATTCAAACTGGCAACCTCAGTAAGCGGCATTGGCAAAGTAACTGCCGTTCAGGTCATTGTTACTACCAACGAATTCAAGGACATTAGCGACCCTAAAAAGTTCGCTTGTTATTCAGGCGTAGCACCTTTTACAGATAACTCCGGTAAGGTTGTTAAAAAGGCCAGGGTATCGCATATGGCCAACAAAAAAGTAAAAACGCTCCTACATCTTGCAGCCATAGTTGCTATACAGCATAACCAAGATCTAAAACGCTTTTACCAACGAAAGGTATTGCAGGAAAAAAAGAATAAAATGAGTGTCATTAATGCCGTTAGGAACAAACTCATATTACGCCTTTTCGCCTGCGTCAACCAAAACAGACCTTACGAAAAAAATTATCAGAAATTAGTTGCTTAAATCATAGAAATCGAACGGAGTGAGCAATTAATCAACATTTGTTTAAGATCGCTTATTCATGAGCAAAATTGATGATAACTAACTATTCATGAATTTTTTAAGAGTTTACAATAATATAACTTTTACTTAGTGTAACATATACATGACAAATTTCAATTTGTTAAAAAAATTAAGTTTTAGGGTGTAACATTTAAACTATTTTCGCCTCCAATTACGAAAATCCTTACGAATGAAACGTTTTTACATATTTATAGCACTTTTTTGTTTTGCAGTTTCTGCAAAAGCCCAGTTTGGTGTCGGCGGCGGCGGACCAACCACAACGGGCCGTATATCGGGTACGGTGGTCGACTCACTTACCAAAAAACCAATGGATTATACCACAGTAGGTTTATACCGTAGCGGCGGTAAATCGCCCATTACCGGCGTATTGACCGACGAAAAGGGGAATTTTAAACTGGATAATGTAAAGCCAGGCAATTACAAATTAGTGATATCATTTATAGGTTATCCGTCAAAAACGGTTGAACCTGTAACTACTACCGCTTCAAAACCTGATAACAAATTAGGACAGATTTTTATAGCACCCAGCGCAAAATCGCTGAAGGAAGTTAGTGTGGTTGGTCAGGCCCCGCTTATTGAAAATAAGATAGACAAGATAGTTTACAACGCCGAAAAAGACCTTACCGCTGCAGGTGGTAACGCTACTGACGTATTGCAGAAAGTACCTATGGTTGCTGTTGATATTAACGGTAACGTATCTGTACGTGGTGATCAAAATGTGCGTGTATTGATCAACGGCAAGCCTTCAGGCGCTACATCGGCCAGTTTATCTGATGTGTTGAAAACCATCCCTGCCGATCAGATCAAGAGCATTGAGGTAGTAACTTCACCATCGGCCAAGTACGATGCTGAAGGTTCGGGCGGTATCATTAACATCATCACCAAGCAAAAAAATGTATCGGGCATCAGTGGTTCGGTAAGCGGTGGTGTGGGTACCCGTCAAAATAATGGTAACGTTAACTTAAATTATAACAAAAACCGCTTTAGCTTAGGCATTAACGCGGGTGGTAACTTAACCTGGCCGCAAACATCGTTAACCACTTTTGATCAGGTTTTGAAAGATGCTGATGGCAATCCAACCATACATAACTTCAACAATTCCAGCAGCCGTATTAAAAGGCATGGTGCCATAGGCTCGGTGACTCTGGGTTACGAGTTTAACGCCTTTAACAGCATTAACAGTACTTTCAGGCTTAATGACGGAGGGTTTAATATTGATGGGAGCGGCATTAATAATATTGACAACTTTATTTCGCCTATACAATATACAAGTACAACGGGATCGCATAACCACTTTGGCGGTTTTGACTGGAACCTTGATTATACCCACAAATTTAAAAAGGAAGGCCATGAGCTTACCGTCTCGGGTCAGTGGAGCCATAGCGATATTACTACCGATTTTAGCAACTTATTTAGCGCTGTTAACCCAAGTCAGACTGGTGGTAATAACGGTAAAAATAATGAGTACACTTTCCAGGCCGATTATACTTTGCCGATAAGTAAATTATTGAAATTAGAGGCCGGCGGTAAAACCATACAGCGCCGCATCAATAGTAATTACGATATATTTAATATAGATACTTTAGATAATAAGGAAGTACGCGATTCATTAAACTCAAACCTGTATGATTATAACCAGAACGTGTATGCGGGCTATACTGTGTTAACATTTTCTCTGCCAAAAAGCTGGTCGATATTAGCAGGCGGCCGGGTGGAAAACACCAGGATCAAAGGCGACCCGCAGAACCCTTTTCAGGACGTAAACAGTGGGATATATCAGAATCTGCAACCGTTTTCTGCCAGCTACACTACCTTTATCCCGAGCTTAACCTTGCAAAAGCAGTTTGGTAACCAAACGCTTAAATTATCTTACAGCAAGCGTATTCAAAGGCCAAGCCTGCAGTTTTTAAATCCGTTCATCAACCGCAGCAACGTGCAAAATCAAACAGTAGGTAACCCTAATTTATCGCCGGAGATTTCACAAACAATTGAGTTGGGTTATAATACCTTCATTAAATCATCTGTACTTAACTTTTCGGTTTATTATAAAAGAACCAGTAACCTGATAGAAGGTATCGCGTCGCCATTAACTGAGGTAATACGCGGCGATACTATTCAGGGTACCCGTACCACCTATTCAAACGTTGGTAACAACAAATCATTCGGCGCCAGCTTCTTCGGATCGGTAAATCCAATAAAGGCTTTAACTATACGTGCAAGCATTAACGGTTTCACTTACAGCCCAACGCCCGAAGGTGTTTTTGCTGATAACTCATCAGCAACCGGTACCTATTTCCAGTACTCGGCTTTTGCAAGCGCCTCGTACCAGTTTAAAGGGAATTTTGTGGCTGAGTTGTTTGGCTTTAACAACTCATCGCGCAGAACTATACAAGGTACCAACCCAGCCTTTGGCATATATGCCTTTGGTGTAAAAAAACAATTCCTGGATAAAAAACTGTCTATTGGCTTTAATACTGTACAACCGTTTGCCAGAGACAAACATTTTGACCAGAATATCAACAGCCGTGCTTTTTCGCAAACAAGCTCAACGGCATTTCCGTTCCGTTCGTTTGGTATAACATTTAGCTACAGCTTCGGTAAGCTGAACTTTAGCAACCCTAACCAGCAGAAAAAAGGCATCAACAATGATGACCAGAAACAAGGCGACCAGAATGGTGGCCAGGGTGCACCAACGGGCGGCAGATAATTTTCAAAGCACTTAAAAATAAAACCCCGGAGATATTCTCCGGGGTTTTATTTTATGATAAGTTTTTTTGTCATCCTGAGGTATGAAGGATCTGTTCGTGAACTATGCATGGCGGCGCTTAGATGCTTCACTGCGTTCAGCATGACAAAGGTCATTACCCGGGGTCGTCTTTTTTTATAAACTTCTCTGTCATCCTGAGCGTAGAGAAGGATCTATTGCAAGCTATGCATATTGACGATTAAATGCTTCACTGCGTTCAGCATGACAAAGGACAGTTTACTCAGCCTCCACATTAATACCTATCTGTTTAAGCAGTAACGAGGCATTGAAAGTTTTGCACTCGCCATGTTTAATTTTATAGTCAAACAGCATTTCGCCATCCTTTACCTGTATATCAAAATAATAGTTACGCACGTAATCGGGGTATTTGTTTTCGAGTTGAGCAATTTGCAGGTCGTGTGTAGCTACCATGCCCACCGCCTTTTTGCTGATCAATTGCTCAATCACCGCTTTAGAACCGAGGTACTTGTCGACCGAATTGGTACCGCGCAGCATCTCATCTATCAGGAAGAAGATCTTAGGCTCATTTTCTACCGCCGCCAGCAGCATCTGCAGGCGGTCGAGCTCAGCCTTAAAGGTTGATGTACTCTCGTTCAGGGAGTCCTTGATACGCATATAGCTGATCATGGTAATTACCGATACCCGCATGGTTTGGGCACACACGGGGGCGCCGCAAAGGGCCAGTACGGTATTGATACCAATAGTGCGTAAAAAGGTGCTTTTACCGGCCATGTTTGAACCGGTAATAATATCTATCTTAAAAGTATCGTCAAGCTCATAATCATTTTCAATACGTTTGTTTGCCTCAATAAGCGGGTGGGCCAGCCCCGTTGCTATCAGCGTATAGCCGGGTTTATCTTCAATTTGCGGGAAGCTCCATTCGGGGTAATTAACGGCCAGCCCGGCTAAGCTAAGCAGGGCCTCAAACTCGGCTATCACGTCAAAGGCTGTTTCCAGGCTTTCATTATTCTGGCGTTTCCAGTTTTCAATGGCTATAACCTGGCGTATGTCCCACAAAAAGAACAGGTTGAGTATAAAGCCAATAATGATGTTTAAATGGTAATTGAGCTTGTTAATGAGTTCGGCCAGTTCCTTTATTTTGTTTGATGTTTGTCCGGTTTTTAGCTGTTTGGCCAGGCCCGTATTATAAGCAGCCTGCCACTGCTCTTCCTCAATCCGTTTAAATACATCGGCATAGTTGGCTAAGGTATCGCCTATTTTACCGGCAATCACATCAGCCTTGCGTATGTACATGGCCTTTGAAAATACCAGTCCCATATTTATAAGGCCCACCACAATGGCAACAAGTTTTACCACAGGGAAAAACCAGGCCAGCACCAGCAACGTGGTGAACAGGTAAGGAGCTATCATAGTGTATACGCTCAGCCACTTTTCGCCCGGCATGTTTAATGATATATGCAGGTATTTAAAAAGGTTGGCAAGCTGGTTGGTATCCTGCTGCAGGGCAAATAGCAGTCGGGTTTGTATGTCAAGCTTCCATTCGTCCTTGTTGGCTATTTCCTGCACGGCGGCCTGCCTTGCCAGTATGGTTTCTTTATCCGACGGTTTATCGAACCAATGAGCGAGTTTATTATTGCCTGTTGAGGTAGCCGAGCGGTTCACCAAATGATACAATGAGGCGTTTCCAAAAATATCCAGATCGGAGGTGTAAAAATGTTTGTCGTTATTAAACCGGATTCCATCACTATAAATGTTGGCATGGCTTTGTATGCTGGCTATCTCGTTATTATTAATTTTTTGCAGGTCATCAAAATATTGTTTTTGGCGCTCATACTTGCCCTGCCGCGATACCAGCCAGGCAAACGCAAAAACAAGAAATATAAAAGCGATGGCCACAATGCTGAAATTATCCTGCAGTACGGCAAAATAAATTGCCACCACAATGAGCCCGAAAATGCTGAGCCTCAGCAGCGAATAGGTATTGGCCAGCTTTTTGTATTTATCAGCATGTTGTCCGGCCAGCTGGGCACGCAGCTTGTAATTGTTAATAATATCCTGTTCCATACCGGTAAAAAAGTTGCGGCTAAATAAGCACATATATTTTAAATAAACGTTATTTGTTCAATTATATATGAAGATTACTTTTCTCACCGTTGGCAAAACCGAAGATGCTTACTTAAAAGAAGGCATTGATAAGTATGTAAAACGCCTGAAGCATTACACCAAACTGGAATTGGTTGAACTTAACGAACTGAAAAACACCAAGGCCCTGAGCGCCGAACAGCAAAAAGCAAAGGAAGCCGAGATGATACTCAAAAAAATAAACCAGCTCGATTATGTTGTACTTATGGACGAAAAGGGCAAGGAGTATTCATCTACACAGTTTGCTGCTTATATCAACAAAAAGGAGATTAGCTCGTCGGCCAATCTTATTTTTATCATTGGCGGCCCGTATGGGTTTGATCAGTCGGTTTACCAGCGGGCCAACGATAAAATATCCCTCTCCCGCATGACTTTCTCGCACCAGATGGTACGCCTGTTTTTTGTAGAGCAGCTATACCGGGCTTACACCATTATTAAAGGTGAACCCTATCATCATGAATAAGTAGATGTGCAGATTTCAGATATGCAAATGTGCGGATGGAGCTTAGAACTTGTTATAATTCAACAATGATGAATTTCTGATTAAGACAAATTATCTGCATAGCTGAAATTTGCATATCTGCACATCAAAAACCTTATCTTTGCTATATGTCAGCAGGTCACGATCATTCACATGCGCACGGTCACCATCACCATGATCATGCCCCCAAAATAGATCATCTGAACTCCGCGTTCATTATAGGTATTATATTAAACTCGGTATTTGTGGTGATTGAAGCGATTGCGGGTTTTATAACACACTCCTTATCATTGCTAACAGACGCAGGGCATAACCTCAGCGATGTAGCTTCGCTTGCCCTGGCTTTGCTGGCTTTTAAGCTAACCAAAGTAAGTGCCAACAGAACGTACACTTACGGCTATAAACGGTCAACCATCATTGTATCCTTTTTTAACGCAATAATTTTATTTGTGGCAGTAGGCTTTATCGTTTACGAAGCTATTGTGCGTTTTATGAACCCTGAAACCGTATCGGGTGGTACCATGGCCTGGGTGGCGTTTATTGGCATTGGCATAAATGCTTTTACGGCCTGGCTTTTTGTAAAGGATAAAGATACCGACTTGAATGTAAAAGGCGCCTACCTGCACATGGCGGTTGATGCCATTGTATCATTTGGCGTAGTGGTATCGGGTATCATCATTTATTTTACCGGCTTGTATTGGATTGATAGCGTAGTGAGCGTAATTATTGGTATTGTGATACTGCGCGGCACCTGGAGCCTTTTAAAAGATAGCCTGCGTTTAGAAATGGATGGTGTGCCAGCCGAAATGGACCTAAGCAAAATTAAAGCCGAACTGATGAAATGTAAAGGTGTGGTTGATGTGCACCACATGCACGTTTGGGCCCTGAGCACTACGGAAAATGCCCTCACCGCCCATCTGGTTGTAAAGCCGGAAGCGATGACCGAATTTGACAATATTAAGCACGACCTGCGCCACCGCCTGCAACACCTCGATATTAATCACAGCACCTTTGAACCCGAGTTTGCTGACGAGAAATGCAAACAGCCGGAGTGCTTGTAAGAAATATATTATGAAATTTATTGGTAAGAACTCTGAAGTAATAAGTTACCTAAGTGGCAATTTAAGTTTACTTGATGCATCAATAAGTAAGTTTGAGATACATATAGTAGAGTATCTATTGGAAATTGATATTTATTTCGAGTTGAGCCTCAGGACTAATGTTAATGCTAAAATGCTACTTACATTTAAAGATGTTATCGAATATGGGTTTTATCATAACTCAAATTATGCATTTTACGATATTGAAGATCTTAAATTTTTTGAAACAGAAGGAAAATTCTATTTTTCAGCTGATCCTTATCATACAGAGGGGGTTTCAGAAAATGACAACGATTTTGTGATGAGTAAAGGACTTGAAGCATTTTTGCTTGAATAGAAACAGTACCACAGCCCATCTCCCAAAAAACCTCGCATGTCATTGCGAGCGATAGCGTGGCAATCGGAGAATATGCACAGTTCGCGATTGCTTCGTCATACCTCCTCGCAATGACATGAAGTTTTTGCAATCACATGAAGAACATGGCTCTTTGTACTATATAAATAATTCTTACTACCTTAAGCCATTATTTAACCTATCATGAATACAAACCGACGCAAATTTATAACCACAACCGCCGCTCTTGCAGCCGGCACTATAGCAGCATCCGCCATGTCATCATCAGATCATCAAAAAGAAGAATTTCCGATAGTACATCACGTGTTTTTCTGGCTTAAAAACCCAGGGTCGACCGAAGACCGCGATAAACTGGTAGCCGGTGTGAAAACGTTATCAAAAATTGAAACCATAAAAAAACTGCGTGTAGGTGTTGTAGCCAGTACCGAAAAACGCGATGTGGTTGACAACAGTTGGGCCGTATCTGAACTCATGTTCTTTAGCGACCTTGCCGGACAAGCCACCTATCAAACCCACCCTATACACCTGGAGTTTATAAAAAACTGCAGTCACCTGTGGGAAAAGGTTATTGTGTACGATGCCATTGATGTGTAAGGGTATGGTATCCTGAATAAAAAAATACGTCATTGCGAGGTACGAAGCAATCTCTATGCAGTACAGAGTCAATAGAAAGCATTTATTGACCTGCTTATGTAGAGATTGCTTCGTACCTCGCAATGACGCTTACGTGTGAATTTACCGCCAAACAGAATTAACAATCAATTAACGCCGGATAAAAAACCGGGCGCCTGTCTTTCGTGTTGATAGCTGTGTTAACCTTAAGATAGATTGTTATGAAAACTAAGCACCTGATTTTATGCCTTATACTTTTAGGGATCACACTGAACGCCGGTTTTGCATCGGCGAAAACATTAGCACCTGCACCGGCCGTTGATGGCTGGTTTTTCAGGGCCGTTAGCGGTTACCCTGCCGCAATAGCCTTCGAGCCGGTAGTATTATTTAAAAATGGCGAATACTTTGACGTAGGCGAAGAACCCATCGAGTCGTTGGATGTTGAGGCCTCCAAAAGCAAACGACCAAAGGCATGGGGCACCTGGAAAAAAACAGGAGCTACTTTTTACCTTACCAATAATGAGGGTAAAACGCACGATTATAAGTTAGGTGCAGGTAGCTGGTTTCCGGCTTATTCTTATACCGGCTCCATCAAACTAAAAAAGGCCTACGAAAAAGTTAGCGGCGGCGACTATGGTAACGGAACCAATGCCCTTATCATCAATAAAATAACTTTTGTTGATGATACCCATTTTGTACAGGGTGCAAATGGCGGTATCTCAACCCCTGGCGCTTCGGCTTGGAAAAAGAGCGCATCGGGCGGTACCTATAAAATCAGCGGTAATACTATCGAGTTTAACATTGGTGGTAAGGTGACCAAAAAATCATTCGCGCTGGGCGCTACAGGTTCTCCGGCACATGCAACCAATACCATGATCTTTATAGGGGGCGATGCTTATACTGATACGGAATAGCTAAGCAAAAATATGATCAATAAAAAAAAGCCGAATTATTCGGCTTTTTTTGTGGCTTTTTTCGCCTTAGGTTTTGGAGCAGCGGCTGGTGCCGGCTCGGCAACTTCTTCAACGGCAACAGGCTCTTCCTGGGCTGGTGTAGCTTCGGCAGGAGCAACTGTTGGATCTGGCTCGTTAAACAACGGCAAATCTTTCAGTATCTGGTACCATGATATTACCTTTTTCATGTCAGAAGCATAAACTTTTTCCTCATCATGATCGGGAGCTACCTCAAAAAAGAATGCTCTTAATTTTTTACCATCAGCCTTAGCATCAGGGATGTTACCGGCGCTTTTCATTTGCTCAAATACATCGGTAAGCTTAATGTCATCGTCAACACCAAAAATGGTGATCTCGCTCAGCGCGGCTAATTTGGCGGTTGAAAGGTTGGCAACCAGCTTGGTTTTTTGAGCATCAAGGCTCTCCAATACGTAACCGTTTTTATTTTGCGCCAAAGCTTTCCATAGTCCCGGTTTGCCCGATACCGCTACAATTCCTTGTAAATTCATTCTTTATGAGTTACGAGTTTTGAGTTGTAAGTTTTGAGTAATGTGTTCAATGGTTTAAACTCATCACTCAAAACTCATTACTCATCACTAAATTTATTCTTCTATTACTTCGATGCTTAAAATTTTATCGCCCTGGCGTATAGCGTCAACCACGTCAACGTTTTCAACAACTTTACCAAAAACAGTGTGGTTGCGGTCTAAGTGAGCGGTATTGTCGCGGCTGTGGCAAATGAAAAACTGCGATCCGCCGGTGTTACGGCCTGCATGTGCCATTGAAAGCACACCACGGTCATGGTATTGGTTATCGCCGGTTAATTCGCAATCAATTTTGTAACCAGGGCCGCCTGCGCCGGTACCGGTTGGATCGCCGCCCTGTATCACAAAGTTTGGTATAACGCGGTGAAAAGTCACGTTGTCATAAAAATTTGATTTAGCTAATTTTTTAAAGTTAGCAACAGTATTAGGGGCATCTTTGTCGAAAAACTCAACAGTCATGTCGCCTTTTTCGGTTTTAATAATTGCTTTGCTCATTTTGATTTTTAAATAGTTGGCAAAGGTAATGATTTGAGGTGAAAGGAGAAAAAGCTGAAAGCGAAAAGCATAAGACTAAAAGCTTTTTGAAATTACAGTGGTATCATTGCCGTTGCATCGTAATACGTTAAGCGTTTATTCGTTACATTTGAATATATCTACAATATATAAATACAGATTAGTGGCCAGTAAAATTCATCAGTATCAACCCGCTTTTTCATGGATACGGCTTTTAGCTTTTAGCCTTTTGCTTTTAGCCTTAACGCCTGTTATATCCCGTGCCGCCTCCATTTTAATACCTATGGACGAAGAGCAGAAGGATCACCTGAAATCGTACGGTATCGCATTCTGGACGTTGAAGAACGGGCAGGAGGTTGACTGGCTGCTCAACTACCGTGGTGGCAGTTTTATGATGAAGTACGACCCTAAACTGGAAGAGGAGTGTAAAATTCGCGGGGTAAGCTACCAGGTGCTGGCCGATGCCAAGGTAAACGAAATTGTTACCGAGGTAAGTGACCCATCGGTAAATATGGATATCGTAAAGCTGGAGAAAGCACCCAAAATGGCAGTGTATTCTCCTAAAAATAAGCTGCCCTGGGACGATGCCGTAACGCTGGTTTTAAAATACGCAGAAATACCATATGATGTGGTATACGATGAAGAGGTAATACGCGGTGACCTGCCCAAATACGATTGGCTGCACCTGCACCACGAAGACTTTACCGGCCAATACAGCAAATTTTATGGCGCTTTCAGATTTGCACAATGGTACAATGACGACGTAAAGGGGCAGGAAGATATGGCCCGCAAACTTGGATTTAAAAAGGTATCGCAAATGAAGCTGGCCGTGGCCAAAAACATACGTGATTTTTGCGCCGGTGGCGGGTTCCTGTTTGCCATGTGCTCGGGTACCGATACCTTTGATATAGCCCTGGCTGCAGCCAATACCGATATTTGCGAACGCATGTTTGACGGCGACGCTGCAGATGCCGACGCGCAATCAAAACTCGATTTTACCCAAACCTTCGCGTTTCAGAACTTTACGCTGGATATGAATCCCATATCGCACCAGTTTAGCAATATTGATGTTACCAGTACGCGGCAGGTGGAGCGCACCAAAGATTTTTTTACGCTGTTTGATTTTTCGGCCAAGTGGGATGTGGTACCCAGCATGCTTACCCAGGATCATGATAAAGTGATCAAGGGGTTTATGGGTTTAACTACCGCTTTTAATAAAACTATGCTTAAACCCGGCGTAACCATTATGGGCGAAATGAAAACCGCCAACGAGGCCCGCTACATTCATGGTGAATACGGTAAAGGGCAATGGACTTTTTATGGTGGCCATGACCCTGAGGATTATCAGCATGCCGTAGGCGATCCGCCAACTGACCTTAAACTGCACCCCAATTCGCCCGGATACCGGCTGATATTAAATAATGTACTATTCCCGGCAGCGAAAAAGAAAAAGCAGAAAACGTAATTTGCCTTACTGGTTCCCGTTTCGGGGTTCGTGGAGCGAGGTCCCGGTCTTACACGCAACTGGCAACCCGCTCCCCGAACCTAACTATCCTGAACTTAATTATAAAAAGTCCAGCTTACGCCGAATTTGATCAGCGCATCCTGCTGAGGATAGCGGTTTACGGTATAATATCCTTTGCTTGACAGGCCCTGGTTGGCATAATCATACATCAGGAATAAATTGGTACGCTGGAGTGTAGCTTTGAAATATACCGCGGCCACTGGGTATGATGAAAACGTTACGTTTGGTCCGTTGTAAAACTGCCCGATACCAACCGCGTAAGATGGCGCTACGTATTCGGTATTATAACGCACATTTATCCCGATGCTCGAGTGCAGTACATTGAACAGCGTTTTGCTGATATACAGGTTGCTGTAGGTATACACTTCGGGCGTGCGCAGGGTTGATTGGTAATCTGTTTTCTGGTAAACCACATAGTTATCAAAATGCAGGCTGCGCCAGGTCAGGTTTTTACCAATGCTTATTTTAAGCAAATTAATATCGTTGCCTAACTGTGCCGGATGCGCGTCAATACCGCCGGGCTGTGCTGTAAAATACAGGTAGTTGGCTATTAAATAATACTCGGCCTTTATATCAAGCTGCAACGGGTTATTGATGTAATTGAACGATAAGCTGGTCGTTTTTTGATTGCTGAAATCGTTATGGAAAATGTAGTGGTTTGATACCCAGTCGGTATATATTAGCGGCGGCGAACTGTTTTGTGAATAAGCCTCCAGGATAATTTTACCAACCCTGCTGCCGCCGGCCAGTATCAGTTTAGCATCATAAAAATAGTTACCAAAATCGCGGCCCTGGGCTATCTGTCTGAAATCGCCCTCAAAACCTATGCGGTCGCTAAAGCGGTAGCTCAGCTTTGCTTTAAGGGTAATGTCTTGAAAAGTTTTGCTCCTAACCCTGTCCTGGTGTATAAATTGGGCACCATATTGGTTCAGAGTAGTGTCGCTTACATATTGGGCATAATGCCAAAAATCGTGTACCAGGCCCAGGTCGAGCTTCAGTTCATTTTTTACAAATTTTACCGATTTGCTGCGGAGGTAAAAACTATAGGAGAATTCGTTTTGGATATGCGTGTACACCAGCGAGTCGCGCGATCGTTTGTCGCTGAAGAAATAATCAGGGAATACGTTATAAGTATCGGGATCGCTTTGTATGTAATTATACCGGCCGTTTTTTAGGCTGAAGGTATGGGCAACCCTTTGCGTTGGTAAAACTTTGGAGTCTGCATTGCCCTTATTTAAGCTGTCAATACGGCCTATATAATAAAACTGTTTCAGGTAAAGCCCTTTATCGTTCCAGTTTTCATAACTGTTGGGTAAGCGCACCGGGGCCGAATTTTTAAAAAAAACCGTGCCGGGGGCGCTGGTGAAAACGGTGTCATTTAATATCGCACCGGTTTCGGGTGCTTTTAAATTATTAAACGTGGCATTGGCCAGCAGGTTATAACGTTTGCTTTTCGACTCGTACCAGGTAAATAAAGCCGCGTTAAGGCCGCTCACATTTTGCCCCAGAACGCTGCTGGTACTGTAAAAACCCTTTGATCCGTTAAAATTCAGGTTGAAACCTACATTCCAGTTGGGTTTAACATTTTGCGTGTGGATTACTTTAAACAGCTGCTCAGCCGAACTGCCAAAACCGTTAAAAAGGGAAAGTGTTGTGTACGGAACCCGCGTGTTATAATACTTTATATCCTGCGGATTTATGGTATAAATATCAAGTGCGTGCATGCCCACATCAAAGCCTATGGTTTTGTTGGGCTCGAACAGCAGGCTCCTTTGCGAAACCCCGGTACTGCCCAGGTGTATACGGGGGTTGCGCGGATCAAGCAGCGGGCTATAATTTTCAAAATAGGTTATACCCGTATCAAGCGGGAAGGTTTGGGTACTGTCATTCAAAAACTGTTCGCTGGTTACCCGTAAAAATTTTGAATTGTAAATTACCGAATCGCGCTGGTTATCCTCTTTTTTACGCAAACTGTCCAGCATCTCGTCATCGCTGATCTGTCTTTCGGGCTTAACGGTATCGCGGGTAGAGAGCGGCCTGGGGCGGGTTTGCGGGTTATACTGCGCGAAAACGGTATGTGCCGATATGCACATCAGTAACAATAAAATATATTTTAGCTTTTTGCGCATTAACTACCGGCTATCAGTTCTTTAAGTATTAGTGTTAGTTTTGGTTCAGCTTCTTCTGCAACTCTTATAATTTCTTCGAGCGATACCGGCTCCAGCACTTCTGTAAAGCCCTCGTCTGTTAATACCGATATGGCAAATACGGGAAGGCCCATGTGATTTGCAACAATAACCTCGGGCACGGTGCTCATGCCAACGGCATCGCCGCCAATAATTCTTAAATAATTGTATTCGGCCTTGGTTTCCAGGTTAGGGCCGGTTACAGCTACATAAACTCCTTTATGGCATGTAATATTGTTTGCTTTTGCTATTGTTAATGCTTTATCAATAAGGGGGCGCTGATAGGGTTGGCTCATATCCGGAAAGCGTGGCCCAAGCTGATTGTCATTACGGCCCACCAACGGGTTTTGCGGCTGCAGGTTAATATGATCGGCAATAACCATCAGGTCGCCTTTTTTAAAATCGGGATTGAGCGATCCGCTTGCGTTTGATACAAACAGGGTCTTGATGCCCAGGTATTTAAGTACTCGCACCGGAAAAGTGATCTGCTGCATACTATAGCCTTCGTAATAATGCAAACGACCCTGCATGGCCACAACCTTTACCCCGGCAAGTGTGCCAAAAAGTAATTTTCCGGAATGAAACTCTAAGGTAGAGATCGGGAAATCGGGAATGTTGGAGTACATCAATTGTTTTTCAACCTCTATTTCCTTTACCAAGCCACCCAGACCGGTGCCTAAAATTATACCTACTTCGGGCTCAAAATCGCCTATGCGGTTTTTAATGTACCGGGCGGTGCTTTCTATATTCTCTAACATATTCGGTTACTAAATTATCAAACTGTTGTTGCTGGTTATTTAAAAACTCTATACCAATGGGTAAAACTAAAACCGGGAGTTTGGTTACAACCTGCAGCAGTTCCTGTTCCCCTAAACGCTGCGCATCCTTTTCTGTTGTGATGATCAATTTTTTTTGTGATGTGCAGGCCCGGAAATCATCGGCAAGTTTACTGATATTTTTTAAGGTAAATTGGTGATGATCGGGATATTTGTGATGTACAATGCGCGATGTTTGTTTGTTCAGATACGCCAGTAAAGGTCCCGCGTTGGCTATGCCTGTTAGCAGGAACACAATTGTATCATCGTCAATTACCGTATCTGTAATAGTGCCGTCCATGGCCTGCAAGGGTGAATAACTAATGAAGGTAAAAAACAGGTATTGTTGTGCAAGCGGGTCTATCCGTTGTTTTATAGCATTCTGTTCATGATTGTCTAAACCGGTGGGGCATTTACTTACAACGATCACATTTGCTCTTTTACGCCCGCTATATGGTTCGCGCAGGTTGCCGGCAGGCAATAGCAGGCGGGGTTCGGCAAGGCGGTTATAGTCAAACAATAAAATGCTGAAACCGGGTTTTACTGCCCGGTGCTGGTAGGCATCGTCTAAAATGATAAGATCATGGTTGTCCTGTAGTTGCTCAATACCTTCCACGCGTTTCTCGGCCACAGCCACCGTAATATTCTTGAATTTATTTTTAAACTGGGCTGGTTCGTCGCCAATTTCATTGGCTGTTGGCTTAGCATTTGCCAGTAAAAAACCTTTGGTTTTACGACCATAGCCACGGCTCAGGGTAGCCAGTTTGTAGTTGCCTTTAAGCAGCCGTATCAGGTATTCGGTCATGGGGCTTTTGCCCGCGCCGCCAACATCAAGGTTGCCTACCGCTATCACGGGTAGGTCGAATTCCCGGCTTTGGTATATGCCCGCATTATAAAACCAGTTGCGGATAACCACCGCAAGTCCATACAGTAAGGAAAACGGAAACAGAAGCCAGCGCAGGTAATTCATATATGACCGATGAAAGTTTATTTTATATCGACCAATGTTAAATCATTAATACGATCAAAATGTTTTTTGTTCAAGGTGGCAACAGGTAAGTTGTTACTCACCGCAATAGCCGCGATAAACAGGTCGGGAATAGCAATTTGTTTGTTTTTAAGTTTCAGGCGTTTATTGATATCAATAGCTTTGGTTACAGCGGCACTATCGAAGCTAAGTATCTCAATGCTTTCAAGAAACTTTTTCCAATAAGGCATTTGCGCGTCTGTTGCACCCGTATAAATTTCATACTCGGTAATAGCACAAATACAAAAGCGGTAACCCGCGTCCATTAAAGAAATAAGTTTTGAATTTGATTTGTCAGATTTTCCGAAAAAATCGATAAGCAGGGACGTATCGGCCAATACTATTTTATCTGCCATTTATCAATCTCTTTGCGGGTTTGTTCAATGGTAACAAGCTGCTCATCGGTAAACACAGGAGCTTCTAATAGAAGTGACCTTAAATCTTTTAACTGAGTATCCTCTTCAGATTCTTTTTTCAGTTCCTTTTTAAATCTTAGTAGCTGGTCTTTAGGAAGCTGTTTTACAATCTTAACTAAATTTTCAAAACCTATATCAACCTGAATTTGCATAATCAAATTTACAAAATTTATTTAAATTAGTTTTTATTACACGCACCGCATGAAGCTAAAACTACTTACCCTTTTTATAATTTTTACCACTTCAGCCCTCGCTCAAACCGATAAGAAACTTACCGCTCAGCTGCAAAACGCTATACAGGGTTTTCACGGGCAGGTGGGCATTTACGTGCAAAACCTAAAAACAGGCAAAACCGCGGCTATTAATTCGGATACCTTGTTTCCTACGGCCAGCATGATCAAGGTGAGCATTCAGTGCGGTTTAATGGATAAGATAGAGAAGGACGAAATGCAATACAACCAGAAACTGGTTTACCGCGATTCGTTGCTGTATCCGGGTGAAGATATATTGGGTTCGTTTAAGGATAAAGACACTATACAACTAAGCAAGGTAGCCATGCTCATGATCACCATGAGTGATAATACCGCCAGTACCTGGCTACAGAAGCTGGTCGGTGGCGATTATATAAACAACTGGCTGCAGCAAAACGGCTTTAAGGTAATGCGGGTAAACTCCCGTGTGCCGGGCCGCGAAGCCATTCGTAAAATATATGGTTGGGGGGTAAGCACGCCCTTTGAAATGTGCCGTTTATTCACCATGATCAGGGAGGGTAAGGCGGTAAGCCCTGCTGCCAGTGAGCGCATGTACCGCAATATGATCCGTATTTACTGGGACGATAAAGCGCTGTCGCAAATTCCGCCATACGTGCAGGCCATATCCAAACAGGGTGCCGTTGATGAGTCGAAATCTGAAACTGTGCTGGTAAATGCCCCGCATGGCGATTATGTTTTTTCTATTATGACCAACCATAATACCGACCAGCGCTGGCTACCCGACAATGAAGCGAGTATGTTGATAAAAAAGGTATCGGCCCTGTTATGGCATTATTTTGAGCCCCATAGCAACTGGAAGCCGGCCGACGGAATGGATAAGTATATGAAGAACGAATAGTTTTATTTTAGTAATATTTCTGTTTTGGTTGTTTAATATGTAAGTAGTTTGTTATAATTGGAAATAATATCAGTGTGTTAAGTTGACACCAACCAGTTAAATCCCTTTATATGAAAAAAACGCTTACTTTATTTGTAATGCTTATACTATGCATTTCGGTTAAGGCCCAAATTGCTGCTACTTTATCAGGTACAGTAACTGATGATAAAAATCAGGCTGTTTCCGGCGCTTCCGTTTACCTGTTAAACACCAATTACCATACTATAGCAGATAAAAGCGGAAAGTTTTCATTGAAAAATATTAGCAGCGGCGCTTACACACTGCATATCAGCGCGGTAGGTTATGCGGCCAGAAACCAGCAGGTAACTATAAGCAGTAATATGCAGGACATCAGCATACAGTTAAACGATGCCGGTAACCAGCTTGATGAAGTCACCGTAAGTGCGCAGAAATATGAAGAGGATGCACAGCGTGTCCCTTTCAGTATCTCCACATTATCGGCAAAACAAATACGCGATTACCGCTTATGGGATTTAAAGGACCTTACTGCCATTGCACCGAATTTAAACTCGGCTAATCCCGGAGATGGCCGTACGGTAAGCGGTATAAGGGGTGTGGTAACTACCTCGTATGACCCGGCTGTGGCTACCTATGTTGATGGCGTTAACCAGTACGGACTGGATACCTACATACCGCAATTGTTTGATGTGGAACGTGTAGAGGTATTGAGAGGTCCGCAGGGAACACTTTACGGTCGTAATGCTACCGGCGGGGTTATCAATGTGATAACTAAACAGCCAACCAATACGGTAAGCGGTTTTGCCGGGCTCGATTTTGGAAACTACGGGCAGCAGCGCTATACCCTGGGTTTGCGTGCCCCTTTAATAAAGGATAGGTTGTTTTTGGGAGTTGCCGGTGTTTATTCGGGTTTTAACGGTTTTTATACCAATACATTTAATAACAGCCACTTTGATAAACAGCACTTCTTTTTAGGCAATTATTACCTTAAGTTTTTGGCTACCTCAAAACTGGCCCTTACGCTAAATGTTAAAAATTACAACAACCGCAATAACGGCGCTTTCGCGCTGGCGGGATCTCCGGACGATGCGTTGGCCCATCCATACGAGGTAAACCAGAACGCTACTACTAAAATGATTGACAATACCTTCCAAACCTCGCTCGCGGTGAATTACAGCGGTAACGATTTTAACTTTACCTCACAGTCGTCATACCAGGTAAATAACCGCTATTATGATACACCTATAGATGGCGATTTTTCACCTATAGATGGCGCATCGATCATTAACAACTATGGCGGCAAATGGAACAAGGTAAAAACGGTAATACAGGAATTTAGGTTTTCTTCGCCGGCCGCGTCAACTTCGGCTTTAAAATGGACAGCAGGCGCTTATGGTTTTTACCACTACGCCCCCAATAAACAAGGTACTTATTATGGTAATGACGGAGCCATGTTAGACGCGCCAAACAACCTGACTACTATTACTGTCAATACCGACAAAAATTCGGGTGAAGCTGCTTACGGGCAAGTTACTTATACAGTTAACCCGCAACTGGATATCACCGCCGGTGTGCGTTATGACCACGAGCATAAAAAAGAAAGTGTATTTGGTACCGCTCAGCCCGACGGGCAGGATGTTATGGTAACACAAGCTGATACGTCGTCGTCGGCCAATTTCAATGCCTTTACACCAAAATTGAGTGTTGCTTATCATTTATCGGCCAATAACAATTTATATGCTACCTACAGCCGCGGTTTCCGCGCGGGCGGTATCACTGAACTGGGTCCCGACCCGGTAAATGCCCCGCCGCTGTATTCTTTTAAACCGGAATATAGCAATAACTACGAGGTTGGTTCAAAAAATGAATTTTTCGATAATAAACTGCGTGTAAACATAACCGCGTTCTATACACTGATTACCAATGCGCAGGTACCTACGCTGATACTGCCGCAGGCCATTACCGTTACCAAAAACGCTGGCCGGCTAAATAGTAAAGGTGCAGAGCTTGAACTGAATGCAACGCCGGTTAAAGGTTTGTATATTGATTATAACTTTGGTTATACCCATGCCCGCTATACCGATTTGAACGTGCCCAACAATGGCGAGGTACTTAATTTAAAGGGTAACAAGCAAATTTATACGCCAAACATAACCAGCATGCTGGCCGCGCAATATGCATATGACCTTGGCGGACCACAAAAAATAAAACTGGTAGCCCGCGGCGAATGGCGCTACCTTGGCGATCAGTATTATGACCTTGCCAACCAGATTGAGCAAAAAGCCTACAGCAAGTTTAACGCGAGGATAGGGGTTGATACCAAGAACTTCAGCCTGTTTTTATGGGAGAGCAATATAGCCAACAAAAAGTACATTGATTATGCCTATGATTTTGGCGCGTCGCACTTAGGTAACCCGCGTACTTACGGCGTATCGGTAACTACTAATTTTTAGGTACTGGTAACAGGTAAAACAGAGAAAATAATCTACTTTTTGATTATATTTGTATACAAAACAGCCCGGTTTCCGCTATCAGGAAAGCCGGGCTGTTTTTGTAATAAGCCGGTAACCATAAAGACAGGTATGATATTTCCTTAATGAATTGTAGTTAAGCTTATTAAAGTTTCTGAAATTTGCCAAAAGTGTGCTAAAAAGCGTTAAAATTTGCGGGTAACACGCGGTTTTAAACACATTTGCACCGAATACTAAGCGTTTTGAACGCGAATTATGTTAAAATAACGATTTAAAAAGTATTGCAAAAGAAGATATGTAAAATCAGCGTTTAGCTCTTCATTTTCTTGAGCAAGGCTTCAACAACTTTCGGAAAATGATGGTGCTCCAGTTGCTGGCCTTTAAATTTGATCATCTCCAGGTTGTCGCCGGGTTCAATCTTAAACTTTGACTGATGGATGATTTCCCCCTCGTCAAACTGCTCGTTTACAAAATGGATGGTGATACCGCTTTCTTCTTCTTTAGCATCAAGAACGGCCTTGTGCACAAAATCGCCATACATGCCTTTACCGCCGTATTTTGGCAGTAATGCAGGATGCAGGTTAATGATCTTGTTAGGGAAAGCCCTTAAAAGCGACGCGGGCACTAACCATAAAAAGCCGGCCAGTACAATGAGGTCAACCTGCAGGTTTTTGAGCAGTCTGATCACATCGTCGGTTTCAAAAAATTCGTGGCGGGTAAAAATGTGCGATGGTACCTCAAAGTTGTCGGCTCTTTGTAAAACATAGGCCTGCGGGTTGTTGGTCAATATCAGCACTACTTCGGCATCAGCATTGCGTTTAAAATGCTCCATTAATTTTTGGGCGTTTGACCCCGAACCTGAAGCAAAAATGGCAATTCGTTTCTTCATTAAAATCAGTGGCTTTTCAAAGGTGATGATGTTATCGGGAACTGTTTATATATATTGGTTTGAAGTAAACTCCCTTTAATATTTATATAACAAACCATTTTTTACAATATATCAAATATAAAATTTTACTTATTTTAATTATTAACTATTACTGCTTTTTGCTTTATAAATCCATACCTGACCACTCTCCGTCTTTTGGTAGGCGAATAATTGGGCTGTACATCACCGGTCTGCAACACCAGTGAATAAACGCCCAGGGTATATATTTGTGTATTTTCAAAAGGTTTAATCGTCACCGTTTCACCATTTACCGTATCCTTACAAACCATGTCTGACGCGAAGTAAAGTCTGTTGGGGGTAAGCGTGAAGCTTCCGGTTGTTTTTTGAGCCAGACATGAATAATTAGTATAAGTGCAGGTGTTGTTGGTGCTAAAAGTCATTAGCTCTGTTGAGTCACAATTTACATTCAGCGTGTCCGCGACACCTAATTGCGTGTCGCCCATATAATTGGTGGCCTGTATAGAAGCCAATTGCCAGGTGCCGCTCGTAAGTAAATGTGCAATATTGCTGTTAGCATCCTTTTTACATGAATTGCATAACACATTAATGATAACTAAACTTAAAACAAACAGGAGTGGGATTTTATTTTTCATTTACAATACCTGGGCAAAAATAAAAATTCCGGGTTATTAGTTGGCAACCAGGATGTAATAATAACTCTTTTAAAATAAAATTATTTTAATTATGCATAAGCTTCATGATAAGTTTAAAAATCTGAAATATTGGTAAGAGCCGGATATTTAAATTTTTACTTTTGATTTTTAACATTTACATATCTCCTTATGCGTATCCCATTTGAAAAACTACAGGCCGAATTTAAACGGATATTACTTGAGCTTGATTTTGATGATGAGAAGGCCGAAAAATGCGCCACCATTTTTGCCCAAAACAGCAGAGATGGTGTGTACACCCACGGGCTTAACCGTTTCCCTGTTTTTGTACGGCATGTGAAAGATGGATTGGTACAACCTACAGCTGTGCCTGTAAAAGAGAACAGTTTCGGAGCCATTGAACAATGGAACGGCAATTTTGGTCCGGGAATGTTGAATGCCGGTTTTTGCATGGGCCGTGCTATTGAATTGGCCCGCGATAATGGTATAGGCTGTGTAGCCATTAAAAATACCAATCATTGGATGCGTGGAGGCACCTACGGCTGGCAGGCTGCCGAAGCAGGTTATATAGGCATTTGTTTTACCAACACCATTGCCAATCTGCCACCCTGGGGCGGCCTCGACCCGCGTTTAGGAAATAACCCCTTGATAATAGCAGTGCCCTGCAGAAACGGCCATGTGGTACTGGATATGGCCATATCGCAATATTCGGTAGGTAAGCTAAAGCAATACGAATCAAAAGGCGAGGAGCTACCATTGCCCGGCGGATATGATAAGGCCGGTAATTTAAGTACCGATGCCACTGCCATATTGCAGTCGGAACGTTTATTGCCTGTTGGTTTCTGGAAAGGCTCGGGGCTTTCCTTAGTGCTTGATTTGCTGGCCACGGTATTAAGCGGTGGGAAATCAACGGCTGAGATCACTAAAAGCGGGCATGAAGCGGGTATATCACAGGTATTTATCTGCATAAGGCCTAATAACAGCGAGCAAACTGCATCGTTAACTGAAGAAATCATCGCCTACACCAAAACAAGCACACCAGAGCACGAAGGAGGGCTAATAGCATATCCCGGCGAAAATACTTTATTGACACGTGAAAACAACCTCAAAGAGGGCGTGCTGGTGGATGAAAAAATATGGAATACGGTGCTTGGGCTATAATAAGTAAGAGCAGCATGTACATGTTGCCCTTACTTATCCTGAATACATTGATATTAATTCATGATCATCCCGTTAGGGTCGATAACAAATTTCTTGGCGGCGCCTTTATCAAAATCTTTGTAGCCGTTTGGTGCATCCTGTAATTTGATCACCTGTACGTTAACCGCTTTGGCAATCTGTACTTTATCGTACAAAATGGCATTCATCAACTGACGGTGATATTTCATAACCGGGCACTGGCCGGTATAAAACGAATGAGATTTTGCCCAGCCCAAACCAATACGGATAGAAAGATTTCCTTGCTGAGCGGCCTTGTCTGAGGCTCCCGGATCACCGGTTACATAAAGTCCCGGGATACCGATGGCCCCACCTGCACGCGTAACTTCCATGGCAGAGTTAAGTACTGTAGCGGCCTGTTCCTTATCAGAATCTGCACCATGGCCTTTGGCTTCAAAGCCTACACAATCAACAAAGCTATCTACCTCAGGTACGCCAACTATAGCAGCTATCTGATCGGGTAATGGTGTTTCCTGCGACAGGTCTACAGTTTCGCAGCCAAAACTGCGGGCTTGCTCCAGGCGTTCTTTATTCATATCGCCCACAATAACAACGGCTGCGCCCAATAGCTGGCACGATGCCGCACAAGCCAATCCCACCGGTCCTGCCCCTGCCACGTAAACAATAGAACCCGGGCCAACACCTGCTGTAACCGCACCATGAAAACCGGTAGGGAATATATCCGATAGTAAGGTCAAATCTTTGATCTTTTCCATCGCCCTGTCTTTATCGGGGAATTTGAGCAGGTTAAAATCGGCGTAGGGCACCATTACATATTCGGCCTGGCCGCCTACCCATCCGCCCATATCTACGTAGCCGTAGGCGGCTCCGGGGCGGGCAGGGTTTACATTCAAACAAATGCCTGTTTGCCCTGCTTTACAGTTGCGGCACCTGCCGCAGGCTATGTTAAAAGGCACCGAAACCAGGTCGCCTTCATGTATAAACTCCACATCGCGGCCTGCTTCAATAACAATGCCGGTAATCTCGTGCCCAAGCACCAGACCTGCGGGGGCGGTTGTGCGCCCGCGTACCATGTGCTGATCGCTGCCGCAAATATTGGTAGCCACTATTTTAAGTATAACGCCATGATGGCACTGCCTGTTGCCAATGGCCAGTTTTGGATAATCTATTTCGCGCACTTCAACCTCGCCGGGCTTGATATACGCAACACCGTGATTTTGACACATAATGTTTTCGATTTAATGGATTAAAAATTAGGAAACTGAAACTACAACGCCGCCACGCCGGCCGAGGCCACATCATGATCCTGCTCAACCGAGCCGCCTGATACACCGATGGCGCCAATAATTTTTCCGCTGCCATCTTTCAGCAATACGCCGCCCGGGAATGATATTAAGCCACCGTTTGAATGTTCGATGTTGTAAAGTGGCCCGCCGGGCTGGGATAGTTTACCTATTTCGCCAGAGTTCATATCAAAATAGCGTGCTGTTTTGGCTTTTCTGATAGATATATCTACTGAACCTAACCAGGCATTATCCATCCGGTGAAATGATACCAGGTTGGCACCTTCATCAACAATAGCTATATTCATGGGGACGCCGATTTGTTTTGCTTTTGATTTTGCAGCTTCAGACAGTTTTTCGGCCTGATCTAATGTAATGCTCATAAAATTTTTCTTTAGGTGAATTAGTTAAATAAAGGTACTGTGCAACACTAAAGCCTAATTGAACGATAATGCCATAAAACAACACAATAGTGCTTTATTGTTGTTGCTATTGAACCAATTGTAAAATTTTATGAACCAACGGCATATTTTAGTTCCATTTGGCTCAGGTGAAAATGATTATGCCACCGAAGCCCTTGTTGAACACCGTAAGCTGTATAACCTGGCACATTGTGAGGTTAATATTTTTGAAACTAACGAGCAATGCGGTAATCTCGACCTGCGGTATAATGGGCTGGTGATATCGAGCATGCTGCGGGGGAAAAAGACGGTGGGGATGCTCAATCAATCAAGGTTTGATTTTTTACCCGGCGAAACACTGATACTGCCCGAGGGTATGCCTATTAATGTTGATTTTCCGGATGTGGATAAGAAACACCCGGTGCAATGTGCCACGCTGGTTATCGACTGGAATAAAGTGACCAAAACATTGGAGTATTTAAATAACACCTACCCCGGCGAAGGTGGAGAGGAACGCTGGAACCTCAACTTTACCCAATATCATTTTCATAACAACAGGGAGCTTACCGGGCTTATCCATAAGCTTATTGCTATCAGCATGGAGGATAATGTGAATAAGGATGTACTTGCCGATATTACTTTAACGGAGCTCTTGATACGTACTATACAGGCACAAAAATTTCAACTTACCGGTGATGGCAAGTTGGATACAAGCCGCTTTGCAGCGGTTGTGAGATACATCCGCACGCACTTAACGGAGCAAATAAATATCAACACCCTATGTAATGAAGCTTGTATGAGTAAAACAAACTTCTTCCGTACGTTTAAAGAGGCCTTTGGCCTGTCGCCGGTAGAGTTTATTATACGGGAACGGATTGGGCTGGCCAAAATGCTGTTGAAAAATCCGTCTATCAATATATCCGAGGTTTGTTTCAAATCGGGGTTTAATAACCTGAATTATTTTATACGCCTGTTTAAGCGGTCGGAGGGGATAACGCCGGGATTGTATTTAAAACGGCTTAGTTCGGTAATATAAAGAGGTCCCTCCTTTTAAAAAATGTCATTTCCTTTAGAGCACGGGGGGCAGAAGCGTGTGCGCGAAAGAGAAATCTTGTACAACATAAAAGAGGATTTACAAGGAGTATAAGATTTCTCTCGTTCCTCGTCGAAATAACAGTCGTTATGTTTTTCAGAATATAATAGTGATATCTTACCCAATCATCATGCCTTCAAACTTTTCCCAAAAGCCATCGTGTGGTACGGGGGCTATAATTTCAATGGGTTCGTTTTTAACGGGGTGTACAAAGGTTAACCTGCGGGCATGTAAAGAAATACTTTTACGCAGACTGCCGCGCGGATAGCCATATTTATTATCGCCAACAATAGGGGTACCCAGGGTTGACAACTGTACCCTGATCTGGTGTGGGCGACCGGTTATCGGGTCGACTTCAATGAGATAGTAGCCATTAAGCTCACCAATCAATTTGTAATGAAGCTCAGATCGTAAACTGCCCTGTACTTCTTTGTCGTGCGCTTTGGTAACATTCTTTTGCGGGTTTTTAACCAGCCAGTGCACTAAGGTGCCTGCATCGGGATATGGTCGCTTGCGCACAACCGCGTAATAGGTTTTGTGCATGTCGCGGTTTTTAAACATTTTGTTTATCCGGTCTAAAGCCTTACTGGTTTTGGCAAAAAGGATAACGCCGCTCACGGGCCTGTCCAGCCGATGCACTACGCCTAAAAAGGCACCATTGGGTTTGTTGTATTTTTTGGCAATGTATTTTTTTACCTTTTCATCCAATGATTCATCGCCGGTATCATCAACCTGTACAATATCGCCGGCACGCTTGTTTACGGCAATAAGATGGTTGTCCTCATAAAGGATATCACTATCGGTAACGTCGTAACTGGTGTAATTAAATTCAGGCCGCATTTTTTATTTCGGAATTGGGATGTTCGATTTCGGATTTATTTTTATTTCGGAATTGGGATGTTCAATTTGGGATTTATTTTATTTGTTATCTATTTAAAAAGGGCCAAAATCCGAAATCCCACATCCGAAATTCAAAATAATTTAATATTGTTCCTGCTCGTTAGGGAAACTTTTTGATTTAATATCGCCAACATAGTTTTTGATGGCTCCGTTCATTTGTTCATATAAGTTGGCATACTGGCGTAAAAAGCGCGGTTTAAACCCTTTATTAATGCCCAGCATATCATGTATCACTAAAACCTGTCCGTCGCAATGTTGTCCGGCGCCAATGCCTATAATAGGTATCTGTACGCTTTCAGTAACTTCTTTGGCCAGCGTGGCGGGTATTTTTTCAACCACGATGGCAAAACAGCCCAGTTCCTGTAGTTTAACGGCGTCTTCCCGCAGCTTTTGTGCTTCTGCTTCCTGTTTGGCACGTACGGTGTATGTGCCAAATTTATAAATAGACTGAGGGGTTAAGCCCAGATGGCCCATAACCGGTATGCCCGCTGTAAGTATACGGCTAACCGATTCGGCAATTTCAACGCCACCTTCCATTTTAACACCGTGGGCGCCCGATTCCTTCATAATACGGATGGCCGAGTTAAGCGCTTCTTTGGAGTTGCCCTGATACGAACCAAATGGCAGATCGACAATTACCAGTGCGCGTTTTGCCGCGCGTACAACCGACGATGCGTGATAGATCATCTGATCGAGCGTTATGGGCAGGGTAGTTTCGTGCCCGGCCATTACATTGGAGGCCGAATCGCCTACCAGTATGATATCCATTCCTGCATCATCTACAATGGTTGCCATGGAGTAATCATAGGCAGTAAGCATGGCAATTTTTTCGCCACGGTTTTTCATTTCCTGCACAGTATGTGTAGTGATCCGTTTAACTTCTTTATTTACAGACATTTTTGATTTCGGATTTCGGAATTTCGATTTCGAATTTGTTTTAAGTTTGCCTTTAATATTAGTGTTGTTGATTCAAAGCATCTTATGTTAGATAGTGTACTTTATATCTCTACAATCAAAATATAAGGTAAAAGTCAAAAAATAAATCCGAAATACAACACCAGAATTCTTAAAAAAATAAATCCCAAATCCCACATCCGAAATCCGAAATAAAACTGTATTTTTGCGCCGTGAATCAGGAAGTTCCTTACTTCAATATTTTAAATAGTTTTCACGGGGCTTTGAACCAGGCGATCCGATTTAATAATCCATTAAATTTTTTTAATAAATGACCTACTTCACCAAATTACCGGCTGTGCTGCTACTTGACGATGGAACCGTTTTTCATGGTAAAGCAGCAGGAAAAATTGGTACCACTACCGGCGAGATCTGCTTTAATACCGGCATGACCGGTTACCAGGAAGTTTTTACAGATCCATCATACTTTGGCCAAATAATGGTTGCCACCAATGCCCATATAGGCAATTATGGCATTGCCGAAGATGAGGTAGAATCGGGCAATATTCAAATTGCCGGTTTGGTTTGTAAAAATTATAATATTGCTTACAGCCGTAAACAGGCCGATGAGTCGATACAGGACTATTTCCAATCACAAAACCTGGTTGGAATATCTGATGTTGATACGCGCCAGCTTGTACGCCATATCCGCGATAAGGGGGCTATGAACGCCATCATTTCGTCAGAGATACTGGATATAGATACATTAAAAGCTAAACTGGCAGAAGTACCGTCAATGGATGGCCTGGAGCTTTCATCAAAAGTAACCACTTCAGAAACCTACACTTTTGGTGATGAAAAAGCCGCTTATCGTGTAGCTGTGCTTGACCTTGGTGTTAAGAAAAATATCCTGCGCAATTTTGACAACCGCGATGTTTACGCCAAAGTTTTCCCTGCAAAAACCACCTTTGAGGAAATGGAGAAGGATTTTGCACCTACAGGTTATTTCGTATCGAATGGCCCCGGCGATCCTGCGGCTATGCCTTATGCGGTTGAAACAGTAAAATCAATCCTGGCATCTGAAAAACCAATGTTCGGAATTTGTTTAGGCCACCAATTGCTGGCTTTGGCTAACGATATCCCAACCCAAAAAATGTTTAATGGTCATCGTGGCTTAAACCACCCGGTTAAAAATATTATTATTAACCACTGCGAAGTTACCTCACAAAACCACGGTTTTGGTGTAGTACCAGAGGCTGTACGCGCATCTGATAAAGTAGAAATTACCCACGTGAACCTGAACGATCAATCGATAGAAGGTATCCGCGTAAAAGGTAAAAAGGCTTTCTCAGTACAATATCACCCGGAATCATCGCCTGGCCCGCATGATTCAAGATACCTGTTTGATGATTTTATCAAACTGATGTCTTAGATATGCAGATGTGCATATTTCAAATGCGCGGATGATAAAGGCCTTTCAAGTTTTAAACTTGAAAGGCCTTTTTTATTCATCAAAACTTTTATAACTTTCCTTCAACATCTTTAAAAATCCTATGGCTACACAATTTCTACTACAGGGTACAGCTAAATGGAGTTACGACCACGAGATGTCCGAAATATCAACAAGTCAAAAGATACTGGCGGGAATGGTGTCGGGGGCGACCGCTTTGCCTCAGCATTATGGTGATATTGCTTTAAATGATAAAGCGATAATTATTGAAGGTATAGTAGATGATGAAGACCTGACAATACCGCTTAGCAGCATTAAACAGTTGTATTTGGGGTTTGACGATCTTTTCCCGGTTATGGCTGTAAAGAGCATGGGTATACTCTGGCAGCCTTTACGAATAGAATATTTTATTTCCGCGTTTGAAACCAGTTGTATTTACCTTGTTATCGATTTTAACGGCGTTTATACACACGATAAAGAGTGGTTTAATACATTAACAGAGCTGTTACAATAATATGCTTTTATAATTCCGTTATCCATTTGGCGCAATCACCTGCATCAATAATATTCCAGCTGTGAAAACCTTTTCCTTTAGTTGTTATATATTCAGAGCGCTCATTACCTATGCTTTTAAGGAAAACGATCATTTTATCCAGATCAAAGGCATTGAGGTTTGAATACTGTAATTCCGGGCAATAAGTTTTCCGTACATATTCCAGATCAGGCTCGCTATATAACCTTACAGGTACATATTTTAAGAATTGAGCATTGCCTCCATCCGGCGCTTTCGCAAAATAAGCTGAACGCTGAATATAAGCCCTGGGGTTTGTAGCAGGCGATCCGCCCATAATATTATCCAAATATGCCTTAGTTGATTTCCCTTCGCGAGCAATTAAAGGGCACCTGTAGCTGATTTCTTTTTCTGCAGATGCGTATATCCGGGTGAGGTCGGCAGGTGGATCTATCGCAAAAACGGCCTTTAGCTTTACTGGTTGTTCTTTACTGTTTAAGAATTCAGCAAAGCAAAGTGCAATAGCTCCACCGTCAGATAATCCACCAATTGCAATATCTTTATAGGTGAGTTTATATTGATCTCTTTTTATTTTAATCAGTTCGTTAAGTTCCTTTACACAATCCTCATCAGCAAACATCTGCGGAGCAATTTCCAAGGCAATTGTTATATATCCGTTGGCGGTTATGAGTTTAGGCAATGTCGTTTTTTTAAAAATACTTTTAGGTTTTTCGCCCAGGGCGGGCAGCAAAATAACCAAACCTTTTGCAGGAGTGGTAGGCTGTGTTTCATAGTATTCATATTCCCTACCAACTACATTCAACTTAAATTTATTAATATCTTGTGCCTGCGAGCAGTTAAAATAAAAGAAAGGCGACAGGCAAAAAAGTATGTATCGGTGTTTCATTAATTGTCGCTAATGTTGCCGTTTTAAATGTACTTAAATCTATTATGATAAAAAGGCGATTAACTGTCTATAAATAAGCTTTTTTTATTTTTATTTGGATTTATTCTAAATAAGCAATTACTTTGCTCTTGTTCAACCCGGGACAATGGTTTGTGCAAAAATATTTTAATGCTTATGAAAAAAGTCTTCCGTAATATGATCCTGCTCCTTGTTTGTAAGGTATCTGCAATAGGATGCTTAAACGAAACCGGAGCAGGACAGGAAGGCTGAATTAATGATGAACTATCTGTAAAAAACAGTTTAAAAATATAAAGTCCTGCTCTTGAGTAAATGCTGCGGTGCGATGGCTTTGCAGACCGGGCAGGCACCAATTAAATTACATTACCATGTGCGATTCAAAAGTCATAAGCCAGGTTGGAGCATCGGTTATTAGCCGGTGCTCAGAGTGCCGCTGTATCTTCATCTGGAATAATAACCTGATCCTGAGTTTTTCGCCCGAACAATTTGTACAGTTCAGGGATTTTACACTCGATCTTGATTTTGCGGAGCATTCGCACCCTTTCCCCGACGGACAGGATCGGCTGGTAATGCGAACGCCTGTTAATGATGTGCAGTTAACTTTCACTACAGAGCAATGGGAAGATTTTCATGCCGCCATGGAAGAAGCTATCTATATGCAGGAGATATATTCGATGATGTATGATGGATAAGGATTTGTATCAAGTATTTAGTATAAGGTAGCAAGATCTTGTACAATACATTTGTAGGGTATAATCAGGAGTAATACTGAAATCTTGATACCTTATACTAAATACCTGATACCTTCTTTAAGCTTTTTATTGCTTCCTGGGCTGCAACCTGCCCGGATATAATGGCAGGAGGCACTCCCGGGCCGGGTACTGTTAGCTGGCCGGTATATAACATGTTTTTAACATGCTTGGCCCGCATGGCTGGCTTAAAAAATGCGGTTTGCGACAACGTGTTAGCCAGTCCGTATGCATTGCCCTTAAAAGAGTGATAATCGGCCTTGAAATCATTAAGAGCATAGCTTCTTTTTACTACAATAGAATCACGGATATCCTGACCGGTGATGTGTTTAAAGCGGTTAAGCATCAGGTCGAAATATTTTTCACGGATGCTTTCATCATCATGCAGCCCGGGCGCTATGGGCATCAGAAAAAATAGGTTTTCTCCACCCTCCGGAGCTACGCTTTTATCCGTTTTTGAAGTACAGGAAACATAAAACAGCGGATTGGTTGGCCATTGCGGCGAAGTGTATATTTCTTTGGCGTGCAGCTCAAAATCTTCATCAAAAAATAAGTTGTGGTGTTTTATACCTGCTACCTTTTTATTGGTGCCAATGTAAAACAACAAGCTCGATGGCGACATGGTGCGGCTATCCCAATACTGCGGGGTATAATTTTGATGCTTTTTTAGTAACAAATGCTGGTCTACATGCTCATAGTCGGCTCCGGCTATTACAAAGTCGGCATGGAAAATCCTCGTATCAGTTTGAACACTACCAACCAGTTTGTCCTTAACCTCAATTTTGGTTACTTCCGTATTTAGCTTTATTTCAACACCTAATTCCCCGGCAAGGCTAACCATAGCCTTTACTATTTCGTTCATACCGCCCTGCGGATACCAGGTGCCCTGGGCCAGGTCGGCATAGTTCATCATGCTGTACATGGCCGGGGTGTTTTGCGGGGTAGCCCCCAAAAAAAGCACTGGAAATTCCAATAGTTTTATCAGCTTTGGGTTTTTAAAATACCGACGCACATGCTTGCTCATACTGCTCAGGAGCTGCATGCTCAGGCTTTTTCTGATCAGGTTGAGATCAATAAAATCGGTAATGGAGTGCGAAGGCCGAAATACATATTCGCCCATGCCCACCTTGTATTTATAGGCCGCCTGTTTTAAAAACTTGCGCAGGCCGGCGCTACTGCCTGGTTCTGTTTTTTCAAAAAGCGCTTCCAGATCGGGCATCGCGGCCGGTATATCCATCATGTCATCAGGACCGCAATATATCCGGTACCCGGGATCTAACCTTTCGAGCTGGTAGTAATCGGCTGTTTTTTTGCCAAACAGAGCGAAGAAGTTTTCGAACACATCAGGCATCCAGTACCAGCTTGGCCCCATATCAAACCTAAAGCCATCCTGTTCCCAAACCCTGGCCCTGCCGCCGGGCTGGTCGTTCTTTTCAAGTATGGTAACTTTAAACCCTTCTTTAGCCAATACACAGGCGGCCGACAAGCCTGCAAAACCCGCCCCGATGATAATAATATGCCTGCCTTTGTTCATGTAGATATGTGAAGCCCAAAGTAAGCAAATTGTTTTTACGCTTATAAAAAACAATAGCACAAGATAACGTACCACATTTAACATTAGATAATGTCTCATTATTAATGTTGAGGAAGACTTTTTTCGGCCGCGATAAAGTTATTTTTTGTTCCGGCCCTGCCATTCCAGGTACTTTTTTAATAAAAAGGCATCCTGTGCTTTTTTATATTCAGGCGTTGCTACAGTAAAATGAGTTCCCGGATAATAGGCGAACTCGATATTTGCATCCAGTTTCTTCATTTCATTTTCCATCAGCTTCACCGAAAAATTAAGATAGGCATTATCTTCGTTTCCTACAGAAACACGTAATTTACCATCAAGATCCTTTTTTAACGCTGGCCAGTGCTTTATGATGTACTGGGTCAGATCGTAACGTTTCCAGTGTTCAAATACGTCCCGGTTTAATTCACCGGTTGCGGAGTTAAATAAAGATTTCGGAAGCCCGTCACCGCCTTTAGGGCCAAATACAGCATCAAAGGAAACATTTTGTTCTCCGCGATAAATAATATCCTCGATGCTATGGACAATGTTAGGCCTGTCGTAGCTGGCGGGCAAATCCGGGTTGCTGCCTATCGTCAACCCGTCTACATACTCAACCCGTTTATTATCGGTGTACAAGTTAGTTAAGGTAAAACGGTGAAAATCCACCGGGTCGGGCGCACTGGCATTTCCAGCTACAAAAAGTTTGGGATAATGCGTAAGCAGATAAACAACCGTCCAGCCCCCACTGCTATGTCCCCTGATTACACGAGCGCCATTGGTACGGAACCTTTGGTCTAATTGCGGAATAAACTCGTAAGCAAACGCATCACCTACCGGGCCATTGTTATCACTATTAGCATAAGTACTGTGTCCAAGTGAACAATCGCCGTCAAGATAGACTTTGATGCAGGCAACGGTATCTAAAGGGTTTGAAGCTAAGGTGTCGCTGCTTTCTGACCTGGAGTAATGAATATACCCGCCGCCAAAGCCGCCGATCATAAAATATACCGGGAAACGCCTTTTTGGTTCGGTATAATATTGAGCGGGTAGAATAACTGCACCACGGATATACTCCGGTTTATGGTTAAACCAGGTTAATAATTTGGAACTGACTTTAATTTCTTTAACATATTTGCTGTCCTCAAAAATCGGGGCCTTAACGACTTGGTCACACACCAGCGCAAAACCTTCTTTAGGGGTATTAAAAGTAACTTTTCGGGGCATGTTGTACATGTTACCTGTACTTTCCCCAATAACACGGCCATCAATATTAAGGTCCCAAACCGCTTGTACATAATAGTTGCCACGTGGCACGCGTGATAAGATTGTTGGATAAGATAATGCGGAATCCGTAAATACAATTTGTTGATTGGGCATAATGTTGCTCACCTTCATCCGGAAACAAGGCCAGCCGGTTTTATCTTTGGGGTTCTCGTTTTTGTTGGAAACGTACAAAATCACGTTGCCTGTAAATGGACCTTTATAAACAGATGGTTTATAGCTGACATAAAATCTCTGTGCACCTGCATGGGATGTCACTATAAAAAAGGAACAAATGATAAGGATATAATACTTCATAATTTAATGTTCTTACCTGCAAATTTGCGGGATATGCAAATCTGAAAATAGAATGAAATTTGCCCTTCAAAGTTTTTCATACTGCTTCGGCGATAGTGAAGTATATATCCTGAAATTCCTGATAAAATGGCTTTGATCTGAAAAGTTACAGGCATAAGCAGTTTGGGTTAAGGAAGTGCCCTCATTCTTTATCAGGGATAATGAACGCTCTATCCTGAGCTTGCGCAGGTAACTGCCAAGCGTACAAGCGAAATAGGTTGGGAAGTGCTTAGATATTGTGATAGGATTTACCCCGGCTGCCTGCGATAGTTCCTTCAGGGTGACGGTTTCATTCCATTTATCATTCAACAACTGATAAACGATATTAACCCAGATAGGTGGTGATTTTTTTACAGTCATTACCAGCGAAAGCGAAGCGAATTCCGAAAACAACATTTTTACCGAGTCAATTGTCAGATCATCGTTATAAAGTAATTCACGGTACATTTTTAAAACCAGGAATTTAGCGTCAGGGCATTTTTTGATGGTATTTAAAATATCGCCTTCGGTGAGGTTGTTTTCGGCAAATGCATTGGGCTTAATGTCAAGAGAAATATAACGGGTAGGTATTTCTGTAAAGGTGGTTTCGTGTGCTTCACCGGCATGCAAAAATGCAATGTCTGCTGCCTCTCGTTCATAAGTAAAGTGCTGTCTTTTTTCAGTACAGCCTCCATTTAATATAAAAACCAGGTTAGCATGTTCATGCTCATGTTTCCCGGAGTCGTTTCCCGCGCCAAACCGGTCCGAAATCCTGATATTTAGGCTATCAGTAATTCTCGTAATTTCTTTAACCAATGGGGGCTTATTCATTAATTTCACATCATAACATACTCTGTACGAAGGTATTCGTAATATTCATGCCAAAATCCTATCCATTTGATTATGAATTTGATAGTTTATTTTAATGAAAGAGGTTGTTATGAAAACGCACACTTATTGTACGTTTATGATATTTAAACTTCAAAACATATAGTCAAATAAAGTAATGAACATTATTTTATGTTAAATGTGGGGCATTATTTCATGTTATTGACAATAAAAAAACAATAACGCTTTGAATTTGTACTTTTGAAGATTAGCGCAAGTGAATGATGACCCTGTACAACGAAACCTGTTTTGAATGCAGTAAATTAATAACCAATAAATACAGTACATCATTTAGCTTGGGGATAAAGGCGTTTGACAAAGGCTACCGGTACCCTATTTATGCTATTTATGGTTTTGTAAGGTATGCCGATGAAATAGTTGATACTTTTCATGAGCATGACAAGCAGCGGCTGATAAGTGATTTCAGAAGTGAAACATTTAAGGCTATTAGCGAGGGTATCAGTTTAAATCCGGTTGTTCATGCCTTTCAACAGGTAGTGAACAAATACAGCATTGAGCATGATTTGATAGATGCCTTTTTACGTTCGATGGAAATGGACCTGGATATGAAAGCATATAATGATGTTTGTTACAAAAACTACATCTATGGTTCGGCCGAAGCAATTGGCTTAATGTGCCTGCGTGTTTTTACCAATAATAACCATGAGCAGTACGAGGCACTCTTACATCAGGCCCGCAGTTTGGGCTCAGCTTTTCAGAAGGTAAACTTTTTGCGCGATGTAAAGGCCGATTTTCAGGAACGCGGTCGCACCTATTTCCCCAATATTGATTTTAACAATTTTACCGAAACCGATAAACGCATTATTGAAGCCGATATAAAAAACGACTTTGACAATGCCTTTGAAGGGATAAAACGATTACCTGCAGGAACACGGCTTGGAGTTTACATTGCTTATGTATACTACCTGCAGCTATTTAAAAAAATAAGCTATACGCCAGCAAACGTTATCCTTCAAAAAAGGATACGTATTTCTGATACGCGTAAAATGAGTTTGTATGTTAAAGCTGTGTTGCAGCAAAAACTGAATGTGATTTAATGAGAAGAAGTATTTTTTTTATAACAACCGTATTTTCGCTGTTACTTTTTATACAATGCGCAAAGGCCGATGAGCCTAACCTGAAAGTTATACGCAAGCAGTTAAGGGAGGCTATTAATGATAGTAAAACCACCGACTCGTTGTATAACAGCCTTAACGCCGTGCCCAAAAAAACGGGTATAATTGATGGTTTTATTGCGGGGTTGCAGGCGCTAAAAGCGAAGCACGCGTGGAATCCATATTCAAAAATAAAGCATTTAAAAAATTGCGAAAAAACGTTTGAAAAAGCGATAGAGGCCGATCCACATAATATTGAAATACGGTTTATGCGATTTTCTGTAGAGGATAGTGTGCCAGGGTTTTTAGGGTATAATAAGAATTTAACCCCGGATAGTGAAGAGATCATAAACCAACTCAATAAAAAGAACTATGGTACCGCCGATAAGACATTAACCATTGAGATCATTAAATTTCTGGCTAATTCCAGGCGGTGCACGCCAGCCCAGGTAGAGGAACTGAACAAACATTTAGTCGAATTAAAGTGAAGTACACTTACCTGCTTATCAATGTATTGACGGTGTTTTTCCCTATAGTACTGTCATTTGATAAAAAGGTGCATTTTTATAAAAGCTGGAAATATATTTGGCCGGGTATGAGTATAACCGGCTTGTTCTTTTTGTTTTGGGATATGCTGTTCACCATAAAAGGTGTATGGTCTTTTAACCCGCGTTATATAACCGCCATTACTTTTTTTCAGCTTCCGCTCGAGGAGATATTGTTTTTTTTAACAGTACCCTTTTCCTGCATTTTTATTTATGCCTGCTTAAATTATTATGTAAAGTGGCAAATTAATGACCGGTTTACACGCCTTATCAGCAATCTGATTATCCTGTTATGCCTGTTAGGGCTTATATTTTATTTCGACAGGATTTATACCGTGGTAACTTTGGGGCTGCTGCTGGTTTTAATGCTGATATTGCAGTACGGTTTTAAGGTGAATTGGCTTAACCGGTACTACCTGGCTTATCTGGTAGCACTCATTCCCTTTTATATTGTAAACGGTATACTTACATCGGTACCGGTGGTAATGTATAATAACAGCCAAAACATGGGTAAAAGAGTGGGCACCATACCGGTAGAAGATCATTTTTATTTAATGGCCTTACTGCTGATGAATATTGGTTTTTTTGAATACTTTAAAGCGAAAAATAAATCATTGTGAATCCATTGCCCGAATATACCAGATCGCAACTGGCCCTGCGCAACGGGCAAGACAAACCACAGATATGGGTTGCCTATAAAGGGGTAATTTACGATGTGACTGAAAGCCGACTGTGGCGAAACGGTAAACACTACGAACACTGGGCCGGGCAGGACCTAACCCATGAACTTGTTGACGCCCCGCATACCGAAACCGTATTTGAAAAGTTTGAGAAGATAGGGAAACTGAAAATTATTTGATGCTTATGCGCCACGAGATTGTAGTAATAGGAAATAACCTAAGGGAATCAAAGGAAGGCTTACGAAGTTTTTAAAACTTCGTAAGCCTTCCAAGATATTAAAGTTCGATCTCGAATTTTGCTAATCCTATAAATTCCTGAACACGTGCTGAGATTTCCTGCTGCGACAAGTTCCTTAATTTCTCGGACCCAAATTTCTCAACACAGAACGACGCCAGCGCAGAGCCAAATATGATGGCGTTTTTCATGTTATCAAAGCTCACAGTGCCTACTTTGGCCAAATAACCTATAAAACCGCCTGCAAACGTATCTCCTGCACCTGTGGGGTCAAAAACCTCGGCCAGCGGCAGGGCAGGGGCGCTGAATATTTTATCCTCATGAAACAACAGGGCGCCATGCTCACCTTTTTTGATGATAACAAACTTTGGCCCCATGGTTAATATTTTACGTGCAGCCTTAACCAGTGAAAACTCACCCGATAGCTGACGCGCTTCAGCATCGTTAATAGTTAATACATCAACAAGCTTTATAGTAGCCAGCAGTTCGTCAAAGGCAATGTCCATCCAAAAGTTCATGGTGTCCATTACAATAAGTTTAGGGCGGTTGGTTAAACGGCTGATAACTGTTTGCTGTACCTGCGGCGATAAATTACCCAGCATCAGGTATTCGCAGTCCTGGTATGAGTGGGGGATGATAGGGTCAAAAGCCTCCAGAACGTTCAATTCTGTAGTCAGTGTGTCGCGGCTATTCATATCGTTGTGGTACCGGCCGCTCCAAAAAAACGACTTTTCGCCTTTTTTTATCTGCAACCCTTCGGTGTTCACATTGTGTTTTTGAAGATCTTCTATCTCGCTTTGCGGAAAGTCATCGCCAACAACAGCAACAATTTTTATACGGTCATAAAAGTAAGATGCGCCCAAACTTGCAAAGGTTGCCGATCCGCCTACAATTTTATCCGTCTTTCCAAAGGGTGTTTCAATGGCGTCAAACGCCACAGTACCAATAACTAACAAGCTCATGTAAAATATTTTTAATTTTTTTGTCGCAAATATTGTGAAATTACCTCAGAAATTATACTTTTGCACCACTCCAATCGGAAAATACTCCTGAGTAGCTCAGCCGGTTAGAGCATCTGACTGTTAATCAGAGGGTCGCTGGTTCGAGCCCAGCCTCAGGAGCCTGAAAATCAATGATTTAACCCCACTCTGGCGAGTGGGGTTTTTTGTTTCTCACACATTTCTCACACATTTTTGAAGTTTTTAAAAATACGCATAATTCTTGCGCATGCTTCAAAAAAGGCATTTTGTGATCTTTCGGGGCAAATAAACTATCTAGACAATTTAATAATTTTAATATTTGAATAAATTCCCGGAGTATATGATGGTCAGTAGACTGGATAATACTCGCAGATTTAAGATTAGGCACTACATCCGTTACACCTTATCAAATCTCGTTCTGGTCGGGTATTTTAAACTTTCAATAGCGTTAAAACAGTAAAAAATAATATCAATAAGTTTGAAATATATACATAAATTAGTGTCATCAAACCTTATTACTTATTTAAATGCCGAATATACGCTGCTTGCCATTTGAGACTGGATCAATCAAATCCATTCTGAAGTCCCTTCCCAATTTATTTACTAAACCAATTCTATCACTTCTTATGGGAAAGAAAGGGTTTCTAACATTCGTATGCTTTGTATTCTTTATTACTGTCACTTTTGCCCAAAAAGTTTCGGTAAACAATTTTACAGGTACGCCGGGCACAACTATTCCCCTTTATAATATCATCTCAGGGCAGCTTTCCTTGCCGGTAGCGGCTGTTTATTCAGGAAATGGTGTCCAGGTTAAAGACGTGGAAGGTTCAGCCGGTATCGGCTGGGAGGTTGCTGCCGGCGGCGGGGTTTACCGGCAACTCCGGGGCCTGCCGGATGATGTTAAAAAAGACTTGCTCTCTAATCCCCGGTTAGGCTGGCTGTACAATACGAACGGTGCAAGATCAACAGCTTTACGATAGCCAATGACAATAGCGCCTCGACATGCCCCGACGAAACCGCTGATGTCAATTATCTGAACACCAATTTTTCCGATCTTTCAGATACCGAGCCGGATATTTTCCAGGTTAGCGCGCCCGGCTTATCCTGCAGCTTGATATTTGATAATAACCATACCCTGCGGGTAACGCCTTACAATGATTTAAAGGTTGACTATACAACCGATGTTAACGGGGCGATTACCTCATTTACCATTACCAATGACCAGGGCATTACCTATACATTCGCGGAAATCGAACCGGTAATCCGTTCGGCTAAAACAACAGGGACGGTATCTTACTTTAAACGGAATTATGACCAATATGTCAACGGTATTTCCTATACCGGCAGCTGGAAGCTTACCAAGATGCGCGACCCACTGTGGAACAGAATTGATATACAATACACGGCAGGGGGCAAAAAGATAAATGCTTCGCCCTTAATGATCATCCCCGGCGGTGGTACAACTGCGGTAAATCAATATACAACGCGTACAGATTATACCAATCGCGTGCCCTATTTCATAACTTATGCAGCTTCAGAAGGTGTTGTCACTACGGCCCTGTTATTTACCTATAACCAATCACCCAATAAAATACCAATCATTCAAAGCATATCAGGGATGGGGAAAAAAACTGATTTTTTATATGCCAGGGGTAAAGCGGTTAACAACAGTAGTTATTTCCGGTTGTTTTTAAGTGATATCAGAATAGGCATCGTATTGTTCAGTTGGACATGACAGAATACGCCTATGAAGCGGGTAATTCTGTAGAGGCATTCAGTGAGAACGGCATTAGCTAGGATGTAAATGGCAATATCAAGACATTGATACGCCTTGGGCCAAATACAGGGACGCTGACTTATAACTATGGAAGCGCCAACCAGTTGCAGTTGGTAAGCGGAGGCGTACGCGGAGTTATGGATATGATGCAATGGCAACGCCACGAGTGAAGGTCAGGGCCATACGATCACCTATAACCTGCTCAATCTGCCGTCCAGTATTCCCGGTAAAAGCTTACGCTATACCTATGATGCATCAGGACAAAAACTGCGGAAGATCTCAGGTCCTACGGTGACGGAATACATAGATGGCATACAATACACGGGATCAGGGATAGACTTTGTGCAGACCGAGGAAGGCCGGGTGCTGAATCCCACCACTTCGCCGAACTACGAGTATACCTTAACGGATCACGGATCACCTGGGGAATAACCGGCTGGCGTTTGATCAGACGAATGGAAAAGTAGGTGAAGATGATTACTACCCTTCTGGATTGAATGTGCATCGGCAAGTAAATGCGGGAAATAAGTATCTTACAATAAGAAGGAGTTACAGAAGGAACTAAACCATCACGATTATGGTGCACGTTTCTACGATCCGGTGATAGGACGTTTTGGTACAATTGATCCCCTCGCTGAAAAGGATAGAAAGTGGTCTCCTTATAGTTACGGGCATAACAATCCGATCAGCCATATTGATGTTGACGGGATGTTTGACATGGTTCGTTTGACTGATGGAACTGTATTTGACGATAAAAGTGTAAATAGCCAAGCGGAAGTAACAAAGAAATACGATGCGGGTGCAAAGATGTTAGCGGCCAAACTTGGTCTACAGATAGAGATGGCGTTTCAGCCCATTTTTATAAAGACAGTTGGGATTTTGTTAATGCTCAACCCAAACTTCCTAGTGAGCAAACTTGGGAGGGCTTTCAAGGCGGTGTAAAAGCGAATCAGCGTGGGTTAGATATGGCCGAAGGTGTTGCCACCCTATCCCTTAGTATTGAATTTCATCATCGAAATCCGTTCTGAAACGAATTTCGGCATCGCGATTTGTAATCATAATTTTGATTTCTTCATCCATTTTCGCTTTAATCAAATGATCGAGTTTGCCTTCTTTCATTAGATACGTAAAAACGATCAACTCATCGTTGCTTGCCTTCTTGTCGAGGTACCTTTCAACTAAAGTTTTGTAATATTTATCGTCCATGGTGCCAATTCAACCTATCTGCAAAGGTATTAAAATTTTCAACGCTGAATTAATAGAAAAACTCCACCAATCAATATCGGTAGAATAAGGGGCTATCTGATTTATCAGATAGCCCTTAAATTCAATTATTGTTTTACTTTGCGTTCACTAACAAGTTCAATGTTCCGAAATTACCACTTATGGTAACTCCTGAAGCATCAACAATTTTTAGCGGCAAAGCATAGGTCAAGTACGGTGACATGAACTCATCGCGTAATGATTGCAAAGACAAGTTCGATCAAAAATGATCAAATTTGCGTTTCCCATCTATTAATAGGGTAATAAAAATATCAGCGCTTAATAGTTGCTTTCCTCTCAGATATCTTACGATCAAATTATACTTGGTGTTGATATACTAGCGTATTACAATAATATATACACTTTTGGAATCTTATATATTAAACAGATGGCCCTTGATAGCTGTAGGTTTATATTCATTGCAAATTCCTCATGTCACTAATAAAAAAACAATGTTTGAATAATTACAAGTTTTTAATTGCATGTTTTGGAAGCTTTTCATTAGAATAAAACTGTGGGGAACCGCACTCAAGTTTCCTGGGCGAATCCCTTTTATTTTTTCATACATGATTTAATTGGAATGTAACAAATATTTTATAGAGGATAATAATATTATTATTCATTCTTTATGAAATAAATATTATATTGCATCTATATCTAAATCTCTAATAATGTCTTGCAATTTATTTTTTGTTGGTCCAGATTTTATAATATGCTTTAATGGGTGTTTTTTAAAAGATGTGCTTCATTCGTTTAGTTTATTGAACTATAAAAAAGGGGCTTTCCGCACCTGAGGCGAACATAATATCGATATATTTCTATTAGCAGATATTTAAATGCAAATTGAATAAATAAGCAGCAATGACCTAACGATTCGTTTCAGTGCTTTAAACTTAAATGCTGTTAAGAAAACGGATATGATTAAAATCATATATGAGGATTCGTTTGTCAATATTTTTAAATATTTATCGGAAAATATCTTTCTGAAGGCTGTCAGGATCGATAAATTGGTAATAAAACATATCACAAGTTAAATATGGTATCATCTTCCAAATACAACTTATGGTCACCAAACTATGACTGATCCGCGAATGGCGTCTTAACGACACTTAAAATAACGTTGATAAAGGTAACTATCGGTGTCATCCCGTTTAGTCTCACTATAATATAAATATAAAAAATGCAGAATGAAGAACTACCTTAACAAACTTCTTGAACCCAAACAAAACGGAGCAGAAATTACCTCTTTACTGGTCAAATTATTAAATGTCAAAATATCAGATGGATCTATAAAAAAAGATCTTGAGCAGCATCCGGATTATCCGAGCTTATTGAGCATCAGTGATATACTTACTCACTATGGTATCGAAAATTTAAGTGTTAAAGTAAACCGTAGTAAAATTATTGCCGTACCTGTCCCCTTCATCACTCAATTAAAGGGGACAGGGAGAAAGTTAGATTTTTTTACAATTGTAAAAGAGATCAGCATAGATACCATCCAATTCTTCGATCCAGAGTCACATCGTTGGCAGGTTAGTTTAATTGATGCCTTTTTGGAAAGATGTTCGGGTGTCGTATTATTAACCGAAGTTGGACAAGCTGCCGGAGAAAAAGATTATGTTCAAAAAATAAAATCGGAAAATCGGCAAAAGAGAGTTCAAAACCTGACTGCACTTTGTATTCCGGCTATGTTATTGATAACTGGGATTATCGCTTTCATACATAAAGGCACAACTGTGTTATTTCCACTTGTGTTTTCCGTTTTGACACTTGTCGGGGGCATACTCAGCATTCTATTGCTTTGGTTTGAATTGGACCAGTATAATCCGACGTTGCAACAAATATGCAGTGCGGGTAAAAAAATAAACTGCGGTGCGGTCTTAAATTCAAAGGGAGCAAAAATTGCAGGTATAAGCTGGAGTAGTATCGGACTGAGCTATTTTATAGGAGAACTGTTGTTTTTAATGCTTGGAGGCCTTTCCAATCCCTATGCCTTGTTTTTACTGTCCTGGCTTAATGCACTCGCATTGCCGTATATATTCTACTCTATTTACTACCAGTGGCAAGTCGCAAAGCAATGGTGCGTTTTGTGTCTTTGTGTTCAGGGCTTATTAGCGCTGCAATTTGCAACAGCGCTCGCAGGAAACTGGCACATATTATTTCGCCTTGAAACTATCCCGCCGGAGTTATATTTGCAATTGATCACATCGTTTTCCGTACCGTTCATAATGATCTCCATTCTATATCCCGCTTTGCTAAAAGCTAAGGAGCGTAATGGCATCAACACGGAATTACAGCAGCTTAAACATAATCCACAAGTGTTTGAAGCTTTGCTGACAAAACAAAAAGTACTGGAAGAAAGCCCAACTGGCTTAGGGATAATTTTGGGTAACCCTAATGCAACGTATAAAATAATTAAAGTTTGTAATCCCTACTGCGGGCCTTGCGCGAAAGCCCATACCCCTATGGAGGAGTTGTTGCACAACAATCCAGATATACAAATACAGATCATATTTACGGCGAAGAACGATGAACATGATAAAGCCGCTGCTCCTGTAAAACACTTACTGGCAATCGCGGAAAATAGTAACCAGATAAAGACGCAACTAGCGCTTGATGACTGGTATCTCGCTGAAAAAAAAGATTATAAGAATTTTGCCACTCAATATCCTATGAATGGCGAACTTAAGAATCAGGGAAATAAAATAGACGCCATGAGAGCGTGGTGTAATAAAACGGAAATTAAATTTACACCTACTTTTTTTGTTTCGATTCCATTTCAAAACGAGCAGTCGACACCATTTTATCAACTACCGTCAACATACCAGGTAGAAGATCTAAAATATTTTCTTTCTGTATAAACTCGAGTACTTACGGAACGAAAGTGGCCCTGAATGTTTCCGGGCATTAAAAAAGGAAACGAAAGTCTAATGGATGAAAATTTTCTTATCAATGAAAAAATTACGGTTAAAGGCACTGGAGCTTGGAGTTAACGAAGTATTCAGTAGAGAACAATTAAAAAATGTATTAGGAGGCACAAGTAACAATACAACCACTGGGTGTATCGCAGACGGTGATGATTGTCAATGGTTTACCAAATGTTGCAATGCTTGTGTAGGTCTTCTATGCGTTACCCCAGGCTAAAACGAGAGTATATCGCTCGTAGGTATGAAAAGCGGTGGTTTTTAATCAAACCGCTTTTCATTTAGCTACTTTGAAATTAATCTTGCTTCCAATTTTCAAATTGATTCTTTTTTTTGAACAATGCTGATCATGATACCAATACAATCGTGTTTCGAACGATTCATTATAGTGTAGTATAGTGTAGTCAATATTTTACCATGAGGAAATTATTAAGTGTGTTTATCTGCTTTTTATCATTATTTTTTATTCTCCAGGCTGATGCTCAAACTACCAGGAATAATGGTTATGTAATTAACGGCACGGTAACCGGTATAGATTCTGGGGTCGTACGTATGCTTTCAAAGGATCTGGGTGTAAGGGATAGCGCCGTCATCGTTAATGGAAAATTTGTTTTTCGGGGAAACATAGGTTCGCCTGAAAGAAGAACATTCATGATCATCCCAGGTAACTGGGCATTTAAGGGATTCGTAGAGGATACCGCTATCAATTTTTGGATCGATACATCGGATGCCATGCATCAGTACTACAAAACGAAAGACTACCCTATAATATGGCAAATCACAGAAACGGGCTCTGCAATGGCCGATGTTTATACTCAATATCAAAATGAAACCGGTGACACCTATGGCTTTTCTCTTCTTAAAAAGTTAAAAACAGCAAAAAAAGATTCCATTGCTCACATCAGGAATGAAATAGATTCAATCGGCAAGCTGCACACGGGGAATGAAAAAGTATGGATTGATAATTATATTAGTCAAAACCCAAGCTCCCTTGCCGGGATTTATATATTTAATGAATATTGTGGTTCATTGGCCGATATCTCCGAGGTTTATTTGCGGTCGGCTATTAACCAATTTTCGGGAACTGCAAAGGCATCTTCGTATTATGACGCATTAATTAATAAATTGTCGACACTGGAAAACAAGCAAGCCAATAGCCTTGCGCCCGATTTTACACTGCTAAAAAGAGATAAGTCCAAATTCACACTTTCTACGACGCGCGGATCTGTAACTATGCTGGATTTTTGGGCAAGTTGGTGTGTGCCTTGCAGAAAAGGTATTCCTCACTGGAAAAAAATGTATGCAAAATTTCATCATAAAGGATTTAACATTGTCAGTGTGTCCGACGACAGGTATTGGAATGATTGGATACGTGCGCTTGATAAAGAGAAAATGCCATGGACGCAGGTTATTGACGAATTCCCTTCAAAGGGCTCTACAGCAAGAGTTGGTGGTTTATATGCACTTAAGTCTATTCCTTTTTTTATATTACTGAATAAAGAGGGAAAGGTGATCATTGCTTCAGGTGATGAGGACATAATGACAAAAAAAATAGAAGAAATCCTTCAGTAATTAATGCTACATGGGCGATACTCCTTATCCTGTTTATACAAAATATGTCGTTATTACTAATACCTGATAAGCAACCATACGTGGATAGAAGACTGAAAAGCCGAATCTAAAACAGTTAGTGAAAATAGAGCTCCGCAATTTCGGATGTATACGATTAAGTAACCTACTAGCAATTGGCTTCGAAATTTAGCTAACAACCGTTAAGTATAAATCCTTGTAAATATTGATATGATTTTCCTATCCTCCCAGCCCGATGACTTTTATTTTTTATGGCAGCTTCAATTACAACTGTTTAATTTCAGGTCATTGGGAATACCCGATGCTGATATTCATATACTCTTAGGTTACGATGTTGAAAAAGGTTTAGCTGCTGACTTTGAGCAGTTTATAGTTGATAATCCTTTTGTAAATATTCATGCTTATCCAGATACCCGGAAGAGTAAATTTTATGCGCCTTCCATACGGTGGCACATTATTGCAAAACACCTCAAGAAATTCCCAGGGCTACAAAAAGTGGCAATTTTTCATCATGATTCTGATATCGTTTTTAAGTCACTGCCTGATTTTGATCTCTTGTCACAGGATGATACATGGTATGCTGCCGACTCAAGAAGCTATCTGGACAGTTCTTATATTAAAAACACAGCAGGAGAAGAGGTCTTCGACGAAATGTGCCGTATTGTTGGTGTCAACAGGGAGCTAGTAGAATCGGATGATAAAAATGCCGGTGGGGCACAATACCTGCTAAAACAAGTGAGCCTTGAATTTCTAATAAAAATGGAGGATGATTCTGAAAAGATGTATAAACTTCTGACCAGCGAAAATCAAAAAAGAATGGGTTTTTGCGGACGGAAAGGCAATAATGCACTGATACAGGCCTGGTGTGCGGATATGTGGGTGATTTGGTGGTCTGCAATATATTTTAAAAAGAGATTTCTGATTCATAAGGAACTCGACTTCGCGTGGGCAGACAGTTCTATTGAAGCGCTAAATTACTGCAAAACACTTCATTATACAGGGAGCGTTGATAAGAAGAAACTGCAAATTTTCCGGAAAGGCGATTTTGTAAATTATACGCCGTTCAATCAAGATCTGAGCAGAATTGACCAAAATACTTGCAGTTACTTCCTTCGGTGTGTATTGGAAGATTACGTTCGAAGCAACAGATCAAAAAGACACGATCTTATGGACGTTACTTTCTTAATAACTATAGATTCAATGACAAGCAATCATTTAGAAGAAATTTATGCGGTAACCCGTTATCTTATTGGTAATTTTCATACCCGCATCGTTATCAGGGAACTTTGCCAAACCGCTAAGATCGATATTGGTAAATTGCCTAATGAAGTAATCTATGAGGTAGTGTCAAAGGATGGCAACTTAAATCTTATTGGTCATCTTAATCAAATGATCGGTAGTGCTCGAACTCCCTATGTTGCAGTCTGGTCCGCGGAAGTGATTATACCGGTCAGACAAATCATGGAGTCGATTCTACATTTGCGAAATAATAAATATTCCTATGTGAAACCATACAGCAAGGTTGGATTAAAGGTTGATATGATACTTAAAGAGATGTTTGTCAAAATCCAGGACGTCAACCTATTTGAAGAAAACAAAAATAAAATGCGGGAAATACCACCAGGTAACAATTGGGATGCAGTTTTTATAAATAAATCTGTTGATCAAAACTATGCCACTCAATTTGATCCAGAAGGTATTATTGAGAACACAAGGAGGGCGCCAATGAAGAGTATTGAAGGGCATATATTTTATCTGGACAATTTTGCAAGTTAATTTCCCTATTCTATAAAATTTATGACTTCACTAAAACGCATAGAGGATTGGTTGGAACGTTACGAAGATAATTTTACAAATAACTATGGTCTGCATTATGGAAAAACGGGTCTTATGATGGTCTACTTTAAATTATTTGAGATATCTAAAAATCATGCTTACCAAGCTAAGGCCAGATTATTTATCGATGATTTGAGCGAGCATATTGAATCCGTTAAGGATACCAGTTTTGAACACGGCTTAGCTGGCATAGGCTGGGCGATAGAATGGATGGCACAAAATAAATTTATAGATGCTGATACTAACGAAGTTCTAGAGGACATGGATGATGAACTCTATAAAAGCATTGTATACGCCGAGCCTTCAAAAGAATCAGGTCTTTCTAATTATATAGGGAAAGGACTATATTTTTACCGGCGACTAAAATCGAAGAATATGAACAGCAAGCGGTACAGAACGATATGCAACCAGGAGTGTTTAAATCTAATGACTGATAAGGTTTGTGAAACTTTAAACGCACATAATAAAAATTTACACGCCGACGTGCCCGGAATTCGGCAGCAAGATATCGCCTCGGTTGCCCGGTCGCTCGTTTTTTTATCTATGATCAATAATGCCAGTTTAAATACAGACCACGGCAAGAATTTGATCTGTGAGACTTCTGAAGCAGTAAGCGGTTATTTAGATTCAAAAATTGCTACTGGTCAGTTTGTAATAGCTGATCTGCAATTAATATATGCATATTCAAAAACGGGGCAATTATTAAATGACCGGCAATATGGCGAAACGGTACGAAAGGCCTTGACCGTTTTTCAACCCAAAGGTCAACTTTCTACGGTTGATCGGTTGATATTGATGGAACTCATACCAAATATGCATGCGAATATTTTTGAGGATACAAACATAAGGCTAAAATTAACCATATCTAATATAATCAAAATGATTGGACTCGAGCAAAGTTCAGCGCGATCAAATTGGGAGGAAGGTGTGTTTATTTAACGCGCTTTTTGATCAGCGTTTGTATTTAACTATCGGTCAGATGATGCTGATGTCTTTTTGGTCATCATAACGATCGGCAAATGTTATTTAAAATCTAACTAAATTTTAATCCCCATGGGGTTTACCTATTATAAACAATTAAACATAATGGATTGTGGCCCAACCTGCCTTCGTATGGTTGCAAAGCATTATGGAAAAAATTACAACATGGATACCATACGACAAAAAGCTGGATTTAATAAGGAGGGGGTGTCGTTACTGGGAATCAGTGAAACAGCTGAAAAATTAGGTTTCAGAACAAGAGGGGTCAGAATTAGTTATGAGAAACTGCAAACGGCCCCTTTGCCCGCAATTTTGCATTGGAAGCAGAATCATTTTGTGGTACTGATTTCCATTGATCACAAACGTATTAAAATAGCGGACCCGGAAAGAGGGATGATGGTCTATTCCAAGGAAGAATTCACCAAGTCGTGGATATCAAATAACATCCAAAACGTTGGTGAAGTAGGCACTGTATTACTGATGGAGCCCACAGCGGTTTTTTACGAACTGGAAGACAACAGACAAAGTAAATTGAATTGGGGAGTGGTTGCCACTTACCTGAAGCCTGCACGGCCACAAATTGTTCAGATATTCATATCACTGTTAATCACTTCCCTATTGCAGATGATTCTGCCGTTCCTTACCCAAACAATGGTTGATACGGGTATCAATACAAGAAATTTGCAATATATCACCATTGTCCTGATTGCGCAGCTTACGATTACGTTTAGCAGCACTGTTATTACCTTTATTCGCAACCGTCTGCAGCTACGAATATCCAACACGATCAATATTTCTATCTTATCTGACTTTTGGATAAAAATAACCAGGTTACCAGTAGCTTATTTTGACAGTCATCACACCGGAGATACTTTACAGCGCCTGGAGGATAATAAACGTATTCAATCTTTTCTGACCAGCGAAACAATCACAACGATTTTCGCTATTTTAAATTTTTTTGTTTACGCTTTGATTTTAACCATTTACAGCGTAAATATTTTTCTTGTATTTGTTGCCGGTAACCTGATTTATTTTGGCTGGATACGCTTATTTATGCGTATCAGGCGAAAACTCAATTATGAAACATTTCACCTATCCGCCAGAGAGAATAATGCGACCTTACAGATGATACAGGGGATGCAGGAAATCCGGTTGAATAACGCCGAAAAACTACAAAGATGGGAATGGGAGCATATTCAGGTCGGCGTCTTCAAGTTAAATTTCAAAAGTTTAAATTATAGCCAGCTGCAATCGGCCGGAGCACAATTTATTAGCCAGGGTAAGGATATTCTTTTAAGTTTTATGGTAGCCCAAATGGTGATCAAGGGGGAGCTTACTTTTGGGACAATGTTGGCGGTGCAATATATCATAGGTCAGTTAAGCGGTCCGATCAACCAGTTCATAAGCTTGTTACAAAACTACCAGGACGCCAAAATAAGTATGGAGCGGCTCAATGAGATACATGAAAAAGCCGACGAAGAGCCATTGGATAGCGAGTTGATGACAAACCTTCCTGAGCAGAAAGACATCGTTTTTAACAAGTTAACTTTCGCTTACCCTAGTGCTGGAAATGAGCCTGTCTTAAAGGATTTATCTTTGGTTATCCCGGAAGCGAAAGTCACAGCTATCGTTGGCACAAGCGGGAGCGGTAAAACAACATTGTTAAAAATGTTGCTGAAAATCCACAATGACTTTGACGGGGAACTGAAGATTGGTAGCACTAATTTTAAGTTTATCAGCCCCTCTTTCTGGAGAAAACAATGCGGGGCTGTATTACAGGACGGATATATTTTTAACGATACCATAGCCCGGAATATTTCTGTCGGTGAGGAATATATAGACAATAACCGATTGTTGCAATCTGCACGTATCGCAAATATTTTATCTTTTATTGAAACGCTTCCTAACGGGTTTCATACCAAATTGGGTGCAGATGGTACAGGTGTAAGCCAGGGACAAAAACAAAGGATTCTAATTGCTAGAGCGGTTTATAAAGATCCAAAATATTTATTTTTTGACGAAGCCACCAATGCACTCGACGCCAATAATGAAAAAGCAATAGTTGAAAATTTACAACTGTTTTTTGAAGGTAGAACTGTAGTAATTGTTGCTCACAGATTAAGTACAGTTAAAAGTGCAGACAAAATAATTGTATTGAAAGAAGGGACAATCGTAGAAGAAGGTAATCATGATTACCTCACCCATTTAAAAGGTCATTATTATGAGTTAGTAAAAAATCAATTAGAGTTAGGGTCATAAACTTGGTATGGTGGAAGAAATACAAACATTGCCGAAAAAAAAAGAAAAAAAATCCAGGGCAGGAAAAATAGTTGATAATTTTGAACAACGATCAGAGGCTGCGCAGGATATTATCTCGAGCAAGCCCGACTTTTTTGAAAAATATGCATTGCTCTGCATTTTAGGCACCTTGCTTATCCTTGTTGGTAGCACCTGGTTCATCAGGTATCCGGATTTTATAGAAGCCAGGGCGACTCTGACCGCCAACAGTGCGCCAAAGGAACTTGTTCCAAAAACAAGCGGCCGACTGGTTCGCCTATTTGTAAGAAATAATCAACAGTTACAAAAGGACGATATCATTGGATGGATCGAAAGTACCGCCGATCACAAGGAGGTTATGGAACTGTCCAATGAGATCAATAGCAGTATCGCGTTCATAAATCATGACCAACCGGAAAAGGTTTTCGATATATTTCAGAAATACTATAACAATCTGGGCGAGATCCAGATCGCGTATCAACAATTCATAAACGCGTGGCAACAATTTAATGATTATACGGTCAACGGCTTCTATTTCATGAAAAGGTCTTTACTGGAAAATGATATCACGTCAATAGACAAGACTCAGGTAATTATTGAGGGTCAAAAAAAACTCACTGAACAGGATATTAAGTTAGCTGAGGAAACTTACAAAATGAATAAAACCTTGCTGGATCAGAATGTTCTAACCAAAGAAGAGTTTCGCTCTCAGACAAGTAAGTATGTGAACAAACAATTGGCTATTCCGCAATTGAAAACTTCTCTTTTAACTAATCAAACGCAAAAGAGAGATAAACTAAGGGAACTTGGTCAACTCAATCATGATATTGCTCAACAAAAGGTAATCTTTGAACAGGCCTTGCAATCCTTAAAAAGCAAAGTCGACGATTGGATTACAAAATATATAATTAAAGCCCCTATATCTGGTAAGGTCTCATTCACTATCCCTTTACAGGAAAATCAATATTTGCAATTTGAAAAGACAATTGGATATATCAACCCTGCCGATACACATTATTATGCGGAAGCCTATCTTTCCCAGTATAACTTTGGCAAGATCGACACAGGCTTAACCGTTCAACTCCGGTTTGATGCTTATCCATATCAGGAATTGGGCTTCGTGGAAGGTAAAATAAATTACATTTCAAATGTGCCGTCAGATAGCGGCTTTTTGGCGACCATAAAGTTTAATAAGGGTTTAGTAACCAACAATAACCGAAATATCGCATATAAAAGCGGCCTTAAGGCGCAGGCTATTGTCATTACAAAGGACATGAGGCTCTTGCAACGTTTATATTATAATATGGTGAAATCGGCCTCAGCAGGAAAGTAGGTGAAACATCAGACAGTTGGACACATTACGAAAGTGATGTGGAGTTCTGGACATAACGTTCCAAAACACGAACTCGATATTGTATAGTGGCGAATAAGAATGCAGGAAAGGGTTTTATTTCTAATACACGTCGCCTTGGCGACAGTTACTTTCCTTGCCGTTATCCGAATCAACTTGTGCGGCAATGATAACACTGATGGACGGGCAAGTAGGAGATATAGTTAAAAACTAAAATAGGATGGTGTTTATAATAATACGATCGTTATGTTTTGAGCTGATAATGGCCCAGCCTATAACGCGGGTGTCGACCCAACATTTTTTAAAAATGCATTTCCATTCAAGGGAGAATATGGTTGGGGAAAATGGGTTTGTGCATGAAGGGGCATTCGTGGACCTTTTATCGTATCGTGGCCGGCTAAGGTCGGATCAACCACTAATCTCATTTCATCAACTATAGATATCACGCCCAAGCTTTGTAATTTGCTAAACGTGAAGGCGCAAAAAAATATTGATAGTTTTATTTTACCTATGTTATTTGGTGGAGGTGTACAGGCTCAGTATGATTGTCTTTATTTTGAATATCCGATATATAATGGTCAGCGGGCCATACGCCTGATAACCGGAAAGGAGTAAGATTGAACATGATGAAGGGTAATACAACACAGTTATTGTATGATCTTTCTGTTGATATACAGGAACAAAATAATGTTGCCGCACAGCACCCGGATATCGGTGAAAAATTAATTATTATCAGAAAAAAAGAGCATTATAAGTCGGAATTGAACACATTTATCATTCCTGTTTTAGAAAACGAAGCCCGTGAACCTGCTAAAGCACAGTAAAGGCCAACCCACCACAAATCAAGTGCTCTTTACATGGGGTAAAAACTTTCATCTTATTTATATTAGTTGAGCCAGAATACTGATGCGATTTAGTTATCTGGTTTCGGTACTTTGCTTACTATTGCTTGTTTTTGCCACTATTCTTTTACCGGAAAATGGGAGGGAAGGCATAGCACTGCGGGATATTTGGCAAGAGCATATGACAAAGTCTTTTTTATAGAAAAGTGATTAAAAAAAACATGCGATATTCCCGCACTCTGCAGCAACAATATTATCTGGTATAATTCGTATATCCAATCAGAAACCAATTTTAAACAGGTTATCCTGGGTGTAATTATGTGGTTTTGAAAGGATGACGGCTATAATTTTAATTTATTGAATGCCTGTTGCAGGTCATTTATTAAATATTGAGGGTCTTCTAAACCAACATACATTCTGATGAGTTGATGGCGCTCATCACCTGGTTTGTACTCCGGTTCCGCAATCGACGCTATAGATGGAAGTATCAAACTTTCATGGCCTCCCCAGGAAACCGCGAGTAATATATGCTGCAAATGGTTACAAAATGCTTCAATATTTGCAAATGACGTATTTTTTAACGTAAAACTGAACAACCCTCCGCAGCCCTGCATTTGTTCACAGGCCAATTGGCTTTGTTTGAAAGCCGGGTCAAAGGGCCATATTACCTGTTGTATTGCTTCATGGCTATTTAGCCATTGAGTAATTATTTTAGTGCTCTCAAAACTACGTTGCAGGCGCAATGGTAATGTACGCAATCCTCGCAACATCAGCCATGCGGAGTGTGGGGAAATAGCCGGGCCGAGATTCATAAATTCATGGTCGAAAATTTGCCTTATCAGTTCTTTGCTGCCGGTAAGTACGCCCGCCACCACATCTGAATGTCCTCCAATATACTTTGTAGCCGATTGAGCAACCAGGTCAATACCCATACTGATAGGCTGTTGATATAACGGGCTACAGTAGCTGTTATCAATCATGGTCATAATACCTCTGGCCCGGGCAAAGCCAGCTATCTTTTTTATGTCCTGCAATTCATAACTAAAGGTGTTGGGACTTTCCAGGTATATTAGGCGGGTTTCGGGTTTAACAGCTTTTTCAAAATTGTCAAAAACAGTTCCATCAATAAAGGTAGTAGTGATGCCAAATTTGGGTAAAAATTCATTAAAAAGTTTTAAAGTCCAGCTATATGGATTTTTAACCGCAATCACATGATCGCCGACTTGTAATAAAGAAAGCAATGGAACACTTATGGCGCCTATTCCGCTGCTAAATACCAAAGCATCTCCGGCTCCGTCAAGTGCGGCCAGTTTTTTTCGCAGTATATTAAGCGTTGGGTTTTGCCCCCTAGAGTATAAATTTGTTTCAAATTCATCGGCCATAGCCTGTCTGAGTTGCGTTACCGTTTTAAAGGTAAAATTGCTCGACTGCATAATGGGAGGTGAAACGGCATTAAAATAGTTTTCTCTATCTTCTCCCAGTTCATTTAATATAAATGAAAGTTCCATAATTAAGGTATTGTAATTGATTTTTGACCGCCTTTGGTTACAAAATATATAGCGAGGCCAACAACAAAAGCGCAAAGGCATATTAATGCGGCCAACGGGTTTTCAATAAAAATGCTTATGGTAACAAACCAATAAGTAGCAATAAAAATAACGGGAATAAGCGGGTACCATTTTATGGTGTAAATGCCGCTGCCATTTAAGTGTTTGGTTTTTTTTCGTAGAATGAAAATGGTAACTGCCGCCGCCGAAAGGCCAATAGTATCAAAAAACATTACATAACTGAGTATTTTTTGAAAGGAGCTCACAAAAAACAATATGATAAGTACGGCTGCGACAAAAAAACTTAAACCAAATTCCTGCACCTGGGTTTGCTGGTTCACACGCCTGAACCTTTGGGGTAGTATACCATCTTCGGCCATGGCATAGTAAACCCGTGGATTGGCCATGATATTTACATTAATAAAAGCAAGTACTGATACAAACATCAGCAATGATATTATTTTATAGCCCAGTGTTCCAAAAATAGCGCCGGCTAGCGTAGCAGCCAAAGCAGTTTTATGTTGCAGTCCATTGATACCTAAAACAGAATAGTAGGCAAAATTTATGAGCAGATATAAACATATTACCGTTATCATTCCCCAAAAAATGGCTTTGGGTATATTAACCTTTGCATTAATAATGTCTCCTCCAAAATTAATCGTTTGCTGATAGCCGCCATAGGTAAAAAATCCAGCAACCAGGCTTAACCCGAACGCACTCAGGGTATAATTATTTTCAATTACCTTATAATCGCCCAGCATGATATGGCTTTTTAAAACCGCAGTACAAAGAATAAGGATCATACTTATTTTAAATATGGTAAGTACATTTTGAGTTCGGGCACTCATTTTAATACCCCAAAAGTTAATAATGTATAATACCAATACAGATGTTATGGTCATGATTTTGATGCCCAGATCATTTTGTAAGCTTGGTGGCATGATAATCGGGTTAATATATTCAGCACCAATAAGGGCCACCGCTGCAACAGATGCCGCGTTGCTGATTACTAGTATCCAGTTGATCATGAATGCGAACGCTGGGTGAAAGCAATAGGAAAAAACCTTATAAAAACCTCCTGTAATTGGATAACGGGCACCTATTTCTGCAAAGGTGAGCGCGCCGCATAAACTTACAGCACCGCCAAAAAGCCAGGCTCCAAAATATAAATAAGGGTTGCCGGAACTTATGGCTACTTCACCAGGGGTAGCAAAAATGCCCATACCTATCACCAGACTAATAACGATCATTGACAGGTCAAAACGATTAAGCTTGAAAACCGCTCACGTGCAGGCGATGCGAATGTTTCAGAAAACAATACCAAATATCGCAGGGAAGGTCTTTTTGGCGATTTAACCATTGGCTACAAAAACTACCTGTTTTTACACGCTTCGGGCCGTAATGACTGGGATTCAAGATTATCTCAGAAAAATCGCTCGTTCTTTTATCCTTCTGTAGATTTATCATGGGTGTTTACCGATGCGCTTCCTTTCTTTAAGGATAATAAAATAATAACCTATGGTAAATTAAGGGGTGGTATCGCTAAGGTATCTGCTGTGCAGTTTGCACCCTATTCATTGCAGTCTACTTTTGACGTTGGCGGCGGGTTTCCCTATGGCAACACCGTTGGTTACAGCGTAGGTAACACCGTTTACGCCCCCGACCTGAAACCAGAACAAACCGTATCAAAAGAGATAGGCCTGGAGTTAGGGTTCCTGAATAACAGAATATCGTTAGAAACTGCAGCATACTGGGAAACCACCAGCGATCAGGAAATTATTAAGGGTATTAATATTTCAAATGCCACCGGTTTTACAAATGCCATTATAAACACTGGCTCAGGTAAAAATCACGGTTTGGAAGTAACGCTAAAGGGCAGCCCGATACTTAGCAATAATAATGGTTTTACCTGGAATTTAGGGGTAAATTACTCTTACAATCAAAACAAGGCTATTTCTCTATATCAGGGCCTACCCAACTTAAGCATTGATAATGATAACTATATTGTAAAAGATCAACCATATCCGGTATTAATGGGTAAAGGTTTTGAAACCGACGGACATGGCCACACGGTAGTTGACGCCACCAGCGGATATCCGGTATTGAGCCAAACCAATATTTTATTTGGCCAAACAACGCCTAAAAATATATTGGGTGTTAATACAAGCTTTAGCTACCATCACTTTACACTGGCCGGTGTTGCGGAGTACCGCAGCGGAAGTGTGGTTTATAGTGGAGCCGGCAGCACTTTCGATTTTTCCGGTATCAGCTATGGTTCCGCAACCAATGGCCGTGAGCGCTTTGTGTATCCTAACTCAGTAATTGAAACTTCGCCGGGTGTATATGTGCCCAACACCAATGTAACTACCAACTCAGGAGGTATTGATTACTGGGCAGGCGCTACCACCCGCTATGGCGTAATGCAAAACTATGTTACCAGCGCTGCTTTTATAAAAATTCGTGAACTCTCAATAGGTTACGATGTGCCGGCTGAATACTTACGCGGTATCAAATTTATAAAGCGGGCCAGTTTTGCACTGGTAGGTCGTAACTTGTTCATGTTCAGACCAAAAAGTAATCCTTACACCGATCCGGAATTTAACAACACGCTTGATAATGCCCAGGGATCAAATGGCCTGAACCAAACTCCGCCTACGCGTATTTATGGTTTTACAGCAAGTTTTACACTTTAAAAAATTAATGTTACTGTAATGAAAAGCAAACTCATATTATTTTGTTCGGCAGCTGTAGCCTTTTTAGGGAGTTGTACGAAAAATTATTTGGATATAAATACCAACCCCAACAGTCCAACAAATGTTGCTCCCGGCCTGGTATTAACCAATGCACTAAACAGCACAGCTACGAATACCACCGGTTCGGTTAACTTTTACCAGTTTGCTTCCGGCTGGATCGGGTACTGGAACTATAGTGGCGCTGTAGCGGCTTTTGCCGAAGAACGCAGCTACCAGTTTACCACCAATTATGGCCCGGCTGTGGGCATATGGAATGGCTTATATAATAATCTGGAAGACTATGACTATGTGGAAAAACAGGGTAACACTACCAAGAATGTTTTTTACACTGCTATAGCAAAAACCATGAAGGCTTATGATTTTCATAACCTGGTTGATGTATTTGGTAACATTCCGTACGATGATGCTTTAAAAGCAACAGCATCCATAAGGCCTAAATATGATAAAGATCAGGCTATTTATGAAGATCTGGCCAAAAAGTTAGATACAGCGGCGACGCTTTTTAAAGGTCTTATAGGTAAAGTAAGTTCTGCAGATGCCAGTTACGATATCATGTACAAAGGTGACGCGCAAAAATGGGGTAAGTTTGCCAATACCTTAAAACTCAGGATCCTGTTGCGCCAGTCGCAAATACCTGGCAGGGATGCTTACATCAAAGGCGAGATAGCGAAAATTACCGCAAATGGTCTTGGCTTTATCGGCGTAGGCGAAGGCGGCTCGGTTAATCCTGGTTATACTAACTCCGCAAATAAACAAAATCCATATTATGCAACCTTTGGCTATACACCAGCCGGTAAAACAGCACCTACAGATAACCATAGGTACTATATAGCCAGTTTGTATGCCATTAACTTTTACCAGAATAATAACGACCCGCGCCTTGGTTATTTATACACTACCATTAATGATGGAGCAGGAACTACCTATTCGGGTAGTCGCTTTGGCCCAACGGCGCAAAGCCCTCAGGATAACCCTCAAAACCGTTCGGCTATTGGAACAGGTTTGCTTAAAGGTGCAGATATGGCGCAGCCAATTATTACCGATTTTGAATCGTTGTTTTTACAGGCAGAAGCTGCACAACGGGGTTACATAACCGGAAGTGTAAGAAGCTTGTATGAAAGTGCTGTTCAGCAGTCATTTACTTATTTAGGTGCAGGTTCTGCTTCGGATTACCTTACAATGCCAAGTGCAGTAAGTAACTGGGATCAGGCAGCCGATAAAATAACATTGATCATGACCCAGAAGTGGGCTGCTATGAACGGTATTAATGATATGGAAAGCTGGGCCGATTTCCGCAGGCTTAACATTCCGGCAGATATTCCTGTTTCGGATAACCCTGCGGCTATTGTGCGTACCATACCGGTAAGGATGCTTTATCCGCAAAGTGAGTACAACTACAATCCTGATAATGTTTTGGCGCAAGGAAAAATCAGCCAGTTTACCTCAAGGATATTCTGGGATATTAACTAATTGCAAAATTTGAATTGATAAACATGAAAAAGAATTTCATATATACATTATTGACCGTTGCTGTACTGATGAGTGGTTTATCAGGTTGTTTGAAAGATAACTCTCAGCCAGATTTTACTAAAAATAAACCTATTATTGAACTGCCTATCGGCTCTTCATCAGGTAATGCGGCAGCCAACTCTATCTCAGCATCATTTACCGTATCAAATACTCCGGCCGATTATTTGGTTTGGGTTAATTATGCGGCACCCGACGCTAATAGTAAAGATGTAACCGTTACATTATCTGTTGATACCGCTGCGGTAACTCAATTTAATAAAGTAAATGGTAAAAATTATACCTTGTTGCCAACCGTTGGTTATACTTTGCCATCAAATAAAATTACCATACCTGCCGGACAACGGAAAATACAATTCCCGGTTAAGATTAATACGGCAGCTTTAGACCCTACCAAAACCTATGCTTTTCCGTTGACTATTGCTGATGGCGGTGGCTTTACCATAAGCGCTAATTTTGCAAAATTAATTACCATTATCACTTTAAAAAACAAGTGGGATGGTGTATACACGGTAACTGGAACCATGACCGATGTAGTTAACTCAGCAATAACAGGTCAGTACCCACATGATATGCAGCTGATAACCCAGGGCCCAAATGTGGTTGCTGTTTACGATCCGTCGCAAAATACCTACGGGCACGGTATTTTAAATGCCGGAGCAGGTAGCTATTACGGCAGCTTTAGTCCAAAGTTTCCAATTGATCCGGCTACCAATAAAATTACCGACATGATAAACTACTACGGACGGCCATCAACAAACGGCCGTGACGCAATACTTGATGCAAGCGGCGTTAACACGTTTATCATGTCGCCAGATGGTTCAACCCCTGTTTCATTTAAGGTTAAATACATCATGACCGAAAATGGCAGCAACAGGACATTCTTTGAAGAAACCTGGACGTATAAATCGGCCAGGTAAACAAATATGATTCAATTATATAAAAAGCAGGGCGTTCAATAAGCGGCCGGTGCATAACATGATTTTAAATGGCTGAATAATTCAATTTGCAAAGCAAATGGATATTCAGCCATTTATTTTTGTCATTTAATCTGAAAGAAGTGATTAGTATCTCTATCCTCTATATTCCGGAAATTTCTTCTTTCTACAAAGTACCGCCCTTTATCTCGCCGGGACGACAAAGTTTGCACCAGTTGTACCCTGATTATATCAGGGGATATTACTGAGATGTCTGCGCGATAATATAATCTGATGGCGACATGCCAAACTGTTTTAAAAAATTACGGCCAAAATGAGTCTGAGAGCTATAGCCTACCAATTCAGATATCTCATATATTTTTAAACAACCTTCATTTAATAATTCGGCTGATTTTTTTAAACGTGCCAGGTTAATCAGTTCGTTGGGCGTGAGATCGGATATGGATTTTATTTTTCTATAAAGTGTTGGGCGGCTCATGTTCATCATACCGGCCAGGTGCCCAACATCCAGATCAGTATTGTTCAGGTTTTTTAATATTACCCCGTTAAGTTTTTCAAGAAACAACTCGTCTGATTTTGAATAGGCGATGGTTTTTTTGTACGCCAATGGTGAGTTTGAAAAGTAGTGTTTAGTTTTATTCCTATTCTTTAAAAGGCTTGCAACCTGTGCCTGCAAATGTTCGGGGGAAAATGGTTTTTCAACGTAGGCATCAGCACCAAGTTCTAATCCTTCTATTTTTGATTGCAGGGTGTCTTTGGCTGTTAACAAAATAACGGGGATGTGGCCATGTTCAAAGCTTTCTTTAATGGTTCTGCATAGTTCAAAGCCATCCATTACCGGCATCATCACGTCGCTTATGACCAATTGAACGATCTGTTCCTTTAGTATTTTCAGTGCTTGTTTGCCGTTCCGAGCGTTAAGGACGATATACTTTTCACTTAAGTCATCAGAAACAAAGGCCAGTACATCTTTATTATCATCCACCAATAAAATTACGGCCTTATCAACACTGTCATATCGTTTTGGGGAAACACTTATTGTTTTTTCCATTTGCCATTCAGTTTAAATTCAATTAATTGGTGTACCGGGAGCGTTATTACAAATATATTAAAACCATCTGCCGGTTCAATCATTTGTAAACGGCCCTTATGCAGTTCAACAAGCGCCCTTGAAAGAGAAAGACCTATTCCGGTTCCCGGTTTTTTCTCATTTCCTTTTAATCTGAAGAAAGGCTCGAAGATCTTTTCCTGAAATTCAGCTGGAATTAGTCTGCCATTATTCCGAACCTGTATGCTAAAAAAGCCGTCGTTTTTATGGTGCGGCAAAAGCTCGGTTATGATTACAGATCTACCATACTTTATGGCATTATCAATCAGATTGCTGATAACTTTTGTAAGCGCTTCGGGATCGATATAAGCAAATAATGGTTTTGGAGGAGTTAATAATTGATAGTCGATATTCTTTTGCTCCGCAGCAGATTGAAAGCCTGTCCACACCTCATTTAATAAGGTGGTTATATTAACCTTCACAAAATTCAGGGAGAACCCGTTTGATTCCGTTTTACGAAAATCAAGCAGCTGTGTGGTAAGTGACAATAAACGCTCGGTATGCTTGTCCATGATCTGCAGGTTCTTTTCAATATCCGGTACTTCATGCGCACGTTTGATAACTTTTTCCATTGGACCTTTAATGAGCGTTAACGGCGTGCGTATTTCATGCGCTACGTTGGTGAAAAATTCAATTTTGGCCTGATATATTTCCTTTTCTTTTTCATTCTCAAAAACCTCCATTTTGCGGTCGTTCTTTGCCTGGAGCCGTTTGTGGTAACTGTTAACTATCCACCACAAAAAGACTATAAACAGCAGTGCATATATCGTGTACGCCCAGGTGCTTTTCCAATAGGGAGGAAGCACTTTTATGTACAGCCTGGTTTCTTTTGTGTTCCATACACCGCTGCTGTTGGCGGCTTTTACCCTAAATACATAATCTCCGGGCGGTAGCTCGGTAAAATAGGCTTTGCGGTTGGTTTTTATATAAGTCCATTGTTCATATAAACCATTCATTTTATATGCGTATTCGGTGGTGCCTGGTGAGGTATAGTTTAGTGCCGAAAAATCAATACTGAATGATGATTGGTGATGAGTGAGTGTGATATGGTCTGTTAATATAATTGACTTTTTTAAGGGAGAACCATCTTTATTGACGGCCAGCTCAAGATTGGAAACCTGGAACCCGGTAATGTAAACCGGTGGGATAAACGTATTGGTTATAAACTCTGCAGGTTTAAAACTGATTAAACCTTTTACACTTCCAAAATACATTTTTCCGGCGCTGTCTTTAAAAGCAGAGTTATAGTTGAACTGATCATTTAGTAACCCGTTTGATCTGGTAAATACCTTTACTTTTTCTGTACCGATATCAAAGTTTAACAGCCCCTTTGAGGTACTTATCCAGAGTTGCTTATTTGAATCTTCGAGCACGCTGTAGATCAGGTTAACAGGAAAGCCGGTTTTTACCGAGAACTCTTTTATGTGTTTTGTTAAAGGGTTGTATTTATACAAACCCGATTCTGTCGCTATCCATATATGGCTGCCCGTATCTTCTAACACGCAGGTTATCCTGTTAGCGCTCAGGTTGATTTTTTTGTCCGGGAATTTATTGATCGTGCCGTGAAAGTTCTTTTCTTCATTAAAATAATGTACGCCATCTCGGAAAGTACCCGCCCATATAGTCCCCACCTTATCTTCTGTAATTGTCGTATAAAAAGCCGTAACGGGTATCTGGGTAAGCAATGTGAAATCGTTTGTTGCTTTATTGTATTTGTACATGCCAACAGCCGTCCCGATAAGTATTTCATCTTTCCTGGTTTTTAGCATACAGTAAATAAAATTGCTTTTAAACTGATTGGGCGAAGGGCCTGCGTTATAATGTCTTATTATTTTTTCGGTTTTAAGATCCATTACATCCAGGCCATGCTCAAAAGTGCCTATCCATAACTCGTTACCTGATATCAGGAGGCCATGTATATTGGTGTTGGCAATACCAGATTTTCTGTCGCCGGGTTTATAATTACTGAACAGGCCTGTAATCCGGTCTAATTTGTTTAAACCTGCATCTTCAGTCCCTATCCAAAGGTTGCCTTGGTCATCTTGTCTGATCTCCCTTACCGCGTTGCCGCTTATTGAATTTTCGCCGGTCTTCGGGAATGTTTTTTCAAAATAAGTATAACGTTTAGGATAATAATTTACACCGCCAAAATAGGTTCCGGCCCATATACCGCCTTCCCTGTCATTACAAAGTGTGTAAACAGCGTTATCAGATAATGAATAGGAATTGTTATATTGTTTATGCAGATTGGTGAACTTATGACTTGTTTCATCATAAATAAATATTCCTGATTCGGTGGCTATCCAGATTTCGTTTGATGAACTGCGTATAAAATCTCTTACAAATATGGTTGTGCCATCGGTATTATTCGTTAACAGATCAGTATAGTCGAGTGTGCGGGTATTAAACATTTTAACACCCTGGTTTGATGTGCCCACCAATAAGCTTCCCGGCGCATCACTGTATATTTTTTCGATCCAGTCAGAAGTAGCGGGCTTTGAATGATTAAATACCGGATAGCTTAGAAAGCTATCCGACTTTTCATCGTACCTTTGTAAGGTGCCTTGGGGGGTAGCTGCCCATATAGCTCCGCCGGCAGTGCTGCAAAGGGATGTTGCTTCAAAATCTCTTGCATAAGAGGTAATAACACCTGTAGCCGGTATATACTTAAAAAGCGTAAGCCCTGATATAAACCACAGGTTTTGACCGCCATCCATTACCATGCCTCTGATAGCATTTGTCGAACTACCCTTCAGGAATTTAAAGCTTTCTGTATGATCATCATAAGTGTACAATCCCCGCTCTGTACCTATCCATAATACTCCGTTCTGATCCTGGTACAGCGAGCATATAAAATTACTGCCGATGCTATTCTTATCGTCAGGGTTGTTTCTGAAAATCTTATAGGTATATCCGTCAAACCGGTTAAGGCCGTCTTTAGTACCAAACCACATAAAGCCTTTTTTGTCCTGTATACTGCATATGACCGCGTTATTCGAGAGCCCGTTCTCTACCTGGTAATGACTAAAATAGTAGGACTGGCCGAAGATATTTCCGGTTGCTATAAGGCAAAAAAAGAATACTGAAAAAAATCGATACTTCAACACATCGGTTATTTGGTATTCAAATATAGTTTTTAAAACCTATTGTGTAAGCTGACCGATAGTATCTTATAACGGTGTCTGCGGTGTGAGACAAATTGAGGAAAGAATGAAACAAATACGAGATAATTCCTCGGTTTGTAATTTCATATTTGATTACTAAAAATGATCCCCTGCTCCCGCAGGCCATTTTTAGCGTACAGACTAACCAATTAAAAAAATCTTTTATGAAAAAAAATTTATCTTACGATGGCGGTTGTACCCGCCCTGGAAAATCCTCCTATCCCGAAGGGGCCTTTAGGAAGATTTTTCTTCCGGCATTCATTTGCTGCTTTATCTTCTTAGCGGCCGCCCTGCAGGTAAAGGCACAAAACGCAGCCGTTAGCGGTGTTGTTACCGATGATAAAAGCGCCCCGCTTCCAGGCGTTAATGTGAGGGTAAAAGGCACAACTATCGGCGTAAGCACGGATGTAAACGGAAAATATACCCTCAACGTACCGGGCGGAAGCACGCTGGTATTTTCGTTTATCGGCTATACCGATCAGGAGGTAAACGTTGGCAACCGTACCAGTATTAATATCCAGCTCACCAATTCATCCGCCTCTCTTAACGAGGTGGTGGTTGTAGGATATGGTTCACAGCAGAAAAAGGACCTAACCGGCGCGGTATCTGTTGTGCGGGCCAGGGATATACAAAAGCGGCAGGCCACAACTGTTGCCGAAGCTTTGCAGGGACAGGCGTCGGGTATAAAAGTTCGTGGCGGAGGTCAGCCAGGTTCTGAAGCGCAGATACAGATCCGCGGTTTAAAAAACCTGGGACCCGATTCTAATCCCTTATACGTTATTGACGGATTAATAACAACCGCAAACCGCGATTTTAACCCCAGCGACATCGAATCTGTCCAGATATTAAAGGATGCCTCGGCAGCTGCTATTTATGGTTCAAGGGCTGCAAATGGCGTGGTTATTATTACCACCAAAAAGGGTAAGGACGGCCCTATGATGGTTAGCTTCACGGGCAAGTCGGGTGTACAAACCATACCGCGTTATGATTTAGCCGGAACGGACGAGTTTGCCAAATTGAACTTTATGGCTTATGATAATGCAAATGTGCCAAGACAAAAACTCGAGCTGCAAAATAACACCAACTGGCAGGATGTAGCCTATAGAACCGGTAATATTCAGGATTACAATGTCAGCTTTTCAGGCGGAAGCAAAAACGGAAGCTATTTTGTATCAGGAGGATATTTTACCAATAAAGGAACTGTTATCAGTACTGATTTTAATAGGATCAATTTCAGGGTAAATACGCAGGGACGCAAAGGGATATTCACCATTGGTGAAAACCTGGCCATCAGCAGGGCTAAGGCAAATGAAATGTCAGGTAATCCTATTATTGATGTGATACGCCTGCTACCTACTATACCGGTATATAATCCGGCCAATCCGGGTGGTTATGGTTATGGCGATGAATCAAAGGCACGTACGTTTGGTACCAATCCGGTGGCAATAGCCGATCTGGAAGACCGTACAAACCAGAATATGCGTATTCGTGGTAATTTTTTTAGTGAATTACAAATACTACCCTACTTAAAATACCGGTTAAACCTGGGTGTTGAAACAAGTGATGATCATTACAAGTATTTCAGAAAAGAAGGTAACTGGACACTTAATCAGGCTTACGATCCGTCTATTGCCAACGAGAACAGGGCCGAATACGTTTCGGGTTTGATTGAAAATACGCTAACCTTCAATAAAACTTTCGGAAAGCACGTTGTAAATGCAGTTGGCGGGCAGTCGTATCAGCGTACCAACTATGAACTTATTGGTGGTACCAAGCGTAATTTATTATATAATCCCAATACCAAGCAATATTATGATGTGTTAGATCAGGGTAATTCGGCTTTAACAAACGGTTACCGGGAACGTACAGACCTGATATCATACTTCGGACGGGTGGAATACAGCTTTGATGATAAATACCTGTTAAATGGTGTTATACGTACAGATGGTTCTTCCAAATTTGGCCCGAGTTATAAGTTTGGTACTTTTCCGTCCATTTCCGGTGCATGGCGTATCAGTAAAGAAGATTTCTTTAAATCATCATGGATCAATGATCTGAAGTTAAGGGCAAGCTATGGTACTGTAGGTAGCAACAATATTGGCGCTTATGAATACCAGGCCGTAGTAAATACTTTCTCAACAGTTGTTTTCGGTCCCGATCAAACTACCCAGCAAGGCGCCACGCAGGTACAACTGGCCAATAATGATTTGCGCTGGGAAAAACTGATACAACAGAACTATGGCTTTGATGCTACATTTTTAAACAGCAAATTAACGGTAACTGCCGAATATTTTATTGCCAAAACAGAGGATGTGTTAATCAGATACCCTTTGCTTTATACTACAGGCAATGATGGTGGCAACCCGCAGGTAAATGGTATCACACTGGGTAACCGCGGGTTTGAATTAAGCGCTAATTACCGTGAAAGCTCTAAACCGTTTCAATATGGCATTGGTGTTAATTTCACCACACTGAGGAATAAAGTGCTTAATTTAGGTTATAACAAAAACAAAACCTATGTAGGCAACACCGTTACAGAAGAGGGCGAGCCAATTGGTATGTGGTATGTATTGCAAACCGATGGCTTGTTTCAAAGCCAGGCAGAAGTTGATAATTATAAAAACAGCAACGGTACTATCATACAGCCAACTGCTAAACCTGGCGATGTCAGGTTTAAGGATAATAATGGTGACGGACAGATCACTAATGATGATAAAGTGGTGGTTGGCAGCCCATGGCCAAAGTATGAGCTTGGACTTAACTTAAATGCATCCTATAAAGGATTTGAATTTTCAATGGATTGGTTTGCTTCGGTTGGTGCAAAGGTATTTAACGGCCCACGCAGCGTAACCGACAGGTTTGATGATAACTCAAACTACAGGGCAGGAATTCAGCCATGGACACCCGAAAATCCAAATACTACTACTCCAAGAGCCTATTACGGCACTACGCTAAATTCAAGAGGTGATTCTGATAGGTGGTTAGAGAGCGGAAGTTTCGCACGCATGAAATATATTGGTATAACCTACAATCTGCCATCTTCCATAGCAAAACGAATAGGCATGGCTAATGCACAGCTGACAGTTTCTGCGCAAAATCTGATCACTATAACTAAATACACAGGTCTTGATCCGGAATTTAGTAATACGAGCGTATGGGAAAAAGGGTACGATTACGGTGCATTCCCTAATCTTAAAACATATTCCGTGGGTTTAAATTTCGGATTTTAACAAAACAGCATCATGAAAAATAATATATTAAAAATAACCTTATTGCTTGTATTGAGTGTTGCTACGTCATGTAAAAAGCAACTGCTTGATCAGGCCAATCCAAATACTTTACCGGTTTCTCAATTCTGGCTTTCAGAAAGCGATGCGGAAAAAGGTGTGAACGCCATATATCACATGTTTTATCAAAACGGAGGATTTAATCGCTGGATCTATTTCAGGCTTGATCTTACGTCGGATGAAGGCTTTAGTAAAAGCCCCTGGTTAGAGCTGGGCGACTGGACACGTTTTCAATACATCAACTATGATTTTTGGGAAGGTAATGTGAACACTTTCCGTGATGTATATAAAGCCATTTACCGGTGTAATCAGGTGCTGGCCAACGTGCCTAAAATTGAATTTGCCGATGCCAAGAAAAAAGAAGAGCTGTTGGGACAAGCCAAATTTTTACGTGGCTTTTATTACTACTACGCGGCTATTTTATGGGAAAACGTACCTGTTGTTTTAACGCCGCAAACACCAACGGATATGCCTGCACAGGCTACTTTACCACAGGTTTGGGCACAGGTAGAAAAAGACCTTACCGAAGCAAGCACCGCGTTGCCCGAACAATACACCGGCGTTAATATTGGCCGTGCAACTAAGGGCGCCGCGCTGGCAATGTTAGGGAAGACCTATATGCAGCAGCATAAATGGTCCGAAGCAAAAACCGCTTTTGATTACCTGGTAACCGGGGCCGGAAAAAGTTACTATGACCTGGTAGACTTTAAAGAAAACTTCCGGGCTACTATGGAAAACAATAAAGAATCTGTTTTTGAGATCCAGTTTTCCAACGCCAATCAAACTGCGGAAGGCGATGGACCGAGTTCAAATATGGGTACCAACCGGACTCAGTTCTTTGCTCCACGAAGCATAGGATGGTCTGACGGACAGGCACGTAACTGGATGGTTACTGAGTTTAAAAAGGAAAAAACAATCGATAATAAAATCGATCCGCGCCTGCGCTACACCTTGTTCTATCCGCAGCTTGAGGCTGATTTTGGTGATAAGATTTATGGCCGCAGCTGGCAGTGGGATGCCGACGAAGCCTGGTTTAAAAAGTATTCACGCGATTATTATCGTACTAATGAGGATTATTATAACGAAGTTAACAACCGGGTAATACGTTATGCTGATGTATTACTAATGTATGCCGAAGTGCAGAACGAATTAGGGCAAACCTCAGACGCTTATCAGTATGTGAACCGGGTAAGGGCGCGCTCAAATATGAGACCGCTTGCTACCGCATATCCGGCAATTGGTAATGATAAAACCCTCTTTCGCGATCGTTTAAAAATGGAGCGGGAACTGGAGCTTTGTGGTGAAAGCGTGCGCTGGGCCGACTTAAAACGCTGGGGCGATCTGGATAACCAGGCGGCTGTTGATAAGGTAGCAGAACGCGATCCCGACTTTAAAAACTTTGTCGTAGGCAAAAATATCAGGTTGCCATTACCACAGGTTGAGGTGCGAAACAACACCAATCTTCACCAAAATCCAAACTATTAATCATTAAACAAAGCCGGGACATGGGACATGCATCACTCATCTTCCCGGCTTTTAATAACCGCTGATAGTTGCTATGCACCTATAGCAAAATATAGCTGGTTTTATACCTATGAAAAAGAAACATCTTTTACCAATATGTCTGCTGGTTTCGCTTTGCATGGCATGCTCCAAAAAAGAAGGGGCAAAAACGCCGGTTGTACCGCCGCCGGCTATCGCAAAAGATGAATATATTAACCCGGTGTTCACGCCAATATTAGCAGACCCATCTGTTATAAAAGCCCCTGGCACAAACGCCTTTTATGCCTACGGTACAGAGGACGACTGGGGAGATGGTCACGGCACGCACCTCATTGCCGTGGTAAAATCAACAAACCTTACCTCATGGAATTACCTTAATGATGCTTTTGTTACCAAACCCAATTGGAAAGCAAATGGATTTATCTGGGCGCCCGATGTAAATTATATCGATGGTAAATACTACATGTATTACGCTTATTCTATCTGGGCCGACCCAAACCCGGGTATTGGGCTGGCCATCGCCGATAAACCGGAGGGGCCTTTCTCAGACCAGGGTAAGATGTTCCTGTCGTCAGAGATAGGGGTAGCCAATGCCATCGACCCTTTTTATATAAACGACGGTAACAAAAAGTACCTTTTCTTTGGTAGCTATAGCTCGGCTGCCAATAACGGCACCTGGGGCGTCGAACTTTCGGCTGATGGTAAATCAGTACCCGATTTTACAAAAAAGATCAATGTAGCTGCGGGGGATTTTGAGGGCGTAATGATACATAAAAGGGGGATCTATTACTACTTCTTTGGCTCAAAAAACAATTGCTGCGATGGCGCGGCAAGTGTTTACCAGGTAAGAGTGGGGCGCTCAATCAATTTAATGGGACCCTACCTGGATAAAGATGGCCATGACTTAAAAACCAGAGGTAACGGAACTTTGCTTATTGAACGTAATACCCGATATGCCGGGCCGGGCCATAATGCCCGCCTCATGCAGGACGATGCCGGTACCGATTGGTTTTTATATCATGCTATTGACAGGGGCAACCCGCTTGTATCAAGCGGCGCCAACCGCAGGGCTTTAATGCTTGATAAACTAACCTGGAATAACGACTGGCCCGAAATTAAAGGTGGTACCCCATCAATTTCGGCACAAAAAGCCCCTGTTTTTAATGACCACTAAACACTTATTACAAGGCACTCAATAACAAACAATTATTATGAAACTACGAATTTTATTTTTATCGCTATGGTGCATCGTATTGCTTGCATCTTGTACTCAAAAATCTATAAAAACAACTAATAGCCGCGCGATTTGGAGCAAAGAACAGGCAAAGGACTGGTATGATCAGCAACCATGGATAGTAGGTGCCAACTTTTTGCCAAGCACAGCCATTAACCAGCTTGAAATGTGGCAGGCCGATACTTTTGATACGCTTACTATTGATAAAGAACTGGGCCTTGCACAAGGTTTAGGCATGAATACCATGCGTGTGTTTTTACATGATCTGGCATTTGAACAAGATTCGGCAGGTTTCCTTACACGGGTTGATACCTTTTTGACTATAGCCGATAAACATAAAATAAAACCATTACTGGTGATATTTGATTCCTGCTGGGACCCATTCCCGCACACAGGAAAGCAACGCGCGCCCAAGCCTTTCGTTCATAATTCCGGTTGGGTGCAAAGCCCTGGTCAAAATGCATTAAAAGATTCTACACAATACCCAAGGCTTGAACATTATGTAAAAACCGTGGTATCGCATTTTGCTAAAGACAGCCGCATACTCGGCTGGGATGTTTGGAATGAGCCTGATAACATGACGGGTGCATCTTATCAAAAGGTGGAGCTGCCTAATAAAGTAGATTACGTAGTCCCACTTTTAAAGAAAACATTTGAGTGGGTACGCTCGGCAAATCCTTCACAATTTGCCACTTCGGGCATTTGGGCCGGCGACTGGAGCGATTCGGCTAAAATGAAACCTATTGAGAAATTACAGTTAACACAGTCAGACATTATCACCTTTCATAATTATGATAGTGTTGGCGTATTTGAAAACCGCATAAAGTTATTGCAGCGCTATGGTAAGCCGTTAATTTGCACAGAATATATGGCCAGGCCAAATGGCAGCACCTTTGCAACCTTTTTACCCGTCGCAAAAAAGTACCGGATAGGTATGTATAATTGGGGCTTTGTAAACGGCAAATCGCAAACCATATTCCCATGGGATAGTTGGACAAAAACCTATACAGCCGCCCCGCCGCTATGGTTCCATGATATTTTTAATACCGATGGCACACCTTATAAAACGGAAGAAACGGACCTGATCCGTAAAATGACCGCCGAAGTAAACGGAAAGAATTAATCAGAAGTTGATAAATAAGATCTATTCGTCTATCTATGAAAAATTTGCTAACGATTTTGTTTTTAGGATGCAGTGGCATAGTATGCGCGCAGTTAAAATCAATAGATTCTGTAAAATGGGGGCAAACAGTTGTGGTCAATAACGTCCCAGTTTTTGATGATGCTGGTAAGGTGCCCGAAGCTGGTGGAACGCCGGGCCGCCATCACGGGCGGTATGGTTCGCAATACGCACGGCTGCTTAAGCTCAAAGATGGCAACTGGCTTGCAGGATATACCATATCGAACAATAATGGTTATAAAAATGATCCAAAGGGTGGGCTCCAGCTGGAAGTTTCGGTGAGTACCGATAACTGCCGAACCTGGAAAAAGTTAGGCGCTATTGTTGATCCGGGCAGGGATCTTGATAATGCACAGCTTATTGAACTGTCCGATGGGGCCATATTACTGGCCTGTCGTTCTGTACGCTGGCAGGAGTCGTATATATTGCCTGTTTACAAAAGCACCGATAAGGGCAAAACCTGGAAACGCATCAGTATTATCGATGAAAATCAAGGCGCCCCGGGCGATTTGGGTAAGCCTGATAAAGGTATTTATGAGCCGCATTTTTATTTTCTGGGTGACGGGAAGCTGTCAGTAATGTATGCCAACGAAAAACATGTAACCGAAAATCCATCCTACAGCCAAATTATCTCACAGAAAATATCGCCGGATATGGGTAAAACCTGGGGCAGGGAGATCTGGGTAGCGTACCAACCCATGCATAACGCGTCCCGGCCCGGTATGTCTGTATGGACGAAGATGAAAAATGGTAAATATATTGTAGTATACGAGATATGTGGGCCCGAATCCTGTAACATTTATTGCAAAACCAGCGACGACGGGATAACCTGGCCCACTGGTTTAGGCCAACAAATAGCAGATCAGTTGGGTGGCCCATATATCCTATCTTTAAAAAATGGCACCCTGGTGGTAACATCCAACAAAAGTAATATTTCGGTAAGTACCGATTTTGGGGCAACCTGGAAAACGATCAACCCGGCATGGCCCAAAACCTTGTGGCCGTCGGTTTACCAAACCGGCGATAACGAGATTGGAGTAGTAAACTCCGCTCCGCGGACCGAAGGGGGCAATAACATACAAATACGTTTTGGGAAAGTGGAATAACCTTAAAAATATCATCAGGTGAAAAAACTATTAATAATTTTTTGCCGTGTTTTATCAGTATTAGCTTCGTCGGCATTCACCAACAGTTTTCCTGGTGCAAACGTCAAAAAACATTATTATCAACAAAATCCAAATTATCAACAAATCCAATACTCATTTAAACACTCATCAAAACGATCGGATCATTTTTAAACGCTTTAACAAATATCCGGTATTAATAAGTCAGGCGGCATACGATTAACGTATATCTTCGCAGAGATAACCTGGTTACCATAGTTCCCCATAACCGTAATAACGGTCTTATAAACTTTAGTGTTATTTTTTTTAAGTGTTTATTTAACAATAAAAAAATAACCTATCTTAGATTTTAAAAATTAACCAAATAATAAGCCATGCTAAAAAGATTTTTTTTAGTGCTGTTTACTGCCGGTGCTTTTACCGCGGTACATGCGCAAACACAGTATACTATAACTGCTGATAAGGTGAAGGCCCACATTCAGCCTACCATGTATGGGATATTTTTTGAGGATATAAATCTTGCTGCCGATGGCGGTGTATATGCAGAGCTTGTAAAAAACCGTTCGTTTGAGTTTAACATGCCCCTGATGGGATGGAAGGAGCAAAAAAGGGATGGTGGTGATGGCCGTACAGAGGTAATTAACCGTGCCGTTGAACGGCCGGAGAATGCTCACTTTATAAAAAGTTATATCACAACCGATGCCGGTTTTTATGGTTTCTCGAACGAGGGTTTCCGCGGAGGGATGGGTGTTAAGGAAGGCGAGGAATACAGCTTTTCGGTGATCGCTAAGCAGGACGGAGATACCAATGTAAAACTGAATGTTGAACTGCATGGTGACAATGATGTTATTATAGGTAAAGCTGAACTTACCCCAACCGATAAGGAATGGAACCATTACAGCTTGAAATTTAAATCAAGTGCTACTACGCCAAACGCACAATTATATGTTTGGATGAGCGGCAAGGGTATCATCGACCTCGATATGATCTCCCTGTTCCCAGAGCATACCTGGAAAAATCGTCCGGGTGGTTTACGTGCCGATCTAGTACAGAAGCTGGCCGATCTTAAACCTGGTTTTCTACGTTTCCCCGGAGGCTGTATTGTGGAGGGCCGCGATTTAAGCAACCGTTATCAGTGGAAAAAAACCATAGGTGCGGTTGACAAACGCGAGAATATCATTAACCGCTGGAATACCGAATTTAAGCACCGCCCCACGCCTGATTACTATCAAACTTTCGGACTGGGTTTTATGGAATATTTCATGACAGCCGAAGATATCGGAGCTTCGCCTCTGCCAATTCTGAATTGCGGTATGGCCTGTGAGTTTAACACCGGCGAGCTTGTACCGTTAGATAAACTTGACCCTTATGTACAGGACGCGCTTGACCTGATTGAGTTTGCCAATGGCAATGCCAGCACCAAATGGGGCAAGCTGCGTACGGATCTTGGCCATCCGGCACCTTTTAATTTAAAAATGATAGGTGTTGGTAACGAGCAATGGGGTCCGCAATATATTGACCGCTGGAAAATTTTTACCAAAGCTATCAAAACTAAATACCCGGATATCAAGATCGTATCTGCCCTGGGGCCGTCGCCTGAAGGCAAGGAATTTGATCTGCTAAATAAAACATTCCGCAGTTTAGGAGCTGATATTTTAGATGAGCATTACTATGCGCCGGCAAAATGGTTTAGGGATAATGCCCGCCGTTATGATAATTATGACCGTAAAGGGCCTAAGATATTCGCCGGTGAGTATGCTGCACAGAGCAAATCAACCGTGAGCCCGCAAAATAAAAACAATTGGGAGTGCGCCCTTTCTGAGGCAGCTTTCATGACCGGTTTGGAGCGTAATGCTGATGTGGTGAACATGGCTTCATATGCACCGCTTTTTGCTCATGTGGAGGGTTGGCAGTGGACACCAAACCTTATCTGGTTTGATAACCTGAAAAGCTATGCTACGCCAAATTACTATGTGCAGCAATTATTTTCCCTTAATAAAGGCACCGATGTGGTTCCGCTTACCTTGAACAACGAAGCCGTAGCCGGGCAAAATGATAGCTATGCGACTGCGAGTTTAGACAAGAATACCAACGAACTGGTGATCAAATTTGTGAATACCAGCACATCGGCACAAAACGTGAGCTTTAAAATTACAGGTTCAAAAGGTTATCAAAAACAAGCTACTGTTACAACGCTAAAAGCTGATAGCAAAGACGCTGAAAATTCATTGACCGCGCCTACAACAGTTAGCCCTGTTGAAAGTACCGTTGACATTTCGGGCAATACCCTGAAGCTTGCTGTTGAACCATATGCGTTTAAAGTAGTAAGGCTTAAAAATAAATAAATTGAAAAAAATCTTTCTGATCATATCCTTATTGTTCCCGGGCATTATCAGCAATGCCCAGGAGCTAAGGACTAATATATCGGTGCATGACCCGGTAATGACCCGACAGGATAGTACTTATTATATCTTTGTACGGGTAATGGGATTGCAATGTGTTCGCCGGCTGATAGGGTACTGGAAGGCTGAAAAACCGGTATTTGCAACGGCCCCGCAATGGGCTGTTGATGGCATCCCCGGTTTTAAAGGTCACATTTGGGTTCCGAAAGCAGGATGGAGCAGGACGCTTAAAAAGATTTCATATTATACATTTACTAAAAGTGCAATATCTGAACATTGTACTAATTGCCAATTATTACAGCTGGTTATTTCCAATAAGTTGTTGTTAGTGCTTTTGTATTAATAACTGACATGTGATTATGTTATGATTGGTACTGGTAATTCAGGAATAATGTAAATGTGAGTATAAATGCATTTTGATAACGAAAAAACATTATTAGTAGAGGTAGCTCAAAATAATCCAGCCGCTTTTGAATTGCTGTTTAAACAATATCACAATAAAGTTTATAGTTATTCGATAAAAATTTGCCAATCGGCTTTGCAAGCAGAGGAAATAGTACAGGATGTATTTATAAAGGTTTGGATTAATAGGGCCAGCCTACCCAATATTGAAAACTTTGGTGCTTACATCCGTATTATGGCGCGTAACCAGGTACTACAGGTTTTAAAACGTATCGCGTTAGAAACCCGCTGCCATGCCTTAATGAACCAGGATTGGACAGAACAACAGAAAGAAACCGAAAATTATATCTATTACAACGACACAAGGAAAATACTGGATAGGGCCTTGAGCACATTGCCCCCTCAACAAAGGTTAATTTATAACATGTGTCATTTGCAGGGAATGAAACAGCAGGAGGTGGCCAATCAATTGCATATTTCGCGCCTTACGGTTAAAGCACATTTGCGTCGGGCCGTACAAACCGTACGAAGTATTGTACTTGTAGATTCCCATATATTGGTAGCCATCATTCTCAGTCAACTGTTTAAGAAATAAAAATAATTTCATTTTTTATTTTCCCGACTACTCCCTTTTTGCCGCCCGTTAATCATACTATAAATAGTTAATCAGCAACAATAATGTGGCTTTAATTAACTGTTCATTTTAATTTATGCAAAACAGGCGGCTGGAGTATTTATTCCAAAAATATATCAACAAAAACTGCACTCACGAAGAGTATATAGAATTAATGCTGCTGATAGATCAGTGTGATGAAAGTGTGCTTCGGGGTATGCTTGATAAAGCCTATGACAATCTGCCTGACGAACATTTATCCAAACATGCCGCAGGTAAAATCCTAAAAAACATAGTACAAACCAAAGTCGACCGGAAACACTTTTGGCCGCCGGCAAAATGGACCATAATAGCGGCTTCCATCACTATTATCTGCGCCATCAGCATCATTTATAAATCATATAAGCATGAGGCACCTGCAATAGCAATAACCCGCTCGCAATTATTAAATGATCACCAGCTTATTAAGTTTAGTGATGGGAGCTCAGTAACATTAAATAAATACAGCTATGTAAAGTACCCCAGAAAATTTAATGGATCAACAAGGGAGGTATCGTTAATGGGAGAAGGGTATTTTGACATCAGGCATGATGCCGGCAAGCCATTCCTGGTACATGTTGGTAAATTGACTATTACAGTATTAGGTACCGCTTTTAATATTAACGCCACTCAAAAAAACATTGCAGTAACTGTAACGAGAGGGAAAGTATCGGTAAGCGAACACGGTAAAGTTTTAGGTGCTATCACGCCAAATCAGCAAATGAACTACAGCGTGATAAACCAAACAGCCCGGCAGGTTACGCTGAATGCAGAACAAGTTGTTAAGTGGCAATGTGACGATATGTTTTTTGATGATATTACCATGGAAAAAGCCGCTGATTTACTGGCAACTCGCTTCAATACCAAAATAGCATTCGACAATGAGCGTGTGAAACACTGCAGGCTTACCGGTACTTTCACGCACAGTGAAAGTTTGAAGGAAATTCTGAAAGTAATTTGTGCTTTTAATAATGCTACTTATGAGGAATCTCAGGGCGGGGGCATTTTAATTAAAGGCGGTGGCTGCTAAAAAAACTATTTATTAAACTAAAAGAAAGTAGAATGATGAGAGATTACCAAAAGAATTAACGAAAAAATCTCCCTGTATCACCAGGGAGATCAATGTAGGCATATTACGGCGCCAACCGTAAATATGCATGTTTCAATTAATTATTTGAGAACCAATTAAAACCAATCAAAATTATGATTTTTTCTGAAAAACCAACAGAAAAGGGGGAGGGCTATGTGCCACCTCCAAAATCCAACTGTAAAAAATATTATTTATTTCACCGGCTCATGCGGATAGGTTTATTAACAGGATTTTTTTTAGCAACAACTGTTCAGGTATTGCTGGCGGGGAATGTATCGGCGCAAAAAACCAATGAAGTTCAGATTAATTTTGAATTAAAAAATCAGTCAGTAGTTGCGGCATTCAAAAAGCTGGAAAAAGCGACCCCTTTCCATTTTGTTTATCGCGATCAGGAGGTTGATCAGATTAATTTGATCACTATTCCGGAAAAGGAAAGATCGGTTGATGAGATTTTGAACCTCCTGCTGAATAACTCACAGCTTACATATAAACAAATAGATAACAGCATTCTGATCCTGAAAAAAGGTTCATCGCAAACTGATCTTTTAAATGGAAGAGGTGAAAGTGAATTCCAGGTTATAGAGGTAACAGGCACGGTAACCAGCAGTGATAATTTACCATTGCCCGGAGTGAGCGTAAGAGAGAAGAATACCAATAACGGTACCGTAACAGATGTCAAAGGGCATTTCTCTATCAAGGCTCAAACGGATAACGCAGTGCTGGTATTTAGTTTTATCGGCTTCGTGACTCAGGAAGCACCGGTTAGAAATCAGCACATTTTGAAAATCATCCTGGCCGAAAACGCCTCAAAGCTAAATGAGGTAATTGTTGTAGGGTATGGTACGCAAAAAAAGGGTAATGTTACCGGGGCCATAGCCAAAATTACCGACAAGCAAATTGAAGAGCGCCCGATAACACGAATTGAGCAAGCTCTGCAAGGACAGCTGGCCGGTGTTACTGTACGTAGTACTTCGGGTTCTCCGGGTAGCGATATCACTGTTAATGTTCGTGGGGCTGCTTCGATATCCGGAAGTGCAACTCCCTTATATGTGGTTGATGGGGTGCCTCTTGATAATCTTTCGGGGATCAATCCTGCTGATATTGCTTCTATAGATGTATTAAAAGATGCTTCATCCGCCGCAATTTACGGCTCACGGGGATCAAACGGGGTTATATTGGTCACCACCAAACGTGGCAAACCAGGTAAACCGGTTTTGTCTGTATCTGCCTATACTGCATTAGCCTCGGCCGAAAGAAAAGTTCAGGTAATGACTTCAGACGAGTGGATTGATTTTAATAAAAAATGGCTTGACAGGATTTGGACGAACACAACCGGTTTAGGTGCCGATGTGAGCCAGGCCGACAGGATTGCTTACGCACAGAGTAAGACAGGGCTGACTTATGCTACCCGTAATGACCTGCTTGGTATCCGTGGAACCTATGGCATTTACGACCCCTATTGGAGCAACGGCGCCTTAGAGCCAATTAACTGGCAGGATGTGCTGCTCCGCAGGGCACCCGTTAATGATCTTCAGGTTAGCGCGTCGGGAGCTAATGACATTATAAATTATTCCGTGTCTGGCGGTGCTTACCGGCAGGATGGTATCGTGGTTGGATCTTCTTATAGACGATATTCCTTCCGGGCAAACCTCGAAGCGAAGTTAAGCGACCGCGTTAAGATAGGTTTGAGCTTGTCGCCCTCTATAGGTACAATCAAAGGTGCTAATGTAGACGGAAAAGACAACGCGGTATCCCGTGCTTTAAGTTACCCGGGCTGGGTTTTGGCCGGTACGGGTAAAATGGCTGGTGCCTCGCCATATAAATACTATGATGGCTGGGGACCGGGTGCAAATGTAGTTAGCCCTTATGTACTGGCCGTTTATAACGACAGGCTCAATAATGATGTAAGGCTCAATTCCGCATTTAATACTACGGTTAATATCATTAAGGGGTTAAATATTAACGGCCTCATCGGCTGGAACTATCGTGGTAATTCGCAGCGCACTTATAGCCCTACATGGATACAGGGAACCTGGGACTCGGCCACGCCCGGGCAGCTGTCAAGTTCCAGAAAAACAACGCTGGCGTCTAACAGCGTTCTGTTACAGGCAACGGCCAACTACACCAAAGACATCGGGAAACATTCCATAACTGCCTTATTGGGTGCATCGCAGGAAACCTATTCGGATGAGAGCACAGATCAGGGGCAAACCGGTTTCCCGAATGACAAAACCTATATTTTTGATATTACCCGTGGTACAACTACTACATCAAACACCATTACCGGTTCAAGCAACGCGCTGATCTCTTATTTTGGCAGGGTACAGTACAGTTATGATAATAAATACCTGTTTTCAGGCTCGCTTAGAACTGACGGCTCATCAAAATTTGGTCCGAACAATAGGTGGGGAATATTTCCTTCCCTGTCAGCCGGATGGGTTATGAGCGAAGAGCCCTTGCTGAAAAAGGTAGACTGGTTGGGTACCACCAAATTAAGGTTAAGCTGGGGACAGGCCGGGAACGACAGGATTGGCAACTCCGTGTTTTTATCAAATATGGCCGCACTTAATTATCCAACAGGCGATGCGCAAACGGTTACCAGTGGCTTCGTGGTTAGTAACATATCAAATTCAAAACTGCGTTGGGAAAAAACAACCAGTTATAACTTAGGATTGGATATCGGGCTTTTTCGCGATAGGGTTAGTTTATCAGCAGATGTTTATTATAAAAAGACAACGGATTTGTTACTGAACGCGCCGGTATCTTTAACCACGGGTTTTGCGAACATGTATAATAACGTAGGCAGTGTTGATAATAAAGGGTTTGAATTGGAGCTGAATACTGTAAACATCCAGGGCAAAAGCTTCCGGTGGAATACCTCTTTGAATTTCTTCATTAACCGCAATAAGATAACTTCCTTAACCAATGACAATGCTGATATTAAGCTGGGCCAGGGTAATACTATTATTCAACGGGTTGGATCTCCTATTAACTCCTATTACCTGTTAAAAGCTACCGGCGTATTGCGTGAGGCTGATTTTAATAAGGATGGTTCTGGTAATTATATCGCTAAAATACCAATTTACTCGGGCCAGAAACCAGGTGATACCAAATATTTTGACGCTAATAATGATGGTAAAATAGATGCCAGTGATTACATCGTTGCCGGAAATTACCAGCCCAATTTTGAATACGGAATCACCAATACTTTCAATTACAAAAACTGGGATTTGAGCATCCTGGTACAAGGACGGGTAGGTGGGGATTTACTTTCCATTGGTTCACGCGGATGGAACAGGGCCACCAATGATCCACGGTATAATTATATGGATAGCTGGTTAAAAGATGCTTATTGGTCAGAAGCAGAACCGGGCAACGGGAAAGTTCCTGCATTTTTCTCGGCAGTAACAAGCCAATATGATACCAATTGGATGTACAGTGCCAGTTATGTACGCATAAAGAACGTTACCCTTGGCTATAACCTGCCAGTATTAAAAAGCACGTTTAAAAGATTAAGGTTATATGCCTCATGCGACAACGTATTCCTTTGGGATAGCTATTATCCTGGATATTCGCCCGAGGGTGCCACACAGGATAATGCTTCAGCCGATTGGGGTTCTTATCCTTTGGCCAGGACATTCTCAGTCGGCTTAACCGCAACATTTTAAATCAAATATTTAAATCAAGAGAGATGAAAAAAAATAAAATATGTCTGGTTGTTTTGGTTTGTTCGGCATTGTGTATGCAGGCTTGCAAAAAAACTATAGATATAGCTCCCATAGAAAACAACACTTCAACTTCATTTTACGCTAATGAAATTGAAATAAAACAGGCGGTTATAGGTATTTATGCCCGGTTAGGAAGAAATGGCACTAATACCGATTTTGCCACAGATTATTTTTGGCTGGCCTCTGAAAACCGCTCAGACTTATTATACATAGCAGGAGAAACATCTGCCCAGAATGACCAGCTTGATCTGCGCAAGTATTTGACCACGCCAACATCAGGTACTGTATCTGCCATATTTGCCCGTTTGTACCAAATCATCAAAGAGGCTAATAACCTGTTATATTATACCAAGGAAGATCAATACCTGAGATATCGGGCCGAAGCCAGATTTTTAAGGGCCTATGCTTATACTGAATTGGTAAGGTCTTTTGGACCGGTTGCATTGGTTACCTCGCCAATTGAAAACGATAAAGCTGTTGCGTTACCCCGCGCACCGGTTACAGAAATCTACACGCAAATTATTGCTGATCTGCAGTACGCTGCAGCGAACCTGCAAAAAGTGTACAGTGGCTCAGAGGCTGGTAGGGTAGGAAGCCTGGCTGCCAACGCCTTATTGGGTGAGGTTTACATGACCATGGCCGGGTATCCATTAAATGATGCATCTGCTTATCCGAAAGCAGAGGCTGTATATGCCGGTATTATTAACGATGTAAGCGCCCGGTTTGGTCCGGTGTATGCGCAATTGTTTACCCTGGCCAATGAAAATAAATACGATCTGTTTTCTATCCAATTTGCATCAGGCGGATTAAATACAGGCTCAAGTTTAGCTGGCTTTATTACCAGTTCATCATCCTCAGGAACACCTTTTCCGGAGTGGATGTATTCAACTTATACCATGCAGGGACAAGATATGAGGGTTGATAGCGCTTTGGTAAAGGAAATGAAACAGAATAAAGACCTCCGTTTTTCGGCGAGTATTGATACGGGCTATTATAGCGCGCTTAGCACAGTTCCCACGCGCACTTTTGTTTTGAAAAACATCGTCACCAAGTTTTTGGAAAAAGACAATACCAATTCAACCATTAAAGCCTGGAACGATCAGCCCAGAAACTTTCCGATTATCCGCGATGCAGATGTGTACCTGTTATATGCGGAGGCATTAATTAAAAACGGTAAAGCTGGGGTAGCAAAACAGTATGTAGACAAGATCAGGACGAGAGCCGGCTTACCTGCGTTACCAGGCGACCCAACACTTGATGATATTAAAAAAGAAAGGAAATATGAGTTCATCGGCGAAGGAAAACGGTATTTTGACCTGGTTCGCTGGGGAGAAACCGATGCAGTAACTATACTGGCTGCTTCTGCGGCTCACTATCATTCTAAATTAAATGGACAATTGCCAACTAAACGAGACCTCTTACTGCCGATACCTCAAAATGAACTGAAAACTCGTTCAAACTGGGCTCAGAATTTTGGTTATTAATTTGAGAATCGTATTTACTTTGAAATGACGCATTATAAAAAACATCCTATGAGCCGCCGGTCCTTTCTGACAACTGCTGGCATCGCAGCGGCGGCTACCGCGTTCTATCCGAAAACTGCGCTCTATGCTAAAGCGGTTGCGGCTCATCCACCTACAAAAGGTGCTATCTCTTTAGCCGGTGTCTGGCGATTTGCGATGGACCGAACCGACGAAGGTGCCAATACTGGTTGGTTCAAAAAACCACTGGCGGCGGATGCTAGTATATCCTTGCCCGGCATCCTTCAAACCCAGGGGTTTGGCGACGAGATCACCGCCGATACGAAATTTGTAGCAGCCCTCCCCCGCGACATGCGCTGGTATTTGTTGCCGCAATACAAGCCTTACACAGTGCCAGGTAACGTCCAGGTACCCTATCTCTCGCAACCCGTGCGTCATTATCTGGGTGTTGCCTGGTATCAACGGGATATCGATATTCCAAATGGATGGACGGGAAAACGCATTGAGTTGTTTCTTGAGCGAACGCGTTGGCAAACAGATGTTTATCTTGATGGCCAATTGATCGGAAGCAATCGTTCACTCGTGGCCCCGCATGAATTTGATCTGGGTATTCAAAAGCCGGGACAGCATCGTTTAACGATCCGGATTGACAACCGTATGCTGACGCCGGCTTATCGTCCCGATGGTCATGGGGTCTCCGATGGCGAAGGATCAACCTGGAACGGAATCGTAGGCCGGATTGAATTGTCGGCAACTTCCCTCGTTTGGATCAACGATGCCCAGGTGTTCCCTAACCTTGCCGCCAAGTCGGCACAGGTTCGCGTTTCAATCAGCAATCTGTCTGGCAAGGCCGGCACGGGCACCCTTTCCGCAGGGGCGGTGTCCGTGCAGGTTTCATGGGATGAGACCGGTGGCAAGGCGCTTATCGACGTGCCCATGCCCGCTGCAGGTCCGTGGTCGGAGTTCACACCAGAACTCCAGCAACTGCCGCTGACTCTTCGCGGGGGACTGGCCGACCATGACCTGAAGGTTACGTTTGGCATGCGTGAAATTAAGGTCGACGGGAACCGCATTTTGCTGAATGGAGAGCAACTCTACCTGCGGGCCACACATGATGGCGGCGGATTTCCTTTAACCGGCTATCCCGCAACAGATGTTGCCACGTGGAGAAAGATCATCGGCACCTGCAAGTCTTGGGGGCTGAACGGCATGCGCTTCCATTCCTGGTGTCCTCCAGAAGCGGCCTTTATCGCCGGCGATGAGCTGGGTTTCTATTTTCAGCCGGAATGCGGGATGTGGAATGCGTTCGACAGAGACGGCAAAATGCTCGCGGTGCTCAATGATGAAACCGAGCGTTTGCTGAAGGCCTATGGTAATCACCCGTCATTCGTCATGCTTGGCGCAACCAATGAGCCGGCTGGTGCTTACTCCCAGCAGCTCCCTCTATGGGACAAGGCCTGGAGGCAAGCTGATTCCCGGCGCCTTTACACCGATGGTACCGGTCGATGGGCCGTGCAGCCGGCCGGGCCGGGTACAGCCTTCGCCGCAGACTATCTTGTTACCGGCTCCGAGGCGCGCGGCCCCAGGTGCTGGTTCGGGTTAGATTACGAAGAGGGCTTGAAAAAGATAAGATCGGGCGCAACCATTCCTTGCATCGGGCACGAGATTGGTCAATACTGCGCATATCCGGATTTTGGAATTATCGAAAAATTCAAAGGGAAGCAGGCTAATTATAGCGCATTCCCAAAAGGAATCGACTCCGGCAAGGTGCCTTATATGCACCCGGGCAACTACATCATCATGCGGGATGGTGCCCGAACACATGGTATTCTCGCGCGGAACAAGCAACTCGCTCATGCTTCCGGCCGTTTCCAGGTCGCCTGTTACAAGGAAGAAATCGAAGCCCTGCTGCGCACTCCATCCTATTCCGGATATCAGCTGCTAGACCTGCATGACTATCTTGGCCAGGGTGGTGCGCTCATCGGCATGCTTGACGCTTTCTGGGAAGAAAAGGGATATGTTACCGCTGAACAGTTCAGCCGCTTCAATAATGCAACAGTTCCGTTGATCCGCCTGAAAGATCGCGTCTTTACTACCGATCAAAGCCTCACGGCGAGTGCTGAGGTAGCGCATTTCGGGCCTAAGACGCTTACTGCGGTTAAGCCCACGTGGCGGATTGTCGACAACAGCGGAAAATCCGTCATGACAGGCAGCCTTCCCACCCGTGACGTGACGCGTGGCAATGGTCAGGAACTGGGAACCATCTCGGCATCTCTTTCCAAGCTTTCCGCGCCAGCCTCTTATTCGCTCATTCTTGATCTTGCAGGCACCGGCTTCAGCAATCGCTGGTCCTTTTGGCTCTACCCGCCGGCGGCCAAAACCGAAGTTCCTTCGGACGTTCTGGTTTCGAGCTTCTGGGAAGAGGCGAAAGCACGCCTGAACAATGGGGGTAAGGTTCTGTTCCTATCAGGTGTGCCTGAAAATCCGTCTCGTGATCTATCTCTAACCACTACTCCAATCTTCTGGAATCGATTGATGAACCCGAGCCGGACATGGATGCTTGGACTTCTGAATGCTTCGGACCACGGGGCTCTTGCTGGATTTCCCACTGAAAACTGTTGCGACTGGCAATGGGTTAATTTGCTTCCGAAGACTATCGCGATGAATATGGAAGCCCTTTCTCCCACGTTAACCTCCGTGGTCCAACCGATCGACGACTGGAACCGGAATCTGCGGCTTTCTATGCTTTTCGAATGTAAGGTCGGTACCGGCAGGCTGATGGTCACGTCTTTCAATCTTTCGGATGAAGGAATTGAAGAGCAGCCTGCGGCCGCCTCGTTACGGAAATCAGTGCTTGACTACATGGCTTCGCCCATATTTAAGCCAGAAAATGTGGTTTCAATGCGTGAATTCGAGAGCTGGGTGCCTACGCGTTATGTAGCACCCGTCATTCTGAACTCGCCTCCTGCGACACATGACGTTGCCGATCCAGGACAGTTGAAAGGGTGAAGTGCCTATATATCTTCGGTTAGCTCACGATAGGGCCGGTGAACCAAAATCCGGGAGGAATAAGTACGACGCCACCACCGGTTTCACTATACGTGTTGATAGCAGCATTGATGTTTTGTGTATTAAGTGTAAATCCGTTTGCTTTGGCACCAAATTTTTCAATGTTAATGGTGTCTGTTTTAAAGGATGGAAGTTCAGCGCTCGGTAAATGCCGGCAGGAGTAAACATTAGTGCTTTTTTGCCCGTTCGCTTCTAAGCCTAAGCAAAATAATAGAATCACTAATAAGTTCAGTTTTTTGAAATGCATGTTATCAGGTATTTGTTTAATCCATCCTATACGGGTGATATTAAATAACCAACATAATCGGCTTTTTTAAAGCTGGATGAGTTGCTTTTGAGCTGATATATTCATTATTTTCTGGTAAGCTGCCAGGTTCCAGTTCGGCGGTGTACAAGATTTTTAATTCTGATGAAATATTTTATGAAACCGATTGTATTTGTTTAGTAATTTTCAATGCTTTTATCAATGAGATTTGATCGATAGCTTAGTTTTTTACTCATTCAATTTTTTTATTTTCATCTCTTGCTAATAGTCTAATTGCCTTTCAAAACCTCCAATAGCTGTTATTTGTGCTGTATCTTTAGCTAAAATAACAGCTATTGTAAATAATTACGCTCAGTTTTTTTAACGATTATACTGGTTCTATCCTTAATTCAATATAGTGGCTACATAAAATAAATTTTTGCAACCGATTGCATTTTTGTTAAAATATTTTTTACTTTAGTCATCAATTATAAACTAACCGGCTAAATACCCGGTGCTGTACACCAATATTTTAATCTTTTATTAACCTATTTAATAGCACGCTTATGCGAATGACAGTTTACTCAAAACAAAAGGTAACTGAATCAGGCAGGTTTCACTCTAAAGGTGTTTTTACTTTCGCTTTTATTGCCCTGTTGGCTCTTTTTTCCTTGTCGCTTTATGCACAAAACATCAAAATTCACGGACGGGTAATGGACTCATCCGGTCAATCAGTACCCGGAGCCATAATTAAGGTAAAAGGTTCTCAGATTGGAGTAGTAGCCGATGCTAACGGCAACTTTCAGGTTTCTGCACCAGGTAATGCCATATTGCAAATATCTTTTATAGGCTTTACTAAACAAGAAAAGGCTGTAAATAACCAAACCAACATCATTATTACATTGGCGTCGGAGACAAAAAATTTACAGGACGTGGTTGTAGTAGGCTATGGTAGTCAACGCAGAGAAGCTGTGACCGGTTCGGTAGCTTCAGTGAGTGGGGCTAAATTGAATGAGGTGCCCTCGGCTAATATCGCTCAGGCGCTGCAAGGCCGTGTGGCAGGTGTGGAATTGGCCCAAACTTCAACAAAGCCTGGCGCCACCATGCAAATCCGCATCCGCGGTACGCGTTCTATTAATGCGGAAAACGATCCTTTAATTGTCCTTGATGGGATTCCTTTCGGCGGGACTATCGCAGATATCAGTCCTGACGATATTAAAAGTTTAGACATTTTGAAGGACGCCTCTGCAACCGCTATTTACGGATCTCGCGGAGCTAATGGTGTAATATTAATCACCACCAAAAAAGGCAGCAAGGGGCAGGAGCCGCAAGTATCTTATAATGGTTATTACGGTACCAAAGACGTTATGAAATATCCGATGATGCAAGCCGACCAATATATTGCATTGCGGAAAAGAGCCGGATTGAATAAGAATCCCGGTGCAGACGAAGATCCGACAGGAGCGATAAATACAGATTGGCAGGATTTATTTTACAGAAAAGCCGCCGTACAAAACCATGATTTAAGCGTAACAGGTGGGGCCGCCAAAACCAGCTACAAATTTGGCGTAGGGTATTACAGGGATGAAGCCCCGATACCCCTGTCTCAATACAACCGTATTTCGCTGCGCGGCTCTGTTGATCAGGAAATAGGTAAGCTCTTCCGTATAGGATTTACAACTAATAATAGTTACAGTATCACCGATGGCGCCAATTTAGGTATGTATGGTGTTTTAAGCATGTCGCCAATTGCAAATCCGTTTAATACCGATGGAACCACCAAAAGAGTAGTTACCATGCCACAGGACATTCAATGGGTTTACACTAAAGGAACGATGAATGCTTTGGGAGATAAGTATATCAACAGGACAAAAGAATTTGGCTCTTACAACTCGGCCTATGCAGAAATGAAAATCCCCGGAGTAGACGGCTTAAAATATCGTTTAAATCTCGGTGGAAATTTTCGTTCGGGGTATACAGGAAGTTACACGGGTATAGGTGTTTTTAGCTCTGATGTAGCAAACCCTAACACGGCATCAGTCAATAATTCACTTACCACGCAATGGGCAATTGAGAATTTGCTTTCTTATGACAAGACTTTTGCTCAAAAACATACCATTAATGTGGTAGGATTATATTCATCAGAACAAATAAGCTATAACAGTTCATCTATCGGGAGAAAAAACCTCGCCGGCGACGACTTTCAGTATTTTAACCTGGGGCAAACTTCAACAGGAAGTAATGATGATATCACGATTGATCCTAACAACCAGTCTTATTGGGTTAGCGGCCTGAAATCTTTTATGGGCCGTGTAATGTATTCTTATGATGATCGTTATTTGCTGAGCGCTACCTTCCGTAGTGATGCTTCTTCAAGATTGGCCGAAGGCCATAAGTGGCACAGCTATCCGGCTGTTTCGGTTGGATGGAACATTCATCGGGAATCATTTATGCAGGGCCAGGATTGGATCAATTCCCTGAAGCTGCGGGTTGGTTATGGGCAAACATCCAACCAGTCTGTAGCGCCGTATGCCACCCTCGGTCAATTGAGCGTAAGACCTTATAACTTTGGCGCTACAAATGCCAACGGGTATTACGTAACTCAATTACCTAACACTTCACTGGGTTGGGAATATTCCAAAACGAAAAACCTGGGATTGGATTTCTCCCTGTTTCAGGGCCGGCTTTCGGGTACCGTTGAAGGCTATGTTACCAATACCAATAATCTTTTACTTAGCGTATGTCTGCCTGCTACCTCAGGTGTAAGCAGCTACACCGGGAATGTAGGCTCTACCCAAAATAAAGGATTTGAGATTTCGCTCAACGGGGTGATCTTCAGCGATAAAAATGGCTGGACATGGGAAGCTGGTGTAAATTTATATCGTAACGTTAACAAAATTGTGAGCCTTGCATCAGGACAAACACGTGATGAAAGTAACTGGCTTTTTGTTGGGCATCCTTTGAACGTAATATTTGATTATCAAAAAGTAGGGATTTGGCAGGCCGATGAAGCTACAGCTGTGAAGCAGTATGAAGGCAGCGGAGGTCAGGTAGGTATGATTAAAGTGCTCTACACCGGTGATCACAATCCGGACGGATCGCCTACCCGCGTTATTGGATCTGATGACAGGCAAATTATGAATGCCGACCCTAAATTTCAAGGTGGATTTAACACGCGGGTGGCTTATAAAGCGATAGACCTGACCATTGTAGGAGCTTTCCAGAACGGCGGTATATTGAACAGTACCCTATATGGTTCTAATGGTTATCTCAATCTTGAAGACGGACGACGCGGACAAATTGCTATAGACTACTGGACTCCGGACAACCCTAATGGGCAATACCCTGATCCCAACGGACCTAAAAATAGTAACAACCCTAAATACGGTTCTACTTTGGGCTATTTCAGTGCGTCTTACATGAAAATACGTACCATTTCACTGGGTTACAATTTAACAGGTAAATGGGTTCAAAATGCCGGGATAAAAAGGCTGCGTATTTATGCTACTGCACAAAATCCGTTTATATTCTTTTCTCCTTACTACAGCCAATCGAAATTGGATCCTGAACCTAACTCATACGCAAACGACAGCGCAAATATGGCAGTTGCCTACGGATATGGACAACGAAGGTTGCTTACGGTAGGATACAATACGCCTACAACACGTAACTATCTATTGGGTATTAATGTAACATTTTAAAATATAAGACAATGAAGCGTGTATATACGAACATATTCAGACTAACAGTCTTGACCGCATTCGTCTTAACAGGATGCAAAAAAATTCTGAATGAAAAGCCCCGTAGTATTTTTACTCCGGAATATTTTAAAACACAGGCAGGTGTAGTAGGTGGAATCACCTCATGCTATGCTCACCTGCGATTGATGTATGGTAATGGCTATTTTTTAAATTCAAATGAAATTAGCACTGATGAGGCTACCTGGGGCCAAAACTCCGATGGAAATGTAAGGAATCTCGATTTCTCAGGTGTAGGAAATATAGATCCTTCAACCAGCAATACCGGGATCCTTTGGGGAGCGGCATTTCCCAATATTAATACTGCCAGTGGTGTAATTGAGAATGGAGCAGCTGTGGGCGTTTCTGATGCACTGATTGCAGAAGCCAGGTTTTTCCGGGCGTTTGATTACTTTTTGCTGGTGCAAACCTTTGGCGGGGTGCCGTTGGATTTGGGCGGAGGTGAATTAAAATTTAATACATCTACCATAAGAACTTCAAAACGGAATACTGTACCCGAGGTCTACGCTAAAGCAGTGTTTCCGGATTTATTAATTGCAATTGATAAGTTACCGGCCACAGGACGTGTTGTTGGTGGGGTTACCAAAACGGCGGCGCGTCTTTTCCTGGCGAAAGCTTATTTAACCTATGCCTGGTGGTTGCAAAATCCAAACAATATTCCAACCTTTCCGAGTACATCAAGAACCGACCCCAATGGTCATGATGCGGCGTGGTATTTTCAGCAGGCCTATGATGTAGCGGTATCTGCTATTCAGGATCCAGGTCCGTTTGGTTTACAGCCTACCTTCTACGATGTAAGTGTAGCCACCAATGATCGCAATAATGAAGTTGTGTTGTATGCTGATCACACACAAACCAGCAGCATTTATAACGGCGGTGATTTAAGCTATAGTGGCGGCGGCTTTGGTACCGATAGCTTTGCACAATGGTTTGAGCAATGGAACTATACAAATATTAAAAGCAGTACTTCCAGTACAAGCTGGGCCCCTGTCAACTCTGTACAGCGTGCAGCAGTTCAGTCGTTGGGCCGTCCGTGGACAATGCTGGCTCCTCCACAAGCTATATTTAAAAACACTTTTGCCGATAAAACGAGCGATTCGCGTTATGACGGTACTTTCGTAACCCGTTACCGTACCAATTTTGTAGAGGCAGCTGTAAAAGTGAATAACGTAACTCCAGCCTATTTGTATAATGCTAACTTTTTGCCGGTAGCCGAAGGTGAACCGATCCTTACCTTTTTAAATGATGATGTAACAGGTGTGGATTATTCCAATTCAAAATTTAACAGTACCGTTGGCGCTGGAGTTTTACCCGGCCGGGCAGATTTTGTGATTGAACCAAGTGCATACAGCAGGATTTGTTACCCCGGTAACTGGAAACTGGGTCCTTACCGTACAGATAATAATGGTGGTTTAGGCCAACCCAACGGTAGCCTTACCCGGCCTTTTCCGGTGGCTAAATTCTCTGAGTTGTTCTTTATTGCGGCCGAAGCTGCGGTTAAAGGCGCCGTGACGAAAGGGGTTAGCGGTACCTATGCAAATGATGGTACTGCAAGGGGCCTGATTAATGTTATCCGCGGACGTGCAGGGAAATGGCGTTGGGATAATGGTAATAATGTGGCTAAAATACAGGATAACAGTGCTGAAGTGATAGCCGCTACACCTGCCGCCATCGACATTAATTACATTTTGGCCGAAAGATGCCGGGAGTATTTTGGAGAAGGTTATCGTTGGCTTGATCTTGTGCGTACACAAAAATGGGCTGAGTTAAGCGGCACCTTTGTAATAGCGGGCAAGACAAACGCCAACGATTGGAACGATCATACAGTTGGAACGTTTACCCGTACTATAACCCCAAATTATTATTTGCGCCCCATTCCCCAATCTCAGTTAGATGGAATGGATATGAGTGCAGCAGATAAAAAAAGCTATCAAAATCCGGGATATTGATTTGCTTATGCATCTGTTAATTAACAGTTAAGATTGTACTATTAAGGGGAGATGGGTTCATCTCTCCTTTTATTATTTTTAATAAATTACTCATCCGAACCATTCTGCCTGATATGAAATCCTCAGTCCCCTTAGTTTTTAACCAACAAAATCTTTTAAAATGGTTTCTTTTTCAACAAAGTAAAATAGGTTTGAAATTTTTGCCATTCATTTTAATATTAATACATTTTCAATCCATTGCTCAGCAAAAAGTGATTAATCAGGCTAAGGCGAGAGAAAGGATCAATATCAATAAAGGCTGGCTGTTTATGCGCTACAACGGCAAAGCTGACGACCTGATCTATGATGAGCGCCCGGCTGTTTTCAACCGCAAAGATGACATCATAGCAGATAGCAGACCCTCGCAAACTGTATTTGAAGGCACTTCCGAAAAAGTATTAAAAAAGTGGATACTGCCAACAGCAAATGATTTTATTAAAGATTCCTCAAAGCGTTTTGTAAGACCACAGGGCAATCCAGGCAACAATTTTCCTTTTGTACAAAAGGGTTTTAATGATAAAAATTGGGAAAGTATAAATCTACCTCATGACTGGGCGGCGAAAGGCCCATTTTATAAAGAAGCAGATGCTATTGTTGGCGGAGGCATGGGGCGGCTGCCCATTCAGGGTGTTGCCTGGTACAGGAAAAAGATCAATATTTCGGCGGCGGACCAGGGTAAATCTATTTATCTGGAAATTGATGGCGCTATGTCTTATGCTATGGTGTGGCTGAACGGAAACCTGGTGGGCGGCTGGCCTTATGGTTACAATTCTTTCAGACTTGATTTAACTCCGTATATCAGATTTGGTCAGGACAATCAAATAGCGATCAGATTAGATAATCCGACCAATTCATCCAGATGGTACCCTGGTAGTGGATTATATAGAAATGTCTGGCTGCTTAAAACTCATTCTGTACAGGTGGCCCAATGGGGAACCTTTGTACATACATCCAATGTTTCTGAATCTTCCGCAACGGTGAATCTGGACGTGAACATTGAAAATAAAGGCAGGACCGATAAGCAGGTGAAAGTAGTGACTGACATATACAGATTGGACGAGCAGGGGAGCAGGTCAAAAAAGATTAGCAGTTTTCCTGTATCGGCAATTAATCTTGGCAGTCATGCTAAGTATTTGGTAAAAAGCCAGGTTTTGATAAATAACCCGGCTCTTTGGGGGCCTTTGCCAAAGCAAACTCCCAATTTGTATGTAGCTGTAACCCGTTTATTTACGGATAATCGGCTTGTTGATACATACGAAACACAATTCGGTGTCAGGGATATCAGGTTTGACCCTGTTAACGGAATATTGGTTAACGGGAAGCCTGTTAAAATACAAGGCGTTAACCAACATCATGATCTGGGGGCGCTCGGCGCTGTATTTAATTACAGGGCGGCAGAAAGGCAACTGGAATTGCTGCGGGAACTGGGATGTAATGCTATCAGATTATCTCATAATCCGCCCGCTCCCGAACTATTGGATATGACAGATCGGATGGGTTTTTTGGTGATCGATGAAATATTTGACTGCTGGGAACAGGGAAAAACACCGTTAGATTTTCACCTCATCTTCCCGGATTGGTATGAAGCGGATACCAGGTCATTTATCAGGAGAGATAAAAACCATCCTTCCATTATTGCCTGGAGTTTTGGCAATGAGGTAGGGGAACAATATACCGCAGAAGCAGGAGCAAACGTAGCCAATAAATTAAAGGCAATTGTAAAAGATGAGGACCCGACGAGGCCAGCGACCGCTTCAATGAATTATGCAAAGCCGGATATGCCATTCCCTAAGGTTATGGATATTATTTCGTTAAATTATCAGGGTGAAGGCATCCGGGATGCACCGGCTTATGCCCATTTGAAAGGAATTAAAGGTCCCCCTTTATATCCGGCATTTCATGACAAATTTCCTGAAAAACTTATCATTAGTAGTGAAACAGCATCTGCGTTAAGTACACGCGGGACCTATATATTTCCGGTATTTAATGGATTTAGTGCACCTGTGAGCGACACGACAGGCGGCGACCCGAAGAATCAATATGTAAGTGCGTATGAGCTGTATACCGCTCAGTTCGGTGCTTCGCCAGACAAAGTATTTGCCTCACAAGATAAGCATCCTTTTGTAGGCGGGGAGTTTGTTTGGTCGGGTTGGGATTATTTAGGAGAACCGACTCCTTATTACGGAGCGCGGAGTTCATATTCTGGTATCATAGATCTCGCTGGCTTTAAAAAGGACAGATTTTACTTATATCAGGCAAGATGGAGGCCCGATTTACGATTCGCTCATATTCTACCGCATTGGACCTGGCCCGGCAGGGAAGGAAAAGTTACGCCGGTCCATGTATTTTCCTCGGCAGATGAGGCTGAATTGTTTCTTAACGGAAAATCACAGGGACGAAAAAAACGCGGCGAGTATGAATATCGTTTCAGATGGGACGAGGTAAAGTACGAGCCTGGTGAAATCAAAGTAGTGAGCTATAAGAATGGCAAGCTCTGGGCAACAGAAACGGTTAAAACTGCGGGCAATGCCGTTAATTTACAATTAATCGCCGACCGAAATGAGATCAGAGCAGATGGATCTGATCTGTCTTTTGTAACATTAAAAGTTTTAGATAAAGATGGGAACCTGGTGCCGCAAGCTAACGATAACATTACTTTTTCAATATCCGGTCCTGCAGAGATTGTAGCTACGGATAATGGAGATCCGACAGACCTGGTGGCTTTTCCTTCAAAAGAGCGGAAGGCATTTAGTGGCATGGCATTGGTCATTATCAGATCGAAAAGCAAACAGCCGGGTAAATTAATATTGACAGCAAAGGCTTCAAATATGAAGTCAGCGGAACTTGTTTTATCCAGCAGGAATTAATTTAAAAGTAGAAGGTATATTAAACAGCACAGCCGGTTGGATTTTCCAACCGGCTGTGCTGTTTAATTAGGGTTTATCGGTTCGGAAAGGTGCGGCAGGTAAACCTTCTTTGTTAATCAGGTTCGGGTTAACCGGATCGTCGGCCCAGGCATAACGTACATACATCGGATGAGGTACTTCATCACTTGTTAGCACGACTGTATTATTTTCAATTTTTGCCTTCGCCCAAACAAATACCTTGTCAGCTCCAGCAATTGCGAACTCCTGTGGCTCCTCATTATCTTTGGTGACTAAACCAAGGCCGACCGACTTAAAAACAACGGTGATTTTATTGTCATCAATGGTTGCTGATTGGAAAACCGGTCCCGAGGCTACTACCTCATTATCATGATAAGCTGTTTTTTGCGCTGCTAAGGCAAGTCGCTCGCCTACTTCCTTTTTCGCATCGGGGTGAATATCATTCCACTCACCAATATCAATAGCCACGGCCATAGCTGTGTTTGGAACGGATAATGAAGCTGCCTGCGCCTCGCGAAAGGCGGCCCATTGACTTTCGGAAGGTAAATAATTCATGTCCATGAATCCGGGGAGCTGAACAAAAAGAAACGGCGCATCCGGATTTTGGAATTTTTGCCGCCAGTCGGCAATCATTGCCGGTTGTAGGTTAGCATACTGGTCAGCTTTACCTGTATTTGCTTCCCCCTGGTACCACAGAAATCCTTTAATTCCATAATTAAGCAAAGGGGCAATCATGGAATTATACAATGCAGTTGGCTGATTTTGAGCGTTAAAGCTACCTCCACCCGAGAAAACGTGCTGCGGAACTTTTACGAGGCCAACCTTGTATTGCCAGTATCCGGTCAGGTCAACCGTGTCGGCCCCGGCAATAAGTTGATAAGGTTTATCAGGCACAAAGCCACCTTTACCGGCGTTATTGGTAACGCGCACCACGAACAAGTTTTTGCCCGGTTTCAGTACCCCTTCGGGAATGGTATAACGCCGTTGCGGATACATATAAGCGGTGGTACCAACTTGCTTTCCATTGATGTACATGACATCCGCGTCAACGATACGACCCATAAAAACCTTTGCCGGCGCGGTAAGCATTGACTGTGGAATATTAAACTCCCGGCGATACCATACTACACCATCCAGGTTATGAACGCCCTGATCTTCCCAATAACCAGGAACTGCAATTCTGCGCCATCCTTTTGGTATGTAATCGGGGGCGAACCACTTTTCGGTTAGCCCACGATCTTCCGGCTGATGCAGCGGGACAGCATGTACCGGCCCTCTTTTCAATTTGTTAACGAAGGCCGTGTCTCTGTTCCTCGTTGCTATATTTTCAATGTCTGGAAAAGTTTTAAGACTTTCATCACTCATCCAGGCCTCAATCGGAGTACCGCCCCAACTTGCGTTGATTAACCCAATAGGGATGTGATATTTTTGATAAAGTGCGTCAGCAAAAAAATAAGCAACAGCAGAAAATTCGCCAATATTGACTGGTTCGGTTTTTTTCCATGAACCACCAGGGACATCCTGTTGCGATTCCTGCATATTCGTAGCATTCGCTACCCAAAAATGCCGGATTGCCGGGTTGTTTGCGGCAGCAATTTCTTTGGCGTACCGGACACTATGTAATTTCATTTGATGAACCATATTTGACTGCCCCGAGCAGATCCATACATCACCGATAAGAATGTCAGTTAATAAAATGTGATTTGTTCCGTCAATTTGCATGGTGAACGGTCCGCCGGCCTTCATGGGCGGTAGTATTATCATCCATTTCCCGTCAGTAGCGGTATTGGTTTTGAATGATCTGTTGTTAAACTTAACCATAAGTTTTTCCCCTGCCGATGCCCATCCCCATACTTTTATTTTTGCGTTGCGTTGCAGCACCATACCATTACTGATCAGTTTTGGCAAGCGTACTTCCGAATACGAAGTATATCCTACAAGCAGAAACATTGTCAATATGAACAGGCTTTTTATTTTCATCATTATATAGGTTTATTAATAGGTTGTTTATCACTTCTCATCGCGCTAACGGTTCATTTCAAATAAAGTAGCTGCAATAAACCGGTCTTTAACTTTTACACAAAGTAAATGTGAAAAATAAAAATAATAAAAGCAATCGATTGCATATAAATATTTAATATGTATTTTGCAGCTGCCAATCAAGAAAACTTAAAGTTCATTTTAATTATGAGAAACCATATTAAACATATAGGCGTAAAATTATGCATAGTGCTTAATCTATTGATGGTGATGAGATCGGTTGCACAAACTGAAACTGGAAAAGAATTAAAGGAGAGCTATCGAAATTATTTTCCAATAGGAGTGGCCGTGTCTGCCCGCACATTGAAAGATCCGGCACAATCTGAATTGATATTAAGACAATTTAACAGCATTACTCCGGAGAATGCCATGAAGATGGGGCCTATTCACCCGGAAGAGAACCGGTATTTCTGGCGTGACGCCGATTCCATAGTGGCGTTTGCACAAAAACATAATTTGCGTGTAAGAGGGCATAACCTTTGCTGGCACGAACAAACACCCAAGTGGCTGTTTTACGACAAGAATGGCAAACTGGTAACTAAAGAGGTTTTGCTAAGACGTCTCAGGGACCATATTTACAATGTAGTAGGCCGCTATAAAGGGAAAATTTATGCATGGGATGTGGTCAATGAAGCAGTTTCCGATGACAGTACCAGGTTACTGCGTAACTCCTTATGGTACCAGATTTGTGGCGAAGATTTCATTTTAAAAGCCTTTCAGTATGCGCATGAAGTCGACCCGCAGGCGATACTTTTTTATAACGATTATAATACAGAGCGCCCTGAAAAACGTGAAAGGGTGTACAGATTGCTCAAAAAGCTGGTAGATGCAAAGGTGCCGGTAAATGCTGTCGGCTTGCAGGCACATTGGTCTTTCGATGAACCCACTTCAAATGAACTTATAGCCACCGTTAAAAAATTTGCCTCTTTAGGATTAAAGGTACAGATTACAGAACTTGATATTTCCGTATATCCGTGGGAAAAGAACCATCGTACGTTAAGGCCCGGAGAGGATACATCTTATTCGCCTGAGCGCGAGCAAAAGCAGGCTGATCAGTACGATATGGTATTTAAGGTGTTCCGGAAATATAAAAAATACATTACCGGCGTAACGTTCTGGAATGTTTCAGACCGTTACACCTGGCTGGATACCTATCCTGTTGAGGGCCGCAAAAATTATCCTTTACTGTTCGATCAAAACTTACAGCCCAAGAAAGCATACTGGCGGGTGGTTAATTTTTAATCCTATGAAAAAAATCATAATAATCTCTTTACTTGTATTAACGGCATGGGCCGTGCGCGGCCAGGCGCCCGGGCGCGAAAGCTATGTTACTGAAAAGAATGGAGCGGGGTATTTCCCTTTGTTCGTTGCAGAAAAACCTGTATTTATTTATACAGATGGCCGGGATTATGCAGGCGTTAAAAGAGCTGCAAACAGTATGATGGGCGATATTAAATCGGTAACAGGTAACTTGCCTAAACTTACTGATAAGATGAATGCGAAACATATTGTGCTCATCGGAACCCTTGGTAAGAATGATAAGATTGACCAGCTGGTCAGCCGGAAAAAAATCAACGTTGCTGCAATCGAAGGCAAATGGGAAACTTACTTTATTCAAATAGTACAAAAGCCCTTTCCGGGTGTTGAAAGTGCGCTGGTTATAGCAGGCAGCGACAAACGCGGGACCATTTACGGTTGCTATGATCTTTCGGCGCAGATTGGTGTTTCGCCTTGGTATTGGTGGGCGGATGTTCCTGTCAAACACAAAAAAAACTTATATATACTTCCCGGCAGGCATACTGATGGCGAACCGGCCGTAAAGTATCGTGGAATATTCATTAACGATGAGGCTCCGGCATTTTCGGGTTGGGCGCACGAAAAATTCGGTGGCGTAAATCACCAGGTGTATGAAAAAGTATTTGAACTTATTCTGCGGCTTAAGGGTAATTATTTGTGGCCGGCCATGTGGGGAAACGCCTTTAATGATGATGATAAGCTAAACCCTGTATTGGCAGATGAATATGGCGTGGTAATGGGCACATCTCACCATGAACCAATGGACAGGGCGCAGCAGGAGTGGAAACGTTACGGAAAGGGTGAGTGGAATTACGAAGCCAACAAGCAAGTATTGCAGGATTTCTGGCGTAAAGGCATTGAAAATATGGGTTCAAAAGAAACCATTGTTACCGTCGGGATGCGGGGCGACGGCGATATGCCCATGACTGAAGGTAGTAACATATCACTACTTGAAACCATTGTTAAAGATCAGCGGCAGATTATTAAGGAGGTGCTCAAAAAAGATCCGGCTGAGGTTCCGCAAATGTGGGCGTTATATAAAGAGGTACAGGATTACTATGATAAAGGCATGCGGGTGCCGGATGATGTTACCCTGCTGCTTTGCGATGATAACTGGGGCAATATCCGTAAACTCCCATCATTAACCGAAAAGCCACGCAAGGGCGGTTATGGTATCTATTACCATTTTGACTATGTAGGCGGACCGCGTAACTATAAATGGCTCAATACTAATCCCATCTCAAAAACCTGGGAGCAAATGCACCTGGCTTATGCTTATAATGCGAGGCAGGTATGGATTGTTAATGTTGGTGATCTGAAGCCGATGGAGTTACCGATCAGTTTCTTTCTTGACTATGCCTGGAATCCCAGCCGCTGGACAGCCGACAATCTTCGCTGGTATACAGAGGCGTGGGTTAAACAGCAATTCGGAGCGCAGCATGTTAAAGAGATATCTGCGATACTTACCCGGTATACACTTTATAATGGAAGAAAGAAGCCGGAACTGCTTGACCAGAATACCTATAGCCTAACCAATTACCAGGAGTTTGAGAAAGTAGTGGCAGATTATAACCAACTGAGAGATAAAGCTGAAAGAATATCGGCCATTATTGCACCCCAATATAAAGATGCCTATTATGAACTGGTACTGCACCCGGTGCGGGCTTGTGCTAATCTGAATGAGATGTATTTGGAAGCAGCCAAAAACAAGTACTATGCAGAGATAGGGAATGCGCAGGCTGCAAATGCAGCTGCTGTAAAAGTGAAAACGTTTTTTGATAAGGATAAGGAAATCTCAAATTACTACAACACAGTGCTGGCTAACGGTAAGTGGAATCACATGATGGATCAAACCCATATCGGCTATACCTATTGGCAGCAGCCGCCAATCAATAAAATGCCTGATTTGGCTGAGTCAGATCCTTCCCATCCAAAATCGATCGCTTTGTTACCGGTCTACCACTCGCAGCCCACAGATCACGGTACTCCTCCAAAGGTTTTTAACGAACATGAAGGCTATATTGCCATTGAAGCCCAATATTTCAATAAGGCTATAAAAAGCGATACAGTAAGCTGGATGGTGATACCTGATTATGGTAATACACAATCAGGTGTTACGCCGTGGCCGGTAACTGCCTCAAGAGTGAGGTCCGCATTAAACACGCCGCACCTCGAATATGATATAAATCTAACGGATACAGGAATGGTGTCTGTATATACCTGCGTATCGCCTACGCTCGACTTTAGGAACAAGGATGGGCTATTTTACGCGATATCTATTGATGATGAAAACCCGCAGTTAGTTAATATCACTACTACGGTAGACGGTAAGGAATGGGCGATGGCAGTAAGCGATAATATCCGTAAGCTGGTGACTAAACATCATATAACCAAAGCCGGCAAACATTTACTTAAATACTGGATGGTTGATCCTGCGGTAGTAGTTCAAAAGTTGATAATTGATGCCGGAGGGTTGAAGTCAAGCTATTTGGGTCCGCCGGAAAGATAGGTATAATCAAAGCCCCGGCTCCTTTAGGAGGAAGCTTTGATTATATAAGTGTTCAGAAGCTTGAATTTAAGACACTGAAGCGGAAAAACCTAACGTGTTCACGTTCACAACGTATGAACAATCATGAACATTAATGAATACTTGATAATCAGGTATTTGCATTCTTCCGGGCACTGTGGTGTATAGTCGTTTTATCAATATTGTTATGTTGATAACTAAAAACCAACAGAGTTACCGCCGTCTACAACTAAAACCGTACCGGTTACATACTTAGCTGCATCAGAAGCCAGGTAGTAAACGGCTTCGGCAATATCGGTCGGTTCGCCCAACTTTCCCATCGGTGTCCTGGACATAACCTTGTTTTTCCGCTCCGGGTCGTTGTTAAGCGCCTGGGCCGACATGTCTGTAGCGATAAAGCCCGGAGCAACGCAGTTGACACGGATGCCTTTCGGCGAAAGTTCGGTTGACATAGCCCGGGTCATGCCTTCAATGGCCGCCTTGGTGGCCGAATAGGCGATAACATAGGGTATGCCGTACCTTGACGCCATTGAACTGATATTAACAACACTTCCAGATTCTTTTTCAGTCATATATTTGATCACTTCGCGGCTAATGGCAAATACTGATATTAAGTTAGTTTGCAAAACATGCTGAAAATCTTCATCCGTAACATCAAGAAAATCTTTTTTTTGATTGATACCGGCATTGTTTACCAAAATGTCAGGTATACCATATTCTTTTACAATTTCGTTAATAAGCGCAGGAATACCCGCCAGATCATTCAAATCATATGATTTATAAACACAAAGGGGGCCAAATTTTGCGGCTGTTTCAGCCAGTTTTTGTTCGTTGCGGCTAATCATGATAGTTTTGATGCCGTTTTCAACAAACTTCTTAGTTGTTGCTAAACCCAGGCCCGAGGCGCCGCCGGTAATGATAGCAACTTTAGTTTCAGAAATCATTTATTATTGTTTAGGTGTAAAACAGGTTACTTTCTTAATGAAGATTCTCGTACCAAAAGCTCGGAGCGTAAGATAACACTATGAGCAGGCTGTACGCTATCCTTGTCAGTTAGATAATTGATCATCATTTTAGCGGCTACTTCTCCCATCTCATAGCCCTTGTAATTTACTGTGGTAAGATTTGGTTCAACCACGCAGCATGTGGGGTCATTGTTAAATCCTGCAAAGGCAAGTTGCTGGGGTATTTTAATCCCCGCCTGCTTAACCGCTAACATACAGGCAATAGCGCAAATATCATTTGATGAAAATACACCATCCGGCAAGGGTGTCATTTGTAAAATTTGCTGAGCAGCGACGGTACCGGCGGCTGCGCTTAAATCGTTAACAATTACCAGGCTGTCGTCAAACGGTATCCCCCTGTCTTCCAGTGCTTTTTTGTATCCGTCAAAACGATCTTTATAAACATTCCTTAGTAAGTTGCCTGTAATATGAACAATGCGTTTACAGCCCTGGTCAATCAAATGCAAGGTAATTTCATAGGCTGCTTTAAAATTATCAATATGGATAAGCGGGCAATTTTCGAGTTCAGTTACCCGGTCAAAGAATATGACAGGTGTTTTTCGTCTGATAAATTCTCTAAAGTGGTCAACATCTGTTGTATTATAAGCAAGAGATACTAACAAACCCTCCACCCGGTTATTCAACATAGCGTCAGCGTTGCTGATTTCCCGTTGCATCGTCTCCAATGACTGGCTAATGAAAAGGCCGTAATTCGCGTTGTTAACAACTTTTTCAATACCGGCAATCACATCAGACATGAAGTTGCTGTTAAGACGCGGAACAATGACTCCAATAACTTTACTTTTCTTTTTGCGTAAATTACTGGCAAAGCTGTTAAAATGATATCCCATTTCTTCGGCAGTTTTTCTAATCAGCTTTTTGGTGTTTTTGTTAACCCGGGGATGGTCTTGAAGTCCCCGGCTCACGGTAGCGGCAGAAATGTCAAGCTTTTTCGCGATATCATAAATTGTTATGTCTTTTCCGTTATCTGCCATGCAGTTTTTTTTAATATAAGTTAACAGGTAAAGATAAAAAAATGAATTAGAAAATCGAAAAAATGGCAATCGATTGCCATTTTTATTTTACATTTGAATTTACGAAGAAATAGCTATGATACCCAATTTAGAGCAAACCTTTCGGTGGTTTGGACCAAATGATCCGGTTACCTTAAAAGCCATCAAACAAACAGGCGCTACAGGAATAGTAACGGCACTCCATCACATCCCTTGTGGTGATGTTTGGAGCGTTGAAGAAATACAAAAAAGAAAAACATTAATTGAGAGGGCCGGCTTCAGATGGTCGGTGGTGGAAAGTGTAAATATTCATGAAAGCATTAAGATAGGTTCATTAGAGCGGGATGAATATATCAGTAAATACATCGAAACACTTAAAAACCTGAATAAATGCGGCATTGGTATTGTTTGCTACAACTTTATGCCTGTGCTCGATTGGACGCGTACACATCTGGATTATCGTTTAAACAATGGTGCTTCGGCTTTGCGTTTTCACGCGCCGGCACTTGCAGCATTCGATTTGTATATTTTACAGCGGGATGGCGCTTACAAAGATTTTACTCCCGAACAACAAAATGTTGCTAAAGCCTATTTTGATAGCCTCGGCGAGCAAGAAAAGGAAGTTCTGAAAAATACCATATTGGCAGGTTTACCTGGTACAGAAGAGGTATATACCGTTGAAGAATTTAAGGAGCACCTGCAAAAATATTTAACGGTTAATGCACAAGTGCTCAAAGGTAATCTTGCTTATTTTCTGCAATCCGTTATACCTGAAGCAGAGCGTTTAGGTATTAAAATGTGCATCCATCCTGATGATCCGCCATTTCCGGTGCTGGGATTACCACGTGTAGTTTGCAATGAGCGGGATTTACATGAGGTAGTAAATGCTTATCCGTCACCATCCAATGGTATCACCCTTTGCACGGGCTCTCTTGGTGCAAATCCCGGGAATGATATTCCTGGTATTGTAGACCGTTTGGGCGCTCATATTCACTTTTTACACTTGCGTAATGTAAGGCTTGAACCCGATGGCAGCTTTTACGAAGATGAGCACCTGGCCGGTAGTACCAACATGTATGAGGTGATGAAAAGTATTGTAAAAGAACAGATCCGACGAAAATTGGCCGTGAGAGATGATATTGCCATACCAATGCGGCCAGATCATGGACATAAAATACTTGATGACTACCGTTATGATACTTATCCTGGCTACTCGGTTATCGGCCGCTTGAAAGGACTGGCAGAGTTACGCGGCCTGGAGATGGGTATTAAAAAAGGAATAGAAGAAGTAGTGTAACATCAATTGATCGTCTTTTTTAATGACGGAATGCCCGCTGTTATTAATTAATCGGCTAACTTGAAAAAATCGATAAACGTTTATATATTAGCAATCGATTGCATTGCTTGCTTTTGTAGGCAGGTTTGTCGAAAGCTTCATTCCAGTTGTCACCTTTAACCTGGTTTTATGAGACCTGTGATATTATTCAGAAAGATATTGCTGACTGTTCTGACAGTCGCGGCAACCAGCACCGTTTGGGCTGATAACGGCTATAAACTATGGCTGGAATATCATAAAATAACGGATGCAGCCAAGGTGAAAATTTATACATCACAATTGGGAACAACTTTTTTTCAGACAAAATCGGCACAAAGTGGGGTCGCTTACAATGAGCTTTCTTCCGGATTGATAGACATGCTTAATCTCAAGCCTGTTAAAGTAAGTAGCGTGAAAGATGGTGGGCTGATTATCGGTACGCGTAACGAATTGCGTGATATAGATCATGTTATAGCAGCCGATAGCCTTTTTGAGCGTATTGGCAATGAAGGGTACATTATAAAAAATATCGTTATAGCCGGAAGAAAAAAAGTTGTGGTGACTGCAAACACGGATATTGGAATATTGTATGGTGTTTTTGGTTTTCTACGGCTACTTGAAACACAAACAGATATTAATAAATTGAACATTGTCGAATATCCGCGAACAATGTACCGCATACTTGATCACTGGGATAACCTGAACCGGACCGTTGAACGCGGATACGCAGGTGCATCTATCTGGAATTGGCATAAACTGCCAGGATACATCGATCAGCGGTATATTGATTATGCCCGCGCCAATGCCTCTGTCGGTATTAATGGTTCTGTATTAAATAACGTAAATGCCAACGCGCTGATACTCACAACAGATTATTTGATAAAGGTAAAAGCATTGGCAGATGCCTTTCGGCCTTATGGCATCAAAGTTTACCTGTCTGTTAAATTTAGCAGTCCGATAGAAATTGGTAAACTAAAAACAGCAGATCCACTTGATCCGCAAGTACAGCAGTGGTGGAAAGATAAGGCAAATGAAATTTACCATTATATTCCGGACTTTGGCGGTTTTTTGGTCAAGGCTAATTCAGAGGGCCAACCAGGGCCGCAAACTTACGGGCGAACTCATGCCGACGGTGCTAATATGCTCGCAGACGCTTTGGCACCTCATCATGGCATTGTGATGTGGCGTGCGTTTGTGTATGATAACAATGTTCCTGATGATCGGGCTAAACAGGCTTACAATGAATTTAAGCCTTTTGATGGTAAGTTCAGACCTAATGTGATTATCCAGGTTAAGAATGGTGCGATAGATTTTCAACCTCGTGAACCGTTTCACCCATTATTTGGTGCAATGCCTAATACTTCGCTGATGATCGAGTTTCAGCTTACCCAAGAGTATCTGGGGTTCTCCACTCATTTGGTTTTCGAAGCGCCTTTGTTTAAAGAGTGCCTTGATGCTGATACCTATGCCATGGGTAAGGGGGCTTCGGTAGCAAATATCCTGGAAGGTAAATACAATCGCAAGCTGATAACCGGAATGGCCGGTGTTGCAAATATTGGTTCTGATATCAACTGGTGCGGTCATCCGTTTGCCCAAGCCAATTGGTTTGCATTTGGGAGGTTAGCATGGAACCCCGGACAAAGTTCGGATAAAATTGCAGATGAATGGCTTCGTATGACCTTCAATAACGATCTGACCTTTGTTAAGCCCATGAAACGGGTTATGCTGCAGTCAAGGGAAACCGCGGTAAATTATATGACCCCGCTGGGTTTACACCATATTATGGGTGTAAATACGCATTATGGGCCGGGCCCCTGGGTAGATGACGCCGGACGCGCCGACTGGACGGCTGTTTATTATCATAAAGCTGATTCCGGTGGCATAGGTTTTAACCGTACAAGTACAGGTAGTAATGCAGTTAGCCAATACCTTATACCTGTACGTGATAGGTTTGAAAATTTGAACACTTGTCCGGAAAAATATTTGCTGTGGTTTCACCACGTAAAATGGACTTACCCTACAAAATCAGGCCGTAATCTTTGGAATGAATTAGTCTATAGATATTATACGGGCGTTGATTCGGTTAAAAGTATGCAGCAAATATGGAATAATATGGCTTCAAAGGTGGATGCAGAACGTTTTACAGCTGTGAAGCAATTAATGAGCATACAATATCAGGAGGCGCAGCGCTGGCGGGATGCATGCGTGTTGTATTTTCAGACTTTCTCGCAGCTGCCGATACCGCCCGGATATGAAACACCTGCTCATGCGCTGTCCTATTATCGTGACCAAAAGTTTCTTATGGCGCCCGGTATAGGGGGCAATCAATAATCACATTATTTATAAATCTTCAAAATATGTTTGATATCAACACCAAAAAGAAGCTGATGTTACCGTTCCTGTTCATAGTAGCAGTCAATGCATCAGTATCAGTCGCGCAATCGAAAAAAGAGTTTTTAACAGAACCGCTTATTAAAAATATATATACTGCCGATCCATCTGCGCACGTATTTAACGGGAAAATTTATATCTATCCATCACATGATATTGACGCGGGCATTCCAGAGAATGATAACGGGGACCACTTCGCCATGCGCGATTATCATATCTTTTCCATGAATGACATAGGAGGACCCGTTACAGATCATGGAGTAGCCCTTGATATTAAAGATATACCATGGGCAGGCAGGCAACTCTGGGCGCCCGATGCAGCTTATAAAAATGGCATTTACTATTTGTACTTTCCGGTGAAGGACAAAAATGATATTTTTCGTATTGGGGTTGCTACGTCTAAAAATCCATCAGGGCCTTTTAAGGCAGAACCTAATCCTATACCGGGCAGTTTCAGTATAGATCCTGCTGTATTTACTGACACTGATGGTAAAACCTACATGTACTTCGGCGGTATTTGGGGCGGGCAACTGCAGCGATGGGCGACGGGTAAGTACAACGCTAATGGATCGAAAACAGATTTACAGCAGGATAACGCGCCAGCGCTGAGTTGTAAGGTGGCGTTATTAAAGCCCAACATGAAGGAATTCGCCGGAAAGGTAAAAGATGTAGTGATAGTGGATGATGCCGGAAAACCGTTACTGGGAAAAGACCACGACCGCCGCTTTTTCGAGGGTTCCTGGATGCATAAATATCAGGGTAAATACTATTTTACTTATTCAACCGGCGACACGCATTTCTTGTGCTATGCCGTTGGTAATAATCCTCTCGGTCCATTTACTTACAAAGGTGTATTCATGAAACCTGTGCAGGGATGGACAACCCATCATTCAATCATAGCGTTTAAAGGTAAATGGTATATTTTTTATCATGATACGGAGCTCTCCGGAAAAACGCATTTGCGCAATATTAAAATGATCGAACTCCATCATAACAAAGATGGGAGTATACAGTTAATTGATCCGTTTAAATGATGGTTTCATCCCTGAACTGCTCAGGGTTCGGTATCAATCTTATTTTCTTGTTATTTTACGGATGGCGTTATTCGAGAGATCAGCAACAAATATGCCGCCAGGGTTTACCGTAAGACCTGTAGGGCCCCTAAATGTTGCCTGAGCCGCAGGGCCATCTTGAAAACCTTCTGTCAATAAGCTGGTAATTGGTGTTAAAACCTTGTCGTAGGACAAATGTAGTATCTGATATTTTCGTTGAGTTAACGAAGATGTATCACTGGGCGAAGAGCGTGTTATGGATATAAAAGCATTTTCATGGGGGGAAATGTTGAAATTTTTATCCCGGTTTGTTACCGCTAAATCATTGATGAAACTCTGTTGACTGGGGGCTAATTTATAAAAAGTAGTTACTTTTCCATCCAAAGTTATTTTCCGTATGGTCTGCCCGCCGGTGCTTACACCATTTCCGTCAACAACCCATAAGATTCCGTCATTAGCATATCGTATGTTACTTGGATAACTAAAGCGTGCATTTCCTCCTTGTCCATCTACAAGGCCAATTTGACCGGTTTTACCAGCGAATATAGTAGTGTTACCTTGTTTTGTTATTTTCACAATACGATTATTTAGCTCGTCTGCAACGTAAATGGTGCTATCGGGTGCGATCGCCAGGTCAGCAGGATTGGCGAAAGTGACACTTGCCGGGATGGTAGTTACAACATTATTTTTATCGATTTTCACGATACTGCCGATGTCAGATGAAAATGTGATGCGCGTTAAATAAACTGATCCGTTTGCCCCCGCTTTGATTCCGTATGGGCTGTCCAGGTTGGGCAGTCTTGACACCTTTCCCTGCTGGGTTATTTTATATATCAATCCACCGGCATTTGGGGAAGATACATATAAGGTCCCGTCGGCGGCGCTGCATATGTGATAAGGAAATTGAACTTTGGGCAAGTTGTTAGAATTCAAACCGGAAACCAGGGTGCTTACAATGTAAGATGAGCTCAATGAGAATTGCTGTGGACTTTGCAAAGCGATATTTTCCTCAGATGTCTGAGGTTGTATTTGGCTTTCTTTTTTGCAGGTTTGGAAAGCGAGGATGGCGTAACAAATTATAATTAATTTCAACGCACCATTGAATATTGTTTTCATATGAAACTAATTTATATTTAGATTTTGTTAAAAGAATATAGCTTAGCTGACCAGGAGTATAATAAAGTTACTACTAAAACATATTCGGATAATACATCCCAATTAATTGTGTAAAAACCGTAAAGTTTTAACTATATTCTTTATAATATCTTATATAAGCTACATAAATAAAGTGCAATTAACGGTTGCTCCCATCCTTAAATAACCTTCAGATGGTTTATTGAACACTTTTACTCTTTGCCCGGAATACAAGCAATATAAACCATATTATCCTCAATACATTCCTGGGACAAACCCTCAATAATTTCGAATATTCACTTGCAAACGCAAGCCGTTGCAACGCGTGTAAAGCATATTTATTAATAAAATAAACTAAAACAATCGATTACTTTATAAAAAAATTATAAAGTTGTTAGTTTTATTTAAAATATATGTTAAGTTTGACGTAACCTATTATACAAAAATGACTGTTGTAAGAAAACACAGCCTATTACGAAAAGAATTACTTAAGCAGTTTTATTATCACAAGCAGCTTACATTAACGGAGTTAAGTAAGCTTACTAATAAAAGCCTGCCATTAATTACCAGTGCCGTAAATAGCTTGGTAGAGGACGAATATGTACTGGAATATGGTTTGGCACCGTCTACTGGTGGCCGGCGGGCATTGTCGTTTTTATTAAATGATAAAAAACAGAAATACATTGTAGCAGTAGCGGTTGATCAACTGCTTACGCAGGTTGCTATTTATGATTTGATGAATAACGCCAAGGTAAAACCTGAAACAAAGCAACTCGTTCTTTTAAAAGATGATGCTTCATCTCTTGAAAGCTTTACCGATTTCTTAAAAAATTACATTGCGGCGTCTGGTATACCCGCCGAACAAATACTGGGCGTTGGTATTGGTATGCCCGGGTTTGTAAACGCAATGGAGGGGATAAACTATACTTTCTTTAAGCCCGAAGGTAATATCACGCTCAAAAACTATTTGAGTGGCCAACTTAATTTACCTGTGTACCTTTATAATGATTCAAGTTTGATTGCACTTGCCGAGTTAAAATTCGGTATTGGAAAAAACTTAAAAGACGTACTCGTAATCAACATCGGGTGGGGCATCGGACTTGGAATGATTGTTAACGGTAGTCTTTTCAGGGGGCATACGGGTTATGCCGGGGAGTTTAGTCACATCCCATTGTCGTTAAGCAATAAGATATGTTCCTGTGGTAAAAGAGGGTGCCTGGAAGTAGATACTTCATTACTGGTGATGATAGACCGTGCTAAGTCGGCAATGGCAACAGGCGCATCATCAAGTATGGAACAGATTTTTAACGATACCGGAGATCTGCCGGTTGAACATTTTTTACTTGCCGCCCGCGACGGCGACCCGCTGGCGGTATCTATTGTATCAGATGCGGCTTTTTTAATAGGTAAAGGCATTTCAACTTTAATTCATATCATGAACCCTGGCCTTATAATTTTAAGTGGGACCGGCGCTCTTGCCGGTAAAATTTTAATGGCTCCCATTCAGCAGGCCATTAATGAATTCTGTATTCCGTGGCTGGCCGAACAAACTGAAATACGGGTATCTCAGCTCGCTTCTGACGCCAAACTATGGGGCGCCGCGACACTTGTTATCGAGAACTGTGATTTCTGAACCCTCAACTTAATCAAATATGAACAATCTATCTAATCCTTAATAAATAACCATTAATTACAAACACATGAAACAAATGTACTTAAGGTGCACAGCTTTGTTGTTACTGAGCATGGTAACAATAACCGCTTTTGCGCAAAAGGTGGTTACCGGAACGGTAACCGAAAAATCCGGACAAACCATGCCCGGTGTAAACGTCACTGAAAAAGGTACCACAAACGGTACTTCGACAGACGCAAATGGAAAGTTCAAAGTTTCCGTTAAACCAGGTGCTGTATTAACAGTTTCCTTTATCGGTTATAAAACCGTGCAGATTTCGGTAGGTTCACAAACAAACATCAATGTTGTTTTGGAGAGCACCGAGAACGCCTTAACCGAGGTAGTAGTAACCGCTTTGGGCATTAAAAGAGAGAAAAAATCATTAGGCTACGCCGTACAGGAAGTCAAGGGGCAAACCCTGGCCGATACCAAAGAGCCTAACCTGGTTAATTCGCTTTCTGGCCAGGTTGCAGGTTTACAAATTACTCGCTCTGCCAACGGCCCGGGTGCTTCTTCACGCATTACCTTAAGGGGTAACAACTCATTAACGGGCTTAAACCAACCGCTCATTGTGGTTGATGGCACGCCGATGGACAACTTTATCGGAAATGCAGTTGATGGGAAGGGAAAAGCTAACAATGATTATTATAACCCGAGCAGGGATATGGGTAATGGTTTGGCCGATATTAATGCAGATGATATTGAAAGCATCAGTGTTTTAAAGGGTCCGTCTGCGGCCGCGCTTTATGGTTCAAGAGCTGGTAACGGTGCTATATTAATAACCACCAAAACCGGTAAATTACAAAACGGCCTGGGCATTACAGTAACTTCATCATTTGGATCTGAGAATATCTTCGCGCGGCCAAAGATGCAAACTCAATTTTCGCAGGGATCTAACGGAATTTACGATGTTGCTGATGACGGAAGCTGGGGAGCAAAAATAGATGGGCGAACCGTTACCAAATGGGATAGCTCTAAAACCGCCCTGTCTAATTACGATAATATTGATAACTACTTTAAAACCGGTTTCACATCAAATCAGGGTATTTCGTTGCAACAACAATTTAAATCAACCTCAGTTTATACCTCCTATAACCGTCTTGACGATAAAAGTTATATCCCCGGAGCAAAATTGATCCGTAATAACCTTACGGCACGTACGGTAAGCAAATTTGGCGAAGGTGATAAGTGGACGGTAGATACCAAGGTACAGTATATCAACTCGAGCGCGATTAACCGTCCGCAGGCAGGTTATAACCCTAACAATTATTTCTATTATCTGCAAATGTTACCTGTGAACATTGATATACGCGATTTTCAAAAAGCTAAAGCTGCTAATGGCAATATGCTTTGGTGGCATGACGGTCAGGAAATTAATCCTTACTGGTCTTCACAATACAATTTAAATAAAGATGTAAGGAACAGGTTCTTGCTGAATGCATCGGTTAGGTATCAGTTTAATAGCTGGTTAAGCCTTGAAGGCAGGGGCGGTGCAGATACTTACACCATTAATGCCGACAGCAGACAATATGCAGGTGCGCCGGCTAATCTGGGAGGTTCTTACGGCGTAAGAAGGACATCATTTACCGAAACCAACTACAGTGGTTTGCTTACTGCTAAAAAAGATAACCTATTTGGTAAATGGGGCGGTACGGTAACCCTGGGTGGTAACTTAATGAATCAGCAAAATTCTTTTTTGAGTGCCAGCGCGGGTACACTGAATGTACCTAACCTGTTTGCCATAAACAATGCTGTAGGTAACCCCTCATTTGACCAGGGATTATTTCTGCATAACATTTATTCTGTTTACGGTTCATTGGGCATAAACTATGATCAGTTCCTGTTTGTGGACGGAACATTTAGAAACGACTGGACTTCTACGCTGAACGTGGCAAATCACTCCTATTTCTACCCGTCAGTGAGCACTTCATTAGTATTTAGCCAGTTACTGAATAAAAGCGGAAGCTTGCCATCATGGATAACCTACGGTAAATTAAGAGGCTCATTTGCACAGGTAGGTAACGATATGGACCCATATCAGTTATACAATACCTACACTATTTCTAAAGACCCACTGGGTAACACCAACGCCAGCCGTAACGATGTACTTTATGATCCCAACGTGAAAAGTGAATTGATCAAATCGTACGAGGCCGGTTTAGAAATGCGCTTCTTTGACAGTCGCTTAGGTTTTGATTTTGCTGTTTATAAATCAAACGCCACCCGCCAGCTCATCAACCTGCCTTTAGATAACCTTAGCGGTTATGCCTTCAAAAAAATAAATGCGGGCGATGTGCAAAACAAAGGATTGGAATTGATGGTTGATGGCCGGATTGTAAACAACCCTGATGGGTTTAACTGGAATACAACAGTAAATTACTCCATTAATCGCAATACTATCAAAGCTATTACGCCTGATGTTAAACAGTATCCACTTGGAAGTTATGATAATGTTGCTGTTGTTGCCCAAACCGGTGAGCTTTATGGTTCTATTTATGGGTCATCATTTAAAAGGGTTAATGACCCCAGCAGTCCTTACAATGGTCAATTATTGTTAACTTCAGCTGGAACACCACAGACTGGCGACACCAAATTATTAGGCAACCAACAGGCCACAAGCTTATTAGGCGTAACCAACTCTTTTGCTTATAAAGGCTTTAATTTTTCATTCCTTGTTGATGCCCGCTTTGGTGGTAAAATATTCTCCAGCACTATAGCACACATGGAGGCCTTAGGTACTTCAAACAAAACGGTAGTAAACGGCGGCAGGGAAGATTTTCTGGTTGATGGCGCGGTGCTTAATCCTACTACTAACCAGTACGAGAAAAATACCGTGAAGGTATCTCCACAGAATTATTGGGCAGCTGTTAGCACAGGAAACCAGGGTATAACCGAAGCAAACTTATATGACGCTTCAAACATCCGTGTACGTAACGTTCAATTGAGCTACAACCTGTCAAAAAAATTATTGTCGGGTACTGGTATTCAGCGTGCTAAAATAGGCGTGTCTGTAAATAACCTTTGGTTAATCACAAGCCACATGAACGGTATGGATCCTGAGTCTGTTTATGCAACAGGAACTAACGCCACAGGCTACGAAAGCGGGAGTGCTCCTACCACGCGTACTATTTTACTTAACTTAACTGTTGGCTTTTAATTAATAGCATATCATTAATAATATGAAAACGATACTAAAAAAATCATGCCTGATAGCTTCAGCAACACTGATGCTGACTTCATGCAAGAAAATGACCGATATAAATAACGATCCGTTTGCCGCTAATGGCGATCAGGTTCAAACCGAATATTTTATAAACAACTCTATTATTGGCGCGCAGCAGGACCCGGGCCTTTCAGAACGTATGTTTATCCTGTACTGGGTTCCTGGCGGGCGCGGTTTGCAGGATGAGGATGGCGAAACCTTTTCACAAGGCGGCTTTGTTGACGATTGGGCATCTGAGTATTACAGGCAATCATCGCAATGGCAAAATAATGCTAATACCGCCATACAAATTGGTAACGATCAAATTGCTAAAGGCACTTCCAAGCCATATACCAAAAATTTGATACAAGTAGCCAGGATATGGAGAGCCTATTTAATGAGCGAGTTTAGCGACACTTTTGGCCCAATGCCAACAGATGCTTTTCAGGGAAAAAACCCCGAGTTTAAAGATGTAAAAACTGTTTACTACTTTTTGCTTGATGAACTGAAAGATGCCGGTTCAAAACTTGATCTTACTGTTACCAACCCAGGTACTACTGTAACCAACGAAGATCCTGCGTATAAGTATGATTACGCCAAGTGGCGTAAATATGCCAATTCTATGCGTATGAGGCTGGCAATGCGTTTGTCTGAAGTTGATCCGAGTAAAGCAAAAACAGAGTTTGAAGCCGCAGCGGCTACCAATGATTTTATTACTACCGCTGATGATATGTTCAGCGTAGTAGAATCACATGGCTGGGATCCGTTGGCCAGTGTATTCCGTAAAGAATCATCATGGATGGGGCTTCCTATATCTGCAACCTATAACAACCTTGCAGTTGGTTTAGGCAGTATCAAATCTGCAGATCAATTGTCCGCAGGTTTTCAGTCGGCCATTAAACCGGCTAACTGGATGGGACAACGTTTTACAGACCAGTTTGCCACCAAAACAAATGATCCGATGGCTGGTTACTGGTTTAACGGCCTGCCGTTTACTATTGACCCGCGGGCTTATAAAATTTACAGTATCCCCGGCGATATTACCAATGTCAATTATCCGGCCATAGGAGGTAGCTTTACTACATCCCAGGCTAATATGAAAAACGCATCAGGAACTGTTGTTAAAGTGATAAACGCTAAATATACCTGGAACGCGAAAGCTGATGGTAACTGGGGTGCAAAATCTGCAATGAACCAGCCTATCACCACCAACGGTTGCAAACCGTTGCTAAGCCTTACTTACAGGAATGGTAATAATAAGAGAGTGTTTTTTGGTCCATGGGAAACTTATTTCCTTTTGGCAGAAGCTGCCGAACGTGGATGGACTACTCCTGTTGCTGCACAAACAGCTTACGAAACAGGTATTGCTAAAAGCTTCGAATACTTTGGTACCTCCGGTAATTTAGGTGCTTACCTGGCTTCAACTGATTATAACCGCGATGGTACGTCAGTTAGCTGGAGCCATACTGCTGAGCCGCCTGCAAAGCGTACCATGAATTATGAAGATGGTTTAACAGGTGTTGCCGGAACGGTAGATGCAATATATCCTAAAAATGATCTTTACAAAGCCGGCGCCGTGAAAAATGACCATTTAACTAAAATTATAACACAGAAATTTTTGGCCCAGCTGCCATGGCTTCCACTGGAAACATGGAATGATCACAGAAGGTTAGGATTGCCATTTTTTGAAAATCCGGCCGTCGAAGATATCATGCCAGATCTTCCTGCTTTGAATAGCGGTAATTACACTACTGGTAATATCAAATTCTTGCCGCAACGTGTAAAATATCCATCCAACTTAAAAAATGCCAATGTTGATGGTTATAATAAAGCCGTTACAGCATTAGGCGGAGACGACGCAGTTGTTACACCATTATGGTGGGCAAAACATTAATAATTAAAATTTCAATTAAAGGCCACCTCTAAAAAGGTGGCCTTTGTTTTTATGTTGATATGCAATTATATTAAACGCAATTTAGATCTGCGCTTTTATTAGCTTTATTTTGATCATCTATTAGCTTTTTATTTCAGCATTTGTATGTTTTGCAGCCACACTTTGACTTCTTCGCGTGCTTGCTTTTCTTTTTCTCCTTTAATTACAAAGAGAACCCCGTCCCTTTCTACACCTCCTTTAATGGAGAAACCTTCAGGGATTTTACTGTTTGGACATAACTGTTTTACCGTATCGAAACCACTCCCCACGCCATAACCGGCATTGGTATTAAAAGGAATAATGGTTTTCCCGCTCAGGTCATATTGATGCAAAAAGCTTTTCATTGGTGGCGGCATCTTCATATCCCAGGTTGGAAAGCCTACGAATACAGCGTCATATTTTTCGATGCTGTCAATTTTTGTTTTCAAGGGCGGCAGAAAACCAGTTTCGTTTTCGTTCACCACCTGTTGCACGGTTGCCCTGTAGTTTTCGGGATAGGGTTTTTGGAGTTCAAGTGCTGCCAATTTTCCGCCAACATAGCTATGTATGATCTCAGCAATTGCCTTAGTATTATTTGTTCGTGATAAATATACGATCAATATCTTTTTGGGAGACGGGGTCTGTCCATTTGAGCACGCCGATATCGTGCATAAGAAGATAAAAAGGAAGTAAAATAGCGCTTTTCTCATTTTTGCAGATTGATTGCTACTTGCGTTAGTGTTGCGATGGCTGTGATTGGTTATTTCCGTTCATTTTGACTGGTCTAAGCAGCGTTGAAAAGGTGAGTGAACCCATCTTCCATTTGCCATTTTCTTTAAGGTATACCTCAGTTACCATAAAAGCATGGGTAACTTCATTTCCACCAACTACTGCCAGCAAGTCAATGTCATTTAACACGATGGCCGTATTACCAAAAATATTTACCGAAGCGCCATAAACCTCCGCTTTCTTATACCAAATAAAGCCACCTTTAATGGTATTCAGCTCTTGGGTTTCCCCCCAGCTTCCACCCATATGAACAAAAACGCATTTCTCATCAAACAGTCCGTTTAAAGACTCTACGTTTTTGTCGGCCATCCATTGCCATTTAGTTTTCGATTGGTCAAGTATTTCCTGCTCTTCTTTTGTTGTGCTTGTTGTTGTTGAATTTGGCAGTTTAGCCTGGGCGTGTAATAGCTGCACACTTACTATGAACAGAAATATACCGATAATTGCTTTCTTCATAATTTAGTTTTAAGGTTATCTGTTGGTTAGTTTTTGGCACCGTTATACTCAACATCGGTTACACGTTGTAGCCATTCGGTCTTGTTCACTGCCCCTTTAGTGCTTACCGCTATGTAAGTGAATATACTTTTAGGCGCCGCGCCGTGCCAGTGTGCCACGCCAGGAACACATTTGATCACATCGCCTTTATGCACTACTTGTATAGGTTTTCCTTTTTCCTGGTAATAGCCTGTACCTTCGGTTATCATGAGTATCTGCCCGGCCGGATGAATGTGCCAGTCTAACTTCGCGCCTGGTGCAAATGTTGCCGTAGCAATGTTGCAATCAATCACGCTGTCGGCCTTGTTTAATTCGGTAAGCCATACATCACCTGTGTGATTATTGGTTTTTGATAATTCGCCTTTAGGGAAAATTGACACGGTTTGAGCTGTGGCACGCGTTGATACTACTGCTCCTAATAAGACTAACACGTACAATAGTTTTTGCATGATTCCTTGATTTATATAATACTCTTAAATACGTTTTTATTACTTTAAAATGTCCGGTTTTATACCAGTAAAAATGGGATCAACATCTACCAATTCCAGCGACCTGACCATGTTTTTGATTGTTTCTTTATATTTTTTGAAATGAGCCGTTTGTCGGTGTGTTTCGTATGCCGTGCTGTCAGCATATATCTCCATCACCGTGATATGGTTAGTTTTGATTTTGTCTGCCACAGAATAAAGCATCAATACTCCTGGTTCTGTCCGTAATGAAGCTTCACCAATGTCTTTTAGTGCCGCTTTATAATTGTCTATTTGCGAGGTATCAATTTCTATCCGGGCAATTCTTACCACTCGTTTTTTATTTTGAGCAATTGCATTGTTTAATGTCATGACCAAGAGTGCGATCAGTACCACTTTTAAAATATTGGGGATGCCGTTTATCTTTTTCATATGATAATAAATTACTATTAACGGTTTATCATTTTCTGTGCCTGCTCCGAATAACGATGGCCATGAACCTCAATATTAGACAGCGCTTCGTTAATGTCTTGTAAGTCCTTATTTGATAGCTCAATATTAGCGGCACCCAAATTTTCTTCCAGGCGATGTAATTTGGTTGTCCCGGGAATGGGTACTATCCACGGTTTTTGCGCAAGTAGCCATGCCAATGCAATTTGTGCAGGGCTTGCATCTTTTCCGGCAGCAATGCTTCCTAACAGATCTACCAAACCCTGGTTGACCCTACGGTTTTCTTCTGAGAAACGGGGAACAGTGTTGCGAAAATCTGTTTTATCAAACATGGTGTTTTCGTTGATGGAACCGGTTAAAAAACCCTTACCCAACGGACTGAATGGAACGAAGCCAATACCAAGTTCTTCAAGTGCCGGCAATATTTCCTGTTCGGGTTCGCGCCACCAAAGCGAATATTCGCTTTGCAAGGCTGTAACAGGTTGTACAGCGTGGGCTTTGCGAATAGATCCTACTCCGGCTTCTGACAGACCAAAATGTTTTACTTTCCCTTCCTGTATTAGGCCTTTAACAGTTCCGGCCACATCTTCAATCGGAACGTTAGGGTCAACGCGGTGCTGATAAAACAGGTCGATCACATCTGTTTTTAAACGCTTAAGAGAGGCTTCTGCTACTGTTCTGATGCTTTCCGGACGGCTATCTGCGCCCAATGGCGGTTTTCCTTCTGTAAAACCAAATTTAGTAGCGATCACTACCCGGTCACGATAAGGTGCTAAGGCTTCTCCAAGTAACTCTTCATTATCAAAAGGCCCATATGCTTCGGCTGTATCAAAAAAAGTAACACCTCGCTCAACAGCTGCATGTAATAGTTTTATCGAATCGCTTTTATCCGTTGCAGGGCCATAGCCAAAGCTCAATCCCATACAACCCAAGCCAAGTGTTGATACTTCCAGACCGCTTTTTCCCAATTGTCTCTTTTTCATGTTTTCTTTTTAATAAGTATTTAGTTATTCAGTTTCCGCTGTCAGGCATGCGCTCAGGAGCTTGCCGGTAATACAAATGTGAGGTGTTTCATCGATCCGGATATGATACAGATTACGGATGTTTTTACCATTATTACTGATTTGGAAAGATTGAGTATCAATCCATTGATAATTAACGTAAATTAGAGTTGAAAATAACCGGTTATGGATAGCATGCGACGTTTCAACACTATTAGTGAATACAATGCCTTTAATAAAAATGAAACGAAACACCCGTTAATAAGTGTGGTGGATCTGTCAAAAGCCGACCCAAGGCAAGGTTCACGCATGTATTTTGGCTTTTACATTGCGTTTTTAAAAGATGTAAAATGCGGCGACCTGGCATATGGCAGAGACACCTACGACTATCAGGAAGGCACGTTGGTTTTCATGGCACCGGGACAAGTTGCCGGTGTAAACAGTAACGGCGAAACCTACCAGCCAAAAGGCTACGCGCTCGCGTTTCACCCCGACCTGGTACACGGCACGTCGCTTGGCCGCCGTATCCAGGAATATACTTTCTTCGGTTATCAGTCAAACGAAGCATTGCATTTGTCCGGACGGGAAAGGAGCATTGTTTTAGATTGTTTCTCAAAAATAGATTATGAACTAGAGCGCGGTGTAGACAAACACAGTAAACGGCTCATCGTATCGAACATAGAACTTTTTCTGGATTATAGTGTTCGTTTTTATGAGCGCCAATTTATTACCAGGGATCATGTATATCAAGGTGTTTTAGAAAAATTTGAAAAACTGTTGAATGATTACTTTGCTTCTGACAAGCCACAGGATGTGGGATTGCCTTCGGTTGCTTATTGTGCAGAACAACTCCATTTATCACCCAATTACTTTGGAGACTTGGTAAAAAAAGATACCGGCAAAACTGCGCAGGAATATATACAAACTAAGCTAATAGATGTAGCCAAAGAAAAGATTTTCGATGGCAGTAAGACCATTAACCAGGTGGCATATGAGCTGGGTTTTAAATACCCTCAGCATTTTGCAAGGGTATTTAAAAAACGTGTTGGCCACACACCACAGGAATACCGCTCACTGAATTGAGTATAGCATCTTGCAGCAAGCGGCAAGATTTCACCACGTGAGATTGGTGATTTAGTTAATTACCTGAAGGTAATGGTGTTCTTGGGTGAGATCCGGAGCACTTTTTGAATGATAGATTAACCGAATTATAAACAAATTGTATGACCACAATTACAGTAAATGGAAAACAGCACCAGGTAGATGCTGATCCAAACATGCCTTTACTATGGGTGATCAGGGATATTATTGGTTTAACCGGTACAAAATACGGTTGCGGGGTAGCACAGTGCGGTGCGTGTACAGTGCATTTGAACGGAGATGCCGTACGCTCATGCGTTACCAAATTGAGCCGGGCAGCAGGCCAGCAGGTTATTACTATTGAGGGTTTATCACAAAACAACGATCATCCGGCCCAGGTGGCGTGGAATGTAGAAAATGTACCGCAATGCGGTTATTGTCATTCTGGCCAGATCATGTCGGCAGCTATACTGCTAAGAGAAAACTCAGATCCGAGCGATGCTGATATAGACACCGCCATGGCGGGTAACATTTGCCGTTGCGGCACTTACCAGCGCATTCGCAAAGCGATTCACGTGGCTGCCGAGCTGCAGAGAAAGGAGGCAGCAAGCAAATGAGAAAGGTTATTTCAATAATCGTTATAATGCTGACAGTAATAGGTATCATGGCTTTTGCATTAAATAATGATAAAAGACATAATAACGAAAGTCCTCTATCATCGCTACCCGTTGTTAAAAAAGACAGTGTAGCTTCCGTTAAAGCCTTTAAGCAGGTATATACAGTTCTGATGAGCGCACGTTGTATGAATTGTCATCCATCAGGTAATATACCACTTCAAGGAGATGACAGTCACCTGCATACGATGTCTCCGCAGCGTGGAATTGACGGGAAAGGCGTGTACGCTATGAAGTGTTCCAACTGCCACCAGCCGACCAATACGGCGGGATTGCATGCCCCTCCCGGAAATCCAAACTGGCATTTGCCACCTGCTGATATGAAAATGGTTTTCCAAGGCCGTACACCCCGCCAGCTGGCTAAACAATTAATTGATCCAAAACAGAACGGACACAAGGATTTGAAGAAACTGATAGCACATGCCGACGACGGCCTGGTATTAGCCGGCTGGAACCCCGGCGAAGGACGAACACTGCCGCCGATGAGCCATGCCGCGTTTAAAAAAGCATGGATCACCTGGCTTACAACAGGTGCATATGCGCCAAAAAAATAGAAGATTGGCAAAAATGAGGCTGATGCAGGCAGGAATATTTTAAACAGGGTTACAAAAGGTAAAAATTAAAACGAGGAGCCATGAACCATATTTCAAGAAGAAGTTTTTTAAGAGCTGCCGGACTTACCGGTACCGCTCTTTTTGTGGGGCTGTATTTTCCTTTAAATGCTGAGGAAGCTAAAGTGACTACCACAGATGCAGCAGAAGCTACCGGGTTTGAATTTAATGCCTGGATCCGTATTGATACTGATGGTAAAGTTACCTTAACTGACCATCGTGCAGAAATGGGCCAGGGTTCTTATCAGTCTGTACCGCAGATCATCGCAGAAGAACTGGAGGTCAATCTGAAGGATATTAATGTGATCTTTGCGCAAGGCAACCCCACAAAATTCGGAAGTCAGATCACCGGCGGAAGCTCCACTGTCAGAGGGTCATATAAAAACCTGCTGAAATTAAGCGCCACAGCACGTGAAATGTTGATTACAGCAGCGGCAAACCAATGGAACGTCCCTGCAAATGAATGTTATGCCGAGTCGGGCTACGTTATTCACAAACCCTCCGGAAAGAAATTGAATTACGGAGAACTGGTAACAGAGGCGTCAAAGCTTCCGGCTCCTCAGGAAGTTAAACTTAAAGAAATATCCCAATATAAACTGATCCGGAAACCTTTGCCCCGGATGGATACCCCTTTGAAAACCAATGGGGAAGCTATCTTCGGTTTAGATAAAAAATTGCCGGGGATGCTTTACGCTTCTGTCGAGCGCAATCCGAGGTTACGTGGCAAAGTAAAAAGCTTTGATGATTCTGCAGCCTTGAAAGTTCCTGGTGTTAAACAGGTATTTAAGGTGCAGATGTTTGTTTTTAATACCACACGTGACGGCGTTGCGGTTGTAGCTGATTCTACATGGGCAGCTATGCAGGGCAGAAAAGCCTTACATGTTGAGTGGGATGACAGTGGTTTTGAGCATGTAAACACCAGTGATATTTATAAAGCCCATGAAGAATTACTTAAAAAAGAGGAAGGACTTTTTTTTAAAAAACAGGGCGAACCCAGTCAGATTTTAGCAAAGGCCGGTAAAAAGATAGATGTGATTTATCAAACACCTTATCAGATGCACGCTGCCATGGAGCCGTTGAATTGTGTTGCCCATTATCAAAATGATAAAATAGAAATCTGGGGACCGATACAGGCCCCGGATTGGGTACAGGGCGACATTAGCGATAAATTTAAGGTGCCTAAAGAAAAGGTAATTGTGAACATGACCTTTTTAGGAGGGGGATTCGGGCGGAAAGCTTTTTTGGACTATACTCAAGAAGCTGTTGCTATCTCCAAACAAATAGGCGCACCTGTACAGGTAGTGTGGACAAGGGAAGATGATATTACCCAGGGCCCATATCGCGCCGGGATCTCTTACAGGGGAGAAGGATCAATTGAAAACGGCGAGATCAGCGCTTTGAAGTTTAAAATGGCCGGTCAAAATATAGATCATTGGAATAATGACAAAAGGGATAAGGCAAACGATAGCACTACAGAAGGTTTCCTGAAACCTTATTTTGACAGTGTTAAAAATATCAGTTTTGCAGACGTGCCGTACGAAATGCCTTTACCCAATATGTGGTGGCGCTCGGTTTATGCTTCAACAAATGGTTTTGCCTATGAAAGTTTTATAAACGAAATGGCTGTTTTAGCAGGGCAAGATCAGTTAGATTTCCGAAGGAAATATTTAAAAGATGAGCGTTGCCAGCAGCTAATAAATAGAATAGAAGAAGTATCGGACTGGAAAAACAAAAAAAAGAACGAAGGATACGGCGTAGCCATAACTGAGTGTTTCGAATCTACAGTAGGCCACGTTGTAAAAGTTTCCAGGAAAGCAGATGGGAAAGTGAAGATCGACCATGTTTGGGCGGTGATGGATTGTGGCTGGTACGTTAACCCCGATATTATTAAGGCGCAGGTTGAAGGTTCCATTTTGATGGCGCTGGGTGCGGCCACCATTCATGAGATCACTTTTAAAGACGGGTTAGTAGAACAAAAAAATTTTTACGACTATCTGATGCCGCGTATGAGCGACATGCCACCTGTTGAAGTGCATATTATGGAAAATACAGCGGATGCCGGAGGCGTGGGTGAGCCGGGTCTACCTCCTTTTGCACCAGCCCTTACTGATGCCATATATGATTTAACAGGAAAACGGATCAGAAAACTACCATTTAATTTAAATACAGTTTAAGCCAGATAATATCAAGGTACTTTATAGTATGTTATCAAAAACTTTCAATTCGTAAACCGTTCAAAGATGAAAGAAATTATAGACATCGTAGCGGCTTACGAGAAAGCTTTAAAAGAGCAAAAGAAAACCGCACTGGCCACTGTGGTGCTTGTGGAAGGTTCTGCTTACCGCAAGGCCGGTGCCAGGATGCTGATCACGGAAGACGGGCAATTAACCGGCGCCATCAGCGGCGGCTGCCTTGAAGGTGACGCTTTGCGAAAAGCCAGGATGGTCATCATGCAACAGGAACCACTATTGGTTACTTACGACACGATGGATGATGATGACGCCAAGCTTGGTGTTGGCCTGGGCTGTAATGGCATTATACATATTCTGATTGAACCTATAAACGATAAACAGACAAATCCGATAACTTTATTGAAGGCTGCTATAGCTTCAAACGGTTATTCCGTACTGATTACTGCCTTTTCTATCGAAGACAGGAAAAGGTCACAGCCGGGTTCCTGTTTGTATTTGGGTAATGATCAAATCATCTCCAACGGATTGGATGGCTTGCCTTATAAAAATGAATTACTGGAGGATGCAAAAAATGTGTTGGATAACCAAAGTTCAGCTATTACTTCTTACCGGGGTTATACCGTATTTGTAGAGTGTGTTAAGCCGCTGATCTCCCTGGTTGTTCTTGGGGCCGGTAATGATGCTATTCCACTAATCAGGATTGCTGCTGTATTAGGTTGGAATACCACCATTGTAGATGGGCGCCCCAATTATGCGACTGCTGAGCGCTTCCCATCTGTTAAAAAATTATTGATTGCCAAACCTGACAAAGTTTTAGATAGCCTGGAAATAAGCGAGTGGACGGCCTTTGTGCTGATGACCCATAACTATAATTATGAAATAGCTTTTCTGAAAGAGCTTTTGCCTTTACACCCTTCTTATATCGGAATTTTAGGGCCAAAGAAGAAACTGGAACGCCTGCTGGATGAACTGGGGGAAAACGGAACCGTTATAACGGAACGGAACCTGGAAACTATTCACGGGCCTGTCGGTCTGGATATTGGCTCAGAAACATCCGAAGAGATCGCACTGTCAATTATCGCTGAAATAAAAGCGGTATTTTCCAAAAGAAACGGAAGATCATTAAAATATAAAACAACCGTTATACACAGCGTTTAGATGCACGCTGAAGTTCAGCGAGCTTTAAATCCTCTACCCAAAGCGTACTTATTCACTCTTCTAAGTAGCCTACGCACAAACTCTTAACATAATAATAGTGATTTGTTAACAGTACAATACACTCCTTTTTCAGACTATACTACTAAATGAACGCAGATAAATTGTGTACAGGTAATTCGTCAACATTGCCTGTATAGAACGATTGCTGCAGAAAAAATCAACAATTGCCAACTATTACTAAACAACTGATAAAAATAATTTCAAACGATGAAAAAGATCATAATGCTATGTCTGATACTATTTACGCTTATGCGCACTACATCCGCGCAGATACAGGAAAAAGAAGATATTCAAAGGCACGTTTTTCTTCCCGATATACCGGGTTATAAAACGCTAAAATGCGATTTTCACATGCACACCGTATTTTCTGACGGACACGTATGGCCATCTTTTCGTGTAAATGAAGCGTTGCGGGACGGACTTGATGCTATTTCAATCACCGAGCATATTGATTTTGAAGGCTTTCCGGACGAAATAAAAAGAGACTATAATAAATCATATGAAATAGCTACAGACGCTGCTAAAAATAAAGGTCTGCTAATTATCAAAGGAGTCGAAATTTCGCCAAGGGTACCACCTTATCATAACAATGCCTTGTTTCTTACTGATGCAAACATATTGCCGATAAACTATATGAAGAGCGGGAAGAAACAGTTTGTCATGAAGGATAATATGACCCATGAGGAATTATTGGCCCCTTTTCTTGAAGCCAAAAAGCAGGGCGCATTCGTTTCCTATAACCATCCCGGTTATTCCTGGTGGGATAAAAAAGATACGGCAATATTTACTTCATTTCATAAAGAACTACTGGACAAAAAAATACTGTCGGGTATCGAAGTAGTTAACTCGGGCGTTTATAATATCATTGCACATCGGCTGGCCATGAAATATAACCTGACAATGCTGTGCAATACCGATGAACATTATGACATGTATCCCCGATATGCAAAAACGCATCGCCCCATGACACTTGTTTTTGCAAAGGATAAAACCACTGAGGGAATTAAAGAAGCCTTAATATCACGCCGCACGGCTTTATATTTTGATGACTATATCATTGCCAGACCAACTGAGGCGGAAGCGTTTTTTAAAGCTGCAGTGCAGGCTACAACCGAGAGGCAGACAAGAAATGGCGAACCTATTCTGCTAGTGCATTTGTTTAATAACAGCGATGTTCCGTTTCACGTGAGAGCTGCAAGCGACTACAATATTGAAAAATATCCATTAGGCCAAATCTCATTGGCGGCACATGATACAACTACAGTGATTTTAAAGGCAATTTGGAAATATCCAAAAGAAACCACGTTAACAATGCACGTGACTAACATATTGGTTTCGCCGGATGAAGATCTAAATACCCGCTTTAAATTGTTAACCGGAGAGGATAAGAAATAATGAGCCCCTTATAAAAATCGTTTTCATTTTTCTTTTGATATGTGGCGGCAGAGATCATCCCAAAGTTCACGCTACGAGCTGAGGTTACCTGTTTAGAGCCGTCAAGTTTAAGAAAAACATGAAAAAATTTGCGAAGCTGATCGGCTGCACATATATTTGCAACTGATCAGCTTCATAATTATCAAACCAATGAGACGAGATGTTTTTCAAGCCATAGCAGATCCTACACGGCGGGCAATTATTGCGCTCATTGCCATACAGGCTATGACACCAAATGCCATTTCCGAACATTTTAACTCTACCCGGCAAACCATTTCCAGGCATTTGAAAATATTAACAGAATGTGAATTGGTAAAACAGGAGTACCAGGGGCGCGAGATCTATTACCAGCTGGAAGTGGAGAAAATAAAGGAGATAGACAAGTGGATAGAACAGTTCAGAAAAATATGGGAAACCCGTTATAACCAGCTCGATGATTTTTTACTAACCATACAAAACAAAAAAGGAAATGAAAAATAACCTGCAATTCGACTTCCTTGTAGACAAGGAAAAAAACACGCTCACCATCAAACGGGAATTTCTTGCCGGCCGTCAATTAGTATGGGATGCTCATACCAAAAGCGAACTGCTCGATCAATGGTTTGCGCCCAAGCCATTAACCACTAAAACCAAATCAATGGATTTTCGCGAGGGCGGGCATTGGATTTATGCTATGGTTGAACCTAACGGTACAGAGTACTGGGGCCGTACAGATTACCTCACCATTCATCCCATTGACAACTACACAGCCCTGGACGCGTTTTGCAATAATGAAGGGGAAGTTAATCCCGATTTACCTCGTGCAAACTGGGATGTAACTTTTACTGACCTGGGCGCTAATGCTGTTGTTGAAACAGTTGTTACCTATCAATCGTTAAAAGATCTGGAAACCGTAATCAATATGGGTATGCAGGAAGGAATGACTTCAACACTCGAAAGATTAGACGATCTGTTATTGATTCTTAACAAATAAGCCTTTATGAAACAGAAAATTATTTTTGTATTAAGCCTGCTTTTTGGTTTGATGTTTATTAATGCGGGGTTAAATAAGTTCCTGAATTATATGCCTGTCCCTGCAGACATGCCCGAGAAAATGCAAAAAATGGGAGCCGCTTTTATGGAAATAGGCTGGCTCATGCCTTTAATAGGCTTTGCCGAAATTTTGGGTGGAGTACTCTTTATTATCCCCAAAACAAGAGCATTAGGGGCAATTGTAATTTTTCCGGTTATGATAGGTATTGTACTTACAAATAGCATTGTGGCACCCTCTGGTTTGCCCATTGCTTTGCCGTTATTTGCCATAAACCTGTGGGTAATCTGTGAAAACTGGAAAAAATATTTACCGATGATCCGATAGATATGAAAAACTTTGATCCAAAGGTTGATGAGTACATAGCCACATCTGCAGATTTTGCAAAACCTGTTTTAGAACACTGGCGACAGCTTATTCATGACAATTGCCCGGATGTCGTAGAAGCGATCAAATGGGGTTTCCCGCATTTTGACTATAAAGGAGATTTTATGTGTGTGATAGCTTCCTATAAAAACCATTGCTCTTTTACTTTTTTAAAAGCGGAGTTAATGAATGATGCCCGGTTGAAAGATAGTAAGACGTTGAAACCCATTCAACGTTTTCTAGGTAAAGTTACAAAGTTGTCTGATCTGCCACCTGATGAGGAGTTTATCGGGATGCTGAAGGAAGCCATGGTTTTGAATGAAAAGGGAATAAAAGTAATGGCGCCGAAATCTGATAAGCCCAAAGTGCTTGAAATGCCGGACTATTTTTCGGAAAAACTGGCCGGTAATGCAAAAGCTAAAGCCGTTTTTGAAAGCAAATCTGACTCTTTTCGCAAAGATTATATTATTTGGATAAGTGATGCCAAAACTGACGCGACGCGGCAAAAAAGAATGGAAGAAGCAATAGAATGGATAGCCGAGGGTAAAGGCAGATTCTGGAAATATGAAAAATAGATAATGAAGGTGGCAGAAATTAACCCTGCCGCCTAACCATTTCATTGATCCAGATGGGGGCAAAAGGCGAAGTACATCCCTTAGATACCGGATAGTCGCGATAAATTCCCAGTCGCTCTCCAATGGTAATTTCACTCATATACACGTAAGCCACTTCCTATGGTGTGATTAGTCCGGCTGGTTTTTAAACCAGCCGGGATCTTTTAGTTTTTAACACCTCCAAACGCGGCGAAGTAAGAGTTTTTATGCAGTATTTCCACATTGGTAAAGCCAACCTTTTTTAACAAATTCGTCTGATAATTTACAGAACGGGGAGTATCTTCATGAGCTATGTAATCTAAAACTTTCCGCCTGTACTCTGCTCCTCCAAGCGTTTCTAAATAAGCAGCATATTTATCATGAAAAAGCTTGTTGAGCGGCAATGAATCATGGGTTATCAAGTCAGATATCCATATACAGCCGCCGGGTTTTAAGGTTTTATATATTTTGGTAAAAACGGCCTCCCAATCATTATCATCACGCAGGTGATGCAACGTGGCGGCGGCCAAAATAATATCAAAATGATTATCCGGCAAATCGAGGTTACGCATATCGTCCTGTATAATGGTAACCTGGCCAAGCGTTTGTGAGCTTACGCGTTCCTGCGCTTTGCTCAGCATGGGCATACTCAAATCATTTAATGTACAATTTAAATTGCTGATCTTGCTCAACATTCTGAGTGTGTAGTTGCCCGCACCGCAACCAATATCGAGCAGGTTTTTTGCATTTGGATTGATATATTTTGCAGCCTCTGTGCAAAGTTCCATAGTTAAAGGCGCATCAATGGTTGTCGCCTGACCAGTGTCGAGGTTCGAAAAGCGATCAACATCGTTATCAAATCTTGCTCTGATCTCGTCATTTGTAGCTTTGTGCGAATAATCTGTTTCCATAATTGTATTGATTTTGATTTGTCAAAACTATCTGATATTGTGATATTTGAAAAATATCAATTTTATCAATTATTGATATTTATAAGGTATCAAAGAATGGAATTAAGACATTTGCAATATTTTAAAACAGTTGCCGAACAGCTGCATTTCAGAAAAGCAGCAGCGAGCCTTTTTATCTCGCAGCCGCCTTTGAGCAGGCAGATTAAAGAGTTAGAGGAAGAGTTAGGGGTACAGCTTTTTCTGCGCAACAATAAAAGGGTTATATTAACCGACGCAGGCAAATACTTTAAGCAGGAAGTGGATGCCATTTTTGCCAGGCTTGAAGAGAGTAAAAACATGACAAGACAAATTCACCTGGGCGAAAGCGGAGAACTGGCTATAGGTTATATAAGTTCTCTTTATCAGCCCCACCTGGCTGTAGTTTTGAAGGCTATGCGGGAGGCATTTCCGTACATAAAAACAAGTTTATATGAGCGTCCCACCATTAAACAAATTGAATCACTTGAACAGGGCACGCTGGATGTAGGGATACTAAGAGCCCCGGTACATTCTGATAAACTGCAACTGCAAACATTGTTTTTTGACCCGTTTATGGTGGTTATGAGTAATCAATATAAAAAAGTCAATAATACAGAAGAACTCGCCCTCGTTATAAAAGATAAGCCATTCATTTTTTATAACAAAGAATATGCCCCTCACTATAATGACAAGCTGATTGAGATATGTAACCGCATGGGTTTTAAGCCAGACATTGTCCATGAGGCCAACAATGTAAACTCTATTTTACAGTTAGTAGAAGCCGGGCTGGGAGTTTCCATTTTACCATTATCGCTCAGGCAACAATATGACTATCTGAAGTTATCGTTTATTGAACTGGCGGATATCCCTGTCAGTACAGAAGTAGTTTTGGCTTACAAAAAATCAAATCGAAATCTCGCTTTAAAGTGGTTTATTGATAATTACAACAAGAGGATTTAAAAGGTACTTCCGGGAAATAAACCCTAAAAGATGAAGGAAAATTCCACAATAGTATATAAAGTAAATTCTCTTTCATATGAGCAAGGGTTTTTGGTAATACACCTATTTAAGTTTAAGCAATAAGGTAATAATATATTAACTTGGATTTTGCTTTAAAGCAACCTGAGAAGCTGTTATTTGAGATGCAGGCAGCAGGTTATACAAACCTGGTGTCACAAACGTTGTTCTATGCATCATTCATTCATCGCGGTTATCTTTCCCTTTATAGGCCAGGTTGATCTAAGCGGTTACCTTGTGGCAGTTTTTATTCTCTGTATCCTGTCAGTCATCGGGTTTGAATTTGTAAACGGATTTCACGATACAGCTAATGCTGTTGCTACTGTGATTTATACCAAAGCACTCAAACCGGTACACGCAATACCATGGTCGGGCGCATGGAATTTTTTAGGTGTTTTCCTGGGCGGCGTTACTGTTGCCATGGGTATTTTGAAGCTTGTGCCACTCGACACATTGATGACCCTTCCTGTTAGTATAGGAGCCTGCCTTGTTTTGTCAGTACTGTTAGCTTCCATCATCTGGAACCTTGGTACCTGGTACCTGGGCATTCCTTGTTCCAGCTCACATACTATGATAGGTGCAATGATAGGTGCGGGCCTGGCTTTTACCTGGTATTATAATGGGCCTGGAGTGAATTGGGAAAAGGCAGAAGAAATCGGTTCGTCACTCATCCTATCGCCAATTATTGGCTTTGGTGCAGCCGCTTTACTAATGTTGTTCCTGAAACATGTAACCAAATCACATGCCCTTTTCCATATTCCATCAGGTGAAAATGACCGGCCGCCTATACACATCCGGTTGCTATTGATCACCACCTGTACATTGGTCAGCTTTTTTCATGGCAGTAATGACGGGCAAAAAGGAGTGGGCTTGTTCATGCTTATCCTGATTGCTTTCCTGCCCGCCCGTTTTGCTGTCAATCATGCTGTTCCTAAGGACAAGGTAACAGCCGCACTGAATCAAACAGAACAGGTAATTGGTAACAAACTCCATAATAATACTGATAAAAAAACAGTGTTAATGAAACTTGTCGCAGCGGTCAATCAAATGAAAGCATCCCTGGCAGAAAAGAACGAGAAAGAAGTGGCTAAAACCTATCGTTACCGTAAACAGGTGGAAGGCGTAGTTAAAGATATCAGGGAACTGTTAAAAGATAACCGGGTGATGTTATCCGGACATGAAAAAGAAATACTTACATCTGCCGCCAATGAGCTGGAACATGTAACTGATTTTGCACCGATATGGGTGATTGCCATCATATCCTTTTCGCTCGGGCTGGGTACCATGATTGGGTGGAAAAGGATTGTAGTGACTATTGGTGAAAAAATTGGCAATGAACACCTGAACTATGCCCAGGGTGCAACCTCAGAAGTAATTGCCGCTTCTACTATCGGCCTGAGTACTGCATTTGGTCTGCCGGTAAGTACAACACACGTTTTATCCAGTGGTATCGCCGGCGCCATGGTGGCTTCAGGAGGCAAAGGCAACCTTAATAATAACACCCTGAAAAACATCGCACTGGCATGGGTATTAACATTGCCCGTATCAATTATTTTAGCTATGTTACTGTTTATGTTATTTCATTTGTTTATATAACATCTAACTATTAAAAATGAAACAGATCCTGGTTGCCACTGATTTTTCACCCAGCGCTGCAAATGCAATGGAATATGCCATGTCGCTCGCTGTATTGCTGAAATTAGAAGTATGCGCTATTCATGCCATTCACCCTACAGAAGGCATTAATAACAGTACATATAATGCCATTTTTATTGAAGATTACTACCGTAATAAAAGAGAAGCGTTAAGGGATTGGGCATCGGTTTATACAGTTAAAGAAGAATTTAAGAATGTAGAAGTTACCACGCTTTGCGATGTGGGCTTTTTAAAAACGGTTATAACCAATTATATCGACAACCACGCTGTGGAACTGTTAACTATGGGAATCACTGGTGCTACGGGCCTGAGCGGAATTGTAGGCAGTAACGCCAGTATGATGGTTACTAAAGTAAAAACGCCAACCTTGATCATTCCCCTGGAGAGCCGGTTTCCGGATGTTCCGGTTATTACGCTGGCTACAGATTATGAAACAAAGCTATCTCCCAACGATGTAACCGCACTCAACGAAATGATCAAAGCATTCCGTGCCAAACAAATGCAGGTATTATATGTGGAAGAAAATTCAGATGCTAAACATATTCAAACAGGGGAGGCCCGGCTGAAAGAACTCATTCCTCACACCGAACTTATGTTTAATTACCTGAAAGACAGTAGCCCATTCAGCGGTATCATGGAATTTATCGAAAATAATGAAACGGATATCCTGTGCCTGGTTAAACATCACCACAATATTATTTACCGTTTGTTTAACCGGAGTACCGTTAACCAGATCATGAACCGTTCTGTAAAGGCTATTTTGGTACTGCATGAATAATATCGATAAATAAACGAGCCAGCCACGGCACAAAAGTTAATCAATATTATCTTCCAGTCGCTCTTCATCCAAATCCAGTCGCCTTTCAATTATACGGATAACGTCATCGTCAAACTCCGCTTTACGGCGGAAAACATGCAGTTGTTTGCGCTCATGTTCAGCAATTTGCATCATTACTTTTTTATATCTTTTGATCATAGCTACCGCTGTAGCTTTTTTTCCATCATCGTCACCAAGGTTCTCGTACACGCCATTTTTGAAAACTAAGAGGTCCATCCTGTTTTTAATCATGCCATTCTCCTCAACATCTTTTGGATATTTTGACTTTAGCTCATCAATAGCGGCTGAAAAAAGACGTTGTTCAATCTCTAATAATTGCTGCTGATCCTGTTTTTCGCCGGGAAGGGTTTCCGGTCGCAACATACGTATAACCCACGGAAAGGCTAAGCCCTGCCCAACAAGTGTAACAATAATAACCGTAAAGGTGATAAATAGGATGAGGCTTCTATATGGAAAAGGCTGCCCACCCGGTAACATTAAGGGTATCGATAGCGCAGATGCCAGAGATACAACACCACGCATACCAGCCCAGCTGATTATCATTGGGTTTCGCCAGCCTGGATGGCTTACCGCTACCGTTATATATTTGCTGATGAAAGTGGTGAATATTGATGATATATAACCGGCAATAAGCCTAACCACAATAATAATTGCCGAAATAGCTATAGCGATGAATAGCGCTTGAGAAAGCGGAAAGTTTTTTATTCCCTGCATAATGTCAGGGAGCTGCAGCCCTATCAGAAAGAAAATAACAGCGTTCAATATAAAAACTACAGCTGGCCATACTGCATTAGATTTTAGCCGGCTGGTGTGCGCAAAAATAAAGTGATTTTGATAAGCTATAAACACCCCTCCGGAAACAATTGCCAGTACGCCGGATGAATGAACGGCCTCTGCACTAAGATAAATTAGATAAGGTAATACGAATGAAAGTGCGATATCCATATTTGGTGTTGTTGGTAACCATTTATAAATTGCATAAAAAGCCAGTCCAAAAAATAAGCCGATCGCTATTCCCGATACAACTACGAGCGAAAAATTGCCGATTGCATGATACCAGACAAAGTTATTGCTAACTATTGCTGCAAGGGCAAACCTGAATATTGTTAAGCTGGTTGCGTCATTGAGCAAGCTTTCTCCTTCAAGAATAGCTACGAGCCCTTTGGGCAAACGCACATGCTGTAACACAGAGGTTGCTGCGGCTGCGTCGGGCGGAGAAATGATTGCACCCAAAAGAAAACCCTGAGCAAGGGTGAATCCCGGAATGAGCCAGCAAGATACTAATGCCACCACTGTTGATGTAAGCATTACATAACCAAGCGCCATAACGGTGATTATGCGCCGCCATTTCCACAATGCCTTAGTTGATGTATTTTGGGCCGCATCGAAAAGAATGGGAGGCAGAATAAGTAGGAATACGAGATTGGGATCAATATGGATACCAGGAATTCCTGGTATAAATCCGAGCACGAGTCCGGCTATAACCAGAAAAATAGGATAGGGTATATCCAAACGCCTTGCAATCAAAACTAAAAATAAAACGCTGATGATTAGTCCCAGGCAAAGTAGTAAGTTTTCGTGCATGTGTAGCTTAATTTGAATTTGTGAATCAACTATATGTATTGTTCCAAATAATCCGCACCCTGATATAAACAAAGTTCGCAATTACAATTCATGAACTGCCAGGTGGTTTAGAATAAGGTAAGCTTTATAATTGTTAATATTACTTTTTTGTTAAAAAAGTGGTCAATGTGTAACGACATGAGTAAAATCGATGTCATATAGTTATGAAACTACCACAAGTGTTTTTTTTAACCTTATTCTCAATATTTCTATTCAACCGTGCTAATGCTCAAACAAAAAATGGTAAAATTTCGGGAGTGGTCTTAGATGATGCTAAGAAGCCGCTCGATGGGGCAACTGTGATTTTACTTACAGCAAAAGACTCGTCAGTAACAGGTACCAAACTGGCCAATCCGGATGGCAGTTTCATTTTTCAAAACCTAATAGATAATACTTATATCATTAAAGTAACTTATATAGGCTATAAAAATTATCAAAGCGGTCCTGTAATTGTTACTCAACAAAAGGCGGTCAGTTTATTGCCATTCAATTTATCGCTGGCCGGGAAAAAATTGAATGAGGTAGCCGTAACAGCTCAAAAATCGTATGTACAACAAAAGATTGACCGCACAGTAGTTAATGTTGGGGCACTGATATCCAATACTGGTGCCAACGCACTGGAAGTGCTTGCCAAAAGCCCCGGTGTACAGATAGATGCAGATGGCAATATTACCTTTAAGGGGAAGAGCGGTGTATTGGTAATGATTGATGATAAACCTACCTATCTTTCGGCGGCAAACCTGGCAACTTACCTGCGTTCCCTGCCATCTTCGTCGTTGGATCAGATAGAGCTGATGGATAATCCGCCGGCTAAATATGATGCTGCAGGCAACGCGGGCGTAATCAATATCAAAACTAAAAAAAATACTACCAGGGGTTTTAATGCGGTAGTATCAGCGAATTTTGCCCAGGGTTTTTATGGCCGCATGGATGAAAGCATCAACTTTAATTACCGTATAGATAAAATTAATTTTTTTGCAAACGTTGCTTACAACAAACAGAAAACTTTCAGAAGGCTCGAGATAGACAGGAATTATTTTGATACAAACGGAGAGCCTACCTCATCTCTGCAGGATATTTCCTATTTCAGGCCTTCAAGCAATAATACCAATATCAAGGCAGGATTAGATTATTTTATATCGCCAAAAACAACCTGGGGTATAGTATTTACCGGCAACCTGTCAAACGATCACGACAGCAGCCCGGTATACAGCTTGTTATATGGCAAAAGCGGCGAGCTGGATTCGACCATTAACACCCTCAATACTTCCAAAAATAAATTTAACAGCAAGGGTATTAATGTAAACTATACTCATAAATTTGATAGCGCGGGCAGGGCGCTTACATTCGACCTGGATTATATTCACAATGACGCAGGTAGTAATCAGCTATTTGTAAATAATACTTTTTTGCCCGATGGTACTCTAACAAATTCGCAAACGCTGACTGATAATTTGCCTTCTACCATCAATATTTACTCCGCCAAGGCTGATTATACCCACCCGCTTAAAGGCAAGGCAAAGCTGGAGGCCGGTGTTAAGAGCAGTTATGTAAATACGGATAATGCCGCTAATTACTTTAATGTGATTGACAATGTAAACGTTATTGATTATAATAATACCAACCGGTTTTTATACAAAGAAAATATAAACTCCGCGTATGTTAATTTCAATAAAACCTTTGGCAGGTTTTCATTGCAAACCGGCCTACGGTTAGAAAATACCAACGGAGATGGACATCAGTTGGGAAATGCCCAAAAAGCCGATTCATCATTTGTTAAACATTATACCAACCTGTTTCCAACGGCCTATTTCTCCTACAATTTGGACACCGCGGGTCACAACGTATTGGTTCTTTCTTACGGCCGCCGGATCGGCAGGCCAAACTACGGAAGCTTAAACCCATTTACCTTCTTTGTAGACAAGTTTACTTATTTCTCCGGCAATCCGTTCCTGAAACCGCAGTTTACGGATAATTATAAACTGGCCTATAGTTATAAAAGCTTGTTTACTGTAGCGGTTGCTTATAATTATACAACCGACGTTCAAAATGAAACCATTCATAAAGACGGCAATGTGTTTGTTAGTACTACAGGCAACATAGGGCAACAGAAAACACTGGATTTTTCAGTCAATACCAATTTGCAGCCTGCCAAATGGTGGACGGTAAACCTGTACGCCGAAGTATATAACAATACCTACCAGGGCGAATTCTACACAGGCTACCTTCATCAGTCAAAAAATACGTTTAGCGCCAATGGTAATAATCAGTTCACTTTATCAAAAACATGGAACGCTGAATTAAGTGGTTGGTTTAATACCAGTGGCACTTACGGCCAGTTTGTTTCAATACCTACAGGCATGCTCAATGCTGCTGTTCAGAAAAAAGTATTAAACAATAAGGGTTCAATCAAGCTCAATGTGCGGGATGTATTTAAATCGTTTAGTCCAAGCGGTACTATTACCAATATTGTGGGCGCTACCGCAACCTATCACAACTTTGTAGACACGCAGGTGGCAACCCTCTCATTTACCTATAGTTTTGGGAGATTAACCAATGTACCGGCCAAACGCGATACCGGCGGTGCCGATAGCGAACAGGGTAGGGCACATTAATTTTAAGGCGAAGTTTGTATTTGCTACAAATGCCCGGCATAACCGGGCATTTCAGAAACATGTAAGGATCTATAACTATGATTTTATTTACTGGTGGAGTACAACTGATTAAAAAGTAATTTAAACGTACCGTGCGATTGTGCACGGAAAGTTATTTCGGGACCGAAGGCATACAGCTCACCTTTACCAACGGGAGCAACAAAGGCGGCAACACCATCTTTTAAATAACTCTGTCCCCATGCCCAGCCGCTCCTAAGCGGTTTGTCTGTAGCAAACCAGGCAATAGGTCTAACCCCTTTTTCGGCAGCATTACTATCCAGTTTGAAAACCTGGCTGTTGTCAAAATCAATGTCTGCAACATTGTTCATTCCCCAGGCGGCGGGTATAGTTGGGTCAACAGTTACGCTCAGGATACTGCCTGGTACATAGTACTTGGTTCCGGGCAATGGCTTGTCTTCATTTTTACTGTTCTTTTCAACAAGGGCGTTATGAACAGGCAAACCAAGATGATAGGCCAGGTTTGTGCTGCTCCCGATGGTCACTATTGAGCCACCGTCTTCCAGGAAAGCTTTAAGCTGTGGGATTGATTTTTCGGCAGTTATTTTACCCAGCCTGTTTTTGAATTCTGCCGGTGTGTCTTCCGGTTTGGGTTCACGGTCACCAAATAAGCTGTTCCTGTTTATCCTTTCTCCGCCAATTGGGGGTATGCCCCTTGTTACAAATATGATCACATCATATTTGCTGTGCAGGTTACCCGCATCCACATCCTGCGGATAGACCACATCATACGCAAAATGGTATTGCTCCATGATCCAGCGGATCCAACCTGAAGGTATCGAGCCGCCATACATATCCCAAAGCGCAATACGCATTGATGATATTTTAACAGCATTGGCGGGGCGCTGGGCTATTCCTGTAGCTTTTACGCCCAGTTTATCTGCAGCTTTAGCCAACACCGCTTTGGCATTGCCCCTGGCCGGCACAAAGAAAGTTCCGGTTTCTGACATACCTGCCGCACCTTTAGGTAAACGGTAAACTTCAACCCCTGCTTTAAGTAAATCATTAACGGCAATGAATGCATTATTTATCTGTGAGCTTAGTAAATAACCTGCTCCCGGAGTTACGGCAATCGTTTGTTTTGCCGGTGATTGCAATTGCCCGTATGGAATACGCTGAAATGGTCCATTAAAATTATCAAGGATACGATCAAAATGAACCCCCATTTGAAACGCCAGCGTCCATCCGGCAGCATCATAAGGTTTAATTGGCGGGCCGCCCGGATAAAGAAAGTCATTTGGGTGATCCTGCGGCTCAAACATATCCAGCACATGCGGACGAAACGCCTGGGCGGTTTTTACGATATAGGAGCCTGCCGGATATTTTTTGCCGGCTACGGTAAATTCTGCTGTCGCTTTATTAACCTGAATGCCGGCCTTGATCAACGCGTTAATAAACTTTGTAGCGGTTGGGAAATCGGGCTGATCGGCAGGTAGGATATAACCTCTCGGATCGCGAAGCTCCGGGTTTTTCAACACCGAATCGTAGTATTTTATAGGGATATTGTTACCTCTTGTGCTCCAGCCCATCGGGTCATCGGGGTTACCTTCTCCAGCGCTTGCACCAGCTCGTTTGCTTGTATCTTTCTGATCACTTTTATAGGCCTTCGTAATAGCTTCTGAGCGTTTTGGCGATAGTGTCCAGTGGTCTTCATTGCCTCTTTCAATTGCGTTTTTACCCATACGGTAAATATTGAAAAGCACCTCATCGTGCTGGCGTGCGGCATAATCAAGTACCGCGTAATTAAGCGATACAGAATAATCTATCGACTGGCGAAAATGCCATACACTCTGCGGTAAAACCGGGTTTGGCGTAGCCCCGTTGGGGATAAGGCGTTGCGGTACAACCGGGATATTCTCGGGAGTCGGGCCTCCAATAATTTCGGTAAGCAAACCGATCATATTATGGAATTGTGTGGTGGTGCGCAAACCACCATTGTACCAGGTAGAAAAGCTTGAACCGGTGAGCCTTGTATAACCCGGCTTGTTTTCGGTATTAAGCCTGCTGTACATAGCTGCTCCAAGCGCGTCTATCCCGGTTATCATTAACGGATCAAAAACGTAGTTGAACGGATCGCGGTAGGGAGGGCCAGCAAGTACCGAACCTTCCGGTCCTCTTTGATGATGATTGTACATAATTTGAGGGAACCATTCCAAAAACAGCTGATGGTTCATATTAGTACTTTCCTTAGTATTCATCATGTAAAAATCGCGGTTGTTATCATGCCCGATGTATTTTTCATACAGGCGTGGGATATTGAGGTTGCGCTTTTTAGGATCGCTATCCTTCATATACCAGTTTGATACAAGCTCCATTCCATCAGGGTTGGCATGCGTCATCAGGATAATCACGTTATCCAGTATCCGCATAGTTTCCGGGTCTTTACGACTGATGAGCTGATACGTGGTTTCTATTAACTGATGCGCGCCTACAACTTCTGTAGCATGCAGGCCGCCGTCAATCCAAACAACGGCCTTGCCTTTAGCGGCCAGTGCCCGCGCCTGCTGGTCAGACAAGCCCTCGGCCCGCGCCAGTTTTTGTGAAATATCCTTGTATTGAGCAAGATTTTTGATGTTAGCCGGCGACGATATGATCATCATATACTGATGGCGCCCCTCTTCGGTAAGGCCAATATCTACCAGTTTGGTGCGGTTAGATGCCGCGGCCAGCTTTTTAAAGTACTCCGCAGATTTGGCATAATTGGTTAGCTGATAATCATCGCCAATATTAAAACCAAAAAAGCTTTTTGGAGATGGTATGGTTTGTGCTGCCGCAATAGAAACCCACAGGCATAACAATGCAACGATAGCATAACAATTTTTTATTTTCATAAGATAAGTTTTAGTTGTATACCATGGTAATTAATTATTTTAAATAAATCATTTACGATAGTCCAATGCCGGTTTTCTATTACCAAGCATAGCATCATACTTAAAATCTGTACCTCTTTTATCAGCCAGTTCTGCGTTGGCTTTCTTCACCAGTTCTGGGTCTTTAAACAGGTCATATGCCGAAAGAGCCAGGGTTTTAGCAGCCACCATCATTCCTTTGGTGCCAATAGTACTACCCGCCGCCGCCACATTTTGCCAACTGTGGCCTGATGAACCGGGTACAAATGTTGCTGCAATAAAACCAGCGGTAGGAACAGTCCAGCTTACATCGCCTACGTCCGAAGAGGCCCCTCCCGCTTCGGTTGAAACACTAAAGGGTTTAATTTTTTCGGTTTCTGCTAAAGGAATGGTTTTATTATTACCCGTTAAGGTGGCCTGTATTTTTTCAGCAAACTGTTTTTCTGATTCGGTATATGTAAATCCATTTACAAGCCGCAGATTATTATCCATCACTTTGGATAAGGTTAAATTTGGCAGCATATTATACACACCACCAATTACCTCATAATCCATCCGGGTTCCGGTGCCCAAAGCTGCTCCTTCGGCTGCTTTTACCACCTGTTCCCAAATCTCTTTAACGGTTTGCATTTCAGGATTCCGTACATAATAATAAACCTCAGCAAAAGCAGGCACCACATTAGGCGCTTCCCCGCCATGCGTAATTACGTAATGGATTCTTGTATCTGAAGGGATATGCTCACGCATCATGTTCACCATGTTATCCATTGCTTCAACAGCATCCAATGCCGACCGCCCTTTTTCGGGTGCTCCCGATGCATGTGAAGCAACCCCGTAAAACCTGAACTTAGCATTTTTATTAGCAAGCCATGGTTCAATGGCCGCCGAGTTTTCATTACCCGGATGCCAGTGCAGCACAGCGTTTACATCATTAAAAAGCCTGGCCCTTACCATGTACACTTTGCCTGATCCACCCTCCTCAGCAGGGCAGCCATATAAACGAATAGTTCCTTTTGTACCTGAATTTTTAAGCCAGTCCTTAATCGCGATAGCTGCTGCCACAGATGCTGTGCCGAATAAATTATGGCCGCAACCGTGTCCTGCTGCACCACTAACCAATGCTTTTTGCTCGGGTTGGTCTATATTAGATAAACCGGGCAATGCATCAAACTCTGCCAGAATACCAATAACAGGCTCGCCGCTGCCATAAGAAGCCACAAATGCGGTAGGGATTTCAGCAACACCTGCTCTTATATCAAACCCGGCATTTTTTAGTTGGTCCTGAAGCAAAGCGGAACTTTTTATTTCCAGGTACCCCGGCTCTGCATATGTCCAGATCTGATGAGCTATGTTAGCATAGTTTGCTTCCTTACTTTGTATGGATGCTATGATTTTTTCTTTCTCCGTGTTTCTCTGTGCAAAGCCTATAAACACAACGCCCGAGAAAAAACTAAGCAATATGATTCTTTTAAGCATGAAAAAAAGTTTTGATATTTTGTTAAATCATCAATATAATTTTGTTTGCATCATTTGCTGAAATACAGTTGGTTAAATAATAACCGAAATGTACTTTGCGACTGGCCGCGGAAGGTAATTTCGGGTCCGAAAGCATATAATTTACCAGCACCAACAGGCGCTATAAAAGCAGCCACACCATCTTTCAAATAAGCTTGCCCCCATGCCCAACCGCTGTGCAATGGCTTATCGGTATCAAACCACGCCAGGCGTTTTACTCCTTTTGAATCAGCATCAGCATCCAGTTTAAATACCGGGCTCCGGTCAAAATCAACGTCATTTTCTGCAGGCATACCATAATTGGCGGGCTCTGAAGTTTCAAAGCGAGTGCTTAGCAAACTACCTGGTATATAGTATTTTAATGCGGATATGGGGCGCTCTTTACCATCGGCTCCATTTACTACTAAAGCATTGTGTACAGGCAAGCCTAAATGATAGGCTAAATTGGTGCTGGTACCAATAGTTACTATACTGCCGCCACTTTCCATAAATTTTTTAAGCTGAGGAATGGATTTCTCGGCCGTGATCTTACCAATCCATGGGCGGAATTCTGCCGCTACCGAATCGGCAGATGGCTGCTTGTTACGAAATTCGGAAACATCGCCTCCCTTGCCAAGCGGAGGAATAGCGCCGGTTACAAAGATCAGTACGTCGTATTTTTTACGAAGGTCACCCGCGTCAATCTCTTGCGGATAAATGATTTGCGCGTTATAGTGATATTGCTCCATTAACCAGCGTACCCAGCCCGACGGGATAGAGCCACCATAGGTATTCCAGACCCCGATACGCGTTGGAAAAATTTTAACGCCCCCTGCAGGGGCTTTCTCTACGCCCGTAACTTTGAGGCCCAGGCTTTTGGTTTCTTTAGCGAGTATCGTTTTTGCCTCGACGGATGCCGGAATATAAAAAGTACCTGGCCCGTCTTCGGGCATGCCTGTAACACCGTTTGGTAAACGGTAAACCTTGGCACCCGCTTTAAGCAAATCATTTACCGTTATAAAACCATTGTTGATGGACGGGCTTATCAGATAACCAGCCTTTGCATTCGTAGTAAGATTTAATGAAGGAGGCGATTGCAAACTACCGTAAGGCACTTTTTCAAACGGTCCGTTAAAACCTTCGGTCATGCGATCAAAGTTAACGCCCATTTGGAATGCCAGTGTCCAGCCGGCAGCGTCATAAGGTTTAATTGGCGGGCCGCCCTCGTATTGAAAATCATTTGGATGGTCCTGTGGTTCAAACATATCAATCACATGCGGACGGAAAGCCTGATCTGTTTTAACGACGTAGGAGCCCGCCGGATAATTTTTGCCTGCCACGCTGAAGTCGGTAGTTGCCTTCTGAACCTGGATGCCCGATAAAAGCAAGGCATTGATAAACTTAACGGCAGTTGGAAAATCGGTTTGATCTGCCGGGATAATATAAGCCCTCGCATCCCTGTTCTTGGGGTCTTTCAGCACCTGGTCATAATATTTTGCCGGGATATCGCCTTCCCTGCCAAAAGCAAACTCGCCCGATGAATTCGCACCACCTACGCTGTCCTTTTTTGATGGCTTCTTTTCTTTCTTATAAGCCATGTTTATAGAATCAATATACTTTGGATAAAACGTCCAGTGGTCGGTGCTGCCGCGCTCAATGGAGTTTTTACCCATACGATAAATATTGTATAGTAATTCGCTGCGGTAACGTGCAGCGTAATCAAGCACCGCGTAGTTTAAGGATACCGAGTAATCTATAGATTGACGAAAGTGCCATGTTTGCGGAACAATAGGATTTGGAGTTGCCCCATTCGGAATCAGACGCTCCGGAACCAAAGCCACGGTTTCGGGGGTTGGGTTTCCGATGATCTCGGTAAGTAAGCCAACCATGTTATGAAAATAGGGGGTAGTGCGTAAACCACCATTCCACCAGGTTGAGAACTGTGACCCTGCACGTTGTGTATATCCTGGTTTACCCTCTACATTAAGCCTGTTGTTCATGGCAGCGCCAACTGCATCAATACTGGTCACGATCAATGGGTCGAACACATAATTAAAGGGGTCGCGATAGGGTGGACCGGCCAGTACTGAACCTGCCGGACCGCGCTGGTGGTGGTTGTACATGATCTGCGGAATCCATTCTACAAACAGCTGCCTGCTGATGTTCTGACTTTCCTTCATGTTCATCATGTAGAAATCGCGGTTGTTATCATGCCCAACGTATTTTTGCCAAAGACGGGGTACGTTGGTATTGCGTTTTTTAGGATCTTTTTCGCCCATGTACCAGTTTGATACCAGCTCCTGCCCGTCGGGATTGGCATGTGCCAACAGAATAATATCATTGTTGAGGATGTTCATGGTTTCGGCATCGGTACGGCTTACCAGCTGCCACATGGTTTCAATAAGCTGATGTGCGCCAACCACTTCAGTAGCATGCAAACCGCCGTCAATCCATATTACTGATTTTCCTTCGGCAGCGAGGCTCTTAGCCTGCTCATCAGTAAGCGCATCGGCATGGGCCAGCTTTTGAGAGATATCCTTGTAATGATCAAGCTTTTTCAAGTTTTCGGGTGATGAAACGATGAGCATATATTGATGCCTTCCTTCTTCTGTCATGCCGATATCCACTAATCGTGCACGGTCAGAGGCAGCCAACTTTTTAAAATACGCCTCCGTTTGCGTATAATTTGCCAACTGGTAATCATCTCCAATATTAAAACCAAAGTGTTCCTTTGGTGAAGGAACTGTTTGTGCCTGCAATACCGACGCGTAAAACAGCGTGGGTAAAACAAGCATCCGGTTAAGTTTTTTGATCATGGTTTATTTTTTAATAGTGTTTAGTTCCTGATTTATTTTGACATACCTGCTTCGGTAAGCAATAGTAACATGGCCCTTTGTGTGGCTACATAAGCCCGTTTATCATCAAGCCACCATTCGCCCAAAGCATGGGCGCCGCCCGATTTGCCCCCACTGCCGATAGTAACTGCCGGGATACCTTTTGAAATAGGAATATTAGAGTTGGTTGAACCTACCCCCAGACTGGGAGAGGCTTGTAAAAAGCTCGCGGTAGCAATGGCCCGCTGCACAAATGGAATGCTGGGGTCTTCCATACCCGAAGGGCGTTCGCCAATCAGTTTCACATCAACGGTAAGATTAGGGCCGAGGCGTTTCATCTGGTTCTCCTCTGCCAGTGCCTTTTGAACGGCATCCTGCAGCATCTTATCTATCCCCACCAGGCGCTCCTGACTTTCAGACCGCATATCAACCTCCATCCATGACTCAAAGGGGATGGAGTTAACAGACGTTCCGCCGCCAATTACGCCAACGTTGTAAGTAACTCTTACACCTTTTTCGCGGGTAAATTTATCGGCATCCAAAACCCAGTAATGAATAGCGCGGGCTAAGGCATTGTGCGGGTTGGCCAAGCCAAACGCACCTGATGAATGCCCCCCCAAACCTTTAAATGTAATACGGTAACGGTGCGAGCCTAAACCCCGGTGAACAACCCTGTCAACACTGGTACCGTCAATGGCGATGTACGAATCTATTTTACCCGGCCCCGAACTACTGAAAAGGTTTCGTACTCCACGCAGATTACCCTGGCCTTCTTCCCCAACTGCGCCTATGAACAGGAGGTCGGCATCGGTTTTTATTTCGTTCTTTTTCATTGCTTTAAGTACGGTGAGTACTACGGCAAGCGCCCTGGTATCGTCAGATATGCCCGGAGCATATAGCGTATCGCCCTTGTGCGCTATCTTAACGTCGGTTCCTTCGGGGAAAACGGTATCCATGTGTCCTTCCAACGCCACTGTTTTTTTGCCCTTACGACCTTTAACCTTGGCTATTACATTGCCGGCCGTATCAGTCCATACAGAATCTGCTCCGGCGGCTTTTAGCATCTCGGCAAACTTTTTGGCTCTTACGGTTTCCTTATACGGTGGCGCGGGTATTTCGGTAAGCAGGATATGATCGGCCAGGGTTTGCGGTTGTAGATCAACAATGGTTTGCAGCGCCTTTTTTACAACAGATTTGCCTGCAATAGCACTCACCTCCTGGCTGTACTGTTTACCGGCAATAACTGTTTTTTTTACCTCCGGCGTGTCTTCCTGCGCGTATAATTTTGGCACAGCAAGCGTTAGTAATAAAAGCATTACTGCTTTTATTATATATTTTTTGTTCATGCTCATGTTAGCTTTTTTACGGGTTTAACTTCTATTTACCCGCAACTTATGTTACAGGTTTTTAAATTGGTTACTGCCGGTTACTGGCTTTTAAACCTTGCACCGGTACGGCAATCGCCGGGTTCGCCCCGCGCTTCATCAACAATGTTATTAAAGAAGGTAACTATCCTACGGCCATCATTCAGGTTCAGAATAAACTTGAATAAAAAGTAATCATTCACCTTAACATCATTTAGAGATATGCCTGTTATAGACGCCAGTTGTGCCGCAGTAAATGTGTACGTTTTGGGCAAATCGGTTGCCGTATCAAACAGTTTATCATTAGTACCAACTATGCTCGGAAGCGGAAACTGTGCGATGTTTGGATACTGGTTACCCGGATAAGAAATAACAATTGGATAGGCCGGCACACTTGCTTCGGCCCTGTTGAAACTGCTGTATACTTCAATTGATTTTACACCGCTTGTACCCAAAGCTTCCGAGCTAAGCACGAACGAAAATTGTTCGCCAGCCAAATTGGGGTCTTTCAGGTTAAAAAAGGCAACTTTAGCGGTTTGCCGTGTAGGCAGCGCTGATTTTGTGGTATCGATGGTTACAATAGGGACTGCCGTATAAGTATAGGCCTCCCACTCGTAATGCACCTTTTTACAGGCTGTCAATCCCATCAAAACCAGTGACATCACCAGTATGAGATTTTTCATATATTTTTTTGTTTGGTAATCCTTCATGTTTATTTAGTTAGGTTCAATAAATTATCAGTAAACCATATTATTTATCCCAAAAAACGGGCGTAATTTGCTGTGCTACCTGAAGCTGGCTGCCGTTAGCGCTAAAAAAGGTATTGGCAGACAATTCTGTTTGCGAATAATAAAGCCTGAGCGGAAACACATTAAGCGGCGATAACAGTGTGCGTAAAACCGGCAAGCCTGTTCGTCTGTAATCGTTGTAAACCTCCATGCCATTGCCAAAATCGGCAATGTATTTCTGCGTCATTACCAGGTTTAGCTTCCCGCTGTTATCTGCGGCATCATATTGCTCCAGCAACCTGTTTACGAAACCAGTTATAGCCGTGACTGATAATGTTGTACCGCCATTTGCAGCCGCGTAGGTACTTATACTATTTAAATTAGCGGTTACCGCATCGCTAAAATTCTGGCGTGCATCGTCGCCGGTCGCTAAGGTTAATGCGGCTTCGGCCCTGATGAATTTAACCATGGCATTGGTGATGAGCGGCATAATGCCGGCGCCTGTACCATCGGTAACAGCTACCACTTTTGCCGAACCCGTAGCGCCGGTGTTATCCAAATAAATGTTTGCATCTGTGAGGTTGTTGATGGGACTGTTATCATATAAACCACCTGCCGGATAGATGCCAAAGACCGACCGGCGCGACTGATCTGCCGGGGCGGCGGTACCGTCGCCGGGATTACGGCCGTAATAGCCGTTGCTGTTGGTGGAGTTATTCAAGCCAGCCGTAGCATTTTGCCTGAAGATAAAATAACGTAAACGGGGATCATCGCTGTTAAATAACATATCTATCCATGACTGGCTGGCATAAAATGTTTTTCCTGCCTGATAGTCGGCCCGGTGCCAGGGATGGCGGTTGTTGGGGTTTTGATTAGATCCGAATTTGAAAGTAAAATCGCCGGTATTGCTGCTTATTAACGGCGCCCCGCTGCTGATTATGCCTTTAATAGCTGTAGCCGAGCGGGCAGGGTCAACTAAACGGATCTGGTTGTATAATTTTAGCTTTAATGAATTAGCCATGCTTATCCATGAGCTTTTAGTACCTCCGTAAAACACATCCGCAGAAGATGGCACCAGCGTTGTCGCGGTTACTTTACCGGCGTCGGCTATACCTTCATCTATTAAAACCAGCAGCTTCTCATAAATATCGGCGCCCTTGTCTAACGCGGCGTTTGGATTTTGCCGGCCCTGTTCGGCGGAGGCATAAGGTATATCGCCCCACATATCAACCATTAAGCTATATAAATAAGCCTTTTCAAATTTGGCTACAGATACATAACCCCATTGCTGCTGCGCCGTGCCGTTGCTGATAACCAATTCAAGGTCATTAAGGGTTTGGCTGTAAAATCCATCCCATGAGTTGCTAAAATCATCGCCCTGTTGCTGAAAACGGCTTTGCCCGGTAGAGAAAACGGTTTGTTGTACGAAAGTTGAAGTGCCGCTGTTGAGCTGGTACATATTGGCCACCAGCGATATTTCTGTTGATGGAAGCAGTAATGACAACTGTGCTGTTGTAGGGTTGTTAGGATCGGCGTTTATGTCTACAAACTTTTTGCACGAACTACCCGCAAGCAAAACACCTGTTAGCAGTAAAATGTATCTTTTATTTCTGAGTTTCATAAAAATACTTAGTTTAAATACGTTTAATTTTGTTGCTTAAAAGCTGACCCTTAGGTTAATACCAAATCTTTTAGTTGTGGGAACCGCCAGGTTATCATAGCCCTGTGAATTACCCACACCTAATGAACTTACTTCAGGATCAAAATTTGTGTATTTAGGAAAGTTTGGTGCATAGTACCACAAATTGCGGCCGCTTACAGAAATGGTTGCCGAGCCAAATGGCGTTCCCTTTAAAACATTTTTGGGTAACTGATATGACAGGGATACTTCGCGCAGGCGAAATACGGTAGCATCAAATATAGATCCTTCGTTAACACCTCCGGGCCCTAAGCCACCACTAAAAAAATAATCTTCATAAGATATGGCTACGTTATTAGGGATCTCCTTACCGTTGGCATCAAGCAGGGGTTGCAAGGTAGATGCGTTACCCAGTACCCCGGGTGATACGATAACTATTTCCCTGTTTTCCGTGTCTTTGGTTACGCCGCGGGCCATCATTTGGCCAACCGTGTTGGAGTAAATATCGCCGCCTTTTTTCCAGTCGAACAATACACCTAACGAAAAACCTTTGAAATTGAACGTATTGGTGATGCCCAGTATAAAATCGGGATTGGGGTTACCTATAGGCTGCAGGGAACCAGAGATGAGCGGTTTACCTGTATTAGGATCTATCAGGATTTGACCAGACGCGTCGCGGGCATAAGCCGTACCATTAATTAAGCCGTAAGGCTGACCAACAATATGTACACTGCTGGTACCATCGGCGCCACCGTAAACAAATTTCTGGTAGCCACCCAAATCATTAATGATATTGCGGTTACGGGTAAACACGGTTGATACATCCCAGTTGAAGCCCTGGCTGCTGCGGAACGGTGAAAAATTAAGCCCAACCTCGATACCTTTATTGGTTGCCCTGCCCAGGTTGAGTATCTGGGTGGTAAAACCTGATGAAGGAGCAGCAGTTACTTCAAATATTTGCGATGTGCTTTTTTTGCTGTAATAAGTAAAATCGAGCCCAATGCGGTTATCAAAGAACTGTAATTCGGTACCTAATTCCAGCTCGGTAATAAACTCGGGTTTTAAATTATCATTGGTAAGCAAATTTGCCAGGGTAACTGAGTTGTAAGTGCTCCCGCCGGCGGGAGTAAATGGCGTACCTACTGAACCGGTACCCGATGACGACCCGAGTGGTGAATTAACAAGATAAAACTCGGCTGTTTGATAGGCTGATGCCTCATTACCCACCCGGGTATAGCCCGCCCTTATTTTACCAAAGTTAAGGATGTTGTCAGGAATATTTAATGCCTTGGTAAATATTAATGAACCATTGGCGCCACCGTAAAAGTAGCTGCGGTTATTGGGTGGCAGTGTTGATGATATATCATTACGGCCTACAAGATTTAATGAAGCATAGTTTTTATAATCTAAGGTAATATCCGTAAAGAAGGCATAAAACCGTTGCTCCAATATATTGCGGTTGTTTACCAGCTGAACAGGGGTAATGGAACTTGTGTTGGTAATGGTATTTAAATCGGCAACAATCATCCCATCGCCATAAAATGCCTTACGGTTGGTTAAGCGCTGGTTAATGTTATTACCCAGTATCCATTTTAATGTAAGGTTATTATTTATAGCCTTATTTACGGTAACCAGCAAGGTATTGTCAAGCTCCTGGCGATAAATATCATCAGTAGTTATACTTCCGTTAGGGTAGGATGATGAACCTTTTCCCCTTACGTTTAGCCTCCTGTCGGTATAAGCGTTAAAACCTGCTGTGTTTTGAATGTTTAACCAGGGCAGGGGATCAAAGCCCAGTACTAAGTTTCCATAATATCGGTCGACATCACTTGTGGAAACACTATGTTTAACAGACCAGTAAGGGTTATCGACGCCGGTATAATCATACACGTTGGTGCCATCAATAGGATTTTCGTAGGGATAGTGTGTTAAATCATAACTGGTAGGCGTGTACATGAGCGCCGACATGATGGAGCCGGTAGAACCACCGATAGGCGGTGTTTTTTGCCTGGTAGTTACATAGTTAATGGAACCGCTTGCATAAAATTTATTATCGAGCTTGATGTTACCCCCTATATTGATAGAAGTACGGTTAATTTCGTTATTGGGTACTACGCCAGTATTAGTGGTTCGGGATAAACCAGCTGTAAAATTGCCTTTTTCGCTGCCCGAAGATATGTTAACAGCGTTTTCGTACACGCTACCTGTTTGAAAAAAGTTTTTTACGTTTTGGTCTGCATAAGACTTGTAGGGAACCTGGATGGGGGTAATACCATCGGACTCATAAAACTGCGGAAATACGGCCGAACTGAACTGCCGGGTTAGCTGTGCAGGTACCGTAGTGCGGGTAGGCAGTAAACTTGGCACACCTACATAAGGTTGTCCCCACGAAGCGTATACGCCCTGCCTGTAATCATTATTGGTACCCTGACCATATTTATCCTGATACTCTGGCAGGCCCGATACATTTTCAAAGGCATAAGAAGTGCTGTATGTAATCTCGGTACCCTTACGGCTTTGCTTTTTGCCAGATTTGGTGGTGATGATCACCGCGCCATTGGCGGCCCTTGAACCATATAAGGCTGCTGCTGCTGCGCCTTTAAGCACCGTCATGTTTTGAATATTATTCGGATCGAGGTCAAAAGCACGGTTGGTAACCCCAGATGCTCCTACGCTGGTAGCGCCAACATTGGTAAAGCTGGAGTTATCAAACGGAACACCGTCAACCACAAACAGAGGTTGATTGTTGCCGTTCAAAGAGGAATTACCGCGGATGGTAATATTAGTACCGCCACCGGCAACACCACCCGACGATTGAATGTTTACACCCGCAACCTTACCGGTTAACGCCCTTAAAGGGTCGGGCTCTGATTTCTGAGCCAGCTTATCGGCATTTATGGTACTTACCGAGTAGCCTAATGATGATTTGTCACGCTTGATACCCGCAGCTGTTACTACAACCTCGCTAAGTGTTTTTGAATTTTGAGTAAGCTGCATATTGATCACTGTCGATTCGCCAACGGTTACTTCCTGCGTATCAAAACTGATGTAGGTAAAAACCAGTACACTGGCATTATTGGGAACAGTTATCCGGTAATTGCCATCCATATCGGTAACGGTACCTGCCTTTGTGCCCTTAACAGATATACTTACACCTGGCAAGGTGGTTCCGTCGGCTTTGACCGTGACTTTACCGGTAACGATGTGGTCTTTAATACTGGCTATCCAGTTACTGCTATCCTTAGCCTCGCTAATTGAGGCTACTTCGTGATTTTTTTTTAAGATGATGTAACCGCTGTGTTCGTTTACGCTATAGTCAATATCCAGTTTAATCAGTAATTTATTCAGTATGTCGCTTAGCTTTTCCTGACTGGCATTAACGCTTACCTTGCTTTTAAGCGGAATTATGCTGGAGCTGTAAACAAATTTTACCTCAACTTTATTTTTAATGTTATTGAGCGCGTCTTCCAGGGTAACATTCTTTAAGTTGATCGAAAGCCTTTTATTTAAAATATCCTGCGCATAATCAGGATTAGCGAATGCAACGCCTGACAGCATAATCACAACCATAAATTGTAAAACTGAAATTCGCATAAGCTTAATTAAAAGAACCTTTTTCTTTTCCTTACATTTTTGCATACATTTGTTTGTTTTGTTGATTTTTGAATGGAATGAGACAAAAAAATCCCTTACCCACAGCAATGGGTTATCTTATTAATAAAAGACCTGGGAAAATTTAGGGCAGAGGTGGCTTCAACATCTCTGCTTTTTTTGTGAAGAGGGTTTTTATTTAATCATACGCCTTTCTTTTAGTTTTAGTTAATTAGTTATTTATTTGATCAGTTAGTTGGGTTATCAGTTATGGTTACCGCGCCCTGCTTAATTGCAAATTCAAGATTAAGCGCCTCGCACATCATGTTCATCGTGTTTACTAACGACTGGTCGGTAAAATCGGCCGTTATGCGGGTGTTGTTGGGGCGTAAGGCCTTATAGTTAATTTTTACCTCAAACTTTTTTCCTATCCGGTGTAAGACCTCACCGATAGTGGCGTCGTTAAAAAACATGTCATACTCGGTTCCCCTGGTAAGTGAGGCCACTTCTACAACCGGATGCGTTTCCTGTATAATTGTTTTTTTTACTTCAGAGAATGTCCCTTTTTGGTGAGGGCGTAAGGTAACTGCAGCTGCATTGGCGGAGCTCAGAAAAACCCGACCCGTTAAAACATTCACCTCTATTTTATTTGAAGTTCTCTTTATATTAAAGCTTGTACCCAACACTCGGGTAGTTAAAACACCACAATGAATGATAAACGGATGGGCAGCATCTTTAGCAACCTCAAAAAGCGCTTCTCCCTCCAAATCAACATTACGCAAATTGCCCTGAAACTTCACCGGATAACTCAATTTGCTGTTTCCCTTTAACCAGACAATAGTACCGTCTGAAAGGATACTTTTTGTAATATGGCCGGCCGAGTTTGCAACCGACGTGTAGCGTTGTATGTTAAAAATATCTTTGAGCTGGTTACTGAAAGCAAAAACAGCAATGCCCAGTAAAACAAAGCATGATGCTACTTTTAACCATAGTCGCATCCTTATTATAACAGATGTACGTTTGGGGCTACCAACCGGTCCTATCCTGTTCATGAGGTCAGCATAGGTTTTGCTTTGAGAAGCATCCTTTTCTGTTTCTGTTAAATTGCCGAACGCGCTTTCATCAGTAATGTGCCTTAGCCATTCCTCAACTTTAAATTTTTCTTCCATGCTTAACTGATCTTTTAAATACAGATCAATTAATGTTTCAAACTCTTTGTCTCGCATCCATTTTAACTGCAATTTATTACAGCGTTCTATATGTAAGTAAACTCAGGAATACAAAACACCTATGCTTATTTAAGATTTTTTTATAAAAAATTAACATTTGTCACAAAATATGCAATCAAAGCGTAAAATAATTGTTAAAACGGTAGGAAAATATGAAAATGGGAAAGATGATTACATCAAAAAGTCACCTAATGATGAGCGTAAGTATTTTAACGCTTTAGTTAATTGATTTTCGACGGTCTTATGAGAGATATTCAATAAATTTGCTATGTTTTTTATGGACTGATGTTCGTCGCGGCTCAACCTGTAAATTTGCTGGCACTTTTCGGGGAGTTTGGACACTTCGTTTTCAACTTTCGATCTCAGATCGGAAAAATAGATATTCTCTTCGTTTGAATTATCAAAGAATATTTTCTCGAAATTGAAATAACTTTCGGCATAGTACCTTTTTACCTTTTCAGATTTGAGGTAGTTTAACGTTTGAAACCTAATAGCTGTAAATAAATAAGCTTTGAGAGAATGAGTTATGTTTAATTCGGAGCGCTTGTTCCATAATGAAAAAAAAGTCTCCTGTACAATTTCTTCGCAAATAACCTTATTTCTTAATATATTGTAGGCATAACTGTAAAGATCTGTGCAATACAGGTGATAAATATTTTCAAATGCAGATATATTTCCCTCTTTTAAAGAAAGAAGTGTGTTTTCTTCGCTATATTTGATAATTTTTTTAATGATTTTTTATATTTAGTAAAAAACTACGATAAATATAAAAAATTAAGTCAATAAAAATTGCATTTATGGCAATTTATACCCAATTAAAATCAAAAATATTACATTATTTGTTTCTGAATTTGAAAAATGATCAATACATATAACTTATATGTATCGAAGAGTATCAGAATCTAAAAAAAATCATTCGTTTATAATTATTGAGGCGCGCTTTTTCAGAAGTTGATCTGAATAGCTTGTGAAGTTTGTACTATTACTACAAAAAGTCAATTGATAAAAGTATTATTACTGTTCTTGTATGCTCTTATTTATTACTCCCAAGATAATTTGTGAATTTAAGTTCTAAATGATTATTTTTAATTGACCAATATGCCGTCATAATCATATTTATTGCCAAATAAACATGATTTTATAACCTTATTATGTCCTGAATTTCATGTTAGAGAACGTTAATAAAAGCCTGATTGACTGGGACCATCTGGATATAACAGATCATAGCTTATCCATGCTTGCCTATTGGGATCAAAATTTAATATGCAGGTATGCCAACCAGGCTTATTTAGATTGGTTTGGTAAGGGTGAGCATGAGATGGTTAATAAAATAAAGATGCAGGATTTATTGGGTGATTTTTTTCACAAATACCTGCCATTTATAATAGGGGTTCTGGAGGGCAAAGTACAGCGGTTTGAGCGCGAAATCGAAACCCCGTCGGGCGAAATACGACGCGCCATTGCTACCTTTACTCCAGATTACGAAAACGAAAAAGTAAAAGGCTTTTTTATATATGTATCAGATGTCACAAGCAAAAAAGCAGAAGGATATTTAAACGGTTTCCCCGATCCCGAGAATAATATTTCTGAAGGAGAGAAGATACTTGATGAGGTAGTAAAAACATTAAAATCTTGTTTACTAACCGGATTCCCGGGAATTACGCCGCTTGCCAAACTGCATTTTATATCTGAATCCAAGCTTAAAAGGGATTTTAAAGCTAGATATAACTCTAGCATTTTTTCATATTACAGAACCCTGCAAATGGAGCTGGCCGAAAAATATCTGCATGAAAAAAAATTCAATAAAAAACAGCTTGCCATAGTACTTAACTTTTCTAATCCTTCTAATTTCTCGGCTTGTTATAAAAAATATCGGGATTCAAAAAAAGCAAACAGCTTGCTTGAAAACATCAATAAAGCTATTGATGAACGATATAAAACTTTTGTTTCACAAGCCCCTTATGCAATTGCTATGCTTGATAAGGATATGAAATACATGGCATTTTCAAATCAATGGTTAATTGATTATGGTTGCCAGGAAAGGGAATTAATAGGGACCGTTCACAAATATATTTTACCCGAACTTGAAACAAAACTTAAGGAAATTTATAAAATATCGTTAACCGGGGAGGTCAATAAATGCGATGAAGAATTTGTAGAAAAGATAGATGGCTCTAAGCTATGGATCAAATGGGATATCAGGCCATGGTACAATTATAATAACGTAATTGGGGGACTATTGATTTGCACGGAAGACATTTCTGCCTTAAAACTAAAGGATTTGGAAAATGCCAAGATGTTAGAGATTCTGAATAAAACCAATGAAATAGCGCGTATTGGAACATGGAAAAGAGATTTTAAAAATAATACAGCTACCTGGAGTAAAATAACAAAGGAGATATTAGAAGTGCCTGAGAGTACAGAACCTGCTCCGGGTATAACTTATGAATTTTATAAAGAGGGCCGCAGCAGAAATTTAGTAAGGAAAGCGTTTAAGAATGCATTGGAAAATGGTTTAGAATTTGATATCGAGGTAAATCTAATTACATACAAGGGTAATTTAAAGCGGGTAAGGATAATAGGCTACCCTGAATTGTCTGATGGAACACATGAAAGAATTGCCGGTATATTTCAGGATATTTCAAAGTTTACCTAAGCTTAAAGAATACTTTACAGGTAAACGGAAATAAATTTAATAAATTTATAATTATATGGTTCTGATGGGGGTATAAATTAGCTGTGGATACACCAAATAGGAGTATTTATAGCTGAATTGACCCTCTACAGGTATAAATTGGTCTTTTACGAGTGTTAATTCTGTTTTTGTAAAGTGTAAGTTTGTTTATCCCTACCAATTTATTGTATGCTCGTCGAAATATTTTATGGAGACGGGAATTAAGAGCCGATAAAAGTTTACTTCCGATCGGAGGCAAATCAGTATCTAAAATTATGTTGTAAATAATTTTTTTATATGAATAGCTCCCGGCAGAAAGTCAGAAATAATAGAGTGTTAAACGGATTCAAGATTTATTAAGTTACGTTTTTAGAAAAAAAATTATTTTTTTATATAATCAGAACTAAAGTGAGTTAATACCCCAATAACTTTAACCTTATTGACCATGAACGAATGTATACTTATCATTGACGACGACGACGTAATGAGGAGCTTAGCGGCTAAGATTTTAAATCAAGTCGGTTATAATGTAATACAAGCCAACAATGGTAAAGCCGGCGTTAGCTTAGCCTCCCAAATGAAACCTGATCTGATATTATGTGATATCATGATGCCGGAAATGGATGGTTTTGATGTTTTACAACTAATAAGCAAGAATCAGGAAACAGCAATTATCCCCTTTATATTTTTAACAGCAAAAACAGACAGGCTTGATTTTAGAAAAGGTATGGAAATGGGTGCCGATGATTACATCATTAAACCATTTAACCGTACCGAATTGCTAAACGCGGTTGAGTGCCGATTAAAGAAAAACGAAGTACGTAAAGTTTCTTTTACCAAGGCTCTGCAAAACCTCGATAATTTGGCAAATAATTCGAAAGATGAAAAAGCCGAATTAAAAGCTTTAATAGCAAGCCGTAAAATACGCCAGGTTAAAAAGAAACAGATATTATATTACGAGGGCGATCAGCCAACCGGTATATATCTTATTCTTGACGGTTGTATTAAAACCATGAAATTATCAGATGATGGGAGGGAGTTTATGACAGGGCTATATAAGGCTGATAATTATTTAGGTGTAAATGCCCTGCTGTTAAATGAAGTCTATAAAGAAACAGCCGTGGCGGTTGAGGATGCCACTGTATGCCTGCTTCCAAAAGATATTATTTTATCGCTTCTTACACGCTATCCTGCAATTAGTCAGCAGTTTTTAAGGATACTTTCAAACAATATATCCGAAAAAGAAGACCAAATGCTGGAGCTTGCCTACAATTCGGTAAGGAAACGCTTGGCCCAGGTATTGTTGCGGTTAAATAAAAAATCAGACGATCCATTATTATTAAAAGTATCCCGCGAAGAACTGGCGGGCATGGCAGGTATGGCTATGGAAACCGTTAGCCGAACTTTAACAAATTTTAAAGATGAAGGATTGATTGAGAAAAAGAGCGGGCATATTATGATACTTGAACTTAACCGGCTTGAAAAAATAAAGAACTGATTAAAACCAGTTTTTATTTTTCGATGATGAATGTAAAATAATTTCTCTCTGAAATTATTTTTGAACCTTTTATAAGACTCGCGATTTTATCCCTTATAGCTTAACAGAGTTCCCCGGAAGCAAAATTCCGGGGAATTTTTTTTGTTTCACATTTTATTCAAAACCAATTATTTAGCTATCGGAATGCCATAATTTAATGTGATGAATCTCATTTTTAAAAGTGACGGCTGTCACTGCAAAGCTGATTCGGGGTAACGATATTTAGTTTTTAAACAACGAAGGCATTTCATTTAAAAAAATAGCGCTTATGTGTGGAATTGTAGGTTATATTGGGTTCCGTGAAGCATGGCCCATAGTAATTAAAGGTTTAAAAAGATTAGAATATCGCGGCTATGATAGTGCAGGTATCGCTATTATAAACACCAATGGTTTTAATATTTATAAGAAAGCCGGAAAGGTATCCTTTCTGGAGGGTTTCACCGAAGATAAAGACCGGAGCGGACATATAGCAATGGGGCATACCCGTTGGGCCACCCATGGTGCCCCATCTGATCGTAATTCACACCCACATAGCTCAAATGACCGGCGCCTGCACATTATCCACAATGGTATAATTGAAAATTACGCTACACTTAAAGAAGAATTGATTAACCGCGGCCATCAGTTTGAAAGCGATACCGATACTGAGGTTTTAGTCCATTTAATACAAGAGATCCAGGAAATAGAACAGATTGATTTGTTGGAAGCTGTTCGCCTGGCTTTAAATTCTGTAATTGGCGCTTATGCCATAGTTATTATGGACAGGGAAAACCCAGACCAGTTAATTGCTGCAAGAAAAGGAAGTCCGTTGGTTATCGGTGTTGGAGATAACGAATATTTTATCGCATCTGATGCTACCCCAATTGTGGAATACGTTAAAAATGTAATTTATTTAAAAGATAATGAAATTGCGCTGGTAAAACGCGGAGGCCTGTTAGTTAAACGCCTTGATAATGTGATACAAACCCCTTTAATACAAGAATTGGAATTAAAGCTGGAAGAACTTGAAAAAGGAGGCTTTGATCATTTTATGTTAAAGGAAATATACGAGCAGCCACGTTCTATCAGGGATTGTATGCGCGGCCGTATTAATTGCGAACAAGGCAAAATAGCATTGGGCGGTATTAAAGAATATGCCGAAAAACTGAAAAACGTTGAGCGTATAATAATCGTTGCCTGTGGTACATCATGGCACGCGGGTTTAACAGGTGAATATTTAATTGAGGAGTATTCCCGTATACCGGTTGAGGTTGAGTATGCTTCTGAATTCAGATACCGCAACCCTATTATTACCGAAAAGGATGTAGTAGTTGCCATATCACAATCGGGCGAAACTGCTGATACTATGGCTGCTATTGAAATAGCAAAAGAAAAAGGGGCAACAATTTTTGGAATTTGCAATGTGGTAGGTGCATCAATACCTCGTATCACACATGCGGGAGTTTACACACATGCCGGTCCTGAAATTGGGGTAGCTTCGACAAAAGCATTTACCGCGCAGGTAACTGTTTTAACATTAATGGCTTTGTACATTGCTCAACAGAAAGGTACATTAACAACATCTAAGTTAACCAGCCTTTTAACCGAACTGAATGGTATACCTGAAAAAATTCAGGCAGTTTTAGCCACCAATGAGTTAATTAAAAATATAGCTGAAAAAGTTAAAGATTCCAGAAATTGTTTGTTTTTAGGACGGGGAAGCGGTTTTCCGGTTGCACTTGAAGGGGCTTTAAAGTTAAAAGAGATATCGTACATTCATGCAGAAGGCTATCCTGCAGCCGAAATGAAACACGGGCCAATTGCGCTGATTGATAAAGAAATGCCTGTTGTTTTTATTGCTACAAAAAATTCTTCGTATGAAAAAGTTGTCAGCAATATCCAGGAAGTTAAAGCTCGTAAAGGAATTGTTATAGCTATTGTGACCAGCGGCGACCGGGAGGTTGAAAAAATGGTTGATTACTGTATTGAAATACCTGATGCCGATGAAGCCTTTTTACCATTACTGGCAACCATCCCTTTACAGTTGCTTGCTTATCATATAGCTGTAATGCGTGGCTGCAATGTTGACCAACCACGAAATCTGGCCAAGTCGGTTACTGTTGAATAAGCCGGTGCAGATTTAAAAAATAAGATCAATTTTTTATAAAAATCGCGTCATCCGATAGTTACTGAAAGCCACCTGAATCCTTCACAATACAATGCTAAGATTTTAAAAAAATCTTAGCATTTTTTGTTTCATAGCGGTGTTAATTTTAGCGTTTGTGAAGTTGTAAAACCAGGCATATTTCGTGCGTTATTATTTACATTATCTTAACGTTTAAATCACCTCTTCTTTAATTTTTATTAACCTTAATAAATGGATTATTTAACTAATTAAATATTGAAAAAAAAAGTTTCATTTTACCCCTGAAAGCTCTAAAAAATATCTCCGAAAATTACTCAGGTGGAGTTGCGTTTTGTACAGATTTTTTACAGTATGTGTAAATATAAGCCTATGTTTCTTTACACTTCTTGTAAAAAAAAATCACTTGTTTACAATTTAATTTCAATCGTGAAATTATATATAGTATTGATGGACAATTAGATATATTTGATTTGTAAAACCAAAGCAACTATAAACCATATCCTTATCACTCATGATTATGAAAATACTTACACGAAGCTCCCTCTTGTTACTGCTGGCAATAAGTGCCTGTGCACCACGGAGAGACCTGGTTTATTTTAGTAATATGGCAAACACTACTTCGGTAGCTGATGTACAAAACCCTGATATTCGTATCCGTCAAAACGACATTATTAGTATCACAATGAATAGCCTTAGCCCAGAGTCAAATTTGCTGTTTAGCAGCAATAAAAATCCATCGGCAGATCCTTCTTCAAAAGGCTATAGGGTTAACAAAAATGGCAACATTAATTTACCATTGATAGGTGACTTTAAAATAGAGGGAATGACCATTGAAGAGGCCCAAACCGGAATCGAAGCCGCATTGAGCCAGCACGTAAAAAAACCCGAAGTAGAGGTTCAGATCGTAAATTTCAAAATTACAGTTATTGGTGAGGTCAACAAGCCGTCCACATTTGTTATAAACGATGAAAAAGTTAATCTGCTTGAGGCCCTGGGAATGGCCGGGGATATGACCGTGTACGGTAAAAGAGATAATGTTTTGATTATACGTACCGAAGATGGACATAAAACTATGAAAAGGCTTGATCTGAATAGGCAGGAAACATTGAACTCGCCTTATTTTAATCTCAGGCAAAATGATATTGTTTATGTTGAGCCAGACCGGGCCAAGGCTATTGAGTATAGCTCAAATACCCGGATAATTCCAATTGTTGTAGCTTCTATATCAGCAGTGGCGGTTTTAGCAGCCGTGTTGTTAAGAAGATAATATAATAAACCGATTGCCAATTGTTAAAAACTGATATTATGGCCGCAAATTCTATTTCTAAACCCGCTGCGCATTCTGAAAATTTTGCCGATAAGCTGATGCCGTATTTAAAACGCTGGTATCTATTTTTAATAACGTTTGTTATTTGTATGGGCGCTGTTTGGCTTTATATTGATTTTGCTATACCTCAGTATAAAATAACCAGCACCTTGCTTATACCTGATGATAAAAAAGGCGACGGGATTTTAAAGGCAACAGCGTTTAGTGACCTTAACATGTTTATGGAAACTAAAACCGTAGACAATGAAATGGAGATTTTACGCTCCAGAGACCTGATTTACACTGCGCTAAAAAAGCTCAATCTGGATGTGGCCTATTTTGATATCCAGGGTCTTAAAACACGTGAGCTGTATGCTGAGGACGTCCCTTTTAAAATCACAATCAAAACACTGGGTAAACTCGCTTATCGCAAACAACTAAAATTGAAAGGTTTGTCTGCCGGCACTTTTAGGTTGGAGGACGGAGAATTAAGCTGGATATACCGTTACGGACAACAAATTAAGCACAAAGATTATTCATTTATAGTGGATAAAGGCCCGGCCTTTTCAAACGCCGACAGGCTTACACAAATACAATTTAAAAACCTGCATCAGCAAGCTGCATCTTACAGTGCAACCAAGCTCAACGTAAATCCTGTAGTAAAGGAGTCTAATACATTAATCTTGAGCTTGTTAGACCCTGTTCCTGCCAGGGGCGTTGATATTCTGACAACCATTATCACTACTTATAATATTGAAAATGTACAGAAGAAAAACGTTACTGCCATTAATACTATCTTGTTTATCGACAAGAGGTTAAAATCTATGGAACAGGATCTTTCTACAGCTGAAGGAGGAATAGAAGCTTTCAAGCAACAGAATGGAACAGTGGACGCAAGCAGCGACGCACAGCTGAACTTAACAAAATCTACAGAGTACAATCAATTGCTGGATGCTTCAAATGTGCAACTGGGTATTATACGTTCTCTTGAAAAATACCTGAGCAGTTCAAGCAATCAGTTTAGCGTAGTGCCCAGTACTATGGGATTAAAAGATCCGGTACTAAATACTTTGATCAGCCGCTTTAATGATCTGCAACTGGAACGGAACAGAATGCTGAACAGCGCCAACCTGAGCAACCCGCTGGTACAAAACCTCAGTGAGCAGATAGCCAGTCTGCGTGTTAATATCAAAGAGAATTTAGCAAATATTAAAAATGGGGTTGTTATAGAAAATAACAACCTGAAATCAAACTACCAGCACTATGATTCCAGGGTTCGTTCGGTACCGGCTCTTGAAAGGGGCTTGCTGCAGCGCAGCAGGGAACAAAGCGTTAAAACAACTTTGTATCAATACTTATTGCAAAAACGCGAAGAAACAGCTTTGTCATTATCAGCAACTATCCCAACCTCGCAGTTAGTGGATAAGCCAGCTTACGATTCTACACCTGAATATCCTAAACAATCTTTATTGTATTTATGCGGAAGTATTGTTGGCCTGTTACTACCTGCTTTATTTATCTATGTACGGGAGCAGTTTAATGTAAAAGTTAAAGATTCTTCAAGCTTAAATTATATATCGGGTGTGAAAATATTAGGCGAATTAAGCCATAATGAAGTTAAAAGCCCGATAGCTATAGAAAGGGGAGGGAATTCAGTTATATCGGAGCTTTTCAGATACATACGCACCAACCTCGGAGCAGTAAATCCCGATTCACCGCATAAGGTTATGCTGGTTACTTCCTGTATGAAGGGGGAGGGCAAAACATTTTTCAGCATCAATTTGGGTTTAACCCTGGCAATGCTTAATAAAAAGGTACTGATCCTGGAATTCGATCTGCGTAAGCCCGATCTGCTTCAAAAATTGGGCATAGAGCAGCAAAGGGGCATTACAGATTTTCTGCAAGGCTATACAGACGAATTGAACGATTGTATCCAGCCTTATGATAATGCAGAGAACCTTTATGTACTGGGTTGCGGTTCACTGCCCAAGGATCCTGCAGAACTGCTTTTGGATGAACGCATGGATATGCTTTTTGAGTGGGCGAAAGACAGGTTTGATTATCTGATCATCGACACCTCACCGGTTGGCGCTGTTGCTGATGCTTTTAGCCTTGCCCAATATGCAGATCAGAGTATTTACCTGGTAAGGTATAATTATACGAGCACACATCAATTAGACATCCTCAGGGATATTTATGATAACGAAAAATTTAAAAACCTGATGGTGGTTTTTAATGATGCTAAAAAAGAAAATCGTCCGGCTTATGCTTATGGCGGTTATGGTTATGCTGCTGAAAAAAGCAGAAAATAATATTTTATAAGAGCTTACCGGCCTTTAGCCGGCAATTAATTCAAATTTAATTTTTAAAAAGAAGAACTATGTAAGTGGTATGGCGAAGCTATACATAGTGCCGAACTAACAGTTTTTATTCGCCAAAACAAAAATTGCAGCAAAACCAATGGTTGCACTGCATAAAAAACGACAGGCTTTATTTAACCTGTATTAAACCCGGGGCTTTACCCGGTAAACCTAAATAAATAGCTTTTTAATTTTTTAAGAAAGGGGTCATGTAAGTGATATGGCGAAGCTATTGAATAAACTCAAGCAACGATCTTTTCAAAATAAATATTATGGAACCTAAACAATTACATGAAAAAAAATGGCTGGTAGTTTACACAAGGCCCAGATGGGAAAAGAAGGTTGACACATTGTTAAAACGGCAGGGCATTGAATCATACTGCCCGGTAAGGCAGGTTCAGAGCCAATGGGCCGACCGCAAAAAAGAAGTTAACCTCCCCATATTCAATTCGTACGTTTTTGTTCGGGTTAACCTTCGCGAAGAGTCAATGGTGCTGTACTGCATGGGGGTTATGGGCTACGTTTATTATATGCAAAGACCCGCTGTTGTGCGGGATAATGTTATTGAAGAGATTAAAAGGAACCTAACCCTTTATAAAGATTTAGAGGTCATTAATCTGCAGGATATATCAGTGGGCGACCGTGTGCTGGTAAAACAAGGTGCTTTTGCCGACCAGCCGGGCCAGGTAGTTCAAATACAAGGTAAAAATGTGCTCATGATTTTTGACAACATCCACTGCGCACTGGTAACACGAGTGCCATTTCAACACATCGCTATAAACAACCTTAAACAGAATAATAAAAATGCTACAAAATAACAAAATTGGAATCATTGGCCTCGGATACGTAGGCCTGCCGTTAGCCGTAGAGTTTGCCAAGCAGTACAAAGTGTTTGGTTTTGATATCAATCAGAAGCGCATTGATCAGCTTAAGTCGGGGTTTGACCATACCAAGGAAGTTAGTGAGGAGGAATTGAACGCTGTGATCACTCCTGTTTGTACAACACCAAAGGGCCTGTACTTCACCAATGAAGCGGAAGCTTTAAGGGCATGCTCCATTTATATTGTAACTGTACCTACCCCGGTTGATAAAAATAACCGGCCGGATCTGAGCCCGCTGATCAATGCGAGTTTGTTGATAGGAAAAGTGCTTAAAAAAGATGATATCGTTATTTACGAATCAACAGTTTATCCGGGTGTAACAGAAGATGAGTGTATGCCTGTATTGGAAAAAGCTTCCGGCCTACGTTTCAATGTTGATTTTTTTGCAGGCTACTCGCCAGAGCGTATCAACCCGGGCGATAAAGTACATACTGTAGCCAACATCCGCAAAATAACATCAGGCTCCAACGCTAAAACTGCCGAGATTGTAGATAATCTTTACAACTCGGTAATTAAAGCCGGAACATTTAAGGCTGATTCTATAAAGGTAGCTGAAGCTGCCAAAGTTATTGAAAACGCCCAGCGCGATATAAACATTGCTTTTGTAAATGAGCTGGCCATGATTTTCAATAAATTGGGAATTGATACCCATAAGGTTTTAGAAGCAGCCGGAACCAAATGGAACTTTTTAAACTTCCGTCCCGGGCTGGTTGGGGGGCATTGCATTGGCGTTGACCCGTATTACCTGGCGCAAAAAGCACAGGAGGCAGGTTATCACCCCGAAATTATATTGGCAGGGCGCAGGATAAATGATTCTATGGGAGCTTATGTGGCAGATCAGTTCATTAAAAAAATGATCTGTAAAGGAACATCTCTTATAGAGGCCGAAGTACTGGTACTTGGATTTACTTTTAAAGAAAATTGCCCCGATGTACGTAACACACGTGTAATTGACATTGTACGCCGCTTGCAGGAGTATAAAGTGAAAGTGCATATACATGATCCATGGGCTAATGCTGATCAGGCAAAAAATGCATATGGTGTTATTTGCGAAAACGGCGAATCAAAAGAGCGTACTTATGATGGCATTTTACTGGCGGTCGCTCATGAAGAATTCAAAGAGATGGATCTTAAGGTTCTGAGTAAACCAAACGCGGTATTGTATGATTTAAAAGCGTTTTTACCTGATGATGTAGTTAACGCCAGGCTTTAAACTTATTTACTATGAGTTTTAAAGAAAAAGCTGTTTCGGGCATATTATGGTCCTTATGGCAACAGCTAAGTGGTAAGTTGATAAGCTTTGGAATTTCCATTTTCCTGGCGCGAATACTCGACCCCGCAGAATTTGGATTGATTGCAATGCTCTCCCTTTTTATTGCAATCGGAAATTCTTTGTTAGACAGTGGCTTAACAGCATCCCTGATCAGGACAACAGATGCAGACCAGCGCGATTTTTCGACCATATTTTATTTCAATCTTATCGGGAGCACCATTTTATACGGAGTGCTTTTCCTTACAGCCCCGCTGATAGCTGATTTTTATCACCAGCCTATTTTAAAAGCAGTTGTAAGGGTATATGGGCTCATCCTTATATTGAACGCGTTTTTTGGTGTACAAAGCACCTTGCTTATTAAAGACATGAAATTTAAGAAGCAAACCAATATTCAAATACCGGCTGCTATAGGCGGTGGCATATTGGGTATAGTGCTGGCTAAGTTAGGGTGGGGCGTTTGGAGCCTGGTTTGGATGGGATTGTGCACCTCGTTTTTATCAACAGCCATGCACTGGATCTATTCGTCATGGCGGCCGGCATTACTGTTTGATAAGGAATGTTTTAAAAACCATTTTCATTTTGGTTACAAAATGACATTGTCGGGTTTATTGGATACCATTTATCAAAATTTATACCTGATTATTATTGGCAAGTACTTTTCAGCAGCTCAACTTGGATATTATTCCCGCGCCGACTCTATTAGTCAGCTGCCAATCGGAAATATCTCTTCTGCTATCAACAAGGTTACTTATCCAATGTTCGCTAAAATCTCCAACGATGTTGTGCAGCTTAAAAGTGTATACAAAAGGCTGATGCAGCAGGTGATTTTCTGGAATGCGCCGATAATGATCTTCTTATGTGTAATTGCCGAACCTTTGTTTAGGTTTTTGCTCACAGACAAATGGTTACCAGCTGTTCCGTACTTTAAAATTTTATGTATATGCGGCATCATGTATCCGCTGCATGCCTATAATCTGAATGTTTTAAAAGTGCTTGGCAAAAGCGCCTTGTTCCTGAGGTTGGAGATTGTTAAAAAAGTACTTAGTGTAATAGGAATATTTTCATTCATTTCTTTTGGAATTTATGGGCTGCTCTATTTTCAGCTGTTCTTCAATTTTGTAGCATATTACATTAACTCTATATACAGCGGCAAGCTGATTGACTATCCTGTAAAGGAACAAATTGAAGACATATTACCAATACTGATACTGGCAGGCAGTATAGGAGTAGGATGTTATTTTCTTGACCTGCTGCTTGCTCAACTGTTTACTCCCGATCTGATAAGAATAGCTGTGATTGCCGTATGCTATTCTATGCTTTACTATGCCTTTAGCCTGCTTATCAAACTGTCGGCTATGAAAGATTTTAAACAATTAATCCTAAAAAAATGATACCTGTAACCAAGCCTTTTTTACCCGCCGAGAGAGAGTTTAAAGCTTATGTAAAGACCATTTGGGAGCGTCAATGGCTCACCAATAATGGTCCGCTTGTAAATACGCTGGAATTAAAACTTAAGGAATATTTGAATTTGGATCATTTGCTGTACGTTTCAAATGGTACCATTGCACTGCAGCTGGCCATTAAAGCGCTTGATTTAACCGGCGAAATAATTACAACGCCCTTTTCATTTGTTGCCACTACCAGTACTATTGTGTGGCAGGGATGTAACCCCGTATTTGTAGATATTGATCCGGAAACTTTTAATATTGATCCGGGTAAAATTGAAGCAGCTATCACTCCGCGAACATCAGCTATCCTGGCAACGCATGTTTACGGAACCCCTTGCGATATAGATGCAATACAGCAAATAGCTCATAAATATAACCTTAAAGTAATTTATGATGCCGCCCATTGCTTTGGTACACGTTACAAAAACAAATCAATATTTGAGTATGGCGATATAAGTACCACAAGTTTTCATTCAACAAAACTGTTTCATACCATTGAAGGAGGGGCCGTGTTTACCCGCCAGCCAGATCTTTTGAAGAAAATGGCAATCATGCGTAATTTTGGCTACTCCGGAACAGATGAGTTTTCTGAGCTGGGTATTAATGCCAAAAACTGCGAATTTCATGCCGCTATGGGCTTGTGTAATTTGCCCCATATTGATGAGATCCTTAAAAAGAGAAAACTCTTATCATCCCATTATTTGCTCCGTTTAAATAAGCTTGATGTAAAGTTTCAGAAACTGCACAATGTTGATGAATATAACTATGCTTACTTCCCTGTTCTTTTCAGGAGCGAAGAATTAATGAAGGAGAGCAAGGAAAAGTTGGAGCTGGCACAAATTTATTGCCGTCGGTATTTTTATCCATCGTTATCGGCTTTGCCTTATGTTAACAACATGGAGATGCCGGTTTGCGATGACGTTGCCAAACGTATCATGTGCCTGCCGCTATATCATACTTTAACCCTTGCCGATGTGGATCTGATTTGCCGCCTCTTGTTGAGAACTCAAAATGCCGATCAGAACAACGTAACCGAACCAGCACATTTTGGCACGTTGATTACCACCCAGATAGAATCGGAGATCAATACCGGAACTGTGAAAATAGATGCCTGACAATGAGTGATCAACAGCCAACGGTTAGTATTTGCTGTATAACCTATAATCATGAGCGGTTTATTACTCATGCTATTGAAGGTTTTCTGATGCAGAAAACCAATTTCAGGTTTGAAGTGATTATCGGTAACGATTCTTCTGCTGATCGAACAGCCGAAGTTGCAGCAGAATTTGTAGCAAAATATCCCGATAAGATCAAACTGGTTTCTACGGAAGCAAATATGGGGATCCATAAAAACCTCATTAATACCCTTAAAGAATGCACCGGCAAATACGTGGCGTTTTGCGAAGGAGATGATTTCTGGACCGACCCGTATAAATTACAAAAACAGGTTGATTTTTTAGAAAACAACCAGGACTACATCATTTGCTGTCATTATACAAGAGTGGTTGATCCGGATAATAACACCATTTATGTTCATCCTAACCCCAGGCCTTTTGTATACACTTATCTGGATTTACTTGCCGGTAAACAGGAAGAAACCAAAACAGCTACTGTTGTATATAGAAATATTCCGGAAGTACATGATATAATTAAAGAGCCCTGGTTTTTTAAAAGTTATGCCGGTGATAAAATGTTTAAACTTTGGGCAACAATGAATACCGGGAAGAAAATCTATGTAATTCCGGAAGTAATGAGTTGTTATTGCAATCACGCTGGTGGAATATGGAGCATGATTGATACCAATGTGAGGAAGGGAATGATGATAAGCGATTTTAACCTGATTATCAAAAATTTCAATTATCCGGCACGACATAAAAAAAGACTACTATATCTCTACATGAAAAGATATTTTTTGTTCGAGATGCGCAATTCAAAAATTAACAAAGCCTTTAGTACCATTAAATATTTACTATAAAACTACCCCAGAAATTTTAGCCATGAACACAAACGTTGTTATGCAAAAAAAACAAAAGTTGTTTTTTGTAATATCATCCTTAAATGGAGGCGGAGCGCAAAGGGTATTGATCTCGTTGGCCAATCATTTTGCTCAATTAAAATGCGAGGTTGTTGTTATTGCACTTAATTACGAGGAACCATCGTATGCCATTGATAAAAGGGTAGAAGTTGTATATCTGTTGAATGAACGGAGACCCCAATTATGGCACAGGGCTTACTGCATGTTCCAAACCTTTTTTAAGCTAACCAGCTTGTTACATAAGAAAAAGCCTGATTGTGCTGTAGCCTTTATCACATCGGCAAATTTGTGGACTGGCATTACCTGTAGTTTGGCAGGAGTACCTTTTATTGTGTCTGAGCGTACATCGCCAAACCGTACCGTTAACCAGTTCAATTTTCTGTTGAAACGTATAGCAGCCATACTATATAAGAAATCATCAGCAGTGGTAGTGAGCGCTAAGGGCGTTGAAGATTGTATGCTCGAAAATAATGCCTTTAAAAACCTTACCAACATCAGCAGAATTACCAATGCCGTGCCGGTATTTAAAACACCATCGGATACAAGGGTACACAACAGGAGATTTATACTGGGTGTAGGCCGGCTTGCTTTTGTAAAAGGATTTGATCAACTCATAGAAGCTTATCATTTGGCCGGTGTGCGAGATGCAGACTTGCTTATAGTAGGCGACGGAGAAGAAAGAGATAACCTTGTTGTGCAAATAGCCAGCCTCGGTTTAAGCGACCGGGTAAAGCTTTTAGGATCTAAACCAAACCTGCAGGATTATTACAGCCAGGCCGAAATATTTGTTTTACCCTCAAGAAACGAAGGCTATCCAAATGCGTTGGTTGAGGCCATGAGCTTAGGCTGCCCATCTATTGCTATGGATTGTGAGTTTGGGCCCTCTGAAATTATAGATGATGGCAGGAATGGTCTTTTGGTTAAAGATAATACCGTTATCGGTTTATCCGAAATGATAAGCACCTTGATAGATGATCCGGCTTTAAAAGCCAATTTAAGCAAAGAGGCAGGTTATATTAATTATACAAACAGTGCCGATAGGATATTTAAAAAGTGGGAGAACTTGATTTTAAAACATGCTTAATAAAACAAAAAAATTATTTACTAAATCAACCCGATAAAGTATTTATGGTGCAATATTTAATTCGTCTGGATGATCTTTGTCCAACTAATAACCTGAAAAAATGGGAGCGGTTCTTTCACCTGTTCGATCTTTATGATATCAAACCCATTATAGCAGTTATACCCGATAACCAAGATCCCAAACTAAACGCCTGCGGCGATTTTAATCCGTATTACTGGCCGCTGGTTCGTCACCTCCAGAAAAAGGATTATATCATCGGGATGCATGGTTTTGAACATCGCTATCAGGTTAGTAATTCGGGCATATTTAAAATTAATAAACGCTCTGAATTTGCGGGTTTGCCATTATATATCCAGGAACAAAAAGTAAAAGCGGCAGTGTCAATTTTTAAACGAGAGGGTGTAAAAACCCCGCTTTTTATTGCGCCGGCACACAGCTTTGATCGTAATACGCTTAGGGCTCTTGATAAACACTCAGATGTAATGATCATTAGCGATGGGCTATTAAGTTCGCCCTATATCAGGTTTGGGTTTGGGTGGGTACCGGTACAATTGTCTGAGGTAGCAATAAAATCGAGTGACACCTGGACATTTAATTATCACCCCGAAACCTGCACCGATGAAGAGTTTGAGAAACTCGAAAAATTTATATCCGAAAATCATAAATACTTTGTCTCCCTGTCGCAATTAACTTTTAAGGACTATACTTTGAAAGATTATGTCAGCGAATATTACTGTGTTTATCATAGGTTGCTGCGAAAATTCGCAAAAGCGCAATTGAGCTGGTTCCGTAGTCTTAAACTGGCAAGGCAATAACTTGCCGTCACCTGGTACAGAAATATATACCTGAGTTTTTTTAATACTAATATTATGAATATCCCCTTTTCGCCACCATTTATTGATGAAGCCGTAATTGATGAGGTTTTACATACCCTTCGGTCTAAATGGATCACCACCGGTCCAAAAGTAGCGGCATTAGAACAGGAAATAGTAAAACTAACCTCGTCAAAAGCTGCTGTTTGTGTAAACTCATGGACCTCCGGAGCTATACTCATGTTAAAATGGTTTGGTGTAAAAGAAGGCGATGAAGTTATTGTACCGGCCTACACCTATTGCGCTACCGCATTAAGTGTTTTGCATTGTGGTGCAACACCGGTAATGGTAGATGTTAATGAAGATTGCTGCATATCACCAGAAGCTGTTCGTAAAGCTATAACTCCAAAAACAAAAGCAGTTATTGCCGTAGACATTGCCGGGTGGCCATGTGATTATAATAAGCTAAATGAAATTATTAATGAGGCTGAAATAAAAGATCTGTTTGTTGCAGAATCTATTAAGCAAAGCTTCCTTAACAGGATCATGCTGATTTCCGACGCAGCGCATTCCCTCGGAGCTAAAATTGATGGCGAGGCGGCTGCCCAAAAAAGTGATATAACTATTTTTTCTTTTCATGCGGTTAAAAATGTGACCACCGCCGAAGGTGGTTGCATTTGCCTGAATCTGCCAGATCATTTTGATACCGCTTCCGAATATAAATATCTGAGGATGTACACGCTTAATGGTCAAACCAAAGACGCGTTCTCAAAATCATTGGGCGGCGGCTGGAAATATGATATTATTTTCCAGGGGCTTAAAATTAACATGCCCGATATTTGCGCCGCCATAGGGCTTGCTCAAATAAAACAATACGAAACACATTTATTGCCCGCCAGAAAACAAGTAGCATTAAAGTATTGCGATGGCTTTAAAGGAATGGATTGGTTTGTACCTCCATCTTTAAAAGATGAAACCCGCGAATCAAGCTATCATCTATTCCCGCTGAGGATCAAAAATATAACAGAAGAACAGCGCGACCAGATCATCGAAGATATAACCGCTACGGCAGTTACCGTTAATGTGCATTTTATACCCATGCCTATGCTTACCTATTTTAAAAAACTTGGGTACCGCATAGCCAACTATCCTATGGCGTATAAACAATATGCCTGCGAAATTTCTCTTCCAATATATCCACAGTTAACCGACGAAGAGATTGCGTTCATCATTGCATCTGTTACTGCCGCTGTTGAAAAACAAGTTGGAAATAACCAGGCGCTTGACCTGGGAATGGAAAGCCTGAAACCGGCTGGCATAGATTTTTAAAATAGCGCTATGATCTGGAAAAGAATTTTTGATGTTTGCCTTGCATTAACAGGCATCATACTGTTTGCGCCACTGTTTATCATCATCGCCGTGATGATCAGGGTTGACTCTAAGGGAGGTGTGTTTTACATTCAGCGTAGGGTTGGTCGTTTTGGTGTTGATTTTAGCTTGTTCAAATTCAGAACCATGTACACCGATTCGGATCGCGGTGGACTTTTAACTATCGGCTTCCATGACTATCGTATCACCCCAACAGGTTACTGGTTGCGTAAGTATAAGCTTGATGAATTACCGCAATTGTTTAACATACTTATTGGTGATATGAGCTTTGTAGGGCCACGCCCCGAGGTACGCAAATATGTAGAGTTGTATACACCTTATCAGCAAAGGGTATTGACTATCAAACCAGGAATAACAGATTGGGCATCTATTCATTATTTCAACGAAAATGAACTGCTTGCACATGCCGAAGAACCTGAGAAACTTTATGTCAGTAAAATTATACCATCTAAAATCAATTATAACCTGAGCTACATCGATCAACATGATTTATGGACCGATGTTAAGATCATATATCAAACAATAAAACGAGTAGTTAAAAAATAGGTTTCGGCTATGTTAATCAGAAAGATGATCATTCTTGGCTTATTGGGTTTATACCTGTACGCCGTGGCTTTCGGTATTTTCATGACAGATATCATCAGGCTGCCAGCACCTCTGATTTTTGGTTTACCGTTACTTGTATTTATGAACGGTAAATTAAGAGCCTTTGGATATTTCAAAGAAATGGCTTTGATCACCGTGTCACTATTCCTGTACTACGTTGTAGGTATGGATGATTTTAAAACCTTTTTTGCGGCTTTCATCACTATTGTAGTTTGCGCTCTTTATTTTGATTATTTTGTAGCGTTAAGCAAACGACGTTTTAATATATCGGTATTTGTGTTTTTCGCGCTTTTGCTGTTTTCAATGATCATATTGGTTGGAGATCATTTTGCTCCAAGCATCATTGATCCCATAAGAAGTATACTGGCGGGTGAGCAAGTTCAGCAAAGCCCTTCGGGTATAGCGGTAACACAATTTAACTTCGGTTACCAGGTTGCAGCTTTTGCTACTTTCGTTTTTGTTTTTGTATGCGCTTTCAAACGGAATTTTCTGATTAAATCAATTGCTCTGGGTGTATGCCTCACCTGTCTTTATCTCGGCATGAACCGTTCGGCATTTGTTTGTTTCATAGCTGTTGTGTTCTTGTTTTTATTAAGCTACTATCGCGCTAAAGCTTTATTCGTAATTGCCGCGTCTGTACTTATTGGCTTTGCAGTATATTTTTATGTACTTAAAGACGATCCGGACAACAAAAACAACATCCTTGCAAAAAATGAAGCAAAGAGCGATGATCAGTATAACCGTACAGATCTGGTTACCGAGAATTTAAAAATTTGCGCCGACTATCCGTTCGGCCTGATATTTTACGGCAAAAGCTGGGAGGACGTTACTTACAGGCACCCATTGTTTGCATTTGGGTTAACATCACATAATTCATATTTAATGTTCCTGACCTTTTTAGGTCCGTTCTTTGGTTTCGGATTGCTTATCGCTATGTATTATAGGTTTATGCGAATGTTCCGGTTACTGATAAAGCATTCCAGGTTAAAAGATAATGCGTTAATAGTAAGTTTATATTTCTCGTTCCTGGCGGTTTGTTTAAATGCACTGTCGCACAACGGCTGGTTACTAAGCGTTGACGGACCTACTTTATTTCTGTACTTCAGCATTCTTCAATGTGAAAAAATATACCCTATTCAAACTGAAGAAGTTAAAGATGAAGAAGAGCCGGCTTTAGAAATGGCGTATTAAGCTCCTTGTTGCTTTAATTGATTATTCATACAATGAAAAAGAAGATATTTCTGATTGTTCCTTCATTAAGGTCAGGCGGTTCTGAACGCGTTTACTGGCTGCTTTCTCAATATTTTAATAAAGAAGAGTACGCAGTGTCTGTTGTTTTAATAAATGCCAAAGAGCAATGCTTTTCAAGCAAGGTTGAAGGTATATCGTTTATTGATTTGAACACCATAAAGGCATCCAAATCATTTTTTAAATTATATACACTGTTAAAAGCAGAAAAACCTTACGCCGTTTTTTCAACTGCAGATCATATCAATATTTTAACCGCAATGGTTTGCTGCTTTTTAAAGGTGCCTAATCTTATTGCAAGGGCATCCAATAATCCGCAGCAAATGAAAAAGTTTTATGGTAAAAAAGCCAACTTTTATAATTATTTCAGTCGTTTCTTTTTTACCCGGTTTAATTTTATTGTTTGCCAGTCTGGCGAAATGCAACAGTCCATTTCAAACTTATATGGCATACGCACAGAGAAATTAAAGGTTATACCAAACCCAGTTTTACATACATCTATTCTTAAAGATTACACTCCCACCTCTGAAAAAAAGAGATTAATTATTGTAGCCCGTTTATCGGCCGAAAAGGGAGTGGGAAGGTTGTTAGATGTGATGCGGGAATTACCTGAAAATTATGTTTTAACAATAGCAGGCAATGGCCCCCTGATGGATTCGCTTAAAGCCGAAACAGAGTTGCGTAAATTGAGTGACCGCATCACCTTTTTGGGCGAAGTTAGCGATGTACCGGCAAAAATAGCACAGCATGACCTTATGGTGTTATGCTCATTTACCGAAGGTTTTCCAAACGTAGTTCTGGAATCATTGTCGGTAGGTGTTCCGGTGGTTAGTTACCGGGTAGGTGGTATACAGGATCTGATTCGTGAGGGTTTTAATGGTTACGTGGCAGAACAGGATGATGCAGAAGGCTTTAAACAACTGATCATGCAGGCCTGCGCTAAGCCCTGGTCGCATGAGCAAATTAAAGCAGATGTGTACAACAGGTTTTCTCTTGATAAAATAGGTCAGGTTTACGAAGACCTGTTACATGCATAGTTCAACATTAAAAAATTAATCAATATGTGCGGAATTTACGGATCTACCATATACTATAACGATGATGTTGTCAAGGCCAAATTAGAAAGGATAAAATTCCGCGGACCTGATCATTCGGGCTTTGAGCGTGTTGGTTCCATTACTTTGGGTCATAACAGGCTGGCGATTGTAGATCTGGACCCCCGCTCTAATCAGCCATTTACCTATTTGCACCTGAAGGTTGTTTTTAACGGCGAAATTTATAACTATCAACAAATTAAAGCCACATTAAAAACATTAGGTCATGTATTTCAAACAGATTCGGATACTGAAGTGCTTGCCGCAGCTTACCTGGAGTACGGTGCAAATTGTGTTGAGCATTTTAACGGCATGTTTGCATTTGTTATTTATGATACCAAAGAATACAAACTGTTTGGCGCCAGGGACAGGCTTGGAAAAAAACCTTTTTATTATGCTCATAACGGCCTTGATTTTGAGTTTGCCAGTCAACCATCACAGATCACATTGGGCAGACAGGTTAATTTAGACCTAAAGGCCATTAATGAATATTTTGTATGGGGATACGTACCCGAACCACGGTCGGCCTGGGAAGAAATAAGCAAGCTACAGGCAGGATACAGTTTCACTTTTGATATTGCGACAGGGCAATTCAAAACAACAAAATACTGGGACTTAAATGATAACCATTTAAATACTTATAAAGGCAGCTATAATCAGGCTCAGGTCGAACTTAAAGAACTGTTAACAGATGCGGTTAATATCCGTATGCATGCAGATGTGCCTCTCGGTGTTTTTCTTTCCGGGGGAATTGATTCTTCGGTAGTAGCCGCTCTTGCCGCCGCGAATACAAAACAGGTAAAAACATTTTGTATAAAATTTAATGAAAAAGGGTTTGATGAAAGTGTTTTTGCCGGCAACATTGCAAAATATTTAAATACAGATCATCACGCAATTGAGTGTCATTATGACGAGGGAATGTCATTAATAGGCGATTTTGGAAGATACTATGATGAGCCCTTTGCCGATTCGAGCGCTATTCCTTCTTTGTTGCTTAGCAAGTACACAAAAAAACATGTAACAGTAGCTTTAAGCGGCGATGGTGGTGATGAAAGTTTTATGGGTTATTCCAGGTATAACTGGTTAAATCGGGCAAATAAGTTTTTCAACTGTCCTCGGGCTTTACGTAAAGCAATAGCAGGACTTGTAAAGTTATCACCCAATTATCGCCATAAGCTGATTGCAATGGGCATTGGTGTAGAGTCAATTGATTTGCTGTATGTACTGATGCTTGGCGGCCTCGAATATTCTTGGCTTCAGCAACCCGAACTGGGTTTAGAAGTGCCTTTCAAAAATATATTATCCGCCGGGTCCGGAAGCTTTTTACAAAAAATGTCGGCCTTTGATATCAAGACATATTTAAACGGCGACATTAATACCAAGGTAGATAGGGCCTCAATGGCATTTGCGGTAGAAGCACGCGCGCCACTGATGGATCACCGGATTGTGACGTTTGCCCAGCAGCTTCCGGATAGTTACAAATTTGGTAACGGGGTTCAAAAGAAAATACTAAAGGATATTTTATTTGAGCATGTTCCCGCTTCATTTTTTAACCGGCCTAAATCAGGTTTCAGTATGCCGCTAAAACACTGGTTCAGGCATCAGTTAAAGGATTATGTATTTGATAATCTTTCAAAAAGCGAATTAGAAAATATTCCTGGCATTAACGTTCCAAGAACAATGACGATGATAGATGAGCACATGACAGGTAAATGGAACCGCTCATCACAGATTTGGAAATTACTGGTATTTGTACAATGGCTTAAAGCACAAAAAACAAGCCCTGTATCTGAATATCAAATGGTTTAAAAACCGGGCATTGTAATTTTTACCCCGGTGTACTGCTGAATAAAAAATTACAGAATGAATTTAATCAACCCCATACTCCCGCTTTTTCACAAACTATTTACTTTAGAAAAATGGAATATCGGTTATGTATACCAAACGCCCGAAAATTTAATCCATTCAAAAAAGCTCGATGGCGAAATAAACTGGCTGCGCGAATGCAGCGCTGATGAGGCTGCTGATCCTTTTGTGATAAATATAAACGGGAACAAGCTGGTATACTACGAAGAACACAGCTTTTGGAAAGGAAGGGGCGAGCTGATGATGATGGATAAGTTGAGCTTTAAAAGCAAAAAAAAGGTATGTGGGATTACTCCAAATTCAATCCATCTTTCATACCCGTACCTGTTCACCGTAAAAGATAAACTATATTGTATACCAGAAACATCGGCAGCAAAGCAAATTGCCTTGTACCAGGTAGATAAAGACAGCCCTCAAAAGTTTAAGAAAATACGCATTCTTTTACAGGGTGATAAATATGTAGATAGTTCCATTATATTTTATCAGGATAAATACTGGTTGTTTACCAGTGTATCTGGAAAGCCGGGAGAGCTGCACATTTTTTATTCAGATACACTGCTCACAACATTTAAGGCGCACGCTTTAAACCCAATTGTTGTTGATACACACACAAGCAGATCTGCCGGAAGGTTATTCATTGTTGACGAAAAACTTTATATGCCAAGCCAAAACCCCGAAAAAGGTTATGGCGGTTCAATCATGATAAATGAAATTACGCATATCACCGAAACAGAATTCCAATATCGAACCGATTTTGAATTATTACCCCAGTTGCCCTATGACCGGGGTTTGCATACCATAAATTTTGCAGAGGGATTGCTTATTGTAGACGGAAAGCGCAGCGTACGAAGTGTATTAAACCCGCTGAAAAAAATTGTACTGAAAATAAGGAAACGAAAAAAAGCAGCCAAAAATGTCAGAGGTTAAACAAAACGTTGTTTTTATATCCATGTCTGACGCGGCCAATGGTGCCGAAAATGTGCTGCTCATGGCCTCTAATGCTATTGGTGCGCCCATATTGTTTCTGAAAAAAGTTAAGACAGGTGGCTTGCGTATCCCGGCCGAACAGGAATTTCGGTACGCAACTGATAAGAATATGCTGATGGGCTTTTTAGGGCTTATCAATTTAATAAAGCCATATCGCCGTGATTTTATTATCATGAGCACCCATCCCTACTTAAATGCTTGCCTGGGTTTTTTAAAAAGAACAGGGTATTTAAAATCGCAGCTTATTGTACGGGAATGTACTTCTGTTTTTACCAGGTTTGCGGGCTTTAAAAAATTAAGTTATCAGCTGGCATACCAGTTAGGTTACCCCGGCGTAAACCTGGTTGTTTGCCAAACAAGCTTAATGCGCTACCAATTTTTACAGCATGTAAATTTTGTACCCGATCATAAAGTAATTGTGCAGGAAAATCCTGTAGACCTGCAACAAATTCTTACAAAGGCAGGAGCTTCATTAAATGATCCTGATACTGATGCCAATTTTATTTGTGCCGCTGGTAGACTCATTCCGGAAAAGGGTTTTTCGGTTTTGATATACGCATTTAGCTGCATTGAAGAACAATATCCTGATTTAAAGTTATTGATACTGGGTGAAGGACCCGACAGAATCGAACTAACAAAATTAATTGAAACACTTGGGCTTACAACCCGGGTAATACTGAAAGGCCTGATTGATAATCCGATACCTTATTTTAAAAAGGCGAAAGTATGTGTGGTATCATCAATTAAGGAAGGTTTCCCTAATGTTTTATTAGAAATGATGACCATGAACCAATCGGTTGTTGCCACACTATGCGCTGGTGGAATAGAAAACATTCCAGGAATTTTAACAACAAAAGTAAATAGTGTTAATGAGCTTGCACTTACTATTGAAAAAGCTCTTAGCAAGGATGTTTGTAATGAAGGTGAAATAACTAAACAATACCTCCATAACAGAACACCCGAAAAGTTTATTAACGCTTTGCTACATAATCTCAACTACATACCTACTACCATGAACATCCAACAAGAAGGACACCAGTTACACTTTAAATTAAAATCGTATGAAAAAAGAAATTAAACTTCTTGGAAGAGTGATCTTATCTGTTATGGTAGTAAGTGCAGTTATATTATTAAATGGTTGTAAAAAAGAACTGACAGACCCAAATCCAACAAAAGACAAACCAGTAGAAGTAAAACCGCCAATAGAAATAAAGCCTGGCCTGTTCCGGGTAGACTTTGATGGACTAAGATCAGACGGAGGATTTTCCTATAAGATCGGCTATGTACTTGAGGGAGGAGATTCAAACGAAGAACCCGAAGTATCAAAACTGAGATTGTTTGAAAACGGCGTTGAGCTACATCCGCCGCATACCGATCATCAGGCCATCCGCGACTATGGTAAAGGCCGATACAGCCATTGGGGAACAACTTTGTATTTTTCTACCACTGATAATACCGATCCGGTAGCCAATGGCAGAGAGTATGCCTATACTTTAGATGGTTCGGGATATCCGACTAAGTAAATACATCTGTAAGGAGGCACCATTATAACCTTTATTAATGATACGCCGGAGCATAAATGAGCAATGCGAACAACCATCGCCCGCTCTTACCGGTATTAAACCTTTATTTCCCGGATATGTATTTGATAAGTGCTTTATATCAAGGCTTATCCGGGAATAAAACTAAATCTTATTTGGCATGGCAATAAAAGCCCCGGCAAGATTTATAAAATTATTCTGCTTGAATCAATAAAGCCTTCCTGTATTCTCTTTATCTGGAAGCTCCATTTTTTTATTCATTAAACTTAAAATCTTATGAAAATTTTAGTTACCGGCACAGCTGGTTTCATTGGCTATCATTTGGCAAAACGCTTGTTGGAGAGAGGCGATACCGTAGTAGGCATCGATTGTATAAATGATTACTACGATGTAAGGTTAAAATATGCCAGGTTGGAAGATACCGGCATTGCCACATCAGAAATAGAATATGCCAAGCCGGTTAGCAGCACTACCCATCCTAATTACACATTTATAAAATTAGATCTGCTGGATAAAGAGCAGCTTGAATTATGCTTTCAAACGCATAAGTTTGATGCTGTTTGTAACCTTGCCGCACAGGCAGGTGTAAGATATAGTTTAACTAATCCCGAGGTTTACATTGATTCAAACATTAAAGGGTTTCTGAATATATTGGAGTGTTGCAGACATTTTAAAATAGGACATTTAGCTTATGCCAGCTCATCAAGTGTTTATGGGTTAAATAAAAAGATGCCGTTCACAGAGCATGATATTGCTGATCACCCGGTATCATTATATGCAGCATCTAAAAAAGCTAATGAAATGATGGCGCATACTTATAGCCATCTGTTTAATGTACCCACTACTGGTTTACGTTTCTTTACGGTTTACGGACCGTGGGGCCGGCCAGATATGGCGCTTTTTATTTTTACAAAAGCAATGTTGGAAGGTAAACCTATCGAAGTATTCAACAATGGTAATATGAAACGCGATTTTACTTATATTGATGATATTGTAAGTGGAATTGTGCGTGTAATTGATACCCCGGCAGAACCAAATACCAACTGGGATGCACAGCAGCCTGATCCGGCTACTTCAAAAGCTCCTTTCCGTATTTTTAATATTGGCAGGGGAGCACCGGTAAGTTTGCTTGATTTTGTAAGTGAAATAGAAAAGCAAACACATATAACCGCGAAAAAGATATTTTTACCGATGCAGGAGGGGGATGTGGCAGAAACATGTGCTGATGTATCTCATCTCGACGGTGTTTTGAACTATAAACCTAAAACTACCGTACACACCGGAGTTTCCAGATTTATTAGCTGGTACAAGTCTTTTTATAAAATCGGTAAGCAGTATTCTGAACCTGCAATCTCTGATGTTGAAAACCCAGTTTTGTCATAGAAATGTCAGTAAGTGTGCAAATTTATACAATCGATTTACAAATGTATTTTACACATTTTAAGAGCGAAACGTTGTATTAAAGCAGTTTTTGAACCTTTTTTGATATAAGTCTATTCTTCCCGTGTAATTTTTTTGTGGCAATTTTTCAAACGCACTACCGTTTGATGGCCTTAATTAAAAAAATATACATGGAAAGAAAAACAAAACCTTTTACAAGAGTGGTAACAGTCAGCTTAATGCTAAGCGCAGTTGTCTTCTTTGGCAGTTGTCAGAAAAACGGAGAAGCTCCCGCGGGCAATATGCAAGATGACAGCGCGCTAACAACAAGTTTGGAGACTGATGCCGTAACAAGCACCACGAGTGCAACATCGAGTTTATTAACAGTAAGTTTAACGGGTTTAAAATCAGATGGAGGGTATGCCTACAAAATTGGATATCCTTTGAGCAAATCAGGCGATTCAAATTCCCAGCCATCAGTTTCAAAGCTCCGGCTGTTTGAAAATGGCAAAGAATTAAACCCAGCCCATTCAGACCATCAGGACATACGCGACTATGGTAAAGGGCGCTTCAGCCACTGGGGAACTACCCTGGTTTTTTCAGCCTCTGACAACTCTAACCCAGCGAAAAATGGCCGTAAGTACACCTATACTTTAGATGGTACTACCGGAACAACCACAGCTGCAAAACCACCAGCAAACCAATCATCAACAGCTCCGGCGTCAAGTGCCGGCCTTATTGGTTATGCCGCATACAACGGTACAACAACTGGAGGCAAGGGTGGTGCTTCGGTTACAGTGACCAGTCTTTCGGCTTTAAGGGCTGCATTAGATGATGGCACCAGCCGGATTGTTTACGTAAGCGGTACTATTAAAGGATCGGGCGATGACGCAGTTTATGTGAAATCGAACAAATCGATCATTGGAAAACCGGGTGCTGTAATTGAAGGTGTTTCGCTATACATATTTACTGTTAGCAACATTATTATCCAGGACATTAGGTTTAAAAACTATGTAACAGATGCCGCGGTTATGATCAAGATGCAAGCTCATCATATATGGGTTGACCATTGCGAGTTTTCAACAGACCGTAACCATGGCTGGGACTACTGGGGTAAAGATATCTCTATCACTCGCGAAGCTGATTATTGTACAGTTTCATGGTGTAAGTTCCATGATACTAACTTGTCTGTTTTGATAAGCGGCGGTATCGAAGGTCATGAATCTGATAAAGGTCACCTGCACGTAACTATGCACCACAACTACTGGTATAACATTGGCGAAAGAGAGCCTTCTATGAATTACGGCAGTGTACACATGTTTAACAACTACCATTTAAATAACGACAGTTATTCAATAGGTGCACGCGCTGGTGGTACGGTACGTACAGATAATGAGTATTTCTCAAACTGTCATAAACCGATTACCACAGATTTAGACGGAGATCCTCCGGGTTACATCAGTGGTGCTTCAACAAACACTTATGTTAACAGCGGTAAAAATGATATAACCACAGGAACATCAACCTGGGTACCGCCATACTCTTACAAAACGGCTTTGGATGCAGCTGCAAATGTACCTTCTTTGGTTACAAAAGGTACTGGTCCAAGATCAACATCTGTTAATTAATTGAAATTATCTTAAATAAACATTAAATACTCCCCAACTGCCAAAAGGTGGTTGGGGATATTTAAAAAAGATCGCGTTTATATAAACCAACCTTACCTGTTACAATCTATTGCAATAAATATACTATTGCCTGCATTTAGCGCCTGCTAAATTTTGCATTTTATCATATACCAATTATCTGTTCAATAGTATCTCTTAACTATTTGAACAAACTGTTACCAGCTTATTTATAACGCCTTTATGGCGACAATTTAAATCATACACGAGTAGCTGATACTAATTTAATATATACATGAACAAAGCAGGACAAAAAGTACTGATCGCATGTGATTCGCCTAAATCGCTGATCGATTTCAGAGGTAAGCTGATAGAACAGTTAGTACAGCGCCATAAGGTATGTGTATTTACACCGCGTATAACACAGCAGGGTATACGCGAAAAACTGGCATCATGGAATGTTGATGTTTACGAAAATGAACTTAATGGCAGTAACGTATCTGTTTTTTCAGATATGAAATATATCATACAACTGTTTAAACTGATCAGAAAATTAAGGCCCGATGTTTTTTTTCCATACACCTTTAAGCCGGTTATATACGGAACGCCCCTGGCAAAACTATGCAGGGTTAAAAGAATCACCCCAATGCTAAGTGGGTTGGGTTATAATTTTACGCCAAAAGGCAAGACCGGGTTACTGAGCAGCATAACCCGCAGGCTTTTAAAATTCAGCCTTATAGGAAGCCGCCGGTTAAGGATCATCTTCCAAAACAAAGATGATTATCAAACACTGCTTCAGCATCAAATTTTAACAACTAAGCATAAAGTGGGTATAGTTAATGGTTCGGGCGTTGATCTTGATCATTATGAATATACACCCCCAAATACAAAAAAAGTAAGCTTTTTAATGATAGCCCGTCTCATAAATGCCAAAGGCATAAATGAATACTATGAAGCGGCCCACAGCATTCGCCTCCAGTACCCAGATGTACAGTTTAAACTCATTGGTACATACGGACCTAACGTTGATACAATAAGTAATGACTTATATGAGAAAATAAAATCGGGTGAAACAATTACTTATGTAGGCGAGGTTAATGACGTTCGACCTTTCATCAAGGAAGCTTCGGTTGTTGTGTTGCCTTCATATTATGGCGAAGGCGTACCTCGTTGCCTGTTAGAAAGCATGGCTATGGGAAGAGCGATTATAACCAGCGACTCCGTAGGTTGTAAAGAAACTATTGAGTCAGCCCCTGGGGCAAATGGTTTCCTGGTTCCGGCAAAGAACGTTCCTGAGCTTGTTGCCAAAATGAAATTTTATCTCAGCAATAGCCTTGCTATATACTCTTATGGTATAAACGGGCTGGCTTTTGCCCGCAAAAAATTCGATGTGCATCTGGTTAATGCCGAGATGCTCAAAATTATGCAGCTAAACTAAATGTCTGCAGCAAAGAGCCTTAATTAACTAATAAACTTGATGAAATGAAGAACCGATTAATTTACTCGGAACGAACGTTAAATGATTTTAAGAATGTAATGGACGAATATGGTTGGGTTGCGTATGAAAGTGTTGTGAAACCAGATTTTATTGACATTATAAACGAAGATCTAACCAAAGCCTATCAACTCAGACGAACCATCCAGGAAAAGAACGGGATCAGTGCTAACATGCAAGGTACACTGCACCATTTACTGGAGCGGGAAAATTTCGCCCTTAGTTTTCTTGAAAACATGTATTGCGACGAGGAGATTAAGTATTTTTTAGGAGGCAATTACATTCTAAATGGTATTAATGCAGTTATTCACGCTAAACAGGCGCATCCTTATTTAAGTAATATGCACCGTGATGTACGGACCTTTATGGCCGATACAAAATTTCTGGTACAGATGATCGTAACGCTCGATGATTTTACTGAAGAAAATGGAGCCACCTATTTTCTGTCGGGCTCTCATAAAGCAGATCTTAAACCTGATACAGCTTATTTTTACGAACATGCCGATAGAGCTGTGGTACCCAAAGGTAGTATTATCCTTTTTAACTCAAATATCTGGCATGCTGCCGGTGAAAACCAAACCGCGGGTTTAAGAAGGGCATTGACACTGGGCTTTACCAAGCCTTTTTTTAAACAGCAAATGGATTACTCCAGATTTTTGGGTTATGAGTTTGTAGCCTGCCTCAGTGCAGAACTACGCCAGGTTATTGGGTATAATGCCCGTACCCCCGAAAACTTAGATGAGTATTACCAACCTCCGCACTTACGAATGTATAAGAGCGACCAGGGCTGAATATAATAGCCGAAACCAATCACTTATAAATTTTAACAATGCAGAAGACCAAACCTGCCCCTAAAACCATTGGTGGGTATTTTGAGCTGCAACTCACCCCCGGTAAGGAGCATTATCCCGATTTAGTCCGGTTAAATACCGGCCGCAATGCTTTGGAATATATACTAAAGCAAAAAGGGTATACCAAAATATATATACCCTATTTTACCTGCGATGTTTTACTTGAACCCATTAAAAGGCTTGATGTAGCATATCAGTTTTATTCAATTAATGAACAGTTTGAACCTATTATTGATTTTGAAATTGAACCCCACGCCTGTTTCCTGTACACCGATTATTTTGGTATAAAAAAGGAAACGGTAAAAAATTTAAGCGAACAGATCAAAAATCTGATAGTTGACAATTCCCAGGCTTTTTTTTCTGAACCCTTGCCTGGTATTGATACCTTTTATTCATGCAGGAAGTTTTTCGGAGTTCCGGATGGAGCCTATTTGCAGATCAATAAAAAACTTGGCAAAAAATTGCCGGTTGATTCATCCACTAACCGTTTCTCCCATCTTATTAAAAGTATTGAACTGGGTATAGAAGCCGGCTATTCCGATTTTAAAGCAAACAATGATGCTTTGACAGATAATGAAATTCGGAGCATGTCGGTTTTAACACAGAAAATTCTTTCGGGGATAAACTATGCAGACTGTGCCAGGATCCGGCGGCAAAACTTTAACTTTTTGCATAAACACCTGCAGGCTCATAATCTGTTCAAGTTTGATATTCCTGATGATTGTTCGCCAATGGTTTATCCATTTTTAAGCAACGACCGCGATCTGAAGTTACACTTAATACAGAAGAAAATTTTTGTGGCTACTTACTGGCCGAATGTATTTAAGTGGACCAATAACAAAATGTACGAAAATTACCTTGCCCGGTGTTTGGTGCCCCTACCAATAGATCACCGGTATAACCTTCAGGACATGTTTTTTATGTTAAACATTTTACAACAGTTTTTATGACAATTTCAGTATACATACGCCCCCTTGTATTGGAAGACGCACAAACTTCCTATTTATGGAGAAACGACCCGCAGGTATGGACATTTACCAAGTTTAGGGCCAGCCAGCGTATTACTCCCAAAATAGAAACCGCGTGGCTGCAGGATAACCTTAATAAGCCCGATCAAATGCGCTTTGCAATATGTTTAAAAGAGCTTGATACTTACATTGGTAACGTTCAGTTGCTTGACATACGGGACCAAAGCGCCGAACTGCATCTTTTTATCGGAAATAAGCTTTACTGGGGAAAAGGTATTGGCTACCAGGCTACCATGCTTATATTAAGATATGCCTTTTTTTATCGCGAACTGGAAGATTTATATTTAAGGGTGCACCCGGCTAATATTCCCGCCTTATCAATTTATGAAAAAGCCGGCTTTGAAATCACAGGTGAAAAGGACGGCCTTGTTAGGATGAGTATATCTAAGAAAAAATTTGTGGCTCTTGAGCATGCGGCAGTTAAGTAGCCATTTCTAAAACCAGATTAAACCTTATGATCAAATTATTCACTATCCATGACAAGCTGGAATGGACTTCTTATGTCGATAAGGCTGCTGAATACGATTTCTATCATACCTGGCATTATCATATGTTAGAGCCAGATAGCAGCGGCTCACCTACGTTGCTTGTTTATCAAGAACAGGATAATTTTATAGCATTTCCGTTTCTGAAGCGGGTAATTCCAGAATCTGATCTTTTTGATCTTAGCTGTGTATATGGCTATTCGGGCCCGTTCTCAAACAGAAAGATGGAAGATCTGGATGATACATTCACAGAAAACTTTAAGGAGGCTTTCCTGAATTTTCTTTCACAAGAAAAATACGTTTCTGTGTTTTCAAGAATGCACCCTTTTTTCAAACAGCAATTATTGCTCGAAAAATTTGGCGGAGTACATGAAAATGGCCGTACTGTGGTTATTGACCTCTCTGAAAGTATTGAAGAGCAGCGCAAAAAGTATCGCCAGTCAACTATGGATGCTATAAAACATGCCTGGAAAAGAGGGTTCAAAATTAGGGAAGAAACCGGGCCCGAAGCCATCGAATTATTTACAAGTATTTATACTGATAACATGAAGCGGGTTCACGCTTCAGATTATTACTTCTTTAATGAAGCGTATTTTGAAAAGATTTTAAATACCCCTGAATACGATGCCCGCTTGCTAACGGCCTATGATGGCGATACAGCAATTTGTAGCACCATCGTTATGTTTACAAGCGGCATTATCCAGGCCCATTTAATAGGAACACGCAGTGGTTATGAGCATCATAGTCCTGCTAAATTTATGGCTGATGAAATTTCAGTGATAGGCCGCTTATTTGGCATGCGCTATTATAACCTGGGTGGCGGCCTTGGCTTTAAAGAAGATGCACTTTTTAAATGGAAATTAGGTTTTACAGAACATTGCCTTGACTTTAAAAGCTGGCGCTACATTGTAAACCCCACCAAATACCAGGAGCTTCTTGATAAAAAAAACATTGATAAGAACGCCGATATCGACTTCTTTCCTTTATACCGATACGCCTAAATTTTTTAAACCCCTTAATCTTATTTGTCATGATTTACATCAGAAATTTAATATTTCAGGATAGAATTCACTCCAGGTGGTTAGTGTTATTAATTGACCTGATGATAGTCTTTGTATCACTTTGCCTTTCTATCTCATTGAAAGATAAGCTCGATTTGAAGCAGGATAATATTTACTACATGATTTTTTATTGTAGTAATGCTATTTTAATTTTCCTGATCATGCGTACCCACACGCGTATTATAAGGTATTCTAATACTAAAGATATGCTGCGCATTTTTGTAGCAGTACTGGTAAGCAACGCTGCATTCATGTTCCTGTGTAATGTATTATTCGCGCCCTACCTGAGGTTTAGCCTTAGCGGTTTGGGCGATATTTTGCTTATTAACTTTTTCATATCATCATCATTATTAATGGGGATGCGCATTGTGATAAAGGATTTGTTTGTATATCTGGAAGAACCTGTGCAAACCGAAAAGAAAGAAAATGTACTGATATATGGTTCGGGTATGTCATCTATTTTAATTAAAAATGCAATTGAGGGTCAAAAAGGACTCATGATACAGGTTCAGGGCTTTATTGATGTCAGTTCAGATAAAATTTATAAATGTGTTGAACAAAAACAGGTGTACCCCATACGCGCGCTTGACGGATTAAAGAAAAAATTTGATATCAAAACGATGCTGGTAACCTCCGAAGATCTGAATGTTGACGGTAAACGTAAAGCTGTTGATAAATGCATTGAGCTTGGCATAAAGGTTATTACAGTTCCACCGTCAGATCAATGGCTTAACGGAAAGCCAAACTTAAACCAGTTTAAAGACCTGAAAATTGAAGATCTTTTAGAAAGGGCACCTATTGAGCTATGTAAAGATCATATTTTGAGTGAGCTTAGCGGTAAACGTATTTTGGTTACCGGTGCCGCCGGTTCAATCGGGTCAGAAATAGTTAGGCAGGTAATGTCTTATAATCCCGAATGTGTGATATTGTGTGATCAGGCCGAAACTCCGTTACATGACATCCAGATGGAAATTGAAGATGGTAAAAATACATGCAAAACAAAAATGTTTATAGCCGATATTCAAAATACCGGCCGTATACGGTCACTCTTTAATTTATATAAACCGCAAATTGTTTTTCATGCTGCCGCGTATAAGCATGTGCCAATGATGGAAAATAATCCCACCGAAGCTGTATTGACTAATGTTTGGGGTACCAAAAACGTAGCCGATATTTCCCTGGAGTTTGGGGTAGAGAAATTTATCATGATCTCTACAGATAAAGCCGTTCGGCCAACCAATATCATGGGCGCTTCCAAACGAATTGCAGAAATGTATATCCAGTCGTTAGGTACCGAAATTAATAACAATCAGGATTTTTACCCGGTTGATGGAAACGGTGCAACCGGCCAAACCAAATTTATAACAACCCGTTTTGGAAATGTGCTCGGATCCAACGGCTCTGTAATACCCAGGTTTAAAGCGCAGATTGAAAAAGGCGGACCAATAACGGTTACCCATCCGGATATTACTCGTTATTTTATGACAATTCCTGAAGCTGTGCAGTTGGTGCTTGAGGCAGCCATAATGGGTAAAGGGTCTGAAATATTTTTGTTTGATATGGGACAACCGGTTAAAATAGCCGATCTGGCCGCTAATATGATCAAACTGGCGGGTTTTACTCCTGGTGAGGATATGAAAATTGTTTACACAGGTTTAAGGCCCGGGGAAAAACTGTATGAAGAGTTGTTGAATGAAGAAGAGCACATCATCCCAACCTATAATAAGGACATAAAAATTTCCAAAACCATACCTAACTCGTATACCGAAATTAATACGGTAATTAAAGAGTTATTAGAACTTGGCTTATTGAATAATACCGACCAGATGGTTCTCAAAATGAAAGCAATTCTACCTGACTTTATTAGCAATAATTCGCAATATGAGAAACTGGATCTGAGGCTTGCCAATACCGAAACACTGTAATACGACTTCAAACTCAATACGTTCTGTATTGAATATGCCGGGTTTCAAAAAAACAAATTCACTTGACGAGAATCACGGCCAAATGTGACCAAGATCATTTTTTAGAGCTCTGTATAACCTATTTTTATAATGTTGAATTTACGACGAATTTATAGCTGTATATCAGCTAAGAAAATTTAAAATGGTAATCATCATATATAAAATTTGAGTTATGCACAGTAAAATCGATTATCCAGTTATTAGTTATGATAATAATAACTCTGGTAGCATTGGTAATAGTTCGGACGTAAACTTCGGGCAAGTACTGGAAAGAGTGGTTCGGAGAGACCGTATGGGCATCAGTGAACTTGCAAGAAGACTAAACGTAAGCCGCAGAACCATTTACAACTGGTTTGAAATGGAAAAGCTTAGTATTGACATTATAAGCAAGATTGGCTTTGTTATAGGTCATGATTTTTCAAATGAATTTCCGGACGAGTTTGCTAAAACAAATAGTTACTATACCGATGATGAATCATTTAAAGATATGGCAAATGCCCCGGAACAGCCAAACGCTATTTATTACTGGATGGACAGATATATAAAGCTGCTCGAGAAATTTAACCAGGTTTTAAGCCATGATGTAAATCATGAAAACATGGTTTAGGGTTCTTTGAACTGCCCGTAGTTGGCAGTTAAATAGTATTGTTTGGGTATCAATACGAAAAAAGCGGACAACTGAAAAGTTGGCCGCTTTTTTTTTGCCTGAAATTTTATCATTACTGTATTCTCTAAGAGTAACAGGTATTTCCCCTGTCGCGGGCGCTTCCCAATAAAAATATTACATGAGGCAACCATAGAATGATTATCTTCGTATTCTTATTTAGAATAAGACTAATGTTTAAATGATAAACGTCATCGTTGCTGACAACCAGATACTCACCCGGGAAGGTTTGTCGGCAGTTTTAGCTTCTGTAAAAGATATACGTGTACTGGGTTGGGCCTCTACTCCAGCCTTATTAGATAATATGATCCGTGAACTGGAGCCAAAAGTAGTGATCATTGATCATGATGAGGGCTTCAGTTTGGATGATATTAAAAATATAATTGCACGTTACAATTTTATTAATGTTCTGGTATTGTCAAACAATCAGCAGCGCGTTGCTATACTCGAAATGATGTATAAAGGGGTAAAAAACCATATCAGCAAAAGCAGTCGCAAGGATGAAATTATTAACGCAGTTTATGTCACAGCGCGCGGAGAACAATACATTTGCGAACGTACTTCAAAAATATTATTTGGCGATAGGCCTGCAATAACCGAAACCAGTGAAGCACCATCGTTGTCATCCCGTGAAACCGAAATCGTTCACCTTATAGCAAAGGGCCTAACCAATAAAGAAATTGCCGAAAAGCTATACCTAAGCGTGCATACCATAAAAACGCACCGTAAAAACATCATCAAAAAATTAGGGTTTACCTTTAAAAATGCAGCTGAACTTGTTTTAATGGTAGGGTATCTTAATGATCTTATTATTTAGACTAATTCCAAATATACCCCCTGGGGGGTATTGTACCTCCTCTATGGTGCAACTAATTTTGAATCGTTCTAAATACACTAAAATCATTATGAAAAAAACCTCTACTGTACTGACGATTTTATCGGCTGTCTTAATTCTGGCTTCAAGTTGTAAAGACAACAAAAACGACAACCCCACACCGACCTACGATATTCCAACAACCTATAATTTCACCAACGCAGATTTTAGTGATGCCACTACCCGTTTAAGTATGGTTACTGAAATGTCGAATTTAATGAAGGTAGCTACAACCGGTACCCTTGATGGTCAGACATTAAAAAATATGTTTGCCAACACAAATTCACCTTTTACCGGTGCAGCCGCGGCTTATAATACTTCAGGCTTACAGATAAAAAATCAATGCGCTACCCTTTTACAAACGGATGTGTCAAATTATATTGACACTTTGGTAAAGGCCAGCAAATCAGGCGTACCGGCAAGCAGGGGAGTTGCAGGTGTTGGTGCCAGCTCGGCAAATCCGGCTTCAAAGTACGCGTTGAACGGCAGAGGGGCAAACTATGCGCAAATCTTCAACAAAAGCGTAATGGGCGGTTTAATAACTTACCAGATTGTTAACAGCATGAGCGCCGCTATGGGTTCATCGCTTGATAATACTACTGTGGTTGCCGGCAAAGGTACCGCGGCGGAGCATAACTGGGATATAGCGTTTGGCTATTGGGGTGTACCTATTGATTTCCCTACCAATAAAACCGGTGCCAAACTTTGGGGAAGCTACAGTACCCAGGTTGACTCAGGTTTCCATGCTAACAAAATTTTAATGGATGCTTTCCTGAAAGGCCGTGCAGCTATCAGCAACAAGGATAACAAAACCAGAGATGAGCAGGCTACAATTATCCTGCAAACTATGGAAAGATTAACCGGCGCCGCTGTTTTACAGGAAGTTAAAGAAATAAAGGAATCATTAAATGATAATATGGCCAGAAACAGCCGCCTCTCTGAGTGCTATGGATTTGTTTATTCATTAAAATATAATCCTAAACGTAAAATTACCGATGCGCAGATAGATGCAATCCTGGCCCTGTTCCCGGCAAGCTTTTATGATTTAACCTTAGAGCAGGTGAACGCCATCCGCGATGCTGTAGCTAAACAGTACGATTTTGAATCGGTAAAAGACATTCTTTAATCAGGTAAATAATAAATGAGCAAAAAATTAACCACCCGTACTGTAATTGTGCGGGTGGTTTTACTATAAAAATCCAAACTATGCGTAAATTCATTTATACAGCTTTAATAGCTGTTTCGGCGTTTGTACTCATCCAATCGTGTTCAAAATCAAACTCCGGTTCCGGACCAGCTGATGGGGGCGATAAAGGCTCGTCATTTGATCGTAAGGGCATGCTCACCAATCTGAGTACCAATATTATAATCCCGGCATATACAGCTTTTCAAACATCGGTTACTAATTTAGATGCCGCTGTTACTGCCTTTAATACAGCCCCTAATGCTACCACATTAGTAGCAGCGCAAACCGCGTTTAAAGCTTCCTACCTGCAATGGCAGTCAACATCAGAATTTGATTTTGGCCCGGCAGCCGATGTCACTTTAAGAGCTAATACCAATACTTATCCGCTTGATGTCGGTCAGGTAAATGATAATATTACCGCAGGTACATACGATCCTGATTTTCTGAAAAACCTGTCGGCTAAAGGTTTGCCCGCCCTTGATTACCTGTTATTTGGAACAGGAGTTGATAATAATGCCATACTATTGCAATACACAAGTGATGCTAAGGCAGCTAATAGGAAAGCATACCTTGCCAAGCTGTCGGCCGAACTGAAAACTAATATAACCAAAGTAACGGCTGCCTGGAACGGCGCTTATAAAGCCACTTTCTTAAATGCTACCGGTACAGATGTAGGCAGTTCTACCGGGCAATTGATTAACCAGCTGGTTTTTGATTACGAGATACTTAAAAATTATGAAATAGGTATTCCAGCAGGTGTACAATCAATGGGTACCACATTCCCGGAGAAAGTTCAGGCATATAATGCTAAAATTTCGGTACAGCTGGCACTGGCTCATTTGCAAGCCATACTTGATATTTACACCGGTAAAGACGGAATAGGACTTGATGATTATTTAATTTCTGCCAAAGCTAAAGCTTCAGATGGCAGTTCGCTCAATGATACTATTTTAAAACAATTCGCTACTGCAAAAACCAAATTACAGATATTAAAAGATCCATTGTCTGATAATATCAAGAACAATAATGCCGCTGTTACCGCTGCTTATACTGAGTTGCAAAAGCTAACGGTATTGCTAAAAACGGATATGACATCGTCATTAGGGATATTGATTACCTACGGAGATAACGACGGAGACTAAAAACATGCTCAGTTCCGTAAAGGAAAAGTTCCTGATATTTTTTAATGCACAAAGGCATATTGCTCCCCTTGCTGTTTTACGTATGGCATTCGGGAGCATTATGCTTGTTAGCGTTGTGCGTTTTTTATTGAAGGGCTGGGTTAATGCTTTTTATATCAAACCTAAACTTCACTTTACTTTTTATGGGTTTGATTGGGTAAGGCCATTGGGAGCCTTGGGAATGTATGCGTTATTTGCCCTGCTCATCGTTACCGCATTAATGGTAACTATCGGGTTATTGTACAAGATAGCCATAACCAGCTTTTTTCTGTGCTTTACCTATGTGGAGCTTATTGATAAAACTACCTACCTGAACCATTATTACTTTATCAGTATAATGGCTTTTTTAATGATACTGGTTCCCGCAAACCGTTACTTCTCGGTAGATGTATGGCGTAAACCAAATTTAAAGGCAACCATGGTGCCGGGCTGGTGCATTGGAGTATTTCAGGTACAATTAATAATAGTTTATTTCTTTGCCGGAATTTCCAAACTCAATCATGACTGGCTTATTGCGGCAATGCCGCTCAGGATATGGCTGCCGGCCAACAGCCAGTTACTTTTGATAGGTGGGTTGTTAACCCATTTATGGGTAGCTTATGTATTCAGCTGGTTCGGTGCCATATTTGACTTACTGATAGGTTTTTTGTTGTTAGCCCCCCGTACCAGGAAAGCGGCTTATTTTTTTGTAGTTGTTTTTCATCTGTTTACAGCCTGGTTTTTCAAAATAGGCATGTTCCCTTACATCATGATCTTTGTCACCATTATTTTCTTTTCAGAAAATACGCACCTCAGGATCATCGCTTTCATCAAAAAAATATTCCGGATTACCGGTACCGACACAAGCCAGCAGGTTTATCACGTGGCAGTTCCTAAAGCAAGGCTCATTTACACATTACTGGTTGTGCATTTCATTATCCAGTTAGTGTTACCATTTCGCTATTTGTTATATCCCGGTAAATTATACTGGACCGAAGAGGGTTACCGCTTTTCATGGCGCGTAATGCTGATGGAGAAAGGCGGTACTGCTTTTTTCCATGTTAAGGACCCGGCAACCGGGCACAAAACCGAGATTATCAATTCGCAATACCTTACTCCATTCCAGGAAGCACAGATGAGCACTCAGCCGGATATGATACTGCAGTTTGCACATTTTCTGGCCCAAGAATATCAAAACAAGGGTATTAAGGACCCGATAGTTACCGCTGAAAGTTACGTAACACTAAACGGTAGCGGCAGCAGGCTGTACATTGACAGTACGGTTAACCTGGCTAAAGAAGAGGACTCTTTCGGTCACAAAAAATGGATACTTCCATTTCATCATCAAGCACAATGAAAAAAACTTATATACTAATCTGTTTATTGATACTAACAGCCGCTTTCAGATCATCGGCGCAAACTTTTACAGTTAAGGGTAGTGTTACATCTGAAGTGGGAAAGGGTGTGGCCGACGCTACGATAATTTTAAAGAATACCGCCATTGTGGTTACCACAGATGCATCAGGTAACTATGTAATTAAAAACCTCAAAGGCGGAGATTACTCGCTTTCTGTATCAAACATTGGTTATGAATCACAAACAAAGGAGATAAAGATTAATGCCGATATCACAGTTAACATTACCCTCAAGCCGGCAGTTTACCAGCTGAAAAACGTGGATGTAAACACTCAAAAGGAAAAAACATTTGGTGTTACACGCTTAAAAGCTGTGGAGGGCACCACCATTAATGCCGGTAAAAAAAGCGAAGTGATAGTATTGGGCGATATTACCGCTAATGCCGCTACTAATAATACCCGCCAGATATACTCAAAGGTAGCAGGATTAAATATTTGGGAAAACGATGGCGCCGGTATACAACTGGGTATTGGCGGCCGTGGATTAAACCCTAACCGGGTTACCAACTTTAACACACGTCAAAACGGTTATGACATCAGTGCCGATGCATTGGGTTATCCCGAAAGTTATTACTCGCCGCCGGCCGAACTGCTCGATAGGATTGAAATACTGCGTGGCGCATCATCGCTGCAATATGGTACTCAGTTTGGCGGGCTCATCAACTTTAAATTAAAAGAAGGGCCAACGGATAAGCCGTTTGAGTTTACCTCCCGCGAAACAGCCGGTTCATGGGGCTTTTTTAATACCACTAACAGCATTGGTGGCACGGTAAATAAGGTACAATATTATGCCTTTTTTCAGCATAAACAAGGCGATGGCTGGCGGCCAAATTCAGAGTACAATGTAAACCTGGGTTATGCTGCTATTACCTATAAACCAACCAATAAGCTGTCGTTAACCTTTCAATATACCCGTATGGATTACCTGGCGCATCAGCCCGGAGGATTGACCGATGCCGAATTTGCCGCTGATCCACGACAATCAGTAAGGGCCAGGAACTGGTTTAAAGTTGACTGGAACCTGGGCGCCGTAATATTGGATTACCAGATCACCGATCATTTAAAATTCAATTCCCGGTTTTTTGGCTTAATGGCCGACAGGGACGCGCTGGGTAATCTCGACTTTATTAATCGCACAGATCCTGGTACAGACAGGCAGTTATTTAAAGACAGGTATCGTAATTATGGTAACGAGAGCCGCTTTCTATACTCGTATAAAATAAAAGATCAGGCTCAAAACCTGTTAGTTGGTTTCCGATATTATCGCGGCGCTACCAATCGTCAGCAGGGTTATGGCAATGATGGATCAACAGGTAACCCATCTGATTTTACTTATGTAAGTGCCGGCGCGCCGGATTATTCAAACTATGATTTTCCTAATTACAATGAGTCGGTATTTGTAGAAAATATATTCCGCATCAACTCAAAATTCAGCATTATTCCGGGTTTAAGGTTTGAGAACATTATTACCAAGGCCGATGGTGTTTATCAGAATGTAAACCGTGACCAGGCAGGTAATATTATTTTTGATGAGCAAGTAAATGATATCAGAAACAGCAGGCGGCATTTCCTGATTGGAGGCATTGGATTTAGTTATTTCCAAAGCCAGGGCGCGCAGCTTTACGCCAATATCTCTCAAAACTACAGGGGTATCAATTTTAATGACATCCATTCTACCAATCAAAACAAACAGTCGGACCCTAACCTGCAGGACGAAAAAGGATATTCTGCGGATTTAGGCATGAGAGGTAATCTGTCAGAAGTGTTTAATTATGATGTAAGTTTCTTTTACATCAACTACAACAACCGCATAGGTGATGTGCAGATGGTTAACCCGGTAACTTTTAATATATATCGTTTACGCACCAATGTGGCACAGTCGCGCAACTTGGGCTTTGAGTCATTTGCCGAATTGGAACTTTTACATTTTTTTAACCTGCAACGAAACGATAATAAACTTTCGGTGTTCAGTAACCTGGCACTCATTAACGCCCGTTATGTAAATAGTAAAGAGCCCGCTTATGAAAATAAAAAGGTAGAACTTGCCCCCGATGTGATATTTAAAACCGGGCTTACTTATAAGCACCGGAAACTTTCGGCCAGTTACCAGCTGGCTTATACCAGCTCGCAATTTACTGATGCTACAAATGCCACATTTACAGATGATGCCATTAACGGATTGATACCTGCCTATACCGTAATGGACCTTTCGGCCGATTACCAGATCAGTAAAATATTTACGCTGCAGGGATCAGTAAATAACCTGGCCGATAAAAGATATTTTACCCGAAGGGCCGATAGCTACCCTGGCCCCGGAATAATCCCGGCAGATGCACGTAGCTTTTTCCTTACCCTGCAGGTAAAATTATAGGTTATATTATAAATGAATTAATAACAAAAAAGCCGTACACACTGTACGGCTTTTTTGTTAAGCAAGACCATAAGCTTGTGGCAGTACGCCCCAGGTAATGTCTGCAATTTCTTTGATTAATTCATTAACCTTTTCAAAGTTAGCAGTTTGAGGACCACCGCCTACAACAGTAAATAATGGCCTTTGTCCGGCCGGCATTTCAACAAGGGCTAGCATCGCGTCAGCTACTTCCTGCGGATCGCGACTATCGGTAGTGGGTTCAAAGAATTTAAGCAGCGCCTCCTGGAAGTTAAGGGTATCGGTCCCGTAATATTTCTCTACATCTGCGTTATCGGCCTTTATCGATTTTGTAGTGATGTCGGTAGTTTGATAAGCGCCGGGTTGTATGGTAACTACATCAATACCTGACGATTTCAACTCATAATGATAACCTACAGATACAGCATCTAATGCGGCTTTAGTACCATTGTAAGTACTCAGGATGGGTATAAAATGTCTTGTTTGAACACTTGTAACGTTGATAATTAAGCCAGCTTTTTGTTTGTGCATGTAAGGGAGCACAGCTTTCATAGTACGCTCCGGTCCGATGGTGTTTATCTGATAAAGCATTTCAGTTTGTTCTATAGATAAAGTCTCTCCGGTACCCAGGTATGATACACCGGCATTATTAATTAATACGTCAACAATACCACCTGAGTGTTTTGCAATTTCAGCCACCGCATTTTTAACCGATTCGTTGCTGGCTACATCAAGCTCAATTACTTCTACATGGGCATTATTATCTGCTGCCCATTGCTTTAATTCACTGGCTGTTGCCGCGTTGGAGCCGTTGATGTTGCGCATGGTAGCATAAACAGTATGGCCTTTAGCTGCCAATGTTTTAACAGCCTGAAGGCCAAAGCCGCTACTGCTTCCTGTAAGGATGATCTTTTTCATTTGTTGTTAATTAAGTTTTTGTGTTTGTTATTATTAGCTATAAATACTTACTTATGTGTAAGTAAGTATTTTAATTAAATTTTTTTAATTCTTTTTTATACGGCTTTTACTGATTTACGGAGTTGGTCTATTACGCTATTAAAATAATTAGCGCCGAGCGCACGGCCAATCTGGAGCGAGCCTGGTAAAGTAGCGCCCCATAAATTGGCCATTTTTTCTGCAGTACCTTCAAATTTAAAGTCGCCTCTGTCTAAACCTTCCTGCAGGGTATTGGTCAGCCATTTGCTAACTATGTTTAGGTATTGCGTAGCTGCTATGCGTATATTTTGAGGTACATCATTGTACGAAGAGCAAAATGTGCCTATCATGCACATCTTATTATTGTCGTTAAAATACTGATCGTAATTATATAGCAGGGCTTCCAGCTTTTCCATTGGGGTTGCATTTTCAACCTGTTTGGTCATGACCTCAAAGTCTCGCCTGTCTTTTTCAATCACAGCTAAACCCAAATCTTCTTTGGTTGGATAGTAATGATGAACCGCGGCGTTTTTAATGTTTAACTGGGAAGAGATCTGCTTGTAATTAAAAGCATGATATCCAATTTGCTGAATAAAACTCCTTCCCAATTCAACTATCTTTTCTTTGGTACTCAATGCAGTGTCCATCTGGATTAAATTTTGATGAGCAAATGTACTTACTTGCATGTAAGTATCAATCTATATCAAGTTATATGACAAGACAATTACAAATGGTGATTTATTCAAAAGGTGAGTTCCTTGATCATGGTTGGGTTGTTATAGTTGCAATAGCGCACCCAATGTGGGCTTATTTTAAAATATACAATACCATGCAGGGTTTCCGCACGCAGTCGTGCGTCTTTAAACGTATCAAAATACAGGTTTTTGTACAGATCGTCAGCTCCGTTCAATTCCGTAGCCATTCCTTCGTATTGCAGCGTAATTTCATTGTCCCAGCCAATTACCAGGGCAACGGCCGGGTTGTACAGCATATTACGATATTTTCTGGAGATGTTGGCGGTATCAAAAACTATTTCGAGGTTGGGGGTAACAGCAATACCTATTAAAGCAGCTTCGGGCGCAGCATCTTTGTTAACGGTGGTAAGCACTGCCAATGAGTGCTTTTTGATAAAATTGTATATAAATTGTTTGTTCAAGCCCATAATCAATAATTAAATCATCCTCACAGTAATTTGTTTGCTTGTGCCCTTAAATTAAAAAATTAATATGAGCCCATGGGAAGTAAAATGGTATTATGTACGCGACTCGTTCGGTAAACTCATCAAAAGCATAAATCATAGAAAGTATATTACCGCAGTATAGCTACCCAGCCCGACAACGGCTTATCGCCATTTTTAAGATCGATCATATAATAATATGTACCTGGCGGCAATTTACCGCCATTGTAAATCCCGTCCCAGGCCCTGCCATAGCCTACTGAATGGAAAAGTAATTGGCCGTAACGGTTAAATACATCTACAACGCATGCCGGAAAAGGTAACAGATCATTAATGAGCCAGCGGTCGTTGAACCCATCGCCATTAGGGGTAAATGTATTGGGGATATTGATTGGAGAAATTACATTGACCGTAACCGGAACGGTGGTTTCGCAATTTAATGATGATGTAGCCGTAAGATAGTAGGTTATGGTATTTGACGGGCTGGCCACCGGGTTTGCAATACTTATACTACTTAGTCCTACAGCCGGACCCCATCGCAGGCTTACTATATCGCCATGTAGTTCAGGGTTCAAAGTAATATTGTCTCCTTGTTTTATGGTGGGATTATCATTGAATATAATTTGGGGCGCGGGCTTTATATGTACAATTATGGGTAAACTGGGTTGAGGTACTGTACAGCTGATATGGTTTGATACAATACAAATAACCACATCCCCGTCATGCAAAGTGCTGCTGTTAAAAAACGGGCTGTTGGTTCCCCGATTAGTATTATTTACACGCCATTGGTAGCTGTTTACATAATCACCTGAGGGTATTGTCGCTACAAACTGAACCTCATTACCAGCGCATACGGTAGCATTAAGTGGATATGAAGCTATAGCAGGCGTAATGCCATTTGGATTTGTAGTTGACCCAAGCGAGTTTGTTACAATTATCGGAATAGGTTTGGAAATTTGTGTGCCCAAAGTAGCGGGTGTATTTGCATTGCCATTATTATTACCAACTACACCGTTACCTGCTATTGTAGTGAGTTGACCTGTGGGCGTTATGCGCACAATACGTTCATTATCGGTATCAACTACTATTAAATTACCAAACGGGTCAAATTTAATACCTATAGGGTTATTCAATGTCGCCTTATCGGTAGGTATTGCTGCATGTAACTGGAGCGTTGTTACTACACCCGATGGATCAATTTTGCGTATAGCATTGTTTTTAGAATCAGTAACATATAAATTGCCGACGTTATCCCTTACTATTCCTTTGGGTAAATTAAAAGTTGCAGCAGCTCCGGCACCGTCATCAAATCCCTGCCCGGAATGACCTGCTATAATAGTAATGGTGCCATTAGGAGCTATTTTTTTGATAGCACTGGTATAATCGGTGACATATAAATTACCCTGCATATCAGTAGTGATACCTATCGGGGTATTTAATTTTGATATTAAGGGTGAGGCGGTCAACGTAGTTACCATGCCTGTGGGTGTCACTTTCCTAACCAGGAAATCATTTTGCGTCACGTATAAATTACCCGCGCCATCTATAGCTATACCGCGAGGATCATTAAAGCTGGCTGAAATACCGGTCCCATCAACAGATTCATTTTGGCCGTTTCCGGCTAATGTGCTCACCTGTGCGTCAGGGGTAATTTTTCTTACCCTGTCACTTTCGTCAACCACGTATAAATTGCCCTGCGGGTCAATAGTTATGCCGTTAACTACGTTGAACTTTGCAGTAATGCCTGTGCCATCAGCGTAACCGCAGCCACTTCCGCCGGCAAAAGTAGTTACCGTGCCGTCAGCCGCTATTTTTCTGATACTGCAGCTATAGCCATCGGCTATATAAATATTCCCGGCGGGGTCTGTTACCGCGTCTGTGGGTACGCTAAAGGTAACGGCTTGGGGGTTAGGGCGTATGGTACTCGCGGTTAGCGTTATGGTTTTGTTGCCCAGATCTGCGCAGGTGAGGTTTTGCGGAACAGGTATAGTGGTTACCGGCGCCCCGTCGCAATTAAATATCTGGCCCAGATCAGATGCCTGAAGTGTGTAATTCCCGTTTTCGTTAAGTTTAATCACTATAGGTTCAGGTTTGGAAAATATCTGCGGAACGCTGTATGAGGTAACCATAAAAAAGGTTGCGGCGGTGCCACCATAAGTGTCGGCTGCCGTAAGTGTTACAATGGTTGGCTCATTTACTGTTAAAGGTGTACCGGCAGCAGGAACCTGCGTTATATTGACATTAGTACAAGCGTTAGTTAAACCGGCGCTGGTGGTAAAGTCGGGCATGCTGGCGTGGCAATCATCTGTAGGGATGGTTACATCAGGATGGTTTGCAAACACCGGCGTGCTAACTACTATTACCTGTACAGGTAATGTAGCGATATTGCCAGGGCCATTGCTTGCCGTTACGATTACTGTTTGTGGTCCCAGTGACGAGCAGTCAAAACTGGCCGGACTAACAATAGCCATAAAGTTTGCAGCCCGTGGACTAATATTATCAGTTACATCTGCTGGTAACACCGTTCGGTGACCAGTAGCGTCGAGCTTTATAATAACGGGCTGAGGCAATTTTGGCGTGATTACCGGGGTTTGAGCCTGCACATTATTTAAAAAAAAAAGAGTTGATAAGCAAAGCAGGAATGTCTTTTTTATTGTGTCAGATTTGTAGGTATGGAGTTTAAGGTTTTGGTAACCCCGGATGGTTAAGATAAAAGCTGAAAATATATTCTTCCCTTGCATCATAGAGAATGATTTAAGGTGCATCACATCATCTATTGGTTAACAAATTACGTCAAAAGTAATGTTCATTATATTCACTCAGTAGTGTTCATGTTATTCATTTCAAGATGGAAGGTTCATTTAAGCAGTAAACATGGCTATGCTTTTATACCAGCAGTTTACTTAAACGTTTAAATACTTTTTGTAATTATTTTGAATGATTCTAAATAATTTAGCTTTCTTTGCATTAATTTAGACTCAATCCAAATAATAAATGAAAACTTTTCCCCTGCTGCTCTTATTTTTAACACTTACATTATCGACACAAATCTTACAAGCCCAACAACAAAATGCTACTATCACCGGAAAGGTTGTAACAACAGACAATAAGCCCGCCGAAGCTGTTTCGGTTGGTTTAGCCGGAACAACAAAAGGCGCCATCACCAAGTATAATGGGGAGTTTACAATAGTAAACGTACAACCTGGCAATTATAGCCTGGTATTTACCGGCATTGGTTATAAAAAACTTACAAAACACATTACACTTACCGATGGGCAAACCGCAAAAATTACGGTTACCATGAACGATGACGAACAACAGCTGCAGGTTGTTGAAATTACCGGCCGTAAAGAAAAAACCTATAAAACCACGGCCACTTTTATTGGTAATAAAACGCAGACGGATATTAAAGACCTGCCCCAATCGGTATCATATGCCAGTAAAGAGCTGATCTCAGATCTTGGCGCTACACGTATAGGCGATGTGGTTAAAGTATTTAGCGGTGTTAACCAGTTTACTACCTATGATGACCTTACCATACGTGGGTTCAGGGTAAATGGCGGGAGCAACACTCAGCTGTTAAACGGACTGCGCACCAGTACTGGTTTCTGGAAACAACCATTGACAAACTATCTGGAAAGGGTAGAGGTTTTAAAAGGCCCGTCATCGGCATTATACGGTAACGCCAGCCCGGGTGGTGTGGTTAACCGGGTTACCAAAAAACCACTTAATGAAACCCGCCAAACCGTCAGTTTTTCATTAGGAAGTTTCAATACCTTCAGAGCTTTGAGTGATTTTACCGGTCCAGCTAACAAAGACAGCTCACTACTTTATCGCCTCAATTTGGGTTACGAAGATGCCAACTCATTCCGCGATTTACAGTTTGATAAAAATATTATTGTGGCGCCTTCATTGTCATTTGTGGCATCACCTAAAACGCGCATCAATTTTGACCTGGTGTATAATAACTCCAAAAGCCGTTTAGACAGGGGGCAATCAACCCGTATGAATGATCTTTATTCAACCCCTTCTTCACTATCCATCAATACCGGGAATGACAGGTTGAATGAACAAACCTACATCGTTACACTTTCGGGCAGCCACCAGTTTAATGATAAGCTGAGCTTTAACGCTGCTTATTCAAAAACAGGTTATCAGGAAGATCTTTACGAGCACCGTAGTGCCAATGCTTACGCAGTTGATGGTAATAACACCGCTATACCAAACCTTGTTGCCATGCAAATATTTTCAAGGGTGCGTAAACGTTATGTTGATAATTTTAGCGGTTATTTTAATTATAAAGACAATACCGGCATACTGGAACATAACATTGTGGCCGGGTATGATTATGGTAGCGAAAAACTGCCCGTTGGCGCATCACAGTTAACAGCTTCGGGATATCGCAATGCCGCTAATAACGGAAGCATCGGTAGTTATGACCCTACCAAAAAAGCCAACTATTTACTGGATAAAAATGGCAACCCGGTTCCTAACGTGCCATCATTTAATCTTGACGATGTTTTAAACTCACAGCGCATGCAGGATGACAGCAAAGACTTTTTTGCCCAGGTTGCTGTTGATCCTACCTATTATTATCTGAATGCCGGTTATGTGCAGGATCAGATAAAGCTGGGTAAATTCCAGGCATTGTTAGGCGTACGCTATGAATACTATACCGATTTTGCCAACTATAAAAAGTCTACAGAGGCAAAAACTCATTCCAGCGCATGGTTGCCAAGGTTTGGTTTAGTGTATACTGCCAATAGTAATATTAATTTTTATGGTACTTATGTAGAAGGATACAATCCGCAAACAGCATCTACACTATCAAATCCAAATGCCGGTGGTCCGTTTAAACCATTAACCAGCAATATGATTGAGTTTGGTGCTAAAAGCAGCTGGTTAAATGACATGCTTACCATAAGCACCGCTGTGTACCAGATTGATCAGAACAATACACTTTACAATGCCAATGTTCCAGATCAGCCCGATTTGTTGAGACAGGTAGGTAAAGAGCGTTCAAAAGGTATCGAGTTTGATATTGCCGGTCGTATTACTCCAAACTGGAGCATTTTAGCATCATACGCTTATAGCGATGCCAAAATTACACAAAGCCTTATCCCTGCCGAAGTTGGTCAGCAAAAGCCAAACGCGCCAAAAAACATGGCTAACATCTGGACCCGTTATAATGTAAACCGCGGATTATTTAACGGGTTGGGTATTGGCGCCGGCGCTAACTATGTAGATAAACGTTCGCTATCACTTAATCTTGCGCAGGGCATACCAAACTATACATTGGTAAACGCTGCACTATATTATCAGGTGGGCAAGGTGCAATTACAGTTTAATGCAAATAACATTACCAATAAAAAATACTGGGTTGGCGGTTATGATTACTTAAGGCTGTTCCCGGGAGCGCCGTCTAACTACCTGTTAACATTAAATTACACTATTAAATAATATCAGCTTGAAAAGGTTTAAAGCAATAGCAGGCTGGCTGCACTTATGGATAGGTCTTGTAACCGGTATTGTAGTGGTAATTATTTCGGTTACCGGCTGTATACAGGTATTTGACGAGGAACTGTTTGAGCTTTTTCATCATGATTTAGTTAATGTTAAAGAAACCGGCCCTGCAAAGCCGGTTTCTGAGTTGCTGATCATTGCTCAAAATGCAGTTGGCAAAAAAAAGCCTGTTACTAACATTAAAATAAACGAGGCAGGCCATAGTTATGTGTTTTCGGCTTCAAAAGATAATAAGCCAACCGATATAGGATGGACCTATTTTAGTCAGTTTAAGTATAACTACGATATTTATATCAACCCTTATACTGGTAAGGTACTTGCAGTGGTTGATCCGAGATATGAGTTTTTTAATGTTGTTGAACAATTGCACAGACAGCTTTTGCTTGTAAAACCGGTGGGTAGTGTTGTTGTGGGAACATGCGTATTGCTTTTTTTGATCATGCTTATAACAGGTTTTATTTTATGGTTACCCAAGAATTATAAACAGCTAAAACAAAACATAACTATTAAGTGGAAGGCTAAGTGGAAGCGTGTTAATTATGATATCCATAACAGTTTTGGTTTTTATGTATTGCCAGTAGCCATGATCATCGCCATAACCGGATTGGTATGGTCATTCACCTGGTGGGAGAACGGTATCTTTAAAATATTAGGCTCACCATCTGGAAAAATTGTATTAACCCGTAAAGCCCCGGTTAAAGCTAAAACTGATACTGCTGCAAAAAATACTATAGATTTAATCTATAATACTATGCAGCATAAAATAGGTAATAACTATAAAGCTATTGGTATTAACTTGCCAAATAAAAAAAGTAACGCGGTAATGGTATATACTTATGGTAACAGGATAGATAGCTGGCGTAACATGAGCTACTATTACTTCGATAGCCACACAGGTAAAATGTTTGATAAGCTGGAGCAATTGAATAAACCACTTGCGCTAAAATGGCGAAACTCAAATAAGGATATCCATACCGGCCGCATATATGGCTGGCCTACCCAGGTATTGGCATTTGTAGCGAGTTTAGTTTGTGCCTCATTACCCATAACCGGCTTTTTAATATGGTGGGGTAAACAAAAAAAGAAAAAGAAGAAACCTGTTATGAAGCTGGTCGAACCCTCATTAACTTAATTTCGATAACCTTTGCCACCGCTTAGCCATTCAGTAATACTGAATGGCTTTTTTATTTAATAGATTTTTTTTAAAAAAAAACTTGCGCAACCAAATTGTTGCATTTATATTTGCAACCAAATGATTGCATAATGATTATAAGAAGGGACGTATATCAGGCAATTGCCGATCCGACAAGGCGCGAAATAATAGAAAGGATATCTCAGCAACCGCTGAATTTAAACGCCGTGGCCGAAACGTTTGACATTAGCCGGCAGGCAGTTTCCAGGCATATTAAGATATTAATGGAATGTGAGCTGGTTGTTATCAGGCAAAAGGGAAGAGAGCGGTATTGTGAGGCCAAACTAGAAAAACTTCATGAAGTGGCCGATTGGGTAGATCAGTATAAAAAACACTGGCTATCGAGGTTTAAAGCACTTGATAATTATTTAACCGAAATACAAACCAATACTAAAACAGATGAAAACAAGTAACACAACAGAGGTGGCAAATACTAAGGATGAAGTATTTATTACACATATTTTTAATGCACCCAGGGAAGTAGTATTTAAAGCCTGGACAGAGCCGGAACAATTACTGCGCTGGTTTGCTCCCGATGGCTGCACTATCGACTTTAAAAATATCAATGTGCAAACAGGTGGTACTTTTCACTCCTGTATTCACGACCCCCAATTTGGCGACTGTTGGTGTAAAGGCACTTATCTGGAAGTTATTTATCCCGAAAAGCTCGTGTACACAATGGCGCTTACTGACGAACATGGCAATGATCTGGAATCTGCAGTCGACGCTGGTAAGGATGCTAATATGCCCAGGGAAACTGTATTGACGGTTACTTTTGCCGAATATGGTAATCAAACCAAACTTACCCTCCACCAGACCATGCCCGAGGACATTGCGAAACAAACAGGCGCTTATCAAAGCTGGATCAAAATGCTCCATAAGCTGGAAGAACTCGTTTAAGCGGTGGATTAAAATTTTAGTTATTTTATTTCCATTGATAGCTTTTTAATCAAATAGCCATAAATTGCCCTGCTCATGAAAGATATTCCGGTACATCAGCTAAAAGAGCGGGTAAACACAGGCCTGGAGATAAGGCGTTTTGTTGCCGGTGAGGTGCCCAAGAAATACGAAAACCTGGGTGCCCACCGTGACGATCACTATATTTTTTTTGTAATTGAAGATGGTGCGGCATCACTGATGATAGATTTTCATGAATTGTCTTTCTCTTCGTCTACACTTTATTATATCTTACCAGGGCAGGTACATCATCGTATCCGTAATGAAGTAGGTTGTGGCTGGTTCATCGCTATTGATTCACTGCTGATATCGCCCGATTATCGTAATGTATTTGAAAGCAGGCTGCAGCTGCAGCAACCATATCCCTTAAATGAGGAGCAATTGAAATTGTGTACCGGTATCCTGAGCCTCATGTGTGAAAAATATCAGGAAGAAAATCCTGGTCCTTTTTATCTGCAGGTAGTACATTCCCTCTTGCAATCATTTGTAGGTATAGCCGCGGGTTGTTATAGTGATTTTGATAAACAGCATAATTTACTATCAAGACCAGATCAATTGGCGCAGCAATTTAAAAAACTACTGCTAACAAATATCAGGCAGATTAAAAGTCCATCTGCATATGCTGCTATGCTTCATGTTTCTGAAACCTATTTAAATGAAGCATTGAAAAAGGTAACAGGCTTTTCGGTAAGTTACTGGATACAGCAGGAAATAGTGCTTGAAGCCAAGCGATTACTTTATTACAGCGAAATGAATGTAAAGGAAATTGCTCATGCGCTGGGGTATGAAGATCATACTTATTTTTCGAGATTGTTTAAAAAGGTGGAAGGTACTACGCCTTTACTATTCAAATCAGATTACCGTAAATAGTCCAATAATTACCGTGAGTGTGTTATTGTTTTACGGTAAATAAGCCGGTTTCTTTGTATTATAAAAATAATACACATGGAAACATCCACTTTTCAAAAAATCAGAAAAAAAGCCGGAAAACTGTTTGATCACAAATTGCAAACCGGCTGGGTGCTCGAAGTAAGGCAATGGGAACCCTCAACACTTATAGAGGTTGATTTGCATTTGCCCATGGCTAATATTGCGCAATGGAATGAAGTACCTTATATAAAATTCAAGGTTGACGACCTTACCTTCAGAGACTATACCCCATCGGGTTGGGATGCTGAAACCTGCACCTGTACAATTTATGTAGATGCCGCTCATCATGGTCCCGGCAGCCGATGGTCAAAACAACTAAAAAAGGGCGATACGGTGAACTATCTTAAAATAGGTACCACCCACCACAAACCGGTAGCCACGTCGGCGGTGGTTGCCCTGGGAGATGAAAGCAGTATGGGCCATTTGCTGGCCCTGCAGAAAATGGTATTGCCCGATACCCGGTTTTCTGGCAGCCTGGTAATCGGTAACGAGCATCATCGCAGGCTATTCCACGAATATTTTTGGTCGCCATTGGAGCCGGTCGCGCGTAAAGACATATATGGCCACCACAGTTTAATGGAATGGGTGCTTAACCAGCACTACAGCCTTGAGAATACTGTTTTTTATTTGGCCGGTAACAATACAATGGTGGCACAACTGCGTAAGCTGCTTAAGCACCAGGGATACCCATCCGGGCAAATTAAATTGCAAGGTTTTTGGTCGTAGTACAACTTCCGGATTAGCAGTATATCAATTCGCCTGCGGCGGGGTATACTGCTATCTCTGTCTCCTTCTCCGGATCTTACTCCAAGATCTCATAGTAGTATATCGTCCTTCTGCCTACTGATTAGTCTAAAGTTTTTATTGCATTTACTTAAGTATTCTTTCTGAATTTTTCATGAAGAATAAATTGAAATACTTGCGGTATGCAATTACTTAAGGTGTTCTTGGCAATACATAAAACTAAAATATTAGTTTTATGTATCCTCATAAATTGATATGCAGATACATATTTATTGTATAAACTCAATTAAGTACAAGGCAATAAATGTGCGTAAATTACCCTTAAACGATTAAGTTTAAATTTTTTGCAGGTTTTTCGTAACAAATAGTTTACCTTTAATAACCAAAACATAAAGCAGCTAAAAATTAACCTGAAAAATTAACCGTTTTTTAATCTTAAAAAGTTTGGAAATGTATTTAATGTATGTATGTTTGTACATATATCTAATGTAACCAATTTTTTACAAAAAGTGTTTTTTCACATTTAAATACGCTTTTTAACCGAGTATCACATTTAAATCGCCTGCATGAAAATACGTGTACCTGCTGTTTTTATATTCTTATGTCTGTTTTATCTGAACACAAAAGCGCAGGTAGTTAATAATACTGCGCTTGCAAATACCATACTCACCGATACCCGCTTGGATACTATACAGGGCAGGGCTTTAAATTTACTTTCAGGATTTTCGGCAGGCACATCCTACAATGAAGTATGGATACGTGATTTTAACACCTTTATAAAAGGGTCATTAAAAGTACATCCCAAGGAAAAGGTAAAAGAAATGCTCCTGATGTTTTTTAAGATCCAAGGCGATGATGGCAATATAGTTGATGGGGTAGTTGATAGTGCAAAGGCAGGAGTGGGCTATAAATACAGATATTCGAGGTTACTTCCTGGCTGGGCCGCTCACAAAAATACAGTTGAAACTGATCAGGAATCATCGTTAATACAAGCAGTAAAAAAATATATTGACCTTACAGGTGACGGCTCCATACTTACTGAGGTTATCGGTGCTAAAACGGTTCTGCAAAGAATGGAAGGTGCTTTTGCCTATATCCGCAAAGATAGATGGTCTGAAAAATATGGTCTGGTTACCGGAGCTACTACAATCGATTGGGGCGACGTGCAACCTGAAACCGGTTGGGGAGTGGCTATAAATGACAAAACCAAATGGGCCATTGATATTTACGATAATGCCATGTACGTGATAGCTATTCATGATTTCCTGTCTATAAAACCTAAAGATTATAAAACGAGGGAAAACTGGGCCTCTGTAGCGGCAACTATTAGAAAGAACGTACGCAAATACCTGTGGATGCCGGCGGCTCAAAAATATCTGCCTCATATTTATTTAAATGGCAGCCCGTTTTCAAAGGACTTTAACGAGAACGAAATTTTATACACCGGCGGATCTATATGCGCAATAATGGCCGGATTTAATACCCCTTCAGAAATCAAAGAAATAAACAGGCAAATGCTGGCCGCCGCAGCAAAGGAAAAGCATGCCACTATCGGGATAACCGTTTATCCGCCTTATCCCAAAGAACAGTATCCCAATATGCATCCTTATAATTATCAAAATGGCGGAGACTGGACATGGTTTGGCGGACGCATGACCGGCGCCCTGGTTGCAAATGGTTTGGTAAAGGAGGCATATGCTGGATTAACACCAATGATTGACCGTGCAATTGCAAACAAGGGCTTTTACGAGTGGTATGATGTGCAAACAGGGGCCCCCAAAGGTTCGGGCGATTTCAGGGGGGAAGCGGGGGTTTTGTTTGATGCAATTACAGTTTTAAATCAGTGGGCTATTAAAAATAAGTAAACTAATTAATATTGTAAATATTTAGAAACCAAGTACTTAAAATTAAATTTCATGAAAAAAAATAATGTCACAAAGGCAGCAGGAGATGCTTTGTGCTTTTTTAAGCAACATTTATGCCTCCAGTATTGCTGCCTGCCGCCGTAGTTAATACAGGTTTCGAATATCCTATGTGATATCTTCTTAAAGAATCAATTCCCATATTTTAAATTAATGTTATGAAGAAAAAACTTATCTACTCAATCCTGTTTTCGCTATTATCTCTGCAGGTAATGGCCCAGATTAAAATTAGCGGAAAGGTTACCAGTTCGCAAGACAACTTACCTTTACCCGCGGTAAGCATCAAAATAAAAGGCACGGCTGCCGGTACGCTTACAGATGCCAATGGTAATTATACCATACAGCTAACAAATGCCAATAGTGTTTTAGTGTTTTCATACACCGGTTTTGCTACACAGGAAGTAAATACCGCAGGCAAAAGCACAATAGACGTTAAATTACAAGAAACATCAAGCGCTCTTAATGAAGTAGTAGTAATTGGTTATGGTACAGCAAAAAAATCTGACCTTACCGGTTCTGTAACTACTGTTAAGGCCGAACAACTGCTCGACAAACCCGTGCCTAACTTATCACAGGCGTTACAGGGTAAAGTTGCAGGTGTTGATGTAAGTGTTAACAGTAATGCACCAGGTGCTGCCGCAAAGGTGCGTATCAGGGGTATCGGTTCCGTCAACTCAAATATTGACCCTACTTATGTGGTTGACGGTGTAGTTGGTGTTGACCCTAACTCTATCAATCCTAATGATATCGCATCTATCGAAGTTTTGAAAGATGCGTCGTCAACAGCAATTTACGGTGTACGTGGCGCCAATGGCGTGGTCATGGTAACTACCAAACGTGGCCGCAAAGGAGCAACTACCATTAGCTATGAAGGAAATGTAAACAGGAGTGATTTGTATCGTTCTGTGCCAACACTTAATTCTAAAGAGTTTGTTGACATTTACAATCAATCATTTGCCAATGGTGCAAAATTTGACCCTACCGGTGCTGTTCAAACACCAGCAAAGGCGTTAAACCACACCAATTTCCCTTTACTGTTTGATACCAATAACAATCCTATTTATGATACTAACTGGGAAAAGGAAACTTACAAACCGGTTTATTCACAAAGCCATCAATTGAATGTTCAGGGTGGCAGCGAAAAATCTGTTTATAGTTTATCATTAGGCTATCTTAACCAAAATGGCTTAACACCAACCTCTAACTTTAAACGCTATTCAGTTAAAATGACTATGGATAACGATGTTAAAGATTGGTTGAAACTTGGTGGAAGCATCAACGGTGTTTTTAGCCGTCAGCGTTTAGTGTCAGACGGTAATGGCGGTTTGAACGTCCCTCGTGCTGTGAGCGAAGAAGTGCCAATTGTGCCGGTTAAATATCCTGACGGTACCTGGGCTGGTAACTATGATATTGCCGGTTTAGAAGGTGCTCCAAACCCTGTACAAACTTCAAATGAGCGTTATGCACTTAACAACACATTACAGGTTTTAGGTAACATTTATGCTCAAATCAAGATCTCATCTGAACTTGATTTCAAAACAGACTTTGGTTATACCCTTGCCTCACAAAAAAATGATTTATATTCGGGTTTAAACTTACAGCACATGTCTGCCGATCAGGGTGGTGTTGCAAGTATCAATTCCAATACAAACTATTTCTGGCAAACTGAAAACTACCTTACCTGGAACAAAAAAATCAATGACCACCAAAGATTTACAGCATTAGCTGGTATATCCTTCAGCAGGGCTGTGTATGAACGATCAAATGTAGAAACACAGAACTTTATTGATGATTTTTTTCAATATAACAACCTTGGTGCAGGTTCTGTAAGAAGCGTGTCTACTTCTGATGAAAACCCAAGTGTTCCGGGGGCGCTTTATCCAGGCTCTTTAAACTCGTACTACGGTCGTATCAGCTATAATATTGATGAGAAGTATTTATTCACTGCAACCGGTCGTTATGATGGTTCATCAAGGTTCAGCAGCAAAAATAAATTCGCTTTCTTCCCATCAGTAGGTGCCGCATGGCGCGTATCTCAGGAAGATTTCCTGAAAAACAGTGAAACGGTATCTAACTTGAAATTAAGGGCCAGTTTTGGCTACACAGGTAACCAGGAAATTGGTAACTACCGTTCATTAGCTCAGTATGGCACAGGTCAAACTGCGCAAGGTGGACAAGCGGTTATCTCTTTATTACCGAGCTACCTGGGTAACCCTGACCTGAAATGGGAAAGAACCCGCCAGATAGATGGTGGTATCGAGTTAGGTTTATTCCACGGTCGTGTTAATTTAGATGCCGATTACTATCAACGTACTACTACCGACATCTTATTACAGGCACCTATTCCATGGAGTGCAGGTTTTACCACAGCAAACGTTTATAAAAACGTAGGTTCGATGAAAAACTCAGGTGTTGAATTAAGCTTAAGCACTGTGAACGTTAAAAGTTCAGATTTTGAGTGGGTAACCAATTTTATATTTGCAGCTAACCAAAACAAAGTTACCAAACTGAATGATGGTGGTGCCGATATATTCCCTGGCCCGAACTTCTTAGGACAAAACTATGTAATACGTGTTGGCGCGCCAATAGGCTCATTTTATGGTATGACCCGTTTAGGAACCTATGGCGACAATGCAGCTGATATTGCTGAAGCCGCTAAACATGGTTTAAAAGCAGGTGACCGTAAATACATTTACAATGCCGATGGTAGCAATTATTATAGCATTATCGGTCGTTCAAATCCAAAATGGACTGGTAACTTTAACAGTACCATCAAATACAAAAACTGGGATTTTTCATTTGATATCCGTTTTGTACAGGGCGTAAATACGGCTGCTAACTTTAAACACTCTTCTGAAGACAGGCAAACTATCTCAAACAGCTTAAAAACGGTATTGAATGGTTGGACTCCAACTAACCAGAACACCATGATTTCACAAGTGCGTAACTACAAATATGCACAGGATTCACACTTTGATACCTGGTGGGTTGAAGATGGTTCATTTATCCGCGGTCAAAATTTTGTGTTGGGCTACAGCTTACCGGCTTCTGTGTTGAAAAGCATGAACGTGAGCCGTTTCCGTATTTATGCAAGTGTTCAGAACCTGTTTGTTATTACTGATTATACAGGTTATGATCCTGAGGTTGATACGTTCAACACTGTTTATGGTTCAAACCCTGCATTTTCGCAGAACATCGACTTCTTTGCTAACCCACGTCCCCGCGTTTGGAACTTAGGTGTGCAGGTAGGATTTTAAAACTTGTGGTATGATTAACAACGATAGAAAAACAGTAGCGAAGGATTTATTAACAACCACCTAAAATCAAATGAAAATGAAAACATTAAAAAATATATTAGTAGCAACCTGCCTGGTACTTTCATGCTCGTCATGCAAAAAGTTTTTGGAAGAGCATCCTAAGTCTGTACTAACGCCGGATGCCGATCTTTCAAGTGCAAAAGTAGCCCGGGCGTTGGCTAATGGCGCCTATCAAAACTTCTCTGGTATATTGTCTGGCCAGGATGGCTCATACGGTGGTAACACCTGGAACCTGATGGAGTTTATGACAGGTAAAGCAAACAGCGATCTGGGCCAAACCGGCTTTGTAAGCTTCCAGACACTTACCTATAGCAATACATCATTCTATATGGATACCTGGTGGAGACAAATGTACCTGGGTATAGGTGCAACCAACTTAGCCATTCAAAGAATACCGCTTATTAATGCACCCGGTTTAACTGATGAAGCTAAAAACAACATGATTGCAGAAGCCCGTACCATGCGTGCATTGTACTACTTCTTCCTGGTACGTCTGTATGGTGCCGTTCCTAAAATTATTGAACCACCAAAGGATCTTAATCTTCAGGTTCCGCGTGTACCGGCTAAACAAATCTATGATGAAGTGATCATCCCTGACCTGCTGGCTGCAGAAAAATCAACCCTGCCATGGAAAGATGCTACCGGTAAAGTGTCAATGGGGGCAATAGAGTCAATTTTAGCCGATGTGTATTTAACTTATGCAGGCGCAGCTATCAATGGCGGTGCCGCTGCTTATACCGAATCAGCTAAACGTTCATTAAATGTAATTCAAAATGGTGGCTATACCCTGTTCCCGAATTATACCGATATGATTGTACCTGCAAACAAAAATACAGGTGAGTTTATTTTACAGGTACAGTACGCAGCATCTGTTCCAATTAACAACCCACTTACCGCGCTTACTATTCCTAACTTTTCAGGGATATCTAAATACTCAGACGAGTATGGTTCAGTTTGGCCAACAGATCAGTTCATTGCATCGTTCCCAGCTGGTGATAAGCGTGTTGCTGAAAAGCAATTCTTTTACACTAACTATGTGAGTGCAAAAACTGGTCAGCTTGTCACTTTTAAAAACCATTACATTTACAAATATTTTGATGTAAATGCAGTAACCAACACTGCCAAGTCAGATTTGAACTACTCTGTTTATCGTTTAGCAGATGTTTACCTGATGTATGCGGAAGCATCAAACCGTGCAGGTGGTCCAAATGCAAACGCTATCGCTTACGTAAATGCTATCCGTGCAAGAGCAAATCTTGCTCCGTTGACTGGTGCTGTAACAGCTTCTCAGGATTTATTTGAGCAGGAAGTTTGGATACAACGTTACTACGAGCTTTGCTTTGAAAACAAAATGTGGTTTGACATGATCCGTACCCGCAAAATACATAATGATGTTACCGGTGCATGGGACAATTTTGTAGGTCATAAAACAGTGTTTAATGCTACATATAGTGAAAAGCAATTACTGTTCCCTTTACCAAAACAGGAAACAGATGTTAACCCTAAATTATTACCTAATAACCCAGGTTTTTAATTAGTAAAGGTTAATTTATAAACAAAAGGGCCGGTTTATTTACCGGCCCTTTTGTTTTTGTTGATTTGTTCGATAGCAATATTTTCTGCCTGTTTTATTTTTTGCTTTACCTTACTAAAAAGGAGCTCGCTTCTGCCTGTAACATTTTGTTCATCATCATCATGCCACCAGTGGAACAATTGTGATATATCACTGCTCATATGCGGATGTTGCAATAACAGCGTATCCAGCTCATCTAATTCCTTTTCAGAAGCCTCATTAACTAACTTTTTAGTCGCCAGGTTCCAGATGTGATCTTCAATAGTCATACAGCAGTAGGTTACTTTGGGTTTACAGGCAGATGCACTTATATAGTAAAATGCGTGCCATAGTAATAATATATTGATTAATAGATGTTTATTTTAAAGTTATGTTGCACTTGATGTGCGAATTCGTACAAACTGTTCGCTTTTAAACTTCGATGAAAGTTTGTTTCATGGTTGAGGTAGTGTGTTTTTTAAGAAGTTTAAAAATATAGTACTATGTATTGTATAGTACTGTGTTTTATATTAACTTTGTTAAGTTTTGCATCTGATTATTAAACTATCCAGGTGTGGGAATAATAATATAGCATAGTCATTAAAAAATAATACACATAAATCATGAAAAAAGCACACATCACTATGGTTGCCCTGGTATTTATTATCTCGGTAACTGCCTGCAAATTTGGAAAAAGGCACACCACCATTATGGAAAATGGTAATGGCAATACAGTAAAAATAGAGTATTGGGGGCAAACCTATTTTAATGCCGAAGGCACAGCAATTAAAAGTATTTCGCCAAATGGCTCTGTAAAATACACCCGTGACGATAAAACATTAATAGCCGAGAGTGATTATCGCGGTAAAATTACTTACGAACTGAATGATGGCGAAAAACAAACCACGCTTGATGAAAGTGGAAAGGAGTTTTTAGCGCAAGCCGTTAAGGATATGATCAGACACGGACATAACGCAGATGGCCGGTAAGTAAAAAACAGGTATGCGCCATACCTGTTTTTTTTATTATTGAAAACAGTTATAATATTTAAGAGGTTTATTTGTTAAAACTTTATGGAAATGAAATTTTATAGCCGCGTATTAGGTGTATTTTTAGTAACCTTATTTAATTATAGTTTAGTTAGCGCACAAACAACACCAATGAAAGCCACCAAAAGCACTGATCAATCCTTGCAAGTAAGCCGAAAAAAAATTGATTCCCTTGATAAAGCACTCATAGCCCTGGTAGGCGAACGGGAAAGAGTTGTAAAAGAAATTGGTATTTATAAAGCTAAAAATAATATCCCCTCGCTGCAGGCCGACCGTTTTAAACAGGTACTTGAAAAGAGCATTGAGGCAGGAAAAAAAGAAGGGTTGTCAGCAACTTTTATAACTGAACTGATGAACGCTATTCATAAAGAAAGCTTGCGGATAGAAGATGAGATTAAGGCTCAAAAGTAATATCATATAACCAAACCTGTTGTGGCTTTGACTACAGGGGTAACATGAACACCAGCGATATATAGAACACGTTAAAGTTTGTATCAAAAAAGCAGGTTTCATCTAAATATGATAATTGTATTTAACCGCATCAAAAATTAATTCTATCTGTTAGTTTCAATAACGGAACTTGTTGATTATGAGAATTTTTGAAAAATAGATAATTGTTAGTAAACCGTATCATTTTCGTATCAAGTAATTATAAATCAATTATTTATGCAAGTCTTCTTGTTTTATTTTCATTAACTTTAATAAATTTGAAACGCCGGAAATGTTAAATTTTTGCACTAACCAAGCCTGGCTTTCCTGATTACGTTAAATTACATGAAGAAAGAACTTTTGATTGCCTGCTGTATAGCGGGTAGCTTAGCACGGGCTGGCTCTGTAAATGCTCAGAGTAACGCATCATTTTCTGTCGATAACAAATCGGTTAAAGTGATCGTTTCTGAAAAGGAAGCCGGTTATAAGCTTACACCAACAGAAACACTTCAATTTACTGATAAACCACAACCGGCTGAAACGGAAGTATCCGTTTTTGTTGATCCGTCAAGGTCATTTCAAACTATGCTGGGCATTGGCGGCGCTTTAACCGATGCCGTTGCCGAGACCTTTTATAAACTGCCTAAAGACAAGCAAAAAGAATTTTTAACCGCTTATTATGATCAGGATAAAGGTATTGGGTATACCCTGGCGCGCACCAATATTCAAAGCTGTGATTTTTCGAGCGCGAGCTACAGTTATGTTAAGGAAGGTGATGCCGATCTGAAAACATTTGACATCAGCCATGATAAAACCTATCGTATTCCATTTATAAAAGCAGCTATTGCTGCTGCAGGAGGTAAATTAAACCTGTTTGTTTCGCCATGGAGCCCACCGGCTTTTATGAAAGATAACAATGATGTACTGCATGGGGGCAAACTCAAGCCCGAATTTGACCAAAGCTGGGCCAATTTTTATGTGAAATTTATAAAGGCTTATGAAAAAGAAGGTATCCCGGTATGGGGCCTTTCGGTACAGAATGAGCCTATGGCCAAACAAACCTGGGAGTCATGTATGTTCACCGCCGAAGAGGAGCGAGATTTTGTAAAGAACTTTTTAGGCCCAACTTTACATAAACAAGGTTTAGCTGATAAAAAACTAATTGTTTGGGATCATAACCGCGATTTGCTTTATCAGCGTGCCAGTACCATTCTGGAGGATCCGGAAGCTGCAAAATACGTTTGGGGTGTGGGCTTTCATTGGTATGAAACCTGGACCGGCGCGGGGCAGCAGTTTGAAAGCACCAGGCGCGTACATGAATCATTCCCTGATAAAAACCTGATATTTACGGAAGGGTGTATCGAGAAATTTGATATGGCCAGGATCAATGACTGGTCGCTGGGCGAAAGGTATGGCTTGTCAATGATCAATGATTTTAATGCAGGAACAGTAGGCTGGACAGATTGGAATACCCTGCTCGATGAAAAAGGTGGCCCTAATCACGTTGGCAATTTTTGCTTCGCACCAATTCATGCCGATACCAAAACAGGTAACCTGATCTATACAAGTTCATATTATTACCTGGGGCATTTTTCTAAATTTATTCACCCGGGAGCTAAACGTATAAGCGCTGTGGCCAGCAGGGATAAGCTGTTAACCACTGCTTATATCAATCCCGACGGTAAACTGGCTGTTGTGGTGATGAATCAAACCGACGAAAAAATAGAGTACAGTCTGTGGATAAAAGGCAAAGCCGCTAAAACCACCAGCCTGCCGCACTCTATTGCTACTTTGATAGTAGAATAACAAGCTTTTATTAATCAACTATATCTCAGCGAGGTGGTGGATCATTTATGGTCCACCATTATCATTTTAGGGTAGTTTAACTAAACACCACCGTTTTATTTTTATAAACAAAAACACGGTCTTCAAATACCATTTTTAGGGCGTTTGCCAATACGGCCGTTTCAATTTCCTGACCTGCTTTAACCATAGTAGCGGCAGTAAACGAGTGACTTACCGGAATAATCTGTTGAGCAATGATAGGCCCTTCGTCCAGCTGGTTCGATACAAAATGTGCCGTAGCCCCAATTAATTTTACGCCCCGCTCAAAAGCCTGCTTGTACGGATTGGCCCCAATAAACGCGGGTAAAAACGAATGATGAATATTAATAATGCGCATTGGGAACTTAGCTACAAAATCAGGCGATAAAATGCGCATAAACTTGGCCAGCACAATATAATCGGGATTGTATTGATATATTACATCGGTTATTTGCTGCTCAAGCTCCTGTTTGCTTAGCTGCTCATGCGATATATGGTAAAAGGGCATATCAAATCGTTCACAGATATCTTGCAAGGTAGCATGATTACCGATTACACCTTGTACCGTGGCTCCAAGTGTTTTAAAATAGTTACGAATCAATATATCAGCCAGGCAGTGATATTCCCTGGTAACCAATACCACTATTTTTTTATGAGGAATAGGATCTACCAGTATAATTGCACCAGATGGCAGCACCTCCTTTAAGGTGTCTTCAAGCCCGTTGGTATCACCGTCTTCAACCTCCAGGCGCACAAAAAACAAGTCCTCGGCTTTATCAACATGCTCACGCATAGAAACTATATTGAGTTGGTGCTGGGCAAGTATGGTGGCAATGGAACCAACCAAACCAACACGGTCTTTACACTGAATAACAATAATCATGGGTATAAAAGGTAATAAGCAAAAAAAGAAATCAGGCGTAATTTACAAACAGGTATTCTTTATGCAAATAATTATCTTAGTTTAAAATAATCATACTGTATCGTTTAAGTTTAGCCGCTCGTAATGAGTAATATAAACCTTATGTATATGATGAAATATTTTGTTTTATTAATAACCGTATGCGCGCTCTGCAGTGTATCTTCCTGTAATAAAGAAAAACTGCCGCACTCTGATTCTATTGTTGGCGAGTGGCGCTGGGTAAAATCTGTAGGCGGCATCGGGGGATTTACCCTAACACCAAAAACGGAAGGTTTTACACAAAAATGGGTATTCAATGCTGATAGTACTTTTAAATCCTTTAAAAATGATTCCCTGACCATTCAGGGTAAATTTTCCATAGTCAGAAATTACAAGTATTCTGAGTCGGAAACCGTTGATGTGTTAAAATGGGGTAACTCAATTGATGATTCTTTCGTTATTCGTAATGACACTCTTTTTACCAATAATATATTTATAAGCGACGGTTTTGGAAGCACTTACGTCAGAATAAAATAGGGCTTAACCGCAAACTGTTAATCCGGAATGAAATTTACCTGATTTTCCTGTTCAAAGGTTACGTAAACACGGCGCCAGGGCTCGTCATTAAGCAGTTTCCATTGGTGAGCAGTGCCGGTGGTGTCGGTGGCAACAAGTATTTCGCCGGGTTTGAGTACAAAAGTTTCGCCTGTGCGGGTTTCAAATTGCAATATACCTGATAGCGTTATCACATATTGATCATGAGGGGCATTGTGCCAGTCTAAAAACGAATGCGGCGGCGATTCCTGAAAGCGTATCGCTGACGCCTCATTAAATAAACCTTCGGCCACTGTACCTGTTTGCACGTGCGAGTGACCATCAGTACCCGTATATAATTTATAAGCTTTTATCATTTTATTTAAGGCTGTAAGCAATGGCGGCTAAGGTATTATTTTAGCCGTAAGAGATGCATAATAACATTGTAAATTAATTGGGGTAATGGGTTTTTAAAACTTGCGGGCGGTTAATTGGTTCATTAATTTATGAGTTCAACTGCATCAATCAGGAAATTTCAGTTTTTCCCCTTTGTTATCAGTTTATTGATCACATTAACTATTGGCTTTGTGGCCGCGTTTTTTACCCGGCCCGAAATACAAGGCTGGTACAGCACCCTTAAAAAGCCATCGTTTAATCCGCCCCCGCAGGTATTTGCACCGGTGTGGACAACTCTTTATGTGTTGATAGCTACGGCTGCTTACCTGGTCTGGAAGCATAGGAGCCGTAAACCTGTTTATAAAGTTACCCGTGGTATTTATTTTATCCAGCTGTTTTTGAACTTTTCATGGTCTATTGTGTTTTTTGGCCTGCATCAGGTAGGAGGGGCCCTTGTTATAATTTTATTGCTTTGGGCAAGCATTGTTTTAACCATACAATGGTTTAGCAAATTCAATAAAGTTGCGGGCTGGTTGCTGTGGCCCTACCTGCTATGGGTTAGTTTTGCGGCTGTGTTAAATGGCAGTATATATTTCTTAAACAGTTAGCCGTAAAAACACTATTTTTATTGCGTATATTTTTGTACGCTGATTAAAAATGAAGAAACTTTTACTTCTATGCTGCCTTTTTATGGCTGCCCACAGCTTTGTTTTTGCAAAAGCTATAGCTATAGATCATTTTGTAATAAAAGAAAACCCGTTTGCGGTTGATGAAGTGGCTGTAGTTGCTACTGATACTGTCGGCGTAATACAGGAAAATGTGAATGGAGTGTTCACCTTTGTGATGAACGGTTTCCAGGAACAGCTAAAGTTTGAAAAAGGGACGGCATTTTACCGGCATAAGCTCGATCGTTCAAGCTTTTTATATGCCAAGCACATGAACGATAGCGGCACTCACTCTATACTTTACTATATTTATAAGCACGACAGTAAGCTGAGCCCTTTTCATATCAGCTGGATATTGCTGCTGGCAATTCCCCTTGCTTTGGTACTGCTGGCCTATATGTTTAAGCGGTTTATCATTATAGCTATCATTATATTCTGCATATTCCTGTACTTTAATTACCATAACGGCTTAAGTATCCCTACCTTTTTTGAAAGTATAATTGATGGTCTGAAGGGAATGTTTTAGGAGAGAAGAGCTTAAAGACATAAAGCATAAAGCCGCTAACTGGTCAGCTCATGACAACAACCTGAATAGTTCAATAATTCACTAACTCAATAATTAAAAAGGTAGTCCGATACCAAAGTTCAGCTGCATGAAATTATAGTTCTCGCCGTTAAGTTTGTTGTAATCGGCTTTAAACGAGCCGCTGCTGAATAATTCGCCGGGATGTTTAAGCAATACCCATTGGTCCGATCCGTTAAATTGTGGGTCTTTAAATTTAAATGCAGCATCCAGCCTGAAAACAAAAAAACTCAGATCAAACCGTAGCCCGGTACCTATACCTATAGCCGTTGACTGCAATAAATTGTTAAATCTGAATTCGCCATTTGGATTTTCTGCTTTCTTTCCTAAACGCCACACGTTACCGGCATCCATAAATACGGCGCCTTTTAGTTTGGCGCCAAAAAAATTATTAGCCAGTGTATAACGGTACTCTGCGTTGGCAATTATTTTTATTTCGCCAAATTGATCGATGTATTTTAAACGGGAACGGTTGGTAGTATCGGTTCCGTAATAAGTACCACGGTTAAACTGTCCTGGCCCCAGGGTTCTTGGCAGCCAGGCCCTGATGTCATTAGCGCCGCCGGTATAAAAATTCTTCTCAAATATCAATTCGTCGCTGTTACCATAAGGTACACCAATACCCGGATTAATGCGGAATACAAATTGACGCTCACCGCCTAATGTGCGATAAATGCGCAGATCAAGCTCCGTTTTCGCATATTGCGAAAAGGTATATCCAAAAATTTTGTGTTTGTTATCAGCATCTGTTGGGGCATTGAATAAATTACTTGCCAGGTTCAGGAAATTACCGCCTATATCTAAACTACCACGGAAATACGTAAAGTTTTTATAGGAATTTAACTCAATGGCATTGTACTGAAAAGTGTACTGACTACCAGTGGTAAATGTAGTACGGCCTATAAGCTTGATGTAAGCTAACCTGTTTTGCTTAAGCAGTTCTGTTTGTGCTGCGGTATCGATGGTGCCCCTTGAAAATTCAATATTAATAGGGGTAATAGTGTGCTGTTTACGACCCGTTTCAAAGAAATCATAAGTAATGGAATTGATAAAACTTTCGCGCTTTACCAGGTCCTTTTGAAAAAAGAGCGAATAGTTACTGGAGAAGGTAGTATGCGGTACACCGAATTTACCTAACGACGGAAAACTAAACGGGGTTAAAATACGGGGATATATGAGGTTAACCCCAGCCCTCAACTCCTGGTTCTGGATGCTTTGTCCATTATCAAATAAAATACTCCAATTAATTTTTACCTGTAAAATGGCAGCCTGTTTAAACATGTTGCGGTTAGTAAAAGTGTTGCCTACGTTGTAACCAAAGCGGCCGCCACTAAACAATACCTCGCCTTCAACCCGGTCTGACATTTTTTTAAGCGGAACAATGTCTATTTTGGTATTGAGCCGATTGGAGCTATCGGCCAGTTTTTCATAAGTGGGGTTGGGCACGTTCCGGAATACATTTAATTCCGAAAGGCGTGTTGTAGTAAGCGTTTGCTGGTCCAGGTTATATATCTGACCCTTTCTCTGAAAAGTATAATCAATTACCGATCGTGGTTTAAACCTGCCAGAAAAATCAACAAACCTGAATTGCGAATCTACCTGCAGTGTATCTGCTTTTCCGGGTGTACGGCCGTTACTGCGCGATATGGTGACAAGCGTATTGTTAATAGTATAAACAGGGTGTTCTGTTTTGCCCGGAGGATTATCAATTATCATTTTAACATCAACCACACTGTTGTTAAACGTAGAGTCGTAGTTATAATTGATATATTGACGGAAAAAATCATAATAGCCATTACGTTTCATAAGCAGGTAAAGCTCGTCGCGGTCATGGGCAAGGCTATCCGTATCAAAACGGCCGCCGGGCGAGATATGTGAAATGATGTTGCGGTTTTTATAAAAAAGGTTCCTGATATTTTTGTCGGCAATACTGTCGCTTATTTTACGTATCCGGAACATTGGCCCTTCCTCGGTAGTAAAAACCAGCTCGGCCTTTTGCTTTTTAATAATAACGCTATCAGTCACCTTAGCTTTCAGGTAGCCGCGATTTTGGATATACCTTTCAATCTGTAGGCGCGAATATTCAACCAGGTTACTGTCAAGAATAGAGGGTGCTTCGCCAATATTCTTTTTGCCGTTTTTACTGAATGTATAATAAAATTGCAAATTGAGCCAGTTGTTGGGTTGCTGCTCTTTATCAACGTAATTTACAGCCGCCTCGGCAAATTGCTCGTCAATACCTTTAATAGTTATTTTGCGTACAAGGGTCTGGTCTTTTTTAATGCCGCGTGTAATACTGCAGCCAGAACCTATAATGAGCAACAAAATACTTAATATTGTAAGGCGGTAAACAGCAGGTATACTATATGCTTTCAAAATCACAAATCAGTTTATTAACATCCTTACAACATAAAAAATTTAGAAGGGAACATGGTTCTTTTATGGTTGAGGGCTATAAATCCGTTACTGAATTTATAAACTCTGCATACCAGGTTGATACCATTTATCATACCCCCGCACTTGCCCCAAAATTGCTGAATTTATCCCGAAAAATAAACTTTCAGGAGATTTCATTAAATGAACTCGAAAAAATCAGCACATTGAAAACGCCGCAGGAGGTAATTGGTTTGGTTAAGATACCAATATGGCCCGTATTAAATTATAACAGCCTGAAACAAAAGTTTTCACTGGTGCTCGACAGCATACAGGATCCGGGTAACGTGGGCACCATTATGCGTACGGCCGACTGGTTTGGCATTCATGATATTATTTGCTCGGAAGATACGGTTGACGTATATAATCCTAAAGTAGTGCAGGCCACTATGGGGTCACTGGCACGGGTAAATGTGCATTATGTTAATCTTGCTGAAGTTTTACCGCAAATTGAGCTGCCCGTATTTGGAGCGATGCTAAATGGCGAAAACGTATATAATGCTGATTTTGGAGACGAGGGACTGTTGGTAATGGGTAACGAAGGCAATGGGATTAGCCCCGGTATTGAACGGCTGATAAACACTGCCATAACCATTCCAAGAGCTGGAAATGCCGAGTCGTTGAACGTGGCTATAGCTACAGCCATACTGTGTTCTGAAATAAAAAGAAATTCTATGAAATAATTGTTGGCTTTCCAATAAATAAATTACTATTTTTGCAGTCCTTAAAAAAATGGTCGGGTGGCCGAGTGGCTAGGCAGAGGTCTGCAAAACCTTTTACAGCGGTTCGAATCCGCTCCCGACCTCAAGGGTTTAAAAAAATTAAAAATACAACACCATGGGCGTTACTCGTTTAAAAAGAAAAGATAGAAAAAACAAAACTACTTCACGTTTAGAAGTTCAGTTTTTGAAACTGGCTACTAACCTGGAGTACGGAAGCCGTTCTGCTGAGTCAAAACACAGCCAGATCACTAAAAACAACGAAGCATTAGCAAAAGCTATTGCTGCAAAATAATTCTATCCGTTTTTAAGGCGCCTTCGCGCTTAAAAAAGATCTTATAAATCCTGTTGGTTTAAGAAACCGGCAGGATTTTTTTATGGAATGTTGATTGGGGTGACTGCGTTGATAAGTGTCTGAACCATGATTTTCGGGATTAAAGGATTGCCCGGATTTTTCTTAAGGAATAGCCTTTAGTTGTTGGCTGTCATGGTGAGCTCTGTCGAAGCATGGTGGGTAGACCTCTACGCGTGATCCTTCGACAAGCTCGGGATGACATGCCTAAGCATAGTTGATGGTGTTGGAACGATGATTAAATAGATTAAAGGATTGCCCGGATTTACTTTTCAGAAATCATGTTATCCTGTAATCCCGAAAATCGTGGTTCAGAAAAAAAGTTAATTAGGCAGACAATAACTTCTTATTAATCCTGCCGATCAACCCCGGCCCTTCGTAAATAAAACCGGTATATAGCTGTACCAGCGCCGCCCCGGCTTCCAGTTTTTCCATCGCGTCATCGGCAGAGTGGATACCGCCAACGCCAATAATAGGGAACGAGCCATTTGATTTTTTATGCAGATAGCTGATCACTTCTGTTGAACGTTTGGTTAATGGCTTGCCGCTCAGTCCGCCCGTTTCGTTTTTTAAATTTTCGGCAGTAGTTAAATTTTCACGACTAATGGTGGTATTGGTGGCGATAATACCTGCTATGCCGGTTTGCTGCACAATGTCAACAATGTCGTCAAGTTGTGAATTGGTAAGGTCGGGCGCAATTTTTAACAGGATAGGTCTGCTGATACCTTTTTTTGAATTTCGTTGCTGCAAGGTGTTCAATATGTGCATAAGCGGCTCTTTCTCCTGCAAGGCGCGTAAGCCAGGGGTGTTGGGCGAGCTCACATTTACCACAAAATAATCAACCACATCAAACAGGCGGTCAAAGCATTTGATATAATCGTTGACCGCGTCTTCATTGGGAGTAACCTTGTTTTTACCAATGTTGCCACCAATGATCAGCTCTTTTTGCGTACCCTTTGCATTTCTGCGGAAGGTGGCTATGCGCTCTGCCGCCACATCAACGCCAAAATTATTAAAACCCATACGGTTAATGAGCGCGCCATCTGCAGGCAGGCGAAACATGCGCGGCTTGGGGTTACCGGGTTGAGGCAAGGGGGTAACGGTGCCTATCTCTACAAAACCAAAACCTATGTTTGCCATTTCGCCCATCAGTTCGGCATTTTTATCAAAACCTGCGGCAAGGCCTACCGGGTTTTTAAACTTCAGGCCAAATACTTCTTTTTCAAGTCGCGGGTTATTTACATCCCATACGGTCCTGCTCAAAGCTGCACCGCCCGGCAAGCGGTTAAAGCGCTTTAAATTGCGGGTCACAAAATAATGTACTTTTTCAGGGTCGAACTGGAACAGGATGGGTTTTAATAAAAAATACATGCCGCGAAGTTAGCACATTACTTAATGTGTGTAAACCAGAAATTTATGATTTATTAACTGGCGCTGGTGTTAATTGTTTAATTATTGATACAAACCATCACAAAATTTAAAAAATTCGGGTAAAAATGTAAATTCGGAAAATTCTGTTTCATACCAATTATCAACTTCAATATGTTTAATAGATTTAAACCAAGCCGCAGAAACTTTATCAAAACCGCATCTGTAGGTACACTGGCCGCTGTGGGGATCCCTCAAATTGTATCAGCTGCCTTAGCTACTGAAAAAAGTGCCTCTAAATTAAAATTCAGTACCGGTGATGTGGTATTATTTCAGGGCGATTCCATTACCGACTGGGGCCGCGACCATAAGAAAACTGAGCCAAATACTACCAGTGATTTAGGCTCTGGCTATGCGCTGATAACAGCCTCCAAACTGTTGCTTGACCATGCAGATAAAGGCCTAAAAATATTTAATAAGGGTATAAGCGGTAACAAGGTTTACCAGTTGGCCGAACGCTGGGATACAGATTGTCTGGCGCTAAAACCAAATGTATTGAGCATACATATTGGGGTAAATGATTTTTGGCATACCCTAACTGGTGGCTATACGGGCACAATTGATACCTATATTGCCGATTATAAAAAACTGCTTACCCGTACCAAACAAGCCCTGCCTGATGTTAAGCTGGTGATATGCGAGCCATTTGCATCAAAAGGGGTTAGGGCGGTTGATGATAAATGGTACCCAACCTTCCCTCAGTTTGGTAAAGCGGCCCGCGATATTGCCAATGAGTTTGGTGCCATATTTGTACCTTACCAGGCAGCTTTTGATAAAGCGGAAGCAACAGCTCCGGCTGCTTACTGGAGCCTTGACGGGGTACACCCAAGCGTAGCCGGCGAAGCATTGATGGCACAAACATGGATTAAGGCGGTAGGAGCGTAAAGCCAAAGGCTTAAAGCAAAAAGCCCCAAGCCGTATTAATATTGAACACTGAATTTGAAATATTCAATGATGAAGTGATTTTTTTGTGATAAAGTATTTACTGGTAGCTGTTTAGGTTGTATTATTTATCATTCGTCATTGGATATTCATTATTCGATATTACTTTTTTGCCTTAAGCTTTCGGCCTTCTGCTTTAAGCTCAAAAACAGTATCTTTGCGCGCAAATGATTGCTATAAATAACCTTACGTTTGAGATTGGTGCGCGTGCCCTTTACGATGAAGCCAACTGGCATATAAAACCCGGAGAAAAAATTGGTTTAATAGGTGCCAATGGAACCGGTAAAACAACCCTCTTAAAAATTATTGTAGGCGACTATAAGCCCACATCGGGCACCATATCAATGGCTAAGGACCTTACTATGGGTTACCTTAACCAGGATTTGCTCTCATACTCATCAGATAAAACTATTGTACATGTGGCCATGGAAGCTTTTGAGCGCCAGAACCAGCTGCATGATGAAATAGAAAACCTGCTTAAAAAGCTGGAAACTGACTACACCGAAGATCTTTTGCATAAACTGAGCGACAAACAGCACGAGTTTGAACTGCTCGACGGTTATAACATTGAATATAAGGCACGCGAAATATTAGCAGGTTTGGGCTTTAGCGATGAAGATTGCCAGCGAAAGTTAAGCACTTTCTCGGGCGGGTGGCGCATGCGTGTTATGCTTGCCAAAATATTGTTACAGGCACCCGATATATTACTCTTGGATGAGCCTACCAACCACCTTGACTTACCGTCGATCCAATGGCTGGAAGATTACCTGAAGGCATTTAACGGCGCTATCATCATCGTATCGCACGATAGGTGGTTCCTGGATAAGGTGATCAACCGCACGGTTGAATCGCGCAAGGGAAAACTTACCGTTTATGCGGGTAACTATACTTTTTACCTGGAAGAAAAAGCCCTGCGCGAAGAAATTCAGCGTGGCGAGTTTAAAAATCAGCAATCAAAAATTAAACAGGAAGAGCGCCTGATCGAACGTTTCCGCGCCAAGGCATCTAAGGCAAAAATGGCGCAATCACGCATTAAAATGCTTGATAAAATGGAACGTGTAGATGATGTGGATGATGATAATCCTTCGGTTAACTTCGCCTTTCGCTTCTCTAAACAATCGGGCAGGCACGTGGTAACGTTAGAGGATATCACCAAAAAATACCCTGCTATTGATATTCTTGACCATACCGAAGCCGTAATTGAAAAAGGCGACAAGATAGCCCTGATTGGTGCCAACGGTAAGGGTAAGTCGACCCTGCTGCGTATTATCGCTTCGGCTGATAAGGAGTTTAAGGGAACCGTAACTACCGGGCACAATGTAAGCACTACTTTTTTTGCCCAGCATCAGTTAGAGTCGTTACACCTGGAAAACCAGATATTACAAGAGCTGCAGGCCTTTGCACCAAAACATACCGATACCGAACTGCGTACCATCTTAGGGTCGTTCCTGTTTACCGGCGATGATGTATTTAAGAAGATCAAAGTATTATCAGGAGGTGAAAAATCACGTGTGGCTTTGGCCAAAGCGCTTACCGCCGACGCCAACTTCCTGATACTGGATGAGCCCACCAACCACCTGGATATGCAATCGGTAAATATCCTGATACAGGCATTAGAGCAGTATGAGGGTACTTTTATCGTAGTATCGCACGACAGGTATTTCCTTGATAATGTGGCCAACAAAATCTGGTTCATTGAAGATCAAAAAATAAAAATTTACCCGGGTACTTATGCCGAGTATGATGAATGGGCTGCGAAACGCAAGTTAGAGCCTAAAACTGCTATCCCTGCACCTCAACCTAAAAAGGAAGAGAAAAAACCTGAGCCGGCTAAACAACAGCACCAAGGTGAAAACAAACACCAGCAACTAAAAAAATTAAACCAGGACCTGGCCAAAATGGAAGAACAAATTGCCGAACTGGATAAAGCAGTAAAAGAGCTGGAAGCCAAACTGGCCGACGATAAAATTTATGCAGACAACACCAAATTAAAGGAAATCAAAGCCACTTACGCCCAAAAACAAGCCGAACTAAAACAGGTTCAGCAAAAATGGGAAACACTGGCCGAGCAAATTCTGGAGCTGGAAGCGTAATCTTAACAGGCCTGTCATCCTGAGCTTGTCGAAGGAGCGTGCGGTGGTCTTCCACACCATGCTTCGACAAGCTCAGCATGACAGCCATTTTTAACAAAGCTCGATATGAGAAAGTATTTATACCTATTCGTTCTCCTGTTTGTTACCATCCAAGGCTTTGCCCAATCACCTTACAATAACAACGTTTATAACTCCGCCATTAAAAGCGTGGAGTTTTACAATACACAAAAACAAGGTTCGTTTCCCATTATTTCATTAGGGTCAGGTGAAAAAGTACTCTTAGCTTTTGACGACCTGCGGGGTGGCAGCCGTAATTATTATTACACTATTGAACATTGCGACACCCGGTGGAATTCTTCAAACCTGTCACCAGCCGAATACCTGCAAAGCTTTCAGGACGACCGCTTGTATGATTATACCTATTCTACAGGTACCATTCAGAAATATACCCATTACGAAATAAAAATACCCAACAATAACATTGGTCCTAAAATTTCGGGTAATTATGTGCTGAAGGTTTATGAAGATGGCGATCAGTCAAAATTGGTACTCACACGCAGGTTATATGTTCTGGGCAAAAAGGTTTCGATAGCAGCCGATATAGTAGCGTCACCGGATGTACAGAAAAAACAGACCAATCAAAAAATCAATTTCACTATTGATTACACGGGTCTGCCGGTGCAAAACCCGTCGACGGATGTGCGTGCTTTTATTATGCAGAATGCCCGCACCGAAACCGGCGTTTTAACTACACAGCCCACTTATGTGCGCGGCTCGGCGCTTATTTATAATGATATTGCTATTAATGACTTTCCCGGTCGTAACGAGTTCAGACTGTTTGATACGCGTACGCTCAAGCTTAACTCGCAACGTGTTGCCCGAATTATTAAGGATACCGCCAACAACGTTATTTTGCTGACCGATCCGGTACGTGATAGTCCAAACTATCTGCTAACCTACGATAACGATGGTAAATTTTTTATACTGAACCAGGATGGCCGCGATCCTCGCATTGACGCCGACTATGCTCACATGTATTTTAGCTTGGCCGTCAATCGTCCCGAAACAGAGGGCAGCCCGTATATAGTTGGCAGTTTTAATGATTACAAGCTTGACGAACGCAGCAAAATGACCTTTGAAAATGGCAAATATTATATCAACCTGCTTTTAAAACAAGGTGTTTATGACTATGAATACATTTGGGTTGATAATAAAACCAAAAAGGCCGATGATGTACCACTGGAAGGCAGCCATTTTGAAACCGAGAACGAATACCAGCTATTGATCTACTATCGCCCGCCCGCCGCGCGCTGGGATGAGCTTGTGGGTTTTGGGGAATTAAATTCGGTGAAGAAATAGGGGAGAGGACTCACCCCGGCGTTGTTTGCCAACCCTCTGCAGCTTCGCTGCAAAGAGGGCTAAAAATAAAAATTGTCATGCTGAATGGAGTGAAGCATCTGTTGTACAACATGCTTAGCTCGTTAATAGATCCTTCGTTCCTCTGGATGACAAATTGAATATTAGTTTCTCCCAACTCTCTTTGCGGCGCAGTCGTAGAGGGGGATCCAGCGCAGCGCAGATCGAGTGAGTCTAACGCATCTGCTCAAAAAACGTATCTTTGCACAAAAGCCTTTAAATATGACAGGAAAGTCGCCTAAGGAATCATACACCATCATGAATGAACTGGTATTGCCCAATGATACCAACACCTTAAACAATTTGATGGGCGGGCGCCTGCTGCACTGGATGGATATTGCCGCCGCTATATCGGCACAAAAACACTGTAACCGTATTGTGGTAACCGCCTCGGTTGATAACGTATCGTTCCAGTCACCAATTAAGCTGGGCGATGTAATTAGTATTGAAGCCAAAGTAACCCGGGCGTTCACCACCTCGGTTGAGGTGCGGATGGATGTTTGGGCGCAAAATATACCCTCGGGAACCCGTGTAAAAAGCAATGAGGCTTATTATACTTTTGTAGCTCTTGATGCCGAAGGACAAAAAACACAGGTACCCGCATTATTACCCGAAACCGACGAAGAAATTAAACTGTATGAAGGCGCGTTGCGCCGCAGGCAATTGAGATTGATTCTCGGCGGTAAAATGCTGCCTGCCGATGCTACCGAACTCAAAGCCCTTTTCTTTGGCGAACAACTCCCGCTAAACCTTCGCGATTAATGTTTTAGTAACAAAGCGTTATATTTATGGTCTAATGAGTATATATGTTGCATTAGCTAATAAAACCAATAGCCATGAGATACTTTTTATGCTTTTTACTTCCCCCGCTGGCCATATTAACCACAGGCAGGATAGGGGCATTTATATTAAATATATTTTTAACCCTGTTTTTCTGGATACCGGGAGTTATTCATTCCATACTGGTAACTAATGATTATTATGAGGCCAAAAGACACCGCCAGCTAATGCGTGCTACCCGCCGGGCAAGGGCCTGGTAAATGGGTTGATGTGCAAATGGTTTAGTTATTTGAAATCTACACACCTAAAATCTGCGCATCCGAAATAATATCTGCACATTTGCACATCTAAAATCTGCACATATCTGGATGATGCAAAAAGGTAAGCTCTTAATTATCGACGACGAAGAAAGGTTGCGCAACCTGCTGGCGCGCATCCTGCAGCTGGAAGGCCATGAAGTAATAACCGCCGCAACCGCCAAAGAAGGCCTGCGCAAACTACAGCAAGAACATGTTCACGTAGTTTTAAGTGATGTTAAACTACCCGATATTGATGGCATCACCCTTTCCGAAACCATAAAAAAAACTTATCCCGCTACCGAAGTCATCGTGCTTACGGCTTATGGTACCATTAACGATGGTGTAAAAGCCATCAAAGCCGGTGCCTTTGATTACATTACCAAAGGCGATGATAATGAAAAAATCATCCCGCTGGTAAGCAAGGCTATGGATAAAGCTTTACTGCAGGAAACCGTGATAGAGCTGCAAAGCAAGCTGAATGATAAATTCGGTTTTGAAAGGCTGATCGGTAAATCTACCGCCATTAGTGATGTGATTAAGCTGGCTCAAAAAGTAGCTTTAACCGATACTACCGTTTTATTGTTAGGCGAAACAGGTACTGGCAAGGAAATTTTTGCAGAAGCTATTCATCAGGCCAGTAACCGAAGTTCCAAATCATTTGTGGCGGTAAACTGCAGCGCTTTTACTAAAGAACTGTTGGAGAGTGAACTGTTTGGGCACAAGGCCGGTTCATTTACCGGCGCGTTAAAAGATAAAAAAGGCCTGTTTGAAGAGGCCAACGGCGGCACTATATTTTTAGATGAAATCGGGGAACTCGACCACGACTTGCAGGCCAAACTGCTCCGCGTGCTGGAATCACAGCAGTTTTTAAAAATTGGCGATACCAAGCCTACGCAGGTAAACGTACGCATACTGGCTGCTACCAACCGCAACCTGCAAACTGAAATAAACGATGGGCATTTCCGCTCCGATCTTTTTTACCGTTTATCTGTTTTCCAGATCACCCTGCCTGCCCTGCGTGAGCGTAAAAAGGACATCAGGCTTTTGGCCGAATATTTTATGCAGTACTTTGCGCAAAAGGTTAAAAAGACCGTAAATAAATTAGGTGATGACTTTGTTGATAAACTGGAAGCCTACGCCTGGCCCGGCAATATCCGCGAACTCAAAAATGTTATTGAACGTGCCGTGATCCTGGCCGATAGTAATGTTTTAGACGAAAGTCTGCTGCCTTATGAAATTCAGCAGCAACAGGTAAAGGCAGGCAGTCCACTATCGGCTTTTGACCTGTCGTCTGTAGAAAAGCTGCATATACAGCGTGTATTAAACCATACCCATGGTAATCGAGCCGAAGCCTCCCGGCTTTTGAATATTGGCGTGGCCACTTTATATCGTAAACTTAAAGAATACGGGTTGGAATAACTATAAACAGGCGAAAAATAATCGCTTAATAAATTGAAATAGAGCTGATAATAATATCAGGAATTGTTTATTTTTACCCGAAATAAAAATATTTTACTTACACATTAAAAAATCTTTTTATTCTATATTTTTAAACGATTAAAACTGAATTTTAAAATCAAATTAAACAGCCTATAATACGCTTTATACAAATAAAATAACCTTCTCTTTATCATGAATTTTAAATTTAAAGCGCTCCTGGCATTATTAACAGGAGTAGTACTTTTTTATGCCGCTTGCCGAAAAGATAGCCGGGTTAATCCCACGCCCGTTACACCTATTGATACCGTTAATGCCGCAACCAGCCAAATAGCCTTAAACATAGCTCAAACATTAACCGGAACTTATGGCGGTGTCAATATCAAAAATGGTCTTGTTTTGCCCGAATTTACTTCAAGGTATAATTCAAAGCCTATAATATCGGGTCTTTTTAGTTTGTGTACTTTTTTTCCGGATACGGTTGTTAATTACGGCACCAATGTGGGCGACACTGTTAAGTCGCAGTCGAGCGGGTTGTTTAAGTTTTATTTCAGCTGTGATACTTTAAAGCGGCCGAGGGTTAATGGCTACCCGGCTTTTTCATTTGTAAACGGTTATGCCGCTTATGATTCGCTGGCTACTATAGGTTTGGCGCCAAAGGGTGCATTTGTTTATAATATCAAGGCTTTTTATAATGCAAAGGCCCTTGATACCTTAAATACAACGCTAAAAATTAATGGCAGCGATAGTAAACTTATTTCGGTTTCCGGAAGTATCAAATCATTTGTTGATACCACAGCCACAAAAAAGAATGCAATCTCATCATCTGTGCATGCTTATTACGTTTTAACAGACGTAGTTGTTGACCTGACCAAAAAAGGTGACTTCACCGGAGGATCGGCAACGTTTGGCGCTGTTGGTTCCGTTAACGATGTTAAATGGTACTATACCGGCGTTATCAAATTTTTAGGCAACCAGAAGGTTAGTATCGTAATTAACAATAAAACCTATAATGTAGATTTGCTTACCGGTAAAACTACCAAAGGTTAGGTGCCAATCGGGTACGGATCTGGTTATCCATATATTCCCGATGATCGTTCACTTTGATAATGGCCTATCATTTTGATAGGTTTATTACATTTTAAAGTTTTCCTGTAATATATAAAAACCCAATTAAATAACTGTAAAACAGCTATTTAATTGGGTTTTGTTTTTTGTGGCATCTACTTGGTAAAGCCCCTTGTAAAAACTTACTAATATGGATGTTTTACAAGTTGTTATTTACGTGGTGGCCTTTATAGTCATCTTCTGGCTCTTTTTCAAATCAGTTAATTATTTCGAAAAAATCTAATCACCATGATCGCATTATTCATTGTGGCCATAGCCGTGTTCATATACATGGTATATGTGCTGCTTAAACCCGAAAAATTTTAATTATAAAAAAACATGAACTCCGAAATCTCAGGTGTAGTATTTACCTACCTGCTCACGCTTGCGCTGGCTATACCATTAGGCCGTTACATTGCCCGTATTTTTAAGGGCGAAAAAACATGGCTTGACTTTATGGCTCCGCTCGAACGTTTCATTTTCCGTTTCAGCGGCATCGACACCAAAAAAGAAATGAACTGGAAACAGCATTTATTTGCCCTGCTTACCATTAACAGCGTGTGGCTTATTTATGCATTTGTTTGTTTAATGGCTCAGGGCCATCTGCTGCTTAATCCCGACGGTAACGCGGGCCAATCGGCCGATACTGCGTTTAATACAGCTATCAGCTTTTTGGTGAACTGTAACCTGCAGCATTACTCCGGCGAAAGCGGCGCTACCTATTTTACACAGCATTTTGTGTTCATGTTCCTGCACTTTGTTTCTGCAGCTACCGGTATTGCCGCGTTGCTTGTTGTATTCAGGGCCATGAAAGATAGGGTGACTGATAAACTGGGCAACTTCTGGGATTATTTTGTAAAAGTCAATACACGTATATTATTGCCTATAGCATTTGTAATAGCGGTTATTCTGGCTTTTAACGGTATGACAACCAGCTATGCCGGTAAAGATACTTTTATAAGCATGCAGGGCGATACCGTTCACGTATCCCGTGGGCCGGTTGCTGCCCTGGTAGCTATCAAGCATTTGGGTACCAATGGGGGAGGTTGGTTCGGGGCAAATTCAACTCACCCTATTGAGAACCCAAACTATTTAACAAACATTACCGAGATGGTGGCTCAGACGCTGATTCCGATAGCGCTGGTGTTTGCATTAGGCTTTTATTTGAACAAGAAAAAATTCGCCTACGTTATATTCGGGGTTATGACCATCGGGATGTTGCTTCTGCTCATACCCACCATGAATGCCGAACTCGGCGGTAACCCGGCTATCACCCACATGGGCATAAGCCAACCAACTGGCGTTATGGAGGGCAAGGAGGTAAGGTTTGGTCCTGCTGCCTCTGCCTACTGGAGCATTGTAACCACCGTTATTTCAACGGGTTCCATAAACTCCATGCATGACAGCGCCATGCCGGTATCAGGCATGATGATGATGATGGGCATGATGGTCAACTGTTTTTACGGTGGCTGCGGCGTAGGGATACTCAACTTTTACATCTTTGTCATCATCGCGGTGTTTATATCGGGATTGATGGTAGGGCGAACACCTGAATTTTTAGGGCGAAAGATAGAGGCCCGCGAAATGAAGATTGCCTCCCTGATAGCTTTATTGCATCCCTTTATAATACTGGTAGGTGTAGCCATATCATCTTACGTGCTGGTACACATGCCGGGCGCCGATTGGGCGGTTAAACCATCGGCCTGGTTAAATAACCCGGGTAACCACGGTTTTTCTGAGATGCTGTACGAATATACTTCATCTGCCGCTAACAACGGTTCGGGCTTTGAAGGTTTGGGCGACGGTAACATATTCTGGAATTTTACTACAGGTATTGTGATGATCCTGGGCAGGTTCTTGCCGATTATTGGTCCGCTGGCTATAGCTGGTTTATTGGCCAATAAAAAATTCATTCCAGAATCGGCCGGTACGCTTAAAAGTGATACCTCAACCTTTGGAGTGATGATCTTCGCTGTGATTATAATTATTGCTGCATTGTCATTCTTCCCGTCACTGGCTTTAGGCCCAATTGCCGAACACTTTTCATTAAAATAATCATGAACTCAAATCAAAATACATTATTCCAGGGCGATCAGATGATGGATGCTTTAAAACAATCCTTCATCAAGCTAAACCCGCGCATCCTGTTCCGCAACCCGGTGATGTTTACCGTGGAGATAGGTACATTTGTGATGCTCATTGTAAGCATTTACTCCTTTGCCAATAAAGGTCAGGGCAGCTTTGCCTATAACTTTACGGTATTTATTGTTTTATTATTAACCGTGTTGTTTGCCAACTTTGCCGAAGCCATAGCCGAGGCACGCGGCAAGGCCCAGGCCGAAAGCCTGCGTAAAACCCGTGAGGAAACACCTGCCCGTTTGCTGGTTAACGGTAAAGAGCAAAAAGTAATGTCGTCACAATTAAAAAAAGGCGATGTATTTATATGTGAAACCGGCGATAATATCCCTACCGATGGTGAGATTGTTGAAGGTATTGCTACCATTGATGAGTCGGCCATTACAGGCGAATCGGCACCGGTGATCCGCGAAGCAGGTGGTGATAAATCATCTGTTACAGGCGGTACAAAAGTACTGTCAGACAGGATTAAGGTTATGGTAACTACCCAGCCCGGCGAAAGTTTCCTTGACAAAATGATTGCCCTGGTTGAAGGTGCTTCACGCCAGAAAACACCAAACGAAATAGCGCTTACCATATTGCTTGCGGGCTTTACGCTGATATTTGTTATTGTTTGCGTTACCCTGAAACCCTTTGGCGATTATGCCAATACGCCCATAACCATAGCAGCTTTTATATCACTGTTTGTGTGTTTGATTCCTACTACTATCGGCGGCCTTTTATCTGCCATCGGTATAGCAGGTATGGACAGGGCTTTGCGTGCTAACGTGATCACCAAATCGGGTAAGGCTGTAGAAACAGCCGGTGACCTTGATACTTTACTGCTTGATAAAACAGGTACTATCACTATAGGTAACCGTAAAGCCACCCAGTTTTGGCCAGCTTTAGACATTTTGCCAGAGCAATTGATTAAAGCCGCAGTACTGGCCTCGCTTGCTGACGAAACACCAGAAGGTAAATCAATCATTGAGCTTGCCGGGCATGATAAGTCATTTTTAGATATCAAAGCTCCTGAAGGATCTGTATTTATCAAATTTACCGCCGAAACCCGTTCCAGCGGTATTGATACCCCCGACGGTTTGCAAATTCGCAAAGGTGCGTTCGACTCCATGAAGAACCTGGCGCATAGAGCTGACAAACAGGTGCCTATCGAGGTAGAAGACCGTGTAAAGGCTATAGCATCCAATGGCGGTACTCCGCTGGTTGTATCCCAGAACAACGTTATACTGGGCGTAATTGAGCTGCAGGACATTATTAAAACCGGTATTGCCGAGCGTTTTGAGCGCCTGCGTAAAATGGGTGTTAAAACCGTAATGGTAACTGGGGATAACCCGCTTACTGCCAAATTTATTGCCGAAAAAGCGGGTGTTGACGATTTTATTGCCGAGGCTAAGCCAGAGGATAAAATGAACTACATCAAAGCAGAACAGCAGGGCGGTAAACTGGTAGCCATGATGGGCGACGGTACAAACGATGCCCCCGCGCTGGCCCAGGCAGATGTTGGCGTAGCCATGAACAGCGGTACTCAGGCGGCAAAAGAAGCCGGTAACATGGTTGATCTGGATAACGATCCTACCAAACTTATCGAAATTGTGGAGATAGGTAAACAGCTGCTCATGACCCGTGGTACACTTACTACTTTTTCTATCGCTAATGACGTGGCCAAATATTTCGCAATTGTGCCGGCATTGTTCATGGTTTCCATACCCTCATTAAGAGCGTTGAACATCATGGATCTGCATAGCCCGGAATCGGCCATATTATCGGCGGTGATCTTTAATGCTATCATTATTCCGTTGCTGATACCACTTGCCTTAAGAGGTGTAGAGTATAAGCCGATAGGGGCAAGCGGGCTGTTACGCCGTAACCTGCTCATATATGGACTTGGAGGTATACTGATACCATTTGTGGGTATAAAACTGATAGACCTTGCAGTAGGCTTATTTATATAATTAATCGGACGTGAGATTCTTATCTCACATCTCAAATTAAAATTAAAAAAATCATGAAAACATATTTGTTGCCCTCATTAAAGTTAACACTCATTTTGATTGTGATACTTGCAGGCATATATCCACTGGCGATAGCAGGGGTAGGAAAATTAACTCCCGGCCATGGCGATGGCGAAACCATCACTTACAAAGGCCGTGTAGTGGGCTATGCGCTCGAAGGTCAAAAATTCACTAAAGACGAATACTTCTGGACCCGTCCATCAGCTGTAGATTATAACGCGGCAGGTTCTGGTGGTTCCAACAAAGGCCCGTCAAATCCCGATTACCTGAAACAGGTTGAAGACCGTATCAAGGACTTTCTAAAACACAACCCCGGCGTAACCCGCGCGCAAATCCCTGCCGAACTGGTTACTGCTTCGGGTAGTGGTCTTGATCCTGACCTTTCACCAGCAGGTGCACAGATACAGGTTGCCCGCGTAGCTAAAGCACGCGGCTTATCAGCCGATCAATTAACCAAACTGGTTGATGAGCATACCGAAAAACCACTACTGGGTGTATTTGGCCCTGCCAAAGTAAATGTGCTTAAGCTGAACGTGGCTTTGGACGAACTAAAAAAATAACCGGGACTCGTGCGATTCCCCTCTCGAGAGGGGGCAGGGGTGTGTTTTTTAAAATTAACCAAAACATACCCCTGCCCATCGCCATGAACCATGCGCCCCCAAGCGGGGATTTAAAATAACATGATCACAACAATGAAAACATTTATACTACTACCTGCAATTTTATTGATGACTACCCTGCTGGTCAAAGCACAGGATACCGCTAAAACAGATCCGCCGTTAACCATCACGGGCTCGGTAGATGCTTATTATAAATATGACTTTTCCAAACATGCCAATATACCCACCAGCTTTGCAACCGATCATAATTCCATGTCAATAGGTATGGTTGACCTTGGACTGAAGAAAAAAGTAGGTAAAGCGGCATTTGTGGGTGAGCTTTCCTTTGGTCCGAGAGGTCAGGGGCAGTCTATCCCCAATGCAGGTGATAATGGCGATTCGTTCCATATCCAGAACTTATACATGTCATATGATGTAACCGATAAGTTTGTACTGACCGGTGGTTATATGTCAACCTTTATCGGTTATGAAGTAATCAGCCCGGTAGGCAACTTTAACTACTCTACCTCGTACCTGTTCACCAACGGTCCGTTCCAGAATGCAGGTTTCAAGGCCACCTATTCGTTCTCGGATAAAGTAAGTTTAATGGCCGGTATCTTTAACGACCAGTGGAATGCCTACAAAGCCAATACCGGAATGAATAACTTTGGCGCACAGCTGATGATCGCCCCGGTAAAAGGGTGGACAGCCTACCTGAACGTAATAACGGGCGGCACAGCAGGTACCGAGTTTGACCTGACCACGGCTTACCAGATCACCGATGCCTTTAAATTGGGCCTGAACGCAGCTGATTACAAAGCAACTAATGGCACCAAAGGCGGTTTCACCGGAGTGGCCTTGTATCCACAGCTGGCGGTATCCAAAGATGTGACTTTGGGTTTAAGAGGGGAGTATTTTAAAACCAAAGCGGGCGACTTTGCCCTGGCTGGTCCTGACCCGGGCGAGCATGTAACAGCGGTAACCTTTACAGCCAACATCAAGGCAGGGCCGTTATCACTGATCCCGGAGTTCAGACTGGATAATAACTCTACCGAAGCCTTTACCAAAAGCTCGGGCGATCCTACAAAATCTGCCTCGCAATTTGTTATAGCAGCGGTTTACGCGTTTTGAAAAATGACCTCATCCAACCCTCTCCAAAGGAGAAGGCATATAGAAAATGAAGTTAAAAAGTCCTCTCTTTTGGAGAGGGTTAGGCGAGGCGGAAGATATGTATGGATTGTTTTTATAATTAATTTTTGGTTGTTAATTATAATTTAGTTTGATGAACATTCATACTGTAAAAGGGGATTTTTCGGGATCTCCTTTTATTAGTTTTATAAAAGCAGTTATCAGCAATGAAAATGATAATTTTAAGTACAGGTAGTGCGGTTCTCTTTCAAAAGAGCGGCTTTACAACAACATCATCATGAGCGAAGAAAATAAGGAGCAGTCGGTTGAGCATTTTCTTGAACTGATAAAGCGTTCGCGCAGGGGAAAGTTTAAGGTGTACATAGGTATGAGCGCCGGTGTGGGTAAAACCTACCGCATGCTGCTGGAAGCCCAGGCTTTGCTGCGTAATGGTATCGACGTTAAAATTGGTTATATTGAAACGCATAACCGTAAAGAAACCGTGGCCCAGTTAGAGGGTTTGCCCATAATACCCCGCCGTAAATTATTTTATAAAGGCAAAGAGCTGGAAGAGATGGACCTGAAAGCCATCATCAGCCTGCGCCCCGAGGTTGTAGTGGTAGATGAACTTGCCCATACTAATATTGAAGGCAGCAGCAACGAAAAACGCTGGCAGGATGTAATGGAAATACTGAACGCTGGTATTAACGTGATCAGTGCGGTGAACATTCAGCACATGGAAAGCCTTAACGAAGAAGTGCAGCGCATCACCGGTGCTACCATTAACGAGCGCATACCCGATAAGGTTTTACAACTGGCCGATGAGGTGGTGAACATTGACCTTACCGCTGATGAACTGATTGAGCGTTTAAAGGAAGGAAAAATATACGACGAAAAAAAGGTTCCTTTAGCGCTGAGCAATTTCTTTCAATGGGAAAGGATATTGCAGCTGCGGGAACTGGCCCTGCGCGAGGTGGCCCACCAGGTTGAACGTAAAATTGACATTGAGGTACCTAAAAATATCAAACTGCGGCCTGAATTGTTTTTGGCCTGTATTAGTACAAATGATGAGTCGGCAAAGGTAATTATCCGTAAAACGGCAAGGCTGGCATCATACTACCGTTCCAAATGGTTTATGCTGTATGTGCAAACCTCAAAAGAAAGCAGCGATAAAATAAACCTGGCTTCGCAGCGCCATCTTATTAATAATATGAAGCTGGCAACCCAGTTAGGCGCCGAGGTTTTAAAAGTAAAAAGCGACCAGATAGCTAAATCAATATGGGAAACCGCCGAAAAACATGATATTACCACCATTTGCATTGGCAAACCCCGGTTTAAGTTTTACCAGCTTATCATGAAAACAGCAGTGTTTACCCAGCTATTAAATAAAATGTCTAAAACTGATATTGACCTTGTAATACTATCATAACATGACCATTAAAAATAAACTCCGTACCGGCATTGGTTTTTTGTTTGTACTGGCATTAATATGTTGTGGCTTATCCGTGTATTTCCTGAATCGCCTTTCGGCCGATGCAGGCGCCATTTTGAAGGATAATTACAAATCGCTGCAATATGGGCAGCAGATATTGACGGTTATTGATGCCAATAATGGTTCGTTGAATCAGGCGCAGTTAACCGTAATTGACAACAACCTCAGGCAGCAGGAACACAACGTTACCGAGCCCGGCGAACGTAACCTTACCGATTCGCTACGCGGCGTGTACGAAAAAATTAAGCTGCTTAACCATCACGTGAATCTTAAACCCCAGCTGCAGATACAAGCGCGGAAACTGGTTTATGGTATTATGCAGCTGAATATGGGTGCCATTGCGCACAAAAATGATGTGGCCAAAGGGACAGCAAATCGTGCTACCATACTGGTTGCCTTTTGCGCCGTGTTTTTGTTTACGGTTGCCTTTACTTTCGCGGTAAATTTCCCTGGCTACATTGCTAATCCGCTCAAGGAGTTAACAGCTCGTATTAAAGATGTAGCTAACCGGAACTATCACCAGCAGATCGACTTTAAATCTGACGATGAGTTTGGCGAACTGGGGCGCGCTTTTAATACCATGACCAAAAAGCTGGATGAGTTTGAAAACAGCAACCTGGCCAGTATCCTGTTTGAAAAAACCAGGATTGAAACCATCATCAATACCATGCACGACGCTATTATAGGGTTTGATGAAAAACTCTTTATCATATTTGCCAATGATGTGGCCTGCTCCCTGATTGGCATGAGTGCCGAACAGCTTACCGGTGAGTATGCTCCCGATGTTGCCCTTGAGAATGATCTGCTGCGCAATCTGCTGGTGAACGATCAGCCCCGGTTGAAAATATTTGCCGATAACCGCGAAAGCTTTTACTCTCGCGAATCATTAAATGTAAGCAGCAAAGGAAGAGTGATAGGAAAAGTGATCATCCTGAAAAACATAACCGAATACCAGCAGTTGGATGAGGCCAAAACCAACTTCATCGCTACCATATCGCACGAGTTAAAAACCCCTATCTCATCCATAAAAATGAGCCTGAAGTTACTGGAGGATGCACGCATTGGTAGTGTAAATCCAGAGCAGAAGCAGTTGCTTGAAAATATTGAGGACGATGCCCGCCGCTTGTTGCAGATAACCGGCGAGCTGCTGGATATGGCACAGGTAGAAACCGGCAAACTACAGCTTAACTTTGGCAGTACCCACCCTATAAATATTGTAAACTACGCGGTAAAAGCCATTAAATTTACTGCCGATCAGAGACAGGTTGCTATTAATGTTCAATGCGACGAAAGTTTGCCCGATGTACATGCCGATCTGGATAAAACTACCTGGGTGCTCATCAACCTGTTATCAAATGCTATTAAATACAGTCACGAGAAATCAACAGTTGATCTGGTTGTTAAAAAACATCATGGCGATGAGATTGAGTTTTCGGTACAGGATCATGGCAAGGGGATCGAAGAGCAATACCTTTCGAGGTTGTTTGATCGTTATTTTAAAGTCCCCAATGCCACGGCCGACCAAACCGGTACTGGCCTGGGCCTGGCCATAGCTAAGGATTTTATTGAAGCTCAATCGGGTAAAATACAGGTTAAAAGTGAAATAGGTGCAGGCAGTAAATTTTCGTTTACACTGAAGCGAGCTACCGATTTGGTTTAGCTTTAGAAAAATTGCTACTGTTATGCTAAGCTCCGTCGAAGCATGGTGAATTGGCCTCCGTACCTGCCCTTTCGACTCACCCCGATCTCCGCTTCGCTGGATCACTCGCCTTCGCCGCAAAGAGGGTTGACGGCCATTCACCCCTGTCATCCTGAGAGGAATGATCTATTCGTGAACTGTACATTTAATATAATAGATGCTTCACTGCGTTCAGCATGACAATTGATTTTACAGAGAAGTTTTAAAGAGAGAAGTCATGCTGAACTTGTTTCGGCATCCTACATGCAGGATTATATAACGGATGGGCTAAACTTACAGAGAGACGCTGAATACAAGTTCAAGATGACAGGCCTTTTCTATATTCAATTTGTCATGCTGAGTGATTAAATCCTTGGCCTCTGAAGGAGAAATGACATAGCTTTGCTGAGCCGTGCAGTGTGTCCGATCAAGTTATAGTGCTTATTGCCTGTTGCTGAGTATGGTTCTGAAGTATAGAGTCTGAAGGTATGGTACGATCCTTACAAGAGTGATTTGTCCGATGGGTAGCCTGTCTTTTCTTTAAACTCCTTCGGGCACGGCTTCTTAAAAAAGGATATAAGGATGGAAAAGATGCATTTTCATGCAGCGGGCATAGATATAGGCGCCCGTAAGCTATTCGTGGGGCTTGAAGGTCAGCCGGTTCGTTCGTTTGAAACTTTCACCAGTGATCTGGAATCACTTAAGCATTATTTATTGGAGCATAAAGTAAGTACGGTAGCCATGGAAGCGACAGGAGTTTACTGGTATGTGCTTTATGATATTCTTTTGGATGCGGGATTAGATGTGTGGCTTGTTGACGGTCGGCAGACACGGCAGTTACCAGGCAGAAAAACAGATGTAAAGGATTGCCAGTGGATACAGCAGTTGCATAGCTATGGTTTACTGAACCGCTGTTATGTTTCAGAGGGGCATATCAAAGAATTGCGTAGTTATCAGCGTCTTCGGGAGGATCACCTTCGGAGTGCGGCCATGCATGTTCAACACATGCAGAAGGCACTGATAGAAATGAATATCCGTTTGCCGGAGGTATTAAGCCAGGTCCATGGAGTAAGCGGCATGGCGTTGATCGATGCGATACTGCAGGGTGAGCGTGATCCTGCTAAGTTGTTTTCACTGTGCCATAAAAAGATCAGGGAGAATAAAGGAGAAGAACTATTGAAGGCCTTGCAGGGCCATTATACAGCCCAGGGGCTTTTTGCCTTGGGTCAGGCCTATAAGGGCTATGGTTTTTATCAGGGTCAGATACAGGAATGCGACAGTCAGATTGATAGTGTTTTACAGCGGATCAACAGGGACAAGAGCCTACCGCCGGGAATAAGCGGCGGGAAACGCAAAGCGATCCGTCACAACAAACCTAATATCGATAATCTGGGGGATCACTTGTTGAAAATATTTGATGGTAAAGACGCGACCAAACTCCCGGGTATTACAGATTACAACTGGTTACAGTTATACACAGAGGTAGGTTCGGATCTTAGCCGATGGCCAAGTGAAAAACATTTCACCAGTTGGCTTGGTTTATCGCCGGGGCATGACCGTTCAGGAAAGAAAAACAAAAGTAAAAGCAAGGGTAAGCCGACCGTTGGGCAAATATTCAAACAGATGGCCCATGGATTATTGAACAGCAAGTATATCGGCTGGGGTTCATTTGCAAGAAGATTAAGGGGTAGAAAAGGCCCCGCGATAGCTATTAAAGCTACAGCCAGAAAACTGGCTGCTCAATACTGGCGTTTAATCGTAAAAGGCGCCGACTTTGTAGAGAAGGGCCTTCACTCGTATGAGAACATTCTTAAAGAACAGAAACAAAGGCGATTAGAAAGACTCGCCCTTGAATTAAATATGGAACTTGTGCCTGCTTAAATTATTATGTCATGGGTAGGAACGAAGGATCTATTTGTGAACGTCCTGTTTTCCGCTTGCCTTAAGTTATGCAATCCTGGCAATCTTTTAATCCGTTTAATCATGGTTCAAACAAACAACCGCAAGTTTCTAATAAAAATATTTTGCATTTTAACTATTAATCGTAATATTGCAATATAATAATTAATCAATTCTATTATGAACAATCAGGAAGCTATAAACTGGATAGGTTTTAAAGAACAACTGCTCATGCACCCTAATCTTGATCTGCAATTTCAATATGCCGAGAACAAGCGGGTTGATGCCTCGTACCATATTACCGAAATTAAACAGGCGCCTATTGTGTCGGTTGACTGTGGCGGTAAAATGAACAGCTGGACGGAGATCATTGTACAATTGTGGGAACCTGCAGCACAGCAGCAGGACAGGGCCATGAAAGTTGGTAAAGCTTTATCTATTATAGAACTGGTTGAAAAAACTTTACCGCTAAATCCGCTGGCTACTGTTAAAATAGAGTTTGGCAATTCGGAATTTGATACCCGGCAAATGTTCCCAAGCAATATTACTATCGATGGCGATGACCTGGTGGTTGATCTTCGTCCAGATTCGGTACAATGTAAAGCTATTGAAAGGGGCGGAAGCTGCGGTACCACAACCTCAGGCGAAGAATGCTGCGCCCCGGCAAATGAGAAACCAAAGGTTGAGTTGAAAAATTTGGCTGCAACTACCGCGTGCTGTACACCAGGAGCTGGATGCTGTTAAATTTGTATTACTATGCAGATAAAACCGGCCGATAATTACAGGGAAAACATTGTACAAATGTTAAACTCAGCAAAGTTGCCTGCCGGCGACCTGCCGGAGTCGTTAGCGAATTTTTTAGTGGCGCTAAACGATGATGGTATCGTAATGGGTACGGCTGGACTTGAGGTTTACGGCGATGATGCTTTGCTCCGCTCGTTAGTGGTTTTGCCGAAGCACCGTGGTAAAGGAGTAGCAAACCATTTGATTACAGAGATAGAAAACCTTGCCAGGCATCATAAGGTAAACACTATTTATTTGCTTACCGAAACAGCTCAGAGATATTTTAGTCGTAAGGCATACCATGAAATTAACCGGGAGGCGGCATCCAAACAAGTTCAGGCTTCGTCCGAGTTTAGTCACGTATGCCCTGTGTCGGCCGTCGTAATGAAAAAACAATTAATTTGATATGAAAAATATACTGGTTCTGTGTACAGGCAATAGTTGCCGCAGCCAAATAGCGCATGGTTACCTGCAAGCTTTTGCCGGGGATAAAGCGCAGGTATACAGCGCAGGCGTGGAGGTTCATGGCGTAAATCCTAAAGCTGTAAAAATTATGGCCGATGATGGTGTGGACATTAGTCACCATACGTCAAACAATGTAGATGAATATATGGATATCCCGTTCGATTATATCATTACAGTTTGCGATAACGCCAAAGAGAACTGTCCGTATTTTCCGTCAAAGGCACAGCGCTTTCACCAGAATTTCCCCGACCCGGCTAAAGCCACCGGTACGGAGCAGGAGGTAATGGATGAATTTAAACGGGTGAGGGATATGATAAAAACGTATGCGGCTTATTTTGTCGAGCAATACGTGTAAACCAGTTTTTGATTATTAAACGCTTTAATCGTAATATTGCTTGCAATGGGTTTAACCAAAACAGAAAACTTTACCGAGGCTCAAAACGAGCTGGCCAAAATGCTCAAAGCGTTGGCGCATCCCGCGCGCATTGCTATTATCGAGCATTTAATAAAAGCCAATGCCTGTATAGGTACAGATCTGGTTGAAGTACTTGGTTTGGCCCAACCCACCACCTCGCAACACCTGCGCGAACTTAAAGAAGCCGGACTAATCAAAGGCACCATTGAAGGGACATCCATGAATTACTGTATTGATCAGGTAAAATGGAAACAATATGCCGATAAATTGAACGCATTTTTTGTGCCCGTGAATTTCCCCGAAAACTGCTGTTGATTTTTTTGAATTTAATTATCGTTTTATTGCAATATATAAATGTAATGAATGCAAATAGCTGTAATCCCGCAAAGCGGAAAAAATTGTCGTTTTTAGACAGGTACCTTACTTTATGGATATTTATGGCAATGGGTGCGGGAGTGGCTCTAGGCTATTTTGTACCATCGGCTAAAAACTATATCAACCAGTTTCAATCAGGTACAACCAATATTCCCATAGCCATTGGGTTAATGCTGATGATGTACCCTCCGTTTGCCAAAGTGCGGTTTGAACAATTGGGACGTGTGTTTAGCAACATTAAGATACTGTCCCTCTCGCTGGTCATGAACTGGCTCATAGGTCCCGTGCTTATGTTTTTGCTTTCGGTAATTTTTCTGCGGCATCATCCGGCTTATATGGTTGGGCTTATCATGATAGGGCTGGCCCGTTGTATTGCCATGGTAATTGTATGGAACGAACTGGCCGACGGTAACCGCGAATATGTTGCCGGGCTTGTTGCTTTTAACAGTATATTCCAGGTGCTTTTTTATAGCCTGTTTGCCTGGCTGTTTGTTACGGTTGTGCCCCCATATTTCGGGCTTGCAGGTTTGCACATAAATATCGGCATTGGGCAAATAGCGCAAAGCGTACTTGTTTACCTGGGTATCCCGTTTTTCGCCGGATTTTTAACGCGTTATATTTTACGCAAAATAAAGGGCGATATGTGGTACACTAATCACTTTCTGCCTAAAATAAGCCCCATAACATTAATTGCATTATTATTTACCATTTTGGTGATGTTCAGTCTTAAAGGCGATCTCATAGTGCAGATACCATTTGATGTGATCCGCATTGCTATTCCGCTGGTTATTTACTTTGCTATTATGTTCCTGGTGACCTTTATGGCTGGTAAATGGCTCGGTGCTGATTATGCCCAAAACACAGCACTTGCCTTTACGGCTGCCGGTAATAATTTCGAACTGGCCATTGCGGTATCAATCGGCGTATTCGGCATGAACAGTGGTGAGGCTTTCGCCGGTGTAATTGGGCCACTGGTAGAGGTGCCAGCTTTGATAGGTCTGGTTAATGTGGCCTTTTGGTTGCGGAAGCGGTATTATGTACAAGATCTCAAAATAACGAGTCATGCTGAGTTGTTAAATCGGGGGGCTGAAGGGAAATGACGTTGCTAAAAGGGCTGTCATGCTGCTTGTCGAAGCATAGCGGGCAAAGGCCTTTCCGCACGAGTCTTCGACAGGCTCAGACTGATAGCCCTTTACACGTTGAAATCGAATACGTCATGAGTAACCTATTTCAGCTTTTCACAGGACAAGGATGCTGAAACAAGCTCGGCATGACTGTTTTATCAATTTACCTCAATAATTTTTACGTCCCACGCCCCCAGCTGCAAAGTTGATTTTGACGCGATGCTGCTGTCCGATAACAGCTCCTTACCATTACTATAAGGATAAGTTAGGCTGGTTTCCTTATCCGAATAATTGAAATAATAATGTACCGTTTTGCCGTTCTTATTAACCCCCGATTTGGTGATTACAGGAAAGGCGATCTCCTGGTCGGTGCCCCATAATCCTACTTTTTTAACCGCATCGGTCAGTATTTTGTCGGTCACGGCGCTGCTGGTGAGGCAGCCTATATAGGTGGCCAGTCCCTTGCCATAGCTGTTCTCGGTAATGGCGGCGTATTTACCCCAAACCGGGTGGTCGTAATAAGCCAGTACCTTGGCTGTCGATGGGGTGATGAGCTCCATCCAGGTATTAATTTTCTTATCCTCGGGCTTCAAATTAAAATCATCGCCCTTTAAGCTTACATTTTCGGGTACGGTGAACTGGCTGTAGTAAATACCGCAAGCCTCGCCGATAATACCCGGTTGATGGGTGGTACGCACTTTCACATTCTGATCGGAAAAGCCACTTTTTAAAGTATATATCACATGACCTCCGTTTTTTACAAAGCGGTTAAGGCGCTGCAGCAGGCTATCAGGCGCGGCATACAACAGGGGCACGATCAGCAGTTTATAGTTTTCAATGTTCTGGCTGGTGGGGTCAACAAAATCGCAGCTCACATTCATGTGGTAAAGCCCATCATACAGCTGGCGCAGCACATCATTATAGCCTGTGTGTACACCCCAGCCAAAGCCAAACGCCTTAAAACCGCTCAGCGCCTCATTGCTGAACAGTATGGCTACATCACTTTTCTTTTTAAGGTTGATAATTTGAGGACTGAGCCTTGCAAAATCTTTTCCGATTGTTTTTGCTTCATCATAAACCGGGTTGGGCTCAAAATCATGACTCAACAACCCTTTCCAGTAAGTTTCGGCCGAGTTATGGATGGAGTGCCATGGCCAGTACTCCACCATGTTTGCCCCCGAAGCAATATGGCTAAAAGCTTGCAATCGGAGCTGACCGGGGTAGGGTGTCCATTGCGGAAAACCCTGTGCTTCGGTTTCCAGTACCAGGTAGTTTTTACCTCCTTTCATTGATCGGGTAACATCGCCTCCGAAAGAAATTTCGGCCCCCGTTAGCTTATCCTGGCTGGAGTGGTAAATATCAACCCCGGCAATATCCAAAGCCTTGGCAGCGGCAAAATGGTCAACATCGGGCTGTATACCGAAAGAATAACCACGCCATTCAAAATCAAAGTTGTGGGTAATAAACTGGTCGGGCCGTTTGTATTCGCGTACAATAGCAGCCTGCCAGGCCAGGTAATCGGTAACCAGCTGCCGCTGAAATTTAGCAAACTCCGCTGCCAGGCTGCCGTTGATGGTACCGACCATCGACGGAAAATCCTCCCAGTTGTTTATACGGTTGCTCCAATAATCGAGTCCGAAAATTTTATTGATGTTATCGAGTGTTTTGTACTTTGCCTGCATATACTTTACAAACAAAGCCTGCACGTTGGGCCCCGATGTACCGTACGATTTGGTTTCGTTATCAACCTGATAACCAATAACCGCAGGATTATCCTTTACGTGCTCCATCATTTTCCTGATCACCCGGTTGGCATAAAAACGGTAATCGGTATTGGTAATGTCCATATTTTGCCGTACCCCGTAGTGGTTTGGGCCTGATGGGGTGATGGCCAGTATTTCGGGGTGCTTTTTTACCATCCAGGTAGGCACGGCGTAGGTTGGCGTACCAATAATTACGCTGATGCCCGCCTTGTGCATGGCGTTCAGCACCCTGTCAATATGTGTAAAATCAAATACGCCGTCCTGCGGTTCAACCGTGCTCCAGGTCGATTCGGCAATGCGCACCACATTTATGCCGCAGTCCTTCATCATCTGCACGTCTTTGCCGAGCCTTTCGTACGGCATATACTCGTCGTAATAAGCCACACCATAAAGCAGCTTGTCCATTTTGGGGTACTGGGCAAAAGTATAGCCGCCAAAAAGCAATTGCACCAATAAAAGCAATAGGTAATTCTTCTTCATACAAGGGGTTTTTAGGATGAACAGGTTATGGTGATGAATGTACAAATTAATTGTGTCTTTAACACACATTATGAAAAAATAGTAAGCAGAAAAAGCTTGCTGAGTTTATGAAGGAGCGTTATTTTGAGTAATTGAAGTATAAAGCGTGTTATTTGTGAAAGAAATGTAGTAGTATATGGCCTTTTTGGTAATGTATAAAAACAGATATTAGCCCCGGTTGTAAAACTATAACCAATATATAAACCCATGAAAATATTTGCCCGCGTTTTAATCATGCTGCTGTTTTGCCTTTGCCTGTTGCAGGTAAAGGCGCAAACTAAAAGACTTACTTACTGCAACCCGCTTAATTTGGATTACGGTTATACGCCTTTCCCCAATTTTGCCGAGTGGGGTCAGCACCGCGCCACTGCCGACCCGACCATGACCTTGTTTAAGGGTAAATACTATCTGTTTAGTACCAACCAGTTTGGTTATTGGTGGAGCGATGATATGCTGCATTGGAACTTTGTGTACCGTAAATTTTTGAGGCCCTACAACCAGGTGCAGGGCGACGAGCTTTGTGCCCCCGCTACATTGGTTTTGGGCGATACCCTGTTGGTGATCGGCTCAACTTATAATAAAGATTTTACCCTATGGATGAGCACCAACCCTACGCAAGACGACTGGAAGGCCGCTAAAGATTATTTTAAAGTAGGCGCCTGGGACCCCGGCATGTTTGCCGATGATGATGGCCGGGTTTACATTTACCACGGCTCCAGCAACACACTGCCGCTTTATGGGCAGGAGATTGACCGTAAAACCTTCGAGCCCATAGGCCCGAAAAAAGAAATGGTAAAGCTTAATCCCGATAAATATGGCTGGGAACGTTTTGGCGAGCATAATGATAATGTGTTCCTACTGCCCTTTATTGAAGGTTCATGGATGAATAAATACAACGGTAAATATTACCTGCAGTTTGGCGCGCCCGGCACCGAACAAAGCGGTTACGGCGATGGTGTTTTTATAGGCGATAAACCGCTGGGTCCATTTACCTATCAAAAGCATAATCCATTTTCATATAAACCCGGAGGCTTTGCCAAGGGGGCCGGGCATGGGGCTACCTGGCAGGATAAGTATGGTAACTACTGGCATATCTCTACCATGGGCATATCGGTAAAAAATAACTTTGAACGCCGCATCGGTTTCTGGCCGGCCGGGTTTGATAACGATGGTGTGCTGTACTGCAATACCGCCTACGGCGATTATCCGCAATACTTACCCACCGGTCCCGAAGATCACCTGAAAAGCAACTTTACCGGTTGGATGATCCTGAATTATAATAAACCGGTCGAGGTTTCGTCAACCCTGGGGGCTTATGAACCCAACAATGTTGTTGATGAGGACATTAAAACCTATTGGAGCGCCAAAACAGCAAACAAAGGCGAGTGGTTTAAAACCGACCTGGGCGCTGTAAGTACAATAAAAGCCATCCAGATCAATTATGCCGATCAGGATGCCACATTTATGGGCAAATCGATGGGGGTTTTTCATCAGTATATAGTTTATTCGTCGCTTGATGGAAAAACGTGGAAACCACTGATAGACAAAAGCAAAAACAAAACCGATGTACCGCACGACTATATAGAACTGAAAGCTCCGGCAAAAGCCCGCTACCTGAAAATGGTGAACCTGCACATGCCTACAGGCAAATTCGCGCTGTCAGGTTTCAGGGTATTTGGCCTGGGGAATGGCGCAAAGCCTGATACTGTTAAAAGTTTTATCGCCCTCAGGGGCGACAGCGAACGCCGCAATGCCTGGCTCAAATGGAAGCCCATCGATAACGCTACCGGCTATACCATTTACATGGGTATAGCACCCGATAAGCTCTACAACAATATGATGGTGTATGGCAAAAATGAATTTTATTTTAACGGTATGGATAAAGACCTGCCATACTATTTTCAAATTGAAGCGTTTAATGAAAATGGTATTTCCCGGCGCACAAAAGTGTTAAAAGTGGAATAAAAGTTTAATTTTTGCACCATTTTTAACACTTTACAGGCTTAATACATACACTTTTTTGTTAAAATAACGCTTATGCTAAAATCAATACCGGTATTAATAATAAGTTTGATTTTTTATGGTACTCTGCACGCACAGCAGCCTGATAGTACGCTAAAAAAATCGACGGTAAAATCACTTACCGACAAACAGTACAATGCCCTGCTAAAAGGGGAGGACCTTTACGGCATGCCGCTGGTAGCCGAGCTAAACCATTTCCCCATGCCTGATAAGGTTATTAAATATAAAAAGGAACTTGATCTTAGTCCTGTACAGATCACAAAAATTAGCGTCATAGCAACCGAACTTCACCGTAAAAGGGTTGAGATGGGGGGATTTATTATTACCAATGAGGAAACCCTTGATAAACTTTTCCGTAAACAGAGTTTGAATAATGGTGATGTTATTTTTTACGCTAATCGCTCAGGTTTATACTATGGCGAGCTTAGGAACGCCATTTTGCAAGCCTGTTTGAGCACCGGCGATTTATTGGCGCCGCAGCAAATTAAAAAGCTGGAAACTTTGCAAAATCGTAATTGATAATATCCCATTTGATTTACTTAATTTAGCAGCCCCAAATAAATAGTATGAAGATTACTTTTGATTTTGAAAAGCCACTGGCCGAGCTGATACAGCAGATTGACAAGGTGAAGCAGGTTGAAGACAAGAATAAGCTTGACATGTCTGCAACAATAGCCGAACTCGAAGCAAAGCTGGAAGCCGCTAAAAAAGAAATATACTCCAACCTTACCGGCTGGCAAAAAGTACAGATCTCCCGCCACCCCGAACGCCCATATACCCTGCAATATATTGAACTGATGTGCGATGATTTTATTGAATTACACGGCGACAGAACAGTTGGTGACGATAAAGCCATTATTGGCGGTTTCGGAACGCTGAACGGTCAAACAGTAATGTTTATCGGTCATCAGAAGGGGCGCAACACCAAAGAACGCCAGTACCGCAATTTTGGTATGGCCAATCCCGAAGGTTACCGCAAGGCTTTAAGGCTCATGAAAATGGCCGAAAAATTTAATAAACCGGTAGTTACACTGATAGATACCCCGGGGGCATTCCCTGGCCTGGAAGCGGAAGAGCGCGGGCAAGGTGAGGCGATAGCCCGTAACCTGCTCGAAATGTCGGTACTTAAAGTGCCGGTGATCTGCGTAATTATTGGCGAAGGTGCATCAGGTGGTGCTTTGGGTATAGGCATTGGCGATAAGGTACTGATGCTGGATAATTCTTGGTACTCGGTAATATCACCCGAAAACTGTTCTACCATCCTCTGGAAAACATGGGAAAATAAAGAACGTGCTGCCGAAGTATTAAAACTTACCTCATCAGAAATGCTTAAAAACAAGCTGATAGACGGTATCATAAAAGAACCGGTTGGCGGCGCTCATCAGGATCCGGTAGCTATGGCAGCCATCCTGAAAAAGCAACTACTAAAAGACCTCAAAACCCTTGGCGAACGTGAGATCAACGAACTGGTTGCTGAACGCATAGATAAGTTCTGCAGCATGGGTGTTGTTATTGAAGAATAACAGAATTGATATAAAAGAGAGCGGCTTTAGCCGCTTTTTTTGTTTGGTACACTTTCTACATGTCATTGCTGAGCGTGGCCATCTCCCTACTTACACAGCGACATTGCCTGGCGTATAACTGCTTTGGCCGCGGGAGGGCCAGTAACTTTGTAGCCACTAAGTAACCAAAGGGCTTTCAGCAGAAATGCTTCTTTTTGCACAATGCCTTTACCCTGCAATGCAGCAGGAACCACGGGCCGCAATTATTTTGCCCCACTTCGTTAATGCCCACGCTTCAGCAAAAACTTGCTATGCCCCTGCACCGCGCAAGTCCGCCATGTTCTGCCTGCTTTCGCCCGAAGCTTATCTGCTGACAAGAGAAAGAATGAATGTGTGAGGGTAGGCTGTCATGAGCTTGTCGATGCATGGTGGGTGGGTCTCCGCGCACGCCCTTCGACAAGGGAGACAGGCCATATCTAATTAAAAAGAGAGGTGTCATGCTGAGCTCCGTCGAAGTATGGTGGGCAGTCTCTGCGCTCAATCATTCGACGTGCTCGGGGTAACAGGTAGAATAAAAAAAAGCCTGTTTGTATATTATACGAACAGGCTTTTTACTAATAGAATAATATATTACTGTTTTGGTACAGCTCCAAATTTGCCTTCGTATTCTTTTAACTGCGCGCTGAATTTAATATTTAAGCTGGTTTGCTTAAACTCTTTGGTAAAATCAACCAGGCCTTTCAGTATCGACATAGAATATTGAATATCGCGGCTGTCGGTGCTGGTTTCGCCTTTTTGAAGCAGCGTGTAATTATAGTTGAGCAGATCAATCACATAATCATTAACCTGGGCCGACAGTTTATTACCCAACGGTATATCACCCAGCCGGTACGAGCTTTCAATCATATAGTATTTGCGTACCGCTACTTCGGTTGAGTTAATAATGCCGGGCATTACTTCGTCGTATTTTTTAAGCGCGTTTTTTGCCATATCAGGATGTCCTTCTTTTATCAGGTTATCCGTTAAGTTGGAGTAAAGCCTGGTAATTAACGGATAAAACATGGTCATGGATTCATGGTCAAGGTAACTCGCGTTTTTCATGTTGCCCCACTTGAATTTAGTCATCATGTTATGATACATTTCCGGTGTATGACTGTTTTCCAAAGCGTTTGCACTGGTATCTGGTTTAAATGGCAGCAAGCGGTAAGCAAAGCCCTCGTTATACAGATATTTATCAAGGCCCATCATATTTTCATTGGGTACCGTTACCGAAAAATAAATTGGTCTTTTCCAGTTATTATGGCTCAGCATATCCATCATGGCCAAAATATCTTTGGTTACGTAGCGGCCATTAAAGGTCCAGTCCATTTCAGGTGTAATCCTGTCTTTTTCGGCAGCACTTACAGTTCCGGTTTTTATCACCTCGTCGGGGTTAACAGTAAGCTTAAAGTTTTTGGCCGGCAGGTAATTGGCAACATCGCCATTATTATACTCTACCATGGCAGCCTTATCATCAGAGGTAATAAAATCAAAAATCTCCTTTAGCTCTACTGAGCCGGCAACTTTCTGATCGTTAAAATAAATAACATCGCGCACACCTGGTTTAAACTTATCGTTCGGCATGGTGATCGGCAATGGCTCCGACTCATTCATCTTATTTTTCATACCGCGGATGTACCAGTCGGTACCCAGCAGGCTTAAATTCACAATGCGTACGTCGGGACGTACATTTTCAACTTCCTGTATATACCAAAGCGGGTAAGTATCGTTATCGCCGTAAGTAAACAATATGGCGTTTGGCGCGCAGGAGCTGAGGTAATTATAAGCCATATCATGCGGCGTAAGCTTGGTTGAGCGGTCATGATCATCCCACTCCTGGTTGGCCATTAATATTGGTGCGGCCAGCAAACATACTATGGTGGCTATGATGGCGCTAAGCCTGGGGTTGAGTTTCTTACTTAAAAAGTCGGCAATGCCCAGCACGCCTATACCTATCCATATAGCAAAAGCGTAAAACGAACCTGCATAAGCATAGTCACGTTCACGTGGCTGCAACGGATCCTGGTTTAGATACAACACAATGGCAAGGCCCGTAAAAAAGAACAGTACGCCTACCACACCCGCGTTTTTCTGATCGCGGTAAAAGTGGAAGAACACACCAATAAGACCGATAATAAGTGGCAGGAAAAATAAACGGTTATAGCTTTTGCTCTCGGTAACTGAGTGGGGCAGCGGTTTGCTAAAGTTCCATCCACTAATCCAGTTGCCGTCTACACCGGTATTGCTGGTTTGCCCGTCAAGGTCGTTTGTGCGGCCAACAAAGTTCCATAGAAAATAACGGGTGTACATCTGGTTAACCTGCCAGCTGCCAAAAAAGCCCAGGTTGGTGGCAAAGGTAGGGTGTTCGGTTTCGCCCAGCCTGGTCCATGATCTGTAAAATTCAGGGTGACCGCCCTTGTCACTAAACATACGCGGAAACAAGGTATTGCGGTCATAAACGGTTGTTAATTTTTTGCCCGCAATTTCATATTTGGTTTCACCGCGGCGATAAATATTGGCACCTTCGGTTTGCTCGGTTGGCTGCGAATCAAAGAACTGACCATACAGTAATGGAGTATCGCCATACTGATCGCGGTTAAGATAGCCGTTAAGTGCGAAAGCGTTTTCGGGGTCACTGTTATTCAAATTAGGATTGGCTTTTGCCCGCACCACAATCATTACAAACGAACTGTAGCCGAACAGGATAAACAGCAGGCAAATTAAAAATGTATTTAATGCAAAACGGCGTTCGCGTATTTTAACAACATACTCCAACAGGGCTAAAACAGCCAGGCCTACAACAAAACCAATTATGCCTGCGCTAATGCCTAGTGCCAGTATAAAACACACAGCGGCTATTATAATTAGCGGTTTTGAAGGCTTAATCGTATAATATATGCCAAAAACTATGGTGGCTATTACCAAAACAAAAAACATGACCGCGCCGCTGCCAAAGCCCAGGCCCAGGGTATTTACAAAAAGCAGATCGGAAAAAGCCGCGCCTTTTACGGTGAATTGTATAACCCCCCAAAGCACAAATGCAACGGCAACAATCCCGGCGAAAAATGCCCAGAAAGTACCCGATGGGGTTGTGTTTTTAGCCTTGCGGAAATAAATTACCAACGCAATGGCAGGTATTACCAGCAGGTTTAGCAGGTGGATGCCGATAGAAAGCCCCATTACATAAGCAATAAATACGATCCATTTATCGGCGTGCTGCTCATCGGCATGGGCATCCCATTTTAATATGGCCCAAAACACCACAGCAGTACATAAAGATGATTGCGCGTAAACTTCCGACTCAACCGCCGAAAACCAGAACGTATCTGACCAGGCATAGGCCAAAGCGCCAACTAAACCGGCGCCTATAATCAGGATAAAGTTTGTTTGGCTTATCTCTTCACCTTTTTTTATTAATAGCTTTTTTGCCAATGCGGTAATGGTCCAGAACAGGAACATGATGGTTGCGCCGCTGGCCAGGGCCGAGGCCATATTGGCCCAATAAGCCACTTTAGTACTATCGCCAAAGGAAAGCAGGGTAAATACCTTACCAATCATGGTAAACAGCGGAGCGCCGGGCTGGTGTGCTACCTGCAAACGGTAAATACAGGCAATAAATTCGCCGCAATCCCAAAAGCTTGAAGATGGCTCTAAGGTTAAAATATACGTTAGCGTAGCAATAATAAAGGCTATCCAGCCGAATATATTGTTGGTTTTATTGTAACTCATGTCTGAACTTTACGATAGAAAAAAAGGTTTTATGCAGCCCGAAAATAATAAAACTATTACGATGTGGAAATGAAAACCTTTGTATTAACACTTTTTAACCCATATTTGCGCCTAAAACGCAGATAAAAATACTTTTTTCAAATTCTATTTTGAGAGTAAAAAAAACGTCTTATATTTGCATTCCTTTTCGGGGAGTGCAAAACAAACCAAAGGAGATTGCCTGATAGTATAATGGTAGTACGACGGTTTTTGGTACCGTTTGTCTAGGTTCGAATCCTGGTCGGGCAACAAGAAAGATTTCGGATTTCTGATTTTCAATTTCGGATTTAGGTCTGAGGGAAAATTGAAATCCGAATTGCTTTTTATAGGGGTTATTATTTAAAAGATAGCTACCGGGTTAGATCCGAAATTAAACATCCGAAATAAAAAATGCCATTACAATTTAATCCCGTTAAGTTATTTGCAGGATCAGGCTCAAAGGAGCTGGCAAAAAAAATTGCTGATGCTTATGGCCGCGAATTAGGTGATGTAGTGCTTTCGCGTTTTAGCGATGGCGAATTTCAGCCACACTTTAATGAATCTGTAAGAGGGTGCGATGTGTTCCTGGTTCAAAGTACCCACCAGCCTACTGATAACCTTATGGAGTTATTGATGATGATTGATGCCGCCCGTCGTGCATCGGCACATTATGTAAATGCAGTTATCCCTTATTTTGGATTGGCCCGTCAGGACAGGAAAGATAAACCTCGTGTAGCCATTAGCGCGAAGCTGGTAGCTAATTTATTGGTTGCGGCAGGCATCAATCGTATCATGACCATGGATTTGCACGCTGCGCAGATACAGGGATTTTTTGATATCCCGGTTGATCACCTTGATGCTTCAATCATTTTTGTACCTTATATCAAAAGCCTGGGGTTAGAAAATTTAACTATTGCTTCGCCGGATATGGGCGGGTCATACAGGGCACGCAGCTTTGCGAAGTTTTTTAACGCGGAAGTGGTAATTTGCGATAAGCGCCGTAAACGCGCCAATGAAATTGAATCGATGACATTGATTGGCGATGTTACCGATCAGGATATTGTGCTGATTGATGATATATGCGATACGGCCGGTACACTGGCCAAAGCCGCAGGTTTAATTATGGAACGTGGTGCACGCAGCGTTCGCGCGGTTTGTACGCATCCGGTATTATCGGGCAAGGCATATGAAACCATTGAAAATTCAGCCTTAGTCGAATTGATAGTTACTGATACTATTCCGTTAAAACAGCAAAGCTCTAAAATAAGGGTACTGTCAACAGCCGAGTTGTTTGCTAGGGCTATCAGTAATGTAAATGAACATGGCTCAATAAGCCAGCTGTTCAAGGTAGATTAAGTATAGCGTATAATTCATAGCTGATGGTTCATAGTAAAGCCGTTGCCATGAAGAATTGAAGAGAAAAAGAACTTATGAGGATTAGGCCATGAACAATGATCTATGAACCATGAACTAACAATAAATAATAAATACAAACAAATGAAATCAATTGCTATTAGCGGTTCTCCAAGAGAGAACGTAGGGAAAAGAGACGCTAAAGAACTGCGTTACCAGGGTCTGGTGCCTGCAGTACTTTACGGTGGGCCAACCCAAACCCACTTTGCAGTGTCCGCAGCTGATTTGAGAGCCGTAGTTTACACTCCGGTTGTTCATTTCATCGATCTTGAAGTTGCTGGTGTTAAATCACAGGCTATTATTAAAGATATTCAGTTTCATCCTTTAACTGAACAAATTATCCATGTTGACTTTTTATTGCTTGACGAGAAAAAGCCAATCACTATCGAGATCCCTGTTAAATTAACCGGAACTTCTCCAGGTGTTAAAGTGGGTGGTAAATTAGTTCAAAAACTAAGGAAACTGCGCATCAAAGCATTACCTAAAGATCATTTAGATGCTATTGAAGTAAGCATTGAAGCTTTGGAAGTTGGTAAATCAGTAAAAGTAGGCGAAATTAAATTACCTAACCTTACTATCACCAATGCCCAGGAAGATACCATTGTATCGGTAACTACTTCACGTGCATTACGTCAGGCTGAGCAGGAAGCTGCTTCAGGTAAAAAATAAGCACCTAACCCCTGAATGGGGAACGAGAGCTGATTTTAAAGAAAAGCGATGGGTGTAAGCCTATCGCTTTTTTGTTTAAATAATAATACTTTTGCCTGCCCCAAAATTAACTTTGAAGTTAACCGGGAAATTAAAACAGGAAGTCATCCCGAATTTATTTCGGGATCTCTCGCGCAAAGTAAAACTCGTAATGTTACCTTGCAGGTGGGATGCTGAAACAAGTTCAGCATGACGCTAACACAATCAAACAAATAAAAAATTCCCCCTTTAGGGGGGTAGGGGGCATGAAATATCTAATAGTTGGTTTAGGAAATATAGGTCCGGAATACGTAGATACCAGGCATAATATTGGTTTTATGATATTGGATGAGCTGGCCAGACAGGAAGGGGCAAAGTTTTATAATATGCGGTTGGCCTATTATACCGAAGTTTCCTTTAAGGGGCGCAGCCTGCATCTCATTAAGCCCACTACCTATATGAACTTGAGCGGCAAAGCGCTAAACCACTGGATGAAAGATCTCAAGATACCGGTTGAGAATGTGCTGGTGCTTGTTGATGATATTGCCCTGCCGCTGGGTACGTTACGGTTAAAGCCCAAAGGCAGCGCTGCCGGCCATAACGGATTGAAACATATTGAAGCTACCTTAGGTAATAATAACTATGCCCGCCTGCGTTTTGGCGTAGGTGATAATTACCCTAAAGGCCGCCAGGTTGACTATGTGCTGAGCGGCTTTGACGACGACGAAAAACCCGAACTCCCGGGCCTGATTGATCGCTCCATTGAGATGATCAAAAGCTTTGTTACCATTGGTACTGAGCTCACTATGACCCGGTATAACAAGTGAAAATATGCGGGAATCACCCAAAACTAATAATTTAGTTAAAAAGTGTTAAATAGTTTCTCATTGATGCAACAGTTGGGTAACTTAAAGCGTCTTATCCACCAAATACCTTATGAAACAAATTCTACTGATCCTGCTTTGCTGTTATTTTTCAGCGTTTGCCATGGCGCAAACACAAAATTCCCCAACTAATATAACAGTAAAAGGGGCAGTAATAGATTCGGCCTTGAATAAGCCATTGGGCTATGTTACCGTTGCCCTGCAAGATGCAGTTACCCACACCCCTGTAAAAAGTACCCTCGCCAAAGACGATGGCAGTTTTGAAATAAAGGCTCCCGAAGGCAAAACATACCAGTTAGTAGTAGCTTTTATTGGCTATGCCACCAAAGTTTTACCTGTAAAACTCACCGGCAATGAGTATAACGCCGGGAAAATTCTGCTTTCGGCTGCAAGTAAAGAGCTAAAAGAGGTTACCATAACGGCTGTAAAACCTGTTATGAAACAGGAGGTTGACCGGTTGAGCTACGACGTAACCGCCGACCCGGAGAGCAAAGCTATATCCGCGCTTGATATGATGCGCAAGGTTCCGCTCTTATCGGTTGATGGCGATGATAAGATACGCTTGAAAGGCAGCGGCAATTATAAAATCCTGATAAACGGTAAAGAATCGGCGCTGATGGCCAAAAACCCATCGGATGTGCTGAAAGCCATGCCTGCAACCAATATTGAAAAAATTGAGGTAATTACTACTCCCCCCGCAAAATACGATGCCGAAGGCTTGTCAGGTATTATCAATATTATCACCAAAAAAAACGCCGACCAGGGTTATAATGGCAGCATTAATATACGCTACAACACGGTTTGGGGGCCGGGTTATAACCTTAACGCCACGGTAAAACAAGGTAAATTCGGTCTGTCAGGCTATGCCGGTTTTGGTACGCAAAAACAAGTGACCGCCGCAACTCATAATACGCAAACACAATTTATAGATCAATCTATATCAAGCGTATTGAATCAAAACGGTACCAATACTTTTGGCGGTAAATATAAATATGCCAATGCCGAGTTGAGTTATGAAATAGACAGTCTTAACCTGCTTACCGGTTCATTTGAAATTTTCCAGGGGCATTTTGACCAGAATGGCCAGCTGCAATCAAACCGGTTTAACAGTATTGGGGCGCTTGACCAGGCTTACCATAATGTGGTGAGCAGCGGTAGTAAAGATAAAGGGGCAGATATTTCTGTTAATTACCAACGGAGCTTTAAAAATCATAAGGATGAGTTGCTTACTATGTCGTATAAATACAGTTACTCGCCCAGCGACCAGTCAAGTGCAAACTCGTTTACCAACAGGTTTAACTATGATGATGAAGATAACCCCGATTTCAGGCAGCGTAATAATGCCGGTAACCGGGAGCATACCATTCAACTCGATTATGTGTATCCGCTAAAAAAAATAAACATTGAAGCCGGAGCCAAAGCCATACTGCGTAATAACTTCAGCGATTTTAAACGCGATGACCTTGACCCTGCTACCAATCAGTATGTGCCTAACGAGGATCAAACCAGCACATTTGATTATCACCAGGATGTTACCAGCTTTTACAACTCGTACCAGTTAAAGTTAACTGGCTGGACCGCTAAAGCAGGTCTGCGTGTTGAACATACCCAGATCAGAGCCGACTTTATGGGCGAGCCGCTCGACAAGGGATATAACAATTTTATACCTTCTATATCTGTACAGCGCAGCATGAAAAGCAGCAGTATCAATTTAGGCTTTACACAGCGTATACAGCGCCCAGGTATTTATCAGCTTAACCCTTTTATTGATCGCTCAAATCCTAAATTCATTAATACGGGTAACCCTAATCTTCGTCCGGAGCTTAATAACACCTTTGAACTTACCTATAGCAACTTTAAAAAAGCATCGGTTACGGTAGGCTTAAGTTATGCTTTCTCAAATAATTCTATTCAGAATGTGAGCCGCTTGCAGGTTGATAGTACCTCATCAAATAAGGTAGATACCGTAACCTATACCACTTTTCAAAACTTGGGCAGTAACCGTACCCTGGGGCTTAACGTTAATACCAATTTTTCTATCATCAAGCCATTTACCGTTAGCCTAAACGCACAGGTTTCGCATATTTGGTTAAAGGGCACATACAATGGCCAATTCTTTAAAAATGATGGATACATTGGCAACGCATTCGCCAGCTTTACCTATAAACTGGGTGATACCTACCGCCTGGGTTACAATGCAGGCTTTTTTAGCGGCGACGTAACTTTGCAGGGTAAATCGAGCAACTTTATTTATAATTCTTATACAGTTGCTAAAGACCTGTTTAACAAAAAGCTCACGGTAACATTGGTTGCCAACAATCCTTACAGCAAATACAGAACGTTTTCTAACAGTTCCCGTACGCCTGATTTTACGCAAAGTACTAACAGCGATAACCCTTATCGTCACTTTGCTATCAGGCTTAATTATAAATTTGGTAAGCTTAACGGTAATATTAAAAAGAGCCAGCGTAGCATAAATAATGACGACACCAAAAACAGTGGTAAAAGTAGTGGTGCAAATCAATAAATTTGCAGCATGAAAGTGTACGGAATTACCAATTGCAATACAGTAAAAAAAGCCCTCGACTGGTTTAAGGAAAATAAGGTTGATTATGATTTCCAGGATTTTAAAAAGCTTGGTGTAAGCACCGAGAAACTACAGGAATGGGACAACAGGGCAGGTTATGAAAAATTTCTGAATAAGCAGGGCCTTACCTGGAAACAGCTTGACCCGGCTGTTAAAGAAAGCGTAAAAACCAATACCGACGCCCTTACCTTGCTGCAGCAAAAAACAAGCATGATAAAACGCCCGGTTATTGAGGATGGCGACTTCCTGTTTTTTGGTTTTGATGAGCAGGTTTATAAAGATCACTTTTTGAATAAATAACCACCAGATAAATAGTACAAAGTAATTAACATAGCCTATAAATCCTCTTTATCTACCTGATTTATAGGCTTTGTTTTTAATTAATATTCCCGTAACAATCGTTTTACCAAGAACATTCAGGTTGTTTTTTTGTAGTATAATTGCCTTATAATATATTATAACTACAACTGAAAATGAATTTAAAACTACTGGCCGGTTTCAGCATGGCCTTTATGTTGGCAATGGGGGTATCCAATGCACAACAAACTACCCCTGGCTCAGATTACAATTACCACGAAACTTTCGGCCCATCGTTTTACTCCAAAAATGGATCAGAATATCGTGCGGCAAGCGGCGAGCCGGGCCCCAAATACTGGCAAAACCGTGCCGATTACCAGCTGGCAGCCAAACTTAATGATCAAACAAATGAAATTACAGGCTCTGAAGTTTTAACCTATACCAATAACAGTCCGCAAAATTTAAGTTTTTTATGGATGCAGCTTGATCAGAACCTTTTTAAGTCCGACTCACGCGGTACAGCCATAGTACCGCCGACAGGCAGCCGTAACTGGGGCCGTGGCGAAGCGTTTGATGCCGGCTACAAAATAAAATCGGTAAAATATGCAAACGGCAGCAATGATTTTGTTGATGCTAAATTTATCGTAACCGATACCCGCATGCAGGTTTTTTTACCAAAGGAGGTGACAGCCAACGGCGGACAGGCTAAGCTTAAAATTGAATATGCATTTATCCCGCCAAATTATGGGTCAGACCGTATGGGCTACCTGCAAACCAAAAATGGCAAGATTTATACAATTGCCCAGTGGTACCCGCGCATGTGCGTGTATGACGATGTAATGGGTTGGAATATGCTGCCTTATACCGGGCCTGGTGAGTTTTACCTGGAGTATGGCGATTTTGATCTGAGCATCACCGCTCCGGGCAACCACATCGTGGTAGCATCGGGCGAATTGCAGAACCCCCAGGAAGTGTACACTGCCGAACAGCAAAAACGCTGGGCCGAGGCTGCTCAAAGCGAAAAAACAGTAATGATCCGTACCGCGAAGGAAGTTAAAGACGCGGCATCGCGCCCGGCCGGTAAAACCGAGCTTACCTGGCACTTCAAAATAAAAAACGCGAGGGATGCTTCATGGGCGTCGTCAGCTGCGTTTATTGTTGATGCAGCAAAAATGGACCTGCCAAGCGGTAAAAAAACAATGGCTATATCTGCATACCCGGTAGAAAGCGATGGCAACGGCGCCTGGGGCCGCTCAACCGAATACGTAAAAAAATCAATAGAGTATAACTCGGCCAAATGGTTTGAGTTCCCTTATCCTAATGCTACTGCCGTTGCGGGTATAGTGGGAGGTATGGAATATCCGGGTATTGTATTTTGCGGTTACAAAGCCGAGAGAGAAAAACTCTGGGGTGTAAACGACCATGAGTTTGGCCACACCTGGTTCCCGATGATTGTAGGTTCAAACGAGCGCATGTATGGTTGGATGGATGAAGGCTTTAATACTTTTATTAATACGCTATCGACCACTGATTTCAACAATGGTGAGTATAAAAAAGGGAAGGTTGATATGCACCACACCGGCGATCTTTTCACTAAGCCCGAACTGGAGCCCATCATGAGCCAGCCGGCCAACCTGAAAGAAAAAAATACGGGTACCTTGTTGTATAATAAGCCAAGCGCTGGTCTTATTTTACTGCGCGAGCAGATATTAGGCCCCGAGCGTTTTGATTTTGCCTTTAAAACCTACATCAACCGCTGGGCGTTTAAACACCCAACCCCCGATGATTTTTTCCGCACGATTGAAAACGCCTCTGGCGAAAGCTTACAATGGTTTTGGAGAGGCTGGTTTTTAAACAACTGGCGTTTGGATGTTGCTGTAACCGATGTTAAGTATGTTGATAACGATCCTTCAAAAGGTGCAATGATTACCATTGATAACCTGGGAAAAATGGCAATGCCCGTTATTTTGGAAATAAAAACCAAAGGCGGCCAAACCGACCGTATTAAACTGCCGGTTGAAATTTGGGAGCGTTTCTCATCATGGACATTTAAATATCCATCAAGCGATGAAATTGAATCCGTTACCTACGATCCTGATAACGTACTGCCCGATTATAACCCTGACAATAACGTTTGGAGAAAATAAAGATAAAAACCCGGTTAACGCCGGGTTTTTTGTTGAGTATATCTCCTTGTCACCTCGATAAAGTATGAGGAGAAAGATGCATCACATATGTCTTTTTGTATAGCCAAAGTATAGCCAAAAAAATCCGGCTGTCATGCTGCGCTCCGTCGAAGCTCAGGGTGACAGGCCACCACTCGAGAATGTCGTGTTCGCACCTGTTCGGTTGCGCTTGCGACTGTACGTTGGTGTTCGCACTTTCAAAAAAAGAACACCTGTTATTCCCGGACTTACAGCAGGTCTTTCAGGTGCTTATAGTTTGCCTTTACGGTATCCAGCACCTCATCCATGTGGCCGTTAAGCATGAGTTTGGTCATGGATACTGCCAATCCTTTTACCTGTTCGAATTCAATTTTGGGTGGCATAGCCAAAGCATTCGGGTCGGTAAATACGTTTACCAATGCAGGTCCGTCAAAAGCTAACGCATCGGTAATAGCCTGTTTAACCTCGCCCGGTTGACTGGCAGTTATACCTTTCATACCCATAGCCTGGGCAACCAATGCAAAATCAGGATTGTACATATCGGTTTGCCAATCGGGCAGGCCGGCAACTTCCATTTCCAGCTTCACCATACCCAACGAGCGGTTATTGAAAACAATGACCTTAACAGGTAGCTTATACTGAACAATGGTAGCCAGATCGCCCAGCAACATAGATAAACCGCCGTCGCCGCAAAGCGCTATTACCTGCTGACCGGGGCGGGCCATCGCGGCGCCAATAGCCTGCGGCATGGCGTTAGCCATGGAGCCATGATTAAATGAACCTATCATTTTACGCTTGCCTGTAGCATTAATATACCTCGATCCCCATACGCATGACATGCCTGTATCAACGGTAAATATGGCATCATCGGCAGCAAGCTTATCCAACATGCTGGCCACAAACTCGGGATGTATCTTATCTTTCTCGCCGCTGTCGTCAACATAGGTTTGCATTTTATCCTTTACATCGGCATATACCTTCAATTGGGCTTTTAAAAAGCTATCGTCCTGTTTTGGTGTGATTAAAGGCAGTAGTGCGGTAAGTGTATCCTTTATAGTTCCGCACAAACCCACATCAATTTTTGCCCTGCGACCAATGCGTTCGGGTTTGGTATCTATCTGCACAATCTTGCATTCGGTGGGCATAAAAGGTGTGTACGGGAAATCGGTACCCAGTAAAATGAGCAGGTCGCTTTCATGCATGCTGTGGTAGGCCGATGGCAAACCTAAAAGTCCGGTCATGCCCACTTCATTAGGGTTGCCGTACTGTATATCCATTTTGGCTCTGAAAGAGTAAGCCACCGTAGCATGTAGCCTTTGTGATAGCGCCACTATCTCGTCATGCGCTTCGGCGGCGCCGATACCGCAAAAAATGGCTATTTTCTGATGATGGTTAATTAATTCGGCAAGCCGGTGCAGATCAGCATCTGAAGGCCTGATCATCGGAATGGGATTAAAGTTTTGGGTTGATGTATCTATTTCAACAGCATCCATACTGGTAACATCACCCGGCAAGCCAATTACGGCTACGCCTTTTTGGAGCAGGGCGTTTTGAATTGCCGCCTGTAACATGCGGGGTAATTGTTTGGGTGTAGTAGCTACCTGGTTATAATAACTGCAATCATCAAACAATTTTATAGTGTTGGTTTCCTGAAAATAATCTGTACCAAATTCAAAACTGGCTATGGTTGATGCAATGGCAATAACCGGCGCGCCCGAGCGGTGGGCGTCATATAGTCCATTGATCAAATGTACATGCCCCGGGCCGCTGCTGCCTGCGCAGCAGGCAAGCCCATTGAGCTGTGCCTCTGCACCCGCTGCGTAAGCCCCCGTCTCCTCATGCCTCACATGTACCCACTGTATACTGCCCTCGCGCCTTACGGCATCGTTTACCTCATTCAGGCTGTCGCCGGTTACAGCATAAATTCTTTTTATACCGGCGTTCACCAGCATCTCAACCAATTGGTCTGCAACGTTTTTTGCCATGTTGTTTTTTAATTATATAAACCAAACCCAACAGGGCTGCAAGAGTTTTTTAAATTGTAAATATTTTGAATACTAATGCGTAAATCCCGGTTAACACAAACATTTAAAAGTGTAAAACAAAGTGTATAAAGTGTAAAGTAATTATACAGCACAGATACAAATAAACTGCAAAACCACTTGAGCATGGATTTAGTGCATTTATAAAACCTAATTTTAATGTACTAAAACTGTATCACACTTATTAAAACCGGCATAGAAAATTTGAGGGTATTGAAGAGTTAGGGCATGTAAGTGCGCCAGTAATAAATTATAATTATAAAACAGCTTATGCTTTTTAACTCTGTTAGCTTTGCCATTTTTTTATCCATAGTTTTTTTACTATACTGGTTTGTGGCTAAAAAGTTAAAGTACCAGAACTTTTTATTGCTTTGTGCAAGCTATTACTTTTATGCCTGCTGGGATTGGCGCTTTCTGTTTCTACTCATCTTCTCTACTTTACTGGATTATTTTACCGGACTCAAGATAGCTGAAACTGATAATCAGCATAAACGGCGATTTTGGTTTTGGTTAAGTATTACTGTAAATATTGGTTTTTTGGCGGTGTTCAAGTATTATAATTTCTTTGCCGAATCTTTTGCCGATGCTGCTCTTAATTTTGGCGTACATGTAAGTCCGTGGACGCTAAAAGTGATACTGCCGGTAGGTATTTCTTTTTACACCTTCCACGGCCTGTCATACATAATTGATATTTATAAAAATCGTATAAAAGCCGAAAGGAATTTTGTTGATTACGCTTTCTTTATCAGTTTTTTCCCGCTCCTGGTTGCAGGCCCTATTGAGCGGGCTACCCATCTTTTACCACAGATAAAAAAGGAAAGAACCTTTGATTATGCCAATGCTGTTGATGGTTTAAGGCAAATATTATGGGGCTTTTTTAAAAAGGCAGTAATAGCCGACCAATGTTCGCAATTCGCTAATATGATTTTCGCTAATTCAGATCACTACCCTGGCAGTACATTAATATTGGGCGCCTTTTTCTTTACTTTTCAAATTTATTGTGATTTTTCGGGCTACTCAGATATGGCTATAGGTATAGCAAGGCTTTTTGGTATTGAACTGCTGCGTAACTTTGCCTTCCCTTATTTTTCAAGGGATATAGCCGAATTTTGGCGGCGCTGGCATATCTCGTTATCAGGTTGGTTTCGCGATTATTTGTATATACCGCTGGGTGGCAGCAAGGGTGGAATCTGGATGAGGGTAAGAAATACCTTTATCATTTTTTTAGTGAGCGGCTTTTGGCATGGTGCCAACTGGACCTTCATCGTATGGGGGCTCCTGAACGCCTTGTTTATTGTGCCATCTATTATTCTTAATACCAATCGCGACAATCTCGAAATAGTGGCCAGGGGAAAAAGCCTGCCAACTATAAAAGAGTTTTTTCAGATGGTGCTTACCTTTTTGTTGGTTGTTTTTGGCTGGATATTTTTCAGGGCCAATAACCTGGAACATGCATTAAACTATATAGGCAGAATATTTTCCAGATCCACGTTTTCTGTTCCGCAACTGGATGCCAGCGGTTTTGATGTTTTGAATACCCTTTTATTAATTGTTGTTTTTTTACTGATTGAATGGGCCGGGCGTGAACATCAGTACGCTATTGCCACGTTGGGCCGGTTTAAGAAGAGAAGCTACCGGCTGGCGTTTTATTTTACATTGATCCTTACCATATATCTGTTTATGGGCAGGGAGCAAACATTTATTTATTTTCAATTTTAAATCATGAACAAGTTTTTAAAAAGAACGGTATCGTTTATTATCATGACAGCCTGTTTGCTTGTTTCAGTCATATTTATACCTAATTACGTTGTTGATAAAAAATCAAAGTTTACCATCCAGCAGCATAGAAAAATGGTTTTGTTTGGGCACTCGCACCCTGAATGCGCTTTTAACGATACCCTGATTACAAATTTTCAAAACCTTGCATACTCGGCCGAACCTTATTTTTATACCTATCAGAAAATAAAAAAGGTATTATCACAAAACCCCCATATCGAAACTGTTTTAATTGAGTTTTCAAATAATCAGATAGATGAGAAAATGAACGACTGGACCTGGGGGTACAAATATATGTCGAGCATGTTCCCGAAATACGCCTCTTTTATGGACAGGGAAGACATAAACCTGCTGATCAAAAACAACCCGAAGGATTTTATGAGTTGCATGTCAATTTCTACCCGTAAAAATTTAGTAAGGGTACTTACCGGCAACTATAACTTTTCTGACGAAATGGGCGGCTATTTACGGATCGGAAAACTGTATGATAATGGTAAGACAGCAAACGACGCCAAAGATAAAGTGAGTGCAAAATTTTCGGATGTTAATGTTAGCTATCTGAAAAAGATAGTTAACTATAGTCGTGCCCGGAATAAAAAGGTTTTCCTGGTGAGAAGCCCCCACCATAAAAAATATGAATACCTGAAAAACGAAACTGCTTTTGTGAAAATAAGGAATACGGAATTTGCCGACGTCGATTTTTTAGACTTTAATAATTTTCCATTACATGACGACGACTTTGCTGACTATGGGCATTTGAATTATAAGGGTGCAGATAAATTTTCAAAATGGTTTAATACCATGGTAGATTCCGGATTGCTACAGGATGAAAATATACAAGCTTTAATTGATCAAAATCTTAGTCCAACAAGTATGTAACCTATATGCCACTACAACAAAAGAGACAGACCTAAATAAAGTCTGCCTCTTTTTATGTGTCAATATATAGTGAAGCCGGGAACGGCTGTTAAATTCGGGTATTACAAATTAAAGGCGTAGGCAATTCTTAATCCAACAAAGTTATTGCTGCTGCCGTTGGTATAAAATTTACTGTTGCTCTCATACCTGACACCTGCATCTATATAGTTTTTAGCACCTACCTTAAACATTACACCTACTTGTGGTGAGTATACAAAGGCTGCTGATTTGGTAGCGCCTAAATCAGATTTGTTAACAATGAATGATGAACCTGCTTCGCCCTGTATATAAAAGTTTTTAACAGGAAAGTATTTTAAACCAGCCATAACCGGTATTAATTGAATATCAGGAGCATTAGATACATTGTTTGCATAAATATTATTGAAACCGGTAGTGAAAGTGGCATAAAGCTGATCTCTTACAATTGGTAAATCTGCCTGTAATGAACCACCAAAATTCCAGCTGTAATTGTCATTCAGTTTACCAATAGGCAAACCTGACTCAATACCGGCACTTAACCGGATGCCGGAACCAAGTGAAGTAGTTTTTGGAGTAACAGAGGGTGTAATATCTTGTGCTTTAAGGTTCAAGGAAATAATTGATAATAATGAAACTATTAAAACACTTAGTTTATTTAAAGTTTTCATGATTGTTTTGGTGTAGTATGAGTTGTTATATATGATAGAATTTAGAATGTTCTGTTAAAAGATCATCTGTAAATGATTGTTAAAACCTGATAAGTTCCCCAGTACAACTGGAGTAATCTGCCTTTTAATAAGTTTAAGTTTTCCTTTTTCATGACCGTTATTTTTAATTGACATGTCAAAGGTACTGCGGTTATGGAGGCACATCAATCTCAATAAATCGGTTTTAACAACCAATTTTTCCGGCAGATGAAAATTACCGTCAGGCAATAGTCATAACGGGTATTTTGGCAAGGGGGAGAGGATTACAGTTGCTTAAATTCGGTTGGATTATAACCTGCAAAGCGCTTAAAGAAACGGCTGAAGTGCGAACTATTATCAAAGTTTAGCCGCTCGGCAATTTCCTTAATGCTAAGACCCGATGATGATAAAAGATACTGGGCTTCCAGGTACATGCGATTATGGATCACGTGGAGTGCGTTTTGCCCTGTTTCGTTCTTTACTATCTCTGTTAAATATTTGGCAGATATAAATAGTTCATCCGCATATTCCTGCACGGTTTTAAGGGTGAGGAATTTATCTTCTACCAGTTTTTTAAACTTATACACCAGCTGGTATTGTTTACTGAGGTGCCGGGTAGAGTGCAGCAGGCAGCTTTCGCAGGCCCGGTTCATTTCATACAGCAGGTCTGTTAACAGCAGGCGCAATATCTGTAAATGGAAGGCGCCTTTTTCCCGGCTTTCATCACTTATTTTTTCGTAAAGCGCTTTTAGTGAAATTACCGCTTTTTGAGGCAGACCATAAATAGGCGGATAATCTGGGTTCACCTCCAGCAGGTTATCTACAATGTTTTCTTTCAGGAAATTATGCGTCAGAAACTCTTTTTTAAACAATACCTGGTATAGGAGCAAATCGTCAGAAGCATCCTCAAAAGAAGTAATATACGCCGGCGATACCAGGTGAATGGAATTAGGGTAAACCTCAAATACAAAATGGCCTATTGTTTTTTTGCAGCTGCCGTTAAGACATAATATCACCGAGTAGTAATCTGTTTTAATGGGCAAACCGTGTGTTAAGCCCGGTTCATTACCTAATACTGCAAAATCGTCCTGGTTCCAACCGCCGTCAGCAATCCCAAAACTCGATTGGTTAGTATTTGCATTCGCGATGTGCCGGTTAAGTGCAGAAGGGATATCTAAAACAGTTATTTTGTTACTCATATGTAAAAGCAGGTAGCTTCAAATATAAGGGAAATTGCATGGTTTTGCAGCTTAGTCAAATTGCAGCCGTTCGGCTTTTAGCTTTTTTTGAACATCCTGCTTGTAGTTGCGGCCTATGGGCAATTCATGACCGGCTATTTCAATGCTATAAGAGTAAAAAGAATCTATTTTGGCCAATGCCACCATAAACGAGCGGTGTATTCTCACAAACTTATTTTCGGGAAGCATTTCTTCTAAAATGCTGATCTTTTGCCGGGTAATGTAGGTGTGGTCTTTCGTTACTACTTTTACATAATCGCGCAGGCTCTCTATCCATAAAATATCATTTACATTTACTTTAATGGTTTTACGCTCGACCTTAAGGTATATAAATGTTTCATGATCATTAACCATTGTTTCATGGGTAACAGCAGGCCGGGACTTATTTTCGGTTAACTGATAAATTTTATCAACGGCACGCAAAAAACGCTCGAAAGAAATGGGCTTCAGCAGGTAATCAACCGCGTTTAATTCAAAACCTTCCAGGGCATACTCACTGTGGGCGGTGGTGAAAATTACTTTCGGCGGATTTTTTAGGCTTCGCAGCAGGTCGGTACCCTTAATGCCCGGCATTTGTATATCCAAAAACATCAGGTCGATAGTTTTTTGCTGCAATAGCTGAAAAGCTTGTATGGCATCCGCGCATTTGCCAACCAGTTCCATTTGGTTAAACTGCGCCAGGTATTTTTCCAGTACCTCTATAGCATGTGGCTCGTCATCAACTATCAGCGTGCGGATCTTCATACGTTTACCAATTGTTTTAAGGGCTGTTTAATCGTATTCAGGTCCATATCGAGAATGATAAGGAAAGTTTCATCCTCATTCATGATCTTAAGCTTTGAAGTAGCAGGGTATAGCAAGTCGAGCCGTTTCATTACGTTTTTTAAGCCAATGTGGCCACGGTTTGTTGCTTCACCATTATCGGGCTGTTTCTCGGGATTATTGTTTGCTACCTTTAATTTAAAATGGTTTCCGGTGATGCTCATATCAATATTAATCCATACCAGTCCGGTTTTTTCGCTCGTGCCGTGTTTAAAGGCATTTTCAATAAATGGCAGTATTACCAGCGGGGCTATTATTTTATTTTGGGGGCTGCCGGTAACGGTAAAGTTAATGTCGATACGATCTTCATAGCGCAGTTTTTCCAGCTTAATATATTGCTGTATCATCAATATTTCTTTTTCTAGCGGTACCTCACTGGTATTGCATTCATACAGCATGTACCGCAAAATACCCGACAGGTCAAGAATAAGCTGCGGTGATTTAGGTGAATTATCTAAACTTAAAGCGTAAAGATTATTTAGTGTATTAAACAAAAAATGAGGGTGTACCTGTGCTTTTAAAGCGCTTAACTCAGCTTCTAAGGCTGCTTGTTTGCGCTCGTACCACATTTTAAACAGCTTAATAGCCAGCACAAAACCAATAATGAGGTTTACACCCTTTAAAGCGTTCACCATGCTTTGCATATCAAGCATGTTCACAAAAAAAGGTTGCTGGGTGGCTTTAATATAACCGGGGTCGATAATGTTCATTACCCTCACGAGGTAAGGGTTTACAAATAATATGGCCACAGCCCGGGTTAAAAATAATGATACAACTATCAGGAATATTAACAGCGACGTGAATTTTAAATAATCCTTAACAAACAGGTACCGCGGAATTATCCAATAGGCAATTGCATAATAGTATGCAATTTGAACAGGCATAAAAAACAGGTTATTTCTTAATGAAATCCAAAAACTGGTTTGTACCGAATAAAGGCTTGCTACTATTAAGTAAACGACAGCCCAAAACAACAAGTGCTGGTAAACACGTGGTATTTTTATTTTGCTAAGCCCCCTGTCAATGACGTCATTCATATAGCTAATTTACTCTATAGCAACCAAAAGATGCGAAATCTTTTATTAAATGCGACAAACCGCATGCTTTTGTAGACAGACTGCAGAGAATTTTTTAACTGGAGTAACTATTTTAGTACCAATGCTAATAGGCTGATAAAAGCAGGTGTTTGTCGCCATTTAACTGCTGAATAGCATAGCTGTTTTTTACTGATTTATAGCCGGGTTAATTTAGTTCGATGAATTAAAAACCTGAGTTATGAAAAAGATAATAATAACAGCATTGATTCTGGTAAGCGCGTTATGCGGCTGGGCTCAAAACAAGGTAGAGGCTAATCATGGTTATTGGGTAGTGGAGAGCAATGTTAATAAGCCCAAAATACAAACCATAAGGTTTTATAGTGATGACGCTAAACTGCTTTACGAGGAAACGGTAAATACCGGACTAAATTTAAAGCGCAAAAAAGTGCAGCTGGCTTTGAACCAGATTTCGAACAAGCTGTACGAAAATAAAGAATACATAGAAGGCAAAAAGCTAATTGCCCTCACGTTTAACATAAAACGATAACGATCTTTTTTAATTATACTTTGAACAAGGGTTGGCGCGAGGCCAGCCCTGTTCTGTTTTATAAGTTTAGTAGCAGTAATTAGTATCAGGATTTATGCAATCACTAATTCCTTCACTCAATAATTCGCTAATTAATCTCCTGCTCAACCCAGTTGCCGTCTTCTTTAATAATGCCAATCAGTTCATCAAGCGCGTTGGCCGAGCTGATGTTTTTCTTTACAGCTTCCTTGCCACGATAAAGGGTAACCTTATCAGTACCTGAACCTACGTAGCCATAATCGGCATCGGCCATTTCGCCCGGGCCGTTTACGATACAGCCCATAATACCGATCTTCAGTCCTTTGAGGTGACTTGTACGGCTGCGGATCATCTGGGTGGTAACCATCAGATCAAACAAAGTACGGCCACAGCTTGGGCATGATATATATTCTGTTTTGGAAATTCTGGAGCGTGTAGCCTGCAAAATGCCAAAAGCGGTTGAGGTAACAACATTAGTGGGCAATTCAGGCGCGTCTATCCAGATACCATCGCCAAAACCATCAACTAATAATGCCCCCAGATCTGTAGCAGCGTATAGCTGAAGTTTAGTGGTGAGTAGTGAGTGGTGAGTGGTGAGTTCATTTTGTCCGTTGTTTGAACTATATGTTTTTTTTTCTAACTCATCACTCATCACTCCAAACTGATAACTTCTTTTTACGATTACCGGTACTTCTAAACCCAGTTCTTCGAGTTTAAAGAAGAAGCTTCGCTGATCGGCCATGCCGTGCAGGGCTGTGGTTTCCAATACCAATACCAGTGAATTGTCAAAAGGCAAAGCGCCAAACTCGTCCGAATCAATATCGGCCGGTAGTATCCTTACCAGGTTTAATTTAGATGAGCGGTTAGCATCAGCAGCAATATATTCTGCTAATGAAAACACGGGATGGCAATTGATTTTGTCACCCAGTTTTTGCCAGGTTTTATAGTTGTAAAGCTGCTTTAAATTACTCGGGAATACAAACGATGGCAACTCATCGGCCAAGTAAACAAAATCAACCGATTGCTCGGCCATATTATATTTATCAAGCAGAGGCGAGTATATATATCCCGCATCTTTTAACACCGCCGGGTCTTTTAAATTTTTGGCCGACAGGTCAACCACCACCCTTGGTACCATATGACCGCCAATAAATGCATTAGCCTCGTAGGTATGGCGTTTTTTGTATTCGTAGGGATTATGCTGCGCAGGTGAAAGATTAAACGTTAAAGGTGAAAGGTCTTTCTCTTCCATTTTATCATTATCTTTTGTCTTTAACCTTTCGCCTTTCGCCCTTTCAACGTATCGCTTCACCAGCTCAATGGCAACAGGTGCTTCAGCTTCAGGCTCTTCGGTGAGGGAAACACGAACGGTGTCGCCCAGACCATCCTCCAGTAAAGTGCCTATACCAACGGCAGATTTAATACGACCGTCTTCACCGTCGCCGGCCTCGGTTACGCCAAGGTGCAGCGGGTAGTTCATGCCCTCGGCAACCATGGTTTCAACCAGTAAACGGTAGGCTTGAACCATTACCTGCGGATTGCTCGATTTCATAGAGACCACGAGGTTGTAATAGTTCAGCGTTTCGCACATGCGCATAAACTCCATGGCCGATTCTACCATGCCCTGTGGGGTATCACCATAGCGGCTCATGATACGGTCGCTCAACGAACCGTGATTGGTTCCGATGCGCATGGCGGTGCCATATTCCTTGCAAATACCAACCAGCGGCGCGAATTTTTTGTAAATGCGTTCCAGCTCGCCCTGGTATTCCTGATCGGTATAATCTATCTGGTCGAATTTCTTTTTATCGGCGTAGTTGCCCGGGTTTACACGTACTTTTTCAACAATGCGTGCAGCCACTTCGGCGGCGTTTGGAGTAAAGTGTATATCAGCAACCAGCGGCACATTATATCCACGCTGGCGAAGTTGTTTTTTTATCTCGGCCAGATTTTGAGCCTCTTTAATGCTGGGAGCAGTAATACGTACATATTCACAACCGGCATCAACCATACGGATGGATTGCTCAACCGTACCAATGGTATCCATGGTATCGGTAGTGGTCATGCTTTGTATGCGGATTGGATTATTGCCGCCCATAGGCACATCGCCAATAAAAACCTCACGGGTAACAAACCGCGAATATTCAGTTAGCGAATTGCAATAACGGCCCTGCAGCAATTTAACAGCATCAGTATTCATGCTTAGATAATTAATAAGATGCAAATTTAATGAATATGTTGGGGATTAGCAGGGCAATTATGTAAAGCATGAATTAATATGACCTAAAGGATAGTATAGTAATATGTTTATTTTAGCGACCTATAACCTTATCTGTATTATGAAAAATAACTTATGGCTTGCTTTTCTGCTCGGAATATTCATTTCCTGTAAGAGTAATACTAAACAGCCTGTTTTGAAGTCAACTGAAACTACTCCATTGATGGATAACTCAAAGCTACTCATAGCCGAATTTAAACCGATAATTCAGGGAGTATGGGTAAAAAGTGCCTACATAGACAAGGTGATTCAAACAAAATCGCCATTGGCTGCAGCCGGTGAGGATAATGGAATGACCACAATGATTATTAATACAGATCAAATAGCGGGTGATAGTATTTCAGTGGGAGCAGGCTGGAACAATCATGATGGCAGTAATTTGATACTCAGGTTTAAAGCGGGATCTCAAAAAGCAACTATACAATTTGGTACAGGCGACCTTGGGTATTCTGTAAAAGGCAGAGATACTATTTTAACGACTTATTGGCCGGGTGAAAAAGATAAAAGCAAAATGATAGCTACCCATTATAAAAGAGCATTTAAAAAAAATACTGAAGAATTGGGCCTGGGTTTAGATTATATGATCAATAAAGGAATTATTGCAGGTAATTATATCTTGACTGATGATTCCGGAAATAAATCTAAAGTGAATTTTAATGCTGATGGAAGCGTGAATGGCATTTTGAATTTTAAAAAGTACGGTATTAATATCGATCTGAATTCAGATGTAATGGATAATCTGGATGAGATCGGATTTGATTTTAATAGGAAAGGTCATAAATCTTACTCATTTAAGATCAATGCCGACACTTTAATGCTCTATGAAACCAAGCCTAATACCGATTCGACATTATTGATTTTGGATGAGTTAAAGTATAAATTAGTAAAGCAAAAATAATCTCTAAAATAGTCTGTCCTTAATTACCAACGTACCTGCTATCATATCATGCAGGCATTGCTGCTTTTTATTGAAAAAGGCTAACAGATAGCCAATGAAAAACGTACCCACCGAAAATATTTTCGAAAGATTACGACCTATAGCTTTGCCAGTACTGATGCGGTTGCCGTACATATCAACTACCCTGATCTTTAACATCTGCTTGCCGTAGGTGGCCTGTTTTGCGGAGCTTTCCATAATGATCTGGTAAACTGCCCGGGCCACGGGAGTGATGCCCAAAATGATGAAAGTAGTAGTAAGGCGGGTTTCTTTATCCTGTATAAACAGTATTACAACAATAAAAGTAATGATGATAAACACCCCGAAAAGTATAAACCAATCAAGCACCGAAGCCAGCAGGCGCTGATCAAAACTGCCATAATATTGTACCAGCAATGTTGGTTTGGCAAAGCCTAATAATTCCCTGAGTTCGGCAATTTCCTGTGCTTCTTTGTAATCATCCATTTCAGGGGTTTTTACAAAGTCGCCGGGTTTTATTTGAAAGGCTTTTAATTCATCGAGGCTAAAAGGCCCTTCAGGTTTACCTTCAATTACCAATATGTAGGTTTGAGCCATGCGGGTTATTTTTATTAGGAATGCTGAATGGGATAAAAGTTACACCAAAGTCGATATTTTACTCTAATGTATTAAAAATGGCGGTTAACCAAATTGTCATTCTGAGCGACAGTGAAGAATCTATTCTTGAATATGCAAATCGGCGATTAGATACTTCGTTCCTACCCATGACATAATAATTTAAGCAGGCACAAGTTCCATATTTAATTCAAGGGCAAGTCTTTCTAATCGCCTTTGTTTCTGTTCTTTAAGAATGTTCTCATACGAGTGAAGGCCCTTCTCTACAAAGTCGGCGCCTTTTACGATTAAACGCCAGTATTGAGCAGCCAGTTTTCTGGCTGTAGCTTTAATAGCTATCGCGGGGCCTTTTCTACCCCTTAACCTTCTTGCAAATGAACCCCAGCCGATATACTTGCTGTTCAATAATCCATGGGCCATCTGTTTGAATATTTGCCCAACGGTCGGCTTACCCTTGCTTTTACTTTTGTTTTTCTTTCCTGAACGGTCATGCCCCGGCGATAAACCAAGCCAACTGGTGAAATGTTTTTCACTTGGCCATCGGCTAAGATCCGAACCTACCTCTGTGTATAACTGTAACCAGTTGTAATCTGTAATACCCGGGAGTTTGGTCGCGTCTTTACCATCAAATATCTTCAACAAGTGATCCCCCAGATTATCGATATTAGGTTTGTTGTGACGGATCGCTTTGCGTTTCCCGCCGCTTATTCCCGGCGGTAGGCTCTTGTCCCTGTTGATCCGCTGTAAAACACGATCAATCTGACTGTCGCATTCCTGTATCTGACCCTGATAAAAACCATAGCCCTTATAGGCCTGACCCAAGGCAAAAAGCCCCTGGGCTGTATAATGGCCCTGCAAGGCCTTCAATAGTTCTTCTCCTTTATTCTCCCTGATCTTTTTATGGCACAGTGAAAACAACTTAGCAGGATCACGCTCACCCTGCAGTATCGCATCGATCAACGCCATGCCGCTTACTCCATGGACCTGGCTTAATACCTCCGGCAAACGGATATTCATTTCTATCAGTGCCTTCTGCATGTGTTGAACATGCATGGCCGCACTCCGAAGGTGATCCTCCCGAAGACGCTGATAACTACGCAATTCTTTGATATGCCCCTCTGAAACATAACAGCGGTTCAGTAAACCATAGCTATGCAACTGCTGTATCCACTGGCAATCCTTTACATCTGTTTTTCTGCCTGGTAACTGCCGTGTCTGCCGCCCGTCAACAAGCCACACATCTAATCCCGCATCCAAAAGAATATCATAAAGCACATACCAGTAAACTCCTGTCGCTTCCATGGCTACCGTACTTACTTTATGCTCCAATAAATAATGCTTAAGTGATTCCAGATCACTGGTGAAAGTTTCAAACGAACGAACCGGCTGACCTTCAAGCCCCACGAATAGCTTACGGGCGCCTATATCTATGCCCGCTGCATGAAAATGCATCTTTTCCATCCTTATATCCTTTTTTAAGAAGCCGTGCCCGAAGGAGTTTAAAGAAAAGACAGGCTACCCATCGGACAAATCACTCTTGTAAGGATCGTACCATACCTTCAGACTCTATACTTCAGAACCATACTCAGCAACAGGCAATAAGCACTATAACTTGATCGGACACACTGCACGGCTCAGCAAAGCTATGTCATTTCTCCTTCAGAGGCCAAGGATTTAATCACTCAGCATGACAAAGTGGGATAGATTTTTAAGATAAATACGGTTTCCACCAGTTGGAGTTGTATTCTCCGGTAACTTCTGTAGGCTCACCGGGTTTGGGTACAAATAACTGTATCCTTTTATCCGCCGCAAGCTTTTCCAGGCGTTCAACAGGCTCATACCAGGCATGCGGGGCCAGGTTGAATGTGCCGTAATGAATAGGCATCATCAATTTGCCTTTTAATGCCAGGTGAGCATTGGTTGCATGATCAGGCCCCATGTGTATATCGGGCCAGTATTTACCGTAGGCGCCGACTTCGAGCGTGGTAAGATCGAAAGGGCCAAAAGCTTCACCTATTTCCGCAAAACTTGGCGACCAGCCCGAATCGGCGCCAAAATAAATATTATGCATAGGGCCTTTAATTACAAACGACGACCATAAGGTTTCGTTCCGATTAATTATCCCCCGGCCCGAAAAATGCCGCGATGGAGTTGCCGTAACAACGATATCATTACCTATCATTACGCTGTCGCCCCAATCCATTTCGGTAATATAATTTGCTACGATGCCCCATTTGCGCAGGTATTGCCCTACACCCACCGAGCAGTAAAAGGGAATGGTTGAGCCTGCGAAATATTTTATGGTGTCTTTATCAAAATGGTCATAATGGTCATGCGATATGATCACAGCATCCAACGGAGGTAACTCGCTTAACAAAAGCGGTGGTTTAAAAAAGCGTTTCGGTCCTATGAGCTTTGAGAACGATGCGCGATCGCCCCAAACCGGGTCGGTCAGTATGCGTTTGCCATCAATTTCAATCAATATGCTGGAGTGCCCTATCCAGGTAATGCGTAGACCGCTCGCAGGTGAGTTCTGGTAAGCGCTTGTATCGGTTTTAAAAGGGCCTATTGTTTTTTTGGGGTTATTCTCGGCCTTATTGTTCAGGTACTCCCGTAAAATGGATCCCATTTTATCAAAACCTGCTTCATCGGTAGGTATTACGTTGATGTATTTTTTCCCTTCTTTTTTGGATCCTTTTAAACTCATAGAAACAATTATAATATTATATATCCAGTAAGAAGTAATTCTTACTGAAAAGTTACGATGAGTTTTGTGAAGTTGCTTTTATTGACGCAGGAATGATATTCGACTTGCCATGCTATCCCCGCAGAAATGATATTGCCCTGTCACAAAACTCCAGAAGGGGAGCCGGCAGTGTATCACTTGCGTAAGGGTGTGAACCGCCAAAAGTATGATCGCCTTCCGGGAAAATTACAAATTCGGCATTGGGTTGCGCCTGGTGAAGTTCTTCAGCATGGGCTAATGGTACTGTAAGGTCGGCGTCGCCATGGGTTAGCAGCCAGGGTTGTTTTACTGCGGCAGCCTTTGCCGGTATATTCAGGCGCAAAGGATGGCTATCCAGATCATCAAGCAATGATGATTTGAGCGGCATTTGCTGCCCGGTGCGTGAATTGTGCATGTATATGATGCCTTGTAACCGCCACTGTACTTCTGATTGTTTTGGCCATAGGTTACGGAAACCGGATATAGAAGCCATGGTAACCAGCTTTTTTATCCTGCTGTCTTCGGCTGTTTTAATGATGCCGATACCACCGCCCATGCTATGCCCAATCAAAAACACGCCTTCGGCCGCTGCCATACCCGAACCGCTACAGGCAAAATCAATAATAGTATCCAGATCCTCCAGTTCTATTGAAAAGGTATTATCGCTGAAAGCTATCAGGTCCGCAAAATTAAGCGGGTCATCTGGCGTGGTGCCATTATGCGAAAAGTTAAACTTTAAATACCTGAACCCGTTGCGGGCAAAATAATCGGCCACCATATGGTGCGTGCCCCAATCCTTAAACCCTTTAAAGCCGTGTGCAAATATCACCAGCGGCGCGTTTTTAAGCACATCGTCATACGTTACATCAATGAGCATCGGACGGCCTTTAGCACCAGGCAGGGTATAATTATCTTTGCGGATCATGGGGCGGAAATTACAATTTTTACAGGTAAAATAGGGCAAAAAAAAAAGCTGTCCGAAGTCAAAGACTTCGGACAGCGGGATAGAGTAAAATATCGTTATTCGCAAACAACCGCTTGAACCGGCTCCAGCTCAATGGGCTTATCAGCGATAGTTTCATTTGCTACTTGTTTTTCTTTAACAGTAACAAAGCTGAGTCCTAATGACAGCAGCAGGAGGGGCACTGTCATCCAGATCACTTCATGAATACCATAATGGGCAATAATTAAACCGCCCAGCAGGGTGCCCACTGTAATGCCGGCGTTAAAAAATGATGGCAGTAAACTATTCACAAAATCAAGCGCCGTGCCCTGTATACCATCAATAACATGCAGGTTGGCTACTAAAAAGCCGCCGGTATGTACAAGTCCCCAAACTGAGAGTATAGTAACCATAGGGATAAACAAACCGCCAAATTTATACGCCAGTAAGTGCATCACTACCAGCGCTAGTAAAAACAAGCGGGTGGTGCCCAGTATATTTTTACTCAATGCAATACCTGTAAGCCAGTTGCCTATAATTCCTGTACCGCCAAATACCAGCAGCATTACGCTGATTTGTGCGCCGCTCATGTGCGAAACTTTGTCGAGATATTCGGCAAGATAACCATAGGTGGCAAACATGCCGGCCAGTATAACAGTTGCGGTTAACAGCTTTACCCATAATTGTGCGCTGCTTAATAATTTAACCTGGCTTTTAGGGCTTTCGGCAGCCTCATCAACAGGCATCGACGGCACAAATATAGCCAGTGCTCCAAAAGCCAGTAAGTTAATCATTGCCGAAAGAATAAAAGAGATACGCCAGCTAAACAGGTCGGCGATATAGGTAGTGAGGGGTACGCCCAGCACGGTAGCTACACTTAAACCAGCCATTATTATGGCAATAGCTTTAGGAGCATCTTTTGGCCCGGCTTGTTTGGAGGCGGCCGTCATGGACACTGCCCAGAATACCGGGTGTAAAAATGCCGGCAAAATGCGGGCTATCATCAGCACTGTGAAGTTAGGAGCAACTGCCGACAGCAGGTTTGAAACTACAAATATGCCCAATACCAAACACATGATGATTTTACGGTTCATTTTTGCAGTAAGCATATTAGTAAAAGGTCCCGCCAGCGCAACAGTTAAAGCAAAAGCGCTCAGTAGCCAGCCCGCTGTATCAATAGAAATATGGAATTCCTTTACCAACGCCGGCAATATCCCGATAACGCCAAACTCGGTAGTGATGATCCCGAAAGCCCCTAAGGCCATGATATAGATAGATTTTTTCATAGATTTTAGTATTTAAATATTCAAATATTTCGATATGTATTAAAGGGGAAATGTAATAGCATGTTAAAAAAGTGTTAATCTTTGAGATTGTTCAAACAACCAATGTATTCGTCGAGTACCTGCTGGTTGAGTACGTATTTAAGGTTGCGACCCTCTTTTTGGGGCAGCAGCAATTCGGCATCTACCAATTGCTTTAAATGGTGTGATACTGAAGGTTGGGTAAGGTCGAGCAGATCATTTACTTCGGCACAATACAAACAGTCTTTCTTTTTTTTAAACTGTTGTAAAATAGCTATCCTGTGAGCATCGCTCAGGGCACGGGATATTTTTTCTATTTTTTTGTTGTCCATCATTTCTGCCTGATCTTTATTTGGTGATGATGACAATTATTCACCGGTACAAAGGTCGATATTGGTATTGATATATAGAAATGTTTCTATACGTTTATTTCTTTAATGACAGTAATATGGTTTAAGTAGCCCATCTTCTTTTACGTTCAAAACGTAAATACAGATAAACAGCGGTAGATTTATGTCCCCGAATTGTGTAATATTTTCCCCTTTTTTCTCAGATTGATGTTTTTGGTTTCACAACTATATGAAGTATTTTCCTGTATGTGTAATTTTTTCAGGTTCAGTTAATGCTATTTTTAAACATTGTGTTGATAACTGACCATTTTGTTCATTTTGGAAGCGTGATTGCATATTGTTAGTCTAATCATCCTGTATATGAACAAACATAATGGTCAAATAGTAGAATATGTGATCCGGCGAAACGGACACAATTTGAGTGCTTTATCTAAATTGTTGAGCGTTAACAGAAGGTCAATTTACAATTGGTTTGCCGACAGAAACCTAAAGTCTGAAATTATTTATCGCATTGGAACCGCGGTTGATTATGACTTTTCAAAAGAGTTCCCTGAAATGTTTACCAGCGATAGTTTTATGAAGGCTGCAAACCAACGCTTTCTTGATACTACAGCGTTAAATGATGAATCTGAATGGCAAATGAAATACATTACTTTGTTAGAGCAATATAATGCTATGCTTATACGAAGAATGAGCGCCTGATTGTTGTTAAGCGCATTGATAAAACATATATATTTCCTAAGCCTTGTTACACTTTCTTACCGTTAAATGTAATATTATATAGATCGGTCCGACGGTCTTTTATATTTTGCACGCTGCCGTATTCATGCAGCTCATCAAGCAAGGAAAGGTCAACATCTGCTATTACAATCATTTCAGTGTTAGGGGTAGCTTCTGATTGGATGCCGTTGGTAGGAAAGCCAAAATCTGAAGGCGTAAATACAGCCGATTGTGCATAGCTGATGCCCATATTATTTACATTGGGCAGGTTACCCACGCAGCCGGCAATGGCAACGTAACACTCATTTTCAACCGCACGGGCCTGGGCGCAAAACTTAACCCGGTTATAACCGTTTTGCGTATCTGTTAAAAAAGGCACAAACAATATCTGCATGTCCTGACTGGCCAGTATGCGCGACAATTCCGGAAACTCTACATCATAGCAAATCAGGATGCCTATTTTACCAGCGTCGGTTTCAAATACTTTTAGTTCATCGCCGCCGCGGATACCCCATGAACTGATCTCTGACGGTGTTGGATGTATCTTATAAATCTCTTCCATGCTCCCGTTACGCCTGAACAGGTACGACACATTGTAAAGCGAATCTTCGAAAATGGTTGGCATGCTGCCCGCTATGATGTTTACATTGTATGATACCGCCAGTTTTGAAAACTCCTCAATAATGGGTTGGGTATATTTTGCCAGCTCGCGCATGGCCTTGGCCGTATCCAGGTGATTATAGTCGGCCATGAGCGGTGTATTAAATAGCTCGGGGAATAAAACGAAGTCCGATTGATAATCGCTCACCGCGTCAATAAAATATTCGGCATGCTTCATCAGCTCGCTTATATTATTATAAGTACGCATTTGCCATTGTACTAAACCTATGCGTACTACTGTTTTTTGATTAATGGCCGTGCTGATCTCTTCGTAATAAACATTGTTCCACTCAATAAGTGTGGCAAAACCCTTTGAACGACTGTCTTCGGGCAGGTAATTGCGCAGCACTTTACGCACGTGAAAATCATTGGCCAGTTGAAACGACAGGGTAGGATCATAAATTTCCTTGTACTTTACCTTGTCAATATATTGGCGCGGGGTAAGGTCGTTCTGATATTTTTGATAGTTGGGGATACGGCCGCCGGCAATAATGCTTTTCAGGTTCAGCTTTTCGCAAAGGGCCTTACGGGCCTCATATAAACGGCGGGCCAGTCGCAGTCCCCGGTAATTGGGATGTATAAAAATATCGATGCCATATAAAACATCGCCTTTTTCGGTATGGGTTTTAAAGGTACTGTCGCCGGTTATTTGCTTATAGGTATGGTTGTCGCCAAATTTTTGATAATCAACAATAATGGCTAAAGCACAGCCAACTACCACGTCGTTAACGGTGATACAGATCTGCCCTTCGGGAAACAGCCTGATGAGCCTTTTAATAGAGTTAGCGTCCCAGTAATCCTCGTCCATATCCATATAGGCCGATTTCATCGATTTTTTAAGCTCCTGGTAATCCTGTACCTCCAGGTTACGCATTTCAACGCTTTGCAGATCCATATTTTTGTTTTGTGTCTTTTTCTTTCTAATAACCCATTACCCGGTATAAGGTTTCTTGTGCCACATATCTAAAGTATTGGTACCTGATGTAAGGCTAAGTGATGCTGAAGTTACAGAATAAGGTAAGTAATGCGGAATAATGCTATAATAAGAAACCAAATTTATAAAATGATTAATGCCTTCAAGATCGTTACCAATGATAAGTATGATAATACTTGTGTTTTTTAAAAAACGCATTGCATAATATACATATTTTGTTAACTAATGTTTTGAGCATTTTATATGTGGTTTTATGGTCATTTATCATAATTTACTGCTATTTATAACCATTCTAAATACACCTGTTTGACAAAGTATTGACATTGCATCGCTTTTATAGTGATATTTTTGTTGGGTCAAATTTAAAACTGCTTTGAAGTATTTAAAGGTTATTGCTTTTACACACAAACAGATTGAACTGAAGGAATTAGGTAGATTGGTAGTTTGCCAGGAAAATCTGACAGAAAAACTTCAACAAGTAAAAACTCAATTTGGGATACCAGAGATATTTTATCTGGCTACGTGCAACCGTGTTGAATTCGTTATGACAACTCCTCATGCGGTTGATAAGGATTTTGCCAGGAGGTTCATTGAGTCATTTAATACAGAGTTGTGTGATAAGTCATTAAGCACGTTTATGGAGAGCGCTTCTATCTATGAAGATCAGGAAGCTATGATTCACCTGTTGCGTACCTCATGTTCATTAGAAAGTTTAATAGTTGGCGAAAAGGAAATATTAGCCCAGCTGCGCAAAGCCTATGAGCACTGCCGCGAGGCTGGCCTTACCGGTGATGGTTTACGCATGGTGATGAACTGTGTGGTTAAAACCGCTAAAGAAGTTTATACCCATACCAATATTTCAAAAAATCCTATTTCGGTTGTATCATTAGCTTATCGTAAGCTGCGTGACCTGAACCTGTGCGCAAGTGATGCCCGTGTACTTATTGTTGGCGCCGGCGAAACTAACCGCAATATTTCCAAATATCTTCAAAAGCATAAGTTTACCAACTTTGCGGTATTTAACCGTACCATATCAAAAGCTCAGCAATTAGCTGCTGATTTGAAGGGTGAGGCTTTTGACCTTGAAGCATTAAAAACATATAATAAAGGTTTTGATGTGATCATCACCTGTACATCGGCAGTAGAACCTATTATCACCACTGAAATATATCAATCGCTGCTTAACGGCGAAACCGGCCGTAAAACTATTGTTGACCTGGCCATACCAAACGATACCGCTCCCGAAGTATTAGAGCAATTCCCTGTAAATTTTATCGAAGTACATTCCCTAAACGAGGTTGCCAAACGTAACCTGCAGGAACGTTACCAGGAACTTGTTCATGCCGAAAGCATCATTGAACAAAATATAGCCGAGTTCTGCACCCAATTAAAACAACGCCGTATCGAGCTGGCCATGCGCCAGGTGCCCGAAAAAATTAAGGAGATCCGCAACACTGCCATCAATTCTGTTTTTGCCGACGAAGTTCAGGGCCTTGATGAACAATCACGCGAAATCCTGGAAAAGGTGATCAATTACATGGAAAAGAAATATATCAGCGTGCCCATGATTATGGCCAAGGATATATTGATCAATGAAAACTAAAGTTCAATTTTCTTTTATTCTTTGCTGCCGAATTTAGCTTTGCTGCCGCGAGTTTAACGCAGCGTAACTCGTTGTAATCCATAAATTAAGCTTCCAGCTTAATTACTATATCAATAGTATATCTATTAAACCTTTGTCCCCTGCATAATCACGTGCGCTGCTGTACAGGTAATGTTCAGGTTTATCAACCCATCCAGCTGTAACGGGATTATTATGGATATAATCAAGTTTTTGATCTATTACTTCATTACTCCATAATTCAATTGGATGATTCCCTTGTTGCCAGAACTGATATTGTTCATTATTTGGATTTCTCTTTCCCATCCGTTCAAAAAACCACAACAGCCAATCTTGCCTGCTTTCCTCTGTATTCTCACTGATAGCTTTGATGATCATTTTAGAAGGGTGTCTTTACATATCTCTTAAAATATCCTGCATAGGCTTATCCTTAGTACCCATTATTAAATGAACATGATTGCTCATAATTACCCACGCATATAATTGAAGCCCCTTATTGTCGATACAATATTCAGACTTTCGATAACAATGTTTCTATATTCCGTCCTGGTAAAAACATCAATCCATTTTACTACAGTAAAAGTTACAAAAATAAGGGCGATCCTGATCGCGGAATTTATAATTGCTACTCATTGCGGGTAATTTAGTAAAGTTGTGTTAAAGCTGGAAGCTTTAACCATGATTGCCACGAGTTACGCTACGCTAAACTCGCGGCAGCTAAAGTTACACTATGCTAACTCATGGCAGCTAAAATTTTATTTTAACGCTGAAATTGCAAATAGCTGATTATCAGGTGTTCATTAATGTTCACGGGGTTGTGAACGTGAACAGGATAAGGCTTTTCAATTACAGCTCAGGCTTTTTCCACTTCAATGCCATAAGCGACAAATTTTTCATCCAGCTATTGGGCAACTATCATTATATACATCTTATCTGCGTCATCTGCCTTGTAATCCCCTCTTAATCCATCCATAACAGTCATATTGTTGCAATTAGAAATATTTCGTGGAAATCTTGTACCTTATCATGGCTTTAAAAAATTAAATTTGCAACTGTAAAACAAATCATTCTTTTGGACAGAACACTGATAATAGGAACCCGCGGCAGTGAATTGGCACTTTGGCAAGCTAATTTTGTAAAAGACAGCCTTGCCGCGATTAACGTTAACGCCGAACTAAAGATCATAAAAACCCAGGGCGATAGGATACTAAACCTAAGCTTTGATAAGTTAGAAGGTAAAGGTTTTTTCACCAAGGAATTAGAAGAAGAATTATTGGCCGGTACCATTGATATTGCGGTACACTCGCACAAGGACCTGCCAACTGAAAACCCTCCGGGACTCATCATCGCAGCAGTTTCAGAACGGGAAGATCCGGCTGAACTGTTGTTGATCTTGAAAGATTGTGTAGATGTGCACCAAAAGCTTTCGGTAAAATACGGCGCTATTGTAGGCACATCATCAAACAGGCGCAAGGCCCAGCTATTGGCTTACCGCCCCGACCTGGAGATAGAAGATCTGCGCGGCAACGTACCTACCCGTATAGGTAAGTTGCGCGATGAAAAATATGATGCCATTATGGTGGCGAAAGCAGGCGTAACACGCCTGGGTTTAAACCTGAGCGAGTTTCATGTAGAGGAATTAACTCCTGCTGAACTGATTCCCGCACCGGCACAAGGCGCACTGGCTATCCAAATACGGGAAAGTAATCAAGACGTCTTTGAAATTCTGCAAGCCTTGCATCATCCTGACGTAGCCGAGGAACTGGCTGTTGAAAGAACAGTGCTGAAAATGTTTGGCGGCGGGTGTCATTTACCTTTAGGTTGCTATTGCCGTAGGGACGAAGGCATGTTCCAGGTGTTTACTTCAAAAGCGAATGAAGGTGATGAGTTCCCCGACAGATTGTTTATAGAAGCCCCAACCACCGAAGGGCTGGCCGAAAAGATAGTAGCCAAGTATGCTAAGGATCGTAAATTTCCATCAAAAGTATTTATCTCACGTGAACTGTCTGAACATAGTTATTTTAAAAAAGCTATGGAAAACCGGAATATCCAGGTAGAGGCCCGCTCGCTGATCCGTACCGTACCGGTAATTACCAGGTTTGATTCATACATATTAAAAAACATTGACTGGGTGTTCTTTTCCAGTAAAAATGCGGTAGAATATTTTTTTCAGTTAAACCCGCAATTCCCTAAAAAGGTAAAGTTTGGCGTAATGGGCAGCGGCAGCGAAGAGATGCTGCGCCGTAAAGGTTACTTTACTGATTATGTGGGCGAAGGTACTGATACCGCCGAGGTTGCTGAAGAATTTGCCAAGCTGGCAAACGGGAAGATTGTGCTGTTCCCCGGTGCAGAAAGTCCGATGAGGAGTATTCAGCAGGGGCTTTCGGCCGATACAAAGATCATTGATCTGCCGGTATATGAAACTGTGCTGGAAGAAGAAGTAGAAGCCAGCGGAGCGGATGTTATGGTGTTTACCAGTCCGTCAAACGTAGAGGCCTACTTTGTTGATAACCTGCTCGATCCATATCAAAAGGTAGTGGCTATAGGTAAATCAACAGGGCGCAAATTTGATGAAATGGGTGTAAAATACACCCTGCCTTACTCACCCGACGAAGTTGGGTTGGCAGAGGCTGTGTTTGGGCTTTAGCCCCCCGACCCCTAAAGGGGAGGTTCATATTAAACAATTTAAATTTCAAGTCCTCTCCTTTGGAGAGGATTTAGGTGAGGCCATATGTTACAAAGACCACGTAGAAACCGGAAAAGTGAAGTGATACGCCAAATGGTGCAGGAAACACATGTTAGTGCTGCTAACCTGATATTCCCGCTGTTTATTGTTGATGGTACGTTTCAAAAAACGGAAGTAGCATCGATGCCGGGCATTTACCGTTATTCCATTGATAATTTATTGCGCGAAATAGAAAGCTGCCTTAAACTTGGTTTAAACTCTTTCGACCTGTTTCCTAATATTGAGGAATCGCTGAAAGATACTATGGCTACCGAAAGCCACCGCGATGATAGTTTATATCTAAGGGCCATCCGCGAGGTTAAAAAGAACTTTCCGGAGGCTTGCGTTATCACTGATGTTGCCATGGATCCATATAGCAGCGACGGACATGATGGTATAGTTAAAAACGGTGAGATCCTGAATGACGAAACGCTGGAAGTGTTAGGCAAAATGGCATTGGCTCACGCCCAATGCGGCGCGGATATCATCGCCCCATCTGATATGATGGATGGCCGTGTAGGATATATTCGTAAAGTGCTGGATGAAAACAGTTTTACAAACGTTTCTATCATGTCATATTCGGCTAAGTATGCAAGCGCTTTTTATGGTCCGTTCAGGGATGCCTTAAATTCGGCTCCTAAATTTGGGGATAAAAAAACTTACCAAATGAACCCTGCCAACCAGCGTGAAGCACTAATAGAAGCTAACCTTGACGAATTGGAAGGCGCTGACTTTTTAATGATAAAACCGGCACTGCCTTACCTTGATGTTATTAAATTAATAAAAGACAACACCGAATTGCCGGTTGCGGCATACAATGTAAGCGGCGAGTATGCCATGATCAAAGCCGCCATACAAAAAGGTTGGCTTAACGAGCAACGCGCCATTACCGAAGTACTTACCAGCATCCGCAGGGCAGGTGCCACGGCTATATTAACCTATCACGCCAAAGAGGTGCTGGAGAATAAATGGCTTTAAATAAGTCAAAATTCAAAAGTGAAAATTCAAAACAAATACTGAATTTCTGACTTTTGAATTTTGATTTTATGACTTATAAAGATGTTAGATTCAATAAAAAAAATGTTTTCGGGAGAGGCTAATGAGCCATTGAACACAACGGGAAAGCCTGATATCAGCAGGGAAAAATCTGCAGAACTGTATGCTAAGGCAAAAACGTATTTCCCTGGTGGAGTTAACTCACCAGTAAGGGCATTCAAATCTGTTTATGGCACTCCTTTATTTATACAAAAAGGTGATGGCAGCCATATTTGGGATGCCGATGGAAATGAATTTATTGATTTTTGCTGCTCCTGGGGACCACTTATCTTAGGCCATAACAATACCAAAGTAAGAGAAAAGGTTACAGAAGTAATGCAAAACGGCATGTCGTTCGGGGCACCAACCGCCTTGGAAAATGAACTGGCCGAACTGATACTGAAGAACAATAAATTGATTGAAAAGCTGCGTTTTGTGAGCTCCGGTACCGAGGCTGTGATGTCGGCCATCAGGCTGGCAAGAGGTTATACCAAACGCGATAAAATATTAAAGTTTGAGGGCTGTTACCATGGTCATGTGGATGCCCTGTTGGTTAAAGCCGGCTCGGGACTTGTAACCTTTGGCGAAACGTCATCTGCAGGTGTACCCAAATCATTTGCCGATGAAACCATAGTGGTATCATTAAATGATAAGGAAGCTTTAACCAAGGCCTTTGAAGAGTTTAAAGATCAGATAGCAGCCATTATTATAGAGCCTATACCTGCTAATAATGGTCTGTTGCTGCAGGAAAAAGAATACCTGCAGTTTTTGCGTGATGTATGTACACAAAACGGTACCCTGCTGATATTTGATGAGGTAATTTCGGGCTTCAGGGTGGGTTTTGAAGGAGCGTCGGGCCATTATGGCATCAAGCCGGATATTATTACCTATGGCAAAATTATAGGCGGCGGTATGCCGGTTGGAGCCTACGGGGCATCAGCTACTATTATGGGTAATATATCGCCGGATGGTGCTGTTTATCAGGCCGGTACATTGTCTGGTAACCCTGTGGCAATGGCCGCGGGTATTGCTCAATTGAGCGAGTTGCTAAGAATGGGCTTTTATCGCGACCTGAACAATAAAACAGAGGAGTTCAGGGAATCGGTACAGCGTTTTGCTACGGCGCGTAACTATAAGTTCAAAGTGTTCGGTATTGGGTCTATATTCTGGTTTGCTTTTACAGATAAAGAGTATATTCGTAAAGCTGAAGATATTGACGCTGCCAGTATGGAAAAATTTAAAAAGTTCCACCGCGAATTGATAAACCGCGGTATTTACCTGGGGCCATCAGGCTACGAGGTGGGCTTTATATCATCGGCACACACCAAAATAGACCTGGAGAAAACAAAACGTGCTATATTTGATAGTCTTGATTTAGTATTTAACGGGAAGTAAGACCCCACCCAACCCTCCCGAAGGAGAGGGCTTTGAATTGGGGAATGAAATTTAAATTAAAAGTCGACCCTTTCGGGAAGATTTAGAGGGGATTATAAAATGAAGAAGCCATTTATTATTTTTTATGCGCTCATCATATACGCCATATCCGAATTGGTTTGGTGGGGGTATATGCTGATGAAATTGCAGCCTGAACGCATCGGGATGATCCTTGGTGAGGGCTCCATGTTTATATTGATATTTGTGGTTGGGGCTTATAGCCTGCACGCGTCTATCAACAAAGAGCGTAAACTGCAGGAACAGAAAAAGAATTTCTTGCTTTCGGTTACGCATGAGCTAAAATCGCCGTTGGCATCTATCAAAATATTGCTGCAAACCATTCAAAAACGGACTTTAACAAAAGAGCAGCTTGTTGATTTTATTGATAAATCATTATTGGATGTGGAGCGGCTGGATGATATGGTTGAAAATATGTTGCTGGCGTCAAAAATTGATAACCGCTCCTATACTTTCCCTAAGGCCAGTTTTAACCTTTCTGTATTGGTTGATAGTATTGTTAACCGTTTACAGATCACCAAATGCGATTGCAACCAGCAGATAATTGATGCCGAGATTGAACCGAAAATAGAGATCACCGGTGATAAATTTGCGTTAACATCGGTGGTTACAAATCTTATTGAAAATGCTGTTAAATACTCCAGCCCGTGCTCTGCAGTAGGAGTTAAGCTGTTTTCAAAAGACGACCGGGTTTTCCTGGAAGTAGCCGATCAGGGTATTGGAATAGCCGATAATGAAAAAACACGTATTTTCGATAAGTTTTACCGTGTGGGCAGTGAGGATACCCGTAACACCAAGGGTACCGGACTGGGCCTTTATATTGTAAAAGAAGTACTTGATAAACACCATGCCAGCATTAGGGTTAGGGATAACCGCCCCGCAGGCAGTGTTTTTGAAGTTGTTTTTGGATTAACCTAAATGAAAAAGTAATATGCCAAACAAGAAAAGAATTTTATTAGCCGAAGACGAAGAACATTTGTTGGAAGCCATCAAACTTAACCTTGAGCTGGAGGGTTATAAAGTTTCTACAGCTAAAAACGGTAAAAAAGCGCTGCAGTTATTTAAGGAAGAACGTTTTAACCTCGTGATATTGGATGTAATGATGCCCGAAATTGATGGCTTTGTGGTTGCCGAAACTATCAGGCTTGAAAATACGGATGTACCCATTATGTTTTTAACCGCTAAAAACACCAATGAGGATAAGATTGCAGGTTTGAAAAAGGGGGCCGATGATTACCTTACCAAACCTTTTAACCTGGAAGAGTTAATATTAAGGGTAAATAACCTGGTAAAACGCAGCCTGAAAGGTGAAGACCTTAAGGAGTTTAACAGTTATAAGATTGGCGATAAAACCATCCACTTTAACTCATTTGAGCTGGTAAATGCAGATGAAACTATTACACCGCTTACCAAAAAAGAAACCATGCTGCTGAAACTGCTTATTGAACGCAGAAACGATGCAGTATCGCGCGAACAGATCCTGGAAACGGTTTGGAATTATGACGTATATCCTTCAACCCGTACTATCGATAATTTTATCCTAACCTTCCGTAAATATTTTGAACCAGATCCTAAGAATCCGGTTTATTTTCACTCTATCCGTGGTGTAGGCTATAAATTTACCGATAATCAGCATTAATGTTCAGTAATAGGGTACGTATATTTATCGCATTTGTTTTCCTGTTATCGTTTGGCTTGCTGGTATACCTGCGTATTTACGAACTCGCAGCGGTAGCAGTAATGATGATCTTGCTGCTCATTTGGGATTACTTTAAGCAGGGAACCCTAATTGTGGCAGCCAAGTATTTTCATGCTAAAGATTATGCTAAAACCGAGGCCTCATTAAAAGAAATTACAAGGCCCGAATGGCTCAGTAAAAAACGACGCGGTTTTTATGAGTATATCTCGGGAGGGGTTTGCATACAAAAACAGGATTTTGAAGCTGCCGAAAGACATTATGAGCTTGCGGCTCAATATCCATTGCACACTGTTAATGATCACGTAGCGGCATTAGTTACAGTGGCAAACCTGAACATCAGGTTTGGTAATTTTGAAAAAGCCAAAGCCTATTTACAGCTAACCGAAAAACACGAAGGAAAAATTTCTGCCAAAATGCAGGAAGTAATAGGTCGCCTTCATCAGGAATTAAAAAAACATTAAAACAGTAGAGACGCATTATATGCGTCTCTACAAAATAAACCGCAGAGACAGATTACATCTGTCTCCAATTATTATGAGAGATTCGTTATTAATAAAAGCAGCTTTTTCCGAAAAAACAGAACGCCCGCCGGTATGGATGATGCGCCAGGCAGGTCGTTTCATGAAAGAATACTGGGAAATAAAAAACAAGTACTCTTTCCTGGAGATGTGCAAAACCCCAGAACTGGCCGCTGATGTTACCATGCTGCCGGTTAACTTATTAGGTATTGACGGAGCGATCCTGTTTTCGGACATATTGGTTACCGGAGAGGCTATGGGCGGAGATCTGAGCTTTACCAATGGCATTGGTCCTAAATTTGCCAACCCGGTACGTACACAGACCGATGTTGACAATCTGCGGACCGATGTGGTACACAAGCTACAATATGTGGCCGATGCTATTAAAGTGATACAACAACGCCTAAACGGCAGCATCCCACTTATTGGGTTTGCCGGTGCGCCGTTCACCGTTATGAGCTACCTGGTTGAAGGTGGTTCGACAAAAGATTTTAAGCTTACTAAGTTGATGCTGCACAATGAGCCCGAACTGGCTCATCAGCTGCTTTCAAAAATTGCAGCAGTTACAGCCGACTACCTGAACATGCAGATAGCTGCCGGAGTAAATGCCGTGCAGATATTTGACAGCTGGGCACAAGCCCTGGCGTGGGATGATTACAAAGAATTTAGTCACCGTTATATCGCCGAGATTATCAGCAAGCTGAACCGTAAGGATATTCCGGTAATATCGTTCTGTAAAGGTAGCTCGGTATTCGCGCCTTTAATGGCCGAAGCTAAGCCCGATGTTATTTCTATCGATTGGAATGTTGACCTGCTTGATATTAAGAAACGTTTACCCGGGGGAATAGCCGTTCAGGGTAATCTGGATCCGCATATATTATATGCCGATAAAAAAGTAATTAAAGACCGCATATATCGCCTGTTCGACCGGATGAAGGACGAGCAAGGTTTCATTTTTAACCTGGGCCACGGCATTATGCCCGATATCCCATTTGATAATGTGAAATACGCGGTGGAGATAATAAAAGAATACACGAACTAATTTAATGTCATTGCGAGCGCAGCGTGGCAATCGCGACCCATACAGAGCGGTTTGCAAAGCTCGCGATTGCTTTGTTCCTCGCAATGACATCATGTAACACAGGGGGGCTATATGTTCGAATACGTAAAAGCTATACACATCATTTTTGTAGTCTGCTGGATGGCGGGACTGTTTTATGCTGTACGGTTGTTTATCTATCATACAGAAGCGCAGGACAAGCCCGAGCCTGAGCGTAAAATACTTTCAGCCCAGTTTGAGATCATGGAGCGTAAGCTATGGTATATCATTGCGGTACCTTCCATGCTGCTTACTATAACTGCGGGTATCATTATGCTCATCCTACAGCCAGTCTGGTTGCAGCAGGGTTGGATGCATATTAAGCTAACCTTTGTAGTGCTTTTGGGCGTTTACCATCACATGTGCCAAAATAAAATTAAACAAATGGCTGGTGGCGTGTTTAAATGGACATCAACCCAGCTGCGCCTTTGGAATGAACTGGCTACCATATTCCTGTTCGCCATAGTTTTCCTGGTAGTACTCAAAAATTCGCTTAGTTGGATTTTTGGCGTCGTTGGCCTTATCGCTTTAGCGATTATATTGATGATAGCCGTAAAGATTTATAAGCGCTACAGGACAAAAAAATAAGAACCTAATAGCTTACTTTTTTTAATGTAATTTCATTCACTACACCATTATTAGTTAGCTTAAGTTGAGATATGCTAACAAGTTCAAATTTCTTCAAATGTTTATCAATAACAATTAGATAAACATTATCTTTCTTTTTAGCTATCTTAAATTCACAATATTCCGTCAACGCACTCATAGAGGAGGGCTCTCGGCATATTTGTGCCTTATTTTGTAGAAAAGCATTTCTTTTATAAAATGTCCACTCAATAAAGCTACAGCAGCTGTTCCTTTGATAGAAATAATTTATATTATCATAAAGTTTTATGGTGTCTGCTTTATAATAAGCGCTGTCTGTGTTGCAAATTATCCATGCCCTACTACCAACTGAAATGCTTTTTTTTGACGATTGATTAATACTTGATTTTAAGAGATTAGATAATTGATTTTTGGTAAATCTTAGATTTTGACCTAAGCTCTGAAACGAGACAAAAAGTAGAAGCACAATAAATCCTATTCTCATCTAATAAATCTAAATATATTTTCGCCGTCATGCAACCATTTACCATAGCATCACATCTTACTGTTATAAATGATGTTTTTGGAACCAAAGTTTACCACCAGCCAACTGATCGACAGCTGTATAGCCGGCGAACGCAAAGCACAGGAATTGTTATATAAACAATTCGCGGCCAAAATGCTAGCTGTGTGTATGCGTTACGCTACCGATAAGATGGAGGCGGAAGATATGCTGCAGAATGGCTTTATCAAGGTGTTTCAAAAAATAAGTGATTACCGCGGTGAGGGATCATTTGAAGGTTGGGTAAGGCGCATTATGGTACATAGTTCCATTGAATATTACCGCAAACATCATAAAATGCTACAGGTGGTAGATATTGATGAGGCTGGACAGGAACCCACTGTTAACCCATTAGCTTCATCAGATCTGGATGCCGGGGTGTTAATAAAGCTGATACAACAGCTGGCGCCAGGTTATCGCATGGTATTTAACCTGTATGCACTCGAAGGATATTCGCACAGGGAAATTGCTGGTATGGTGGGTATAAGTGAAGGCGCATCAAAATCGCAGCTATCAAGAGCACGGAATATATTAAAAGAACAAATTGCAAAAATGGAGGGCAAAAGTTATGGATACGCGGGATAATGAGCTGGATAAGTTGTTTCAATCGGCGCTTGATGGTCATGAAATAGAACCGTCGGCCGTTGTATGGCAGGGCGTTACCTCCCGATTGGATGCCGATAAACGAAAAAGGTTGCTGATACCTTATTTGAGTATTGCCGCGTGCATTATATTATTGGTTACAGCGGGTATCTTATTTGTACCTAAACCGGTAAAAGTAAGTAATGAACAAACAACTGATAGGATAGCCAAAAATAGTCGATCAGTAAAGCGTGCGGCTATTATTAAAGCGGACGCTAATGAACAACCTGTGGATCAGCAAAACAAAAAGACTTCGCCGGCAGTTATAGCACCTGTTAACAGGCTTGCACAAACTAAGCTCATCAAGGCAAATAAAAACGTGATTAATAAGGCAGTGGTTGTTCACGAACAAAAAAACTACATTACAAAGCAGGATAGTGCGGTTCAATTGGCTTTTGTCAATCGCGGTAATGATCTGGAAAATCCTACCGTGCCGGATTTGGGCGATGTTACTAAACCGGCTGCTGTTGATGCACCTGTACTTAAAAATAAAGTGGTATTAGTAGCTATGCAATTACCAGGTACTAACAATAAACCGGTTACGATTAAGCCTGTTAAAAGACACCGTATCCGCAGCCTTGGCGATGTGTTTAATGTAATGATAGCGGCGGTTGATAAACGAGAAGATAAGATTATTGAATTTAGTAATACCGACGAGGATGACGCCACCATTACCGGTGTTAACCTGGGCATTATTAAAGTGAAAAAAGAAAAATAAATATATATTACACCATTATATGAAACGCCTGATTTTTACCATCATTATATGTATTACTGCATGCGCTGTGTTTGCCCAAACCACCGCCGACTCTACCCATACCGATAGCGTTACCAAAAAGAAGGTTCACGTAAAGTTGGGTGTTGGTGATGACGCGCCGTCAGTTTCCAATGAACCCGATACGGCTTACCATGCCCATAAAGCGCCGGGCTTTTCATTTGGTGTAACATTTTCACGTATTGATCTGGGTTTTGCCACTTTGATTGATCACGGAAGCTTTACTTTATCACCCAATAACCAGTTTTTAAGCTATCGGCAATGGAAAACCAGCAACTTTGGGTTTGACCTGGTGCAGTTTGGCTATCGCTTTAACAGCGCCTTTAAAATATACGTTTCGGGTGGTTTCGACTGGACTCACATCCGCCTGCGAAACGATATCACCATTCAAAGAAACACACCGGTGTTAACTTATACCGAGGATGATATCAATTACAGCAAAAACCGCTTTTCATCAAGTTACCTCCGCATACCCTTATCATTTTACTATCGCAGTCATGAAGATGCCAGTGGAAACCATTTCAGACTGGTTGCTGGCCCGGAAATTGGTGTACTGCTTAATGGTCGCGTAAAGCAAATAAGTGATGAAAACGGCAAGCAAAAGTTTAATGACGATTATCATTTTACCAGGCTGCGCCAGGGCGTGTTTGTACGTATGGGTTATGGTTTAATGGGTATTTATGCCAAATATTACTTTACCGATATGTTTGAAAACAGCCCGGCCCAGGAAGGTTTAAAAAATTTCTCCTTTGGGTTAACGGTAGGGTTTTAGATATTCTTCAAAAGTTTGTGTTTTTGCTAAATATGGATACCTAATTGTGTAAAAAATGTGTATTAATTAATCGTTAATTAGTAGGTTAATCAGGTATTTTTATATAAACAGCCAGTTATTAACTCTTGTATCGCAGCGCGTTTGAGGGAGTATGCCTTAATCGTAACAGATTTGAGAAATAGTCGCGTTTACCTGCTTATTTACATCACATGAGAAAAAACACAACCCCTATTGTTCTATTTTCTTATGTTTTTAAAAAAAATGTCTGTCCGCTCCGGAATTCAGTAATTATAATCTTTTGCCTCATCTGTACGGTTATTGCACGGGCTCAAACACCCATTGACAGCATAAACGCGCTGATTAAGAAAGCGAAAACAGATACCGGCAGAATTAATCGCTTAATTGATAAAACAGCAGCATTAGTAGAAATTAATCTTGATTCTGCAGCAGAAAGTGGGAGCACCGCTGTTTTTGAAGCTGTTACCGCGAAGTATTTAAAAGGTGAGGCCAATGCCCGGCGATTAATGGCCACTATATTATCTTTTAAGGGTGATTACGCCTCTGCACAAAAAAATTTAACGTTAGGTATAAAAATATATAAAGAATTAAAAGACGAAAGCGGAGTGGCTAAAATGTATTCTGGCTATGGCATGATGTATGGCATGCAAAGTAAATATGACAGCTCCATTGTGTTTTATAAAAAAACAATACGTATCGCCAATAAGATCCAGGATAATTTATTACTTAATAAAGCTTATCAAAATATTGGCATCTCATACCAGATGCAATCGAACTATAGAGAATCATTAGTTTACTTTCAAAAGGCATTAGGGTTTTTTGAAAGTATAAATGATATAAACTCGCAAAGTTACATCTGGTTAAATATGGGCCTAACCTATAACAACATGGACGACAATGCGCGGGCCGAACAATCATTAAAAACGGCGATCCGGCTTGCGAAGAAGAGCGGTATTAAAAATGTAGAGTTATATGCCTACTCCAATCTTGCAGCTACCTATTCAAAACAAAAAAAATTCGACAAATCTTATTTATACGCCATGAACGCGGTTGTTATCGGCCGCGAAACCGGCGATTTGGGCATAACTGCTGCGAGCTTGTCAAAAGCCGTAATGGCGCTCGCCGATCAGGGAAAGCTGCCCGAGGCATTAAAGCTCGGGAAAAAATCTGTTGGGGTAGCCGATTCGTCAAACCAACCTTACAGCCGCTACCAGGTATATGCAAGTATTGGTAGCGTACTTAAAAGGCAAGAATCATACGATGATGCCATTGTTTATTTTAAGAAAGCCTTTAACGCGATTAGGAGCGCCAATATTGTTGACGAAGCTACAGGACAATCATATTACGAATTGTCTGAATGTTATGAGAAAGTTGGTTTATATAGGAATGCATATAAGAATTTTAAAAGATCTTCGGAGATTATTGATTCTATCAGAAGCACCAAGAATATAAGAAAGGCCACGGAACAGAACATGACCTATGAGTATGAGAAAAAGCAGCAAGCACAACTCATACAAAAGCAAAAACAGGATGCTATGATGAGGATATGGCTGGTGATTTTTATAGCCATACTGATCATATTTGCTATCATTATTATTGGTTACAGACGAGCATTCAGAAATAAGCAAAAGGCAAACGCACTGCTTAAGGACCAGAAACAGGAGATAGAAAGTACTTTAACCGCGTTGAAAACCACTCAAAAGCAATTAATACAATCAGAAAAAATGGCCTCGCTCGGGCAGCTTACTGCCGGTATTGCCCATGAGATACAAAACCCGCTTAATTTTGTTAATAATTTTTCCGAAGTAAGTGCCGAACTAACCACAGAACTAAAAGAGGAGATAAAAAATGGAAATACAGAAGATGCCCTGGCTATTGCCGACGACCTGAAGGAAAATTTAAGCAAGATACAGCACCACGGTAAACGTGCGGATAATATAGTTAAGGGAATGCTTGAGCATAGCCGAACCAGTACCGGCGAAAGGCAACCAATCAATATCAATAGTTTAGCAGAAGACTTTTTTAAACTATCGTATCATGGAATGCGGGTAAAAGACAAATCGTTTAACGCTGAGATGATCACAAATTTTACCGATCAGGCTATAGTAATGGGTGTTCAGCAGGATATAAGCAGGGTAATGCTCAATTTGTTCAATAATGCCTTTTATTCGGTGAATCAAAAGCGAAAGGTTGCCGGTGAAAATTATAAGCCAACAGTTACAGTAAGTACAGAACATAACGGACGTTCAATATTGCTTAAAATAAAGGATAACGGTAATGGTATATCGCCTTCTATAAAAGATAAAATATTGCAGCCATTTTTTACCACAAAGCCAACAGGCGAAGGCACGGGTTTGGGCTTGTCGCTTAGCTATGATATTATTGTGAACGGGCATAATGGTAGTTTTGATATTGATACACAGGAGTTTGAATATGCGGAGTTTATAGTATCCCTGCCAAAAGCTTAACAGTAAGATGGCACTTTAAACTATTTTGTATCTTTACAACCCATGTCAGATACACCTTTTTTGCAGGCTATTGCGGTAAGTAAAATATATTCGGGTAAACACCAGGCCGGCGTTAAAAAAACAGATATTGTTATACAGCAGGGTAAAATAACTGCCATTATTGGTGAAAGCGGGAGCGGGAAAAGTACGCTGCTGCGCTTGTTGTATGGTTTGCTTTCGCCTGATGAAGGGGTGGTTGAATTTAAAGGCGAACGTATTTGGGGGCCTGAAGAAAAGCTTATCCCTGGTCATGACGCCATGAAAATGGTTACCCAGCATACCGATGACCTTAATTTGTTTGCCAAAGTATGGGATAACGTTGCAGCCATGTTACCTGCAACCGATCTGAATGCCAAACAGCAAAAAACCGAACAAATACTACAGCAACTAAATATGGCCGGCATGGCCGATAAACGGGTAGCTGATTTAAGTGGCGGCGAAAAACAACGTGTTGCTATTGCCCGGGCCATTATAACTCGCCCGCAGATTTTATTGCTTGACGAGCCCTTTAACCAGGTAGATACCTCTTTCAGGGAAGGCTTGCAGCACGACATCAGGCAGATTGTGAAAGAGATTGGGCTAACGGTGATCATGGTATCGCATGACCCTGCCGAGGTACTCTCTATGGCCGATGACCTGATAGTGCTGAAACAAGGCGAGATAATAGAGCGGGGACACCCTAAAATTTTGTATCAATCGCCGCGTAACCTTTACACCGCGCAATTGCTTAGCAACTGTAATATCCTTACTGCTTCGGAGGCTAAACTTTGCAGTATTACGATCAATGCTGAGCATGCTGTAATATATCCCGAATGGATAAAGGTAAAAGTAATTACCCAGGCAAAAAACTGGGTGGTAAAGCAGGTTCTGTTCAAAGGTTTTTATGAAGACCTGATCCTTGAGCATAGCGGCACCCTGTTGCGTGTAGTAAATGAAGAACCCGGTAAATATAATGAAGGGGATAAAGTTGCTGTAAGGGCAGGGAAGTGGTTGGAATATTAACTTACTATAATGTCATTGCGAGCGAAGCGTGGCAATCGCCCCGGGTGGGTAAAGTTCGCGATTGCTTCGTTGTTCCTTCTCGCAATGACATGTTTATTTTTAAACCAGGTACTCAAACAATGTCCGGTCTTTATTCAGTTCAATCACGTTAAAGCGATGAGCTAACATGCGTTTTAACAGCGCCGGGTAATCATCGGCCGATTGCAGTTCGATACCTACCAGTGCAGGGCCATTTTCTTTATCATTCTTCTTGATAAATTCAAACCTCGTAATATCATCATGCGGACCTAATACATTGGTCACAAATAATTTTAAAGCACCTGGGCGTTGTGGAAAACGTACAATGAAATAATGTTTAAGACCTTCATACAGTAGTGATTTCTCTTTGATCTCCTGCATGCGGGCAATATCATTGTTACCGCCGCTCACTATACAAACCACTTTTTTTCCTTTGATCTTATCTTTACAGGCATCAAGTACCGCAACGGAAAGTGCACCGGCAGGTTCGGCTACAATGGCATCTTCATTATATAACTTCAATATAGTGGTGCAAACCTTGCCTTCGGGTACCAGTAACATATCGTCGAGTACATTACGGCAAATTTCATAGGTTAAGGTACCTACGCGTTTTACCGCCGCACCGTCAACAAAGCGGTCAATCTCCGGCAATGTAATAGGCTCGCCCTGTTCCATCGCTTTTAACATTGATGGGGCGCCTTCCGGTTCTACACCTATCAGGTAAACTCCCGGCACATGCTGCTTTAAATAAGTGCCTGTACCAGCAGCCATGCCGCCGCCACCAATAGGCATAATAACAGCTTCAACCCCGGGCAGGTCTTCTAATATCTCTAAGCCAACGGTTCCCTGCCCTTCAATAATACGGTAATCATCAAATGGGGGGATAAATGTCATCTCATGAGCTTCGGTATATATCAATGCCTCACGTAGGCAGTCGTCAAAAGTATCACCAGTTAAAACTATCTCGATATTACCATGCCCATGCATTTCTGTTTGGGTAACTTTTTGTTTTGGAGTTATCTCGGGCATAAAGATTACACCTTTGGTACCTAAAGCATTACAGCTAAAAGCTACACCCTGCGCATGGTTACCTGCGCTGGCACATACTACGCCGCGACTTAACTCCTCAGCGCTGAGCTGGCTGATCATGTTATATGCACCACGAAGTTTATAGGAACGCACTACCTGCAGGTCTTCGCGTTTGAGGTAAACCTCACATTCATATTTTGCCGACAGGCCGGCATTGTATTCAAGCGGCGTACGCCTTACAACACCCTTCAGTCGTTCATTTGCCGATTCAAAATCAAGCTGGTTTTTAGTTTCAGTTTCCATTATTAATTTTTTACCAGCTTATGCGCTACTAAACTCAACAAATCGTCGTCATTTATATCAAGTTTGGCATCTGCAAGCGTTAAAAAGTTGTTATACACCTCGGCCAGTTCTTCTTTGTTCAAGTTGATACCCAAACGTTCGAGGTGGAATTTGAGTGCGTGCCTGCCGCTGCGGGCAGTAAGTACAATGCTGGCGCTTGGGAAACCCACATCCTCGGGACGTATGATTTCATAGTTCTCCCTGTTTTTCAGGAAGCCGTCCTGGTGAATGCCAGAGCTGTGGGCAAATGCATTACTGCCTACAATGGCTTTATTGGGCTGTACCGGCATGCGCATTTGCGTGCTGATCATGCGGCTCAGTTCAAAAAAGTTTTTAGCATTAATGTTGGTATGTAAGCCAAGCACCTGGTGTGTTTTCAGGATCATGACCACCTCTTCAATAGAAGTATTACCCGCGCGTTCGCCAATACCGTTAATGGTACCTTCAATCTGGCGGGCACCATTTTGCAAGCCGGCTATAGAGTTGGCGGTAGCCAAACCCAAATCGTTATGGCAATGCACCGAAATAATGGCCTTATCGATATTTTTTACGTTTTCCTTCAGGAATTTGATCTTGCTACCATACTGATCGGGCAGGCAATAGCCATTGGTATCCGGAATATTTACCACGGTAGCACCGGCGGCAATTACGGCCTCCACCATTTTAGCTAAGAATTCCACGTCGGCGCGGCCGGCATCTTCTGCATAAAACTCAATATCTTCAACGGCACGTTTGGCATATTTAACAGCTTCAACGGCACGTTCCAGTATTTCTTCGCGTGTGCTGTTGAATTTATGCTTGATGTGCATATCTGATGAGCCAATACCGGTATGGATACGCGGACGTTTGGCATATTTCAGTGACTCGATGGCAGCGTCAATATCGCCCTTGTTGGCCCGGGTAAGGGCGCATACGGTAGGTTCTTTTACAGCCTTTGAAATTTCAACAACGCTGTTAAAATCGCCCGGACTTGAAACCGGGAAGCCTGCTTCAATAATATCCACGCCCAGCAGTTCAAGCTCTTTAGCTATCTCAATTTTTTCTGGGGTTGTTAACTGGCAACCCGGTACCTGCTCGCCATCGCGAAGCGTGGTATCAAAAACATAAACGCGGTTGGGATCGTGTAACATATCTTTTTAGTTTTTTAGTTGTACGTATTACGTTTTAAGTTTTACGTTATTCAATTATTTTAAGCTATTGCACGTAAAACGTATCACGTACAACATTTAACCTTATTTCACTGCCACAAACCTTAACCTTTTATAGTCAGCGTACCATTGGCCGCCTTCATTATAGTAGGGTTCAAGCTTTTGGGTTATTTCTGTCAATATCTGCTGTTTTTCATTTTCCGGAATCGTTTCCAGGTATTGCGCGCCAAACATGGTAACCCATTTAGCTACACCCTGATCGCCATCCCGCAAAGGTGTTTTACGGTCGTAATGAACAGCGTAGCTCACTTTGAAACCATGTTCTTCCAGTTTGGTAGTATACTCTCCGATTGACGGGAAGTACCACATTTTAGCATCAGCTTGTTCATGATAGCCATGGTTTTGCAGTACCAGTTGTGTGGCTTCAATTAAACGGGCAACATTGCCTTTACCTCCCATTTCGGCTACAAACCTGCCGCCATGTTTAAGGCTGTTGTAAACGCTGCGCATCATGCCGTTTTGATCCAGTATCCAATGCAGAGCCGCGTTCGAAAATACAGCGTCGTACGGGGTATCTGTAAAAAAGTCGACAGCATTTTCTACCACGAAATCAATTTCAGGGTACTTTGCTTTTGCCTGCGCAATCATATCAGGAGAAAGGTCGGTGCCTTTTACCTTAGCACCCTTATCCTTTATTTGCTGCGTTAAATGGCCGGTGCCGCAACCCAGGTCAAGTATATATTCGCCGGGTTTAGCATCCAATAATTCAAGCACCTCCTCACCGTATTGAAATACAAAGGCGTGCTTTTGGTCGTATAAATCAGCGTTCCATTTCATGTTCTTTCAGATTGCACCGATGTTTTTTGATTACACCGATTTATTTTTCCTGCACCCCTTTAGAGAAATGGGGTTACAAATACTCCAGCACCTTTTGGCCCATTGCCTTAGTGCCTAAAACTTTGCTCCTATCAGTATTGGCATCAGCAATATCACCGGTACGGTAACCTTCTTTTAACGCTTTGTCAATAGCCGAGGTTATAAGTTTGGCTTCTTCTTTTAATCCAAAACTGATCTCCAGCATTAAAGCAACCGACAATATTGATGCCAGCGGATTGGCTTTGTCCTGCCCAGCAATATCATGTGCCGAACCATGGATAGGCTCAAAGAACCCTGTACCATCGCCAATTGAGGCTGATGCAAGCATGCCCATAGAACCGGCAATTTGTGATGCCTCGTCGGTTAAAATATCGCCAAAAAGATTGGCGGTTAATACCACATCAAACTTTTTAGGATTTTTGACCAGCTGCATGGCTGCATTGTCAATAAACATGTGTTCAGTCTCCACATCAGGGTATTGCTTGGCTATTTCCTGTACCACCTCGCGCCACAGGCGTGATGCTTCCAGCACGTTTGCTTTATCAACAGAGCATAACCTTTTGCCACGTACACGGGCCGCCTCGTATGCTTTAATGGCAATGCGTTCAACTTCGTAGCGTGAATAAACCATCAGGTCGGATGCGGTATTGCGGTCTTCACTGCGTTTTTTCTCGCCGAAATAAACATCCCCCGTTAACTCGCGGAAGAAAAGAATATCGGTTCCTTTCAGTATTTCCGGTTTCAGGCTTGATGCATCCAGCAGTTCATCAAACAGCATGATAGGGCGCAGATTGGCATACAGGCCAAGCTCCTTACGTATTTTTAACAAACCCTGCTCCGGACGAACCTTTGCTGATGGATCATTATCATATTTAATATGGCCAATGGCACCAAATAAAATGGCATCGCTGGCTTTTGCTTTAGCAAGTGTTTCATCGGGTAGTGGGTTGCCGGTAACTTCAATGCCTGCATGACCCATCAGGGCTTCGTCAAAACTGAACTCGTGACCAAATTGCTGCCCTATCTTTTCCAGAACGGCCTTACCCCATGTAGTTACTTCGGTACCGATACCATCACCTGGTATTACTAATATGTGTTTTTTAAGTGCCATTTAGCCCCCTAACCCCCTAAAGGGGGAATTTTTTGATTGTGTTAGTTATTATTTTATTATTATCAGAACCTTTTGTTCCCCCTTCAGGCGGTTAGAGGGCTGAATTTTCAAATTGTTGTATTAATTCTTTTTTGCTCAGGATGTAATCAATATCATCGTAGCCATTTATTAAACAGGCTTTTTTATAAGGGTTAATCTCAAAGCTTTCCTGTTCGCCGGTAGCTGATATGATGATCAGCTGCTTTTCAAGATCGATCTCAATTTCAGCTTTATGATCGGCATAAACGGCATCAAATATTTTTTTCAGGAAATCGTCGCTCACCTGTACTGGTAAAAGACCGTTGTTGAGCGCGTTGCCTTTAAATATATCGGCAAAAAAGCTGCTTACTACGGCGTCGAAACCATAATCCGCAATGGCCCAGGCCGCATGTTCACGGCTACTGCCACAGCCAAAGTTTTTACCTGCCACCAGGACCTTGCCGCTGAAGGTAGGGTGATTAAGCACGAAATCTTCTTTCGGATTATCGTTCTCATCAAAACGCCAGTCGCGGAATAAGTTGTTGCCAAAACCTTCACGGGTGGTGGCTTTCAAAAAACGAGCGGGAATAATCTGATCCGTATCGATGTTCTCAATGGGAAGAGGCACTACGCTGGTTTGTATATGTTTGAATATTTTGGTTGCCATGTTATTTTCTTTTTGTCATTGCGAGGAACGAAGCAATCTCACGGTGCCGGATGTTGAATTTGCATGATGAGATTGCCACGCTACGCTCCCAATGACATATTAGCTAACTAACTCTTCTTCTTTCAGAAACGTTCTTATATCTGTAACCTTACCGGTAATGGCCGATGCCGCCGCGGTGAGTGGGCTGGCCAGGAAGGTGCGGGAATTTGGTCCCTGACGGCCTTCAAAATTACGGTTAGAGGTTGATACGCAATATTTACCTGCCGGTATTTTATCTTCGTTCATACCAAGGCAAGCGCTGCATCCTGGTTCGCGAAGCGGAAAGCCGGCGGCATCAAATATTTTGTCGAGCCCTTCGCGAATGGCTTGTTCCTGTACCTGTTTTGATCCCGGAACCACCCAAACGGTAACATTATCTGCCTTGTGTTTGCCTTTTACAAATTCGGCTACCTGGCGCAAATCCTCAATGCGTGAATTGGTACAGCTGCCTATGAAAACATAATCAATTGGTTTGCCCAATAGCTGCTCATCATCATGCAGGCCCATGTATTCCAGGGCTTTTTTGTATGATCCCTGTTCTTTTGCTTCAAACGAAGCCGTTTCAGGAACATGCTGTGTAACGCCAATACCCATACCGGGGTTTGTTCCGTAGGTGATCATTGGCTCAATATCTTCGGCTTTAAAGGATAATACTTCATCAAACTGCGCATCAGCGTCAGAGTATAAAGTTTTCCAGTAAGCTACTGCTTTGTCCCACTCTTCGCCTTTAGGGGCAAATTCGCGGCCTTTTACATATTCAATGGTTGTTTCATCCGGAGCAATCAAACCACAGCGTGCACCCATTTCAATACTCATGTTGCAGATGGTCATACGGCCTTCCATACTTAAAGAGCGAATGGTATGGCCGGCATATTCTACAGCATAACCCGTACCGCCAGCGGCAGAGATCTGTGAAATAATATAGAGGATGATGTCTTTAGCGCCTACACCTTTATGCAGTTTGCCGTTAACTTCAATCTTCATCCTTTTTGGGCGCGATTGCAGTAAACACTGGGTAGCCATTACCTGCTCAACCTGCGAGGTGCCTATGCCAAACGCTATGGCACCAAAGGCGCCATGTGTTGAAGTATGACTATCGCCGCAAACATAAGTACCACCGGGACGGGTAATACCCAGCTCGGGGCCTATTACGTGTACTATACCCTGAAAAGGGTGACCCAAGCCATACAGTTCAATACCAAATTCTTTACAGTTTTTGGTGAGCATATCAACCTGGTAGCGAGAAAGTTCTTCTTTGATGGGAAGGTGCTGATCAATTGTAGGAACGTTATGATCTGCAGTGGCCACTGTTTGTTTGGGCCTGAAAACCGGTAAACCTCTGTTGCGCAAACCATCAAATGCCTGCGGACTGGTTACCTCGTGTATGAAATGTGTGTCAATGTATAAAATATCAGGAAAACCCTCGTTGCTACTGACGACGTGTGCATCCCAAATTTTATCAAATAATGTTTGTCCCATGATAGTAATTTTTAGTATTCAGTTTTGAGTGATGAGTTTTGAAATAAGTAGTGAGCTCTGAAAGAACTCACTACTTTATACTCATAACTTAAAACTTTATTATGCTTCTACAACCTGGTTTTCAGGACGTAAGCTGCGTACAGTTTTACCTGCCTGCCATAATTCGCTTTCGCGTAATTCTTTCAGTTCTGCGTCTAATTTTTCGCGGTAATCAGGCTGGCTGTTTGAATCGATAGAACGTTGTGACTCTTTACCGGTAGCAACACTTTCGTATAATTCTTCAAATACTGGTTTAGTAGCGTCACGGAATTTTTTCCACCAATCCAAAGCGCCGCGTTGTGCAGTAGTTGAACAATTGGCGTACATCCAGTCCATACCGTTTTCTGCAACCAGTGGCATCAATGATTGAGTTAATTCTTCAACAGTTTCGTTAAAGGCCTCAGATGGAGAGTGGCCTTTGCTGCGCAATACATCATACTGTGCTGCAAAAATACCCTGGATACAACCCATCAGTGTACCACGCTCACCGGTTAAATCGCTGTAAACTTCTTTTTTGAAGTTAGTTTCAAACAGGTAACCGCTACCTACAGCAATACCTAATGAAATTACGCGCTCAAATGCTTTGCCAGTTGCATCCTGGAAAATTGCATAGCTTGAATTTAAGCCACGGCCTTGCAGGAACATACGGCGCAATGAAGTACCTGATCCTTTAGGGGCAACTAAAAATACGTCAACATCTGCAGGAGGAACGATACCGGTTTGCTCGTTAAAGGTGATACCAAAACCATGAGAAAAGTATAATGCTTTACCCGGGGTGAGGTGCTTTTTAACAGTTGGCCATAATGCGATCTGTGCTGCGTCACTTAATAAATAGCAAATAACAGTGCCTCTTTGTAAAGCTTCTTCAATTTCAAAAAGTGTTTCGCCGGGTACAAAGCCATCGCTTATTGCTTTATCCCATGTTTTAGTGCCTTTACGCTGACCAACAATTACATTGATGCCGTTGTCTTTTTGGTTTAATGCCTGACCAGGACCTTGAACGCCGTAGCCAATTACTGCTACAACTTCGTCTTTTAATACTTCCTGAGCCTTTGATAAAGGGAACTCTTCGCGGGTTACTACGTTTTCTTCAGTACCGCCGAAATTTAATTTTGCCATTGTTTTATTTTGTTTGATGATTCATGATTTCACCGATTTAAAGTGATTTCACTGATTTTATTTAAGGTTGTAATTTAATTATTCTCTAACTCTCCTATCAGGGAGTCGGGGGCTTTACATAGTAAATACCTTTTCGCCCTGGTTCAGATATTCGTTCTCAATAACATCTTCACCTGGTTCAAGTCTTTCAAACTCGCGCAGTTTGCGGTTAAAGCCATCGCTATCTTTAATAATGGCTACGCGCGCGCTGCGCACAAATTCAATGAGACCGTAAGGTTGTAGTATATTGATCAGGTTATCGGTTTCCTCACGGTGACCGGTGGTTTCAAATACGGTGTAATCTTTGCGGATCACTACAGCACGGGCTCCGTTCTCACGCAATAGACGCTCAACGCTTACCTTTTCGGCAATAACATCGGTTGATACCTTATATAACGCTAATTCCTGCCAAATAACATCCTCATTGGTATGATAATATGCTTTTAACACTTCAACCTGTTTTTCTATCTGGCGTACCAGTTTGCGTACCACTTCTTCCGATTCGGTAATTACAATATTAAAGCGATGAATTTTGTCTATCTCCGAAGGAGAGGTGTTCAGGCTTTCGATATTGATCTTACGGCGTGAAAATATAATAGCAATGCGGCTAAGCAAACCTATCTGGTTTTCGGTATAAACCGTGATGTTAAATTCCTGTTTTTCTATATCTTGATTACTCATGACTGCTAATTTAAAGGTGTTGGTCTGCGCTTATTTTAACCTGATTTCTGCTACGCTGCATCCTTGTGGTACCATCGGAAACACGTTGTTCTCTTTAGTTACCATTACTTCTAAAAGATATGATCCTTTAGTGCTCAGTAACTCGTTTATGGCATTTGGCAAATCAGTACGGTCATCAATCCTTTTGCCCGGAATGTTATAAGCTGATGCCAGGGTTACAAAGTCAGGGCTCTGGATGTCAACAAACGAATAACGACGTTCGTTAAACAACTCCTGCCATTGCCTAACCATACCCAGGAAACGATTGTTAAGGATGATGATCTTAACATCGATGCCAGACTGCATGATGGTTCCTAATTCCTGTAGCGTCATCTGGAAACCGCCATCGCCAATAATGGCAACCACTGTGCGGTCTTTTGCGCCAAACTTGGCACCTATAGCAGCTGGAAGAGCAAAGCCCATAGTGCCTAAACCACCACTGGTAACGTTACTGCGGGTGTTGTTGAATTTGGCATAGCGGCAGGCCACCATCTGGTGCTGACCTACGTCGGTTACTATAATAGCCTCGCCTTTGGTAATTTCATTTAACTGTTTAATAACCTCACCCATAGTCATTTCTGGCGTAGTAGGGTTAAGTTCATCATGAATTACGGCTTCAACCTCTTTTCGAGTGTATTCATTAAATGTGTTCAGCCAATCGGTATGCTGCTTTTCCTCTACAAGCTTGGTAAGCATAGGGAGGGTTTCTTTACAGTCGCCCCATACCGGTACGGTTGATTTTACGTTCTTGTCGATCTCGGCCGGGTCAATATCCAAATGAACTACTTTTGCCTGTTTCGCATATTTATCTAAACGGCCGGTTACACGGTCGTCAAAACGCATGCCTATAGCAATCAGCACATCGCACTCATTGGTTAATACGTTAGGGCCGTAGTTACCATGCATCCCGAGCATACCCACGTTTTGCGGATGATCTGTTGGTATAGCGCCGGCACCTAAAACAGTCCATGCCGCCGGAATACCACTTTTTTCAACAAAGGCCTTAAATTCCTGTTCGGCACTGCCCAGTATTACACCCTGGCCCCAGATAATAAATGGTTTTTTAGCCTGATTGATGAGTGCTGCTGCTTCTTCAACATATTGCGGGCGTACTATAGGTTTTGGCCTGTAGCTGCGGATATGATTACATGGCGTATAACCTTCAAAGTTGAATTTTTGTATCTGCGCGTTTTTGGTAATATCAATTAACACTGGACCGGGGCGACCACTTTTAGCTATATAGAAAGCTTTGGCAATAACCTCGGGAATTTCGTTGGCGTCAGTTACCTGGTAGTTCCATTTGGTTACCGGTGTGGTGATATTGATTACGTCGGTTTCCTGGAAAGCATCGGTACCTAAAAGATGCGCGAATACCTGACCGGTTATACATACCACTGGTGTACTGTCAATCTGTGCATCGGCCAAACCTGTTACCAGGTTAGTTGCACCCGGACCGCTGGTGGCGAACACAACACCAACTTTGCCTGATGTGCGGGCATAGCCCTGTCCTGCATGGATGCCACCCTGTTCGTGGCGGACCAGGATGTGGTTCAGTTTATCATTATAATCAAACAGAGCATCATAGATGGGCATGATAGCGCCACCCGGGTAGCCAAAGATGGTATCAACACCTTCAACAATTAATGCCTCCAATAATGCTACTGATCCTGAAACTTCTACCGCTGTTTTTGGAGCGGGTGTAGTGAGTGTTTCCTGTGCAACTTCCATAGTGTTGGGTATTATGTTGTATGTTTATTATGTTTACGTATAACGTTTTACGTGATACGTTTTTATTGTTATCTTTTTTACTTGCGTACAACGTAAAACGTTATACGTATAACCTTACGGCATTTCATCAGTAACGCAACCTTCTGCTGCATTACTTACTGTTTTAGCATATCTGTATAGCAGGCCTTTGCTTACTTTAAGCGCCGGCTGCTGCCATGCAGCCTTGCGGGCGGCAAATTCTTCATCACTCAGCTTAACATTGATAGTACGGTTAATGGCATCAATCTCAATACGATCTTCGTCTTTCACAAAAGCGATACCGCCGCCATCATAAGCTTCAGGCGTGATGTGACCGACGACGAAGCCATGAGTACCACCAGAGAAACGGCCATCTGTAATTAATGCTACTGAACTGCCCAGGCCTGCTCCAAATATGGCAGAGGTAGGTTTAAGCATTTCGGGCATACCTGGTGCGCCTTTTGGTCCAACGTTGCGAATAACCACAACATCGCCCTTTTTAACTCGGCCGCTTTGTATGCCTTGTATCAATTCAAATTCACCGTCGAACACACGGGCAGGACCTTCAAAGCTGGTACCTTCTTTACCGGTAATTTTGGCTACACTGCCACCTTCGGCAAGGTTTCCGTACAGTATTTGTAAGTGGCCGGTAGCTTTTATAGGATTCTCTACCGGAAGGATGATCTTCTGTGTATCAAAGCTCAGTTCAGGTACTTCTGCTAAGTTTTCAGCAATGGTTTTGCCGGTCACGGTAAGGCAGTCGCCGTGCAGCCAGCCCTGTGCAAGGCAATATTTCATTACAGCCGGAACACCGCCAATATGGTGCAAGTCTTCCATCATGTATTTACCGCTTGGCTTCATATCGGCCAATACGGGGATGCGGTTACTTACTGTCTGAAAATCGTCCTGCGTTACTTTAACGCCAACGCTTTTGGCCATTGCAATAAGGTGCAACACGGCGTTAGTCGATCCGCCCAAAACCATGATTACTACCATGGCATTCTCAAACGCCTTGCGGGTCATGATGTCCGATGGTTTTATATCGCGCTCAAGCAATACTTTTATCGCTTTACCTGCTGCAAGGCATTCTGCTTTCTTCTCGTCGCTTAAAGCTGGGTTTGATGATGAGTAAGGTAAGCTCATACCCAATGCCTCAATAGCTGCGGCCATTGTGTTGGCAGTATAAATACCGCCGCAAGCACCGGCGCTCGGACAGGCGTTTTTGATTACGCCCATAAAATCAACATCGTCTATTTGTCCGGCTATCTTTTTACCTAAAGCCTCGAAAGCAGATACAATATTCAGATCCTCACCTTTCCAGTGACCTGGTTTAATAGTGCCACCATATACCATGATAGACGGGCGGTTTAACCGGCCCATAGCCATGATAGAACCCGGCATATTTTTATCGCAGCCCGGCAGGGTAATTAAACCATCATAGTACTGTGCGCCTGTAACCGCTTCAATTGAGTCGGCAATAATATCGCGGCTCATTAATGAGTAGCGCATACCTTCGGTACCATTGCTCATGCCATCGCTTACACCAATAGTATGGAATATAAGGCCCACCAGATCCTCATCCCAGATACCCTGCTTAACCAGCTTAGCCAGATCGTTCAAGTGCATGTTGCAGGTATTACCATCGTAACCCATGCTTGCTACACCCACCTGTGCTTTTTTCATGTCATCGTCGGTTAAGCCAATGCCATAAAGCATAGCCTGTGCTGCAGGCTGGGTAGGATCTTGCGTAAAGGTTTTGCTATACTTGTTCAATTCTATAGCCGCTGTGGTATCTGATGATGAACTCATTTTGTTTTATATGATAGACTTATTTGTAAATAATTTTGCTTGTTGTCCTGGTTTATTCTAACTGTGCAAATCAGTATTTGTAAGGTAGATATAGCGACAAAGAATAACAATAGGGGCGTATAAATTTTTCAAAAAAGTATTTTATTCTTAAAAATTACATAAAAATAATTTTTAATTCTGTTTAAATTATAAATTTAAGAATAATATATTTTATAAAATAGACCAAAGTTCAAAACGGTATTCGGTACATATTTTATGCATGCATAGTAAGTTGCTGATTTTCTTCCTGAAACGGCCACTGCTGCAATAAAACTTTTAAAAAATCGGCCTGCCGTGCCTGTAATTTCCACTTAAAAAATGTCGCTTTGCTTTATATTATTTGCCTTGAAATTTATCTTCTGTTAATTTAAATAACTTTTAGGTGTGAGTCATTAAAAAACGAGTTCACTTTGTTCACTGGCTGCCGATCTTGTTCTTTGCATGAACATCCAAGGAAAAAAAGATCAAAAAAAAACGTCCGGGGATTTATACCCGGACGTTTTTATGAGATATTGGGGTATAAGGTTATTTGTGCTGAATACCTTCAGCCAGAATAATCACCTTATTGTTCAATACTTCAACAACACCGCCTTTAATATAAAAAACTTCCTCTTTAGCGGCACTGCCACCACGTACAGTAAGCTTACCGTCCTGTAAAGTAGAGATGATAGGCGCGTGGTTATTTAATATTTCAAATAATCCCAAAGCACCCGGAACGGTTACCGATGCGGCCTCGCCTTCGTATACTTTTTTATCGGGTGTAAGAATTTCTAAAGTCATTTTTGTTTAGATTCACGAGTTAAGAATCAAGATCTAAGATTAACTCCTTTGTCTTGATTCTTGTCTCTTATGTCTTGATTCTATTAAGCGTTAGCTTCAGCTAATAATTTTTTACCTTTTTCAATGGCATCTTCAATGCTGCCAACTAAGTTGAATGCAGCTTCAGGATATTCGTCAACTTCACCGTCCATGATCATGTTGAAGCCTTTGATGGTTTCTTTGATATCAACCAATACGCCTTTTAAGCCGGTAAATTGCTCGGCTACGTGGAACGGCTGAGAAAGGAAACGCTGAACACGACGGGCACGTGATACAACAAGTTTATCTTCTTCAGATAACTCGTCCATACCCAAAATAGCGATGATATCCTGTAGCTCTTTGTAACGTTGTAAGGTTTCTTTTACGCGTTGAGCAGTATTGTAGTGCTCGTCACCTAAAATAGCTGGGCTAAGGATACGTGAAGTTGAATCCAATGGATCCACCGCAGGATAGATACCTAACTCGGCAATTTTACGTGAAAGTACTGTAGTAGCATCTAAGTGGGCAAATGTTGTTGCCGGCGCAGGGTCAGTCAAGTCATCCGCAGGTACGTAAACAGCCTGTACAGATGTAATTGAACCACGTTTGGTTGAAGTAATACGTTCTTGCATGGTACCCATTTCAGTAGCCAGTGTTGGCTGGTAACCCACTGCTGATGGCATACGACCTAATAACGCCGATACTTCAGAACCTGCTTGTGTAAAGCGGAAAATGTTATCAATAAAGAAAAGGATATCACGACCTTTACCATCTTCTTCACCATCACGGAAGTACTCGGCAATGGTTAATCCTGATAATGCCACACGTGCACGTGCACCTGGAGGCTCGTTCATCTGACCGAACACGAAGGTTGCTTTTGAATCTTTCAAAGCTTCGTTATCCACTTTGCTTAAATCCCAACCGCCTTCTTCCATAGAGTGCATAAATGCATCACCATATTTTATAATGCCTGATTCAAGCATCTCACGTAAAAGGTCATTACCTTCACGTGTACGCTCTCCAACACCCGCAAATACCGATAAACCAGCATAAGCTTTAGCGATGTTGTTGATCAGTTCCTGGATCAATACTGTTTTACCAACACCAGCACCACCAAACAAACCAATTTTACCACCTTTTACGTAAGGCTCTAACAAGTCGATAACTTTGATACCTGTAAACAATACCTCAGTTTCGGTAGATAGATCTTCGAAACGTGGAGGGGTAGCGTGGATAGGGCGACCAGCGGATTTATCTAAATTGGTAATACCATCAATAGCATCACCAACTACGTTGAATACACGGCCTTTGATATTTTCGCCAACCGGCATTTTAATAGCTGCTTCGGTATCCAGAACTTTCATGCCACGTAGCAATCCGTCTGTTGAATCCATCGCGATCGCACGTACGCGATCTTCACCTAAATGCTGTTGAACTTCTAAAATGATTTTCTGGCCATTATCTTTCGTGATCTCTAACGCGTCATAAATTTTAGGAAGATGAGCGTCATCAGCGAAACTTACGTCAACTACCGGACCAATGATCCGTGATATTTTTCCAATGTTTGGCATATATAACCTGGTGTTTTTAAAGAATTTTCCTTTTTAATAACATCTTACGTATAAATACTAAGATGCTATTTCAGAGGCGCAAAGATAAAATTTCTGTTTAAATATTTAAACACTAAGGGCAACATTTTTGCATGATATTTTCTACACGTGTATTTTGCACAGTCTATTGCTCAAAACTGAGTATGATTTTGCCAATATGGGCGCTGCTTTCCATCAGTTCATGTGCTTTGCCGGCCTCGGCTGCCGGAAAAGTTGCGTGTATTATTGGTTTTATTGCTCCTGATGCCAGTAGTGGCCAAATGCTTTTTTGCAGCTTTTGAGCAATATTGCTTTTAAACGCGGTATCCCTGCCCCGCAAAGTCGAGCCGGTAATGGTCAGTCTTCTCATCATTAGCTGCGACAGATCAATCAGTGCATCCTTGCCATTCATGGCGTTGATCATCACCAGCCGGCCCTCAACCGCCAGTGATTTTATATTGCCGGGAGTGTAATCGCCGCCTATCATATCCAGTATCGCATCAACGCCATTGCCGCCGGTTAGCTGTTCAATTACCTGGGCAAAGTTTTCTTTTTTGTAGTTGATGGCTTTAACTGCTCCTAATTGCTCGCAAAAGTTGCATTTTTCATCAGAGCCTGCCGTTACATATACTTTATGGCCCAAAGCTTTGGCCATTTGTATGGCCGCTACCCCAATACCACTGGAGCCGCCGTGAACCAGCAGGGTTTCATTACCCTTTAAATTGCCACGGTCAAACACATTGCTCCAAACAGTAAAAAAGGTTTCAGGTAATGATGCAGCTTCTATAAATGACAATCCATCAGGAACCGCCAGGCACTGCCCTTCAGGAGCGCTGCAGTATTCGGCATAGCCGCCACCTGCCACGAGGGCGCAAACTTCGTCGCCAACCTTCCAGCGGGTAACATCTGCTCCCGTTTCAGCTATGACACCTGCTATTTCCAGCCCCGGAATATCCTGAACAACACCAGCGGGTGGCGGATATTTACCCTCGCGCTGTTTTACATCGGGTCGGTTTACACCAGCCGCCATAACTTTAACCAACACTTCGTTGGCTGCATACGCAGGTTTTGGCCTTTCGGCTAACTGCAAAACTGACGGTTCGCCAGGGCGGGTTATAACTACTGCTTTCATGAAACTAATTTATAGCAATTATAACCGCTTTGCGAACTTATATGTTTGCTCAAGAAGTTTATACCGCAGAAATAACAGATGCCCCGGCATTGTTTACCGTTATTCTCCATCGATGGCCGTCCGGAGACATTAAGATCAAGCCCTTACTGGGGTCAGTTATTTCAATGTCTTTATTGTCGGTTCGCTGCATGTAAATTTCATTAATGATGGAGTTCGTGGCATTCGCGGTTTTTGAGTAATTCAATACTGCTGGATCTTTGGTAAACACACCTTTGTTAACGGTAATGTTTTTATCTATAAGCAACATCGAATTTGTATTGGGATTATCACCAATCAGCCAAATTCCATCTATATAAATCTGTATTTCAGTGGTACTTAGAGTTCCATCAATATATTTTATAGCACTGTTGCCATAATCAATAGGAAGTAATGTTTCCCAAAAATTGTTTTTTTTTACATTAACGCCATTTATTGTAATGTTTTCAATCCGTACCTCTTTTGGAAGCTTCATCGCTATTGCTTCTGCGGCACAGTTAATAATTCTTATGTTATTAAGCTTAATATTTTTGAGGAGATTATCGGCTCCTTTTCTGTAAATTCCAATTCCATATCCGTAGCAATTGCTGATGGTAATATTATCAAGGCTAACATTATCAGTGTTTGCTAAAACTATAGCACACTCTCTGAACAAACGATCATCGTCCAGTGCTGTAGGGACTTTAAAAGCTTTAAAAGGGGCAAGATTTGAAGGTGGATTTGTGTTAATGTCAACAAGTTTGTATGATGCTGATTGACTATCATAAGAAAAATCATCAATTGTGTACTGGGAATAGATTGTATCAAATTCAGCGTTAATTACATTAACAGCTGATCCATCGATGTGGATTCCTCTGCAGATGCATTCTATTGACTTAATATTAGAGAATATAGTTTTATGCTGTATACTCATATAAGTTGAACTTTCACAGCCAAATCCCCCACCTTTTCCGAACTGTGAACTTTGGCGGAAATTTCCGCAATAATAAGCTTTGCAATTATCTATGAATACATCTGATCCCAGGAATTCGCCAAATCCAAAATCGGCACAGTAATAGGCATCACAATTAGTTACCCTGATTGAATTTCTCCAACCTGCAGATTTGGAATAGTCATTATAACGAAAAACGTCCCATTCGCCCGTTGGACCAAAATGCTCCCAATTTTGATATAGATTACCGCCAATATTAACACCGTTTTGAGTAGCCGCATTCCAAAATTGACAGTTATCAACCCAAATATCCCTAACAGATGCAAGTACTAATCCATGATCAAGTGAGTTAACAAAATTAACACCTGATATTTTTGCTCCGTTAACAAAAGACATTCTTACACAACTACCCCCATAATTATTGACATCTTTAACTACCCCGCCACCTGATTCCCAATGTGCGTAGTGAATCATGTTCTTATCCATATTTGAATCAAAAGTAGTATTGTGCCCAATAATTTCTATTTTTCCAAATGGTTCTAACTGGTTTAATGTTTCATTAATGAAATTAAAAACACCAATCCCTTGTTGGTTGTGATTCTCAGGTGTGGTTTTATTACCACCAGCATCCAATACGTAACCTGTCATGTTGGTTTTAACAGAATAGACATCAGTGAAAAAATCCAATGACAAATTACCACTTTGAACCATTACAATATTGCTTAATGCACATGATTTACCGGTTTCGGATGTGAAAACAACATGAAAAATTCTTCTGTTTCCGGCAGTATTATAAGTTTTACTGAGAACATTAAAAAGGGTTTCAAAAGCTGGATAATCATCCGTGTAAGTTGTTGAGGGATTCCTACCCTGTTTTGTAAAAGTATCAATTGTAACGCCTGTAACGCCAGTATCAACAGTTAATTCTTCTATTGTTCTGTTACCTGTTGTCCGGAGAATTATATATGGATATAAAGGATCAGAACCGCCTGTGCCCTGACCAATATATTGTATGTTAAAGAAAAAATTGAGCTTGGGGTGTCTCCATAAAGCCATCCTTACTTTTCTCATAACGGTGTCATTGGTCTCATCTGCAATTACAGGAACTGTAATTATCATTTTACGCTGTTCATCCGTTAGATCCGCATAATGATAATTATCATAAGTGTCCCCCTCGGTACGTGGTCTGTTCGCGATGTAGGGTACTTCCCCAAAATCAAACATAATGTTGCCCGAAGTTGTGCAGTTTGATGGAAATCTGATTTGTATTTCTGATTTAATTCCTGCGTCATAATCAAATTTGGCACCAAACCATTGCGGATAAATTTTTTCATTGACCGGCTCAAAAGTGAAGCGGTTGGAAGTTGAATTTAAAGGAATGGGAACAAATACTTGCTGATATTCACCAATATCAAATCTGCATTTATACCTGTTATTGGGGCTGTCAGCTTTAATATATGTTCCGGGTCCTATCTTGAAAGTAACATTGGGTATGAACCAATCATAAATAGTGCCTCCAATATTGTGCGCGAAAGGTAAGAATAAAACTTGCTGCCCAAGATTTGGATTTAGCTCTATGATGACTTCAGCATCTTCAAAAGCGGTGTGAACGACATTAAATAACGCAGAAAAAGCATTGTTTTTTCTTGTTGCGCTACCCGCATCAAAGTCATACATGTCAAAATTGAAATATAACTTTTGTAAGGAAACCGATAGTTTGGCAAATAAGTTTGTTCCCTGTAATCTTATTATATAACCATCATCTGCATACAATGTCCCGGGTGTTTCTACCTGAAAGTTTGTTTCGTAATCGGAAACGGTAACTGTACGGTAAACTATGTCGGCGAAGTTTCCGGTAATGACGTCGTAGTGATAAAACCTTTGATTTTTCTCGAGGGTAATTTTGTCTCCAGGTATTAAACCAGTAGCCACTTTCAAGGCCGAAAGTGTATCAAATTTGTAATCCATAGGTATTGGCTTTAAATTAAGATAAGTAATAAGTTAAATTTTATTCATTAAGACTAATAGGCTGACTTGTTAATTTTTAGTACCGACGAATTAAAATGCCGATAAATAAAGGTCCAAAAGACCTAAAATAGGTATTAGATGACACAGTAAAATTATCAATATCCTCCACGCGGTCAATCGGTGTTTTAACGGTATTACTCGCTCCTTAAACTATCCACCGGGTTACTCAGGGCAGCTTTTATTGATTGAGAACTTATGGTGATAAAGGCGATGATAATTGCACCAAGCCCGGCTACTGCTATAACCCACCACTGTATAGCCTCACGATATGCAAAACCCTGCAGCCATTTGTGCATAGCGTACCATGCCAGCGGCGAGGCTATAATGAAGGCAATACCCACCAGCCTGATAAAATCTGCCGAGAGCATACGCATGATGTTTGATACACTGGCCCCAAGTACCTTGCGGATGCCTATTTCTTTATTGCGTTGCTCTGCGGCGTAAGCAGCCAGGCTGAACAGGCCCAGGCAGGCAATAAATACGGCAAGTGTGGTGAAAATTAAAAATAGAGAACCAGTACGTTGTTCGGTACGATATGCGGAGTTAAAATCGTCATCCATGAATGAATACTCAAAATGCTGATTAGGCGATAGGGTGTTCCATTTATTTTGAATTTGGGCAATGTATGGCTTCAAATTGTTATCATTAAACCTTACACTAAGCGCGTTATTATTATTTTCGAGCAGTATTACTACCGGGGTAATGTTATCCCGCAGCGAGCTGAAATTAAAATCTTTTACTACGCCTATTATATGATATTGCTTAACACTGTTATTAGGGCCACCATCAGGGATATAGTATAACGTTTTGTTCAACGGATCTTTAGTAAAACCGAGCATTCGGGCGGCGGTTTCGTTAATGATCATTCCTAATGAATCTGTTGGCATCTGGCTGCTAAAATTGCGGCCTTTGGAAAGAGCCATACCCATAGTTTGCAGATAATCTTCATCAACCGGCCATATTTCTGTGAATAAAGCGTTCCGGGAGTTGGGCACTTTATTGGTAAAAACTGAGTTGGGCTGTCTGAGCCTTCCGGTAGGTATAAAGCCACTCAACGAGGCATTCGCAACTCCGCTGATCCCCTTAACTTGTTGTTTAAATAGCCGGGCATTACTTAGCCCAATGGTGTTTTTTACCACCAATACGTGGTTTCTGTCAAATCCAAGGTCTTTATTGCGGATGTAGTTTAGCTGATTATAAATCACCAGAGTACCGATCACTAAAAATATTGATATGGAAAACTGCATCACTACTAAAAAATTGCGAAAGCCCCCGCCTTTAAAACCGGTGGAGAGCCGCCCTTTTAATACCTTGATAGGTTCAAAACCAGAAAGATAAAATGCCGGGTATGAGCCTGCTACTACGCCTACTATTAACATGATGAGCAAAAGTGCAGGCAAAAGCCAGCTAAGTGTTTGTGCCGATATATTCAATTCTTTGCCAGATACCTGATTAAATAGCGGCAACAGCAACCAGGCAGCAACTAACGCTATCATCGTGGCAAAAAATGTAGTCAGTAAAGATTCAGCAAGAAACTGCAGTATCAGGTTTTTTCGTGATGAGCCTAATACTTTACGCACCCCCACCTCACGAGCCCTGTTTGCCGAACGTGCGGTAGATAGGTTCATGAAGTTGATGCAGGCTATCAGCAATATGAATAAAGCTATGGCCGAAAAAGTGTAAATATACTCCATGCTGCTGTTGGGCTCAAACTCATACTGGCGATTGGAAGTAAGGTGAATGCTGGTTAGCGGGGTTAAAGTAAGACTGATGGCGTTACCGCTTTTCTCAAAGTTTTTCCAGCTAAAGCCAGGTTGCTGTGCAAAATATTTGCGAAACAGGTTATTGACCTTTTTTTCAAACAGGTTGCCATTTGCCCCTGGTTTAAGTAAAGCATAGGTAGTAAAGCTAAAGCCGTTCCAGTTGTTGCCTTTGCTTGATTCAAGCGAAGGCATAGACATAAAGAAGTCAAAATTAAAGTGCGATTGCGAAGGGATATTGCGCAGCACCCCGGTTATTTTATAATTAACGTTGCTGTTTACCAGTGTAATGTAACGGCCTACTACCTGAATACTATTAAAATATTTTTTGGCAGCATTTTCGGTCAATACAATGGTGTTTGGTTCTTTTAGTGCTGTTTTGGGGTCGCCATCTATCATGGGCAGGGTAAAAACATCAAATATTCCGGCATCGCCATAAACCACCTTATTTTCGTTAACATATTCATTGCCCTTTTTAAAGCGGATTTCTGTCGCAGCAATCATTCTTACCGATCTTTCAACCTCAGGAAATTCGGCTTTGAGCGCTGCCGACAGGGGAGGAGGAGTTACTGCATAGGAGCTGCTATTGCCACCAAATTTAATATCGGCGTTCACCCGATAAATGCGATCAGCTTTTTGATTGAACCGGTCATAACTCAGCTCATCGACTACATAAAAAACAATAAGCAGGCAGGTAGCCAGTCCCGCGGCCAGCCCTAAAATATTAATAACCGTAACTCCTTTATTTTTCAAAAGGTTTTTAAACGCAATTTTGATAAAGTTTTTTAGCATGGCTGAAAAGGTTATTTTAACGGATTGGAATTACTGATGTATCTGACATAAGCTGTTGATAAACAGTTTACAACTAAATTAAATAATGCATCATTATTAATTTGTTAAATAAAGTTAAACCGTATCAGGACTATAATCATCATCTTAATGCAAACTGATTTTAGCAGATGATCAAGACAACACATCAGGCATATCAAATATAACTAAATTTTTAGTTATAAAATATAAATTAAAATATAGCTCCTGGAATTTATGATGAGCAAATTAACCGGGTTGCTTCACTATGCTTATAGTATGGCCAAACATCAGCATATCGCCCTGCCAGCCTTGGTGACCGGGGATAAGATATCTGATATTTTTAAAGCGGTTTTTAACCCGGGTTATTGATCCAGGCCATTCGGGAATGTTGGCATCGGCTGTGTAGCCGATGCTATTGGTTTCCATGCTTTTGATAAGGCAACCGCCAAACAGTACCTTACTTTGTGGCAGCCATACCACTATATTATCTTTAGTATGGCCCCCGCCCGGAAAAAAGGTTTGTACTGCTACGCCGCCGCCAACGTTAAAAACGGTGTCTTTACTAAAGGTAAATTCGGCTTGCTTGTTGCCATGTCGTTTAGCCAGTTGATTTGTTAACACAGTTGCATAGGTTTTCACGCCATTCTTTTTCAGCAAATCAAGACCAGCGGTGCGGTCACTGTGAAAATGGGTTGATATACAAAGTTTAATCTTTTGCTTGTAACGCCGTTGTAATGTGTCTACAAGCTGTTGTGTTTGGGCTTCGTCCCAGGGCGTATCAATAAGTATGATGCCGTTGGCAGTTACAATGTATAATCCGTTGGCCGGGAAAGGTGTTTTGTCATCGGGCAAACCATACGAAACATACACGTATACATTACCTGTTAAGTGGGTAGTGCTAATCTTAAAAGGTCGGGTTTGGGCTTTACCAAAAGTGGCGCACAGAACCAGCATGGCAGACAATATGAATTTCATAAGTTGAAAATATAGTAAACGAATTAATTACCCTGCAATTACTATGAATGCCTAGTATTTTATTTTTATTTGCAGAAAACAAGAAAGCTATGTCGTTACAACCAGGTCAGGAAGCCCCTCAATTCACTTTAGTATCATCAGCGTTAAAAAGTGTATCACTTGCCGATTTTAAGGGTCGTAAAGTAGTGTTGCATTTTTTTCCTTTCGCTTTTACCGGAGTTTGTACCACACAATTGTGCACCATGCGCGATAGTTTTGGCTATTATGATGGTTTAAATGCCACTATTTTAGGTATATCTGTGGACTCACCTTTTACACTGGCTAAGTTTAAAGAAGAGAATAATTACCAGTTTGATTTGCTATCTGATTTCAATAAAGAAGTATCATCTGCCTATGGCGCCATATATGATAATTTTGTAATGGGTTTAAAAGGGGTTTCAAAACGTGCCGCCTTTGTTATCGACGAAAACCAGCAAATCATTTACGCTGAGGTACTTGAGGTGGCTACAGATTTACCCAACTTTGAAGCAATTGCAGAAAAAGTAAAGTAATTGAGAAAAAGTTTGCAGTGGATATATAAAAATTCTATTTTTGCAGTCCGTTTCAAAAGGCACTCGTAGCTCAATTGGATAGAGCATCTGACTACGGATCAGAAGGTTAGGGGTTCGACTCCCTTCGAGTGCACAACTAACGTCAAGCCTTTCCGTGTTGTAACTGAAAGGCTTTTAATTTATTAGGAGCATGCTAAATCTGGTATTGTTTGGTCCTCCCGGAGCAGGGAAAGGGACTCAGTCGCAAAAGCTTATCGAAAAACATGGTTTAATCCACCTTTCAACAGGCGATCTTTTACGCGGCGAAATTTCACAGGGAACAGCGCTTGGTTTAGAAGCTAAGAAATTGATGGATGAGGGAATGCTGGTTCCTGACGAGGTGGTTATAGGTATGATCAGCAATAAGCTGGATGCCAATAAAGATGCCGAAGGATTTATTTTTGACGGTTTTCCGCGTACAGTTGCTCAGGCCGAGGCATTGGATAATTTGCTGAAAAGTAAGGAATCGGCCATATCCGGCATGATTGCGCTTGAAGTGAATGATGATGAACTGGAGCGCCGCCTTCTGGAGCGTGGCAAACAATCTGGTCGCCCGGATGATGCCAATCCGGAGGTGATCCGTAAACGTATTAAAGAATATAATGATAAAACGGCTCCTGTTGCCGGTTTCTACAAAAATCAGGAAAAGTTTAAAAGCATAAATGGTATAGGCTCAATTGACCAGATATATGGTGCTATTGATTCTGTTATCGAAGCATACTAACAGATTTCGGATTTGGGATTTTGGATTTTGGAATTGAGATTTTGGATTTTCAAGGATTCAAAATCAAAAAAATCCGAAATCGAATATCCGAAATCTCAAATCAAAGATAATGTCGCAGGGTTCCAATTTTGTTGATTATGTGAAAATCTGTTGCCGCTCGGGCCACGGAGGGGCTGGCTCTGCTCATTTACATCGTGATAAGTTTACAGCCAAAGGAGGCCCGGATGGGGGTGACGGCGGTCGCGGAGGGCACGTTATTGTAAAAGGTAATGCGCAATTATGGACACTGCTGCACCTTAAATTCCGTAAACACGTTATAGCTGGCGACGGAGAGTCGGGCGGAAGCTCACAAAAATCCGGCAAAACCGGCAGGGACGAAATACTGGAAGTGCCGCTGGGCACGATAGCCAAAAATGCCGAAACAGGAGAAATACTGTTTGAAATTACAACCGACGGCGAAACCAAGATATTAACCGATGGTGGCCGTGGCGGCCTGGGTAACTGGCATTTTAAAACGCCAACGCTGCAAACCCCCCGTTTTTCGCAACCAGGCGAAGATGGCAAGGAAGAATGGAACGTATTGGAACTGAAAATACTGGCCGATGTAGGCTTGGTAGGTTTCCCCAATGCTGGCAAATCAACCCTGCTTTCGGTTGTATCAGCAGCCAAGCCCGAGATAGCCGATTACGCTTTTACCACCATAGTACCAAACCTGGGTATTGTATCATATCGTAATAACCGCTCATTTGTAATGGCCGATATTCCCGGAATCATCGAGGGCGCATCACAAGGTAAGGGTTTAGGTTTCAGGTTTTTGAGGCATATTGAACGCAATTCAGTATTACTGTTCATGATACCTGCTGACACCACACGGACCATAAAACAGGAATACGATATATTGCTGAACGAACTGCAGCAATACAACCCGGAGCTGGTTCATAAACCACGGGTTTTGGCGGTCACCAAATCTGATATGCTTGACGATGAGCTGCAGGCCGAAATGAAAAAAGAACTGCCCGGGGGCATACCTGCTATATTCATATCTTCGGTGGCCCAAAAAAATATCGACGGCCTGAAAGATATGCTCTGGACCGAGATCAATAAATAAGCCGCTTTTTGTAATGCCTGCGTAGTATTAGGCATTCTAAATGATCTGTATCATAATTTACCCAACATCTTCATTAACTTTGAGTGTTTTAAAAACATATAATGAAGATTGCAATAAATGGATTTGGCCGTATAGGGCGCATTTTTTTAAGGAATATTTTAGCTAAACCCGGCATACAGGTTGTTGCCATCAATGACCTTACAGATACTCAAACGCTTGCTCATTTATTTAAATATGATTCCGTTCACCGCGGATTTAAGGGCTCTGTGACCTTTGACACTGATAGTCTTTTTATAAACGATCAGCAAATTAGGGTACTTGCCGAACGCGATCCAAAGTTATTACCCTGGAAAGCCATGGATATTGACCTTGTTATCGAATCGACCGGGAAATTCACTTCGAGGCAAGGTGCTGAATTGCACTTGACAGCCGGCGCCAAACAGGTAATCATTTCGGCTCCATCAACAGATAAAAGTGTTCCAACGGTGGTATTGGCCGTTAACGATGGCGAAGTTGATCTGCTTTCGCCCATATTATCAAATGCATCATGTACTACCAACAATGTGGCTGCCATGGTCAAGATCCTTGATGATAACTGGGGTATTATTGACGGATATATCACCACTGTGCACTCCATGACCGGCGACCAAAGCCTGCATGATGCCCCGCATAAAGACCTGCGCCGGGCAAGAGCGGCTTCTGCTTCCATTATTCCTACTACCACAGGCGCTGCCAAAGCCATAACTGCTATATTTCCGCACCTGGATGGAATGCTTGGTGGCGCGGGTATCCGGGTGCCTGTACTTAATGGCTCGTTAACTGATTTTACCTGCAGCCTTAAAAAATTACCAACTATTCAGGAAATTAACCTGGCATTTAAACAGGCCGCAGACGGGCCCATGAAAAATGTACTGGAGTATACCGAAGACCCAATCGTGTCAACAGATATATTGGATAATCCTCATAGCTGCATTTTTGATGCGCAGTTAACCTCTATTGTTGGTGGGCTGGTTAAGGTAGTAGGCTGGTATGATAATGAAATGGGCTACAGCAGCCGCCTGGCAGATCTGGTAGAAAAAATAGCCCGACTGAAAAATTAATCAGCCGGGCCATGAGATATGTGATATTGATTTAGTTGAATCTGCTTTAGTCTACCTTTACGTATGATAATGGTAAAGTAGTTTTAGTAGTATCATAATTTTTCTTGTCATATATGTATGATGAAAAAGTGATGCTATCTCTATCCGCTTTTAAAATATTTGTTTGAGCTTCAACGGCCAGCGGACGTTGCTTATAGGCTTTAAAGAAAATAAACACCCTCTCCAGACTTAGCTTTATCATGGCCTTGCCATCGACGTCAACGGTTGCTGCCGTTTTTATTTTAACGTTGTTCAGATTGTCGTCTACATAATCGGTTACATAATCACCATTTCCGTTTAATGCTGCATAATGAAAATTCGCAAGGCTTGATTTTGAAAAATCTTCCTTAAAGTGTACTGCTGATGAACTTTCATATTCTTCTTTATTAAGTATCAGATCTGCCTTTTCGGTGTATACTAAAAATAGCGTATCGTGACCAACAGCTGTATTCACCATTTGCGGGGCTATATCCAGCTTAACGGTAAACGGCGAGTTAGTAGCAGGGTTGGTAGTTGAAGGAGGGTTAGTATCTGTAGGAGGATTAGTGGTCTCGCTCTGATCACCTTTATCATCACCTGATGGTTTTGGGTTATATCTTTTTGATTCCGTACAGCCCGTAAATAGAGCCGCAATAAATATTAAGTATAAAAATTTGCGCATAAGTTTTAGATTGTATCGTATTAACTTCTGTTGCATTTGCAATAAATATGCCTTAGTTATAGGTATTTTGAATTGTTTTAGCTAAATACCTGCGTAAGTTTTAATTTCACAGCGGTTTTTATGAAATTATTATTGATTACTTTTATCCGCGTAGCGTAATAACACCCCCGTTTTGGGAAAAATATTTCCGCCCCGTTTTTTACTTATGATTAAATTTATAACTGTTGAAGACCTGTTACCCATACGCAACCAGGTATTACGGGAAGGCAGACTTACCTTAGAGGAATGCCGGTTCCCAACCGACAAAATTGAGAGCGCTTTCCATTTGGGATTTTATCAGGATAATGAATTAGCCTGTGTAGCTTCATTTCATCCGCAAAATTACGATGGCTTTGAGGGCAAGGCCTACCAGTTAAGGGGCATGGCCACAACAGAACAATACCGCGGTAGGGGTTTTGGTAACCAGCTGGTAAATTTTGCCCTGGTTTACCTGCGCGGGCAAAAAGCCAATTACGTGTGGTGTAATGCACGTAAAAAAGCAGTAGCATTTTATCACCATGCTGGTTTTGAGATAATTTCACCAGAGTTTGAAGTGCCTGGTATAGGACCTCATTACGTGATGTATGTTAAAATAAGATGAAATTTAGTGCTGTTTTAAACACCTTTTTCACTTTTTCGTTAAGAATTAAGAATAAAATGTTGAATTTGCGTGCCTTACAGTAAATGACCCATATAAATTATATGAAAACAGTAGATCAAATTAGTTTTGCAGGCAAAAAAGCCCTTATCCGGGTTGATTTTAATGTGCCTTTGGATGAGAATTACAATATTACTGACGATAACCGGATGACCGCCGCGTTACCAACTATAAAAAAGATTTTAAAAGATGGCGGTAAAGTTATCCTGATGTCGCACCTGGGCAGGCCGAAAGGTGGTCCGGAAGAAAAATATTCTTTAAAACATTTGATACCTCACTTATCCGACCTGTTGGGTCAGCAGGTTGAATTTGCGGATGACTGCATCGGTCAGGAAGCAATTGATAAATCAAAGGAGCTTGAAAAAGGCGAGGTGCTTTTATTAGAAAACCTGCGTTTTTATAAAGAAGAAGAAAAAGGTGATGTAGCATTTGCCGAAAAGCTTTCAAAGCTGGGCGATGTATACGTGAACGATGCCTTTGGTACCGCACACCGCGCACATGCTTCAACAGCTGTTATTGCCCAATTTTTTCCTGAAGCAAAGGTTTTCGGTTACCTGATGGCTGCTGAATTAAACAATGCTGAAAAAATCCTGAACGGCGCTGCAAAACCTTTTACCGCTATTATGGGTGGCTCAAAGGTTTCTGATAAGATTGAATTGATAGAAAAACTGCTGGATAAGGTTGATAACCTGATTATTGGCGGCGGTATGGCATATACATTTGCCAAGGCAGACGGTGGTAACATTGGCACTTCATTGGTTGAAGCTGATAAGCTTGACCTGGCCATCAGCCTGAAACAAAAAGCTAAAGACAAAGGTGTAAAATTATACCTGCCGGTTGATAACGTTATTGCTGATGCATTTGCTAATGATGCCAAAACCGGTGTTGCCAAAACCGGCGAAATCCCTGACAACTGGATGGGATTAGATATCGGCCCAGAAACAGTAAAATTGTTCAGCAAGGTGGTTGAAGAATCAAAAACCATTTTGTGGAACGGCCCAATGGGCGTTTTTGAAATGGAAACATTTTTAGTAGGTACCAAAGCCGTTGCTGAAGCTGTAGTTGCTGCAACTGAAAAAGGCGCGTTCTCATTGATTGGAGGTGGTGATTCTGCAGCTGCAGTTGCCAAATTTAACCTTACTGCCGATGTAAGCTATGTATCAACAGGCGGCGGCGCTTTACTGGAATATATGGAAGGTAAAGAATTGCCAGGCGTAAAAGCGATTAACGACTAATCATTCTGACACTAAATAAAACAAAAGAGCCTCCCTTAACGGAGGCTCTTTTGTTTTAACCAAGGCTTATAGTGTTATTGAAATTTATAACTACTATAACTTTATTGTATTTTAACCGATGTTACCACATCGTTCGCGCTTGGGAACAAGGTTGTAAAGTTGGCTGTATTGGAGGTACGTACCCATGATGAACCGCCAAAGCTGTCGTTTTTGTACATGGTTACTGTCCACCCCGTAGGTATTTTTACTGATGATGCCCAGTTGTCTATAAAGCCATAAGCCTGTAATTGTGCCAGGGTGTAATTACCCTTCGGAATAGAAGCGGTTACTGTTCCTCCATAATTGGCATCCTGGTAAAAGGTAACCCCGGTGGCCGGTGGTGTGGTGCCGCCGGTATAAACTGTTGAAGTTCCGTAAAGCTTATTAGAAACACTTGTTAAATAAGTGTGCACATCGGTATTTGGCAAGTTGTAGTACAGGTAAATACCATAGGCGTTATTTACAGTTTGTGTAGCCAGTGACGCTGCGGTTGTGGAGCTGGTGCTCTGAATATCAATTGCTGCAGGGCCAAGGTTGCTTTTTGCCAAGCCCGGAACATTCGGTACCGAGTAAGAGCCGTAAATGGCATTCCAACTGTAATCAACTTTTGAGCCCACGGTAACACCGTTAAAGCTTAATCTTGATGATGCCGGACCGTAAAAGTAAAAAGATATGAGCTTGGTTGGCATCAGCTGGCGCAGCGCGGTCACCAGGTATACAAATGAGCTCGAGTTTGGCTGTCCCGTTCCGTTATTGCCATAATCGGCATATTCGTCATCAAAGTCGATACCATCAAGTCCGTAAGTGGTAACGGCATTGCTTAACAGCTGCGCGAAATCCTGCGCGGCTGCCTGGCTTGGGAAATTGCTAATACCGGCACCCTGATGATTTCCTAAGATAGACAGCATCACCTTAATGCCTTTTGCCTGTAACGGCTGAATATAGGTTGATGCATTGCTTAGTACATTAGTTACTTGTGGATTAAAAAACAGCTCAGCCTTTTGGGTGGTAGTATTGTAGTTTATGTTAGCTGCAAAAATTATAGCAACATCAAATAGTTGCTGCCCTGTTGACAGGGTGTAATTGCCTACGTTGCGTATATCGTTATTATTTACCTCCACATAGCAAACCCCTTTCGGGCCGCTTACACCAATGGCATTGGTGCCTAATTTTGATTTGGTATTATTATCTGCCTGAGGCGCCGGGGCCAGGTCTTTTTTACAGGCTGCAGTAAACATCAGGCCAATGCCCAATATAGCAAGGGGTATTTTGTTAAATTGTAATCTCATAAAGTTTTTTGAATTTGGTTAATAATTTTTTTCAGTGGTTAAATAAGCAGTTTGATTTATCCATAGGCAGAGGGGATTGATTTAAGGGGGTTAATCATTCAGTGAGAGATATCTTATTTAAACAGAAGTAAGATTTGCTGGAATTTATGAAGGCGTAATATTGGTTTAAAGGTTTAGATATCTACTTATACGGAAGTACTAATCCTATAGGTTACAGATTATTACGGTTGTTTAAAAAAATTATCTTCAAACTTAAAACCTCCTGTTGTGATCATAAGGCATTTAGTTTTAATGGTGTGGGTTTGCCTCTTTTATTTTATTCAGGTACATTTAAGGCTTGATTGACATTTAGAATGAAAAGAACTTTACTCGCCGGTATATTACTGATCGTGGTAGTGGTAAGTGCCTATGCCCAACCTAAAGCAACGGACGCTGATTACATAAAAGCTAATTATCAGAAATACGAATACCAGATACCGATGCGCGACGGTAAAAAACTGTTTACCTCGGTGTATGTGCCCAAAGACAAATCAAAGAAATACCCCATAATGATGGATAGAACACCTTACAGCGTTGCACCTTATGGGGGCGATGCTTATAAGGGCAGCCTGGGGCCATCATCGTTATTTACGCATGACGGATTTATTTTTGTTTACCAGGATGTTCGCGGCCGGTGGATGAGTGAGGGTATTTACGAAGAAATGACCCCTGAAAAAGAAGTTCACAAGACTAAAAACGATGTAGATGAAGGTACGGATACATATGATACCATTAACTGGCTGCTGAAAAACCTGCCAAATAACAATGGTAAAGTGGGCGTGTGGGGGATATCTTATCCGGGTTTTTATACCACCACGGCGTTACTTAGCCGCCACCCGGCATTGGTAGCGGCTTCGCCGCAGGCGCCCATTGCCGATTTGTACCGTGATGATGCTTTTCATAACGGCGCGTTTATGCTGGTGGCCAATTTTGGTTTTTATCCCTTCTTTACCAATAGGCAGGACGATAAGCCTACGCAACGGCATGCGCCTGAGTTTGACCCTGGTACCGAAGATGGTTATGATTTTTTCATGAAAATGGGTTCGGTTAAAAACTCCAACGACAAGTATTATAAAGATACTATACGTCTGTGGAACGAAATGCTTGATCACCCGAATTATGATCAGCATTGGAAAGACAGGAATGTGCTTTATCACCTGCATGATATTAAAACCGCTGTGTTGGTTACCGGTGGCTGGTATGATGCCGAGGATTTATACGGTGCCATAAATACCTATAAAACGTTGGTTAAGGAAAATCCAAAAACGCCGGTTTATTTTGCTATGGGTCCCTGGGTGCATGGTGGCTGGTCGCGCGGGGATGGAGATCATTTAGGCGACGTTGATTTTGACGGCCCGACAGGCCCTTTCTATCGTGAAAAAATTGAGTTTGCCTTTTTTAGCCATTACCTGAAAGGCACCGAACTTGATCTGGCTCCCATATCAACCTTTGAAACAGGTATTAACAGCTGGAAAACCTACAATACCTGGCCGCCGAAAGAGGCAGCCGAAAAGAACTTATATCTGCTGCGGGGCGGTAAGCTATCATTTGATGAACCTGCCACCGCGACAGATAGTTTTGACGAATTTGTATCAGACCCTAATAAACCGGTACCATTCATCAACAGCATTGACATGGATATGAAGCGTGAATATATGACCGGCGACCAGCGTTTTGCCGCTCAAAGGCCCGACGTGCTAACCTATGCCACCGATGTGCTGGATAAAGACGTTACTATTGCCGGTAATATCTGGGCTAATTTGAAAGTATCAACCAGCGGTACCGATGCTGATTGGGTGGTAAAGGTTATTGATGTATATCCCGATTCGGCAAAAAACAATAAGTGGACAGGCAAGGATGTGTACCTGTCGGGTTACCAGCAGATGGTACGCAGCGAGGCAATGCGGGGCAAGTTTCGGAATGGTTTTGATAAGCCCGAGGCTTTTGTGCCGGGAAAGGTAACCCCGGTAAACTTTGAATTGCAGGATGTGCTGCATACCTTTAAAAAAGGCCATCGTTTAATGGTGCAGGTGCAAAGCACCTGGTTCCCGCTTATTGACCGTAACACACAGCAGTTTCAGGATATTATGAAGGCAAAGGATACCGATTTTAAAAAGGCTACCCATCGGGTTTACACTTCAAAGGATAACGCAAGTTTTTTAAAGGTGAGGGTGATGGAATGATACATTGTAGCATTTAAGCCGCATTAATCGTAAATTGGTACAAAAACCTATATCTATGAAAAAGTGTATTTTGTTTCTGTTGATTATTGCCTGTTCGGCATGCAGTAAAAAAAGCCATCAGGCAGCTCCCTGCAACCCTGGTATGTGCACTATGATGTTTACTACCATAGGCATTCATTTTGTTGACAAAACCGGTAAAGACGCAGTAATAAAAGATTTCAAAGCTGTAAATCTCAGAACAAATAAAAATATCAAAACTGAACCCATCGGCGGCCCGGGGAGTAACGCAAGTTTTCATGTTATAGCTACTGATGGTAATATGAAGGAATTTACCAATGAGGGCGATGATGTAAAAATAACCGCTACAGATTCTGTAACCAATCAAACCAAATCGGTTATTGTAAAATTAGCAGGTGGTTGTGCCTGTCATATATCTAAACTGTCAGGGCCGGATACGCTGGCTTTTGATTAATATATGTGATTTAACCCCAGGAATGAGTTAAGAAATGATCCCTGCTTCCGGGCTAAATATTGTTGAATTACTGTTTAATTTTTATTGGGGTATCAACAATCACATGTGTTGGCTTGGCAGCGTTGCGTTTAGTGTATGTTGATGCTATTTGTAAAATGGCAGCCCCCGTTAAACCTATTAAACAAACTATAATATTTAAGCCTATAATAATTTTTTTGGTATAGCTGTACCCGGTTTTAGGTTTTTCTGACAGGTTTTCTTTGAAGTCGGCCCAATAGGATTTGTATCCTACATTCAACAGGTCTTCCTCAAGGTGAATTATTTCGCGCTCCCAAATATATTCCGCCACATATTTGTTATACCTGGCATTATCCTTACTGATCTTTTTATTGGAATAATTAGTAATTATACAGGAGCATATGACCAGAACAATGAATACTACCCAGCCAAGAATGGTAATGGGAGTAAGATCATCAATTACATTATTGTAAACACCGGCAATTAAACCCGTATAAATAATTGCTACGCTGGTTATTAATGTTTGAAAAATTGAAATAGCATCCTTTTTATGATTGAGCTCTGAAGTATGGTAAGCCCGCATACCCTGAAAAGCTTCGGCTTTGTTTGCTTCATGCACGCGCAAATCGGCCTTTAACGTTATGCCTGTGAAGGTGACGGGTGCGGGATTCTTTTTCCAGAAAGACATGGTTGGTGTTTAACTACCTGAAAATAAGTGTTTTTATTGAAAAATGCAATTGTTGTTAAAGTTTCTGTAGCGTTTAAAAATCAGATTCCGTAATTGATATAAAACCTTGATTATGATAAAGAAAGTACCTCTCCTGCTTTTAATAATTGCCTGTATTTCGGCATGCAGTAGTAACAAACAAAAAAACGGGTGCGGGACACAAACCTGCACGACCGAATATGCTTATATCGGAATTGCTTTTAAGGATAAGCAGAATAAACCCGCGCAGGTTAAAGATATTAAAATGATTAATTTACGTACAAATAAACCTTTAGCCCCCGTAAAATACCCTCCAAATGTTGATATTTTCACAGGATACATATACATAGCCGCAGATGAAAACATCAAGGATTTTTCTACTGACGGAGATGATGTAAGCATAACTGCCACCAGTTCAGAAACAAATCAAACCAAAACCGCTGTTTTAAAAATTGCCGGCGGATGCAGTTGTCATATATCAAAAAAATCAGGCCCTGATACTGTAACCTTTGATTAATAGTCGGGGCGTTAAGCTCCTGTTAAAACAAGCGGCAAGCCATTGGCATTAATCTGGTACAAAGTATAGGTTCCCTTGTTGTCGGTTGCGGTAGTAACCGTTTGTTTTTTACCGCCCTGTACGGCAGTCGCTTTTTTCCAGCCGGCAGGTACATAGGTTTTAAGCGTAAGCGGAACAGTATAAAAAACTTTATTAAGCGGATGGCTAACTTTTACAGTTACTTTATTGCCGCTTAAACTGCTTTGCACTTTAGCGCTTTGTCTTTCGCGCATGTATTTGGTTACATCGCCAAAGGTGGCTACCCAAAGTTTGTCCTGGTGGGTTTTAATATAGCTAAAGTATTCGTCAAGCTCCTGATGAGGTAAGGCCTCCCAGCCAATACCATCAACACCATGATGGGTAAGCACCAGCCAGGTATCATGCCTGTTCATAGTGGTATCAACCCAGGCTTTCATCATGGATAGGGGTGTTTTTGTAGTTGCCCCTCGTTGATATTGCACATACTCTTTGTCGGTATTGCCTGGAGTATCCTTGTTGCCGCGGCTGATTTCTTTTAACCATGGTTCGGGCATGCGGTTACGCAGGGCCGGATAAACTTTGGCCAGGTACGCCACCGCCCGTTCATTCTCGGTACCAAATGGGCCTTCGGCACTGAAAGTGTATTTTAGCCCCAAATGATTTAAAACATCAAGACGGCTTTTTTGGGCCTCATACATCAGGTTGGTTTCGTCAAGAGCGGCCAGACGGGGATGGGTTACCATGTGGCTGGCAAACTCATGCATTCCCGGGGCGGCATAAGTTTTAACTTGGGCCCAGGTGGTGCCATGTGAGTCTCTGTATTCATCATTATGCTGTATACCAGGTTTGAACTCGCCGGCGCGTACTTTGGCATAGCATTCGTCAATGGCCTTATAGGCAGCGTCGGTTTTGCCGGCGTCTATCAATGATCCGGCTTTGTAATGATAATCAAGAGGACCGATCAGGCCGAGATAACCTGCGGCCGAAGCGCGCTCAAAAAAATTATCTTTATTGGTTGGTATGGTAGCTGTTTCCTTAATAATGTCCTTTACAGGCCGGCCAATAAACTTACCCTGATATTGTGAGCCTGGTATCTGCCCGGTGATGATAAAAAAAGTAGCAGGCAGTTTCAGCCTGTTCAATAATGGTAATGCCACCTTAAACTGGTTAATGGAGCCATCGTCCCAGGTGATGGATACCGCGCCATTACGGCCGTATTGCCAGCGGGTTATCTGGGTTTGGCCCGGCTGGGCATTAACAAAGGTTATGGTAAGCAAAGTAACCATAGCCAACAGGAGTAGCTTTTTCATTATAAAAGAGGTTTATGTAGCTAATATAATGAGACTATGAATACATTGATAGCATTAATTACTTTGTAACGAAATAGTTAGGAAAATAAAAGCCCAAGGCCAATAATAGCTGCCTTTATCCGGCATTATCTGCAAGGAAAGGGTAGTTTAGAAGTTGTTTTTGAATACTTGACAATAATTCCACCGGCTGGAAAGGTTTTGACAGGCAATCGGCAAAACCGCTTTCAATCAGGTCTGCCAGCATTTTCTCATCTACCAGCGAAGCGGTAAAGGCTATAACAGGCATTGCGGGGTACAATTTTTTTACTTCAAATATGGCAGTGTAACCGTTCATTACCGGCATTTCCAGATCCATTAAAATAATGTGGTATGCCTGATCCTTTTTTAGCTCATCAAGCGCTTCTTGTCCGTTATATACACAGGTAATATTGGCTTTAAAATCCGACAAGCATTTCTTTGCCACCATCATATTGATCTGATTATCTTCTACCAGTAAAACTCTTATTCCTGTTAAAGAATCATCTGTTTTGGCCTGCACTGCTAAAGGTTGTTCCAGCTTGCCGGCATTGTTAAATTTAATATCGAAACTAAAGGTACTGCCAATTCCCCTTTCACTAACAAGGTTAAGTTTACTGTTCATTAATTCTAACAGCCTTACACATATAGTAAGTCCTAATCCTGTTCCATTCAGGTTTCTGGTGGCAGGGTCATAAACCTGCCAAAAGCTATCAAATATTTTAACCTGATCCTCTTCACTAATGCCAATACCGGTATCCTTAACGCTAAAAATTACCTCTGTAAATTGTTCATTTTGGCTTTTACGCACGGCCCTTAGTTCAATATAACCGCTATCGGTAAATTTTATAGCATTTGAAAGCAGGTTATTAAATATTTGTATAAGGCGCAAATCATCGGCAAGTACCAGTTTGTCCAGGCCATTGTCTATCTCTATTTTTAAGTTCAGTCCTTTTTCCCGGGAAAGTGCGGTAAAGGGCATGCCTGCATTTAGTAAAAGTTGCCGCAGGTTAAGCTCAACAGGATGAATCTCGAGCTTGTTGGCTTCTATCTTATTAAAATCAAGAATATTGTTCACCTGGTGCAGCATGTGGTCTGAGCAATATTTTAGTACCTGTATATACTCTTCATGCTGTGAAGGGGTATGGTCTTGTTTAAGCAGGTTTATTACGCCAATTATTCCATTTAAAGGTGTACGCAGTTCATGCCCCATGGTAGCCAAAAACTGGGTTCTTGTATCAATTACCCGTTGACTTTGTTCCATAAGTTCATTGATGTATTTCTTCTCAAAAAAAATGTAGGCTACGGCAAATACAATAGTCGAAAAAATGGCGACCACCCGGTTAACAAGGGCCAGTTTACCTATCTGATCGGGGCTAAAATCCTGCAATGGTGTTACGTATACGCCAATAAGGGTGCAAATACCTGCCGATATTATAATAATGGAAATGTATATAAATGATTCGCGGTATTTGGTTTGTTTCAGATCAACTATAATAGGCACAGCAGTAAGCATAGGGAAAAAATACAGGAACTGCTCGGATTGCAAACCTTCAATAGCCGCCGAAATAATTAATAAACTGCATATCAGGAATATGATTGAAATGGTAAGGTTTTTAATTACATCGTTATATTTTAATAAAATGAACATCAAAATGGCGAAACAAAAACAGGCCACCAGAAAGGATGAAACATACAGGCCGATATAAGAATCATAAATAGAAATGCCAATACCGGTAAATAAAGCTGCTAGGCCAAGTTGATATGACCTTTTAGGAACCTGCTTCATATCAAACAGCGGATTCAGGTGCTTGTCATCATCCTTTATCAGTTTATGGTATTTATCGGTAACGTTTTGCATCTATCTAACCCGCGAATGATTTACTCCTGTAATAAACTTTGTAAAACCTACAAAAGTACTTAACGCTTTAATTAATGCCTAAATAAAGATTGGGATGAGTATTTAATTAGGCTGGATATGCTTATAATGCTAAAAATAGCTTTTAATACTTTCAGAGACGGTTACAATTATTGTTCAATTAGTTACACATAAAATCTGAAGGCTGTATAAAACCATTTGTTTTATGTAAAATATTGTAAAGTCATGTTTAGGTATTAAACTTCTGAGTCGGTTCAAACAAAATGTGAATTTCAAAAAATTGCCTTTTACGCTGAAATCGTCGTTTATATACGATGTAGTCAACTTTTTGACCGTTTATGTGGTTCAAACAAATTGTGAATTTTTACAATTTGCGATATTTTTTATGTAATTATATGATTATTATATAATTGAGGTGTATTTTAAGTCACTCCTAATATTATCATGTCAATTATGAATAACCTTACTATAAAAAATCATTCGAACTTTGAAATCTGGGAGCATCATGTATTGTTTAAAATAAATTATGTCATCTTGTTTAAAACAAATAATGTCTTTTATTATTTATCGTTGTATCCAACCATTATTCGGGAGATTGAAAAAAAGTTAGTCTTTATTTTAAGGCTTTGCTTTTCCCTCAACGTGAATATTTATTAGGCTTGTGTGAGGCATATTTAACGTTTTTCCTGGAATTACCTGCAAATAATATTTAAGATAACTATTCATAACATCCTGTGATTCATGAATATAACTTTCCCTGAGTGACTCACCCAGAAAGGCAATTAAGGGTTCTCCATAATACATTTGCCCTTTCTCATCAACATATACAGAAAATGAATAATAAAAATTTGCGTATGCTTTATTGATAGTAATATTAAAGGTTGGATTAAAGTAATCATCAGAGGTATCGAAATTATTCAAGAGATTTCCTTCCGCTTTCCATTTTTCTACATTTACCGACGGACTCTTACTTATAAACGCAACTGGTTGTCTTGCCGCAAAAGCCTTTTTTAAGTCGCTATTAGCTTTAGTTACTAATGATTTGATAAACAAACTGTCTTTTCGACTTGCATGCCTAAGTGTAATTATATCACTTCGAAGCACATTTTTCACATAATTATCAGCGTAAAAGGTCATATAAATTCCAGCGCCTCTAATATCGACACTATCATTTTGGGCTTTAAGCATTTCCAGCACGAGGCTGTCTTTACTCATCTTTTTTACTTTTAGCCAGGTTCTGGCGGTGTTAAAAACAGAATCATACCCCCGTGTTAGCGGAAAATTCAAAAAGCGTTTTTTACCGGGGCTATATATACTTACCGAATCATCCGAAACAAAATTTACTTTCCATTGAGGTTCTAACTGATAACCATACTCACTAAATGAAAGACCATTTTTTTGGCGACGATTTATCTCAGTGTAGCTAATCCCTTCTATTGATTTAAAAGAGATCAGATCCTTTTCACCATTATGCTTAACTATATTAGGATTATTATTGCTGCAGCCAATAATTATAGTGGCATAGACCAATAATAGCGTAAACACGAAGGCTATTATATTTTGCTTCATAACAGTGTTTTAAATAAGATATAATATTATTTTTTGATCTATAGAGAAGCCGGTCCCGTGATGGATGGTTTTGGGGAACTGCATGTTTATGATAGGTTTGATCTTTAGGACTTTAAAATATTATATCCTTTAACAAAAGCCATGTAAGCATGATTACCCTCATCTTACCAATTTATTCATTTCGCAAACTGTTTACCGGGTTTGCCATACCAGCCCTAATGGTTCGGAAACTTAAGGTAAATAATCCTGTTAGCAGCATCCCTGCGCCACTGATAATAAATACCCACCAGCTAATAGCTACGTGGTCGGCAAAGCCTTCCATCCATTTATTTACAGCATACCATGCAATCGGTGTTACTATGACAAAGGCGAGTAAAATAAGCGATATCAGTTCGGTTGATAGCAGGGTTACTATTTGAGTAACGCTCGCACCAAATACCTTACGTATGCCAATTTCCTTTGTCCGTTGATTGGTGGTGTAAATGGCAAGGCCTAATAGTCCCAGGCAGCTAATCAATATCGATAAACCCGTTGCCCAGCTGAGCAGGGTTGATGTGTGTTGTTCCTGATCGTAGAATCTAGCTATCATATCATCATAAAAAAAGCAATTTAAGTCGAAATCATCGTCGGGATAAGCCTTCTTCCAAGCCTTTCCCATATTTGCAATTGCGGTTTTCCACTCATTACCGCCTGCGGTTTCAGGTTTCAAACTAACATGTAACGTCATCATTGGCCCAGGGATCGGACTGCCCGATGTTATGATTGATGGATAAATGGCGGAATGCAACGACCGCTGATTAAAGTCGGCAACAACGCCAATAATATTTAAATTCCGGCCTTTAATTGCAAACCAGCTCAACTGCTTTCCGATAGCATCATTCGGGTTATTAAATCCTAATAATTTAGCGTAAGTATTGTTAATGATAATGGCTTTCCCAGTGTCGGCTTCGGTTATGTTTCTGCCGGCAAGCAATTTTAGTTGGTATATTTTGATGTAGTTTTCATCACCAGACTTAACTATCACTTCTTCTGTTGTTATTTGTTTTTTTCCATCGTCATAAGTAATGCGTGTCCTATTAAATCCATCAGCTGAAGGTGGGTCATTACCCAAACCCACAAGGGCAACCTGGGGCATCGACCTAAGTTCGTTCAGCAGTATCTGGTTACTGCTGGCTTTACTGGTTTGCCAGGGCGTATTGATAACCAAAATGGCATCCTTTTTAAACCCGAGGTTTTTATGTAAGGCGTAATAAATTTGTTGGCTTACCAAAATGGTAGCCATTATAAAAAATTGGGCTACAACAAACTGCGAAACCGTAAGCGATTTACGGAGCCACGCGTTTCGCGTTTTATTGCTATTGCCCTGCACCTGATTTTTTAGTACCGATGCCGGCTTATAGCTCGATAACACAATTGCGGGATAAAAACCCGACAAAATACTGATTACAATAGTTAAAATCAGCAGGAAGAGTATGACATCCGGCCTTAGTATATTGGCATGAATATCCGGGGATATTACCTTGGCAAACATTTTTAAAATAATTGGCGCAAGCAACATCGATATGCAAACCGCAAAGCATGTTATAATAAATGTTTCGCCTAAAAACTGAACCACTAATTGTATCCGGCTGCTGCCCAGTGTTTTGAGTATCCCAATTTCTTTTGCTCTTTGGGCGGCCTGGGCGGTAGTTAAATTTACATAATTGATACATGCCAGCAATAACAAAAAAATAGCGCTGGCCAATAATCCGTAAAGTGTTGTTTTGTTGGCTGGCGATGAGAAATTAAAAATATTATAGTCTGGATTGAAATGAATATCCTCCAATGGCTGCAAGGCCAGATTCACGATGGGGGCAGGCACTTTTGTTTCGGCTGGCGGCGTATGATGTTTCCTGAAAATAGTATTGCTCTGTTTTACAACCCCGGCTGCCGGGGTTCGCCGCGTGAGCTTTACAATAACCTGCGAGCCAGAATTGATTCTACCCCAATTGTCTATAGACAGATCAGCGGCTAAACGTTTATCAGTTGTGGCGGTACTAAAGGAAATAAAGTCGTGAAAGGTAAAGTCGCTATTTTCGGTAAACGTTTCAACTACGCCGCTAACCGTTGTCTTAAGGGTATCATAAGTAACTACTTTACCAATCATTTCATGATAGGATAATGAGGGGAAGTAACGCTTGGCTTGTTGGGATGTTAATACTACCTGATTGGGTGCATCAAGGGCGTGTTTTGATGAGCCTGCAAGCCATTTATAATTAAAAATTTTAAAATATTGCTGATCGGCAAGTGTTATTCTGTCTGGGTCTTTAAAGCGCTTTTGCGCACTTTTATCTTTGTCTGCATAAACAAAATGAGGCGACAGCGTACGTAGTGGCGTGATCTCCTCTATTCCGGTGGCCTGGCTTTTAATCGCCTCAGCCAGTGGGCCGGGTACGCCACTCGAATAGTTTATGTGTCCCTGAAATGACATGTTCATCACAACGCGGTAAATCCGGTCGCTGTCCTTATGAAATTTATCAAACGTAAAATCGTAGTGTACCACAAAGTAAATGGCCAGGAAAGCGCTTATACCGATGGATAAACCGATAATGTTTATCAGTGTAAATAACCTATGTTTCCAAAATCCGCGGAATGCAATTCTAAAAAAGTTTTTTGTCATAAAGGTGCCGGTTAATTTTTTGTGCGTCCACCCCGTGAGGTTTACATGGTTCAATATTAGCGGCATCGGTTTGGTAAAACCTCTCAAGTTATAAGATGGGAGAACTTTTTGAAGGTTGTTTTTGTACTCCAAAGGGGTTTTACCTGTAAATTGCTTAAAAATACGATGAAAGCTGCTTTGTGAATTAAAGCCTGACTCATACGCAAGACCAAGCAGCGTGATATGATCATAAGATGGCTCCTGCATTTTGAGCGCAACCTCGCGAACACGATATTCATTGATGAAATCATTAAAGCTTTTTTTGAAAACTGTATTAATAATCCGGGATACTTCATGGGTATGCAATCCAAGTTTTTGAGCAAGAGAGCTTAGGCTTAATTCTGCATCCCGGTAGTACCCTTTTTCCTTTATTTCCATTTTTAACCAGGAGCCTTTTTGCTTCAGATCTGCCGGTAATAATGGCTTTACGGTAGTATCCGTCTTCTCAAAAGTTTCTGCTTTTAAATGGCTCTTTGCAGCAATCCAAATGATCAGGGATATAAAAAGGAGGTACAAAGGAAAATAATACTGTTCCCCTGATTTATCATGGTAAAAAAAATAGTTAACAGCTGTAAAAGGTATCCATAGTAACCATAGCATACTGAATGCGTTAAGTGAGCGATCCAACCATAGCAGCTCGTTCCGATAGCGATCGCCTCCATTAAATTTCAACCCACGGTAAAAGCTTCCTATTTGCCTATGCGCCAGGTAAAGGTAAATTGTGACCGAAACAAACGCCAGTAATTGGAATACCGGATTCAGTTGCTGAAAGGCCGGCGTTTCATAAGTAGCTGCACCGGTATTTATACTATCCCTAACTTCCAATGCCTGGGCACCCAATTCCAGCAGCAACGGACTAAAATGCAGCAGATCTTTAGATCGGAATTTATATTCCGGCCGAGTTATTTTAAGCACGTAAGAGAAAATAAGAGGGCCAAAAGCAAGCGAAAATTGCAGCGGCAGCCGGCTCCAATTAGTAATGTAAGTTGACAGCCCGATGTCTATGCCCAATATCCGGACTATCCACAAAACAATCGTAACTATTGCCAGGGCTAAAAACCGGTTTGCAGCCAGGTTTGTCCTTTTGGTGAACCATAAAAGCAGGATAAAGGTGAGCGCGATAAAGATCGTACCAAAAAGAGCCAGGTCGCAGGTATTGATATGGAAAGTATATGTATCCATTTGAAATATTAAAACGAGATCGCTCTTACAAACTTATAACTTATTGATATGTAAAAATCATATTGAATAATTATTAATATTTACAAATTTTATTGTAAATTATTTAAATAAGGCTCAAAAATGAAGAGTTTTATGAGATTAGTTATTTGAAAATCAATTAATTTGTTTTATCTTATACAATTGACGACACGACACTTCGTGGATAGGTTATGTTTCAAAGCAAGTGATTGCGATAAAGAGAAACCTTTCCTGACCTCACGTAACCTCGAATGACTTATTTTTTCGCTTCTGCAGGAACAAAACGAAATCTGCTTCTTTTAAAATCGATATTAGTATTAGGGTCAAAATAGTTTCTTCCTAAATAGCTCAATATCCTGCCCGATCCCATGATCAATGTATCGCCTTTATGCAACAGTACGATTGGATTGGAGTTCCAGATTGTTTCGTTTCCGTCACTTTTAAAGTTATAGTCTGCAAATAGGGTGTCACCTTTAAATGTACCGTTAACGATGTTGCCATCTGTAGATTTGCTAACCGCCATTGGATTACTTTCATAATAACTTATAAGAAGATGGCCCGTAGCCTTGCCGTAAGAATTAATTGAAAGGGTCAGGCTGGCACTATCTTTTTTAAATAGTGCCGTATATTTCTTATTTCCAGTTTTCAATTTACTGATATTAATAGTTGTGTGCTGCTCGTTTTGGCCACAACTAAATACGGATAACTGGACTAATAAGAATACCTGCAAAATAATGAGACGGTGTATTGTTTTCATTTAGATTTATATTTCGATATTGGTAAATATACGGAATATAATTCCAATTAATTAAAATTAACAAAATATAATTTCGATGTGTTCCAGGCAAATTATTTCATTCCCCGGGTGGTTTTAAAAGTAATAACAAACGCTTCCGGGCGCTCCAGGAATAAATAATAATATATATTAAAGGCCATACTGCCGGTTAGTAGTTGTTCTTTGCTAGTTTCTATGTCACCATCTGTTGGTACATACTTAAAAAGCGCTTTTTCAATACTATCAATAGGATGGTGATTAATGGCAATTACTTCATCCCCCAAATGTATGCTCGCATCGCTTGTGCTTCACGCAGCCCCGAGATATTTTAGAAAAATTCACTCAGTATAACCGTAAAGATCCCGAGGCCGGCGGAATATTGTTAGGGAAGATTATTAATGATGAAATCAATATTTTAAAGGTTTCAGTCCCGACATCGCTGGATAGAGCATCACGTACAAACTTTGAACGGAACAAGGTCAGCGCGCAAATTATTTTGGATTACGAATTTTATAATAGTAATGGTCAGTTGACCTATTTAGGCGAGTGGCATACACACCCTGAACGATACCCAACTCCATCGTATACTGATTTGCATATGCTGAAGGATCAGTTTAAAAACAATAAACTTCATACTAATTTTCTTTTATTGGTCATCAAGGGTACAGAAGGGTTATATATTCGCTTATTAGATAAAGATGGATATTATGAGTGCAAAGTATAGTTGTCGTTTACTAAGTGTGTTCTGTTTTTCTTAAAGTTTAATTTTTTGAAAGGCAATACCTCATAACAAACATTGAAGAAGCATCGCTATCTTTCATAACAGCGAAGTTCCCTGTTCGCTACACCAGTAAAGTGCTTTCACGGCATAAATTCTCCCTCGTACCTCAGTTCGATTTATTCCATGTCACCGGACAGCCTCGCTACACGTTTGGGATTGGTTGCTTAACGAAAGAATGGCAGATTATACGATATTTTAAAAAAGAGGTCACAATTCGCTTTTTCATATTTGTTTGGCAATAATTCTGATTTTTTTTGACGCGACTCACATCAAAGAAAATTTCTTTTGTTTGACGCGACTCAACTTTCCCGGTAATCAGTAACCATCTGGTTTACCCGTATAGCAGAGGCACCCAAAAGAATGTTGAAAACTTTTTGGTGGTAAAAAGTGGTAGAAAGTGGTAAAAGTACTTTACTTTTACCTATTGAATTATGCCATAGACTGAAAATGCCTTATTTAACCGGAAATTTTGAATGCAAGCTGGATCCTAAATCAAGGATGATGATACCTGCTGGGCTCAAAAAAAAGCTTCCGGAAATTGAAACAGAGGGCATTGTGATCAATTGTGGCTTTAAAAACAACCTCGTTATCTATACTAAATCCCAATGGGATAAAAGGCTGGATGAACTGGGTAAACTTAATGAATTTGACGAAGATAGCGCTGACTTTATAAGGTATTTTACCAGTGGGGCTACAGAACTTACACTTGATGCTGCCGGGAGGGTTTTAATACCTAAGTTTTTACTGGAGCATGCGGGTATTAAATCAGATGTGATGTTAACCTGCCAGTTGAATAAGGTTGAAGTTTGGGATGCGGAAGTATATAAGTCTACCTACCTTAAAATGCCAAAAGATTTTGCGGCATTGGCACAAAAGGTATTAGGAAGTAAAGCAGGGAGGGGAGATGAGTGAGTATCACGTACCGGTAATGTTGCAGGAATGCATTGATGGCCTTAACATTCAAAAGGATGGCACCTACGTGGATGTGACTTTTGGCGGGGGTGGACATTCGCGCGAGATATTAAAGCATTTGGGTGATAAGGGTACTCTGGTAGCTTTTGATCAGGATGCAGACGCTCAGCAGAATTTAATTGATGATGAGCGTTTTGTTTTTGTTGACCAGAATTTCCGCTATCTCAAGAACTTTTGCCGTTTACACGGGGCTATCCCGGCCGATGGCATACTAGCAGATCTGGGTGTTTCGTCCTATCAGTTTGATCAGGCCGAACGGGGGTTCTCCATTCGTTTTGATGCCGAACTTGATATGAGGATGAATCAATTGGGTGAGCTTACCGCTAAGGATGTGGTAAATAATTATACTGCTGCCGAACTGCACCGCATTTTTGGTATTTACGGTGAAATACAAAACGCTAAATCACTGGCCGAAACTATTGTGACCGCACGTTTGAACGCGCCGATAGTGACCATTGCCGATCTGAAAAATGCGATAAGCAACCGTATTCCTAAGGGTAAAGAAAATAAATACCTGGCACAGGTATTCCAGGCATTACGTATAGAGGTTAACCAGGAGCTGGAAGCCCTGAAAGATTTTTTAACCCAATCGGCCGAAGTATTGGCTGTTGGTGGCAGGCTGGTGGTAATGTCATACCATTCGCTTGAAGACAGGCTGGTTAAAAATTTTATAGCCAAGGGTAAGTTCAGCGGAGAGCTGGAAAAAGACTTATATGGTAATGATAACAGGCCGTTTGACGCCATAAGCCGCGGGGCTATAACAGCATCAGCAGATGAAATAAGTAATAATAACAGGGCACGGAGCGCTAAATTAAGAATAGCTGTAAAAAAATGACAAATCGTTTGCGTACAGAAATTCGGGAGGATGAAGAAGCGGAAGAAAATCTTATCGTTGAGGAAAAACCAGTAAGGGAAATTCCTGATAATTTTTTCACCCAGCTTTTCACCAAAGGCATTCTCTCAACAGAGCGGGCTACCAGTGCGCTGCCATTTGTGCTATACCTGGCTTTGCTGGGTATGATATACATAGCTAATATGCACCTGGCCGAGAAAACGATACGTGACATTGATGATCTGAATAAAGAAGTAAAAGAACGGGGCTGGGATTATAAAACAGCAAAAGCCGACATGGCTTTTAAAAGCACATTAACAGAGGTAGCCAAACGTGCCGATACCCTTGGGGTGAGGCAATCGGTTGAGCCTCCTCAAAAAATAACAGTAGAGGAGGAAGTACGGGATGGGAATTAGAACCAACATTCTGCTGCGGGTGTATATCGCTTTCGGGCTAATATTGTTATTTGCGTTTGCTGTTGTGGTGCAGCTTTGTCGTGTACAGTTTGTGCAGGGTGAAAAATGGAAAGCCATGGCTGTGAGTATGTCTGCGCAATACAGGGATGTTGAGGCGGCACGCGGCAATATTTTTTCTGTTGACGGCAGTTTGTTGGCCACATCAGTACCGGAGTATGAGCTGCACATGGATATGCTGGCAGGTGGTATAGCTGAAGATAGCGTTTTTAATGATAATATTGATTTGCTTGCGGCAAACCTGTCAAAAATGTATGGCGACAGGTCGGCCCGCGAATACTCCAGGATATTGCGCGATGCACGCAGAGAGGGCTCACGTTACCAGCTTTTACGTCGCAGGGTATCTTATCAGGAATTGAAAAAGATAAAAGAGTTTCCGATGTTTAAAAACAGGAAAACAAAAAACTGTTTAATAGTACTGCAGCAGAATAAGCGTATACGGCCTTTCCGCTCACTAGCCGCACGTACCATTGGTTATAAAAATGAGAATGTTAAAAATCCTGTTGGCCTTGAAGGGGCCTATTCGTCTTATATCAATGGCGAAAACGGAAGGCGTTTAATGCAGCGCATACCCGGAGGTATCTGGATGCCCGTGAATAATGACGATGATGAGATAGCAGCAAAAGACGGCGCCGATATTATATCAACCATCAACGTGAATTTTCAGGATGTAGCCCAGGATGCCCTTAAAAAGCAACTTATAAAAAGTGAGGCCGACCATGGTTGTGTGGTGCTGATGGAAGTATCAACCGGTGAGATTCGCGCTATTGCCAATTTTACCCGTAACAAAGACGGCGATTACGAGGAGAAAATGAACTACGCCATCAGTAATGCCATTGATCCGGGTTCAACTTTTAAGCTGGCTTCGTACATGACACTGCTTGATCAGCATAAAATTGATACCAGTAGTATTATAAATGCCGATGGAGGGAGATATAAATTTCCGAAAGGGCCAACCATTACCGATACCGAACACGACAATTACGAAATGAGCGTTAAACGCGCCTTTGAAGAATCCTCAAACGTAGCAGCGGCCAAACTGGTTACCAGATATTATAGTGGTAACCCTTGGGAGTATATCAATAAGCTTTACAGCTATCATTTAAATGAGAAACTGGATCTGCAAATTGCCGGCGAAGGCAAACCAGTAATCAAGAACCCATCAAACCGTAGCTGGAATAAAAACTATACCCTGCCCGAAATGGCCTATGGCTACGAAATGAACCTTACACCGTTGCAAATGCTGGCTTATTATAATTCGGTGGCTAACAATGGTAAAATGATAGCGCCCATTTTTGTGCGGGAGATACGCCGGCTGGGTAATCCTATTGAGCAGTTTCAGGCCCGGGTAATTAATGAAAAAGTATGTTCAGATGCTACATTGGGTAAAGTAAGAGGGATGCTTGAAGGGGTAGTGCTCAACGGTACCGGAAAAAACGTGATCAAAAACAACCTGTATAGTGTGGCCGGTAAGACCGGTACTGCACAGATTGCCGACGGAAGAAAAGGCTACACCGCTCATAAAACATACCAGGCCTCATTCTGCGGATATTTTCCGGCAGATCATCCTAAATACTCCATGATTGTGGTGATCAATAATCCAACTGATGGTGTTTACCTGGCAGCTAAAGTAGCTGGTCCGGTTTTCAGGGAAGTAGCAGACAGGGTTTATGCCAATGATATGGAGATAAACCAGACCCCGGCAACACACCTGGTAGGTAATACAAGCCTGCCAAAAGTGAAGCAGGGTAATTTAAAGGCACTAAAAAGAGTTTATACCAAATTGGGCGTAAAGCCATTGTACGCATCGGCAAATGCCCGGGGCAATGGGATTGATACCAGTAACGGTATTCCTTTTGAAGAAGTGAAATATAAAAACGGTACGGTTCCGGCAGTAACCGGAATGGGGCTTAGTGATGCCTTATATGTTTTAGGAAATGCAGGTTATAAAGTAACGGTACGCGGCAGTGGTACGGTAACTACACAATCGGTTACCGGCGGCAGTTTAATACCAAAGGGTTCACGCATAACAATAGAACTGGAATGAAGTATTTAAGCGAAATATTGGATGGGCTGGCCTTCACCGAATTGCAGGGAAGCGCCGATGTGGAAATTACTTCCGTAACTTTTGATTCGCGGCAGGTAAAGCCCGGATCATTGTTTGTTGCTGTTAAGGGTACATTGGTTGATGGACATGATTATATTGATCAGGCCATTAAAAACGGTGCTATTGCTGTTATTTGCGAAGAGCTGCCAGCTCGTACAGCAGCGGAGGTCGACTTTCTGATGGTAGCCGATTCGGGCAAAGCGTTAAGTATTGTTGCTGCTAACTTCCATGATAATCCGTCCAAGCAATTAAAATTGGTTGGGGTAACCGGTACTAACGGTAAAACTACGGTTGCAACCTTGCTTTACCAATTATTTCGCGACCTGGGTTACAAATGCGGGTTACTTTCAACCGTCGAAAATCAAATCAATGATAAGGTAATTCCATCTACGCATACCACTCCCGATCCTATCGAACTTAACCGTTTGCTGGACGAAATGGTGGCGCAGGGCTGCGACTATTGTTTTATGGAAGTGAGCTCACACGCGGTTGCACAGCACCGTATTGCTAACCTGCATTTTTCGGGGGGTATATTCACTAATCTTACACATGATCATTTAGATTATCATAAAACATTTGACAGCTATCTGAAAGCCAAGAAAGCGTTTTTTGATGGTTTGCCTAAAAGCGCGTTTGCACTTACCAATACTGATGATAAAAACGGCAACGTGATGCTGCAAAATACGCAGGCCCACAAAAAATCATACGGACTTAAAACCATGGCCGATTATAAGGCTCGTATACTGGAAAACCAGTTTGGTGGCCTGCTGCTGCATATTGATAACGAAGAGGTATGGTTTAAAATGGTAGGCACGTTTAACGCCTACAATTTATTGGCAGTTTATGCTACCGCCATGTTATTGGAACAGGATAAGGCAAAGGTATTAACCAGCCTGAGCAAGTTAACAGGTGCTGAAGGTCGTTTTGAATATATAGTTGCCCCTAACAAGGTAATAGGTATAGTTGACTATGCCCACACGCCTGATGCGGTACAAAACGTGCTGAGCACAATTCATGATATACGCAAGGGTAATGAAAAGGTAATAACCGTAATTGGTTGTGGTGGCGACAGGGATAAAACCAAACGCCCTATTATGGCACGTGTGGCCAGCGAGTCAAGTGATAAGGTGATATTAACTTCTGATAATCCCCGTTCGGAAGACCCCTCACAGATTATAAAGGATATGGAAGAAGGGGTGGACCCAGCCTTTAAAAGGCACACGGTAAGTATAATTGACAGGCGAGAGGCTATTAAAACAGCTTGTATGTTGGCTAACCCTGGTGACATCATTTTAGTAGCCGGCAAAGGCCACGAAAAATACCAGGAAATAAACGGAGTGAAAAATCACTTTGATGATATGGAGGAATTGGAGAAACAGTTTAAAGATATGTTGTAGATGTGAAGATTTAAGGATTTGTAAAATCAAGCGATCCTCTAAATCAAGTATCACGCAATACATCAACCAGTTAGAATAAAATATAAAATATAATAAATAGAGAAGAAACAATAAAAATAGAATCGTACAGTGCCAATTTCAAATACGTACATCAGCTTATCTGCACATTTGGAATCTGCACATCAGCACATTGAAAAAAGATGTTATACTACCTGTTTACATATTTAAGTAAAAACTACAGCATTCCGGGCGTGGGGGTATTTCAATATATCACGTTCCGTACTGCTTTGGCTGTTATAACATCGTTGGTGATCACTACGGTGTACGGACGCCGGCTTATCGATTACCTGCGTTTTAAACAGGTTGGCGAAACCGTAAGGAACCTGGGACTTGAAGGGCAAATGCAAAAATCAGGTACACCTACAATGGGTGGTATCATTATTTTACTGGGCATATTGGTGCCGACGTTATTGTTTGCCAAGCTGAGTAATGTATATGTTATTTTAATGCTAATTACAACGGTGTGGCTGGGTGCTATTGGTTTTTTAGATGATTATATCAAGGTATTCAGAAAAAATAAAGAGGGATTAGCCGGCAGGTTTAAGATCATTGGGCAGGTTGGGCTTTCACTCATTATCGGCTGGACAATGTATTTCAATACCGACATCGTGATCAGGCAGGAAGTAAGATTGCCGGTAAAGGTTGATGCCCCCGTCGAGTTCCATATGAAAAAGAACGTGCCGGTTTATACACAGGATGTGCGATCAACCAAGACTACCTTGCCTTTTTATAAAAATAATGAATTTGATTATGCCAAGGTACTCAGGTTTTTAGGCCAGGGATACGAGCAATACGCATTGGTTGTTTTCCTGTTTTTTGCTATCGTGATCATCACTTTTATATCAAACGGGGCCAATATTACTGATGGTATCGACGGGCTTGCTACAGGTACATCTGCAATTATAGGTATTACGCTGGCTATACTGGCCTATGTATCAGGTAATATAGCAATGGCCGATTATCTGAACATTATGTTCATACCTAACTCAGGCGAGCTCGTGATTTTTGCCGGTGCTTTTGTTGGGGCATGTGTGGGCTTTTTATGGTACAATTCGTACCCGGCACAAGTGTTCATGGGCGATACGGGCAGTTTGGCTATAGGAGGCATTATAGCAGTATTTGCTATCATGATACGTAAAGAATTGTTGCTCCCTGTGTTGTGCGGTGTGTTTTTGATCGAAAATATATCGGTTATTATGCAGGTAGGCTGGTTTAAATACACCAAGAAAAAATCAGGCGAGGGCCGCAGGATATTTTTAATGGCGCCACTGCATCACCATTATCAAAAGAAGGGTTTTCATGAAGCAAAAATTGTAACCCGGTTTTGGATCATTGGGATTTTGCTGGCCATTATAACGATAATAACATTGAAGTTGAGATAGGGCAAGTATCAAGTAGTTAGTATCAATCATCAAGATAAAGCGTATAGAAAAGGAAATAAGTGCAATGAACCAACAGGAACATAAAACTCAAAACTCATCACTCGCAACTCAGCGTTTAGCCATTCTTGGCGCGGGCGAAAGTGGTGTGGGTGCTGCATTCCTTGCTCAGCAGCAGGGCTATGATGTTTTTGTGTCAGACTTTGATGTCATTGCAGATCATTACAAAAAACAGCTGCAGGATTGGAATATCCGTTTTGAAGAGAATCAGCATACAGAGGCAGAGATATTGAGCGCTGTTGAAGTAATTAAAAGTCCGGGGATACCTGAAAAGGCGCCGATTGTTAAAAAACTAAGAGAAAAAGGCATTCCTGTTATATCAGAGATAGAATTTGCCGGTAGGTATTGCGATGCCAAAATTATAGGTATTACCGGTTCAAACGGAAAAACAACAACAACAAGCTTAACCTACCATATCCTCAAAAACGGGGGATTAAACGTGGGCCTGGCGGGCAACATTGGTAAAAGCTTTGCTTACCAGGTAGCCACCGAAAAATTTGAATATTATGTGCTGGAGCTAAGCAGCTTTATGCTGGATGACATGTACCGGTTTAAGGTAGACATTGCTGTTTTGCTCAATATAACGCCTGACCATTTAGACAGGTATGATTATAAGCTGGAAAACTACGCGGCGTCAAAATTCCGCGTTACGCAAAATCAAACAGCGGCCGATTATTTTATTTATTGTGCCGATGATCCGGAAACCATAAAGGGTATGGCCGGGCGCAGTTTTGAGGCGCAGCAATTACCATTTTCAATAGAAACTAAGATTAAACCGGGAGCATATCTCGAAAACGACAATATTGTCATAAACACACATCAAGAACATTTTCAAATGTCAATTAAAGAACTGGCCCTGCAGGGTAAGCACAACATTTACAACTCCATGGCATCAGGTATTGTAGCAAAGGTGCTCGAATTGCGCAATGAATCGATGAGGGAGAGTATGGGCAACTTTAAAAATATCGAGCACAGGCTGGAGTCAGTTGGTAAAATATCCGGCATTAGTTTCATCAATGATTCTAAAGCCACCAACGTTAACTCAACCTGGTACGCGCTCGAAAGCATGACTACCGATGTGGTTCTGATTTTGGGTGGTGTCGACAAGGGTAACGATTATAGCATGCTTAAGGAGCTTGTGAAGCAAAAAGTAAAAGCTATTGTGTGCCTGGGCAAGGATAACAAGCGTATTCACGATGCTTTTGAAGATGATGTGGAAGTAATTGTGAACACAGGGTCGGCGCAGGAAGCTGCTCAGGTAGCATTTCATCTGGCCGAAAAAGGCGACACCGTGTTGCTGTCACCGGCTTGTGCCAGCTTCGACCTGTTTAAAAACTATGAAGATCGTGGCAATCAGTTTAAGGCTGCGGTAAGGGAATTGTAAAGGATGTGCAGATGATCGGAAAATTGAATTAATGAACACTAAATAAAAAGTCTCACCCTTTAGGGGGAGATTTAGAGGGGGCTATAATGCATAAGATACTCAGTAATACAAAAGGCGATCGCTGGATATGGCTCATAGTCATATTGCTTTCGGTTATATCCTTGTTGGCTGTGTACAGCTCAACCGGTACGCTGGCCTATAAACGTGGTGTCGGGGTAGAATCCATCCTGATGAAACACCTGGCTATGGTGGTGGGGGGTATTGCGCTCATGTATATTTCACACAAGCTCGACTATCGTTACTATGCTGGTATTTCCAAGATCATGATGATTGTGACCATACCGTTATTGTTATACACGCTGGTATTTGGTAGTCACATTAATAATGCCAGCCGGTGGATCAATATCCCGGTAATCGGTCTTAGTTTCCAGACATCGGATCTGGCCAAACTGGCGCTTATTACTTACCTGGCACGTACCCTGTCGCGTAAGCAGGAAAACATTAAGGATGTAAAAGAATCATTTTTGCCTATTATGGGTTCGGTTTGTTTGGTGTTTATACTGATCGCGCTGGCCAACCTTTCAACCGCGCTGATGTTGTTTGGCGTAAGCATTTTACTGCTCATTATAGGGCGTATCAGTATTAAGCAGATAGCGGTGGTTTGCGGCGCAGGTTTTGTATTGTTATTGTGTGTGTTGTTTTTAGGTCCACGCAGGCACATGTATGCTACGCGCGTGAGTACGTTCCTGCATCCGGATCAGGCTAAACCCGATAAGTCGTTCCAGTCTGATCATGCCAAGATAGCCATTGCCAGCGGAGGACTTTTTGGTAAGGGACCAGGAAATAGTACTGAAAGAAATTACCTGCCTGAATCATACTCCGATGAAATATACGCCATTATTATTGAGGAGTATGGACTGGTAGGAGGTATTGCCCTGGTCGGTATTTATTTGTTTTTATTATACAGGTGTATAAAAATTGTGACGAGGGCGCCAAAGGCATTTGGGGCATTACTGGCCTGTGGTTTAAGTTTTAGCTTAACCATACAGGCGTTTGCCAATATGGCTGTGGCAGTTGGCTTAGGCCCGGTAACAGGTGTTCCCCTACCGTTTGTAAGTATGGGGGGTACATCGCTTTTGTTTACCAGCGTGGCTTTTGGCATCATATTGTCGGTAAGCAGAGATATTGAAGAACCCAGGAAAGTAGTGGTGGGAGAGATAAGGACGGCGTAAGAGCCCCCAGCCCCCTGAAGGGGAACTATGGTAGAATGAAAAAATGAAAGATAAAAGCAAGAATATGAAAGAGACCAATCAAAAGCACCCCCTTCAGGGGGTGGGGGGGGCTCGTCGTATTATCATAAGTGGTGGCGGAACAGGAGGACATATCTTCCCGGCCATTGCTATTGCCAATGCTTTAAAAAATATTGATCCGGCTATCGAGATACTGTTTGTTGGTGCCAACGGGCGCATGGAAATGGAAAAAGTACCTGCGGCCGGTTATAAGATCATTGGTTTGGACATTCAAGGTATACAGCGTAAATCGGTTTGGAAAAACGTAATGTTCCCCGTTAAGTTGATTAATAGTGTACGCAAGGCCATTAAAATCATTAGGGACTTTAAGCCCGATGCCGCCGTTGGTGTGGGTGGGTATGCTTCGGGCCCTTTATTGTACGCCGCATCATTAAAAAATATACCATACCTCATACAGGAACAAAACTCTTATGCGGGTATTACCAATAAATGGCTGGGGAAAAACGCAAAAAAAATATGTGTAGCTTTTGATGGTATGGAGCAGTTTTTTCCTGCCAATAAGATCATCAAAACCGGCAATCCTATCCGCCGCGACGCGGTGAATGTTGCAGGTAAACATATGCAAGCGCTGGAACTGTTTAAGCTGTCGGCATTTAAAAAAACCATACTGGTAGTAGGTGGCAGCTTGGGCGCACGTACATTAAATAACAGCATAGCGGCAGGTTTGGATAAGCTCATTGCAGCCGATGTGCAGGTACTATGGCAAACCGGTAAGTTTTATTATAAACAGATCATCGAAAAACTGGGCGAGGATCACCACCCGGATGTGAAGATCAGGGAGTTTTTAACCCGTATGGACCTGGCTTACGCGGCAGCCGACGTGATTATATCAAGGGCTGGTGCAGGTACCATTGCGGAGTTGTGCATGGTTAAAAAGCCTGTGATCCTGGTGCCTTCGCCAAATGTTGCCGAAGATCACCAGACCAAGAACGCGCTGGCGCTGGTGCAGGAAGAGGCAGCCGCGTTTTTAGCCGACAGGGATGCCGAAGAAAAACTGGTTGACAGAGTGCTTGAATTATTAAACGATCGGGATTTACAAAAGAAACTGGGCACTAATATTGGTAAAATGGCCATGCCAAATGCCGATGAAGTTATTGCACAGGAGCTATTAAAAATAACAATAAACAACAACAATTAAAATTATGGTCCTCCTTCTCCCCAAAGGGGAGGGCCTTTTTTAAAACAAAAAAAATGGAACTTAGCAACATACAAAGGGTTTACCTTATTGGTATAGGCGGCATCGGGATGAGCGGCCTGGCCCGTTATTTCCATCATTTAGGTTGTATTGTTTGCGGTTATGATAAAACCTCTACGGATCTGACAAACGATCTGCACAATGAGGGTATTCAAACTATTTTTGACGACCGGGTAGATTGGATCCCCATGAGCTTTCAAAAACCATGCAGTGATACCCTCATCATTTATACACCGGCAGTTCCTAAAGATTCGGCCATCTTTAATTATTTCAAAAATAAAGGTTTTGAGTTATTTAAGCGCTCACAAGTTTTAGGCTTGATTAGCAAAAGCTCATTCACTATTGCTGTTGCCGGTACACATGGTAAAACCACCACTTCAAGTATGGTAGCGCATATCCTGAAAGATTCGGGCAATGATCCTTCTGCATTTTTGGGTGGCATTGCATCCAACTATCAGAGCAATGTGCTGTACGGTAAAAGTAACGTAATGGTAGTTGAGGCTGATGAGTATGATCGCTCGTTCCTGACGCTATATCCTGATGTGGCTATTATTACTTCTATGGATGCCGACCACCTGGACATTTACGGCGATCATGAGCATTTAACCGAGTCGTTCAAGCTATTCGCTTCACAAATAAAAAGCGGAGGTACACTGGTGCACAAAAAGGGCCTGCCGTTGGATACCGGTTATACCTACGCGCTTAATGATAGCTCGGCCGATGCTCATGCGGCAAATATCCATATAACAGATGGCGACTTTTATTTTGATTTTATAAATGCCGATCTATCTATCCCGAATATAAAAATGGGGATAGCCGGTACGCACAACGTAGAGAACGCTGTTGCCGCTATAGAAGCTGTTTTAAGGCTTGACGTAAGCGCCGACGCTATAAAGAGTGCGCTGGCATCATTCAGAGGAGTTAAGCGCAGGTTTGAGTATATCGTGAAAACACCACAGCATATTTATATAGATGATTATGCCCACCATCCCGAAGAATTGAGGGCATGTATATCATCCATAAAGAAACTGTACCCGGGTAAAAAGCTGACCACTATTTTTCAGCCCCATTTATATACCCGCACACGTGATTTTGCCGATGGCTTTGCCGAAGTACTGAGCATGGTTGATGAACTTATTATGTTGGATATATACCCGGCACGTGAGCTGCCTATTGAAGGGGTTAACTCAGATATGCTGCTGAACAGGATGACACTGCAAAACAAACGTAAACTGAACAAACAGGAAGCGCTTGATGCTGTGAAAAATGAAAAGCCCGAACTGCTTTTAACTGTTGGGGCGGGAGATATTGACACATTGGTACACCCATTAAAAGAGATATTAAGTAATGGATAAGAAACTCCTTTGGAAGCGCCTTTTGATCGGTTTTGCCTGGGTAATTTGCCTGGGTGGCCTCATTGCGCTTATGAGTTTCATTGAAGTAAAAAAGGCCGGTGTTATTTGTAAGGCCGTAAAAGTAAATATACCGGGCAGCCAGTACTTTATTGACAAGCAAGAGGTTGACCAGATATTGCAAACCACAAGCCACACCCTGATAGGCCGAAAACTTGAAAATATCAACATCCAGGACCTCGAAAACAAACTAAAGGCAAATCCATTTATTGAGTTTGCTAAGGTTTATACCGAAATGGATGGTGTGCTAAGAGTTGAGGTAAGCCAGCGTCAGCCCATACTGCGTATCATGAACCGGTATGATATGGATTTTTATGTAGACCAACATGGGTTGAAAATTCCGCTGTCGCCAAACTTTACCGCAAGGGTACTGGTAGCTAATGGCTTTATTGAAGAATTATTTGCCAACCATGTGGACTCATTGCATACTAAACTGGCTAAAGATTTATACGTGACGGCTGATTTTATACGTAAAGATTCGTTATGGGATGCCCAGGTGGCGCAGCTGTATGTAAATAAAGACCGGGAAATTGAACTGATACCCCGGGTGGGCAATCAACGGGTGCTGATAGGCAATGCCGACTCATTACAGGTTAAGTTTTCAAACCTGCTGGCATTTTATAAAAATGTACTGCCACAGGTGGGCTGGAATAAATACCGCATGATTAATATAAAATATACTGGTCAGGTGGTTGGTATTAAAAATGAAAATATGAAAGCAGATTCAATTAAGGCAAGCAAAGCGGCAAGCCAGGATCAGGATTCTGCGAAAATGGAAAAAGACACATCTCAAATTAATTAGGAATATGGACAAAAGCTCAACTCAAGACAAAAGTTCGCCAATTGTAGTAGGATTGGATATCGGGACTACCAAAATATGCGCCATTGTTGGTCGCAGGAGCAAGAATGGGAAAATTGAGGTATTAGGAATTGGCAAGGCCGAATCTGCGGGTGTTACCCGTGGAATGGTATCAAATATAGATAAAACAGTGCAGGGTATAACCCAGGCGGTTGATGTGGCCGGCGCACAGTCAAATGTTGACATTAAGGTAGTGTTTGTAGGTATAGCGGGCCAGCATATCAAGAGCTTGCAGCACCGGGGTTTGATAACCCGTCGTGACCTGCAATCAGAAATTGGCCGCAAGGATATTGATAAGCTGATTGAAGATATGTATAACCTGGTAATGCCTCCGGGCGAAGAGATCATTCACGTATTACCGCAGGAGTTTACGGTAGATAACGAGCCGGGAATTAAAGACCCTATAGGTATGGCAGGTGTTAGGCTTGAAGCCAACTTTCATATCATATCGGGCCAGGTTACGGCTATAAAAAATATTGTGAAATGTGTAAATAAGGCCAGTTTAGATAGTCAGGACCTGATACTGGAACCATTGGCTTCTTCTGAATCTGTTTTGAGCGAAGAAGAAAAAGAAGCCGGTGTGGTATTGGTTGATATTGGTGGTGGTACTACAGATGTGGCTATTTTCCATGAAGGTATTATACGCCATACCGCAGTGATCCCGTTTGGTGGTAATAGCGTAACTGAAGATATACGCGAAGGTTGTTCTGTAATGCGCAACATTGCCGAGCAGTTGAAAGTGCGTTTTGGATCGGCCCTGGCAGATGAGAATAAAGAGAACGAAATTGTTTGTGTACCCGGTTTACGAGGCCGCGAACCCAAAGAGATTTCGGTAAAGAATCTCGCATATGTAATACAGGCCCGTATGGAAGAAATTGTAGAACATGTGTACTACGAAATTAAATCATCAGGCTATGAGAAAAAGCTGATAGCTGGTATAGTAATTACTGGTGGCGGCGCTCAGTTAAAGCATTTGCGTCAGTTGGTGGAATTTGTTACTGGCCTTGATTGTCGCGTAGGTTACCCTACCGAGCATTTAGCCAAAAACGAGGTGCTGCCAAAAAATATTTACGAAGAGCTGCAAAGCCCAACTTTTGCCACCGGTATAGGTTTGCTTATAAAAGGTATTCAGAAAACAGAGTACATGGGTGCGGCATTGGGCTCGGAAGCAAAAGCAGAGAAACCGAAGTACGAACCTAAAACGAAAGAAGGTGGATTATTTGACAGGTTACTGAAAAAGAGTATCACCTTTATTAAGGACGATATAAATGATGAGGATTTTTTAAAGTAGTTTTTAAGTAACAAGTAGTTAGCATCAAGTATTAAGACAGTTAGTGGTTTTCAAAAATCTTGCTACTCGGTACTAACTACCTGATACCAAAACATAATAATTATTCACAAAAACCAACTTTTCCACATTATAGACATTTGTGGAAAACCTTTGTGGAAAAAGTACTATTATTACGTTGGTAAAATCTAAAATTGGTTGAATCACATATAGCTGAAAACGAAGATTATGCAGTTTGAGATGTTAAAAGAAAAATCGTCAATCATCAAAGTAATTGGTGTTGGCGGTGGCGGCGGTAACGCGGTAAACCATATGTACAGGCAGGGAATAACCGGTGTTGACTTTATAATTTGCAACACTGATGCCCAGGCGTTAGAGTTGAGTCCTATACCTAACAAGGTACAATTAGGCGCCAGCTTAACTGAAGGAATGGGTGCCGGTTCAATACCCGAGGTAGGCAAAAACTCAGCTATTGAAAATATAGATGATATTAAGCAAATGCTGGGCGTAAATACCAAAATGCTGTTCATTACAGCTGGTATGGGTGGCGGTACCGGTACAGGTGCCAGCCCCATAATTGCCAAAGCGGCGCGTGAAATGGATATATTAACGGTTGGTATTATAACCACTCCATTTTCATTTGAAGGTAAACGCCGTAAAATGCAGGCTGATGCCGGTTTGGAAGAATTGAAAAAATATGTCGATTCGTTCCTGGTAATATCAAACGACAGGCTTCGCCAGATATTTGGGAACTTAACCATGAGTTCGGCATTTGCGCAGGCCGATAATATATTAACCACTGCCGCCAAGGGTATTGCCGAGATCATAACCTTACCAGGTTATATCAACGTTGACTTTAAGGACGTGCGCACTGTAATGAAAGACAGCGGCGTGTCCATCATGGGCAGCTGCACTGCCGAAGGAGAGAGCCGTGCTTTAAAGGCTGTTGAAGGCGCGCTGGCATCACCGCTGTTAAAGGATAATGAAATTGAAGGTGCACGTTATATATTACTGAACATTAGCTCCGGAACCCGCGAGGTAACCATGGATGAAGTAAGTGTTATTACCGATTACATACAGGAAGAGGCCGGTTTGGCTGCCGATTTGATATGGGGTAACTGCGTTGATGAAAACCTGGGCGACCAATTATCTGTAACCATCATCGCTACCGGTTTCCAAACTAAGGACGAGCGCGAAAAAGAGAACAACAACAAAAAGATCATATCTATGCTGGAGCCAGAGGCTAAACCTTTGGTAAAACCGGTAAATGAATTTATTAATCCGGTAAAAGCTAACGCCGCAGCCGAACCTTACATTAAACAAAAGGATGAGCCAAAACAAACCGGCTTGTTTGATATGTTTGCCCGCTCCGAAGAAAAGGAAGAGGTAGTAATGCGGTATAACCTGGACGAAGAGGAAGCTGAAGAAGAAAATGAGCCGGATACCGCGGGTTTCACCTTTAAAATGAGCGAACCTGAGTCGTATGCGCCGGTTAAAGAAGAAAGAATGCCCGAACCACCGGCACCGGCTCCAGAGCCAGAACCGGTAATTGGCGCCGATGATCATAAAACAAATGAATCAATTGAGGAGCAGCTGAAAAAATCGCGTGAGCGTATCATGCGCCTTAAAGATCTGAGCATGAAACTGCGCAGCGGCAACATACAAGAACTTGAAAACGTGCCGGCTTATAAGCGTAAAGAGATAGCATTACAGGAAACCCCGCAATCTGACGAAAGCCAGATCTCCAGGTTTAGCCTGATGCCTGATAACGAAGGCAATACTGAGATCCGCAAAAACAATTCGTTTTTGCATGATAATGCGGATTAGTGTGGAGGGCCAGGACTGTTAGACTTAAGAATCAAGAAACAAAACCACAACAATAAAGACAGGAAAGTTATCATGAGAAAAATCTTAGATAGCTTTCCTGTTTTTGTTTAAAGTGAATGGTATTTCTAAAAGCCGTGATTCTTTTATCTGATAATCTTGTTTCTTTATCCTGATTCTTGATTCTAATAGTCTTGAATCTTTCCCATAAGTTATAAGCTATTCTAAAAAGTTATAGCTATTGTTGCAAGCAGGATAAACGGCTATATTTGTATTTTTAATAACTATCTAAAAAAGCGTACAATTTTGGATTTATTTGATAAAATAACAAAAAGTTTGGGTGGCCCTATCGGTCAGCACCAAAAATGGTCACATGGTTATTTTTCATTTCCTAAGCTGGAAGGGGAGATCGGGCCGCATATGCAGTTTAATGGCAAAGATCATTTGATCTGGAGCCTGAACAATTACCTGGGTTTGGCCAATCATCCCGAAGTAAGGCAAGCCGATGCACAGGCTGCAGCCGATTATGGAATGGCTTATCCTATGGGCGCCCGCATGATGTCTGGTAACTCTGTGCATCACGAAGAGCTGGAGAACAACCTGGCTACTTTTGTGGGTAAACAAGCCGCTTTTTTACTGAACTATGGTTATCAGGGCATGGTATCAATCATTGATTCGCTGGTTGACAGGAATGACGTGATTGTATATGATGCCGAATCGCATGCATGTATTATTGATGGTGTGCGCTTGCATATGGGTAAACGCTTTGTTTACCAGCACAATGATCTCGAAAGCTGCGAAAAGCAACTGGAACGCGCTACCCGTTTAGCCGAACAAACCGGCGGCGGCATATTGCTGATTACCGAAGGGGTTTTTGGCATGTCGGGCGTACAGGGCAAACTGAAAGAGATTGTTGAACTTAAAAAGAAATTTGATTTCCGTTTACTGGTTGATGATGCGCATGGTTTTGGTACCATGGGTAAAACAGGCGCCGGTACCCACGAGGAGCAAGGTTGTATTGATGGTGTGGATGTGTACTTTGGTACTTTCGCAAAATCAATGGCTGGCATTGGCGCTTTTGTGGCTGCCGATGAACAGATAATTCATTTCCTGCGTTATAATATGCGCTCGCAAACATTTGCAAAAGCTTTGCCTATGCCAATGGTAATGGGGCTAAAAAAGCGTTTTGAACTGCTAAAATCAAAACCTGAGCTGCGCGAGAAACTTTGGTTAATCGCAACCACACTGCAAAAAGGTTTAAAAGAACGTGGTTTTGATTTAGGTATGAGCAATAGCATGGTTACCCCGGTATTTTTAAAAGGCGACCTGTACGAGGCTACCAGCCTTACCCGCGACCTGCGCGAGAACTATGGTATATTTTGCTCCATAGTAATTTACCCGGTTATTCCTAAAGGCTTAATTGTACTGCGTATAATACCTACCGCCGCTCATTCGTTGGACGACGTACAACGCACCCTTGATGCTTATAGCGAAATGGCTGAGAAACTGAAAGCAGGTTATTACAAAGAAAATAAACTGGAGATAGCATAATTGCTATACACTAATAAAAAAGAAAGGTCCCAATTTTTGGGGCCTTTCTTTTTTAATGATATTTGGTGAAAAAGCCTCAGAATATTTTATTGTTCAATTGTGCTCACACTTTTTATTACCATATTTGTTATCAAACAGACTTAGACAATTTCATCTATTAATATAATATAAGCATGCAAGAATTAGACCCCTCCGTTCTACAGAAAGTAAACACATGGCTTCATGGAAATTACGACGCTGATGTTAAACAGCAAATTCAAAAACTGCTTGACGATAAAGCGTATACAGAATTAACCGATTCCTTTTACCGGGATCTTGAATTTGGAACTGGTGGTCTGCGTGGTATCATGGGACCAGGCTCAAACCGTATTAACAAGTACACCATTGGTGCTGCTACCCAGGGTTTGGCAAACTATCTGAAAAAAACATATCCCGGCGAAAAAATTAAGGTGGCTATTGCACACGACAGCCGTAACAATGCCGATTTTTTTGCGACCACTACTGCCGAGGTTTTTTCGGCAAATGGTATTCATGTGTATTATTTTGAAGCTCTGCGACCTACGCCGGAGCTTTCTTTCGCGGTGCGCCACTTGGGTTGCAAAAGCGGTGTAATGCTTACTGCATCGCATAACCCGAAGGAGTATAATGGTTATAAAGCTTATGGTGCCGATGGTGGCCAGTTTGTTGCACCGCATGATAAGGCCGTAATGGACGAAGTAGCCGCCATCAGCAGTATCGACGAGGTGAAGTTTAATCGCGTTGATGAAAATATTGAGGTAATTGGTAAGGAGATCGATGAGCTTTACCTGACTGAGATCACGAAACTTTCCGTATCGCCCGAAGCTATCAAAAGGCAAAAGGATCTTAAGGTTGTTTACTCCCCAATTCACGGTACCGGCATTACCCTTACGCCAAAAGCGCTGGAGCTTTTCGGTTTTGAAAACGTGATCCTGGTTGATGAACAAACTACGCCAGATGGTAATTTTCCGACCGTAGTATATCCCAACCCCGAAGAAAAAGAAGCTTTAACACTGGCTCTTAAAAAAGCGCAGGAAGTGGATGCCGACCTGGTACTGGCAACTGACCCGGATGCCGACCGTGTGGGTATTGCGGTTAAAAACACCGAAAACGAATTTATATTGCTTAACGGAAACCAAACCGGGAGCATGCTCATCAATTACCTGTTAACTGCCTGGCAGGATAAAGGTAAACTTACCGGTAAGGAATATATTGTTAAAACCATTGTAACCTCAAACCTGATTGATGCTATAGCGAAAGCCAAAAATGTTACCTGTTTTAATACATTGACAGGCTTTAAATATATTGGCGAACTGATGACTCAATTACAAGGTAAGCAAACCTTTATAGGCGGTGGTGAAGAAAGCTACGGTTACCTGGTAGGCGAGCTGGTACGTGATAAGGATGCCGTTGTTTCAAGCGCGTTCATTGCCGAAATGACTGCCTATTATAAAGATAAAGGCAGCAGCCTTTTTGAAGCTCTGATTGATACTTATGTACAATATGGTTTCTACAAAGAAAAGCTTATCTCTATTACCAAAAAAGGAAAAACCGGTGCCGAAGAGATTGTGGCGATGATGGAAAAATTCAGGACCAACCCGCCAACTACACTGGGTGGTTCGAAGGTGATTACTTTAAAAGATTACGAAAAACGAATAGAAACTGATCTGAACACCAACACTACCAAGGCTATCGAACTGCCAACATCTGATGTGCTGCAATTTATAACCGAAGATGGCAGCATTATTTCTGCCCGTCCATCAGGCACTGAGCCAAAAATTAAATTCTATTGCAGTGTGAACGGAAAGCTGGCCAGTAAAGAAGCTTATCAGGAAACAGATAAGCAACTGGAGGCAAAAATTGACGGTATTATGAAAGACCTGGGAGTTTAAACATATCTCCGGTATAAAACAAAAAGGCGTTCCGAAAGATCGCCTTTTTGTTGTTTTTGAACTTTTCTGGTGCCATCATGCTGAGCGTCGTCGAAGCATGGTGCATGGGCCTCTACACACGATCCTTCGACAAGCTCAGGATGACGGCCGGCCCTGCTAAAACCTTTTAAAAATAAATTTTAATATCTTTCGGATAACCAAAGCCTTTTATATTTTTACAGTTACCATTAACAAATCTGTATGCTTACCAGAAGACACTTTATAAAATTAAACGGCATTGCAACTGCGGGCCTGAGCCTTGGGCTTACGCCATCGTTGTTTGCCAGTACTTTACCTGCATTTGAAAGCCAGCGACCAAAACTGGCCGACCGTAAATTCACCAGCAAAGCGGTAGAGGCCATTATACAAAAAGTAAAAAAGGATATTAAAGATCCGGAACTTGCCTGGCTTTTTGAAAACTGCTATCCAAATACCCTGGATACTACAGTGAACTATTCAGAAGAGGGCGGTAAGCCTGATACCTTTGTAATTACAGGCGATATTAACGCCATGTGGATGCGCGATTCATCAGCGCAGGTTTGGCCCTATCTTCCGCTCATCAAGACAGATCCGGCGCTTAAAAAGCTTATCCAGGGGGTGCTGAGCCGCCAGGCGAAATGTGTGCAGATTGATCCTTATGCCAATGCCTTTAACCAGGGGCCGACCGGCAGCGAATGGGATACCGACCGCACCGATATGAAGCCCGAGCTGCATGAACGCAAATGGGAAATAGATTCATTATGCTACCCGGTAAGGCTTGCCTATAACTATTGGAAAATAAGCGGCGACACTGGATTCTTTGATCAAAGTTGGCAAAAGGCAGGTAAAATTATACTGAATACTTTTAAAGAACAGCAGCGCAAAGAAGGAAAAGGACCTTATCATTTTCAACGTAAAACCGAAACCGCATCAGATACTGCCCCTAACAGGGGGTATGGTAACCCGGTTAAGCCAGTTGGGTTAATCTGCTCCATATTCCGCCCTTCGGATGATGCAACTATTTATCCGTTCCTTATCCCGTCAAATTATTTTGCGGTTACCAGCCTCAACCAGATGGCCGAAATGTATGCTACCATCGGTAATGATAACACTACGGCGGCCGCCTGCAAAGCGCTGGCAACTGAGGTTGACGCTGCGCTGAAAAAATACGCGGTGGCACAGCACCCGAAATATGGCCAAATTTTGGCTTTTGAGGTTGACGGATACGGTAACCAGCTTTTTATGGACGATTCAAACGTGCCGAGCCTGCTGGCGCTGCCATATCTCGACTCCTTGCCGGTAACTGATGTGCTGTACCAAAACACGCGCAAGTTTGTTTTAAGTGAGGATAATCCATACTTCTTCAAAGGCAAAATAGCCGAAGGCATTGGCGGCCCACATGTGGGTATAGGTTATATATGGCCTATGGCTATTATTATGCGTGGATTAACATCAAATAACAAGGATGAGATTACAGAATGCCTTAAAATGTTAAAAACCACACATGCAGGTACGGGCTTTATGCATGAGTCGTTTAATAAGGATAACGCATCTGACTTTACACGTAAGTGGTTTGCATGGGCCAATACTTTATTTGGAGAACTGATTATAAAAATACATCAGCATTACCCCGATATATTGCAAAAAACCATTTAATAGGTTTTAATATATGAATATTGTTGAAATGTGATTTATTTAAGTTTAAAATATATGAAATATTATTTTTAAATAAGTTATTTAATTTATTGTAATTATTAATAAAATATTATTGAAAGTATTTTTAAACTTAATGTTTTTAATATGATATAACTTGATAGTAAATACTGTTAAAGCTTGTAAAATGTGGAAAAAAAGCACTTTTAAGGCAGTATTTTTTTACTTCAAAAATTTTTAATTAAAAAAAAACATTATAGATTAGCTTAAATTAAAACAATAAACCTCAATAATTTAAAAGGAGTAATTAAATGAAAAAATTTACTGAAGTAAAAGAGCTCGTAGCATCTTTGGAAGCTGACGCCGACAAATTCTACAACAAAGGAAACAGCGCTGCCGGAACCCGTGTTCGTAAAGGCATGCAAGATCTTAAAAACCTGGCACAGGCTATCCGTCTGGAAGTGCAGGAAGCGAAAAATAAAGAAGTTAAGTAAGATTTTTCTTATTCCAATAAAAAACCCGGTTAGTGATAACCGGGTTTTTTATTTAAAACTTTTTTGTTTCCTGTATAATGAGCTCTTCGGTGGCGGCGCTTACAGGCACCAGCGGCAGCCGTAAATGATCGCCGCAAACACTCAGATGTTTTAATGAGCATTTAGCGCCGGCAGGGTTACCCTCAACAAACATAAGCCTTGTAAATTCAATAAGACTGGAGTGTATTTTTTGAGCTGCTTTATAATCGTTGTTAAGCAGCAACTGTACCATTACCGATAGTGGTTTGGGTAAAGCATTGCCAATAACCGAAATTACCCCCACAGCTCCCAGCGCCATCATAGGCAGGGTAACCGGATCGTCGCCAGAAATTACCAAAAATTCTTCCGGTTTATCGCGCATCAGTTGGTTAAACAAGTCGAAATTACCCGAAGCTTCCTTAATGCCTATGATATTCTTAAAATCGCGGGCCAAACGAACGGTAGTAGCTGCACTTACAGTGCTGCCTGTACGGCTTGGTACGTTATATAAAATTATAGGAAGCGGTGTAGCCTGCGCTATAGCTTTATAGTGCTGGTAAATACCCTCCTGGGTTGGCTTATTATAATGCGGGCTTGATGATAGTATAGCATCATAATCGGCAACGTCAAATTCTTTTACTTGTTCAACTACCTCATGAGTATTATTACCACCTATACCGGCAACCAGTGTTACGCGCTTATTTACAATCTTTGCTGTAAATTCCCACACTTGCTTTCGTTCGCTGGCATTCAATGTGGCGCTCTCGCCTGTTGTACCTAATGATACAAGGTATTGCACCCCGCCATCAATCAAATGTTCAATAAGATTTTTTAAACCTTCGAAGTCAATTTGCCCATCCGCCTGAAAAGGGGTCACCATGGCTACCCCTGTTCCGTAAAATTTATTCATGATTAAAATTAAAGGATGCTAATATAGTGAGATAGTATCAAGTAGCCGGTATCAAGTATCAAGATTTTGAAAATAGTATCGAATAGCCAGTATCGGGTAGCAAGATTTTAGTATCCGCGGTAATAGAATTTCCTGTTACCGATAGTGGAGAACGAAGCTGGTCTTGATACTAAAATCTTGTTAAAAATTAATCCCGAGTCTGAAAGCTGAATTTACTTTGCTGCCACTATTATATGATATGCCGTACATGGCCCTGATGTTGATGTATTGTAGCCCAAAGCCCAGCTCGGTATAGTTTTTTAGGGTGGGGGTGTACAGGTAGTTAATATTAATAATTTCCTGTAGCTTAAACTTTCGGATGATGGGTATTTTATTGGTGATAAAGCCCATGAAGTTATGCTCAAGGTGCGCTTCGAGGTATTTATCGGGCGTGCTGAAATTATAATAATCTAAAAGCAGGAACCGGTTGATGCCGGGTGTATAGGCCAATAATTGGTTGCCGTTAAATTGTTTATAATCCGGATAGAACAGCTTGTTGTTATTTAAAAACTTGCCTGCACCAACAAAGAATGATGTTTTGCCATAAAAGCCCATATCAATGGCCGATTTTGATACATCAAAGCTCAGCAAATCATAATCAACATCAGACCCAAATACGTTTTTGATCCCCTTTACATAGTTTATACCGATGGTAGGGTATTTAGAAGGCAGGTACCGCCGGCCCGATGGATAAGTCTCATATTTATTGCTAAAATCATAACTGCCGCGCAAACCTACCCTAAAAGATTGATTTTCGGGGAACAGCGGAACATCCTGATCAGGCACCAGCGGATTGTTGGACGTGAACTGGTGATTTTGCGGACTAAAGAAACTATAAGTAGTTGAGTTAGATAATGGTCTGCGGTTGGCCCATTCGGCATATATACTGCCCTGCAAACCACCCGTTACCCGGCCCGATAGAGACGCCGATGCGAATTGCTTTTGATACAGTTTTTGATAATTCTGCCTTTCAAACAAAGTGTACAAGGAATTTACAAGTGTTGATACCGGTTGCTGATTGTTCAGATCTGTAATGTCTGAGCCGCCCGTTAGGTTTAGTGTAAACCGTTTTATGGGAATGGCTACCCCGGCTGTTCCGTTAAGTAAATGATTGGAAAAGCCGTAGCGCACCTTGCCGTTTACAACAAGGTAACGGTGATCAACGGTATCAACCATTTTACTGTATGATGCGCCGTAATTAATGGCAAATCCCTCAATCGTATTATAAAGCATTGAGCCGAGCAATCCGTCGTAATGGTATGATTCCTTTTTGTAGCGGTTACGGGTATTCATCCCGGTTAACAGCAAATCGGTTAATTTTATTTTGTTGTTTGCCTTATCCAGCGAATCGAGGTAGGCTTTCGACTGTCGTTTTATAGCCAGTTTCTCTTTATTCCTATAATCAGTTTTTTCCTCCTCCGTAAGCGGTATTGGCCGCTCCTGGTTCCAATATACCGAATCTTTGTTCACCCCTTTGTCTATGTGCAGTACCTCCGCAAAGTTTGTTTTGCCAAAATCGGGATTAAGATCATAGTTTTTGTACATCAGAATATAATACCCGCCAACCTTAAAGCCCAGCAGGCCACCGGTAAATTCAAACTTAATATTGGCCGGCATCCAGGCCTTGTTATTTACAGGGTAAAACTGCTGGTTTACCTTCAGGGTATCAACAAAATTAATATTCGCTTTTTTGGTGATGTAAAGCTGCAGTCCCGAAAGTCGCCAGCTGTCTTCCAGTATATAAATGTAACCTTCAAAACACGGGTCGTGGGCACGTTTTGGGCTCACCTGTATCTTGTTAATGGTTTCACCGTTTTCAACGGATATCCCCATCCATTTATAGTTGTAATAAAATAGGGCATTATCAGCAATGGGCGACACCAGGGGCCGGTTACTTAACCCATCCCACGTTTCAAAGTTTTCATAAAAGTTAACGGCCATATCCGAGGCACGGTTAAAGCTGAACGCCTGGTTGTTCCCCGATACCTTTGACGATACCTGAACTTCGTGTACCTTATCAGGCCTGATAAAGCTGTATTTTGACTCAGATTCTGATAGGTAAACTATTCCGGTGCGGTTAGAGTCGAGCCCGGCTTCATTTGTAGTTTTCTGCACATCAAAAATCAGGAATTTCTTAGGGGCGGCCAGCAGCTTTTGCAGACCCTTGATGTAGATGTCGCAGGTATAGGCGTTAACCTCGTTTAAATAGGTTTTTCGTTTTTTAATGGCTTTACGGATAATAGCATAAGCAGGATCTTCGCCGCCTGCACGTATGGATATGGCCTTTAATTGGTAGGTTTCTGTTTGAAGTGATATGTTTATTACCTCGCTGCTTGTAAGCTCAATATGGCGGCTTTGCTGACTATAGCCTACAGCCTTATATTGCAAATCATAAGTTCCTGTAGCTACCTGGAGCTGATACACGCCCTCGCTATTGGCAGATACGCCTTTAGTGGTGTTTTTTATATAAACGGATGCAAAGGGGACAGGTTTATTGTTTTCATCGGTTATTTTGCCGCTGACACTAATTTGCTGGGCAAACACGTGGGTACCCGATATACAAATCAGGATAAACAATAAGGTAGACTTCATTTAGCAGATGGTTTATGCTAAGATGGCGCATATCTGCTAAATGTTACAATGGAAATTTGTTAAATAGTGTGAAATTGAATCGGATATTCATCAATTTACGCCAAAAACTGAATACAAAAGACACAAGAAAACGATGCTTTTGATCAGGATGCTTTTTGTGGATTTTTAGCGTTGCCGAGCGGTGGGTGTGTTTTATTTTTTAAGTTCCAGTCGTCGATATTAACTAATCCAGCTTTAGTTTTGTAATGCGATTTATCATTTGGGCATCGTACCGCAAAAGCTCCTTTTATTTGCTCAATTACAGGCCTTGAGCCGCATTCTTTGCAAGGTTCACAAAAAATGTTTGCCTGTATTGCGATGAAACGTGCCATTTAATACTATTTAATGATTAGGTATAATTAAAATAAACTCACAAAATTGGTAAGTAATATAACGCAGAGATAGCTAATCAGTTTTTAATTTGTCGAATAAAAACACGGATAAATGTACATATTTTTTATAAACCCAATTATCTTTTGATGAATTTTAAAAAATTAATAAATCATAGCCAGTAGTTCTTCATCGCTAATGATCGGGATGTTTAGTTTTTGAGCTTTTTCCAATTTAGCCGGTCCCATGTTATCACCAGCAACCAGGTAATTTAATTTTGCCGATATGCTGCTTAATATTTTACCACCATTTAGCTCAATCAGGTCTTTCAACTCATCACGCGAAAATTTTTCAAATACACCTGATATGATAAAACTTTGACCTGTTAATTTTTCGCTGGCCAGCTTAACTTCTTTTTCCTCAGCTACAAATTGAAGGCCCAATTCTTTTAGTTTTTCAATTTCCTGCCGGTGTTTTTCGTTGCTGAAATACTCAGTTATACTTTGGGCAATGCGTTCGCCAATTTCTTCGGCGGCTGTCAGCTCTTCCTGGGTAGCAGCCATCAGGTGGTCTATGGTTTTAAAGTGCATAGCCAGTTTTTTTGCAACCGTTTCGCCTATATAACGTATACCCAAGCCAAACAGCACTTTTTCAAACGGCATTTGTTTTGACTTTTCAATACCATCGAGCATGTTGGTAATAGACTTATCACCAAAACGTTCCATTTGTTTTAATTCTTCGGCGCGGTCATGGAGTTTATAAATGTCACTGATATGCCTGATGTATCCACGAGTGTATAAGGCTTCAATGGTTTCATCGCCCAGGCCATCAATGTTCATGGCTTTACGGCCTATAAAATGTTGCATTTTACCTACTATTTGCGGACGGCAGCCTTCATCATTTGGGCAATAAAATGCGGCTTCACCTTCTTTACGCTCAAGATGAGTATTGCAAACAGGGCAGGTGGTTCGATATACTATAGGTAAGCTTTCTGACTTTCTTTTATCAGGATTTACGCTGATGATCTTTGGAATGATCTCACCGCCTTTTTCAACAAAAACGGTATCCCCCTCATGTAAATCGAGCCTGAGGATCTCGTTGGCATTGTGCAGGGTAGCGCGTTTTACTGTAGTGCCTGCCAGTAACACTGGTTTTAAATTGGCAACCGGAGTTACAGCACCGGTACGGCCCACCTGGTAGCTTACGCTAATCAGTTCGGTTTCAACGCGTTCGGCTTTGAATTTATAAGATATGGCCCAGCGCGGCGATTTGGCAGTGAAGCCGAGCTCCTGCTGTTGCGAGTAGTTATTTATTTTTATTACTATACCATCAATATCATAACTCAAATCAAACCTGTCTTTATCCCACTTGGCTATAAATTGTAATACTTCATCAATGGTGCCACACAGGCGGCTGTGGTCGTTAACATGGAAGCCCCAGGTTTTAACAGCTTGCAGACTTTCCCAATGGGTTTTAAATAATGGTTTCTCGGTATATAAAAAATAAAGGAAGCAGTCAAGCGGGCGCCGGGCCACCTCAGCCGAATCCTGCATTTTTATGGTACCAGAGGCAAAGTTACGCGGATTGGCATAAGCAACCTCTCCGTTCTCCAAACGTTCGTTGTTGAGGCGCTCAAAGGCTTTGCGGTGCATAAAAACTTCGCCGCGAATATCAAAATAGTCAGGATAGTTGCCTTCATGCAGGCGTTTGGGTATGGTGTTAATGGTGCGTACATTGGTCGTAACCTCATCACCCTGTACACCATCGCCGCGGGTAACTGCACGTACCAGTTTACCTTGCTCGTAAGTTAAACTCATTGACAAGCCATCAAACTTAAGTTCACAAACGTATTCAAAATTATCGCCTATGGCCTTGCGGATGCGCTGGTCAAATTCAAGCAGTTCCTGCTCGTTATAAGTATTGCCTAATGATAACATGGGCCAGCGGTGCCTCACCGTTACAAATTCCTTGGTGATATCACCACCTACTTTTTGGGTTGGCGAATCGGGATCGGCAAACTCAGGGAATTCCCTTTCGAGCTTGTTCAGTTGTTCCAGTTTCTTGTCGAAATCAAAATCGGAAATGGTAGGCATGGCCAGCACATAATAATTGTAATTGTGCTGTTTTAATTCGGTGGTTAATGCCTGGATTTGTTTTTTAGCTTCGGCTGCTGACATAAGTGCGAAGTTAAGAAATTACTTTATTTGATACTTTAATCGGAGAGGTATTAATGTTATGATGTTATTAGCTTATTAAGAAATTGTGAGTTGCGAATTGGTAAGTATAAACGAACAGAACGAATTAACTATAGCTTAAAAATAAATTCCGAATTTCGTTTTGCGAAAAGTATTTCTCGTGTTATTTTTACCGAACTTAAACCAATGACAAAATGAAACAACTCAAAGTTCTGCTATTAGCAGTGTTGTTTGTCCCTTTCCTGGCAAAGGCTCAACAACAGCAATCAAAAACAACACATCATCATTCAGCAAGTTCAAAACATCATGCAAAAAGCAATGGCCTTGTAAGGGGAGTGACTTTTAATGATTTTAAAGCATCAGTATCGGACTTTGCCGACAGTACCAAAAAATTGCTTGCAGATACGGCCTGGAAGCTTTGGAAGCAAGAAAGATGGGGCGAACTCGAAAAGTTTTTTACAGCTAATAACCTTAATGGCGGATGGCCTCCGAACCGTGGTGCGGTAAATTTAAAAATAGTTGTTCTGAAAGCCGGCCTGGAAATTGATCGTTATGGAGGTTACTATGACGCCGATAGCGTTTTTCAGGATAAAGGAACTTTTGTGTCGTTAAAATCGGTACCTTTTCCGCAGCGGGCATTACCTGATAAAACCCTGAGTTCACCTTACCGGGTTTACAAGGTTTTAAAACCAATTCCGAATGTAAGGGAAGGTAAAATTATTCCGTGGTTTAGTAAACCAGGCTTAGGTATCCAGGATGAATTACCTTATACGGTTAATGATCTGAAAAAAGAAGGTTATATTGAAGAAGAAAAAGTAAATAAATAAAGGGCAGGATGATCGAAAAATATGTAAAAGGAAAGTCATTGATCTTTGATGGGTCGCAAGCAGAAATTTTAAACAGGGCTTTTGATCCGGACATAAAAGTAGATATTGAAGGGGCTATAACATTTAATGACTTTGCCAATAACAATTTTGAGGATCTGCGTCAGATCATTGATGGTCATGATTTTGAAACCATTGTATCAACAGGCAATTTTACTACCGATGGCGGATTTCTGAATTTATACAGGGGTAGTGATAACTTAAGATTATACTTTTGCACCAGGAACAATATAGTTATTGTTTTTGCTTTTGGTGAGTTTCAGCCCACCCGATACAAGCTTTATATTGAAGGCGCCTGGGTAATCGGTTCTTGAAAAAATTAAGAGATTGAACAAATAAATAATCCCTGGCAGGCAAAACCTTCAGGGATTATTTATTTGTAATCATTTATTTATCGGTGGTAACAGATTCATTTACCACACTCATTGGGAAGGTAATGCCTCCAGGCACTTTGGTATTGTCTTTTATTTCAACTGTGCCGCTGATCATCTGTTTCGTTTTTGATTCGCTGATCCACCCCGTAGCTATATTATAAGTACCGCCTTTGGTTAAGTGTAAGGTAGGTTTTAGTTTTTGCCCCTGGCAAACGGTACATAAGGTTAATAGCAAAAAAGGTTAAATATGTATTTCATAGCATAATTATTGCAGGCTAAAGGTATTATAATATTTACACCAAAAAATGCATTAAAACATAACAATTAATTAAAAGTTATTTCGTTAACTTTATAGTAATCAATGCTCTTGGTATTAATTAATATATTTTAACTACGGAGGCGTGTTTTATGTTACGGCAAATAGCATTTATACCACAACACCAGTTTCATGTGTTGATCAATTTTAAGGATGATGAACGTATTTTAGCAATTGTACCCAACGAGGCAGGGAGATTCCGCGTGATTGATCAGGGTAAGGTTATTGCCGAAGTTGATTATAATAATGAACACCATTTTATTTGTTGCCGGGGCGAATTGGATGATAATATAATTGTCCAGCTCGAATACCAGATAAAAAATCGTTACGCATAATAGTAAATAAGACTTTGATAGTTCATGGGTAGTGGGCTTATGGTTCATAGTCCATGGGTTTTGTTACTCATGGGCTATCTCTTTTTATGAGTATTAGTTATTCCCTCCGATTGTCATTTTAATCAAAAAGAAAATCTTGTATTAATTTTTACTCGCGGGTGGCTTAGCCAGCATGGCCTCTTTTATAAATTTAACCGGTGCGCTTCCATAGCTTAAAAACTTTTCGTTAAACTCTTTTAATTTAAACTTATCGCCCATTTTCGTTTTGTAAGCATCGCGCAAGTCAATGATCTCTTTATAGCCGGTGTAGTAACTGGTTAACTGTACACTGCTTACGCTTACTCTTTTCCACTTACCTTCGGCTTCGGCCTGTTGCTGAAAAGCCTCGGTAGTGAGCATCTTAATAGCTTCATCTTTAGTCATGTTACCGTTGTGCACGCTATAATCTAATATGGTATTACAAACCGAGCGCAGGTGCCATTTATACCACATCAGTCGCATTTCGGGCTCTTTATTACCGTAGCCGCTGTCGAGCATCATTTCTTCTGCATATACGGCCCAACCCTCGTTCATGGCACCATTACCAAACACCGATTTAATAATGCTTGGCGCTTTATTGGCATACACACCCTGTACATAGTGTCCTGGTATAGCCTCATGAATGCTTAGTATTTGTATAATGTACTGATTGTATTCGCGCAAGTAACTTTCGGCCTTTGCCGGGCTCCATCCGGCTAAACTGCCTACGTTATAATAGGAATTTCCGCCTTTATCATACGGGCCAGGGCCGCTCATAGAGGCACCGGCAACTCCAGCCATGTATCCGGGTTCCTTACGTATAATTAATGGTTTTGAGGGATCAAGGGTAAGCAGGTCCTTAGCTTTCACAAAAGCATTAAGCTTAGGAATAAGTTGCACAATGGCCGATTGAAACTCGTCTGGTTTAACATGTTTGGACGACAAGGTGTCAATCATGGCGCTAATGAGTCCAAGAGTATCTGTTGGGATAGTTCTATTGCCAAAGTATTTTGGCCATAACTGGCGGCTTATTTTAGCCATTTGACCATGCAGGTATTTTTTGCGCTGAACTGCGGTATTATAAACCTGTTGCGCGGAATTTGCCGCTACTATCTCATATTTGAATTTATCTTCATACAAATCCTTACCCAATCTGAAGCTGCGCGGATGATCATTCTTTAATGCTTTTAACCAATCGGCATAACCTTTAATGGCCTGAGCGCACTGGGCGGCCCTGTCGGTCATTAATTTTTTTTCGGCTTTAGGAATATCTGTTTTCTTTAATGAATCGGCAAAATCTTTCTCAATCACATCCAGTCCGCCCAGATTTTGTTCAATGGCCAGACTCGTAAGCTCGGCAACCGGGTTTTTTATTTGTTTTTCGGCATCTTTATAATAAAGCGGAACATTGGCCATTCGCTGATAAAAATTACGCAGGCGCTTGGTCAGGGGAGCATAGTGTTCGTTCAGGATATAAGCAAAGGTACTTATCACGTTGTATGATGAAGGGTCCCACTCGTAGGCTTTTAGCCGCTCAATTTGCCATTGAGAATAATCGAGCTGGTTTTGCATTATTTTATAATCTATACGGTTACCTTCGTTTAGTGTATTAGCTTCAAAACGGCTCAGTGAATCTACTTGCACCTTTATGAATTCTATCATTTTCTGGCGGCTTTGTTCATTGGGGATATACAGCAGGCTGTCGTATTTATGATAGCCTACAGAAGTTGCCCAATCCGGGTCTAATTTCCATAAAGCATCAAGGAAAGAATTTTCATAAATAGCGAACGCTGCATCGTCTTTACCCATTAACGGTCCACTGCCGCTCCCTCCCATATCTTTTTTGCAGGCAGTTAAAAAAGCCATGAAAATTATAACGGCCAAAGCCATCTTTATGAATATATTTTTTATCACGTGTTTAATGAGATTATAATACCGATAAACTTAAAACATTTAAGGCATATAAATCAAACCATAGATTAATTTGTTACTTTATTTACTATGAAAACACAGTATAACGAACACGAAATTTTAATAGATGAACTGGTACACCTGCTAAACGGTGGTAATGCCCATGCCGATTTAACAAGAGCATTAGATGGCTTGCCGTCTAACTTGCGAGGAGTTAAACCCGATAAGTTGCCTTATAGCATTTGGCAGTTGGTTGAGCATATCCGTATTGCACAATGGGACATGCTGGAGTTTTGTAAAGATGGAAGTCATGAATCGCCCAACTGGCCTGATGATTACTGGCCAAAGGAAACCAGCCCTACAAGTGACGAGGCATGGAATAAATCAGTTAGGCAAATAAACAAGGATACCGATGAGTTGATGGGTTTAGCAAAAACTGGTAACCTGTTTGAAAAAATACCACATGGCGATGGGCAAACTATTTTGCGTGAGATTTTGCAGGCGGCAGATCATAATGCCTATCATCTTGCCGAAATTATCATGGTCAGGAGACTGCTTGATGCCTGGAATAATTAAAAAAAACGGATAGGCCATTAGGAGATTATTCAATTGTTCTGCTCCTGGTCTGTTTTTATTTGATTATATTTCTTGTGCTATTTTTCCTTGTTTAAGAAGCTTATAAGGGCTTTTACAAACTCGGGTTTAAGTGGCAGGTCGGGTTGATTATAGGTAGCTATATTCGCAGCCTTATCTGCAGGTGCCTCTTTTAAAACGTGGTTCATGCCGGGTATTATGGCAAGCACGGCGTCTGACTTTGCTTTCTTTAATTTGTCGGCATCAGCAACGGTAACCTGAAGGTCGGTAGTGCCCTGTACAATTAAAATGGGGATCTTTATTTTTTTGATTTCGCGAGTGGGATTATATCTAAACCAGGACATCAGGTACTTTTGTACGCTTGGCCTGGCAACTGAATACAAGGCCGGATCAATGTTATCTGTTGTTTTACCTCGTTTTAGGCTATCGAGCATTCGGTTAAAACCATCAGCAATCCATTGTGGCTGCGATTTCATTTGTTCGGTCATGATTTTATCGGCCGAGTCGCCTGCGCCAGCTACAGATATAAATGCTTTTATGGGTTGCTCATAAGCGGCCATCATGCCTATTAACGAGCCTTCGCTATGACCCAATATGATGATCTTTGAAAATCGCTGGTCGTCATTCAATAAATTAATCAGACCAACCGCGTCCTCAATATAATCTTCAAAGCGCAGCTCACTTTCTTTGGTTGAACTTACGCTCTGGCCAACAAGGCGCTTGTCATAACGCAACGAAGCAAAACCATTTTTACCCAATTCATTGGCTATCATCTTATATGTATTGGCAGATAGCCCCAGTTTAGGGCTATTACCATCGCGGTCGGTTGGGCCTGAGCCCGCAATAATCATAACAACAGGTATTTTGCCGTTGACATTTTTAGGCATGGCCAGTGTTCCAGCTATGGAGCCCGATAAGGTTTTTAATGATACCGGTGATTCTGTTATTGAGGGATCAGTTGGTAAAGTTGAAACAGCTGACTCGGTAGTTTTTGCAGGCGCCTGGTAAGGTTTTAAAAGCAAACCTGTAAATTGGTTTTTTGAGTTTACGGATAGGTTCAATAAAAAGGTGTTTTTCTGAAAAGTAGCTTTGTAATAGGCAAGTGGAGCCTCATATTTCATGAAATCGGCATCCACTAAATTGCCAAGCTGTTCTTTTAATTGTATAGTGGTACTCTTGAAATTATCGGCAGGTAGGGCGGCCTTCATTTCAGGGCTAAACATATTGTAGATGCTATCGGGCTGGTTATTGTTGTACAATTGTTTAAACTTGTTTAAAGCGGTAATATAATTAGCCGGTTCTGACTGGGCATTTATTTTTGTTGCAAAGCAGATGGTAAGGATAAAAAGGCTTAATTTCTTCATATTTATGGCTCTCAAAATGATACAGTGATCCGTTGGGCCGAAATTAAATAAAATTGATTGCTTTTGCTTTAATTGAATTTACAAATGCATCATGGCGTTTTATACATATATAAATGCCGAATTAAATAAATTAAGGTCGGGTTAACAGTTATTATTATATATCGTAAATTGTCAATACGTATTTATTTGTTTTCTATATATTGTTACTATATTGCGTTACAATTTCAAATCGGAAAATATAAGTTTTTCTATACTAACTATTAATGAGGGTTTTATTCGGGAGCTTGTTCTCAGTGCTTTTGACTGGGATGTGTTGTTTTTCATTTGCGCAAACAAAACCTTCGGCAATTCAGGGTAAAGTTTTGATGGAAAATAATGAAGCTGCTGAGGCTGCTACTGTTGTTTTACTCAAAGCTGCCGACTCATCAGTGGTAAGATCAAGCCTGGCCAACAAAAACGGCGTGTTTGACTTTACCGGTATCACTGCCGATACTTATCTGCTTTTAGCTACAAGCATAGGCTGCAACAAAGTTTATTCAGGACCATATAAAGTTTTGAATGGCCAAAGTGTAATTGCCCCAAACATGTTCCTGAAACTAATTAACAACCAGTTGCAAGAGATTAAAGTGGTAGCGCGAAGGCCCTATATTGAAGTAAAACCCGGAAAAATAGTCCTTAACATGCAAACCAGCATAACTGCTGAGGGAAATTCAGTGTACGATGTGCTGAGGCAATCGCCGGGAGTGCATGTAAACAGCGGCAACGACGCCCTGATTATCAGTGGCCGGCAGCCTGCTTTGATAACTATTGACGGAAAACCTACAAACTTAACCGGAGATGACCTGGTAAATTTGCTGCGCGGTATGCAAAGCAATAATATTGATCAGATAGAGATGATTACCAGCCCATCGGCAAAATATGATGCATCGGGTGGTGGCATTATAAATATTATACAAAAAAAGGGAACCAATATAGGTACCAACGGAACTTTTACTGCCGGAGCAGGTTATGGAAAATATTATAAAAGCCGGGCCGGTGTTATTTTTAATAACCGTACTGATAAGCTCAATGTATTTGGCAATTACACTTTTGAAGGTAATAAAACTAATCGCTACATTAACACCAACAGAAATATTAAGTATAATGATACTTTAAGTAATTATAATGTTGATTATAATAATATTCAAAAATCATTTATACACAACTTTAAATTGGGGGCCGACTACGCTATATCTCCCAAGCAAACCATTGGTTTTTTGGTAAGCGGCATTTTTCGGCAAGATGACTTTCTGAAGGATAATAATTTGAAAATATCAAATCAGAACAGGCTCGATTCGGTGATTATCGCTAAGTCTGACCTTGATCGGGGCACCAGTTTTTTAAATTACAATATCAATTATAATGGGCTGCTTGATAAGAGCGGTAAAAATCTGTCGGCCGATGTGAACTATTCAACATATAATCGCCACTCGGACGAGTATATAACCAATAATTTTTATACCCCTACAGGTGCCCGATATCGCGATTCGTTGCAACTGGAGAATCTTTCCCCTTCAGATATTCGTATCTGGACTTCAAAAATAGATTATGTAAACCCTTTGTCAAAAACGGCAAGGCTGGAAACAGGAGTAAAATATAACCATATACAAAGTAATAATAATTTGATATTTGGCCCGTTGGTGAATAGTGTTTACCAGGCTGATCCTAATTATACCAATCGCTTTATATATACCGAAATTGTAAGCGCGGGTTACTTAAATTATATTAATAAAATAGGGAAGTTTGATATTACCGCCGGCTTACGGGCCGAAAAAACAAATTCAAAGGGGCGCTCAATAGGTATAGCGGGAGCGCCATCTGTAACAAACCAAAATAGTTACTTTAACTTATTTCCGCAGGCACAGCTAAATTATCAGCTTAATAAAAAAAATGCATTTAGCTTAAGCTATAACCGGGGCATACACCGGCCGGACTACCAGGATATTAATTCATTTTTATATTATACTGATCTTTATGATTATGTGTCTGGTAACCCCAATCTAAAACCAGAGTACACCAGCGCTGTACAATTATCACATACCTATAACGATACCTTTATAAGCACATTGTATTATAATGTTACTAATGATGCTTATGATTTTCCGGTATATGAGCAAAATGATTCCTCTAAAGTTAATATAACCATTCGTAGAAATTTTGGCAGGATATTCGTTTACGGGGCTACTTTTTACGCCCCCGTACAGTTTAATAGCTGGTGGAATGCCAGCTTTAACCTGGATGCCTCGTATCAGCGTTACGTTGCTTACGCGGTAAATGGAAATTTTAACAAAGGGATGCAGGATATTATTTTTAATACTACACAGAATTTTACACTGAACAGTACCATTTTAGCCGAGCTCTCCGGAAGGTACGAGTCCCCAACCTTGTATGGTGTTAACCAGATCAGGCAAAGCTATACTGTGAACGCGGGTATTAGTAAACAAATTTTTAATAAGCGGGGCAGCTTAAAATTGAACGTTATTGATATTTTTAATACCGATCGCGAACGATACAGGATACTATATCAGAATGTTGACCTCTCCGGTCTAAATAAAAGAGAAACCCGCAGAGTGATGCTTAATTTTACCTATCGTTTTGGAAAATCATCAATTAAATCGGCCAGTAAACATAATACCGGTAGCGATGATGAGGTAAGAAGAACCGGCAACCAATAATATTTAGTTACATAATGCGAAGCTCCGGATACCTGCCTTTAATTTTGGTGACAAAATAGTGGCCCAATGATTCGGAATTCATGAATTTTTTGTAGGCCCTTGACGTAAAGCCAAAGTATTGCCACACTCCGCCGCTATCCCTGAATTCTACTTCTAAAATTTTGGCCGAGGGATCATAGCCTAAGCTATTTAATGCCGATGACTCTACCATACGCCTTTGCATACAATATTATAATATATGCAAAGTGAAAATTGTTTTAAAAATATTTAACCTGCATGACCACTAAGCATGCTTGCTGTAATAATAAGTAAAACAAACAGCGTAATACCGGTGTATAGATAGTCTTTCTCGAGTAAAAATCCGATGGCAGAAAATACTACCCTTACTACTGGCGTAGCAATTAATAAAACTATGCCTGCCTGTATAATGGCTCGTCCTCTTAAGGCAATAATGCCATTGAATATTCCGGAAGCATTGTGAACAAAATCGGGGATGCCATTAAAAGTAGCATAGTTAGCTGGTGTATGTCCGTGCCTGTACAAGTAAATTACACCACCAATAAAAATAATGATCATGGACAGCAATACACCAAGGCGTAATATCCACCCGATAACTATCTGCATATCAGTATCTTTAAAGTTCTTGTTCATTAGCGTTATTTGGGTTAATTAATAATCATGTTTTTATTCATATCACTCACCAATTAATTAACGACACCAGTGAACACTAATTATATTTTTCCAATAAAGCCGTTATATATCATTTGCGATGCCAGGAAGGTTACTACAACAGCAAATACCCATCGCAACCAGCCTGATGAAGTGGCGTGCACCAATATTTTCGACCCGCTTAATGCGCCAAATAAAACACCTATAGCCACTGGCATTGACAAGCCCGGGTCAATATAACCACGCTGCAGGTAAACAACCGCACTGGCTGCTGCAGTAACGCCTATCATAAAATTACTGGTTGTTGTTGATACTTTGAAGGGAATACGCATAACGGTATCCATAGCCAATACTTTTAAGGCTCCCGACCCTATGCCCAGCAATCCTGATATAACACCGGCAAAAAGCATCATGAAAAAGCCACCACCAACATTTTTTACACTGTAGGTTACTGCCCCGTTAACGGTTGGATAACTGCTATTCAGTTTTAATTTTTCGGCCAGCTTATTTTTTTCCTGGTTTATTTGTTCTGCTTTTTTAACTAATGAAAGAATGGCCGACATAATAAGGATTATACCAAATAAAATAGCTATGAAATTTGTTGGTATATAAACGGCTATTAAGGCGCCTACCATTGCACCCGCGGTAGTGGCAATCTCCAGGAACATGCCCAGCCTTATATTGGTAATACCTTCTTTTACATATGCGGCTGCAGAGCCTGATGAGGTAGCGATAACCGAAACGAGTGATGCGCCAATAGCGTAATGAATGTCAACCCTTAATACCAAAGTTAACAGCGGAATAATAACAAAACCACCGCCTAAGCCCGTTAATGAACCCAATAAGCCCGCGAAATACGAGCCTATAAATATGATAAGCGTAAATACAATCACCGACATCATTAACAGCCAACTTGAATTGCTAAAGTAGCAATAATTTGTTCATTGGTTTACCTGTTCAGTAGTTTATTGGTCTTTAATAAACAAAACCGGCTTCGGACGGATGTATTAACCGGCAAGCATATCTGTTATATGTCAATTATACTAATGAACCAGCATCATCCGTAACCTGATAAATCAAATATTCTTACTTTCGTGCATGGGTTATAAAAGTTTACAGGCTTGTATTGCCGATCTTGAAAAGAATGGTCACCTGGTACGCATTAAGGACGAAGTTGATCCTTACTTGCAAATGGCCGCGATTCATTTGCGCGTATTTGAAAACCAGGGCCCGGCCATACTTTTTGAAAATATTAAGGGCAGTAAATTCCCGGCGATATCTAATTTATTTGGTACGCTTGAGCGGTCTAAGTTTATTTTCAGAGATACGCTCGACAAGATTAAAACATTGGTTGAACTCAAGAACGACCCCCTTAAGGCCATAAAACATCCGTTTAAATATGCAAATGTAGGCCTTACAGCCCTATCGGCACTACCTATGAAGAGTAGAGCCGGCGCTCCGGTTAATTTTGGGCGTTGCAAAATAAGCGATATCCCACAAATAGTGAATTGGCCAATGGATGGCGGCCCTTTTGTAACTATGCCACAGGTATATACCGAAGATGCAGATAAACCCGGTATTATGAATGCCAATCTGGGCATGTATCGAATACAACTGGCCGGCAATGATTATATTTTAAATCAGGAAATTGGCTTGCATTATCAAATACATCGCGGTATTGGCGTACATCAAACAAAAGCAAATGCCAGGGGATTGCCCTTAAAGGTGAGCATATTTGTGGGCGGCCCGCCGTCGCACCCGGTTGCGGCAGTAATGCCTCTGCCTGAAGGCCTGTCAGAAATGACATTTGCCGGGGCCCTGGGTAACCGGCGCTTTCGCTATTTTTATGACGATGAAGGTTTTTGCATTTCGGCAGATGCTGATTTTGTGATTACCGGAACAGTAATGCCTCATGACAATAAGCCCGAGGGGCCTTTTGGCGATCATCTGGGTTATTACAGTCTGATACACCCTTTTCCGCTGTTAAAAGTTCATAATGTTTATCACCGTAAAGATGCGGTATGGTCATTCACGGTAGTTGGTCGCCCGCCGCAGGAAGATACAAGTTTTGGGGCGCTTATTCATGAAATCAGCGGGGCAGCTATTCCAAAAGAGATACCTGGCTTACATGCCGTTAATGCTGTTGATGCGGCCGGTGTGCACCCATTGTTATTTGCCATAGGTAGCGAACGTTATACGCCTTATATCCAGGAGCGCAAGCCACAGGAGATACTGACCATTGCCAATCATATATTAGGTAAGAGCCAGCTGAGTTTGGCAAAATACCTGTTAATTGCCGCTAAAGAAGACGACCAAAGTTTAGATGTAAATAACATCCCGGTATTTTTAAATCATATCCTGCAACGGGTTGATTTTACCCGCGATCTGCATTTTTATACCCGTACCACCATTGACACACTTGATTACAGCGGCAGCGGACTAAATTCGGGCAGCAAAGTTGCTATTACCGTTGCCGGTGATATTAAACGCGAATTATGGGCTGAACTACCATCATGGTTTGATTTGCCGAGGCCGGTTAACAATTACAAAATAGCCCTGCCCGGTGTGCTCATGGTAGAGGTTCCGAAACATATAAACCATAAGGATATTGATAACATTGTAAGCATTATAGAATACCGGCTTAAGGAAGAAGAAGATGATCTGAATGGCCTTGCGTTAATTGTGCTATGTGATGATGCAGGCTTCGCTGCCGAAAACGTAAATAATTTTGTTTGGGTAACCTTTACCCGCAGTAACCCATCGCACGATATTTATGGCATTGGCAGCTTTACCGAGCATAAGCATTGGGGATGTACCGGGCCACTTATTATCGATGCCCGTATAAAGCCGCACCACGCCCCCGTATTAGAAAAAGATCCCGAAGTTGAAAAATCGGTTGATAAAATGGGAGCAAAGGGCGCCGCCCTGCACGGCATTATTTAAAAAGTAATCGATTATATATATATATTTAATTGGTTGAAAATATTTTTAATTGGTTGAAAATATTAGGGACCAATGAGGTAATAATTATATTTACCACATAATATTTAACCCTTGCCTTACCTTATTACATTCCCTTTTAAAAAGGGAGCACTTCTTGTATTTATATTAGTCTTTTTTTCTTTTGTTAAAGGATATGGGCAGCAATTTTATGTTGCAGCATACGGCGTTCCTCTGCAACGTGTTACCTTAACTCCAAATGGTCCCGTATCGGTATCAGTTGGAGGGTGTGGGGCCAATGATTTTTTTTCGATAGCCATATTGGGCAATAAGCTATATTATAGTAATGCTTCTTCGATGTTCGTTGGTGATATAACGGGGGGAGATTCTCCTACAATTACCAATTGTACTTTTTTAGGGGCTGCTGATTTTGGCAATGCACTTACTGTTGACAAACAAGGTATTTTATACTACGCAAGAGGTAACCTATTGTATTCATTTAATCCAACTAACAAAAAAAATGTTTTTATAGGAGCTATGCCTTATACGGCACAGGGGGATCTGGTGTTTTATAATAACGAACTATATATGGCTGCAGCTGAGGGTATAGCTAAAATAAATTTAGCAAATGTTGCGCTTAGTAAACTTTGGGTATCTATACCCAATGAAAGCATTTACAGTTTAACAGCCACATCAGTAAACGGTGTTATTAAGGTATATGCTTTTACTGAATATCCTGTAAGGCAAATTTATGAACTTGATATGCAGAAAAGGGTTATTAAAGCAATTGTAGGTGTTTTACCGTATCAAACTCTGGATGCCGCAAGTGATTCGGAAGCAGGTGCTGTGAAGTATATCGAGATTGATCATGTAAAAATAAGTCAGGAATGTGATGTGTTTAATAAAGGTCGAGTTGAGATTGTTGCTAAGCCACATATCAATAATTACAAATATACTTTAAACACGGGGCAAATTAATCAAACAGGTATTTTCGATAACTTAAGTCCTGGTAATTATACAGTGACTATTAGGTCAAATGGTACGGAACCCCCCAATCCGGTTAATTTTAACGTCCCTGATTATAGTATTGGTAATCCGGTTATAATTCCCGAAATAAAAAATCCTGTTTGCTCGATTAAGGGAAATATTAAGCTTAGTGCAGGAACAGCAAGTGCCACACACCGTATTAGGTTTAATGATCAGATATATGATTTTGATCATACCTTTACTGATTTGTTAGCAGGTACATACCATTTTACCATACTTAATGAAAATGGCTGCGTTACTGATGAAAAGGATTATACACTAACGCAGGGTTACTGCCCTCAAATATCCATTACCAATATACTCATCCAGCCAGAATGTGATATTTTCAATCGTGGAAATGTAAAAGTATCTACTGCTCCTCATGCCGCTAATTACAAATACACTTTAAATGGGATAACTAATACTACGGGCGTTTTTGATAATCTGTTTCCTGGTAATTATGTCTTAACTGTATCATCAGATGGTATCGAAGAACCTATTAGTGAGGATGTCGTAGTACCTGATTATTCAAACAATAGTCCAACAGTAACTTTTATTACGATTAATCCATTGTGCGATATTAAAGGTTCTATTAAACTCGATGCCGGTGCAGCTAACACATCCTACAAAATAAGATACAATGGCCAGGTTTTTGGCTTTGACCATACTTTTAACGGTTTAAATCCAGGGAGTTACCACTTCACCATTTTAAGGCCAAACGGATGCATAGCCGATGAAAAAGATTATATCCTGCAGCAGGATGATTGCCCGCCAATAATTATTAATAATGTAGAGGTGCAGGCTGAATGTAATGCTTACGGACAAGCCAGTGTGAAAGTAATTACCCAAAATCATCCGGACACCTATACCTATACCTTAAATAACGTGAGTAATAATACCGGGATATTTAATTTTTTAACACCCGGCACTTATACGGTGACAGTTAGTTCATCGGGCGGTGATCATAAAGAACAGCAGGTAACGGTTCCTGATTTTACTTTAAATAAACCTCACTTAACTTATAAAGTTAAAGCAGCCGTATGCACACTGCTTGGCGAAATAAAGTTTAGTGTAAATGGAAATGGCGAAGGTGCAGTGAAAGTAAGGCACAACAATGGCTTTTTTTCAATAAGTGAAACTATTAAAGGCTTAACTCCGGGTGCTAATCACTTTACAATACTTAACCAGCAGGATTGTATTTTAGATGAGATCGATGTTAATGTAACGCAGGATAAATGCGAACCTGTAGTGTTTCCTAATGCTTTTACGCCTAACGGAGATGGCATAAATGATCTTTTCAGGCCCAACCAGGAAAGTAACCCGCTTAACTTTAAGCTTTATATATATAATCGTTGGGGTAGCCTGATGTTTCAGTCTCAAAGTATCTATAACGGATGGGATGGTACGGAAAAAGGCAATCAGGTTCCTTTTGGTGTTTATTATTGGATTGCTACCTATAATATGCCCGATGGTAAAAGTGCACGTCAAAACGGAACAGTTACACTAATCAGGTAAAACAAATTTTTTTCGTGATTCGGATGATCAATCAAAACAGCCAATCCAGAAAAAATCAGCATAATCAACGCAATCATCCAAATCAACGGTTAACTTTGCGGCGTATGAAGAATTTTCTGTTTTGTTTTATAATAATGATGGTGGCCTTTGGCTGTACAAAAAAAGAGGTGCCGCATTACACCATATCAAGGGTGGTTAAAAGCGATACGGCGAGTAAGCTTACCGTTAACATTAACGGTCGCTTAAGCCAGGCCGACCTGTTAAGCATCACTTCTAAAATTAAGGCTGATAGCTCTGCATTGCCAAACCTGCAGCTTTGCTACTTGCTGCCAGGCCATAACGATAAAAGTACTGCCGCGAATAATTTTTATGCTATAGCTAAGTATCCCAATACCGCTGTGGTAACCATGCAGGATACCCTGAAAGATGCCGACGGAAACGTGGTACGACTAAAAATTAAGGGTTTATCTGATAAAGCGGCGAAGGAACTACTGGCTTTAAATCCCAAAGAAATACAAGGGAAAAATATCCTGGGGCGGTTCGTTGACGATAATAACCAAACTGTTATTATTCCTTTTACCGAACCCAATGATCCTAAGAAAGAACTTTACATTATTGAGCTGGATTCCACAGGTAAAGTAGTTTCGGCAACGGTACCGATGCTTGATAATAAAGATGGGGTAGAAAAATGGGTAGTGTCCCATCGTGGCGATTATTGTACCTTAAAAGATAGTGTACTAACCCAATATTCTATCGACGATTTGGGCTTACCTTATAATAGTATTAAATCGGGTATTTAATACTATTAACCTTTTTATAGTGAACAGGCAGAGGTGTAAATGTGCGAAAATCACTTTACGGTTAATCCTGTGCTAAAAAACGAATTAAGGCGGATTAAAACATTCACGTTTTATAGAATATACCGATATATTTATAGTGTTTAAAATATTATAAGTATATGACCCGAAACTTTACCAAAATTTTAGCACTAAGTGTTGCGGGGGTATTTAGCTTTTGCTGTGCAATTGCGCAACCCCACCTACCGGAAGGTTATTTCTGGAAAAAGCTTTCAAACGGATTGGAAGTTGTAGTTATTGAAAACAGCAAGGTGCCACTGGCAACCATTGAAATTGCTGTAAAAAACGGTGCGTACACGGAAGGGCCTGAATATAGCGGCCTGTCGCATCTTTTTGAACACATGTTTTTTAAGGCGAATAAAGACTATCCAAATCAGGAAGCCTTTTTAAAACGTACACAGGAGTTGGGTGCCATCTGGAACGGTACAACCGATGTGGAAAGGGTTAATTACTTTTTCACCTTTGACAGAGACAGCCTTAAAGCCGGTTTAAAGTTTATGAATGCGGCCATCCGTTTTCCAATATACCGTGAAGAGGATATGAAAAAGGAACGCCCTGTGGTAGATGGCGAGTTTCAGCGGGCCGAAAGCGATCCGGGTTTCCAGTTGTGGTATGGTATACAACAAAAACTTTGGGGCGATTTGATTACCCGCAAAAATCCTATCGGGATTCATGAGGTGATCAATACGGCTACGCCCGAGAAGATGATGATCATCAAGGATAAATATTATTTCCCTAATAACAGCTTGCTTACCATTTGCGGCGACGTAAAGCACGATGCGGCCTTCGCCCTTGCCGAAAGTATATTTGGCGACTGGGCTAGCAGTGGCTTTAATCCTCATGAAAAATACCCTATACCTCCATTTAAACCACTGACTAAGAGCGAATATTTTGTAAAAGAAAGCACTATAGCGCAAACGCCGTATATGCAGCTCTCATGGCAGGGGCCTTCGTACTTAACAGATTCGGCATCAACTATCGCTGCTGATGTGTTTTCAACCATATTGGGTTTGAATTCATCTAAATTACAACAGGCACTGGTTGATAAGGGCCTGGCAAGTGGTGTTTATGTAAGCTACACCACCAGCCGTTATGTTGGTCCGGTTGATGTTACTGTTGTACCAAATCCCAATAAGCTAAAGGAATGTTACGATGAATTGATGAACCAGGTAAGCCAGTGGGCCAAACCCGATTACTTTACCGACGATCAGTTAAAGGACGCCAAAGCTATTTTACTGCGCAACAGTATCCATCAAAAGGAAAAGCCATCTTCATTGGCCAGCCAGATGAGTTACCAGTGGTGCAGTACCTCGCTTGATTTTTATACTAACCTTGATGGTAATTACCAGAAAATTACAAGGGATGATATTCAAAAATATCTGAACACTTATATAATTGGTAAGCCTTACGCGGCAGGTATTATTATAGCACCAGAGTTAAGTAAACAACAAAATGTAGCTTCATTTTTTGTAGCTAAGTAAATTTAAATCTTATCAACGATGAAGAAATATGTGTTCACCCTGCTGATTGCAGCGGCGATAGGAAATATAAAAACAGTACAGGCACAAAATAAAGCTTATGAAACCACTGTTGATGGTGTGAAGGTAATTGTGCAGCCAAGCGGCAATGATATAGTAGAGATACAAACTATTATAAAGGGCGGCGTGCAAAACTACAGTGCCGCAAAAATGGGTATCGAATCAATGGCTATTAACGCACTCACAGAGTGCGGAACGTTAAAACACGATAAAAACAGCTTTAAAGACCAGTTAGACAAAGTAAGTGCTACTGTTTATGGTACCAGCAATAAAAATTATTCAGTTTTAAGAATGAATTGCATTAAAGGCGACTTTGATGTGGTTTGGCCTTTGTATGTGGAAGCGTTAACTCAGCCTAAGTTTGATGCTAAAGAGTTTGCCCGCATAAAACAGGATGCGATAAACAATATAAAACAAGCTGATTCACAGCCTGATAACGCTATTGATAAATATGCTGATAAAACCGCATTTGCAAACCGCGATTATGCTAAAGACCCAAATGGTACGGTTGATATAGTTTCTAAACTAACTCCCGAAGAAACTAAAGCTTATTATCAATCAATATTGACCAGATCACGTATGGTGATTGTGATAGTGGCTGATTTAGACAAAGCAGTTATTGAAGCTAAAGTTAAGGCTATGTTGGGCGGCATTAAGCAAGGCGCGCCGTTTGAGTTTAAAAAATCATTCTTCAGGGTATATAAAAATTCATTCAATGCCGAATCAAGAGATCTGGCTACCAACTATGTAGAAGGCATTACCAGCGGCCCACAGCCGGGGACAGCCGATTTTGACGCCTTTAATGTGGCCATGCGCATTTTTGCTAATCGCCATTTTTTAGATGTACGCACCAATAATGGTTTGTCATATGCGCCACAAGCGTGGTTTAGCGTTGGACAAACATCAGTTGCCAAGTTTTCGGTATCAACAACCCAGCCCGATAAATATATTGCCGTATTTGATAAACTGGTTGACAAAATTAAATCTGAAGGATTTAAAGCCGACGAGGTTGCCAACATGAAGATTACTTATCTTACCGGTTTTTATTACAAAAACGAAACCAACAGTGCGCAGGCATCATCTATAGCCTCAAATGAAGTGTTATTTAATAACTGGAGACGTTCGTTAACGCTGGTTGATGATGTTAAAAAACTAACGCTTGAACAGGTAAGTGATGCTTTCCGTAAGTATATCAACAACATCGTTTGGGTTTACCAGGGCGATCCTAAAAAAGTGAACCAGATATTGTATATCAACGGCACTTTAAACAAAGGCGATAACCCGGTAAGTCATTAATATTTGATATTTCAGGCTTAAAACGAGTGGAAATTAAAAAGGCCAGGTGCATAGCGCCTGGCCTTTCCCGTGAAAAATGAACATTTATTTCATGTCGCTTTTTACTTTATTGGCCGTACTTTGCCCTGGCAAATATATCTGGAAACCGAAGTTAAGCGTAAGGCTGTGCTGATACGCTGAACTGCCAAAACCAACAACCCCGTTGTATTTTAACAGCGCTTCCAAACCTATGCTTGGTGTTACAAAGTAGGCAAATCCAGGCCCAAAACCTAATTCCAGCCCATTTGTTGAACCGCCCGGGCCACGCAGATTTTGACCACCAAGACCAACGTTCGCTTCGCCAAATATGCGACCGTGTTTTAATACTTCAACATCCGACCCTGTATAATAACGGCCCAGTGCGCCAATACCATATCTTACATCTGATCCGGTACCTTTTTCGGTAGAGATGCCAAAACGACCGTATGCACCCAACGCGACGTTATCTTTTACAAACCACGCTGCTTTTGGTGTAATATCGGCAGTGAAAGTACTTGGGCTGTTTAAACCCAGTGAAAGGTTGCCTATATCGCCTCCCATCAAAACGTTACCTTTTTGAATTTGCGCGCTCGCGGTAAACCCAAATCCAATACATGCCAGAATGGCTAATAGTGTAAACTTTTTCATAGTCTTTTTTTAATGTTTAACCTTTGGTGTATTTAATAAGTATTATTAGCAACAATAGGTGTGCCATTGGAAATAAAATATCGTTTAATGTAATTATTTTCCATTTGAGAATTTGTTTAATTTGCTGACAATAAAATGTTTACAGTAATTATGATCAAATACTAAGAATATTTTATTATAAATGAATGCCGTGGCTAATTAGCTATATACACAGAAGTTTTGTATACAAAATAGCTATATCTGTATATTATGATGAGGTTTTAAATGGATGAAAGTTATTTAGGAGGCAATACAGCTTTTTTCCTGCGCCCCCATATTTCCCCCTTATATTGGGTTGGTACAGTGTCGCCAAGGAGTTTACCCCAGGGTTTCAGGTTATCTATACGGTCAAAAATGATCTTGAGTACTGCTATGAACGGTATAGACAAGAACATGCCCGATAATCCCCACAACATGTTACCCAAAAGCACCACTACAATTGATATAAGCGCATTTATCTGCACCTTGGATGATACAATACGGGGTACCAATATGTTATTATCAATAAACTGAATGATGAGATAAGCCAAAATAACCCCTAATTGGGTCGAATAACCATCTTTAGTAACGGTAGCCATGAGCACAGGCAGCGCTATGGCAATAATACCGCCAATATAAGGTAGCAGGTTCAATATAGCGCCGATAACACCTATCAGGATGCCATACTTTACACCAAGCAGCATCAGGGCTGTTGAATTGAGTATGGCTACAATAACCATTTCTATTAATAAACCTTGTATATAGCTTTGTATGGCCATTTTAGTTTCCTTTAACACCTCAGCCACCTGTTTAGAATTTTCCTCAGAAAATATTTCGAAAAGGAAATTAAGGATCAGGGTTTTGTAAAACAGGATTAAAAAGACGTACACTGGTACTACAAATATTAACCCGAATGTTCCCAGCACAGAGCCCAGTGTGCGGCCTACCAGGGCCTGACTGTTATTCATAGCATCCTTGATCATTTGGTTTTGCTTTTCGATAGATAAATTGAATGTGGAGGCAACCCATTCTTTAACGGTAACAAACAATTCCCCGAACTTTTTCTGCAGCATAGGCAACGAATCGCCGAACTGAATGATTTGTGTAGAAAGGAAATAGAATAGCCCTGCCAGGGCCACGGCCCCAATGAACATGGTGATAATAATAGCCAGTATTTTAGGTGTCTTTTTGCTAAGCAGCCAGTTACAGATAGGGTTCAGCAAAATCGCAATAAAAGCGGCAAATGCAAGCGGTATCAATACATCGGCTAATTGAGCGAAAACGTAAACCAGCAAAATAAGCCCAAACAGGATTACAGTATTTTTCAAATAAAAGGGGTACTCTTTAACAGCAGGCATTGACTGGGAATTTAGATTTAACATTAAGGAGTAAAAGACGGAATTGTTTTAATAGTCAATATTCCTCCTTTTTAGAGGGTAAAAAGGCCATCAAAACTATCCTAAAATAGCAAAAAAGCCCACAATTTTGCGGGCTTTTTTGCTATTTTAACAATTATTGCTTCAATTTTTACTTCAATAAGTTTCTCCAGCTAACAAAGTCGCTAATGATCTTATCAAGTTGATCGGCCGGTACACGTTCCTGCTCCATGCTGTCGCGGTGGCGGATGGTAACGGTGTTGTCTTCCAGGGTTTGGTGGTCAACCGTAATGCAGAATGGGGTACCGATGGCATCCTGCCGACGGTAGCGTTTGCCAATAGCGTCTTTTTCTTCGTACTGAATATTAAAATCGATTTTTAGGCGGTCCATAATTTCGCGTGCTTTTTCGGGCAAGCCATCTTTTTTGGTAAGCGGGAAAATAGCGGCCTTAACCGGGGCAAGGCAGGGGTGCAGGCGCAGTACGGTGCGGCTGTCCTGTTTCTCCTCGGTGCTCAGGTCTTCTTCTTCATAAGCATTGATCATGGTGAGCAGGAACATCCTGTCTAAACCAATGGAAGTCTCAATTACGTAAGGAATATAGTTTCCGTAAGGCTTATTGGTATCCGGATCAAGTTCAGGATCAAAATACTGCATTTTTTTACCTGAGTACTGCTGGTGCTGGCTCAAATCGAAATCCGTGCGGCTGTGTATGCCTTCTACTTCCTTAAAGCCAAACGGAAATTCAAATTCAATATCATAAGCAGCATCGGCATAATGTGCCAGCTTGGTATGTTCGTGGTAGCGGTATTTGGCAGCATCGGTACCCAGGGCAAGGTGCCATTTCAGCCGGGTTTCTTTCCACCGGTTAAACCACTCTTTTTGTGTACCCGGGCGAACAAAGAATTGCATCTCCATTTGTTCAAACTCACGCATACGGATAATAAACTGGCGCGCAATTACCTCGTTACGGAATGCTTTACCAATTTGCGCTATACCGAACGGAATTTTCATCCTGCCCGATTTTTGTACGTTCAGGTAGTTTACAAAAATACCCTGGGCTGTTTCAGGGCGCAGGTATATGGTATCGGCATCATCAGCAACGGCGCCCATCTGGGTGCTGAACATCAGGTTAAACTGACGTACGTCGGTCCAGTTGCGGGTACCGCTTATAGGGTCGGCTATTTCATGCTCAATGATCAGTTCTTTCAGGCGCGGCAGGTCTTCAGCTTTTAGCGCTTCGTCCATGTCGTGCTGCAATTGCTCCGCTTTATCCGTTTTTCCGTCCTTATCGTAACGGTCAATCTTATCTTCCAGCAGCTGATCGGCGCGGTAACGTTTTTTGGAGTCCTTATTATCGATCATCGGGTCGCTGAAACCATCAACGTGCCCGCTGGCCTTCCATATTTTAGGGTGCATAAATATGGCCGAATCAATGCCGACAATGTTATCATTCATTTGCACCATGGCTTTCCACCAGTAGGTTTTGATGTTGTTCTTTAATTCGGCGCCAAATTGTCCGTAATCATAAACAGCGCTTAAACCATCATATATCTCGCTCGAAGGGAAAACAAAGCCATACTCTTTGGCATGTGATATAACATTTTTAAAAAGTTCGTCGGTTGATTTGCTCATAATAGCTGCAAAGATACAATTTAGGCGGAAAGGATAAAGGGGAAAGGATAAAGGTATAAAAGCTAAAATATAATGCTTAAATTACGTTAGTTAAAACCAAAAGGCCTATTATTCAATTACTACTAAAAAACCAATTATTATCGCAGTAACCATGGAACAGATTGTTAGAATATTGGATATACACAACGTTACCCACAACGTAAAGCAGTTTATTATTGAAAAACCCGATGATTTTACCTTTACACCGGGGCAGGCAACCGAAATATCTATCAATCAGCCGGAATGGGCCGATAAAAGGAACCCTTTCACCTTTACCAATTTTACCGACGACCATTTTCTGCAATTCACCATTAAAATATATACCGACCACGAAGGGGTTACCAATCACCTTGGCGAGCTGAACGTTTGCGATGAGCTCATTCTGCGGGAACCCTGGGGAACCATTGAATATAAAGGCCCGGGATACTTTATTGCCGGCGGCGCGGGCATTACTCCCTTTATCGCGATACTTAGGCAGCTTAACCGCGAGGGTGTTTTGGCTGATAATAAACTATTCTTCTCCAATAAAACCGATGAGGATATTATCCTGGCCGATGAGTTGAAAAGCATGCTGGGCGAAAACGCCCATTTTGTAATAAGCAATCAAAAAGATAGTGTGCACGACCAGCGCCGTATTAATGAGGAGTTTTTAAAGGCCGAAGTGAAAGATTTCAGCAAGCACTTTTATGTTTGCGGCCCCGATGCCATGGTTGCTGAACTAACCGAAATTTTAACAAAGCTTGGCGCTAATGCTGATGCGGTTGTTTTTGAAAGATAAGGGGGTAATTCTGAGCGACGCAAAAAAACTATTCACCCCGAAAGCTTATCTGCTGACCGGGAAGAAAAATAGGAAAACTATGTCATTGCGAGGAGGAGCAACGAAGCTATCGCGAACATTACAGAGTGACCCCGTGCAGAAGACTCACCCGATCTGCGCCTCGCTGAATCATCCTCCCTTCGCTTTCGGCGCAAAGAGGGTTGGCGGTCATAATCTGCATCCAACCGGAGAAAAGTTTTTGGTATATTTTACTCACACCCTGATAAATATTTTACGCCTATACATCCAGTAAAGTATGAGCCACAGGCAGAGCAACGTCAGGCTACCGCTCACAATAGTGCTGTAAGCCACTCCAAATAACCGATCATAGTGCTGCCCCAGATGTACATGCAGGTTATCGCTGATATATCGCCTTAAGCCACCGTCGGCCATTACATAGGCAGCAATAGAATTGGCGCCTATTACCGTGAGGAAGAAAAATGGTTTTTTGTAATGTTTCAGGTCAACCAGCCAATAGCAGAAAGCCAGAAAGACAAAACATATTCCGCCGCTAAAAATCACCCATGCGGGTGTCCAAATCCTTTTTACAATAGGGTTGATATTAGTAAGCTGTAACACTAATCCCAATGCCATGAGGATTAACCCGGCGATAATAAAGTATTTCAATTTTTCTTTATCTGTCCGGCTATCCCTCAAAACGCCACCTGCCAATAGCCCTAATATCATGGTACCTAAGGTGGGGATAAAGCTTAGGGTTGAATAACCGCCTCCATTAAACAGGAAGGGGCTGCTGCGCGGAAATAAATTCAGGAACCAGCGGTCTGCGGCCCAGGCCAGGTTTGTATTTTTATTCCAATGGGCGGCAAACCCATGCAGGTTATGTTCCCAGTTGGGAGATACGCCCGCCGTTGTATAATCAAAGCCGGCCTTGGGCAGGGGATAAAGGGCAAACGCCAGCCAGTATCCTACCAAAATGATTACCAATACGCCAAGCTGCACTTTTGGTCGGCAAAAACCTATCATTACCAGAAAAGTATAGCCCATACCAATTTGCGTAAGGGTGTCTTCAAAAGTGAAATTAGTACCATCCGCACCCAATGACCTTAAAAAGAAGCCGAGGAAGATCAGGATCAGCGACCGGCGCAAGGTATGGTTAAGGAGTGTATTGAAGGTAGCACCCTTGTTTTTTCTGGTGGCGATGGAAAACGGAAGTACCACACCAACCAAAAATGTAAAAGAGGGCTGGATCATGTCATGGAGACTTAGCCATGTCCAGGGCACATGCGATTGGTTAAAGGCTAAAATTTGCCAGAATTGATTGTCGGGAAGCGCGGCTGCTACATTTTGAAAAGATAATACTTCTGCCATCATCAACAGCATAACCAGGCCCCGGTAAACATCAACCGAAGCAATTCTGCCGGCAGGTATTTGAGGATTCACGGCTGCTGCTGCCGAAGGCAGGTTGGTGGCTGCAATAGTACCTTTTTCCATGTTGAAATTTAATGCCTTTAAAATAGTGTTTTTTACTTGTATTGTAGTATGGTTCAACTGGTTTTGAAGACATCGGATATTTCTTTCTCAAATCTCATATCTAAAATCTATTTTTACCGCATGAGTATCCGGGTACAGGCATTAACAAAACTTTACGGCCAGCAAAAGGCGGTTGACGGCATTAGCTTTAGCGCCGAACCGGGGGTGCTCGGTTTCCTGGGACCCAATGGAGCGGGTAAGTCGACCACCATGAAAATACTCACTTGCTTTATTCCGCAAACGTCGGGCACGGCATCGGTATGCGGATTTGACGTGATTGCACAACCGCTGGATGTACGCAGGCACATAGGCTATCTGCCCGAAAGTAACCCACTTTATCCGGACATGTATGTAAAGGAGTCGTTGGGCTTTATTGCAGGTATCCACAAAATTCATGAGCCTGAAAAACGCATTGCTACCATTATTGAGCAAACCGGCCTTGGGCCTGAGCAGCATAAAAAGATAGGGCAGTTATCAAAAGGGTACCGCCAAAGGGTAGGACTGGCGCAGGCTATACTGCACAACCCAGACGTACTGATACTGGACGAACCTACCTCCGGGCTCGACCCTAACCAGCTGATCGGTATCCGCCAGTTGATCCTCGATCTGGGTAAAACCAAAACCATCATCCTGTCAACCCACATTATGCAGGAAGTGGAGGCGGTTTGCAACAGGGTAATTATTATTAACAAAGGCAAAATAGCAGCCGATGATACCCTGCAGGGCCTGCGCCAAAAAAATAACAATAACACGCTGGAACAGATATTTATCTCGCTTACCGGGAGTAATTAATATTTTCCATATTAAAAATAATCTGTTGGCTTTGCCAAGCCTAATTATCATTTACCGTATTAAATAAGCGATAGGCCCCGTATGAGCGTTTGGGGGATTATTTATTTCCATCTATTGATTCATTGTGTCGATATTATTAAAAAAAAATATTGCGCATATATGTAACGTTTTGCAATATCAGGCGTCTATATGCTCAACAAAACCACATTGCGGGAAGGGCCCGTTATGTTTTATTGAAAATCACAACAATCTAATCATTATGAAAAAATTACTATTAGTTTTAGCCATTGTAGGTGGCACAGCGTTCTCTAGTTTCGCACAATCATCCGGCCCAGCCGATGCGCCAAAATTCAGTGTAGGGGTTGAAGCAGGCTTACCAATTGGTAACATTAAAAACGGTTATAACTTTGTTATAGGGGGCTCTCTTAAATATGAGCTTCCTATTGCAGAGAGTACCATGTTTACCATTTCAGCTGGCTATAATTCTTTTTTAGCGAAAAGCGAATTTAAGGATATAGGTGGGGAGTCTGCCGGCTTTATTCCCGTAAAAGCTGGTATTAAATATTATTTAAACCAGGGCTTCTTTGCTGAGGGGCAATTGGGTGCTGCATTTGGTACCAAAAGCGGCGAAGGTACTGCATTTGCTTATTCACCGGGTATAGGCTATACATTTGACGGCGGTTTTGAAGCAGGCGTTCGTTACGAAGGTTGGTCACATGACGGCACCGTTAGCCAAATCGGCCTGCGTTTAGCTTACCGTTTCTAAGAATAATAATTTTTAAGTAAAGGCCCGGGGATAATATCTCCGGGTTTTTCTATTTATAATAATGTTGTTAATAAGTGTTAAATAAGTATATCAGAAATAATATCAGGTAAAAATATACGTCAATACTGCAAACGGGAAAAGTAGTGGTACCCTGCTCTCCCGTCAATTTAACTTTACACAACATTAAACATGAAAAAAACCTTATTGGTACTGGCCGCAGTATGCGGTACAGCCTGGAGCAGCTTTGCCCAAACAACAACAACTACATCATCTTCGTCATCCTCACCTGCAGACCATGCTCATTTTAGCACGGGGCTTGATGGCGGTGTAACTTTAGGGGGTATCAGACCCTATTCAAAAGCCATCGCAGGCGCGTCTGTACAATATGAAATGCCTATTGCTACAAATACTTTATTCACCGCATCGGCAGGTTATAGCTATTTATTATTTACCGATGCAAAAAAGCGACTGGTGAGGGCCTTTGATGATCCTAAATCAGGCGCCAGTTTTATACCTATGAAAGTTGGCCTTAAGTATTATGTTAGCAATGGCTTTTTTGTAGAGGGCCAGGCCGGTGTTGTATTCGCCCTTAAAAGTAAATCGGCAAATGCCAATTATGATACGGCTTTTGCGTGGTCGGGTGGTGCAGGTTATACGTTCAAAAATGGCCTCGAATTGAGCGCCCGGTATGAAAACTGGTCAAACAGTGGTGTTATAAGCCAGGCTGCCTCACGGGTGGCTTATCGTTTCTAAAAGTAAATTATAATAAAGCCTGCAGGTAATGCCTCCGGGCTTTTTACTTAAATGATCTTTTGCTTTGGCGCAGGAATATTGTAATTTCGGCGCTCAACACCTGATAAAAGCAGTGCTAAGCATCCTCAAAAAAGAAATAAACTCCTACCTCAGTTCGCTGGTGGCTTACGTGGTTATAGGTGTATTTTTATTGGTGCTGGGTTTGTTTTTATGGGTATTCCCCGATTCGAGCATTTTAGATTATGGTTATGCCGGGCTGGAAAGCCTTTTCAGCACCGCGCCTTACCTGTTCATGTTCCTGATACCGGCCATTACCATGCGCTCACTGGCCGAGGAACGAAAAGAGGGCACGTTTGAGCTCCTGTTTACCCGCCCCCTTACCGACTGGCAAATAGTATTGGGCAAATATTTTGCAAGTGTACTGCTGGTGCTCTTCGCCTTGCTGCCTACGCTGTTTTACTATTTTTCGGTAAGTACACTGGGTACGCCGCAGGGTAATATTGATACCGGCGCGGTTATAGGCTCGTACATCGGTTTGTTTTTATTAGGGATGGCCTTTACCGCTATTGGTTTGTTTGCCTCATCGGTAACCAAAAACCAGATCATCGCTTTCACCATAGCAGTTTTCCTGTGTTTCTTTTTTTATAGCGGATTCGATTCTTTGAGTCAACTGTTGTCGTTACAGGACCTTGGCCTGCAAAACCTGGGTATTACAGAACACTATGAATCTGTGAGCCGTGGCGTGCTCGACACCCGCGATCTGGCCTATTTTATTATTGTTACCGGTTTATTCATCGGACTTACACTGTTTGTAATTAGCAGCCAGCGTAAAAGAAAGCTGTTTACTGCTACTATGCTTGGATATATAGGCGGGTTAGTATTTATAGCCCTGCTTTCAGGCATTGCTTTTACCCGTTTTGATTTTACTTCCGAAAAACGATATACTATATCGCCCATCAGCAGGCAGATTATGGATGGTTTGAATGAGCCGGTAAAGGTTACCGTTTACCTGCAAGGGAACGGTTTTCCTGGAGATTTGAAACACTTGCAAAATGCTACAAAGGATATGTTAGCTGATTTGAAATCATATAGTCATGCCAGGTTGCAATTTGAATTTGTGGATTTGTTAGCTTCTCTTAAAAATCTTTCTCCAGCATTACAAAAACAGACCTATGAAGACATGGCGTTTAAGGGGATATTGGGAGAAGAAAAAAGTTGGAAAACTGAAGATGGAGTGTCTCAAAAATTAATATTTCCGGAAGCACTTGTAAAATCTGGCGATAAGGAGATAGTAGTTAATTTAATCCAAACAAGGATTGGCCTTTCTTATACAGAGCAGCTTAATAACTCTATCCAAAACCTTGAATACGCGTTTTCATCGGCTATAAAGAAAGCTACCACTGGCGGCAAACCGCAAATTGGCTTTACCGAAGGACATAACGAGTTAACCGATCTGCAGCTGAATGATGCCATGAAGTCCCTCGCAGATGGATACGAGGTTGGTCGCGTTAACCTGAATAGTATTCCGTTTGATAGCCTGCAGAAAATAAAACTGCTGGTGATCCCCAAACCGGATAAAAAGTTTACCGAGCTGGAAAAATTCAAGCTCGATCAATATATCATGCGTGGCGGCCGGGTAATATGGACAATTGACCAGGTAAATGCCGAGTTGGACAGCCTTCGCGGGCATGGCGGCGAGCAGTTAGCTTTCCCCAAGCAATTAAACCTCGACGATCAGCTTTTCCGTTACGGCATTCGCATAAATTATGATTTGATTGCCGATATGAACTGCTCGCAAATACCGGTAAGCACCGGCAGTATGGGCGGGCAGGCACAGATACAAATGCTGCCCTGGCTGTTTTACCCGGTATTTATCCCCATGTCAAAACACCCGGTGGTTAAAAATCTGGATGGCATCAGCAGCGAATTTGTGAGTACTATTGATTTACTCGAAACCAAAAACATTAAAAAAACGGTGTTGCTCACTTCATCGCCTTATAATAATAAGATAACAGCCCCGCATATACTATCGTTACAGGCATTGGAACAGGAGCCTAATCCCAAAGATTTTCAAAGTACACCAAAAACCGTTGGCGCATTGCTGGAAGGCAAATTTATATCCAACTGGCGCAACCGGCCCCTGCCCGAAGGTTTAACCGAACAAGTAACTATTCAACCTGAAAGCAAGCCTACCAAAATGATTGTGATAAGCGATGGTGATGTTTTTAAAAACCAGGTGGCTACAGATGGTTCGCCATACCCGCTGGGATATGACCATTATACACGTCAAACCTTTGGTAATAAAAACCTGCTGCTCAACATTGCCGATTACATGACCGACGACTCTGGCCTGATTGCCCTGCGTACCAAAGAGATAAAAATGCGGTTGCTTAGCCGCGCCCGTATCCGGAATGAAAAAATGTACTGGCAGCTGGTAAATACCGCCGGACCGTTGATTTTAGTGTTAATATGTGCTATTTTTCAACATTACATTCGTAAACGAAAGTATGCCCATTAAATTTTATATTTTTGATTGATTAAATAGACCCATATGAGATTTATTGTTTCTACATCAACATTACTCAAACAATTGCAGGCAGTAAGCGGCGCTTTAAGTAACAGTACCGTGTTGCCGATACTGGAAAACTTTTTGTTCGAGATAAAGGATGGAAACTTAACCATTTCTGCAACCGACCTGCAAACCAGCATGACCACCTCTTTAACTGTTGAAGCTAAAGAGAACGGTCGTATTGCGATACCATCGCGTATTTTGTTAGAGACTCTAAAATCGTTACCGGAACAACCCGTAGCATTTTCTGTAGATGATAACACGTTTGCTATTGAAATTAACGCAGGTGACGGAAAATACAAACTGAGCGGAGAGAATGGTGAAGATTTTCCGAAAATACCCGTAGTTGAAAATGCTTCGTCGGTAAATTTACCGGCCTCAGTTTTGGCCGAAGCTATAAACAAAACCATTTTCGCCGTAAGTAATGATGAGCTGCGCCCGGCTATGACCGGTGTTTACTGCCAGTTAAGTACCCAGCACCTTACCTTTGTAGCCACCGATGCGCATAAGCTGGTACGCTACCGCCGGAAGGATGCCAAAGCCGCGAGCACTACATCGTTCATATTGCCTAAAAAGGCGTTAACATTGCTTAAATCGTCATTGCCAACTGATGACGTGAATGTATCTGTTGAGTATAACTCTACCAGCGCGTTTTTCAAATTTGGTAATATTAACCTGGTTTGCCGCCTGATTGACGAGCGTTACCCTGATTATGAAGCGGTAATACCGCAGGTTAACCCTAATAAATTAAGTATAGACAGGCTTACTTTTCTGGGTTCATTAAACCGTGTGGCTATTTATGCCAACAAAACCACCCACCAGGTAAGGCTGAAAATTAACGGCAGCGAACTGAATATATCATCAGAAGATATTGATTTTGCCAACGAAGCGCATGAGCGTTTAAGCTGTCAGTATGAGGGAGATGACATGGAAATTGGCTTTAATGCACGTTTTTTAATAGAAATGTTGAAGAATTTAAGTTGCGAAGAAGTATCTTTGGAAATGTCGACACCTAACCGTGCCGGATTATTGCTGCCACAAGGTGGTGATGAAAATGAAGATGTGCTGATGCTGGTTATGCCGGTAATGCTCAATAGCTATGCTTAAGTGTAAACTTAAATTATAAATCCAAAACTAAGTCCGGCTTTTAAAAACCGGACTTTTTTGTTCGCTGCGAATACCAAAAATTACGGCATGCAGTTATATAGCTTATAATTATATATGGATATCAGGATTAAAATTTTGTTCATTGTTGCTGTCGGTTTGTATTTGTCGTCCTGTAAAAAAAATGATGACAGGCCTCAAGCCAGATTAACTACAAATCTTAACGTGGTTAATGTGTCAAATAATACCATAAATTTTTATCAGAACGGTACCAGGCTTAATAATACGGGTAGTTACATTCCCGGTGGGACATTGGGCTACATACCCGTACTGGCAGGAACACAGAACCTTCAGATTAAAGTTGCTGGAAATTCAGATCCGCTGTTCTCGTTACCATTAGCGCTTGATACAGGTAAACTATATTCACTGTACATAGGGCCAACCGCCGGAGATACTTTCTCAACTACTGATGTTTTCGAATCGCCGGGGCCAGATTCAATAATGGTTAGGTTTGTAAACGCCTCGCCGGATGCGGGGTTGCTTGGTGTCTCGTTCCACAGTAGCGACGCAAACAGCACGGTTATCACACCTTCTGAGTTTAAAGACGTAGAATATAAAAAAACAACCAATTTTATAGCAACACAGAGCGGAGAACTTATCCTGAATGTTTACAAATCATCGGCGCCCGCAGATCCTAAAATAGATACCTTAACGTTTAATAGCGGGGGCATTTATACTATATATAGTTATGGAACATTGGGCTCAGGAGGTATCGCAAATCTTAATACCAGATTGGTAAATAATCAATAAAATATTCTTTAATGGCTACTCAAAATAAAAGCGGTTTATTGGTTTCATTGTTTTTGATTACAGTGGGTATTGTACTGCTCCCATTTATATCGTCATGCGGTAAAGGCGCAAATGCCAATCCCTCCGGATTAAATACACAGCTGCAGATTTTAAATTTAAGTCCGGATGTCGGGCCGTTAAACCTGTATCTGAATTTTATAAAGGAAAGTACAGCTATTTACAGTTACCCTACCAATTCGGGTTATTTTTTCATTTCAACGCTCAGGCCGCCGATGGAGATGCGTACCTCCGCAAATGCTCCCGTGAGGGTATTAATTATCGATTCGGCATTAAAAGCTAATGCCAAATATACCCTGTTTATTACGGGTTACAGGAATGATAAAGATACCTCTATAAATAATTCTATTCTATCGCTTGATACAGTGACCCTGCCCGCAATAGGACGGGGTAAGGTTAGATTTATAAACGCTTCCCCGGGTTCGCCAAGTCTCGATCTGCGGGCTAATGATACGGTGGCGTTTAACACGGTGGCTTTCAATAAACTAACTTCTTATATTCAGCTCCCAGTGGGTAATTATAATTTTACGATAAATGCCCACGCTACGCCCGGGAAAATTGAATACACACTCCCCAATGTGACCATACAAGATGGTCGTGCCTATACCATTTATACGCAGGGCCTTGTTGGGCGTTCAGATTCGGTTGCATTTGGCGTGAATGTATTAACCAATAATTTGCTCGAAAAGATAACACAATAGCCTCCGTTACTTTTATATTCCTATTTTTGGGCAAAATTTAAAACTGTGGAAGTAATCAAAACCATCATCGATTTTATTTTGCATATTGATGTGCACCTGAGCCAGATCACCAGAGATTACCAAGGATGGACATACCTTATCCTGTTTGCTATAATTTTTGCCGAAACAGGTTTTGTAGTTACTCCCTTTCTGCCCGGCGATTCATTATTATTTGCTGCCGGCGCCCTCATTGCCACAGGACAAACCGGTTTGGATATTTCTTTAATCGCCCTATTACTGGTGATAGCCGCATTTGTGGGTAATACCGTTAATTACCTGCTGGGTAATTATTTAGGGCCCAAAGTTTTTAAAGAAAATAATAAAATATTAAAGTTAGAATACTACCTCAATACCAAAGCCTTTTTTGACAAGCATGGCGGCAAGGCTGTAATATTCAGCAGGTTTTTGCCTATCATCAGGACTATAGCACCCTTTGTGGCAGGGGTGGGGCGCATGCCGTTTATGCGTTATAGTTTATATAATATTATAGGTGGCACTTTGTGGGTGCTTAGCTTTTTGTTTATCGGGTTCTTTTTCGGGAACATACCGGTTATCAAGCAAAACTTTACGCTGGTGGTGATGGCCATTATACTTGTATCAGTAGTCCCGCCAATTTATGCGGCTATCAAGAGTAAGGCAAATAAAAAGGCTACCGCTAAGTAATTTCTGTAAACTGACTTACATGTTCCATTAGGAGCTGCATGTTTGTAGAATGTTATTAGAGTAATCATTTGCTCCGTAGGTGCAACCTTTAAATGATTTACTGGGTTATCTGGTAAGTGCATTTTCCGGTTCGGTATAACGCTTCCTCTCTTTGCAGGTTGATTTTTTCATCAGGAGCGAGAGGCTGTTTTATCAGTTTACCCAGATCGGGCTGCCCCGCGTCTACCCAGGCCGAATACCAGAAACTGCCTATCGAAAGTATCGACGAACGCATTTACTGCTCTACCATTCCCTTCAACATTTTTTGGTAGGCCAGACTATAAGCAATGGAATAATCGGTAATTGCTCGTTTTCCTATGTTGCACAAGGTTATATTTTTTGTCGGCCGGGAAAGTTTTGTTCAGTATGCGCTCAAAACGTAATACGGTATCAACGCTCTTAAATGATGTCCCGCAAATTTTAAAGGCTTCGGCCAATTGGTTTTCAATGTAACGGGCTCTGTCCACAAAATAATTATAGCGGTTGCCAAATAGTTCGGGTATACGGCTTTCCCACAAGGTATGTATACCTGTTTGGCCGGTAAGCTGCCCATTATAGTTTTCGGTAAGATGAAGCGGTACATGGGCGTCGGCAATGTAATGACCCAGGTTGGCCGAGGTATTGAGTATTGCCGTAGTATCATGAGTTTTAAAGGCGCGCACCAGCTTGTAATATTGTTATTGAAGGTCCATGGTACGGTGCCATATTTATCTAAAGTATCTGCCGAATATTTAGTAGCGGCATCTGTCCATCGCTGGGGCATTGGTGGCAAAGGGCTTTTTGCCATAATGATCGGCATCAAAAAAATGACGTGGGGCCTCAGTAGAGTCAACATAACGACGTTTGTCGGCACTCACGGCGTGTTCTGTAATATAATCATTGGCCTTGTAAAAAACCGACATAGCCTTAGGTAGCGTAAAAACTGCCAGCCGGTTAATGCGGTAATGCGCAAAGAATCCCCATGATGAACACAGTAGCATGAAACAAATGCCTGATAAACTTAAAATAATGCGAGTTTCATGGACATAAATATGGCCTTTAGTTTTGAGTTTCAAATTAATTAAATAACAAAGTTTATAACTTTACTATCTAAACCTAATTATAAATGGCTTTGAAAGCTTTATTATTTGACCTCGACGGTACATTAATAGATTCTGAGTTTTTTCATTTTGAATGCTGGAACGAAATTTTAGAGGAATTTGATGCCAAATTAACATACAACGACTGGCTGGATAATTATGCCGGCGTTCCGATGCCAGCCAATGCGGGCCGCCTTATCAAAAAGTTTGGCATTGCAACTCCGCTACAGCAGATCATTGAAAAGCGCGAGAAGCTAACCCTTGAACGCCTGAAAACAAAAGATGTTAACCTGATGCCTTATGTGGCTGATGTACTGGAATATTTCCACAAAGAGGGTTTAACGCTGGCGTTGGTCACCTCAAGTCCGCGGCAGGATGTGGAAGCTATCTTTGAAAGAAATGGTTTAGGTAGGTATTTTAAATTGATCATTACCCGAACGGAGGTTGCCAAAAGTAAGCCCGACCCTGAAAGTTACCTGGTATGTGTTGAAAAGCTGGGACTGCAAAAAGAAGAATGTCTGGTTTTTGAGGACACTATAAACGGCGTTAAATCGGCAAAGGCCGCCGGCCTAACCTGTTTTGCTATTCAAAGCAATACCAATGAGCATCACAAATTAACCCTTGCCGATAAACTATTCCTTGATTTTAAGCAGGTAATGGAGCATTTGATTGAAAGTGGTTTGATGGGCCGTTAAAATGGAAGATATAAAATTTAAGCTTTCACTGATCCTGTCTATGCTGCCTGTGTTTGCGTATGCCCATGGTGAGGAAGCTTTAGTTCCGGTTTTTCTGCAATTGCTTTCATTTATTGTATTTGCAGCATTAATGGCCGTCATAAAAATAAGCGGAAGACAGAAACTGAAGTTAACCGGCATATATATTGGTATTACTATTTTAACATGGTGTATTGCCGGAATCATTCCTTATGGGGATAATATGGTTGGCATTAATTTTCTTATCGCTGTTATTCCCCTGGCCATCGTGTTAATATTGATATCTAAACTAAAAAGAAACCAACATTAGGTTACATTAGCGGCTTTCCATGGTATTTTAAATGGAAGAAATTATAATGCGTAAGGCTTAATCTTCAGCAGGGATTGCTGGCAAGCAATTAAAATAGCCTGATTACCTGATAATAACTATATCAATGCCATGCAGGTAAACACAGTTTATATAACTTTGAAATTTTAATAAAAAACCACTTGCATAATTAAATTTATCAACCTATATTTGCAGTCCTTAAAATAAATAGAAAAAGAATAACAAAGCTATACAATGGCAAATCATAAATCGTCTTTAAAAAGAATCAGGTCAAACGCTGCGAAGCGTCTGCGCAACAGGTACCAGGCTAAAACAACCAGGAACGCTATTAAGAAATTAAGAAACACCACTACCAAAGCTGATGCATCTGCTCTTTTAGGTAAAGTGATCTCTATGTTAGACCGTTTAGCTAAAAAGAACGTTATTCACAAAAACAAAGCTTCAAACAATAAATCAAAGCTTACTAAATTTGTTAATGGCTTAAGCTAATCATAGCTATAAAATATTAAAAAAGGGATTGTACCGCAGGTATGATCCCTTTTTTTGTGCATCCGGCACGGGTAGACAAAACGAACGCTCCTTATTCTCTTTTCTGGAGTCTTCGGATTACACCAGTGTTGCGAAGTTTATGACATCCAATGCGCCATTTTATAAGTTGGCGTCGATTTATGATTATCTCAATTTTAACTTTTATTCATTTTTATCATCCAAATACAATCCGGATTTTGCTGCTTGGAACAGGATTCGTTATGCTATGGAGGCAATTTAGCGTCAGTTCGATCAAAAAGTAAACGACTACATCAAAATTGTCAAGGCGATGGGCCTGCTCAATATTTTTGCAGCAGCCGGATTCAAACCAGCGCATAGATCAACAACAGTAATAATATATAAAATGAAATCCACGCTCCGGCTGCTCATAACAGTCTAAAAAATAAACCTATTTTTTACAAACACCACAGGTTATATATAAGTTATAAGACATGCACCGATTTTAGCATTTACCTGATTTGCTATATCCCTGATTATAAAAGATCTGTTAGCTGTTGTTACGCTGATAAAACGTGTCGCTTCGTTGTTATTGTTAACCGATGCATCAGTACCGGAAAGCGACAAAATAATATTGCCAGCTCCATCTTCCAGGTTGTAATTATAACTATCAGTAACCGTATTTCCTTCGATATATAATACGACATTTCTGATTCTTGCGCCAAGAGGCAGGTCGATTCCCAGTACGCCATTCGTAAAAGGAAGCTTTTTATCTGCTCCGGTAGCACAAACAATATGTGGACGGATATTGGCTCCTGACATTCCTATCGCATTATAATTAGCATTAATCGTATAGATCTTATAAGCTCCGCTTGATGTTTTAGTAGTTGTTGATTTACTGTCCTCTACAACCGCTATCCATTGCGTTCCTATGGTTGAAGAGCCGCCAAAGACAAACCGCGAATCCAAGTTATTAGTCAATTCAAAATTACATCCCTTATAATATGCTATACTGGAACCTGCCGCAGAGTAATTCGGACCAGATATTCTATCGTACTGATGTCTGCCGATTAAAGAACAGTTGTTAAAAGAAACAATCGGCCCTCCTGTAGTACCCGGATTGAAATATACCTGAGTTGTGTCGTTGATGCCGGTAACCAAGCTGGCCTGCGAGCCACAATCCACATTATCAAACGTTACATTGCCTATATTCCACTCACAATACATCAGGCTGCTATAGATCGTTTTATGTTCAAATCGCCCATGATGGATAGTAAAGCTGCATACACCCCGCGCTCTTGTGTTTCCTAACAAGTTAAACAAATAAGAAGTATTTGCCTCAACTGGCTTTTCAGGAGTCAGGCCGCTCCAATCACAACCCCAAAAAGCAAAATGTCCGCCTTTAGTACATCTGATATGTTCGCCGTCACTCAGCCAAAACTTACATTTCGATGCCCAGAAATTCAAAAACTGATCACTATCCGCTATATCCCACAGCGTTTTGCAATTCAGTGAAAAAGCGCAGGCTTCAAACTTCCATTCGCTGTTATTATTAGCTCCATTAGATCCTCTTACTTTAATTTGATTTTTCCAGGTTCCAAAAAAATCGCAATCGTGAAACATATAGTCCTGAGCTCCACCGTTGGCAGAACTGTAAAGCAACACATGCTTGGCATTGGTACCTATAAACTTTAATCTTTCAAACCGTACATACTGGAACTGATTTCCATTATACATCAGGATAACGTCTTCGTCTGTATTCGCGGGGGCTGATTCCGGGGCATCGAACTTAATTGCTGTTCTGTTGTCGCTGAAATATCGTAACCCAATCCTTCTGCCTCCACCAATGGCTACCGCCTGAGCCATCATTTTCTGTGGCTGGGCAATTCTAAAAACACCTGTCGGTGAATTGCACCGGATAGATAAGGTAATGGCGTCAGTACTGAGTCCTTCAATCGTGTTTTTATGACGGCCAACCCATTCGATCACTTTTGCAAAAGCTTCACTGTCATCTCCGCTGGGAGATCCGGTAGCACCGAATTGCATTACATCGAGTACCGGTATCCCCGCTGCCCGAAAATATTCCGTAACACCATTGGTTATAAGCTTTTTATATAACACCCCATCACATTTGGCATCGGTCATACCAGTTCCATCTGTATCAGTGGTTACTTTTTCGTAAGTTGTATAATCACCCGTATACCGATCCAGTACATCGTAAAGTGTATCGTTTGCTCTTTTCATTGTTAAATATCGAATACTTCATTTGAAAATGTTACCCTATTTTCATCCAATTGATAGTAAACAAGAGATACATCTGTATCATGCCCTGTTAACCCAGAAATATAAACCGTCTGCGCGCTATCAAACGCCTGGTTTATGGAGAAAAAATTTGCGGCTGTTCCATCAAGTGTAAAATCCCCAATTTCACTACCACCTGATGTAGTGCCTATATGAATGGTAAACACGACTAAGTCGCGGTTATCAAGCTGGATTCCTACCAGGGTGCTGAACTTTTTAAACACATCGGTGCAGACTATATCTGCACCGTTCAGAAGATATTGTTTTGATGCTATAATCATTTTTCTATCGTTTATGTCAAGTTGCCCAGAGAACAGGACAATTTTAATTTCATATGAATAAAGTTGACTTATCTACCATTTGAAAAAAGAAACACTTTTTGAGAAAACTATTATTAATTATTAATAGATGCAATAGGTATTTTCACTTAAAACCTGCCGTTTGATTAATTGCATGGTTTGCCCTCAATATAGGTTCAGGTGCTGCCGAATCGTTCCGTCTGAGAATTTGTGATCGTGAGCATCAGCAGGGTTTGTATTCCCGTTTGTCTCAGTCTAAATTCCGGATTGCAGTAACTTTCAGGGAGATCGGGCAACTGCGACAAGAACTCAAGTGTGTGTATACCGCAGTAGCTGCTCGGGTCCAAACGCCCGTACAATGCCTTTATTTTCAAATACTATACCATGCAAAACTCACGAAAACCGATTTGATTCGATTTTGCTTACTTAAAGCGTCCATCTGATAATTGATACGATTGAGCAGATATTGCCGGACCGCATCCTGCAATCCATCGATGCCGTACCGACGAAAACGCTGACGCCACTTATTGACTACCGGGCGGCTTAGACCAGTGAGTGTTATGATTTCATCAAGGCTCTTACCAGCCATGCCATCTTTAATGTCTGGAATATTGATCCATCATCGTCATTTCGAAAACTTTGGATCATTCCAATAAATTCATTGAAATGGCCCGTAAGAAAAAAACGAGACTAATTGAATTTGTGAATAGTTTGCAGGAGTTGACATATGGAGGGGAGGAATACAAATTTGCGATAATTGCAAACCACGAATATAATAGTTCTTCATTTTTTGACCTGGATAAGAAATAAACCCCCACCTGTTTATTTGAATCCTTCAACCTTTTTGGTCCTCATACTGCTCTTATTTAAGGCAAACTGCTTCGGATATCGGCCTGCAAAACGGGTTGTATCCGAAGAATTTTATTTTGATATCGCTTCACCCTTTTTTTAAGCGAGAAATCTCTATAATATAACCAACTATAAAGTGCCGTTGTAGACGAAACAGGAAGTCAACTATTGCATCAAATAAATAATCATCTTATTCGCTCAAATATTTATTTTTTAACCATGGAAGAACCAAAAATACCAGAAATTAAAGAGTCAGCATTGAATGATGTTCAGCAGCAGGGAGATTGTTGCGAACCGGTTTTATCAAATGATCCTGAATTTTTTGAAATTTAGTTATGACAAAAGTAATTTTTAAAACAGACGATATTTATAGCAATGTCCTCGATTCAAGTACTGGCGAAGTAGTCTCTTATTTAGAAACTTCGGTATATGCTGATGGGACTCCAATGGATGACAGTAAATGCGATGGAGTGCTATTCAAAAAACTTGTTGACGGCACCTATATCAGAAGAGCTATAAACAAAAATGAAATTTTACAAAAAACTCTGGATAATATCCGAGGTTCTTCTAACGCAGAAGTTGAGGTATATAACTATATAGCGTCAAAAGATAGCGAGCAGGAAATCATGTGGAAATTTGATCCCGCAGATACTACATCTGTGGATGACGGCATTCACATTATAATTACAAATACCGGCAAAAGGCTAAAAAGGGTTTCTTCAGTTAACATCGGAGATTACCATAACGATAGCGATATTGAGTATATCGATAGCCCTAATTTATTGGACCCAGGGAATGTATTACCCAATACGGGTATTTTTTCCGGAGGTGTGGGCGCAAATTACCCGACCCCCGCAGCCGGATATATTTGTGTAAACGACCCTATCCCGGTGGAGCCCGGTGAATATTATACAAAAAGTTTTCAGACGTATGATGCACCAATTTTTGGGTATGATGCAAACGGGGTATTTGTGGGAGTTATTACACCGGTCAAAACAACAACTGCAAGGACCATACTTATAGATGATGACTCTACCATAAGGGGTGTAAGGTTTGTTATTGCAGTTATTGAAGGTACCTGGTCAAGGGTAAATACCTGTCAGTTCGTTAAAGGGCAGGTACTTCCAGAACTCGTTATACCCTATCGCGGAGTCTCGAAATTTGAGGTGAAAGAGAAAACGTTTACAGACGACGATTACACACCAAATGGAACTGAAGAAACCGAGCCAACGATCGAAGGCTTCGTGGAATCATACTCTTTAGATAAACAGGCTTTTACAAATGGCGTATTCAAAGGACTTGAAAGAACTGCAGCCAACATAGGTTTCCATTCGTTTTCTTTTGGCGACAGGGCCGTTGCCTTAAAAGACTACGGCGTTGCTTTTGGAAAATATACCGCTGCCGGGAGGTATGCATTTACGGCCGGTATAGATAATAATGCTGAGGGTGATGGCTCTTTTACAGGCGGCATGAGAAATGCGGCGTCTGAAGGTGCAGCAACTACATTCGGAAAACAATCTAACGCTACCGGAGATGGTGCGTTTGCTGCCGGGGAGAACGCCAGGGCAAATAAAAGAAGAGCGGCCAATTTTGGATATAATACCTTATCAATAGCAGAAACAGCTTTCACGGCTAATGACGGTAACATAACGGAGAGTTACGCGGGCGCCACTTTTGGAAAAGGTAACATAAACAGGTCGGCAAGATGTTTTGTAGCCGGAAGTTATAACGACCCCATATTAACAGAGCCCGATATAGAAGATAGTCAAACGTCCGATAAGCCGCTTTTTATCATAGGTAACGGCACTGACGGCAGAAACAGGAAAAATGCGGCTGTATTGTATGCTAACGGCGATCTCAATCTTGAGGCAATAGTATTAAAATCCCCTAACGGAAGTAAATATAGAATTTCAGTAGACGATTCAGGCACTTTAAAAACAACTTTAATATCATGAACAAACCTAGATTAAGGTGGTTATGGGATAGCCCCTATTATGGATATTTAACTTATCCTCACTACAACGGTTTTTTTGGAGGCGGCAGATACATGGTTATCAGAAAGCAAGTCAATATATCTGATTCATCCCCATCTTTACATGTATACGATTTACAAAGGGATGTGTTTACCTTGTTTCCTAATTTGCCAAACGGAAACACTCTGATCGGGGGCTATTGGGATGTTCATTACGAGTCCGGATATTTCGTTTCTCCCGAGATAGAAGATCATGCCGATGAGCCCAACCAACGGATATGGGGTATAAATATCATGGATTTTATCACCACTGGTTTAATAAATTGGGAAATAATTTGGGAGGCCGTGCCTATAGGCCAATTTAAACCTACTATACCAGATAGCGCGTGTTCAATACATCCCAATGGCGCAAAGATAGCGTTCTCGTTAAATGTGCCCAAGCAAGCGGGAGATACGTACAGGCGACAATTGATCGAAGTAGATCTGATCAGAAAAACTCAAAAAACATGCTGTGAAGAAGCCTTCAATTTAAATCATGTCCATTATATGTCTTATGATCCTAATTGGATAATGTTTAGTAAAGATGAACCTTTTCTGAATCCTCAGCCCCCGCATGAGCGCGAGAACACACAAAGAGTTTGGGCGTACCATAGGCTAAAAGCACCCAATGGAATAAATTATATGCCGCAAGTATATCCAAGTTCCACCCGGATAACGCACCTGTCTCATGAAAAGGCAGGATACAACAAAGAAACTGTTGTTGCGATCACTTATGATGGGGTGGCAAATCAAAGGGGTGTTATGAAAAAGAATACTGATTATTTGTTTGCCAATAGGATAGCAGGAGGTAGATATCAACATGTAGACATCAGCAGAAATGGCAGGTGGACGGTAGCCTCAACTGATGAGGCATCACCGACCGGGGTCGGCAGTGGGTTTGATGTGCAAATTATAGATAATTTACTACCCAATATTATTTATGCCAATAAAGATACGGTTATATTGTCGGGAGGTGTAGACCAAAGATATTTAAATGTTGCACACGGCGAGGCGCATCCAATTTTTAGCCCGGATGGCAGATATGTTTTATTTCAGGCAGCAGGTGATTTTACCGATCCGATAAAAGCAAAGGGTCTGAAAATTGGAATAATCGACACCAGGAACGGTGATTATGACAGGGAGTTCGATCCCATAGCTTATGGAAGCCCAAGTGTTTAAGTTTAAAATACTTAATGTACCGATAGTCAAGCATTTATTATTAAAATATAAGTGCTTGATTATTTGGTGTGAAATAGATAAGAATATTTACAAGTCAGTAAGAGGCCTCATGTCCACTAAAAATGGTGCATGAAATGCGTATTTTGGAGTACAAGGCTTAACATTTGGTGCAAATCGGAACCGGCGGAGAAAATTTCTCTGCTGTTTTTTTATTTCTTATCAATCAATAATTGATCTATAAATTTCAAAAACGTGGTATTGAATAAAATTGCATTTTATGTGATATTTTATTGCATAATGTTTCCGGTGATAGGCAATACACAATCTTTAATAACCTATCCAGAGCCTGTAGCCAATTTCGAAAAAAAATCAGATCTGTATAAAGTTTCGGTGAGCAGAAATGGCATTACAAAAAATAGCTTTGTTTATGTAAGTCAAGCATCTGTTGGGGCCCCAAAATGGGAGTGGCAGGGGCAGGAAGGCAAATCTTTTCATTTTACTACTTTTTCATTTTCAGGTAAAGTAACTATATCGGTTACGAAAGTTAATTCCAACGCTACGGCTGCAACTATTCGCCCATATAGGGTGGGCCTTGGGACTATTGCCACCATTAAAGAGGCATCCGGGAGTAAGGTGACATTTACACTTAACCGATCGCGGAAAGTTTCGGTCGAATTTAATGATGATCCCCAAAACCGGCAGGTGTTAATGATCTTTGCAGACACCCTTGAACAGGCTTCCACCATTCCTGTGCAAACTTCTGCTAATGTTTATACCCCAAAGCCTGCCGATTCTTTAATTATACCTGCCGGCAAAAATGTAGTATGTTTTGGTCCCGGCGTTTACAATATTAAATACTTTCGCGTACCGGCAACGGTTAAGCAGATCTATATAAGTGGAGGAGCTTATTTGCGAGGGTATATTTTAGCCAATCGTACAGGCAATTCTGCATTGAAAATTAATGGCCGCGGGATTATCTCTAATGATCAATGGGCTTTTCATTACCCCGAAGTTGCCGATCCGCGTATCTCGTTATCAGGCGGCTGGTATAAATCTGTTGTGATAAATGGCGGTAAAGGGCATGTGGTTGAAGGGATAGCCCTGATTGATGGTTCGGCTTTCAACTTGGTTATGGCTGCAGATAGCTCCATTGTTAAAAATGTAAAAATACATGGGTTTAGGTATAACAATGATGGAATAACAATAGCCGGTAAAAATGATACCATAGATGATTGTTTTATAAGGGTTGGTGATGACGGGATTGTTGCCAATGGTAGCAGCAACTATAAGATTGAAAACTGTATTTTTTGGCATTTACGCGGTGGAAGTTGCATTCAATTAGGGTGGCGGCCTCATAATATTAATGGTAACAACATCATTCAAAACTGTGACGTCGTACATGCAGAATGGAGTGCGCCACAAACACAAAACTCGGGCTTTATAAACTATATGGGCAATATAGCAGGAGTAGCAGGTTATACCATTGAGAATTTCTTAGTTAAAGACATTTACTTTGATACAGAAGTTTTTAAAGTATTTGATATAAGAATGAACAGGGGGGCTGTGCGCACCCCTTTAAAGATCAATAATTTCGTTTTTAAAAACATTTATGCAAAAATCCCTGCGAAGCTGCCGGGATATGCTGTCTACCTGAACGGGTATGATGCTGACAACAGGATGTCGGGTATAAAATTTGATCATTTTTATATCAACGGTAATTTAATACATCAAAATAATTATAGACAGCAAGGCTATTTTAAGGTGGGGGATTTTGTTGACTCCCTGGTTTTTAATTAAGTTAATACATACCTGTCACCCGTACTATTAATTTTAATTTAATATGCTTCACCCTTTTTGTAAATGAATATCATCTAATAAGAACAAACTACCCTGGCAGGCCCGCTATACGGCGGTTTGATATGGTAAATAAATCATGAAGTATATAATACTAACATTTTTACTAGCCTTTGTTTTCTGTAACAAAAATGTATTAGCGCAAAAAAAGCAGGCTGTAGATTATGTGAATCCGCTTATTGGTACGCCGGCTGCAGGAAAGGGTGGCACAATGCCTAGTGTTGGTCCGCCTTACGCCATGACCAATTTTACCGCACAAACCCGCGCCAATAAAATGAAGGCCATGCCTTATGTTTATGAGGATACTACCATACGGGGGGTTATAGCTACCCACCAGCCAACAGTTTGGATGGGCGATTATGGCTATGTGTCCATAATGCCGCAGGTGGGCAAACTTGCTGTACAACCCCAACAACGGCAAATGAAATTCACACACCGGGACGAAGTTTCAACAGCCGCTTATTATTCGGTAAAAATGAATAACCAGCAGGGAGCGTCAATAAAAGCAGAAGTTGCAGCTACAGCAAGGTGCGGTATCATGAAATTCACCTACCCGGCTTCGGCACAAAGCCACCTTATTATCCATGGTATCAATGTAAACCCCGAAGAGGACGACAAGCAGAATAGATCAAACAAACGCAGCAAACTGCGTGGCTACGTTTATATAGATAAAGTTAATAACCAAATAAGCGGCTACAACCCCGACAGGACAGCCTATAATTTAGGGCCCGAACTCCCCAATTTTAAAGGTTATTTTATCATTAGGTTCGATAAAGCTATTATAGATTATGGCACCTGGAGCGAGGATACTATTTCTAAAGGGTCAGTAAGCCAGTATGGTAAAAATATAGGTGGGTATATCAGCTTCGCTACAAAAAAAAACGAAGTTGTTACAGTAAAAATAGCTACCTCTTTTATCAGTTTAAAGCAAGCCAAACAAAACTTAGATAACGAAATACCCGAGTGGGATTTTGACCGGGTTGTACAAGATACTCGCAGCAAATGGCAAAAAAACCTGGAAAGGATCAAAATAGATGGCGTTACCGATGATCAGAAAGCTATCTTTTATACGGCCATGTATCATACCATGCTGTTTCCGCGCGAATTTTCAGAGTATGGCAAATACTACAGCGCTTTTGATGATAAAATACACAAAGGTGTTTCTTATAACGATTATTCACTGTGGGACACCTTCCGCGCATTACACCCTTTACTCATATTTACACAGCCAGGTCGTGTCAACGATATGATTACATCTATGCTGCAGATGTATAAGGAAGGCGGCTGGCTACCTATGTGGCCAAATCCCGCCGAAACAAACATCATGATAGGCACCCATGCCGACGCCGTAATTGCCGACGCTTACGTAAAGAGTTTTAGGGGATATGATGTAAACCTTGCATACAGCGCCATGCGTAAAAACGCGATGATACCACCGGATAGCGATACCGGCAGACTGGGAGGCGACAGGGATGAATGGCTGGGTTTTGAAGGAAGGATAGGCTTAACCTATTATCATAACTTGGGTTATGTACCGTCGGACAAAGCTAAAGAATCTGTCTCCCGCACCCTGGAATATGCTTTGGATGATTATTGCATAGCACAGGTGGCTAAAAGCTTGGGTAAACGTAATGATTATGATGAACTAATTAAATGGTCTGAAAACTACAAAAACCTGTACAACAAGGAAACCGGCTTTATGACCCCCCGGAAACGTGACGGACAATGGGGCGGGGATATGAAATTCAGTTTTACCGAGGGCAGCCCCTGGACCTACCTGTTTTGCGTGATGCAGGATGTCCCGGGGATGATAAAAATGATGGGTGGCAATGAAAAATTTGCAGCCAAACTCGATCAGAATTTTATAGAGGGGCATTATTCCCATAATAACGAGCCAGGGCATCACTATGTGTATTTATACAACTATTGCGGGCAGCCATGGAAAACGCAGGAATTAGTGAGGCAACAAACACGTAATAACTATTTTAACAGGCCGCAGGGCATTAACGGTAATGACGATTGCGGGCAAATGTCGGCATGGTATATTTTTAGTGTTATGGGCTTTTATCCCGTGACACCGGCATCTGGTATTTATGCCATTGGCGCACCACAGTTTCCTAAAGTTATCATAACCATCAATATAGATCCTCAACCTAAAACCCTTGAAATTATTGCAAACAATATCTCTGAAGCAAATAAATACGTACAATCAGTTACATTTAACGGTAAAGTGTTAAGCGATTTTTTTATTAGTCATAATGAATTAATTAAAGGAGGGAAGCTGGTTTTTTTAATGACGGATAAACCAACAGGTAAAAATGGTAATTGATGGAAGGCAATAACGCAACATGGTATCTGAAAAAGCATGAAAAGTAAACTTCGCTGGATAATTTTAATATTGGTTTTTATTGCCACAGGGTTAAACTTTCTGGACAGACAAGTACTGTCTATTACCATCATAAAAATTCAGAAGGAATTTAACCTGAACAACGTGCAGTACGGCATGATCAACACCAGCTTTCTGATCAGCTACGCGCTCATGTTTACCATAGCGGGCAGGTTAACAGAATTGTATGGCGGTAAGATTGGCCTGGGCTTTTCGGTACTTATATGGTCGGTTGCCAGCAGTTTGCATGGGGTAATAGGTGGCTTTTACCAACTCATTATCGTCAGGTTTTTATTGGGTATGGGCGAGGGAGGCTGCTTCCCCGGTGCAGCCAAAACAGTAAGCGAACTATTCGGCGAAAAAGACAGGGCCTTTGCCAATGGTATAGCCATAGGCGGCTCGGCAATGGGGGCGGTTTTGGCCCCACCGTTAACCATATTAATTTCAAACAGTTTAGGCTGGCGATGGAGTTTTATTATACCGGGCATTATTGGCATTACATGGGTTATAACCTGGGTGTTGATTCCCTGGAAGAATGCGAAGATCGAAACCGCGCCGCTTATTATTAAAGAAAAAGCTTTTTCGTTTGTAGAGATCCTTAAAAACAGAACGGCACAGATCTTTATACTGATGCGATTTTTGCTCGATCCGGTCTTTTATTTTGTCATGTTCTGGATCCCCAAATATCTGAATGAACAACGGAGTGTCTCTTTCGAGGAAATAGGCCATTTGTTATGGATCCCATTTTTGGCGCTGGGGGTATCTAATATGCTCGGCGGCTGGATCTCTGACAGGCTGATTAGGAACCGCATATCCTTAAATAAGGCCCGTAAAGTGGTAATGGGTGTAGCCGCAGCGTTAACGATTTCTGCTGTGTTGGTGCAAAATGTTTCTTCTGTGGCTTTGGCTATCGGTTTAATGAGTGTGCTTTTGTTTGCGCATGGTTTCTGGATCACCAATTACATTACAGCAATAGCAGATGTATTTGGTGCAAGGGGAACCTCGACTGTTGTTGGTCTATCAGGCACCGCAGGCGCTCTTTCCGGCCTGATCATTAATCCATTTATTGGGTGGGTAGTGCAGCATTACTCCTATAGCCCGCTGTGGATCATCTGTGGCCTGTTGTACCCTTTGGCGTTTGTTATCTTTATTGTTTTTGTCCCTAAAATAAGCTCGTTGAAGCTGGCTTCATAAGCCGCCTTTAATTGCGATGTAATAAGAGTTATTGAATATTAAAGTTAGTGCGTTAATAAGTTAAAAATACATTAAACTGAATTATGAGTGAAATAGATAAGCAATTGCTTGCAGAGCCGGTAAAAAATGGCCAGGTGCTTCCCGTTATTAAACGCCGTGTTGAAACCATACCCCGGATAGGTGTATTTGGTGTGGGATATTTTAAATACTGGGCCCAGTTTGAAGGGCTTTATGATCAGTTGATGGAAAAGCAGCATATATTTCTGAAAAAAGTAAGTAAGAATAAAGTAGAGATGATTGACTTTGGTATGGTTGACGATGTATCAGGCGCGTATGAGTTGTTGCCCAAATTAAAGGCCGCCAACCTTGATCTTGTTTTTTGCGACATGCTAACCTATGCCACCTCAAGCACTTTTGGGGTGATCATCAAAAATTTAGACGTACCGATAGTGCTGGTGGCTTTGCAGCCAGACAAAGCCCTTGATTATAGCAATGCTTCGACTCACCTGCAATTATATAACGATGATATTTGCGCCCTGCCTGAGTTTGCAGGCGTAGCGGTACGGATGGGCAAAAAGGTGCCTGAGATGATCATTGGTACGCTGCATGATGACCCGCAGGCCGAAAAAGAAATTGCAGAATATTGCGCCATTGCCCGGGTTTTGCACGACCTTAAAACGGCCCGGATAGGGCATGTAGGGCACCCAATAGAAGCTATGTTGGATATGCATTCGGATGCTACCATGCTCACCGCACATTTTGGTTTGCATATAGTACAATGCGAGGCAAACGAAATTGTGACTAAATATGTCGAAGCAGATCAGGAAGACGTGGAAGCAGAAAAAAGGCGTATCCTTGATTTCTTTGACACACCCGACCCGGTATCTGACCCTATCTCAGAAAAACTAAAACCAGCCGACCTGGAAGTAGCAGCCCGCGTTTCGGTAGCACTGGAAAGCTTTGTTGAAGCGAAAAAGCTGAACGGCTTGGCGTATTACTACGAAGGTGAAGATAACAGCGATATTCGTAAAGTAATGACCAATTTAATTGTGGGTAATTCATTGCTCACGGGCGCAGGTTTCCCTATGTGCGGCGAGTCTGATCTGAAATGCTGTATAGCCATGTTTATTATGGATCGCCTGAGTATCGGTGGCAGTTTTGCCGAGTTTCATCCGGTTGATTTTAACGGGAATTTTATACTGGTTGGACATGATGGGCCGCATAATATTACCATTGCACAGGGAAAACCCGTATTAAGAAGTTTGAAAAAATATCACGGTAAGCCCGGCTTCGGCGCAGGTGTGGAGTTTAAGATAAAAGAAGGCCCTATCACCATGTTAAGCATCACTTCTACTTACGAGGGTAAATTCAAGTTTGTTATTACCGAGGGGGAATCTGTTGAGGGGCCCATCCCACCAACCGGGAATACCAACACCAGGGGCTTTTTTCAACCCGATGTGCGCACATTCCTGAAAAAATGGGTAAAAGAAGGCCCTACGCATCACTTCGCACTGGGTGTAGGTCACCATGCAGAAACGATAAAGAAAATTGGAGATTATCTTAACATTGAATCGGTAATTGTTAAGTAGATCGAATAATTTGCAATAACTTAATTCCTTTGATGTGAGGAACAGAATAATGATGGATAAATTAAAAAGATATATTGTTGCAGGCATATTATGCCTGGCGGTTTTTATTTGCCACAGCCTTAAAGCTCAGGAACTTTCACCGCAGACAGGGATTGATGCTTTAAAAGGAAAGCCTTTTAACAATATAACGCTCGAAGCATCTTTAAAGCCATTTAAAAAAAATGATAAGACTTATATAAAAAGTGTAGTCAAAGAGATGTTTACTCAATGGTATTCGCTGTTAAAACATACCGATACCGTTTCTATAATGCTTTGGACATCTGACGGTTCGGAGATACTGGATTATACGGGCAAGCTACAGCAACCTTTAGAGTGGGCTAAGTATATGGGTAACCCTAATACAAAAAATGCTGTTGGGTCGTTACCGAAAAATCTGTCGCTGCATGAAAGGGCTTACCTTTATATTAATAACCCACCCAATTTCTCATACGGCGATCTTAAGTTCATCGTAAAAATATTAAAAGAGGTAGGCACACACATAACCGGTAAGCCCGTAAGGGTGGGCACCACTTTTGACCCGGGACCGGAGTTTGCCAAATCGGATTTTAAGTATAAAAAGCATCCCGAAATTTTAGCCGGCAGCGCCATGGGCGGGAAATCTTTTGTGAGTTGTTATTCTGTATTAAATGCCGATAATGGACAGTATGCGGGTTTCCCTAAAGGCATCCCGGGCGGTACGCCGTTCGGGACTTTCTTCGGCAGGCAAAGCCAGCACTATTTAAAAGATATTGGTTTTGATTATTTGTGGTTAAGCAACGGGATTGGCTTCGGGATAGAGGGCTGGGCGTCTACAGGGGCCACCTTTGACGGGAAAGCATTTAAATCCGAAGAAATGGCCGGCGTAAAATCAAAGAACCTGAATTTCTGGAAACTGTTTCGTGCCGAATGCCCCACATTTCAAATACAAACCAGGGGTACTAATCTGTCAACCGGTACTGATCTTGCCCGCGACGGTGTAGACCTGCGGGCTATTTACAAGGGGGGCTTTAATATGCTCCCTCCCTGTAATTCGCCATGGGCAGCACTCGATGGAGATTTTGGTATGGAATTGGTTGGTTACATGTCCAGGATCTCCGAGTTGCCCGATTACAGGTACCTCTTCAGGTACTACGTACACGACCCATGGTGGGTAAACAGCCCATGGTTTGATAGGTATGGCGGCGAACCACACGATATCTATATGCCGATGTCTGTTAGCCGGATAGATTCCGCAGGCCATATTACCTTGCCAACCCAACTAAATTTATTAAGTATTGATAACTCTTATGGCAATATGCCAAAAGAAGCGCCTGACGAGGTAATTCCTCATTTGCTAAAAGCGCGTTACGATTCCCCCTCCGCCCCCGGTCCGTTTGTATGGGTTTATCCCTTTGATGAATATCACGATTGGGCTTTAGGACAAACAGACAGGTTGCAGGAAGTGTATTTTGGCGATTGGTTTATCAGGCAGGCCATTAACAATGGCTTCCCGTTAAATACGGTTATATCTACCACATCTTTTAGCCGGTTAATAAAAAATAGACAGGACTATTTTAAGCAATCGGTATTAGTAACTGTTTTCCCTGCGGCTGGCTCCGCGCTCGAAAAACAACTCATCAGTTTTGTAAAAAATGGGGGTAAACTGGTAATATACGGCCCGGCCGATCACGCAGGGAAAGATTTTATAGAACTGCTTAATCTGCAGAACTTAACACCTGTAACCGGCGAATTTCAAATACAATCCGGCCTGCTTAATGATAAACTGGAGCAACCCTATCCGCTGAAGGTGATGCACCAGGCATTGTATTCGGGCGGTGGCATAAGCACGGTTGTGAAAAACAAAGAGAATGTATCTACCCACATATTGGTAAGCTATAAGCAAGGCGAAACCAACCGGGATGTTGCCTGGAGCGTAGCCAACCCAGATTGGAAAAGTGGAAAGGTGGTTTATATCAGGGGAACAAATTCCAGCAGTTTTAAAGGTGGTAAACTACTTACACCCGATGATCCTTCTGTCTGGGCAACGGGGGGTATCTACCTGCGTTATGCGTTGCAGGATCTTGGCTACATGTACCTTCTTGAAAAACAGGATCCCGCCATAACAAGCCCGGTTTTAACCATAGCCCGCAGCAACAACGGTTATTATTTTTCAGGATATGTTCCGTCTACTACGGTAAAGCAACTGTTCAAATTTCCGCAGGGCGCACCTTTGTTAACCGGGTACGAAACTAAAATAGAGGATGGTTACAGTACCTATAATTTGCCTACGGCCTGGCATAAGGAATGCCGTATTTTTGTGGAGCAGAACCGCGGTATAGTATCCGTGAAGGAAGTATATTCCGGCGATAAGGACATCAGCAGAAGGGTTGTGATAAAGGGATTGAAAAATGCGGTATTAAGGGTGTTTCCTGACGAACGTATAACACAGGATCTGTTCAGAGCTTACCTAAATTCGGCCTACCCCTGGAAAACAGGCCAAGTGGTTTTTGAGCGCGGCGAAGAAAAATTCGGGAATAATTACATCATCAAAAACGTAACGGGTACGGTATCGGTTGCTTGGTAATACGCGTCTGTCAACATGAAAAAACTAAGCTTAATAATTTTACTTGCGCTGTGGGCATATAACCTATGCCACGCTCAAATGGCTGATTCGGCCACTTATCTTGGTAATATAAAAACAGAGTTAAACAAAGTGTGGCCAAAAAACAGAACGATTAACCTGGTTTTTCACGGGCATTCGGTACCTGCGGGCTACGCGGCCAACCATGAAGTGCATACGCTGGATGCGTATCCCACTCTGCTGTTGCAGAAACTAAAAGCACAATACCCGTATGCAGTTATAAATATTATTGTAACCGCCGTTGGCGGCGAAACTTCAGTAACCGGGCAAACCCGCTTTGATGCCGACGTATTACCCCATAAACCTGATGTGCTATTTATTGATTACGCGTTGAATGATCGTACCATTGGTCTGGATGCCGCAAAAGCAGCCTGGGAGAAAATGATACAGGAGGCATTAAAACATAACATCAAAGTTATTTTACTGACGTCTAATCCTGATACCAGGGTTAATATTATGGCAACCGATAGCAAAAGTTTATACGCGTATGCGCAACAAATTAGGGCATTAGCAGCTAAATATCATATTGGACTGGCCGATCCGTTTATGGATTTTCAGAAAATATATAAAGAGGCAGGATCAATAAACGATTATATGTTATGGGTTAACCATCCCAATAAAAAAGGCCACACCGTTATTGCTGATGAAATTTTTAAATGGTTTAGTAAATAACCCCGCGACAGCGACTACAGAAAGCTTGTTGCCAGATGGCTATATTGATCTTGACCGATAAGATAATACTCCTAACCTTGTTACGTATGGGGCCGGGCATAATATTGATTTATTCGCCCGGTTTTTTTGAAAAGAACTTTATGTGAATTTTTTATTAGAATAGTATTAATTTCGGTATTCTTCCTACGAGTTATGGAGTAGTTAAAAGTATTAAATCATGGAACCCAAATTTATCAGCATCAGCGATGGTATTATAGAACGGATTAAAAAAGGAGAGCTGCTTCCCGGTGATAAGGTGCCATCAGAAAACGAATTGATCAGTACTTATAAAATAAGTAATACTACCGCGCGAAAATGTCTCTTAGAAATTGAATCAAAAGGTTGGGCCCGCCGGATAAAAGGCAAAGGTACATTTGTGCTTAACCGGACGGTTGAACACCAGTTGTTAAGAACCCTCGGATCGATCGATTCTACCAGGAAGGGTTTTGACGAGAGTTTACGCGCCGAAGGCTTTACCCCTAAAACCGTAATTATAGAAAAAATTATACTTGATGATGGTATTTCTTCAAATATTATGGGGAAGCACTATATTATTGAAGGCCCCGTATTAAAAATTCACCAGCTTAGGTATGCCGATGATATATTAATGAAGGACGAAACCCGGTATATCTCTTTAAAGTTGTGCCCTAAAATTGACAGGCTCCCTTCAGATATCTCTTTTTTTAAAGTATATGAAGATCAATACAAGATCAAGATAACCGATATAAAGCAGACCCTAAGTGTAGATATACTTGACCCGCAACAGGAAATTAACAACTTTGAGATTGATAATCAAATCCCTGTTTTTATACTTGATGGCGTGGTTCTGTGCCAGTCAGAAAAGGTTATAGAGATAGAGCGATCATACTATAGAGGGGATAAATACAAATTCGCGATAATTGCAAACCCCGAATACAATAGTTCTTCATTTTTTGACCTGGATAAGAAATAAACTCCCCCCGTTTATTTAAATCCTTCACCCTTTGGGTCCTCACAATACTTTTATTTAAAGCAAACTGCTTCGTATATAAGCCTGTAAAACGGGCTGTATCCGAAGCGTTTTATTTTGATATCGCTTCACCCTTTTTTTAAGCGGGAAATCTCTGTAATATAACCAACTATAAACGATTACAGTTTTGAAAAAAATTATGAAGAAAAACTTATTAAAAAAGTATTCTGTTTTATCTGTTATTTTTCTGCTGACGTATACGGCCTCATGGGCTGGCACTGTACATTTATCTTGTTTAGCCAGGTTTTCGGCAAATATTAATGCAGATATTATTATAAAAGGTGCCGTTGTGGACGAAGCAGGCGTGGGTATACCCGGCGTTAGTGTGGCTATAAAAGGTACAATTAAGGGGGTGCAAACGGATGTTGCCGGGAAGTTTTCCATCCCGGTATCAGATACCAGTGGCTCAGTATTGGTATTCACTTTTATTGGATACGAGCGGCAGGAAGTAGCGGTGGCTGGCCGAACCAGCATAACCGTTAAGCTTAAACCTAATGTTAGGCAACTAAACGAGGTCGTTGCTATTGGATACGGAGCGATAAAAAGAAAAGACCTTACCGGGTCAGTAAGTTCTGTAAAAGCATCAGATCTCAGGGATATCCCAATTTCATCAGCTGCCGATGCCCTCGCCGGCCGTTTGGCTGGTGTGCAGGTTACCTCATCTGAAGGGGCACCCGGGGCAGAAACAAACATCGTAATACGCGGCGGCGGCTCTATCACGCAAAGTAATGCCCCTTTATATGTAATTGATGGTATCCAGGTTGAAAGCGGGCTTTCGGGATTATCACCGCAAGATATCGAGTCGATAGATGTATTGAAGGATGCCTCTTCAACAGCTATCTATGGCGCCAGGGGTGCCAACGGGGTAATTGTTGTAACCACCAAAGGTGGTAACATCATGAAAACGACTGTTACCTACAACGGAACTTTTGGTTTGAACAAGCTGACCAAGAGCCTGGACGTAATGAACCCATATGAGTTTGTTGTTTATCAATACGAACGGAGTCGCGGCAATCCTGCTGATGAGGAAAGCTTCGGGAACAATTACGGGCATAGTTTTGATACGCTTTCGGTATATCATGATTCGCCGGGGATAAATTGGCAGCACCAAATGTTTGGCCGCAACGCTTTAATGAAAACGCATAACCTGGCCATAACCGGCGGAACGGCGGCTACAAAATTTAACATCAGTCTCACAAAAAATACGCAGGATGGGATCATGTTAAACTCCAATTTCGACAGGAACATCGCCAACATAAAATTTGAACATACTGCCAACACAAAATTAACTACAGGCTTTACCCTTAGGGCATCAGACCAAGCCGTTTTGGGCAGCGGCACAAGCGCCGGCGGCTTTACACAAAGCTCCAGGCTGCGCCAAACTATCAGGTATAAACCTTTAATAAAAAACACACTCTCAATTGATGATTTTGACCAGGCTTATTATAATGAAACAAATGCATTGGGTAACGGCGTGTTTTTGATAAACCCACTTGCCTTAAGTAAGGCCGAATACCAAAACGCGGGCATTACAGCATTTAACCTAGGTGGGTATGTAACCTATAAAGTTATACCATCACTTTCCTTTACTTCAACAGCGAGTTTTGACAGCAATGTATCAGAGACTGATATTTTTGCTGACGTAAACACGCCGCTTTCCATCGGAAGTGGTTTAGGCTTGCCCATTGTCAGTATTTTAAATACCAACAAAAGAACAATTGATTTCTCTAACGTACTAACCTTTTCAAACTCAACCTTTAAAAAAAACGGGTTTAATAAAAACAATGCCTATAGTGTTTTATTAGGGCAGGAAATTTATGAGGTATCCTTACAGCAGGGTGGTAACATACTGCGGGAGTTTCCTGTTGGCATTACTGCCGATAAAGCCCTTGGCCAGTTAAACCTGGGCAAAACAATGTCTGGTTATCCAACCTCGCTAAGGTCAAAAAACCGCCTGCTTTCTTTTTTCTCAAGGCTTAATTATACCTATAAAAACAAATATTTAGCCTCGTTTACCTTAAGGGCGGACGGGTCTTCAAAATTTGCACAAGATCAGCGATGGGGGTATTTTCCGTCGGGTGCCCTTGCATGGCGATTATCTGAAGAGGATTTTATGAAGAAGATTAATTTCATCTCTGAAGCTAAACTCCGTTTAAGCTATGGCCAGTCCGGTAATAACAGGATAGGCGATTTTCTTTACCTGCAGTCGTTTGTAAGTAATGTATTCCCTTATGGGTTAAATGAAACCCTTGTTCCCGGCTATGTGGCTACACAATTAGCAAATGCCAAACTAAAATGGGAAACGACGATATCCAAAAACATTGGGTTAGATCTGGGTTTATTTGGTAACCGGCTCCAACTATCGGTTGATGCTTATCAGAATGATGTGAATGATCTTTTAATTCCGATCCCTATCCCATCAAACTCAGGTTATACTACGCAATTGCAAAACGTGGGAAGCACCCGTAATACCGGGATTGAATTCCAACTGTCAGGGCGTATAGTTTCTACTAAAGATTTTACCTGGAGCAGTAATTTCAACATAGCTTTCAATAAAAACACCATAAAATCTTTAAGCAACGGTATGGACTATTATCTGCAAGGCTCTGGTTGGGGTATTTCAGGGCAGCCCGCAGATTTTATAGTAAAAGTGGGCTCGCCGGTTGGAGCAATGTATGGGTACGTAACGGATGGGTTTTACAAGCCGGATGATTTTAATTACGACCCCGCAACAAAAATTTATAAACTGAAAGATGGTGTGGCAAATAACGCTGCCGTCGCGGGGATACCGCAACCCGGATCTATAAAATTTAAAGACCTCAATGGCGACAACTTGGTTGATTCAAAAAACGACCGGACAATTATTGGCAATAACACCCCGAAGTTTAGTGGGGGCTTAAACCAACAATTCAGGTATAAAAATTTTGATCTAAGCGTGTTTATGAACTTTGTGTATGGAAATAAAATAATGAATGCCAACAAAATTGAGTTTACAAACGGCTATTTACGCAACAATAATATGCTTAATATAATGACAGACCGCTGGCGCACAATTGATGATCAGGGTAATGTTATACAATCTACCACAACGGTAAATGGTGTTGGCGTTGCTACAGGTGAAGCGCCGGAGGTATTAGCGGCAGCAAATAAAGATGCAAAAATATGGCAGCCCATAAAAGGTACCGGTGCATATACCTTACACTCTTGGGCTATTGAAGACGGATCCTTTTTAAGGATCAATAACATCACTTTAGGGTATAGTTTTTCATCAAGGTTACTTGAACGCATCAAGATCAAAAAACTGAGGATCTACGGCACGCTCAATAACGTTGCAGTATTTACCAACTATACCGGTTACGACCCGGAAGTAAGTGTGATCAATAAAACACCGGTCACGCCAGGTGTAGATTATTCGGCTTATCCACGTAACAAGGCTTATTTAGTGGGAGTTAATTTAACACTATAAAATTACGAATATGAAAGTTAAATATATTTTAAAGCGTATCAGTCTGTCTATATTTCTTGTTTTACTAACAGGCCTATTTTCGTGCAAAAAGTATCTGGACCTTAAGCCGCAGTCATCATTTGATGAAAGCTACGTATTTAGTACCGTAACAACAGCTACCAGCGCGGTTATGGGTGTTTATGGCCATTTAGCCGGTCAGGAAGGCTACGGCTCCCGTTTATCAACCATGTACACGGTCGATCAGGACGAGTCGATGAGTTATTCGAACACTTCGGCCGGCGGGGGCGATGGCGGACAGAAGGCATTGGCCCGTTATAATGCTACATCTGAAAATGCAATACTTCTACCCCCGTATAATCAATTATATGCGGGCATTGAAGGAGCCAATATCTGTATAAAAAATATCCCCAAAATGGATACCTATATCAACGGTTCTGCAACAGATCAGGCCGCGTTAAAGCGTCTGTACGGTGAGGTACTAACATTAAGGGCTCAATTCTTTTTCGAACTGATCAGAAACTGGGGTGATGTGATTGCGCCGTTCATGCCATCGATAGACCAGCCTGATCTAACCCTGCCACAAACAAACCGGGACGAGATATATGACCATATTTTGGCCGATCTGAAAACTGCCGAAGACCTTGTGCCCTGGAGGAAAGAAGTAGGCGGAGCCGCAAACGAACGTATCACAAAAGGAGCTGTTAAGGCGATAAGGGCGAAGATAGCTTTATTTAGCGGTGGTTACTCCTTAAGACGCTCTCATACAATGGAGCGCAGGGCGAACTACCTTGATTATTACAAAATAGCCAGGGATGAGTGTGATGAAATAATTAAATCGGGCCAGCACGCTCTAAATCCAACCTTCGAATCGATTTTTAAAACGTACATGGATGCACACCTTATGGAGCCAAACGGCGAAATTTTGTTTGAAGTTGCCATGGCAGGTGGCTTGGGTGCTACAGATAGTCGCCTTACAACTACCGGCCCTACCGTAGGCGTAAACGCAAATGGGGCTTGCAGGATGCTTCCAACTTACTACTATGCGTTTGACTCTCTTGATACCCGCAAGGATGTAACAGTAACCGATTACAGTATTAATTCCAGTAATTTTAAAACCGCACATCCAACAGCAACCATCGGTGTGATCTATGCCGGTAAATTCAGGCAGGACTGGGTTACAAACCCCACAATTGACCCTAAAGTATCAACTTTATTAGCTGGGATAAACTGGCCGGTTATACGCTATTCAGATGTTTTACTCATGTTTGCCGAAGCCGATAACGAGATCAGTGGTGGCGCCTCCCCTGAAGCGGTATCGGCATTTGAAGCGGTGCGTAAGCGTGGCTTTAAAGGGAATGAAGCAAAAATAGGCCTAACCCCAACCGATAAAGATGGTTTCTTTAAGGCGATAATTAATGAAAGATGGCTTGAGTTTGGCGGCGAGGGAATACGTAAATACGACCTTATCCGTTGGAATTTATTGGGAACCAAAATTGCCGAGGCAAAAGCCAACTTATTAAAAATAGTAAATAAGGAAGCTCCTTACCAAAACTTGCCAACCATAAGGTATTACAAAACCTCTTCTACTACTATGGTGTGGTATAATTCTATGTATACGCCCGAGCCGGTACTTCCAACTCCGCCGGCCGGCTATACAAAGGTAAATTGGACAACGGGCCTTTCCCTGGCGTACATTAATACTGTAGCCGATTCATTTACACCCAACCGTGCCGAATTATTGCCATTTCCGTTGGCGGCAATAAACGCAAATCCTAAAATCATTCAAAATTATGGATATTAATTCGGGGTATAGTTGTGAGGTTGTAAACGGGGTGCTTATTTAACCTTTGTTTACTTTCTAAATCTTTCTTTCAATAATAAAACTACAATGCAGCTGATTACAAAAAATATAAGGTCTATGCTTCTCTTGCAAATAGTAGCCCTATCGTTCATTTCGATAACAACATACGGGCAGTTACAGGATACCACGGTCAAAATAATTGTAAATGCAGACCACCCGGATTGGGTATATAAAACAGGACAGGAAGTAACCTTTTCTATAGAGGGGTTCAAAGGGTCGGCCCATTTAAGCGGTACAAAAATTCATTACGAAATTGGCCCCGAGAAAATGGATCCTCAAATATCGGGCGATACCGTGTTTTCAGACGCCCCGATAAGAATTAAGGGCGGAACGATGATTACGCCAGGGTTTTTAAGGTGTACCGTTACAGCCGGAGTTGATGGGAAAAAATACAGTGGGCTGGCTACAGCCGGATTTGATCCTTTAAAGATCCAGGCTACAGCCAAGGCACCGGCAGGTTTTATGGAGTTTTGGAACAAAGCCAAAGCGGAGGCAGCCAAAGTGCCTATGGACGCACAAGTAACATTAATAAAAGAAAAATGTACCGATAAAATAAATGTTTATCTGGTTAATATTCAAAACTACCAGTTACGAACCCGGCTTTACGGAATTTTATGCGTACCTAAAAAAGCGGGTACGTTTCCGGCGGTTTTAGAAGTGCCTGGGGCTGGTGTAAGGGCTTATTCGGCGAATATAGCCATTGCCGAAAGAGATGTAATTAGTTTACAAATTGGGATACACGGTATACCGGTTAATATGAACGGCCCTGTTTACGATAACTTGGCTCAAGGTGCTTTAAGGGGCTATCAGACTTTCAATCTTGACGATAAGGATAACTATTACTACAAACGGGTTTATTTAGGCTGCATCAGGGCGGTAGATTTCATTTTTAGCCTCCCCAAATTCGACGGTAAAAATATAGCGGTATCAGGCGGCAGCCAGGGTGGTGCGCTTGCAATTGTAACGGCAGCTTTAGATAACAGGATTAAGTGCCTGGCTTCATTCTACCCTGCACTTTCAGACTTAACAGGATATTTTAGCAACAGGGCAAGCGGCTGGCCAAATATGTTTAACAAGAAAAACCCTGTTAATATTAAACCGGATAAAATAGAAACAGCATCCTATTATGATGTAGTAAACTTTGCCCGTTTTATAAAAGTCCCGGGGTTTTATTCATGGGGGTTTAATGATTTAACCTGTCCGCCAACATCTACTTATTCCTCCTATAATGTGATAACGGCTCCCAAGCAATTATTTATTGCGAAAGAGAACGGACATATTTCTAATGCGGAACAGCGCGATAAAAAAAACGAATGGATGTTGTCTATCCTATTTTCAAAAAACAAATAGGAATTTGATATCAACTTTCAAATTCATCACGACACCATGCTTAAAAAAAGCGGCCGCGTACAAATTATCAATAACGGATGTTGGAAAATTAGAAATTAGCAAATGAAACATATCAAACAGGTCGGCATCATTATACTATTAAGTATATCAGCATCGCTGAGTTACGCGCAAATTACTTATAATATATTAAACTATGGTGCAGTAAAAAATGATACAGGGAAGTTATCTACCAATGCGATAAACAAAGCTATCATGGTATGTAATGGTAAAGGAGGCGGCAGAGTTGTAATACCAGCTGGCAGTTACAGATCCGGAACTATAATGATGCTTAATAATGTTGAACTTTATTTAGAAAACGGGGCTATCCTGTATGCAAGTACAGATCATAAAGACTTTCCCAAACAAAAGCGACCGGCATACCGGTCTCAAAAAGATGCCGGAGGTTGGTATGCCTTGATATACGCCGAGAGCGCAAATCATATTTCCATTACAGGCAAAGGTACTATTGACGGACAGGGAGCAAGACAGTTGCCGCGCCCTAATCCATTAAACGGCGATTTGGACGGGCGGCCAAGGAGCATTTTATTTATCTCTTGCAATAATGTTACAGTTGAGGGGATAAATATGGTTAGTTCAGGAATATGGAATCAGCACTATTTAAATTGTGAGGATGTTAATGTAAAAGGTATTTATGTTTTTAACCATAGCACGCGTAATAATGACGGAATTGATATTGATGATTGCAGACGGTTCACCTTATCTGATTGTGTTATTGATTCTGACGATGACGGGATCGTTCTAAAAAGCACCGGCAGCGCAGGTTGTGAAGATATAACTATAAGCAACTGCATTGTCAGTAGTTTTTGTAATGCCATTAAATGCGGCACAGAATCAACCGGTGGGTTTAAAAACATCACCGTATCAAACTGTGTTATTAAGCCATCCAGGAATAAAGAAATGCCGCATTATGGGCAGGCTATGGGTGTATCAGGTATCTCGCTCATTATAGTTGATGGCGGTGTGATGAACGGGATCAACATCAATAATATTGTTATCGAAGGCACGCAATGCCCTATTTATGTTAGGCTGGGTAACCGGGCCCGTAAACACATTGATACTGCCCCGCTCCCGGGCATAGGTACCATGAAGAATATCCAAATATCCAATATCAATGCTTATAATACGGGCAATTACGGCTCCTCAATTACAGCGGTAAACGGTGCGGTAATTGAAAATATTACCCTTAATAATATCCAACTCAATAACCAGGGCGGGTTAGAACCGGGTACTTTTATTGAAAGCGCCGCTAATGTTAGCGAAGCCGCCGCTGGATACCCGCAGCCTACGGTATGGGGCAATTTGCCAGGTTATGGTTTATTTATCCGCAACGTGAAAAATATTAACCTTTCGGGGATAATCTTAACTTCATTAGCACCGGAGACCAGGACGCCTGTAATAGCTGTTAATGCTGACAATATCTGGATGAGTAACCTTAAAACAGACCGGTCAAAACAACAAACCGAACTTCAGTTTTCTGGTGTTACAAATTATAGATCAGACGTTGCCTACCAGGTTGAAACTTTACATTAATCAAAAGCCATCTTCAGACATATGCAGAATCGCAGAACTTTTTTAAAGCAGAGCGCGGTATACGTAGCCGCTTTAGGTTTGATCCCCGCATTAGCTAAAGCGGGGATATCGGGTAAGAAAACAATTTTGCTACGCTCATCATGGCAAACCTTTAACATAGGCGATATTGGGCACACTCCTGGTCTGTTGGCTATATTGGAAAAGTATTTGCCTGAGGTAGCGATAAGGTTATGGCCCGGTGATGTTGGCAATGGCGTGCGCGAAATTTTACAAAAGCGCTTTCCCAATGTTAAAATTGTAGAAACCGACCAGGATATTAAAACTGCCTTTAATGAATGCGATTTTCTGTTACATGGTTCAGGGCCGTCATTAGTGGGTAGGGCCGGCTTGAGCAAATGGTTGAAAGAAACCGGGAAGCCTTATGGTATATATAGTATAACCTTCCCCGGGATATACGCGGCAAAGGGCGTACAGGTTAAACCTTTGCCATTGGATGTTGAGTTGATGAATAAGGCGAACTTCGTTTTTTTTAGAGATTCGGTATCCTTAAAATTTGCAAAAGATAATGGCGTTACCTGCTCCATTATGGAATTTGCCCCGGATTCGACCTTTGGAGCCGATATACGTAACGACACGGCCGCAGTAGCTTTTTTAAAAGCTAACGGGTTAGAAGAAGGCAAATTTTTATGCTGCATACCCCGGTTTCGTTTTACTCAGGAATGGCTGGCCAAAGGCAAAAACCGACCGTTTGTGCAAGCGCAGGATGACTACAACGCGTTGATGAAAGAACATGATAACCTACCCTTACGGAAAGCGATAATCGCAGTTGTCCGCCAAACAGAAATGAAAGTTTTGGTTTGTCCCGAAGATGAAACGCAAGTGGCTATAGGTAAGGAAATGATCATAGACCGTTTGCCTGACGATGTAAAAGCTAGGGTGGTTTGGAGAAATAGGTATTGGTTAACGGACGAGGCATTAAGTACTTATACGCGATCGGCAGGATTATTTGGGTTAGAAATGCACTCGCCCATAATATGTATTGGCAATGGTATACCGGCTATTGTTTGTCGTTTTTATGAGCAAACCAGTAAGGGGTATATGTGGCGCGACATTGGCCTTGGCGACTGGCTTTTTGATATGGATATCCCAACCGAGGTTGAAAAAATTGTACCGGCAGTTTTAGCCCTTGCAAAAAAAAATGAAGCAGCCAAAGCCAAGGCAGAAAAGGCCCGTCGGTTTATACACAAATGGCAAAGCGAGACCATGCAAGTATTAAAAAAGAAAATCAATACACTTAAATAAAATAACGGGCACAATAATATAATGAAAGCAACAACGAAATCACAACTCTTTAGATTAGACCTTACGGTGCTTGCCGGCTTAACAATTCTTGTCATATGTTATTGCAGAAAAGATAGGTCACTTCCAAGTGATCAAAAAATAACAGACCAAAAAACGCTTAAGGAGGCTTATCAAAATTATTTCCCAATAGGGGCAGCGGTTGGATACGACGCTTTAATTAACAACCCGCAGGTTGCCTCTTTACTTACCGAACAATATGCAAGCATAACTCCCGAAAACGAATTAAAACCCTTAAGGCTGGAGGCAAAACAAGGTGTGTTTACCTGGGATAACGCAGACGCGATTGTTAACTACGCGGTAAGCCACAACATGAAAGTGCGTGGGCATACCCTGGTTTGGCCATATAAAATGCCGGGATGGATTTATAAGGATGACGATAAACTGGTAAGTAAGGAGGTTTTGCTAAGCAGGTTAAAAGAGTATATTCAAACCGTTGTTAAGCGCTATAAAGGGAAAACATATTGCTGGGATGTTGTAAACGAAGCAATATCTTATATACCACCCGATAAGCTCGACGCCAGAACAGATACCTTATATCAAATAGCAGGAGATGAGTATATTGAAAAAGCGTTTGTTTACGCCCATGAAGCCGACCCGCAGGCAAAGCTGTTTTATAATGATAATGGAGAAGAATGGTCAAAAAAAAGGCATAAGGTATATGCATTTTTGAAAAAAATGAAGCAGAAAGGTATCCCCATAAATGGCGTGGGCTTTCAGGCGCATTGGGGGATAGAAGGCTTGCCCGAGAGCTATTTACGGGAAACTATAAATATGTTTGCCAAAGCGGGATTGGAAGTACAGATCACCGAATTGGATATTTCTATATACCCTAAACGCATTGATGGGAAGATGGTAAGAGCGGCAGACCTTACAGGGTATAGCGACGAATACACCCAAGACTTGCAGCAAAAGCAAGCCGCCATGTTTGATATGATATTTAGGGTGTGCCGCGAAAGCAAGGGAAAGGTAACGGGTTTAACCCTTTGGAGTAGTTACGATTGGCCAAACTATCTTACCCGGACGTATAAAAAAAGGAATTATCCATACCTTTTTGATGACAAGCTTAAACCTAAACAAGCCTTTTATAGAGTAACCAATTTTTGAGGTTGATAAATTTGAAGCATAATTGAAAGTAGATTGTTAACCCTGGCCGAGTTTTCTTGTGGATTTTACATGAAAATAACGCTTTAAAAATGTTACAAAAATGTCTTGTAAAAGTTAATTACAACTTGTAATATTGTTATATATATAATTCTTAACGCTATAAGTGTTATATCATTTTAAGAAAATATATCTAAGGATATGTATAATTGTGCATGTCTTTTTTTATACTAAATTTAACTTAGTGCGTTAAGAATGTAAAATTTCCTTAAAGCATAATTGTAAAATATAAATAAACCTACTTATATAAATTATGAAAATCGAAGACGACGTATTACTGAAATTAATACAGGGAAAAGACAGACGAGCGTATACCCTTTTGTACGAAAAGTATTATAAAACCTTAACTAACCAAGCATCCTATATTTTAAAAGATAAGATGGAAGCAGAGGATCAGGTTCAAAATTTATTTATTGGGATAATTGACGGAAAAATAGGCGTAAACATTAATTCATGTCTAAAGGCATATCTTAAAACCTGCATATACCATAAATGCCTTATGGTTATCAATAAGGATAAAAGAGTGAAAAAACACATAGACTTATATGCAATTTCATGTAACAAAGAAATAGCTTATGACTATTTTCATATAACAGAAACACAGCAGTGTATGGATGAGCTATTGAAAGAACTACCCATGCAAAGGTTGGAAGCTTGTAAACTGGTATATTTGCATCAAAAAAAATACAAGGAAGCGGCTGTCGAAATGGGTATTACCGTAAATTCCGTAAAAACGCATCTACGACTGGCTGCTAAAGGTTTACGTCGTCAATTCGTTGGATCTAAAGAACAGGTAAAGAGCTTGCTTTATGCATAAATTTTTTTTGCATCAAAAAAACTTAGTGCGTTAAGTTATTTTGCTCTCCGATTTTGTTATGTTGAACTCGGTTTCCACTTTTTTATTCCGCGAAAATGGGACATTCTGAAGCTCATGTTATGTTTAATATCTCCTAGGTAACTTCTATTTCAACAGAGCGGCGCTTTGTTAATCTACCCCTTCTTTCTATATTCAGATTTTCTCTTGTCTTGGTAGGGATGTCTGTAGGGTAGTGCCTGATATCAGTACGGGAGATTTATAACCTGATTTTTACTGGGCCTTTTTACCGGTTTCAACCTTCCGTTCATCTAAATATAAGTTAACTTTTACTAACCCAGTTACTAGGATATCGAGCCGGCCAAAAAATAAGCGGCAGGCCGCATGCTTGAGATCGATGTACTTGATCACTCATTATAACCGATAACGGCTATTACGACTTTGATGACGAAGGGTGATTTGATTAAAATGTCAAAATTAGAAAGTCAAAAATCTTACCTATACCTTTTTCCTTTGGACTTTAACCTTTCAGCCTAAATCGTATCTTTGCCGATTATCATTTCTGACTAATGAAAATATCATATAACTGGCTTAAAGAATTTATTGATACAGATAAAACCCCGCAGGAAATTTCAATTATCCTTACCGGTACCGGTTTGGAGGTAGAGAGTTTGGAAAAAGTACAAGCTATCCCCGGTGGCCTTGAAGGATTGGTGATTGGCTATGTAAAAGAAAGTGTTGATCATGCCAATTCTGATCACCTGCATGTAACCAAAGTTGATGTTGGCGGTCCGGAAGATTTGCAGATTGTTTGCGGTGCTGCTAACGTAGCTGCCGGGCAAAAAGTGGTAGTTGCTGTTGTAGGTACTGCCGTTTATCCTGTAACTGGCGAACCTTTTGCCATTAAAAAATCTAAAATACGCGGCGAGGTGTCTGAAGGGATGATCTGCGCCGAAGACGAAATAGGTTTGGGTACCAGTCATGAAGGTATTATGGTACTTGATTCCGATGCTCCGGTTGGCGCTTTGGCTAAAGATTACTTTAAACTGAACGACGATTACATGTACGAGATTGGCTTAACACCAAACCGTGCCGATGCTGCGTCGCACCTGGGTACTGCCCGTGATGTGGCCGCGTTTTTGAAAATAAGTATCACCAAACCCGATGTAAGCGCGTTTAAAGTAGCCAACACCAGCAGAACCGTTGAAGTAATTGTAGAGAACGAACAGGCAAGTCCGCGTTATTCTGGTTTAACCATCAGCGGGCTCGAAGTAAAGGAATCTCCGCAATGTTTAAAGGAAAGACTGGCTGTAATTGGGGTGCGTTCAATCAATAACATTGTTGATGTTACCAATTATGTGCTACACGAGTTAGGACAACCCCTGCACGCCTTTGATGCCGACGAAATAAAAGGCAACAAGGTATTGGTTAAAAATTATCCGGAAGGAACGGTTTTCAAAACATTGGACGATGTAGACCGTACGCTGTCGGAATATGATCTGATGATAGGTAATGCTGAAGAGCCGATGTGTATTGCCGGTGTTTTTGGCGGTGCACAATCGGGTGTTAAGGCATCAACAAAAAGTATTTTCCTGGAGAGCGCTTATTTTAACTCCGTATCTGTTCGTAAAACAGCTAAAAGGCATGGATTAAAAACAGATGCGTCTTTTAGGTTTGAGCGTGGTACCGATCCGGATATGACCGTGTTTGCACTGAAACGTGCCGCGCTGTTAATTCAGCAAGTTGCGGGTGGCGAGGTATCGTCTGAAATAGTTGACATTTACCCAACTCCGGTTGAACCGTTTGCCTTTGACGTGAGTTATAAAAATATCCACAGACTAATAGGCAAGGAAATTCCGCATGCCGAAATCAAAGGCATTATTAAGGCTTTGGATATCCAGGTGGTTAACGAAACAGAAGAAGTACTGTCGCTGAAAGTGCCGCCTTATCGTGTTGATGTAACCCGCGAGGTGGACATTGTTGAAGAAATACTGCGCATTTATGGCTACAACAATATAGAGATACCTACACAGATCAGGGCCTCATTGAATAACTCGCAGCGGCCCGAGAAGGATTTGGTGCAAAACCAGCTTTCAGATCTGCTTACTGCTAACGGTTTTAACGAGATACTGTCGAACTCGTTAACTAAATCGGCTTATTCTGATAACCTGGATACAGCCGTGAAAATTCTGAACCCGCTGAGCAGCGATCTGGATGTGATGCGCCAGACAATGCTTTATTCCGGTCTTGAGGCTATTACCTACAACCAGAACCGTCGTGCCGCCGATTTGAAATTTTATGAGTTCGGCAAAGTTTACAGTGTAAAGGACGATAAGTATAGCGAAGTGCAGCGCTTTTCGATATTCCTTACGGGTGCTAATGCTGCCGAGCAATGGAATCAAAAGCAAAAACCGGTATCATTCTACAACATAAAGGCTATTGTTGATGGTATTCTGGAGCGCCTGAATATTACGGGTTATATATTGGAAGATGCTACCTGCAAAAAAATGGCGTTCGGGCTGCAGTATATGCTTAACGGCAAGCAGATGGTTAAATTTGGCGCGGTAGCAAGTACAGCCTTGAAAAAAGTTGATGTAGATAAAGAAGTATTTTATGCCGACTTTAATTTCGACATGGTATTGGCAGCAATTCGCAAAAATAAGATCGTTTACCAGGAGGTTTCTAAGTTCCCTGCAGTACGGCGCGACTTGTCTATGCTGATAGATAAGAGCATTTCATTTAGCCAGTTAAAGCAAATAGCACAAAGAACAGAACGCAAGTTACTGCAGGAGGTTAGTGTATTTGATGTGTACGAAGGCGACAAACTGCCTGCCGGTAAAAAATCATACGCGCTGAGCTTTATTATACAGGACGTGGAAAAAACGCTCACCGATAAAGCTATTGATGCCATTATGCAGAAATTAATTTATAATTTAGGAAAAGAAGCCGGAGCCGAGATCAGAAAATAATTTTTTATCCCCGGAGTTTGGAATTTCGATTTGGGATTTATTTTTAATTTAGAGTTTAGGATTTAGAAATTAGAGTTTAAAAGAAAATGCCTTCTGTAGCAGAACAGTTAAATAAGATTGTAGACAAGACCGAGCGGTTGATTGAACTTTGTGCTGCCTTACAGGAGGAAAATGATTTGTTAAAACTGGAAAGCGAGGCTTTAACCGTTGCCCTTGATGCCAGCAAAAACAAGACAAAAGAGCTGGAAGAAAAGCTTCGTGTATTGAAACTCGCGAAATCATTTTCGGAAACAAATGAAAAAAGTCTTGACATAAAGCAAAAAATTAACGACTTTGTGCAGGAAATAGATAAGTGTATTGTATTATTGAAGAAATAGTACAAAAAGTGAAAAGCTCAATGGGAGAAATCTCAATAAAAATAAATATTGCTGACAGAGTTTACCCTTTAAAGGTAAACATGGAGGAGGAAGAAATAATACGCAGGGCGGCTAAGCTGATTAATGACCGGATAAAAGAATATCAGGAAAATTACGCGGTGAGGGATAAACAGGATCTGCTTTCAATGGCGGTGTTGCATTATGCTACATCATCATTAAAAGCCGAAAAGAAAGTTACCGTTGAAGATACCGATATAGCCGAAAAAGTTTATCAGCTGGATCATTTGCTGTCTGAATTTTTCTCAAAGTAATAAACGTTCTTTACACATACAGAGCACATTTAAGATTTAGCCGCAGTTAAATTTTAGGTTTCACTATTAAAAACTTAACGCTTCAATATTAAGCGGATCAAAGAGGCATGCGTTACTCTGGTATTAACGTAACCATGGTCCCCAAATATCCGAAATGAGGTTTTTAAATACATGATACTTAAGAATTAGTTGCGGTTTTTTTATATACATAACCTTACACCCTAAAAAAAGAAGATGGACGTATTATTATACATTATTATCGGGCTGCTGGCAGGTGCCATTATTGGCATTGTCATTGGCCGCTTCCTGTTACGGAAGCTTTTTAAAGACCAGGAAACATCGGCACAAAATAAAGTGAAAAAGATATTAAAGGACGCTGAAAACAATGCTGAGATACTGAAAAAAAACAAATTACTCGAAGCCAGAGAGAAGTTTTTACAAATGAAAGCTGAACATGAGCAGGAAGTAAACAATAAAAACAATGCTATTAATCAGCGCGAAAACGGCGTTAAACAAAAGGAGCAGTCATTAAATCAGCGCCTGGAGAACATGAACCGTAAAGAAAGCGAACTGGATAACACCCGTAAAAACCTGGAGAAACAAACCGATATTGTTGTTAAAAAACAGGAGGAGGTTGAACATCTGAAAAATTCACATGTACAGCAACTGGAAACCATCGCTGGTTTATCTGCCGATGATGCCCGTAACCAGTTGGTTGATACCTTGCGTGAAGAGGCCCGTACCAAAGCCATGATCCAGATAAAGGATATTGTTGACGAGGCTAAACTTACCGCTACCAAAGAGGCTAAAAAGATAGTTATACAAACCATTCAACGTACGGCTACCGAAAGCGCTATTGAAAATACGGTTTCTATTTTCAACATCGAAAACGATGAGATCAAAGGCCGTATCATTGGCCGCGAGGGCAGGAATATCCGCGCGCTGGAAGCGGCAACTGGTATTGAAATTATTGTAGACGATACACCAGAGGCCATTATTCTTTCGGGCTTTGACCCGGTTAGGCGCGAAATTGCCCGTTTGGCCATGCACCGCCTTGTAACCGACGGTCGTATACACCCTGCCCGTATTGAGGAGGTTGTTGCCAAAACCAAGAAGCAGATTGAAGAAGAAATTGTAGAAATAGGTGAGCGCACCGTAATTGACCTGGGTATACATGGCTTACACCCTGAGCTGATCCGTATGGTTGGCCGTATGCGTTACCGTTCATCATACGGACAAAACCTGCTGCAGCACTCACGCGAGGTAGCCAATTTCTGCGCTACTATGGCTGCAGAACTTGGCCTGAATGTTAAAATGGCCAAACGCGCTGGGTTGTTACATGATATTGGCAAAGTGCCTGATGACAACCCTGAGTTGCCTCACGCCATTTTGGGTATGCAGCTGGCCGAAAAATATAAGGAGCATCCTGAAGTGTGCAACGCCATTGGCGCTCACCACGATGAAATAGAGATGACCTCTATGTTATCGCCAATTATTCAGGCTTGTGATGCTATTTCAGGTGCCCGTCCGGGAGCACGCCGCGAGGTGGTTGAAAGCTACATCAAACGTTTAAAAGAACTGGAAGAGCTGGCGCTTTCATACCCAGGTGTTGAAAAAACATTTGCTATACAGGCTGGCCGTGAGTTGCGTGTAGTGGTTGAAAGCGAAAAAATAACCGATGCGCAATCGGAGGTTTTAGCGGCAGATATATCAAACCGGATACAAACCGAAATGACCTATCCCGGCCAGATCAAGGTTACCGTGATCAGGGAAACCCGCTCGGTAGCATTTGCTAAATAATATATCAGAGAAAAAAATAACAAACCCTTTCTGTCTTAAAAAACAGAAAGGGTTTTTATATTTACATCAAAATGGCTGCAAATAAACAAACAGGCTCTATTCAAAGTAGTATGCCGTCAAAAAACGGTGGGGCTGGTGATGCCCGCCAGGTTGATGTTTATTTTGCCAAGTATGCCGAAAGCCATCAAAACCATACTAACGAGGCTATTCATTTCATTTGCATTCCGCTTATCGTGTTTAGCTTATTGGGTTTAGTTTGGTCTATTCCTTTTCCCAAACTTGATTTTTTAGGTTCATATGGTGATATGTTTAACTGGGCATCCTTCTTAATTGCCTTTAGTATTTATTACTACCTCAAGCTTTCACCGGTATTATCATACCTGATGTTGTTTATACTGTTTGGCTTTAGCTATGGTATTATTAAGCTGGACGATTGGCACAAAGCCGGCGGCCCGGCTTTATGGCTTGTTTGTTTACTTATATTCTTTATATCGTGGATAGGGCAATTTATCGGACATAAAATTGAAGGTAAAAAGCCATCGTTTTTGGATGATATTAAGTTTTTACTCATCGGACCAATCTACCTGCTCCACCTCATACTTAAAAAGTTAGCTGTTCGCTACTAATAACAGGTTTTACTTAATGTTAACATTGTGGGTTAAATATAATCCTGCGTTAACATGCTGTTAATATTGTAGCCGAACCTTTGTGTTACAAATAAACACACATGAAAAAGCTTTACTTTATCTTTCTCTCCATGCTAATTATTGGGGTTGCACAAGTTGCCAAAGCGCAAATTACAACCTCTTTAGTAAGCGGAAAAGTCACCGATCAAAAAGGCGTAACCCTGCCCGGAGTAACCGTAACCGTACTTAGTACAAGTACCGGAACACGCTACGGAGCACAAACAAACGCTGATGGTCGTTACACAATTGCAAACATTAACCCAGGCGGTCCTTACACCGTTTCTGCCTCTTTCGTTGGGTTTAAAAAAGACGAAAGAACAAACATTACCCTGAGTCTTGGTGCTACCACCTTTAATTTTGCTTTGGCCGATGAAACTACAGCCTTAAAGGAGGTGAAAGTTACAGCCAATGCAGGCGGTACTAAAACAGGTGCAAGTACCCGTATTAACCAAAACCAGATCCGCACTGCGCCTTCTATTAACCGCAGTTTACAGGATTTAACCAGGAACACCCCTCAAAGTAATAATAACTCATTCCAGGGAACAAACTACCGTTATAATAACGTAACCCTTGATGGTGCTATTAATAACGACGCGATTGGTTTTAGCCCATCATTAGGCGGCCAGAACAACGCATCTGGTCAGGTGGGTAGCAGTACCCGTACAAGCCCGGTATCGTTAGACGCGATTCAGGATATACAAGTATTGGTTGCCCCTTATGATATTAAAATTGGTAACGTATTGGGTGGTAGTATCAACGCAGTAACCCGTAGCGGTACCAATGACTTTACCGGTTCGGTATACGGATTTGGCCGTGGCGCGTTTTTGGTAGGTCCTAATAATGCTGCTGCTGCATCTGGTGGTGACGGTTCAAAATTACCATCTGACTTTCATGATTATCAAACCGGTATCCGTGTTGGTTTACCGATCATCAAAAACAAATTATTCTTCTTCACCAACGAGGAAATCGCCCGTCGTGTTGATCCGGTTATCGCAGGTGCTGGTACAAACGGATCATCAAAGATCCTAAGCTTACAGGATGCTCAGAATTTAGCGGCCGCGTTTACTAAATTTTCAGGTTTAGATCCGGGTACTTATAACAATACCACGATCTTCTCAAACTCTAACAAGTTTTTTAACCGTTTAGACTGGAATATCGACGATCACAACCAGTTAACTATTCGTAATAATACCATCACCTCAAAAGCTACTAACTTAGAGCGCGATCAGCAAAACTTCCGTTTTGGAGGTATTGATTATACCTCACATAATAACTCAACATCAACTGTGGCGGAGTTAAAATCAAGGTTTTCAAATAACGTGAGCAATAGCTTAGTATTAGGTTATTCAAACGTTCATGACTACCGCGATCCTAACTCGAACCCTGCTTTGCCGCAAATCGAGATCACAGGCCGTGCCCCTGGTACAACTATATTTATGGGTACCGACCGTGAGGCTGCCATATTTGATATGCACCAGAAAACAGCTGAGTTTACTGACAACTTAACCTGGACTAAAGGCAAACATACCTTTACTTTTGGTACGCACAATGAGTTTTATAATATTACCTACAACTTTGTAAACGCATGGAACGGAAGGCTTGCTTACAGCAGCATTGAAGATTTTATCAACAATAACCCTAACCGTGTGCGTGCTAACTTTAACTATACTGATAACACACGCGACTATATCTTAGCTAACCCATCGGCTCAGTTTAAAGTTAATCTGATGAGCTTATATGGTCAGGATGAAATTCAGTTAACTGATAATTTCAAATTGACCGTAGCATTACGTGCTGATTATGCTGGTGTACCAAACAAACAACCATTGAGCCCAAAAACTACCAATGCTCCGGTTGATCCTAACTATGGTACCACCTATACCTATACCAAACCAAGAGACATCAAACAAAACTATTTGAACAACGTAGAATTTAATCCGCGCGTATCATTTAACTATGATGTAAATGGTGATCAAAGCGTTATTTTACGCGGTGGTAGCGGCTTGTTTACCGGCCGTGTTCCGTTTGCATGGTTTGGTTACGCGTTTTACAACAATGGTGTTACTTATGGTGCTTATGATAACAAATCTTCGTCAAAAGCATTTGTGCCAGGAACAAATCCGGTACAAGCGCCTGCCAACGGTGGTTTAAACTTTGTTAATCAGCAAGGTTTCAATACAACACCCAATGGTTCTACCCAGGTGGATATGATTGACAATAACTTTAAAATGCCACAGGTATGGAGAAGCAGCTTAGCTGTTGATTATACTACTGACGACCAGTGGAAATTTACTGCCGAAGGTATCTATACCAAAGTTATTCATGACTTGAAGTTTCAGCAGGTAAATACTAAGGATAGCGTAACTTATTATCCTTATGATACCCAGCACCAGCAGCCTATATTTATAAACAAAGGTATTAACCCATCATATACCAATGCTTATTTACTGTCAAACACCAGCGAAGGTTACCGTTACAGCGCAACGGTACAGGTAGGTAAATTCACCCAGTTTGATCCAAAGAATGCTTTAAACTTTTCAGTTGCCTATACTTATGGACATTCTAAAGACGTTACCAACGGTATCCGTAACTCAATGGAATCAAACTGGCAGTTAAACCAGGCTTTAAACCCTAATAACCCGGGCCTGGCAAACTCAAACTTTGATATCCGTCACCGCATTGTTTCAAACGTGAACTTTAAGCACGATTGGGATGTGGAACATAACTACACAGCTAACTTTACATTCTTCTTTAGCGCTCAAAGTGGTAACCCATATACCTTTGATACTTACCCGAATGCTATTGACGGAACAGGACAGCAATTGAGCTTAGCTTATATCCCTAACAAAGGCGAAACTGCTAAATTTATTGTTGACCAGGTTGATAAAAAGACTGGTACAGTGATACAAACCGCCGCTCAACAAGTTGCTGCTTTTGACGCATTTATTGATAACAATAAATACTTAAGCAGCCGTCGTGGTCAGTTTACTGAGCGTAATGAAGCTTTTACTCCATGGAATAACCAGCTTGACTTCCGTTTTACTCAAGACTTTAAATTTGGTGGTAAACACAAACAGATGATCACCTTTACTTATGACATCATCAACCTTACCAACTTATTGAACAAAAAATGGGGTCAGTATTATTTCTCGGCCAATACATTTAACTCTTCAGCAAGCGTTGGTTTAACTCCGGTAAGCGCCTTGCCAGGAGCAAATGGCGGTCCTGCTTTTGTTAAGAATGGTAATGTTACAGCTTACCCAACTTACAATTTTACAAACCCAGGTTTACCGTACTCAGTTGATTTGTTTGCTTCGCGCTGGCAAATGCAGTTTGGTGTACGTTACAGCTGGTAATACCGAACAAAACTAAACTAAATACAGCCCTGCCAAATTAACTGGCAGGGCTTTTTATATTTTATAAAAAAGGATTTATTATTATAATTGTTTGTCACGAGGGGCTCCGTATTGCTTTCTAAAATACAGGTAAAAAGGTGCGCCGCTTAAAATAAGCAACAATCCAATCAATGAGGCCTTTGTCTGCGTAATTGCAGTATTGACGATAAGTGTAAGGCAAAATAATATGATAATGTACGGAACTACCGGATAGCCAATAACTTTTGAGGTGATAACTTTTTTTCTTTTCATCTTAACCAGACCCCATGCAGTAAGCGCAAAAAAGGCGTAAGAGGCAAAAATAACAAGATCGGTAATTTGATCAAACGTGCCACTGCACACCAATATGATGCTCCATATTGCAGTATAAAGCAGCGAAATATGCGGTGTGCGGAAGGTAGGATGCACCTGTGCTGCGCCTTTAAAAAAAACATTTTCCTGTGCCATGCGGAAGAACACCCGTGGATTGGAGATTATAGTACCGTTAAGCGCCCCAAAGGTTGATACCATGATCAATACTGCTATGATCACAGATCCGGCTTTACCCATTAAAACACCCGCGACTTCTGCAGCTGCTATTTTATTTGTTCCCAGCGCAGCCAGCCGCGATACAGGTAGCACGTTCATATAGGCGTAGTTAAGCAGCACATATAAAGTCATGGCTATGCCTACGCCTCCAATAATAGCCAGCGGGATATTACGCTTCGGATTTTTGATTTCGCCGGTTACAAACGTAATGTTTATCCACCCATCATAAGCCCAAAGAGCGCTGAGCATAGCGCCAAATAAACCGCTAAATAAGGCTGTACCGCCTGGCGGCAGCGTTTGTATGGTGTTAACGTTACTGTCAGCAACCGGATGATTTGAATACAATAAGCTGGCTATAATTAACAGCAGGATACCCACTATTTTGGCGCTGGTAACAATGTTATTCAAAATGCCGGCCTTGTTTACCCCAATATAGTTTACCCAGGTTAACAGGATTATAGCAAGTACCGCCACTATTTTGACACCCGAATCGGCAAAGGGGAAAACAGCGGTACCTATGCCGATATCCTTAAAGGCATATAAGGGTTCGTAAACAGGAAGCAGGGTATTAACCGATTGCGCAAATACAAAAGCCAGCGCGGCCACGGCTCCCGTGCCTACTATGGTAAAAGTAGTCCACCCGAATAAAAAGGCTATAAAATCACCATAGATCAATCGCAGATACTCGTAAACGCCACCAGTTTGGGTTGTCATGGTGGCCAGCCCAGCATAAGTAAATGCTCCAAGCATTGTAATAACACCCGCAATAATCCACGCCAGCAGAATGTACGTTTCATTATGCAGCGTTTGCGCCATGGGGACAACCTTTTTAAATACTCCCGAACCTATCATAATACCGGCCACCAATAAAATTGCGGTAGGCAAGCCAAGTACCTGCTTTAAATTCGGGGACCCTGTTTTTTTATCGGATAGGTTTTCTGTCATGTTGCGGGAGAATATTGTTACCGCAATATATTCAATTTCAAGCAAAAAGCCCTGCTGGTTTATGGAGGGCACTGAAAAAGTCCAATTAATATGTGAGGTAAAAAGGAGGGCTTAAAAAAATCAATTTGATACGTTGAGAATCGTTTATACGACTCGGCGATGAGACTTGTAGGCCTATAAGACAAGGAAAAGGGGGTGTTCGTGCTTATTGAACAACCCCTTCATTTTTGCCGGATTTTCCGGGACTTTTTCAGTGCCCTCGGTTTATGAGCAGGGCTTTCGCTTAAATGGATGTGGCACACGTTGTGTGTGGCGGGCCATTATTAAAGATTCTTGCCTAATTTTTCTAAAATATCCTGGGGAACTTTTTCAAGATCGAGCACCAGGAAACCATCCAGGCAATCGGCAAACTTAGGGTCGATGTTAAAGCTGATGATCTTGGCATTTAGCGCAATGTATTGGCGCAGCAGTACCGGAACTTTCATGTTACGGGTCTCTACTTCCGATATCAAGTTGTCCAACCCCTTAAAGGTATCTTCGCCGGCCATCAGCAGGTCGGTATCTATCTTGGCAAAATCAACCTTGAATTTTTTACGCGGTTTTACATACTGCGCCATTTCGTGGTCAAAATGATTGCGGTTAATGTAATCAACAATAAGCGATTTGGAGAACTTAGAGAACGAATTACTAATACTCACCGGCCCGATGAGATACCTGTACCTCGGGTTATCAATCAGAAACTTTAAAATACCTTTCCATAGCAAGAATAGCGGCAGGGGTTTGGTCTGGTATTCTTTACGTATCCAGGAACGGCCAAGTTCAAGGCTGCGGCGTAGCACCGGGGTAAACTGGCTTTTAAGCTTAAACAGTTCAGTAATGTAGAAGCCATTTTTACCTACACTGTAAAAAATTTCATCGCCAAGGCCAATTCTGTAAGCGCCTACTATCATTTTAGCTTCAAAATCCCAGATAAACAGGTGATGATAATAAATATCATACTCATCCAGATCAATAGCCTTATTAGTTCCCTCGCCAACCTCTCTGAAGGTTACCTCGCGCAGGCGACCAATTTCGCGTATCACATTGGGTATGGCAGATGTGGGCACTATGAATACTTCATAGTTCTTCTCTGTCCAAATTTTATAATTGTCACGAAGCGGGGCTATTTCCTTGTCCAATACGTCGGCACTAATTTCGGTAGCAACATTTTCCGGCAGCCGTTTTATCTTAAACAGGTTACGCGGACTAAACAATTTCTTTTCTTCCTCCAGCCCGGTGCCAAGCGCATAAGTACGGGCTCGTAAAAAATTGAGCAGTTTGGCGCTGTTGTTATGATCGGGGATATCCTCTACATTAATAGGCTTGCCAATACGAAGCTTAATGGTGTGCCCGTGCTTGTTAAACAATTCAGACGGTAGTTTAGCCGTGCGTAAGGCAGGGTGTATGAGGCTCAGTAAATTAAACAACAGGCCATTGTTGCCATGAAAATAAATAGGTACAACTGGCACCTTGGCCTTGGCTATTATTTTGCCTACCACAGGGTGCCAAAGGCGATCGGTTACCTGTTTTTGTTCAACCTTAAAGGTTGATACTTCACCGGCAGGGAAAATACCTATTGGCGTGCCGTTGTTTAAAAGCTCCAGCGTGTTTTTTAAACCGCTGATGCTTGATGAATGTTCAACGTTTTCAAATGGGTTTACGGCTATAAAGTAATCACTCAGATTGGGGATCTTTTTGAGCAGGAAGTTGGCCATCAGCTTGGCATCGGGCCTCACCATACACAGTATTTTTAACAGCACCATGCCCTCAATACCACCATAAGGGTGGTTGGCAATGGCAACAAAGCTACCGGTTTTAGGTATGTTTCTTAATTCGCGCTCGTCAAACTCAATATCAATACCGCAGCCTTCTAAAATAGCATCAACAAACTCGGGGCCCTGTTTTGGCTGTGCCTGGGCAAAAAGTTCGTTAACCTGGTTTATTTTCATTAGTTCCATCAATAAAGCGGCCAGGCCCGGCATCTTCAACTTATCCAGTTTGGTGGCTTTGGCAAACTCTTCGGTGGTTATTACTTTCATTTATAAAAAGGGTGTTTTAATTAACTTATAAATATCCTGAAATTTTCTTTATTTTAACAATTGATAAATGCTATAAATGAAGGCATATATAAAAAGCCACTTGTCTGTAACCAAAAAAGAATGGAACGGAATGGTAGTATTTATTATTTTAATTGCATTGGTTTTAGCAGCGCCTTACGTTTATCAAACGTTTCGCAAAGATAGGATAATAAACTTTAATGAGTTTGATAAAGCTCTTATCCTAAATAAACCACTTTAAGTGCCCCGGTTCGCATTCGCAAAAAGGCACCCTTGCCACACGAAGGTCATAGGATAAATTTCCATAAAGTCATACACAGCATACCACAATATCGAACCACCTATTAGATTAGGCGCCTAGTTTCAACGCGCTAGAGTACATTTGGTAATCCCTCAATGGGCGAAAATCGAATTGTCTTCTTTCGGTGGGCTGTATACCACATCCTATTCAGCAGTTTAGCACTACTGCATTTTGGCAAAAGAAACACAAGGTGATAAAGGCACTAATAGGTGGATAAATGAATGGATTAAAACATCAGTACAATAGTTTTATATTGTATTCAACGTTCACTACCCGTTAAAAGGTCTTTTAGTATAGAGAATTTACGAACAGAGACTTTGGTTTATGTATATTGTCAATTTAATGCATGTAAATTGTAAGTCTGCCTGTGATTTTATAAGGGCGCTTTGGGAGCCTATAGTTTATCTAATAGCAAAAAAGCCTATGTAGAGATCTCGAATAAAAATGCGAATGGAGCAACCGTGGCTAATGCGGTGCTTTTGTATCTATGAAATAGCTCTGCCTTTTACGCGAGGGCAGATCATCCCTGGTGGGTGCTAATCAATGCCTGCCGAAAGGCGGCATTGATTAGTATTAAGCAAAGACCATGACTTGCGATAGACCAGCTAAATAAATCTGGATAACCTCAATTAGGAACAATTTCTACGCACTACCGGCTAGCAGGGGCAGACGCTTTCCTATGGATTGTTTTCTGAAAGCGTAAGATTTTTATACCTAATACACCAGCTGTCCGGAGAGGTGAGCGTTGAGGCAGGGTTTGTGCGCTATTCGAATGTTTCCGCCGGTTATGCTGAAGAAAAGAACAAATTAACCCAACAACAAGAGTCAAGCGCAAGGCTGATCAACCGATGGGCCAAGTGCATGTACGGGAACAGTTAAGGAATGTACGATAATTTATAGCAGCCGGTCAGCGTTAAAAATCCCAATGCCACTTACCTGCACTGCCGGAGGCTGTATTCAACATATTTCCACGCTGGCTTCTCAATTTGTACACAATTAAGTATCAAAATAGATATTTAATAGTGGTTACGGCCGGTTTTTGATATCTTTTTGGCAATTTTAGCTATCATTCTTGCCAGATAGTGCGCTGGAAAATAATACATGATGAAAATCAGCCAGACAAAAAAAAATTTAAATATTGAAACACTTAGAGGCCTTGCTATAATTTTAATGGTATTAGGTCATGTTATAGGCGGCAGTTCACGTGATGGGCTAAAAGTTGTCGATAATTCGATATGGAGGTTTTCATATTATGCATTGCAATACATCCGAATGCCGTTGTTTACCGTTATTTCCGGCTTTGTTTATGCTTATAAGCCTGTTTCCAGATTTACCTCCAATTCCAAATTCATAGCGGGAAAAATCAATCGCTTATTGATACCCTTAGTTGTTGTGGCAACGCTTTTTTACCTATTGCAATACTTCACCCCCGGAACTAACTTCAAACCCCCACTAAGCCATATCTGGCGTATTTACGTTTACTCCTATGCTCATTTTTGGTATTTACAGGGCATGATGTGCGTATTTCTGGTTATTACCGTTCTTGAAAGCTGTCAAGTATTTAACACGTTAAAATCCGCAATGTTTTGTATGGTGATAGTAGCATTGATCTATATTTTGCTGCCCTGTAAAATTTACTATTTCAGTTTTAACAGGGTTCCATTTTTACTAACATTCTTTATCCTGGGTTTGTCGCTTAAAAGATTTTACGAGTTTATATTAAAAAAAGACATAATTACAATAGCAGCTGTAATATTTATTGTTGCTATAAGTTTTCAGTTGTATTTATTTAATGTGAACGCCGGTGTCAGCATTGCAAATTTTTTAACGTTCTGCGTTGGCTCGACGGCTTGTGTATTATTGATAAGCCTGGGTTATCAGAACAGCAAACTGATCTGGCTTGGCGATTTTTCTTATGCCATTTATCTGTTCCATATTTTGGGTGCTGTAACGGCAAGGGTAATACTGGCCAGGTTGTCAGTACATAATATGCCGATCCAGATCCTTACCGGGTTAATCGCTGCAATAAGCTTTCCAGTTTTGTTGCGGCTATTATGCGGTTCTAACAAGGTATTGTCTGTCGCATTTTTTGGAGATAAGATCAGCAGTAAAAAGAGTCCCCTGCCAAAAAGAAATCCGGAAAACGTACCCGCCAGTCGAATTTTCCCCTATTAAATTAATTTTATCAGACCGAGAAGAAATGTGTCGGATAATTTAACCGCAGTGCCGGGCATAGCATGTTAACAGCTTTAACGGTGTCCGGCAGAAGAAAGACAGGTCCTATTGTGTCTTGCAACCAATATTCGGATTGGCCGAATTTTATTGATGGGAAATTCACCCTTGTTATGATTTGTATCGTTAACGAGTCTGTCCGGGTGAATGCCATAAATAAACATTTTTCGAGTCTCTGCGCAATAATGCCCATTATTCAACAATAATTCGACTGAGTGTATTTGAATATTGTATATCTAAATGTGAAGATATTGTGCAATATATTATTATATTATTACATTACATTTGGTTGAATCTGTAATTAAAATAATAAACCTTGTAAAAAGGTTCGGCCCGATTTTCTGTGATGATGTCGGGCTATTAAAAGAAGAATCTGTTCTTACAGAAAAGTACTTTTATACTTATAATCGTATCCTTAGTTACCCCACAGTTGACACAACCAGCTTTTTAGTAATATGAAAGGCTTATCTAAATCAACTGCTCTGGATATATGAAATAAAGAACGTTATCTTCCAAATAAGGCTAAGCGCTTTATTCTAAATAATTATTTGTTAATGTGTAAAATACCTTGACCTGTTAATTCAATAAAAGTGAATGAAAAATATAACCCTGCACCTGTTTTATTTATCACTATTGTTTTTAGCGGAATTGCTTTATTTGCGCTTAGCAAGGAAGCTGAATATTCAAGCAATACCAAATGAGCGGAGCGCACATTCGCAAAGTACATTAGTTGGCGGAGGCATTATTGTGCCTTTAACGTGCATGCTATATTTTTTCACCTCCGGCTTTCAGTATCCATTTTTTATAACCGGTATTTTGCTGATAGCTACAGTATGCCTGATCGATGATGTAAAGGAAGTCTCTATCGGCTTGAGATTGCTTAGTCAGCTTATTGCTGTATCTCTTGTTTTTTTTCAGTTTAATTTATATATCAACAGCATCTGGTTATTAATAGTTGCCGGCTGTATCATGATCATCTCTCTTAACGCCTATAATTTTCTTGACGGGATTAATGGAACCACCTGCGCTTACAGCCTCATTCTACTGGCTAGTTTGTATTATATCGATCAGTTCAAAGTACATTACATTGATGGGCATTTGCTCGTGTTAACGGCTCTTGCTGTACTCGTTTTTACCTTTTTTAACTTTCGTGTCAGGGCAATTTGTTTTGCAGGTGATGTAGGCAGCGTCAGCATCGCGCTTATAGTTTGCGGTTGTATTTTTAAATTGATCGTGTTAACCCATAATTATATTTTCATCAGTCTTTTACTGGTTTATTACCTCGACGCGGGGAGTACATTTATATTCCGCTGGTTACAGGGGCATAATGTTTTTGAAGCACATAAAAAGCATTTTTATTTATACCTGGTGAACGATTTAAAGTGGCCTCATTTAAAGGTGGCTGGTTTATACGCTGCAGTTCAATTAGTTATAAATATTTTTGTAATAAATGTATTTGATATTAAAGGCAACCGTTCCAATCATTATCACTTGCACTATACCGGTTTGCTCATAGGACTTGCGGCACTGCTAGCAGTATCTATGCGTGTTAAACTGGAAGGAAGGCAGATATATATGAAAAAAAGTATTGACCCGGTAACATCCCGATAAAAAAACAAGCGGTTTAAATATTATTAAGTAAGTAATTATGAAAGTAGCCATTATCGGAGCCGGCCCTACGGGCCTTACTGTAGCGCATCAGCTTATTCGTAATAATATGGAGGTTGATATTTATGATAGTGCTAAAGATGTGGGGGGCTTTGCAAAATCAATCGAGCTTTGGGATCAAACCGTTGAAATCGGCCCCCATTTTTTAAGTATCGGCAAATTTCCGTCGGTCAAAGCGCTCATATTGGAGTCAATTAATGGCAACTATAAAGTGTATAAAAGAAAAACATTTATCCTTACCAAAAACAAAACGTTCATTTACCCTCCATCTGCCGGTGACATTATCAAAAAACTCCATGTTTTTCAACTATGTGCCGCTGCATGGGGCATACTTAAACAAAATCTCTTCCCCGTTAAGAATAACGGAACAGCAGAAACCTTTGTTAAAAATCACCTGGGGGGGTACTTATACAAATATTTTTTTGAAAACTTTTCTATTAAGCTTTGGGGTATGGGCGGAAGCCAGGTTTCAGATGTGTTTGCAAAATCCTTGTTGGGTTTTAAAGGCATTTCCCCAATAAAAACATTGTTCAGCAAAACACTTAAAACTACGGCGACTGAAGATCTCTATATCTATCCCAACGGCGGACTTTCTACCCTTTGGGACGCAATGAAAATGCAAATTGAAGAGCGGGGAGGGCGGTTCCTGCTTGCATCCCGGATAACGTCTTTGTCATGCAGTGAAACAGATCCTAATGTAATTTCACAAATCAATCTGTCAGACGGAACCGTGGCAGCGTATGATTACTTTATATCAACTATTCCGATCGTTCCTTTTTTAAAATATTTGAGTATCGGATTTATTAACAACCATCAGTCATTACCGATTCAATTCCGGAGTGATGTATTGCTTTATATGAAAGTAAAATATGATAGCGTAAAGGATGGTCAGTGCTTTTACATTTATGAAGACGATATTAAAATTACAAGGATTACTAATTTCAATAAGTTCGATGGCCGTAAGGAGGTTCCGTTCGCAATCATATTATTAGAATTCTGGTGCGGTAAGGAAGATAACGTTTGGAAAGCTGAAAAAGACGAATTACTGGATATTGCCAGGGTGCAGCTTGCAAAGACCGGCATTTTTACTGGATTGGAAATTTTAGATGTGCTTTTTAAAAAGATAGAAAGCGCGTTCCTGGTTCCCGATATGGGTTGTTTAAACAACAGGAACTATTTATTTGATCAGCTGTCGCCTTATAAAAACTTAACTGTAGCCGGTAGAACTACTTCTGTTAATTTTAATTATGGAATGGAAAACGCCATTGATGATGGAATTATTTTGGCTAAGGAGTTTATGGCTAGAAAACAACATACATCGGAGGTGGAGGAAATATGAATATTTTAACAATTGACCTGGAAGAATGGTTTCACGTTGTTTTTGAAGGAGACCCCGCGGGGTGGAAAAACAAGGAAAGCCGCGTGATGAAAAATACGGAATTTGTTTTGGATGAGCTTGTAAAAAACGACATAAAAGCCACTTTTTTTACAGTAGGATGGATAGCCAGGGAATATCCTGATTTGGTAAAAAAAATAAATAATGCCGGATTCGAAATAGGATCGCATTCAGATTTCCACAGGGTAGTATATAAGTTTTCAAAAAGCGGATTTAAAGCGGATGTTAAAAGGTCCGTAGAATCATTGGAGGCGCTTATCGGGAAAAAAGTTACAAGTTTTCGTGCACCGTACTTTTCACTTACCAATTCGGTTGCCGGTTATCTGGATACTTTGGTGGAGAATGGTATTGAGATAGACAGTTCTGTTTGTCCTGTTGTAACCAAATATGGCGGGTATAAAAACTTTCCCTCAAATGAACCTTGCCTTATTAAATCAGAACACTTTACAATTAAAGAATTTCCTCTAAGCAGTTACAGGATTTTTAGCAAGCAAATACTATACTCAGGCGGCGGATATTTCAGATTATTCCCTTTTGCACTGATCAAACTATTGTTTAAACAACAACAATATAACATGACCTATTTTCACCCCCACGACTTTGATGGCAGGCAGCCGGCGTTAAATCTTTCGTTAATAGCGGATACACGGCGAAAGATAGGGGCGGCAACTGCCGGTGATAAGTTCAAAAAACTATTGGCTTCGTTTAATTTTACAGATATCAGCGCATCGGATAAGTTAATTAACTGGGACCAGGTTCCGGTTGTGAATTTTTAAAGGATGATGAACAGCAAAATACCCAAAACGGCTATTGTACACGATCTCCTATTGGCTATGGGGGGCGCTGAGAACACGTTGGAATCCATATATAGGATACATCCATCACCAATATTTACGCTTGTTTTAAATAGAAACGGGATAAAGGATTCTTTATTAAGTAAAGCAACCATCATTACCTCATTTATACAGCGGTTTCCGCGTGTGTTAAAAGCATACCGAACCTATTTACCCTTTTACCCCTTAGCCATTGAGCAATTTGATTTGAGGCAATATGACATTATTTTATCATCGTCATTTATAGTTGCTAAAGGAGTTATAACTAATACCGAGCAATTACATATCTGTTACCTGCATAATCCGATAAGGCCTGCCTGGGAGCTATATCAACAATTTTTATCACAATCAAATAACGGTACGGGCCTGAAGGGGCTTTTAACCCGGTTGGTTTTTCATTATTTAAGGCAGTGGGACGTATTATCTGCAACTAGGGTAGATCATTTTATAGCCAATTCAAATTACACAGCCCGGCGAATCAAGAAGATATATAACCGGGATGCTGATGTTATTTATCCGCCGGTTAATGTTGATTTATTTGAGTTGGAAGAGTGCAAAGAAGCGTATTATGTAACAGCGTCAAGATTGGTGTATCATAAACGCATAGATCTGATTGTGAAGGCTTTTGCGCAAAATCCTGATAGAAAACTCATCGTTCTTGGTGATGGTCCGGAACTTAAGAAATTAAAATTAATTGCTACCCCAAATGTTGAACTGATGGGTTTCCAGCCAAAGCATGTGCTGATAAGTTGTCTTCAAAAGGCCAAGGCATTCGTGTTTGCAGCGCAGGAAGATTTCGGGATAGCACCCATAGAGGCCATGGCCTGTGGAACACCTGTGCTGGCTTTTGGAAAAGGCGGTACGCTTGAAACGGTAATACCTGGAGAAACCGGCCTTTTTTTTTATAAGCAAACGGTGGAAAGCATTTGCAATTGTATAGCAGATTTTGAGTCAGGATCGCACATGTTTAGTTCTACAGCGATAAGGGAACATGCTGCTAAATTTAGTGTGAAGCGGTTTGAGCAGGAGTTTACGGAATTAACCAGGCAAAAGATTAATGAGTTTTACGAAAAACAAATTGCCGAAAACCGTCGGCAACACCAAGATTATACCCTCCTTTAAATAAGTGTTATGAGTAATAAGATATGGCTTTCATCGCCTCACATGGGAGAGGCAGAAATTGATTTCATAAAAGGCGCATTCGAAAATAATTGGATAGCACCAGTTGGCCCTCATATAGATGCCTTTGAAAAAGATATTGAAAACTATATCGGAAATGATTGTCATGTAGCTGCTGTAAATAGCGGTACATCTGCTTTGCATTTGGCACTTATTCTGTTGGGGATTGGTCCGGGTGACGAAGTGTTATGTCAATCGATGACTTTTTCAGCGTCAGCCAATCCCATTGTTTATCAGGGCGCTAAAGCAGTGTTTGTTGATAGTGAAGAACAATCATGGAATATTTCACCGTTATTTCTTGAACAGGCGATAAAGGACCGTATCAAAAAGGGGAAGAAACCATCTGCAATAATTGTAGTGCATTTGTATGGCATGCCGGCGGCTATGGCCGAGATCGTCACCATTGCACAGAATTATGAAATACCCCTAATAGAAGATGCGGCGGAGGCTTTGGGCTCATGTTATAAAAAAAGGATGCTTGGAACTTTTGGCGATATGGGTATCTATTCTTTTAATGGCAATAAGATCATTACAACGTCGGCAGGAGGGGCCCTGGTATCAAAAAATAACGTATGGATAGACAGAGCCAAATTTTTAGCTACACAAGCAAAGGACAACTTACCATATTATCAACATTCAACCATCGGCTATAATTACAGGATGAGTAATATATGTGCGGGAATTGGCCGGGGGCAAATTACTAAGATTGAATTGCGCGTAATGCAAAGAAGGAACAATTTCGAATTTTATAAGAAACATCTTTCTGATATCCCTGAGATTAGCTTCCATAAAGAGCCTGATGCAGATTATCACTCAAACAGGTGGTTGAGTACTATTTTAATTGAGCCGGGAACGGTTACAAAAGAGCATATCATCGCCACACTCGCAAAACAAAATATTGAAGCCCGGTGTACCTGGAAACCCATGCATTTACAACCCGTTTTCAAAGATTGCCCATATTATGGCGAAGACATCGCCGAACATGTTTTTGAAAATGGTTTATGTCTCCCATCCGGATCTAATCTTACCGGAGAAGACCGGGAATTAATTGTGAGACAACTCAGAACATGCTTTTTGAATGTGTCAAATGCTGCATTTTATACGCATTATTGAGGGTTTAGGTGATGAAAAAATTATTCAATAATAACGAGATGCTCCCTAAGATGGTAGTCATGCTTATTGACTTAACAATTATCGTGCTGGCTTTTTCAATGTCATTTTTGCTCATACCTCCTGTTTGGCTTATAGAGCCCGAACAGAAGTATTTTCTCATCTACCTGGCATTATATACTGCTATTTCCTTTGTTGTGTTTTATAAGATGAAAATACCGAACAATATGATGCGCTATTCAAACATTCCGGACCTTTTCAAGCTATTTACCGCAGTTTTGATTACTTGTGCTTTCTTTGATGCAGTAGTGCAAGTAATTCTGCTGTTTTACAATATTCCTGCAATTGTTCAATCATTCCTTGTCATCAATATGGCCATATCAAGCATGGCCCTCATTATGTTTAGAATTGGTATAAAAGGTGTTTTTGCGCAGCTTAAAAAACTCCCTGAGGCAAGCGTTATTGGCAATGGTGGCGAAATATTGATTTTTGACATGGGCGAACCGGTAAAAATTATTGATCTCGTAAGAAAGATGATCTCTATGTCAGGAGCCGTCCCGGATCAGGACATCAAAATTATTTTTTCGGGATTAAGGCCAGGGGAAAAGCTATACGAGGAATTGCTAAAAAACGATGAATGTAGTGTTCCGTCCCCTCATGCAAAGATTAGAATCTCTTTAGCGGGGAAAAATCAATGGTACGGTATAAATGAACACATTGCCGACCTGACGCTTCTTGTCAAAGGGAGCGATATTGATATTGTAAGAAAGATCAAAGAGGCCGTCCCCGAGTTCATTAGCAACAATTCGGTTTATGAAGTGCTCGACGCTGAAAATAAAAACATACACACCATCCGTAAGCTCATTTTTAACGCATGAACAGGATATATGATATCATATTTGTGGGGGCAGGTATTTCCTGCACATATACTTTAGTGCATTTATTAAACCATTTCAATATTTCCGTAAAAAATGGCAATAAGCTGAAAATACTCATTGTTGATAAAGACAAAGAGTTTTGGACCGGTATACCATATGGAAACCGGTCCGGTAAAGATTCTTTAATTATAACTCCTTTAAAAGACTTTATTCCAAAAGCTGATAGCGCATTTTTTTTCTCCTGGTTGAAGCAAACCTTTACCAACATTTTGAAAAATGACGAACGGGATGCTTCGATGTTAATGAACATTTGGCTCCAAAAAAACCGAAATGCAATTGAAAGGAATAGCTGGGAGGATTTATATATCCCGAGATATTGGTTTGGACTTTTTATAAAGGAACGTATAACCGGTTTATTGGAGGAGGCCGTAAAAAAAGACCTTATCGAATATGATCTTTTAAATGCCACAATTGATGATATTCAAAAAAACGGTTCTTTTTACGAAGTGATTACTGACGACCCGATGTACGAAATCATTAATAAGTGTAAAAAAGTGGTTTTGTCAATAGGCAGTCCTCCCGAAAAGCTTTTTAATAACAGGGTTAATAATACAGACAAAAGACAACCGCCCATTTTTATCGAAAACATTTATGACAAAGGACTGCCGGCGGCGTTGAAACTTATTCGCGGCGTCTTAGCCGATAGTGATACTAAGCGAAAAAATGTACTCATAATAGGCTCAAACGCCAGTTCATTAGAGCTCATTTACAATCTTGGAGATGAAATTTTGAAGGAGGTCTATAACCTTTATGTTATTTCGTCATCTGGAAGATTTCCAGGCCGTATTAAAGAAGGGATATCCCAGCATGTTTTTATTCCTGAGCACTTAACATCATTAAAAAAACTGGAGGATTTAACTGCCGAACAATTGTTCGCATCCTTCCTCAATGATCTGAAAATTATAGAAAACTGTAAAGTAGATATCGAATATACCTATCTCCCTGTAAACGCTTTGATCGCAGAATTGGTCAATAAATTAAATTCCACTGAGCAGGACAAATTTGTAACAACATACGGTAGGGAGATAGGTAAGTATTATCGAAGGGCAGGAGGTGAATATTCAAACAAAGTGACGAAGTTGCAAAAGTGCCGGAAGATGAAATGTATTCAGGGCGAATTTATAAGCGCTAACGCATCAGGTGTCCAATATAAAAATATTACAGATGCAACAATAATAAACTTAATTCTGCCCTTAACTATTGTTATCAATTGTTCGGGTCCGGGTAATTTGGAAACAGAATCATCAACATCAGCACTTATCGATAACCTCATTAAAAGTGAACTTTGTAAGTTAAACTCATCAAAAAGAGGCTTCAGCGTTAATTCACAATTTGAAGCTGATAAAAACTTTTACGTAATGGGACCTTTATTAGCAGGCAACGTTATCGGTGTTCACAAAATTTGGCATGCTGAAAGTTGTAACCGCATTTTTAATTTAACATTTGATTTGGCCAACCAGTTATTAAAAACGGCATAAGGCTATTGTTAATTCAATTTGAGATGATGTGAAAATTCTTATAAATGGTTTGCTGTTAAACGAAAAGTCTTCCGGGATTCAATATGCTACACAAAATTTATTGCGTGCCCTGAGCGAGAATGATCGTTTGGAACATGATATTGAAGTTTTGGTTTCTGGCAATTATTCAAACTCATGGAAAGAAAGCAAACATTTTAAAACGCATAGATTGCCTTTTAATTCTACTAACAGAATGAAACGGGTTTTTTACGAACATTTTAACCTCGAACGTTATTTCAAAAAAACAAATTCAATCTTTATCACACCACAAACTGCATATTACCTTATTTTTCAGAAGCTCCCACTTTACTGACAGTCCATGATTTGGTAGCATTGGATTATCCCGAATTTTGTAAAAATGAAACCGCAGTTTATCATAAGTTATTTTTGCCGAATTCGATTGCTAAGGCAAAAAAAATAATTGCGGTATCTCATCAGGTCAAAGAAGACATCATAGCGAGATTTAATACCGACCCGTCAAAAATAGAAGTAGTTCACCATGGTGTTGGTAAAGAATTTACAGAGATCAAATCACCCCGAATATTACAAAAGGTAAGTCAAAAATATCAGCTCCCGGAAAAATATATATTATTTGTGGGAAACCTTGAGCCGCGGAAAAACATTGAAAATTTAATCGACGCATTCGTTGAACTTAAGAAGCATCTTGATATTGAACATAAACTCGTTATTGTCGGGGCAGAGGGTTGGAAATTCCACGGCATCTACACCAAGGTTGGGCAACGGAAAATAAATAATGAGATTATATTCACAGGTTATGCCGATCAGGAAGATATGCCAGCTTTGTATTCTTTAGCTGATTTGTTTGTTTTCCCCTCTTTGTATGAGGGTTTTGGATTACCCGTATTGGAAGCGCTGGCATGTAAAACTCCGGTGCTAATTTCAAATAGTGGAGCGCTTCCTGAAGTTGCCGGGAACGTTGTTCCTCAGGTAGACCGCTTAGATCCACGGGATGTCGCGGAAAAAATATTATTATTGATAACCAGTGACGAACTGAAAATAAGGATTGCCAATTATGGGATTGACAGAATAAAACAATTCACTTGGGAACAGTCAGCGCAAAAAACAATTACCGTTTATGATCAACTTTTAATGAATGGAGTTAGTGCTTAATAATTGCAGCGTAGCTTAATTCATGCCTGGATGGACATCATGTAGTTTGTAGTCTTCAGCCTTCAGCCAGCTTTCCTGGTGACTACAACAAAAATCGTTCAGCCAATAAACGGTTTTCATAAATTACCAATTTAATATGCAATATTTTACACATATTTATATACATATTTTACATGCATACTTTTAATGAATATTTTGCGCTTAATTTTAATTGAGATTTGTTCAGCCACTCTTCAAATAAATCAGCCCCCGGGTTTACGGTTGACCGTTAATTAATTATTAATCTATATTGCATTTTGACTTATGAAGCGCAAAACATGTTGTTTATTTATTTGCGGGCTGGTATTCCTGCAAATATTTGAAGGCTGCAAAAAGGATAGCCTGCAAACCCCGTCATCAATTGATGTCCAAAAAACCAGCATGGAAAACCACTCAGGTGCTCTGGCAGATAGCAGCGGGTATACGGTTAGCACCATGATCAGTAACGGGCCTGGTTTAAGGGGTATTTGCACGGCAGACGACGGAACCGTTTATTCCGCGGCAACCGACGATAATAAAATTTATAAAATAAGCCCGCAGGGAGTACTAACGCTGATCGTCAGTTTTCCGCCCAAAATATATCCGCTTGGCTTAAAACTGGCCGCGAACGGATATTTATATAGCATACTGGATAGTAGCAAGTTCTACCGTATTTTAAAAATGACCACAACCGGGGTGATCGTTGCCAAAATGGCCATACATAACGTCAAAGTACATACGCCGAGTGACCTGGCAGTAGGAGATGATGGGACGATCTATATCGCGGATGCAGGCGATCAGCGGATCGTAGCCATTACGCCAGACGGAAAGTCGGGGTCTGTGTTGGCAGGCAGGGCCGGATTCCACCAGGTGGTTGATGGTAAAGGCGATAAAGCCGGTTTAGATGGTTTAGTATCTATAAAATTTTTAAAAGATGGTTACCTAGTAGCAAGCGAACAATTCTCTTCCTACACCGGTTTACGGAAGATAACAAGGGACGGAAATGTAACGACCATTTTTAGTCTGCCTGGCGACGCCCAGAGACAAAGTTATATCAGCGATTTTTCGGCCTCACATCGGGACAAAAACATGAAGGTAACAGCCAAAGAAAACTTTTTTCTGCAAATGACCACATTCACAGCCGGTGAGATTAGAAATAACATCGTGCACCTGAGTGATAAAAATGTAATGACCAATATCACCGGCGAAAACGCAGAAGGAATCACAAACGGACCCGGTGAGAATGCACGATTTGCGAATTTCTTTGGAATGGCTATTTTTGGAACCACGCTTTATATAAGTTGCGGTTCAGTCGACAATCTTCGTAAAATAATCAAAAATTAATTTGTACAGGCGATCGTCACTACTAGTAGCAGGTGTTTTCTAAAAACGACACTTGGTTCCAAAGGATGATCTGCTCATAGAATTGGAACATAATTCCGCCGTTCAGGGTGAACAAATTCCTGACAAATTAGTAAAAAATAAATAATTAAGTCACAACACCGCGAACCTTTAACAGCTGACTCCGCAATATCGATATGCCAAAACCAACCACATCAAGCCAAAATATTTAAAATATCTTATTATTAATAAGTATAATTCTTTATTTCGCCTTATAACTTCGGATAAATTCCCTTATTAGGCTGTCTGTTCATGATAATTATTTACAGGAATTTATCCGAAAATCCTTTAAGATAACCTCATGATACCTGCCATAGTTAAATTTGAGTACTAATGGAAATTATGCTTGTATGGGCACAAAATTCAAAAATTTACAGAGTATTTAAAAGATCCTTTGAAATAAGGATAATTTCTAAAAATGTCGGGATGGTTTCGGTATATGCCAGATAAAGAATAATAACCCCGCTCCGCACACAGCGATAAACCTTTGATCAGGACATAGCTCAATTCCCCCGATACGGTGTGCAAAAAATAATGAGAAGGGTTTCCGTTTATGGTAGCCAGCCAGCCGCCCCTGTAATTGAGATCTAAATATAATTTGCTGCTCATATTAAATGCCGCACTGCCATTGATTCCCCAACCCATCGTGTAATCATAATCCCTGCCGTTCGGCGTAATATACTTATCAGGGGCGGCCCCGAGTATGACCGGGCCCATTCCGAGGGTGGTGTTGATCGTGAGTTTTTTACTCAGATCAAATTCCGATAAAAGGTTTATCCGTACGCTCTGGCCGCTATAGAAAAATGCCGTATTACGAATGTAATCATAGTTTGCAGATAGAACTGCTAAGTGCTCTACAGATCTTGTTGATTCAATTTCCCAACCCGCCAAAGACCCGTAAACACTGACAACGTTAACCTTACTGCTATCATCCTTTCCGATCTCTGTGTTGATCAAAATGTTACTGAACGGTGTTTGATAATCTTCAGTTGGATCGCCATAATAGATCTTTACATGCCCGTACCAGCCGCTATGATACTTGTTGTTTGATTCAATAGACCTGGTCCCCAGATTGAAATCCGCTACTATTTTTGCGGAATCCCGGAGTATCGTGTTCGCTGAAACTTCCCCCCATTTACCATTTAATATCCGTGAAAGCCCGTTCTGTGGATCAATCAAAAAACCCAACACCTCATTTATTTGCCTTTTAACCCCCATACTTTCATTATTAATGATCCGGTTAGACAGACGATATTCCATTTCTCCTAAAACGGTTCCTCCAAAACTGGTGTTGATGAAATCGTTTGGGGCTGGTGCCTGGTTCTCCGCATAAGTCTCCCAAACATAGCTGCCGGCAAAGGTTGCCGCCGCAGATTGCCAGAAATTATAGCCGTTTGCACGGAAAGAATTAAAGAACAGGCTGCCATGATAAGGGTGGCCGAATTGATTTGTTTGGAGCGGGTCGTTGTCGAACCTCCAGCTTCCCAGATTCAAGTTATGTCCGATCGTTTTAAACGATATCTGGGCATAGTCCTTTTTAGTGATATATTGATCAAAAGCCTGAGGGAGTAATTCGGCCAGACCAAACTGTAGTGCAGCATGGCCAAAGCTTTTCGTTCTCAGCAACATATCGGGCATATGAATCCGGGGACTATCTTGTAATGTTTGCTCAATAATGTGTATCTGGCAGTAAGAAACCAAAGTGCTGCTCAATAGGAAGTTGAAAATTAAAAGTGCCGTAAAGATTTTATTTTTAGTATTGAGTAGCCACATTGGATAAAATGTATGTCGGATAATTGTTGTAACATCCATTCAATAATTTGGTTTTCCCAAGGCCTCTTGTATTTGTGCCTGGAAACAATCATCATTCTTAACCGTTATTAGCGTGCTAAGGTGTATATGACAAAACGTTATTTATGGGTCGGGTTATCTATGATACTACTGGTAATATCCACCGGCTGTGGCTTTGTTAAACAACTGGGAAAAAAACCAAAAGGCGAAGCGCGTGCCCGGCTTGACACTTTGCTCAATTACAAAAACGGCAGTTTCGAAAACCTGGCGGAAGACTCAAACGCTTCAGTTAAACACAATCGCTGGCTTTTTCTTCGCAAGCGTCCTAAAACTGTCAGGCCCACTCGTGAGTTGCCGTGGGTTAAAACGGATCTGAAGACGCTTCAGGTTTCCGTACCAACAGTTGTTTGGTTTGGTCATTCCTCCTTGTTGATCAAAACCAGACAAAGCAATATACTAATTGATCCTATTTTCGGTAACCATGCTGGACCGGTACCTGAATTGCTTAAAGCGTTTAACGGGACGACACATTACCATGCTGAAGATATGCCGCCTATCGATGTACTAATCATTTCTCATGACCATTACGACCACCTTGATTATCGTACCCTGAAAAAATTAAAACCTTTTATTAGATTGGCTGTAGTCCCGAAGGGTGTCGGCTCGGATCTGATCTACTGGGGATTTGATCCTAAAAAGATTATTGAGCTCAACTGGAACCAATCGGCAATACTCCCCGGAGACATCCATATAACTGCTACACCTTCGCAACACAAGAGCAACCGCACATTTGGTGCAGAAAATAAAACGCTTTGGGCATCTTATGTAATACAAACGGGTGGGTACAGGTTATTTTACGGTGGGGATGGCGGCTACGGTCCTTATTTTAAAAAGATAGGAAAACATTACGGCCCTTTTGATATAGCTTTTTTAGAATGTGGTCAATACAGTCCGAATTGGCCATGGACACACCTCTGGTTCGGGCAGGCAGCCCAGGCCGCTGTCGATTTACATGCCCGTCTGCTACAACCCATTCACTGGGCCAAGTTCGTCGAGGCCGGTCAGCCCTGGAATGAACCTATCAAAAAATTGTTACCAGCTGCTGAAAAACTGGGTGTTGAGATAAATGTTCCGCGTATAGGAGAACCCTATACCTTAAAAGACCCGCCTAAAAAAGTAGTTTGGTGGGATTTTAAGTAAGAATTACTGGCGTTAGTTACCAATCCGAGGCTGGTGTCTGCTGCATGTCAAACCACAAGGAAGAATTTAGTCATAACCTTAAGCTTGTTACAAAATCTACGTAATATTTTGCCTTGTTCCAGTCCGGTCACAAACTATTTCTGGCTCTCCGCTTTAGAGCAACAGAACCTTATTTTTCTTCAATCTTGAATATGCTTTTTTAAAATGTCGGGACCCAAACTTGTCCTATCGATCTTGCTACTCCATTATGGAAGAGTAAACATTAACTTTTTATTAATAACTAACGGTTATAAGTCAAAGATTCAAACGCATAATTGTTCAGTAAAGTATTGCAAGCACTTAAGGAGGTTATCACAATGTTATAGAACCCTAAAGGCCCGTAAGGGCCACAGCCAATTTTAGAAGTTTCAGGAATTCTTCCGCTGAAATGTTTTCAAAGCCGTCTAGTTCTAATTCGTTCAGATCCTGATAGCATAGCGTCTCGTTTTTGCCAGTTTACTGAATCTAACTTAATTATCTTATTAGTATGCACTTCAATTTGACGAACGGTATCTTGCCCAATGAAATGTAAGTAATACCAAACCTGTGCGGAAGTGATGTCTGCAAACAGGTCAGGATATATAGCCAGCTTTTACTGGTGGCGCTATCCTGAACAGCGTTGCTGTCCTGCAAAAAGTATTTGGCGGAACGACCGAACAAAACCCAGGCGTGCCCTCCAGCTACCAGGACCTGCAGGCGACACCGGATAATGCATTGGTAATGAACCGGGGCTACCCTTCCATGGGAGAGGCTGCCACGGATGATTATTATTTGACGGGGCCCGATTATGACGCTGGTATTGGGACATGTTATAGGGGTACTTCACATGATGGACTAAAGGTTGCTGATGATTCGATATGGAGGTTTTCATATTATGCACTGCAATATATCTGGATGCCGTTATTCGCTGTTATTCCAGGCCTTGTTTATGCTTACAAGTCGGTTTCCAGATTTGCCTCCAATTCCAAATTCATAGCGGGAAAAATAAACCGCTTGTTAATACCATTAGTTGTTGTGACAACGCTTTTTTACCTGTTGCAATACACTTCACTTATGTTTTGTCTTCTGAAAATAAATTCCCCGTCGGTGCACTTATTTCCCACAGCTTATACAAAAGTTAAAAGAGTAACATTTTTGTTTCATTTATATAAAAGCAAGAAAAAATTTATCATAATATTAATGTTTTGTTAACTTAAGCAACTAAAACCTACCTTTTATGATAAAAAACTTACTACTATTAGGGATTCCCCTGTTTTTTTCAGCATCCAACCTATTCGCGCAACGTATAATTAAGGGACAAATAACTGACTCAAGAGATAAACAACCTTTACCTGGCGTATCTGTGTCTTTAAAGGGAACAACATCAGGAACAGTTACTAATAACAATGGCGATTACAACATTACGGTTAATATCGATAACCCTGTCCTGGTTTTTAAATTTGTAGGATACCTTACACAGGAAAAACCGGCAGACAGGGAATCTGTTATCAATGTTCAATTAAGCGAAGATAACAAGCAGCTTAATGAGGTAGTGGTCACCGCTCTTGGTATCAAAAGAGAGCAAAAATCATTAGGGTATTCTACTCAAACGGTAAAAGGTTCCGACTTAACTATAACTAAAGACCAGAATGTCATTGGCGATTTAGCAGGTAAAATTTCCGGAGCGCAGGTGACAGGTTCTTCGGGGGCAAATCTTGGTGGTACGGCAAAAATCAAATTAAGAGGGATTAATTCACTTGACGGTAGTGGTTCTCCTCTAATGGTAGTTGACGGAACTCCAGTTGCACAGGATAACTTTGGCGACGATGAAAATGGTGTAGACAGAGGGAATATTTCCCAGGACATTAACCCCGATGATATTGAAAGCGTAAGTGTTTTGAAAGGCCCGGCCGCCTCTGCCCTGTATGGTTTACGCGGGCAATATGGCGCTATCCTTATCACCACTAAAAAAGGCATTAAAGGAGCCAAAAACGTATCCGTTTCGGTAAACAGTGCTTTTTCTTTTGAGCGTATAGGTAACTTTCAGCCCTTACAAAACATTTATGGCGTAGGGAATAACCAAACCTTCTCCACGCTTGATAACGGTCAAAAATACATCAATGGCAATGACGAAAGCTGGGGCCCCAAGATGGATGGTACACCTGTGAGGATGTTTTACAGCTTTTATCCTGAAGATCTGCAATATGGGCAGCTGACACCATTTGTGCCTCATCCGGACAACATTAAAGATTATTATCAAACTGGCCTTAATATTAATAATGGGGTTACAGTTACCGGAGGCAGCGAAAATGCATCTTACCGCCTTAGCTATAATAATAATTATATTAAAGGCACCATGCCCAATACCTCGTTAACCCGCAACAACTTCGGTTTAAGTACTTCCTTAAACTTAAATGCCAAATTAACGCTGGGTGCAAACGTAAATTACGCCACTAACAGCGCCCAAAGACCAACACAGGGTTATCAGGGATCATTTACCGGCGCACAGCAATGGTTTCAGCGTAATTTAGATATTAATCGCCTGCGCAACTATAAATATTCCGATGGTACTATTCTGAACTGGAATGTGAACCCGAACTCGGCAGGTGTAATTACAAATAATAAACCAAGCGATTGGGATAATCCGTTTTTTGACGCTTACGAGGTTCTTAATAATGACAGCCGACAGCGCGTTTTTGGGGATGTGAACCTGACTTACCAGGTATTGCCCGGATTAAAATTAAGCGGTTTTGTAAGATCAGATTTTTATACCCAGGATATTACCAACAAAACCGCATTCGGCGGCCGTTTGGATGAGGGATATGCTGCAGGTAAATACCAGAATACTGAAAATAATTATGAGTTCTTAGGCCAGTATGATAAAAAATGGGATGATTTCTCATCTAACTTCCTGTTAGGAGCCAACCTGCTCACCCAAAACTACAGCCAGTTATATGCAGCAACTGTAGGTGGCCTGTCAAGTCCCGGAGATTATACCATAGGCGCGTCTGTCAGCAGGCCCATAAGTACTTCTTATCTCAGAAAAAAACAGGTAAGAAGCGCTTACGCAACTGGATCTTTTGGATACAAAGACATTTATTTTTTAGAGGCATCCTTACGTAACGATATATCATCGGCATTGCCGGCTAACAATAATTCTTACTGGTACTCATCAGTATCAGGTAGTTTTGTTTTTAGCGAACTGTTAAAATGGGAACCTTTATCGTTTGGTAAATTAAGAGCGGGATATGCCGTGGCCGGATCAGATCTTGCTCCATATCAAACCCAATATACTTATGAGCTGGGCACCGTTTACCCTGGCATCAACCCCATTACCGTTCCCGAATTATTAAACAATCCGAATATAAAACCGTCCTTTGCTAACTCACTGGAATTGGGTACCGATCTTAAATTTTTTAAGAATCGTTTAGGATTAGCTTTTACTTATTATAATCAGCAAAATAAGAATCAGATTATAAACTTATCCGTTTCCGGGGCGAGCGGCTACGACCAAACTGTTGTTAATGCCGGCTTGATAGAAAACAAAGGCATTGAGGTCTCGCTTACAGGCCGTCCGGTACAATCTAAATTATTTACCTGGGATGCCATATTGAACGTGGCACATAATACGAGTAAAATAAAGGAATTATACCCCGGTGTGAATACCTACCAGTTAGATGTACAAACCTACTCGAGCGTATCTGTTTATTTAAACGCTACGCTGAATAAAGGATTCGGCAATATCGTTGGCCAGGGTTATCAACGCGATCCGGCAACCGGAAAAATTCTGCTGGGTACCGATAATATGCCTCTTTATGATAACAATCATGACTTTGGCAGCGTACTACCAAAGTTTACAGGCGGTTTTCAAAACAATTTTCAGATATGGAAATTTAACCTGAGTGCCATGATCGACTTTCAGGACGGCGGAAAATTTTACAGTTGGTCACAAATGCTCTCTGTAAAATCGGGCCAGTCCGCAGAAACGGCAGTGCTTAATGATAAGGGAGTTAATGTTCGCGAACCGATAGCCAACGGCGGTGGTGTTAAGATAACTGGGATTTCAAAAGCCACCGGTCAGGAAGTTACGGCTTATGTAGATGCAAGAGGTTATTACCGCAATGTGCTGGGTACGCAGGTTACCGAAAACTGGATATATGATGCTTCTTATATTAAACTACGGGAAGTAAGCCTGGGGTATACTTTTGATAAGGGTTTATCAAGAAAATCGCCATTTAAAGCGATTAAAATCGCGCTCATCGCCCGAAATCCATGGATGATCTGGCAAAAAGCACCCAAAGGCGTTGATCCTTCCGAACTATCTTCAGGAAGTAACTCTATCAGTTGGATTGAAAAAGGCGAATTACCAACTGTACGCTCCTATGGCTTAAACTTAAATCTGACATTCTAAGAAATTACACTATGAAAAAGATATTTATTTATCACTGGTTATTGCTGAGTGTTGTTGTATTATTAAGCAATTGCAAAAAGTTCAGCGATTCAGTAACAAAAGACCCTAATAAACCTACGAAAGCCTCAGGTACACAGCTTATTGCCAATGCGGAGCTTACATTACCGACACTTAGTTCATCTCCTTATGGTGTGCATTATCCTCAATATCTGTCAAACACTTCGTTTACAGATAACAGCAGGTATACTACAGTAAATTTTAACTTTTACAGTTTTTATACAGGCCCGTTAAATGACCTGGAAAATGTATTAACTCAGCCACTTGATGCTACCCAGGGTCCAATAGCTAATCAGATAGCTATCGCTAAGATTTTAAAAGCCTACTTTTTCTGGCATATGACAGACCGGTGGGGGCCGCTCCCATATTCAGAGGCTTTAAAGGGCCGTATCAACTTTACACCCAAATATGACAGCCAGCAAGCTATTTATACTGCCGCTTTTAAATTACTTGATGAAGCAAATTCTGGAATAGTTACCACAAACGGCGATATCAAGAATGACATTGTTTATAACGGTGACATAACCAAGTGGAAAAAACTGGGCAACACCATACATCTGTTAATGGCCTTAAGATTATCGAAAGTTGATCCGGGTACCGGCAGTACCGAGTTTAATAAGGCATTAACTCGTGGCATCATGACGGTTAACACAGATAACCTGGCCTATCCGTCAGCAGCCGATCCTGATAATGAAAATTATTGGTATACCTCTTTTACCCGCTTGGGCAGAAACTGGTTTGCTTTAAGTAAACCATTGGTTGATTATATGCTTCCGTTAAATGATCCGCGTTTACCGGTGTTTGGAAATAAAAATAATGCCGGCAATTATGTTGGTTTGGAGTACGGTAAAGCTGTCCCCAATTCAGACGATATCAATAATGTGTCATTATTAGGTTCGTCCCTTCGTCAGCAAACTTCTCCGGTTTACCTAGTTACTTATGCACAGGCATTATTTGCCATGGCCGAAGCGGCTAAACTGGGATGGATAGGCGGCGGTGATGCAACTGCAAAAAACAATTATGACCTGGCCATACAAACTTCTATCGCGCAGTGGACGGGCAGTACAACCGGCGCGGATGCATATCTGGCACAAAGCCAGGTACAATATAATCCGGCAACAGCCATCATGCAGATTGCGTATCAGCGCTGGGTTCATTTGTTTTTACATGGGTATGAAGGTTGGGCCGAATGGAGAAGAACCGGATACCCTGTTCTGACAGCCGCTCCCGGTGCTAATGGCGACCGCATTCCGCGGAGAGAGGGTTACCCCACACAGGAACAGACAAACAACACCGGCAATTACCAGGCGGCTGTTTCGTCGTTTCCATATGGAGGCGCCGACGACTTAAACGCCCGTGTATGGTGGGATAAACAATAATGGCATTAAAAGCAATCATCCTGATCATACACCTTGCGATTAAAATAAACTATTCCGGTAAAATTATTTTACCGGAATAGTTTATGGCTCTAAAATTTCAATAATGAAATCAATAAAAACATGTTGAACGCTAAACGACGGTTTCTCAAATGGCCTGCACAAAAAACCACCATAGTTTTGTTATTGTTAAAAGTTTCTTTTAGCGTTCAGGCCACACCTACGGATAGTTTAACAGTACAACGCGCACAGCAAATTATATACGCGGTTAAGCAAAAGTTCGCGCCTGATAAACGGACAGAAGTTGCCAATATACAACTTATCAGCACCTCGCCTTTAATTTTTGGTGTGGAAACAACAAAACCATCTTTAATTAATGAAATCAGGACAGCCCTGGCAGATTCATCCGTTAATGCCGAAATAAAGGCGGATACCTTGCCGGACAAAGCTTTACATGGGAAAATTTATGGTCTCGCTAATCTGTCCGTTACCAATAACAGGGCAATGCCCGCAAATGCAGCCGAAATGGTGACGCAAATGCTGTTGGGAACCCCCGTTACTGTAATTAAAAAGCAGCGGGGTTACTACCTTGTCCGCACACCTGACGGCTACCTTTCATGGGTTGAAGGCAGCGGCGTGGCGCCAATGGATAAGGTTGCTTTTGAAACCTGGCAAAAGTCTCTCAAGATTATATATACAGCTCAGTATGGGCATGCGTTTGAACAACCAACCAGAGTGGCTTTACCGGTTTCTGATTTGGTGTCCGGCGACATTTTACAAGTAATTGACCAGCAAAAAGGCTTTTATAAGGTGATTTTTCCGGATCAACGGGAGGGTTTTGTCCTTAAAAAGGAAACCGAGAACTTTAATAAGTGGCTGCAGATGCCCAATCCTAATGCCGACCAAATACTGACCGCAGCTAAAACCCTGATCGGTGTCCCGTACTTATGGGGAGGTACCTCCATTAAAGGTGTTGATTGCAGTGGCTTTACCAAATCATGCTATTTTTTAAACGGGATTATTATTCCGCGTGATGCATCGCAGCAGGCTTTGGCAGGCGAAGAGGTTGATATTTATGACGCAGATACCGTGAGTATGGACAAGTGTTTGAAAAATTTAAAGCCCGGCGATCTGCTTTTCTTTTCATCGGGTATGAGCCAGGGTAAACAAGCCAAAATTACGCATACCGCAATTTACATGGATAATGGTCAATTTATACAATCGGCTGGGTTTGTTAAAATAAGCAGCCTTGTGCCGCAAGCTGCCAATAACGATGTGCACAGCCTGAAACGACTGGTAAAAGCCCGCAGAATGCTAACCACTATCGGGAAAGCAGATATATTCAGAGTAAGCAACAATAGCTATTATAATGTTTGTAAAAATTAATGAATTAAAGGCCACAATTTATTGGTCTCGAAAGGCCACTGACCGTTAGGTGACCGCGGCGGCAAAAGCGAAATTAAAAGTTTTAAAAGACGCCGGTATCGCATCTAAGCACCACAAATTGACTTGCACATACTTTTTATTATGATATTAACGTGCTGTTCCTGATGATCAATTCTGTTTTCAATACGTGGGTTACCGCCTTCCAGTCTTTCACGTCTCTTTTGATTTGGTCTATAAGTAGCTCTATTGCTTTGATACCAATTTTTTGAACAGGCTGGGACATGGTAGTCAGTGAGGGTTCAATTAATGAAGAAATGTAATCGTTACTAAATCCGGCAACAGCAATATCCTGTGGTATACGCAGGCCGGCTTTCTTAATAACTTGTATAGCCTCAATTGCAGTCGGATCATTTATTGCAAAAATAGCATTGGGTGGATTTTCTAAATTAAGCAGATGGTTAACATAAATGCTCACTTTGGGTATACTGAGATCATATGGAATGATCCATTGCTCGTTAATTGCGACCTGGTGTTTTTTTAACGCATCCAGATAACCACTTAGTCTTTTTACACTCATGGATAAAGAATCAGGCCCCGCAAGATGCGCAATCTTGTTTTTACCGATTGACAGCAGATGTTCTACTACTTTAAACGCACCATCATAATCATCCACTACAACTTTGGGCACTTTCATTTCATCGCACACTCTATTGAAAAAGACAATGGGGATACCTTTACGCTGGAAAACTTTGAAATGATCATAGTTTCTGGTTTCTTTAGTCATTGAGATCATGATACCGTCAACCTGATTTGCAAGCATGACCCGTGTATTAGCCACTTCTGTTTCGTAACTCTCGTTTGACTGACTGATGATGATATTGTATCCTGCGGCAGTTGCGGCGGTTTGAGCACCAATAATGATCTCGGGAAAGTAGGAACTCGTGAATTCAGGTACAATAACGCCCAATGTGCTGCTTTTTCTCGTGATGAGACTGATCGCATGCATATTGCGCTGATAGTCCATCTTCTCTGCGAGTTCCAGTACAGCCATACGTGTTGTGTGCTTGACATTAGGGTGCCCGATCAGTGCCCGTGATACCGTGCTTTTTGAGATCTTCAGTTCATGGGCTATATCAATAATGGTAGTTTGATGGCTTTTCACATTTATTGGTTTTATTCAAAGTTATGCTTTTTTTGAAAGCTGGGAACATTCCCATAAATTGGGAACGTTCCCAATTTATATATATGAGGTTCTGAGGCCGGGACCAAACCACAAAATATATTTTTGAACTGCCAATGAGCGCTAAACATCAATCTTTTCTGCGACATGAAGGTTGGTGGAATTGCGACAATTGATTCGGAACTGAACCGCTTCAACGCCTAATTAATGATAATACAACCAATTATTAACCTAAAACGTACGGTACACGATGTAAACCTTTATCAGAAAAAATTATGAGAAAAAAATTTTTACAATTAATTATAACCTTGTTTTTATTTGGAAATGCCTTTGCTAAAGATGGGGAAGCAGCCGAGACAACAAATAATAGAGAGGTTGAGACAAAAAATCTTATCAATACACCAGGCAATGTTTTTAAAGCATTCACGGATATCAATTTAACAACAAACGAGCTGAAGATATCCGGAAAGGTGACCGATGAAAAAGGCATACCGCTTCCTGGTGTTAACGTGAAGTTAAAGGGGACGGCCATCGGAGCAACAACAAATGCCGAAGGTATGTATACCTTAACGGTATCTGGACCAGATGCAGTTTTAGTATTCAGCTTCGTGGGATTTGAAACCCAGGAAAAATATGTCGGCAATACGGCCGCTATCAACGTAATTTTAAAAGAAACCAGCAATGGCTTAAATGAGGTTGTCGTTGTGGGTTACGGCACACAAAAACGGACAGACCTGGTAGGCGCGGTTTCAACGATAAGCGGCAAGGTGCTGGAAAGCAGACCACTAACCAACCCACTGGCGGGTTTGCAGGGGACCGCACCAGGACTGGTGATCACGCGAACCTCCGGACAGCCCGGTAAGGAAGGGTATTCGGCACAAATACGCGGTGCATCATCTGTGAACGGATCAAGCGTGCTGATATTGGTAGATGGGGTGGAGCAAACTTCTATTGCCAGCCTAAACCCAAGTGACATCGCGTCTGTTTCGGTTTTAAAGGATGCTTCTGCTGCTGCCATTTACGGTGCGCGCGCAGCGGGAGGGGTAATGCTCGTCACCACCAAAAAAGGAAAGGCCGGCAAAACAACCATTAGTTACAGCGGCATGTACACCCTTAACAAGCCATATAACATGCCTAAGCGCCTCCATTCTTATGAAGAAGCTCAAATGAGAAATGAGGCTAATGCCAATGCGTCAGCGAGTCCGGCTTATACTGACCAGCAAATAGAATGGCTGAAAGACCCCGGTGTGGAATACATGGTTAATGCCGCAACAGGGCAGTATGACTGGTATTATGATTTCAATCAGATCCCTTTCATGACCCGTTCGCTCACGGCTCAGCAAAACCATACGATAGCTGTAAACGGAGGAGATGAAAAAACGCAGTACCTGTTCTCGGGCGGATGGCTTAATCAGAATGGTTTATTTAAAGTTGGTCCCGATGGTACTGACCGTTATAATGCCCGCATCAACATAACTACAAATTTCAACAAATGGCTGAGCCTGGATGCCAGAGTGGGATATGTGCAGCGATCTACTTTATCACCGTCTATGGATGTGGGCGGAGGCAGCGGAATCCTATATAATCTGTACGAAATACGCAGTAATTATCCTATATTCTTTCCGGGGTCTGGTGATACCAAGTATGCTGATGGCGGATCACTTGCCTATCCCAATTTAAAGGACGGCGGCGCTACTAACGAAAGAACCGATGCCTTTAACGGGGTATTCACTTTACAAGCAAAAGACCTGGTTAAGGGCTTGCAGTTAAAAGCTATCTATGCACCATATCTGGATAATTATAACTATAACAGGACACTGCGAACAGTACCTTTATATCAGGTATCGGGCCTTACGACCAATCTTAACCCAACTAATGCGTATTATGTAACTAAGCAAGAAACCTATAGGAGTAATTATCAATTCCTTACCGATTATGACCTGACCATTGCAAATGATCATCATTTCCACGCCCTGGCAGGTTATCAGTTTGAAAATTACAGAATGACCAATGTGGCGGCATCAGCCAGAAATTTGTCATCAAATGACTTGTTTACACTGAATATCGGAGATCCCACCCAATATATCGCCAATGACCAGATTGATACATGGGCTACGCAATCTGTTTTCGGCAGGTTGAGTTATAACTATCGCGAAAAGTATTTTCTGGAAGGTACCGCGCGTAATGATGGCAGCTCGAGACTGGCTCCAGGTTACCGGTATAAATTTTTTCCTTCCCTGTCTGCCGGATGGCGGGTTGCCCAGGAACCCTGGTTTAAAAGAGCCGTGCCTTTTATCAACGAGTTTAAAATCAGAGGGTCCATCGGTAACCTGGGGAACTCGGATTTGAGCAATTTTGGTTATTATGATTATATCGCACTGATTTCACGTTCTACGGCTTATCCATTTAATAACCAGGTTAACTATGGTTATTACAATGCAACACTAGCCTCGCCCTATAAAACATGGGAAAAAATTAACACCAAAGATATCGGTCTGGATATGGCTTTTCTGTCTGACCGCCTAAATATATCCGGCGATTATTACGTCAAACGCAACAGCAATATGCTAGTCCAGGTGAAAACGACGGCCATGATCGGCATCGGTACCTCGCAGTACAATTATGCTGACCTGAAAAACTCGGGTTGGGAGCTCAGAGTTGGCTGGAAGGACCGTATCGGTACGAACTTCAGCTATTGGTTAAACGGCAATCTTTCCAATAACAAAAATGTCGTTACCGCCTACCAGGGCCGCTCCGTGATAGCCGAAGGAGTAAATTCAGTCGTGGAGGGCCTGCCTTTAAATACCATTTGGGGGTATAAAGCCACGGGGCTGTATTCCAATGCTGAAGAAGTGGCTGCGGGACCTTTTGTAAGTAATACCACAGGGCCGGGAGATATCAAATATGCCGATATCAATGGCGATGGCAAGATAAATGCAGGTAAAGGTACCAAGGAAGATCATGGTGATTTGGTTAACCTGGGCAGCACCACCCCGCGTTATACCTATGGATTTGATTTTGGGTTTTCCTTTAAAGGATTCGATTTCAGCGCCTTCTTTCAAGGTGTAGCGAAACGAGAGATGCTCATTAACTCGGCATTTATGCTGCCCTTTGTACAAAGTTGGCGCCAGCCAAATCAGGAACAAACTGATTACTGGACACCTACCCATATGGATGCCCGCTTCCCGCGACTGTATTCGGGCGGAAGTTCCAATACGCTCACTTCTTCCTGGTGGGTTCAAAACGCGGCTTACCTGCGGCTTAAGAATCTGCAGATCGGATACAATCTTCCGTCGAAATGGATACGTAAAGCAGGCCTGCAAGGTGTTCGGATCTATTTTTCCGGGCAGGACCTATGGGAAAACAGCAAAATGTGGCTCAAATATTATGACCCTGAAGAGCCTACCAATGCTTCTACCTCTTACCCTTTTTTCAGGTCCTACGCCATTGGTCTTAACGTGACATTATAAATCATACTTAAAACAAAATATATGATTGCTTTATATACCTTCTTAAAACGGGCAGCATTAAGCGCCCTGCTACTATCAGCACTCACCATAGGGATGGGGTGCAATAAAAAACTGGATCTGAGCCCGGAAACAGCACTTTCTGACGCTTCGTTCTGGAAAACACCCGCCGATTTGCTCAGTGCCTGTACTACATTATATAACTCGCTGCCGGGTATGGCTGCCAACTACCAGGACAACTATTCCGATATTTCCTTTGGTGCGGCCGCCAATACCGTGAGCGACGGTTCCCGCATAGCCCCTGCGACGGCTGCTGAGTGGGCCGATAATTATACCTTGATCAGAAGGAGCAATACCATACTTGAAAAATCTGCGGGTGTAAAAGGCGATGAGGTATTGATCAAAAAGGCTAAGGGTGAAGCCAGCTTTTTCCGGGCCTGGGCATATTTTGAGTTGGTAAAAAGATACGGCGATGTGCCGCTTATCCTCAGAACCTTCGATATACAGGATACACTTGCAACGGCCCACCGGACGCCGAGGGCCCAGGTGATTAAAGCCATTTACAGCGACCTGGACTTCGCAGCTGCTAATTGCCCTGATGCAGCCGCGCAACCGGCGGCCGAATACGGTCGCATTACTGCCGGTGCCGCACTGGCTTTTAAGTCGAGGGTCGCGCTGTTTGAGGGGACGCGGGAGAAGTTTTTTAATTATGGCACACCTACCTCCGATCTTACCATTGCAATTGATGCAGCCGGTAAAGTTATGGCTAATGCCAGATATGGGCTTTATCAGAATGCCTCAAAACCCGACAGCAGCTATTTTTACCTCTTTCAGCTAACAGCCGACGGCGCTGCAAATAAGGAGAATATCCTGGTGAGGTTATACGGACAAGACATGACCAACAGTATCTCCTACACGAATGTTTCCCGCGATCTGGAGCAGGCTTTAATTTCACCAACCCGCACTATGCTTGATTTGTACCTGTATAAAGACGGCTTGCCGATTGGTAAATCCCTTTTGCAACAGGAGCAGACCAACACGACATCTGAATTTGCGAACCGTGATCCACGTGCAGGTATAACCGTATTTAATAGAAGTCTTTGGTATATCTCGGGCAGGTATGTGCCTAATTTTGATTTTACCAAGACTGGCTATAAACTGGCTAAATGGTTTAAAGGAACTGATTGGAACAACAAACGCAGCTTCACTGATTTTGCCATTATCAGGTATGCGGAAGTTTTATTGAATTATGCCGAGGCCCGATATGAGTTAAATGGCTCCATAACCGATGATGATCTTAATCTTACCATCAATAGGATCAGAGCACGTAACGGCGCCGGCGCCATAGCCCCGCTTACCAATGTGTTTGTTAACTCAAACGGGCTTAATATGCGTGATGAGATCAGAAGGGAACGCAGTGTAGAACTGGCATTTGAGGGCTTTCGGTACTGGGACCTTTTAAGATGGAAAACAGCAGAGGTACAATTACCTGCGCAAGTATTGGGTATCAAATACTTCCCGGCAGAAATGAAGATTACTTCACCTTCATTAACAACAGATGGTTACCTGATTACGCAGCCTGCAGCCAAGCGGGCTTTTAATCCAGCTAAAGATTATTTATGGCCTATACCGACGTCGGAGTTGGGTTACAACCCTAATATGGTGCAAAATCCCGGATGGTAAATTATTGGACTTTATAAATTTTGCGGTTTGAGCATCAAAAAGAAAATATTCCTAAACCTTATCATTTTGATAAATACTTCCTTTTTAATGAAGGCTGTAGCTCAATCACCATATCTTATAAAAATAACCGAACAAGCTGTGATGCCTAAGGCCGGATTTTTAGAAATGGGGACTAATAAAGCCGCTAACGGAGATGTGCTTACTTACAATAGCAATTATCTCATCAAGAATAACCAGCCTTGGTACCCGGTGATGGGTGAAATGCATTTTGCCAGGTGCGCGGCCAAAGACTGGGAGGCGTCTATATTAAAAATGAAAAGTTGTGGTATCCATATCATATCCACCTATATCTTCTGGAACTATACTGAAGAAAAGGAGGGCGTTTTTAACTGGTCGGGCAACAATGACCTGAGCGCCTTTTTAGCGCTTTGTAAAAAGCACAATATGTATGTGTGGCTGCGCCCAGGGCCCTGGGTGCATGCGGAGTTACGTAATGGTGGATTTCCCGACTGGCTTTTGAAGAAAAAGATCGGATTGCGTAAAAACGATAGTGCTTACATCGCTTGTGTTAATCGTTTTTTTAAGCAGATAGCCCTGCAGTGCAGCGGTTACTGGTTTAAACGAAACGGAACAATCATAGGCGTTCAGATAGAGAATGAACTTGACTTTCGAAACCAGGAAGCATTTAAACACATGCTGATCTTAAAAAAACTGGCTATCGCGGCAGGCATGGATGTACCTTATTATTCGGCTTTTGGGCAGGGGCCTGATAATCAGACCGCTTTTATGTACATGATGGGCAGCTACCCGGACAGTCCATGGAGCCAGAACACAAAAAAGCTGATCAAACCTGTTTTTTTTATCAAGCCGCTGGAAGCAGACCGGGACATCGGGTCAGATCTTATAGGTAAGGTGGATGGAAAAGTACGGAATACCTACCCCAGACTGAGCGCTGAAATAGGAGGAGGGATGCAGGTAACCTATCACCGCCGCGTGGTGGTAAGTGCCGCTGATATTGCTGCCAACTCATTAACAAAAATTGCTGGTGGGCTCAACGGCATGGGATATTATATGTTCGCGGGCGGACTCAATCCAACGGGCGCAACCTCCATGCAGGAGTCAAGAAGTACTGATTATCCTAACGATGTACCCCTGATTAATTATGACTTTCAGGCACCCATTGGCAGCATGGGTATTCTTAACGACACTTATGATGAGCTGAGATTGCAGCACATGTTTATAAGCGATTTTGGTTCGACACTGGTCACAATGCCCACCTACTTTCCAGAGGGAAGGAAAAACCTGAGCATTTCAACAGATACCGTACAAAGCTCTGCAAGGGTAACCAACAATAGTGGGTTTATATTTCTTTCCAACTATCAGCGGCATGTAAACATGCCTGCAGTCGAAAACTTTAATATGGGGATCGAAGTGGAGCATCATATCAGTTATGTGCCCGAAAAATCGACGACATTTAAAGCAAATAGCTATGCTATATGGCCGTATAATTTAAAAATAGGAAACGCTGTGCTGCATTATGCCACTGCTCAGCCTTTATGCGTATTACATAATAACGGGCATTTAACTTATGTGTTCTTCAGCGAAGATCGTACGGAATTTGCATTTACCCGGGGCTCTGTGAAAAATATTGAACATGTTAATAATGGGATAAATCAAGAGGACAAGGTGTTTTGCCCAGGTAATGACCTTTCATTTTTTGATGTAACAGACGACGAGGGCACCGCTGCCAGGATTATCCTGCTAAGCAAATCCCAGGCGCTGCAATCCTACAAGGTAAAACTTAAACATAAGGAAGTACTGGTGATCAGTAACGGTAATGTGATTACAGATAATAACACGCTGAGTGTCGAAAAAACGGGCAGTGATATGTTGCAAATAAGAACATTCCCCAGTATCGGCCTCCAATCCAAATCTAAGTTATTCACCATAACGAAGGGCACAGACCGCATATTTTCTCACTATCGGCTGACTCCTGTGAAAACAGTAACCGGCAATGTATCCGTGTCGGAAAATAAAACTCTCTATGATACAATCGGAGCCTCGCTCTATAGGGATTCCTTGATACGGCAATACGCACGGCATAAAACTTTTAAGAAAACGCAGCCCGGGCCTTTATATCAATTACGCTTTCATGATTTGCCCGGGCAAAAGAGATATGATATGCAATTTAACGTGAACTATACAGACTTAGTAAGAGACTGGGAGGCGACAATCGCGTACGATGCTGATGTTATGGCCTTGTACAAGGAAAACCGGCTGGTGTATGACCAGTTTAACTACAATGATACCTGCAAAATGAGGTTGAGCCGTTTTACGCAGAAAAAAGCCGGAAAATTACAGGCTCAGCTGCTCCCGAGCCCTGATGGCGCTGATGTGTACGTAGAGGATCAAACGAAAGACGCGCAGGATAAGTTGTGGCAAATGCCTTTGTTAAAAAAGGTAACGCTTAAACCAGTTTACACCTATCAATTATTAATTAAATAATGATCTATAAATGATTGCAGTGACTTTTTATTTAACCTAAATATTATCACAATGAGGAAATTAACAATTTGTTTCGCTTTTATTTTGTCAATGATCGGCATTGTAAATGCCCAGTCTGTAGTTAATCCCGGTTTTGAAACAGGCGCTTTGTCGCCCTGGACGATATGGCAGCCTGCGGGTGGCGGTTTACCACAGCTCATTACAACTAATGTACACACGGGAACCTACGCTGCCCAGGTGGGTACTGGGCGTTGCAGCCTGGAACAGATTGTCACGGGACTAAAACCATGGACACAGTACACCTTGACAGCCTGGGTAAAAGTTTTGAACGTTGGCGACACGGTTACTGTTGGTGTTAAGCTTTTTAGGGGTACTACAGTTGTTGAAGCAAGGCCGTCAAGCACCAGTTATACCAAGTATACATTATCATTTATAACCGGCGGCAGCAATACGAAGGCAACCATTTATTTTTTTAATACAAAAGCTACAGGAACGGCATTTGGTGATGATTTTGAAATCACGGAGAATACGCCGCCTGCGAGAAGCAATTACTATATCGATAATATAAGTGGCAATGATAGCAATACAGGAAAAAGCCCCGTGCTGGCCTGGAAAACAATAACCAAAGTAAACGGCAAGATCTTTTCTCCGGGAGATAGCATATTATTCAAAAATGATGGTACCTGGACCGGTACTTTACATCCACAGGGGGAAGGTGCAACAGGAAAACCTATCGTTATCAGTAATTATGGTAGCGGGGCTGCAAAGCCGCTCTTTAACGGAAACGGCGCTGTAAGGACGGTATATCTAAGCAACCAGCAGTATTTTGAAATTACAAATCTGGAAGTAACGAATAGTGTGAACCCCGGTAGCTCAAAACGTGGTATCGAGGTTGAAAATATTAATCGCGGAAAATTAACACATATCAAAATTTTTAATAATAATGTACATGATGTTTTGGGGGATAATAACAGGGGCCAGGATGGCAGTATTGGCATCATGGTCGTGGTGAGAAAAGGAAGCTCAGGTTTTGTGCCATCCTGGTTTGATACCGTAGCCATTGAAAACAACATTGTTAAAAAAGTAAACCGGACAGCCATTGGTAGCAGCTCTGATTGGCGTTGCCAGGCACAATGGGGCTGTACAACCAACAGTGGTTATTACCCTACTACCAACATGGTGATCAGAAATAATTATGTGGAGGATGCAGGAGGTGACGGGATTGTGCCAATGGTTTGTTATGCAACATTGGTTGAACATAATATCGTGAACGGCGCAAACAAAAACTCAGGGACGGCAAATGCCGGTATGTGGTGCTATTCAGGCAATAAGAACCTCTTTCAATACAATGAAGCGTACAACGTGAAAACGGCCATAGATGGCGAAGGATACGATGTTGATTTCGCCCAGGACAGTACCATATTTCAATACAATTACAGTCATGATAATGATGGCGGGTTTATGTTATTGTGCACCAACATAGCGGGGGCTAATACCAATGCAACCGTACGGTATAATATAAGCCAGAATGACAAATACCGGATCATGATATTAAACGGTAATGTCCAAAATGCGAGGATCTATAACAACACCATGTACCTGCCTACGGGCTCTACTTCCCGGCCCATTGTGATTGACAACTGGGGAGGTGAGTTTCCGAAGGATATCTATATCCAGAATAATATTTTTCAGTTAACGGACGCTAACCAGTGGGTGGCTATGGATTCCATAAGCGGCACCAAAGTATTTGACTATAATATTATCTACGGTGTTCATACAACCGGTGAACCCACCGGCCCTCATAATATTTTTACTGACCCCTTATTAACCGCTCCCGGAACGGGAACAACAGGCGGTATGGTGAGCGGCACGTTAACGTTTGGAAATGTGGATGGATACAAATTACAGGCCGGTTCGCCGGCAATTGGCGCCGGTACAATAATCAGCGGAAACGGCGGTATGGATTACTGGGGGAATGCAGTTGGCACGAGCAGTGCGCCCAATATCGGGGCTTATAATGGGACGCCTGTCTCTCCGCAACTTCGGAAAAATAGCTTTAGAGGCGAGCCTGCATCCAAAAAAGTTCAACTAAACTGGCTTACAGATCATGAAGAGCAGATTTCACATTTTATTTTGGAGCGAAGCATTGATGGCTCGGTCTTTAAAGAACTGACAATGATCCCTGCAAAAGCACGCGCTTTTGATTACGAAAGTCTAGATTATAATCCAGTTGAAGGCAAGGTTTACTATAGACTAAATACTATTAGCAAAGAAAATAAAACGATTTATAGCGAAACGATCCCTGTTAATTATAAAAGCCAGCAATCGGGCTTGCTGTGTTTTCCTAATCCTATAAAAACAGGCCAGCAATTAAGTATATCCTACATATCGACGATATCCGGACCTGCAACTGTATACATCAGAAGCATAATGGGAAACAACATATACCAAAGTAAACTCAATGTTTCAAAAGGGAAAAACGATTCGCAAATTATATTGCCAAACATTCGCTCCGGTAATTATTTGGTACAGATAAGCAATGGAACGGATAAAATTATTGGAAAAGTAAATATAGTTGAATAGGCCCATATACAACATAAATATGAGAGATGTGATAAAGTATTTTCAACTGAGGAGCATTTTGTTGGTGATTTTTTCGCTGCCCTTTTTCAATAACCAGGCAACTGCTGCTGCCGTAGATGAACCTGGAAATATAGTGGCGAGAATAAATGGGGAACCTATTTATGAAGAGGAGTATGAATTTATAAAGCAAGGGTTGAGATCCGACTGCATAACATATTTCGTGAACAAATACGGAACATATGATAGAACAGATTTTTGGGAACATTCATTTAAAGGCGAAATACCAAGGCTCTGGTTAAAAGAGAAAATATTAGAGAAATGTAAGGATCAGAAAGCCCGCCTGAGCGTGATGAATCAGTATGGAATTTTAATAGGTTTTAATTATGAGGTATTTACGGCCAAGTGGAGACAGGAAAATATCGCTCGCGAAAGCGAGGTAAAAAAAGGAGGACTGGTTTATGGCACAATTGATTTTGATCAGCAAACTTATTATTCCTATATCATCAGCAAATCGATATTGGATACCGAGCGCGAAATTGTCAGAAGATCCAATTTTTCTGAAAAGCAATGGAGTGAGTATTATGAAACCATAAAAACAAAGAAGTTCAGAAAATTACCATCCAAAGAAATTGTACTGTACAGGAGAAGTAATGGGATGACTGATTCGTTAAACGTAAAGTTTGAAGCCTCTGGCAGCAAGACGGACGAATTGGAATGGGGTGAGATTTATTCCAGGGCTTTATCGCTTAACAAGGTAGGGCAGTTTAGTGACCGGTTCTGTGATGTTAACAGAAATGACTGCATCATCAAATGTATTTCGATTACAGATAATGGTTTTTTCCCATATCAGGAAGTGATAGACAATGTAAAAATGCTTTATGCAGAAGAGATCATTCACAATTTATCAAAAAGGATGAAAGAACAATGTACTGTTGAGGTTTATGATGAAAACGATAAGCTGAACCTGGTATCAACACATAAACAGCTATGAAAAAATGAGATTTTGTAACACGGTTAAATATATGCTTGGTATAATGGTCTTGAACATTGTTCCACTATTATTATATGCACAACAGGATACTGCTCAGGTAAAAATGAGGGAATTGATAGCCAATAATTTTTTGTTTGCTACGCGGCAATATAAGTTATTGATACGCAACGTGCCTCCCGAAGTTATGCCAAAAACCTATGATGTGCAGAAAAACAAGGTGATTGCAAGTGATATCAAATGGTGGTGTAGTGGTTTTTATCCGGGCACTCTACTGTATCTGTATGAATATTCCAGGGATACGGCTATCATGACCGAAGCTGTTAAACGGTTATCCATACTGGAAAAAGAGAAAACATATACCGGCAATCACGATCTGGGTTTTATGATGTACTGCAGCTTTGGCAATGCTTACCGCCTTACGGGCAATGCTTTGTATAAAGCGGTAATTATGACATCTGCCGGTTCGTTGGCTACCAGGTACCGCCCCTCAGTTAAGGCCATTCAGTCGTGGGATGCCTCCACCAATTTTAAATGCCCTGTGATTATTGATAACATGATGAACCTGGAATTGCTGGAATGGGCAGGCCATAACGGGGGCGATAAACGTTTTGAAGAGATAGCTGCCAACCATGCGAATACCACGCTCCGCAACCACTTCAGACCCAATTACAGTTGTTATCATGTTGTTGACTATGATCCGGCATCCGGGCAGGTAATCAAAAAAAGAACATGGCAGGGATATTCGGATTCATCGTCATGGAGCAGGGGACAAAGCTGGGCATTATATGGATATACTATGATGTACCGCTTCACCAAAAATAAAACCTACCTGCAGCAGGCAAAACAGGTAGCTGATTTTATTTTAAATAACCGCAATATGCCCGCAGATAAGGTGCCCGCGTGGGATTTTGATGCCCCCGATCAGCCTGAACAACCTAAAGATGCCTCAGCCGCCGCAATAATGGCTTCTGCGCTATTAGAACTTGGACAATATACCTACGGAAAAGAGAAGACCCGATACATCAATGTGGCGGAGAAAATGCTCCGCTCATTATCATCTTCAAAATACCGCGCGGCCTATGGCAGTAACGGAGGTTTTTTACTGATGCACAGCACAGGTGCATTGCCTTTTAAAAGTGAAGTAGATGTTCCGTTAACCTATGCTGATTATTACTTTCTGGAAGCCTTGCTTCGTTATCAAAAATGGTACTTATAATTTAATTCCAGTTCATAAATGAACCAATTGAAAAGAAACTTTTGCATTACGATTATATTCTTCACTATAGGAATTGGCTGGAGCGGTACTTTACTGGCTCAAACCAATAATACTGATATTTTTAAGCCGGTTAACCCAACCGGTTTAATGGACCGGCAATACCTGGTTAAATTACTGTATAAAATAGCATATCCGGTTATTCATAACCTGGCCAATAGTACCCTGAAAAAAAATATGCCTCTGGAAATATCGCAAGCCTATAACCTAAAGGCTGCAGAGGTGAGTTATTTAGAAGCAGTAGGCCGCACCGCGGCGGGTGTTGCACCTTGGCTGGCATTGCCTGATGATGGCACAGAGGAGGGAATACTCAGAAGCGGGTTACGTGCCGAGTTATTGAAAGGGTTCAAAAATGCCGTTGATCCTCAAAATGCCGATTATCTTAATTTCAGAAAAGGCAACCAGGCCATAGTTGATGCGGCGTACATGGCCCAGGCATTTCTACGCGCGCCCAAAGCGTTATGGGAACCTTTGGACAGTATAACCAAAAAACGTTTTATTAATGAATTCAAATCGCTGCGTACGCGTACGGGCGCCTATAATAACTGGCTGCTTTTTGCCGGTATTACCGAAGGTTTTCTGTTAAGCATAGGGGAGCAATATGACCCGGCAAGGTTAAATATTGCCTTATATAAAATGAAAGAATGGTATGTTGGGGATGGCTGGTACAGCGACGGGGAAAAATTCAGTATGGATTATTATAACGCTTATGTGATCCATCCGATGTTAGTGGATCTGTTGAGTATTACCAATGCCAGAAGGTTAACAAAAGAAAGTGAGTACGACCAGGCATTAAAAAGGATGGTGCGTTATGCCGAATTTTCTGAGCGGATCATATCCCCCGATGGGTACTATCCGCCAATCGGCCGTTCTGTGACCTATCGTACAGCAGCTTTTCAGGCGCTGGCACAAACTGCACTGATCCATGCATTACCGAAAGATATATCACCTGCCCAGGTGCGTTGTGCCCTCACCAAAGTAACGGATAGGCTATTCAGCGGTAAGCAAAATTTTGATGCCCGCGGCTGGTTGGTACTGGGTTTTAACGGGTCTCAGCGCATGGCGGCTGATGTATATACCTCTACCGGCAGTTTATACATGGCCAGCTTAAGTTTTATCACCCTTGGTTTACCCGCATCAGATCATTTCTGGACAGATCCGCCCACGCCATGGACGGCTGTTAAAGCCTGGAGCGGCATACCTTTGAAAAAAGATTATAAAGTAGAATATTAATCAGGCGATCTACCGGAAAATGATGAACAATTTAAGCATAATAGTAATAATCGTTTCAGCACATTTATTAACCCTGACCACCGTTCAGGCACAGTCTGCGAGCGCGTTTCAGCCGGGAAAAGAATGGCCGGATAATCATGGCATCCACATCAATGCACATGGCGGAGGTGTATTGTGGCACAATGGTAACTATTACTGGTTTGGCGAACACAAAGTGGCTGGTGAAAAAGGTAACAGAGCATATGTCGGTGTACACTGTTATACTTCAAAAGATCTTCATCATTGGGTAGACAGCGGGATTGTGCTTGCTGTCGACGGTGCCCAAAACAGCCCGATTGCCCCGGGAGCTATTATTGAACGGCCCAAGGTCATTTACAACAAAAAAAATAAGCAATTTATCATGTGGTTCCACCTGGAATTAAAAGATCAGGGTTATAAAGCTGCATTGTGCGGTGTTGCCACAAGTAAAAAAATAACTGGTCCTTATGTTTTTCATCATGCCGAAAGACCTGATAAAGGCACCCTGCCCATCAGCTATAAACCGGATACAAATAAAGGAGATAGTATTTTATTAAGGGATAAAGAAAAAGGGCAAATGTCAAGAGATATGAACCTCTTTGTGGATGAAGATAATTCGGCCTATCTTATCTATACATCTGAAGAAAACCGTACGGTACATATTAGTCAGTTATCTGACGATTACTTATCAACCAGAGGGCGATTTGCCCGAGTATTCCCGGATAGGTTTATGGAGGCTGCGGCTATTTTTAAAGCCAATGGGAAGTATTTTTTCGTAGCATCCGGCTGCACCGGATGGGCTCCAAATGCGGCTCGTTCAGCGGTAGCTACTCATATATTCGGCCCTTGGCAAGAGCTGGGTAACCCCTGCGAAGGACCTGATTCGGCACTCACTTTCCATGGACAGAGCACCTTCGTTTTGCCCGTTATGGGGACTAAAAATACATTCATTTTTATGGCGGATAAATGGAACCCGAAAAATGCTATTGATGGCCGGTATTTATGGCTGCCTGTAGTTTTTAAAGCGAATAAATTTAAAGTGATGTGGAGTGAAAGCTGGGAGTTAGAGGACCAAGCAAAACAGAAATCAATTAACAATGAATAAACTGGATTTTATAGTTATGGGCGTTTTTGCCCTTTTAATACTAAGCATTGGAATGGCTTTTACCCATATGGGCAGCAAAAATGGCAATTCCTATTTTGAGGCGGGCGGTGAAACGCCCTGGTGGATTAATGGTTTATCTTTGTTTATCAGCTACTTTTCTGCAGGTACATTTGTGGTATGGGGTTCAATTGCCTATAAGTACGGACTTGTTGCCAATGGCATTCAGCTTACCATGGTCATTGGTGGTTTATTAGTAGCCATATTTGTTGCTGCTAAATGGAAAAAAACAGGCGCGCTAACTGCTGCGGAATACATCGGGCAACGTTTTAATAATAAAACACAGCAGTTTTATACCATTTTAATTATGCTTTACAGCCTGTTATCAACTGCGGCGGTATTGTATCCCGTTGGTAAAATGGTTAATGTGGCAACCGGTCTTAATGTAAATACCTGTATATTAATTATCGGTGGCATCATTATTTTATATACCGCCGCGGGCGGCTTATGGGCGGTACTCGTAACCGACGTGGTTCAGTTTGTTATATTGACTGCTGCGGTTTTTATTGTTATTCCCCTGGCGTTTCGTGAAGTAGGTGGGATACATAATTTTACCGGCAAGGCTCCGGCAGATTTCTTTAAGTTTTTTAATTCCGAATATTCATTTGAGTTCTTCCTGGCTTTTTTGGCCTACCAAACCATTTATATTGGAGGTAACTGGGCTTATGTACAACGTTATACCAGTGTGTCAAACGTTAGAAATTCGCGTAGGGTAGCTTACCTCTTCGCGGGTTTATACCTGATAAGCCCTTTTATATGGATGCTGCCACCTATGATCTATAGGGTGCTGAATCCTGGCTTAACAGGGTTGCAGCCCGAGGGCGCCTATATGATGATTTGCAGCCGGGTTTTGCCTGCAGGTTTGATAGGCCTGGTATTATCAGGCATGATCTCGGCAACGGCCAGCAAAGCCAATACAACCATTAATTTGGTAGCCGTGGTTTTTGCCAATGATGTATTTAAAAAACTGATAAGGCCGGCGGCAACCGAACAGAACGTCATCAATTCGGCACGGATATTCACCGTTTTTTTTGGCATTTTAACTATCGGAATCGCCATGATGGTTCCGCTGGTTGGCGGAATAGTTGAAGTAGTGCTGAGTACGGCATCAATTGCGGGAGGTTCATTATTTGCACCAATTTTATGGTCGCTTTATTCAAAAAAGCAAAATGCGACATCGGTTATTGCTGCGTCTGTTAGTAGTTTGGTAGTCAGCTTGTTTTTTAAAACTATAGCACCGAGATTATTACACATTTCTCTTAATAGGGTTGAGGAAACCGCGTTAGGTGTTGGGCTTCCCGTGCTCGTCCTGCTTGCCGCCGAATTCATGCTGCCGGTTATCGCCGATATCTCTTTGCCGGACAGGCGGCTTGTTGCCGTCGGTACCAAAGAAGACGAGCGGCACCGAAATTCAGCTATCAGCCAGAATGTTTTTGGTATAAAAGTGATTGCCATATCTGTTGGAATTGTCGGTATTGGTGTGCTTGTTTTAGGCACTCTTGCAAAAAACGGCGGTATCGCCATGATCGTAGGAGCAGCTACTGCAGGTGTTTTTTTTCCTGTATGGCGGTCTGCCAGGCGATTACAGAAACAAATTACAGCTTGAAAAATAATATAAGATAAATAATGATAACAGAAAAAGCAGTTCAAAAACGTGTTAACCGTTTGGTTGCGATGTCGGCAGAGCTTGTTGTTGCCGGTGGCGGTATGGCAGGTTGCTGTGCTGCTATAACTGCAGCCAGGCAGGGAATAAAGGTGATATTGGTACAGGACCGTCCTGTATTGGGTGGAAACGCCAGCAGTGAAATCAGGTTGTGGATACTTGGGGCTACCTCACACATGGGGAATAATAATCGTTGGTCGAGAGAAGGTGGGGTAATAGATGAAATCCTGCTGGAGAACCTTTACCGTAACAAAGAAGGTAACACCCTGATACTCGATACCATATTGCTGGAAAAAGTGACGCTTGAACCTAATATTACTTTATTGCTGAATACGGCGGTATATGAGTTGAATAAAAACGACGAACGTAACATTGATCATGTTAAAGCATTTTGCAGTCAAAACTCAACCGACTATAAATTATCTGCAACCTTATTCTGCGATGCTACCGGGGACGGCTCAATAGGTTTTTTAAGCGGAGCATCTTTCAGGATAGGTGCAGAGAGTAAAACAGAATTTAACGAAAACCTTGCACCAGATGAGGCTTATGGCGAACTGTTGGGCCATTCTATTTATTTTTATAGCAAACGGACAAATCATCCTGTGAAATTTGTTCCCCCGGCCTTTGCTCTCAAAAACATCAATGAACTCCCTAAGTATAAAATTTTAAATCCTGAAGATCATGGGTGCAGGCTTTGGTGGATTGAATATGGGGGCAGAAAAGATACGGTTTATGAGACTGAGGAGATTAAGTGGGAGCTATGGAAAATTGTATATGGTATATGGGATTATATTAAAAATTCCGGACAATTTGAAGACGTTGCCAACTTGACCCTGGAATGGGTTGGTACGATTCCCGGTAAACGGGAAAGCAGGCGTTTTGAAGGATTATATATGCTATCGCAAACAGACGTTGTTGAACAAAAGCATTTTGAGGATGCGGTAGCCTTTGGCGGCTGGGCGCTGGATCTTCATCCCGCGGACGGCGTCTATAGTGAGTTACCAAGCTGTAACCAGTATCACAGTAAAGGAATTTATACGATACCGTACCGCTGCTATGTGAGCAAAGATATAGATAACCTGTTTTTTGCAGGGAGAATTATTAGTGCAACGCATGTGGCATTCAGTTCGTCAAGGGTAATGGCCACTTGCGCGCATGGCGCACAGGCAGTGGGTATGGCCGCTGCTTTGTGCATCAAACATAAAGTAAATCCCGCCGGAATCATGAACCCCTTTTTGATTACAGTGCTGCAACAGCAACTCAACCGAACCGGGCAAGGCCTGCCCGGTATTGCTATAAAACACCAATCAAGTATTGACATACCCACCATATATGCGACATCGACATTGGAATTATCCGAAATTTCTGCTGATGGCGACTGGAATATGTTATCGGAATCGGCAGCACAGTTGTTGCCATTAACAGCAGTATATTATCAATTCAGTTTGCCGGTGCTTGCATTACAAGACACCATCCTAAGGGCAGAATTGCGATACAGCCGGAAGGCAGATAACTACACCCCCGATGAAACCCTTGAACTTATTGAAATTCCCATGATGAAAGGGGAACAGCAAATACAACTAAACTTTACAAAGCAATTTCCCCGGACCCAGTATGGCTTTTTGATATTTCATAAAAACGACCGGGTAGCTGTTAAAACAAGCCGTCAATTATTTACCGGAATTACTGCACTTTTTAACGGTAAAAACAAAGCTGTATCTAACAACGGCAAACAGGAAGCGCCAAATGATTCCGGCGTTGAAAGCTTTGAATTCTGGATTCCTAAACGCAGACCCGAAAGACAAAATATAGCCATGAAAATACAACCTGCGTTAAAGGTGTATCAGGCTGAAAACATACTTAGCGGATTTACCCGTCCTTATATACAAACAAATGCCTGGTGCGCTGATCATCGTGATAAATCACCAGCACTTACCTTTAGATGGGGAAAGCCACAATTAATTAGTGCCCTCACTATTTTTTTTGATACTGATTATGATCATGCGCTCGAATCCTCTTTATTTGACCATCCCGAAAGCGTTATTCCTTTTTGCGTCCGGAATTATGCGTTATACGATGGGACTGGAAATATATTATTTGAAAAAACAGGCAATTACCAAACAGTTAACCAAATAAAGTTAATTCAACCTATCATGACCGATATGCTTATATTAAAAGTAAATCATCCATCAGAATATGTCAGTGCCGCGATTTATCACATTGATATCGTATAATTTATGAGTAAGCTCCTTAATGCCGTTATGAATAAGGTTAAGATGATCATATGCCCGCTTGTGCTAAGCTTGCTAATAAGTAGTTTCTGCTATGGCGATGAAGGAATTTTATATATTAAAAAGCATCATTATACCTTGATAATCCGTAAAAATAAATTTGCTTACGCTTTTAAGGATAGTACTGGGAAAATGGTCGCTGATTTCAGTCCAGAATCTGGCGTTAATTTTTCAAGATCAGGAAATAGCCTTTTGTCTTCCTGTGTTTTCGAAAAAACAATTGTTCTTAATGACACGCTTTTTTCCTGTATCCTTCATAATTCAAATGGTTTAAAAGCCAGGGCGAGTTTTCGTTTTTTTGATGATGTTATCAATTTGAAAATAGCAATTGATGATACTGAAGCAGAAAATAAGGAAAAAGATATGCAGTCAAAACCAGCTGGTAATTATACCATTGAAGCCTGTATTGCAGGCATTGGTCCGGCTTATGGACTTGGAGATCATGGCTCCTACGGTGAGGGGATTAATGTATTCGGTTATAGTAACAACAACTTTTTAAACTTGAGCGATGGTACGCGGTTTGTTTCCACATTTGCTATTTTTCCAAAACAGCAATTTGCCCAGGTGTTGTTCGATAATGGGAGTAAACGCGTAGCGATAAACAAACGGGGAACAAGGCTTGGTGCCAATAAGGTAAAGGCAATTAGTATTTATTATTTTTTTGGAACACCTCAAAAGATCTATAGCAACTATGCGTCGGTAAAAAAGAAAGTGGGATATCCTGATGCTAAGCCGAAATTTGATTTTTTTGATTTAGGTTATGAGGCCTTTGGTTCCTTGGGATGGAATGCTGCGCAGGCAACGGTTCAATCAGATGTACAAATGTACCTTGATAAGGGTTATCCTTTAAAATGGGTAGTAGTTGGCTCGGGATTTTGGAAAGGAGACCGAAGCCTGGCAACAGAAGGCGCAACAACAAGTTTCGGAATATGGGATAACTCATTACAGCCTGGCAGGAAGGACAAACTTGCAAATCCCAGGTATCCGGATGTTGCTGCGTTTAAAAAATATTTTTCTGACAGGAACCTCCATTTAATACTTGGCCTGAGGGTAAATTTTAAAGCCTTGCCCGAAAAAGGTGGATTTTACGATCCCGCCAATGATGGGGAATATTCCAGGGAAGGCGCGCAAAGAGGTTTCTTCCTGAAAGATATAAACAATAATCCTGCACTGTTTTCAGCTGTATTTCCTAAGGGGCCGACTTACGTGCTCGATGCTGATAATGTTTCCGCGCTTCAATGGTTCTACGCCGGTGTTAAAAAATGGGGAGTGCAGGGTTATAAAGAAGATACCATGTTGAAAGATGGGGAGAAATTAAACAACGATGCCAAGTGTAACAAGGTCAACGAGTTTCTAATGCAGAAAGGGTATTATGTCATGGTCAGGAATTCCGCCTATTCGGTTCCCGGGGATATCCTGCGGGTCGAAGATACGGAATATGGACATGGCCAGGACAGGCCTGTGATCAACGTACTGAATGATGCGGCCAGCGGAACCCCAAATACTTATCCAGATATCGTTGGAGGTAAATATCTTAAACCGCCACTAAAAGACGATCAGAAGCGTTATTTTCTTAAAAATGCATTTTTCGCAGCGGTATGCCCTGCCATGTCGATGGGTCTGGGCCCATGGCATATCGAAAACCCGGCATATGAAAATGCCATCAAAAAGGCTGCGATGTGGCATCATGAATTTGCGCCCTACCTGTATAGCGCAGCTGTAGAAAGCTATTATACGGGTTTCCCAACTACTATGACACCATTGCCCATCGCATTTCCCAATGATTCAAACACCTACAATATAGCTAATAAAACGAAAAGACAATATTGCTGGATGCTGGGGCCGTCTCTGTTGGCTACACCTATATACGGTGATGACTATGCAACGGCATCAACAAGAAACGTGTATTTACCAAAGGGTAAATGGATTGACTATGAAAGTGGAAGATGTTTTATGGGGCCCACTGTTTTAAATAATTATAAATTCCCTGATGGTAAGATCCCGGCATTTATCGGGGGGAAAGGCGTGCTGGTCAAAAAAAGCGAAGAGTCTGACACCTTTATAGCTACGGTTTATCCTATTAGTAAAGAACAGTCATCTTACAGATTTTATTATCCCGATGGTAAATCCTCCTCTATTATAACGATCATGAATGTAAACTGGGAACGATTAAATATTCAGGTAACGGATATTAATTCAAAAAAGAAGATAGATGCCATGTTTTCCAAAAGATTTCAATCTTACAGTTTCCCTTTGGTAAAGGGGCATAATTATACTGTTAAAAGTGATATCTAATATTAGATTTTTGATTGGTAGTTGGTTATAGATATAATATAAAATGAAATATTGGTTAATTGTAATTTATGCACTGTTTATAACAGCAGTAACGAATGCACAAACAGCATTAAAGCTATCTCCCTTGTTCAGCAATAATATGGTTATTCAGCAAGGCATTAATGCTGCCGTTTTTGGTGACGCAAATATTGGACAAAAAGTTTCCGTGACTTTAGCGGGGCATTATGCCGAAGCAGTCACGGATAGTGCCGGAAGGTGGATAGCAAAAATGCCGGTATTAAAAGCAGGAGGGCCTTACCGGATGAAAGTAAGGGCAGACGGAGTAGAAATTATCCTGAACAATATAATGATTGGAGAGGTGTGGGTTGCATCCGGGCAGTCAAACATGAACTTTAAAATGAACCGGCCGGTATTAAATAGTAAATATGAAATTGAAAAGGCCGATTATCCGAATATAAGGGAGTTTCATGTCGAAGAGTCGGTGAGTAGCACTCCTTTAAAAGATTTAAAAAAAGGAGAATGGAAAATTTGTACGCCAGGTAATGCCACCAATTTTTCTGCTGTAGCTTATTTTTTTGCACGTAAGCTCAGCGAGGTACAACATGTTGCTGTAGGAATTATACATACTTCCTATAGTGGAACACCCATACAGGCCTGGATAAGCGCGGATATGCTGGCTGCCCACCCTGATTTTAGCAAACGTATTCACGAAATCAGGAAAACTAATCCAAACTGGGCCGCTTTACAGGAAAAGGTCGACAGTGTGCGGCAGATTTATTTGAAGGCTGTGCGAACCGATAGTGCGGGCTATAAGCTTGGCGTTTATAAGGAGGTATATGACGACAGCCGATGGAAGAAAGTAAAATACCCGATCTTTGCGTCGAAATTAAATATCCCGGGATATCGCCTGATCTGGGTGCGTAAGGAGTTTAATGTGGGTGCTAAAACTCCGGCGCATGATCTTTATCTGTCATTGGGCGAGGTAAAAATGCAGGACATTACTTATGTGAATGGCATAGAAGTGGGGCGTGATAACAGGGAAGACCAAAGAGTTTACAGAATTCCTGCCAAACTAATAAAGAAGGGGAGGAATACTATTACTATTCGCTGGCTGTCCGAGTGGGGATATGGCAGAATTGGCAATCCTGGAGATCATCCGGCAGTATATTCTGCAGATCATAAATTTAATATTCCGTTAGAAGCAGAATGGGCTATTGATGAAAATATTGAGCCGCCTTTGATAACCTCAACCTCTTTTAGCGGCCAACCAACAAGCCTGTACAACGCCATGATTGCACCGATTGTTAATTATGGCATTAAAGGCATTTTATGGTATCAAGGAGAGGGCAATGCCGGTAATGCGGAACAATACAAATCGTTACTCCCATTGCTTTTGACGGATTGGCGAATCAGGTGGCAGCAAGGGAATCTCCCTTTCCTATTGGTGCAGTTGCCGAATTATAGCTATGGCGGAAATGGTTGGATAACACTTAGGGAAGCACAGTCGCAATTATTGAAATACCCCAATGTTGGCATGGTTATTACCACTGATGTTGGCGACTCGACAGATGTGCATCCCAAAAATAAAAAGCCAGTAGGTGAAAGGCTTTATTTAGCAAGTGCAAAAGTGGCATATGGGAAGGATATTGAATATTTAGGCCCAACCTTTGATGGTTTGGTGTGCCAGGGAGACAGTGCGATGATATCTTTCTCCAATATCAGTAATGGATTAATGGTTAAGGCACAAAGAGAGCTAAAGGGCTTTACAGTTGCGGCTGATGATAAGAAGTTTTATCCTGCAATTGCAAAATTAACTGGTGATCGGGTGATTGTTAGATCTGATTTTGTGAAAAAGCCGGTAGCAGTGCGTTATAACTGGAGCGCAAACCCCGGCGGTAATCTATATGATAAAAACGATCTTCCTGCCGGTCCCTTTAGGACAGATAATTGGTAGTTTAATGGAATTTATCTGTATTTTCTGCTCCCCTGGTATCTCCTTAAGACTCTTGATGATAGTTGTAATATGTCGCGGATTTTATCGCTCGATATTGTGGTTAACTTTAAAGGTCAGGTGCTTTGTCCAATGGCAGCCTGCCGATGTCAATCTGCATGGCTTTATATCCCCCATCTAAAAACGAGCGGTAGCAGTTCAGATCCTTTTTTATGACTACCCGTAAATGCATTTATAATTTTAACTCGTTTACTTTTGGTAAAGGTTAAAGTTTAGTAAACATAATTCACATTTCAAAAAGCTAGTCTAATATAAATAGAGCTTATACAAACAACTCGCTATACTTATATTTAAATACGTAAGGAAGACGGCTACTGGTGTCGGCAATCCCTTACAGCAAAACAATACCTGGCTGCTTATACGGCTTTCTATCGAAAATTAAGTCGGGACGAAGGTTGGCTGCTTCGGAAACTATCCTGTAATTCCCGCTTTACGAGGTTCATATCATTACCTAATATCTCATAAATAGCTTCATACTGCCCGCAAAGATCAAATATGCTTTGGTTATACAGGCCATAAAGTCCTTCCTTTTCTTCACCTTCTGCCTTCATAAGGCGGTCTGCGATATCCAAATTTTTCAGAAATAGTAAATGGGTCATGGTATTGACCGCAATAATATCGTTGCGGGAGAGGGTTACATCAAAGTAAAGCCCGATCAGGTTATGTTTCCAGTTCTCCTCGTTCAGTTTTTGCAGGTGCGTGTCCACTTTTTTGATCTCTTCGTTCAGAAATTTCAAACTTGATTCACTTCGTGCATCATTCCGGTTCTTTCGGTAATTGATATTCTTCTTTAAAATGGCCATCGTCTCCCCGGTCATGAAATAATAACTTTCCGCGATCTCAATTTTCTTACTCCTATATTGATTTTTGACCTCATTATCATATTTTCGTTTGTCACTGACATAAGTAAATAACCCGCTTAAAGCCTGGGTTAGTGTAGCACCTGCCAAACCGGAGAAGGCGCTAACAGCTAGGAGGGTGCTATTATCCGGCATAAAAAATCTTTCCCCAAATATAACGCTTTTGATTGTAAATTGCTAATTTTTTTAGTAAAATGTAAAACAGCATCAATTTAAGACCCAAATCTCGGCATAGAGCCGCTTAACCGATATGCCGGCAGATGTTGGCCATATCAAAAACAACTATGACGTGGTAAGCACGAGCTATGATTTTACCAACCAGCCGGACAGCACCACGGGTGACAAGCGATATCAGGATAAGACACATTTACCAAATGTAAATACAAAGGCGCCCCTCGTATCTGACGTTAAGCAAATAAATGCCATTCCTTAAAATACCATACCAGCAGCGCGATTGTGATTTGATAAATGATATGAGAAATATTACCTACTTGATGAAGGAATTTTGCGTAAAATTGCGCTTTATTTAGTTTTTAAATGATAACTAAGCAGATAAAATCGGCCATTCGTGATATTCCTGACTTTCCTAAGCCAGGGATTATTTTCAAAGACATTACACCTATACTTAAGTACCCGGTTTTGTGCACTAATATCATTGGTGCTTTTGTTGAACAATTAAAGGGTACGCAAATAGATATAATAGCCGGTATAGAAAGCCGCGGCTTTTTGTTCGGGCTTATGCTGGCTACTAAACTGGGTATTCCGTTTGTGCCTATACGCAAAGCGGGTAAGCTACCGTTTACCATAAAGCAAAAAGCGTATAAGCTCGAGTACGGGACAGCTATTATTGAATGCCATACCGATGCTTTTGAACCTGGCCAGCGTGTACTGATCCATGATGATTTGCTCGCTACCGGCGGTACCGTAACAGCAGCAAGTGAACTCATTGCCGAAATGGGGGGGATCATAGCCGGTTTCTCTTTTGTGGTAGAGCTTGGCTTTTTAAAAGGCCGCGAACGTATAGCCCCTATAAGTGATACTTTGGTGATATTAGCACAATACTAAGACGAGATTTTGGGTGTTCGTTTTTGAAGGGGCGAACGCCATCGAACGAGTGCTAACACGATAGTGTAATTAACAACCTGAAGGGAACGTAAAAAAAACATGTAACTGGCTCACTTTCAATATCAATATTTTGTTTTTTGCTCTTGTTAATAAGGCAGTAGAAACATACATAGCTGGACCGAAGAAGAAATTTAAGGTTGTGCTAAAGAATTGATTTGGAGGATTATAATTTAACTAGTGTTGGACTTCATTGAGTTAGGAGTTTAATTTACTGACCGTGTTTGTTTTGCCCCTGGCTCTTTCTTCGCTCAGGTTCCAAAGCTTTGACTGCATTTTTTTGACCGGTTGCAAGTTCGGCACCCTGTCCATCGCAGGTGATTGGCACATAAACATCAAATATTTACTTTTTTCATGTTAAACTGTGGAGATACGGTTCTGCCAATGAAAGCCAGGCTTAACCTGACCTTTGGGGAGGGCTGAATTACCTATTCGCTTTGATCCGGTGGATGACCTCAGCCAGCAGGTCCCTGTCAACAATGTCGCCGCTGGTGACTTCCCAGCTCTATCCGGGTGGCCGGTTCGTCGTTGACCAGTAAGATAAACTGGCCCCCCCATTTCCTCGATGCCGGTATGATAGGTTGTCTGGTTTTTGCCGTACCGGAAACGCAGGTCGATATCTTTTTGGGACGTTGCTGCTTTGGGCAAGGATACGGTTTTCGGTGATCAGGGTTTTGCCGGACATATAATCCTGGATGGAGTCAATGAGTTGCCAGACTTCTGTTTCGGTCAGCTGTTTGCTTGCATATTTCTATTCGAAAAAGCCGATGCCTTTGAAATGGAGCATGCCGAGATATCCTGGACGGTTCTCCCGCTGGGTTTCGAAGTGCTCCATATATTGGTCGCGCATCGCCTCCGCGTCATAGCGGTCGCTGTCTTCCATGGGGTATCCCTGGCAAAGGTGATAGGAGCCGGTCGGCATAAAGGCATCGCCCTGTTCCACTCATACAGGCATTACCTCGATCAGGTTCCAGGAATTATCCTGCCGTTTGATCTCGATGGTTACCGGGTTATTCATGGGGCAAAAATGTAAAAAATTGTTTGTTCTTAGGCTAACTTCTCGGCGTGGTCAAAAGTTTTACCATGGGGATAGGGGTGTGAAAAGGAACTGTCCGATGCTATTTTGAAAAGTCTGGTTAGTCAGGTATAATGCGCTTCAATATGATCGCAGATGCTTTCCAGCAGTTTCCTTCTAAGCGGGTCGCCGGATAATTGCTGCCAATGTCCGGCTTTGTTTTTGACCGTCGCGATCACGAGGCCATCCTGCTCAATGCCGAATTGGTGTTCATTTTCGGTGATGCGGTAGTGGTGCTTGATGCCTGAGATGATGGCATCATAAGGAAAGCTGTGCAGTTCCTCTTCCGGTTCCATACGATCTAAGCAGTTGTAACGGCTTAGTTGTTTGCGATGGTCGGCTGGTTTAAAGCTGGTTCCAGCAGCAGAAAGACCTCAGAGAGGCTTGCGGGTTGGTGATAAAAATGCGCCTTTGTCATTGAACTGCATATAGAAACGGAGCATATGGCCCTTATGCAGCACGTACATAGAGTCTTAAAAACAACTCTAGGGTCAAACATCGGCTAAAAACGGACGATAGCTGTTCGATTTTGATGCAATGCGAGGATTGAATTTTATTTAAGAAACTAATATTCAATGATTTATAAATTGGGCATAATATTTAGTAATATTGGTAATTAATGCCCTTGTAATCACTTATAACACTGGTTATGATCAAGAATTACCTAAAAATTGCCTTTCGTAACTTAAAGAAAGATAAGCAATTTACGCTATTGAATGTGCTTGGCCTCTCTGCGGGTTTAGCTTGTACCTTAATGATTTATTTATGGGTACATGATGAGTTAAGCTACGATAAGGTTTTCGAGGACGATAGCCGGATATATCAGGTTATGGAACACCGTAAAACAGGGGGAACAATAACTTTATCTGATGAATCGTCAGGACTGATGGGGGATGTGTTAAAAGTGCAGGTACCCGATATTGAGTATGCAGCAGCTGTTGCCCCGGCAGATTGGTGGCAAAAATTTACGCTCTCTGCCGGCAATAGAAACTTTAAGGCTACAGGGCAATATGCGGGTAAAGACTATTTTAATATTTTTTCATTTAAGCTGATAGATGGTGAAAAAGGAAGAGTGCTTAATGACAAAAATTCTATTGTTATTTCTGATGAGCTTGCCCGAAAATTATTTGGCACAGCAAACCATGTTATAGGCAAAGACATCCGGTTTCAGCATGATAAGGATTTTTTTGTTTCCGGTGTTTTTGAAAAGACGCCATCCCATTCTTCGCAACAGTTTGATTTTGTATTATCGTTTGAATATCTAGCAGATGTGCAAGGCTGGGTTAAAACCTGGGGCAATACCGGTCCACATACTTTTGTTAAGCTTAAAAAGGAAGCGGATGCTGATCTTGTAAATAAGAAAATCGCCAATATCATTAGGGCCAACAGCGGTGATACTACCCGCAGTGCTTATGCCATGCGTTTTTCTGATAATTACCTGAAAAATACATTCAATCATGGTTCACGAGTGGGCGGGCGGCTTGAATATGTAAAATTGTTTTCGCTCATTGCTATTTTTATATTGCTGATAGCATGTATTAACTTCATGAACCTGTCAACGGCAAAGGCATCCGGCAGGATGAAAGAAGTGGGGATCAAAAAAGTAGTTGGCGCCGCTCGCAGCCAATTGGTGTTGCAGTTCCTCACAGAGTCATTACTCATGGCGACAACCACCATGTTATTTGCTATAGCAATTGCATGGCTGCTGTTACCACAGTTTAATCAATTGACGGGTAAGGATATTGAGCTGACTTTCGACGCACCACTCATCCTGACGCTGGCAGGCATCACCCTCTTTACAGGGCTGGTTTCCGGGAGCTACCCGGCGCTGTACCTGTCGAAATTTAATCCGCTGGCTATTTTAAAAGGGAGGTTGGATTCATCATTCGGAGAGCTGGTCGCTCGTAAGGGCCTTGTGGTATTTCAATTTGGTCTCTCGGTCATACTTATTGTTTCCGTATTAGTAGTATATAAACAAGTACAATTTATACAAAGTACTATGCCTGGTTATAATAAAGATAATGTGATCTGGTTTAATTCAGAAGGCAAACTTGCCGGTAACGAAGAAACGTTTGCTGCCGAATTGAGAAAGGTACCAGGAGTGATAAACGCCAGCTTTACCCAGCATAATATGGTAGGGCGTACTTTTGGCACAAACAACATCAGCTGGGACGGCAAAAACAGCAGAGAATCTGTTTACTTTGAAGGTTTTTTTGGCGGGTTCAACTTTATTGAAACCATGGGAATGCGTATGGCCGCCGGCAGATCTTTTTCATCGGATTTTGGAGCAGAGGGTGGAAAAGCAATATTGAATGAAACAGCGGTTAAAGTCATGCATCTAAAAAATCCGGTAGGAAAAAACGTGAATTTTGGCGACAATAAGCTTCAAATAATTGGTGTAGTTAAGGATTTTCACTTTGAATCATTACATGAAACCGTAAAACCATCTTTCATTGTGTTCGCAAACGGCACAAGTCCATATTATAAAATGATGATCAAAATCAAAGGTGAACATCAAAAAGAAATTATTTCACAAATACAGCACCTTTATGAGGCGTATAACCCAGGGTTCCCTTTTGCCTATAATTTTTTAGATCAGGCTTATCAAAAACAATATGAAACTGAGGTTCGGGTAGCTGTTTTAGCCAAATATTTTTCCGCCCTGGCTATACTCATTTCGTGCCTGGGGCTTTTTGGTCTGGTTGCCTTTACTGCACAAAAACGACGAAAGGAAATAGGCATTCGTAAAGTAATTGGCGCGTCAGTCAACAATATCACGATCATGTTGACTAAAGATTTCCTGAAGCTTGTACTGATAGCCATCCTTATAGCATTCCCGATAGCATGGTTGATCATGAACCAATGGTTGCAAGGCTTTGCCTACCGGATTAGCATTGGGCCCGCTGTATTTTTGATCACATGTTCCTCAATTGTTTTAATAACGCTGGCAACCGTGAGCTTTCAGGCCATAAAAGCCGCTACCGCTAACCCGGTAAAGAGTTTAAGAAGTGAATAACGCCTTGTTCGGCGGTAATTTACTTTCTATTACGTCTGAGCCCACTAAGAATTGTAAGCAGTGGTACTAAAGCCGATTAATTTATTGGCAGTACTACACATGTATGATGGCCGGATATGCAGACGGGTGAGCTTGGACCATACAGAAATAAAACTATCAATTTACCTTGACCGAAAACCTGGCGATGGCCAAATCGCTATTTAAAGTTCCGTCCTTTATCCAGATAATTTTCGGGCACGCGTACCTGCATACCCGCTTTCAATATTTACGAAAGGATACAAAATCAACAGCAAAAGGAGCTAAATCATTGCAATTCAAATTGTTGTATTTTTTTGTGCTTAATACGCTATCGTATACATCGATTCACTACAAAAAGGTGAGTAATTCAGTGCCTACTAAAATGGAATCAATACATACAAAAAACACCTGCGATCAAATTGATTACCGGTGTTTCTTTAAGTTAAAGGATTATGGTCCTATAAATAAAAATCAGGTGCCTGCATATCGAAGTATCGTCTGCGGGCATAATATCGGGCTGGCTATAGGAGGATTAAATGTTTACTGCAACAGAAACGGACAGCGGGTGTTTGAATTTGTAGTTAAAGATTAGTTGTTCAAGCTCATCTCGAACTACTAATCTCTCAAATTAATAATTCACTCCTCAAACTTTTCACCGGGTTAGTCCATGCCGCTTTCACCGCCTGGACTTGCGCCGAAATGGTGTGGTCTCATTCATCATAATCTCCACCTAAAATTGCTCAACCGTAGGGAAAATAGTCAATTCCGGACGGGTCAAATCTATCCGGTTTTGATACAAAATAAAGCTGTGCACGTTCGGTTTCGATACAGTATAAAGGTTGGTTTTTATGTAATTTGTTAAAAATCAATAATTTAAATATTTGGCATGTATTTTACGCTATCAATTTAGTTTTCAAGGCTATTATATCTTATATGTAATACGTACAATATAATACTTATAATTATGCTTAAAAATTATTTCAAAACTGCATGGAGAAATTTATTGAGCAACAGAATTTTTTCTTTCATCAATATAATCGGACTGACTATTGGTTTGTCAAGTTTCCTGCTGATTGCACTTTATGTTTTTGATGAGCTAACTTTCGACCACTTTCATAAAAATACGGATAATATCTATCGTATAGTTGAACGTAAAACTTTTCCGGGCGGTAAAACGGAAAGAGCAACCGGTGCCGGTTTTCAGGTGTCGGAACGGGCAAAAACTGATCTTCCTGAAGTTAAAGATAAAGCACGCCTTGCCATGTGGGGCCGCGCCAATGTAACACCCGCAGATAACCAAGCAAATGTGTTTTATGAAGATTTTATTATAGGCAATCCCGGTTTTTTTACCGTCTTTAGTTTTCATTTATTGTATGGCGATCCCAACAGTGCTTTAACAGCACCCAATTCCGTCATTATTACAGAAGAATCGGCAAAAAAATATTTTGGCACATCAAATGTAGTCGGCAGATCATTGTTGATAGCCGACAGAGATTCTGTGCCTTTTAAAGTGACAGGTGTTTTAAAAAACTTTTCCGCCAATTCAAGTATCTCCTTTAACCTGATGGTGTCAGAAGCTTCTATCCTGAAAAATGAGCGCACGAAAAAATTTGTTGCCGATGACTGGATATCCGGTACTTTTTCAACTTATTTCCTTCTTAACGATAATGCCGAAATAGCCGCGTTAAATACAAAACTCGATCGCCTTATCGCAGCAAACCATAAAAGTTCTCCTGACTTCAAAAGCAATATACAATTACAGGCATTAAAGGATGTTCACTTTTATTCCACCGATATTGAAGGTTATACGGTAAAAAAAGGAAATATATCTTATATATATGTGTTTCTCATCGTTGCATGTTTTATAATTCTTATCGCATGCATCAATTATATGAACCTTTCTACCGCAAGATTCACCAGCAGAGGGAAAGAAATTGCTATACGCAAAATTGCAGGTGCCTCAAGATGGGGGCTTTCAAAACAATTTCTTATAGAAACATTGCTTGCAACTGTTCTTTCTGTGATTCTTGCTGTCGCGCTCGTCAATCTTGTATTACCTGCGTTTAATTTATTTACTGAAAAAGATTTGAGTATCAATCTGCATACTGATTATCGCATCTGGTTAGGTGTTGCAGGCATTATTATTGTTGTTACCCTGGTAGCGGGCCTTTATCCGGCTTTGTTCCAGTCTGGCCTTAACCCGTTATCGTTATTAAAAAGCAAAGTACAATTAAATCGTAGCCATATTTCGTTGCGCCGCGTACTTGTCGTTTTTCAGTTCACTGTTTCGATTATTTTTATTGCAGCTACCATAATTATTTACCGGCAAATGCAATACGTAAATAAAAAGGACATGGGTTTTGATAAAGACAGGTTAGTGGTGATCGATATAAACAGCGGAAAAGTGCGTGGCGCTGCCGAAACAATAAAAAATGAGTTTGAAAAGTTGGCACAGGTTAAATCGGTTACTGTAACTTCAAGAGTCCCGGGTGAGTGGAAAAATATTCCTTCGATAAAAGTTAGTGATAAAATAAATAATGCAGCTTCTGAAAATGATATGTATTTTTTGGGAATTGATAATCAGTTCCTCCCGACTTACAATATCAAATTATTAAAAGGAAGAAATTTCTTCGCACGAGGTAAGGTGGATTCTTCCGCAGTGCTTATTAATGAAACGGCTGCAAAAGAGCTTGGAATAATCAATGTTACAGGACAAACGATAAAGATCCCATTGGTGAGTAATGGCGGTGATTTTGATAAGCTTGATAAGCCTTACGTTGTTACAGTTATAGGCATTGTTAAGGATTTTAATTTTCAGTCATTACATGAGCCGCTTGCTCCAATGGTGCTCGGTTTTCAAAATAATCCAATTCAGAGTATAGATTATTTTACCGTCAAGCTTGCCGGTGGGAATATTGATGGCACAGTAAAACAATTAGATGCAATAATACATCACATAGATCAGGGGCACCTGTTTGAATATCATTTTCTCGACCAGCAATGGGACCTTCTTTACCATAATGATAAAATAAGGCAAACCATATTTTTTGTTATCTCCCTTTTGGCTATAGCGATTGCTGCATTGGGGTTGTTCGGCCTTACCACCTATACGGCAACACAACGTATTAAAGAGATAGGTATTCGTAAAGTGCTAGGAGCAAGTATCAGTACTATTGTAATGATGTTGTCAAAAGATTTCCTGAAGCTTATAATGGTCGCATCCGCAATCGCTTTTCCAATTGCATGGTTGGTGATGAATAAATGGCTGCAAAGCTTTGCCTATAGGATCGATATCAGTTGGTGGATATTTATTTTATCAGCAATGGCAGCGGTTACAATAGCAATGGCTACAATAAGTTTCCAGGCTATAAAAGCGGCGATAGCAAATCCTGTAAAATCATTACGATCCGAATAACAATATCGTATTGTTGAAAATAATTTCAAAAATTGCGTGGGGGAGTCTTGTGTAGATCAACCAAAACCATTGACCCCTGATCGCCAATTTTAGAATCTTTTGTTTTTAATTGATAATCAGAACCCAAAGTGGTCAATACAATTTTAGCAAGAGGGGGCAAGTTAACGCGGATTATCTAAAGTAACCATATTGTCCTGCCATCTAAGTTTTTGTTTGATATAAGGGATGTTTTCTGTCCCTTATCGCAGATGTAGATTTATTTAATAATTAAAAACAAGTATTAATTGCTAAAATTTTTAGAGACAGATCATTTAATAAGAGGAATAGTGGCAGTCTTTGTGTTATAAAAACTGCCACTATTCCGCCACAAAATTAGATTGATAAGCAGGGTTAATAAATTTAGAATTCTTATTAAAATATTGATTTTCAGATACTTAATTTAGTGTGCTATTTAAATCTATGAGGTATGGGGATTCGAAGCTAAAGTCCATAAAATAAACAAATAAATGGTTTTAATCAACTGATTGTCAATAATTTAAACAATATTGTTAAGCATAAAAAAACCGAACTGTTTTAGGTTCGGTTTTATCTCGTGGAGCCGGAGGGAGTTTTTAAACTCGAAACAGTTTGATATATAGTGTTTTACACTAATGATATTTTATAGGTCTCTGAATAGGTCTCTCAATAAAAAAGAAGCCAAAACGCTATGTTTTATATTACAAATATACTGAATTGTGAGATATAATAACTTTTAAGTAAAAAGTATTGTCTTAACACGCCCTTCACTTTTAAACAATAGTTGGCTTACCGATTACGCCGAACTCTGTAGTTATGATACCGAAGGCACCCATATCCATTATCTAGATAGATTTTTTCATATAGTTGTTAAATATTTGAATTTTTCTATGAATATGATTTTACATTTTATAAAACCATATAAATAAAAGTTATATCTATTAGTTTTTTGGCCCGACTCTACCTGTAAATGAGCTTTATCTATTTCTTTAAATGCAACGTATGGGAGATATGCGTCTTAACAACACCTTGTTCCAACAATTTGGCAAGTTCGGTCATATCCTCGCCGTTTGATGCTACCCACAAGCGAATCGTGTGAAGTTTTTAGCCGACGCTTTTTTGATAATATCAGCATTGTCAAAAGACGTGATCAGACTGATCAGCCGTCCTCCATTTTTTAAAAGTTTAATAGAGCGTTCAAGGTGGGCAGGGTCACGTAGGGCATCTATCACAACATCTGCATCGGAAACAAGGTCTTCAAAGATCTGATTTTCGTAGTCAATAAATTCATTCGCTCCCAATCCTAGTACAAAGTCTTTTATTTGCCGCAGATGCCATGCCGATGACATAGGCTCCGAAGTGTCTGGCGATCTGGACCGCGTAATGGCCAACGCCCCCGGCCGTGGCGGTGATAAGCACTTTTTCGCCAGCCTGAACCTTGGCATAGCTAATCAGCGACTGATATAAAAATAAGTTATTAGCTATCCATCGGTTCCAATTAACTCGTTATCTATAGGACAGTTACCACTTTCAATATGAAAATAGGTGATTTTTAAACTAAGCCTTCTTTGATTCAAACGTAGGGTAAACTGTGCTATCTGGTACAGCCAGCTGGCTCTTCGGTTTTTTTATTCTGTTTATCAGATATTTGTCGGCAAATACGCCCGTCAATATAACAAATCCCATTACTGCAAAGTTCAGTGAGCTCGGAATGCCTAAAAGGTTTACCAGATTTTGAATAACCTGCAGCATAGCTGCGCCTATAATAACCCCTATTACAGAACCCTCGCCGCCACGCAGGGAACAACCTCCTAAAACAGCTGCGGCAATACCATAAAGTTCATAGAAATTACCATGCGACGACGGTGCAATTGCATTGGTATAAAAAGCGAGGAGTATACCCGCAATTCCGGCCAGAAGGCCGCTAATCATGTATGCAAGTATAGTTACACCGGTAACATTAACGCCGGAGTATAATGCCGCCTCTTCATTCCTGCCTATCGCAAACATATAACGTCCATATACCGATCGGTGTAAGAAAAGCCAGCTAATAACACCGATAACTGCCAGTAAGATAAAAGGTAGTGGTATGCCCAGTAAATTACCCGTAGCAAAGTACTGCAGACTGGTAAACTGTTCGCCATAACCAAACCCCATGGTTACATCGTTAGAAATAAACCTGGCTATTCCACGGTAAAAAAGCAAACCGCAAAGGGTAACAACAAAAGGCTGTATTTTTGATTTGGCAATCAGTGATCCTTGAAACCAACCGATAAAAATTGATAATGCCAAAATGATGAGCAGGGCAAACGGCCAGGGCATTTTTTCTTTCACCAGCATCATGCTTAACAATACGCCTACCAGGGCGAACACCGATCCTACCGACAGATCTATTCCCCTTGTGATAATAACTATACCACTGCCTATACTGAAAATTCCAAATATGCCAATGAGCCTCGCGGTATTCTGCAGATTTGTGGCACCCAGGAAATTTGGATTTCCTACAGATACCAACACGCAAAGTATGATAAATATAATAAGTATTCCTTTCTCTTTTTTCATTTGTTTAATTGTTGAACATGCCCCACTGCATGAAGCATTATCTTTTCTTCGTTAAAGTCAGGCGGAAATAATTCACCTGTGATTTGCCCTTCATGCATAACCAGCAATCTGTCACTAATATTGATGATCTCCTCAAGGTCTGAGCTAATTACAAGAATCATTACGCCGTTTGCGGATAGGCTTCTCATAATTTCATATATTTCATTTTTTGCGCCCACATCCACGCCCCGGGTTGGTTCGTCAAAAATAATGAGTGCCGGAGTTCGGTTCAGCCACTTACCAATGGCCACTTTTTGCTGATTACCGCCACTCAGGTTCGACAAATTTGAACTGGCCGAGGCTGCTTTTATGTTCAGCATTTTCATTTGCTTTTCGGCACTGTTTTTTTCTTTGTCCCGGTCAATAAATCCAAAAGAAGCATAGTTTTTAAGGTCGGGGAGAGAAATATTTTCAGTCAGACTGAGATCAGTAAATATGCCATGCTTTTTGCGGTCTTCGGGTATTAAAAAAATACCGCTTTCAATGGCATCCCCAACGCTGGTTATTTTTAGAGCTTGTTGCCCCAAAGAAAAATTCCCTGACCGGATTTTCCTGATACCGAATATAGATTCTGCCAATTCAGTTCGCCCGGAACCAATGAGGCCCGATATACCCAGGATTTCACCGGGATGAATATCAAACGTAAGCTCATGCTGTGGATATCGTTCGGTTCGCAATGCGGTTACTGTAAATTTTAATGATGAATCGTCTTTCTTATTGTACGCCCGGTTTGGCTTTTCAATGTCCCGGCCTACCATCAGCCTAACCAGGTTATTGTGTGTAATTTCATCTTTAAACAAAACACCCGAGTTCTGACCGTCTTTTAAAACCACGGCTCTATCAGCAATTTCCATTATTTCATTAAGCCGGTGAGAGATATAAATAATGGTTACTCCTTTTGCCTTCAAATCACGGATGGTTTCAAATAGTTTTTCTGTTTCCTTAAGCGTAAGGCTCGAAGTAGGCTCATCCATAATAAGGATTTTGGCCTTTTGCGAAAGCGCTTTTGCTATTTCGATCAATTGTTGCTGCGCAAGCGAAAGCTCGCTGATCATGGTGGTTGGGGCAATATCAAGGCCTACCATATCAAGCGCTTTTTCAGCATCTTGATAAAGTTTATGGCTATCTACAAGCCTGAACTTGTTCATTGGCTCTCTGCCCAGGAAAAGATTGCCTGCAACATTCAAATTATCAAGCAGGTTAAGTTCCTGATGAATGAGTACAAAGCCCAGGTTCATCGCATCAACTATGGAAAAAATGGAAACAACTTCATCATCAATTGATATTGTACCCAAAGTTGCCCGATGGATACCGCAAAGTATTTTCATCAGGGTAGACTTTCCGGCGCCGTTTTCGCCCATAAGCGCCAAAACTTCTCCTTTATATACCGAAAGTTCAACGTTTTTTAATACAGGCACAATACCAAAGGTTTTATTAATACCGTTCATCTTTAATATTATTTCCTGTGGCTTAAACGCGCTCCCGGTTATTGATTCTGACATAGCAAGTTATCATTATAAGCCTTATTTTTGTCGCAAAGCATTCATTTTATCAATATAGGCACCCACTTTATCCTGTTTGATAATGGTAGCAGGAATGATGATCTGCCCGTTAGCCGGTAAGCTTTTTTTATCGCCCGCCAAATACTTTGCCATCAGGTGTATAGATTGATAACCAAACTCATAGGGTTGCTGCACAACTGTTCCTACAATTTGTCCGTTTTTTACACCCTGTAATGTTTCTTCTTCTTCGTCAAAACACACAATCTTGACATCCTTTAATTTGCCCGATTCTTTAACCGCGTTTAATATGGCAGGGCCGTTGTAACTCCAGAGACCTACAAAACAGTTTACTTCGGGGTTACTAACCAGTGCATCGCTTACGTTTGCTTTCGCCCTTACGCGGTCAATGTTGTCGGTTTTAATACCAGTGATCTCAATATTGCTCCCATTAAGTTCTTCTTTTATCCCCTGAATTCTTTCTTTAGCGTTCTGCGCATCCGCTTTTCCAACAAACAATAAAACTTTACCACCGGATGGGAGGGCCTCTTTAATTAATTTACCTGCCTCATGCCCGGCCCCGATATTGCTTGTGCCAATATAACACAACCGTTTACTATTAGGAATATCGCTATCGGTAATCATAACGGGTATTTTTTGCGCTGTTTGGTCTACAAAAGGGCTCTGGTTAATTGGGTCAAGCGGAGCAATTACCACACCCGCTATGCCATTTACCAAAAGATCATCAACTATCCTTTTCTGTTCTTCAGTAGCGCCATCGGTGGTGTATTTAAACACAACATTGTAGCCGGGCAATTCTGCATCGGCTTTTTTACAACCGGCTTCTGCAAATGTCCAGAAATCGGTTGCAGCGCCCGCAATGAACGCTATGGTAGGTGTTTGATCTCTTTTGCACCCGTTAAAAAGGCAGGAGATAAAAATGATAGCTAATGTAAAAGCCGAGGGTTTGCAATAAATTTTCATAGCTTAAAAATAAAGAAATCCGTTTATTAAAGCTTCAATACTCTGGTGTAACCTTTACAATGATATTTTTTTCGAACGACTCAATTGCAGCCTTGGCCAGTCGTAGCGCACGACGTCCCATTCTGGCGTTAACAGGCGGTTCCTGCCCTGCACGAAAAGCTTTCAGCATATCGTTGAAATGCTTGTCAAACGCGTAATGGAACATCCTGTCCTTATCATTAAAATATCCCGCCTGCCATACTTCGGCGGTTTCATTACCCACTTCCTGAAAGCTATATTTTTTAACGGTATCTTCTACAGTAATACGTGCTTTTGTTCCGTTTATTTCCAGAAAATGGGTTAAAGGATAGGCATATGAGGTATCATAACTGCCGGTCATACCGCCAACTGCCGCATTGCTGAAATGCAGGGAGATGGCGTATGAACTGAAACCCTTGTTCGCAGCATCTGAGGCATGCATGGCGATAGAATCTATTGGCCCGCAAAGATGTTCCAGCATGTCAAAACCATGGCATTGTGTTTCTATAAGGTTTTCCCATTGATGACATTCGGGGCCTTCGCCGCCAAAGCGCCAGGTGGCGTACACAATATTGCCCAGCTTCCCCTCTTTAATAGCCTGGTGAGCCTTTTCAATTGGTAAAGCCCAGCGATGGTTAAAATTGAGGGCGAAAAACAACTTTCTTTTTTCAGCCTCTTCTATCAGCGCGTCGGCCTCTTTCATGTCAAAAACCAACGGTTTCTCTACAAAAAGCGGAACGCCTGCTTTGATAAGGGCCATAGTAGGTTCATAATGATCTTTATTACCTAAGCACACGCTAACTAAATCGGGCTTTTCATTCGCCAGCATTTTATCAATACCGGTATAACTTCTTACGTTAAACTCATTTGCCCGTGCTTGGGTCCTTTCCGGGTTGCGGCCCATTATTGCACAAAAATCAACATCGGGGTGTTCTGCTAATATCCTTGCATGGTGCCATCCCCACCATTCGCCCGTACCTAATAATGCTATTTTAGTTTTCATTATGTTAATATTCAACTATTACTTTTCCTGAATTACGCTCTACAAAAATCCTGAATGCTTCTTCCAGTTCTAAAATGGGATAGGTATGGGTAATAATCTGATCTAAATAGTCCCTGTTTTTCAGGTACAGTTCCAGGTTACCTTTAAGTTCATTATAGCTGAAATATTCGCTGCCCAAAATGGCGCGTTCGGTTGCAATAAGATCGGGAGATATTTTTAGCTGCAGACCTTCACCATGACCAACACAAATTAATGTACCCCGCTGAGCAAGTAAATCCAATGCCGAGCGCCGGGCCACTTCCTTACCGCTGGAATCGATGGCGATATCTACTTCTTTAAAACCATGTTTAGCGGCGCTGTCGGCAAGTGAACCATTATTTAAATTAACAGGCAAGCCGCCAAGCTTCTTTGCAAGGTCAAGGCGATAGTCTACAACATCTGAAATCAGAACCGGGAAATCATTCCCATACATAATCTTCGCCATTGCCAGGATACCAAGTCCGATGGGACCGGCCCCAAGTACAATCATGGATACCGGCGACTGATGAACAAGCTGTGCCCTTTTTATAGCATGGCCGCCGGTGCCCATTATATCAAGCAATAAGGTTCCCTGAGTATATGATACATCATCAGGTATCGGGAAAAAAACATTTTCATTGATCACGCTATATGAACCGTAGCCCCCATCATGAGTAAAACCATAATCAGCTTGTTTGTCAAGGCATTGGTTGGTATTCCCTTGTTTGCAGTTTCTGCATTTGCCGCAATAACCCATTAAAAAAACTATACCACGGGTGCCTGCGCTTGTTGAGGTATTTTCACCGGCTTTTACAACAATTCCGGCAATTTCATGGCCCGGCGATATTTCCGTATTGCCGTTATAAAGGAATGGAAAATCTGAACCGCATAATGAATTGGCCATGTTTTTTAATAGCAACTGACCCGGGCCCGGCTGCGGAACGACTCTTTGTACAAAGTCGATTTTTTGCTTTCCTAAAAATCTTGCGAAATCCGCTTTCTCTGGAATTTCCTGAATTAAATTCTCGTTTGACATAATGTATAAAAAATAATAAGTTTATTACGACAGTCACAATTTGTACAACTGTATTTAAGGTTTATTTGCAGAGGCGGCTTATGCCCCTGTTTAGCAATGTTCTCAAAAATCAAATTTTAAAGAGGCTGTGCTTAATACTTGATTAGCCAGAAATTGAACAGATTTGATAAGTTTATTACTAATCATCAAAATGGATAATTTATACAGAAAACAAAGGTTGTTTTCTAACAAAAAGCGCTTTCTAAAACGTAGTTTTTACTGATGTACTGCTGCACATCTTTCAAATGTTCAAACAATGCGTCAGCATTGCATGTGGACTGGAACTCTTTTGTAAAACCCGGCTGCACAGCTATACAGGTAATACCTGCCGACTTTGCCGAATCAATACCTGTTTTAGTGTCTTCAATAACAATGCAATCCTGGGGTTTGTAGCCAAGCAATTGTATAGCGCGGGTGTAAGGCTCCGGATGTGGTTTGGCATGGCTCACATCGTTGCGGGTTATAATATGCCGGAAAACGTTTTTGATCCGGATCTTTTTTAAGATAACCGCTACTTCGGCTGTTGAACTGGAAGTTACCAGCACCAGCGGGACGTTTAATTGGTTAAAATGTGCAACTATTTCATCGGCGTAAGGCATTTGCTTAATATCTTCCGACTCAAAAGTATCAAGCATCATAGCTTCGCGCTTTTCGGCCATTTCGTCAAGCGTTATATCCAGCCGGTATTTTTCAATAAGCTTTTGAGCATTTACTTTCAAAGCTACGCCTGAATAATATTTCATGTAAACATCGTATTCCAGATGCTTGCCAAACAGGGCTAATAAGGAATTCCAGCATTTATAGTGACATATTTCAGAATCAATGAGGGTTCCGTCAAGATCAAAGAGGATCGCTTTGGTGTGTTTCATCCGCGAGATATAATTAGGTTTATATATAAATTTTAACAACAGCAGCCGGGGAATAATTACCTCCTTTGCCAATTGTTTATAAATTTAAAATTGGGATTTCCCCGAACCTGAAGTATTAACTGGATTGATGAAAAATTGACCGTTATTGACCAGTTTAAAAATTAATGTGCTTTTCTGGTAACGAAGTGCCTTTGATACTCCATCGGTGTAACACCTTTAAGCACTTTAAACTTGCGGTTAAAATAAGATACATTATTGAAACCCGACTCGATACTCACCTGCGAAATTCCCATGTTATTGCCCTGAAGTAACTTGCACGCATAGCCAATTCTTAAATCGATCATAAACTCTGACAAGGTTTTTCGTGTGAATTTTTTGAAGTACCGGCAAAAGGCCGAAGGTGATAAATATGCTATGGAAGCAACCTCATCAAGGGTAAGGTCCCTTTTAAAATTCTCGAGTATATATTCATAAACCTTACTCATCCGGGAGGATTCATCATGATTCAGGTTTTGGATGAAGGCAGGGCTCGACAGTAAAGTATAATCATTGGAAAGTGAAAGTAGGTGTAAAATATCCAGCAGATCGATGATCGTTTCTGTTAAACCTTTAGCGGTAAGGGCCTGTATTCTCTTCGTGAGATCAATCCTTGTCTGTCCGCTAAAAATTATCCCTTGTGATGATAGTTGAAACAGTTCTTTTATTTTTTTAAAAGGTTTCCGGTCAAAAAAACCCGGACCCAAAAAGTTTTCATGAAACTGAATAACAACTTGTTTAATGGCTTCGTTGTCGCTCAATCCTTTTGTGTAAAATGTATGTGGCAGATTTTTTCCGAACATGCAGAGATCTACAGCGCTAAACTCGGTAATGCTATCGCCAACTATACGCCGTCCGGTGCTTTCTAAAATCAGGATAATTTCATACTCAGGATGGGAATGAAAAGGAAAATCATTGTATTTAAAACTTTCTTCCTTAACAACCACAAGATTGTCTGGGCTAATTATGTTTTCACGAAAAATTCTCATAACAATGGTTTATTAGGCGGAGATTGCACTAATATAAGCTTTTCACTGTAAATAATACAGTTCTATTTTTTCAGAAAACACCCCTGATAAAGTGGATTTAACGGTGACAGTTTACATTTTCTGTTTTCGTTATGATACAGTTTCCTATAGCCAGTATGTCAATATCTGTTTTTAAAAAACAGTCAATAGCATCCTGGGGCGAACATACTATAGGCTGGTCACGAATATTAAAGGAAGTATTTACTATAGCCGGGCATCCGGTTATTTTGTAAAACGTAGTAAGCAACTCGTAAAACGATTGATTATCGGGGGCAACGGTTTGGATCCGCGATGATCCGTTAACATGTGTAACTGCCGGAAAAGGTGAGCATATGTACTTAAGCTTTTCAAATCCTATAGCCTCATACATTTCCGCTGATGTTTTCTGATCCAATATATCGGCAACTATCAGCATGTAGGGGCTGCTTTGCTTCAAATCATAATAATGGTGAACTTTATCTGCCAGTATAACAGGAGCAAAAGGCCTGAATGATTCGCGAAACTTAACTTTTTGGTTAATATAACGCTGCATATCCCGTCGCCTGCAATCTCCGAGAATACTCCTTGAGCCAAGCGCACGGGGGCCAAACTCCATCCGGCCGTCAAACCAACCTACTACTTTACCGTTGTCCAAATCGTTAGCTATCCTGTTCAAAAAATCACTGCGTTCATAAACCTGGTATTTGAGGCCATTCTGCCTAATGATTTTCTCCACTTGCGCGGTACTAAAACATGGACCAAGCAATGCTGATTTCATTTTGTCGCCATCTGTTTCGGCTACCGTTCTTTCGTATTTTAAATGTTCATGGTAGACACTATAGGCTGCACCAAGGGCTCCGCCAGCGTCACCGGCTGCCGGCTGTATCCAGAGATTCTGAATAAGCGTTTCTTTAAGAATTTTGCCATTAATAACACAATTGAGCGCTACGCCACCGGCCAGACAAAGGTTGAATATCTGATATTTATTTACGAAGTGGTTTATCATAGAAAGTACAACCTTCCCGGCGACGTGTTGAATGGACGCTGCTATGTCCATGTGAAATTCGGTAATATCGGCCGAAGCGGCGCGGACTGGTGCTTTGAAAAGGTTAGCAAAGCGTGTGTTGAACATGGAAAGGCCCGATACATAATTAAAATACCGCATGTTAAGCCGGAAAGAACCATCGTCTTTCAAGTCAACGAGTTCTTTTAATATTAGGTCTGCATATTTAGCTTTGCCATAGGGCGCAAGGCCCATCACTTTATATTCGTCACTGTTAACTTTAAAACCCAGATAGGCGGTAAAGGCTGAGTAGAGCAGCCCGACCGAGTGGGGAAATCGCATCTCTTCTAATTGAGTGAGCTTATTCCCTTCTCCAATCCATACAGAGGTGGTTGTCCATTCCCCAACGCCATCAATGGATAAAATAAGCGCTTTATAAAAGGGTGATGGAAAAAATGCAGAGGCCGCATGGGCCTGGTGATGCCCGGCAAAGAGCAGCCGCTGGTCTTTTTTTTGCCAGCCTGCAGCGATTTGCATAAGCTTTTCATTAATAGTTCTTTTTTGAAAAAGCTTGTCTTTAACCCAAATGGGCATGGCTTTTAAAAATGACAACAAGCCATATGGGGCAGTGGCTACGTAAGATTCCAGTAAACGCTCAAATTTCAGAAAGGGCTTTTCATAATAAACTACATATGCCACTTCTGCAAGGGAAATGCTGGCCTCATCAAGACAATATTTTATGGCTTGCGACGGGAACCCGGCGTCATTTTTTTTCCTGCTGAATCTTTCTTCCTGTGCAGCGGTAATAATCTGGTCGTTCATGATCAAACACGCGGCGCTGTCATGATAAAATGCCGAAATGCCCAGTATGTACATGCTAAAAAAGCGAATATAGCAATGGCCCTATAGCCGAGCCGTGCGCAAGCACTACTATTAACCCGAGGCTTATCATAATAAAAAACAATGGCCAGAGCCAGTATTTCCGCCGGTATTTCAAAAAGCTTAAAAACTCTATAATTATTTCCATAATCAGTATTGATTTTTCATTGAATAGTGCACGGCAGGTTCCTTCCAGTACGATTTCTTTTTGGGGTCAAAACTCATCTCCAGCAAATTGCGGCCAATCAGTTTAAATACTATTGCCATTGGCGTTATAACCAGCAAATATGCTAAACATAAAACAGCTACAGAACTTACTTTACTCATTTGTTTCCCTATAAACTCCCACAGCAACCGTATACCATTGGCCAACATAGGTCGTAGTAAGTACATCAATATAAATATTGCAGCAAGCCCCCAAAAGTAATGGGCTCCCGTTTTATGCTTCCATTGTAAATAAATACCGGCTGCCAGGCAAATTAATGCCATCTCCCTGCAAAACTTTTTGTTAAGGGTTACCTGTGTCTGCAGGCGTTGTTTTTGCTGTTCCATATTGTCATTTACTATTTTCGGCTAATCTTCTGTATTTCCCTGCCACTTCAGCCGCACCTAATAAACCATAATAGGAAGCCAGCTCTGTGTATGCATTTTTCCTTTGTTCTCTGCGTTCCGTTGTCAAGCCGGTCATTCTTTGGAGCATTTGTTTTACATTTTGCAATTTGGGGTTATTGGGTTGCTGTGTAAGTCCATAATCAATGTAATAAATGGCTTTCGACAAGTGTTTCTGCTTAAGCTCAATGCTGAATAGTTCCTGGGCTAAGTCCATACCCGGCCTTATCCGGAACGCACGGTTTAAATAATTACTTACCCGGACAAGGTCATGTGTTTGTTCACATAATTTTCCGGCAAAGGCGTAAAAGGTCGGGTCTAAAGGGTATTCCAACATAACAGCTTCGGCTACTTTTAGCATTTTTGTACTGTCCTTAACCTGTTGATAATAGGTCATCAATTTGTCCATAGCATCGTTCCACTTTAAGCCGTTAGCAGCCATTTCATATCCTACGGTTTCTTCAGTACCAACAGGACGTGCTAAAACTATGCTTTCATTGAATGGCCATTGTTTCCTGAGCAAGGCAATGGAATATGCCCCAAAACAGGAGTCCGCCAATGTTACGGGCATTTGATCTTTTAGCTTAGTTAAGGTCATTGATCCGGATGCCGGCAGCTTAAACAATGCGAGGCGACTTAATGCCTGAAAAAAAGCTTCTGAAAGTAACGCGTACCCATTTAAATTGGGATGCACATGCTCAAGCATAGTGTTTTTATCGATGATACCATGCGGTGAATGTTGTTCAAAAACCCGGCGGCTGTCAACAAGCGTTACCAGCGGATAGCGCTTACTAATTTGTATGATCTGCCGGTTTATAGCTTCCGGGGCCCGAAAGCGCAACAGGTCAAGCTCCTTTGCCTGGATGAAAGAAGCTTTTGCCTGTGTGAATTTTCCTGACGCATACTCCTCATTTGCGTGCAGAAATACTTGCATTGCGCTTTGCTTTGAATCGCTGATAAAAGGTTTTAAATCTTTTTCGTTACTAACGATAGTGCTTAATAATGCCGGAATACTATGGTTTGACAAAGTTTGACATACGGCATTTATATTTTCAGCAAATTGATTGATGCCGGATTTATAGACTGTTGAATTAACCGGTATATTCTGATCTGCCGCCATTCGTTCCATTAAGGTTTTATGCACATCCGAATAATTGCCATTATGGCTAAAGATGGCATGGTAACCATTGAACAATAATTGAATAAGCCTGTATTGTTTTAACGCAATCAATGCCCTGATAATCGTAGAATTATGACCGAGGTTGCTGGTTGAGGCCGCTCCAAGCGCGCCATAATACTCATTGTGGCCGCAATATATAAGCACAGCGTCTGGTTGGTAAGGTATAAGTTCACGTCCAATGTCGCGAACGGTATAGGAATTAACCGCGGTGAAAGCCAAATTGATTACCTCAAAATCAGTTTCGGGATACAGCTGCAGCAACCGGTATTTAAGCCAGCGGTGAAATGAGCCGTTATGCATGTAAGGAAAGCCTATGGTTGTAGATTCCCCAAGAACAAAGAGGCGTACTGTCCCTTTTGGCTTTTGTTTTTTAAATGACTCAAAATTGCCTATAGTGGCGTTTTCGGTAATGGTGAAATATCTTTCAGAAAGATGCGGGTTGACTACAAAACAATCAGGATGTTGCTCATCCTGTACAAAGAGGTTAAGGTTATGACCATAGCCAAATAAGCGAAGTGCCAGTTCTAAAAGTAACAGTATAATAAAAGGGAATAGTACAGCCACAACTTTGAACAGCCCTATTTTATATGAGCTGCCTGTTGATTTTTTTTGCTTTACTTCTCCTGTCATAATGTTATTTTAAAGGGCTGAAATGATTAAAAAGAGGTGCTGCCACGTCCGCGGCAGCACCATGGTATTAATACCCTGTATTCTGTTTCAAGTTTGGATTAGCATTTAATGCCTGTTGAGGGATAGGAAAAATTATCCTGTAATCGCCATTAGGTTTATGCGAAAGCCAGCTCTTGGTTGTAAAAACACCAAAGCGGATATCGTCTCTCCGGCGATGCGCCTCCCACGGAAACTCGTAACCCAGCTCGTCAAGCATACCTCCAAACTTAACCGGTGTTTGGTTGCCAGGGTCTGTAACGTTATAATTCTGAACGAAGCCATACTTGTAACGACTGTTGCCTTCCAATTGCGCTGCGGTTACAAGTGCTTTTGATGGGTCGGTAAAGTCCCGGGTTCGTACCTGGGTTACGGTCGCAGCGGCGAGGGCACTGTTGCCTGTTCTCAATTGGCATTCTGCCTTCATCAGTAACACCTGGGCATATCTGAAAAATGGAAAATCGTTGCTGAGGTTGCTTAACGCGCCTATTTTAACCTCAAACTTGTTCATTCTAAACCCTTCGGTTTCACTAGTGAATAACCCATCGGGCAGGCGATTGACGAAATTTAGCTGCTGGCCGTTTTTATCATAAGACCCAAGTATTGGTGTAACCCCGTCTAACTTAAACTGCCGGCCCATTAACCAGGTATCCGCCAGGCGGTTATCCGAGGCATTATAGGTATCAATAAATTGCGGAATAGCCTGTGCCGACCCCGAGCCCCACGGAGTAGCCTGCATGTTTACCTTATCTTTTAAAGCGCCATGCCAGGAGAACATTTCAATAAAAAATCCCTGACCCTGGTTTTCATCAAACGGCACCGAAAAAATGATTTCTGTGGAATTTTCATTATCTGTTTTGAAAATGTCCTTATACTTTGCTTCCAGGTTGTATTTACCCGATGCGATGATATCATTGCATTGCGTCAAACATTCCTGCCATTTAGCCTGACCGGTATAAACCTCCGCATTCAGGTATATATTAGCTAAAAGCGCTTTGGCCCCCCACTTGTTGAACCTGCCATACATAAGTTTATCATTGTTCTCGCTGAGGTTGGGTAGGGCGTCGGTAACCTCTTTTACAATAAAATTGTAAATATCGGCACGGGAAGATATTTTAGGAAGCTCTGTGGCTGTGGTTGTTACCAATGGAGCGTTCCCGAAATTATCACATATTAACCAGTAGTAGAATGCCCTTACCACTTTCATTTCGGCAACTAATGATTCTTTGGTGGTTCCGGCAGCCGGGGGTATCACGCCTTTTTCCAGTTGATCGATGATCCGGTTGGAATTGGTTACTCCCGAAAATAGTGTTAGCCACATGCCGTTCATTTGAGGATTTTCAGAGTTCCAGGTATGGAGGTGGATCCGTTTATAGATACCGGCATCTTCCCAGCCCGAACCATTGGCGGGCATTACCAGTTCATCTGAACTCGTCTCTTGTAAAGCATACCAGGTAGTGTGCGAAAACAAATCGCGCAGGTTTGCGTAAGTTATGCCTATTGCGGCATAAGCATTGTTATATTTATATGTTTGTGCCGAAAGATCCGAGAAGGTAACCTCGTTAAGGTTATTCTTACATCCCGAAACTACCATAAGCAAAAGCATAGGGAAAAGGATAAAATATTTAATCTTTTTCATAGCTTAAAATTTAAAAGTTTAAAAATGCTCCAAGTGTATAAGTTGAAGTAGCGGGGTATCTGTTACGGTCGTCAACCCCGGGTGCAAGGCCGAGAATGCCAACTTCGGGGTCAATGCCTTTATACTTGGTGAAAGTTTTCAGGTTTGAACCGGAGGCATATATCCTTACGCTTTTTATATATTTTGTTTTCAGCTGTAAATTATAGCCAAGCGTTACATTGTCAATTTTCCAGTAACTGCCGTTTTCGATATAGTTGCTCACATAGCTTACAGATTGGTCGTCGGCAAGTGGTCGTTTGCCATATACGTTATCATAAGCGGTAACTAAAAGGTTTCCCCTTGTTAACATAACCGGTGCATCATACCATATCCTGGGGGTATTCAGTATCTGAAAACCAAAGGCTCCCCGCATGGTAATATTCAGGTCGAAATTTTTGTAGGAAAAGTTGTTGTTCCAGGCCAGGTAATGTTTGGGTAGGCCGTTGCCGATAATTTGTTTGTCATCTGCCTGGGCGTCAACAATTGGTTTGGGTTTACCATCTTTTCCGAGTATTATCCAATGGCCGGCATCATCAATATCCACACTTTTAAATCCATAAAAATTACCGATTGGCTGCCCGATTTGAACCCGGCTGGTGGGAGTTTGTATTGGCTCGGCCAGGAAACCCGCATCAAAATAACCGCTCGCCAGCTGGAAGTTTTTATCAGAAAGCGAAAGGATCTTGTTCTTGTTGGTTGAATAATTGACCTGCGTGTTCCAGATAAAGTTTTTAGATTGTACTGCGGCAAAATTTAAGCTAATCTCCACACCCTTATTTTCCATCGATGCGGCATTGGCCGTGATGTTGTCATAAAGGTAGGGTGGGGTGGCAACCGGATAGTTGAATAAAAGATCGCTGGTTTTACGGTTGTAATAATCTGCTGTTAATGTTAACCTGTTGTTTAGCAAACCGAGGTCAAGACCCGCGTTAAATTCCTTTTTCCGTTCCCAGCGAAGGTCGGGGTTGGCATTGCTGGATGGATTGATCACTTGTATCCATTGCCCGTTAATATAGGTGTTGGTATTGAAGTTGATCCTGTCTAACGAAAGGTAAGGCGTTGAAGGCTCGGTTCCTGTTATACCATAGCCAGCCCGAAATTTGAGGGAACTGATGGTATTGTTATTCATCAGAAACGATTCTTTTTTGGCATTCCAACCAATTGATGCCGCCGGGAAATTTCCGTACTTATGGTTTGTTCCAAATTTTGAGGAGCCTTCCCTCCTGATGCTTGCCATTAACAGGTATTTGTCCTGGAAGCTATAGTTAAGCCGGAAAAAATAACCTACCAGTTTGTTCTGGCTACGATATGAATTCTCTACTGCCTGCCCGCGGCTCAATGCCTTACCCGATTGCAGGCTGTTATAAGAATAATCGTCTGACGGGAAATCATAATTTTGGGCATAAAAGCTCTGGTTGTCATTTTGCCTCCAGCTGTAACCAGCCAACCCTGTAACCGAATGCCCGCCAAACGTGCGCTTATAGTTGGCTGTTAATTCAACAAGATCTTCTTCATTTCGGGAAGAACCTCTGGCGGCATAGCCATTCTTACCATCATGAAGGGTTGAATAATGCTCCTTGGTTTCAGAGTATCCGGCAAAATTGTTCAGCAGGTCGCGCGAACCCAGCAATTTGATGTCCAAATCGGTGATGGGCGTCAGGGTTATTGAGCCTGAAGTACGTAGGTCTGTATTTTGTTGCATCCCGTCGGAGTTTTTGATGAGGGAAACCGGGTTGGCATAATCTGTTTTATCAACGTGTTCCGCATAGGTACCATCCGGATTTTTTACCGGCTGAGTAGGGTTAAGATAGATAGCATTACGATAAATGTCGCCCCTATAATCGCCTCCGTCAAAACCTTTATAAGTTTGCTCATAGCCATTAATGTTGGCATTCAGTTTAAGCAAGCCATCAAACATACTATGGTTCACTTCAATCCGGGGGTAAATTATTCGGTTGTTTGATTCCTGCATAATGCCGTTCAGGTCTCTGTAGTTGAGGTTTACGATGTAATTTGTTTTTTCATTAGATCCCCTCAGGTCGATATTGTAAACCTTTGAAAGCGGCTTTTGTAAAACCTGGTCGAGCCAGTTGGTGTTCGATCCGTAGTCTGTTGCTCCGGGCTTTTTTTCCTGTACCAATTGCCGGTACTGGTCGGCATTAAAAAACTGCAGGCGTTTGGTAATACGTTGTGTGGTAAAATAGGTATTGATCTCCATGGTAGGAGAAGTAATACCCTTAGATTTCCGGGTTGTGATCAATATTACACCATTGGTACCACGGGTTCCGTAGATAGCCGCCGCCGAACCATCCTTAAGCACATCAATAGATTCGATATCTTCGGGTGCTACTGAAGTTAAACTGCCAGGAACACCGTCAATAATAACCAGAGGCGTTGTGCTGGCATTAAGGGTTGTTATACCACGCAAGTTAACCTGGGCGGTAGCAGTGGGGTTACCATCGGGTGTAACAACCGATAAACCGGCAACTTTGCCCCTGATGAGCTGAGCAGCATCACCTACCGATCCTTTAACAAAGTTCTCGGATTTTACACTGGCTACCGCACTTGTAATTTCGCCCCGACGCTGGGTGCCATAACCGATAACAACTACTTCGTTAAGGCCTTTTGCCTCACCAGTTAACTGAACATTTACAACCGTTTTTCCTGCGGTAAATGCTGCTTCTGTTGTGGTAAAGCCAATAAAGGTGAATACCAGCGTGCCACTGTTTTGTGGCACCCTTAAACTGTACTTTCCATCAACATCGGTAACGGCCCCGGTTTGTGTGCCTTTTAAAATAACGTTAACTCCCGGAAGCGGACTATTATTCACATCCGTTACCTTTCCGGTAATGGTAACGGGATCTATACCGTTATTGCGTTTTAAGTGATCCGGCGCCTTTGTGGCGCCAGCGGTAGCTGTAATTGTTTGTAAGAAAAAGAATGTAGTTAATACAACGACTAAAATCCTTTGAAGTTTTCCAAAAACAGATCGCAGCAATTCACTGTAGAAAAGAATTTTCATACTTTTGAATGTGTGGGTTTATTTGGTTTATAGTTATTAGGATGATTATTGGCTGATTGCCCCGCCCGCCGGGAAATGTTGCAAGCATTTCTCGGCTTCATTTGAGCTGTTAAGTATATCTTTATCGCATACTGCAAAACCTCCTTTCGTTTTAATTTATAACATTTTTAAGTTGAGAGAAATCCCTAAAAAAAGGCAAAAGAACCTCCTTTCAACAGTTTTCTGTTGAGCAATTTTTGCCCGGAGGAGACTGACTTACCCCCTCCGGAACATTTACCGGAATATCTATTTAACCGGTGCGATATGTTTATTTAGTATCTTCATTTATCCACACCTGGTAGGGATTTCCGGCCTGCCGGTTTCCGATTGTATAAAAAGGGATAGCGGTAAATTCAACTTGCTTACCCGATGTGTCTGCGGCCTTGCCGGTAATAACATTTATACCGTTTAACAGATTTGGCTTATAGCTAATGGCAAGTGACGCGTTTGATTTTAACCTATAGTCTTTCAAGCCCGGGTTATCAAGTGATTCAAAACTATAAATAATAGGCCCCGAGGCCAGTGCCAGCTTCCCTTTAACTGTTTGAACAGAATCATTAGTTGTTATTAGTCTTGGCTGCATTGGCAAATCAAGCTCTATCACGTCTCCTTTTTTCCATGATCGTGTGATGGAAGCGTAACCCTTTACCGGTTGAACAGGTACTTGCTGTCCGTTAACCTTTAGCGAAACCCCGCCGTTAACTTTTGAATGATACAGATCAAAAGGATTTTCCTTGCCCTCAGCCCAGCCGGGTATGCGGACATTAATGGCAAACTTTGTAGTGTTTTTAGGTGTTACCTCGATCTTATTGGCTCCTTTCCAGGGGTAACCGGTGGTTTGCTTTAATAAAACGGCTGTACCATTGATGTTAAATGATGCTTCGCTGCCGATAAACAGGTTAACATACAGATGATCGCTGTCATAGGCATAAATATATTGCGGCAGCGCTCCAACCATTTTTAATATCATTGGCGGGCAGCAAGGGCAATCATGCCATGCCCATCGTTTATTACCATTACCAACAAGCGGGTTTTCATAAAAAAAATGATCTCCCGTTAATGAAATGCCCGAAAGTAAATTATTATAAATAACCCTTTCAAATTCATCCATATACTTTCCATCGGCTTTTAGCTCGTTCATTTGTTCGCTAAAAAAGCCCGAACTAATTGACGCGCAGGTTTCCAGATAGGCCGACTCCGGTAAAAAATAATTGGCGCCAAAACGTTCGCCATTGGCAATTGCTCCTTCTCCACCGGTAATAAACATCCGCTTGCCAACCATATTGTTCCAGTAGTTGTTGGCAGTGTTGGCATAACGCGTGTCGCCGGTTTCTAAGGCTGTAGCAGTTACTCCTGTGGCTAATAGTGTTGCACGTACCGCATGCCCTTCTATTGTTTCCTGCTTTAATACAGGCATGTGATCCTGATTATAAGAACTGTCGCTTTTTCTTGCATGCGATCCGTCCTTTTCGCCATAATTACCCCGGTCTTCAATCCAGAATTTCACCATCGCCAGGTAATCGTTCTCATTTACCGGAATAGTCATCTTCTTTTTCAGCGCAGGTTGTTGTTTAAATAACTGATAAACCTTAAGCAGTGCTTCCTCAGGGCCGCCATGACCGGGTATAACATTGCTTTTGGGTGCAGGTCCCATTTGTGTGCATATATAATTACTCATTTTAACAGCCACGTTCAATAACTTGGTTTTTCCGGTGGCTTTGTAATAATGAACACCCGCTTCCATCAACATGCCCGAATTGTAAACATCATGCTGCCATTTATCATCTCCGCCATTTGTCCCCCAACGCTGGTTTGGCCTCATGAGCGTGGTATAGGTATTGATGTAACCGTCCGGATCTGCATTTTGGGCAGCGGCAATGCGAGCTATATAAGCATCAATTTTAGCTTCAAGTATTTTATCAGGATGCTCTGCGAGCAAATCGGCAGCCCCCCTGATTGTTTCGTAAACTAAGCCATCATACCAGGGTGGGCCATCATGTTGTTGCGTATTTTTTTTGCCCTCGGCCACCCAATCAAAATTCTGAAAAGCGTTCCTGGTTCGGCCAAGTTTTTCTTTTTCTTTGATAATATCCGGCCGGTCCGGCTCATACTTGCCTTCCAGCTTATCAAACACATCATAAACCGTAGTTGAGTTCCATACCTTGAATTTAGGACTCCAGAACTGGTCATCTATCCGTACATTCTGAAAACTTACAGGATGAATGGTATGTGTGTCTGTGTTGCTTGTTTGCGCCAGAGCCTGATAACTAAAAAACGTTAGCTGACCGCATAATAATAAAAGGCGATAGCTTTTGATAATGGCCATTTTAAGAAGATTATAAAGGTTAAAAATTGGATGTTTTGAAAAGGATCATACCGTTAAAGCATACCATTTCTATTTAGTGTGCAAATTGAGCTTTATGTAAAATCACTTTTTGCACAATATTAACTTTTTCTTACACTCATTTGATATGTATGTTACTTAATGCCCATATCATGGTGTAAAACAGTAGTTTTAATAATCCGTGAGTAAATCCGGCTATATTGTACTTTATTGAGGTTTTAGTCAAAATTGATTTAAAATATATCAATTGGGTTCAACCACTATATGCGCATGAATAAGAAATTTGAATAATTACCCTTTTTATTTCTTCTACCTAAAATGGCTATAAAGTTGAACCCGTCAAACAAAATATTTTTTATCAGGATGGTAGTGTGTACGCTGTCATTTACCTCAGTAACGGCGCTTGCACAAACGTCGCAGATAACTGTGGATGCTGCTAAGGTATTAAACAAAATCCCGGCGGAAATGTACGGCTCATGTGCAGAAGATGTAAATCATGAAATATACGGCGGTTTGTATGATCAGCGACTGTTTGGCGAAAGCTTTGAAGAACCGGCTCCGGCAAATGGCTTTGCCGGCTGGAGGCAGCTACCTGCAGCATGGAGAATAGGAGGAGGTGGTAATCCATCAAGCGCCGCGCCAGGCTTTAAACTTATTCATAATAACACCTTTATTAAAAATGGAAGTTTTGAAGCAACCATAACATTTGCAGACAGGGCCCGTAACGCGGGTTTGTTGGTGCGGATGAATAATGTTATCCCCGGTAACCCTGCTCCTAACGGATATGCCATTGAAATATCTAAAGGGAGGGGTAGGGTAATTATAAAAAAGTATTTAAACGGTTGGCATGACGTTGCCCGCAGCAGTGTTGAAACGGATATAAATGGAAGTATTTACCTCCGTGTTGAATTGCAAGGCGGACATATTAAGGTATACACTAATAATGAGCAACAACCGGCAGTGGATTTTACAGATACCAAATCGCCAATACTATCTGGTCAGATAGGTATATATGCTAATAACGATGCTTCCGCGTTCAGCAAATGCGCAGTCGTGGTAAGTGGAGTAAGAATAAATTTGCCTTTAACGCCGGCTGTATCAACACGGGTAAGTTTTCAGTGGAACGCCATAAGTAAAAATGCCCGGGCTATTTATCAGCTTGATACTACAACGTCTTTTACCGGCCGGCAGTCGCAGGTTATTCAGTTTGTTAGCGGTAAGGGCAGGGCGGGCATAGCCAATAGCGGACTTAATCACTGGGGTATTGCCGTTAAAAAGGGGCAACAGTTTAATGGATCGATATATCTTAGGTCTGAATCTTTTTCGGGTTCGGTAACCTTAACACTCGAAAGTGCCGATGGAAACATAACCTATGCATCTGCGCAAATACAGCAGGTTGGTAAGTCATGGAAAAAATATGCATTCTCAATTATTGCAACTAAAACAGATAGCAATTCACGCTTTGCAATTTACATTGGCAAAAAAGGCAGGCTCTGGGTTGACCAGGCAACTTTGATGAATGCCCATAATAAAGTTTTCAAGGATTTGCCTTTTCGGGAAGATATTGGGGTAATGATGCAAAAGCAAGGGCTTAACTTTTTACGGTATGGCGGAACAATGGTAAACGCCCCGGAATACCGATGGAAAAATATGATTGGGAAACCGGATCAACGACCACCATACAAAGGGCATTGGTATCCCTACGGCTCAAACGGTTTTGGAATAGAGGAATTTTTAAAATTCTGCGAAGCCTCCAGCTTTGAACCTGCGTTTGCTATAAATGTAGAAGACTCCGCACAGGATATTGCAGACATGGTGGAATATCTTACAGGCGATATAAAGTCAGTCGGAGGTAAAAAACGCGCAGCTGCAGGACACGCTATGTCCTACAAACTCCGATACATTGAGATCGGTAATGAAGAGGTAATTTGGGGCGATAAAAGGGAAGATTACCAACATTATGCAGAGCGGTTTAATGTACTATACAATGCCATACATGCTAAAAATCCTGAAATTAATTTAGTATGCTCGGTATGGTGGCGACCAAAATCGCAAAATATGGAGTTGGTTTTCAATGCTATCAATAGAAAAGCATCTTATTGGGATTTACATACCGACGCTGATGAGGCAAACGCCGGAGCGAAGGTGGATACAAATTTACAAATCATGCATGATTTGTTTAAAAAATGGGATCCCAATACTACCTTAAAATGTGCCATTTTTGAAGAGAACGGTGGACTACATAATTTACAAAGGGCACTTGGCCATGCTACTACCCTCAATGCTGTCAGGAGACATGGAGATTTCGTGCTGACCTCTTGTCCGGCTAATGCCTTGCAGCCCTATCTCCAAAACGATAACGACTGGGATCAGGGGCAGATATTTTTTACCCCGGCCCGGGTTTGGGGAATGCCGCCCTTTTATGCGCAGCAAATGGCATCGGTAAATCACCTTCCGTTAAGAATAGACTCCCAAACAGATGGCCCGCTTGATGTTACAGCCACACGTTCCGATGATGGAAAAACAATGGCTATTCATGTTGTTAACACAGGTAAAGTAAATTTAAAAACAGAAATTAACCTTAAGAACTTCGCTGGCAGAAAAGCTCAAATACAAACAATCACTCTTTCGGGGAACCCTGATGACGAAAATACTCCACAGAAGCCAGAAAAAATAAAATCGATAAAAAAACAAATACTTAACGCTGGCAATAAAATTGAGTATGACTTCCCAGCTTATTCGTATACCATTTTAAGTTTTAAAAACAAGACTTCTCCTGTTTTTTAAAAGACAAGTGAAGATAGCAATATAGATTGCTGCTATGCGAGGAAGCTATTATCAAAAAAAACCACAACGTACGCTTAAGTTGTCATCTATTGATTTTGGCTTTATCCAAATTTGAAGCCCGATAAATCAGAATGTTATGGATAAAGCAGCACAAGAACGGGCAAAAATGTCCGGAATCGTCCCGACACGGACCAGATCGTCACTCAAGGCGATCTTGAAGAATTAAAGGAAGACATGCTTCTGGAATTCAAGCGCATTGTCAAAGATTGCTTTACCGGTCAGCCTGGAAAAAAATGGTTGAAGTCCGCTGAGGTTAAAAAACTGCTCGGCATCTCACACGGCTTTCTTCAGTCATTAAGAGATAGCAGCGTCCTTCCTTTTACCAGGATCGGTGGCTCCATTTATTATGACTACGAGGACATTACGTTTATGATGTCTGCCAACAAAAGCGCTTGAGTTTATTACACACCTGCCGGTTTTGCGTATAGCAGGGCTGGCTTTAAACTGATTATCAATGTTGAAACGAAAGGCTAAACGAATACCTGTTAAGAACGGTCCCAACTCCAAACCTGGTCCGGTCCGTCAAAAAGGCTTCGGCATAGAACTTCCACCGCACAGGCGACTGGTTGAGATCTATTTTGAACAAAAAGAGTGCGGCGGTCAGGCAGGACTGATTCGAGAGTTTAAATACGGTTAAAGTAACTGACTCGGGTTAGAGTTCCTGTAACTCCCTGGAAATTTTTTGAACCAGGTGTTCGTGTTCCGCCTGTTTTTCCTCCTTGATGATATAATGGATAAATTCCCTGATCATTGTTAATAAGTTATCCATGACCTGCAAATGGTGGTGATGTCCGCCCCGACGATGCTAGCCGCCTGACGCTGGATCGCCATGATCTTCCCGCCGATTGAGACCGGTATCCGGCACCACAACTGCTACAGCGTATCGGCAACGCCTGGCTGACATCAGGACAATCATTGCTCTTTGAGATACCCTGTGCACTTGACCCAAATGCTCAAAATGTGTTGATCAATCCCGTGCACGTTGAAATAAAGGACCTCAGCATTGATCTCATCACACCCTTTCGCTTTGATGAGCGGTTACTATGATTATTATAATTATAAATTTTTTTTTCCATCGATAAATTTGGGGTGTAGATTATCCAACACGTTTCCGGTTAGATTGAAATTAAAGCCGAATGTGTCAAGTTTACCTTCTTCTATAGGGATTTCACTATGGGGCTTTGGCTATACTGATTATAGATTTTCCTACGTGGGAAATATCGTATAGTAATGGATATTCAATGCCGTCAACCGAGACAAGTTGGAAGTATCACGGGCGTTTTGGCTGAACTTTCGAAGGTATTTGAGCCGTTCGCAGTGGGGGCAGTTGGTTTGGACCTTTGGGTTTATGTGGGTGGGCCATGGAGATTTGCTAGGGGTTTGATTTTAAATAACTGACGGGCCAATAAAGGAGGCTTAAGCAGCCTCCAATATTCCGATCGCTTCTTCGTTGCCTTGCTGAGCGGCCAGGTCAAACACCGACATTCCGCGACTGTCCAGTATGGTTTTGTCCGCACCATGCTCCAGCAGGATTTTTAACAGGTCGTTCCGGCCGAACATGGCGGCAAACATCAGGGCGGTACCGCCGTTTCCTTGTTGCAGATCAGGATCGGCACCATGTTCCAGCAGCAGTTTTGCAATATTGGGATAGCCTTTAAAACAAACACCCATGAGGGCGGTATTGCCACCAAAATCTGAAGCGTTAACGTTGGCTCCGGCATTCAGCAACAGTTCAGCTGAAGCTATTTGATTGTTATAGCAGGCGATAATGAGAGGTGTATAGCCTTTTTCGTCTTTAGCGTTCAGGTCCGCGCCTTGCGCGATCAGGGTTTGAAGTGCTTCCAGGTCACCGGACCGGGAGGCGCTAATCAATTGCATGATGTTTATTTCCATTAGGCGGGTATCAGTCTTGGTTTTTCCCGTTCCCAGAAACGGTGCTGCTTAATTGCATGGATAAAGCTACTCGTTAGTCTTTTCAGATCGCCGCCCACTATTATGCCTTCGTCGTGCGCTGTTTTTTTGCGAAAATAGGTAGCTTCTAAAACCTGTACGGCGTCTTTATACGCCGCAATGGCTTTGCAATGCTTGAATGCTTCGTTCAGGAAATGCACCGCATTGGCTTCGGCTTCTAAAGCTGCTGCGGCATTTTTGCCGCCTGCTACGTATACCGCGTCAAACAATACGGATGCCGCACCTAAAAAGCTTTGGTCAACCTCGATTTGCTCATTGTTTTCGGCTGTAATAAGGCCTTGCCTCGGTGCAATGACTTCAACCACTGCGCCTTCGGCTTCCAGTGCTTGTTTAACGGTGCTCAGCGAATTCGCATCCACGCCGTCAGCTGCCAGTATAGCGACCTTACGGCTTTTGATCGTGTTTTTAATAGTGTTTGCCATGCTTAGCGCATCCGATTTGGCCAATGAACCATCGATTTGCACGGACTGGTAATCAGCCGGATCACCATCTGCGGGAATACTTTGGTTAGTTGGCAGTTCATCGTCTGCAGGTACATGCAAGCCTAGCCCAAAGGCGACTTGAGCTGCTAATCCTTTATCGATCTGTTTTAGGATACCCAGCATCCTTATGCGGATAGCTACCGTTTTCACTTTACCTAACTCGAAAGTTAGCGCGTCTATCAAATGGTTTTTCTCGGAGTCAGACTGGCTGTTAAAAAATAAGCGGGCCTGGCTGAAGTGGTCAAAGAAGCTCTTGTTGCGCACACGCAGTTTTCGGGCTTCGATGCGTTCGCGGTAGCTGACAAAACCGCCGGCGGTTTCTTTTACTTGCTGCGGGGCGTTATGGCCGAGCGAGTTGGGATTGTAGCTGGTTTTACCTTTATTAATGGTTTGGCGCATAAAGCCATCGCGCTGGTTATTGTAAACCGGTACGATGGGGCGGTTGATCGGGATTTCCTGGAAGTTGGGCCCGCCTAAACGGGTAAGTTGTGTATCGGTGTAGGAAAACAAACGGCCTTGTAATAATGGGTCGTCCGTAAAATCTATGCCTGGAACGATATGGCCTAAGTGGAAAGCGATCTGCTCTGTTTCAGCAAAGAAATTATCCGGGTTTCGGTTCAGGGTCAGTTTACCCACGCGCTGCACGGGCACCAGTTCCTCGGGCACTAGTTTGGTCGGGTCAAGTAGGTCAAAATCATATTTGAACTCATCTTCTTCCGGAATGATTTGCAGTCCCAGTTCCCATTCCGGGAAGGCACCGCTTTCGATAGCATCCCAAAGATCGCGGCGGTGGAAGTCCGGATCTTTACCTGAAATATTCTGCGCTTCGTCCCAGGCTACTGAATGAACTCCTAAGAGTGGTTTCCAGTGAAATTTAACGAAACTGGCTTTGCCCTCCGCATTGATCAGGCGGAAAGTATGTACGCCAAACCCTTCCATCATTCTCAGGCTCCTTGGGATGGCCCGGTCGCTCATCGCCCACATGATCATGTGAGCTGATTCCGGCATCAGCGAAATAAAATCCCAAAAGGTATCGTGGGCTGAAGCCGCCTGCGGGATTTCGTTATCCGGCTCCGGTTTGACGGCGTGGATCAGGTCAGGAAACTTAACGGCATCCTGTATAAAAAATACGGGCATGTTATTGCCTACCAAATCGAAGTTACCCTGCCGGGTGTAAAAACGAACGGCAAAACCGCGCACGTCACGGGCCAGATCGGTCGAACCCCGGGAACCTGCCACGGTGGAAAAGCGTACGAATACCGGTGTTTCTAACCCGGTGTCATTCAGAAATTCTGCTTTAGTATATTCGGAGAGGGGCTTGTAAACTTTGAATACACCATGCGCCCCCGAACCGCGGGCATGTACGACACGCTCAGGAATGCGCTCGTGATCAAAATGGGTGATCTTTTCCCGCAGGATAAAATCTTCCAGCAAGGTAGGCCCGCGGTCGCCGGCTTTTAAAGAATTTTGGTCATTATTAACGGGCAGACCGGTATTGGTATTCATTTGTTCACCGGAAGCATCAGCTGTGTGCGCCGCTAATTGTGTAGTTTTATCATTTTCAGGTTGAGGCGCCAGCTTTTTATCGATGGCTGCTTCGGTTCCGAGTTTGGGTGATGGTTTTGTTTTGGCCATTATGCTTCCTCCGCCGCTTTATAGTTGATGTCGTCCTCCGCCACTTCGGTTAATTTTTCGTCGGCTGCTTTTTCCTCGGTTAGGGTTTGGTACAACAGTTCCGCAACATCGTCCAACCCCAGGGTCTTAGCCAGTTGGGTCAGGCCGCCATAGGTGGCGATCTCATAATGCTCAACTTTTTGGGAAGCCAGTATAATGCCAACATCGCGTGTAGCTGTGCCGGCTTCCGTACTTTCAATGATACCTTCGCCTTCTTTGGACAAGCCTTCCATCGCGTCGCATTTCTGCGCCTGCACTTTTTCGCCTAATATGTCGAATACCTGTTCCAGCCGGCTGACATGGACCTTGGTTTCTTCCAAGTGCTTGCCAATCGCGTTGACCAGGGATTTCGATGTCGCAGCCAGCTGCATCTCAGGCAGCGTTTTTACCAGATGGTTTTCCGCCCAATAGATATCTTTGATGCCGTCTGTAAATAACTCCAATAAGGCCGGTTCAGCCTTCGGTGATGTTTTAGTACTGAATTGAGGTTCCCCTGTTTCCTTGCTCATAAGTAGTGTTGATTGTAATAGATTGTGTTTATTGAAACATACCGCTTGTGCGATTGTTTCTTTTATTTTCTTTTTAATTTAATTTTTAAACTTTGAAATATGATTAGCACCTGCTCCTGGTGATCAGCGCATGTCCCTCATGTCACCCGGATTTGTTACATTTAGCCAAATCTTTACTTTATGAAAAAAATATCTGGCTTGTGTTTAACGGTTGCGCTTTTCAGCATGTGGCATGTTTCGAATGCGCAGCAGAAGCGTTTTGTTGATGTGGCCGGATTGGACCCTTCGGTTAAGCCGGGCGACAATTTCTTTCGCTATGTCAACGGGCGCTGGTATGATACCGTGAAGATCGATAATGACCAGGCCGGTGTGGGTTCTTACTCGTTTTTGAACATTCCGCAAAAACGCCTGCTGCAAAATATCCTGGACAGCGTTTCAAAATCTGAGAATACGATGGGCAGTATCGGACAGCAGGTGGGTGATTTTTATGCTTCCGGCATGGACATGGCAACGATTAACGGCAGAGGTTACGGACCTGTAAAACCTGTTTTAGCTCGTATTGATGCCATTCGTAATGTATCCGGCTTAATGAAATTCCTGGCGGACGAGATGAAAACCGGGAACGGTTCGCTGGTCAGTTTCGGCATTGCTCCCGACAATAAAAACAGCAGCCTCAATATCGCCCACGTTTACCAGGGCGGCACGGGCCTACCCGAAAAAAGCTATTACTTCAAAACCGATTCGGCTACGCTGCATGTACAAGCGGCCTATAAAACCTACCTCCGCGCTTTGTTTCAATTAACCGGCAATAGCCCTGGCACCGCCGCCGAAAACGCGACGATCACCTATGATATTGAAAAGCAACTGGCTGATGCAAGTAAAACAAATATCGAACTGCGCGATGTGCATGCGAATTTTAATAAGGTTGGGGTGACCGGTATCAATAAGATACAAGCAAATATCGCCTGGTCAGATTTTCTAGCCGGAATCGGCGCCACCACAGATTCCATTGATATGGCCCAGCCTGCTTATTATGACAAGCTGAACATGATGCTGAAGTCCGTTGGCCTGAATAGCTGGAAAATCTATTTAAAAGCCGCGACCCTTCAAAATTACGCTGATAAACTCAGTCAATCCTTCGTTGACGCGTCGTTTGCATTTAATAAAGTATTGTCCGGGGAAGATGCACAAAAAACGCGCAGACAGCTCATGACGGCGAATGTCGATGCCTATTTAGGCATGGCTTTAGGGCAACTCTACGTTAAGCGTTATTTTAATGAAGATGCCAAAAAACGCGTATTGAGCCTGGTCAACAACCTGCAAAAAGCTTTTGAGAACCGGATCAACCAGCTGGACTGGATGAGCGACAGCACTAAACAAAAAGCGAAAGAAAAGCTTTATACCATTATCAAAAAGATAGGCTACCCGGATAAGTGGCGAAACTATGATAAGGTACAAATTAACCGAAGCCAGTTCTTTGAAAATATCCTGTCATTAAATAAAAATGATTTCCAATATGAACTCGCCAAGCTGAATAAACCTGTTGACAAAACCGAATGGCAAACCACGCCCGCTACGGTGACTGCTTATTATAATCCGCCGGTTAATGAGATCGTTTTCCCCGCGGGTATTTTACAGTACCCTTATTTTGATTTTATGGCGGATGACGCCATCATTTATGGCGGCATTGGGATGGTGATCGGCCATGAGATGACCCATGCATTTGATGACCAAGGCGCGCAGTACGATAAAGAGGGTAACGTAAAAAACTGGTGGACGAAGGAGGACTTCCGTAAATTTAAGGAAAAGACCACACAGCTGGCTAACTTATACAGTACGTTCACCGTGCTCGATACCGTTCATATCAAAGGCTCCCTGACCTTGGGCGAAAATACCGCCGATAACGGAGGCGTGGCGATCGCTTATGACGCGTTCAAAATGACCGAACAGGGAAAAAGCGCCGATAAGATCGATGGATTTACTCCGGACCAGCGTTTCTTTCTGTCGATAGCCAGGATTTGGCGGGTCAAGACAAGAGATGCCTTTCTTCGTACCTATGTCAACACCAATCCGCATTCGCCAGCGATGTGGCGGGTGAACGGCCCTTTAATGAATTTCGCACCTTTCTACCGGGCATTTAATATACAGCCCGGCGATAAAAACTATAAACCGGAGGAACAAAGAGTAAGGATCTGGTGAAACGGGAAATAGGGTTACATCGCGTTTTTACTATTTTCGCGGCATGAAGAATTTTTTAATAGAGGAGGAGGGGCACAGCCTGAAATTTATTTCCATGAACCGGAGAAAGGTACAGCTGTTCCAGGTCTATGTAACAGTCGACGGACAGCAAAATCGTTTCCACATGCAGGTGGATGAAAGCTCCGGAGCGTTTTACATCACGGATAAGGCGCACTGCCCGCCGGTCTTTCATCAATGCGAAAAGCTGTTCAGCGATGCGATCAAGAACTACGGTGTAGCCGATAAGATGCCGACGTAAAGCTGCTCCGGGGAATGATCAAGTAAAAGTGTTCACAGACCACTACATGGGTGTATAGTAATCTACACTTCTATGAAAAAAAATTTCTTTTTGAGAAATTCAAAACAGGCAAAGTGTGCAAAAAGAAGGGTGCTATTGAATTATTTAATTGGGAGAAGCCGAAGCGCCGGCACCGGAGTAAGACGATCCTTCGTTTTCAGGCCCGGTTGGCATTGTCATTGTGTTAGTGACAGTACCTGCAAAAAACGACATTTGCGGCGATGATAACGGGTATTCACTCTTTAAATCAACCCCAATATGGAACCAACATCTACATCTTTTCTCATTATTGATCAAATCAAACAGTATCTTGAAATAAAGATCAGGTTATTAAAATATGAGGGCATCGATAAAGCAAGCGGAATTATTGCTGAATTGATCACGGATCTGATTGTCGTCGTTCTTGTGTTGCTGGCCTTTCTTTTTTTTTACCGTTACGCTGGCGTTGTTGGCAGGGCACCTCCTTAGGTCTTATTGGGCCGGATTCGGGTGTGTCACGTTGCTTTATGTAATCCTGGTCATAGCGGCAAGGGTGTTAAAATCGACGCTGCAAAATTCATTCATCCGGATGTTGATCCGTAAGACATTTAACACATGAAAGATATTGCCATTTCCAACAGAAGGGAACTCCGGTCGGAAATTCAACGGCTGAGCCTGCTCGATCATGAACATTTGGCAGCGCTCGGAAACCGATTCAGCAGCCCGGCAGCGATCTTTTCGGCTGCTGTGACTTTGTTCCCGAGATCCGCTGCCGCCCGGAGCATGAGAGACCAGGGGCTTTTTGGTCAGGATTTTTTTAGTTTGATATCGCGGTTTTTGATCCCGATAACACTGAATAAGACCTTATTCCGGCGCTCCGGTTTTATGGTGAAGTTGCTGGTCGGCTTGCTTTCCCAGAAAGTGGCGGGATATATAACGGATGACGCGGTTGAAAGAGTAATTAAGCAGGGCGGGTTGTTAATCGGAAAACTTTTCGCGAAAAAGGAACAGGAACCGGGAGACAGATATGAAAATTGAGGACGCGATCACCCGGAAAGCCAAACTCCCTTTCGCGATAAGCTTCAAGGGGCGCAAAATGAGAATTTATCTTGTTCCACAATTGCCATTGGATTTGGAAAAGTTTATCGAGCACCTTAAAGGCCATCGGGTGACGGACAAAACCGCATTATTATTCAGTAGCGATAAGCAGTTTACGGTTAAGGCAATAGCCATTGATAATGGTTGTACAACGATCCTGAATTATCAGGAGTTGGGGGACATCCTCATAAGTTAGCCTGAGATCCGCTATCGATTTACGCGCCGACGGTGCTAGATTTTGTCAAAGGTTTTATTTCTGTTTTTCGTAATTCTTCAAAAAGCTCAATCAGTTTATTCTGCAGACTGATCACTTCTGTTTCCCTGATCATCAATTGATGACTCAGTGTGTCTAGTTTGGAACCGGGTTTTTCCGGATGATCATCATTTTGGGTCAGCATCCGGGCCACAGTTGTTTCAAAAATAGCAGCGATTTGTTCCAGTCTCGACAGGTTGATGTCCGTAACGCCTGTTTCTATTTTGGAAAATGCCGGAATGGAAATATCCAGCCGTTTAGAAACTTCTTCCTGGCTCCAGCCCTTCTCCCGGCGCAGGGCCCGGATGTTTTGTCCGATATTCATAGGTTAATAAATTTCATATTAATTAAGGAATACAAATATAACGATAATTAAGTGCTTTGGCGTAAAATAGGTTACCATAAAAACACTGCTAATATTCGGAACAGGAGGGTACATCTGAATTGCAAACAGAATTTTCATAAAATGATTCCGGTTCGTGCCAACCATTTCCGGGCGTTATTGTTATGGGTATCATGCAAGAAGAAATCGCTAAGACCAAATACAACGACGCCGAGTTAAATGAATTCAGGACACTGATCAAAGGAAAGATCGACATAGCGCGTGAGGAACTTTATGAACTGGCCACCTCGCTGAGCGCCGCAAACTCAAACGGCGATGAGGCAGCCATTGCAGGCAAGACGCTGGAGGACGGTTCGGCCACTTTTGAAAAAGAACAAACTAACCAACTGGCCGCGCGGCAGAAAAAGTTCATCGAGCAGCTGGAGGCCGCCCTGATCAGGATTGAAAACAAGACTTATGGCGTTTGCCGTTCGACCGGCACGCTGATACCGAAAGAACGCCTGCGCGCCGTTCCCCATACCACCCAGAGCATGGAAGCTAAACTTAAACAGGCATAGGCTCCGTCGACTAATGGAAGGGGAATTCTTTGGCGGCACAAGCGGCTTGCAGATCGATCAGCCGAAGCGGAACTTTCCGCCGGAACATAGCCACCTTTCCCGGCTGTCCTATTATGCGCTGCAGGAGAACAGCATCGAGATCAACAGTTCTTTTTATAAAATTCCGCGGGTGAAAACAATAAATCGCTGGGCATCGGAAGCCGGTTCCGGCTTCCGTTTTACTTTTAAACTCTGGAAAGGGATCACGCATCAGAAAAATCTGTTGTTCCGTACGGAAGACGTTCATCATTTTATGGAAGCTATCTGGCTGCCTGAAACGCAACGGGGCTGCCTGCTTGTCCAGTTTCCGCCCAGCCTGCAGGTCAGCGCCAACCCGCAGTTCCTTGAATTGCTGGCTGTTGCTAAAACTTATGACTGGCCCATCGCTGTGGAATTCCGGCATCCATCCTGGTATAAGGATGACATATTTGAATCGTTAAACCAACACCAGGCCACCATGGTATTACAGGATATGCCCAAATCAGCGACGCCCATGGAAATCACCGCTGACCGGCTGGTCTACCTGCGTTTCCATGGTCCGTCCGGTAATTATAAAGGTAGCTATGGGGAAAGCTTCTTATACGAATATGCTTCCTATATTCGGGAATGGCAACAGGAAGGTAAAACTGTTTACGCCTATTTTAATAATACTGCGGGTGCGGCCCTGGAGAACCTGCATTTCCTGAAACGCTGCCTGGCGGAACAAAGTTATTATTGATCAAAAAAAGCAAATAACCATTTCGGTCACAATTATTTCTCATTATGATCAACAATTATTAAAATAATATAGGTAAAAAAATATATAATGTATTTTTAATAAACCAATTTAAATCAATGCCTTATGAAACGCAAACTTGCCTTTGTGGCAGCCCTTGCCATGATGACCTTCCTGTCAAATTGTAAAAAAATCGAGGAGCCAAAACCGGAGTTATCAGCGGTGAGCGACAACGTACTTTTAGCCGTCAACAGTACTGCTAATAAAGTGGTTACCATTGCGGGTGCCGCTAACTTGCCAGGATTTACTGACGGACCGGGAGGTACTGCACGATTTAATACTCCGGAAGGCATACAATTATTAAAAGACGGATCACTGTATGTCGCCGACAGGTTTAATAACGCCATACGAAAAATAGCAGCAAATGGCACGGTATCAACGGTAATGCTTAAACCAGACTCTAATAATTTAGAAATACGGCAACCTGAGTATGTTGGCGAAGACGATAAAAAAAGTATGCACATTATATGCGCGGAAAACAGTGATTTAGATGGGTATAGCGAATCGTGGGTATATAACGCTAATCATGATGTTGTGGCACGGGCATCAGGAACTTACACTGAGGAAGCAAGTTTGGCAAAGGACCCCTATCAGGATTTTTTTTGGTTCAGCAGAGGTTATCAGATCGCGCGGCATATCTCCACCGCACCATATGCAATAGGAGTCGCTCCATATTACAGTGAAAATAAACTTTTCCCTCCCTTAACAGAGCGTGGCAGCAGTTTTCAAGGATTGTTTGTGGGGCGTAATAAAGTGATCTACTTTTCTAACAAAGGCCGGCTCTTTAAACATACCCCAAGTGGAGTAGACGCACAAATACATAAGGATTTATCCCTTGGATCGATTACAAGCATCGTATTAAATGCGGACTGTCAGACCATTTACCTTGCGGCTGATGGTTATATCGAAAGTATAGCAAATGGTAAATTAACAAGACTTGCCGGGCCCAACAGCGCTAATCCTGACGGCCGCGATGGCGTAGGTTTTAAAGCCGATGTTCACGCTTTTAGTTTGGCCCTCGGCGATCATGAAAACACGCTGTATTTTTCCGACACTAAAACACATACGATACGTAAATTGATGTTGAAGTAGCAGCCATTTGGAAACTTTAGAAAAGTATGCAATAATTTTTTTTTCCCTGTTTTTAATTTTAGGTTTTCGGGCATTAAAAAGTTTCATAGGTTGGTTGTAGCTCTATTTGAATAGCGCGGAATAGTTTATTGAAGTACTATATAACTGATGGTACATCATTATCAGAAAAACGCAGTGATCCAGATAGCAAGGGTAGTATTAAAAACAATTAGAAATATTTTTTCAAAAACGAATTGGCATGATGCGAAATTCCCAAAATCAGTAGTTGAATCATTTACAATTGATTCGCCAGAAAACAGGGTGGACGCTGTTAATTAACTGATCATTCTTACAAGTAGAGGACCTTACATAACGGGCTCTCCAACAGCAATAGCTGTTGTCACAACAAGTCCTGTTGCCATTCCCATTTTGTTGCCGGAATGATTTCGCCACTGGCCGTTTCTCTTAATAAACGTGTAGGAGAAATTATACATGCTTATCATAAATACCGCTGACTTCCTGTCCGTAAGATAGAAATAAGTAGGTGCGGCTTTGAAAATGTCCTTAACTCGCGCGAAATAATCTATATTGGATTAAACGCCGTTAGGGTGGCGTGATCCACCGAAGCGGATAATTTTTTTTCCTGATATTGCTCTTTTGTGGACAGCATAAATCGTTCTTTCCCAATGTAATTCTATGGGGTCTAACCGAAATACCATCACTTCAACAAGGTAACAATAGGTCTTTATAGAGAAATTATGAGGTTTTCCTTATTAGAATTCTTTAAATAGCTCCGTTGCCAATATGAGATAAAACGAAAATTAAAGCTTAATAAGATTAATCGAATTTCTTCCGTCAATAATTCTGGCAGTTTGACGGGTCAGTTTGACTCGTCCTAAAAAAAAAAAACTATACACTAAAACTATTAGTGTAAGATGAAAAAAGAGGAAAAATTAATGCAAATGGTTCGCTTGTCGGAACAGGGTCATTTTCAGGTAGCCGTTCGCGACGAGATTATCAAAGCTATTGAGCATGGCGTTGCCAGAAGTGTGTTTACCAAAAAGTATGGTGTAGCCAGAAGTACTTTATCAGACTGGATGCGCGATCATGGATCGCCTGAATATCAGGCAAAGCGTCAGGGAAAGCATTTGAGTAAAGCAGAAAAGGAAACTATTATACGGTTAATTCAGCAAGGGCAGTTAACGAGGCACCAGGCTAGAAAGACTTATGAATTGGGTGGCGATGTTTTAGTCCGGTGGCTAAAGACAGCTTCCAGAAAAAATCCCGATCTTGTCATAGACTCTCGAAATGCGATGAAGAAAAAAGCCACAGAACAGCCCGATACAGCAGATTCTGAAAAACAGGCTTTGAAAAAAGCTCTCCAGGAAGCGCAATTAAAGATTCATGCCCTTAATACGCTGATCGACGTTGCTGAGGAGCAATTTAAAATAGCCATCAGAAAAAAGCCTGGAGCCAAACAGTCATGATAATTAAGCAAGATTATCCCCAGTTAAGCTGGGAGGTTCTTTGCAGGCTGTTTGGCAAGACCCGTCATGCCCATTACGATCATTTATGGAGAGCGCAGAATGATTCTTTGAAAGAAGACGTCATCCTGCAGTTGGTTTATGAGACCAGGGACTCACTTCCCCGTCTGGGAACCCGAAAAATGATACACATGCTGGCTCCCCGGTTAAAATCCCATGGTATTGTTGTAGGCAGGGATTATTTATTTGATTTGCTGGGCGTTCATAAGCTATTGATCCGGCAACGTAAAAAGAAGGCTTATACAACAGATTCCAGGCATTGGATGGATAAATACAATAACCTAGTAAAAGATTTGCCGGTAGCAAGGCCAGAGCAGGTTTGGGTAAGTGATATGACTTATATCAGGGTAATGAATCAATGGGGCTATTTGTCGCTGATCACAGACGCTTTCTCCAGGAAGATTATGGGTTATTGCTTCCGTGACGATATGCTGGCGCAAGGCTGCCTAGAGGCGTTGCAAATGGCTTTAAATAACCGCATATACCATGACCGCCTGCTTATCCATCATTCTGACAGGGGATCACAGTACTGCTCGAAAGACTATGTAAACGTGCTCCTGTTTCACGGTGTACAAATCAGCATGACACAAAACGGAGATCCATATGAGAATGCATTGGCCGAGCGGATGAACGGGATTATTAAAGAAGAGTTCAATCTCTATAGTAGCTCGCTGAACTTTGAACAGACCCGGCAGAAAATAGAAAAAAGTATCAAGACTTATAACGAGGTCAGGCCACATGGCAGTTGTGACTATCTAACGCCAAGTCAGGCGCATACTCAGCAGCATGCACTTAAAAGGCGTTGGAAAAGCTATCAGCGAAAATGGCAAAAAGAAAACCCTGTAGTTAAGGCTGTCTAAATAAACTCGATTGTAGATCATTATTGTTATTCACAAAAAGGAGGTACCGGCAAAAAGAAAAAAAGAAGCAAAAAAAGAAAAACGGGTTGAAATATGGAAAACTCTGTGAGTTTCCCACATTCCAACCCGACAAACAAGCCACTGTTCGTTTATGAATTATATTTACTAACCGAACAGGACAGTACTAATCAGGATTAACAAAATCTGATGTATTGTTCAATCAGGATTAACCTAACAAAATGTATAGTCTTTTCAGGACGGGTCAGTTATCAACAAAACCGAACGGGCCGTTGTCCGGTTTCAGTACATTAATCAATTCAAACAAGATGTTAATTGCTATAAATCAACCTGTTGTAAAAATGGAATAACGATTGACGAAAAAAACTAATTGAACGCATATACTTTTCATATCACGCTGTTTGACCTGCTCTGCCTGGGAGTGATATCTGTCGGACTGACTTTTGCAGTGCTATTGGGATTCTTCAAAAAAATAAACCGGACCGCAAACCGGTTGCTCGCCCTGACACTGGCAATTGTTGTTTTGTGGCTATCCCGACTGGTGACCATTGACACCGGGTTGAGCGTTTGGCTGCCAGGGCAATCTTCACTGGCCCTTGGACCCCTGATCTTTTTTTATATACTTAAAATGACCCGGCCAGCGTATCAATTTCGTTGGCAGGACTTATGGCATTTCTGCCCTTTGTTGCTTCCGTTGGGCGACAAAATATTACAGTTGTTGGCGATTATTTCAGTAATCATTTACTTGTACCGGTCTCGCAGGCTGATCGCAGACCTTCGGCCACGTCTTAAGGCCAATGCGAGTGACTGGTTCTTGTATGAGTGGAGTTGGCTGGACCGCTTACTGGCGGACTTAAGCCGGATGTGGCTATTGTGGGTTCCTTGCGTGGTCGTGGACTATTATTTTGCTGTGCAGACCTATTATCCTTTATATCTCCTCATATCTATCGTGATGATCAGGATGGCGGGGACAGCTTTTTTGAGAGAAGAAGTTCCGGTACCGGTGTTAAAGCCAATATTGCCATCAGAGTTGAAGCAAAAGGGTAAGTGGCTAAAGAAAGTTGTTAAAGAAAACCGCTATTACCAGGACCCAGAGTTAAGTTTGAGTTCATTAGCTGGACGGCTGGAGTTAAGCACTCATGAATTATCCCGTATTGTCAACACTGCGCTTAATAAAAGCTTCCATGATTTTATTCATGAATACCGGGTTGCGGATGTGACCCGGAAAATGCAGGACCCTGCTTACAGCCACATCACGTTGCTGGGGATAGCGTATGAATCCGGTTTCAACTCGAAAAGTAGTTTTAACCGTATATTTAAAGAAATGACAGGAAAAAGCCCGGCGGAATATAAAAAAGAGTTCCCAGTTTATAATCTGGGACGTACGACCCGGATCGCAGCGGTAATTTCGGATCATGAAACCACCCCAACGTGGACTCGTGAAAAATTAAACCGCAATTTTATGTTCAAAAACTATCTCAAGGTTGCTCTGCGTTTCTTGCTAAAAAACCGTTTTTTCAGCCTGATCAATATTATCGGCCTGGCTATCGGCACTTTATGCTGTTTATATATTCTTCTGTATGTGCAAGATCAATATAGCTATGATAAACATCATCGGAATGCAAAGAACATTTATCGGGTCATCACATCGCTAGCACACACGGGTGACGTAAAAAATATGGCCACGGCATCGCCTCCGATAGCACCGGCTATGAAAAATGATTTCCCGGAGATAATACAATATACCCGGGTAGTCCCTACGCTGGGCATCAAAGAGCACCTGCTGACTTATAAGGAAAATGCCTTTTATGAAAGCGATGCTGTCATGGTCGATTCCACATTTTTTGATGTCTTTACTTATCACTTCACCAACGGTTCACCGGTAAACGCGTTATCGGATATCAATACGATCGTTTTGCTAAAGCCGGTGGCGGATAAACTCTTTGGTAACATTGAGCCGGTCGGTAAAGTGATCACAATGGATGATGCCGACGGTAAAAATGATTTCAAGGTCACAGGCGTGGTTGATGAAACCGCCGGAAAGTCACAGCTGTCAGCTAAACTATTCATCAGGCTGAATAAACATGGCTACGGCAGCGATATACTGACAAATAATTCCTGGGCGGGGAATAATTTTACGAATTCGTTTGTAAAACTGCGCGCTGATGTCAACGTGCAGGATTTTGAAAAAAAGCTGCCGGTATTCTTAAATAAATATGGTGCTGATCAGCTAAAAAGCTCGGGAATGAGCAAATCGTTGCATTTGCAGCCGCTCGCCGCCATACATACCACCTCCGGATATGATGCGGAAAGCGGAAAAATTGTCAGCGCCTCCTTTTTGTACGTGTTAATTTTGATCGCCGTGCTGATTCAGCTCATCGCCTGTATTAACTTTATGAACCTGTCCACAGCGAGAGCCTCGAAACGCGCTAAAGAAGTTGGGGTACGAAAAGTGATCGGTGCCGAGAAATATGAGCTGATCACCCAGTTTTTAGGTGAGTCGTTCCTGTTGTCATTTATCGGTATTGCTATTGCTTTGCCGCTGTTGTGGCTGGCGCTGCCTTATTTAAACGAAATTACCGAGGCTAACATTCAATTATCGTTTTTTAGTGATCCCCGATTGTGGTTAATGCTGGTAGTCCTGGTCATTGTTACCGGTCTGGCAGCCGGCAGCTACCCGGCATTTTATATGTCTGCCTTCCGGGCCATCAAAGTGATCAAGGGAGATTTTACCAGCCAGGTTTCCACCCATACCTTACGACGCTCATTGGTGATCTTTCAGTTCGTGGTAGCGATCATCCTGATTACCGGGGTAGTCATTATTTACAGCCAGCTGAACTATATCAAAAACCGCGACCTCGGCTTTGATAAAGATCAGCAGATCATTTTGACATTCCATACCAATGATACCCGCAGGAAAATGGATGTCCTCGCCACTGACCTGAAGCAATTAGCTGAAGTCAGGTCGATATCCAGGAGCAGTAACACTTTAGGCGCCTTGTCTTATTATGACTGGGGCGTACATTTAGCCGGGGGCAACCCGGCGGATGCCGTTGATCAGCAAAATCTGTTCACCGATGAGCAATTTGTCAAAACCATGGGTATCAAGCTGACCAATGGCCGGGAACTAATGGCGGGCGATTCTGGCAAAGTATTGATCAATGAATCGCTGGCGAAACGGTTGACGCTTGATCCGGCTAAGGCGAGGGGTACGATGCTGTTTGCCGAGGATAACCGCAAATATGAAATAGCGGGTGTCGTCAAAGATTTCAATTACAAATCATTGCACGATGAGATACATTCATTTATGATCATTTATGCGCCTAAAGCAGATGAAGTCAACAACCTGATCGTCAATACCAATACAAAAAACCACGGCGCTTTTTTAGCAGCCGTCCAAAAGGTATGGCATAAAGACTTGCCGCAAACCCCCTTCGACTATACGTTCATGAATGAACGCATGCAGAGCGCATACGAGACCGATATCGTCTTATCACAGATTATCAATTCTTTTACCCTGATCGCTATTTTAATTTCCTGCCTGGGCTTATTTGGACTAACTGCCTTCAGCGCCGAACAGCGGAACAAGGAAATCGGTATCCGGAAAGTTTTAGGGGCAAGCGTATCGGGCATCGTACAGTTGCTGTCCAGGGATTTCTTAAAACTCGTGCTCATCGCTTTTATCATCGCCTCGCCAATCGCCTGGTGGGCCATGACCCAATGGCTGCAGGTATTTGTTTACCGGGTAAGCATCAGCTGGTGGATGTTTGCTATAGCCGCATTAGCAGCGCTGGTGATCGCATTGTTCACGGTCAGTTTCCAGGCAATCAAAGCCGCGTTGGCAAACCCGGTAAAAAGTTTGAAAAGCGAATGATAGGATATAATTTGTTTAAATCAATCTATTTAAGATTTTTCCCCATCATCATATTGGAATCATTTAACGAAGGAATTTGGGATGATGAGTTGAAAAGGTCGAAATAAGTACGGGCAGGAGGAATACACTTTGCCCGTTAGGAGCCCTGCCCAAAGCCTGGTTGGAGGTAGAGAAAAATATATACTGCTTAAAGCGCTTTATTGGACTAATACCCCTTTCTCTTCGTGTAAATATTTTTTACACGAAAATGAGCCCCTTATCCGCGAGCTGTTTTTTTCCAATCCTGAATCAGCATATTCGCTGATCATGAAAAGATCCATCTCCTATATCGCCCTAAAGATTTATGGAGGTAAAAACTATGACCAATTTTTGGATTGTATGACATGTGACGACGAGGAACCAAATTCGATATGGAGCCCGCTAAGTGATTACGGATCTACGCATAATGACAAGTCAATATGGAATGAAAATGGCATCTATGGTAGTAAGACAAGTGATTATTCTCCATTTAACATGAATGCGAAGTATCCTCCGCGCATTAAAGATGGAAGCGAAAAATTTATTGGCTATTTAACCATAAATAAGAATAACCCTGATCGACTACAGTTACCCGCTGCTAATATGATTTGCGAGCATAGAGATAGAATTTTGAAGGAAGGTGTCGAACATCATGCTCAAATGTTCAGTAGGGTATATTAATAATGGTGTTTTGATTACCGGTTGTAATGATAAACCAACGAATGTCAACCGTCAGACTTTTTTTAAGGATTGCATAAACTGCATAGGTGATCTGCCATACTGTTTTTTAAATGCCCTTACCTTTAGAGATCTTAGACACAGCAAAAGGCTTGCGTTTGGTTGATGATCTGCTTTATCAAATTGAATACGGTTTCTATTCATGATCCTTTATCGAATAGCTCGCGAACGCTACGCACGCGACCTGAGCGGTAGGGGCGGTTTGCTTTCCGCGGCACGCTGGCATAATCATATGCCTGTACGTTATTCCTCACTGCAATCCTCGGCCTGTATTTTAGAAAAGCTGGTACATTTAGAGCTCGGCGAAATTCACCATGACCTGCAAATGGTGGTGATGTCCGCCCCCGACGATGCTAGCCGCCTGACGTTGGATCGCCATGATCTTCCCGCCGATTGGGACCGGTATCCGGCACCACAACTGCTACAGCGTATCGGCAACGCCTGGCTGACATCAGGACAATCATTGCTCCTTGAGATACCCTGTGCACTTGATCCATATGCTCAAAATGTGTGATCAATCCCATGCACGTAGAAATAAAAGACCTCAGCATTGATCTCATCACCCCTTTCGCTTTGATGAGCGGTTATCATAATCCAACAAAAAAACCTCAAATGTAGCGTTTTAAGGGTTTTAGTGGTGTTTGATACTTTTTATTGGAGCCGGAGTTTTCGTTTTAAGCGCCAATGTTGGTGTTTTTTGTCTGTTTAAATGGGTAGGGTAATTAGTTTTTAAATGAAATAACAAATTTTGTTCCTTCATTTACCTTACTTTCAATAGTGATGTTACCGCCTAAACTGGTAACATGATTATGTACCAGGTATAGGCCAATACCTTTGCTATCGGTATGTTCATGAAATTTTTGGTTGAGCCCAAAAATTCTGTCCTTTACTTTATCAATATCAAAACCCAGCCCCTCATCCCGGAATATTAACTGATTAATACCATTTTTCTGTTGGGAATATATAGTGATAAAGGGAGCCTGGCCAACCTTAACGTATTTGATAGAGTTGGTGATGAGGTTAAGCAGTATACTCTCCAAATAGGTACGGTTAAAGTTTATCTTTCTTACTTCAGAAAAATCAGCAGTAATAATTGTTCCTGAATTTAATATTAAAGTACTTAATGATTTCTTTACATCGTGCAGGCAGTCTTCTAACTCAAGCTCCTCGGTATGTATGTTTAAAATATCCTTGCTGATCAGGTCATCTATATATTTGTTTAGGGTATCTTTTAAATTTTCGGTAGCTGATTTTAGCACGTCTATAAATTCAAGTGTTTCTTCATCTTCAATTTTTGAAACATCAAGCAGGTGAAAAACGGATATGAGGTTACTCACCGGCGACCTGAGATCATGCGAAGTTGTATAGTTAAGCTGCTTCAGGTCTTTATTGATCTTGGTTAAATTGGCCAGCAGCGTATTCCGGTCTTCTTCCAGTTTTTTTTGATAGGTGATGTTTTTGGCAATAGCAAATACCACCTGCTGGCTTTCAACCGGCATGGACGTCCAGGAAAGCCAAACTATTTCACCCTCGTTGGTCACATAACGGTTTTCGAAATTTAACAGCGGGTTATTTTTTAAAAGGTTTTTACGGTGCTCGGCGGTTAATTCCTGGTCATCGGGATGAATAAAGGTGTAAACCGGCCTGGAGTATAATTCTTCAAAGGTATACCCCAGTGTTTTAGAAACAATCGGATTTATTTTTTTGAAATAACCATCGTACCCTGTTACGCATAACAAATCGGCCGACAGATCAAAAAAGAGTTCCAGGTTAAAGTTATCGGTTATAGCCGGATTGTGGTTGACCTTTGAATATTCATCCATAGATAGTTGTTCTTCTTTTTAATCCAGATAAAACAATATAGGAATAATATTTTATTCACCTAAATAAATTATTTAGAGAAAATATCATGGATTTTAAATAATGGTATATCGTTAAATTAGTCACATTTTAATTTATAAGATAACTGCGCATTCTTGTATCGTAGCGATATTTAAATGTTCAATTGCTCCTGATCGTGACGACCGTCATTTTTTGCCCCCGATTATTCACTTACTTTTAAAATGATTTGGGAGGGTACCCTCAAATAAATTTACCCTATAATCTTATCAGTATGCTGTTTAACTCCATTAGTTTTGCTCTTTTTTTGCCGATAGTTTTTGTACTATATTGGTTTATAACCAATAGGAATTTAAAAGCTCAAAACATACTATTGCTTATTGCAAGCTATTTTTTTTATGCCTGTTGGGATTACCGGTTTTTATTCCTGCTGATATTTTCAACCCTGCTTGATTATTATACAGGTCTTAAAATTGCCGCAGCGCAAGATGATAAGCATAAAAAAGCATGGCTTTGGACCAGTATAGGTGTAAATCTTGGCTTTTTGGGCTTCTTTAAATACTATAATTTCTTTTCGGTGTCTTTTGCAGAGGCGGTGGCCCATCTCGGTTTCAGGGTTGACCCATGGACTATTAAAGTGATACTACCTATAGGCATTTCCTTTTACACCTTTCATGGTTTATCCTATGTGATTGATATTTATAAAGGTCGGATAAGGCCCGAAAAAAGCTTTATAGAATACTCCGTATTTGTAAGCTTTTTTCCGTTGCTGGTTGCTGGCCCTATTGAACGCGCCACGCATTTGTTGCCCCAGATAAAAAAGAAACGTTTTTTTGATTATGCAAAGGCTATTGACGGATTACGCCAAATTTTATGGGGCTTATTTAAAAAGATTGTTATAGCCGATCAATGCTCGTATTATGTGAATGTTGTGTTTGGCCACTCCGCTCATTTTTCGGGCGTGGAACATATCATAGCGGCCATTTTATTCGCATTTCAAATTTATTGCGATTTCTCGGGCTACTCAGACATTGCCCTGGGCGTGGCGAGGCTTTTTGGAATTGAGTTATTAAGGAATTTCGCTTTCCCTTATTTTTCGAGAGATATTGCCGAGTTCTGGCGGAGGTGGCATATTTCGCTTTCATCGTGGTTTAAGGATTACCTGTATATACCACTGGGCGGCAGTAAGGGCGGAATGTGGATGAAGATCAGGAACACGTTTATTATATTCCTGGTGAGTGGTTTCTGGCATGGTGCAAACTGGACCTTCATTGTATGGGGAGCCCTCAATGCTTTTTACTTTTTACCGCTTCTTATTTTTAATAAAAACCGTACTAATCTTGAAATTGTAGCCAAAGGCAAACTGTTTCCTACCGGCAGGGAATGTGCAGGTATAGTGGTCACTTTCGCGCTCACCGTGCTGGCCTGGATATTTTTCAGGGCAGCCAGCGTTGGGGATGCTGTTACCTATATTACCGAAATATTTTTAAACCCATTCTTAGCCTACCCAACCGGGTTAAATATGGTGTTGGTACTGTTTCTTTGCTTCTTTATAACAATAGAGTGGTTGGGGCGCGAATATCAGTATGCTTTGGGTTATCCCAACATTGTTTTTCCAAAATTTGTACGCTGGTCATTTTATTATGCGCTTGTATTCGGTATATGGTATTTTGCCGGTCCCGAGCAGCAATTCATTTATTTTCAATTTTAAATTATGAAAAGATTTCTCATTACCGTGCTCATGTTTTTCTCTCCAATAATTATATCAGCTATAGTAATGGAAGTATTGTTGAGGAGAATACCCAATGACTATGAATATAAAAGCCATTACCTGGACAAAAATTCAGATAATATAGATGTACTGGTTTTAGGCTCTTCGCATTCTTATTATGGCATTAACCCGGCGTTTATGAAAAATAAAGCCTTTAACGCCGCCTATGTTTCACAGCCGTTATTTTACGACTGGCAAATAATAAAAAAGTACGATAAACACTGGCACCATTTAAAGGTGATTGTATTACCCATAGATTATTTTTCTTTATACGGAAAGCTTGAGCATAGCGCTGAAAGCTGGCGGGTAAAAGATTATAATATTTATTACGGAATTAACACTGGTAACAGCAGCTATAATTACAACTATAACAGCGAATTGCTGACCAATAAATTAAGGTTAAATATGGCACGAATTAAATCGATGTATGTTAACCACGAAACAGATGTGCTTTGTTCAAACTTAGGGTGGGGAACAGAATACACTTTTAACAAAAGAAAGGACCTGATAAGTTCTGGTAAAATAGCCGCTAAAAGGCACTTTTTTACCGACATGAATGATTTTAATGAAAATGTAGGCATTTTAAAAACAATTATCAGTTATGCACTGCAAAATCACGTTAAGGTTTTGTTATACACCTCGCCTGCATATAAAACCTATGTGCAAAGTTTAAACCGGAACCACCTTAACAAAACTATTAATGTGGTTAAAATGTTGGGTAACGCATATAATAATGTGTTTTACTTTAACTGGCTTAATAATAAAGAATTTTTTGCGACGGATTTTTATGACGCCGACCATTTTGATGAGCGGGGTGCCCAAAAGTTTACACGCGAAATTGACAGTGTGGTTTCTGTCGTCGAAAAAACGGATCATAATCGTTTTTCGCCCCGGCTGTCCTCGTCACACATCCCGGATCAGGGTAATCAAAAATAAATTTTCAGCTATAATTACCATTGATTATCATGTTTAAATAAACTAAACCTTATAAATATACCATATACCAAATTGTACTTCTTTTTAACGGCTTTACTATGAAACATAGCTGATAATTAATCCGTTACTTTGTAGTAACCAACTATAAAAATATGGATTCTATGTTAACTGATACCCCTGCCGGATTCGATTTTTCTATGAATGATAACCAGCGAATGGTAGGGCAAATGGCCAGGGATTTTGCTGAAAAAAATATCAGGCCTTATGTGATGGAATGGGACGAGGCACAGCATTTTCCGCTTGAATTATTTAAAAAACTTGGCGAGCTTGGCATGATGGGGGTAGTTGTACCCGAACAATATGGCGGCTCGGGCTTTGGCTATACCGAATATGTAACCGTAATTTCCGAGATCGCGAAAGTATGCGGTTCTATAGGTTTATCGCTGGCGGCGCATAACTCTTTGTGCACCGGTCATATACTTGCTTTTGGCAACGAAGAACAAAAGCACAAATGGTTACCCAAATTGGCCACTGCCGAATGGCTGGGCGCCTGGGGCCTAACCGAAGCTAATACCGGATCGGACGCGTTGGGCATGGGTACTACGGCTGTACTTGATGGCGACCATTACGTAGTAAATGGCTCAAAAAACTGGATAACGCACGGCAAATCGGGCAACATAGCCGTGGTAATGGTGCGCACCGGCCAAAAAGGCGATTCGCATGGCATATCGACTCTGGTTATTGAAAAAGGCACACCGGGTTTTACGCATGGCAAAAAAGAAAACAAACTGGGCATGCGTGCCTCAGAAACCACCGAACTGATATTTGATAACTGCCGTGTACCTAAAGAAAACCTGCTTGGGGTTGAAGGGGAAGGATTTAAACAGGCCATGAAGGTGCTTGATGGCGGGCGCATTTCTATAGCTGCGTTATCATTAGGTATAGCCAAAGGGGCGTTTGAGGCTGCCGTGGCTTATTCAAAAGAGCGTAAACAATTTGGGCAGGTTATCAGCAATTTTCAGGGTATATCATTTAAGCTGGCCGATATGGCAACAGAAATTGAAGCAGCCGAATTGCTGGTTATGCAGGCTGCCGATTTGAAGAACCGGCAATTGCCGGTGACCAAACAAGCTGCCATGGCCAAATATTATGCATCTGAAGTGGCGGTGCGTACAGCTACCGAAGCTGTACAGATCTTCGGCGGCTACGGTTATACCAAAGATTTTCCGGTAGAAAAATTTTACCGTGACGCCAAGTTGTGTACCATAGGGGAGGGCACAAGCGAAATACAAAAGATAGTAATAAGCAGGGAAGTGCTGCGGGGGTAGGATATAAATTACATTTGATGCGGTGATAGTAACAGCCCAGGCTGAACAAATATTATAATTAGTAGTATATTCGAAGCAATCTAAATCTTTAACAAGTATGTTTCTTGGGGTCCTCACATTTTTAATTTGTTCAATTCCTGCTATGTTGCTTGCTCAGCCTGGGCCTAAAAAAGCTGAAAAAAAGTTAGGTCAAAATCCAATATGCTTTATCGACAGCGTTCGTATTTCCTGACAAGAGTTAATGGCTTATGATGCAAACCAAGTTACATTAGTTAATGTGTTGACAGACTCTGATGCTATTAAAGGTTATGGCACGGAAGGAGTGGACGGTGTTGTACTTATTGAATCTAAAAGTTTCGCCAGAAAACGTTATGTCAGGTTTTTTAGAAAGATTTCCGCTCAATACGATAGTATTTATAATGTAGCAAATACCGATACAGTTTTTCAATATATAGTTAATGACAAGGTGCAAAAAAGGGATTTTGCAGGAAACCTTGCATTGATTGATGAAGCCAATTTTAAATCCTTAGAGATAATTAATGCGGATGAACTAAAACAGAGATATGGGATTACAGATAAGCTTATAGAGATTTTGGTGAGGGCACAACGCCCCGATAATTCATATAATGGAAAGAAAAAGTTTTAAGGATACTTTGAATTTTAAATTTCTGTTTGAAAATCAAATATTTGTGATTAACTTTGCCCTCCCTTGAAAGGAGGTATTTAGGAATTATGATCATTATCAACGTTAAAGAAGGCGAATCATTAGACAAAGCATTGAAACGCTTCAAAAAGAAATTCGAGAAAACAGGCGTATTAAGAGAACTTCGCAGCCGTCAGGCATTCGAAAAAAAATCTGTAACTCGTCGTCATGTTGTTAAACATGCCATCTACAAGCAGAATATGAACTTAGAAACTGTCTAAATCCCTTAAAAGATTTTTTCAAATTTCTTAACACTATATTAAAACTATTTGTACATTCATTGTCTGGATGTTCAAATAGTTTTTATGTTTTTAGAGCGTTTTATCCAATACATTAAATTCGAAAAGCGGTACTCTCCACATACGGTATCTGCCTATGAATCAGATCTGGATCAGTTCATGCTCTTCCTTAATAGCCCCGGTAATGCCGGCATTGTTCCCGAACCAGCTGTTACCCATCCCAACCAGATAAGCTATCATGACATTCGTAACTGGATGGTTGAATTGATAGACCAGAAACTTACGGCCCGCTCTGTAAACCGTAAAATGGCTACCCTGCGCAAATACTTTAAGTTTTTATTGCAGGAGGGTATTATTACTGAAAACCCGACATCAAAAGTACGTTCGCAAAAAATACCAAAAAAGCTACCGGTGGTAGTTGAAGGCGACCACCTTGCCCAAATGCTTGACAGCGACGAAGTATTTGCCGCCGATTTCACCGGCCAGCGCGATAAGCTGGTTGTTGAAATGCTTTTTGGTACCGGCATGCGCCTGGCCGAATTGCTGGGCATTAAAGATCAGGATATTAACGATTATGAGGGTACGCTGAAGGTGCTTGGGAAACGCAATAAAGAGCGTATTATCCCTATTAATACCGAGCTACGTATATTATTGGGAAAATACCTGGAGTTAAAGAAAAATCAAAATTTTGATAACAATTCCGCAACATTAATCGTTACAAGTAAAGGAGCTGATGCTTACCCGAAACTAATATATTCAATAGTGCATAAATACCTCTCCAACATATCAACCCAGGATAAAAGAAGCCCTCACGTACTCAGGCACACGTTTGCAACAAGCTTGTTGAACAACGGGGCCGATTTAAATTCGATCAAAGAACTTTTGGGCCACGCCAATTTAAGTGCCACCCAAATTTATACACACAATTCAGTTGAAAGATTAAAGTCTATTTACAAACAAGCCCATCCAAAGGCGTAATTAAGGAGGAAACATGAAAATTACAGTGCAATCAATTCATTTTACCGCAGACAGGAAACTATTAGATTTTATTCAGAGAAAAGCTGACAAACTCGATACTTTTTATGACCAGATAATTAGTGGCGAGGTTTACTTAAAGCTTGAGAATGTGGAAGATGAGGCAAATAAGATAACGGAAATAAAATTGTTACTCCCCGGCAACCAGATTTTCGCGAAAGAAAAGTGCAAAAGTTTTGAAGAAGCGACAGATTTGGCCATCGAAAGCCTGCGCAAGCAGATAGAAAAGCACAAACAGAAAAAAACAATAGCTGACGCCGCGGCCAAAAAGGCCATCCTGATGGCGGCAGAAGACGATTTATAAGCCCTAAAAAGGCCTTTTTAAGGAAAAAATCGACGGGTTTATAATCCGTCGATTTTTTTTGATAAAAAATTTTGTACAGGTTTAAATTTTTGTAGATTTGCAATCCCTTTCAGAGAGGTGCTGACTGCAGCAAATTTTTGTGAAGATTGTTCTTTAAAATATAAAAAACCTTATTAGTTTTGCCGCTCTGATTTTTAAGACCTGTTAAGGCTTAACAATTAAGAAAGGTAAAATAAATATAAGCCTCCTTAGCTCAGCTGGTAGAGCGACTGACTTGTAATCAGTAGGTCATTGGTTCGATCCCGATAGGAGGCTCTGTTTTTTTCGGAAGCGTAATGTTTAGCTTCAACTTTGGACATTACAAAGCCGAAATTAACAAATGGGGGGATACCAGAGCGGTCAAATGGGACGGACTGTAAATCCGTTGCTTCGGCTACGAAGGTTCGAATCCTTCTCCCCCCACTGGAAGATTCCAGAATAGCTAAATTCTAAATTCTAAAATTGTTTTGGAGTTTAGAGTTTAGTTTTTGGAATTTAAAAAAAGCGGAAGTAGCTCAGTTGGTAGAGCGATAGCCTTCCAAGCTATAGGTCGCGAGTTCGAACCTCGTCTTCCGCTCGGTTGGTTCAAGAAGAAGAATTGTTCATTAGTGCTGAATTGAAAAGACCAATGAACCAGTAAACAAATGAACCAATGACCAAAAGCATAAGCCGACGTAGCTCAGGGGTAGAGCACTTCCTTGGTAAGGAAGAGGTCATGGGTTCAAATCCCATTGTTGGCTCAATAGAATAAAGAATAAAACAGAATACATTTTAAGTATAAAATTAACCTACAAATAATAAAATAAATCATGGCAAAAGAAAAGTTTGACCGCAGTAAACCGCACTTAAACATCGGTACAATCGGTCACGTTGACCACGGCAAAACAACCCTTACTGCAGCTATCACTAAAGTATTAGCTGATGCAGGTTTATCAGAAGCTCGTTCATTTGATTCAATTGACTCAGCTCCTGAAGAAAAAGAGCGTGGTATTACCATCAACACTGCCCACGTTGAATATTCAACTGCTAACCGTCACTATGCTCACGTTGACTGTCCAGGTCACGCGGATTATGTGAAAAACATGGTTACTGGTGCTGCTCAGATGGATGGTGCAATCATTGTTGTTGCTGCAACTGACGGTCCGATGCCTCAAACCCGCGAACACATCCTGTTGGCACGTCAGGTAGGTGTACCTGCACTTGTTGTTTTCATGAACAAGGTTGACATGGTTGATGATCCGGAATTATTAGAATTAGTTGAAATGGAAATTCGTGAATTATTATCATTCTACGAATATCCAGGTGATGATATCCCAGTTATCCAGGGTTCTGCTTTGGGTGGTCTGAACGGCGATCCAAAATGGGTTGGCAAAATTATGGAATTGATGGAAGCTGTTGATAACTACATCCCAATTCCTCCACGTTTAACTGATCTTCCATTCTTGATGCCAGTTGAAGACGTGTTCTCAATCACCGGTCGTGGTACTGTTGCTACCGGTCGTATTGAGCGTGGTGTAATCAACTCTGGCGAGCCAGTTGATATCCTGGGTATGGGTGCTGAGAACTTAAAATCAACCGTAACTGGTGTTGAGATGTTCCGCAAGATCCTTGACCGTGGCGAAGCTGGTGACAACGTAGGTTTATTGTTACGTGGTATTGAAAAAACTGATATCCGTCGTGGTATGGTTATTTGCAAACCAGGTTCAGTAACTCCGCACACCGACTTCAAAGCAGAAGTTTACGTATTATCAAAAGCAGAAGGTGGCCGTCACACTCCATTCTTCAATAAATACCGTCCGCAATTCTATTTCCGTACAACTGACGTAACTGGTGAAATTTCACTGGCCGAAGGTGTAGAAATGGTTATGCCAGGTGATAACGTTACTATCACTGTAAAGTTGATTAACGCTATTGCCATGGAAAAAGGCTTACGTTTCGCTATCCGTGAAGGTGGCAGAACAGTAGGTGCTGGTCAGGTAACTGAAATTTTGAAATAAGAATTTCAAAAAGGTTAATTGGAAACATAAGTTTTACTGTAAAAAGTAAACTTATGTTTTCTTATTATAAAATATACACGGGAATAGTTCAATGGTAGAATAGAGGTCTCCAAAACCTTTGATCAGGGTTCGAATCCTTGTTCCCGTGCATAAGCAAATAACAGAAAATGGCAGGCGTAGCTGAATATATTAAAGAATCATACATCGAGTTAACTCAAAAGGTAACTTGGCCAACCTGGCGCGAATTGCAAAGCAGTGCCATATTGGTATTGGTTGCTTCAATCATCATTGCGATGGTTATTTTAGGTATGGACCAGATTATCAACTTTTTGCTTAAAACGTTTTATCATTCACTAACATAATATCAGGGAAGACAACGATGAGTGATCAATTGAAATGGTATGTAGTGAGGGCCATCAGTGGTAAAGAAAAGAAGGTAAAGCAATATATAGATGCCGAAATTAGTCGTTTGGGCATTACGCATTTAGTACCACAGGTACTTATACCTACTGAAAAGTACTACCAAATGCGCGATGGAAAAAAGATAGCCAAAGAGCGTAACTATTTTCCGGGTTATGTGTTAATGGAAGCTGTACTTGACGGCGAAACAGAACACATTATTAAAAATATAAACAGCGTTATAGGTTTTTTAGGCGATAAGGCCGGAAATGCTATTCCGTTGCGCCAGGCAGAAGTTAACCGTATTTTAGGTAAGGTTGACGAAATGAGCGCTCAGGGCGAAACTATGAACGTACCTTATTATATAGGCGAAAACGTGAAAGTAATGGACGGACCGTTCAACGGCTTTAGCGGTGTTATAGAAGAGGTTAACGAAGAGAAAAAGAAATTAAAAGTAATGGTAAAGATATTCGGGCGCCGTACGCCGCTTGAATTGAATTACATGCAGGTAGAAAAAGAGTAGATTGAGATACGAGATTTTAGATGTGAGACATCGAAAAGTCAAATTGATCAAACTAAACAATAATATAAAAATATACAGGTTTGTAAAAGGGTAAGAGGCTCAAATCTCATATCTGGCATCTCAAATCTAAAAACCTTAAATGTTACTTAGCTTCCACTTACTAACATTGAGTTATAATTAAAGTAAATTAAAATGGCAAAAGAAATCGGTGCGATGGTAAAGCTGCAGGTAAAAGGCGGCGCTGCAAACCCATCACCGCCAATTGGACCTGCTTTAGGTGCAAAAGGTGTGAATATCATGGAGTTTTGCAAGCAGTTTAATGCACGTACCCAGGATAAACCTGGTAAAGTGTTGCCTGTTTTGATTACTGTTTATGTTGATAAATCTTTCGATTTTATCATTAAAACCCCTCCGGTTGCAATCCAGTTACTGGAAGCAACAGGTTTAAAAAGTGGTTCAGCAGAGCCCAACCGTAAAAAGGTTGCCAATGTAAATTGGGATCAGGTTGAAACTATTGCTAAAGATAAAATGGTGGATCTTAACGCATTCACAGTTGAATCAGCCATGAAAATGGTGGCAGGTACTGCCCGTAGTATGGGAATAACCGTATCAGGTACGGCTCCCTGGAATAATTAATTTATATAAAATCAGTTTAAGACAGTGGCTAGATTAACAAAAAATCAGAAAGTGGCACTCTCCAAAATTGAGGCTAATAAATCGTATTCATTAGAAGCTGCATCAGCTTTGGTAAAGGAATTAACCCTTACTAAATTTGATTCATCAGTTGATATAGATGTTCGTTTAGGTGTTGACCCTCGTAAAGCCAATCAAATGGTACGTGGTATTGCAACATTGCCTCATGGAACCGGTAAAACTGTACGTGTACTGGTGCTTTGTACTCCTGATAAGGAACAAGAAGCAAAAGACGCAGGTGCAGATTATGTAGGTTTGGATGATTATATTGCCAAGATTGAAGGTGGATGGACTGATGTTGATATTATCATCACTATGCCAAGTGTTATGGCTAAGGTAGGTCGTTTAGGTCGTATATTAGGCCCTCGTAACCTTATGCCAAACCCTAAATCAGGTACAGTAACTACAGAAGTAGGAAAAGCTGTAACTGAGGTTAAAGGTGGTAAAATCGACTTCAAAGTTGATAAAACAGGTATCATCCATACCTCAATAGGAAAAGCATCTTTCACTGCAGATAAAATTTATGAGAATGCATTAGAGGTATTGCAAACTATCTCAAAATTAAAACCATCTGCAGCAAAAGGAACATATTTCAAGAGTATCCATATCTCTTCAACTATGTCGCCAGGAATTGAAATTGAAACCAAAACAGTAGCGGGGATTTAATCATGAATAAAGAAGAAAAACACGATCTTGTTCTTGCCCTTACTGAGCAGATGAATGAATTTGGTAATTTTTATATTACCGATACTTCAGATCTGACGGTTGCAAAGATCAATGACATCCGTCGTAAATGTTTCGAAAGTGATATTACGATGAAGGTAGCAAAAAATAGCTTGATTAAAAAAGCTATGGAAGCTGCAGGCGGCGATTATACTCCAATATTTGATGTATTAAAAGGTTCATCATCAATTCTTTTCTCAAAATCAGCAACTGCTCCGGCAAAGTTGATCAAACAATTAAGGAAACAAGGTGACAAACCAGTTTTAAAAGCAGCCTATATTGATTCAGCGATATTTATCGGTGATAACCAAATCGATACTTTGATCAAACTAAAATCAAAGGAACAATTGATTGGCGAGATAATTGGATTACTGCAATCACCTGCGAAAAACGTTATTTCAGCCCTACAATCAGGCGGAACTATCATTGCAGGCGTTGTAAAAACATTACAGGAAAGAGGTTAACGAACACCTTATTAAAGTTCGATATTAAAAAACAAAAAGCATTAAAAGTAAAATTTAAATAAAATGGCGGATTTAAAAGCGTTTGCTGAACAGTTGGTAAACTTAACAGTAAAGGAAGTAAACGAATTAGCTCAAATCTTAAAAGATGAGTATGGTATTGAGCCTGCTGCTGCAGCTGTAGCTGTTGCTGCTGCTCCTGCTGGTGGCGATGATGCCCCTGCTGCTGCAGCTGAACAAACTGCATTTGACGTTATCCTGAAAGAAGCAGGTGGCTCAAAATTAGCAGTTGTTAAATTAGTAAAAGACTTAACTGGCTTAGGTTTGAAAGAAGCTAAAGATCTTGTTGATGGCGCACCAAAAGAATTAAAAACTGGTGTATCTAAAGAAGAAGCTCAATCTTTGAAAGCTCAATTAGAAGAAGCTGGAGCAGTAGTTGAGGTTAAATAAGTTAACCCAATAAAAATATAGCATGAGACTCCGACCTGTTTTGGTCGGGGTCTATTGCTGTTTATAAAGGTTTGGAGTGCGGAAATTAGATATGAGTATTGAGATATTAGATTTGAGATTTTTGGCGATTTAATTAAACCGCCAATATCTTAACTATAATTTCAGTCTCAAATCTCACATCTCAAATCTCACATCTACAAAAGTTTATTAATAAACTAAAATTAAAACACCTTGGCAAACAAAAATAATCAAAGAGTAAACTTTGCAACCAGTAGAAAGGTACTTGATTACCCTGATTTCCTGGATGTTCAGTTGCAATCTTTCCAGGAATTTTTTCAATTGGAAACCACCTCAGACAACCGTTATAAAGAAGGGTTGTTTAAAGTATTTGCCGAAAATTTTCCTATTTCAGATTCAAGAAACATCTTTGTTTTAGAGTTTCTTGATTACTTTATTGATCCGCCACGTTATGATATACAAGAGTGTATTGAGCGCGGATTAACTTATAGTGTACCTTTAAAAGCCAAGCTTCGCCTGTCATGTAATGATGAGGAGCACGAAGATTTTGAAACAATTGTACAGGACGTGTACCTGGGAACTATCCCGTACATGACTCCTAAAGGTACATTTGTTATTAATGGTGCAGAGCGCGTAATTGTATCGCAGTTACACCGTTCACCAGGCGTGTTCTTTGGTCAGAGCCGCCACACCAACGGTACAAAATTATACTCGGCCCGTGTTATACCTTTCAAAGGTTCATGGATTGAGTTTGCTACAGACGTTAATAACGTGATGTATGCTTACATTGACCGTAAAAAGAAATTCCCGGTTACCACACTGCTTCGTGCCATTGGTTACGACTCTGATAAGGATATATTAGAGCTGTTTGAACTGGCTGATGAAATAAAGGTGAGCAAATCAGGTCTGAAAAAATATATCGGCCGTAAGCTTGCTGCAAGGGTGCTTAAAAAATGGGTTGAAGATTTCGTGGACGAAGACACCGGTGAAGTGGTATCTATCGACCGTAACGAGATCATCCTTGAGCGTGAAACCGTACTGGAAGATGACCACATTGATATGATCATTGACGCAGGTGTTAAAACCATTATCCTGAACAAGGAAGATGCAGCCACCAGCGGCGATTATACCATTATATACAATACTTTACAGAAAGATACTTCCAACTCGGAGAAAGAAGCGGTTGAGCATATCTACCGTCAGTTACGTAACGCCGAACCACCTGATGAAGAAACAGCACGTGGTATCATTGATCGTTTATTCTTCTCTGATAAAAGATATGACCTGGGCGATGTGGGCCGTTACCGCATTAACCGCAAGCTTAAGTTAACTACTTCTGAAGAAACGAAGGTATTAACCAAGCAGGATATTATTGCCATAGTTAAGTATTTGATCAAACTGATCAACTCTAAAGCTGAGGTGGATGATATTGACCACTTGTCAAACCGTCGTGTTCGTACAGTAGGTGAGCAGTTATATGCTCAGTTTGGTGTTGGTTTGGCCCGTATGGCGCGTACCATACGTGAGCGTATGAACATCCGTGACAACGAGGTGTTTACTCCAACCGACTTGATCAACGCGCGTACATTATCATCAGTGATTAATTCGTTCTTTGGAACAAACCAGCTATCACAGTTTATGGACCAAACCAATCCACTGGCAGAGATTACGCATAAGCGTCGTCTGTCAGCCCTTGGGCCTGGTGGTCTGTCACGTGAGCGTGCCGGTTTCGAGGTTCGTGACGTACACTATACCCACTACGGCAGGTTGTGTACCATTGAAACTCCTGAAGGACCGAACATTGGTTTGATTTCGTCACTTTGCGTACACGCTAAGATCAACAATTTAGGCTTTATCGAAACGCCATACAAACGTGTGGTTGAAGGTAAGGTACAAGTTCAGGAGCCGGTTATTTACCTGTCTGCAGAAGATGAAGACGGTAAAACAATTGGCCAGGCAAACGCGCATTATGATGATAACGGTGTATTTGCAACCCCGCGTGTTAAAGCACGTTTTGAGGGTGACTTCCCGATCATTGAGCCTGAAAGACTTGATTTGATGGACATAGCTCCAAACCAGATCACTTCTATTGCGGCTTCATTAATTCCGTTCCTTGAACATGACGATGCTAACCGTGCATTGATGGGATCGAACATGCAACGCCAGGCCGTACCATTGTTACGTCCGGAAGCGCCAATTGTTGGAACCGGACTGGAAGGTCGTGTTGCCAAAGATTCACGTACACTTATCAATGCCGAAGGCGATGGTGTGGTTGAATATGTTGACGCGAACGAGATCCGTATTAAATATGACCGTGACGAGCTTGACCGCCTGATTTCATTTGACGGCGATTCAAAAAGCTACCGTTTAACCAAGTTTAAGAAAACCAACCAAAGTACTACCATGAACCTTAAGCCTATTGTTAAAAAAGGCCAGAGGGTATCAAAAGGTGAAGTGCTTTGCGAAGGATACGCAACACAGGATGGCGAACTTGCGTTAGGACGTAACCTTAAAGTAGCGTTCATGCCTTGGCAGGGATATAACTTTGAGGATGCGATTGTAATATCTGAGCGTGTTGTATCACAGGATATTTTCACTTCACTTCACGTTGAAGAGTTTGAGCTGGAAGTTCGTGATACCAAACGCGGTGAAGAGGAATTGACACCAGATATCCCTAACGTATCGGAAGAAGCTACCAAAGACCTTGACGAAGACGGAATTATCCGTGTAGGCGCCGAGGTTAAAGAAGGCGATATCCTGATAGGCAAGATCACTCCAAAAGGAGAATCGGACCCATCACCGGAAGAAAAACTGTTACGTGCCATATTTGGTGATAAAGCAGGCGACGTTAAAGATGCGTCACTGAAAACTCCGCCATCTATTGCGGGTGTGGTTATCGATACCAAATTATTCAGCCGTGCTAAAAAGACTTCAAAAGCCGAAGAAAAAGCACAGTTGGAAAAGCTGGATACCAAACATGAAAAAGCCGTAAAAGATCTGAAAAATACTTTAATTGAAAAGTTATTTGAGATCGTTAACGGTAAAACATCACAAGGGGTTTATAACGTTTACAAAGAGCTGCATGTACCAAAAGGTGTAAAATTCACTCAGAAAATATTAGTTGAGCTTAATTACGAAAATATTAACCCAACTAAATGGACAACTGATGATGATAAAAACGATCAGATCAAGATCCTTCTTCACAACTATAACATCAAAGTTAATGAGGAGCTGGGCGCTTATCGTCGTGATAAATTCGCTATCAGTGTGGGTGATGAGCTGCCATCAGGTATAGTTCAAATGGCTAAGGTTTACATCGCTAAAAAGCGTAAGCTTAAAGTGGGTGATAAAATGGCCGGTCGTCACGGTAATAAAGGTATTGTTGCGCGTATTGTACGTGACGAGGATATGCCTTTCCTTGAAGACGGAACACCGGTTGATATTGTGTTGAACCCGCTGGGTGTACCTTCACGTATGAACTTAGGGCAGATTTATGAAACCGTATTAGGCTGGGCCGGTAAAGAGCTTGGTATTAAATTCGCTACGCCGATTTTTGACGGTGCAAGCCATGAAGAAGTGGAAGAGTGGGTTAAAAAGGCAAACTTACCAGAATCAGGCCGTACCTATTTATACAACGGCTTAACAGGCGATCGTTTTGACCAGCAAACTACAGTGGGTATTATATACATGCTGAAACTGGGTCACATGGTTGACGATAAGATGCACGCACGTTCAATTGGGCCATACTCATTAATTACACAACAGCCATTGGGTGGTAAAGCCCAGTTTGGTGGTCAGCGTTTCGGTGAGATGGAGGTTTGGGCACTCGAAGCATTCGGTGCATCAAACATACTGCAGGAAATATTAACCGTTAAATCGGATGATGTTATCGGCCGTGCCAAAACTTACGAAGCCATTGTTAAAGGTGAAAACCTGCCAACACCGTCGGTTCCTGAATCATTCAACGTATTGGTTCACGAATTAAGAGGTTTAGGTTTAGATATCACGCTTGAATAATTATTGAATTATTGAGGGATTGAATTATTGAATAGTTCAGTTCCTCAATTTATAATTCAATAATTCATCCTTCAATAATTAAAAACAAAGGAGACTATGTCTTACAAAAAGGATAATAAAATCAAAAGTAATTTCACCACCATTACCATCAGCCTGGCCTCTCCGGAGTCCATTCTTGAGCGTTCAAGCGGTGAAGTTTTAAAACCAGAAACTATCAACTACAGGACTTATAAACCTGAGCGCGATGGTTTATTCTGCGAACGTATTTTTGGTCCGGTTAAAGATTATGAGTGCCATTGCGGTAAATACAAACGTATCCGTTATAAAGGTATTGTTTGCGACCGTTGCGGTGTTGAAGTAACCGAGAAGAAAGTACGTCGTGAGCGTATGGGCCATATTAACCTTGTAGTTCCTGTTGCGCATATCTGGTACTTCCGTTCGTTGCCTAATAAAATTGGTTACCTGTTAGGTTTACCAACCAAAAGGCTCGACCTGATCATTTACTACGAAAGATATGTAGTTATACAGCCTGGTATTAAAGAAGCAGACGGAATCAACAAAATGGATTTCCTTACTGAAGAAGAATACCTTGACGTATTAGATACCCTTCCGAAAGAAAACCAGTACCTTGACGACAAAGATCCTCAGAAATTTGTGGCCAAAATGGGTGCCGAGGCTCTGGAAGAACTGTTAAAACGCCTTGACCTGGATGAATTATCATTCAGCCTGCGTCACCAGGCCGCAAACGAAACCTCACAGCAACGTAAAAACGAAGCTTTAAAACGTTTACAGGTTGTTGAAGCTTTCCGCGATGCAAAAACCAGGATTGAAAATAACCCCGAGTGGATGATTGTTAAAATCGTTCCGGTTATCCCGCCTGAGCTGCGTCCATTGGTTCCACTGGAAGGTGGCCGTTTTGCTACTTCAGATTTGAATGACCTTTACCGTCGTGTAATTATCCGTAACAACCGTTTAAAACGATTGATCGAGATTAAAGCACCAGAGGTTATTTTACGTAACGAAAAACGTATGTTACAGGAAGCTGTTGACTCGTTATTTGATAACTCACGTAAAGTAAACGCGGTAAAAACCGAAGGTAACCGTGCATTGAAATCACTTTCAGACATCCTGAAAGGAAAGCAAGGCCGTTTCCGTCAAAACTTATTGGGTAAACGTGTGGATTACTCTGCCCGTTCGGTAATTGTTGTAGGTCCTAACCTTAAGTTACACGAGTGCGGTTTACCAAAAGATATGGCTGCCGAGCTGTTTAAACCATTTATCATTCGCAAAATGATTGAGCGGGGTGTGGTTAAAACAGTAAAATCTGCCAAAAAGATCGTTGACCGTAAAGACCCATTAGTTTGGGACATTCTGGAAAACGTATTGAAAGGACACCCGGTATTACTAAACCGTGCGCCTACGCTGCACAGGTTAGGTATCCAGTCGTTCCAGCCAAAATTGGTTGAAGGTAAAGCGATCCAATTGCACCCCTTAACCTGTACTGCCTTCAACGCGGATTTTGACGGTGACCAGATGGCTGTTCACGTACCACTTGGTAACGCGGCAATCCTGGAAGCCCAAATTCTGATGCTTGCATCGCACAACATCCTTAACCCTGCCAACGGAACTCCTATTACCGTTCCGTCTCAGGACATGGTGCTTGGTTTGTACTACATAACCAAAGGCCGTAAAACTGATGAAACCAGGGTGGTTAAAGGACAAGGCTTAACCTTCTACTCTGCAGAAGAAGTAATTATTGCTTACAACGAGAAGAAACTTGACCTGCATGCCTTTATCAAGGTTAAAGCGCTTGCTAAAGAAAAAGATGGCAGCATTGTAAGTAAGATCATTGATACTACAGTAGGCCGCGTATTGTTTAACCAACACGTACCGGTTGAAGTAGGTTATATTAACGAATTGCTTACCAAGAAATCATTGCGTGATATTATTGGTGAGGTTGTTAAAATCACCGGCATGGCCCGTGCAGCCCAGTTCCTTGATGATATTAAGGAATTAGGTTTCAAAATGGCGTTCCAGGGTGGTTTATCATTTAACCTGAAAGATATCAACATTCCTGCTGAAAAAGTTACACTTATCGAAACGGCCTCTAAACAGGTTGAAGAGGTAATGGGTAACTACAACATGGGTTTCATTACCAACAACGAGCGTTACAACCAGATTATCGATATCTGGACACGTATCAACAACCGTTTAACTTCAAACGTGATGGAGATCCTGTCAACCGATAACCAGGGCTTTAACTCGGTGTACATGATGCTTGATTCAGGTGCGCGTGGTTCAAAAGAGCAGATCCGTCAGCTTGCAGGTATGCGTGGTTTGATGGCGAAACCTCAAAAATCAGGTTCAGGTGGTGAGATTATTGAAAACCCGATCCTTTCAAACTTTAAAGAAGGTTTGTCGGTATTGGAGTACTTTATCTCAACTCACGGTGCACGTAAAGGTTTGGCGGATACGGCGTTGAAAACTGCCGATGCCGGTTACTTAACCCGTAGGTTGCATGACGTTGCCCAGGATATGATTGTTGGTGAAGTTGATTGCGGTACTTTAAGAGGTATCTACACAACTGCGCTGAAAGATAATGAGGATATTGTTGAACCATTGTATGATCGTATTTTAGGCCGTACTACTTTACACGATGTTCATGACCCTATCACTAACGAACTGTTAGCGACAGCCGGTCAGGATATTACTGAAGAAGTTGCCAAGAAAATAGAAAACTCTCCGCTTGAAGGCATCGAAATACGTTCGGTATTAACATGCGAAAGCAAACGCGGTGTGTGTGCCTTATGCTATGGCCGTAACCTTGCCAGCGGTAAACGCGTACAAAAAGGTGAGGCTGTAGGTGTAATTGCTGCACAGTCAATCGGTGAGCCGGGTACACAGTTAACCTTGCGTACATTCCACGTGGGTGGTACCGCGTCAAACATTGCTGCAGAATCGCAGATCAATGCCAGGTTTGATGGTATCATTGAATTTGAGAACGTTCGTACCGTTGAATACAATACTGAAGAAGGTAAAGTAGATGTGGTATTAGGCCGTTCTGGTGAGTTCCGGATTATTGAACAAGGAAGCAACAAGGTAATTGTTACCAATAATATTCCATACGGTTCATATCTGTATGTAAAAGATGGCAGCAAGATCGTAAAAGGCGACCGTATCTGTTCATGGGATCCGTACAATGCCGTTATCATATCTGAGTTTGCTGGTTTAACCCAGTTTGAAGCCGTATTAGAAGGCATCACTTTCCGTGAAGAATCTGATGAGCAAACAGGTCACCGCGAAAAAGTAATTATCGATACCAGGGATAAAACTAAAAATCCTTCTATTCAAGTTACCGATACAAAAGGTAACGTTATTAAAGGATACAACATTCCGGTAGGCGCCCACATTGCTGTTGAGGAAGGTGAAAAACTACAAACCGGACAGGTTATTGCTAAAATCCCTCGTTCAACCGGTAAAACCCGGGATATTACAGGTGGTTTACCACGTGTAACCGAGTTGTTTGAAGCACGTAATCCGTCTAACCCGGCTGTAGTAACCGAAATTGATGGTGTGGTAACCTTAGGTGGTGTAAAACGTGGTAACCGCGAAATCACTATCGAATCAAAAGACGGCCAGGTTAAAAAATACCTGGTTCCATTGTCAAAACACATCCTTGTACAGGATAACGACTTTGTGAAAGCGGGTATGCCATTGTCTGATGGTTCAATATCTCCTGCTGATATCCTAGCCATTAAAGGCCCGGCCGCGGTACAGGAATACCTGGTGAATGGTATACAAGAGGTTTACCGTTTACAGGGTGTGAAGATCAATGACAAACACTTTGAAGTTATTGTTCACCAGATGATGCAGAAAGTATCCATTGAGGATGCAGGTGATACCCGTTTCCTTGAGCGAGAAGCTGTTGACAGCTGGGATTTCATGAACGAAAACGATGAGATATTTGATAAAAAGGTTATTGTTGAACCAGGTGATTCAACTACTTTAAAGGCCGGTCAGATTGTATCATTAAGGAAACTGCGCGATGAGAACTCCATGTTGAAACGCAGAGACTTAAAGCTGGTTGAAGTACGTGACGCCATCCCTGCAACTTCAAGCCCGATACTGCAAGGTATCACCAGGGCGTCATTAGGTACCAAATCGTTTATTTCGGCAGCATCATTCCAGGAAACAACCAAAGTACTGAATGAAGCCGCGATAGCAGGTAAAAAAGACCTGATGCTTGGTTTGAAAGAAAACGTTATTGTTGGTCACCTAATCCCTTCAGGTACAGGTTTACGCGAATACGAAAATATCCGTGTAGGCTCACAAGAGGAGTTTGACCGCTTAATGGCTTCAAAAGCCGAAGAAATAGAAGCTTAATCAGGAGTTAAATATTAATTGGAAGGCTCTCCCGTCAAAGGAGGGCCTTTTTTATTGGTATCAAAAAAAATAAAAGATTTGTAACAAAAATGGCAATAATTCCGTTTAATGGTTGTATTTTTGGCATTAAAGTGCAGTTCTATCGGAAAATTCGCAAATTTAAATAATTGTTAATTCTTAATTATTGCAAAAAAATGCACTGAACAAAATGAATACATTATTAACTTAGAATCATGGAAGAGCAATCTGAAAATCAGCTAAACATAGAACTGTCCGAAGAGATAGCCGAAGGAATCTATTCAAATCTCGCGATTATCACGCATTCCAGCTCTGAGTTTGTACTTGACTTTATCAGAGTAATGCCAGGAGTACCGAAAGCCAAGGTTAAATCGCGTATTATATTAACTCCCGAACATGCCAAGCGTTTGCTGACGGCTCTGGAGGACAACCTGCAGAAGTTCGAAGCGCTTAATGGCAAAATCAAAATTCAACAAGATCCATCCGGTTTTCCTATGAATTTTGGTGGTACGATGGGTCAGGCTTGAATTAATAATTTTATATTAAAACACGTATTTAATTAGCAAAAAGGCACTTTAAGTCTGTTATTTTAAATATAATAATAATTTTGTGTTGTTTTTGTGAAAAAGTGTGCATATATTGCACCAATTTAAAAACATACCTAAAAATTATGCAATCTTAATTTTATGAGAAAATACTACCTATTCAATTCATTTTTTATATTGTTCATTTTGCTAATTAGCTCCACTATATTTTCCTGTTCTAGCACTAAAAATATTAAATATTTTCAGGATATTCCTGACTCCGGGCAAATGAAGACAATAGCTAAAGCCGAATATACAGAGCCGGTCATTCAGATTGATGATATTGTGACTATTCTAGTCCAGACTGTAGATCCGCTTGCTACAAATTCAATTACCCTCGGGAATGTTCCTATTCAGAGCACTTCATCCGTCGGTTTAGGGGCTTCCAGTTTAAATCAACAAATTTCTTCTGGTTATTTAGTAAATAAACAAGGATTTGTCGATGTTCCAATTTTAGGTCATATTAAGGTTGTAGGACTTACCACTACCCAAACAAGAGAGTTGGTTCTCGCTGAGGCCTCGAAATACTTTAAAGAACCCACTGTGATCGTAAGGTATGCGAATTTTAAGATTAGTGTAACGGGAGAAGTTGCCAAGCCTGGTCAATATACCACGCCTAATGAACGCGTTAGTGTCCTTGATGCATTAGCGATGGCTGGTGATTTAACGATCTACGGCAAACGTGATAATATATTGTTGGTAAGAGAAAATGCCGATGGCACTAAAAGTCCCTATCGTATTAATCTAAATCGAAGCGATTTAATGAGTTCTGCTTATTTTTATTTGCGTCAAAACGATATCATTTATGTTGAGCCTAACAAATCTAAAGTCGCAGCGACTGACATCAACCAGGCGAAGACTCTCGCGATAATAGGCTCGGCATTGTCTGTATTAATTGTTTTATTCACCAGGATTAATTTTTAAGAAATATGCAAATTGACGCTCCAAGGCATGATGAGGATCATGACCTAAAAGAAGAGGACACGCTTGATATTAAGAATATTATAAGTAAGGTATTTGAGTATTGGTATTTGTTTTTAATTAGTTTAGCGTTTTGTTTGTTCTGCGCGGTTGGATACATAAAGTATGGAACGCCTAAATACAAAATCACGAGTAAAATAACCATTGACGATAATTCAAATTCCCCTTCGAGCAAGTTGTCAAGTGTTAGTTCTATGATGGATCTATCTGATTTATTGTCACTACCAAGTAATGCCTATAACGAAATAGATAACCTTACTTCCAGAAATTTAATGAGGCAGGTTGCCAAGGCGCTTAATTTGAACGTAATTGTTTATAAAAAAGGGTTAATTAAAAGAACAGAGTTATTCAATGAAGAGCCTTTTACTATAAATATATCACCTAAAATAGACTCTTTGGAAGAGCGGTCTTATGATGTAGACATCAAAGGTGATGTAATTCATTTGCACAGTTTTAAAGAGGATCTTGATACGTCTTTTAAATACGGAACGGTGGTACATCTGCAACAATATGACGTGGTTTTTAATGTAAAGCCAAACAAGAAACCTGAGCCTAACGGTTATAAACTCGTCATTAAATCTCTTGATAAAGAAGTTGAAGATTTATCGAAAGATTTTGATGTTAGTTTAACTGATAAACAGAGTACTACACTAGCATTGCAACTTGCATACTCGAATTCAAAAAAGGGAGAAGCGATTTTGCAAACGCTGATGACATTTTATCAGCGATCTAACTTGGAAACTAAAATACAGATTGCTGATAGTACTTTGAAGTTTATTGATAGTCGATTGGGTATCGTTAGTAGGGAACTTTCTGGTATTGAGACCGAATTCCAGGAATTTAAACAAGAGAATAATGTTGCTGATGTTGTTGAGCAAGGGAAGGCACTTGTGGACAATGTAAAGGAGTACTATAATAAGCTTAATGAACAGCAAGTACAGATATCAGTTTTAGATGATATTTCGAAATATATAACGAATCCTACAAACAGAAAAATTATTCCAAGTTCTTTATCGGTCCAAGATCCAGTATTTGGTTTGGCTATTGGAAAATACAATGAGTTATTGTCTCAAAGAGACAAACTTACATTGGCATATAAAGATGATAACCCTATTGTGAAGAATGTTGATGATGAGATTGAGAATGTAAGACAAAGTTTGATTAAAAGCTTTGACGTATACAGGAAATCTTTAAAGATTAGTTTGGATGCTATAAAGGATAAAAATGTTTCTCTAAATAACGAGGTAAAAAGTGTACCAAGGAAGCAAAGGGTTTACTTAGACTATTCTCGTAAACAGAATTTGCAAGAGCAATTGTATCTGTATCTATTGCAAAAGAAAGAGGAAACGGCAATCTCTAAAACTTCTACTATCTCGGCAGCCAGGATAGTTGATCCTGCTAAAAGCGATTATAACCCTTTTAAACCCAATATGCCTGTTATAGTGCTTATGGGGTTATTTGTAGGGTTATTGATTCCCTCTTTATTTTTATATATTAAAGAAGTTTTAAACATTAGGGTGATTACTAAACAAGATGTCGAAAAATTGACATCGATACCTATTGTAGGAGAAATTGGAAGTAATACAGGTGCGAACTCAATTGTATTTACTGCTAATTCGCGGTCCATTATTTCAGAACAATTCCGAAGTCTAAGAACTAATCTCCAGTTTTTACTTTCTGGTGGTAAGTCCCAAGTTATTTTGATTACCTCAAGTATGAGTGGCGAAGGTAAGTCCTTTATCTCGGCCAATCTTGGAGGGATTTTATCTATCAGTGGAAAGAAGACGGTGATCATTGAGCTTGATTTGCGCAAGCCCAAGTTGTCCCATAGTTTAGGCTTAGATAATAGTTTTGGGTTTACGAATTTCGCTGTTTCTCAAAGCGATAATATCGAAGACATAATTAAACCAACAGTATTTGACGAAAACTATTTCGTAATTTCCTCTGGACCAGTCCCTCCAAACCCTTCTGAACTTTTACTCGGTAAAAAGTTAGAATTACTGGTGTTGGAACTTCGAAAAACGTTCGATTTTATCATCATTGACTCCCCACCGGTAGGGCTAGTATCGGATGCGTTACAAATTGAAAAGCTTGTCGATTTAACTCTTTATGTTGTCAGGCAAGAATATACACTTAAAACTCAGCTAAATATTATTAATGACTTAAAGGCAAACGGAAAAATACGGAGACCTTATTTGCTCGTAAATGATATAAAGGCGAAAAAGGCAGGTTATTATGGATATGGTTATGGCTATGGATATGGTTATGGCTATGGATATGGCTATGGTTATGCCGAACGCACGGAAAAAAAATCACGGTTTAGCTTTCTTAAGCGTTAAATTTAATTACGAACTTAAATACACATAAATGAAATTCCTCGTCACCGGAGCTGCGGGCTTTATTGGCTACTCATTGGTTAATCGACTAATTAATGATGGGCACACGATCATAGGATTAGATAACATCAATGACTATTATGACGTAAGATTGAAATTTTCACGGTTGGAAGAGGCCGGTATAGGTCGACAAGCTGCTGAATGGAATAATGAAGTTATCAGTCAAAAATATCCTCTTTATAAGTTTGTTAGGATGAATCTTGAGGACAAAGATGCATTAATTGCACTAGCCGAAAGGGAAAAGTTCGATGTAATTGTTAATCTTGCCGCTCAAGCAGGTGTTAGATACTCCATTGAAAACCCGGATGTGTATGTTCAGTCTAACATAGTTGGTTTCTTAAATATACTTGAAGTTTGTAGGCATTTTAGCGTAAAACATTTGATTTATGCAAGTTCATCGAGTGTTTATGGTTTAAATAAGGAGATGCCTTTTGACGTCGTAAATAATGCGAACCACCCGGTTTCCTTATATGCGGCTAGTAAAAAAGCCAATGAGTTAATGGCTCATACTTATAGCCATTTGTACGATATTCCTACGTCAGGTTTGAGGTTTTTTACTGTTTATGGCCCTTGGGGAAGGCCTGACATGGCGTATTTTCTATTTGCAGACGCAATTAAAAATGGTAAACCTATAAAAGTATTTAATCATGGGAAAATGATGCGCGACTTTACATATATTGATGATATAATCGATGGAATCTTACTGACTGTGGATAATCCGCCAGTTAAAAATAGCCAATGGTCTGCTTTAAATCCCGATCCATCCACATCCTCAGCGCCATATCGTATATATAATATAGGAAATAATACTCCCGTTCAATTGATGAGTTTCATTAGGGAGATAGAAAAGTATATGGAAAAGAAGGCGGTCATGGATTTGATGGATATTCAGGATGGTGATGTCCCTGCTACGTGGGCTAATATTGATGGTCTCGCTGCTTACGGCTACAAACCCCAGACCCCGATAGAAATTGGTCTTCAGAACTTTGTTTATTGGTTTAATAGGTATTATACAAATAGTTAATTTATAATTATATTTAAGTGTAGTGTTAGTTAAGATCAGAAATTTATCATCTAAGCTGCTAAGCAATAAACTTTTTCAAAAAACGATAAAGCTGTCATCACTTTCAATGGCAGCAAATTTTCTCGGATTTTTAATTCCTGTTTACATAGCATATGTCTATGGGATATCAAAGGATACCGACGCATTTTTTTTTAGTTATGGCTTGGTTGTGTTTGGTAGCACAATTTTCTCTGGTGCGGTTAAATCCGTAATTGTGCCCTTCCTGATGGAAAGATTGCCTAATAAGGAAGCCTTAAATAGGTTTTTATCTTCGGTGTTTTATTATTGCTTTGTTTATTTAGGCGCAATTACAGTGTTATCGCTCGTTGTATTGTTGATAATTGATCATTACAGAAATAATAATTTTATCTATTATATCGGGATATCGATGCCGATCTTTTTTTTTACAATCATAAATTCTTTTTTTTACGGTATACTCAATTCGTATGGCCAGTTTTATCTAGCTGAAACATCCCCATTTTCGCGGGCGATAATTATCTATGTAACGATTTTCTTATTTAGTTCAAAGTTGGGACTTAGCGCAGTCATTCTAGGCTATAACCTGGGGGAAATAGCAAAATTTATACATTTGTGGTACATTACCAAATATAGAAATAAGATCGATATATCATTTAAATCAGTGGATTACGATGAAGTTAAGCTTTTTATAAAAGAAGGATCATATCAGGCTATATCAACTACAATATCTTCAGCATCTCCGATTATAGATAAAATTGTTGCCTCTTTTCTAGTTGTAGGTTCATTGTCAATACTTGATTACGGGAATAGACTTTTCATGATTTTTACCGTTATCCTAACTTCTTTCTTAACTATAATTTTATCAAAGTGGTCTGCAGATGTTGTACGGAATAATTTTGATTTTAGAAAAATGAATCAAATTATGGTTATAACATTTTCATTTAGCGTAGTTATTTTTTTAATCACTACAATATTAAAATTTCCTATAGTTAATTTGCTTTATCCTAAAATTAATTCGTCACTTAGAGGAGTTATAGGATCTGTTCTGATTTTAAATATGGCAGCTTTTGTTTTTAATGCTGGAAACCAGATTATCAATAGAGCTACAATAGCTTTTAAGGGCACTAATATTTTAATACAAGTATCGATTGTTAAATCTATAGCAAATGTTGTATTTGACATACTATTCGTTATATACTATGGAGTAATTGGAATTGCTATCTCCACTATAATTGTCAATTTTATGGGCTTTGTAATGAATTATTATCTTTTCGTAAAGCAAAAAAGAAATTATCAAAGGGCAGTTGTTGAGTGATGATAATACTAAATTATAACAATTAAGATATGATAAGGGAATTGATTTATTCCGATTTATACCGATATATTGGTAAACGCAGTTTTTACTTATTGATTAAGTCATTGAAAAATTCTCCTGGATTCAGATATACTTTTTTCTTAAGAATTCAGGCTCATTTTGGAAGACGGTCGTTTATAGGTTTTTTTTCGTATTTATTTTATAGAAAATATTGTTTTAAGTATCAGATACAGATTCCTCCAACTGTTAAAATAGGCAAAGGCTTCATGATGCCTCATTTTGGAGGTATAGTAGTAAATTCCAAGTCTGTTATTGGCAATAACTGTAATATACTGCAAAATGTTACTATAGGAAGAACAAACCGAGGTAGGTTGAATGGTGCACCAGTTATTGGCAATCAAGTCTATATTGGCCCGGGTGCCGTAATTGTTGGTAAAGTTTTGATCGGAGATAATGTTTTAATCGCACCAAATTCATATGTTAATTTCGATGTACCAAAGAATAGCATTGTTTTAGGTAATCCCGCGAAAATATTACCGAATGATAATGCTGTAATGGGCTATATATCAAATGTTGTGTAATTTAGAAATCCATACATAGTATTGAAATGACCAGATTTTGGAATCTTATATACGTATTTGTGCTTTTTCTGAATTTAAGTGAAACTTTTAGGGTTATCTCATATTTCCTCAATCTTGATAGTTTTGCTGTATCGGTGGCCACGTTAGTAACAAATTTTATTTTTATAGGGTTTAGATTCAATTACTTAAAAAGATTATTTAGAATTAAGTTATTTTTTTATTGGATAAACGTGATATTTCTGCTGCCAATAATTTGTATGACAATTAGTTTTGGAGTCGGTAATATGAATGGCAATGATTTTGTTTACTGGATATCATTTGTATCATTATTTGCTTCCTTATTTGTATTAGCCGCAATTTTATCGTTACAAATTCAAATAAAATGGATATATAGACTTTTTTGGTCAGCGGTTACATCGACTATCATAGGTTTTATTCTCAATTACACAAATTTCCAATTGTTTAGAGATATTGGAAAATTATCAGGTAGTACGTTGGCTTATGTTGTGTACGGTTCCAATGATGAAGGAAGAATATTTAGCTTTTTTGTCCACCCTAATATGGCGGCGCTATCAACCGTTTGTTTCTTCGTGTTTTTGCTAACAACGTCTAAAGAACACGTTAAGAAGATAAGGACATATATGTTATATTTAGGATTAATGATTGGAATGATCTTGGTAACCGGTTCCCGTACATCTCTTATAGTAATAGCGATTATCGCAATTATTTATTTGCCAAAGATAATTCGCAGATCCTTGATACGTCGTCATAAATTCAATAATAATCTTGGAAATATCACTATCGTTTTTGGAGGAATTCTAATTGTGTTGTTATTTGTTTTTGGAATTTTTGTTTATATATCACTTTCCCAAAGTCCTATAGATACAACAGGTAGGTTAAGCTTTTTCTTTAGAATATTCAATTCCTCACCAACTGTAAGCACTCAAGACGATAGTTTAGCTGATAGATTAAAAATTCTTGACAGTTACTGGAAGTATATTGAGAAGAATCTTTTGTTTGGACTAGGTCCTCAATTTGCAAGGGATAAGCTTAGCAATGGTGAATTTGAAAATGTTAGTCAGAATGTTTATATCGAAAACACTTTGAACTATGGGATTTTCTATGTTTTGTTTTACATATATGCCTTGGTCAAGACATATCAATTATCCTCTAAGATTGGAAACTTTAAAGATTATATATTTAACCCCTTAAAAGTATTCGTTGTTTTATTAACTCTGATTGGTTTTTCGATAAATGGACTATATACAATCCGGGCCGTGGTGATTTTATTAGGTATTTTGATAGGATTGACCTTAAGAGGATCACTTCAAAAGAATATGAAGAGTCCACAGAAGGCGCTGGTGAATCCTAGTGACGAATTCAGTATTGTGTCTTAACTAATTTGACATAATAGCATTGACATCTATCGGTCGATTAGATAGCATAAAGATCATTATACTTATGAAAAAGAAGATTGTACACTATATTGCGAAGTTGAAGGATGGGGGGGCTCAAACACAACTGGTTCTATTATGCAATCAAATTGACCGTTCGAAATATGAAATAGTTATTGTTTGTTGGGATAAAGAGACATCGATTCCTTTAAGTGATGACATTAAAATAATTTTAGTTTCAAGAGGGGGCATTTATAGTCTTATAAGTTTTTTTAAAGAAATTTACAAATTGACTTTGGAACTTAAGCCAGACATTGTCCAATTATGGATGCCGGAAGTGCTTACGCTTCCCGCAGCATTTGCTGCTAAGCATATGGGTATTCCTATAATTAGTTGCGAAAGGCGATTACCCATTAATACATTAGGTAAACTATGGCTTCGCGACAGGATTAAATACCTTATCCACTGTATCTCCACTGTAATTGTAGCAAATTTTCCGCTTCCAATTAAACGCAAATCCATATTTAATGTAATACTCAAACATAAACGGAATCAAACTATCTATAACGGTTTAGACATTGACGGACTGAAATCTTTACGTAGGCCTTTCATTGCCAAAGGAAGTGCCCCATTCAAACTTGTTTACTCTGGCCGCTTGGTTTCGCAAAAAAATGTAGATGTGCTGATTAGGGCTTGTAAAGGCGTTATTGATCACGGTATTGAAATTGAATTAAAAATATTTGGCAATGGCGATGATGAAAGAGACCTGATTGCTCTTTGTAAGCAGTTGGAATTGGACAATTACGTTAAATTTTTAGGTTATCAAGATAATTGGAAAGAGTTATCTGCAGATTCGCACTGCTTTGTATTACCAAGTAACAGAGAAGGAATGCCAAATGTCCTTTTTGAAGCAATAGCAATAGGATTGCCCATTATATCGACAAATATTGAAGAAATTAATTGTCATTTTACTAGTGGATACGATGCATTATTGGTCGCTCCTAATGACGCGCAAAGTTTGACGGAAGCAATTAGAATGTTAGTAAATGCACCTGAATTGCTATCAGTAATAAGATCTAATGGATTAAAGACCGCGCAAAAGTACACAGTGAAAGCGATGACATTTTCATATGAAATGTTATACGATCAAAAACACTGATATCAATTATATAAATTCAATATGCCATTTCTATGAAGAGAATAAAAGTTTTGGACGTGTTTAGAGGCCTTGCAGCCTTGGGGGTCGTCATCTTTCATTATACAAAATATTATCGAAGCATATTTGATTCAGACGCACCTTTTTTTTCATATGGCTATACTGGTGTTAGCTTTTTTTTCATCATCAGCGGTTTTGTTATCTTTTTAACAGTTAAACAAAGCCGAAGTGCTGGTAACTTCATTTTACGAAGGTTTACTCGTCTATATCCGACTTTTTGGCTTTGTCTACTTATTTCGACTATAGTTGTTAGATCGATTGGACTGCCAGGTAGAGAAGTGTCGTGGCAAGCTTCATTAATCAACATTACTATGATTCCAAAATGTTTTGGGTTTGCAGAGGTCGACGGTGTATATTGGTCATTGTTACCGGAATTTTTCTTTTACTTATTTATGGCAATTATTATATTTACAAAACTTAGTAATAAGTTATTTTTCTGGGTGCTACCATGGCTTACGTTGTGTTTGATTAGGCAATTCATTCATTTCCCGCCAGTAATTAGTTATTTCTTAAATCTCAATTATGGTTTTTATTTCATTTCTGGCATCATGTTTTATCAGATCAAGTTTACGTCGGGTAAAAAGCTCCATTATCATATAATAATCTTTGTTTCGCTACTGATATATTATTTGTCAGCTAAGTCGTTAACAGAAGCAATTTTAATCACTTTATTTTACGCAATTTTTTATCTATTCATCTACGATAAATTAAATTGGCTTGGGAATAAAGTGTTTTATTTCTTAGGTGCTATCTCGTTTCCGCTGTATTTAATTCATCAAAATATAGGATATATTATTATAAATTATTTTAAGAGGTATGACTCCAATTTTCCAATTTATTGGATAATTTTACCTGTTTTAATTAATATATTAATAGCGGCAATAATTTCGAAGTATTTCGAAAAGCCTATTATCAAGGTTTGTAGAAAATATTTCGAACTTAATGCAAATCATCAACTACCGGAAATGCCAAAAGAGGATTTATATAGGAACAAGGCATTTGAAAATTGAATCAGTCGATAACACATCGTTCTAATTGTTTCAACTTATATTTCAGTAACAATCAAAGATATGAAATTACTTTTATTGAGTACGTCTAGCTCAAGAAATGCTGGGGGATTGTATAATAGCGTAAGAAACTTAGGTCAGGCTTTACTTAAGTTAAATCATTACAATCCAACGGTTATTGCTTATAATGATGAGCATAGTGATGTCGACATCGCAGCATATGAACCGTTACCAGTTGTGCAGTATAAAACAATTGGTCCAAAAGGTTTAGCTTTTTCACTCGAGCTAAAAAAGAAATTTAATCATCTTGCGCCAGATATCATTCATCAACAAGGAATATATTTATATTCATCGTTAGTAAATCATAATTATTCAAAGAAACATCGAATTCCCTATTTAATTTCTCCGCGAGGCATGCTCGATCCGTGGATATTAAATAATAACCCTTTGAAAAAAGAAATTGGATTCAAGTTATATGAGCGGAGTAATTTAAAGGGCGCAGCCTGTATCCATGCTTTAGGGATGCCCGAGTATCACGCTATTAGAAAATTTGGATGCGATAATCCCATTGCGGTAATTCCAAATGGCGTCTTTTTACCAAGTCCATTAAATTTAGATAGCTACAGTCCTCCAGCTTGGAAAGCCGATGATGATAGGAAAATTTTATTATTTTTGAGTAGACTGCACCCGAAGAAAGGTTTAGAAAATTTAATGCATGCTGTCAAAATAGATGAGAAGTTCAGAAACAAATGGAAAATAATCATTGCCGGCGAAAGTAACACTAGTGTGTATTTGAATTCACTCATTGAACTTCAAGATAAGCTTCAATTGAAAAATGATATTTTATTTATCGGGGCCCAATATCATGCGGATAAAGACCTTTGTTTTCGATATGCCGATGCGTTCATCTTACCATCTTTTAGTGAGGGAATGCCCATGGCGGTGTTAGAAGCTTGGTCATACAGTCTACCGGCAATTATAACTGAGGAATGTAATTTGCCAGAGGGCTTCGAAGAAGCTGCTGCGATAAAAATTGAACCTAACATAGATAGCATCGTAGACGGGTTAAAAAAATTAAATAACTTTTCAGATATGGAGCTTAAAAGAATAGGCAACAACGGATATAATTTGGTTAGAAACAACTTTACATGGGAAGCTATCGCTCAACAAATGGAAGAAGTCTATAATTGGATACTCGAAAAAGGTCCAAGACCCAATGTCGTAAAAGTTGATTAAGAAATTATTGGCTAAATTAAAATATATTTAAGATGATTTCAAAAGTACAACTGAAAAATTTTGATAGCAACATTGGCTTCAATCGTGGAGCCACTAAATTAAAACTAATCATGTGGTACATGGCCAAAATGCTCTTCTTCAATGCTTTTCCGTTTCCTAACTCGATAAAAAGGAGGATCTTAATATTGTTTGGGGCGAGAATAGGGAAAGGCTTGGTTATAAAACCTAAAGTAAATATTCATATGCCCTGGAAGCTTGAAATAGGTAACGATGTTTGGATCGGTGAGGAAGTATTTATATTGAATTTTGAATATATTACCATTGGCAATAACGTTTGCGTATCTCAACGTGCGTTTTTATGTGGCGGAAATCATGATTTCCGAAATCCGTCAATGCCATATCGGAATGGTCCAATTACACTCGAAGATGGCTCATGGATTGGCGCCAATGTTTTCGTCGGTCCAAGCGTATCCATTGGAACAGATACTGTTGTTTCCGCTGGGTCAGTAGTTACCAAAAGTTTACTTGAAAATGCCATCTATAAAGGGAACCCGTGCCAATATGTAAAGGAGCGTTGGACTACCATTTGAACTGTGAAAGATATATATTCTTGTTCAACGTTTGATATTAAATCCACAAATAAACAAATTGCTCGATAATATGTAAATTAAAGAGCATCATTCGCGTTTTTTAGTCACACCCATACCTTTTACTCTAGTTTTGTCAAAACTTTCAAAATTGTTTATCTTATTATCGTGTGCCTTACCTATTTTAGTATTTTGCTCCTTTAATTTCGTTACATTATTAAGATTATCAAAAACATTATCCTCTACTTGGATAAAAGCACTGCTATTGTCTAAGTAGATTGTATTAATTGAAAAACCATCCGCCCATTTACTTTTAACTATGTCATGTATATAGTTATTATAAATTTTCGTGCCTATTTGATTCCCAAGAGTGTAAATCGCGCCGCCATCATCATGTAGTAACATGACATGATGAATATTATTGTTACTGATGATATTGTTTTTTACGATTGATTGTGTGTCTCCGAAAAAGCCCCCTATTTGTAGACCTGAATATCTGACATATCTAATTTCGTTATGATCAATCAACAGATCCGACACCCCGGTAGCTATAATCCCCATCCCATTAGTGTAATTTATGCCTATCTGTTCAATTAAGTTGTCTTTTAATGTATCCTTTATGCATATTGCCGAGTCAACAAGCGTGCGAGGCTTGAACGAAAAAGTATTTAACACGATTCCGTTAGCGCAGATGTCATGGATGTGGCAGTCAATTATCTTACTAAAATTGACCCCTTTGTCGAAAACTATTCCGTTACCGCCACAGTTGTATATGCCGCAATTGTCGATTTGGAGGTTTTGTACATACTTTGCATCAATTATACCGGGAATATGAATTCTGTTAGAAAGGAATTCAAGCATGACTCCTTGCCCTGCTACATTTCCATATTTATTTGGCAATAACCATGTCGAATAACACATCTGAATGTTATTAATAGAAATATTCTTTAATGGTATATCTGGGGTTCCGGATATTCTTATCAAATTCTCTAAGGTTGGTATGATAATATCGGCACTTGAAATATTTTCATTTAGTCTGGGTTTATAGTATAAAACATTTGAAACATTGTCGAGATACCACTCGCCTTCCGCATCCAAGAACGACAAAGAGTTTTCAAGGTAATATGGTTTAGCCGGATATAGCATGTCATGAGCATTGTGAAGTGCAAATATGTTTTTAGCTTCAGGCTCCTTTATCGAAAGAATAGTGCTATCCCCAAATGGCTTCATTGAGTTGATTCGCAAATGGCTATCGAACCAATGCTGCTTTACGACCATCTCGACATTATTAGGATTATATAAACCAAGTACGTCCGAAGAGTTGATGGAAATTGATCTATCAGCTTTGTTGAAGTGCCTTAACCGAAAATATGGCCCATAATCATTATCATTTTGTCTATTAGGAGTACGGGCTCGAATGGCTATTTTTCCATTTACGTAAATCTGCCGCGTGTCTATTCCTTGAGGCACCGATGCCTTATAAATTCCTTTTTTATACAAAGACCATCCTTTGATAGATATGCCGCCTGATATTACCGGCTCCTCACCTTTGGTCCCTTGAAGTTCTATACGCGATATATTCCCAACGATATAATTATTAAAAACTATTGGCCTTTGTAATTTATACAGACCGCCACTTAATTCAATTGTTACAATTTTTGACTTTGAATTAATGCCTCTCACTTTGTTTGTTAATTGTGATATATTACCAGGGCTCTGTTGGGTAAAATTACCATCACCGTTAGGCGATACATATAGTCTCGTTTGGCCGTGGGAAATGAAGGTCAATACAAATGTATAAATGAATGTGATTATTAAATTCTTCATGATGTTGGTGCAATATGTCGACTCAATAGTTTAATTGTAAAGTAAGCATTGTTAAATGTAGTTTATATGAAGAATCACCTGTATGAGCTGATTTCTAATTGTAGACAAATGATTTTAGCTAATTTATCACTTCTTTTTCGATAATAGATAGTTGATTTCATTAAGTTAAACTAAATGAAATCAAGTTTTTCTTCGTACTAACCATTTCTCGAATTATAATTTATTTATTACTTTTGGTTTCAAATTGCAAAATGATTAATTAATAACCGTTAAAATAAAAAATATGTTAATTGATCTTCGCTATTTTTGAATTAGTAATATCGAATCAACCACGTGAATTTGCTAGAAACTAAGCGATAGTATTTACCGAGAAATTTAAAAAAAACATTGGACTTACCTGAAAAAAAGAGCATTCTCCTTATAAGTCATAATTTTTCTCCGGAACCAACAGGCATCGGGAAATATAACGGAGAGATGATCCATTGGCTCTCAAAAAGAGGTTATGAATGTACAGTTATAACAACTTTTCCATACTATCCATATTGGAAAGTGCAACCGCCTTATAAAAATAGATGGTATAAGAAAGAGTTGATAAATTACCAGGGAAACAGTGGCAATTTAACAATATACCGTTGTCCGTCTTATGTACCCTCAAATCCTACTGGTAGGAAAAGAATTTTACAAGATTTTTCATTTTGGTCATCAATGTTTTGGCGGGTTTTGCAACTTCAATTATCAGGAAAGCAATTCGACCTGATAATAACTGTAGCGCCACCATTTCATTTGGCGTATCTCGGACTGCTGGTAAAAAAAAGCAGCGGGGCAAAATTACTGTATCATGTTCAAGATCTTCAAATTGAGGCAGCTCAGGATTTGAATATGCTCTCAAGTCAAAAATTATTTAATAAGATATATAGAATAGAAAAGGACATCCTTGAAAAAGCAGATTATGTCAGTAGCATCTCTGAAGGAATGATCACCAAGATACAAGCTAAGGTTGAAAAGAAAGTGTTATTTTTTCCTAACTGGGTTGATACATCCTATTTTTTTCCATTGCCGAATCGTGATAACTTGAAAAGTAAATGGGGCTATGCAGGAGATGACTTCGTATGCTTATACTCAGGAGCAATAGGCGAAAAACAGGGTCTTGAAAGTATACTTAATGTTGCGCAGATATTGATCGATAATAAAAAAATCAAATTCATTATTTGTGGTTCTGGACCATATAAAGAAAGGCTGATTGAAACTGCTAATGAAAGAAATTTGGTTAATGTTACTTTTTTGCCAGTGCAAGATAAATCTATTTTCAACGAGTTTTTGAATATGGCCGACTTGCATTTGATTTTACAAAAAGCGAATGCAAGCGATTTGGTGATGCCATCAAAACTTACCACGATTTTAGCCGTCGGGGGAGTGAGTATGGTTACAGCGCCTCCAGCGACGTCATTATTTAATTTAATCAACAAATATGATGTAGGTTACGTAATACATCCGGAAGACGACGAATTATTAGCGACAAAGATAAGGAATGCAAAATCTGGAGCTGATTTTGAGATCAAAGCAGCAAATGCTCGCAACTACGCTCTCAAATATCTTAACATAGATAACGTAATGGATGATTTTGTTAAAAGTGTATTAAAATAATAAAATCAATCTAATAACCGCTTTAAGGTAGTGGTTTTGTATTTTATTGCGAATATTTTGTATATATTTGCAATAAAAGCCCTGTAAATATATCAAATCATTAATAATATAAGATACGCTGCTGCTTATGAAAAAAATCGCCTTAATAACAGGTATAACTGGTCAAGATGGAGCATACTTAACAGAGTTATTGCTTAAAAAAGGTTACGAAGTGCATGGTATAAAACGCCGAAGCTCGTTATTTAATACCGATCGCATCGATCACCTATATCAGGATCCGCATGATACGGAAATTAAGTTAACGCTTCACTACGGAGACTTAAGTGATAGTACCAATCTAATTCGTATAATCCAACAGGTTCAGCCCGATGAAATATATAATTTAGGTGCGATGTCACATGTTAAAGTGAGCTTTGATACACCAGAATATACTGCTAATGCTGATGGCATTGGAACTTTAAGATTGCTTGAGGCAATCCGTATATTAGGACTAAATAAAAAAACGAAGATATATCAAGCCTCAACGTCAGAGCTTTATGGGTTGGTACAGGCCGTGCCACAATCAGAAACTACTCCTTTTTATCCACGTTCTCCGTACGCAGTAGCAAAAATGTATGCTTATTGGATAACGGTGAATTATAGGGAGGCTTATGATATTTATGCTTGTAATGGTATTCTGTTTAACCATGAAAGTCCTTTACGAGGCGAAACATTTGTAACCCGTAAAATTACCCGTGCTACTGCAAAAATAGCGATGGGGTTGCAAGATAAACTTTACCTTGGCAACTTGGATGCACAACGTGATTGGGGACATGCTAAAGATTATGTCGAAGCAATGTATCTAATATTGCAACAGGAAAAACCTACAGATTATGTTATTGCGACTGGCGTTACTACCCGGGTGCGAGAGTTTGTAAGGTTAGCTTTTGCTGAGGTAGGTATCATTATTCAATTTAAAGGTGAAGGCGTAAATGAAGTGGGATATGTAATGAGCTGTAACAATCCTGATTTTCAGGTTGAAATTGGCAAGGAAGTTATTGCCGTAGATGCAAAATATTTTCGTCCTACAGAAGTTGACCTGTTAATAGGTGATCCCACTAAATCCAAAACACAGTTGGGCTGGGAACCCAAATACGATTTGCAGGGTTTAGTCCGTGAAATGGTTGCTGCTGATATTGATTTATTTAGAAGAGAAAAACTCTTGAAGGATTCTGGTTACATTATTAAAAACCAATTCGAATAGCCTTGCCATGGAAAAACATGATAAGATTTATATAGCGGGTCATCGTGGTATGGTTGGATCTGCAATTCTTCGTAAATTGGAAAAAGAGGGCTTTAGCAATTTTGTAATGCGGACTTCTTCAACCCTTGATTTACGCGATCAGAACGCTGTAGCCGCTTTTTTTGCGGACGAAAAACCCAATTATGTTTTTTTAGCCGCAGCCAAAGTTGGTGGCATTGTGGCTAATAATACCTACAGGGCTGAATTTTTATATGACAATTTGCAGATTCAAGCTAATGTTATCCATAATTCATATCTTAATAGCGTAAAAAAGTTGATGTTTTTGGGGTCAAGTTGTATCTATCCTAAAATGGCCCCGCAACCCTTAAGAGAAGATTATTTGTTAACAGGGCCACTTGAAGAAACTAACGAACCTTATGCAATTGCCAAAATAGCAGGCATAAAAATGTGCGATGCATACCGTGCTCAATATGGTTGTAATTATATTTCCGTAATGCCAACCAACTTATATGGCTATAATGATAATTATCATCCGCAAAACTCACATGTTTTACCTGCCCTAATACGCCGTTTCCACGAAGCCAAAGAAAAGGCGATTCCGTTAGTAACGATATGGGGTACAGGATCGCCACGGCGTGAGTTCCTTTTTGCTGATGATTTAGCAGAGGCATGTTACTATCTTATGCAGAATTATAATGAGCCAGGGTTAGTTAATGTTGGTACGGGCGAGGACGTTACTATCAAAGATCTCGCTTTGCTCGTAAAAAAAATCACGAACTTTAAGGGTGATATAAACTTTGACAGCTCAAAACCCGATGGTACACCTAGAAAGTTGATGGATGTATCCAAACTGCATAGTAACGGTTGGAAACACACAATTGAACTAGAAGAAGGCGTTGCTCTAGCTTATAAAGATTTTTTAAATAAATATGTCGCGGCATACTAGGTTTTACAAAAACAATTTACCACATTATAGGGAATATTTGAAATATTAAAGAACAACTTTAAAACTATGACCGCAATTACCAAAATTTGCTGTATTGGAGCTGGATATGTCGGTGGACCGACTATGGCTATGATAGCAAAAAAATGCCCCCACATTGAAGTGACTGTCGTGGATCTTAACGAACAGCGTATTGCTGCCTGGAATGATGTCGACGTAACTAATATTCCTGTATATGAACCGGGACTTAGTGACGTAGTTGCTGAAGCAAGAGGGCGCAATTTGTTTTTTTCCACAGATGTCGAGTCCGCAATTGCCGCAGCTCAAATGATTTTCATATCTGTAAACACGCCAACAAAAACTTATGGTTCAGGTAAGGGACAAGCTGCTGATTTAAAATGGATAGAGTTATGTGCTAGACAAATAGCTCGAGTTGCAAACGATAATAAAATAATAGTTGAAAAATCAACATTACCGGTACGTACAGCAAGTGCAATTAAAGATATTCTTACACATACAGGCAACGGATCGCAGTTTCAGATATTGTCAAATCCCGAGTTTCTTGCGGAGGGTACCGCCGTTGAAGATCTGGATGCTCCAGACCGCGTACTGATAGGCGGCGATAACACTCCGGAAGGCCGAGTAGCCGTCCAGGCTTTAGTAGACGTCTACGCTAATTGGATTCCGAGAGAACGTATTTTAACTACAAACGTTTGGTCATCAGAGTTATCCAAACTTACTGCAAATGCATTTCTTGCCCAGCGCGTATCTTCAATAAACTCATTAACTGAGCTTTGTGAAAAAACGGAAGCTGATATTAATGAAGTAGCAAGGGCCATAGGTACAGATAGCAGAATTGGCCCGAAGTTTCTTAAAGCCTCTGTTGGTTTTGGTGGCTCTTGCTTTCAAAAAGATATTTTAAACTTGGTGTATATTGCTAGAAGCTACGGTTTAAGTGAAGTCGCTGATTATTGGGAACAGGTTATTATTATGAATGATCATCAAAAAAGGAGATTTGCCAATCAGATCATTAAGAATTTGTATAATACGGTAAATGGAAAAAAAATAACTTTTTTGGGATGGGCATTCAAGAAGGATACAAATGATACTAGAGAATCTGCAGCAATTTATGTAGCTGATCATTTACTGCATGAACAGGCTGAAATCGCTGTATATGATCCCAAGGTAATTAAAAATCAGATTTATGCAGATTTGAATTATCTTCAGACTCGGAAAGAGGAAGAGAACAGAAAGGGTGTCGAGGTTATCGAAGATCCTTATAAAGCTTGTGAAGGCGCGCATGCTATTGCTATTTTAACAGAATGGGATGAGTTTAAAAGTTACGACTGGCAGAGGATTTATGATTCCATGTTAAAGCCTGCTAAAATATTCGATGGTCGCAACCTTCTGGACGCAGATAAGCTAAAATCCATAGGATTTCAGGTGAGGTCGATCGGAGGCTAATTTTTATTGTTAAATTGAGAACCACAAGGCAATTTTTTCCCAAATAAAAAGATTGCCTTGTGGATTTTAAAAGCCTACGAAAGTTCTATGCTAATCGCTTGAATTTAGTTTCTGAATTCTAAAATACAATTAAGTTATCAATAGTTATCTGTAAGAGGATTAACGTTGTTTTATGTAATATCCTTGAGCCATTAAATAAGGAAGTCAGAATCATGTTTGACGTGTTTATTTATCGTTTTAGACTGAAGCGTCAATTAAATCAATAAATTACAAGGACTAATATCGAGAGAGTTAATGAGATGATTTCGTTTGCTGATCTTATAAAATCAGCCCTCTTTTATAAATCAACTTTGAGTTGATCAAAGAGACCTCAAAATTATAGGTATTATTATGCGTACAAACAAATGATGGATTACGCGATATTTGGAAATCTTGTCGAATTTTTTTTACTAGTATGTAAAAACCGATCTGATTTTCTTCGTATAAGGAGATAGAATAGCAAGTTTCCAAATTTGTATAAACAATACATCATTAACATGCCTGCAAGAACTAGGCATAAAAACAAGGATCTTTCAAAATGTCGTATTATATTTTTGATATTCATACGAATATTCATAATTGGATAACTAATTTACTTATTTACAATTCGATATTTTTAGGACGCGACTATTTGATTGAAAATTGTGCAATTTGTATAAGCAGTTGTAAAGTATTGTAAAATAATTTGTTAATCCATATCCCGTTATTCAGAAATTAATTGTAGACAGAGGACTTATCGGTATTGCGAGGAAAATGTTTTAGTGATCGGTAATGCTCAGTATTGTGAACGCTCTTTGAGTACCAGTTGAAGATACAAGGGTCGCTATTCTCTCTAGTTACTTAGGCAGCAGATGCATTATTAATGAGCCTACTTCGGTAGCGACAATTCTTTACACACTAAGACTCACGCTATAGAATAAAAGGAGAAGGGTTGAAAATGAAATAATGTAAACACCGAACTTGCAAGCGCTCGAAGTTTCCTCACTTTGAGTGTGTGTCTGCCTACTTGCTGTGATTCTAAAAAGCAATGAAAATCATTCTTGATAAATCAAACACTGTAATTTTTTAATCCCTTTGACTTATTCCAAAGCTAAATTCGTATTGCTCTGGCTATCAAGTACGTCTTCCGCTTAATTGACTGCAATCGATGCAATTCCAATTTAAAGACGTAATCTCTTTTGAGTTGCTTTATGTATAAACACGAAAGGAAAAGTGAGGCTATAGTTTAAAGGTGATTAAAGCTACCTATCGAGTCAAATATGCCTGCTTCAAGTTTTCGTATAAGTTCAAGTCGGCTCTTGACTTGCGTTTTGTGCATCGCGTTTTGCAAATGCGTGGTAACCGTTCTTTCAGCAATAAATAAGCGGTCGCCAATTTGTTTAGATTTCATTCCTGACCTTAATAGTTGTATGATTTCTATTTCTCGGCCTGTCAAATGATATTTTAAACAATTAGTAACAAACAGTTCAGGACGTATACCATTGACTTTCATTTCCATAAATTGATTGTACTCCAATCGGGATCGCTGAACGGACTTCCAAATAAAAAGAATGCTAATTACCAAAACACCGGTGTTGCTGCATAGGACTTCTGCCAACTGACTTTTTTCAACAAATCCCAATACAGCAAGTGAAACCAACGGACTAATTGCAAAATACATGGCTAGTGCTTCAAAGCGCTGTCCCCGGCTATGCTGTGATTTTCGTTTCCTCCATACAGCTCGAAACATTACATACAACAAAATCACGGCATACATAAAGGGCATGATTATTCCGTAAATGATGTCTGCTTTGAGGTCTCCATTAAGGGCATATATAATTACAAAAAACACAACATAGGGTAACATGAGAAATAAGGGAACGCCATATAAAGCATGCCATCGAATTTCGCTTAATTCAAATGCTTTATAGAAATAAAAAGGAAAATAAGAAGCCATTACAAAGCCGGCGCCATAGGCAATCATTAATTGTACAGATACCGAAATAATATTGAATTTGGGATCCGGGAATAAACCACCTGTAATGTTATATAACAACATTAGGCCAAGCAAAATCAGGTGCCATTTTCGGGTTTTGTCTTGAGGTCTAGAAACAAAAAAAATAAACTGGAAGCAAAATAGGATAAATTCGAGGATAATGAAAATAAAGGTGACGATGTGCACCTGCGTTCCGAAAACCAACATAACAACTTATTAATATTTCTTTTTTAAAAAATAAAGCAAATAGCCAAAATCGAGTTGCTTATAAATTTCAAAGTCATTTTTCTTATACCAAGGGATATTTTTCACTGTTGAGGTCTCCAAACATAAGGGTAAATTCATGGACGCTGCTATCCCAATAATATCGGAAAGCAACTCACTTCCTATGCCCTGATGCTGGCTATTCGGATGGACACCAATAAACCATAGATAAAGATGTTCCTCCTTTAACTGTAGTTTTTTTATCGTTGATTCTCTTTTTAGTGGGATGCCTATTCGGGTGAGCCCAACGGCTTTAACAATCAGTTTAATATCCAACCATAGGGTATAAAGGGAATTTCTCTTACCTTTCGGAAATAATAGAAGAGCACACCCCTGTCTATTGTCCGAAAAATACACCTTTCCAAATCGCATACATATATCAAATGAATAGGCCATTAATGCCTTGACTTGTTCTTTGTTGTTTTTATTTTTGATGATGTAATTCACACTTTTATTACCAACAAATGATCTTGTTAAGATGTCAATTGCCATTGGCTTATCTTTTATTGTTGCAGTTATCATAACAGTTAAATAATCAATATTGTGAGTATAATTGATCTTTGTAGATAATTAAAATATAATATTAATTTAATCTATTCTTTATATCTAATTATTGATCAATTAATTAGCTGTATAGGTTAAATATTATTGCATATTACGAAATAATTTAATAAATACAACGACAATATTGATTGACTAAGACTATTATTTATTTTCAATGTAACAATGCTATTGGCTCTATGAATGTGTTACCCGCGAGTTATTTCTATCAGAGGTATATTTAACTCCATCATCTTTAGTCTCCAAGACATCGAGGTCAGTTAGCCGTTTCTTTAGTGGTTTCGAAAATATATGAAATAATTTCTGGCTAAAAATTCGGGCCGTCAACATTATAATATCTGTATCGATGTCGATGCTTCTTAACTTTTTAATAGCCTGTAGGCTGTTGGCATGTCGATGGTCTTTGAAGTAGTACAATTATGAAGTTACCGTCTAACTCCAGCTCCAAACCCGTAAACGAATAAGCTAGTTTAACTTAGTTACTACACTACTACAACTGATACGTATTCACTACCAAGGCGTTAACTTGGAATAGGTAAACTATTAATTGAGCAAATCAAATGATCACTGTCTTTTTATCGCGGCGATCAGGCAGCCGTAACGAGGTTATGTCAATGGGGCAGCTGAAGCGTTCCTAGCCTAGCACGGCGGCGAGAAATAGTTGAAAGATCGATGGATGATCGTTTTCGGGAATTAAGGCCACCGCTATTGGTTCCATGCGCGATGGCAAGAACCTAATCGGTGAAAACCCATTATTCCTGCAATCAATGCGCGGCCTTGCCGATTCCTCGCTGGAAAAGGACCCGTGGGTAGGACGGAAACTGGCATCTGATATGGTTCATATGCAGGTTAACCGGATATTTGCCTTCAGGCAGCGCAGGCACGAAGCTTTTATCTGGCACAGCCTGTTGAAACTGGTAGTTACGGCCGAAAAGTGCGGTTAAACAGTTTGGCAACCGAAAGTGTCAGCCGCAACTGACGAGCAGTTTGTTCAGGTTGGCCATCAATTGTTCCCGGTATTGTCGGTCAATAGGAATAATAATTCCGTTGCTCACATGGATAGCAATGGCATAGCCATTGATCGCCTGTTGCGGAAATAGGGGCAGATCGTTCTGTTACTTGTTAAGGTGGCTGACTTGCTTTTATAAGAGCTGAAATCTTTGTTTCATCACAAGACTCATTGGGCTAATGCGCAAGGGATAGCCTGATCGCGTTTCCTGAAATATCGGAATTAAGCACCTTTTCCAACCATCAAATTTGTATTAGGTAATTTGGCGTAAATAATATCTCCATTTTACGTATTGTCTTAACGCCTGGTAGCCACGACCTTTGTTACGTCTGGATTGAAGCAATCTATTGTGCATGAATTAAAGTAAAGGCAAAATGGAAAGAGTTTTAAGTAAACTGCAGGAATTTATTATTAAGCATATTCAACCGAATCATCTGATGGAACAGGAAGTTTTACCTGCATCTTTGGAGCACTGGCATTCACTGTGGTCAAATGAACGCGAAATCATCAGGAAGGATTTTACAGATCATTTAACAGTCAATAATGACCACAATGTAGCCTTGCTCACCGGGCTTATAACGTTAGCGGATCTGGTGTGTGTTTATCTGACGCGGAATGGCAAAATCTGGCAAAGGAGTCATGATGCCAAACGAATCAAGTTATTTTATCAAGGCATCAGTCGCGATCTTCAAACGTTTATTGAATTGCTATCAGGTTTTGATCCAATGGCTTTCCATTTAGCACCTTTTCTAATAATCGAGCTGCCATCGGCTAAACAGACGTTAAAATTCAAATATCAACAGTTGGAAAAGCATCTAACCAACTTTAATATTGACCATCCCCTTTCTACCATGCTGATAAAAACCATTAAAGGGTATATCCGGAGGCCGTCCCTTACCAGGCGGGAGCATGAGTATTTAACCCAGCTGATGATTGCTGTATTGGCGTTATCCATAACTGATATCCCAACATTGAAAAAGACACTGTTTCACTACAACTTTAATCCGCCTGAGTTTTTTACCTATTGGATACATGAGTGGGATCAATTGCTTGATGAAGAGCCTGGTTTATATGAACAAATGGAATTACTTATCATGGAACAAGATCGTTTGTCCAATTTAAGGGTTCGTCATCAAGCCGGCCTGCTGCTTAGTGACGAATCCTTAAACGTTGAACTTGGCCGATACCTTCAGGAAAAAAGACAAATGGTTATGGACCTGATTAACTTGCGAAGGGCCAGGTTACAAGAAAATGAATTGGTAAAGCTGGCACGGCGAATAAAGATCAATATGTCAGTTGCGCAATTAGGTCTATTCATCCGATTGCAGTTGGAGAAGGGAATTCTTTTGAAAGACAATGTTGGGAAATTGTTCAACTTTTACGCTACGCACTTTTATACACCGCAAACAGATAGTATTTCTCCGCAAAGCCTGCAAAAGAAATCGACCGAAATTGAATATGCGACTGCTCAAAAATTGAAGAGCCTGCTGATCAGTATGATCAATTGGCTAAATGAAAACTTTAATTAAGACATCATCACCACACTGATCGCCACCTACTCCGATTGTAGAATTGCTTTTGACTAATAAGCCTTGGGCTTTCTAAAAGTTCTCCTATTCGTTGCTTGTGCGATAATTGTAATCCTACCTTTGTTCGAACCGATATTTTATAGACTTATTTAGTTCAAAAATATAGTTATTGTTGTTGTCACTGTGGTGATGCTGGAAACTCGACAGCGTTTCTGGTATCTCCACAGTTTAGCCGCTTGTACAGGTCTGGCGTTATACCTCCCAATGCTTCATGCGGTCTATTGTAATTGTAATCTTCCATCCATTCATCAGCTAAAACCTGTACTTGGTTAATATCTCTGGATAGGTAAGCGTCCAGTAGATTCTCGCGGAACGTCCTATTGAACCGTTCGATGTAACCATTCTGCATGGGCTTTCCCGGCTGCGTGTACTGTACTTTTATACCCTTGCTTTCACACCAATCCTTGAATTCCTCACTGATAAACTCAGGTCCATTATCTACCCTGATGCAACTTGGCTTACCTCGTTCATGAATGGTTCGTTCCAGGATCTCAGTTTTCCGCATGGCAGGCATCGTATAAGCTGCTTCCACAGCGATAGCTTCCCGATTATAGTCATCGATGATATTTGGTGTTCGGAACCTTCTTTTGTTCATCAGCACATCACACATGAAGTCTATAGACCAGGTACCGCCAGCCTGATTAGGTACGCTCCATGGCACTTTAACCCTGGCTGGCACACGTCTGCGAACTTTACGTCGCTTGTTCATGCCCAACAATAAGTACAAATACAGATCCTGCCCCTCAGTTGGATGTCGCTCGGACAACTCCAACAACTTATCGTAGCTTTCCCTTCACAGACGGTTTGCTCTGTTCGCATGCGGCTAGCTGAAGAATACTAACAATTAGATATGATTATTTTATTAAAGTATTTGTTTGGAATTATAAATAATTATATTTGAGGAAACCTAACAGACTTAATATGATGACCTTATCACCTGACAAACTTCCCAAAAAACATCTTCATCGAGGCTTACTATTTAATCCGACTCTTCATCGAAGAAGCCAGCTTTAACACATACATCCCAGTTTAACAGTACAGTAATTCAACGAATATTAACAGTATCATCGTGCTGGTATTATCTCTTTGTTTCTGCGTTGCGACCGAAAACTTTGCCTAATTACAACTGAAGTTCGAACCATATCATGAAAAAAGGTTATTTAACCATTGTAACGATCCTTATCTTTTTACAATCAGCTCGTGCCCAATGGACACTTAGCGGAACCAACATCTCAACAAATCCGACGTCCGGTAATGTGCAGATCGGTCTAACGTCCCCGACGATAATCAATGCCTCGTCGGTCTTGTTTCCTTCAGCGATCCCTAAGCTGGAAATCCTAACCGGCACAGATGGTGCCGCTGCTTATTCAGAGATGATAACGCTCCGACATACCGGGATCGGCTCGGGGGCGCTTTCCAGGCAGCTCGGAATGTTATTCAAACTTTCCAATGAAGGGAACACCCAGGAATCAAATAAGATGGGGGGAATAATGGTGGAAAGTAGCAGCGCTTGGGCAAATCATATTTCGCTGAGCCTGATTACGGCCGGCGCCAAGAGACTGACTATTGATGAAACGGGTAATGTCGGTGTTGGAACCAATGATCCCTGGGCCAAATTAACGGTATATGCTTCATCGGTATTAGGCGGTAGCCCTAAGGATTCCGTTTTATTAAGCTCTGTTAGCGGCAGAGGGGGAGCCTCAAATACGTTTAAAAATAACATATGGCTGGTGAGGAATTCTGCTGGCAGTGATTGGACGTCAACCAATCTGCATGACGGCATAGCTGTTGACGGTTCGTTCGGGAGTCCTCAAACAGATACCAAGACCTGGTGGGAACGGAACCCTTATAAAGATATTCAATCCTGGGGCAATGCAGCAAATACCTACCTGTCAATAAACAAGGGGAATGTCGGCGTAGGAGTTATAGATACTAAAGGATATAAATTGGCGGTCAACGGTGGCGTCATCGCCACTGCGGTTACGGTTAAACTGAATTCAGATTGGCCGGATTATGTATTCAAAAGAGATTATAAGCTTCCTTCATTAGCAGCAGTTAAAACCTATATCGATCAACACCAGCACTTACCAGAAATTCCATCAGAGCAGGAAATAGTCAAAAAAGGACTTGATCTGGGAGAGATGAATAAAGTACTGGTGAAAAAAGTGGAAGAGCTGACTTTGTATTTACTGGAACAAAAAGAAGAAACCGCGAAACAAGCACAGTTACAGGAAGCACGAATTAAACATCTGGAGGAACGGCTAAATCAATTGGTTCATTCAAAAAATGAATAAAGCCATAATCCATACGCAAATAGATTTCTACACCTTAACCAACTGAAGAAACAAATAATCTTAACCCTATTATGAAATTTTTTTACTTAATCATCGGAATCATATTATTAGCCAGTTATGATGGGTACTCGCAGAACTCTTTCCCAGCGACCGGCAATGTTGGCATTGGAACCTCAAACCCACAAACCTCACTGGATGTGCAACATATCGGTACCGGAAATACAGGAGCCATTGTCAGTATCCAGGGATTTGACGATAATGGAGGTGCTGGTGGCTATCTGCGGCTGGTCAAATCAAGAGGAACTACCGTGGGGACATTTACGACCACAGCCCTTGGCGACGGCTTCGGTACCGTCGATTTCATGGGCGTAACTGCCGGTAATGTGATTGGGTATGGTGCCCGTATTGTAGGCAGACAGGACGGAACAGCGGGCAATACTTATATTCCCGGCAAACTCTCCTTTTTTACAGGAAATCTGTCCGATGCGCTTGTCGAACAGATGACGATAACTTCATCGGGTAACGTGGGTATCGGAGCACCAGCACCAATTGCTGACTTTCAGATAGGAAACGGGTCGGTTGCATTATCATTTGGCAGTGCCAACAGCGCCAATTTACATTATGGGACCAGCTATATAGGTTTTAATGCAGCGCGAGCGAGTACGGGTTGGACCGTTGCAGGTAATGGAGTGAACAATGGCGGCGGAGTTATTTACAGTGACGTATTTGGCAACATCTATATGGCTCCCATTGCTTCCAATGGTGCGGGCGTTCAAACACTCGCCGATCTGGATATCAAAAGTAATATTGCTTTTAGTATTACTCCTGCTGGTGTGGTACGAGCCAAACAGATCAAAGTAGAAACGACCAACTGGCCGGACTATGTTTTTAAAAAGGATTATCAATTACCATCATTAACAGATGTCAAAGCCTACATTGATCAAAATCAACATTTACCGGAAATTCCATCAGAGCAGGAAATAGCCAAAGACGGATTGAACCTTGGCGAGATGAATAAACTGTTGATGAAGAAAGTGGAAGAGTTGACCTTGTATCTGATCGAGAAAGATAAAGAGAAAACAGAACAGGAACAGACCAACAAGGTGTTGACCGCTCAGATCAGTGAACTGAAAACACGACTGGACTCGCTTTCCAAAGTACTTCAGGACAAGCAGCAATAAAATGCGGAGCTGATTAAACCAATTACCAATAAACCTAAATTACTAATATTGCTATGAAATATTTTTGGTTAATAATAATCTGCATTGCTGCTTGTATGATTTCTCAACAGCAAGCAAAAGGACAAACGCCACCACCTTCTTACATACCTAATGTAATCCCCCCTTCGCCAAATGCTGCGACATTGATGAAGTTCGTTGATGTCCCGGTTAGTCCTTATACAGGGACAGCGGATGTTTCGGTTCCCATTTATACCATTAAAACAAAAGGGATCGAGGTCCCCATCAGCTTAGCCTATCATACAGGAGGGATAAGATTAGCGGAAGAAGCAGGCAGTACCGGATTAGGCTGGGCACTTAATGCCGGGGGGATGATTTCCAGAACGATCAACGATAAGGATGATATGGGAGGGAAATATTTTGGCACTGATGTACCCCAGCCCGCCGGAGATCTTTCAGAATATCAGCCGGCAAATAACCATCTCAATGAGCCGCTTGAAATCAATGTAAATAAATATATCACGAAATTTGATTGCAGTTACATGGTAAATTTTGGCCCTGGGCTGGGAGTTGGATATAACTTTTTGACGCCTTTCGGTGGCGGTCTTAACGATTATATTTATGACCTGGAGCCGGATACTTATAGTTATAATTTTGCGGGTAAATCCGGGAAATTCATCATAACCCGTGATAAGCGGATTGTCCTGGAAAAGCAGGATAATATCAAAGTTCAGTTTATTCAAAATACCCAGGATCAAACAACCTGCACATTTGTCATTACAGATGAGGAAGGGAACAAATTCTACTTTAATGATATTGAAAGGGTAGGTTCGGCTACACTTGCCCAATTAAGCCCCAGTTCCTGGCACCTGTCAAAAATCGTAACCCAGCAGAATGAAACCATTCAGTTCTTATATGAAGCCAGTGGTACCACTACAACTATACCTGCCAACTATCAGTTATACAATTACTTTTGCACCGAGAGCCTGATTAACAGTAACGCGGCTGCTACAAATTATCAGAATATTACGCTGAAGACCATTGACTTCCCGACGGGGCAGTTGCAGTTTGTATCTGATTTCAGCCGTACTGACCTGGCAGGTGCCAACAAGTTAAATGCAATAAAACTATACGCTAAAACAAACTCAGGCTTAAAATATTTAAATGAACGTGATTTATATTATTCCTATTTTAATCCTAATACAAGTGGATCAGAGCGGTTGAGATTAGATAGTATCAAGGAAATTTCCGGAAGCAATTCACTTAAACCTTATGCATTTGATTATAATCTGCCAACGAATGGAGACTACAGTAAACATTCCTATAGTATAGATCACTGGGGTTTTTATAATGGAGCGGGAAATACCATATTGATACCAAGTGTAAATGTGTTATTTGAGTCGCCTTCTATACAGTCTCAGATTTTTACATTCAACGGTGCTAACAGAGAGCCTTCACCTTTCGGAGTACAACAGGTTTACGCCTTGCAAAAAATAACGTATCCGACAGGCGGGAGTTCTGTGATCGATTATGAACCAAATACTTATGATGAGCGCCAATCTACCCTGGGTCAGCAGCAGGAAAATCCAAATGTGGTACTTACAACTGTCGATACCGTATTAAATATCAGATCCTCAAGCAGCGGGACGATCGACTTCAGTAAGATATTTCCGATAATCCCTAATGGCCAATCCGGCACTAATGCGACGTTAACAGTGGCTTTCGTATCTAATTACAGCACTGGCTGGCCTTATCAGGACAGGGCTGGCTATAACCGCTGCTATTTTGAATTTGTCGGACAACATATTGATTTATCCAGTTCAAACCTGACCTGCGGAGGGCCTGTCTGTAGTATTGCCATTCCGCTAAATATTCAGGCACCGGTTAATGTTCCCTATCAGTGGACTGCTTATTATGATTCTTCCGCTATCCCACCTGCCGACTTTTCAGAGATTCATGTGACGGTGCAGTTCCAGGCTTCCAAAACGGCGGTAAACAACAACAATCCCACGCTTACCGGCGGAGGACTAAGAGTCCATACGCTTACGGATTACACTTCATCAGGAGTAGTTGCAAAGAAAAGGGCCTGGGATTATCACTATGGATCATCTGGTCAATACACTTATGGCAAACTCATGTCTACTCCTTCTTATGTTCATAAAGAGCTCGCTGCCACATCGGAGGGAGGATCTTGTTTGGGGTTGGTATTGTACAGCAGTAGTAACACGAATTTGACCAGTGCGATACAGGGAAATATTGTCGGTTACAGTCAGGTCACTGAATTTACCATTAATCCGCTGAACAGCCTTGATAACGGTAAGATTGTTTACAATTATGTCAATAACATTGATTCGCTTATAAATTACGGAGGACTAAGATATCCGGGTATTCCCAATATGGGCGACAATCTCAATGGGTCATTATTATCAAAAATAACTTACCGAAATACGGGTGGCCAGTATTTCAAAGTCAACGAATCACATAATTACGCACATGTAACTAACCGGATAGTTTACTACAGCGCAAAATATCGTGATAAGCAAGGGGGATCAACGGGCAATTGTGATGGACAAACGGGAACAACCAATGCCGGAATAGCAGAGTTTTTTCCATCGATCAAGTCAGAACGTGTGCTGCAGGATTCTACCCAGGAGATCACCTACGATAATGATACCACTAAATATATAGTGAGCAGCAGTAAAATGTTTTACGACAACCCGGTGCATTATCAACTAACCCGCCAGGTTACTACGGATAGCAGGGGAAACAAACACGTGAGCAAAGTCACCTATCCGCAGGATTATATCGTTTCAGGAGGGCTGACCAACAATACGATCCTGGATACGCTGATCCGGCGCAATATGCTTGCTGAAACGATCGAAAAACGGGACAGCATCTTTTACCGCGGAGTGGCGACCGGACTTGTTGATGCCGCATCCTTTACCAAGTATAAACAGTTAAACACCGGAACGGTCGTGCCTGATAAAATGTACAAGCTGGATGTTGTCAAACCCGTGAACGACTTTCAGGGGATGATGGTCAGTGGTAATACCATCAGCCAGGACAGCCGTTACCGGCAGCTGATTAATTTTGACGGCTATGATCATGTGGGCAATGTTTCGCAATACACGGTAACGGATAAACCGCCTGTCTCCATTATCTGGGATTATAAAAGAGTGTCCCCCATTGCGCAGGTGAGCAACGCGGATTCCCTGTCGGTGGCCTATACCAGTTTTGAGGCAGATGGTATGGGACACTGGAGCGTGGCATCTGCAACAAGAGTCACCACAAACGCTCTAAGCGGCGCAAACGCCTATAATCTGGGCAACGGTTCCATCAGCAAATCCGGTCTGACGGCAACGAACAACTATATCGTATCCTACTGGACAACAAACACCGGCCCCTTAACTATTGCAGGAACCATGAGCGGTTACCCGGTAAAAGGAGCTACGAATAAAGGCTGGACCTACTATGAACACCAAATAACCGGAGTTTCTACGGTTACAGTGTCGGGAACCGGCAATATTGACGAGCTTAGGTTGTATCCGGCAGGCGGACAGATGACGACCTATACTTATGACCCGTTAGTCGGAGTGACAAGTTTAACCGATGCAAAAAACCAGGTCAGCTACTATGAGTATGATGGTTTCCAGCGATTGCGTGATGTAAGGGACCAGGATGGGAACATCGTGAAACATGTAGACTATCATTACCAGGGACAATAAGCAGATCAATAACCTAAAGAACCTTCATCATATGATCATCAATCATCATTATAAATACCTGCTTGCTGTATGGAGTATATTACTCTGGACCTTAGGTGCAGTGGCACAAACAGAGGTAACTACGCCAATGACAGGTACACCCTCGGCAGGAGAATATTATAGCACCAGCAGCATCACGTTAAGTCCGAACTTTAGTTTTACAGCTACAGCGGGGAATAGCTTTCATGCCTATATCCAGAGTATAGATTGTCAGCCGCTGAATCTGAGCCTTAGCGTAAACCAAAATTATATCCTGACCTCGGTACCCCTTATCGGAGGTTTTACCAGTAACGGGTCCGGGGTAAACACGGGAAGCTTCGCAAACCGAAGCACCTGCGAGCTGATGCAGAGCGTAACCTATTTTGACGGTTTGGGACGGCCTTTACAATCCATACAGATCAAAGGCTCCCCGGACGGGCGCGATATCGTGCAGCCTGTGGCGTATGATCCTTACGGTAGGGAAGCTATAAAATATCTCCCCTATGCCGCGGTCTCAAGCAGCAGCAACGGAAGCTATAAGGGAACCGCAATGGCGGACCAGTCCTCGTTTTATATCAGCCCTTCTGGAAGTACCTGGAAGGCACCGGGCGTCGTGGTCATTCCTGCAGTCGGCGGAACTTCGCCGACATTTGCCCAAACGGTCTTTGAACCTTCCCCGCTGAACCGGATAATCGAACAGGGGGCGCAAGGCGCGGACTGGCAGCCTGCCGCAGGTCATACGGTCAAACAGGTATACACGATAAACAATATCAATGCGCTGACGGATACCGGGAACACAAGATTGGCAGCGATGTATATTGCCACAGCTAATGCTAATGGCAGCCGGAGCTTAACAAGGGCAGCCGGAGCCGCGGGCAATTACCCGGCCGGTCAGCTGTATGTAACCATAAGCAAGGATGAGAACTGGAAGAGCGGCCGGGGAGGTACGACGGAAGAATATAAGGATAAGGAAGGGCACGTGGTACTCAAACGTACATTCAACTATACCGGGACGACACTACAGATCTTGTCGACGTATTATGTATACGATGAATTGGGGAACCTGGCCTATGTGCTTCCTCCGGGAACCAACCCTGACGGAACAGGTGTCCCCACTACAGTGAGTAGCCTGGGTTATAGTTACCGTTATGATGAGCGAAACCGGCTGACACAAAAAAAGATCCCCGGAAAAGGCTGGGAGTTTACAGTCTATAATAAACTGGACCAACCGGTACTCACCCAGGATAGTACCCAAAGAACGGCCAACCAGTGGACAACAACTAAATATGATGCGCTTGGCCGGGTGATCATTACCGGGCTATGGAACGCGGGCTCGGTTATTCCTTTAACCACCTTGCAGGGCAGCATCTATGGAGGGAGCCAGTGGGATATTAGGAATACCGCAGATAATACGACCGGGTATACCATCACGAGCTATCCCGCACTGAGCAAGACATTGACGGTGAACTATTATGATGACTATAGTGGCATTCCGAATATTCCGGGGGACTTTGTGGTAACGGGGAACAGTACAATGACACGGGGACTGCTGACAGCGACCAGGACAGCGGTGCTCAATACCATTACCAGCGCGACCCCGGATTATCTCTGGACAGCACATTATTATGACGATCAGGGCCGGAACACCGTATCCTACCAGCAGCATGATTTGGGCGGGACGGTGAGCCCTTATAACTACGACGTGGTCAATACGAGCTATAATTTTACCAATAAGCCGGACAGTGTCCGTCGCCAACATTATACCAAGACTACGGCAGGTACGGCCAAACAATTAGCAGTAACAGTAGATAACCAGTATCGTTATGACCATATGGGCAGGAAATTGAGTACCTGGGAGCAGCTTACTAATCCCGGGCAGCCGGCGGGTACAAGGACACTCATCTCCCAAGCGGAATATAATGAGATCGGCCAATTGTATAAAAAACACCTGCACAGTACGGATAGCGTAACGTTCCGGCAGGATATCACCTATGCGTATAATGAAAGGGGTTGGCTGCTGAAGAGCACGTCGCCTTTATTCTCCGAGCAATTGTATTACAATACCGGAACGAACAAGCAGTATAATGGTAATATTGCCTACCAGTTCTGGGGAGCAGGATCAACGCTGGATAAAAACTACACTTATGGCTATGATCAGCTGAACCGGCTGACTTCAGGAAATTCGACACTGGGTAACAATGAAAATAGTATTACCTATGATAATATGGGTAATATCACAGCGTTGAAGCGGTATGGCACCAGCTCATTGATTGATCAGTTGAGTTATACTTATGCTACAAATAGCGTCAAACTGGCCAGCGTCAATGATGCGACCACGAGCGATGCGGGCCAAAAACAGGGCACGACGAGTTATACCTATGACGGCAACGGTAACCTGAAATCAGACAACAGCAAAGGTATCACCAGTATTACGTATAACCTGCTGAACCTGCCGCAGGTGATCACGGGCAAGAGCACGACGTATACCTACGATGCCACGGGGCAGAAGCTCAGCCGGGTAATCGGCACGGACCGGACCGACTACATAGGGGGCATCCAATATGAAAACGGCACGATCAGCTTTATTCAGACAGAGGAAGGCAGGGCATTGCCGAACGGAGGTACGAACTATAACTATGAATACACGTTAGCAGACCATTTGGGTAACAGCCGGGTGAACTTTGACACTGCCACGGGTACGGCTAGGCTGGTACAAACGGACGATTATTATCCTTTCGGGATGGATATTAAATCGGGTACGATACCAAGCGTGAAAAATAACTATCTTTATAATAGAAAGGAATTGCAGGAAAACTTGGGATTATATGATTACGGTGCACGTTTCTACGACCCTGTGATAGCAAGATGGACAACCGTTGATCCGTTGGCGGAGAAAGGAAGAAGGTGGTCACCTTACGCTTATGTATTCAATAATCCAATGCGTTTTATCGACCCAGACGGTATGTGGGGTGATATTTATAATCTAAATGGAACTCACGTTGGTAATGATGGTGTAAAAGACGATAAGGTTTATGTTCAAAAGAATAAAGACGATACCCAATTAACAAAGGAACAGTCTCTTGCGGCTGAAAAGTCTGGTGCAGTTCAAAAATTAGACATTGGTGAAAAAGAACTTGAACATTTTGCAGCTAATGTATATAATGAAACGCCGGGACTTGGTAAGACGGAAAGTGATAAAGTTGCCAGCGCAATGGTAAATAGGGCAAAATCACATAAACAAAGCATTATGGTGATGCTGAATAACGTAATGTTTAATGGTGATAGTGAGGAAAAGAAGATGTCAGAAACATGGAGAAATACAGATTCGAAAGGTAAATATCCAGGACACAAGTTCCCGATAAGGAACGTTGCAACGAATAATTATCGTGAATTCATGAATACCTCGGTAGATGGCAGAAATAGCGTGTCCGCTTTCAAAACTGCCGTTAGATCTACAGTAATTCAGTTTACTTTTGGCGTTGACTTAGTTAATGGAGCTGACTCTTGGCGAGGTGATGGGCAGCATAATCATTATTCAACAGGGAATTAACATGAAAAATATAATCTTAATCTGTATGCTTTTTACATTGGCTAAAAGCGGAGAAGTAAGCAGTTTGCCAACAATCGATAATAGTAAAAAACCGAATTATAGCATGATCGTTGATAGTAGCTCTATTATCAACGGTCTCTATAAAAATCTTAAAGTCATTCCTTCGATCGATGGGTACGCATTCGGCTATAAACACACTTACGATCCCAAAAGTAAAATCATAAAAATTGTGTGTGCAAAAAAAATTGGTGACACCAATGTGGAATATGATGTGGAGTTGAAAGATACCAATGGTGTGTACACTCGAAATTCCTTTTCCATAGGGGATGATTATAAATACATCACGAGTTATTTCCTTTTAGACGGCATAAAACTATCACTTAATAAAGTGCATGCATTGAATAGTGAAGACGATTTTTTAACCCAGATTAGCAACATTTGGAGTAGCGGTAATACCGTCCCAACCATAAAGGTTTACAAACCAGCAAAAAATAAAATCGTTCTGATAAAAGGAATAGACACTTTTTGTAATGGACATAATTGTACAGATTATGTAGTTTATATATTACAAAAAGAGAATGGTAAGGGAAGCATAAATGCTATACATTTTGATGGAACAAACGGTTGTTATGACTTTAATAACTTCAAACTGTTTTATAGTTCAAAGGATGTTACTCCAGCCATTTTGGTACCTAAAAATAGCCGTCCTGTTAAATCAAAACATGATGTTGATACGTACAAAATCCACTTTGAAGGTATAAAAAGATGAAAAGCTTAAGCCTAATAATATTGCTAAGCATTGCTTGTACCGCAGGAGCGCAAACAGCAAAACAGGACAGCGCTCACCGCGCATATCACTTGCAGCATAAGAAAGACCCTAAGCAGCATAACCCTTATGCGTTTGCGGACAGTGCAAAAGGCAAAAAGCCAGCAACAAAACCAAAGAAAAAAACAAACTGATATCAAATGACAAAGCCCCTGAAAAGGGGCTTTGCTCGTTAATAAGTGTCTTTACTTAACAAGTTCCTGAATATGCCTCTTGGTGATAAAAGCATCGATAAATGTCTTCACAAGATGTTTGTCCTCCGGACTAAATAACTCCACTTCTTTAAACTGTTTGAGCAACTCCCGGTCGGTCAGTTGCACCGTTACTGAAGCATCGTTCACATCATCATTTACAGGTAATCGGTCGTAGTATCTAATGCTTTAGCCAGCTTAGAAAGCATGTCAGCTGCGGGCTTGGCCTTGCCTGTCTCATAGCGGCCAATCGGTACATAGGAGTTCAGGTGATCTTTTGTTAAGCAATCAAAAGCGGGAGAAGCGGGAGCTGTCAAGGGAACGTGGAATAAATGGGTGGTGTGTAAAAGGCTGCGTGGGTTTATGCCGAGAAAGTCCCTTTACTGCTTTCACTTCGGAGACTACCTTTGCGGTAACAGATGATCAGCTTAACCCGGTAACCACCATGAAAAACGGGCTAATCATCCACCGGCACCACCGGAAAAACCAACATCCCCTCGGCCTTGCAAAAGCAAAATCAACGCTTATCTTTACAGTACAAATCGTTCTTTATAACGCCCAAAAAGCGCAAACAGAAAACCTGGAAAACCGTGAAATAAGTGTAGTAACCAGTACGATTATGGCGCGCGCTTTTACGACCCAGTAATTGCAAGGTGGACAAGTGATGATCCGTTGGTGGAGAAGATGCGAAGGTAATCACCATATAATTATGGGTTTAATAATCCGATTAGGATGGTCGATCCAGATGGGATGGCACCAAATCCCATTTATGGCACAGACGGCTCGTTGTTAGGCACCGATGATAAGGGATTACAGGGACAAGCTATAGTTATGAAGAAAAAGGACTTTAAACAGGGAATGAATCATAATGAGGCAGTAAAAAATAGCACCTATAAAGAGGGAGATCCCAATTACGGATTTGATAGTAAAGATGCTGCAAATAAATATGCCACTAACTCCGTTACCTTAAAAGATCGACCTGACTATGATGGTTTTCTAACCAAATCCGAGACTGATGCTTGGTGGAAGGGGAAATCTGAAGATCCATTATTTGTAGACGAGAGCAAAATAAATCTTCCGGGCGTAACTACCGCATCATTCGGGAATCAAGATGGTGGCACATTTTCTAAAAACTTTGTTTGGAATTTAGGAGGCGAGGACGGCTTGACCACTACAGGGAAGGTATACAGATCGTTAAATTTGACCCTATTGGATTCAAAAACAGGGGCTGTGATGATTGGAAATGAAAACAAGGTAGATACGTATAAATTCGACATGCAAAAAAATAGACCACTAAGAAATATTGTTACCTGGGCGGGTAGACCCGGCGGGTCAAATGACGGAAAAGATTTCGTTATTAAGGGTTATGGGCATGCGACTGTACCAATTGAAAAATAACGATATGAAAAAAGCGTTAAAACTATTATCTATTGTATTAATTTCAGGAATCTTATATTTAATATATAATGACCTTGCCTTCGAGCCATTAAATAAAGCTGATTTTGCAAAAATATTCGTTGGATACAATGGCAAAACAAAACTTGTCTGTAAAAAAGACTTCATCGGCATTACTACAAGTGGAGATTTTTTTGAGCTTTATGTGTATTCTGTTGATGACGTCATGGTTAATAATAACTACCCTCAGTTTAGTAATTGGGAGAATAGTACTGTCACCAAGGAAACGACTATTGGGAAATGGCAGAACTGTCCTATCAATAAAGATGTTGTAAAACTGTATAGATTCACTATAGGGGCCAATAATCTTAATACTTCCGATTGCGCCATCTCATTTAAAAACGAGATACTAAATCCCCGAAATTTCTACAGTTATATATCAATTAGCGACACAGAACAATATTTTCTTCTTTATTCATCAGCGACAAACAAGCTTTACTATATACGCCGAAAAGAGTAGTGTATAAAGCAGATCGTGTACCTAAGTTATAGTTAACATAACAACTTACAAGCCCTATGAATTGAAAGAAGAGGCTGTCTTCAAAAGGGCAGCTTCTTTTGTTATAGGATGCTTTTTTGTGTATCTTAAAGACATGGGAGGCAAGGTAGTCTTTAAGGCATATGATCCGGACCAGTTAACGTTTTTACCGTATAAACTGGAAGAGTTGGTACCGTCAGGTCATCCGGTACGGATAGTTAAACAGGTGGTTGACGCGGTCGATGTCAAGCCACTCAACCGGAAGTACAAAGGCGGCGGCGCGTCGAGTTTTCATCCCCGGCTAATGCTGAAGCCGCTGGTTTATGGTTATCTGACCAATACTTATTTTTCACGTAAACTGGAAGACCAGGCGGCACAAAACGTACACTTTATGTGGCTATTGGGCATGAAGAAGCCTGACCATAATACGATCAACCGTTTCCGTAGCGAAAAGCTATCAGGGGTACTAAAGCAGATATTCTCACAGATCGTACTGTTGTTACAACAGGAAGGTATCGTATCGTTGAAGGAGGCCGTTTTTATTGATGGTGCCAAGATAGAATCAGCGGCGAACAAGTACACCCTTGTATGGGGCAAAAACATCAAGGTGAATAAAGAGAATATGAAAACCCAGCTTGATGAACTATGGGATTATGCGCAAAGTATTGCTGCTGAAGAACTCAAAGACACCGCACCGCTGGAATACAGCGAGATCAACCCGGCGAAAGTAAAGGAAACCATCGCAAAGATCAACGCGGCATTGGAGGATAAGGAAGACGTGGCGGGGAAAGTAAAACAAAAGCTGAACTATGCAAAAAAGCATTGGCCGGAGAACCTGGCCAAATATGATGAACAGGAAAAGTTATTGGCAGGGCGCAACAGCATGTCAAAGACGGACCCGGATGCCACGTTCATGCGGATGAAAGAAGATCATATGCTGAACGGTCAACCTAAACCTGTTTATAACGTGCAGATATCCACCCAGCCAAGCCGGGCTTTGTTATTTTGCTATACACAGACAGCACTGCCGAGTAGGATATGAAGATCATGGATTACCAGCGCGAAATGAGCGTGGGGCTGATAGATCAGTTTGCAGAAAAGAAAGTACGGGAACAGCTTAAAAACGTGCAGTGGATGTTAAAGCCTGTCAGCGTTAAAAAAACCTTACGCTCCTTACCTGCAACTGCCGGAAGACGTCTTTAAGCCACGCCGCACCATGTTATTGCTTCCCTGTTTACCGAAACCATTACTTACTACCACCAGTATCAACGGGAACTGAATTAAAAATGATCATCGAATTGTTCAATGAGCCATCACAAGTAGAAATAGTGTCCATTAAAAAGAAAAATCGCGTCTGATTAAAAAAATAAAAATTTTTATTCCGGTAAAGCCCGAGTTAACTGTCGTGTCTTATAAACCGGGCTATGCCGGTTACTGAATATGGACAAGAAAGAAGTAAAGGAGTGGTCCCGAAACTACATCCGGGGAAAGCTGACCGAGAAACAAAAAGCTATGTTCGAAGCCTGGTACCTCGATACCGGCGAGGACGCCGTATTACCACCTGATGAGCGGATCGAACAGTTGCGCCGGGAAATATTCCAGGATCTGCCTCGCGACGACGGAAGGAGATCGCCTGGCAGCTTTCTCATGGCGGCAGCCGCAGTCACTTTGGTCATGGTTTCCCTGGTCCTCCAGGTCGTATTCCACAAAGGGAACCTGACCGATGGTGATAGTCACCAGAACATACTACCCGGCGGTAGCCGGGCAGTGCTTACACTCGCAAACGGCGAAAAGATCGATCTTGCCCAGGCGGCGACCGGCCGCCTGGAGGCCGGTCGCGGTATTATCAAAAAGGCACCCGGACAACTCGAATACTTCGATGATGGCCATAGGTACACGGATGGCCAGGCTGGGGAGGATAGGATAGCCACTCCCGCAGGGGGCATCTGGCAGCTCCGGCTGCCGGATGGCACGCAGGTCTGGCTTAATAATTCATCTTCGCTCACCTATCCCAACACTTTTGAAGGACAAAAACAGAGAACGGTTAAACTGGAGGGAGAGGCTTACTTTGAAGTTTCCAAAGATAAGGCGCACCCTTTTGTCGTCAAAAGTGCTGGCCAGGAGGTGAAAGTTCTTGGAACACATTTCAATATTAAAGCCTTCAAGGAGGATCAATCTACCAGGACGACCCTTTTGGAGGGCCGGGTTGTGGTCAGCAGCGAACGAAGCCCGCTAACGAAACAGTTAATCCCTGGCGAGCAAGCGCTTTTGAGCAAAGGTCAAATGATCGTCAGCGCTGTGAGTACCGAACAGGTTACGGCCTGGAAAAATGGTTATTTCCGGTTTGAAAATACTCCTGTTGAGCAGGTAATGCGTGAGCTGTCCAGGTGGTATGGGATCGATGTCCGCTATGAAGGGCCTCTTTCCCATGAAAGACTGACAGGCAGGATCTCCCGCTCCAAGAATATCAGCAAGGTGCTGATGGCCTTAGCGGCAACACAGACAGTACACTTTAGAGTCGAAGGGAGGAGGGTGACCATAATGAAGTAAAACCAATCCATAAGAATCAGTTAATTAATTAGCCAGGAAACCGGGTCCGACCCCGGTGACCTGGCTTAAGCTGGCATCTTAAAAATCAAAAATTATTAACTCCTGCGCTGCTTCCGGCCCCTGTCGAAAATAAGCCCGTTGCAACGCTGCCAAACTTCAACAACGAATGTACAGTTTTTACAAAGAAAAATTGGTACGGCCCTGCCGCCGTGCCTCATTGGTCCTCAAGGCCTTCCTGCTCGCGGCCATATTAATGGTGATCCTCAATATGCAGGTTAGTGCCAGCCCAATGACTCAAAAAGTTACTTTAGCCGAAAAGAACAGCGCACTGCTGTCTGTAATGGAAAAGATCAGCACGCAAACTGGTTTCGATTTCATTTTGCCGGATGGCGTAATACCGTTTGCCAAACCCGTGACGATCACTGTCCAACAGGAGGAGCTCGCCCAGGTCCTCAAAAAAATATTTGATGAACAGCCGCTCAATTATGAATTGCAGGAAAAGATCGTAGTGATATCCCGTAAAATGCCTGCCGTGGCGCAAAAGCTAGGAACCGCCCCGAAAGCGTCTGTAAGGGTAAGCGGAGAAATCCTTGATTCTACCGGCAAGGGCCTGAGTTCGGCAACCGTTCAGATCAGGGCCCGGGGCACTGTTACCTATTCCGATGAGCACGGACGGTTCGCCATTAACGCCGAGCCGGGCGATCAGGTTTCGGTTTCCTTTGTTGGATATCAGACTTTTACTTTTACCGTTCTGGAAAATATGCCTTTTCAAAGCATCAGGTTGAAAGCGGCAACTGCTGCCATAGCAGAGGTCGCCGTCGTATCTACCGGATATCAGAACCTGCCCAAAGAACGGGCGACAGGTTCGTTCGCCCAATTAAACAATGAACTGATCAACCGCCGTGTAGGCACGGATATCGTGAGCAGGCTTGAGGGAGTTACTCCCGGACTATTATTCAACCGCAATACGAGCGGCGCTTCACGAGGCAATAACGACATCAGCATCAGAGGAACGAATACTCTTTTTTCCAATAGTCAGCCCCTGATCGTTTTGGATGGTTTTCCCTTCGACGGCGATATCAGCAACATCAATCCTAACGATATTGAAAACATCACCATTTTGAAGGACGCGGCGGCAGCAAGCATTTGGGGCGTGAGGTCGGGAAATGGCGTGATCGTATTGAATAGCAAAAAAGGGAAACGAAATGAAAAACTCTCCGTCGAACTCAACGCCAACCTGACGGCATCCGCCAAACCCGACCTGTTTTATAATCCCAGCTATCTGAATTCCTCAGACTACATCGATATCGAACAAAGATTGTTCAAAACCGGATTCTTTGACGGACAGATCGGCGACCCGCTCCAGGTTACTTCGCCGGTCGTTAACATCCTGGCAGCGCAACGCGAGGGGAGTTTGTCCGCGGCTGACGCCGACGCGCAGATCAATGCGCTGCGGAAACAGGATACCCGCAGCCAGCTGGATAAATATTTTTACCGACGTGGTTTCCTCCAGCAGTATAGCACGAACCTCCGCGGCGGGGGGGATAAAAGTGATTATTACTTTTCCGCAGGCGAGGACCATAATGCTGCGACATTGACAGGGAATGACAACAACCGGATCACGCTGAATGCGAACTATAATTTCTATCCCTTAAAAAACCTGCAGCTTTCGGCTGCGGTTAACTATATACAGACTAAGGCCAACGCCAACAGCACTGCTGCCAATATTACTGCAGGCGGGCGTTACGTCAATTTTAGTTTTCCTTACGAATCTTTTGCGGATGGAAACGCCAATGCACTGCCTATAGTAAAGGGTATGAACTACGAATTTGCAAAAGGTGCGCAGCAACAGGGCTACCTCGACTGGCTTTATCGTCCACTGGAGGAACTCAGGAATGCAGATAATACCAGTTCTTCTGTCGAAAACCGGATCAATGCAAGCGCGCAATACCGGTTGATTCCCGGACTGGATCTCTCCCTGAAATACCAGTTTGAAAAACAAATCACCAACGCCGATAATTATTACAGCCAGGCGACCTATTACACCCGCAATCTGATCAACGAGTACGCGCAACCCAGCGGCGACGCTACTTTTACGTACCCGGTTCCCAATACAGGGATATTGCAGCAATCGGACGGCGTATTGACCTCCCATCATGCGCGGGGGCAAATCAGTTTTGACCGGGAGGTTTCAAACGGGCACCGGGTGACCGCAATCATCGGCGCCGAAGTCAGCTCAGCTATCACCGAAAGTCGGGGCGAAACAGTCTACGGTTATGACAAAAATACGCGAACAAGCTTTGCGCAGATTGACTATGCCAATTATTTTAACCTGAACCCGGAAAGCGGTGCCGCGCAGATCCCGACGAACCTTGGTTTCGAAAAATTCACCGATCATTATATTTCGTATTTCGGAAACGCCGCCTATTCCTACCTGGACCGGTATTCTTTTTCTGTCAGCGGCAGGATCGACCGCTCCAATCTTTTTGGGGTTTCCACAAATCAAAAATCAGTACCATTATATTCAACCGGCCTTGCCTGGGATGTCAGCAAGGAACAATTCTACCATATTTCCTGGCTTCCCAATCTTAAAGTGCGCGCGACCTACGGTTATAATGCCAATGTGAATAAAAGCGCGTCCGCGATCACAACGCTGGAGCAGCAAAGCAATGCTTACTACTCGGGTGTACCCTATAATATCATCAACAGCCCGGGTAACCCCGAACTACGCTGGGAGAAAGTTCGCATTGCTAACTTCGGGATGGACTATAGCCTGAAAAACAACCTGCTATCGGGTAGTTTCGAATATTACACCAAACGGGGAATCGACTTGTTCGGGACCTCACCATTAGCGCCCTCGGCTGGTTTTACGACGTTTTTCGGGAATACCGCCAATACCGCCGGGCACGGTTTTGATTTCGTGCTGAACACGCGGAATATCTACCGGAACGATTTGAAATGGGTGAGTAACCTTTTGCTTAGCTATGTCATCGATAAAGTCACGGTGTATGACAGCCCTGCATCGGCCCTGACCTACCTGGCCTCCGGCAGCGGGAACGGCGGGACGATCACCCCATTCGTAGGTCAGCCGATCTACGGCATATACAGTTTCAGGTCGGGCCCGTTGACCCATGATACCGGAGACCCACAGGGTTACATCGACGGCCAGCTCAGCACCGACTACAAAAATATCATTTCAAAGACAGGAATAGCTGATCTCTATTATAACGGGCCATCGAGGCCGACCACGTTCGGCTCGTTGAGGAATACTTTTAGTTACAAAAACTGGACGCTGTCCGCCAACATCATTTTTAAGCTTAACTATTATTTCCGCAGGACGTCTACTGGCTTGTCTTACGACCAGATCGCCTATGGGCTGGTGAACAGCGATTACGCAAAGCGCTGGCAGAACCCGGGTGATGAGGCTCATACAAACGTTCCTTCCATATTGATGCCGCCCTCCAGCGCTGACCGTTATACTTTCTATCAATATTCGGAGGCGCTCGTTGATAAAGGGGATCATATCCGGCTGCAGGATATCCGCCTTGCCTATGCCTTTAGGCCGTTTGGCGGCAATACCCCGGTATTTAAAAGGCTGGAGGTCTTCAGTTATCTAAATAATCTGGGCATTCTTTGGCGTGCCAACAAAGACCACCTCGATCCGGATCTGTATGCTGGCGCATACCCGCTTCCGCGAACATTATCTATTGGATTTAACGCTCGATTCTAAACCATGAGAAAAACAATCACCGGCCCTTTGTTCGGGTGCATCGTATGCATCATAGGCCTAATTTTAAACGGGTGTAAGAAACAGGATGATTTCTTAAACACCAAACCTAACCAAGCCCTGAAAACGCCAACCACACTGGCGGACCTGAAAGGCCTGTTACAGAATGAAGACGTCTTTAACAGCCAGCCCGACCCCGGGCTGGGTGAGATTGCTTCGGATGATTTCCTGATCGAGGACGCCGTGTTCCCCACATTATCATCCACGGACCGGAATTCCTATACCTGGGCAAAAGAGGTATTCGATGCGACAACTACCCAATCCTCGGACTGGAACTCACCTTACCAGATGGTTTACTACGCCAATGTGGTGCTGGATGCATCGCCAGGCATTACCCCATCGGTCGGCGAAAAAGCTTCGTATGAACAGATTAAGGCAAGCGCATTATTTTATCGGGCATGGGCTTTCTATGGATTATTGCAAACTTTCGCCCTGCCTTATGATAAGGCCAGGGCAGCGGAACAACCGGGGATTCCCTTGCGGCTGAGTTCCGACCTCAATACGCACCCGGGCAGGTCGAGCATTGCGGAATGTTATGCAAAAGTTCTAAGTGACCTGAAAACAGCGCTGCCTGCTTTACCGGTTACGCCGGTGTACAAGACTGCTCCTTCACAACCTGCGGTGAACGCCCTGCTGGCCCGGATCAGCCTGGCCATGGGGGATTATACGGCTGCGCTGACTTACGCAAATGCCTGCCTGTCGCAGTTTTCTACGCTAACAGATTACAACACGCTGAACAAGCCGACGACGACCGCTATTGATATCAGTTACTTGTCGGAGGATATTTACCATTCCAATATGGTAGGGCATGTCGTGTACAGTGTGCGCCGGGACAGTTATATCGACCCTGAGTTGTATAACAGCTATGACCCGAACGACCTGCGCAAAACCAAATTCTTTACGATCCTCGACGGCCTGCCACAATACCCGCGGTTCGTCGGTTCATACGATTACAAAGGCTTGAAGTATGACGGCCTGGCCGTGGACGAAATTTACCTGATCAAAGCGGAATGCCAGGCGAGGGCCGCTGATCCGGCAGGCGCAATGGCTTCGTTAAATACGCTCCTTCAAACGAGATGGAAGACCGGGACATTTGTACCTTATACCGCTGTAAGTGCCGACGACGCGCTGGTGCAGGTGCTGAAGGAAAGGCAGAAGGAATTGCTGTTACGTGGCCTGCGCTGGACAGATCTTCGCCGCCTCAACCTCGAAAGCCGGTTTGCGGTTACACTCCGGCGGAAGGTGAACGGCGTAAGTTATACGCTGCTGCCGAACGACCCCAAATATGCATTCCCTATCCCCGATATTGAGATTCAATTGGGAGGGCTACCCCAAAAACCAAGATAACCAGGAGGATTGTATCATGAAAAAAATAATATTCTTCATTTTGATATGGATACTTACTGCTGTTCAACTGTTCGCAGTTGAACACTTGGCTTTGATTAGCGTGAGCACGGATTTCTTAAAAGATGGAGATACGGTCACTGTTACTGTTTTTCCTTATGCCGGGCGGTTAGCTTACTTCAAATCTTCATTTACTGTTCCCGCAAAGGGTAACTGCTTTACACTGGAAATTCCCGTGTACGATAAACCACAATTCATCCTGATCCGGTTCAATAAGCCCGAAAAGCCAGACATCGGTCCCTTGATCCTTTTTCCCGGAGATGACCTGCAGGTTAGTATTCAGACCGGTAAAATTAACTTTAATGGCCAGTCTGCGCAACGGTTTTATGTGCAGCAGCAGTTGGAAGCCGTGTCGGCAGGCTTCAGGAACCAATTTAGAATAATTTACGCCCCGGATGCCTTGGCCATGTCCTTTGCCCGGATCGATTCCTGTGCTGCAATCTGCCTTCGCTTATTGGAAAGAAGGAAAGGGGACATTGGCGAATCTGCATTTACGCTGCTGAGAAACGATAGGATTGCCGAAGCGATCACCACCAAACTGGGATATGTGACCTACGCATGCTTGCATAAAGCCGAACAGGTACAGCATGATTATATCGCCGCCTTCCGGAAATACGCAAAGCCTTTTAATGGCTATCCTACATTTGTTGCCGTGGATAGTTCAGACAAGCCGACTTCAAAGTTCGCGGTCGAATTGATTTATCAGCAATACCTGGTCGATTCCTGTATCCTTGCCCGAAGAAAATTCAACCTGCATGATTGTTATGTATATGAATCCAGGAATTTCAAAGGCGAAATGCGGCAGCAATTGCTAACTGAGCTTTTTATGCTCAAAAGGAACAGCCCGGAACTCTCCCTGACTGATATTGACGGTGCGCTGGGCTATGTAAGCAATCCCGGGTTCCGGAAGGTGCTCGAAAAAATGAGGGAATTAAATACAGTGGGCGGAATGGCTCCTGAATTTATTCTCAGAGATGATAATAACAAAGAAGTTAAATTGAGTGACCTTCGTGGTAAACTGGTGGTCCTGGATTTCTGGTTTACGGGCTGCGGTGCCTGTAAAGCATTGGCACCGGCGCTTTATACGCTGGAAAAGAAATATGCTGGCCATCCTGTCGTGTTTCTTTCGGTTTCCATAGATAAATCGCGGGAGCATTGGCTGGCCACGCTAAAAACCAATCAGTATACTTCACCATTGGCTGTCAAATTATATACTGAAGGAAGAGGCGACCAGCACCCGGTCATCAGAGATTTCGATGTCCATGGCTACCCGACCATCATTATACTTGATAGAAAAGGAAGGTTTTGCCCGAAGCCGGAATTGAATGAGCAAGGTTTGTCAGAAATGATAGACCGGTTTCTTTGAAGCACAAGACCATCTGCCGGTTTCCGGCAGATGGTTGTGTTTATTAAAGTGTAACAAACACGTGGTCAGTAGCGTCGTGGCCCGCAGGGATCTGGTTGTCACTTGGTGCCGTGGTGGTCGAAATCTGGCACACGCGGCTGGTCACTGTTAAACATTGCGCAGTGCTCGGGTTGGGAACGGTTTTGGTCCAGTGAAAACCGTTACCGGCAGTTTGCCTTGCATAGTAGGTTGTTGCCAATGGTTTCGGACTTTGCGCAAATGCACTGCCTAAGCCTGTTAACGCTGCAATGGCCATCAGGCCCATTCTGATTTTTTTCATGGTTTTTAATGTTTAGAAATGTTCACGGATTTTACCACAGGACCCGTATTAACCTGATTTCGCGCGCGAGAAATATCTTGTGCCTTTAAGGCTTTTGTTTCCGAGTTGAATGTTTTGGCGCGCGGTAGTATCTCAGGCACATCCAGGCCAGGAACACATAGGCCAGATTGAGGACAGAGTGGAGACCCCAGCCGAGTGATTTGATCACGCCGCCGCAGGCACAGGGCGCCTTTGGAAACAAGTGAAGCCATGCCGCACCAACATATAAAGTAAAAACGGTCATCATCGCCAGGAATGCAAAAAGCCCTGTAACGCGTGTCCTGTCAATGACCATCAATGCCGCAACGAGGATTTCAGATCCGGGCAGTAAATAGGTCATTGGTGCTGTCAACCACCCCGGCATATGCTGGAAGCGCATGGATATTTCAAAATCCTTAAAGTCCAGTATTTTACTGAAGCCGGTGTACAGGAACAGGAGTACCAACAGGCCGGTTATGATCTCGTATGTCAATTCTTTTTTCATGATTTATTTGATAAGATGATAGGGGAAGGGAATTTCATGCGGATGCGAGAACCGAAGCAGGAAATGTAATACACCAGCGTTCCCTGACCAGAAATCCGCTGTTGGTTCGAGTTGCGTGCCGTCGAGCCAATAACATAAGTTTTCATCGCGATAACAGCTGTTAAGCAGTACGGCCTCGATCGCGCTTGCACGATTGTACCACTCTTGGTCGCCGAAAACCCGGAAGGCTTCGAGGTAGATTTCGCCGAGCCCGGCGAGACCGTTGCCAAACGAACAATAATTGCTGGTAATATGCGGCGGGTGAAAAGAAAGAACGTCTGATGCGATCTTCTTGTATTCTGGATCCCCCAGTACTTCGTATGCTTTGATGAATGAGAGCGCAACCCCTGAAAAACCGTGTTCGAGCCAGGGATCGATAGTTTTGTTTTCCGCGCTGACCGACCAGGTTTGCCGGTTGTTTTCTGACCTGCGTTTTTTTGTGAGCCAGATTAATGCGGCATGAATCCGTATTTTCAATTCTTCGGAACCATATTTCGTATAACAGGACAGTAAAAAGTAGGTAACGCCAGCAACGCCGTGTGAAAAACCGGTGACCTGGTACCTCTTTCCGTTGGGAGACCCAGGTGCTGTTGTCCAGGAGCCATCTTTGTGCTGCAGAGCCGATATGCGGCTGATGACATCTGCAAGCTGGAGCGGATCCGGCATTACCGCAGGGTTATCCATGAGGTAAAGTAATTTTAGTCCCTTTCCCGCAAGGCCGTTTGAAATTGACGCAGTATTTAACCTGTCGTCATCCGCCGACGGAACAGCCTTACTCACGAAATCGAGCATCAGCTTGCTACTGTCGCTTTTTATTTGGGATAATTCAACGGCAAACAAGAGCAGGTCAAGCTCAGACATTTCGATTACATCCGGGTATTTTAGCCGCGCAACTATGCCTTCAACCAGGGACCTGTCCCCGCCCTGCGAAGAAGCATATCTGTTGAGTAATACCAGGATGGTTAATTCTGCAACGCCTAAGGTTGGTATTAAAGTGGATAGTGTTTTGGCTCCATCGAATAATACGTTTTCAAGGGAAGCTGATTTAGTCGCCGAAAATTGAATTGCTCCTGCGGGTTGGTTCGTCTTCAGGATGGTATCGTAAAGCTCCAAAGTAAGACTGATGTCTTTTAGGGAGCTCCGACACTCGGGATCTCTGTCCAAACACGACACGATCATGGATATCATTGTACGAGACTCGATGAACCTGGCAAGATTCACCTCCAACAACCTGGTATTCCTGTGGTTTAGTTTATTTGGCAAAACGCCCGTAAAGACAAAGATTAATAATGCGCCAAAGCTATAAATGTCATCTTTCTTTGAAGGCGACTCGCCTGCCGCTTGTTCCGGCGACATATAACCAGGGGTACCTAAAGTAAAGTGCGGCTCGGGTGCGCCATTTCGTAAATCATAACATAATTCAATATCAATAGCGAATACCTGTCCTGCTTCGGTAACGATAAAGTTCGCTGCGGTCACATCCCGGTGTACAAATCCTTCCTGGTGGAATATTTCCAGTATCCTGGCTACCTGTAACAGATAATTGATCATCATTCTTTTGTTTTCAACCGGCATCGAGCGCCATGTTCTGCCCTCGCTCAATTGGGCCGCTATCTGAGTGAGGGATATGGATTCTTTATACTCCATCGCAAAAAAACCGTCACCATAAAGTTCGAAATACGCTATCGGCTTAGGGAGGATTCCCATGCCAGCAAATTGCTGATGGATCCGGTATTGCCACTTTAAGCGGTCTGTCGCATCCCGGCCGCAATTGTCAAAGCTTTGGTAGTACCTTCCCTGTTTCACTATGCACCATTGCATATTGTAAATGCTGTTAATTTTCAAAGCTTTTACTACATTGCCCTTCGGATCTCTCTTCAATGTTTCGATCGGAATATATTGCCTGTTAAGGAGGCGGCTTTCTTTGCAGGCTTTGAGCGGCCTGATATGTTGGAATGGCCAGGACAGGCGATTGGCTTTCAATACCTCAATTATAGCATCCGCAATAGCCGACCCATAGAAGATCGATTTTGTGGTCTGGCCGGAATTGATATCTTCGAACAGAGACCCCAAACCGACCGCAATTACACTGGTCAGGTGATAGGCGCAAGGCATTGAAGGGCCGATCACTTCCTTGGTAAGGTTCTCCAGTTTGTTAAATAGTCCTGCTAAATCATCGTCAGGGTTAAGATAGATGGAGATGACTTTGGCAGTGAGGTGAAAACAAGTCGCCCCGCCCAGGATGTCGTTGTGTTGTTCAGCGTCCGCAGGTATAGCAAATGACAGGCGCTCCGTTTTCAGGAATTCCAGGATTGATCTGATGGCCGAATCAAATTGCTGGCGGATGATTGATATATGGATAAGCCAGCCCTCAATGTCGTTCGCTGAGCCGACGAGCAGGTAGGGTGGGATATGCGAAAATGAAATATTTTGTTCCCGGAGGTAAATGGAATATCCGGGCTCCGATTTTCCGGAAGTATTGATCGCTGTATGCAGTGGTTCCGCTGCTGATCCATTTTCTTTGACCGATGCATGTTCCATTTCCGTCGCTTGTTTAAGAATTATCTCTTTACAAGCAAAGGAACAGGGTTTTAGAATGCGAAAACAGTGGGAAAAGGGTGGTAAACCCGTGGCAAAAAAAATGTCAAATAGGTATGATGCAAGTGGTGATTCTCATTTTTACGCGTTATTTAGCTTGCGACCAGGAGTTTTACTATCCGGCGAGCTATCACTTTTTACAACCCCAAAAATGAAATTTTTCGTCAGCACCCCCAGTCGTTATTATAGTTCCAGGACAGGAGTATTTGAATCAGGAGCAATCATGACAATAATCATCCCGCAGACGTATACGTGCCACCTGTTTGTTATCTTTCTTAACAATTGTGTCGGTTAACATCCCGGTGTATATAAAAGTTTCATCACGCAGCTGTCCCGACATCAGCAGAGAAGTCAGTGCAATTAAGATTAAACATAGACCATTTTATATATATACTCGCGTATTTTTCCACTTAGCAAGTTTACAGTCTTAAAGACCATGCAGAAGCGTCTGCCGCTAGGCCCGTTCATGACAGCACCCGTAATTGTGCTGGTAGTAGCGATATAAACATATATAAATTTTAATTCTACATTTATGTCGTTAGAAAAGAAAGAGAAATATCTGGCTACTGTAAAGGATCTGCGATCTGAAAATTTCGGCAGAAACTGGCCTTTTCTTATCCTTTCTGAAAAGCTGCCCGATGGTCAGGTGTACCGTGAATATCCAGATGGCCATATCGAATTACAAGAGGTGTTGGCAAATGGCCCAAACTTTGAATACAAGTTTATCCGGTATTAAATTCCGTTGAAGCTGACTTGGTTCTTCAGGAATGTGGGTTATTATAAATTAATTTGATTGGCGATTTCACCAACTTTCAGTCGTTTATCTTAAAAGTCGGAATTTTGTTGTGCAGAACTCGGGCAAAGAGCCGCACCGAAAAATGCTGCTGGAAGTTTTCGATCAGCATAATGCAGACCTAGCAAAACTGGTAGGGAAAGACTTTTTAAAAGCAATGCTGACAGAACAATACAGTCAGAAGCCGTGTTTCAGGCTTTATAAAGCATAGATTTAACACTCGGCCGGATTCCGGCGCGAGGGCGAATTCCGAACAAAGCCAGCCCGCTGTAGCGCTTTCCGCGAACGCTATGGTCAGCCCTTTTTGAGCAAGCAGCTTGCTGCATATTAAAATCTTTTCTTCTGCCATAACTTGTATTGATTAGTTACCGGTCTGCATATGCGGTGCATCAACGGGTTTTGATTCCGGTGAGCCCTTTTGCCGCAGGAAAATGGTTAACACGACAATCGACAGCACGGAAAGGAATTCGCTCTGCCAGTTCTGAAACGTTTCGAACCAGAAGTTGGGCTCACCTAAATAAGCGAGCACGCTCATGGCGGCCTTTCCCTTGATCTGCTGTTCCACATTATGATCAACCCAACTGCCATACAAATGAAATCCCCAACTGATAAAAAATAGCAGGAAGAAAGTGATCGATAATGAGTTGCTGTAAAGCTTCAGCAGCCAGCCGCCTTTCTTAACAGGTCCGGGCGCGTCTTTTGATGGCTTCGGTTCGCGGTCAACCTCTTCCGCTTCATCCAGACTTTTTGATTCGGCAGAGCCCTGTTGTCTCAGCCCAACGGTAAGCAAAACATACAACGCCATTTGTAAAAATTCACTTTGGAAATTTTCAAAGGTCGAAGAAATGAAATGTCCCGTTGTAAGATAGCTGCCAAAAGCCAGTTCCTGAACGTGCTCATCCTGTAGCTCCTGGTTATGTTCTTTCCAGCCGGTAAACGCCTGCGCAAACAGGGTGATCACAAAAAGGGTAAGAAAGACAAGGCTCAGGCCATTTCGGTAAAGAAATCCCGCTTTTGTCATGGTTGTATAGGTTTGCATTGATAACCGAATTTACAACCAAAAGGTTTTGAATTTAATTAGAACGATAATATTTCCACCCGCCATCATCCCTTACATGACTCAGATATTCTATGATTTCGTTAGCCTCACCGGGACTTAGTTCGCGGCTTCCATCTGCGGTATAAGTAAAAAGTGAGCCCGGTTTTTCAAAGGTGATAAAGCCGTAATAATTGGGATCCGTGTTAGGCTCCAGATGCAGGGTTGTTCTTTACTTCGTGCAGGATAGGGCGAACCGTCTCCGCTATCAGCGTAAATACTAAGTGTAGCTAATGATCTCGTGGCCATTGAAATGCGCCAGTGTGTCGGGAATGATCATCAGACGCTTGTTGTTTTCCAGGGTGACAAATAACGGTGACATATAAATACTTTAAACCTGATCAGACGGCTCCGAACGGAGCCTTTAAACGTGCTTTATAAGCAAAAACAATTATTCTAAAACGAATGTTTTCTATTTTTATAAATCACCCCGTCAACAAAGTGGATTAAATGAAAGCAAAGAAAAAATCATTATTGCGTTAGGGTACCCGGCGGGCGGGCCGCCTTATCAGTTCTTTTTGATATCACTTTACGGGACAGCGTTTTCTTGGTGAACACCACTCCATTATATCCCTGTGGGAAAAGCATATGATACCTTTTTTCGGTCACTTGTACAAGGCCATCATTTTGATAAGATCGCTATCATTTTTTCCGGTTACGGTACTGATAAGACAAAAGATATCAAGATGCGTGGAAAAATGGTGCCTGCATAATCCCACAAGACCAGCGATCGGCGGGCCAATCCAGCATGCCTGATAACGTGATCGAATCCGGGTACGCAAAGCAAATTTAATCTCCCAAACCAGATGCCCAAAGCTATTTTAGCTTTGTGTGAATAATTGAAAGTAAGTTTAGACAGGTTACCAAACACATATTATAAAATCAATAGCAGCTCGTATGAAAAAAAAGAAAAATCTATTTGAACGTTTTGCCAACTGGGCCACGATAGCGACCGGAAGTTCAGGTGCATTTCTCATCGCTGTCGCGGTGATTGTAGTATGGCTGATTAGCGGACCCGTTTTTAAGTATTCAGAAACCTGGCAGCTGATCATCAATACCGGAACAACTATTATCACTTTTTGATGGTCTTTCTTATTCAGAACTCACAGAACAAAGACTCAAAAGCTATTCATTTAAAATTGAATGAACTGCTTGCCTCACATGAAGGTACCAGTAACCGTATGGTAAATATTGAAAACCTTAGCGAAGTAGAATTGGATCAGCGGCATAAATTTTATGTACAGGTTTCCGCGTTAGCTCAAAAAGAGAATGATCTCACCAGGACCCATTCAATTGATGCGGCTAATGAAAATCATCGAAGAAAGGTCGGACGGCTTAAGAAGAAAGCTTAAATCCTTTGCTAGTATCCGATTATTGGAAGATAAGCAAAGATGTTAATGAACGATAACCAATATCAATAAAATTGTTAAAAATCCTAAAAGTAAAGTAATTATAGCGGAACTTATGGTCAACGTAATATCATCGCAATAACTCCTGCCAGTAACTTCAACAGACTTAACACTTTTCTATTGTTCCTGTCATGGGACGATTGCCAACCGAGGGATCTATGGCTTTTTGATGAAGTTAGAAAACTACCGCTGCGTTAAGACTAAGAAGACCCCTTGAACGACGAAATGTATTTGTTCGCCGGGCCTGTAAAAGGCAATGCGTCTGGTGATAAGCTGCCGGAAAACAAAACCCATCTGCTTGGGAGCTTTATGTCCGAAGCCGTCCGTGGCCGGGTTTTCAGCATCTCCGAGTAAGCTTATATGGCCGTATTGATAGAACCTATCCGGAACCAGATATTTAACGGAACATTAATTCATTTATCCTGTTAAGCATATATGAAAAATCCATTTAAAAAAGAAGATCATACTGGACTGATCGTAGGCATCGGTGTTGGTGCTGCAGCAGGGATTGCATTAGGTTGGTTATTTCTAACTAATGCAGGGGCACAATACCGGAGGCAGATCAGTACAAAATTGAAAGAGGGCGTAAGCGATGCTGCGGCTGAATTGATCGATAAAAAAACGATCTTTCCAAAGAAGGCCGCCAAGGTGGCCACTGATGCGGTGATCAAAGACTAAACGCAAATGAGAAAAGAAAAAACCATTATCGCGGTCACCGCTGCCGCCGGTCTGGCCGGAATTGCTTATGCGCTTTGGCCCAAAAGGAAAGTTCCAGCCGGCACTATCGTGGACCCCTTTGATCAAGAACGTTATCTGGGAATATGGCATGAAGTTGCCCGCCTTCCGAGTATTATTGAAAAAGACCTACACGATGTCAAAGAGGAGTACATCCGTAACCCGGACGGCACGATCAAAGTGATCACCCGTGCGTTTAATAAGGTCAAAAATAAACCGGTAGAAGCGACAGGTACGATGAAGGCCAGGGCAGCCAGGCCCGCGGACAACTAGAAGTCGCTTACTTTTTGCCCATCTTCCTCGATTATAATATACTCGACATCGACGAACATTATAAGTTTGCCCTGGTATCGGGCAGCGGAATGGGATATTTATGGCTGCTCTCCCGGGAAAGCAGTATGCCCGAGGAAATGGAACAGCGCTTCCTGCAAAGGCAATCGCCCTGGGTTTTGACATCAACCAACTGGAATGGATGGGCTATTAGTAAATAGCTGATTATTTGAACAAGCTTAGTACCCGCTTCCCACCGGCTAACGCAATTACCATTATTAAGCCGGCAGCCAAACCTAAAAGGAACTCGGCGAGAATCGATGGAAATTTAGAAAATAAACGATGTAAGTATTCGATATTATGCAGGAATATTCCACATGCAACCAGGATCAGTGCGATGGTTCCTACAAAACCTAATAACTTGATGATTACCGGGAGGGCTTTCACCAATACTCCATCCATCCGGACGATCAGAGCAACGATTCCATATACCCCGATCGTTGCCAGAATTGCGACTGCCGTAACTGTAAGGATTTGGAGCGGCAAAGTTTTTTCTAGAACCGTTCCCAACGCGATAATAGCTATCTCTATTCGACAGGATAAAGTCGGTGGTGACAGCAGCTTTTGACTTTCGCGTTCTCAGCGGCGGCATCCATTTCCTGGTGAGCTACAATACCCTGATGTTCAACTTTTGACCGGTGAAAGAGGTATTCGATAATTTTCTCAACGCCTTCAAACGCCAGATAAAGACCGCCCAAAACCAAAATGATCTTTATAGCCACGGGAAAAAAGGCGTTTAATAGTAAAGCAATTGGTACAATGATCACCTTATTTACCAGAGAGCCTTTAGTGATCGACTGGCGGCAGAGTTACATGATATAAAGGGTGGAGTCCTGATTTCGTTTTACGGGCACAGGCTGTTGCGCCATTTCCATTAAATTACGTTCGATGGTATTGGAAAGCGTAGTCATAGGTGTGTCTGTCGGCTTGTTTTCGAAGGGGTCCTGCATTAATATGGCAGTTCGTTCAATAGCTATAAAAAGAACCGGAACCATTGTGGCCAAACAGATCTCAATTGCCCAGTGATGATCATCCAGACCAAATGGGAAGATTGTTGTCAGCACATAAATCAAAAAATGGATCAAAACACTGTAAGCGCATGGAAATACAGTGTTTTTTTCTATCACTGCTGCTTTCATGATTAAATAGATTATGATTTACTGAATTTAACTTTAAATTAAACAGCTCTGACTAAAACAAGTTTTGCAGATTTACCTTATTATTACGATGAGGATGTTTAATAATGAATGCAAGCCCATTTGTAGTTAAGAAAATCTTTTAATTTATTTAAACTTTAACAAAACAGTGTTGTTAATTTATTTAACTTTAAGTTATATCTTCATTGTTGATCTTATAAATCCAAAGCATACTTGCCCTGTTCGGTTGGATGAACGCAATGAGGAATTGAGTTCTAATCAGAAAGATACCCGTATCATTTTTATTAACATTTAATCATAAACAGATCAATCATGGAAAACACAGCAGAATTAACCTATTCAACCGAGTTATTATCGGCCAAAGCCGATTTGGTACGTAAATAGTGCCTGATTTCCACAACAGAAGCCACATCCGGACACCCGACATCCTGTTTGTCGGCAGCCGATATACAGTTTTGTTTGACAAATATTTCACCTATGATCTGGCTCATTCGCTTAATCTTTATAATGCCCCTTTGTATTATCAAAAGGGCATGTAGCCCCGCTGCTGTACAGCCTGCTTGCATTAGCCGGAGCCTACCCACCCGAAAAATTAAAGACACTCAGAAGGCCAGCAACCAATTGGTCAGAACCAGTACGATACCTGCGGCCACCGTAGAAAAGAACGGGGACGCGCCGACGATGCCACGGGCAGTAACTGCACCGAGCATGATCGATGATATGATCAAGAGCAGACTTCTTACCGAACATACGCATGCCGCCGAATCGGACTAGCACCAGCATGATCAAAAACATGACAAAGGCGCGCAGGGCCATCTGTAAAGGGAGCAGATGCTCATCTACTCCCCCACCAATTAATGATATCCATAAAGTAAGGTCTAATGATAATCTATCGTATTAATTCAAGTGGGCTGTATCACAGACCATCACTTGATTTCCTTGCTAATGGTTTCCACATGTTGCAGATGCTTTTTGAGAACGGGTAATGTCTTATCGATAAAGGTCAGCAGATCGGGGTCTTTTACCTTTGAGCGTGCATCCTCAAATTCTTTTACATCTTTCTGGTGATCTTTCAGCATGGCCTCGATATAAGCCTTATCAAAATCCTTCCCGGATTTTTCGCTTAGATCTGCTTTAAGTTTTTGTTCATCTTCTCCAGGTGCGGCCGGTAACGTTATATTCTTGGAGGTTGCCAGGGCTTTGAGCTCATCATTGGCTTTGGAATGGTCGGCAACCATCATCGCGCCAAATGATTTGACCCTGGCATCTTTGGATTTTTCCTGAGCCAGCTGCCCCAGTTCTACTTCGGCCATACCGCCATTGGCTGCCTTTACCGCAAATTGGCTGTCTTCTTCAGCGGTTGAAGAAGCTACCTTGCTTGATCCACTATCAATTTTAGCAGTGTTGACACTATCTGCAGCCGCCGTACTGTCTTTGGTTGTCGGGCCGGAACAACCGGAACCTACCCATATCAGGGCTAGTCCCATAAAAGGAAAGAACTTTTTCATAAGCTTAGTTTGGTATTGTTGGTTGTATGTTATGTGTACAACAGCCTTATGTTAATTTGGTTGTGATAAAAATCATTTTGGATAGAACTGCAAAGGTTTCTCCGGTAAACAAAAAGGAACAGGGGCTGTTTACTACAATGTGCCGGAACGGATGAAACCCTGTTATAAATAACGCCAACAAATGGAGAACCTGACAGCCTTATTAAATGAATGCGCAGAACAGCTCGCCGGGCGGAAGCTCACACTTGCCTTCGCCGAAAGCGCGACCGGGGGAAAGCTATCCTACGCTTTTTCCCAAACAGTTTATGCGGGTGAGATACTGAAAGGTGGCCTGGTTTGTTACGATGCCTGCTTAAAAGAAGATATCCTGGGGATCGATAAAGAAATGATCGAAACTTTTACACCCGAATCCGAAGAGATCACCCGTGAAATGGCGATCAAGCTAAAAAAAATCATGGACGCTGATATAATTGTGGCTGTTACCGGTCTGACCACCGAAGGCGGTAGTGAAGCGCCGGGAAAACCTGTGGGTACCATGTTTTACTGCGTTTATTTTGAAGGTCAGACCCATGACCGGAAGAAGATATTTACCGGCACGCCGGCAGAGATCGTCGACCTGACCATTGAACAGGTAGCCAAAACGATCCTGCAAATCCTGAACTGATCACTATAAATACAGAACTCTTGACGAAAACAAAAAATACCAAACAGAAGAAACGTTCGCCACTGGTTAAATTTCTGCGCGTACTCGGTCCGGGTCTGGTGACCGGCGCCAGCGATGACGATCCATCCGGTATTGTGACCTATTCCCAGGCAGGGGCACAATTTGGTTTACAAACACTTTGGACAGCACTGATCACTTTCCCGCTGATGGCTGCTGTGCAAGGCATGTGCGCCCGCATCGGTCTGGTCACTTCACAGGGTCTAACCGTGACTTTGAGAGAACATTACCCCAAATGGATATTGTATGGAGTCCTGCTCTTTACCTTCCCTGCTATAACGCTTAATATTGGTGCGGATATTCAGGGCATGGGCGCCGTAGGTCATATGCTCTATCCCAGGATTCCGGCTCCGGTGTACAGCGTGATCCTGACTGCTATCCTGATGTATATTATCATCCGTTTTCCTTATCAGAAGATTGCAGCTATCCTCAAATGGCTGTGTCTGTCTCTGCTTTTGTATATCATCGTACCCTTCCTGGTTAAACAGGATTGGCTGCAGGTTGCCAAACATACTTTTATACCGACTATAAAAATGGACAAGGATTTTCTGTCTATACTGGTAGCGATCCTCGGAACTACGATTTCTCCGTATCTTTTCTTCTGGCAAACAACCATGGAGGCCGAAGATCTGGCGCATGGTCAAAAGAGTTATATCGTCAACAATACGGTGCTCAGCAATATGAAGATCGATGTCAATTCGGGAATGCTGCTCTCCAACCTGGTCATGTTCTTTATGATCCTGACCACGGGAAGTGTGCTGTTCTCCGGAGGCGTTCACAAGATCGATACCGTAGATCAGGCTGCCAAAGCGTTACAGCCACTGGCGGGTAACCTGACCTATGCCATTTTCGCCCTGGGTGTTTTAGGTACAGGTATGCTGGCTATACCGGTACTCGCGGGGGCACAATCCTATATGCTGGCTGAAACCCTGGGCTGGAAAGCTGGCTTAGATAAAAAGTTCGGCCAGGCCAAATCATTCTATGTATCGATCATCGTATCCCTGCTGGTAGGCCTTTCGCTTGATTTCTTCAAGGTCAGTCCGGTAAAAACTTTATTATATACCGCAATTGTCTATGGACTTACAGCTCCTGTCCTGATCGCTATGCTGCTACATATCGGCAATAATAAAAAGATCATGAAGGAGCATACCAATTCCAGGCTTTCCAATACCCTGGGTATAATGACTCTGCTTTTAATGACTGCGGCTGCTGCTGCATTGATCTATTTTCTAATTGTATGACTAAGTCACTAAGTGAGCATATATATAGCCAAAACCAAAAACCTTACACTGCCTGCCAGGATGCAGAACTTAAAGCCTTTGCAGCTAAAACAGCGCCGGTCGTTGAAATGCACCTGAACGAGATTAAGAAGATCAATCAAGGATTGTAATAATTGTGTTGTGTAGTAGTTTTCCTGGAAGGCCGCTTACGAAGAGGCTTTCTGGTGAATTGGGAACAGCTTGGAAAATTCATCTTTATTTAGTTACATGAAAAAACATACGTTCTTTTATCGTAATGGATTGAGCCTGGTCTTCCTGACATTATTTTTGGTGACATTGGTGGCGCAGACTTTGACCGGCTGGAAAACGCATAATCAGGAATTACAGGATGAACATACGCTAACCCTTGATTTTCGCACTTACCTGGGCACGGGGCACTTTATATCTGCAACGTTTAAGAACTTTCAAAGCGAATTTTTACAAACGGCCTTATATGTTTTGCTCACAGTATCTTAAGGCAACAGGACTCCGCCGAATCTAAGTCTCGCTGAAACAGAAGAAGTAGATCGCGAACCCGGGCGCCGGGCAGATGCACCAGGCTTTGTAAAAAAGGGAGGATGGTTGCTCAAGCTTTATAGTCATTCTCTATCATTGACATTCTTTATACTTTTTTTTTATTAGCTGGGGGGGGGACATTTATATGGTAGTCGGCTTGATCACAATGCCGAACAATTGATCAAAGGTCTTCCACAGGTGAACCTGATGCATTATTTTCTCCAGCCTAACTTTTGGTTTGAAACTTTTCAGAACTGGAAAAGCGAGTTTCTGTTCGTATTGTCCATTGTCGTTTTGACTATTTTTCTGCGTCAGAAAGCCTCACCAGAATCTAAGCCAGTAGATGCGTCCCATCTGGAAACTGGAAAATGATTTACGTTTTACTATTATAAAATATAGTTTATGAAATTCTATGTGTTATGATTCAGGATTTGCCTGATTAACATATATGCTTGGGAGAGGTGGCAGCCCATTGCACTACCTTCGCCTATTATACTTAAAGTTTCGATGAAAATAAGGCCTATGGTCAATCCCCAACAGGCATTTAGGCATAAGATTGGAGAAAGCTTTCGGCCGTCGAGATCAGCACAAGGCACGATATAACATTCGGCCTTGCAGGCGATTTTTCCACTGGTCTGAACGGCCACCGAACCATTGTTAATCAAGATCCAATTTGCGGGCGGCATTCAGGCAGGCATTCTTGTAAAGAGAAATATCTGTAGGCGGCTAAGCAAGCCGGCGACCTGTCGAATGGTCATTCTCAAACTTTGATAGATCATTATCAAATTTCTGAGGAGGCACAATACTTGGTCTGTATTTGATCCTACATTTCCAATAAAGTATCCTGATCAATGCAAATGGCGATGGAACGATAGCCTCCTCCTTCGGGCGGTAGTTTACAAATTTGCTTAGGCTGTTTTTGACAACGAAGCGACAATCACCAGCTTAAATAGCGACTTTCTTTAAATTTTTATATGATACGTTTTCGCGATCTACTTCAGATTGAACTTAGTCGCCAATTTAAATCGAATTCTCGTTGATTTGATATCGCATCCGAACGCGATTGTACAGTGTCCATATTAAATATAACTAATTTATAAAGCAAATGGCCATATTATGATGAGCCATCTTATTGGCATAACTCTTATCTGCATTTTGGAAGTTTACATCCCGCATCTTACTTAACCGCCTCGCCTTCAAATACCCAAAACAATATCTTTTTTTTGCTGTTGTAAATCGATGAGCTATATTGAACCTGAACATATTTTAATTATCGATGATGATGAGATCAACAACTTTATTGCCGAACGGCTCATTAAAAGGGTATCAAAAGATACCAGAATCACAATTTGCCGCAATGGTCATGATGCGTTGGTACAGTTATCGACGATTCAAGAAAAAGAAGGTATTTGGCCGAAGTTTATATTTCTTGACCTGACGATGAGCGTCATGGACGGGTGGGAATTTCTAGAGTCATATAGGAAGCTGAATGAAGATCAAACTAATGACACCCGGGTAGTTATCGTAACTTCTTCCGTGTTCAGGCATGACATGGATAGGGCGCGTGAACATCCGGTTGAAAGTGAATATATTATCAAGCCGCTTACCTCGGAGCGTCTGTTTAAACTCTTTGCCACTTAGGTTAGTTATTGTCGGAAAAACTCCCGGATAACCGCACCGGGAGATTCCCTACTTTAATTTAACAATTATGACAGCATTGAATACGAGTGAGTAATTTTTTAAGTTGCAAATAAAAATGGCCTTTACTATAAAAGGCAAAAACAATCCTGACAATCAACACGGATAAATCTTATTTTAATATGAATGATCTCGCCCTGCAAGTAGTCCTAAAAAATGCGATCAGGACCGCGGACTATTATCAGAACGTCTTAGGATTTGAACTGCTCAGCTTTTTTCCTCTAAGATCACCCGTGTCTATGTCATCCTGAAACGCAATGGCTATCCCATCCATTTTGGCGGCGCGATAAGACACCCCCTGCATTACAACCGAGACCTGCGCTCCGGCACGCCGATTTTTTGATCTGGGTATCCGAGATCGAAGCCTGTTACCAGGAAGTCACCGCTAGAGGGGTTAAAATAGGCCAGGAGATCACCCAACGCCCGCGGGTCATCATCGAAGACTGCGACGGTCACTGGCTGCACGTTTGCGATTAACGCGTTTTCTTTTGCTGGTAAGCCTTTTGAAGCGCGCTTTCCTTTTTTCAAGTTTCTGCATTTTTCTCCTGAATTTCTTTGGCTATTCAAATGCCGAACAGTCTTTCAAGTCACCTTGGTCGGCTTGTAAAAGTCCTCAAATGATATCGGCTCATTGATATAGCCCGCTCCGGTTTTCTTTTTTACCATGATTAACGCAAAACAAGGAGGGGGTGTCCAATATTTCAATAGCAGTTTGCTAAAACTTCGGGTTGTAAAATTTGTTAACTTATTATTAAAACAAATATATCGACCTATGAGCATCAGAGGAAGTAAAGTGGAAAGGAATTCCGTATCGAATCAGCCCCACGAAATCAAATACGAAGCGCACAAAGAAGGCGTAAGCCAAAAAGAGATCAAAGGCGCCAAAAAATCAGCCGGCAACCAGCGCAGGAACATAGAAAAGAAAGTGAAATAATGAGCCGTGCATTTGTGAAAGAAAGCGATGCTGACCAGCTCAAAGATGTAGCAGCTAACATGGCTTCGCTGCTCTTTTTTTTGAAACGTGAGAGTGGTGGCCCGATACACGAACTGCACACTCGCTTCAGCGATGAACGTCAAAAAGAAGTCCATGAAATGAGCGACGGACTCGGCTATATGCTTAATGATGATGGTCAATGGCAGGTGGTATTAGATTAGACAATCATGAACGAACAGAAAAAGCCAAAGGAGCAAACCGATGAGCTCGGCAGTGATCTGGAAACAGGTGAGGAAGTCAATGCTACTATTGAACAGCAGGGCGATGATGCCGCAGCCGGCATACCGCGCGACACCGATGCGGCCAGCCACGAGCAAGAAAAAAATGACGATAACCAGGAACTGCAAGGCGCGCCTTAAATCCCTGTCTGATCTGGTAAAAGCCATGTCGGAAAGACCAAGCTTGCTCAATGCAAGCAGTTTTTCGTAGTGCTGTGGTTTTTGCCGGCCTGGTTTACCGGGCGGTTTTTATAGCGTGTAATTGATTTATGCCAGCATCCAAAACCCCGATCTATACTGCACTGGCCGCTAACCTGGCCATTGCCGCCATCAAGCTGGCCGCAGCCGCCTTTACTGGCAGCTCTGCTATGGTCTCAGAAGGTGTGCACTCGCTGGTTGATACCAGTAACGAGGTGTTGTTACTCCTGGGTTTAAAGCGAAGCCAGCGGCCGCCGGATGAACAGCGCCCGTTCGGTTACGGCAAGGAACTCTATTTCTGGGCTTTTATCGTCTCCTTATTATTTTTTCTGTTGGGCGGCATCGTTTCGATCTATGAGGGCATCGATCACCTTCGGCATCCTGAATCGGCCCGGCATCTGGTCTGGAACTATGCCGTATTGGGTGCTGCTTTGATATTCGACGGCATTTCATTTATCACCGCCCTCAAAGAATTCAACCGCCAGCGCGGCGCAACGCCGTTCTGGCAGGCCGTGAAACGCAGTAAAGACCCGTCGACTTTCGTGGTATTGTTTGAAGATGCGGCCGATGTGATCGGCCTGCTGATAGCCTTTACGGGTATTTTGCTGAGCCAGCTGCTGGCCAACACGCTGATCGACGGCATGGCCTCGCTGCTGATCGGCTTGCTACTCACACTCGTGGCGATCTTACTGGTTCGCGAAAGCCGCAGCTTACTTATGGGCGAAACTGCCGACCCGGCGGAACTTAAAGCGATCAGAGAACTCCTGGAAAAAGAAGCCGCCATTCAGCAGATCAAAGAAACGCGTTCCATGCATCTCGGCCCGGAAGAGATCATATTGCTGTTGCGCATAAAATTTGAACCCGAAAAAAACGTCGATCAAGCCGCTAACGAGATCAAACGCCTTCGGACGCGCTTACAAATGGCTTATCCGCATTACCGGCAGGTATTTATTGAACCTGTTTAATGAAACATTATGAAAAAACACTCATTGTCATACATTATTAACTACTATAACAGATCATTCCGAAAAAATGAAAAAATACATATATAGCGTACTGGCAGTTATCGTCCTGCTTGCTGCGTGTAAAAAGGAGAATTCAAATAAATCATCAAACCCATCAGGGAAGTTGAACCACGTGACATCAATGTTGGTTTTGCTCATCAACTGGAGTTTTTAATGTCGTAAATAAGTTAAAAATAAATCGTATTGGAACGACGGCAACAATTGATTCTTCGCTGAAAAATGTGGTCGATGTCATATATGTTGATGTTTATGATGCAAGTGGAAATTCTATCATTACAACAAAGCAATTGCCGTCAGATGCAACAAATTTCGGAAAAGTTTCATTTTCGCTGCCTGCAGGGAATTACACCGTAGTGTTTGCAGGTTTGACATTCAGTAACGCGGGACAATTGTCTAATCTAAATTTGCTGTACTCGAGAGTTATTTCCGGCGGTAATTATGATTCATATTGAAGATGCCTTCTTTAAAAAAATAAATCTGACCTTAGGATCGTCAGGTACTTTTCAAAACCAAAATGTAGACCTGGATAGGATGGTATCCGAAATTACAGTAAATATAGAGGATGCTATACCTCAAAATGTAAAATTTCTATGCGTACAAATATCTGATGATAATTTCCAAGGCCGTTTGCCCAACCATTACAGATATTTAATGTTTTAAGCGGAGCGCCTGTTATGGCCAATAATTTTGGCACTATAGGGATTTTTACACCTCCTACCGTGCCGGTAAAAACAGGCGTTAAGAATATGCAGTTCAGTAGGTTTATGCTCGATACCAATAGGACGTTTGCAATCAGGCTACTTGCTGTAAATACACTTCAGGCAAGCAATTATAACGGATATGGCTTTGCCGGCGACTTCAACATTCAAACCGGGCGCCAGACTTTGGTATCAGGTCAATTATTTGGAGGTGCTCGTCTTCCGTCTGGCAACGGTTTCCATGTAAGTATAAACCCCACATGGGATACGAAGACGAACAATATATCATTTTAACCGTTCTGATATAAGAATGGTAAAAATGAATGTGATGTTGTTGATTTATCGTTGATATTTCGCAATGAAGAGTTTTACAGCTAATGTCAAGTGACGACCATACCTAGATAGTAGATTTGTTTTAACGAAATTTGATAAAGTAATCAATCGTTTAATGCTGAAAATCGATTTTGTAGCATTAAATGATTGATTTAGCATCGTTATTTATTTTAGGTACAGAAAAAAATAACTGTGAAGTCCAGCTTGTTTTAATGTCCGGAGAGTTAAACTACCCCCAACTATATATCGAGTATTTACAAACTCATACGCTTACGAACAAGTTTTTTGATATATCTTTCGTAAGATTGCATACCAACTCTGGTACCATTGTGTTTATGAGAAAAAGTGATGGGCAGGTTTATAAATGCAAATTCATTATCAAGCAACATACAAGAGATGCTGGCTTTGATATTACCTTAGTCTTATAGGCCATCGTTTCCGGTATATTTACAACGGTTGAATCAAAGTATCACATTTAATAACCTCCGAAACAGATTCGTTTTACGAGAAAATGAGGGGGCCTACTGGAGATAACTTGATAACCTTCACCCCTGTGAATTATTTATCGAATTTATTAATAAAGACATTGTTAGAAGGCAATTTAAAAACGCAATATCTTTATGTGCTTGGGCTATCCGAAAGACTGCTCACCTATTCCTGGCGCGCCAGAATGAATTTAATGCTTTTAAACTAATGCCGGCGCAGGTCTCTGCTGCTATTCTTTTCGCGGCTAATCAAATTAGCAGTTAATGGCTTTTTCCGTATCTAACCCTAACCTGGCTTGGTCAGACCGCCTGGGTGAGCTGTTTTTTGATGGCAGAAAGTAGCTGTTGCGGCTTAAAGGGTTTTAATAAACAATCTGCGAACCCACTTTCCAATAATTCAGTTAACATGTGCTGATCAACTAACGATGCCGTGAACGCGATAACCGGAATTTGAGGATACATATTTTTAATGTGCGATATTGCAGTAAATCCACTCATTATGGGCATTTCAAGATCCATTAAAATAATATCGTAGGCAGAATTGTTTAACAGAGTTTCGATGGCGTGTTTACCGTTAACACTACAGGATGTTATCGCTTTCAGGCTTGTTAAGATCTTTTTGGCGACCATCATATTGATCTCGTTGTCCTCTACTAATAAGATTTTAATGCCCGAAAGGTCTTGCGGTATGAAATTTCCCAATTCACCAGGGGCAGGCATCGGAAGGTCCGCTCTTTCAAATTTAATGTTGAAGCTAAATTGACTTCCTTTGTTTTTTTCGCTTTGAAGGGTGATCGAACTGTTCATTAATTTTAGTAAGCGAACACAAATCGTTAATCCCAGACCTGTTCCTATGTTTTTGTTATGGTCTCTGTCATAGATTTGCTCAAAACTTTCAAAAACCTTAAGCTGATCATCGGGTGCAATACCGATTCCGGTGTCTTTGACTACAAATTTAATTTCCATCGTCTTAACATTAAAGTTGACGCACTGGGCATCAATTGAAATGTTTCCTTTTTTTGTGAATTTTATGGCGTTTGATAGTAAATTATTGAAAACTTGAATCAACCGCAGGTCGTCAGCATACATTATGGTGTCGAGCTTTGGATCGATACGGATGATGAGATCGAGACCTTTCTCATGAATGGTAGAGGTGAAGGGAATGCCAATATTGGTTAATAATTGGTACATATTCACCTTTACAGGGTGGATTTCTAACTTATCTGCCTCGATCCTATTGAAGTCCAGAATGTTATTTACTTGTTGCAGCATGTGATCTGAACAGTATACCAACGTTTGGAAATATTCGTCTTTATATAGCCTGTGGTCTTGCTTGAGTAAATTTAAGGTGCCGACAATGCCATTTAGCGGCGTTCGTAATTCATGGCCCATAGTAGAAAGGAACCTCGTTCTCGAATCAATTGCCACTTTACTTTGATTTAACAGTTCATGTATATATTTTTTTTCGAAAATAATATAAAAAGAAGCGAAAATGATTGTCATGATAATCGCGGTAAATCTATTGACGATTGCAAGATGTCCGGCCTCCTGAGCATTAAAGGCCTCCAAAGGACTCTTCTGAAATCCCAAAAATATGCAGATGCTAAAGGATACAATGATCAGCAGGATATAAACCAGCGGCTCCCATAGCTTCGAGTCTTTAAAGTCTATTAGTATTGGAATGGCCACCATCAAGGGGAAAAAGTATAAATATTGTTCGGTTTGTATGCCTTCAAGGCATACCAGCAACACGAGTAAGGCGCAAACAGTCGATATAATGGCAATTTTTAAATTGTTGATCGCCTGCTGGTATTTCAATATCAAAAACATCAGAATGGCAATGCAAAAGCAGGTTACCAGGAATGCTGAAACGGATAAACCCAGGTATTGGTCATAAATTGCGAGCGCAAAGCCGGTGCCTAATGTAGCAATACCCAGTTGGTACGCTCTTTTCGGCGCATTTTTAATATCAAAAAGTGCGTGCAAGTAAGATTTACTATTAGTTGGTGCGGACGCTTGATTGGGAGCGTTTTTCATATTGATTTGCTAAGGAAATCCAAGTTTAAAATAGCATGTCGACAGAAAAAGGTTCTGGGTCTTTTAATATATGCCGGTTTACTTATCATCATTTTACACGGCTGAGACTTCTTTTTTATTTCCTGTTTTATAATGTGACCTATGATGAAGTACTGAAAAAGGTGGAACACTCGTTGTGAGCCAGATATTTCCTCCGATTACGCTATGATGACCGATAAGGGTTTGACCACCTAAAATCGTAGCCCCTGAATAAACAATAATATGATCTTCCAATGTCGGATGTCGCTTGGTGTGTGCCATACTTTTATTCACACTTAATGCGCCAAGTGTTACCCCCTGGTACAATTTAACATGCTGGCCTATTTGGCAACTTTCCCCGATGACAATTCCAGTTCCGTGATCGATATGAAAATATGGGCCAATAGTAGCTGCGGGATGAATATCAATTCCCGTTTTGGAATGAGCGTACTCTGTAATAATGCGGGGTAGAAGATTGACGCCTAAGGTATTTAATGCATGTGCTACTCTATAAAGGGATATGGCAAAAAAACCTGGATAAGCCCTGATTACCTCAAACTCACTATTTGCTGCAGGGTCGCCGTCAAAGATAGCCTTCACATCGCTTTTCATCAAGTTGTAAAGTACCGGCAGATTCTCGAAAAATATACAGGCAATGAGTGCTTCATCCTCCTGAGCGTTTCCAACTATCTTAATCATCCGTTGCAAATCACTTTGAAGTGCTGTAAACTCGTTCTCAACATGTTGGACGCATCTAAAGTTAGTATTCTTTTGCTCGGGAAATAGCAAAGCGATCATACGGTTAACCCAGTTCGTGATTTCGCTGTTATCGGGTACGGATTTGCCTGAATGATGTTTATTGAAAATATACTGAGAAAATGGTAGGGCCATAAGAGATGCTATTTTAACGCTCGCTTTTCGTTATCGCGGAACTGCTTATTAATTGGTTTTTTAGTTGGTTTAGTGTTGTCCGATCGGCACTGATATCTTCAGATTTAACAGTCTTGTAAAGTAGACTTGACAAAAGGATAGTGTTTGTCATTCCCTTGCCCGTCAAAGCTGACCGATGAACTTAGAAGATAAATCACGGTAGTTTCAAGCACCCGTTTTTTCGTCTGCTGAAAATATTTAAAGAAATTCCAACCCTTAAAATCCAGTCTATTAAAATCCATTAAGATAATCTCGGGCAGGAGTTCCCCCATTTGTAGATTTTTTTCCACTGACTTAGTTACCACCTGACCATTTGAAGTAAATTGTGGATATTCAAATTGCCTACAACGTTTATTTAGTACCTTTGCAACGGAATAATATGACGGATTCCCGTCAATCATTAGTAATCTCATCTGCTTATTATCTAAGCTGTCTAGGCAAATATGATGCCCCAGATTTATTGATCACTACACTGAAGAGCAAGGATTTAACCATTACTTAAAAAGTAAATTAGCAGATGGATCTGGCGCGAAAAACAAGGGTTGGGCGAAAATGCTATAAGCGCGAAACAGGCTTTAGGTAATGTCAGATTTGGAGCAAATGGTGAATAATACTGATGACCTCAAACGGTAGAAAATGCAACTAACTGCAGCTCTTCAGGAATTGGTATCAGGTTTGAGATGGCAGCAGAGGCATAACGTAAAAAAGCACTATTCAACCTTCAGGTCTTCATTAATTTCAACATGAAACAAAATATCAAAAAACTAATGTCCTTTTTTAACAAATGTTCACTATTGGTGCATTTTAAAAGAAGTCAAATCAAAGGAAGTAGTTTTTTCAGAGCACGCATACGCGCAAAATTTCCTGCCAGTATATGTATATCCTCATCGAGGATTGAAAATACCTCGTTGACGGTTTACGGCAGGGAAAACCAAGTGATTTTCGATAATGCTTATGTCGCCGGTTCGACTATCAGCATTGAAGGAAATAATAACCGCGTTTACTTGGCCGAGGGGGTCATGTTCAGAGATTCCACATTGCTTATCAGAGGGGAACACTTGGTTGTAGAAATAGGTGCAGGCACCACATTTGGCGGGATCAGGATAGTTAATGCAGGTCGGGATAATAAAATCGTGATCGGTTCGAACTGTTTATTTTCAGATCATATTGAGTTATGGGCCAGCGATACACACCCTATCTTCAATCTGGAGGGAGAACTCATCAACCCCGAACGTTCGGTCACCATAGGCAACAATGTATGGGTCGGCAGCAAAGTAATTATCTTGAAAGGGGTTACGATTGATAACGGAAGTATTATCGGAATGGGCTCCGTAGTGACCAAGTATGTACCTTCAAATGTGATCAGCGCGGGTTATCCTAGTAAAACAATCAAAGAAAACGTGTCCTGGAAACTTGAATAATAGCGTATTCCGGGACCGTTTATGATAGATGTTATTCGATCGTCCTTATTTCGCCCAAATGCCTTTCTCTTTTTCTTTCATGATCAGGTTCACCTGGTAAGTCAAAAAGATATTGATGATCACTACCAGAATGATATTGGCCAGAACAGTGCCATATAACCCCACCCGCGCAATCAGATAGATTGATAATGGAATATTCAGTAATGCGGTGCTAATAACAAGAATTAATTGTATTCTTAATTTACCGATGCCGTTCAGCGCGCTTGAATAAATGCCCTGCCATGTGGTTGTCATCACATATACCGTCATTGCTAAAGAAAGCTGGAATGGAATATGCACGGTGTTACCGATCCATGCCCTGTAAAATAATGGCGAGCCCGCCAAAAGTACTACAGCAAGACCGCTGATATAAAGCCATTGCTGCCTTGTCTTGCCGATAGATTCCCTGATCCAGATCATGTCCTTTTTGGCATAAGCGTCGGTGAATGCACTCCAGTAAGGGGTCAATATAATTACAAAAATAACTTGTATCAGTGAAAAATACTTATATGCAAGGTTGAAAACTGTGACATCCTGTGGACCCAGGTTACGAGAAATCAGAATGTTGTCGGTTTGGAACAGCACGATAGCGCCAACCTGTATAAAGAAGAAAATACCACCGGTATTTAACAGACTCCTGGCACTCGAAAGATCGATATAACGAAACTTCGGTTTATAGCTTTTTAATGATGTATTAAAAAAATAAAAGTTGGCGATCAAAAAAACAATAACCGGCGACGCACTGACGCCAGCTACCAACAAGAACAAACTGCCTTTGGTGAAAACCGTAAGTAAATAGATGACAACCAGTGTCAATACTTGTCCGAAAAGTGCGATAAGCGATGCTTTGAAAGGCTGATGAGACGCCGTTAAAACACTGTTCACAGGTTGCAGGAAAAACTGCACACAAAACGCGCCAAGCGTGAGAATAATAATGGGCCAGATATCGTAGTTGACTGCATTTTTAATGTTCAGCATTTGATTCCAGTCAAAAAATGATCCCGTAAGAAAAAACAAGAGAAAAGTAACGGCTGCTATTAAAAAAAGAATGGCATAGGTAGTACTGATGTACCTGGCAATATTTTCGGTTTCATTAAGCGCCAATGAATGAGCCATCTTATTTCTTAGGCCATTGCTCAGACCGATATCAAATGTATTGATCCAGCTGACCATAGAACTGATGGTAAGCCATATGCCATACTGCCCCGCGTTGATATAATGGATAGTTAAAGGAATGACAACAAAACCGACGAGAACGCTTGCCCCTTTGATTAAAAAAGAATAAATAATGTTCTTTTTTAGTTTGAGCGTGCGTTCGTGGCCAACGGTCCAGAAGTTTTGTGCCTTACTTTTAAATGATGTCAACATATTTTCTTTATGAATATTGCAGATTTCCGCGTGTAAATCTGAATAGGGTTAAATTATAAATTGTAAAATCGGACAAGCTCTTCTGCATTTTTATCCATTGAGAAGTTTTTCTTAACAAATTCCCTGGCCGCAGCTTTCGTAACAGAAGTATCAATTTCACCCTGAGCTATTTTTTTCAGCAATGTCGTATAAGCTTGAATATTGCTGACGTCGATAACATAACCGTTCGTTTCATGGATCACCATATTATTCAAACCAGGTGCGTCATTGACTATAACCAAGCCGTTATAGTACATGGCTTCCAAAAGGGCTATAGAAAGGCCTTCAAATAAAGAAGGCATTAAATAGACATCTGCTGCCATCAGCAATTCCGGAATGTCCTTGCGGTTTCCTTTGAAATAAATATTTGAATGGGGGCCCAGAGCGGCAGCTTTGGACTTTTCTGTATTTTCATCCGCACCTGTACCAACATGTAAATAATATACATTTAGTCCATTATTCTGTCGCAACTGGGGAATCAGGTCTATAATGAAGTTATGATTCTTTATTGGAGAACAGCCACCTATGGAAATAAGAACAAATGTCTCCTCGGGAATATTTAACTCCCGTCGTTTAGCTGCACGCACCTGCTCCCGTTCCGATAAAAGTTTAGGATTCAGGCTTATCCAATTATTAATGATGGTAGTAGGGTTGCGGAACAGTTTGCGTTCATTGGCCTCTACTGCTGCGCCGATAGCATGACCTTTTACGCCCAGGAGTGATGCCAACCGACGATGAAAGGTGCGTTTCAACCTTACCCAGCCTTTGAATGTCCAGTTATTATGATAACTTCTCACAATGTTCTGATGTCCGGTGAGCCGCAGAGCGATAACTTTCCAAAGATACATATCTTCCGTATGGATATGTACAATGTCGAACTTCGCTTTCCTGAAATAGCGGTAAAACCTGAGCATGGAAGCAATTTTTCCATTTGATCCTACCGAATCAATGGCATATCCTTTTTCAAGCATCTGCAATTCAAATTTACCTTTGCGTAGTTCGCATGCCAAAAGGGTGACGTTGATGTGGTTCTTTCTGAATATGTCTGATGCTTGGTAAAGCATGATTTCTGCACCCGAAAATTCTATGCTGTGCAGGATATGAACTGCCTTTTGTGATTTCATCAAAAAAAATGATTAATTATTATAGGTTAAAGTAGCTAATTAGCCTTGGCCCATCGGCTGTACATAGCATTAAATAGGTGTTTTGATCGTTTGTCTTTTACTCTTTATAAATGGTTTTTCGACGAATATCCAGGATAAGAGCGCAAGGACATAAGTTAAGGCTACTAACTCAAATACATTCGTGTAGGAATACAGCTTTTCCTGCACGATAACGGTAAGTAATAAACCGTGATAAATATAAATGCCGTAAGAAATGTCATTATTACGAAGTAGTTTTTGAGCTATGCCCGGCGCAGTGTAAGCCAGCGAGATCACGCAAAAGCTTAAAATGATATGCTTGATGGTCGCAAAAAATAAGTGATCGGTGCCATCCGGAAAGCATAAGCTATAAGCAACGTAACCGATTACCCAAAAATGAGCTTTGTTATAAATAAAGCGGGTTTTGAAAATTTGAAGGCGTTGAAAAATGACTCCGATTAAAAAAAGATAAAAGTACGGTATAAATGTGTAACCGGCAGCTTTACGAAACAGAGGACTGGGAAACTTAACAATATAGAACAAAATATGTAAGAACAGGAATAATAGAAATATACCAAAAAAGCCATAATCTATTCTTTTTTGTGGAATCAAGGTATAAATCAATGGCAGAAGCAGATAAAACTGAAGCTCTATAGGAATAGACCACAGACTGCCGTTGTAAGAGCCAAAACCGTAATTGGATAAAAAACCGGGAGTATAGATCATACCAGCAAGCTGGGATGGGAACCAGAATATCGCATTTTTATTGAAAAAGCTGACCCCTGTTAAGGAAATTACCAGGATGGTAATGAAAATACAAGCCCATAATCCCGGGAAAATGCGTAACGCACGATTATACAGATAGCCACGAAAACTCGCATTCCTTTCGTAGGATGCGGAAATCAGGTACCCGCTGATGACGAAAAAAACAGGAACACCAGGAAAAAGATATAAGATCTTATGCCCTAATCCTGAAATGGAAAGATCCGAGTGCTGAAAATAATGATCTACGATCACTTGGGTTGCTGCTAATAGTCGCAACAAGTCGAAGTTGTTGACCTTAAATTTTCTGGTGTCTTGCATAGAAAGTAATCATAATCGATGGTCACACTCTTTGCAATTACTGTGCAAAATATCCGTAATAAGATTTTTAAGTGCAAATTCAAGGCTTCCCTGCGCATTACAAGCACTTAATTAAGAATTAAATAACCAGCATTTAAGGTAGATGGATGTTTTCGAAAAACTGAGGCCTTTTTGATGTTGACATTTGTACCCAAAGCGGGAATAAATATCAACATCATCCCCAAATAGACCTCAGTAAGACGAAAAATGATTCGAATAACCAAAAAAGAGCGATAAATATGCTGCCAAACTCGAGTTTGTAACAACATTTTTAAATAATATTTATTGAATAGAATGCATATTTTTTTATGATAAGGTAATAATATTATATTTTTAATATAAATTATTGGTTAAATTTTAAAAAAAATTCATTTAGGGGAGTTTTAATTATTATTTTGCAAAAAATACATTATTTCGGTATTTTAAACATTTGAACAATTAAATGCGAGCGTTTATACATTACCCCCTTATGAAAAAAAACTATTTTTTACTCATGTTATTCGTAACGTTGTTTTCCTGTAAAAAGGATATGATGTTTACTACTGTCCCGTCAAAAGATTCATTTACTTCGATGACAACCAACACCACCACTGTTGCGGTTTCACAGGACACAATTCCACCGGCAACGGCTGTCAACGTTAAAACCTTTGGTGCCGTTGGCGACGGTGTGCACGACGACACCAAAGCTATCCAAAATGCTATCAACGGTAAAAATGTTCTGGTACTTACAAAAGGGACCTATATTATCAATAAAACTTTGGCTATGCGGAGTGGTGTCAGCATTTATGGGACAAATGGCGCTGCGATCAAAGCGGGACCCGCCATGAGTGGTACCTTACTAGTGTCAGGACGCTATTTTTCTCTGAACTCTGTATCAGGGAGCGCTGTTGTGAATTTGAAATTCCTGCCCTCAACAAAAAGCTTTACTCCTGGCGCATGGGCAAACAGTGTCTTTTATATATCCAACAGCCCTAAAAACTCCTTTAAATATAATACGATCAATTTTACACAGGCATATAAAAACGCTGGTATCGAAGGCTTTTGGGTGTCTGGTACCGGTAGCACTAATAATTTCATCGGCTATAATAAGTTATACACCGTAGGTATGGAATATGCAGAGTCAGGTGCCAGCAATAATATCATTATTGGCAATACCATTCAGAATTCCCATTCCAACGGTTTAAGCGCACATGGGAACACCGCGGTTTATTGTAAAGGAAACCAGGTTATCAATAATACCATAATCAATGCAGGCCATATGGGCATCGAAGATTGGGGCAATATGGATGGAACGATCTTAAAAGGAAATGTCGTATCTGGTACAGGTAAAAGTCCAACCCAGAATTCAGATGGCATGGGTATATCTCTGGTGGGCGTCAATACAGTTGCGGTTCTGAATACCATCAGTGATGCCAAGCTTATGTACATGGAGATTGGCGGTAATCATAATCTCCGTATAGATAGTAACCTGATCAATGATGCGGCAAGCCTGATTCCCGGTATTGTCGTGAATTTCAGAAGTGCTACTCCGGCAAATGCCAAAACCGCATCTTCCAAAATCGGATACAATACGATTAATAATTGCTGGGAAGGTATTTCCGTTGAAGGTGACTTTACCCCGGCTGCGACCATTATCGGTAACCGGGTGAACAATTCCAAATATATAGCGATCAATGTCAACAGCAATTCCTCATTTAATGTAAACGTAAGTAATAATAGTATTACTTATTCAAAGCCGAATGTACAGGCAAGAAATGCGATTGTGTTTTACACCAGCAAATTATCGGCCACGCAGATTGCAACAGAAAACAATAATACCATTACATATACTACCGGTGCGAACGGCGGTTCCATGCGGGAGATTGCTTTACTGGTAGCGCTCAATAACATGAATTTAACGGGTAATAAGGTGGTTGGAAACAATATCAAAGCGGGTGGTGTTAAAATCAGCGCAATCTCCGCTAATGGAAATAAGTTTTCAGGAATGACGCTCCTTAATAATAGTTTTAGTGGTGCTTTGGTTGAATTGGCAGGTATTACTTTTAAAACGAATACGAACAACGTTACGCTATAGTTCAATCAGCATCTCTGGATTTTATAACAAAGCGGTATACGATTCAAAATGCCGGCGATCACATCGCCGGCATTTTGCGCTACTACCACTAGCGACGGGGACTTTACGCTGCACGCTGCATCCATAAACATACAAACACGAGTTACGTTAACTCCGTAACGCTGGCCAGCACCATGCTAATTACGATTTAGCCCGGGAAGCCCATCGGAATTTCGGCGGGCTTTAATATTCTTTAGTTCATTGGGCCCATTGATTAATGACAAGTTGGGTAATTACCGTTGGGCTAAATATTCCCCAATTCTCATGTTGTCCAATTAATTCCTCAATTGAGTGGGAGGAATCCTGCCATCTCCGCTACTTTTTGTCTGTTTTTTTGAAATAAATGCAAATTTAAGTTATGGTTCAATTATTGCAAACCGACTGCGAATACGGAAATTGTTAACCGTGACAGCTGAAAGCTTTAACCGATACAATAGGCAAAGGCTCCTCCGGTACGATTAACTTTTTCGAATAAATTGATATTACACTGAAATCATGAAATCAAGCGTTACGAAATTACTTCTATTTATCACCATCTTATTTTGCTTTTCCTGCGGTTCTTACAAAAATGTGCCTTATTTCCAAGATTTAGATCATGCGAAAAATACAGAGGAGGCCATCAACAATTTTGCAGTTCTAAAAATCCAAACTAATGACCTGATCGGTATCCATGTAACGAGCCTGAATCCGGAAGCCGCTATGGTATTTAATTCTGGTCAGGGAAGCGGCAATGATGCTTCGATTAATAATAATCAGGTTTATGGTTACCGTGTCAACGGTAATGGCGAAATTAAATTACCGCTGGTGGGGAATATGAAAGTAGCCGGTATGACTACCGAGCAAGTGGCCCAGCAGCTGAACAGTGATTTAACAACCTACCTGAAAAAACCGATTGTAAGCGTCCGCTTATTGAATTTTAAAATTTCGGTTATTGGCGATGTATTGAAGCCCGACGCTTATACCGTTCAAAATGAACATATCAATATTTACGAAGCATTAAGCCTTGCCGGTGATCTTAATATTACAGCCAAACGTAAAACCGTGTTTCTAATAAGGGAACAGAACGGTAAACGGGAATATTTCCCTATTGATTTAACAAAAAAGGAAGTATTTAATCAACCTTACTACTATTTGCAAAATAACGACATCCTGTATGTGGAACCTGATAAGTCAAAATACTCCAGCGTAGACAGAGGATATAGAAATACGTCCTTATTGTTATCTGGCCTTTCCGCCATTGCCATTGTCGTATCTGCATTACTAATCCAAAATCGTTAAAAGTTATGCCTATTAATAAAACACAACAGGCTCTCACCAGTCGTCAGGCAAGAGGTGATGACGATAGTATTGATTTTAAACATATTTTTCGCCAGTATTTTGGCCATTGGCCACTGTATCTGATTTGTTTAACAATTGCTCTGGCAGCAGCCTTTGCTTTTTTTAAAATTAAAAAGCCTGTATTTGATGTCAAAGCAACAATGTTAATGCAGGATGATAGCAAGGAAAAACCTAACGAAGATAAATCAGCACTACAGGAGCTTGATCTGGTCAACCCGCCTAAAATTGTGGAAAACGAGATAGAGGTCTTTAAGTCCCGTAGTCTGATCAAATCTGTTGTTGATCATCTTCAGTTATGGGTTAATTACCAGTCGGTAGATGGGCTGATAAAAAATGACCTGTATGGCATGAGTCCAATCACTTTTAATTTGTACAAGAGTGAGGGAACTATTCCAAGCCAAGTACTGATCGTCAAAATCCTTAACTCGGACGCTTACTGTATTACCGATGAAAATAAAAAAGTGACCAACCACCGTTTCCGCGATACGATTGCAGATAGAATGGGTTCCTGGAATATATCGCCTACGGCACATCTGACTCAATACATTGGTAAGACGGTAAATGTTATTCTCGGTGATCGGGAGGCTACGATTCTGAGCTACCAAAATGGAGTGGAGGTTTCTATGCCTGATAAATTAGCCTCTGTGATTGAACTTTCTACCACCGATCTAAATGCTAAACGTGGAGAAGACTTTCTGAACAATCTTATTTTCTATTATAAACAGGCTGAACTGATAGAAAAAAATAACCTAACCAAAAGTACCATCGATTTTATAGACAAACGTCTCGATTCTTTGGTGGGCGAACTTAATTCTGCGGAAGGCAAGGTGGAGGGTTACCGGAGCAGTAAAGGACTGACCGACCTGAACGCGCAGTCACAGGTATATTTGCAGAGTGTACAATCAAACGAAGCGAAATCCAATGAGGTAAGCATACAGCTTAGTATTCTTAACGGATTGGAACGCTATGTAAATTCAAACACAGACATCGGAACGCCATCCGTTATCGGCATTTCAGACCCAACACTGGTTGGTTTGATACAAAAGCTTTCTGACCTGCAATTGGAAAAAACTAAATTGCTGGCGACGCTTCCGGAACAAAACCCCGCTTTTGACCCATTAAATAAGCAAATTACTTCCACTAAGCAACATGTAAAGGAAAGCTTGCAGAATATAAAATCTTCGTTACTAGCTACGAAACGGGAGCTGCAGTCGTTTAAAACGACCTCGCAATCTTCCATTTCCAATATTCCGGGCCAGGAACGTCAGCTTGTTGGGTTAAAACGTCAGCAATCTATTAAGGAAAACCTGTACACGTACTTGTTACAAAAGCGTGAACAAATCTCGCTGAGCTACGCTTCGTCGTTGTCAAGCGCGCGTTTACTGGATGTGGCTTATTCGCTTCCTCAAAAGAAATCCAAACGCTACATTCCATTTGCCGCGGCTTTACTTTTAGGACTAATTATCCCTACAGGTTTTGTTTATGTTAAGGGGCTTGCAAAAGATACGGTCAATAAAAGAAAAGAGATCGAAGTGGCTACCTCTCTACCGATACTTGCAGAAATAAGTTTTACAAAGCTGAATCATGTGATTGTAACTGAAAAAGAAAATCAACAAATCAGCTTTGCACTTATCGAACAATTCAGACATCTGCGTACCCAATTGAATATCCTGCGTAGTAGTGAAAAGAGCGGACAAATAGTCCTGATCTCTTCAAGTATTACTAAAGAAGGTAAGAGCTTTGTTAGCAGTAACTTAGCTGTATCCTTGGCTCGTTCAGGAAAAAAAACCATTTTGCTGGAAATGGATATCTATAAGCCTAAGATCAGCAGCGCATTTGGTTTGGGAAAAGGAGTCGGCTTGACGGACTATCTGATGGGATCGATCAAACGTGATCAGTTGATACAGGAAATTCCTGCCCATCCGAATTTACGTCTGATCAGCAGCGGTACCTATGTTGATTCTTTTGCCGAGTTATTAGACCAAAGCAGATTTAGCCACTTGATTGACGAACTCAAGATGGAATACGATTATATATTTTTAGATACGCCGCCATTGCATTCGATCAATGATGCGAATATCCTGGCGCAATATTCAGACACAACTTTATTTGTTGTACGTCATGGCTACACGCCTAAATCCATGCTCGCTTTTATTAGAAAACTCGATGTCAATCATAATTTGCCCAATATGCAAATCATTTTTAACGGGTTAAAAGATGGCAGAGACGGCACTGGTTACAAATATGAAAGCTATTATTCCCATAAGGATATGGCGTAGTAAAGCTAGCTGTAATTTTGAAGCCAATAGCAGGGCAGGGTCAATGATTCTTTGGTGAGTAAGTAAGATGCATATGAGTTAACGGCCTTAGATGCAAACAACAGGTGATCAGGATGAAATCCAGCCGATTATTGTAATTAATTTATGTATTATTTTCTCGCATTTTTGTTCATGTTAATCTCAGCTAAGGGGAGCTTTTTTTCCTTCTTTGAGATTAACTATTTATTAATGGACATTTTATTTATCTGGGTAGGGATAAGCTACGATCGGTTCAAACGGTCAGATATTCGCTTATTCGTTAAGTTTTGCTTGCTCTATGTCGGATTTATAGGTTTAAGATTTCTCTGTCTGAATAATGTATCGATAGCATTTTTTATGAGCGATCTTGTCTTTTTGTTTAAATACATCCTGCTGTCATTTTTATACTGTGCTGTACTTAAAGAAGAAGCCTTAAACTACCTGGTCAAAATTACGATTATTGGGGCAGGTATATCTATCTTCTTTTATTTCATTCAACTCATTAACGGAGACATCGTGTTCTTTATTGGGAGTCTTATACACCTCCCGCCCAGGACTTCGAATCCCGACTATACCAATTTTCTGATCTTTACATTTGACAGAAACCACAGCGTCCGAAATTCAGGCTTCGCCTGGGAACCGGGGGCTTTTGGGTGCCTCTTGAACATGGCACTGCTGATGTATTTTTTTTCCAAAAAATTCGTCTTTGACAAGAACGTGTTGCTCCTGATACTTGCAATTATAACTACCTTATCGACGACGTCTTATATAGCGCTGATGGTCAATCTGCTGATTTACTATCGGGGTAATGGCGGTAAATTCAGCAAGGTATTCCTATTTGCAGCTCCAGTAATCGCGGTAGCAGCCGTCAAGGTCCCATTCCTTTTTGGTAAAATTATTGAACTTTATAAACAGGATCTGCATGACGTAGAACATATGGAAACCCTGGGGACGTTTTATTTGAAACACGGTGGGCAGTTGCCATTAAATCGATTCGGAAGCGTCATCTATATTTATCGTTTGTTTGGAGAGAAATTAGTATGGGGGATATCCAATATGTATCAGGATGCGGTCACGCAACTGGCCAATGTGAATATATCTAATGGGATCATCGATTTCATTGCGAAATTCGGTCTTATCGGTTTGTTCTACTTAATATACCGCTATGCGATGCTTTTCAAGAAGTTTGTATCCGGCAACGAGCTGGTGGTTTATGCTGTCCTTGTTGTGCTCATTCTGAGTTTTGGAGAGCCTATATTGATATGGCAAAACGTGCTCGCGTTTTTCTTTCTTTATCACTACAGTAGACCTGCCGATGAGCTTGACGTTGAAGATACCAGTGTTGTTGAACAACAGCTTTGCTGAAATGAAATATTATCAACTTATATTAAAAAATAGAAAGTGCCTGAAAAAAAAATAAAAATCGCGACTTTATGCTGCTGCTATAACCGCATTGCCAAAACAACGGTTTTTCTTGAAAGTCTGCTTAATCAATCAATGCCTGAAAATTGTGCTATTGATTATTTTCTGCTGGACGATGCCTCGCCCGATAGGACAGGAGCACGTGTCAAAGCCATGTTTCCCCAAATTAATGTGGTGCAGGGTTCTGGCTCCCTATTTTGGGCCGGAGGGATGAGAACGCTATGGGAGCATGTTCTGCGACAAGAGGACTATGATTTTTACTTACTGCTTAATGATGATGTAGTTCTGTCCACAGATGCATTGCGAAGGTTGCTCGCGGCATACAATCAGGCTGATGGGAGTGGTCATATTTTGTTGGGTACTGTACTTGATCCAACCAAGGGAACGATAACCTATGGCGGACGTAAAATCAAGAACTTTACCACCGGTTCTACGTTTGTTCAGCAACCGGATGCTGAGCAGTTAAAAACATGTGAGATCGGTAACGCCAATATTATGCTTGTGGATCGCGCTACAGTAAAAAAAATAGGCATCTTAACCGATGTTTACACGCATGGCTTTGCTGATTTTGACTATACTTATACCGCAGTTAAAAATGGCTTGAAGGTTTGGGTAGCACCTGGATACTACGGGCATTGCGAGAACGATCATGGCGTCACCTGGTTATCGGGTAAGGTTTCACTGAAAAAGCGTATTGAACACTTGTATAGTCCCAAAGGATTGGCGTTCAAAGAATATCGCATTTATATTCAGCGGAATTTTTCGTTCATGTTGCCTGCGGCTTATTTCAAGTTATGGCTGAAAACATTATTTCCCGCCGTTTACGATACGTTTAAAAAAGAACACGCCTGATTGGTCGGCATTTCTTAAATCGATATGAATACTTAGGTTTTCCTTCCCGGAAAACCTTTTTTGCTTTCCAAACTGGCCATCCAGGCCTCGCACCGAAAGAAACCAAAAGAAAAAGAGAAATTAATTGTTAATGCAGAATAGTCTACCTAACAGCAATTACCCTAAAAAGTGCAGAAAATGGTGTTTAGGGAGTTTTATCCGGTCATTATTGCCGGTATCCCGCCAATAATGTGCTATTCGGTGTTTTAATAGTCTAAGGCACCAATCATGAGGGCTTTAAAATATTTAAACATTTGCTTTTGACAATTTGATGTGTGCTTAAACATTGTTTTAGCTTTGTGGTGATCATTTTATAGAGTTTCAGCAAAATGCAGCGATTAGTTTTTCCCGCAAATGCAGTAGTGAGGAGCAACAAATCTGTAATCGTATAGTGGCGGTAAACATCCGGACCTTAGCTATCCATACCACAATTTTAGGTGATTAGCTATTGCTTATTTCCCCAGATTTAAATCTTTTATGCTTAGCATAGTCGTATTTTCTGTTGCCTTCAGATACCCAAGTAACACAGGTGCCTGTAGCTATAAAAATGGAACAGGAAATAAGTTTAAAAAGATAATAGCCTACTTTTTGGCACTCTAAGCTCTGTGGTAAATAATCCACAAGATAGGAACAAATGACCCCGTTCGGCAGAAATTGAAATTTATATTCCCGTCAATAATTCTGTTTGTAACATGAATTTTACTATTTTTTTGGAGCAAGTCCTCTTTTAATCATATTCCAATTGATGAAATAACGGACATCTTACGTTATGCGGCAGGAAAAGAAGCCGGTCCGCAAAATTTCGGTGCGTGAATTGAGTTTTACCGCGAATTATACATATAAATTAATTCATGGTGAAAAGCTGGATTAAACGGAATTGGTACCGGTATCGATATAAAGGAGCACATCTGCAATTGGGTAAGGGCGTCCTACTTGACATGAACTGTCAGTTTGAAGGTTGGAATGTAATCGGCAAAAACTGTGAGATATCAACCTCTATTATAGGAAAAGCCACCTATATTAGTGCAAATGCCATCATAAGATATACACACATCGGACGTTTTTGCTCCATAGGCAGTAATCTTCAAACTGGCTTAGGGAATCATCCCACTCGCGACTTTGTATCCACACACCCAGCCTTTTTCTCATTGTTTAAGCAGGCAGGGTTTAGTTTTGTGACGGAAAGTCTATTTAAAGAGAATAAATTTGTCAATGAAGATGAGCGGTGCATTGTGCGCATCGGTAATGATGTCTGGATTGGGAATAACGTCACGATTTTAGACGGATTAACGATAGGAGACGGGGCAGTAATCGGCACAGGCGCCGTGGTAACCCAAAACGTTGAACCATATGCCATCGTAACCGGTTTGCCTGCAAAAGTCAGGAAGTATCGGTTCGCACCCGCAGAGATTGAGCGGTTACTCACTATAAAATGGTGGAGCTGGGATATGGAGAAAATTCAAACCAATAGTCACCTGTTTAAAGACGTCACTTCCTTTATCAAAAGAATATAGCGGTTATTGTCAATAACGTAAAAAAATATTTTTATAAAACGGAGTGGATTTGCACCCCATAGAGGTGATTAGTCCTTCCGTTCCGGGGTAGGAAAGGTATGGTTCTTTTTCAGCGCGTCTAACTGCGTTTCCAGCGCCTTAATCATAAAATCATCACTTACATTAGATATGTAATTAACCATATTATCCCCGTCCGGCTGGAAAACTATTAATGCGAAACCGCAGTTGGGTATTTCCCCTTTCAGATTGTCGGCCAGGTCCCTCATTTTTTCAGCGTCTATTTTATTCATCATTAATTCAGTATCCATAATAAGGGTTCGATTCCAATTCCTATTCCATGATTTGCCCAAAACAATCACTGTTCATGCAAGCTTTCGCGTTTTACGTGAAATAAACCATAAAGTTACCACCGCACAAATATTATTATTTTTTGGCTTACTTTTTGCCAAGTGCCTAAACGTTATAAAAACGTTTTCCTTGCCTGTAAGTATTGAAAATTAGCGATACGATTACAGGGAAAGAATAACAAACCATCTGATAAATATAAAAGATTTTAGTAACAATCTTATTGTTTATATCAAATTTATTATATGGGTTAGTGCCATCAGCTTGGAGGTCTATTCGATTATAAATCAACCAGCGGTAAGTTACAAAGCAATGAAAATTAATATTGTTCGATTTTTAAAAAATATCTCAAATCCAAGTTAAGCTTAAATATCTCAGCCTCTATGTCACAATCTTATCTACTCAACAAAGAAATATTAGTCAATATCGAACAATATAGAGATAAATTCGAAACACTCCCATTGTTAAAGTTACCAACCGGAGCATCTGTCACGGGAACTGCTCAAAAAGGTATTGGAGAACAAGAATTAGTAGTAGGCGAGGATGTGTTTAAAACGCTTACTTTTTTAGCTGAGGAGCAAGATTGCGGCATAGACCTCATATTACTCGCAGCTTATAAAATCTTGCTGCAACGATATTCGGCTCAGGAAGACCTTTTTATCACCCAAATCGGATTACGTAATCAGCATGAAGGCGATTATGCCTTAAAATGTGGTTTTCATGCGATCAGGAGCTTTATCAGTGGAGAGACAACCTGCCTTGAGGTTATTCAGCAGTTGAAGGCTACGCGGTTAGATACACAATACGCTAATAATTTGAGATTTGATGACCTGCAGCTTATTTTGTCAAACTTCAACATTGATAAAGATGTATTCCGGGCTTTATTTGGTTTCGATCAAACCGGCGATGTGACGTCGCGCAGCGAGCTAAAAGCACTTATTGATATTTATTTTGAAAGTTTTTATCTAGGGCTATTTTTTAATGAATCAATCACCGGGATTTCCGGATCATTGTGCTACAACACCGCTTATTTTGATCCTGCCTTTATCTCTAAATTCATCGGGCATCTTAGTCAGCTACTGGAGTTAATGGCCGCCAACCCAAATCAAGAAATCGGGGAATACCAATTGCTCTCCGCAGAGGAATGGGAAAGAATTATTGTGGAATTCAATAATACTGCAACCCCATACCCGAAAGAAAAGCTACTATTTTCGCTCTTTGAAGAGCGCGCCGACACGCATCCAGATGCCATCGCATTAATTCAGGGCAAGCGTACCCTGACTTATCAACAACTGAATCAACAAGCCAATCGTCTGGCCCACTCACTTATTGAGAAGGGGGTGCTTCCAGGTGATAATGTAGGCATACTGGCAGAAAGGGATTTCAGTATGATCGTTGGAATGCTGGGAATCCTGAAAGCCGGTGGGGCCTATGTTCCGGTTGACCCGGATTATCCGATTGAGCGGCAGGAATATATCTTTAATCAATCGGTGCTAAAACTAATTATTGCTGACAACAACTATCCGCTCAAGTCGATGATTGATGCCAGCAAATTTATAATAATTGATTTCAATGCCGTCGATAATGGCAAGATGACTAACCCGAACGTAAAGGTCAGCAGCCAGCAACTCGCTTATACGATTTACACTTCCGGTTCAACTGGTAAACCAAAAGGTGTGATGATCGAACACCATTCTGCTGTTAATCTGATCCTTTGGGTTAACAAAACCTTTCATGTAGACGCTACGGACAGGCTGTTGTTCATTACTTCCATGTGTTTCGACCTTTCTGTTTATGATATATTCGGAATATTATCAGCCGGTGGCCAGATTGTTATCGCCCGCCAGGATCAGATACGTGACGTAAAACAGCTTCAGCGCATGTTAGTGGATTATCAGATTACATTTTGGGATTCAGTTCCTACAACGCTGGATTATTTAATTTTGAATCTGGATACCGAAGAGCAGGGGTATCGTTATTCCGGCCTGAAGACCGTATTTCTAAGTGGTGACTGGATCCCACTGAGTTTGCCGGAGCGGATTAAAAAATATATGACAGCGGCCAATGTTATCAGCCTTGGCGGTGCAACAGAAGGTACTGTATGGTCAAACTTTTTTCCCGTGACTGCAACGTCGGATCAATGGAACAGTATTCCCTATGGTAAACCGATAGCCAACAATTTATTTTATATTTTGAATAAACAATTGCAGCCGGTTCCCTTTGGTGTGGTTGGAGATTTATACATTGGTGGTGTTGGCGTGGCCCGTGGGTATGCTAATGATCCGGATAAAACTGCAGCAGCGTTTGTGCCTGATCCATTTAATAAAACTTTGGGGGGTATGATGTACCGCACTGGTGATCTGGGTAAAATGATGCCTGACCTGAATATGGAATTTATTGGCCGAGTAGATAATCAGGTAAAGATACAAGGATTTAGAATTGAGTTGGGGGAAATTGAAAACGTATTGAAAGGTTGTCATCTTATATGTAATGCGGTGGTCCTGGCCAAGGATGATCAGCAGGGAAAAAAAAGACTGATTGCCTACGTGATGCCTGAAGGCGGCAAATTCAATAAGGAGGCCGTTATGGATTATTTGCGGGTCAAGCTTCCAGGATATATGATACCTTCGGTTTGGGTGGAAATGGAAATTTTGCCATTAACTTCCAACGGAAAGATTGACCGAAAATCCCTGCCTGATGTTCATCCACAAGATGTAGTCACCGCAGAGGCCAGACCGGCTACCGAAACAGAATTAATTTTACAATCCATTTGGCAGGAATGCATGGGGATAGCCAGGATAGCTTTAAATGCCAATTTTTTTGAGTTGGGCGGCCATTCGCTTAAAGCCGTTCAGATATTGTCTAAGTTTGAGAAACGTACTGGTAAAGGGTTTCAGATCTCTGTGCTTTTTAAACATCCAGATATAGAATCTCTGGCCAGATTTATTGATGACGATGATCAGGATATTGTATTTACGTCCCTTATCCCCATTAAACCTTCCGGATCCAAAGCTCCTCTGTATATTATTCATGGAGAAGGCCTTAACGTGCTTAATTTCAGCGAGCTGGCGAATTGTATAGACAAGGATCAACCCATTTATGGTTTGCAGGCCAAGGGACTGAATGGCATCGATGAGCCGTTCGATTCTATCCCGGACATTGCTGCACATTATCTGGAGGAAATTTTGCGACATAATCCTGATGGCCCTTATATTTTAGCTGGTTATTCATTTGGTGGTTATGTAGCGGTGGAAATGAACCGTCAGCTTTCCGTCTTGGGCAAAAAGGTAAGCATGCTGATCATGTTTGACACGAATGCCGAAAAAACAGAATATAAAGACTGGTACAAACTATTTCCGAAAAAAGTTAAAAGAAATATTCCTAAGCTGCTGACTTTTATCAGAAATTCAGTTACTCAACCGGTAAATACCTTTAAAAACCAATCGCAACAAGCCGCGAAAAAACGCTTGGCTAAAGAATCAGAAAAGTTTTACCAGCAAATTGGTATTATCAAAGAAAAGCATCTTGCGGCATTCCGTAAATACCAACTTAAACCATTCGATAATAAGGTTTATTTATTTCGGGCAGATATCTGCGTTCATTACGTCAATGACGAGCAATATCTGGGATGGAAAAAATATGCCCGGAATGGTGTTGAGGTTCTCCAGGTCCCCGGTGATCACCTTTCCATGCTCGAAAATCCTAATGTGAGCATACTGGCAGATATTTTGGAAAGAACATTGACACAATATAGTCAGACCAACCCGGATCTGCATTAATTAAACTAAACAATTAAAATTTCAATGACTATTGTATCCCTGACTAAAGAAAATTTAGCCGACTGTATAAAAGTTTTTTTAAAAGCTTATAACGGGGCGCCTTGGAATTATCTATGGACCGCAGAAAAGGCTTCTCTGTACCTTACCGAGTATATTACTTCCTCTAATTTTATAGGATTTATTTTATATGATGATAATGTCGCTGTTGGCGCCATGCTTGGACACTTCAAGACCTGGTGGACGAACGACCAGCTCATGATTGATGAATTTTTTATTGCGTCAGAAAAGCAGCGTAAAGGATACGGGAAACGTCTGATGCAATTTTGCAGCGACAAGGCCAAGGAACGAGGTGCGGAGTTAATTGTGCTGATGACAAATAAGTATATGCCGGCGTATCAGTTTTATAATAAAATAAACTATACCACCACTGAGCAATACGTATTTATGTTTAAACAACTTTAAATGATTTGCTGGCCATCAACCATAATATTACCCCAATAAATTTTATATGAAACCTAAGAGCTTTATTCAAAATATAGATCTTTTCAACTGTAAATTCATTCTCAGAGATAAGCGATTTCTCTGGCTGGATTACGATAAAGGAATTAGTATTATCCTTGTCGCCTATGGACATTGTTTTTTTATGCTTTTGGATCATGGCATCAATATGTCAGCGTATCCATATTTTAACTATATAGGAACATTTTTGTACGGTTTCCGGATGCCGCTGTTTTTTATCGTGTCCGGAATACTAATTTCCAATAGTTTGCGTAAGCGGGGTTTGCAGGCTTATCTGCTCAACCGGGTCAATAATATTTTGTTCCCTTTGATGATGTGGGGAGGGATACAAATTTCACTTGCCCTGATATCTGCACGTTACACCAATGCAGATATTACCCCTGCAAGTTATCTGAATTTAATCATCAACCCACGGCAAACGGGTCATTTCTGGTATCTTAATGCGCTGTTTTTTATTGGTGTGATTTATTCCTTGCTTAAAACAAAATTAAAACTTACTTCCGCTATCCAGTTGCTCATTGGTCTTGTATTTTTTTCCATCGCAGGATATATTAATATTCATGACCTGCAGGCAGGACTACTCACCGATATCTGCCAGTTTTATTTATTTTTCGCGATGGGGGATACCATATCTAATATATTTCTGAATGAGCGCTTTGTGAAGCGTTATACGTCATGGAAAGTTTTTCTGCCGTTACTGGCACTTTTTATCATCATTCAATACAAGTTCACAGAACTGAACCTACATGGCGGGAAGGACGGAATCAACTTTGTCGAGCATAAACTACCTTGGTTTTATTTATTTGAGGCACTAATAGGTTGCTCGCTATCTGTTAGTCTTTCGTTTTTACTGCAGAAATATAAAGTGCTATCCTTTTTGAGGGTTATCGGTTACCATTCGCTCTATATTTATTGTATGCAGATCATTGTTATGAACATTATGAGGATCATCTTCATCAGCATATTAAAAATTGCTAATGTTCCTCTGCTGTTTGCTTTAATATGGACATCGGGAATTGTGATACCGATGTTGTTCTATAACATTGCGCTTAAACTTAATGCCTGGTGGTTGTTTACACTCCACAAACCACAGGATCATTATGATTTTGCCAAAGCAACAAGGACCAATTTAGCGATGGCTGAACGGTAATAAGCGATCTGCGAAGTTACGCCCTGCGACAGGCTGCCGTAATGCGGATGATGACTATGACTTAGTGCTGTTTACATAAAGGGTAAAATACGGCACTAACATTAGAACAAACAAAACAGGCAACCGGCTCTGATTGGGCTGGTTATGGCCAATGCAATGTGGTATTAACGAATTTGCAAGATCATTAATCATTATAAATAATTAGAAATGAGTGAATATTACAAGACTATCAACAGAATGATCAATGTTTTGATGGATTATTTCGTGCTGAATATATCATGGATGGTGGTCTACAACCTGTCTCATCACGCATTTTATCCCTGGATGCCGGATAAGTCACCATTGAACCTGATTTTAATCTTGAACCTATTGTGGCTTTTGGCATCCAACGTGGTTGGGCTTTATCGGCATTCCCAGCGTGGCCCCCTGCTCGTTAAACCGATCAAAACTCTCATACTGTATATTTTTTTGACATGTTATGTCCTGATCGTTATCAATAATGAGGAGATCTACCACATTGATAAGGAGTCGTTGTTTTATGCCACAACATTGTTTGGTTGTCTCCTTTGGCTGGGCAAGTACTGCCTTTACAAGACGGCAGGTAGTTCATTAATGATTTACGGGGAAACAAGGAAAGCCATTATGTTAACGGAGGGCAAAAACGGGATGGATTTTTACAATCGTTTTGAAAAAGAAATGATCGGTTATGAATTGCTCGGCTTGTTTGATGATACCAAGCCGGCTGCTGAAGGATTTGTGTATTTAGGTAAGATCGATGCCTGCATGACTTACGTCATAGAACATAAAGTTGACGAGATATTCTGTGCCCTGGATCCCACTAAAAGAAGTACATTGGAAAGCCTGATTAAGGAAGCTGGTAGGAATATGGTCAGGTTTAGGCTTGTTCCTCAGCACTTCGATTACCTTCAAATACTCCTTCCTGATTCCTTGATTAAAGGGAATGCGCTTTCGTTAAGGTATGAGCCCCTGGAGAATATTTTTAATCGCATAGCTAAAAGGATTTTTGATCTCATTTTTTCACTGTTAGTTATCGTATTGGTATTGAGTTGGCTTTTCCCGATTATATATATTTTAATCAAAATGGAATCACCGGGGCCGGTCTTCTTTGTACAACCGAGGTCAGGCAGAGATAATACTACTTTCAGCTGTTTTAAGTTCAGGAGCATGCGTGTAAATGCACATGCTGATCATTTACAGGCCACCAAGGACGATTCAAGGATCACCAGGATCGGCGCTTTTCTTCGCAAAACCAGCCTCGATGAAATGCCTCAGTTTTTCAATGTCTTGTTAGGGGATATGTCCGTTGTAGGCCCCAGACCGCATATGCTTAAACACACGGAGGAATATGCCAATCTGATTGATCATTTTATGGTACGCCATTTTATTAAGCCGGGTATCACCGGATGGGCTCAAATCAATGGTCTCAGGGGGGAGACGAAACTGCTGGACGCTATGCGTGCCAGGGTAGAGGCTGACATCTGGTATATGCAGAACTGGAGTTTCGATCTGGATCTTAAAATTATATTTTCAACATTTTTTAAAACTATTAAAGGGGATAAATATGCGTTTTAGTAACGGCTATTTTAAAAAAGCGGGACAAGACATAGTCATCACCGCAAAAAGGACCGGATTGTCAACGAGATTAATCCTGAAGTAATATGAGAAAAATTCTTTTATCGGCCTTTGCCTGTGAACCTGACAAAGGATCAGAACAGGGAAATGGATGGAACTGGGCTAAGGGTTTGGCAGAAAAAGGTTATGTGGTGCATTGTCTTACCAGAAGTGTTAACCGGCCAAGTATCGAAACTCATCCGCCAATCGACAATCTTCATTTCCATTATGTCGCCATGCCGCTGGGAACTGAGGCGCTGTATCTAATGACACAGGCATCCATTTATCTGCATTACATGTTGTGGCAATATCTGGCTTACAAGAAAGGGAAATCCCTACACCGGGCAATGAAATTTGAACTTGCTCACCACGTAACCTGGGGCAGCCTGCAAATGGGGTCGTTTTTATACAGACTCCGGATACCGTTTATATTTGGTCCTGCCGGTGGAGGTCAACAGGCACCGGAAAACTTCAGAAGATACTTCCTTAATCATTGGAATTCTGAACTGAAAAGAGAAAAGGTGAGCAACTGGATGATTAAATATAATCCGGCATGTAAAAAAATGCTTAAAAAAGCAGATGTAGTATTGGTGTCCAATCAGGAAACATTAGCTATGGCCAAAGCTATAGGAGCAAAAAACTGCCAGATTTCATTGGATATGGCTTTACCTGAGAGCTTTTTTCCTGAACAATTTAAACAAAAGAAGACGGTTGATGGTCATCTAAAATTATTATGGGTCGGCAGGTTTATGCCCAGAAAGGGACTTTTACTGGTGTTGGACGTTATGCAGCAACTAAAAGATCTTCCGGAGATTACATTAACAATAGTTGGCTATGGAGAAATGGAGGAGATCATCTCCGCGAAGATAAAAGAGTATGCATTGGAGGATACCGTGAAGATGGTCGGCCATGTACTTTATGAACAAGTAAGGCTATTTTATGATATGCACGATATATTCTTCTTTACCTCACTGAGAGACTCCGGCCCAGCGCAATTACTCGAAGCGCAAGCGTTTGGTATGCCGATCATTACGCTGAATTTGCATGGTCAATCCCAAGTAGTTACAGACCGGACAGGTATCAGGTGCGATGCCAGTTCGCCGGAAATCGCTATTCCGGAGTTGAAAAAAGCCATCATCCATTTACATCATCATCCGCAAATTGTGAGTGAAATGAGTATAGCCGCCAGTGAGTTTGCCCGCAAACAAACCATGTCGGAAAAAATCAGCAACATCGTCAACAGCTACTACCCTGTGTAGTGCGAGGCGAAGGTAACAGATGGCTGCAGAACATTTAATAAGTATTACAGGATTTTCAAACATAAAGTTTTCATCAATTGAGGGTATTAATTTTACATAATGATTTACGGGTATATTGGAAGCGAAGACTTACTTTTTTACGGAGCTTCCTTAAATCCCGTGATATTGACCTTTATGTGATCGAATTGTTCGGCAAAGGCTCGCCTTATGTTTTTGATCCATATGATAACAAAGAGGTCTGGTGGAACTGTTTATTTCCTGATCACAGGGATAATGAACTTTCCAAAGCTATGATTAAAGAGGTTTTGTTTTCCAAATTAGCTGAAATCAATCCAGATGTGATCGTTGCCGGATCAATTGTGTTTTATTCGGGAGCACTTGGTTTGAGGTGGGCCAAAAATAATAACAAGAAATTTATCATGTTTGATGACGCGAAGCCGTCAAATGTCAAACGAAATGCTCTTGTTCAGCAGGTTAAAGATACGATAACGAATCAAATTGATGCACTGTGGCTACCATCTAAGGATTATGAGGAGGAATATGCTGCTTTGTATAGTACAGCTTCCATTCACTTCTTTTATGGCTACAACTGTATTGATAATGACTTATTCAAGTTTAAACAGCAAAAGCGATTTAATAACCGTAAAATAATTTGTGTGGCCAGGCTAGTCCCCATAAAGAATCTTGACAACCTGCTCAAAGCATGGAAAACAGTCGAGGAGAAGAGTGATCTGGATACGCTTGTCATACTTGGAGACGGAACCTTAAATTCACAATTGACCGGTTTACGGGATGAGCTGGGATTGAAAAGGGTGGAGTTTGTCGGTGCTATTCCGAATGACCTTATACCGCAATATCTGTTTGATTCAGATGCCTTTATTTTGCCAAGCTGGTCGGAGAGTTGGGGCCTTGTGGTTAATGAAGCCATGGCTGCCGGATTGCCGGTGCTATTGAGTAATAAAGTAAATGCTGCGGAGACACTGCTAATCGATGGGCTGAACGGCTATAGTTTTCCACCTTCCGATATTCAGGCGATGAGCGAAAAAATTATTCAATTTGTTCAGCTGTCGACGGAACTAAAAGAAAAAATGTCCGCAACCTCTCTTGAAATAATAGACTCGTTAAACTATGAAAACATGGGCAACCAATTGTTATCTACTTTGCTGTTATTGAAGGCGATGCCTGTAAAAAAGAAAAGCTTTATAGCAAACTTCCTGATTAATTTTTGGGATGGCCGCTACAACACTCAGGGATGGGATACTGTTGGCGTTTAATGTAAATCAATAACTAACAACACTAAAACAGATATGAGCTTTGCTCCAATTATACTTTTTACTTATAAACGTGTTGCACCGTTAAAAGCAACCATAGCCGCGTTACAACAAAATTTTTTAGCCCCTGATTCCTTGCTGTATATCTTTTCAGATGGTCCACGTAACGAAAGTGACAAAATGCTCGTTGATGAGGTTCGCGATTATCTCCAGGGGGTTTCTGGTTTTAAGAGCGTGACCATCCGGGAGGCTGCAGAAAATAAAGGACTTGCCCGTTCCATTATTGAAGGGACATCTGAGCTAATTCAACAATTTGGGAAAGTGATAGTACTGGAGGACGACTTGCTGACGACACCAAACTTCCTCGATTTTATGAATAATGCGTTGAATGTTTATGCGGATCATCCCCAAGTTTTTTCCATCTCGGGCTACAGTTTTCATCTGAAACCGAAATCTTCAGGTAATCCTCCCGAAGCCTATTTTTTGAACAGAGGATGGTCATGGGGATGGGCTACTTGGGCAGACCGCTGGGTAAACGTAGACTGGCAAATGAAAGAGTATGATCAGTTTAAAAACGATAATCAGGCAAGGAAGCAATTTGCCAAAGGTGGTTCTGACCTAAACAGTATGCTCGACAAACAGATGACCGGTCAGCTGGACTCCTGGGCTATCCGATGGTTTTTTAATCAGTACAAGCAGAATGGATTAACATTATATCCCCGGCTATCAAAAATCTACAACAATGGTTTTGATCAGTTCGCCACGCATACCAACGGGTCATCATCACGCTACATTCCTTCCTTGGATACCCAACACTTAACGAATTTTATTTTACCGGGATTGCCGGTACTCAATAACCATTACCAAAAACAGTTTCAACGAAAAATGGGTATTGCATCCAGGATAAAATCAAAAATTGAGACACTATTTATACGCTACTTTAAATGAATAATTTAATCAAGGTTTTAAAAAAGTGCAGAGACCTATATTTATCCCGGATACAATGGCGTAAATACAAGATAGGTAAGAATTTTCATGCAGGAAAAGGAGTACGCATATGGGCAAAGAAAACGTTGGTTATCGGCGATAATTTTTATATCGGGCGCTATTCGCAGATTGAATCTGATGTGATGATCGGCAATGACGTTATATTCGGAAATCATGTTGCCATTGTTGGCCGCTATGATCATCATTATCAACAGATTGGTACTGCTATTCGATTTTCCAGCCAAATTAGAGACCAGGACTATAACTGGCGTGGCATGGATTCGGTTACCATTATCGAAGATGAGGTGTGGGTCGGGTTCGGCGCAATTATCATGAGTGGGGTTAGAATTGGCACCGGAAGTATTATTGCCGCAGGTTCGGTGATTACCAAGGATGTAGAACCTTATACCATTACCGGAGGATCTCCGGCAAAGAAGATCAAGGACAGGTTTAATTCCCCTGAAGATACGCAAGCTCATCGCAGAACCTATTTCAATCTGCATTCGCATAACCATCAATCGGATATGCCCGTCTAAATTTTCTTGACACAATCCTGCCCCCTTACCGAAAAGTAAACAGAAAAGCCGCTTTCAGCGGTTTTTTACATTAATGGCTTAATAAAACGACAACACCGTTTTAGAAACACGGAGTATAGCACAACAACAGAAAATCTTTATTTTTATCCAGTTTTATTCAAGTCGTTATGATGCTGCTTCGGAAAATAAATGGTTATCGCCTTAACATTGCCCTTAGAACTCTTCCTCTAATTTCCGGACACGTTTAAAAAAAGTACTCTTTATTCAAACCTAACCTGTTAATACTTGTTAAAGCATCTAATCAAAAAATGATACCACTAAATGTAATCGCCAACGCGGATGACTTTGGGTTCAATTCCTCAGTTAATAAGGCCATTTTATATTGCTTCGAAGAGCGACTAATCAATAGTACATCGCTAATGGTCAATTGTGAAGGTTTCGAAGAAGCCATACAACTTACACTGAGGCACGAAAGCATCATCAATGTAGGTCTGCACACCAATTTAGCGGAAGGCAAGCCGTTGACTAATTTCTCCAATAAAACCTTCCTTACTGAAAATGGCGAATGGAATATTGATCAAACGGGAAAGAAAATCAAATTCCTTGATTCTCAAACGAGAGCATCTTTTCATCGGGAGATAGAAGCTCAAATTAATCGCGCGTTGGAAGCCGGCATCCGGCTTACGCATCTCGATGCACATCTGCATTTGCATACCTTACCTGGCTTTAGCGCGATTTTTTTAGCATTGGCACGGCAGTATCAGCTTAAATTACGGTTGGCTCAATCGTTTAATGAAGGGAATTTTTTTAAGTTTTTTTTCAGAAGGTTTTTAAATAAAAAAATCATCGCCGCCGGCTGCAACTATGCAGACAAATTTCAAACCATAGATTTTTATATTGCAAACCACCAATTACAACCTCAGGATCAGCGTGTGGAAATTATGTTACACCCGGATTTTCTGAGTGGGGACCAGCTGACGGATCACTACCACCCCTCTGATATCACCAACTGGATTTCCTTTTTACAAGGTCGGAAATAGATGACAAGGGTAAATAATCCCCAATGCTGGGAATTATTTTACACGGAGAAAATTAGGTGTTTTGTTTTAATACAGTAATGATTGCAATAAGATCAATTAACGCCTCGTTTTTTAACTATAAAGCTAGGAAAAAATAACCATTACTTAAGTTTTCCTTTTTATGAATTAGGCTTAATAATTGTACAGATGAGTCGTTGCCGAACCTTAATAAGTATCCGGCAAACGTTAATTCAAATTACAAAAGTCGATGCAAAAATTCTCTACCGTGCCACTGTCTGATTATTCAATTCTTAGCTGCCAGCTAGATGAACTTAAATTTGATTCCAAATGCGTAATTAATACGGTTAACCAATATTCTTATGTTATCGCAGAAAAGGACAAGGAATTCAAAGACGCTCTGAGTAACTCAGATATTCTGCTTCCTGATGGTGTTGGTATAGTAGCCGCCGTAAAATTTCTAAATAAACAAGATATAAAAAAAATAGCAGGGGCGGACGTTCATAGCTATTTTTTAAATAAATTAAATGCTGTAAATGGGAGCTGTTTTTATCTGGGATCTTCTGAGGTGACCCTGGCGAAAATAAAAGAGAAAATGAGCCGTGAATTTCCGAACATTCGTGTAGGAACCTATTCACCTCCATTCAAATCTTCATTTTCCAAAGAAGATACAGATAAAATGGTAGAAGTTGTTAATCAATTTAGACCCGATGTGTTGTTTGTCGGTATGACCGCCCCCAAACAGGAGGTTTGGACACACCTTAACAAAGACAGGCTCGAAGTAGGAGCCATTTGCGCTATTGGCGCGGTGTTTGACTTTTACGCGGAAACGATTTCCCGCCCATCTAAATTTTGGATAGACCTGGGTTTGGAATGGTTTATCAGGTTAGTAAAAGAACCCAGACGAATGGCCAAACGTTACGTCGTTTACGGTCCGGCTTTTGTGTGGATGCTGCTCAGATCGAAATTGAATCAATCTTTATTAAAAGGGGCTCAGGCCTAACGCTTTCATTTAATGGGGCATCCCAATCCCGGTGATCTCTTGCCGGACAGTGCGCCCTATAGCTTCACTGGTTGGGATTCAAATTACCTCTAAAAGCTGGAGGATAATACTAACACTCGTCTAATATTTAAATAAATCTAACTTTCTAAATGAAAAAAGTAGCATTGATCACAGGGATAACTGGACAAGATGGTGCCTATCTGACCGAATTATTGCTTTCTAAAGGATATGTGGTGCATGGTATCAAACGCAGGAGCTCACTATTTAACACCGATCGCATAGATCACCTGTACCAGGATCCTCATGATGAGGATCAGCGTTTGATTTTACATTACGGTGACTTGAGCGACAGCACGAACTTAATTCGGATTGTACAACAAGTTCAGCCTGATGAGATCTATAACCTGGGAGCGATGTCCCATGTAAAGGTAAGTTTTGATACACCGGAATATACGGCCAATGCAGATGGCATCGGAACGTTAAGGTTACTGGAAGCCATCAGGATACTGGGACTTACTAAAAAAACTAAAATTTATCAAGCCTCTACATCGGAATTGTACGGTCTTGTTCAAGCCGTTCCTCAATCTGAAACTACTCCTTTTTACCCGCGCTCGCCATATGCTGTAGCTAAGATGTACGCTTACTGGATAACGGTGAATTATCGCGAAGCTTATGGAATTTATGCCTGTAACGGCATCCTTTTCAATCACGAAAGTCCTCTGCGTGGCGAGACTTTTGTAACCCGCAAGATTACACGTGCTGCCTCCAAAATTGCCATGAGTTTACAGGATAAATTATACTTAGGAAATCTTGATGCTCAGCGAGACTGGGGGCATGCGAAGGATTATGTGGAAGCGATGTATCTGATTTTGCAACAGGAAAAACCGGAGGATTACGTAATCGCAACAGGAGTAACCACGAAAGTTCGCGAGTTCGTGCGCATGGCGTTTGCTGAAGTAGGGATTACGATAAGGTTTGAAGGTGAAGGCGTCAATGAAAAAGGCTATGTAGAATATTGTGCTTCTCCGGATTTTCAAATCGAGATTGGCAAAGAAGTTATCGCCATCGATCCTAAATATTTCAGGCCTACAGAAGTGGACCTGCTGATCGGTGATCCCACCAAATCAAATACTAGGCTGGGCTGGAAACCTAAATATGATTTACAAGCATTGGTTAAAGACATGATGGCGGCTGATGTTGAGTCGTTCAGAAAAGAACTTTTGCTGAAGGAAGCCGGTTATTATGTTAAAAATCAATTCGAATAGACATCATGGAAAAAAAATCCAGGATTTATATTGCCGGACACCGCGGAATGGTAGGATCCGCATTGTTTCGTAAACTGACCAATGAAGGCTATGAAAATTTGATTTTCAGAGATTCATCTGCACTAGATTTAAGAGATCACTATCAGGTAAGCCAGTTTTTTTTGGAACAAAAGCCTGACTACGTATTTCTGGCAGCGGCAAAAGTGGGTGGGATTATCGCAAATAATACCTATCGGGCGGAGTTTTTATACGAAAATCTGCAAATACAGAATAACGTGATCCATTCCAGCTATCAGAATGGTGTAAAGAAACTCATGTTTTTAGGTTCCAGTTGTATCTATCCCAAACTGGCACCTCAACCGCTCAAGGAAGAATACTTACTTTCCGGGTATCTGGAACCAACGAATGAGCCCTATGCCATTGCCAAGATTGCCGGCATTAAATTATGTGACGCTTACAGAGATCAATACGGCTGTAATTATATATCAGTAATGCCCACCAATCTTTATGGTTATAACGATAATTATCATCCTGAAAATTCACATGTCTTACCTGCTTTGATCCGCCGCTTTCACGAAGCAAAGCATGCCGGCTTGCCGGAAGTGACCATATGGGGAACGGGTGAACCCAAACGGGAATTTCTATTTGCTGATGATTTGGCTGACGCTTGTTATCATCTGATGCAAAACTATGATGAGAGCGGATTAGTTAACATCGGTACAGGAGAAGATATTACCATAAAAGAGTTGGCATACCTGATAAAAGAGGTGACGGCATATGAAGGACAAATTAATTTTGACCACAGTAAACCAGATGGAACGCCCAGAAAATTAATGGATGTTACCAAGCTCCACAACCAGGGCTGGAAACATGTTGTTGAATTGAAAGATGGCATTGCTATAGCTTATCAGGATTTTAAAAATAAGTATGCTGAACCTGTTCATGAAGATGCTTGATTGACTGGACATATTCTGGTAGAAACGGAGAATGGCAAAGTTCGTCTCAGGTACATAGTTAATAAATCAAACAAGGTCTACATCGAAGGATACAGACCTTGTTTATATTGAAAGTTAGTTAGTTTCTTGATTTGATCGTAGCAACTTGACCATTCAAAACATTTCCGGATATTTTGAGCCCGGTAACACTGGCGCCAGTGGTGCTAAGGATCCTTAAACTTTTGTCCTTAGAAAGTATGGCGTTACCGGTGATCGTAGAATTATTGGTTCCAATTAACCATACGGTTTCTCGCGGTGTCGGCGTTAATGCTATTTGAGGATAAGTGAACTTGTTATTTTTTATCAATAATCGTTGCCCAGTCAAATCCTTTTGTCGGGTAAAAGCCAGAATTGCAAGTCTTGATTGTCCGGTCGAGCTATCGAAAATGAATTTATTGGCTAATACTTCGACCTGGTAATTTCCAGCGTCGCTGTCAATATCTATTCCGCGGTCTCTGGGATTAACAAGCGTATTCGAATCTACAAGCAGCTTGGTTATAAAGTTTCCAAAAACCTGGATACCTTCTGTTGTTCCCTGTATCGAGTTGTGATGGATAGAACTAAACCCGATGGTCGTATCCCCGTCACTCGCCGGGCTTGTGAAATTTGAAATAATCCCGATTGCTTTAAATTGCGAATCGATGATCCGATTATTAGTGATCAGCATATGTCCGGCGCCGCGGGACTCGATGTAGTATAAGCGGGCATCCCGGACTATATTGTCTTTGACAATCGTGTTAGTACCCACAGCAGAAATTCCCATCCCTTCGTGCTGTTGACTGGGGCTTTTCCCTGTACCGGTAATCCGATTACCGGATATGACAGATCCATAGCAGTTACCCCAATCTTCGATACCTATAAAGCCCGCATCAGTAATAATATTCTGTGTAATAATATTCTGATTACAATTTTTTTTTCCATTGCCGTGACCGCTGAGGGCATTGGAATGGGCGTTGATGATCAAGTTGCCTTTGATAAGCCCAGTACTTGAGCCGTTTTCGGCATACTCAATGCCTGCGGTGTATAAAGTATTGAAAAGGATTCGGTTGCCTGAGGAATTTTCGCCGGTTATCCATACACCTTCAGCACCTTTGGGTGCGTAGGCCTGGTTAAGATTAAAGGTGCATTGCTCAATAGTGATGTCTCTGCAATTTTTTAAAACGACCACCGCGTTAGCCCAATTACTCAACTGAAAATCGCCACTACTTTCAAATTTAACATGTGTCAATCTATTTTTTGCTCCATCTTCATACTTCAGAAAAGTATTATTAGTCAATAAGGTTCCGGACATGTTAGTACCATTCTTTAATGTGCCACCCTCAATATCTACACCAGGTGGCACTGCTAAGGTTCTGTTAATAACCAAAGTTCTGGTCAAATGAATTATTTTGGGAGCAGTATTGAGTAGTAACTGAAGGGAGTCCGTATCATCTTTTTGTATCTGAAGCGTCGTGGCTTTCGCATCTGTAAATTGAACAATAACGTACAAAAATAACAATAATGTGGCGGAGTAACTTTTAGTCTGTTTAAAAAAGAGTATCATATAATATGTATGGATAGGAAAACCTATGATAGCGTTAAATTCGTCCATAAATCAATAAAACAAGCCAGTTGGAGAAAATCGGCTGCGCCGGAGCTGCAATAGGATGATTTTCTGATTTCTCGCTAACTATTAAACAACTGCAAAGCAACCATGGAATTGGGTTTGCTAAGAATAATGTAATTACGAGTAATTTATGTCTCATTTATACCGGCATATGAGGAAAAAAATCCACAATGAAAGTGCTAATCATTTTATAAACTTAGTGATAGCAAGAAATAATATTGTTAAATCAAATAGATTATTTCGCATTTCTCCTGTGTAAGTAGCCAGCTACAGCTATCCTTCGCGTTTTGAAATGATTTTGAGTCAGAATAGTTGCGCAATTCTTCAGCCAATGTTTTCGGCAAGGGTTTTGAGTAGCAGAGGAAGTACTAACAATCAGCAATGAGCATAACACAGCAATGAGGCAAGCACAGGAAATAACGCCTCCATCGTACGAAACAATACAGGAAGGACTCCAACCACTTTTTTTTGATAATCTGAATCGCATTTATTGCGCGAAATCTCATTTACTGGAAAGGCTTTCTGAGGTCGTGGAATTTGTCGCTTTTGCAGACTTGAAATTCGCTATGCTAGGAACGCTCGATGAGCTCGAAAATCAGTTGTCCAGAATGGATGAGCTTTACCAGTTGCTGGGCCTTGAATATTCTTTCAGCAGCTGTAGCGGAATCATTTCGGTATTCGAAAACGCTTTTTCGGCGATCGACCTTAAGCACGACAATATGGTGGCTCGCGATTTATCTATATTTTGCTATTTGCTTAAGGTAGAAAGCATTGAATTGGCGTCATTTCAAATGCTGGAAGTTCTATCCGGTCAGTTGAAGGATGATCGAATAAAACAAATATTAGAGGAAAATTTTGAGGAATCAAAAGCCGATAAAGCACTAATGCTGATGATTGCCACTAAATATGTGAGGGACATCGGTATGCGAGTTGATGCGCATTAGCTCGTTCCAAAAGAAATAGCTGGAATAAATTAAAGTATAATTTAAAATTCAATATCTACGATAGAAATATATGACTACATCTACTTATCTTACTCGTATGCTGGTAGCCGGTTTAGGTTGTCTGATCCTTAGCAGCTGCAGCAAAATAGGACTCGCTCCTGTTCCAAATGAAAGTGTGCCTTTATCTCCTGGCCAGGTACACGTTATTCCTAATTATGACGTTAACGATACGGCGCTCACTAACAAAGGCTGGATCAAATCTTTTGAGGATAACTTTAACGGCGATCTGTCGCAATGGCGGGTACTGAATGGAGGCGTCCAAAAGGAATTAGCCTGTTACCAGGCCGCGAATCTCAAAATCTCAGGTGGTTATCTAACCATAAGTGCAAAAAAAGAAACAGTTACTGGCCCTGAAATAGTAGGTGCTGATCCCGTTAAATCCTTTGATTATTCCTCTGGTTGGATAGTTAGCAAAGCACAGATTTCAATTAATGCGACTACTCCGGTGATTAGGATCGTGGCCAGGTTAAAAGTGGCACCAGGCAATGGGCTAACATCGCTTCTTTATAGTTTTGGCGGAAACTGGCCTACCAATGGGGAAATCGATTTTTTAGAAGTGAAAGGTTCCGATAAGGATGAATTGCTATCAGACTATCAGTATGGCCAGGTGCCCTTGCAGGATTTAGTCAAAAATGGCTTGAGCACAACCGTCACAGACGGAGATTTGTCAGCCGCTTTTCACGTTTATGAATTCGAATGGAGTCAAACCTCGATTAGAACGTACATTGACGGCAAATTAGTTGAGACGAAAACTCAAGGAGGTTATATTCCGGCCATGTTCGGTAAAATGCAATCCTTGTCGTTAAGCTTGCCGGTAGGAGGATTGTATTATAATAATTTACAGCCGGCTAATGTTGTGCCAGGTGCAATGGTAGTGGATTATGTGAAAATATTCAGCTCTTCAAAGCCTCTTTAGTCCATGCTACCCCATTTTGGAGTAGTTCGCTTAAGATGAACCATAGGATGAAAAACAGGCCGAAATCCTCTCGCAGTATTTCGGCCCTACATCTACCTATAAAAAACAGCTCTTTTAGAAAGGCGAAAAGGATAATTCAAAAGCAGCGCCATTTTGAAAATATATCTTAAATGGCGATTTAGACGGTGATCAACATAGATTTCGAGGAAAATACTTCCCAATTAAAGGCAATCATTTGCCCCATTCTATTACATGATGGTTTTGCCTTGGCTCAAATAAACATGGCTCATCGTATTCATGCTGAAATAATAGTCAGGCATGATGTATTCCATAGATTAATATAGGGCATCAGACTATTGAATAATTCAGTAGCCATATGTGCTTAGTTCTGCTGGGGCCTGAACTGAACCCTCAACATGAAGTCCACAAGTTATGGGTTGACCAGTTTTTTTGTATTGCAAACATTTAAAATCCATGTTTAAAAATCATTTATAACCGGCTTTCCTTCACTGAACTTCGTCTATATCCATCATAAAGATGTTTGATAAAAGTTTGTTGTTTCTAATAGTTTATTCGGCGCCAACTGAAAGCTGGGTAACCAAGCTCATGGGATAGGCTGTCACGAGATTTGTTTTGAAATCGTAATAGAATACAAAATTTTTACTTTTTGCAATATAAAAAGCTTACGCTCGAAACATGATTAACCTTATCTGCGACAATTTCATATCTATTGCGCGTGTGGGATTCCAAATGCTCAAATATTTAAACCACCCTTGAAAAAGCCCTGAAAAGCGGCTTTGAAAATCGGAAGCAAATAGGATTCGGTAGGGAAGTAGGCAATTCATGATATAGCCCAATTAAAGCGATAGGATGTACGCTGACTCAAACTATGAACAGAATAGGAATTGCATAATGGCTTTCCCCAATCCTTTGTTGTTAGCAGCATTTTGAGTGGCTAATTCCGCTCTCTTTTCCTTTAATACCGAGTCTGGTACCATAAATTTATTTTATTTATATGGTAATCAGGAATGTTATTTGGGTTATCATTGGTTATCGTACTATACCATACATCAACAAAATATCCAACTATGATATAAATGTAGCCACAAATAAATCAAATATGGTTTGGGGCAGAAGCTCAGTTATTTCCAAAAAGGAAAATATATCCAAATTGAAATTTAAATAATACATATACTGCTTGGCTGCACCTTATATTAAAATAATAACCGTAATAAGGAGTAGCAGTGCGATTTGGAACTTAGGTCGGTTTTCGAGTTTTCTGTTGCCATGTCGAGCTTAGTTCAAATGGATCTCTACAAGATAGCAGCAAGACTTTACCAATATACCGCCATTGATGATTGTAGCGGGTTTAAAATTATTGAGCTGTATCCAAGCCGCAACGCCACCAACACATTAAAATTTCTCGAAACTGTCATTGAGCAAATGCCATTTCCGATTCAACGTACCCAGACGGACCGAGGCCTGGAATTCTTTGCCTATTCATTTAAGGTAAGATTAATGGAATATGGTATCAGTTCCAAACCTGTGAAACCACGTTCACCGCACCTCAATGACAAGGCGGAAAGGACGCAAAGAACAGATCTGGATGAGTTTTATTCTACGATAGATATCGAAGATCCGGATCTGCCTAATTTGCTTTCACAATGGCAATTCCACTATAATTGGTTTAGATGTTATAGTTCACTTAATGGTAAAACACCAATGGATATGGTTACCTCAATGTCGCTAAAACGCCGTTATCAGAAGAAGTCGAAGCAATGTATGACCCCAACAAAGACAGAATAAAAGTGCAAAATTATTGGTTGACTGTCAGTAAATAAGTGAAACGATGTCTCTAAATCTCACACCTAAGGATATTTACGTAGTTATTAATTAGGTTCTGTGCATGAAATACCTTCATGATATTATCAAGCTTTAGCTTTCAAGATCTTCATTAATTCACTATTTAGATATAATTTTTCTTTTCCAACATATTCACTTATTAAAAAACCAGCCTTTTCTAAATCGTTTAGATAATTACCGACTGTTTTCAGGTTTCCTATTCCTGCAGCTATTAAGAATGATCTTTTTGTATATGGCAATTTAAACAACACCTCCATCAAATCTTTAGAATAAATTTTAGGCAGTTGCTTTTGTATCGCGGCGCCCATTTCAGACATTAGTCTTTCAATTTGGGAAATTTGTTCCCGACCCTTTATAGCCGTACTTTCCACCATAGCAAGTATATAAATTATCCAAGTCTCCCAATCCGCTTTCTCTGTAACTAGACGCAGGCCCGTATAGTATTCGGATTTGTGCTTAATGATATAATCGCTCATATACAGCGCTGGAAGCTTAAGCAGACTTGTTAATTTTAAATACAGTAATAAGATAATACGGCCAGTTCTGCCGTTACCGTCAATGAAGGGATGAATAGCTTCAAACTGGTAATGAATGAGTGCCAGTTTAATCAACGGATCTATTTGATCATCCGCATGTATAAAATCCTCTAAGGCCTTGAGCTTATCTCTTATAATATTTTCACCTTCAGGCGGTGTATAAACCACCTTCCCGGTTGTTGGATTTGTTAATTTTGTCCCGGGTGTATTTCTTATGCCAGACGTATTTTCCTTTATTATCTGCATTATAGAGATAAAAAGGTTGGTATTAAGCACTGGGCGATACTGTAACTGTTCAAAGCCGTGCCATAAAGCATCCTTATAGTGAATAACCTCTTTGGTTGCATGGTCTTCAATTTTTTTATCAGAGATAGATGCTTTAAATAACTCGTCTTGCGTAGTTATAATATTCTCAATGGCAGAGCTTGCCTGTGCTTCTTGCAGATTGATCGTATCTACAAATAAGGTTGGATTTGGCAGGTTGGTTACAGCTCCCTTCAGCTCGGCTAGCGCCCTACTTGCTTTAATGGTCTTTTTCAGAATATTTACTGTTTCAATTTCCTGTTTTGGCGGTAATGGTGGTAAATCATTAAAGGGTTTTTCAGGATCGTATACCATAATTGTCGAAAGTAAGTTTTACACTCGTGTATATTTCAAGAGTAAATATAGGTATTTTTTACTCTTGTTTAATTTTCGAGCGTAAAATTTACCCTCATTGTGGATTACCTTTAAAAACCCTAAAGCCCAACTTTTATAAAAAAACATGCTGACATAACCTTTGGCACAAGTCATATAGACAGCAATGGAAATATTTCGGGGCAAAGAATTTACTGTAAACCCGTAGTAAAGACTTTGGCTTTAAGAATAAAGTCAATAAAACGAACATTAAGCCGATTAAAAATGAATATTGGCTCAAAAATTAGTTAAATTTGAGCCGAATAATTAACCTAATCGGCTCATTATGTACAATTGGCAACTTTTAGAATGGCCTAACTTTGTTTATGAAGTAAAGGAAATCCAACCGTTAATCTTGGCATTTGCGCAGGAAACAGGAGAGGTAAGCGGTGTGATTCAAGGACTACCTGACGACTTAAAGCAAGAAACTCTCCTTCAGCTCATGTTGTCTGAAGCGGTTAAAACCTCTGAAATTGAGGGCGAGTATATCAGCCGTGAGGATGTAATGTCATCTATTAGAAATAATCTCGGCCTGAATGAAACGCTCATTAACGTAAAGGATCAACGGGCGGGAGGGGTGACTCAATTACTACTAGATGTACGGAAATCGTTTGATCGGCCGCTAAGTTTGGGTATGCTCCAAGCTTGGCACGAAATGTTGATGACCGGCGCACGTAACATTAATCCTGGCGAATGGAGAATAGGGGTCGAGCCTATGCAGATAGTTTCAGGTGCGTACGGCCGAGAGATCATACATTATGAAGCACCACCATCTTCCGATGTTCCTAAAGAAATGGAGAGGTTTGTTCAATGGTACAATAAAGCTACTTTTCCACTGAAAGGGGAAGTTGCCGAAGCGGTACTCAAGTCGGCTGTGGCGCATCTGTATTTTGAATCTATACATCCTTTTGAAGATGGTAATGGTCGTATAGGACGCGCTATCTCAGAGAAAGCGTTGTCACAATCTATCGGACGACCTGTTATGCTCAGCCTTTCTAAAATCATTGAACACGATAAAGCGACCTATTACGCCGCCTTAAAGGAAGCACAGCGGTCATTGGATATCACCGCTTGGATTAATTATTTCGCTTCTGTAATTCTGGAAGCCCAACGTGATGCAAAGGCCATGGTGCAGTTTACGTTGAGGAAATCTCAATTTTTCGACCGATATAAGCATCAGCTTAATGAGCGACAATTGAAAGCTGTCAATAAGATCCTCGAAAAAGGCGCCGATGGCTTCGAAGGAGGGATGACAGCTAAGAAATATATTGGCATTACTAAAACCTCTAAAGCTACCGCTACTCGTGACCTGCAAGAGCTCCAAGCCATGGGCGTTTTAGTTCAGGAGGGGGCGGGAAGGTCAATACGATATCAGTTGAATTTAGTTTAGGTTTTAGGAATAGGCTTTCTTATTACAAGCGTTGAGGTGGGGGTAACACTTTGTATGGAGGAATAGGGAACTGTTGTAGTGGCGAAAAGTCACCTTTAAATACATCCAATTCAAATAAGTCGCCGTTATCATCGACATTAATAGCAAAGCTAACTGGAACTTCGTCTATATCCAATATTGAGATGTTAGCTATTCCTTTGTGGAATTTCCGCATTTTTCCGTCATTGTATAAGAACTTAAGACTCCCCATGCCCCCATCATCCATTTCTTGGACAGTACTTTTAGATATATCTTGGGTATAATCCTTATTAAGAGAGTTATCTCTTAGCATAAATACAATTAGATCTTGTTCTTCTTTTTTTAGATTTCTCATATAATTTATTTAGGAATAGTAATTCTTCCAACGTTAATTACACCATTTCGCAATTTCATCGCTTTGCAGGTAACCTCAACTCCATTAACGGTTATTGTGTCCTAATGGTTAACTTTCCAGTAGTCATTTGACTAACCACGGTTGGCAAATCATTTTTTTATGGCCGTTTGAACTGCTTTTATTTCAGATGGAATCAAACCCGCTTATTAAAGATATCTAATAGCATGCGAAATTTTGATTAGTTACGTTGCACGTTGTCATTAGCTATCTAAATTTGAATACTGCATATGACGCCCAATGCACTGTACTCTTTTACTATTTCCGTTGCCAACGTTAAATCACTAAACCGCAAGTTCCTGGCAAACTGGTAAGCGATATTACCGTTATAGTATTTGGTTGCCCCGGTATTGTAACGCAGTTCCTCGGCAAAAAGCGGCGAACTGTTCGTCTTCAGCCAGCCGCGTTCATTGTAGGCGTAAGTGATATCCTGCCGAAAGTTTACGCTATCCGTGCTGTGCAGGTGCTTTTTCCACAACTGGCCAGTCTCGTTATAATCCATTTGAGATATCAGCGTGCGGGTGTCTGCTGTCTGACCGCCATTAGTAATCTGCTCCCAGGTTTTTACCTTCCTGCCCATATGGTCATAGATATACTGATTATCTACTGTCACTGCCGGTGTCGCAGTATTAGCTGATGTCCAGTGCTTACGCTGTGTTCTGGTGATCTGGTCGTTGAGGTTATACTTTATGGTTTCTACGTCGTAGTTTGCTGTATTCAGGGCGCCCCCCAGATAATGACGCTCGGTCGTTTGTCCCCGTCTGCCTTTGATAGTGCTATTCTATTTCTAAATCGCAAAATTAGAGACGGTTAACAAATATACAAAATAACAGGCATCTAAATTTGCACATTTAATAAAAGGATTATAAGTACTGCTGTATAACGTTAATAATAATAGAACAATATTGCGCTCCTTTTAAATGTGCATAAAATTATTTTTGGTGCTAAGGATTTTAGTTTAAACTTGTCAAAATTTGACAAGTAATGGCAAACCAGTTCGGCACCAGGATCAGGCAGCTCCGCGAAGACGGCAGGCTCTTACAAAAGCAGGTAGCTGACCGGCTACATATAGACTCACCGATGTTAAGTAAGATCGAAAGCGGCGATCGCAAAGCTAAAAAAGAACAGGTTAATCAGTTCGCTTTGGCATTGCAAGCAGACAGTGAAGAATTGCTGACCCTATGGCTGGCGGATCATTTGCTGGACGTGGTGGCCGGAGAGCAACTGGGCCTTAAAGCAATCACGCTAGCGGGTGCCCAAATTAAAAATCATTTAAAAGATAATTTAACACTGGCAAATGGCTTATAATGTTACCCATACTAAAGAAGAATGCCGTTTGCAGTTGCAACAGCTGGTGGAAGCGTTTGTTGCCCAGTATGATGCATATAGTAAAAATACCTATAACGAGGCGCAGTTGCGCGTGGATTTTATCAGCCCACTACTGAAGACATTCGGCTGGGATATCGATAACGAATCTGCCCAAACGCAGTTCATGCGTGATGTCATCCAAGAGGAGGCCATAGAGGTTGTCGAAGCTGATATCTTAGCCAAAAAAAATCCGGACTATACGTTGCGTGTACAAGGTACCAGGAAAGTTTTCGTGGAAGCTAAAAAAGTAGCAGTAGATATTGAGCATTCTGCCGGGTCGGCTTTCCAGGCACGCCGTTATGGTTGGAGTGCGAACTTAGGGGTTACGATTTTAACGAATTTTGATAGGCTGGTAGTTTATGACTGCCGCTACCAGCCCAATAGCACGGATCAACCTTCTGTTGCGCGATATCGCATTTTTCGGCATACAGACTTTCTGGCAAACCTTGATGTTCTTTACGACCTGCTTTCCTATTCTTCGATATCAGCGGGCTTTTTGGATGAATATTTTTCACTGAGTGTACCAGAACTTACCACTTTTGATGAGGTGTTCTTGGGTCAAATAGAAAAATGGCGCCTACAGCTGGCGGGAAACATCATCACCAGTAACCCTGGACTGGATGAGGAAACGGTTAATATCCTGGTGCAGCGTTTGCTGAACCGGATCGTATTCCTGCGTATTTGCGAAGACCGCGATATTGAAAAATACGAGACCTTGAAAAAGGTAAAAAACTATGACGAACTGAAAGTGGTTTTCTTGAGTTCTGATCAAAAATATAATTCCGGCCTGTTCGATTTCATCGACGATCAGCTCTCTTTGCGGATCAATCTGGATGCAGCTATCCTGGTGGGGATTTTTAACGAACTCTATTACCCGGAAAGTCCTTATGATTTCTCCGTGGTGGATCCAGCCATACTTGGACAGATATATGAACGCTACTTAGGTAGTCGAATTTCGGTTACCGCGCCAGGTCAGATCACACTGGTAGAAGAACCAGAAGTAGCGGCATCCAGCGGCGTAGTGCCGACACCTAAACTGGTGGTGCGACAATTGATCCGTGAAACACTAGAGCCCTTGTTTAAAGGCAAAACATTGGCCGAAATAGAGCACCTGAAGATCGCGGACATCTGCTGCGGCTCGGGTACCTTCCTAGTTGCGCTTTACGATTACTTGCTAGAAAAGATCACGCTGGCCTTGATTGCCACGGGCGACCCTGACCATGAACTTTTGGCTTTGGACAAAACAGGCTCATATAGCCTGACTTTAAAAGGGCGACACGCGGTACTTCTTAACCATATTTACGGGGTGGATATTAATCCCTACGCGGTTGAAGTAACCAAGTTTAGCCTATTCCTTAAATTATTAGAGCAGGAGGATTCAGGATCGGTGAATCACTTTTTAGCTCATCATGGTAAAAAGGTGTTACCTTCACTGGACGGCCATATCAAAACCGGTAACTCGCTGGTAGATGATAGCTATTTTACTTTCGACCTAACCGCCATTAACAATGATGACCTGCTATATAAGGTCAAGCCTTTTAACTGGTCGACGGAGTTTCCTTTCTTAGCTGGATCAGGCGGCTTCGACGCGATCATTGGCAACCCACCTTATGTCCGTATCCAGCATATGGTGAAGTACCTGGCGGAAGAAATCAAATTCTACCAGCACGCTGTGGCGGGCTATACGGTGGCCCAGTCGGATACTTTTGATAAATACTATTTGTTTATCCAGCGGGCCGTACAACTGCTGTTGCCTTCCGGCCGATTAGGTTATATTGTGCCCAATAAATTCTTTATCGTAAAAGGCGGCCGAGCGCTACGCCGTTTTATAACAAGCAACAGCGAACTGGCTAAGATCATCCACTTTGGGGTAACGCAGGTTTTCCCGCAGCGCAGCACTTATACCGCGATCGTTGTTTTGGGGCCGACCGGCAATGATCAGTTTGAATTTAAGCGGATCAAACACCTGGCGAAGGAATTATACTCTGGCCGCACCACTTATAAAACTTATGAAAAAGGAAATTTTGGGGAAGAACCCTGGATTTTCTTGGCGGAGGAAACCCAGGAGGTCTTTAATAAACTATATGCGGCCGGCACCGTTCCACTGAACAGCGTGGCGGAGATTACCGTGGGACTACAAACCAGCGCCGACAAGATCTATATTTTCCAACCAATTGCAGAAACAGCGGCAACCTACAGCTTCCATAAAGGCGGCGTTACTTATGAAGTAGAAAAGGCGATCTGTAAATCCTGTCTTTACGACTTGAGTTTTGGGCTGTTTGACATTGTACAGGGTAATGCCCAGATGATCTTTCCCTATATAATTGCGGACAAGGCGGAAGTATTCAACGAAGCTTATTTCGAAGCCAATTACCCGCTGGCTTGGACTTACCTTTTCCTGCATAAAGCGGCATTGGAAAAAAGAAGCATCAACGGTTCTAAAGAGCCGAAGTGGTACCAGTTCGGACGTTCACAAAGCCTTACCAAGTTTCATGCGAACAATAAGCTGATCTGGCCAGTATTATCAAAAGAAGCCAGTTATGTGTTTGACGAGGCGAACATCCAGTTCACCGGTGGCGGCAACGGTCCTTACTATTCCCTACTGAGCAGCACAGGTTATTCGCCATTATATTTCATGGCAATACTGGCTCATCCTTTATTCGAAGGCATGATCAAGTCGGGTGCTAGTGAATTCCGAGGCGCTTATTATTCGCATGGTAAGCAGTTTATGGAGCGCTTACCTATTCGTGCAATAAATTTCGCAGATGCGGCGGAACTCAAACTGCATGACGACGTGATAGCGACAGTCAAGCAAGTGATTAGCACGAAAAAGAGTTATCAAGATATGCAGAACCCAGCCAGGAAAGTAGTGCTGCGGCGAAAACTGGAGTTTTTAGAAACAGGCCTGCTGGAACAGGTGAATCAATTATACGGAATCACAGTATCTGATATCAACACAGCGCTTAGTGACCAGATTTTTATAACAGATTTTGAAGAATAACGCGATGGAACCCATCATAGTAGAAGAAAATATTGATTCCCGTAAGCTGCGCGGCGGTTATTATACACCCCAGCCGATCGCTGATTTTATTTGTAAATGGGCGATCACGGAACCGGCTGTGCGTGTTTTGGAGCCCAGCTGTGGGGACGGCAATTTCGTTGAGGCCGTTATCCAAAGGCTATTGGAGATTGGTGTACCGAAAAATGAATTGTTTGGGCGGATTAAGGGAGTAGAATTATTAGCCGTGGAAGCGCAAAAGTCTAAGGCACGTGCCGCTAATTATGGACTGAATTCAACAACGATCACCAATGCAGATTTCTTTAGCTTTTTGGCAGCCAACCCGGCCGAACGGTTTGACGTGGTGGTGGGTAACCCGCCCTTTATTCGTTACCAGAATTTTCCTGAAGAACACCGCAGCCTGGCTATATACATGATGCAGGAAATGGGCCTGAATCCAAATAAACTGACAAATATCTGGGTACCGTTCCTGGTTCTGTCGGCAGGTCGTTTAAATCCTGGTGGGAAATTAGGCATGGTGATCCCGGCTGAGCTTTTCCAAGTGAAATACGCGGCTGAGACGCGTGTTTTCTTGTCTCGCTTCTTTGAAAGAGTAACCATTGTGACTTTTAAGAAATTGGTGTTCAAAGATATTCAACAAGAGGTGGTACTGTTACTTTGCGAAAAAGAAGTGGCGGGTGATAACGGTATACGTGTGGTTGAGGTTACTTCGCTGGAAGAACTGGAAACCCTGGATATAGAGGCAGTTCAAAATGGCGACGTTAAAATACTGGAACATAATACGGAGAAATGGACAAAATACTTTTTAGACGAAGCGGAGATCCACTTGCTGCGGCGGTTCAAAACTGATCCGCGCATCCAGCTGGCGGGTGAATTAATGATTACAAACGTAGGCCTGGTGACAGGGATCAACGAATTCTTTATGATCACGCAGCAAACCGCCGAACAATGGGGTATCCTGCCTTATACTAAAAGAGTGGTCAGCCGTTCGGCGCATTTTCGCGGCATTAAATTTACGGAACAGGATTTCTTGGAAAATGCGGCCGCGGAAATAGATAGCTTTTTATTCCTGCCGCCGGATGAAGATTTCGATAAATTGCCACCAACCTGCCAGGCTTATATCCGTTTCGGAGAATCTAAGAATTATCATAAAGGTTATAAATGCAAAATCAGGAAACGCTGGTATATTACACCCTCGGTTTATGAACCAGGAGGTTTTGCCTTGAGGCAGGTAGGGGATTATCCTAAGCTGATCGTTAATGAGACTAATGCCTCTTCCACAGATACGATCCACCGCGTGCGTTTCCAGCCGAAAGTTGATCCTAAAAAAGTCGCCCTTTCATTTTTGAACTCCCTTACTTTCGCTTTCTCTGAGATCACGGGGCGAAGTTATGGTGGCGGTGTCCTTACCTTTGAGCCAACGGAGATCGGGGAAATTCCATTACCGCTATTAGTGCATGACCGTGTTGATTTTGAAAAGGTAGACGGCTTGATCCGAGAACGACGTATTGAAGAGGTTATGGATTTAATAGATAGGGAATTATTGATCAAGCAATTGAAATTCACTGCTGCAGAAGTAAAACAGTTCCGCAGCATCTGGAAAAAGCTTTCCGGCCGTAGGCTGAACAGGAAATAAATATTATTTAGCGGGCTGAGAAGTTTTGTAATTATTTATTTAGGTATTTAACTTATATGGTTATTATTTTTATTCAAATTGTTCCTCAACAACATGTCAATCCCGGATTATCGACGCGAAAGATTTAGTTAATTCATGAATTTTTTTAATTTTGGTCAATAATATATATTGTTTTAATATTAACAATATTTAATTTAATATTTCTTTTTAGTCAAGAGCTTCATTTGCTTTGCATTTTTATAAACTATGAGTAAAAAATTATTTTTCCTTTCAACAATATCTTTTTCACTATTTCTTATATTTTCTGGCTGTAAAAAAGGAAAAGATATTTCAAAGGAATCACCGAAAGCCGATTTTCTTTTTCGCAATATAAATTCGGAAAGCTTTAAAGTTGGAACCAATGATACGTTGGTATTGGCTAATGCTTCAAAAGGTTTCAATGCTGTACGTTGGAACCTCGGGAATGGAACAATCGCAACAGGCAAAAATGTTTTATGCAGCTTCTCGAAACCAGGAACATACACTGTTACTTTAACCGTAAAGTCTGAAAATGGAGATTCCTCTGCAATTCAAAAGAAGATCGTCGTTGCTGATAGAATCCTGAAAAAGATCATTATCAAGTCAGTTTTTTGGGACACAAAATCTGATGATATCGACAACTTCAATTATTTATGGCCGGCAGACAACAAGGCAGACCTTAATATTAAACTTCAAAGTTATACACAAGGAGATGTCATACAGCATGGTATACTGATAAATTCCCCCGTGCTTTACGCAAGTAGTCCAATTAAAAATGTATCAAATAAAACTGAGATACCTTTAGAAATTTCTGTCGCAAAAAGGGTCGTGCTGGATAAGAAGATGATCATGGACAGAAGTCTTGTTCTTTCATTAATTGCCAAAGATACGGCCGGAAAGGAATATGATATTATGTCAAATCGCGACTTTGGTAGTTCATGGCAAATTGAGAGGGAAGATATTGATAACAATATCTTTGTTGTTTCATGCAAACTTTTTAGCGTTATTGAACTTATCGGCGGTTATGATGAATAATATGTAAAATAAATATCCCTGGAGCAAATTATAACTATTTTTCGAGTACTCGAGATAAGATGGATTTTTTTGACAGCTTTCGGCAACTGGATGGTTCAATTAAAAATCTGTCGATTCTAAAAAATAACTTTGATTCAAAACTGGAGACGGACAAAAAACTGACTATTTACCCGGTATGCATCCTGAATGATAAAATCTACGATTTCGCGATGATGAAGATTACTTTCAGTCAAAAATGGGAAGAGAAAGAGGGCAATTCTCTAACCTAATTGTCAAACCTCTAGTTATCCTTCAGATTGAGGAGTTGGAAGCACTGGTTTACAAACTGGAACTGAATCACAAGAAAAAAGACATATGGGAAGTCTTTAATGCCTATTGCCGAGTAAAGAAGGAGGGTCCAGCCTTCAGCTTAGCAGGACTTGATCGCATAAATTGGATTATCCTGTAGAGATTAGAAAGGAACTTCAAGGTTATATGGATGTTTATAAAACATAAATGCGATACTGCTGGCAATTGTATTAACTGGCCTAAGGATATTTACGTAGTTATTAATTAGGTTCTGTGCATGAAATACCTTCATGATGTTATCAAGCTTTAGCTTTCAAGATCTTCATTAATTCACTATTTAGATATAATTTTTCTTTTCCAACGTATTCACTTATTAAAAAACCAGCCTTTTCTAAATCGTTTAGATAATTACCGACTGTTTTCAGGTTTCCTATTCCTGCAGCTATTAAGAATGATCTTTGTATATGGCAATTTAAGATTACGTGGCATATAAATTAAATATCTCACAAAGTTCTTATAGCAAAATTGAATTAGGATACGTTCAGCTTACACTGGATCGCTTTTTCTGCGTTTGCAGAATATTGATATTGATATGGCAGCGCTTTTAACGGGAATTCAGATTGACGAGATTCAAAATAAGAACATCGCTGACAAATATTTAGCTGCTTAATTGGAAAATATGAAGCCATTGACCACACTATTCTGAACTCTCACGTTTGGAAAATCGGAATGACTATAGTTTTTTACAAAATCAGTAAGATGTTAAAAAGCAATTGGCCTTTTTTGGGGAGTATGATGTGTTTTAGTACAATAATCATAAAAACCAAATATCTTTTGTCCCCAATGTTTCTGAGGATCGTTTTTTCTCAAAAAATAGCACGTTAGATTTAACGCCTTGAGAGTCATAACAGATGCATTTTCTGGTACGATATCAAAGGGTGGTGCATCGTGGATCCATATTTCCTGACCTGAAACCCTGGCGTGCAGGAAGTCCCTGGTTAAAAGTAATATTGAAGCAAATGCACTTGAAGTGAAAGGAGCTTCCTGATTTGTAAAACCTGAACATGATCATTCTCTGATCATGAGAAGTAATTTGAACCCTGTCATTTTATTCAGTGTTTTTCTATTATTTTTAATATCTGCCCCTATAAACTAAAATCACTTATTGCTTTCGCCTATATTTACCGAAACATTTGCGAACGTTTCTTATTTATTTTTATATTACCGTATCATTGTAAAAATCGCCTCCACTTGCCCTCGTTGAATTATCATTCACTTGATGATAATCGATATTTAAACAAAATCTTTCAGGGAATAGATGATGGGTGTTAACGTATCTGTGTAAGGTTCTCATTGGTATGAGATCTTAATGGGGTAGCTGTCAATTACAATTCTTTTGATGAGTTGGTGTTGTTCTAAATCTTTAAGTTCCTTCGCCAAAGAAAGGCCCAAAGTACAGTAATAGTTCCATGTTAATAGTGGTCAACATAATTTCGGACAACCCTACCGGTGGTCATAACTCATTTCGCGCTTTACCTGCCATTTGCCGTTCTTGTTTTCCCAAACTTCGGTAAACTTTGCAGTGGCTTCCAATTCTTCCTTGCCATTAACCGTCCCATAAAACTTGTGTACGCCAATGGCTAATGCGCCAAAACTACCTAAACGGTAAACTTCCAGGCTGCCCTTGACCAACTCCCGCCTTGATGAATGAACTGGATCGGTAAAATTCCTTTTAAACGCGGCCAGGTTGTGCGTATAATCAGTTAAGCCGCTCCGGTCGTCATAAAATTCCAGGTCGGGAGAGAAGAAGCCCATTAATCCTTCGAGATTACGTTTATTGTAGGCGGAGAACATAGCGCTATCTAATTCGGCTACTATTTGATATAGTGGATCAGGTTTTGGAACCATATTGCTTTGCTGCTGCGCAGCCGCTGGCAATGCGAATGCAACATTCAGTGCGACCGAACCAGCACAGATAAATAAAGATTTCATATTCGTTTTTTTTAATTGAGATCATCGCAGGAAACCAAAGGTTACATCGATTAGGTTTGTGGCCTGTATTTTTTTCTCATTTTTCTGTACATCACGATTCCTGCCAAAAGAATGACTAATCCTGTCACCATTCTTACTACGTAATATTCATCCCGTTGTCTGTAAGGTGCTTTGGTAAGCGAATTAGGTTGCATATACAAATAGCCATTTTTATTGTCGAGCACCAGGTTGAACCTTTTCAGCAGATCGCTACCCAGGATCATATTTAGCCCTTCTCCACCCATGTTCCGTGTTTTATATTCAAATTCTGAAAGCCGGTAATTGCCAATACTCAGCTTTGGCTTCATCGCCCCATCCAAACCAATCATAGCTGCTAGTTCGTTCACGATCCGGTAAGGAATAGGCACGTCAGTGCTATTTAGAATGGATGTGCGGGCGCCAGTATCAAACATCACCCAACCTGTTTGGGTTTTGCCGCGGATGGTAAGATTTACCGTAATGTACGGTATCACACCGCCATCAAGAATAACGTCGTGACGGGAATAAGCGGTTATTTGAGGCGGTAGGGTGTCATGAACGACTAATATTTTCTTGTCATAGTTGACCTCCAGTATTTTGTCTTTGAACAAGGAGTTGCCGATGAGAAGGTCTTCATGATCCTTCATGTTATTGGCTACAGCAATGCTTACGCTGTCCCAGACCAGGTTTCCAATTTGCAGGAAATTCTTACTGGCGAAGGGCACTTGGTTCACCCCATCCGAATTGGTAAGGGTAACTTGCCCATTAAAGTTCATCTTTACTTTCTTAACAGAAGTTTTATTGATGAGGATTCCTCCTGCACCCAAGTCAAGCTGTATATTGGTGACCTCAGCGTCATTTAGTTTTGCATTAACGTATACTTTATGATTGTCCCCCAAAGTAAAGGGGATGGTGTCTGGTCCGGCGCCTGTAGTTTTTCGCATGGAAGCATTAAAATTGTTGTACCTGGCTGAAATTCGTGTAAAACAACTGTCCTTTCCGTTCAGCAAAATAATGAAATCATACTCTTTTCCATAGGTGACATCGAATGCAATAGAATCCAGGTCTGTAATGAAGCTAATAGTATGTGCTTTTTCAGGAATCTCTGCATAATAGTAGTCCGGTTTTCTTTCGGGCATGATAGCCCAATAGCCTTTTTTGAAGTGCTTTCCGTCCCTGATACTGGCGGTTTTAGATGAAGCCCGTACAACGGGCGGGTCGCTTTGAGCAAAGGCAAATTGTCCTGATGTTAAAAGGAGAGCAATTGCAAATCCACATGTTATAGTAAGCATCCGGTTGATTACTCTTGACGGGCTCATTTATTGGCTTTTAATGATTAGACAGGAAGACTGTCATCAGGTTACAATTTCATTTGATAGGATTTTTCGATACACGACAGTGTCTCTTCTCTTGGTACTATTCTGGATCTTTGGCCAGTTCCACCAGTATGTTGACCAGCTCCTTTTCCAGGTCATTTCGGTTAGCCAGGCTATTGGTGAGGATCACCAGGCCTGCATTAAGCTGCGGGAAACAATCCAATGAACTGCGGGAACCGCCCGTACCACCGCCATGTTCTAATATGCGATAGCCTTTCGAGCTACTGTGGATAAACCAATTCAGGGCCATGCCCTCCAGATCGGTACCGAAAGTTCGTTGATGGGAAAGCCTAATAGCCGGATTAGTCTCGGCATTGTTAGCCTTGATGTAATTGACCAGATCGGCAGTTGTAGATCTTAAAGCCCCCATCGCGGGTACTTCCCCCAAATCCCAAAGAGGCACCGATTGCCTTTGTGCGTTATGCGGCCACCCGACCCGGCTGGCCGGAAGTGATGCGATTTCGATACGGGTATCTCTCATGTGGTAAGGTTTCAGGATGTTTTTTGACACCAGCGAAAAGTAGTCCTGCCCATATGCGTCTTCCAGTATTGCCCCCAATAAAGCAACCGCCATATTAGAATAGGAGTGAATTTTGCCGGGAAGTGTATCCATTTTCATTTGACGCAGGCCTTCATACAAAAGCTGCCGGGAGTAATTGGATAAGGGATTGAGTGAATCATAGGTGGGGCGTTCCCACATATTTGGAAATATTCGCGTGATTCTTGAGGTATGGTTAGCCAAGTCTTTAATATGTATAGGCGTGCCTTTATAGCTTAAATTGGGAAAAGAACCTTTTAGATATTTCCTGATGTCATCTTCCAGGTTGATCTTCTTGTCCAGTATGGCCCGGGCCAGGATGATCCCCGTAAAAGATTTTGTCATGGAACCGATCTCATAGATGGTTTTATTATCGGGTCGCTGCCCGTTACCCGCCTTTGTCTCCCCGTAATTGTAAAAATATGGTTTGCCGTCCTGCACCAAGGCTATGGAAAGCCCCACAGCTTTTTTATCCTGAAAATACCGCTGAACGCTGTTATCGACTAGCGAATCCAGCCGCGAACGAAGCAGGTTATCTGATGATACCGCCCGGATCTGCCCGGTACAGGCCAGACTGTTCAGGCAAAAGGCCGGAACCAGGAGTATAAAACTAAAAGGTTTATTTATACGCAGTGTTGGTATTGTCATAACCACATAACTTTTATTGATAAAGATTCCCTCATCGATCTGTTTAACTGCGAACGCCTCATTGATCATGCAGAACTGGAGAAAAGAATCAATATCATTCTAATACTGCAAGAGTATTAAGTAGCAGCAAAGCTTACGGAAAAAAACATGTGAACTGCACCCTGGGCTTTCCTGCTGCACTATTAAAGCAGAACGTGATTGCCTATCTTTAGAAATGCAAAAATGATGCAGCTAACTATTAAGTGATCCGAGTACAAAATAGCACGTGGTATGAAATAGACGAATAAAAGGGAAACTATTAACAACGCTAACGAGTACCAGTTTAAATTTTTTAAAAATGAAGGTTTAGGCTTTTTATTGTTCATGCACTAAATATATGTTTTGAGGTTTGGTTTTTCAGCCCTCGCTACCAGAAGTTTATAATTTCGGAAAAATATGCTTGTAGTCTCTGACTACCGAATATAAATTACAAAAGCCGCTCTAGTTTCCTAAAGCGGCTTTGTAGCCCGACGAGAATATCGTAGAGATTGTATTATCTAATATTTCAGTTACTTATATCGAAATAATAACAGCTGCGCACCGAATTACGCACCGCAAGTTTAATGGACTTTTAAGGTTTTTAATGGAAGAGATCGAAGGTGGATGGGTCATGGGCATTGTTCATAACTGGCTCATTTTCAACATGTTACAATGTTAATTCTCAAGTACTTTACGAATCACGCAATGGAAAAATGATTCTAAATCGTTAAAACAAATATAAGATAAATTAGAATTACAGTGTAGTTAATATATGGTTATTCAATTTTCTTCTTTAAAATAAACTTTATAAAAATTCATCACTTTTCCATCATCAAAACCTTTTTCAATAAGTTCTTTATCACCATAACAAGCTGATAATTGCCTGCCTGATTGTTTCATTTTTTACCTGCCTGATTTAAATAAATGTTAAATATTTTGACAAAAACGAAAATACATGAATAATCATAATTATATTGCACACTTATTAATAACAATATAATGCAACAAGGAACAGTAAAATTTTTTAATGAAGTCAAAGGTTTCGGATTTATCACACCAAATACTGGTGGCAACGAGATATTCGTTCATTCCACAGGCCTGATCGACAATGTTCGTGAGAACAGCGTGGTTAGTTATGATATTGAAGAAGGCAGTAAGGGCCCGAATGCAGTAAATGTAAAAATAGCTTAATACACTATATCATCATTGTAAAAGCATCCTCCTACTCTGAGGATGCTTTTTTTTTACACTTAATGCATAACATAGCCCGGGAAAGCGTTTTTGTATAAATCAATACGGTTTTTTTTGCGATCAATAAAGTGACAAGTCACCTTGGAAGTAGCCCCTCGGACCTACCGCCGTGCAGTCGACAAGGACGACGCGAAATTTGCCGTAGCGGCAGCTAATGGCGGCATAGCAGAAGTTGAGCTCGGCACGCTCGCCCAGCAGAAAGCTGTCAACCAAAAAGTTAAAGATTTCGGAGGTATGATGGTCAGCGACCATAGTAAAGCCAACGAGGAAATGAAGGCACTTGCAAAATCCAAAGGGATCACCTTACCAACAAAGATTGATAGTGACGAACAAAAGGTGAAAGATAATCTTTCTTCAAAATCAGGCGCGGACTTCGATAAAGCCTATGTTGATAATATGATCGAAGATCACAAAAACGACATCAAAGAATTTGAGGATGCCACTAAAAACCTGAAGGACCCGGATTTGAAAGCATTTGCGGTGAAGACACTACCAACCTTAAAAATGCACCTCGAGGCGATCCAAAAGATCCATGATACCATGAAATAAAGCACACACTTATGAAGCGGGCCGCCTTTGCCAGGGCGGCCTTTTTTATTTTCCTGCGGTAGTTCGAAGGTCTGCAGCGTTGCTGACAAGCTTTTGATATGCTAATAGGAGACCAATTGTTCCAGTATCGCACTGATGGAAAAATGCGCGCCGCACACGAACTCATCTGCCGCCCCATAGTACATCGTCAAGCGGTCACCATCAGCCAGGTGCCCGTTGGTAAAAACTACATGCCCAAAAAAGCCGCTTAATTCATATGGTTCCGTAGGCACCATAATGGGTTCAACGGTACGTGAAATGATCTTCGAAGGATTATCCAAATCCATCAGGAAAGCACCCAGGCAATACTGGTGCTCTGTATTTGCACCGTGATAAATCGCCAGCCAACCCCGCCCGGTACGGATCGGTGCCGCCCCGGCACCGACGCGTGCGCTGTCCCAAAGGCTGGGCCGGGTTTTGATCAGGCATTGATGGTTCCCCCATTGCTTGCCGTCGGAAGATTCGGCCAGCCAGATATAATTACCGCCAATCTCTTTGCTGCTCGGCCGGTGCAGGCAATAATACTTACCGTTGATGGTTTCTTCAAAGATGGCGCAGTCTTTATTATGCGGCGGCAGGATCATGCCCGCATTTTCAAAGTATTGCCAATCTCTGGTGGTTTGCAAACCTACGCCAACACCACTATCGGATACTGCGGTATAGGTAAGATAATAAGTATCGCCTATCTGGCTCACCCGGCAATCTTCGATGCCGAATCGTTCCAGGTAGCCCTGTCCAAACATGGGAGCATAGTCTCCCGGCTCGGTGAAATGCACACCATCATCACTGGATAATAAGCGTAAATGTGAGATTGTGGTCAGGTAATCCAGGCCTTTATAACTGATTACCCGGGCATCGATGGCGATTAGGTCGGGATCGTTTAATGGTACTTCGATGATCTCGGTATTCCCAGTCGCGTTCAGGGCGGGGAAAAACAGTACACCTTCCTTTTGCACAACCCCTTCTGCTACCCTGACCAGAAGCCATATTTTCCCCCCGTAACGGAATACGCCCGGATTCAGCAGACTAATGATTTGTAAACCACCAGCGCTGGGCGCAAGGTCTTTAGGTAATAACAAAGGATTTTCCGGGAAACGCTGGGCCAGGTCCATCCTGCTTTTTCCCGGCTCATTGATGATCTGTAACATGATTTGTTCTTTTTAAGATTTGATAACCGATCCCGGCGAAGACTGCAAAGACAAGGTGAGCCGGAACGAGTTGCAGGTAATATTTATTAAAACTTAACGAAGGTGGCAGCGGATGCAATTTAAATGTGGTTTTCCAGACTGCTACTGCCAGCAAGCCACTTAAGCCACCCAACCAAAGGTTCGTTTTCAGATCAGGTTTTAATTTTCCGCGCCGCCAAAGCTCCACATAGACTAGTGCAAAAAGCAGACCTACCCCATAATGACCGAGCCAGCCTAAAGCCAGGCTCCGCTGCTTGTCCAGTTTCGGAATGAGACGGCCAGCCAGTTGTCCGAGGCGCTCCGGTTCGCTGAAGTTTTCGCCATCGGCCAGCGAAATGAGGTAGCTGAACAGGGTCATGAAAGTTGTACCGGTAATTCCACTGGCTAATATTTCCTTAGTTTTCATCGCTGCTGATCTTGATTAGGTTTTTGGTTGCCGGTCCTGTCAATACATTTCCGTCAATATCATAACGTGCACCGTGACAGGGACAGTCCCAGCTTTTTTCTTCGCCGTTCCAGTTCACGATACACGCGGCATGAGTGCAAACCGGGCTGAGCGCGTGGATAATTCCTTGTTTATCCCGGTAGGCCGCGATCTTTTCACCGTCTACCTCAACGACCTTGCCGGTACCCGGCTGTAATCTTTTTAAGGAATCGGTTTCATGTATACCTACGCGATCAGCTACAAAATGATAGGCGACATCTGCATTCTCTTTAACAAATTCGGTGAAACCATCTATCGGTTTAATGCGGGAAGGATTGAACAAGTCCCGGTATCTATTGGGCCGTCTCCTGACCAAGTCGCTGAGTATTTTGCCGGCGATACTGCCCAGCATCATCCCGTTACCGTTATAGCCGGTTGCGCAGTAAATACCATCCGCCGCCAGCGGCATCTGTCCGATATAAGGAAGGCCATCCACAGGTACATAATATTGTGATGACCAGCGGTATTTAACCGACGACACGTTATAATATTTCCGGATGTATTTTTCCAGATCGGCAAAGGCTTTTTCCGGGTCGGCATGGCCCGCCTTATGATCATTACCACCGGCGATCAAAAGTTTTTCACTGTCAATTACCTGTGTCCGGAAATAATGATAAGGCTCCTGCATATCGTAAACCAAGGCATCCGGATAAGTATCCGTTTTTAATTTCAGGCCCAGTACATAACTGCGGTAAGGGGCGCACTCAAAATTGAATAGATTGATATTGGGCGGCATATGCGTAGCGTAAATCACCGTTTTAGCCCTGATAACACCTGCTGGCAAATGCGCGATATGTACGCCATTATCAGTTTCGATATCGGTTACCAACGTATTTTCCAAAACTATACCACCTGCTTCCAAGTATGCTTTTTGTAAACCCTGCAAATATTTTAACGGGTGAAACTGTGCCTGCCTATCGAAAACCAGGGCCTTTAAATATGCTACCGGTGTCGGCGCTTCTTCCGTATAGTTTACAGGCACGCCTACTTTTAAGGCGCCGTTGTAGATATCGTCGAGCTGTTTGGCCTCATCCCCGGTTTCTGCATACAGGTAGCCAGAATTGATTTCGTAATCGCAATCAATCTGGTAAGTATCAATATTGGATTTAATGGTCCTGAAACCTTCGTTGATCGCATCCGCGAAAAGTTGCGCTCCTTCTTCGCCGAAAGCGCTCGCTGCTTCCGCATAAGTAGTATCCGCGAAGGTATTGATGTGGGCGCTGGTCCCGCCGGTAGTTCCAAATCCCAGGTTATGCGCTTCGGCGATCACTACTTTTTTTCCTGCTTTCTGAAGGAACAGTGCCGTGGTAATACCGGTGATGCCACCACCTACGATCAGCGCATCATAAATGACGGTGGTATCAAATAAAGCTTTCGAAATTATAGTCGCTGCGCCATACTGCCATGGAGCCCGCAGTGCTCCGTCGCGGGCTAATACGGTATTCGTTGTCTTTCCCATAATTCTATTACAAAAATCAGTATCAATCTGTTTGGCGATAGCTTACCTATTTATCGAACAAATCCTCCGTTATACCCGATCTTTATAATTCAGCAACAATGGATGTCAGGGCTTACTCGTCCAGGCTAATATCTAATTGTTAAAAAATGTTAAAGCTTTTGGAAATTTTTTGGCTGCTTTTTTTCTTTGAGCCGTCAATTTTTAAACATCAAACCAATTATCGTAAAAGCATTTTTTGAAAGCTATCATTTAAATTTTAGTTGTTAGATCATGTTACTCCAATTATCAAATCCCCTCTTCAGCGCAACGCGCATGTTTACATTTATTTTATTATTGATGGCATCGGCCTTTGCATCACAGGCGCAGCAGCAGCCGGTCACATGGCCGGCCGGCAAATCAGGCTTTACTGCCAAACTGATGAACATTGAGGCGGCCACCAGCGAGACCTTCCGTTACAACACCACCCTGCATAACGGTTCGGCGAGTGCCAAGATCTACGAACTCAAAACCGATCTCCCTTTTGGCTGGATGATCGCCTATAAAGTAGACGGCAGCCAGGTTACTTCTATCAATATGGATGCGGGAAAAACGCAGGATATTGCCATCGAGATCAATGCCACTGCTACCGCCTCCCCGAAAAAATACAAGATTCCAATCAAAGCCGTATCCGGTTCCGACACGCTATCGCTGAACCTGGAAGCCGTAATAAAAGGCTCCTACAGCCTGGTACTAAGCACACCAACCGGAAGATTGAGCGACGAAGTAACCTCCGGCAGTCAAAAAGAATTGCAGCTGACCGTCAAAAACACCGGCACGCTGCCGTTGAACGACCTCCAGGTTACCGCACAATTGCCTACCGGTTGGGAATCTACCTTTGAACCCGCCAGTATCAAACAACTGGAAGCAGGGAAAACCATCGATGTTAAAGCGACTGTAAAAGTGCCGGACAAAACCATTGCCGGGGACTATGCTGCTAATTTTACGGCAACTAATAGCAATACCAACTCACAGATCGCTTTCCGGCTAGCAGTCAAAACATCCTTGCTTTCCGGCTGGATCGGCGTTTTGGTCATCCTGCTGGCCATCGGCATCGTTTATTATCTCATTCGTAAATATGGCAGAAGATAAAACAGCCAATCCATTTTTTACCAATGAAAGATCCTATTATACAATTAAAGGGTTTAACCAAGCACTATGGTGCTGTTAAAGCCGTTGATGATCTGAACCTTGATATTCAGAAAGGCGAAATCTTCGGGCTGCTGGGACCTAATGGAGCAGGCAAAACCACGACCATATTGATGATGCTCGGGCTTACCGACCCTACGAGCGGTACTGCCTTTGTTTGCGGGCATAACGCTACCAGCAGTCCGATACAGGTGAAGCGAAAAGTGGGTTATATGCCTGATAATGTTGGTTTTTATGATAACATGACCGCATTGGAAAATCTCGTGTATATCGGCAGACTGAACGGCGTACCGGAAAATGAACTAAAAAAGCGTTCGGCCGAAGTGCTGGAAATTGTAGGCCTTGCTGTAGACCAACATAAGAAGACTTCGGCTTTCTCGCGCGGTATGAAACAGCGCTTGGGCCTGGCCGATGTACTCATCAAAAAACCCAATGTTATCATTTTGGATGAGCCTACACTCGGTATTGATCCGACCGGCGTGAGAGAGTTTTTGGCGCTGATCAAACAGCTGAGCCGGCAGCAGGGGCTTACTGTTTTGCTTTCTTCGCATCACTTACACCATGTACAGCAGGTCTGCGACAGGGTAGGTATTTTTGTCGGCGGAAAATTACTCGCACAGGGAGATATCAGTGCCCTGTCCGCCCAACTATTCGGCACCGACAGCCATGTCACTTCGATCAGGGTAGCACAAGCCGTTTCACGACCCTGGCCGCTGGAACCGGAACTCCAATCATGGGAAGCCATTACCCGGATCAGTATCCATGAAAACGAATTGGAATTTACCAGCAAAAGGGACCTGACTGCCGCGCTGGTTCGTTTCCTGGTTGAAAAAGGTTGCGACGTGATTGGCGTAAACCCAAAAAATTACGGCCTGGACGATATCTATCAGAAATATTTTGAATCCAACAGTACAAAAAATACAAACCATGAAAAGTCAATCTTCTGACCCGAGGCCATTTCGTGTCATGGTTCACAAGGGAATAGCGGATCATATACGCAGTTGGCGCTTCGCCATATTGATTGCACTCATCGTGCTTACTTTTATTGCTTCGATGTACGTATCATTGGCCAACATCAAATCAGCGACAGGCAATACAAAAGATCCTGATCATTTATTTTTATACCTGAAGCTGTTAACAACCACCGATAATTCTATCCCGCCATTTCATGTATTCCTGAGTTTTCTGGCACCTTTGCTGGGCATCAGTTTAGGGTTTGATGCGGTCAATTCAGAGCAGAACAGCGGCACCTTGACCCGTCTGATGGCGCAACCCATCTACCGGGATAATTTGCTGCTGGCCAAATTTGTAAGCGCACTGGTGATCGTCAGCGGCTTATTTACCGCATTGGCTTTGCTGATGATCGGCGGCGGATTAGTACTGACTGGTGTACGCATGGAGCCGCAGGAACTGCTTCGCATACTAGCGTTTATTGTGATCACGATTGCTTACGTGGCTTTTTGGTTAAGCCTATCTATTATGCTTTCTATTGTGTTTAAGCAAGCGGCAACTTCCGCACTTACGGCCATCGGGATCTGGTTGTTCTTTACGATATTTTACCAGATTGTCATTACCCTTATTGTCAAGTCCTTCTTACCTGATCCGGCTTATCTTAGCCAGACCGAAATCATTAGTTATAACGATCTGATTTTGAATCTGCAACGCATCGCCGCGAATCAGCTTTACTCAGATGCCGTTACCACCTTGCTAATGCCGTCGGTTCGCAGTCTTGGTCCTGTAACCATGGAGCAAATGGCGGGCGCCATACCGGCTCCGCTGCCGTTTAAGGAAAGTGTCATGATCGTATGGCCGCAAGTAAGCGGTTTAATGGCATCAACAGTAGGATGTTTTGCGCTGGCTTATTACTTTTTCATGCGGCGTGAGATACGTAGTTAATAAAACGATGATGCGCTATCTTTGGGCATCAGGAACAGATCGTAGCAACTACTGGCATAAAATCACATAAGTAATATGCGACCTGATATTAAAATTCGTGAATCTATTTATCGGAACGTGTGTTGATGGATTCCCAAACATGCTTAACATCTCAGAGCTTTCTGACCATAGTTAATAAAGCTTCTTACTATCACAAACATCCACAATGGTTACCAATTTGTTTTTTTCGATCTATAATGTAATCTTGTCACAAGTCAAATTAAGAACACCGTATAATGAATCATGGTACGGCCTTTTTTGTGATGTTAAAATTGTTAGGGTTTTCAACATTTTGTATCTTCGTAAAGTAAAATTTGCGAATAAAAATAATCTGCATCAAAAAATGGTTGGTAATTCGGTGCGCAGCCAATTTTAAATCACATAAAATATTGAAAGTCAATTGGTTATGAATTATATTCGATTCTCCTATGGAAGATACTGATGAGCTTTGGGTGGTCTTTGGGGTCAAAACAATACTTATCACAACGATCTTCGTACCAGCTTTTCACCAATTCCTCCAACCCGCATATATAGCTATACTGCTTCCCCTTCAACCATCTTGTCGCCATCAACTAATTTCGAAACGCTATTTCCGGTTCCTCCACACCTTTATATTCATGAACTACTGATCCAGGCCTGGCTACAAGCAAATTCCCGCAGCTGCTTATTGAAAGTCTAAATGGATTAACGCAATTCCGGGATTGATCAATGATCCGAAACCACTACCGCCTTTTGCGGCGTACCGGCTTTCCGTTTTTTGATGGTCATTAGTACCAGTGGGATACATAGCGCATTCATTATCGCCAGCAGTAAGAACGCATCCATGTAACTGAGCAGAAAGGTCTGGCGCACCACGGTGTTTTCCAAGCTGCCGATGGCCTGTTGCATGGCCCGCAAATAAGTCGCCCCGTGCGCCATGAGGTTGCGGACGAAACTCTCCAGCCGCATTTGCGTAGCCGGGTCAGCGGCTGTTACGTGAGTAACAAGTGCAGTGCGGTTGACTGCTGCCCGGTTAGCGATATAGGTATTAATAAGAGCGATACCGAAAGAACCGCCCATCTGCCGCATCATGTTATTAAGCGCTGCACCCTGCGGAATATCCTGTGGTTTCAGTTCGGAAACGGCCAGGGCGGTTAGCGGTACAATAAGTAGTGCGGCGCCGAGTCCGCGAAATATCAGCGGAATAAAGAAATAGGCACTTCCTGTCTCCAAATTGGATCTCGACATCAAAAAACCGAAAATAGCCGAAAACAAAAAACCTGTAATGATGAGATACTGAGGCCGCAGCCCACTTTGCAGCATACGCCCCAGAAACGGCGAGATCATAGCGGCCATCAGTGTACCCGGCAGCAGCATGGTACCGGTTTGAAAAGCAGAATAGCCGATAATGCGCTGCGCATAAAGCGGAAAGACAAATACTGCACTGAACAGACCAAAACCCAATACGAAGGTCATGATCGCGGAGATGGACAGTGTGGTGCTTTTTAAAACCCGGAAATTGATCACCGGATGTTCTGTGGTCAGTTCCCACCAAACGAGTACGGTCAAAGAAATAGCCGAAAGAACGCTTAATACGATAATATAGGTAGCCGCGAACCAGTCATCCGTTTCGCCCCGTTCCAATACCACCTGCAAGGCACCTACACCAATAGCCAGTAAAAAAATGCCCAGCCAGTCGATTCGCCGGTTATCTGAAGATCCTTTGGTAGGCCGCAAATAAATAAAGGATAAGAGTGCCGCCATCAGGCCGATCGGGATATTTACATAAAAGATCCACTGCCAGCTCAGGTTATCTACGATATAACCGCCCATCACCGGGCCGATGGAGGGGCCGATGATGATACCCAGACTGAATATCCCGCTGGCCAGCCCACGTTCTTTAGGCGGGAAGGTCTCGAACAAAATCGCCTGTGAAGTAGATAACAGTGCGCCACCGCCGACGCCCTGTATAAAACGAAAAGCAACCAATTCCCACAAACTGTTTGAGAATCCGCACATGGCCGAGGCCAGCGTAAACAACAAAATGGAGCCGATATAATATTGCTTCCGGCCGATCTTTTCGGCCAGGAAACTGGTCATCGGGATAATGATCACATTAGCAATGGCGTAAGAAGTGATCACCCAGGCGGTATCTTCCAGTGAGGCGCCCAGGTTGCCGCTCATCGTATTGATCGATACGTTAACGATAGTGGTATCGATGAGTTCGATGATAGTTGAGGTGATGATCGTAATAACGATGATCCATTTTCTGAATCCGGTTTCCATGCCGCAAAATTACTGGCGACGAGATCTGAACTGTTTATAGTATTCAAACAGGAATCTATAATATTCAAACATTGATCATTAGTTATATCATACTATCGTCATTTTGATTTATAATAATCAAATATAAGACAAAGACCATGTTTATATTTACGGTATGGAACCGATAGAAACCCTCGCCGACTTTTACCGTCGTCACCCGGTGGATGAGCAAACTGAATTTGCCGAGAACAACACCGGCCAGGGACATTTTAATGTCTTCCGGCGCGAACCTTGTCTGAACCGTTCCCCCTTTGGGCGTCGTGATTTTTATAAGGTTGCGCTAGTGATCGGGAAAGGTAAGATGGTCTATGCGGATAAGGAAGTGGTGATCCAGTGTCAGGCACTTGTGTTTTCCAGCCCGGCCGTTCCATCGGCCTGGGAAACAGGTGGTGGCCCGCAGACCGGTTATTTTTGCCTGTTCACCCAGGCTTTTATCGAATCCGATGATTACAAAGGTCGGCTGCCGGAATTTCCCCTGTTCCAGCCGGATAAAGGCCATGTACTGGAACTGGACGACCAGCAGTTAATACTGATCTCCGGCCTGCTCGAACGAATGCGAACAGTGATGGCTGCTGACTACCGCGCCAAATATGATATGCTGCGCAGTTATTTGCGGATACTCATGCATGAAGCGCTGAACCTGCTGCCAGTGGTACCGGTGGAAAGTCATGCCGGGGCGCCAGCCCGCATTACCGCGCAATTTTTAGCCTTGCTGGAAAGGCAGTTCCCAATCGACTCACCCGGACAGGCCATGGCTTTACGCACACCTGCCGAATTTGCTGAAGGGCTGGCGGTCCATACCAACCATTTGAACCGGTCCGTTAAAATGATCACTGGTCGTACCACGACCCTGCTGATCGCAGACCGCATCATCAAAGAAGCGCAGGCGCTGCTCCAACACACTGATTGGAGCATAGCTCAGATAGCCGCCGGACTGGGCTTCGGGGAACCGGCTTATTTTACGAATTTCTTTAAGAAATACACAGGGGCAGCGCCGGCGCGTACACGGCTCTCAGCCTGAATAAACGCTTTAGCTGATATTTAGATCATTGAATGATTTAGATATTTCTGACGTATCGAAGCCTGCGATTTGGGGAAAGATATAGTAATTTATTAGTTGGCATAATTTTCATTATTTGATACCTTAAAAGCTACCATCATCTGTGACTATATGAAAAGAAACACATTTCTTCAAATGCTCATGGGAACAACGGCATTGGTTACCGTGTCGATGAACGGGCTGGGTAAAGGCTTGACCAAGTTCAGGGTCAAAGCCGGCTTTAAAGTCGACACGGGCAAAGACCGTTTTAAAAAAACGATCACGCTCATGGAAGGCGATACTTTCTTTACCAAAGTCTCGACGAAAGATACCGATGGCGATATTTACGTCTACGAATCGACGCGATCCAAAGAAGGCGGCCCCGCCCATCATTACTACTTCAGCCAGGATGAATGGTGGTATATTTTACAGGGGGAATTCCTGATCAAGACCGGCGAGACGACCTATCATGCCAAAGCGGGCGACAGTGTTTTCGGCCCCAGAATGGTGCCGCACAGTTTCGCAAAGATCGGCGAAGGCGATGGACGGTTACTACAGTTTTTCCAGCCGGCCGGAAAGATGGAAGAATTTTTCACCAAGGTCAGCCTGGGTGCGGCTAAAGGGATGACGGAAGCAGAGCAAGACAAATTCCGGGAAGCACATGGCTTCAAACGGGTAGGACCTGCGATACAGAATTTTAAGAAAATATGATGAATATAAAACACCTGTTGCTTGGCTTATTGATGATCATCTCGTTTTCGTTTGCCGCGGCGCAGAAAATAGATACGGCGAAAAATAATCCGGCTATCCGCCAGCTCGTCAAGAACTATGAGCTAGCCTGGAACTCGCATGATCCAAAGGCATTGGCTGCCAATTACCGGGAGGACGCCACCTGGGTCAACTGGTTTGGCGCTAAGTACACGGGAAGGCAAGATATCGAAGATCACTACCGCACGACGTACGAAAGTTACTTTAAGATCAGCCATTATTATACTCGTGCCGTGGAAGACATCCGCTATCTCATGCCCGATATCGCTATCGTACATGTACGGACAGGACTGACGGATGATACGCGCTACCCCGGCCAGACATTTGAATTTCGCAGGATGATGGTCGTCACCCGTGCGAATGGCCTGTGGCTGATCCAGGCGGGCCAGAACGCCAAGCTGGAAAAAGGGATCAAGTGATTTTATTGACATTTGTCACAGTGATTTATAGATAAATGTCCTCTTTCCTCCATTGGAAACACTTCAATTTTGTGCTACAAAGGATAACACAAAATGAAGTTAAAAAATAAAGTGGCTGTTATTACCGGGGGTAATAGCGGAATAGGTTTCGGGATCGCCGAAGCATTGAAGAACGAAGGTGCAAAAGGTGCGATCACCGGCAGGAACCAGGCAACCCTTGACAGCGCGGTAAGAGAATTGGGCGAAGGTTATATCGGTATTAAAGGTGATGTAACTAACCTCGACGACCTCGAAAATATCTATAAAGTTACAGCGGAACGATTCGGTAAGATCGACACGCTGGTTGTGAATGCCGGTGGGATCGTTGACGGCCAGCCGATGGCAGGCATTAACGAAGTAACCGAAGAAAATTACGATCTGTACATGGACCTGAACCTGAAAAGCACTTACTTTTCCGTAAAAAAAGCATTACCCTACCTGAACGACGGCGCATCGGTCATCCTGATCGGCTCGACCGCCGCACACCGCGCGGCACCGGGCATGACCATTTACGCTGCTGCTAAAGCTGCCGTAATCTCACTCGCCAAAGGATTATCACTGGACCTGCTATCCAGAAGGATCCGGGTGAATACGCTGTCGCCCGGTTCGATCGACACCCCGGTATTCGGAAAGATCGTACCGGAGGAACACGTGGCGAGTGTTAAAAAAATGTGGGTCGATATCATACCGGTAGGAAGAATGGGCTCACCGGCGGACATGGGTAAAGCGGCTGCTTTCTTGGCTTCGGACGACTCGGCATTTATCGTGGGCACGGAACTGATCGCCGACGGTGGTATGACGAATATCAGCCTGATGAAATGATCGATAACGGGAGCGTCATTTCTGCACCCTAATAACCATCTAACCTTTAAATATGGCGGCATTTGAATAGCTTTGTTAAAAAGCCGTTCGAATGTCGCCAACGTTTATAGACTATCTTCAGGAAAAAGGTACGCTCACGCGGGAAGACCTGGAATTGATCGCCACTGCTTCGATATCAAAACGCGTACGAAAAGGTCAATACCTGCTTGAGGAAGGCGAGGTAAGTGATTTTGTCGGATTTGTTGTTAAAGGCAGTTTCCGTTTATTCCGTATGGGGGATGACCAGGAGGAACATATGATGCGGTTTGCCATAGAGAACTGGTGGGTTTCTGACTTTATCAGCTTCATGTCCGGTCAGCCCTCCAATTGTTATCTCGAAGCGCTGGAGGACAGTGAGATCATCCGCTTTTCCAAAGAAAAATGGGAGGAACTGCTTGCCGCTTCACCGAACTTCAGGCGGATCATCGAAGCGCTGACGGCCAAAAATTTTGAGGCGCATCAGAACAGGATCTTCAGTAACATCAGCGATCCGGCGGAAGTTCGCTATGAAAAATTCGTGCAGCAATATCCGAACCTGTACAACCGCATCCCTTTGTATATGATCGCCTCTTTCCTGGGCCTGACCCGGGAAACCCTGAGCCGGGTCAGGAAGCAGGCCGTTAAGCGAAGCCAGGTGGCTTCTTAGGTATGACGGATAACGCACCCGATCATAGCTACCATGGTTTCGGCTAAACCAAACATGGATTTGGATAAATCTTTCTCACCGTAACGGCGGTTCTTTGTATCGACAAAAAGAACCAACATGAAAGTATTCGTTACCGGAGCCTCTGGCTTCGTAGGTACTGCCGTTGTGCAGGAACTAATAAAGGCCGGCTACCAGGTATTGGGACTGGCACGTTCGGAAGCATCGGCAGCTAAGTTAAAATCGGCCGGGGCTGAAGTGCATTACGGCGACCTGGAAGATCTGGATAGCCTAAGTAAAGGCACAGCTGAAAGTAACGGGGTGATCCATTGCGGTTTCATCCACGATTTTACCCGTTTTGCAGAAGTTTGCGCGGTCGATGAGCGGGCCATAGCAACGATAGCCAGTGTGCTGGCCGGTTCAGACCGCCCGCTCATCGTTACTTCAGGTACGGCCCTGGTGAGTCCCGGTAGTCTGGCCACTGAAAACATGCCATCACCATTTAACCCGGCCTGGCCCCGTGCTTCGGAACGTGCAGCGGAAGCTGCCGCAGCCATGGGCGTACGGGCAGCTGTCGTACGTTTGCCGCCTTCAGTGCATGGGGATGAGGACAAACACGGATTTATTCCTATCCTGGTGAATCTGGCGCGGGAAAAAGGTTTCTCTGCCTATATCGGCGACGGTCAGAATCGCTGGAACGCCGGTCACCGGTTAGATGCCGCGTTATTGTACCGTTTAGCATTGGAGCAAGCCACGCCGGGCGCACGATTTCACGCTAACACGGAAGAAGGTATTACCGTTAAAAGCATTGCTGAGACCATTGGGGCCCAATTGAACCTGCCGGTCAAATCCATTACCCCTGAAGAAGCAGCCGGGCATTTCGGCTGGTTTGCCCACATGGCGGCGATCGATTGCCCGACTTCGAGCAGGTGGACGCAGGAATACCTGAACTGGCAGCCATCACATCCTTTCCTGTTAACGGATATCGAAAACGGCATTTATACTTACTGAAATGAAGCTCATCGTAACCGGTTCTTTAGGGAACATCAGCCAACCGCTGACGGAAATGCTGGTAGCCCAGGGACATGACGTCACTGTAATGAGCAGTGACGTGAAAAAGAAAGCAGCCATTGAAGCCCTGGGCGCTTCGGCTGCTACCGGCTCTATTGCCGATGTTGATTTCCTGACAGCCACCTTTCAGGGAGCTGATGCGGTCTACGCCATGATCCCACTCAGTTTTACCGAGCCCGACCTGGGCGAGTACCTGCGCCGGATGGCCAAAAACTACGTGCAAGCTTTAAAGGCAACCCAGGTCAAGCGCGTGGTCGTGATGAGCGGGTGGGTCGCCGACCTGGTCAAAATCGAAAACGTGGAAAACGAATTTGACGACCTGGAGGTCTCCACCACCTTCATGCGCCCCGGATCATTTTACACGAACTTCTATCAGAGTATCGACCTAATCAAAGGCAAAGGCCTGATGGGTAAACTGCTTACGTTGCGTTACTCCGGCCTTTGGCCGTTAATGACCGGGAAGACCGGCCTGCTGATGGGCAATTGTGGCGGGGATGACCGGATCATTTTTGTCTCGCCCAAAGATATTGCCGGGGCAGTTGCAGAAGAAATTGTGTTGATGCCGGTGCAAAACACCATCCGGTATGTGGGCAGCGAGGAACTGACCTGTAACGAAGCCGCCGGGATTATCGGAACGGCGATAGGCAAGCCCTGGCTGAAATGGATCTTGCTGAGCGATAAAGCGATGCTACAGGGATTAAAGATGGCGAAAGTACCGGAAAAACTGGCCGAAACTCTGGTAGAAATGCAGGCGGCCATGCACAGCGGTGAACCGCTGGAAAACTTCCATCGTAGTAACCCGAAAATGGGCAAGGTCAAACTCGCGGATTTTGCCAAGGAGTTTGCCCGGGTATACCATGCAAAATAAGTACCTTGTGCTATGAGCAGTTCAACGCCTTTCCGTTTCAGCACCATCAGTGATTATCACCGTGCCGCTGGCTTGCCCCAACCGGCGCATCCGCTGATCAGTATTGTCAGGATGGAAGATATAAGTCTGCCGATTGCCGAGGTACCTTTCAGCCTGGTGGGTGACTTTTACTGGATCTCGATGAAGAAAATGCAGCACATTAAATTCAGGTATGGCCAGCAAACCAGCGACTTTGACGACGGCGTATTGTTCTTTATGTCGCCCGGTCAATTATTTGGCGTGGAAAGCGTGGAGCATGCAGCGGACTTAAAAAAGCCCGAAGGATGGATGATCCTGATCCACCCTGACTTTCTGTGGAACACGCCGCTCGCCAAAAACATCAAACAGTATGAGTTCTTCAGCTATTCCGTGAACGAGGCGCTGTACCTTTCCGAAAAGGAGGAGGTGATGCTTACCGCAATCGTAAACCAGATCGAACAGGAATACAACGGCGCTATTGACCGCTTCAGCCAAAGCGTGATCATTGCGCAATTAGAGTTATTATTGACCTATTCGGAGCGTTTCTATCAGCGGCAATTTATCACCCGAAAAAAAGCCAGTCATGAGCTATTGACACGTTTGGAAGATTATCTGGATAGTTATTTTAATAGCGGTACGTTAGCGAAGCACGGCATGCCCAGCGTAATGCATATCGCAGAAATATTGAACATATCACCTGGTTATCTCAGCAGCCTCCTCAAGTCGCTGACCGGCCAGAACACGCAGCAACACCTGCACCATAAACTGATCGAGTTGGCCAAGGAAAAACTTTCCACTACCAGTTTGTCGGTCAGCGAAATCGCATATGAACTCGGCTTTGAGCACCTGCAATCCTTCAGTAAATTATTCAAGACCAAAACCAATTTATCGCCGCTGGAATTTCGGCATTCGTTCAATTGAAGAATTAAGGCAACATTATTGCTTAGCAAAAAAGTCCGGCGGGTATAACCCTGTCCGTGCGACTGAGCGATATCCTGGATCCGTTTGAACGATTCTGCATTCATTGGCGGCGGCAAAAACTGACCTGCTGCGACCGGCTCGCCAATTTCTTCAAAAAAATCTTCCAGGCCCGCGGGAACTACGGTGCAAAGCATTTGAGCCATTTTATCGCTGACATTTTTAAAGTAGTGCACCACCCCGCCCTTGGGTATCAGGACGAAAGCCCCTTTCCGGGCAGTGTAAGCCCCGGCTTCCGAATGAACTTCCACTTCGCCGTCAACAACGTAAAAAGTTTCAAAAAAGTCCGCATGCGAATGCGGACCGGGGCCGTTTTGCGGCGGTACCAGCATTTCGATGGTCGAAAAGGCGCCGCCGGTTTGCTGTCCTGACACCAGTACGCGATAATTACCGCCTACGACCGCTAATATTTTACCGCCATCAGGATCGACTACGGATGGCATTGCTTTTATGTTTTCCATAAGCTGTGTTTAAAAAGTTTTTTGATTTGGTTTAGTGATCAATAACAAAAGGCCAAACAGAGCACAGATCAAAATAGCAATAATATGCGGCATCGCCTGCATCACACCATTATAAGGCTTGCTTAGCACCACCAGCATATCGTTTACCGGTATGATTGTTCCCGCTAATAAAGTTATGCTGACAGCCTGTCTTTGGTTCAATAGCACAAAAGCACAGAGCAGTATGCCGGAAAAGATATCGCGGATACCTTTGATATAGTGAAAAGAGTAATCACCGCCTGCATTGTACTGAATACCGAAACCGGCGATAGCCGCTTCAGGTGCGAAAAAGAAACGGGCGCCCAAGAAGATCATGCCCGCACCCAGCAGGCAAGCCATGGTATAAGCAATTTTTGTTGTCATGATTTTTAATATTTAATGATGACACAAAGTTCCATATCAAAGGTCCGGCGTTCATGCACCTGGGTTAACAAATCATTTTTGGCTGAAAATTCTTTTGCGAATACGGCTGAGCGATTGGGGCTTGACGCCGACATAAGAGGCAATATGGTATTGTGAGACTCGTTGCAGCAGGTCAGGATGTTCGCTCACCAGTTTTTGATACCGATTTTCGGGACTATCGGTGTATAAAGAGGTCACCGCATGCAGCAATTGGGCAAATACCTGCTCGATCACCAGCCGCCCAAACCGTTCGCCGCCAGTGACAGACTGATAAAAAACCTGCAGGTCGGTATGAGAGATCTGCCACAGCGCGCAATCTTCCAGTGCCTGGATGATCTTGGTAGACGGGGTCTGCGGCAGGAAACTTTCGTAATTACAAACGAAGTTGCACTCCTGTCCAAAATCATAGGTTTTCTCCTCGCCGTCAGCATTGATATAATAACGGACCAGGCCTTTTTCGATGAAACCCGCGTGTTTACACACCTGTCCGTCCGCCAGGAAGAAGTCGCCCTTTTTGAGTACTTTTTTTTTAAACAGCCGGCCGATCACGGCTTCCTCCTCCTCGCCGAGGTGGATCAAAGATCGTATACTGCTGATCAGGGCTTCGGGCATCATTTCTTCTTTTGGGTGAAGTTAATCTTTTTTGACAACATCCTTTTGGTTACAAGCTTGCGCTTTATCATCCGGCTTTTTCTGGGTACGATACTCAAGTTTGCCAGCAGGATCGGCGCCAAAGCGATGGAGGGAAGACAGAAGTGAAGATCGTTACCATCCTGTTGATGGCTGTATCCGCCATCCTCAGCGTCAAACATGGCTGGGATGCTTTCCGTCCGGCATCATCCGGGCAGCTTAAAATGATGGCTGTCCTGGGTATCAACCCCGGCCTCCTGCCTTACCTGAGGTACTGCCCATCAGCATTGGCCTGCTGCTGCTTTTCCCGCAGACATTTTTATCAGCAACCTCCTAAATGCCATCGTCATCTTACTGCCAATTTTCAAGGGTGTTAAGAATTAAAATGGCGATCTTGTTATCGTACATATCAGTTTTTTTAAATCGATCAATTGAGTTCAGCGGCTATCTCAATATGGCAACGTTCATATGGTCTATCGTGTCCGGCAACCTTTTTGGAGCCCGGTTTAATATAAAGACTCCCGGAACGCCGGCGGCGACAGGCGCGTTTCGCTGGTCCGTTGAAGATTAACTCTGGGCGGTATAAGTTATCCTGCTTTTTTTATCCGTTTCTCCAGGCATCGGTGCCACTTCATATTGGTTATTCCAGGCTTTGATGCTTTCCAGGATCGGCAAAAAAGCCAGGCCTTTCTCAGACAATTGATATTCGACCCGGGGCGGCAGTTCCTTATAAGCGATTCTTTCCAATAGACCGTCTTCTTCCAGTTCTTTGAGTTGTTCGGTCAGTACCTTCCTGGAAATGTGCGGTACGATGGAATCCAGCTGACCAAAACGAATGGTACGGGTGCCGATCACATTGATGATGATCGGTTTCCATTTATTGCCGATCGTGCCGATCGCTCTGGTGAAGGGGCAATTCGAAGCACAAAATCTTTCGTCTCTCATTTTCTCAAATTTTTGTAGTTACCTGGCCGTAACCAGAATAAGTCCTGTTAGTTACAAATATAAACCAACAATGGTAACTTTGGGAAACAAATTTAAAATTTCATTAGAAATGAGCAAATTAACAAATAAAGTAGCCGTAATTACAGGCGGTAACAGCGGCATTGGATTGGGCATTGCCCTGGAATTTAAGCAGGAAGGTGCAAAGGGCGTGATCGTCGGAAGAAATCCGGAAACCTTAGCTGCCGCTATGGCGAAACTGGGGGATGATTTTATCGCCATTAACGCCGATGTAACTCAGGTGGCTGACCTGGACAGAATATTTGCAGCTGCCGTTGAAAAATTTGGCAAGATAGACATCATTGTCGCCAATGCGGGTGCCGGGGCGGTAGGAACGGTGGCAACGACCAGCGAAGCCGACTTCGGCCAGGCCATTGACCTGAACCTGAAAAGTGTTTACTTCACGGTGCAAAAAGCACTGCCGTATATGAATGAGGGTGGTTCGATCATTCTGATCGGGTCGAATGCGGCACACCGGGCCTATGCGAATTTTACGCTGTATGGCGCTGCAAAAGCAGCAGTGATCTATTTAGCCAAAGGATTTTCAAGCGACCTTTTGGATAGAAAGATTAGGGCAAATGTGATCACACCAGGCACCACAGATACACCGGCATTTGACAAGTTTGTTCCGGCAGAAAAAATGGAAGCGGTCAAAAAACACTTTGCTGATCAAATGCCGATCGGCCGGATCGGGCAACCAGCTGATATTGGTAAAACAGCGGTTTTTCTGGCGTCCGATGACTCCTCGTTTATGCTAGGCGCCGAACTCCTGGTAGATGGCGGCATGACCTATTTAACAAAATAATTAAAAATCTCAAAAATGAACAATTCATCAAACAGCGCAGCAAAAAGCTACGCCATTATCGGCTTTGGCAAGATCGGCAGGGCCCTGGCCAAAGCTTTCGCCCGTAAAGGCATCCAAGTAGCCGTCGCTACTACGCGTACCCCGGAAAGTATTACCTCCGAAGCCGCCGCTATCGGAACCGGGATCATTCCTGCAACACTCGCGGATGCCATCAAGGCGGATGTCATCTTTTTGGCGGTGCGTTTTGAGTCGCACCAGGACGTTGCCAAGGCGCTGCCCAACTGGCAGGGTAAGATCATCGTCGATGTGACCAATGCTTATGGCGTGCCACCCGAAAAGCTACGAGGGCTGCCTTCTGCCCAATTTGTAGCGCAGGCTTTCACCGGTGGGAAACTCGTCAAAGGTTTCAACCATTTGGGCGCTGCTATCCTTGAACAGGATCCGGCCGTACATGGGGGCCGCAGGGCCGTGTTCCTGGCGAGCGACAATGACAACGCGTGTGCAGAAATTACTGCGCTGGCGGAAGCGCTCGGTTTTGCGCCAGTCAAACTGGGCGGGCTGTCGGAAGGCGGGCTACTGGTACACGCGCATGGAAATACCTGGGGTCAACTGATCTTCCAGGACTTGGTCAAGTTCAAATCTTAAATAATAAAACAATGAGCAAATTAGCAAACAAAGTAGCGGTCGTGACCGGTGCTTCCAAAGGAATAGGTGCAGCGATAGCCAAACACTTCGCGGCAGCCGGCGCAAAGGTAGTGGTGAACTATGCCACTAGTAAAGAAGGTGCAGACAAAGTAGTTAAGGAGATCACAGATAACGGCGGCACGGCCATCGCAGTCCAGGCGGATGTATCCAACGAAGGCGATGTGACCCGGCTGTTTGAAGAAACCGATCGGGCTTTCGGAGGCCTGGATATTTTAGTCAACAACGCGGTCGCTCAAGGTTATGGAGCTATTAAACAAATAGCTGTAGATGCTTTTCATCAAAGCTTCTATGTCAATGTGCTGGGTCCTATCCTGACGATCCAGGCAGCTTTGAAACTATTTGGTGATCAGGGGGGCAATATCATCAATATCAGTTCGGGTGCCAGCAAAATGCCGCTACCGGGAGCATCCTTGTATTCAGCGACCAAAGCGGCCTTAGATGCCTTCACCATTGCCTTGTCAAAAGAACTGGGTGCGCAAAACGTTCGCATTAATTCGATTTTACCGGGCGCTACTGAAACGGAAGGAGCTATCGCAGCGGGGGTAACTGCCGGCAGTGCGTACGAAAAAATGTTTATTGCCAATACACCGCTGGGCCGCCGGGGCCAGCCCGAAGACATCGCGAAAGCTGCCGTCTTCCTGGCTTCCGATGATGCCGCCTGGATCACGGGAGAGCAGATTTCCGTTTCGGGGGGTATGTATGGATTTTAATGAGGAATATGTTTCCTGGTATCCGCAGGTAACCTGATCTGCTAACGTTATTATTTTCGATTGCAAAACTGCACAAGGTCCGGTCGTGATGACCGGATCTAACGAAAACGGATCGCTCAGGGATATTAGCCGACAACAGGCAGAGAGCCGCCGTCAATAGCGTAGTTGTGATCAGCGCGAAAGGCTATGTAACAACCGCCTGCCGGGATCTGAAAAGTAATCCCGGCACATCAGGCCGGCGAGTTGCCGCGCCCGGGTATACCGCGACTTGGCACATACGGAAGCAGTGTCTTCATAAGCGTTGCGGATACGTGCTGACGGATTGAACAGGAAAGGCGCTTGACCGGATGTTGAAGATAGATGATCCAGAAAACTTTTATTCATCTTAGGTTATTGGTTTACGGTTTTGCCATGTTGAGGGCAATAGCCCAGCTGTAAATGTTCGGCTCAAATGAGATCGGCCAGTGAGAACGTACCAGGAATCCCTCAGGTATTGGCCAGCAGATCGAAGCACTCGTCGTCCTCTTTCTTGCTGGCAAATAAAATATTTTAACTTTCTAAATTTGTATTTAACCTATCTTTAGTCATCAGAAATACCCATTGCTTATTATGCAAGTTACCGGCGAAGACGACTTAAGTCCCATCATACTTCATGCACCTGTAGGTGTTTGCCTGCTCCATGCAGAAAGCCTGATCATCGAAATGGCGAATCTCCATTTGCTCAGACTGATCGGCAAGCCGGGTGAGAACCTGTCAGGAAGATCTTATCAGGAGATTTAAAGTTGCCACGCCGAATGACGAGCCGGGCCTGAAAGCGGCGGCAGCAGGCAGGCCGCATGAGGATCATAAGGGAGCGTTCATACAAATACAACGAGGAGCTGGCTGCTATCAATGAAGAATTGGCCGCTACGAACGAAGAATACCTAGCCGCCAATGAAGAACTAGGCGCTGCCAACGAAGAACTGGCCACGACCAATGAGGAATTACTGGAGGCCGAGGAAAATATACGACGGAGCGAAAAGCTTTTTCGCTCTATCGCTTTGAACATTCCCGGGTCGCTCATCATCGTGATTGACCGGAACCACCGCTATGTGACTATTGAAGGCGATATTATGGAAAAGATGGGTTATGATCGCCACCGTTACGAAGGTAAACATCCGGCAGAGATTTCACCAGAACGCTATGAAGCCTCCAAATCTTTATATGATAGGGTTTTGGCCGGCGAAAAGTTTTCGGTGGAACGGAAGGCCGAAACCAGTGAGTACTATCTGATCCATTTCGTGCCGCTTAAAAACGACGATGATCTGGTAGAATCAGCGCTCATCATTGCCCTGGATATTAACGAGATCAAACAAGCGGAAGAAAAAAGTGCGAAACTCGCAGCCATCGTGGAAACTACGGATGATGCCATCATCAGCAAAACAACGGAAAGCGTGGTCACCAGCTGGAACGCCGCGGCCGAATGGATGTTTGGCTATATAGCGGAAGAAATGATCGGGCAAACTATTTACAAGATCATTCCGGAAGACCGGGAGGATGAGGAACCGCGCATTCTGGCGCGTTTAAGGACCGGCAAACGGGTCGATCACTTTGAGACCAAAAGACTGACCAAAGACGGACAGCTATTGGACGTCTATCTCACGATCTCCCGGTTATGGACAAGCAGGAACAGATCATCGGTTTGTCGAAGATCGCGCGGGATATCACCGCTCAAAAACAGGAAGAACAACGTAAAAATGACTTTATCGGTATGGTGAGCCATGAACTCAAAACACCGCTGACCTCGCTGACTGCCATTATCCAGATGGCGCAAAGAAAACTTTTGCAGCACGAAGAGCCGTTCCTTTCCGAGGCCATGGAAAAGGCGAACTTTCAGGCCCGGCGGATGGCCGCTATGATCAACGGTTTTCTTAATCTATCGCGGCTCGAAGCGGGTAAATTATTAATTGAGAAACAAACATTTGACCTGGACCGATTACTGCGGGACATATTGGAGGAGACCCGGTTAACAGTGACCAGTCATGTTTTCAGTCTGGAAGAATGCGACCATATTACCGTTCACGCTGATCGGGACAAAATCAGCTCTGTCATTTCCAACCTCATCAGCAATGCGGTAAAATATTCGTCAAAAAGTCGTTTGATCGATATCCGTTGCAAACTCCAGAATAAAGTGGTGATCGTAAGTGTAAAAGACGAGGGCATGGGTATTCAGTCGGAAGATCTCGCGCACATCTTTGACAGGTATTACCGGGTTGAAACCAGCCGTACCCGTCATATTTCAGGTTTCGGTATCGGCCTTTACCTGAGCGCTGAGATCATCAAAAGACACGGAGGTGAAATCTGGGCGGAAAGCGAGTTAGACAAAGGCACTATTTTTTATTTCTCACTACCTATTAAATAGATAAGCGTTGTTAGCAGCAACGTTTGGACGGCAACCGTGGCGCTCAAACGAGCTAATGAATTGAAGTTCGGGTACCAGTTGTTACTTATTAAGGGGGGCCAAGCAGTTTTGGGCATTGCAATGTTATTTCAGTGATTACGGACAATATCCGCCATCCGCCGGCCTATACCCTTTTGTAGTCTTTCGATCAGTTCTCTTTTCGCATCGGTCATGACATTAAATTTGGGGCCATAAAGCCATGCTGATATTTTAGCATTTTGCAAATTATTTCAACATCTGTTTGATGAACGCCTGGTTAAGTTAAATAACACAAAATTTGCACGTAACCTATAATACGGAATCCAGCGTCGGTTTGCAGGTCATTTTAAATTATGACTCCTGATATAGTTGTATCTCTTCCGTTTTTTGCAGGTCCCAGAGCCAGTTTTGAATATAAGTGTACAGATTCTTTTGTTCCGGGCCGGGTTTTAATTCACCAAGGGAGCCAAACACAATAAGGCCGAGCGCGATACAATGCGCCATTTCCAGCCGCATCAGCAAGCCCATGCTGTAGCCGGCAATGAAGTTTTGCCGGGCATTGGAAGCAATTTCTACATGGTGGTCAACCTTCTTTCTCGAAAGTACAAATTGCTGGTCATCCGCATAAAAGATGGCATCGTTCGCCGAATAGATCAGGAGATTGGCGATATCCATGGTTCTGAAGATCGAAAAATACTTCTTTTTCAGATCCGGAAAAGACCGTTCCCCCATTGGCGTATCCGGCGCTACACCATTTAATACGCCCCATAATTTAACCGCTTCGTTTTCATCCAGCGCGAGGGTCGCTTTTCCGTGGCGTGAAAATGCACTAATGATATCAGGGCTTCATCCACCTCGAAAGAAAATTTCCCCATGGGATTGCCCAGATAAAAAATGTACTGCAGCCCGGTTTTACCGAGCGGCTTAATGACATTGATCAGCAGTTCATTCCACAGAACGGAAGCTCCCCTTAGTGTTGCCCAGTCATCAAAGGCGATAGTGTGGCAATTGTTGAATAACGATCGAAGCGCTTCAGTGATCTTATCATCCTTTAAAAATTCCTGCGGGTGGTTTCCGGCTGTGGTAACCTGGAGCCGCGAAAGTGGCTCCAGGTCATAGCTGGCATTTAAAGTCAGGCTGCGAATGCCTAAAATGTTTAAAATACCCGGCAGCGGTAACTCCCTGATACCGAAAGCGCTTAATGTTGGACCTAAACTGCTGACATACACCTGCTGCTGATCATCAAAACCAGGTATCGCGGCCAGCAGCTCCGTTAATACCGGGCCCACATTTTTGATTTCCATGTTGTAAGTTGCCATACGCTATCAGTCTTTAGACCCTTCCTCGAAGGGCTGCTCAACCATTCTTAATGCGTCGTCGGCGTATTCGCTGCCTTCGCTTAAGCTTTCCTCATTAGGATCGAAATCTTTTAACGCGTTATCGCCGGTTTGACCGTTCTCTTTTGCTTTCGGGTCGCCGTGCGACCCGAATAAAAAATTCATCATCATCATTTTGCTTTTTAATTAAGTGCCAGGGCCGATTCTTTCACCACCTGCCATCTTCCGGCCGAGTATTCCCAGAACACGGTAAAGAATTTCCTGTTCAATTTCCCGTCAAGCACCAATTCACGGGTGATCACTACCATACCTGTACGCTCATCGCACACCGCGTAATGATATGCCGTTTTGGAAGAAAGAGGTGGTACATTTGCATCTTTATTGCCCTGCACAAAGCTCATGAGCTGCTCCTTGTTCATGGTATCAACCACGCCGTCCTGATCTACTTTAACGATGAGCAAGTTATCCGAATAAGCTTCCTTCACATAAGGCATGTTAAAATGGGTGGCCTGCTCAATGAGTTCCCGGGTCAATTCTATTAACTGTTCGCTGTTCATTCTTTAATTTTTTATAGGTGTTACATTTAGGCCTCTAACTTTTGCTGGCTAAGCCATTTTTCAAAAGTGACCGTTCCCAATTTTGCCTCTCCGGCCGGTACTAATGCCGTCTCACTTACCGCTCCGCCGTAGTATTCAAATTTACCGGTAGATACCACCTTATGCGGATCATTTGTAAATTGCAGGTAACGTGCAACCATTTCATACATCGTTGCGCGATCCGGACCGGCTATTTCTACGATGCCATTAACAGGAGCGGCCAGCGCAGCTTCGGCAACAAACAAAGCCACATCATCTGAAGCAATGGGCTGGAATTTTACACTGGAAACATGTACTTCATCCCCTTTTGCAGCCTGGCTGGCTATACCTGGTATAAATTCCAGGAATTGTGTGCTCCGGATGATCGTGTAGGGTACTTTTGATCGTTTGATCAGGTCTTCCTGGACTTTTTTTGCCCGCATGTAGCCGATGGTTTGCATCAGGTCCGTTCCTACGATTGAAAGCGCCAGATGATGCTTTACCCCTGCGTTGATCTCTGCTGCCAGCAAATTGCGCCCGGATGTTTCAAAAAAATCCAGTACAGCCTGGTCTTCCCAGGAAGGTGCATTGGCCAGGTCAATAACAACTTCTGTATGATTCATTGCTTCGGCTAAACCTTCGCCGGTAATGGTGTTAATGCCGGTAGATGGAGAGGCGGCGATGACCTGATGTCCCGAACCGCGAAGATGTGCTACTACTTTGGTTCCGATGAGGCCTGAGCCTCCAATGACTACGATTTTCATGAGTTTGATTGATTAATGTTTTTGCATTAACAATTCAAATCAGATGCCATTCAAATAAATAATTACAAATCAGACAGATAAGTAAATTTGGGGCATTTGTTTTTCACTATATTTAGTGAAATTACTACTTGTCTCACTTAATTTAGGGAACGATGATCAGCTGAAATAGTCACTCTTGGTGATACCCAATTTTTTTATTTTAGAATGAAGCGTATTGCCGGGAATCTGCAAAATCTCGGCGGCGCCGCCCACGCCGGAAATTTTGCCGGAGCAGCGTTTCAATATTTCAATGATATAACTGCGTTCCACCTCTTCCAGCGGGCGGTTCAAAAGATGTGTCGATCCCGGCTGATCAATAGTCGTATTTTGTGGCAGGTGCACCTCCTGCAAAACGTCACCGGTGGTTAGCAGGATGCTGCGTTCTATTAAATGCTCCAGCTCACGCACGTTGCCCGGCCAGGTATAACTGCGCAATTGCTGCAGCACTTTTGGTGCGACCTTTCTGATCTTACGTCCGGTATTCCTGCTGTACTTTTGTACAAAAAAGTGGGTAAGCGCTTCGATATCCTCCGGCCGCTCGCGTAACGCAGGCAGGCTGACCGGGAATACATTCAGGCGGAAATACAGATCCGCGCGAAAACGGCCGGCCTTTACTTCTTCTTCCAGGTTGCGGTTAGTGGCGGCTATTAAACGAACATCTACCTTGATGGTTTGTTTACCCCCCAAACGTTCCAGTTCGCGCTCCTGGATCACGCGCAACAATTTGGCCTGTGCCTCGGGCGGCAGTTCGCCAACTTCATCCAGGAACAGCGTGCTGTTATTCGCCAGTTCGAATTTACCGATCCGGCGGTCAATAGCGCCGGTAAAAGACCCCCGCTCATGACCAAATAATTCGCTTTCTATTAAATTAGCCGGTAAGGCAGCACAGTTTACCTTTACCATTAATTTTTGATGACGCGGCGAGGCATTATGAATGGCCCTTGCGATCAGTTCCTTTCCGGTGCCTGTTTCGCCCAGTATCAAAACGGTAGTGTTGGACTCCGACACCAGCGACAGGAGCCGGTACACTTTCTGCATTTGCTCACCATTACCAATGATCTCGGTAAAGTTATAAATGGTTTTGATCTGCTCTTTCAGATAATCGTTCTCTACCTCCAATTGCTTTTTATAAGCCAGCAATTTTTCATTGGCCTGTATATTCGCAATGGCTGTGGATATCTGGGCGCAAATACCCTTGAGCATCAGCTTGCTTAACCGGTCGGCCAGCAGCCAGATGGTGCCGATATTTTTGTTCCCGACCCGCAGCGGCATGCCATATACATTTTTTAAGCCGGTGGTTTCCCAAAGTTTTGCGTAGTTATTGCCGCTTTTTAATTCTTCTTCTATATTAAAAATAATACCGTCTTCGCTGGACAGCACTTCTGCCGTATAAACATCGTCGACGGTGACCCGGTTATCCCGTAATTCAGCGAAATGTGCTTTTGTGTGCGCAAACAATTCCTCATCATACATAAAGGGCGACAAGTGGCGGTCATCCTCATCGATCACCCGGATCATGGATAACTTCGTTTGCAGAATTTTGTCCAGGACCCTGGAAATAGCCGCCTGCAGATCAGATTTTGTCCTTACTCGCGCAATATCACTACTGAAATCAAGTAGAAAGGCCTGTTCATCCTGCTTTTTAATGATCTGCTCGCTGGCGATAATATTGGCCATAGCGACGGAGACCTGGGAACAAAGGCCTTGCAGCAGGCGGATATTGATCTCGCGGATGTCCAGAAATAAAATTCCGAGATCCGTATCACCGTTACGCAAACGGATGCCTACGATCTCCTTGAATCCTATCGTCTGCCAGTATCGTAAATAGGCTGAGGTGATGCCCCGTTGTATTTCTCTGTCTATGTTAAACAATAGCGGGATGGGGCTATTCAAAACGCGGTCCTGAAGCCCGTCATTGATGGGACACGTCGCCTCGTCCGACCCGATCAATCTCTCCGGCCCGTTCGTTTGATTGAGACCGTAAACATAGGGACCTGTGGTGGTGCCGTCTTCATTGATGCTGCGAATGACAAAGCCCCCCTGCGGGTTTATTTTTCGCAATACCGTGCTAACGGCCAAAGCCAGCTCTGCTTTTGTTCTTACTGTTGCGATGTCATTACTAAGATCGAGGAGAACAGATTTTTCCTGTTCCTTTTTAAAGATCTCTTCATTTTTGATAATGTTGGAAACCGCGCTTGCCAACTGGGGTGCAATTCCTTTCATTACATCCCGGAATTCCTCGCTGAAGCTGTCAGGCTGATCGGAATACAGATGAATGAAACCCATTGGTTTTCCCGCGTTCATCAGTTTGGTCATCAGGAGCTTCCTGGCACCTCTCTCATAATTAGCGCGCAGAAAAGCAGGGTTTTGTGGTTGGTCCATCACATCTTCTAGTAAAAAGGATATGGGTTCCGCAGCTTGCAATGCCGTCTGCATAAATGGCTCGTTCAAAGAAAAATGAGTGCTGACCAGTTCCGGATAGTCTCCACGCGAGCGGAGGGGCGATTCATGATCGAGCAGGAAAGCGGCATAGGTTTCATCTTCACGATCAATGAGGGTAATGATCGTATGCGTAAAATAGAACAGGCTTTTGATCCGTTTTGAAAAAAGAGTAATGAGGTCATTTTTATCCCAAACCCCGGTGATATCATTGCCCAGCTCCGACAGTATCCTTCTTTCTTGTTCAAGCATAGCGAGAGAAGGAACTGAAAACCCAGGATCCATATTTTTTACCCTTTTCATGACGCGTTATGGCATAACTTGTTTGAACCGGCAAGTTATGGAAAATAAAGGTGGGTTACTGATGTAATGAAGCGGTCAAATTAAATAACGAAACGATCCCGCGCAGGATGTTGCCGATGCTATTGTAAAGCTGATCGGTACAGGGAAAGGTAAAAGACCTTTCAGGACAGTTGTTGACCCGATCACAGGGAAACATATCGATGTGGCTAACCAGGCAATTGCAAAACAGTTCGCAAAAGGATTGACCATATTCGGGATGGGAGAATTGTTAGCTTAATTCATGGGCAGATCTATAACGGCAGTAGTTTTACAAAAGTCATTTAATTAATATGGAAATGATCGAATTGTATCTACTGCCGTCATTAATTTATGGCGCCCTCATTTTACTTTCATTTTCTTCAAATCCAATTTTATCCTTGCGGCAGTTTCTATTTTCATTTTGTCTTTCACTTTCTTTAGTGTAGATCAGTGTGGTCTTTATACTTTTATAACCGAGCATTTTTGACACGGTCAGCAATTCTGTCCCCAATGGATAAACCAAACTTGATTGACCCCATTTGACCAATTTCAAAATGACCAGTTTTAGTGCCTGCGTTCAAGCTTTTAGGACAAGAAAGCAATTGGCGAAGAGGGGGTAGTGCTATTATTTATCCATATCAGGTCTGCTTTTATCATTAGTCTCTGCTTTGCAAACGCCCCGCCAATGGCCCGATTTCAGTCCCCGCATCAGGATCGCGCTATAGAAGACGCGCTGAAATATTGGTGATTTTTGACAATTTTGAGAGGTGATTTAAACAAAAAACCCCTCAAATCGCTTGATTTGAAGGGTTTTACACATTTTGTGAATGTATTTGGCGGAATGATATTATCCATCAATACGTTAAAAATTATTTCTGTTCAGGCTAACGCGCTTGCCGGCCCAAATAGAACTCGATTCAAGCAATCTATCATACTTAATTTCTTCATTGGTAGATAGTTGCTGCTATTGTCCTGCAAATTCAATGAGTTGATACGAATATTCCCTTGAACCCTTAATTTTGAATTTTATCACTAATAAGGACCGAGGTTCCCGATTTAATAAATCTGAAATCCGTGCAGCGTTTCTTACTAAGTCTCTCACAGCCATTGGCATTTGCGCGAATATCTCTTTGGCAGTATGCGGCTCTTTCAAAAAATGGCTATTAAGAATTTTATCTAGAGCATCAGCTAAGCCATGGTCTACAAATTTCCGAGGTGCCCCAACCTTTTTTCTTTCGGCTATAAGTACTTTAGTACTTTCGGGTAATTCGTTGAAAGCTGGTAAAGGATATTTCGGGTTCCCAAATTCATAGTAAGTCAAGCCGAAAACTCTACCTATTTTTTCAGCTGTTATAAGTACCATTCCTTTCTTTCCATCAATAATATCTTGAATATCAACTGAACTCATCCTAATAAGTTTGGCTAAGTCCGTGTGACTAAGCTTAAAATGGAGCAAATATCGTTTTACTTGTTTTCCAAAATTGATTGAAATGTAAGAGTATTCTATGGGCACGACTAAATGAATTTAAAACGAAAAAAGCATTTGCTTTTTTCGTTTATTGTTTTTACATTTGTTTTGTATTAAAAGCGACAAATAGGTGAGGCATGAATGCATGTTTCACGAAACGAAGTCTCTCACACATAAAACCGCCAAGTTTTGCCCTGTGAGATGGACCGTGAGTTCGCCCTTATGGCTGTAATATTTTATCTTCGCGATATTATTCCAGTCGGGCGAGCCCTACGTAAGCCATTTTGAGGGGCAAGCTCCATCTGAAAAGTTGGAGTTAGGTTACTTGGCGGTACCGTTGCTCAAGATGCAGTAGGGTTCGCCCGTTTGGTATATCAAACTCAAACTCTTTACTGCACCCTTGCGCTGGAGGCTCGTTTTAAACATAATAAAACAATGAAAACGAGAAAAAATAGCCAACACCAATGCCTGCCAAAAGCCGCCTGGTTCTTTGGTTTTCCTTCTGTTTTCTATTTTTCTGCCTTAACTGATCCGCATTGCCGGTCTGTTATAAAGAACGTACACAAGCCGCCCGAATAATTGCGTTTGCAATTACTTACCAGATGTTATTTAAGGTAATATGGCTTTCAAAAAAATTGAAAGTTCATAGGGCATGAGATTGTATTGTCTCAAAAATAGCCAAAAACTTCATCGTTTTCCAATAGGATGATTAATGTATTTAATCAAAACGGGAAAGTTATGCCCATTCATTAGTGAGTTTGAAAGCTTTCGGCTTTGATCGCCAACCTTAAATATTCCATCTGCAATAAACCGACCTTAAAACAAGCTTCGTGAACAATAGAGAAGTGGAGGAAAGATGGCCCATGTAAATTATAGCATATTGTCAGATTCTGAAATTTGTACCCGGATTAAGCAATCTGATCACCTGGCCTACACAGAAATTTACCATCGGTACTTTGATCCTATTTTTCGACATGCATTCAAAAAATTACGCGATGAGGATGCTGCCAAGGATATTGTTCAGGACGTTTTCACCAATTTATGGTTAAAACGGTCGGCTTATAATATCGAGTCAAATCCGGCGGGCTACCTATACACCTCAGTACGAAATGGGATTTTCAATTTCTGGGCAAAAAAGGAGATCAGAAGCAGCTATTGGGATTCATGCGCCGATGATCATTACATCGATCGGTATACAAATGCGTCAACGGATTATAAAATTAGGGAGCAACAACTGGCAGCGTATATCGAGCGGCAGCTAATGGGTTTTTCTCCACGAATGCGTGAGATTTTTAAGTTGAGTCGAAAGGATCATTTATCGCATCGGGAAATTGCCGAACAGCTCAATACAACTGAAGCCAATGTTTCTAAACAAGTTGGAAATGCTTTAAAGATATTACGTGCGAAAATTGGTACCATGATTTTTTTGTTCCTAATAGTCCTGACCTGCTTTATTCTTATCGGTAGTTGCTTAAGCCATTGTTCTTTATCCTTACCAGGTTGTTAGATATTCTATAAGAAATGGGGGTTGTTGTTAATCTCAGGGATTTTGGCAAGTATGACCCAGATCAGGTATTGCGGGTGTTTTTCAGGTTGTTTGATTCCGCAACGATAGAATCGAGCTTGTGGAAAGTTTTTGCAGCGATAATCAAAGCCAATGAGAAGGAGCAAGGGTCTGGTCAAATTAGTATCGATGAGATTGCCGCCGTATTTGATGAATTAATTGCGTTAACAAAAGCTGTTGAGTTGTTGCTTGCAGCGCCGCCGGAGCGTTGCCCGGTTTGCAAACGGATAGAAATCAATGGTGGAGAAGCTGGATAGAACTTATAGTGAATTTGATATTGATCTACAACAGAGTTTATAGTAATTGTGTCCTAAATTATTCTAATAAATAATGGTTAATCCTGAGCATATCGAATTTCTTGACAAGGTCTTTGTAAGAACACCTTATTTGGAATCGTCTGCCTATAAGGTCGGGAAGCTTCGGGATGTGCTTAAAACAAACGTTTTTAAGAATGCGATTTGGCTTGCCTCAACGGAGTTCTATAATGAGCTTGCTAAAAAGAATTTCGATTTCGAATTGTTGACCAAAAAAGAGCAGCTCACGGCATTGAAATTCTACAATAGGATGAGCTTCAGAGGTACGCCATTTGGCGTGTTTTCATCATTCGGGCTTGCCGACTGGAATGCTGATCAGCGGAAACAATATGCCGACAGCAAACAGCCGATATTGCATTTACTTCCTGCTGTTCAGTTTGAGCAGCAGCACTTGCAGTCTGATTCTTTGACAGCAGATACATTAATTGCAATTAATCCGACCCTGTACCAGTTGAGTTCCGGCTGGCGATATTCACGATATGAGGAAGATCAAAAGGGCAAATTATTATTTTCGGTTTACTTGCTTGAGTATGATCCGGCAGATGAATTGCTCCTTGCCTATCTGCAAGAAAAACCATTGCCCTTAAACGAGCTTAGTAGCTATTTGATCGAACTGACCGATTGCACGCGCGATGAGGCAACTGATCATATGGCCAGACTCGTCAATGAGCAGGTGCTGATTACCATCAATGCTTTGTCTCTGTTAAAAGGTAAATGGTTAAATAAATATTGCACCGTACCATACGATCAAGACCTGAATTTGCCGGAATTTGTTTCCGCTACAGATCCTGATTTACCAAAACCTGACGACGGCAAATTGTTATATGCTGGTATGGAAATGGAGGAGTCTGCGAGCTTATCCGCCGAGTGGCAACAGGAAATTATGGAAGCGCTAAAGGCCCTTGATTTATTGGCCCCTGTTCCGCCAAAAAATAACCTGGATAAATTTAGGGAAGCATTTGAACTGAAGTTTGGCGAAAGGCATGTGCCGCTTTTAGAAGCCCTTGATCCGGACCTTGGTGTTCTGTTTGATGAAGAACAACCGACAGACGAGCATGAATTAATAAAAGGCCTGGAATTTAAACAAGAACCGAAAGTAAATGATCAGATAATCTGGTCGCCAGTTCATAGGTTGTTAATGAAGGTCTGGCTTCAGAATAGCAGAAGAACCGAATGGGAGTCTGTGGCGTTAACAATGAATGATATCTCCGGTTTGCCTGGTAATAATTTGCAGTTTCCGCCGTCGACCAGTGTTTTTTGCGCTTTGGGAGAAAATAAGATTGTTTTTCAAAATATCGGAGGGGCGACGGCCAACGCACTAACCGGGCGGTTTTCAGCATTCAGTGATGATTTCGATGCTTTTTGTAAAGCTACTGCTAAACAGGAATCTGAAGCGAATCCAACTGTTTTGTTTGCCGAAATTGAACAGCTTAGTCATCGAAAAATTGATAATATAAACAGGCGCAGGCAAATATATGAGCATGTTATACCACTAAATGTTTTCCCAGCCGAAAGCGCTATTTTACCTAGGGACATTGACGTGCTGGTTAGGAGGAATGAAATTGTCCTTATTCACAGGCCTACGGGCAAACGTATTGTTCCCCGGTTGCCAACGGCATTTAATTATCATCATAATGAGATGCCTTTGTTCCGGTTTTTGTGCGCATTGCAATATAAATCGATTCGCGCAAATTTTGATTTTGATCCGGAAAAGATTTTTCCAGGGTTGAATTTCTATCCAAGAATAGCATACGGACGGTGTGTTATTAGTCTTGCCCGCTGGTATGTAAGTGAAGTTGACATAAAGATGCTAATGCAGCGACCGTTGTCCATAAGCCGGCTTCATTTGTTTTGCAGGGAAAGGGGAATCCCTCCGATGATCTCAGTAGGCAGGGGAGATCAGCAACTATTTTTTGATCTGTCTAATGATGAAGAAGCAATATTTTTTTTGGAGGCGCTCAACGATCAGTCTAAAACTGTAGTCACCGAATTTATTGCACCAGATGATAGTCAGGCGAAAAAAGGTGGGAGGCACAATTCGCAGTTTATAGTTTCATTGCGAAATACCCAATTTGTTTATCAACCTGTAGCCGCAGTTGTACAATCTGGATCAACTATCAGGGATTTTCAACCGGGTTCTGAATGGGTATATCTTAAAATCTATGCGACTTATCAAAGCATGGAGCGTATCCTGTCGGAAACGCTTATCCCATGGGCTATCCGGAATAGGGACCGTTTAAAGCAATGGTTCTTCATACGGTATTATGATACGGGTAGCCATCTCCGGTTTCGAGTAAAGGTCGACTTAGCAATAGTGAAGGATGTGCAATTTGATCTTCAATCAATTTTCAGCCCGCTCATGGCATCGGGAATGATCCAAAAAACATATTTCGATACCTACCAGCGCGAAATAGAACGATATTCTGCCAGGCTAATGGAAGATGTCGAGTGGGCATTTTTTAAGGGGAGTGCGTTAGTTGGGATAAGGATAATTGCGAAAACGAATGGGAGGGAAGACGATTTGGTTTGGCCCATTGTCCATTGTTTCCGAATCGTTTCCATATTTTTTGAAAATGATTTAGAACAAATTAGCCAATTGTGCGAATGGGTTGCAGCTGCGTTTTTTAATGAGCATGGCAGCGGAAAAAACCTGAAACGGTCAATGGATGATCGATACCGCGAACTACGTCCGGATTTATTGAAGGCAATGGAGTCTGCTATTGATGACGATTATTTAGAATTTGATACGGCGATTAGGCTGCTTTCAAAAAAATCCGTCGATTTAAGCTCACTGGCCCGCCAAAGGCTGATTGCCGATATAATTCACATGGAGATCAATCGAATTTTCATTAGTGAGCAGCGCATGCATGAGGCTTTTATTTGGCATTGTTTATCAAAAAAGGTGGTAACACAACTAAAAAGGCAATTGCAGGTTGACGTAACATTTATAAGCGGCCGGTGATGGTTAGATGATGAAGGTCTGTCATAAACTGTTCTTTATATTGACGTCCGATCGGGATAACTTTTTCGTTCTTTAATATTATCTGACCTTTGTCGACTGCATGAACCTGGTTGAGGTTTATGATATAGGACCGGTGAACTCTTGAAAAAATGTCGGTGGGAAGCCAGGCCTGGACATCTATAAGTTTGTTCATTGCGGTTGTTTGGCCGAAAGAAGTTGTAATGTGAACAATGTTATCGTCGCTTTCAATAAAAACGATATCAGGCAAGTCAATTCGAACGTACTTTCCTTTGGTTTCGGTGCGTACGAAAAAGAAATCTCGGGACGACGGAGTTAGGGTATTAGTTGAAGCCTTTTTTATAGCGTCGAGAAAACGATCATAGGAAAATGGTTTTAAAAGGTAGTCAACTGCCGATAAGTCGAAAGCTTCAGGCCCGTAATTTCGAAAAGAAGAAATTATAATGATCTGGCTTTTTGAAGCAATGAGCCTTGCAAATTCCAGGCCGTTCATTCCTGGCATTTCTATATCGAGAAAGGTAAGCTGCGGTGGATTGGATGAATTGTAGACGTATATGGCATCTACTGGATCTGTAAATGTTGAATGCAGAACCAAAAATTTCGTTCTTTGAATGTATGCAGAAAGTAAGGTAATTGCTGGCGGTTCATCGTCAATTATTGTTACGTTCATAGGTTAAATTTATATTAAGTTCCAGGCTAAAAAGGTCACCGGCCTCTGTTATCTGAAGTTCGTAATTATTGGGATAAGCGTAATCAAGCCGAAGTCTGGTATTGTTGAGGCCGACATGTGTATTCTCGTTGTCATTGCCGCGCGCTTTGGGGACATTCTGAGTAATATAACGCAAATGTCCATCTGGGTTTATCGTTATCTCAAGGCTGTGCGGCGGAACCCTTAGATCACCGTGTTTGAACATGTTTTCAGTTAGGGTGATTAAGACCAATGGAATGATAGAAAACTCAGCCGGGTGACCAACGATATTGAACTCTAATTCAAAGGTTTTTTGGAATCGATAGGAATTTAATTTAATAAGATTCCTCAGCTGTAAGAGTTCATCTTTCAATGGTACCCGACCCTTAGGGTCTGCTTTCTTGTAGCTAAAACGCATTATATCGGAAAGCAATAGAATTACTTTCGAATCTTGGGGTGAGTTTATATAAACCGAACTATAAATCGCATTTAGCGTATTGAATAATAAATGTGGATTGATTTGTTGTTTAAGGAAAGCGTTTTGAGCTTCAGCATATTCGAATTTTAGTTCGGCATTGGCTTTCTCTGTTATGGCGTTTTTGAATAATGCTTCATTTGCGTTTCGCCGGAATCGGCCAAGATTGAAAGCTGACCACACGACGGTCGAGAGAATTAGATAATATAAGCTTCGAAACACATTAAGACCTAAATAAGTTTTGAAAGTTGGCCAAAACTGCTCTTTAGGCTCTGAATTAATAAGGGTAAAATAATCTAATCCGCCTTTAAGTATGGTAACCGCAGCCATTTCTATAATGATGAGCGTTATAAGGCTGCCGTATCGTTGATTTTGACCATTTACGCAATGATTAAGTATTAAAAAATGGGTATAAAATAAAGAGATGTTACATCCATAATACACAAAATAATTGAAGAACGGAGTAGGAACATGATTAAGGACGGCTAAAAAAAACAATTCATATGTTATATACAGAAACCAATATATAAAGTGATATTTTATATAGTGAAAACTCCTGTTAATATGATTTCTCATGATATAAAATGTTGTTTACCGTCCCATAAATGCCGTTTTCAATCTTTGAATTAAAATAAGTAAATAAATATTAATATTAAATTATGTAATTATGAAAACTAAAAAACCAAAATTGCAAAAACCACAAGTCTCAAAACTTTTTAAGAACAGTAGGCCAGCCTGGGATGGTGTTAAAACTACGTCAGGAGTTACTGATCCTACAACGTATTGCACTACGATAATTTCGTCGACGCATATCGTTTAATTATTTATTCAGATGCTAAAAAATGAGCTTACTATATTATCCTCAGTTTTAACCCAGCACCTCGGTGGGCAAGCTGGCGCAAATAGAAAACGTTCCATAGATTTTAGCAAAGTCATTTTGAAAAGCTGCAGTCGGGCCATGGAAGAATGGTCGATTGCGGCTTTTTCTGACCATTCCGAAGAATCGCTAAGTCGATATTTTAATTTTCATTTCAACTTTTTAAATGGGTTAATAGCTGAAAAGTGGCAAGTTTCTCAATGCGAGGGTCTAAATGATTTATGTCAGCTATTGGAGCATTTATTAGCGTATTACCATAAGTTTATCGATAAGGAGCAGCTTGTAACTATTGGCTTCATAGCGTTTCGAATGAATCCATTTCGTGTAAAATATGAGCAATTTATAGATCACCTTAACCAAATGAGCGTTGATGATTTACTGGCAAAGTATCTTATGGAGAGTTTATCTCCTATGTACACTGTCCAGCCAACCGAACCATTGAAATTATCTGATTTATTTTATCGCGAGGAGCTTATATCTGAGCTTGCCAATAAACGGATTCACCCTGAACTAATGAGGGCCGAGAGCCTAATCTCAACATTAATCTCTTTCAATTTTAACCACACTCACTTCCTAACCTATTTACGAAAAAGGGCTTTAAATGGCATTCAGCAAGTTCCGCCGGCAGATTATTCAAAATATTTCGGAGGGCTGATGTCCTGTGTACCGACGATTGATTTAACTAACAGCCGTCGGTATGACGCCAACTGGCCACACATTAGTTCAATGTATAAAGATTGGTTAAGCGACTATGGTACGCTCTTGACTTTGACAATGCCGCGCCATGAAGATACTTTGATCGTAACTAAGGTCCCATTAACGGTTTCAGTTAAGCAGTTGGCTTGCATGATCCGGACATTTTATGAATCCGGTTTTTATGGTAATATTAGCTTGACGGCAATATTTGATCATGCTGCAACTGTTTTTACGACCAAAAGACAAGAGCATATTTCTGCCGAAAGTATTAGCAATGCCTATTACGCCATCTCTCAATCTTCTGCTTTGAAAGTAACCAGAATGTTGAGCCATGCCATAGATTTCCTCAAACCCTACTGTTTCCCTGGGTAGGTTGCAACAAGTGCAAGATACCGCGCTCGGTCAAAAAATCGACCAATTCCCCAAACCAGACGTAGTTGAAATTCTCGTTGGCCAGCAGGTCCTTAGGCGCAGTATTTAAAATCTCTTTTAACGTTTCGAATCCCATTGTTGTGCTGCCTTCTTTAAAGAATGTGCTTGCGGGTAAATCATTTATAGGCGTTGATAAAACCTCCGGATTCTGCATTATAGTTGATTTTATTGGCTATTGTTTGTCCGCCGAATAGCAAAACGGAAACTTGTTTCGTGATTTTTCATCAAATAATGGGGTTCGATATTTTCATTTGGTTAGAAAATGCCACGTTCCCAAATTAAAGAATTATTTTAAAATATTCCAAATTTGGAATAGAAATTTTCAGCTAATTGATTTCTTTTTGTCTTTATGCCGGCCCAGTATAAAGACAAGGAATCTTTAGCGTTGATTAGGGAGAAGCTTTGGGAAAGGGCCAAGTCTTCCGGCATCACTTTGGCAGACGTTCAGGATCGTACTAATTTCAGTTACAGCCAGGTTTACAGGCTGCTTCGCGGCAAAAACAATTTTTCATTTAGCCATTTTATCGCCGTATGCAAAGCACTCGAGGTACAGCCGCTTGATATTCTGAATTTTGAAATTTCACTTCCGAAATACCCTCCGGTGCGTAGGGTAAGAAAACAAAATTCGTAATCTAACCGCCTTTGTTACGGTACGTTTAACCATTCGATAAGAACCATATATTTTTTGTCGCAAGCAAATATTTGATGGTCGAACGCAGCTATCGGAATGTAAGGTATCCCCGCATTTGAAACGCCGCCCGGGTGTCTCAATATGGCTGATGTTTTATTAACCTTAAATATTTCCGTCTTCTAGCATCTCTTGTGATTTTCGGTTATATATAATGACCTACTACGGCATTTTCTTAATCAGCCTGCAAAATCCCAGCCCTTTGTTCTCCAAATCGTGGTAGTGTGCACTCATCTTATGAACCTTCATAAGAAATTTTAACAAAATTTGATGCCGGCTAGAAATGCCTGAGCTAGTTATATGCTATTGATTAATAATGTTTTAATACTTGAAGTCCCCCGGGGGTGAAATGAATATTTTACCCCCTTTCCCTGTTTGCCTATGGCAATAAATCCTTGTTTTGCCTCCATGAAACTGTAAAGAACAATCTGACAGCGATGTCGATATCAAGTTCTAACAGAGTCGACTGCGGTCATCAGGCCGTCAGGCGCGGTAACCGAAATTTACCATGGTTCTTTGACGTATAGGGACAAAGCATTATCCGGCGGAAAACCGGAAATTCCGTGAAGGTGAGCGTAAAGTCGCAACAGGCCGAAGGCACGGAGGCAGACAAAAGTCCGGATCATAGGATCTGAGGTGGGTAGTCCCGAAAATATAAACCGGCAGAAACGACATTAACGGGCTCGATACCCGCTGCCGGTACCAAATGATGCCACATTCGTCAATGTAAAGATTATAATTTCCCCCGATAATTCTAGCCGGTAGTAGATCTGTTTACGACAATGCTTCGCCGCCGGTTTTTTAAGTAAAAGTTATCTGTTATCTCTGAATTATGCATAGCAAAAAGCTTAAAGAGCAAAGTGATCTCGTCGATCAACTAAGCATCCGGATGACTATTCCGTTTTCAACCGAAGGGCTTAGCAACTAAATAGCGGTAAGTTTTTGGATATGCCAGTGATCTTTCCTAGAATGCACATAATCGTGATCTCCGGTAGCGCTACGGCGTTTGTAAAGTGGATCACATCATGGACCCGAACTGGCGTATTCGCTTACCAAACTCGTTTACGTAAAAAGCTTTGGTCTTTTTTTGTGTAACTCCGATTTTATCTCATGGAGACAACGATTCGTATCCAGTTCTCATCAGTGGATGGCGCGGGCCATCAAGAAAAAAGCCGCAGTGTGCGGCTCATTATCGATTAATCATAAAAGATTTCCCTAAAAGCTAGTTCGCATTCTGCCCGGATATTTGGCGGTAATTCTGAACCCGGAACAAATTCCAGTAATACGCGGTTAAGTTCCTTATAATCGACAAGGATATGGTTCTTTAGCAGATCGTGCTCTTGATTGATAGTCTCTCCATACCTGGATTCAAACCAGTAATAATGTTTCGCTTCAATGTAATCCATCGCTTTCTGGAAAATCTGAACGTCTTTTATAAATTCCTGCTCCATGGCCGCAATTAATTATTGGTTAAAGTGATCAACATCTATGCCAACGAAAGTATAAGATTACAATAGTTGTGCAATTTATGTAAAAACTGTGCAATCCGATTACCTATTTAGCATTTTTTTACAGTCTGATTACCTGTCAATGTCCTGTTTTGCTCATCTCCATTTACATTTTGTGGACAATTATTATACCCTTTGTTGCGATTCGTATGACAAATTTTATCGATGTTCAGGTACTTCGGGACAGCATATCTCTTGTTGAGCTGTTAGCTCGTCTTGGGTATGAGCCGTTTAAAAAATCAGGCAAGGAACTGATGTATTTCAGTATGTTACGTTCAGCAGAGAACACGCCGTCATTATGCGTTAATGAGGAACTGGGTGTATGGTATGATCATGGTACAGGCAAAGGTGGGACCATGATAGAATTCGCAAAAGCATACTGGCAGGGGCTTTCCTTTGTGGAGATTTTGGACAGGATCAGACAGGCAGCCGATCTGTCAATCGATAACGCTTCCAGAAAGACCTCACCGGAAAGAAACCGCGATCAGCGCCCCCGTGCACCTGTAAAAATTCCGCATTACCTAGTCGAGCAGGTCAAAGACCTTGGAAATAATCCTGCCATCACCGCTTATCTGCAATACCGGAATATATGGCATGTTGCTGGTAATCAGCTGAAAGAAGTATATTATTATGTAGAGGATGAAAAGAAAAACAGAAAACAGTTCTTTGCAGCCGGCTGGCAGAATGAAAATGGCGGTTGGGAAGTCCGAAACAAATATTTCAAAGGCTGCCTGGGCAGAAAAGGAATGTCTTTTATTGGTACTAAAGACCAACGCGATCTGGTCCTTTTTGAAGGCTATGTGAATTATCTTAGCTGGCTAACGGAACATCAGAAAAAGGCGCCAAAAAATATCCTGGTACTCAACTCGCTGTCCTTTTTAACTGCAGCCATTGAACGCAGTCGTCATTTTGAACATGTTGAAGTCTATTTCGACCACGACCCGGCAGGCATACAGGCTACGGAGAAGTTGCTGAAAACATTGCCCCATGCCACCGATCAATCGGGCATTTATCAGCAATACAATGATTATAACGAAAAACTGATGACTGAGGGGGTAGATACCAGCAGGTTATGGTCAAATGGGGCCAATGCGTTACAATCAAGTCCGGATTCTGACCGGTGCATATAAGATCCGGCAATCTTTCAACGTAATTAACCCGTCACCACCATGGATATCGATGATGAAAATTTTGCTGTTACCGATCATAACAAGCGTATGGTACAGGTTACCACACGACTAACCGTTACCGAATATCAGCAGTTGGTTAGCCTGTCCGAGCAATTCCATGTTAACAGGAGTGTACTTGTCCGGTTCAGTTTACTTGAGCAGAACCAAAAGATCGTAACACAGGTAAAGGGGATTTTGGAGGTACTGGACCGCCTGGGACCCGCTATTGGCCTTTCCGCAGAGACGATCGCCCGTTCAGCCAAGCAGGCAGCCGGTTGGGATCAAGGCTTAAATGAGTTACTGGGAAAGCATATTTCCCTTCAACAACAGCTGGAGCAGCATATGCGCAAGCTGATAAAATTAATGGGTAATTGATGTTATGGCGATAGTGAAAATTTTAAAGAGCGCGCAGAGCTTCAAAGGGGTACGTTACAACACCGACAAGGTAGAATTGGACCGTGGTGAGTTGATGCTGGTTAACAATTTTGAGGCACTACAGGCCATCGGGTTGGTACAACCAGGCGATTATGTCAATTACTTGAATGCCGTTACGAACCGAAACCGCCTCATCAAATCGCTCCAGTTTCACGCGATCATTTCTTGCAAAGCAAGGGAAAAAAACAAACAGGAACTGACGGAATTGGCGCAAAAATGGCTGGATCAAATGGGATACGCTAAAAATCCTTATTTACTGATTTATCACAAGGATACTAAAAATAATCATATTCATATGATCTCTTCCAGGGTCGATAAACAAGGCAAGTTGATCGATTTTGGTTTTACCTATATCAAAGCGGTCGAAATTTTAAACAGGTTGACTGACCACCATGAAAAGCTTGAGGCAGAAAGGGACGTAGCGCTGGCGCTCTCCTATGAATTTTCTCTGAAACATCAATTTGAATTGATCATGCGGTCTTTAGGCTACACTTGTTCTCGGAAAGAAAATAAACTGGTGCTTTACAAATTTGGACGAAGACTTGCCGAGGTGGAAGATCAAAGGATCGATGAACGGACGGCGGCATATAAAAACAATCCGCAGCGGCAGCTTGCCATAAGCATCATTATTAATACCCACAAAAAAACCTTGGATGCCGGGCTGTATAAAAATAAAAGCTTTCACTGGCTGCCCGCCAGACAAAGGATCTTTACATCAACGCTGGCAACAACACTTTATCAAAGACTAGGGATACAATTTTTTTTTCATCAAAAAGCAGGGTGTAAACCCTCCGACTTCACCATCATTGATCACCCTTCGGCCAGCGTTTTCCGTAGCGATGAGATCATGACACTGGATGAATTGGTTATGCCGTTAAGCCAAATGAATTCACCTCAGGCGCCGCTCTCATGGCAGCCGGATGCCCGGACCCTGGCCTGGGATCAGCGGGAATGGATGGCCCTGCATATCGATATTGCGGATGATGTGGATGATGAGGCCGTTTACGGTAAAAACAGAAAACGCAAAAGTAATGACAAATTAAAAGCAATAAGCAGATGATTATATTAATTGGAAATCAGAAAGGAGGAACTGGTAAAAGTACATTGGTATTGCTCCTGGCTAATTATTTGACCCATGTAAAAAAGCGCAAGGTAAGGGTTATAGACATGGACGATCAGCAGCAACTGGTCGCTAAGGCCGAGCGTGCAAAGATACTGGAAAATATGCCCCCTTACCCCGTCATCCCAGCGCTCGGGGAGGTTAATCTTTCGCTGAATTTTTTAGCAAAACATCAGGGAGAGATCATACTGATTGATCTGCCCCCAAAGTTGGCGGATGGGCTGATTCCGTTACTTACCCGCGCTGCCATTGTTTTCTGTCCTTTTTCTTATGATGAGTTTTCGGTTTCCCCAACTTTGCTTTTTGCTATTGTTATCCGGAAAATCAATCCCGGTTTACCTTTGGTTTTCATACCTAATCGTATCAAAACATCTGTGCACTATGAAACCAAACTCGAGGTGGACAAGGCGCTCCAATCGTTTGGCGGTGTGACACCTGCATTGGCTGACAAAGTAGATTTTCAGCGCATCACCACCTTTCATACACCGATGAGCCTGCATGCCCTAACCTTGCCTATACTGGAACTTATCTATGAGCATTATATCCTCAAATACGAAAAATAAGCTTACGGGCAAACCGCCCTTGCCCATAAATGCGCAGCCATAATCTCTGGCGATTGCAAGTAACGAGGCAAAACCAGTGCGTCACTGTGCTGCCAATTCCCAACGGATACTGACTTTATCTGAGGCTTTGCCACAATAATGATTACCTAAAACAAAACCAATTATGAACTGGGATCAATTTTTCCAGGCCATCGTGGCCGTTTACCTGTTATATTATATCCTGATGATTGTTTTTGACATGTTGCATGATAAGCGCATGATGAAAGACGAAAGCTACGTACAGGAACTTTACCTCTCAGCGGAAGATCCGCCGCGGGAGGTTAGCTTGTTAGCTATGGACGAAGTCAAAGATGGTCCTGATTCCGCCATTGGGCAGACAGCATTGCCAGCGGTGTCAGCAGCTGCAGGGCAGCCGCAGCGTGCGGGCAATGTCAGTATGAGCCAACTAATGGAGCTGTCAAAGGCGGATCTGATAGCACATACCAAACATATCCCTTATTAAAAGAACTTATGGACAGACCAGTATTGCGGTTCTTAGGGATCTTCTTTTTGCTGATGATATCTTTTTCAGGCTTTGCCCAACCTGGGATCAATGAATTTAACCAGGTCAGAACAACTGTCCGCCAATGGTATTTTGGCCTTTCTGATCTGGCAGCGATCATGGGGGCAATCAGCGGAATGATAGGTGGTCTTCGGGTATATGTCTGCTGGCAGACAGGCAGGCATCACATTGACGCCCAGGTCATGGGCTGGTTATTCGCCTGTATTTTCCTTTCCATCATTAGCGTTGTCCTGCGGACGCTGTTCGGCATATGATTACGATTGAACGCTTATACGTATTTACCCTTTAACATTTTATGCAATGAAAGAAAAGATCAACAAGTTGCTCACATGGATCGTGCTTGCAGCAGTTTTATTACCCCAGCGCAATGTTTATGCGGACGGGACAACCGGCATTAATGCAGCGACATCGTCGTTGACGGCTTATGTAGATCCGGTATCTACGCTGATTCTGGCTATCGGGGCTGTAGTAGGTCTGATCGGAGGAATCCGCGTATACATCAAATGGAATGCTGGTGATCAGGATATCAACAAGGAACTGATGTCATGGGGCGGCTCTTGCTTATTTTTGGTATTGGTTTCTGTTGTGATCAAAGCCTTTTTCGGCGTATGATGAAGACATCATACCCGGTGTATAAGGGCCTGCAACAGCCGCTGGTCTACCGTGGCTTTAAAGGGCGGTTCATCGCCTGGGGTATAGCATCCCTGGTAATAGGTTTGGTTACCGGCGGTCTGATCGGAACATTAACCTCCATGTATTTCGGCGGCTTTCTGACCATTTTACTCATCGTCGGGGGGCTGGGATTAACGTTTCAAAGACAAAAGGCCGGTCTTTATGCCAAAAGCCGGGCTACCGGCGTATTTATTCATCCCGTAAAACTCAAATTGAGATATGGCCAGCAACCGCAAAAAAAAGGAATTTAAATTACCTTATCTGGCAGTGGTCGACGAGATACTGTACGGCGAAAACGGGGATTTGTCTATGACCTTCAGCATCCGTAATCCAGTTATTCGATATGCAGCGGATACAGCATCCTATTATGCATATCATCATTTGCTAGGAAATTTGATTAAAATACTTGGCGAGGGCTATATCCTGCAGAAAGAAGATATTTTTTTCAGGTCTTCATATCAAGGCAAATGTAATGGGGAATTTCTTCAGCAGAAATATAATGAACATTTTGAAGGCAGGGTTTACACGCAGATTCGTACCTATCTGACCGTCACCAGGCGGGTAAAAAGAGACGCCTTCTATGTTTATGACCCAAAGGTTTTGACAGCATTCAGACGACACCAAGAAAAGATCATGGACCTGCTCAAGGATGCAGATTTAGAACCACAAATACTCTCTCAACAGCAGATAAACCGGCTAATGGCCCAAACCCTGGGCATGGAATTTACTGGACAGCCACCTGTTTGGGATAATCTAATTTGCGGTGAGCGTCAGATTGACATGGGTTCGAAAGCAATACGCAGCATCAGCCTGGTGGACACCGATGAGATCAACCTGCCGGCGCAGGTGAGTACTTACAAGTTCAAGGATCATGACAAAGGCATCTTTCAGGAGCTTCCGGAAGACAATCTGGCCTTTCTATATCAGGTGCCTGATTATTGCTGCATGATTTACAACCAGGTGATCGAAATACCCCCGCAGCAGGCGACGCTGCATAAGCTTCAGCTCAAACGTAAACGACATTCCGGGGTGCCGGATCCTGCTAATAACCTGTGTGTAGCAGATATCGATCAATTGCTCGTCGAGGTGGCCCGTGATGGCCAGCCGGTGGTCAATGTTCATTATAATCTGGTGATTTGTGCAGAATCTGCCTTGTTAGATAAAGCGGCCAATTTTGTTGAAGCCTCACTTTTCCAACAAGGCATTGTACCAAACCGGAATGCCTACAATCAGTTGGAATTGTTCCAGGCGGCGCTACCGGGTAATGCAGTGGCGCTCAAAAAATATGATTGGTTGCTGACCACTTGTGATGCGGCCCTGTGCTATTTCTTTAAAGAGCGGCTGCCGGAAAGCGAGATTTCGGATTTTGTGATTCGTTTTACTGACCGCCAGGGCATACCCATATGTATAGACCCTTCGGATCTGGCGATGCAATCCGGGCGTATCAGCAACCGTTCAAAGTTTTGCTTGGGCGGGTCAGGTACGGGAAAATCCTTTTTTATGTGCGCACTGTTGGAGCAATATATGCTTTACAACATGGATGTGGTCATCATAGACACCGGTCATTCTTATTCGGGGCTCTGTGCTTATTATCAGGGTAAATATATTACCTGGACGGAAAATAATCCTATTACGATGAATCCGTTCGCCATTAGCGCGGCGGAGTTCAATATTGAAAAAAAGGACTTCCTGTGCACCTTAGTAGGTCTGCTTTGGAAAGGCGCCGATGGAACGCTGAATAGCGTGGAGTATGATGTGATTTCGCAGGTGATCAACAGCTATTATTTTACCTATTTCAATACCAGTTTGCGGTCAGGTGGCCTGAGCTTTGATACATTTTATGAATTCGCCGTCAAACAAATACCACAAATCAAGGAAGAGGAACAGGTACCTTTCGACCTGGATGAATTTCGTTATGTGCTTAAAAAGTTCTATAAAGGCGGTGAGTATCAGGCCGTGTTAAACGAGGCCGCAGATGATTCGTTAATGGGTGAACGCTTTATCGTCTTTGAAATCGATAACATCAAAGAAAACCGGGTTCTTTTTCCTGTGGTAACGCTTATCATTATGGATGTATTCCTTCAAAAGATGCGGCACCGTGAGTTTCAGCGGAAGGCTTTGATTGTCGAGGAAGCATGGAAGGCAGTTTCCTCACCACTTATGGCAGACTATCTGCTTTATCTTTACAAGACGGTTCGCAAGTTTTGGGGAGAGGCTATCGTGGTCACCCAGGAGCTTGGTGACATTCTCGGTAATGCCGTCATCAAGGACAGTATTCTAGCCAATTCGGACACTATTTGCCTGCTTGATCAGGGGAAGTTCCGGCAGAATTACGCAGAAGTCGCCAAACTGCTGTCTTTGTCGAAAATCGAGGAGCAAAAGATTTTTACCATCAATCAATTGGACAACCGAGCGGGTAGGGGCCGCTTTAAAGAAGTATACATCAAAAGAGGAACCGTTGGCGAAGTTTACGGAGTAGAAGTTTCCATTTACCAATACCTTACCTATACCACCGAAAAGCCTGAAAAGCTAGCCTTACAAACCTACGTAAAAGCCCACGGAAGCTATCAGGCAGCCCTGGAGGCTTTTGTATCCGACATGCAGCAAAGCGGTTTAACACTGGACGCTTTTGTGACGGGCCTTAATCAGGCCAAAACGCTGCAGCACGGATGAACTATAAATATATGCTTAGTGCTGATGCGGAACATGAGGCTTATAGCTATTTGCTGAAGCCTTTACCCGCCTACAATCTGCGCGTTATCTGGCCTGGTAAAGTCACCAAAATACGCTGGCTGCCACCTGGGTATAGGTAGGGTATGGCCTTGTTCAACATTTTTAAATCTCAGATCATGAAAAAAAATGAGGTGTTATTTATTTGCTGTTGTTTGACCTGTTCAGCAGCAGCTGGTCAGGCGATTTATGCTGATCCGACGACAGCCGCTGCCATGAGCCTGCATTCATCGGTCATTAACGCACAGCTTAACAAAACTAACGACAAACTGACGATGATCGGCCGGGGCCAACTGGCCGTTACCGGGCAGCTAACCGCAGTCAATGACGTGCAACAAATTATCTATAAAGGACTGAGTGAAGTGGCGTCGGCTCTCCGTTCCCTTTTGGCGATAAAAGACATAGCGGATATCGGTGGGGATATCATAACAGATATCCAAAAGGCTACCGCCATTGCCCGGACGAATCCTGCACTGCTCCTTTTTGCCGAAAATAGCGCCCGGGAATTTAAAAACAGGACGACCAATCTTGCTGCTGAAGTCGGTTCTTTTATACTAGCTGGTGGCCATCATAATCTGATGGACAGTGGGGAACGGGCTAAATTACTCAACAGGATTGTAAGCGAAATGATGATTATCCGAGGAGTAGTTTACGGGATGTACCGTTCGATGTACTGGGCCAGGGAGCGTGGTATTTTTAATTCACTCGATCCGTATGCCGGCTTTGTCAATACCGATAATTCAATCGCCGATGATATCCTTGGCAATAGTAAACTGATCATTCCATGAGAGTCTTTTTTGTTCTTTTAATCATACTGACAGAATCAATCTGTAGCGGTTTTGCCCAGGTCAATGTACCCTTGTTGCATCAGCTGGTAGCGGAAAGTCAATCCGAGCACAGCAAACAGGAGGAGGCTAGAAATAAACAAGCCTTGGTTTGGGCTAATGAGGACGTCAACCGGTTGGCGATGATCCGGCTGCAACAGGGGTACCGAACATTGCAGGACCGTTTTCATACGCTTAGCATAGTTATCGGTGCGGCACAGATTGGCTTGCAGGCTGCCCCTATTATTGCGGAGATCACCCGGCAGCAGCGGCTGATCATCGGCATGGCTGAAAATAGCCCCACACTGATTGCCCTGGTTTATAACGTAGAAGCCGATCTGACGGGCCGGGCATACCTGCTCGGTAATTATCTATATGGGTTGTTACTCAGTATAGGCGATCTGAATCAAATGAAGGCCAGTGACCGCAGGATTCTAATGGCACATGTGTTGACTGAATTACGCCGGATCGAAGGAACATCCCAAGGGCTGGTCACGATCATGCGAGATGCTGCTATCGGCAAGGTGCTGGCAGCAGATAGTCCATTCCCCGTGTACGTCAATTCTGATAAACAAATCGGCAGTACTATTCTAAACAAAGCGGCCAACTTCAAACTTACCGCCCCATGAAGCAGCTTATCCTGTTTTTTTGTTGTTTGCCCGCCGTGGTGCAAGCGCAGTCGATCATTTTTGATAAAGGGCATTTTGCCGCCGTCAATGAGAATGCTGCTGCCAGGGAAACTGCAGAAATGACTCATTTTCACTATCTAACGGTTATACGTGACCGACTGGATGACATTAACCTGGATATGACATCCGTAGTGTTGGTTCAGCAAATGGTCAAAAATTCCCTTACCAAGGTCGACGATGCACTCAAAAACGGGCAGGACCTCGTTCAGATCAGCCAAATCGTTAATGAATTAATTACAGCGGGAAATGAGATGATCGATGCAGCACAAGCGGATCCCTTATTACTCGTATTTACTGAACAAGTTGCCGGGCAGCTTAAGGCCCGGGCGATCAATCTGGTTACTGAGGTGTCCGGTTTTATTTTAAAAGAACAGGACGAAATACTGATGGATTTTGAAAAGCGGGATGCGCTGCTCCGAAAAATAATTGGCGAACTCAAAGTCATGCGGGCGCTGGCCTACAGTATGAACCGCTCGATATACTGGGCCCGGCAGCAGAGTCTGTGGAAGGCTGTTGATCCATTTCGGGATTTTGTAAACCAGGATACCAGACTGACCGATGAAATTATTTCGAAGCTCACCTCTAATAAATAACGACATGAAAAAATCAAGTTTGATATTTCTGCTGTTGATCGCGATCAACGGCCTGGCCCGCGCACAGAAAAAGATCAATGATGAGTCCATCCGATATCAGCAGGAGCGAATGGTGTTCAAACAGTGGGACCAGAATAAGTTTAAACCTTCGCCCGGTTTTCTTGGCCTCAACCCGCTTTACTGGCTCACGTGGGCCTGGCATAGGGATTATCATAAGCATGACCTCAGACCACTAAGTCCCCTTGGACCGCAAACCCTGCGGCTGGCTTTAGCGGCCGGGTTGCAAAATACGGAGCAAGCATATAAACTGCAGACCGACACGCTTCGAAATATGGCGCTAACGCAAGTAACGGCCTATTCGGGACTCGTCAGCGATGCCGATCCTTTATGGTTGTTGTATTACAGGCACCAATTTCAACCTTTGCTTTACCAAAACGACGCCAGACTGCTGGACGGATTGGCGCAACAGGAAAAAGATTATGTCATCCGCAGCAAGTTACTGGATTGGTACTTGCAAGAAAGTCACGCACTGGCTGAAAGACTGAATGCTGCCAGGACAACCACCCTTGAACGAGGTGCCCGCATCATTACCTACCAACGTTTGCTGGACGAATACCGGATACTACAGGCCGGTTGGGAGGCAAAAAAGCAAACTGCAAGACAATTTATAGAGCTATCTGAAAGTAGCGATAAACTTAAAAAACGGCATATATCCCTATCTGCTTCCCAGGTCACAAGGTCTGATGTACAGATTGCAACAGACATTCTCAGCCATAGTAAACTCTAATACCTTTTTTATGCGATTTTTAAACACCACAACTTCTCTTGCCGCAGGAGCCTATGCAGTGCCGGTTTCAGATTCTTTTAAAGACACCTTTAATTTTCTTCAGGGCAACGGTGTATACGAGGAAGGAATGATGCATTTTCTTAAACAAATGAAAAATACTGTCTGGACGCATTATGACGTCTTCACTAACGACGCCCAGGCGCTTTCCTGCATTTTCATGCTGATCTTTTTTGCTATCAAATCCTATGAGATGATGTCCGGAGATAAAAAGCTGGAGATCATGCCCCTGCTGCGGCCATTCTCCCTGGTCATGATCATCCTCTGGTGGTCGCCTTTTACCCGTGTGGTGGCTTACCCTACAGACCTGATAGCGCTTCGTACCGAATCCCTGTTCGATGGCAATCAGACTGCTGTAAACGACCTCCGAATACAACGGGCTAGCCTGATGGCCACCGTCGCCGATCAGCTGCTCACCGTTGAGGCCCAAACCGAGACGGCCAAGAAAGAGGCGGATACCTGGTACGAAAATGCCTGGCAATCGGTCAGTTCATCGGTCAAGGAAGGCTTCGCTGATATCTGGAATCCTATTGTCGAAATGCGCAATCGCTTGCAGGTGAATCTGCAGTTGTTGTTCACCTCGCTCCTGGAAACACTGGCCTTGTGGCTTCTGCGCATCTGCGTATATGTGATCTTTATGATCCAGATCATTTTTTCCACCATACTGATCATTTTAGGTCCCTTTGCGGTAGCAGTCAGCATTCTGCCGGCTTTCAGGGATTCTTTCAGCACCTGGGTAGCGCGTTTCGTTTCGGTCAACCTATATTCCGGAGTAGCCTATCTGGTCATGTATGTGGCTTCGCTGTTTCAGCAGTATGCCATGGAGGCAGAGATTAGCCGTTACCGGGAACTGGTAGGCACCACTGGCGCCAATCTGGAAAAGCTCGGTTGGTTCGCGGGTAATGGCATCCTGTCTTTTGGTATCGTGATCATCACTTTTATCATTGGGGCCCTGACCATGCTCACCGTTCCCAGTATCTCCACCTGGATCGTATCTACTTCGGGTATTACCTCGGCGACCTCTACCATGGGCCGGGGTGCCTCCCAGCTCTCACGCATGATGACCCGCATACTGATAAAGGGTTAATTCTTATAATCAAATCCACGTTTATGATCATCAAAAACATTGAATCCAAAATCAGGCTGGCGACTTTTTTGTCGGCCGGCAGTTTGATTACTTTAATCCTGGTTGCACTGATCGTTAGCTTTTTTGCCTATAAGCAGGTTAGTAACGCCCGAAAAACGATATACATACTGGATGAGCACAGCCAGCCTTTACTGGCCAGGCAAACCGATGTGGCCATGAACCGGGCCGTGGAGTACCGATCGGATATCGCCCGTTTTCATTCGCTGTTCTTTACCCTGACGCCAGATGATAAGTTTATCGAAAATCAGATGAAACAAGCCATGTATCTGGTTGATGAGAGCGGAGCGCTCGAATACAACAACCTGAAAGAAAAAGGTTTTTTTAATTCGGTGATGTCTTCCAGTGCGGTCTTGACGATCCGGATGGATTCTATATATCTGGATAAGGCGCGCAAATACTTTCGTTATTACGCCACCCAGCGAATCGACAGGAGGAGTTCAACGATAACCCGTTCGCTGGTGACCGAAGGCTACCTGAGGGATTTGGAGGTAAGATCCGATAATAACCCTCATGCTGTACTGATCACCCGTTGGAAAACATTGGAAAATAAAGACCTTGAAAATGTCCAGAAAAACACCTTTTAAAAACCGCCTTATTCATGCTCGTGCGCAGGGTATGGCATTTATCCTTTATAGTAAGCGCGGGACAGCTCACATCGCCAGGCTGCTGGATGTCTATCCGAGGCTGAGCTATGCTGCCATGCTTTTTTGCATCGCATTATCGGTGGTGATTATGCTTTTTTTTCGCCACAACCTGCAAAATCCACAGGCAGAAAAAATACAGCAGGAGCCATCCGCCGGCTTTCCGACCGGGCTGGGCCAACTGCTGGCAACGGGGAGGGACATAAAGGAGCTTCTGGAGCTGAAAAAAAAGATTGATGAATTACTGGCTAAAGATAGCCTAAGCGCAGAGGACAGCCTGCTGCTGCGCCAGGCCAGACGTAAACTCCAGAATACCCACCATCAAATCAAAAAAATACCATGACGATCAGCTTTAAAAAAAACAAATATATCATCCCGATCATTTCCTTGCCCTTTCTGTGTATCTTTTTTTACGTATATAAAAGCAGCCTGGGTAGGCCTAAAACCGAAGTTCCTGCGGTGGACTCTTTGCAAACTGCGGTTGCCGGCGTTTCTTCCGAGGTCAGCGCCCGGCCATTGAGCGATAAGCTGGATGCCTTGCGCCAAAAGTACGGGCAATCGGATGGCTATACCGCGCTAAACGATATTCAGGAGCAACCAGTCGTCAGACCAGACCTGGACTCATCTTATAACGATCGGGAAAAAAAGATGCTGGACTCCATCCGGCGAGCCGTAGATTGGAAATACAAAAATGATCCTTTAAAAACCCGGTCTGGACCCGGTGGTTTTCCAAATATTTCGGTGCCGCAAGCTTACCAGCGGCAAGATGAAGCGCTGGCCGTTGCCCTAGCCAGCATCAACCGGTCGCCTGTTCACGGTGATGGCCCTCCACGAACCCGGCAGGCCACTGATCCGATGCAGCTGTTTCGCCAGCAAATGGCATTGGTGGACAGCATGGGCAAAGCTGCCGACACCCAAGCAAGGGGCGAGCCCGGCAGCCTAAAAGCGACGCACAAAGACCCGCAGATGGCCACTGTTGGCGAAAAACCGCTGCCAGTAGTCAAAGCTTCAGCAGCATCGCCGGTATTCAACACCGTGGTCGCCGCCCAGCAGGAATGTTTGATCACGGCGATCGTTGATCAGGACATCACCGGCTATGCGGGCTCCAGGCTAAGAGTGCGCCTGTTGGAGGATATGATGGCCGGGCGGTTCCTGATCAGGCATGGCACTTATCTCTATGCTCAGGTTACCGGGTTTAGCGGGCAACGGGTCACCCTCTCTATCACCACCATCATGCAAGGCAGCCATATCCTTCCGGTAAAATTAGAGGTGTATGATAATGATGGCTTGCCCGGATTATATGTACCGGCGTCCGCTTTTCGCGAATTCACCAAGGAATTAGGCGGGGATGCTGGCAATGTCAACTTGCAGCAACAGGCAGAAAATAACAGTCAATTGGTGATGAGCGTTGTTCAGAAAATGTTCCAGTCTACGACTACCGCTGTCAATAAGCTGATCCGTCAGAACAAGGCTAAACTGAAATATAATACGCAGGTCTATCTGGTCGATCCGGCGGATTTGCGGAATGAATAGTTTTATTTATAAATCCTTTATCAGCTTCCGATGAAAACAAAGATTTTACTATTGGCGGCACTGCTTTCAACTGCTGCCAAGCTTTTTGCTCAAAATGCGATGGCTACTTTGGCTGGCAATCTGCCTGAGGTCCGCATCAGCGGCAACATTTCCCTTCATTTTCTATCACCAGAGCCTATAGCCTATGTGGATATTTCTGCTGCTGGCATCGCCGGAGATTTGCCGGTTAAAAATATATTGCGCATTAAAATCATGCCGGATTCACTGCGCCATTTCTCTAATAATCAGCGTATAGCCGTCGTTACCGTTGTCGGACAAAGCTTTATAGCACAGTACCAACTGCGTCTGGACGCCTTTCCCGGCGCATCCGATATTTGTACCCAGATCAACATATTGCCCGAACAAATGCGGCCGGTAGATATATCCGGAGTCGGGTTAACCACTTCCCAGCTGAAAGCAAAGGCGCTAGCCATGATTGCCGATCACCACTACAACGTCATCCGAAAGGCAAAAGCTTACGGGATTCAAGCAAAATTAATCCATATCGGCACCGTAGGGGACTTTGTATTTCTAGACCTACGCTTTGACAATGCAACTCATCTCGCTTACAACATGGATGAGCTCCGTTTTAAAATCGAGGATAAAAAGATTGGAAAAGCAACCAATGCCCAGTCCATCGAACTTCCACCGCTGTGGCAACTTTATCCCTCGGCTGATTTTAAAAAAAATTACAGGAACGTCTATGTCCTGAAAAAAGCAATTTTTCCCGAAAACAAGGTGCTGAATATAGCGCTGACCGAAAAGCAGATTTCCGGTAGGGAAATTACGCTGCCGGTCAAATATGGCGATATCCTGAAAGCCGATACCTTCTAGCTGGTTGCTGAGCGGCAAAAGAATAAAAACGCGTAAAACGAAACTTATGGCTGGTAGCATTGTCAACTGCGGCGGTGTCCATGCTCAACCGGAAAACGACAAGAAGACCATTTTTACAATTAAAAAAAGTTTTTATGGAGGAATCGAAGCAACAGCAGGCGCTGTACCGTCTTTTGCAATTTGTAATTTACCTGACCCTGGCGCTGGATATCTTTTTATTTGTGTACGCCCATAAAAAGCACATTTTGGAAGTGGCTGCGCACTATAGGCTCGCTTTTTTTTTGCAGCGTATAAAACACATGTTTGTTTTCAAAAGCGCCCTGAACAGTAAATTGCTTATACTGCTGCTCATCTGTCTGATTGCAGTCGGTACCCTTAGCCGGAAAGACAAAGACATTAAACCCCGCCAGGCAATTATTTATCCACTTTCGTCCGGACTGTTCCTTTTTTTTGGCAGTTTATGGTTTTGCGGCAAAAACGGAGAGCTGGTTTTACCGCTGACGAGCTGGTATGATATAGGTTACAGCTGCTCTGCTTTGAGCGGCGCAATTCTCATTCATTTGGCTATGGACAATATATCCAAAATCATCAGCTCCGCTGTGGGCAAAGATAAATGGAACCTGGAGCAAGAGTCATTTATGCAGTCTAAGCGAGTGCGTCTTAGCCCGGCATCGGTTAATATACCCATGTTGTTTTATTATCGCCATAAGATACATCAGGGATGGATTAACCTGGATAACATTTTCAGGGGAACGTTGCTGATCGGTACCCCCGGCGCAGGAAAGTCTTTCGGCGTTGTCGCGCCATTTATCCGGCAGCTGATGGCTAAGGAGTTTACACTTTGCGTGTACGATTTTAAGTATCCGGACCTCGCGCGGATCACCTATTATCACTACCTGCTGGCCCGGAAACAACATCCAGGAAAACATCCGGCGTTTCATGTCATCAACCTCAACGAAGTAGAAAGAAGCCGGCGAATTAACCCTTTGCGCCGGGACTTTATCCAAACCCTTGCCGAGGCGCTGGAAACTGCGGAGGGTTTAGTGGAGGCGCTCAAGAAAGGCGACAAATCCGGCGGCGGCAGTGATCAGTTTTTCACCCAATCGGCGATCAACTTTCTGGCCGCCTGCATTTACTTTTTCAGTAGGTACGCGGACGGTAAATATTCCACGCTGCCGCATGTGTTGGCATTTTTAAATTGCTCGTACGAAGAGATCTTTAATGCCTTGTTTTCCGAACCGGAATTAGGTTCGCTGCTTTCTCCCTTTACCAACGCTTATAAGGCCAAGGCCTTTAATCAACTAGAGGGCCAGATTGGCACGCTGAAAATATTTATCAGCCGGATGGCTACCAAAGAAACCTTTTGGGTTTTCTCGGGAGATGACTTCAACCTGAAAATCAGCGATCCGCAACAGCCGGGCATATTGGTGCTGGCTAACGATCCGGGCACCCAGAACATCAATTCGGCATGCTATTCTCTGGTGATTAACCGGTTGTGCCGGCTAATCAATTCCAGAGGTAATCTGCCTTGCGGACTGATCATCGATGAGCTGCCCACGCTCTTTATACACCGGATCGAAAACCTGATCGCAACAGCGCGCAGCAACAAAGTGGCTGTGCTCATAGGATTACAGGAGCTGCCGCAGTTTCACCAGCAATACGGAAAGGAAACGGCAACCACCATTGCTGCGGTTGTAGGCAATATACTGTCAGGCGCGGTACGAAACAAGGAAACACTGGAATGGTTAGAGCGCTTATTTGGTAAGGTAAAACAAACAGGAGAAAGCCTGAGTATTGACCGCACAAAAACATCGGTGTCTATCAGTGAAAAAATGGAGCCCTTGATTCCGGCGGGGAAAATTGCGGCCCTGAAAGCGGGAGAATTGGTAGGGTTGATAGCAGGCGGACGCTCATCGTCTTACAATGGTAAATTTGAATCATCTGCAGTCAACTGTAGGGTCAACCTGGATTTGAAAGCCATTGCACAGGAGGAGCGGCAGTATCAGCCAACACCCGTCTTTTATAACTTTCTGGGGAAAAAGGAGCAGGTCCTGCAGCGTAATTTTCAACGCATCAACCAAGAGGTTGAAAGCATCATTGCCACTTTTGCACCGGCTAAAGCAACAATGTATTGATCTTGGGAGCCCAATAAACATTAAACCATGAAGAACATGATGGACAACTTGCAACACAAACCGGTCATCGTTAATCCTGACCTGAAGGCTGACCCCTTGCATATGCAGGGAAAGATTGGCCACATCGCCTCGGTCAATCTGCAGAGAGATGATTTTTTTGTAGATTTTGACACCGGTTTAACCGGCCTTTATAGCTCCAGCGCGCTGCTGGTATTACGGTCCCATGGCCAGATCTATCAACAAGCAATGAACCGCGGGCAGCGGCTGGAGAAAGATGAGTTCAAGGATTTGCTGCGTGTCAGTTTGCTCTTGCAGTCTGGCGGGCATCCCCATGATGCATTCAATGCCTTAAAACTTATTCTTTTTAGTCCAAAGTTATTACAGCTAGCGACGCAAACCCTGCAGGACCAGCTTCATTTAGTTCCCTCAGCGGATAGAAAACGGAATACTGATAGGGTTTCCGGTTTCGACAGATAAACAGTTTGAGCCACCGGCAATGATCTTTAGTACCATACAAACCATTCTTTTCTGTCTTCTGTGGGGACCGTTGTCTGCTGTTCCCTATCGTTTCATTAAAATCCAACAATCATGAGAAATATCGACCCGCTGCAATCCCTGCAGCAAAAATTGACTTTGGTATCTGCGGGACATCAAGTTATGCTTACGCCCGATGAAGCAATGCTTTATGGCGTAAGCGAAGCAGATCAATTAACCGAACAAAGTATACAGGAGACGGAGGATGGCGAATGATAAAACAAAACCGCTGCATGTTCAGGTCGCAGAAAAGCTCATCGAACAATTAAAAGCAGGGACAGCGCCTTGGCAGCAGCCCTGGAACACCGACCGCAGGCCTGCATTTGAATTGCCTTATAACGCCGTAACCGGCAACCGGTATCGAGGTATCAATTCCATTTCGCTGTTGCTTGGCGGACATCAGGATCCGCGCTGGGCTACTTTTAATCAGGCATCAGCACAGGGCTGGCAAGTCAGAAAAGGCGAAAAGGGCAGCATGATCCAATTTATCAAGCTCAACGATTGGATAACAAAAAGGGATGAACATGGTAAACAAGTATTGGGCGAGGAAGGAACGCCCACAAAAATGGCCATTCATCTTTCCCGGCCCATTGTCACCAGCGCCTGGGTTTTTAATGCGCAGCAGATCGATGGCATTCCACCATTACAACAGCAGGATAACAGGCAAACCGGCTGGGAGCCGGCCGAAAGGACTGAAAAGCTTGTCAGCCATACAGGAGCTTCTATCGGTCACCGGCAAGGCGATCAGGCATTTTATGACCCCGTTGATGATCAGATCACGATGCCTTTTAAGCAACAGTTCGATAGCGCGGATAAATATTACGCTACGCTGTTGCATGAACTCGGGCATTGGACCGGACACGGCAGCCGCCTGGACCGCAGCATGCTTCATAAATTCGGCAGCCAGGCTTATGCTCGGGAAGAACTCCGGGCAGAAATAGCGTCCATGCTGATTGGGCAGGAATTACAAATAGGACATGATCCCGCTCAGCATATCGCCTACGTGGATGACTGGATCAAAATTTTAAGCAACTCACCCTTCGAGATCCATTTGGCAGCAGCTGATGCGGAAAAGATCTTTAATTATCTGTTGTCCTTTGAACAAAAAAGAAAACTGGAGGTGTCCGGCGCTCAACAGGATAACTTATCCCTTAGGCGGCCTGCCGGGTCTGACAAATATTTATTCGTAAATGAAGAAATTACTTATCAGGATTCTATTTATAAAGTTGAAGGCCATTTAAAGCAAGGTCGTTTGCGTATGAGGAACCTGACTACTGGAAATAGTTTTGTACTGTCCAGATCAGACCTGTTGTACGATTCATTGGTAAAGGTCAAGCAGGGCATGGGAGCCGCCACGCAACAGGCCGGTCCCCTGATGGAGCAAAAGGACCTGCCGGGTGAATCATATCGGTTAAACAGATAAAGGTCAATTGCTCTTCACTACCGGATTAGCGTAAAGGAAAGGACTGTACCTTGCCGATCCGAAAAAGCGGGTTTGGTTGTTAGCGAAAAGATCGAGATAGTCAGGCAGATTAAAACGCGGCTCAATAGAATAAGAACACCAACTGATCCCAGCAGCAATATTGATCAACATCGTAAAGGCAGAAACGTTATGTCCCTTTTTTCAGCGATCAACACACTGGAATTGAACTCCCGGGTGTTATCTTTTTTTTACCCCTATTTGCAGGATTTGCGGGTAAATGTTAGCCATCTGCCCGGCCAGGAAAATCAGCCGCGGCAACCGCAGGTACCAGCTGTAAGGCCCCTTTGGACGGCTGGCAGTGGATATCCGATCATGATCAGTGATTTATATCTTTTTGATTCTCCGTTGCAGGCAGTTTGTTTTGCGCAATGCATCATCAATTGCCTGGCCCAACCGGACCAGGTCATTTTGGCCGCTTTGGGTCCTTGTCCGCAACAAGCTCAGCTGCAACAGCTTACAGTCCGGTATCCTAACGCAAGAATTCATACCATATTTCCCCGGGATGTTATCGGTGCGATCGCTGATTGCCAGATCGCCCTTTGGTCGGCTGGGATGGATGGCAGGTTTAGCTTCCGGTGCGGTAGCGTAACTTTTAACTCAGCGCAGAGGAGTGATGCATTTTACGAACACGGTTTTTCCCTTTCCAAATTTAAAGTAAGGCTGAGACTTAATACCGCTGTCTGTGCGCATAAGCCTAAAGGTAACTTTCACTCTTTTTTACAGCTGTTTCAAGTTCGTCAACAACAGCAATTTGGACACTAACAAGGATGAGTAAGTCGACTATGGTTATGCATAATCTGAGTTAATAGCGCTATGAATTATCATTGACCACCTAAAGATGACCCTGGGTTTGAACTGCCGCTGACCTGATCAGGCAAGGCATCGTATTGTTTACATCGAAACAGTTGTCAAAAGGAGCGCTAACGAAAGTGAATTTTATAACGGTTATCAGCAAATGCTCATTTGCGTTTACTACTTTTTTTAGGCAGTTTCTAGCAAAAAGGCATATCAAATCCAATCCTGTTTTCCGACCAAAAGGGTACGTTGAGGGTAACAAGCGCTTTTCATATTTTGTCACCCCGAAAGCATTTGCCATTTATTATCAACTATTTGTAGGGGATTTTCAATTATTGAAGCTTACATTACTAGTCTCCAGTAATAGCTGTTATTACATTAATTCAGTTTTATTATTAGCTTATACGCCAGAGAGCTCAATGGTTAAACCAACCGCTTGAATGAAATTGAATTTCAATCATAATCTAAGGCTCATCATATTTCTACATGTACGGTGGTTGAATATCATAATAACATGGTACGGAGATTAGCCATGTTTAAGGTAATTGAATAGATATCGTTTATCCAAAGTGCATTTGGTTAAGCAAGTATTAAGCACAAGGGTCGGATTTCTGAAGCCACGTACATCGGCCTTAACCGGAACGATATCAATCGATCCAGGAACAAATAATTACTATATATGAAAAATATATCAGCAGGAGACACAAAACATCGTTCGGGACTTTCGATAAAGCGAAGTCGGAAATGGTCGGCCGAAAGATCAGGGAAAGTGAAAAGTAGATTACGATGTCTCATTGCCTAATGTTTTAGGTATATTATAAATACGATGACGTAAATTGTAGTGATGATGAGGTAAATTATAAGTAATTCTGAAGTAATGAAAAATGATTTGGGCACAAACTCCTTGTCAAAAGATTTGTTGTTTGAAAAGTACCCAAATTCAATATGTAACACTAAACATGACAAAAACATGAGAATGAAAAGTATTGATAAGAACATGGAGAAAGCTAAGGCTATAGGTGCCTACGCAGTGGGCGCTAGGGCAATAGGCGCGGGTGTAACGGGAGCTCTAGCCTTGGGATGCATTGCGATCGGGTCAATCGCTATTGGTGCGTTTTATTTAGGTCGTTTATCCGTTAAAAAGGCCTCGTTTCACGATATGCGTATTGATAAGCTAACTATAGAGGACCTGGAAATTATAAACACTAAGATCAATGTTGAAGGGGGCACCAATGGAGCAGAAAGCTAAAGGGCCAGAGAAAAACGTTGAAAATGAAATCTGCCTGTGCTTTTAACGCCTACGTAAGCTTTTTCAAGAGCTGCCTATTTAGATTAGCATCAGCTTTGGCATATATTTCAGTAGTTTGTACAGATACGTGTCCGAGGAATGTCCCTTATGTAAACCAGGTTTATTCCAGCCTGAAAACCCGCGCTATAAATCTTATTTAAAAACACCTTTAATAAACATCAATAATGACTTTTTTCCAACTCTATAGAAAGTCATATCTATTAATCAATTATTTACCTTAACCCTTCGGACATTCCACAAAGTGCGAAGAATAAAGATCAAAAAAGTGATCGATTCGGATTGCCGTCATCTCGCAAAACAACTGTACTCTGAGTATCTTACGGACATGTATGCGCCTGATGAACTGCAAGAACAGTTAAGGAGCCTTTTCAGGCAAAAGGATAATTTACCAAAGTACGCAAACTAAAAGCCGGATCAAGGCTGAATTGTTCTACTATGGTATTAAAATCCCTTTGCAATAAGATGCGCCAAGGTGGACATGGGACCATTTCAGGAATAGGGCTATTAGAAGGTATGCTGCGGACAGGAAACCTTGTAACGGTTATTAAGCAGAATTCCCAGGACAATTTCGTGGGTACCATTGCTGACCGTCCTTAATTCCGATGTGGTAAAATCGTAAGAATAGCCTATGTTTACAAAGGAACTCAGATTGACGCCAACCAGCGCCGCAAACGAATCATTTCGCCGGTAAGAGCCACCCAGCCATAGTTTATCCTGGAAAGATAATTTCATATTGATATCAAAAGTTGTGGGAACGGGTTTGATGATTTTAACTAGTACCGAGGGCAAAAGGGTAACGTCGTCCGATAAGAATACTTTAAAGCCGCCGGTCAAGAAATAATGCGGAACCGTTTTATTCTGATACGCATTATCTTTGCTGGTGATATATAGGTTCTGAGGCAGTAGCTGCTGCACGGAAAGGCCAATAAAGTAATCTGAAGCATATGCCCAGACCCCAACACCCAAATCCGGTTTCCACTGGTTATTATCCAGGTTGTACAATACCGGATCTAAGGGATCTACAAGATTAAGCTGTGACTGATTGAGTACATGGTGACTAAAACCTGCCGACACGCCCACAGCCAGGTTCAGCCTGGCGGTTAATCCCAGGTGGTAGGCATACGTGGCATCGATATTGGTTTGGGAAATAGGCCCGGTTTTGTCCGATACGATGGTCAGGCCAATACCATGATGGGGTTCAGCTGCCTGATATTGCTGAGTATAGAGCCTGCTGGATGGGTTGACCCCTCCGGCTGCGGGAAGCGCTGTGGCGTCGCCCTGCAGAAAGTTATCTCCAATCGGCGCATTTATCGTCAGATATCCTGTTACCGGAGCGCCTTCCAGGCCTGTCCACTGGCTTCGGTAACCTGCCCTGACATCGGTATAATTCTCGATGCCGGATAAGGCAGGGTTTAGCAGATAATTATTAAATACATACTGGGTGTATTGCGGCCTTTGTTGAGCGAAGGTCAGGGATGTAAAAGCGGTGAGTGTAAAGATAATAAGATACGTCGTGTTTTTCATGATTTATCTAAGGTAACAGCCGGTGTTTTCCGCATTTTAAAATGCTTTTTTCTATTATCGTAGAATGGTTACCGGTCCGGAAATAACCTGGTTATTAACGTTCGTGTTGATGACATAATAATAAGTGCCCGGTGGCAGCGTCTGCCCGTTAAAAGTTCCATCCCAGGGTACAGCATAGCCAATAGAATGGTATAATTTTGCACCATAGCGGTTAAAGACGTCGATTACCGCGTCCTGGTAGGCGACCAGTCCCTTAATCTCCCAAAAATCATTGATTCCGTCACTATTTGGTGTAAAGGTATTCGGAACGGTGAGCTCTGGTGATACTTTAATAAATACCTTATCCTGGCTTACGCAGCCCCTGCTGTCCGTTACCTGAAGGGTATAGGTTCTATCCACCTGCCCGGTAATCACCGGGTTTTTGATTTTGGGATCATTGATCGCAATATTGGGAGACCATAAATATTGTACATTATCATCGCTCACAGTCGGATTTAAGGTGATTATCCGATCCTTGAGTACATACCGGATCTGGCCGGCATTTACGGAAGGGGGAGGAATAAAGGTTACCTGGAGCTCATCTGTGGGCGTGTAACAGACCGCGTCAGCCCCAGTGGCAAGTAAGGTCAATATCACCGATCCGCGCCGGGCATCTTCCGCGCTGGGGATGTAGGAAGCATCCAGCTGATCTGCCGATGGGCTGAATGTTCCGTTACCTGAGCTGCTCCAATGGCTGCCGCCGGCAACCAGCAGTTTGCCCTCTAATGGAACGGCGGCATCCTGGGAGCAGACCTTTCGATCGGCGCCTGCATCCGCGGCTGGCGAGAGGCCGAACGTTATCGTCATATCCGAGGCATCGATCACGCAATCATCCTTGCTGGTAGAAGATAGCGTCAGCGTGAGCGCGCTCAGTTTTCTATCCTGCGCCGAGGGCATATAGCGTGCGTTTAAGTCGTTATTTGCCGGTAAAAAAGTACCGGTTCCACTACTTTTCCATATACCCGTTGTCGTGCCGCCAGATACCTTCCCAGCTAACTGTACAGCAGGAGCAGTAGTACAAACCAATTGGTCAAGTCCAGCATCAGCCTTAGGCGGTTGGTTGACGGCCACTATCGTCGATCCAGCCGCGCTGGTGCAACCGTTAACGGTAACATATAGGTTATAGGACCCTGCAGCCGCAGCAGTCACCTGATTGATGTCAGGATTCTGCAAGGTCGATGTAAAACCGTTTGGCCCTGTCCAAAGGTAACTGGCCTTCTGAACCAGTGCTGTACGTAACAGGATACTGCTGCCCAAACAGACCGGAGAGTTGCTATTGGCTACAGGGGTTTTGGGCTGGGGATTTACCGTAACCGAATAGGTAAACGGATCACCCTGGCAGCCGTAAGCAATCGGCGTGATGATATAAGTAACATTTACCGGACTTTTTCCGGTGTTGATTAACGTTTCGTTGATCGCCGATGACGTTTGATCGGTGACCGCCGGATTGCTGATGTTTGCTACAGCCGCCCTTCTCCAACTGAAAGTAGCGGAGGGAATATTGGCTTGTATGGTGTAATTCTGGGGCGATCCGCTGCAGGCGACACCCTTGTTATCGCTGGTTACTTTGATGGTGGGGTTTACCGTAACAATAAGCTGGGAAGGAACACCCGGGCAGTTGATGGTTTTATAATTGAACGTATAAGTCACATCAACCGGCGCATTGGTGCTATTAAATAAGGTTTCCCGTATGGTACTGGCAGCCTGACCGGTCACTGCAGCGTTGAGGATACCTGCTGCTGCCGTCCTGCCCCAGTTGAAGCTGGTACCCTGCGCGTTGAAAGTGATCGGATAATTGGTACTGGTCGTGTTGCAGATCGTTCTTGCAGCCGGCCCTTCAAGAACGGGCGTTGGATAAACCGTAACGACATAGCTGAAAGTAGGCCCGGGGCAGTTACCTGCAAAAGGCGTGATCAGGTAGGTGACGTCCAGCGGTCCGCTGACAGTGTCGATTAAGGTCTCATTGATATTTGCCGAAGTTTGACCACTGACGGCGGGGTTACTGATGCCTTCCACTGCCGGACGACTCCAGGAAAAAGTGGTCCCGGGAAGATCTGCCGTCATCTGATAGTTTAATGCATTGCCGCTGCAGATCGTTTCCTGCGGCACGCTGGTAACGCTGGGCAAGGGATTTACCTGTACATCAGCCCGGGTTCTCGCACTGGCGCAACCCAGCGTGGTCACCTGTACGTAGTAACTTGTGTTGGCGTTCAGTGCCGTAGTGACCAGCGTGTCTTTCAAAGATAATAAGTTCCCACCGGCAGGCGCATCGTACCATCGGTATTTACCGCCCGCAGGGCTGCTTGCAATCAAGGTAGCCTGTTGACCTTTACAAACGCTCAGTCCCTGAACCTGAGGCGCCTCAGGGATCGGATTTACCATAACGGCGACTTTCGTCCTGGCACTGGTCTGTCCGCTGGCTTTGGTCTCCACGTAATAAGTGGTACTGGCTGTCAGCGGTGGCGTGGTATAATCTCCGCCGGTGAACAGTAATGTTCCTCCGGTGGGCGCATCATACCAACTGTATGTACCGCCGGGCGCGGTTGCCGAGAGGTGCGCGCTGTTACCCAGGCAGACCGATTGCCCCGAAGCGGTGGGAGCGGCCGGAGGGGACTGAAAATGGATGGTCACCCGATCAGATTTGGCCCCGCAGGCATTCCCGGGTTCATTTGAGGTCAGCACCAGTACGGCTGTCCGCTCTCCGGCCCCCGGTGTGTAAACAGTGCTTAATTGGGTTTTGTCCGTAAATGTACCCGTTCCTCCTTTCCATTCACCGCCTGACGCCCCGCTGATACTGCCTGTCAGGCTTACCGGCGTTCCGGCAGGCACGGTGCGGCCGCTGCCGGCACTGACGCGCACGCGCTCGTCGATCCTGACCTGGGCGGTTGCTATTGCTGGTGGCGCTCCATTGCCAATCACAATGGTATTGGTTACCCGGTAGGTTCCGGGTTTACTTGCGCTCAGATCAATTTCACCGCTGCTCACACTCGCAAAAACAAGTCCGGAAGGGCTGGCCGTGAAAACGCCGGCGCTTGTTCCCGGTGAGAAAAAAGGTAAGGGATTGATGCCGTCCTGACAGTAAGGTCCGTTGTAAGAAAAATGGGGATCAGGATGGTCTCCAATCGTCACCACGGCGCTATAGGTACCACCGCAGGGGTTGTTACTGGTTATGGTAATGGTATATCTCCCCGGCGCGGTATGAGAGAGGTCGATTTCGCCCGTGGCAGTATCAACAAAAGTAAGGCCTGAAGGGGCTGAAGTAAATACCCCCCCAGCGGAGCTGCGGATGGTCGGCTTGGGGTCAGTGCCTGAAGTACCAAACGTTCCGGAAGCATATTGAAATCTGATTTCATCAGCGGGGTTAACGTTCGCCGTCACCGGAACTCTTGCACTGCTACAGCCGCCTGCGGTACTTTGAACATAATAGGTTGCCGTACTAGATAAGGCTGGGATTTGAAAATTCGGTCCGGTAGCTACCAATTGCCCTCCGGACGGAGCATCGTACCAACTCAGCGAGCTTCCTGCAGGCGCATTTGCTGATAGCCTGGCCGGTGATCCCTGGCAAACCGAAGTTCCCGTAGCGGTAGGCGCTGGGGGCAACGGATTAACTGTAACGGTTACCGGAGTGCGGAGACTCGCGCAATCGTTGACCGAGGTTTGCACATAATAGGTTTGGCTCGATTGCAATGCTGGGGTGACATAGGTTGGGGCATTCGACAGTAAATTACCACCACTTGCTTTATCATACCAGGCATATTCATCACCTGCACCCGAAGCGGTGAGCGAAGCGCGCTCTCCCGCGCAGATCGTTGCCGGCGACGCCGTGGGCGCCTCGGCAGGGGCCAGCACCGTCACCGGTACCGCTGTTCTTGAGCTGGTGCATCCCGCTAGGGTAGCTTGTACGTAATAGGTTTTGCTGGAGGTAAGCAAAGGAGTAGTAAAACTGGCTGTTGCAGCCAGTAAATTACCACCCGCCGCAGCGTCATACCAGGCCAAGGCAGCGCCGGGATCAGCTGTTGCTGTTAGTGTAGTAACGTTACCGAAGCAAATAACGGACCCGGAAGCTGATGGCGCAGCAGGTTGGGGGCTGACAACCACGTTGACCGCCGAGCGGGAGCTGGAACAATTCCCATTGGTGCTCGATACGTAATAGGTCATCGAGCGGGTCAAAGCAGGTGTATGGTAGCTCAGCCCGGTCGCCAGCAGATGACCTTGTTCCGGTGCATCGAACCATTGGTAATTCGCCGAGGCCGCAGTGGAAGCCTTCAGGATTATGCTTGTTCCATAACAGGTGGCAACGGTTTGCGAAGCCGGCGGAGCGGGAATCTGGTTTACGGTTACCGCCACCGGCGTCCGGTCGCTCACGCAATCTCCAAGCGTGGTTTGAACATAATAAGTGGTCGTTGCGGTAAGGACAGGTGTGGTGAAATCCGGACTTGATATGAGTGGTGTTCCCCCGCTGGGTGCATCATACCAGTTGATGATACCAGAGGGCACCTCGGCATGCAAAGTAGCTACCGATCCAGTGCAGATCGTAGTACCGGTAGCTACTGGTGGCTTGGGTGGCGTACCGACCCTAGCCGTTACCGGAAGTCTTCCGCTAAGGCAGCCGCTGACAATGCCTTCCACATAAAAAGTAGTCGTTTTAAGTAGCGCCGGAATTGTAAAGGTGGGGCCGGTGCCGACCTGGTTACCGCCGGCTGGTGCGTCATACCAGATGTAGCTATCACCACCGCTGGCCGATAAGGTAGCTGCGCTTCCTACGCATACTGTAGCTCCGCTTACCGATGGCTTTGCGGCAACAGTTACGGTGACTGCTGTGCGCGGGCTGGTACACCCGCCAACGGTGGTCTGCACATAGAAAGTTGTACTGCTGGAAATGGGCGGCGTGGTATAGGTATTGCCACTCGTTAAAAAGTTACCGCCCTCAGGCGCATCATACCATTGGTAACTGCCGCCAGGACCGGTAGCAGATAAGGTAGCTACATTACCCTGACAAACTGTTTGCCCGGCTGCCGATGGCGGCCGGGGGGTAAGGGAAACCAGAATATTGATGCTCTTGGTTACCGGCTGACAGCCGGGCGTTTTGTCGCTGACCGAAACGGTATAAGTACCTTCTTTATTAACGCTGATAGATGGGCTCGTTTCCCCCGTACTCCAGACATAAGTGTACGGACCGATGCCATCAGAAGCATTAGCTGTTAACGTTACACTATAGCCCGAGCAGATCGTTGTTCCCGAGGAGACAATATTTACTTTAAGTGTGCATGGCTGGCTTTGCGCCCGAAAGGTGATCAGTAAAAAAATAAATATAAAAAAACGCGTATTCATAAACCACCTTTTGTTTGTAGTCTCTATGTCTATGATAAAGTAAAGGTTGATTTAATAGCCTGCCGCATGGCTGGGTGTCTTAGGACTATTAGCAAAATACCTCAGACAATCGGGGAAACTATTCAAGTTCTCCCTTATACGGAAAAGAAGCAAAATGGTTAGCTGGCCTATTAATTTTATGTTTAGGTGAATAGTATGTGATTGTAAATGAGTCGATTTTAATGATTTTTCGGAGCTGGTGAAAGGGCTGCGGTAATCCCCACTTGTCGGTTTGAGCTCAAACCTTATTTTTTGTCAACCCAAAGCCTAAACTCATACTGGCTCAAAATGGGGCTAGCTTGATTTTTTAGCTATGCCGGCTTTATATTCCAATCAAAATTAATTAACTTCTGTTTTAATGGCGCGGGGTTAAAGTATCATTTATCGTTTCTTAAAAATAATAATTTAAAGTACTTTTGCAAACTATTAATATTGCTTATTGGAGTTATATGATAATACTCTAATAGAATTGACCTATGATTAAACATAACTTTTTATCTTTTATATTTCTCCTGTTCTTGTGTTTCGGAGCGATAAAGCATACTACTGCACAAACGAATCTTCAAAACATCGCCTCTGTTAACGTCGATGATCTTTCCGATCAGCAAATCACCCAGTTGTTGCAACAGGCACAAAATGCGGGATTAAGCGATGTGCAAATTTTACAACAGGCTCAATCCCGAGGCATGTCCAATATCCAGATACAAAAATTGCAGATCAGGATAAAAGATATACGAAGCAAACAGCCGGGAAGTGATGGTAAATCCCGCGATACCATCATCATGACCTCCAGAAAACCTTCTTATAGGGTTGATACCTTGGATACGACCGCTGTTCAAAGGGATTTGTTTGAAAATTTAAAACCTAAAATATTCGGAGCCGAGATATTTAAAAATAAAAACAACAGTTTTGAACCAAATTTGAAGCTGGCAACCCCGGTTAATTACATCGTTGGTCCCGATGACGAGCTTAATATCAATGTTTACGGGAGTTCTGTTGTGAACTGGAAATTGGATGTGTCCCCTGAGGGCAATATCAACATTCCGGGCGTTGGCATTTTGAATGTAGGAGGTAAGACGATAGAAAACGCAACATCGTTGATCAAAAGCAAGCTTGCGGCTAATAATTATGCAATAGGGAGAGGAACGTCAGTTAAAGTGAGTCTGGGTAATATCCGGAGCATAAAAGTGATCATGGTCGGACAACTTGCAAAACCAGGAACTTATACCTTGTCATCGCTTTCTACTGTCTTTAACGCCCTTTACACCGCAGGCGGTCCTACAGAAAATGGCAGCTTACGCCAGATCGAGGTTATCCGAGATAACCATATCATCAGGCATCTGGACGTTTATGATTTCCTGGTTAAAGGTAGTCAGAAGGATAATATTACTTTGCAGGATCAGGATATTGTACGTGTTCCTTCTTATAGGACCAGGGTTGAACTATCGGGTGAGGTGAAAATTCCGGCACTTTTTGAAGTTTTGTCCGGTGAAAGTCTGCAGGATATTATAGGGTATGCGGGAGGATTTACAGATAGCGCCTATACGGCACGAATAAAAATATCTCAGATCAACGACCAGCAGCGCAGGTTAACCGATGTGGTAGAAGCAGATTATAAAAATTATATTCCGTTGCGTGGTGATAAATATTTTATACAATCCATTCTAAACCGGTTTGAGAACCGGGTTGTTATTACCGGAGCGGTATTCAGGCCAGGCGATTATGAATTGCAAAAAGGATTAACCCTTTCAAAATTAATCGATAACGCAGCAGGTCTTAAGGAAGACGCCTTTATGGATCGGGGGACGATTACCAGGTTAAAGCCGGATAATCAGAAGGAATTGATATCCTTCAGTGTCAAGGACGTCATGAGTAACAAGATTTCTATCCCACTACAAAGGGAGGATAGCGTCTATGTCGCCTCGATTTTTGATTTGCGTAACAAATACCTCATCACCATTAACGGGTCGGTGAGAAAACCCGGAACGATGGCCTTTTCAGAAAGTATGAAGGTGGAAGACCTCATCCTCAAGGCCGGAGGTTTCGCCGAAGGGGCAAGTCCTAAACGAATAGAGGTCGCCCGCAGGATAAATAATTCAGACCCGCATTCTAAAAGCAGCAAGGTAGCAGAGGTATTCAGTGTGGACGTCGATAGTCAACTTAAATTAGACAACATCAATTTTGAATTGATGCCTTATGATATCGTATCCGTTTACACGCTGCCGGGATACCAAAAGCAAAGAACCGTAAAAATAGAAGGAGAGGTGCTTTATCCCGGATCATATACGATCATTAAGAAAAATGAAAAGATTTCAGACTTAGTCGCCCGTGCTGGAGGCCTTACCGCTTCGGCAGACGTGGGAGGCGGTTCATTGAAAAGAGATAATATTGCCATTTTAGGTGTTGACAAAACTAAAACGGATACCTTGGCTGTCGAAAAGGAAAGACTTGAACAGTTCAGACGTTTAAAAAGAGATAATAAAGATTTAGATTCAACGGCAATAAAGAACGAGCAGCCAAGAAACAATTATGTGGGTATCGACCTGACCAAAATTTTAAAATCGCCCGGTTCCAAAATAGACCTTTTGCTGGAGGATGGGGATGTGGTACGAATCCCAAAGCAACAGCAGGTTGTTCGGGTAAATGGAGAGGTACTTTATCCGAGTGCTGTGGTTTATACGAATTCAAAATCGTTTAATGATTACGTTTCTAACGCCGGTGGATATTCTCCAAAATCGCTCCGGCGCGGAGCTTATGTCGTATATCCGAATGGCACCGTTAAAGGTACCCGGAAATTTTTGTTTTTTAACGTCCATCCATCTGTAAAACCTGGGAGTGAAATTTATGTACCGTTGAAACCAGTGAGTACGACAAATACAGCCCAAACAATATTAGGATTTACTACGGGATTGGCATCACTAGGAGCCATTATATTGGGTATATTGAGTTTAAATAAATAAGTGTTTAATACAATAGAATAATAGCGGATCAATGGGACAGGCTAGTGATGAGAAAATCAATGCTGATAATGAGCAATTGTCATTAAAGGATTTGATTTTGAAAATAGGTAAATGGTGGCAATATTTATTGTCTAAATGGGTAACCATCCTCATTGCAGGCATTATTGGAGGAGCAATAGGGCTAACCTATGCCTATTTGAAAAAGCCGATTTATAAAGCAGAATTAAGTTTCGCGCTTGATGATGATAAATCATCGAGTGGGGGATTTGGTTCAGCTTTAGGTTTAGCTAGCCAATTTGGAATTGATCTGGGCGGAGGTAACGGTGGTGGGGCTTTTTCGGGCGACAATCTTTTAGCATTGATGAAGTCACGTTCGATGACAGAGAAAGCCCTTTTATCTACAATAACACTAAATGGCAAACAGGAAACGCTTGTTGAATATTATATCTCCTTCAATAAAATACGAAAGACCTGGCAACCTAGTCAAAAATTGAAAAATATTGTTTTTTTACCGAATGCAGATCGTTCGAAATTTTCTTTGCAGCAGGATAGCATTTTAGGCGCGTTTTATCATGCAATAAGTAAAAGCCATTTAACCGTGGATAAAGCAGATAAGAAATTAACCATTATCAGTGTGAAAGTAAGCTCAGAGAATGAGTTATTCGCGAAATATTTTACAGAAATACTTGTCAAAACAGTATCTAATTTTTATGTTGAAACTAAAACCAAAAAGTCAGTCCAAAACGTCAATATATTACAGCGCCAAACTGATTCTGTTCGAAGGGAATTGAACGCTGCCATCAACGGTGTGGCGTCCTCATCGGACCTAAATCCCAATCCTAACCCCGCGTTACAAATATTGAGAGCTCCCGCTATGCGGCGCCAGGTAGATGTACAAGCAAATCAGGCTATTTTAACACAATTGGTCGCAAACCTTGAAATCTCTAAAGTTTCTTTGAGAAAAGAAACTCCACTGATACAAATCATCGATAGACCAATCTTGCCGCTTGAAAAAGAAGCGCTTGGCAAAGTGCAAGGCTTAATAATAGGTGGATTTTTAGGTAGTTTGTTGTTAATTATTTTCATTTCTGCCAGGAAATTCTTTAAGATATTACTTAGTTAAATCATTTACATATCTTTTTTACTTTCTCGAAAAATAAAACTAACCTTCGATGGTAATAATTTTTTAATTTCAACTTTGTCTTAGATCAATGACCTTTAAAAACCAATTAACTTAATTGCTTATACCTTTGATTATATGTTCAAAAAAATTTACCGAAGATTTTATATCCTTTACGATAAACAAATAGATGCAAGTGGCCTGGCAATTTTTAGAGTTTCGTTTTCCTGTGTTTTATTGTTTGAGATATTACAAATGTTTTATTTCAGGCATCTTATCTTTGATAAGATACCATACTTGGTCCGGGGTGAAATTGAAATGTGGCCATTGTTCTTGTTTTGGATCCTTTCAGTATTATTCATTATTTTTGGCTTGTTTACCAGAATTGCCACTATCGTCAATTATATACTGACAACAGGGATTTTTGGTGCAACCTCTTCTTACGAATACCATATGTTCTATTCCTATCAGATCATAAGTTTTTTATTTATGTTCTTACCGATCTCTCGAGTTTTTTCAATTGATCGTCTATTACTTAAATTAAAATATTCTAATACGAATGTTCTCTATAACCCTTCACGAACCGTTTCTGTTTTAGCTTATTACCTTATCATACTGTTTGGTATTGGATTCGTTTATTTTGATTCCGTGTTTTTTAAACTAGCTTCACCTCTTTGGATGAAAGGTTTGGGATTATGGTTGCCTTCTTCGCTACCACAAACCGTTTTTTTTAATATTTCTCCTTTGCTGAATCTTAAATATGTGGTTATTGGTCTTGGTTATATCACATTGCTATTTGAAGCGATTTTTATATTTGTATTCTGGAGAAAAAAATGGAGAGTTCCAATAATGTTGACTGGAATCGGCTTGCATTTCGGAATATTAGTTTGTTACCCGATTCCCTTTTTTGCGTTGGGTATGTCTTGCATTTATTTATTATTGGTTCCAGTAAGATATTGGCATAAACTTTTTTACTCTTATCAGAGTCCCAAAAGGATGCTCAAGTTTTTTTATGATGCAGAGTGCCCTATTTGTAACCGGACGAAGATAATATTGAATCATTTGGATTTTAGGAATCGTATCGATTTTCTTTCTGTACAAGAACATGCTGCAAAAGAGCCTGCTTTTGAGAATTTCTCGGCTGAAATACTTTTAAATGATGTCCATTCCGTAAGTCAAAATGGCAAGGTTCGCACTGGTCTTGATACTTACATTCTTGCTTTCAATGCAATTTGGTATTTGAAACCCTTGTCATGGTTCCTGCGCCTGGCCGGAGTTTATCATATCGGAAAATATATTTATAACTATGTTGCCATCAATAGGGCGACCGAGCGTTGCAGTCAGGAGGGTTGCGGTTACGTACCACAAGTATTGCCCAAAGTTGATGCTGAGAGAAAAATATTTGTAAATGTCACTTTAAAGGATTTTAAAGTGAAGGCACTGTTTACAGGAATTATAATGTTGATCTTCCTGCAATTGATCGTTACTTACAACTCTCCTTTGCTTGTAGATCTTCGAGATCGGCTAAGAATAAACAACGTTAAGCTGATTAAGGTATCTGAACGTTTAGCTGAACAGATAGCAGATATCTCTAGATTTTTATTGGGAATTACGCATCATGGTTTATTTGTAGATGCGCATTTTAATGGGTATAATCAGGTGATAGCCGTAGTGTATAAATTACCTTCCGGCCAAGAGCAATGGTTACCAATTTTTAATCCGGATGGTACGCCGGGAAAATATCTACTTGGTCCCCTTTGGGCAAAATGGAGCTTTAGAGTAAACGGGCCATTAATCAACCAGAAAGAATTATATGATGGGATCAGAGATTTTACTGCATTCTGGGCATATAAACACCATATCAGTTTGAATGATGCCGTATTTGAAATCAGAATCAAGCAAAACGCAAATCCTAAGAAGTGGGAGTATGATTTTTTAAATAAGCAATTGCAAAACCCCTGGTTAGTTGTTGGCACAGCTGTTTGGAGAAATAATGAATTTTCTCCAAATATAAAAGATATCGAAAAATATAATGGGATTCAATGATTGAAAAAGAGGCATTAATAGTAGGAATTAATAGTTTTTTAGGTAGAGCCATTTACGAATTAATCAAGGAACAATATTCAATCACAGGAGTGTACCATTCAAATACTGAGAATATTCCTGCCGATATCGAGATAATCCAGGTTGATGATATAAAAAAATTAAAAAATCGCTCTTTTAAACATATTTATTTGATTAGCTCAAGCGTTCCTGATGGAGTGGAAGATGATCAAAAGCTATTTTTAGCCAATATTATTTTACCACACACGATTAGTACTTTATTTCCTGAATCACGTATATTATTTTGTTCGAGCGTATCTGTTTATGAAAATCTTGCTGCAAATACAATTATTTCCAACGCTGACATGCCTTCTCCAAGGTCCAAATACGCACTTAGTAAGTTGTGGGGAGAACGAACAATTGAAAACCATGCTTCTTTTGCTATAATTAGGATTTCGTCAATGTATGGAGTTGGTATGAAAACTACTACATTTGTGCCCAAGATAATTGAAAATGTGATTGAAACTAAAAAAATTAATTTACTTGGAGAAGGTCGAAGAATGCAAAACTACATACATGTAGAAGACGTTGCTCGTATTGCAGTAGGGTTGGCGCAGACTTCAGAAAATATTATGCTTTTGGCCGTGGCGAATCAATCTTATTCTAATAAGGAGATTGCTGAAATGATCCTAAACATCACTCCTGGTCAACTTAGTTTTGCGGGAAAGGATGATTCTAAATCACATATCTACGATAATACGGATACACATACAATATTAAAGGATATCAATTTTAAAGATATCAAAGCGGGTTTAGAAGAACTAGTGGCATGGATCAAAAAAAAGTGTTAGTAACAGGGATAGGCGGAAACGTTGGTCAAGGGATAATCAGGAACATCAGAACTACAAACTTTCCAATTGAAGTAATTGGATGTAATGTGTTAGCGTTTTCAGCGGGTAATCATCTTTGCGACAGGTTCTATCAAACGCCGTATGCTTATGATAAGGATTATATTCCAACCATTATCGATATTGTAAAAAGAGAAAAAATAGACTTAATCATTCCATCGACCGATTACGAAGTTTATTTTCTGGCTAAATTAAAAACACAAATCCCTTGCGCTATAGCTGCCTCTGACTGGGAAACTACCGGGATTTATCTGGACAAATACCAAACATTTCTGCATCATACGAAGTACGACATTCCTTTTGCACCAGCTTTTTTGCCCAGCGAGTATAATGGTGGGTTTAAGGAGTTTATAGTGAAACCGAGAGAAGGACGCGGTTCAAGGGGATTACATATAAATCCTGTGTCCTTAGACGGATTTTCTGATGAATATATGGTTCAGCAACTATATAAAGGAAGGGAGATTACTACTGCGTTTTATGTAAATCAAAACAACGACCTGCATGGTTTTATTACTTTACAGCGAGAATTGGAAAATGGCGCAACAAATGAATGTCGTGTAGATCGTAGCTATGATCAAGAGCTTGAAAGAATTCTGAAGAATATGATTAATCATGCCAGGATCAGGGGCAGCGCGAATTTACAATCTATAGTTACTGAAGGGGGCGATATCGTTCCTTTCGAGGTAAACTGCCGTATTTCCGGCACGAATTCAATCCGGGCGAATTTTGGATTTGAGGATGTTAAATATACTCTTGAGGATTTTCTTTATCACATACCCTTGTCTAGGCCCCAAGTGAAAAACGGTATTGCGATAAGAATTATGATGGATGTTATTTATCCTGATCAGACGGACAAGTCGAAGCTGTCTGATAACTCTGTTTTAAGTTATATTTATTGAAGTAAATGCAAAAAAAAAAATATGAAGTTTTATTATTGGATGCCGCCAATACTATAATTTATAAACCTGATCTGATACCATCTTTTTTAAGTGTTTTAAAAAAAAACGGTTTTGACGCGGATGAAATTCAATTAAGAAAAAATCACAAACTACTATCAGAGGTTATTCATTTTCCCGATGTGACTTCAAAAGAGTTTTACTGCATGTTCAACAATGAGGTAATGTTGTCAATGGGCATAGTTTCTTCAAAGCAACTATTGGACGATATTTTTGCTAACTGCTCTTATCTGCCATGGCGACCATTTCAAGACACCCATGTTTTAAAGACTTTATCTATAAAAAAGGCAATTCTTTCCAATTTCAATGCTTCTATAAATATAAAAATAAATAATATTTTTGGAGACCATCTGTTTGATAGTATTATCGGCTCAGAAAAAGAAGGTATAGGTAAACCAAACATTGAATTCTATAAACGAGCTTTGGACGTTTTAAATGTTGACCCTGAAAAAATTTTATACGTCGGGGATTCGATTAAACTGGATGTTGTTCCTGCACGATCTATAGGCATTGAAACATATCTGATCGATAGAGACAGAAATTTTCTGCAGTTTAATAAGAGAATTGATTCGCTTGCCGACTTAATTGAGATAATTAAATAACATGAAAAAATTAGCCATAATTGGTTCTGGAGACCTCGGCCAGCAAATTGCTTATTATGCTGTCCAAGATAGACAGTTCAAAATCGAAGGTTTTTTTGATGATTTAAAAAATACCGATAACCTCGTAAATCAGATTCCAGTTTTGGGAGGCATCAAAGATATTTTTTCTGTTTTTGAACAGGGAAGATTTGATGAATTATTAATAGGTATTGGCTATAAGCATATGGCATTGCGAAGCGATCTGTATACGCGATTTCAAAATATAATACCTTTTGCCCGGCTCATCCATTCTAGTTGTTCTATTGATCAGTCATCTATTATTAAGGAAGGAGTAGTTATATATCCAGGTTGTATTATTGACCATCATGTTACAATAGAGCCTAATGTGTTAATAAATATCGGATGTTGTATTGCCCATGATACGCAAATTGGTATGAATTCATTCCTTTCGCCCCGAGTGGCTGTTGCGGGATTTGTTAGCATTGGGCCTAATTGTATTTTAGGAATCAACGCGACGATCATCGATAATATCAGGATAGCAAAACAAACCCAAATTGGAGGGGGCGCAGTAGTTATTAAACACATAGAAGCCAGTGGTTTGTATGTAGGAAATCCTGTTAAATTTATTAGATGATACGAGGACATAATTTTAGAAAAACGGTATATTTTAATGGGTTAACTGAATTAAGAGCGGTTGCGGCAATTGCCGTTGTGGTCTATCATATCGAATTATATAAATTCGGCCAGCACGAACCAACACTATTTACCGTTCCTTTCCTCGGTCAATTTATGGATGGATTAGGTCCTAACGCCGTTTTTTTGTTTTTTGTTTTATCGGGTTTCTTGATTACCTATTTGTTATTAGAAGAAAAGGCAAATACAGGTACGATAGGAATAAGAAAATTCTATGTGAGAAGAATTCTTCGAATATGGCCGCTATATTATATAATAATAGGAATTTCTTTTTTTATCGTACCATTGACATATAATCATTCATTTTGGATACATGAAATCAATTATCAGGAACGTATTGGAAAATTGAATTATGGAGGAAATTTAGTTTTATGTTTGTTTTTTCTTTCTAATCTGGCTATGCTAATTTACAAACCTATCGTTGGTGCTGCCCATTCCTGGTCAGTAAGTGCGGAAGAGCAATTCTATTTTTTTTGGCCAGCGATCGTGATGGCTTTCGATCGATATATTTTGGCGGCCTTGCTTTCAATTGCGATCTTGAAACCATTATTGCTAATATTATTAATCCACTTATTTAAATCTTCTTCGCCGGGGCTTATGGTATTTATTACATTTTTGGATGGTATGAAATTTGAATACATGGCTATAGGAGGCATATTAGCTTATATTTTTCAGAATAAAAAAGATATTGCCGATAAGTTCTTCCGATCAACGCGGCTTTTTGGGGCTGCCATCATTATTCTTTCTATATCTTTGTTTTTTTATAGGTTTACTTATATAAATGCTTTATTATTTGCACTGATAATTGGATTTGTTATCCATTCAGATTGGAATAGTCCAATTTTAAAGAAGCTGGGTGAAGTGTCATATGGTATTTATATGTATCACCCAATTATGATGTACATATCCTTCGCTGCAGCTCACAACCTGTTGAAAAAGCCTAATTCGCTGTGGGCTTTAATTCTAGAATATTTATTGGTTTTTATTTTAACCTACCTGGTCAGCCTCGTTTCATATCGGTGGATTGAATCCTATTTTCTGAAATTAAAATCAAAGTTTTCCGTTATTCATTCCCAATCGACTTTAAACAGTCTTTGAAATTGATATTATAATATGATACCATTTAATAAACCATTCCTTACTGGAAACGAAACCGATTATATTCGATTAGCTGTCGAATCAGGAAAGATTTCCGGTGATGGGGACTATACAAAAAAATGTCACCTTTTTTTTGAGCAGAAATTTGGATTTAAAAAAGCATTGCTAACAACGTCTTGCACGGATGCCTTGGAAATGGCTGCTATCCTCATCGATATCGAGCCAGGTGATGAAGTTATAGTACCTTCTTATACTTTTGTAAGTACCGTTAATGCTTTTGTTTTACGGGGAGCTAAAATCATATTTGCGGATAGCGAGCAAACAAACCCTAATCTCGATGCTACAAAGATCGAAGCATTAATAACTTCCAAAACCAAGGCAATTGTGCCAGTGCACTATGCCGGAGTCGCGTGTGATATGGATAAAATAATGGAGATCGCGGAAAAATATGACCTCTTTGTAATTGAAGACGCAGCGCAGGCTATTGACAGTTATTATAAAGGAAGACCGTTAGGAGGTATTGGACACATGGCTGCTTTTTCCTTTCATGAAACGAAAAATATTATTTCCGGAGAAGGCGGCATGCTGGTCATCAATGATGATAGATTTGTTAACCGGGCAGAAATCATTCGGGAGAAAGGCACTAACAGGTCTGCCTTCTTCAGGGGTGATGTTGACAAATATGGATGGGTGGATATTGGTTCTTCTTTTTTGCCGTCTGAGATCATTGCGGCATTTTTATATGCTCAGATTGAGAACCTTGATGATATTCAGGTAAAACGGAAACATATATGGAACCATTATTATCAGGGTTTGGTTGAGCAAGCGAATTCCGGCTCTTTCGGCTTACCGGTTATTCCCAAATATGCCTTCAACAATGCACATATGTTTTACCTGGTTTGTAATACACTGCAGCAAAGGACTGATCTCATTCAGCATTTAAGAAATGATGGTATATATGCGGTATTTCATTACCTGAGTTTGCATAAAAGTAGTTATTATGCGGCTAAGCATGGTACGAGGGATTTACCACAAACTGATAATTTTGCAAACCTGCTTTTGAGATTGCCATTTTATTATGAATTAACAGATGACCAGCTTAACCAGGTAATTCAGTCAGTTAACTCTTTTTATAAATGATCAAATCTGCGATTAATAAGTTGCAATCATATTTAAGTCAGGGACACGAAAGGACAATACAGGCTAAACTGAATATAATTGGGACATTTTTTCTCAAAGGATTAAGTATTTTACTTAGTCTGTTGATTGTCCCGATGACCATTAACTATATATCACCATATCAGTATGGTATATGGATTACGCTTTCATCCATAGTCGGTTGGCTTAGCTTTTTTGATATTGGTTTTGGAAACGGCCTGAGAAACAAATTTGTAGAAGCCATAACCAAAGGCGAAAAAGAATTAGCCAGAATTTATGTAAGCACAACTTATGCCATCTTAACGATAATAATAATAATAATATATATAATTACTGCTGTTGCGACCTGTTTTATTGATTGGAGTAAATTTCTAAACGCGCCCAGTACAATGGCACCCGAGTTAACGAGTGTGGTTTTAATTGTATTGACGACTTTTGCCTTGCAATTTATTTTAAGTTTAATCAGTACTATATTAAATGCGCTGCAAAAACCCGTGATGTCCTCTTTATATAGCACCCTAAGCCAGGTACTGGTATTAATTGGGATATTATTTTTGATTAAAACCACCAAAGGTTCCTTGCTTTATTTAAGTTTAATAATCGGGGGCGCAAATATATTTGTTTTAATTGTGGGCTCGATTTGGTTCTACACGCATGAACTCAAAGAGTATACGCCGAATTGGTATTTTGTAAAATTTAGATATGCAAAGGATTTGATGGGTTTGGGTATTAAGTTTTTTTTCATACAGATTATTGCATTGGTGTATTACGAAACAAATAATATCATTATTACAAAGGTATTAAATCCTATAAACGTAACGGTGTATAACATCTCTTTTAAGTATATGTCTGTAATTGGTATGTTTTTTACCATTATCATTACACCATTTTGGAGCGCCTTCTCAGAAGCAAAAATATTGGACGATTATGGTTGGATGAAAAGTGTAGTAGCAAAGTTAAGATTGGTATTTTATTTGCTATCGGCGGGGACAGTTTTAATGGTAATGGTTTCACCTTATGCCTATAAGCTTTGGCTAGGTAATTCGGTAACTATTCCGTTCTTATTAACGCTGTTAATGGGCTTCTGGCAGATTTTCAATATTTGGAATTCTTTGCATTCGACTTTAATTTACGGTTTGGGTAAAATTAAATTACAATTAATCGGATCTTTGTCGGTTGGAATAATAAATTTACCTATTACCATTTTTTTTTGTTATAAATGGCAGTTAAACGGGGTCATCATTGCTCAGGTCCTGATGTCGGCTTCAATATCCTGGGTGGGAGCTTTGCAGCTAAAAAAGTTATTAGATAAATCAGCTCATGGGATTTGGAACAGATAAGAAGTTAAATATTTTATTAATTTCCAGCGGAACACCAACAGATCATTCACCTAAAATGGCGTTGGATATGGTCAAATCGTTGGAATTGGGTGGGCACCAGGTTGACCTGTTATTAAAGTATCCGGTAAACGACGGTCCGGTAAATGTCTTGTCCGTTTACTCCGAGTCTGATTTGTATAAACTAAGAATATACAACTCCATAAATAACAGGATTTCGCGATTCAAGGGTATTTTTGAGCCGGAGAAAATCAAGCCAGTAGCGAAATATCATTTTATTGATCGTAATGAAGATACGCCGCCTGTAAAGTCATCACTGATTCTAAAAAAGATTCACGTAAAATACGATCTTGTATTGGTTTTTTTCTGGCAAGGGATGCTTACCTCTAGGTCAATTTTGGACATTTACAACAAACTGAAAGTCCCTATATTTTTAATTTCGGCAGATATGTTCCCAATGACTGGTGGCTGCAGTTATTTTTGGGATTGCCGTAATTTTGAAAATTCATGTGGTACATGCCCCGCTATCGGCTCTGAATTTGAAAACGATATCACCAAAAAGATTTTTTCCTACAAAAAGGATGTTTTCAATAATATTAATTGTGTTTTTTTAGGAAACAGTTGGATGATTAATCATGCTATAAAAAGTAAATTGTTTAAAAATGTTGATACCATTTTTCCAGTGATAAATGAGAACATATTTAAGCCACAGAATAAGCAAGTTCTTAAGCAACAATTTAAGTTGAAAGATAAGATCGTTTTATTTGCAGGTGCCGTCAATGTAAATGAAGAAAGGAAGGGTTTCAAATATCTGGTAGAATCCTTGCAATTGTTGTCAGAGAAAGTTAGTGCATCGGTAAGGAAGGATATCGTTTTGGTTATTGCGGGAGATTCGAGTATAGATTTGCAAGCTTATTTTAGTTTTGAGACATTAAAAACCGGCCAACTTTCATACGATATCCTTGCACTATATTATGCAATGGCTGATATTTATTTAAGTCCTACCATTCAGGATGCAGGACCGATGATGGTAAATCAGGCTTTAATGTGCGGCACACCCGTTGTCGCTTTTAATATTGGTACGGCATGCGATCTGGTCAATGACGATACAGGATATCTTGCTAAATACAAAGATGCCAGCGACTTTTGTCATGGGATTTTGAGACTATTGGAGTTAAAGAATGAGGAAAAAAAGACCTTGTCCGAAAAGTGTTGTGAAACTTCACTAAATAAATCATCTTATAAAGCTTTTGAGAATAAAATTTTGGAAGTTTACGTTAATTTGCTTGATAAGCAAATCAATCATTAATGGATTTCCATTATGGCTAAAACTTCGTTTCGCATTATTATGATAAAAACGCTATATAGCATTTATAACCAAGTTAGTCAATGGATATATATTCGCTGGAGTCACTATGCTACGGTATTTTATTTTCATATAAACAATGTTATTCGGGGCAATTTTACATCGATCGGCGTGCCGTTGCTGGAAATTCATCAGGATGGAAAATGCGAATTTGGTGGGGGGGTGGTTATGGTTAATAATGCTAAATTTGCAACACTCGGAAAAAGCAACAGATGTAAGTTTGTGGTATCATCCGGTGCAAAGCTTTTAATTGGTAATAAAGTTGCTATGAGCAATACAACGATAGTCGCCACATTATCAGTGACTTTAGGGGATAATATTTTACTTGGAGGGGGAGTGACAATTGTCGATACAGATTTTCACTCTTTAAATCCTGCTCATTGGCATACGATGGCTGATTATGATTATATGCAAAAATCTCCAGTGGTAATTAAAGATAATGTTTTTATCGGAATGAATGCAGTTATTTTAAAAGGGGTTACTATCGGCTCAAATGTCATTATCGGAGCTGGCTCGGTAATTTCAAAGGATATCCCGGATAATCAGGTGTGGGCAGGTAATCCAGCTCGGTTTATCAAAAATTGCATCATTCGCAACTGAACAAACATGGACGTAGTTGTTATTTTTAATGGTTTAGGAAACCAGATGTCTCAATATGCATTTTATTTGCAAAAAAAAAGTGTTAATAAGTCAACCTACCTCATTGATTTTTGTAGCAGCCAGAATCACAATGGCATGGAACTGCATCGTGTATTTGATATTGATCTTAAGGTAACTTTATTCCAAAGGTTTCTGATGGTATTGTTTAAAATACTAATAGTTGAAAAATATAAAATAATTGTTAAGCCCTTGAGGTCTCTACTTAGGTTTTTTAATTGTAATGTAATTTATGAGAACTTTAATTATAGCTTTAATAGCTCCTATTTATTGCCATCCAAAGGAATTACATTTTATTATGGGGGATGGCATTCTGAAAAATATTTTTTATCAGTTAAGGATAAAATTGTCAAGGAGTTCGAATTTCTTAAACCCATTGACCCTGAGAATGTTGATTATATTCACAGCATAAGCAAACATAATAGTATAGGTATCCATATTAGACGGGGAGATTATCTGGATGCGGATAATTTTAACCTTTTTGGAGATGTTTGTAACAAGGCATACTTTGAAGCGGCTATTGATTTGATTGAAAACAAATTGAATAATCCTCATTTTTTTGTCTTTTCTAATGACATGTCCTGGGTGAAAGCTAACCTTTTCATGAACAAGGTGACTTATATTACTTGTAATAATGGTAAGAATTCATGGAAAGATATGTATTTAATGTCCCTGTGTAAGCATAACATTATTTCGAATAGCACATTTAGCTGGTGGGGAGCGTGGCTCAATAAGAACGTAGATAAGCTCGTTATATCTCCAAAGAGATATTTAAAGAAAGACAAATTTACCGACTTCTATCCTGAATCATGGACTAAATTAGCTGATTATTGAATAAGCGTTCATCTATGACCCAAACCGATTGTAAATAGAATCAACACCTCGTTGGGACGAGGCGTTGTTATGGTGTCCCATGTACACATTTGAATAGCCTCCTGTATTTTGCGGATGATTTACAAAAGAGATGCTTTCACTAAACGCATTGAAATGGGTGTTGAAGCAAAGCCATAAATATAATTAAATATGAAAGATGTAATATTTACCATTTGCGCCAAGAACTATTTGGCACAGGCACTCGCACTGAAGACTTCTTTAAAGCAAACCAACCCCGACAGAGATTTTTATATATTTATCGCTGATAGCCAGGGCGGCATCGAAGATATAGAGGTTGTCTTTCCGCATGAATCCTGGATCCCTGAATGGCGTAACATGGCTTTTAAATATAATGTGATCGAATATTCTACGAGTATTAAGCCATTTTGTATAAAATACCTATTTCAAAATTATCAAAAGATAGTCTTTATAGATCCAGATACTTATGCTACGGATAGTTTTGACCAAATATTTGATGCCTTGGATACAAAAGATATAATGATCACACCGCATTATAGCGAAATGCAGGAGGACTACACCGGAGCGGTACCAGAAGAGGAAATTCTATTTGTGGGTATTTACAATTTAGGTTTCCTGGCCATAAAAAATTCAGATATTGGTAAGAAGATCGTGGCCTGGTGGATGAACCGACTAGAGGATAAGTGTTATGCTGATAAGTATGACGCCCTGCATGTTGACCAAAAATGGTTTGATTTTATCCCTGCATTTTTCCCAGATAATGTATTAATTTCTCATCACTTTGGAATAAACACTGCTATCTGGAATTTGCATGAACGGGAGTTGATCGCAAGAGAAGATAAATATTTTGTTATTAACAAAGTAACTCGAAATGAATTTCCGTTGTTGTTTTTCCATTTTTCGGGTTTTAACCCTAAAAACCCTACAATAATCAATAGAAGGCACCCGGATTATAATGTGGAATCGTTCCCAACATTTAAATTGTTGTTTAAAGCGTACACAGACAGTGTTTTGGATAATGATTTCGAAAGGTTTACTCACATCCCTTACGGGTTTAATACTTTCCTTGATGGAGAAAAAATTACACCGCTTCATAGGCGTTTATTTCGAGAGATCGGACAAAGTATTAAATGTAAGAATCCATTTGATACGAAAGACGCAATGTATCTGATATTAAAAGAAAATAAATTTTTAACCGGTATAAAGATCATAGATTCAACTTTTTCAAACCCCAATATTATACGTACCAGAGACAGGGAAATCAAAATGGGGATATCTTTTCTAAAGTTTATTAAAAGAATCCTTGGGATCAAATACTATTACTACATGCTTGTGTTCTTTGGCGAGTATCATAGGTTGGAAAGACAGACTTTGTTACTAAAGGAAGAAAGCGTAAACAAGTATCGTTGATAAATAAGGTCATGGATAGTTTGAAAATTGATAAAAGTGTCGTCATATGCGCGTTAGCAAGAGATTGCGCTAATGCATTAACTGGAAATATAGCCAGAATAGAAGAATTAAGAACATCATTTAGGACCTCAGAAGTAGTTGTTATTGAGAACGACAGTCAAGACAATACAAAGGAGTTATTATTTGATTGGAAACGGGAGGGATCCCGGATAAATATCCTATCAAAGGACGATTTTTACCGCAGTCCGGAAGGAAAAGATAAATCCGATGTTATACCAGGCACCAGCATGGATCGAATCTCCAGAATGTCCATTTGTAGAAATAACTACCTTAATTGGATTAAAAATAACCGTAAAACCTTTGATTATGTGTTGATGATTGATATTGATGTAGAAGACTTTTCAATTAAGGGAATTCTGGAATCAATCAAGGCGGCTCCCAGTGATTGGGGAGGACTGTTCGCCAATGGTTACACTGATTCAAAAGTAGCCGGATTCAAATTTTATAAAATTTTTCATGATGTATATGCTTTTTTAGACAAAATGCCTTCCTCAAAACCTTATTTGACTTTTGCCCAGATGTTTAGAAATAGTAAGTTAATCAATAAAAAACTAAAGGAAAATGCATATGTTCCTGTCGTTTCTGGTTTTGGTGGATTAGGAATTTACAAATTCGAGGCTATTATGAATCTGCAATATAAATCCGTAAACAACGAAGACATTTTAATGGAAGCCGTTTGTGAGCATATTCCATTTAATATTTCTGTTATCAATAGGGGTTATCAAAATTATATTTGTGAGAAGATGAAAGTGTATTATGGTGAAAGCAAAAATTTAATGGTACTAAGAAATCTGTTGCCTTTGCCTATTTTTAAATTTCTAGCTTTTATGATTACTTTTAAAAAGTTAAAGGCATAAAAATTCCGTTGAACCGATAGAATTGGCCATATTCTTCTAGTCTGTTTTTCTAATGATTTACATTGTCATCTTTTTTTTTCTTGCTTTTACTTCCCTGTTGGATTTGGTTGTAACTTCTAAGGTTATCCGCTATGGTTTTCTTTTGTGCACTTTTATAATTCTTGCGATTGTAGCGGGTATGCGTTGGGAAGTAGGACCGGATTGGGAGTCCTATCATTCATTCTTTGTTGATTATGAGCAATATAGGGACGGCGTTTATATAAACATGCTCGAACCGGGCTATACCTTTTTGAATGGGCTTATTAAAGCTATAGGAGGTAACTATACCACCTTTCTTTTTTTTATTGCGATCTTAACAATTGGTTTGAAATATTCAATCTTTACCAGACACCCGAGAATTACATTTGTAGTTATATTTTTTTATTACTGTTATTACTTAGCTGATGTCGCATCAACAAGGCAGTTTACCTCTTTATCTATCACTTTGTTGTCCTCGATTTTCATCATTAAACGACGGCCGGTTTTATTTGTTTTATGTGTGATCTTAGCAACTAGCATACACATCTCCTCAATTGCTTTTTTAGCTGCTTACTGGATTTATCATAAAAATTTCTCTAAAAGAACGTTGGCTATAGTTCTATGCGGAACTTTTGTACTTGGCTTTCTAAATGTGTCCGGTTTGATGCTGGGGAAAGTGATCGGTTTGTTAGGTTCCTCTTCAATCTACGCCGAGAAATTATTAAAATATAGCGAATCTGGCGTTGACTCCACTGTAGGAAACCCCTACATCAGCTTCTTGCTGGGAGCGCTTAAACGAGCTGTTATTATTCCCTTTCTTTTTTATTATCGCGAGAGAATAGATTCTAAAGATCATGACATCTATAGAGGTTATCTTAACTTATTAATAATGGGAAATGCAATATACTTTCTGTTTATCATAAGCTTCCCGGAAGTTACGAGACTCTCAGTGAGTTACTTGTACTTCGAAATTTTTCTTTTAGGTTTCGCACTAATTTCCATTAAAGATCGAAATCTAAAAATGGTAGTCTTTTTGCTAATGATTCTATTCGGTGGCTTTCGATTATATAGCTTTATGGCTCCATATATGAATTTGTACATACCTTATAAGACATTTATTAACTAACCTTATGGTATACTTTTGTGAAATTAATAAAACTGGTTTAGAGCATGTAATGATTAATAACTGTTTATTGAACATGGTGTCGAAAACTTATCCGACGGATGAATTGAATGTATGGATTGATAAAACACATTTTGATCACTATCAAAATGTGTCGTTAAATTTAAAAGTCAATTATAAAAAGGTAATCCAGCCGGAGAAATCAAACAAGATAAAATGGGTGCTAAAATTACTTTCGGAAATGGCAATGATAAGCCAAGTTGTATATTCTGCAAATAAAAATAATGCAAAGGCCGTTTTTTTTTCTTCTCTTTCTCCTGTAGGAAATCTCTACCTTTCACTGATTATTCCTCTTGCAAATAATAGCATCAAATTTGTAATAGCATTACATGGTGAGTTGGAACTATCAAAATCGAATAATTGGCATAAACGAATTGAAAATATTTATGGGAAAGCTTTGAGAAGCTCTTTCAACAAGCCTATTAAGAACAGGAAATTCCTGATTTTAAGTAGGATCATTTATAATAATATTTTAAAGCTCAGTTTATTAAAACCTTTTCAAATGATGTTCATTGAACATCCGTACATTTTTACCGACATCGCGTTGGAACAGCTTGGTTTGGGAAATACAAGCCCAATAATTTTTGGACATTTGGGTGTCGCCAAATTTGCTAAACAATCACAATTGTTTTTTAAACTTGCAGAAGCAATGAAAGAATATGTAATAAACGGCGTGGTGCATTTTGTTGTTGTCGGACCCATATTTGAGGAGATTAAGCCCTATGTAAATGAATTTGTGTCTTATAATGAAACTGCTGACTTTATTTCCAGGGATGACTATAAGGTCAAAGCATCGAGCCTGAATTATTCTGTTTTTTTCTATGACGAAGAATCTTATGAATTAACAAGTAGTGGAGCGCTAATGGATGCTATCGCATACGAAAAGCCAATTATCGGTCTTAGAATAAAATTGCTTGAGACACTATTTGATGTACATTCTTGTGCGCCTGGCTATATATTTACTGATGTTGAAAACTTGTTCAATTCAATGAAGCGTATTATCGAAGAGCATGATCTTAATTATGCGAATTTAGTAGACTGCATAAAATCAAAAAAGGCACTATTTAGTACCGATGCTCAGTTTCCATCCTTCAAACTCCAAATGGAAGAATTTTTTGTCTCCTAAAAATGGAACAGTTAGTAACAATTGCCATACCTGTTTTTAATGCGGAGAAAACCATAGCGTTAGCGATTAAATCCGTTTTAAAACAATCTTATAAAAATTGGGAATTAATTATTATAAATGATGGATCCAAGGACCGTTCTATTAAAATCATACATGAATTTTTAGACCATAGAATTAGAATAGTAGATGACAATATAAACAGGGGATTGATAAATCGATTAAATTCTATTCCCACAATGGCAAATGGTAAATATATTGCCAGAATGGATGCCGATGATATAATGCATCCTGAAAGAATCGCAAAGCAAGTTTATTATATGGAATCAAATCCAGATATTGATGTTGTTGATTGTGCTATTTATACCATAGATGATGTCAATCAAGTTAAAGGCATTAGGAATATGGAGGATTTACCCAAAACGAAAGATGCACTATTATTCCATTGTATGTTTACTCATCCGGCAATTTTAGGTAAAAAAGAATGGTTTATTAAATACCCATATGACTATAATTATTACCGAGCAGAAGATTACGAGCTGTGGTTAAGGGCCTATGATGATTCCAAATATGGCAGAGTAAAACTACCTTTACTTTTTTATAGGGAGGGAAATGTTAACATTTCCAATTATATAAATAGCATGAAAAGTGTTCGGAAAATAATCCGATGTTACGGTCCCGCTTTAGTGTCGCCTTTTGATAATAAAGTAGCCATTTTTAAATCTTATATCAAACAATTAACCTATCTGATTTTTGGCTTATTTAAGGCGCAGGGACTATTGGTATCTAGAAGGAACTCTAAGTTAAGTTTGGATGAGCAAAAACGTTCGGCCATTATAATTGTTGGTGTAATAAACTATAAATAATTCAATAAGAAACATGAAACAGGTTATCCATGCAATTAGGCTATTGCTAGCGTTAGTTCTTTTAGATAAGGATGTGTTCGCTTATCCGTCTAAAATACAGTCTGACGGCCAGATTGTTTCGGTCAAGACTTTTGGAGTTAAAGGTGACGGGCAGAGTGATGATGCCGAAGCGTTGGAAAAGGCGATGATCTACTGCATAAAGAATAATCGCATTTGCTTTATGCCCAAAACGAAAAACTTTTATAATATAGCCTCCACAATAAGAGTCTCTATAGAGCCGGGGCAGTCATTGCGTATCGTCTCCAATGGAGCAGTAATTAAACCGCTAATGCCCCCAATAAATAGCAGCGCCTATAATCTTACACTTTATAAGGAACACATATTTTTGTCTATCGGTAAACAAATAGATATTTTAAAGGAGGAAAGCTTTAATAAAAGTGAAAATACCAGCGTTAAAATCAAAGGCCTAGTTTTCGATGGAATTAATTTAAAAGAACATTTTGCGACTACAACATTTGATACTGATATATTTATCGGGCTTCAGATATTGGCGGAAAATGTAGAGGTAGATAAATGTCTTTTCAGAAACATTTATGGCTATGGAGTAAGAGTGCATAATGTTAAATACTCTACGATCACGAATTGCAAATTTGATAATGTAGGCGGCCGAGGAGCAACTTCCTTTGCTCAGAAGATCGATAGAGATGCTTTTGGTGATGGAATTTATCATGCTCTTGTTAAGTCTGGGGGAATTATAAAAATAAACAATTGTATTATTAGAGGGAAGAAAGCACAAAATAAAAGGAGCCGAGTTGCCATTACTTTTGAATACTCAACACAGCCTTATAAGATATTTCTTTCAAATCTCGAAATTTCCGGTTTTGCTAAGTGTATACATATTGAGGAGGTATCCCCAACAATTGTTCATGTGGATCATGTTAAAATGAGCGATTTTAATTTTGGTATAGCCAATGTTTTAAATGATAAATCGGCCATATATTTTAATAATACCCGTCTGTATACCGGTTTTTCGGACGGTAATGATGCTGGCGATGCGTTAGCCTTCTTGAATTATCAAAGTAAAGCGAAAATTTATGTTGACAGTTCTATTCTTGATTTCAATGGTAGGCAACAAGCATACCAAAGCGCTGTTGGGTTGGCAGAGGTTCAAAATTCAACTATTAATGGTCACAAGACCAATTTCTTTTTTGCGGGCGGAAATACTGTCTTTTCAAATTGCACCTTTGTCGACTTTGGTGGCACTGGAATATCATTTTTGGGTGATAGCCACGTTAATTATCAAATAATAAGAAGCGATGTAAGAAAAAGTTCATCTATTCATGCAAGAGGTCAGAAACTTAAACTAAGTATAAACAATGCTGGTATAAATTGAGAATGGCACTGAAAATGCCCATCCTGTTAGTTCTCATAAAAATGAATGGTTCAGTAAATGGTAAAATCGAAACGCGCCTAACCCGGGTCCAACATTTTAGATTTAAGCGAGGGAGATGCCGCGCTCACTGGTGAGGAAGAACTAAATAAAAAAAGAAAAGTTTGATGTGCAAATTGCATGGGAAGTTTCCTAGTCAAAGTTGTAGTTACGGTTTTCAAAACAGCGTTGTATCAATATCATTATTGCGTAGTATGCCTTACTAGCATAAATTACTAAAAGTTATATAAGAGTGAATATGTTTGGAAAGTTAAGTTGGATTCTCTTTAAAATTATCGGATTATGAGATTAGTATTAATAATCACCGACTATGGAAGCTTCAATAACTTTTTATCAGAGGTCGCCGTCGAACTCCTCAAACAAGGAAATGATGTGCATGTAATATGTTCGGGATTAAAAATCTATAACTATCAGGATAAATATCCATATGAAAGTATGGGAATAGTATTTCATTTCCTTAATTTTCCCCGTTCATTTAATCTGCTTAGTCAATTAACAGCTTCAAAGGCAATAGGTAAGAAAGTCTATGAGATTAACCCAGACTTAGTAAATGTTCATTTCACTACGGGAATATTTACTACTGTAATATGGAAAAAGTTGCCTTTTTTTACGATAGGCACAATTCATGGGCTTGGATATCCTGTTATCCAAGGTAGATTGATGCGAAAAATATTCAAATTTGTCGAGAAAATATGCTTTAAAAGGGTTGATCAAATTTATTTACTCAATAATCTTGACTTTAATTTGGTGAAAGCGTTACATCCAATGAAAGCCTTTAAATATAATTCTTATGGGGTGGGGTGCGATTTGGAAAAGTTCAATCCCGATAAGATCAACCCATCATTGAGGAGGGATTCAAGAAATAGTCTATCAATAAATGCTGATGATTTTGTTTTGGCATTTACCGGAAGGTTTGTAACTTTTAAAGGCTTTGACATATTGGTTAAAGCTATGATTTCAATTATTAAGGATGCTGGATTACAGGATATTCGGTTATTATTGATTGGAGGAGAGGACCCGGCACATAAAAGTGGGCTTAGCGATGAGGAAGAATATTTTTATAAAAACCACCCTCAAATAATTCCTATTGGTTTCACAGGAGAGGTGGAGCAATATTTAGCCATGACCGATTTATTTGTCTTTCCAAGTTTCAAAGAAGGGATGCCAGTTTGCATTATGGAAGCATTATCAATGGGGATACCAGTAATAACTTCTGATTCCAGGGGATGTAATGACCTGATAAGTGATCATTTTAATGGGTTATTGCTTAGTAACCCACCGTCTGTAGAAGAAACCCAAGCTGCAATCTTAAAGCTGTACTATGATCGTATTCTCCTGAAGAACCTTTCTTCAAATGCTTTAATAAACAGAAATCAACTAAGCCGCGATACTTATGCTCAAGAGCAAATCTCTATTTATAAAAAGATTTTAAGCATATCTACGCAAGTTATTTCTGATAGCGATTAATAGTTAAAAATTCGATATCATCAGTTATAATAATCAACTTCCATCAACAATTAGATAAAACTAATCGCTTCGCTTTTAAAGTCCGTTCTATGAATAAAAAAACCATAATTATAGGATCGACAGGATTCGTTGGCCAGAATCTCGCCTCCTACTTAAAAAGTAAGGGCCATTCTTATACTTGCATTTTACGTGATCAATTGAATAATGGTCCGGGGCCTTTTTTTGATCCAGATACTACGATTGTTTATCTGGCAGGAAAGGCACATGATCTAAAAAAAGTATCTGACCCGGAGGAATATTACAAAATAAATTTTGAACTTACGAAGAAAATATATAACTTTTTTTTAGCATCTAATGCTAAGAAGTTCATATTTATCAGCTCAATAAAAGCAGTTGCTGACAGCGTTCAAGGAATCTTAGACGAAACCTTTAAACCAAATCCGATAACAGATTATGGCAAGTCAAAATTAATGGCTGAAGAGTATATAAAACGTCAGCCCTTATCAGAGGGGAAATCGTTTTATATCCTTCGTCCTTGTATGATTCATGGACCTGGTAATAAAGGTAATCTAAATTTATTATATAAATTTGTAAAACTAGGAGTTCCTTATCCCCTTGCCGACTTCGAAAACAAAAGGTCTTTTTTAAGTGTTGAAAATTTATGTTTTATCATTTACCATTTAATTATAAGTAACTGTATCGAATCCGGAATTTACAACGTATCTGATGATGCGGCTTTATCAACTAATGACGTGGTTTCGATATTAGGCCAGTCTCTAAATATTAAAACAAGATTATGGAAGATACCTAAAAATATAGTGCTGTTTTTTGCCAAAGCTGGGGATTTGCTACATTTACCTTTAACAAGTGAGCGGTTAAATAAACTCACGGAGAGTTATGTGGTAAGTAATAAAAAGATAAAACATGCTCTTAACCAAGAATTGCCGCTTTCATCTGTTGAAGGGCTAAAAATTACCGCCGGTTCATTTAATCGAAAATAATTTTGAAGCGAAGCGGTTAAATATTAATTATTATATGAATTTTTTGACATTGTTAATTATTTTTTTTGTTCTATTCACAATCGAACTTGGATATTTTAAACTTGCCTTTAAGTACAGAATCATTGATCACCCTAATCACCGCAGTTCACACGCCAAAATAACGATACGAGGGGGGGGGATGATTTTTAGTATGGCTCTTTTATTAAGTCCTTTGTATTATAATTGGGAATATGGATATTTTCTTCTAGGACTTTTTCTTATCAGTTTGGTTAGCTTCATTGATGATATAAAGCCAGTCAGCCATAAGATAAGAATTCTATTTCATCTCACGGCTGCTGCATTATTATTCTATCAAACAGGAATATTTCATCTCCCCTTATATTGGGCCATTTTAGGATTTATATTTGTTATTGGTTCTATCAATGCAGTCAATTTCATGGATGGCATTAATGGCATCACTGGTAGCTTTGGTTTGGTAACCTTGAGTACGCTTTATTATATAAATAAAAGTATTGTCGTGTTTACCGCCGAATATTTCCTTATTTTACCAATTCTGGGGTTACTTGTTTTTGTTTTTTTTAACTTTCGAAAAAAAGCCAAATGTTTTGCGGGAGATGTGGGAAGTGTTAGTTTGGGTTTTATCGTACTTTTTTTTCTTATCGAGCTGATCTTAAAAACAAATAATCTCAATTACCTGTTTTTATTGCTAGTATATGGGCTAGATACCATTTCAACAATTATTTTTAGAATAATAAGAAAGGAAAATATTTTCGAAGCCCACCGAAATCATTTTTATCAATTTTTAGTAAATAAAAAGAGGGTTCCTCACTTAGTGGTTGCAGGATCTTACACAATTGCACAAGGAATTGTGAATTTAATTGTGATAAACATTCTGCCACTGTCAATCGTTAATTTGTCGTTAGTAATGGTCGCAACCATGTCGGCATTTATATTGATTCGCATAAATATGGAAGGACAATATGAAATTTTAAATGTTAAAACATGAATTATTTAATATCTAAAACGATATAGTTTGTTATTTTTGCAAACCATATATGATTTATTGTAAAGTACAATCGGCTAAATATTATTCATTATCAGCATCGTTCGTCGCTGACAACAATAAAGTGCTTTCTATTCATAATAATTAACTTTATATGCCGCTTAAGTAATATTCGATTCATAACAAAACTTTTAATTACCTAGCATGAACAATACAACTGCCATAATCTGTGTAATAGCCTGCAACAACTCTCGATCATGAGATTATTATGTACATATTTGTGATGTCGTTTCCTGTTCTTTTTTATTAATATCTATAGCCTATGATATCATCTGCTTTGTTCTATCGATTAAATATCGTACCGCGTTGGATCATTTTTACGCTTGATCTGATTATTGGCTTTCTGTCTTTGACGTTGTCCTTTGCGATTAAATATAATTTTGATTTTTCCAACTTAAATTATGTCGATTTTAGCCGAAATGCGCTGATAATTACTGTCTTAAATGCAGTGGTTTTTTTTGCTGTAAAAACTTACTCAGGGATCATTCGATACACCAGCGTACAGGACTCTTTTAGGATTTTTCTATCGGTACTAGGTAGTAATAGCTCGTTTTTTTTGATCAACCTGGTTGCTGTAGCATCTTCAAGGCCAAGTTTAATTGCCACCAGTATATTGATTACTAATGCTTTTGCGTGCTTTTTATTGATGATTACTTATAGAATCCTGGTAAAATATTCTTTCTTGTATGTTAAAAACCTGAAATTAGATAAGCGGAGAGTGATTATCTACGGTGCGGGTGAGGCCGGCGTAGCTACCAAACGAACCTTAGATCATGATTATAAAGTAAATAAAAATATTATCGCTTTCGTTGATGACGACCTGAGAAAAGTTGGGAAAACAATCGATGGGGTCAAGATATTAAATGCAAAAGATTTGCCTATATTGGTCAAGGAGCACCAATTGGACGAGATTATTTTCGCTTCCTACACCATTCCGCTTGAAGATAAAAATACAATAGTAGATATATGTCTTGAAAATGATATTCAAGTTTTAAACATTCCCCCGCACGAAGTTTGGCGCAGTGGCAGATTACAGCCCGCCCAAATTCAAAATATTAATATAGAAGATCTTTTAAACAGAAAATCGATAGAGATTGATATTACCGGCATACAAAACGAATTGAAGGGTAAAAGAATACTAATAACCGGTGCGGCTGGTTCCATAGGAAGTGAGATTGTAAGACAATTATTAAAGTTTGACACTGGTCTGATCATTATGTGCGACCAAGCGGAAACCGCCCTACATCATTTGTACCTGGAGGTCCAGGAGATGCATGCAGAGATGAACTTTCATGCCTTTATAGGTGATGTAAAAGATGAAAAGAGGATGCAGGACCTTTTTGAAACGTATAAGCCACAGTATGTATATCATGCTGCTGCTTATAAGCATGTTCCGCTCATGGAAGATAATCCTGCTGAGGCTATTAAAACTAATGTCTTAGGTACTAAGACAATTGCTGATCTTTCAGTAAAACACGGCGTACAAAAGTTTGTCATGATATCTACGGATAAGGCTGTTAATCCGACCAATGTGATGGGGGCTTCTAAGCGTATCGCTGAGATATACGTTCAGACTCTTAATAAAGCCATATTTAACAAAGATTTTAAATTTACCAACGGCCTAAGCCAGCTCAACCTCACCAGATCTGATACGCGTTTTATAACTACACGCTTTGGGAATGTTTTGGGATCAAACGGCTCAGTTATCCCACGCTTTAAACAGCAAATAGAAAAAGGGGGACCTGTAACGGTGACACATCCTGAAATAACCCGTTTTTTTATGACGATTCCCGAGGCATGTCGGTTGGTACTGGAGGCCGGATGTATGGGTAAAGGAGGGGAAATATTTATATTCGATATGGGTAAACCCATTAGGATTATCGAATTGGCGCGACGAATGATACGACTTGCAGGCCTAGTGCCGGATAAAGATATCAAAATTGAATTCACCGGATTAAGGCCCGGCGAGAAATTGTATGAGGAATTGCTTAACGACAGTGAAAATACGATGCCAACCCATCACGAGAAAATCATGATTGGAAAGGTAAGAGAATACATATTCGTGGAGACTGAAAAGCAGATCTATAATTTAATACATCATGCTAAGAGTAATGATGATCAGCAAGTAGTAAGGTCGATGAAACAAATCGTACACGAATTTAAAAGTAAGAACTCTATCTTTGAGGAATTAGATTTCATAGCTAAAGTTAGTTAAATGAAAAAAAGTCTACTTAGTCTAGTTTTTCTTATCCTTTTCCTGTCTTGTAAGCAGCATGTTCAAAGTGAGATCGATATTTATAATAACGACTTTGAAACAAATGATTTGACGAATATAAAGGGCGGCCTTATTGATCAATTTAATAGTTCGAAGGTGTTAGGGCGATATAATAACGGAGATTTTATATTGTCGCTAAACAATCTGCCGCAACATGATCTAATCATAGTTTCTTTTGACTTATATATCCATGATAACTGGCGAGGTGAATTACTGCCGGATGGACCAGCGATATGGCAAATGCGAATCGACGGGGGGCCATATATCAACACAACCTTCTCTAATTTAGCCTGTCCGGTGGGAAATATTTGTCCGCCTCAGTCATACCCAGACAACTACCCTAACAATAATCATAATCCCCGATCCGGCGCATACAGAACGGACCTTCCTGGCGTGTGTAGCATGAAAAGTGAATCGAACGGGACAACCATGTATAAAATAACCAAAACTTTTAAACATTCTGGAAAGACGTTATCACTGGAATGTTTGGATAAGCTTGATCAAAAGGATTATCCTGATCCAAAATGCGAGAAAAGCTGGTCAGTAGATAATATCGATATCAAAGCTATCACTTTATGAGGACTATTAAAATCGGTTTTTTTGCGATAGCGTTATTGGTAATGTCGCGTTTGGTTGTTCATGGACAATCTTTACCGGTTGGTACAGTGGCTTTGGAAGATTACTATAGAAGAGGCCAGTTGCTTGGTAACACTGATTCTAGCGTTTCCTTTATGGTGCGTCCGCTTTTCCCTAGTTATATAAAGAACCACAGTGATGCGTTTTATCCCGACAGTACAGAAAAACGATATAATTTATTGCGTGCAGACGGGGCTTTTCAATCTGCAGATGGCAAATTAAAGGGGAGTTTTTTACCCCTTAATTTTCAAACTCAGTTCAATTCAGACCATCCTTACGGCTGGAATGATGGTGCCATGATACCAGCTAAGGGACTTCAGACGTTCGTTAGCGCAGGCATATTTATGCAATATGGACCCTTAACAATTCAGTTTAGGCCAGAGTTTGTTTCCGCTGTCAATCCCAAATTCGACACTTTTAACGGAGGACATTATGATGTTATCTTTGCCCGTTACTATGACATTTACAACAATATTGATTTGCCTGTGAGGTTCGGTCCCAGCGCTTATAACAGAGCTTTTTGGGGCCAAAGCAGCATCAGGTTAAATTATAAAACATTTTCTTTCGGGCTGTCAACAGAGAATCTATGGTGGGGGCCTGGAATAAGGAATTCCTTATTAATGAGCAATTCAGCACCTGGTTTTAAGCATTTGACCTTGAATACCTTGCGGCCGATAAAAACACCCCTTGGCTTCTTTGAAGGTCAACTCATAGCGGGAAGGCTCGAAAACTCGGGGTTTCCGCCGTTAGTACCTGACCATGTTTTTTTTGGGACTAACTTATACGTTCCCAAACCAACCGATTGGAGGTATCTTTCGGGGATTATTGTGACCTGGCAACCAAAATGGATTCCGGGCCTATTTTTAGGATTTGATCAAAGTTCGCAAATCTATGGAAAAAATCTAAACGGGCTAAAGGATTACTTGCCATTTTTTTCGCCAATCAAGTCATCCACAGCGCCAGACAATCCGTTGGACCAAAAAGATCAGCGAAGCTCGCTGTTTATGCGCTGGCTCTGGACAGCGGAACATGCGGAAATTTATTTTGAATGGGGACATAATAATTCCTCTGCTGATTTGACGCAGTCCCTATTATCGCCAGACAAGTCGCGAGCTTATATTTGGGGGCTTAGAAAAGTATTGCCGTTTAATAGATCTAGGGATGAAAATATCATGATAGGTGTAGAAGTAGCTACCCTACAGGAAAATGATGTCAATAATATTTTAAATGGAACAGAGTGGTATGTCAGCAAAAGCATTCCGCAAGGATATACCAACAGAGGAGAGGGTTTAGGTGCTGGGATCGGCCCTGGGGCAAATTTGCAATCGTTGGATATCAGCTGGGTTAAAGGGCTAAAAAGGCTCGGTTTACAGATCGAACGCTATGCGCATAATAATGATTTTTATTATTATGCCTTTACCGACAGCAAAGATTTTAGGCGGCACTGGGTAGACCTGAGTTTAGCACTTGATGGGGAGTGGAATTACAAGAACCTGATTTTTAATGCCAAAATACAGGGTATCCGTGCTATAAACTATCAATGGTATTTAACGCAAGGCCCTGCTGATCCATATTTCGTTAACGGAATAAATGCATATAATTTACAGATACAGGCTGGAGTCACGTACAGGTTTTAAACACAATATCTAAATGAAAAGGATATTTTTAGTAATAAGTTTTGTGTGTAACACAGTTGGGGCGTTATTACCTGGGAAGGCCTATGCTCAGTCACTTCCAGTGGGTACACCTGTTTTGGACGATTATTATAGAAGAACACAACTACTCGGGAAAATAGACTCTAGCTTGTCCTTTACCGCCCGACCTATATTTCCTACCGCCAAATTAAATATTCACGATGTTTATGATCCGGACAGCAGTTTAAAACGTGATCACTGGGTTAATGCAGGCCCTGTTATTTTTGCGAAAGGACATGGAATTTTGCAAATTCTTCCTTTAAGCTGGCAACAACAATTTAATTCAAACCATCCCTATGGCTGGAATGATGGGGCAATGATTCCGGCTAAGGGTTACCAGACGATGGTCAGTGGCGGATTTTTTTTTCGATATGGTCCTTTAACCATCCAGTTACGACCGGAATTTGTCTATGCAGCAAATAGCCCATTTAACGGGTATGCGAGCGATCACACCGGTCAGGATTTAATAAGTTATTATTACTATCATAATATGATAGATGCGCCTGAGCGCCTTGCAAACGGGGTTTATAATAAGGCATTTTGGGGGCAAAGTAGTATCCGTTTAACCTTTGGTCCGGTTTCATTTGGTTTGTCCAATGAGAATTTATGGTGGGGACCAGGTATCCGAAATGCATTAATTTTAAGTAACAATGCTCCAGGATTTAAGCATTTGACAATAAATACTGTACGTCCAATAAGAAGCTATATCGGATCATTTGAAGGACAGATTATAGCCGGACGCTTGGATAACTCTGATCTACCCCCATTGGCGATCACTTCCTTAACTAATGGGGTGAATTTGTTTATTCCAAAAAGAGAAGAGTGGCGATATTTTACCGGGTTTAATATCAATTATCATCCGAGATGGATTCCAGGTCTTACTTTAGGTCTTATACGTACATTTGATGCTTACCACGGGGATGTCAAAGGATTTAGCGGTTATATTCCCTTTTTTACACCTTATCAAAAGATTAATACTAACGATGGGGATCCATTTCCTAGAGATCAATATACGTCAGTATATGCCAGATGGTTATTTAGCAAAGCCCAAGCTGAAGTTTATTTTGATTATGCACTTAATGATAACTCTTATAATTTAAGAGATTTTATCGGATCTCCGGACCACTCACGCGCTTATGTGTTTGGTCTGAGGAAGATGCTCCCTTTTGGTGCAAATAAGGAGGAGCATCTTTTATTCAGTGCTGAAATAACTCAGCTGTCACAAACCCCGGATAGGCTGGTTAGGGATGGGGGAGGGTATTACATCCATGCCGGGGTCACTCAGGGCCATACCCATGATGGGCAGGTTCTCGGAGCGGGTACAGGCGGTGGGGGGAACCTGCAATCTTTAGATTTAAGTTGGATTTCCGGGCTAAAAAAACTGGGGATCAGTTTAGAACGCTATGAACATGACGTTGATTTCTATAGAATTGCCTTTCCTGATATTAATGGTAATAGCAGAAAATGGGTAGATTTTGCATTTGCTTTAAATGGGGAATGGAATTACAAAAATCTAATATTCAATGCCAAGCTGCAAGAAATTAAGTCTCTAAACTATGAATGGATATTGAAAGATTATGTTCCCGACCAGTATTATATACCACATAACAATGTCTATAACCTTCATGCGGAACTCGGTGTAACTTTTAGGTTTTAGGCTTTTTTCTGGTTAGTAAAGCATATAAGCTAAAGAGTATCCCTGAAAGCAAAAAACCTGTTACGATAGCCACGGAATATTTTAATTTATTCTTTTTTAATGGCAGTTCCGGCTCATCAACGATTTGAACGGTCGGTGTTTCCTGGGCAAGCATTGTTTTACTGGACTCCAGGCTTTTTACAGTCTCTGAATAAATGGTCGTTAATACAATTTTATCTCGTTCTCGTACCTCCACATCCGCGCCGGCCGCTGTATAGGCTGGGTTAATGTCTAATAAGCTTTGGTTAGCAGATGACAGCGCGTAAGTTTTACGATTTAAAATCACACCGATGCTATCGGCCCGGTGTTGCAAGCGCTCTACATTGCTTCTCAATCTCTTGGTTTTCGTACTAATATAAAAGTCTGTAGATTGCTTGATTATCCGGTTGCAAAAAAGCAGCGCCAGCTTCTCATCTTTCATCGTCGCATTCACCTCAAAAAAACTGAGCTTTTTATCGGGTTTCGCAATACCAAAATCCCCTGACAAGATCAGGGTGGTCATCTCATGCAGCAGGCTGTCCTGTAACCTTGTATTGTGTATCCCATTTAACGGAAAATGAATGATTTTACCATCAGGGCTATATTTCAGCCATTTTTTATTAAGTTTATTGACCGCAGCATAACGGTCGGCCAGCGTTTGGGTCGCGTCGTATGCTGATACCAGTGTCGCTTTGATCAGTTTAGTGCTTTTAATCAACTCTTCTACGTTATCGCCCTCCAGCACTCCGCTACCGCCTCCCAGCCCATCCAAGTTAAAGCCAAACTGACCTGCAAGAGCTGACAAGCCTCCTGCACTTCCTGCCGATTTGGAATCGTCTACAACAAAAGTCAATCTCGCCGTGTAGCTCGGTGTCCATAACCATGCGGTCAAAGCACCCAGCAGCGCGCCTGCAATTAACACTATGGCGAGCGCTTTTTTAAATTGCAATATGTATTTAACATCCGCTAGGCGATCGTCAAGCAGTTTTTTAAAAGAAAATTCCGGCTCGTAAGGATATGGTGGGTTTTCCTGAATCATTTTATTTATGTAAAATAGCAACCAAGCTTACGATTGCAGTCAGCACTGCAGCCAGACCGCTGATATCTCCAAGACCTATTTTTAACCTATTATCCGGTGTTTTTTCAGGAACGACAATCTTGCTTCCGGGTTTTACGGACGGATAATTGCGAAAAAACAAAAAATGCCTGACCGGCTGGTTTAATCCATCCGGATACTTGATATAGGCGCCTTTTAACCGAGCATTTTCAGTTGTACCAGCCGCCGCATTGATATAGTACTTGAAACTGCGCCCCGCATAACTGATATATTGTGGATTATTTACCGCGCCGCTTACCTCTACGTAGGAGATCACTCGCGGCACGTAAACACTATCTCCTGGTAACATGATCATGTTTTTATTGATACCCGGCTCATGACTGGTAGATGTTAGGTCAAGATTTACCCGTACACCTTTGCGGTAAACCTGAGCATTCTCTAGAGATCCGTAAGGGGTTATGCCCCCTGCTCTTTTTAAAAAATCAAGGGCCGTTTCATCTCTTTTCTGAACAGCATAATCTCCGGGGAAAACGACCTCTCCCTTGATTTTTACATTGCCCAGTGACCTGTAATTCACCAGACGCGGAACATATACGAAATCCATCGGCTGAAGTTCTATATTACTTTCGCCTTCCGTCATATTATTCATATCTATGGTAAAAGTTTGTACCAACTGATTAGCAACGCTGTCTGACTGATTTTTAATGGTCCTGGACACCTCGACATGGTGATCGGCAGCTTCGTCCGCGAATCCTCCAGCCATCGCGATGGCATCAGCCAATCGAAGGCCTTTACGGTACGTAAAGATAGAGGGATTACGTACGTAACCATTAACGGTTACCTTTTGATTAGAGGTGAACACTTCGCGATCCAGAATAACAACAGAATCTTCGCGCAGCAAGGGAATATCGTTCTTACCGCTAGTGATATCGACTGGTTTAAAAGAGATAAAGTCTTTTTCCAGATTAGGGAGTGTTCTTTTGATATATCCTCGCTCCATATAGGCCTCCGGTTTTAAACCCTGGGCGTTCTTTAATAGCTGGGCCAGCGTAAAACCTGCAGTCAGCTCATAGATGCCCGGACGATAAACGGCTCCCTCTAGCACAATTCTATTGGTGTATCGATCAGTTATAGCGCCGATCGTTACCTGATCGCCGTTGTGAGGAATAAAGTTTGAGAATAAATTTGACGGCACATCTTTGACCTCTCTTTCAAGTGTATTGATCTGGTCGATCTTTGCAGTACCTTTATACGCACTATCAGTGTAACCGCCTGCATAGCGGATCAGGTCTTCTAATGGCTCATCATCTTTAAGTTCGTAAATAGCCGGTCTCTTGACCTCTCCCCGAATGCCAACCCGCTTTTTGTACACGGGGATTCGGATCACATCCTGATCTTCCAGCCTGATATTGCCGTCTAACAGACCTTGCTCTAGAAAGCTGTAAAAGTCGACTGTTTTAAAAACCTTGTTGTTTCGTATCAGTTCAATATTTCTTAATGAGCCGTTTGCGTTGGGACCACCAGAATTATAAAGGGCATTAAAAAGCGTTGAAAGAGACGAAAGGGTATAAGAGCCAGGCGTTTTAACCTCTCCAACAATGGTGATTTTAATACTCCGGGTATTTCCGAGATTTACCGTTAAATGGGTTTGTCCCGAATTCAAGGCCGGATAAACCTTGGTCATTTTGCTTTTGATAAGCCCTGTAGCCTGTTCAATGGTGAATCCGTTTACATACACAATCCCAGCATAGGGGATTTGTAGATTACCCTCTGGGCTTACTTTTGAGCGAATAGAAGTCTCGTTCAGACCCGTTACCAGTACGATAACCTCATCCCCAGGCCCGAGCACATATCCTTTTGGAGTGGCGAGCGAAAAATTAGGCTCAAATTTTATCGCCGATTGGTTAAAAAAATCGCTTCCGTAGGTCGCCAGCACATTTGGTGCCGGAACAGGAGGCTTAGGTCTAACGGGCTTGGGAGTAATAACAGAATCGTCAATATCTCTTGTAAAATCTGTTTTCGTTTTTTCCGCGGCCGGTGGTTTTACGGTAGCTTTTTTGTCCAGACCCAATAAAGTTACCCGGTCCTTGAAAGCCTGTACCTCCGCTGCGGGCATGCCTTTTTGAATCATCAATTTATAAGCCTCCTGTTCGGAAACGCCCGAACCCTGTAACTTTTTCCATGCCTGGGTTATTTGTTCATCACTCAGCTGGCTTACTTTGACGTTTTGAATCTCGCTCATAGATATTTCCTGAGCCATCACGGGAATGAAAAAAAAGGTTAACGCGAAAAATAAAATATAGAGCGGGTATTTGATATGCATGAAATTTGTCTTAAACTCAATCCTGCAAATATAAAATATTAAATCGGTCAAAAACTATTGCTGTATAAAAGCAATTTAGGCCTGATTATTTCTATTTGAAGTTCAAAGGGCTTTTGTTCCCATAAAAGACCTTTTTACAAAAACCGTCTGCATCGAGATCAAATGACTCATAACCAGGGAATAAGTTTTTGCAAACCCCGATAATGCTTCTCATTGTTGATCAGCTGATTAATATGCAACTGTGCATTTTTGCCCATTTCTAAGATCTGGTCTTCGTTTTCGTAAAGCAACTTGATTTTTTCAGCAAGTTGTTCCGCATTTCCGGGCTCAAATAATAACCCGGTATGGTTGTCAATGACCATTTCGGGTATCGCACCAATGGCCGAGCCAATGACAGGTTTACTTAAAGCCATGGCCTCAACCACCGTAAATCCCAATACCTCATACCATTCGGAGGCACAAACTAAAAATTCGGCGCCGTTGACGATTTGCAAAGTTTCCTGTTTGCTTTTTTTTCCTAAAAAGCTAACCTGATGTAGGTGATGTTGTATTTTGAATGCCTTTAATTCTTCCTCTTGCGTTCCATCCCCGATAATTTTTAATTGAATTTCGGGATGAGACAACATGGCCTTTAAAACGGTGTGCGCTCCTTTAATTTTTTCCAAACGGCCGACAAAAACAATATATTTCTGCTCAGTTCTAGGGGTCAGCCTGGCAGTTTCGATTTCAGTATAGTCATAGCCATGATATAATTGTACCAATTTATCCTTGCAAAAATTAAATGATTTGAATTTTTCGTACATGAATACGGATGTACATACATAGTGATCAACGTAAGCATAATAATTCAGGTAGCTGTGCACATAATTTTCCAGCGCAGCTACCGCGCTGGCAAGTACAGAGCCTTTTTTACAGGTATGGGTTATGCAGTTGTAGAAAGCGCCGCCGTAACATTTTTCGCAAACCAGACCTTGGCTGATAAACGTGCTGTCCGGGCAAAGCGGCGTATATTCGTGAAAGGTCCAGATGATGGGTATATTTTTTTCTTTAAGAATTTTTAAGATCGTTGGGGTAATGTAATGATGAATAACATTAATATGGGCCATGTCTATTTTAACAACAGACAGCAGCCGTTCTAAATTCCTTTGAGCCTCAAAAGAATAAATACTCTTCATCACAACCTGAAGCCCGGAAACAAAGCTTCGTTTAACCTTTTTATAATCAATGTTCTCTATAAAATACTCATCATAAGCCGTAGGTGTGTTTCTGTCATCCTTCATCGAAAACGGAATAACCTGGTGTCCGTGTTGCTCATAAAGCCTGCAAATGTTTTCTACATAAGTAAAATCCCCACCACTGGGATACCACGTCCAGTTAACCACAAGAATATTCATTGAAGGAGAAGTACGTTATATAATAAAATAGCCATCTTGTTCAACTGATAATATCAAAACAAACAAAATCCAAAGATGCTTGTATTAATTTAAATTTTGATATTTAAATCATAAATCTTTAATGAGCATATGATGAAGACAATGAATAATATGATGAGAATCTATACAGGTTAAGTATTATTTTCTTTAGTTTGTAGTTAGATTAATAAATAATCTTGCTATCCTTTGATTGCGCTATAGCGTTTAGCAGTGATAACTAATTTTAGTGATAAGTGTTCTTCAAGGAAGAACATGCTGATAGTATAACAAAAAAAGTTAATTTTGTGGGTTGAAATCTATTAAAACACATTTTTCTTATCGCTATTGAATGACTAATAAAGTCACTATGATAGCTTCGAATTTTATATGAAGAAAAAAATTTACGTTGCTGGAGCGGGGGGAATGCTAGGTCAGGCTTTCTACCGCATATTTAAAGATGACTACGAAATCAAGTGTACCGATAAGGATGTAAATGAAAACTGGCTAGGTTTTTTAGATTTTCGCGATTTTAAAAATTACAAAAAGGATGTAGAAGCTTTTAAACCTGATTACCTTTTTCATTTGGGCGCTTATACAGATCTGGAGTTTTGTGAACTTAACGCAGATGATACCTATCTTACCAATATGACATCTGTAGAAAATGCTGTATACATCGCCAATGAACTTGATATTCCTTTGCTGTATATCAGTACTGCTGGAATATTTGATGGTAAAAAAGATTTTTACGATGACTGGGATGAGCCCAATCCGCTTGGGCATTATGCACGTTCTAAATATATGGGTGAACGGTTTGTTCGCGAAAATGCAAGAAGATTCATCATTTGCCGCGCCGGATGGATGATGGGAGGCGGGCCTGAAAAAGATAAGAAATTTGTCAATAAACTCATTAAGCAATTGAAAAGTGGGAAACGGGACCTGTATATTGTAAATGACAAAGACGGGACGCCTACTTATACGGTTGATTTTGCAAAAAATGTTAAGTTGCTGCTCGAAAAAGAATACTGGGGATTATATAATATGGTCTGTGGCGGTGAGACATCCAGGATAGGCGTAGCATTAGAACTGATCAAAATATTAGGTTTGGAAGGTCAGGTCACCTGTCACGAAGTTGACTCGAATTATTTTCAGAATACTTATTTTGCCCCCAGACCCCCGTCAGAACGCTTAAAGAACAAAAAGTTGGAATTGCGAAATTTGAATATCATGCAGGACTGGAAAGTTGCCTTAAGGGAATATATCCGAGACTATTATGCGGATTTGATCATGTCAGAAGTGCAACAGCCTTTAAAAGAAGAAATTATCATTACCTGATCACTTAATCGATGCGTATCGCTGCCTTTGGTTTCAGATCAGTTCCCCCTGCAAAAGGTGCTGCGGGCGCGGATAAATTTGCGATAGAACTATTTCCCCGACTTGTTGCAAGGGGACATCGTGTTGTTGCTTATAATCGCAGATACCCTGATGCCTTTGTGAATGTTAAAGATTACAAAGGCGTTCAGATCAAAACGATCCGTACGACTTCTGCAAAGGGACTGGATACTTTATGGCATTCTTTTAGAAGCACGCTGGATATTATCCTGCACAATACGGCAGATATTGTCCATATACAAAACGGCGGCAACAGTATTTGGGCGCTTCCCTTACGTCTGTTTGGAAAAAAAGTATTCATTAGCCAGGATGGTGTAGACTGGAAGAGAGAGAAGTGGCCCTGGTATGGTAAACTCTATTTGAAGTTATCAGCATATATCACGGCCTACCTACCCAACGAGGTCATATTCGATAACGTCATCGCTAAAAAACTTTTTGAGACTAAATTTAACAGGAAATATAAATTTATTCCCTTCGGAAGTGAAGTAGAAATGGCTGTTGAGCGGGAAGGTCTGTTTGAGGAGTATGGGATTCAAAAAGGAGGCTACTATTTATTTGTGGGCCGGTTTATTCCTGACAAGGGATTGCACTACCTGATCCCTGCTTTTAATAATTCCATTTCGAAGAAAAAACTGGTGCTGATCGGTGGTTCTCCTAATCCATCACCCTACGAAAAACAATTGCATGATATGGCAGGGGATAATGTACTTTTCCCGGGTTATGTTTATGGAAATGATGTAAATACCTTAATTTCCAATGCCTACTGTTATATCCAGCCATCTGATGTTGAAGGATTATCCCCTATCGTTCTTACGGTAATGGGACTGAATGTGCCATTGATCGTCAGTGATATTGAAGAAAATGAGTATGCTGTAGAGGATACTGCACGTAAGTTTAAAAAGGGCAACGCTGCTTCTTTGACCGAGGAGATTAATTTTTGTGAACTTGAACATACCCAGATGTTGTCTTTAGCTAAAAAAGCTCAGCTGCGTGCATTGGGCGAGTTTAATTGGGAAAAAGTGGCAGATGAACATGTTGAACTTTTTATTAGATAATGGTTTGGCGATGTCCATAGCTAACATTTAATTTAAAATTTGTAAGATGTTTATCAGCAAGGCTTATCTGCTCTTTAACTGATGTATAACTCCTCCCAATATTGGGGGCTTCTATGCAAGGCCGCTTTTGGCGATCCATTTTATTCACTTTTAGCTCTGTGATGGTAAGAAAAAAAGAGTTGTAAAATTGTAAATGATCTATTTACTGGTATGTATTCCGTCAAGCTTACTCTTTTTATCATGCTACTATCACGCAAAATATAGAAGACTTTTTAATACCGGACGTATTTCAGAAATCTTAAAAGCTCATATGAAATCAAACTTGTGTATAACGCTGGCTATACTTTCGTTTGTTCTATTCATGATTGCTTGGGAATGTTCTTAATGTCAAATTACGTGCTTTAATCCTCTATATTGTCTTACATACACCCTTAGGTGCAGTGACGACATTTCAAAACTGCGGAATTTAGACATCAATCAGTGTCAACTAGTGATCCGGCACTATTATTGTGACTTAATGGTGATGACGCCTCTAAAACCTTCCTAAAATTGTCATTGTTTTAATTGGTAATTAACGGTCTGTTTAAAGTAAAACTTATGTTGGTCTTACTAATTGCACTAATGGGTAGTGCTGTTGTGGGTTACTTGGTAGCCGATAACACAAGTGAGGATGAATGTTAAATGTTTCACCTCCTTAAATAATTTTGTTAAAAATTTAATTATACTGTGAGCATGAGAATATCTGAAAGCTATGTCAGCAAGCTGATAAAGGCTATATAGTGTGCTGATCAGGATGGACAAGGGTCCTAAAAACAATCAATCAAAGACAAGAAATATAGCCATCTGCGGTAAATGAAGTTAAATGTGGTTTTTGCTAGCAGTTCTAAATAAAGTTATTAATTCATCAGCAGTTTTCTTCCATGAAAAATTCAGTAAGCGCTGTTGCCCTTTAGAGATCAATGACTTTCGCAACGGCTCATCCTTTAATAACATTAAAATTTTTTTCGGCAAATCGTCTGGCTTGAAAGGGTCAAATGACAAAACCGCGTTTCCGCCAACTTCCACCAGGCAGGTGTTATCGGCAACGATGACAGGCAAATCATAACGGAACGCCTCCAGAATTGGTATTCCAAAACCCTCATTAAGGGATGGGAAAACATATATCAAAGCGTTTTTATAAATGACGGACAATGCATGATCAGGCAGATAACCGGTGATAATGACATCTTCAGCAAGATTAGCCCTTGCAATGCTGCTTAAAATAAGTCTGTAATCATTATCCTTTTCGCTGGTCGGCGTGGGCCCTGCCAATAGTAATTTCAGACCTGGATACCCTGTGCTTTTTATCTTGTGAAATGCATTGATCAGGGCAGGGATATTTTTCCTTTTAAACATGGAGCCCACATGCAGGATATAGCTAGCTGGTGTAATGAGCAGTGATGTCAAAAGTTGACTTTCCTCAACAGACTTCTCGTGATCATTTAAAGTTTTCGGGCCTTCATGGATAACAATTAATTTGTCGTTAGGTAGCCCGGTGAAGTGATTGATCTGTTTTTTTGCGTAAGCCGTAGGAGTAACAACAAATGAAGATCTGCGAGCTGCCGGGATTGCCGTTTTTTTGTAAATCCATAACCAGAACTTTCCATAATCCTGCGGGCTTTCAAAGAAGAACGCATCGTGGAATACGGGAATGGTTTGATAGCCTAAGTGTATCAGGGGAACAAAATTATCAGTGCAAAATAGGATATCGGTGCCTTTGAGCCAAGCATAAATGGGCAATATTATTTGTTTCCAGAGTTGATACCTGAGGTGTTCTACCCATTTAAGCAGTTTGTTATTCCCTATGTAAACCGGTAAAAAGGTGTCCAGGAAATAAAACTGTAAATCATGACCATTCATTTCTTTAAACACTTTGCATATCTCCTCCAGATAAGTACGCGTACCGGTTCTTGCTAAACGAAGGTCCCTGATATCGACTGCTATAACCAGTGGCTTTGACATACTCATTTGGTTTCCCTGCTTCTGACTACTTTCGCCGGAATGCCAGCGACGATAGAATTAGGCGGAATGGATCTGGATACGACACTACTGGCGGCTATCACACAGCCATCCCCAATGTGCACTCCTGCCAAAATAGTTACTCCCGCGCCAATCCAGCAATCGTTTCCGATGATAACAGGAACTTTGGTAATACCCTGTTCTTTTATCGTTTGATGAAGATCGGAGAAATTGTGATTTTCCGAAAAAATCTGAACGTTGGGTCCCATAATAACGTCTTTACCGATCTGGATGCCACCTTGTCCGGCAAAGTAAGCCCTGGCGCTGATTCCGGTCCTATCACCTATATAAATACCTTTGCCCTTATGAGCAATAACTCCTGTCGCAAATAATATAGAATCCCTTGCAATGGAGACATGATCCCCCAAGGTAATGCCTTCGGCCGATAGCGCATTAATGCTCACATTATCCTCCAGAATCAAGTTTTTTCCGGCGCTCAACAGGTACCCATGTCGCACTTTTACATTTTTGCCAATGAAAACAAATCCTCGAGACCGTTTCAGAAATAACTTCAACCAAAATCCTCTTAGGATCTGTAAAGCCCTGTCAAAGCTAATGATAAACAGATCCCTTGCAGAGTATTTGGTGTCCCAACGATAATTGGGATCATTCTTTAATCTTCTTATTAGTTTCTCAATAATCATTTACAGGAAGCGTTTGATTGGTTCTGAGTTGCATGATCATGCTGATCAAAAGACCTGATAAAAACCAGTTCATGTACGAAATATAAGAAGATGATTCTACTTCGGATGTCATTAACGGAATTAAAAAACTGATCTTTAAGAGTAAAACAACCATGCATAATTTTCTTTCTTTTCCCTTTAGGCGGTTGAGCCATTTAAATCCTGTTCCGATGAACATCATATAAATAGACAAGTATAAAACCAATGCAATAATACCGGTCTGTACGCCAATAATGATGAACTGGTTTTCACCACCCACATTCTCACCCAAACTGCCCCCGATTCTTCCGGAGGATCCGAGCCCAAGGCCCAAAGGATGTTCGATGATGGCTATGATCCCCTCTGCCCATTGAACCAGGTGACCGACACTGGAAGGATCGCTGAAATCTACGGTGTTCATCGCAACTGTAAGTAGGTTATTATTGGTCTGTTCAAATTTGGTAAATAAATAAATGAAATAAACAATCACCAGGCATCCGGCAGCGTGTATAGTATATGTAATATACTTTCTTTTGGTAATCAGTGCGTACACGTAGATGACAAAGAAATAACTGATTAGAGGCGCTCTGGAGATGGCGAAAATGATAGAAAGAATAGTTGAGCCAAATGCCAAAATTCCCATACTGTTAATGGTTAATTTGTTGTCATCAGCCGTGTAAAGGCCAATGATTACCGAAAGGGCAAGCAAGGTGGCTGCGGCATGCTCCAAGGGGCTGGTAAAAAAGCTGGCAAAGCGTGGTGTCCCTCCATCAGATTCAAAAGTCCAATTGAGGCCAAAATGACCTCCCGGCTCGAAGTTAAAAAAGTAATAACTGTAATCAGCAAATCCGGTGAAAGTTTGCAGTTGACGCCCGATCATTAATTCCCCTACGAGTACCAAACCCACAGCTATGGTTAATAGAATGATAAAATTGAAATATTTACCAATATAGATCCTCCGAGGGTCCATCAACCTGGCCGCAAAATAAACAACGATATAAAAAGAGTTACTTTTAAAGGCGACTAACCTCGCTGATAAGCTTTGTTCTCCAATGGGCAATATAGCGTAAATTACCAGATAGGCAAAATAGGCAAAAATTACATAATCGATCAAATGCAACCGGGGCCGGTATTTTAAAGTGGCTATATTTGAAATAAGCAGGCAAATAATGAGTACTTCTTTAAATCCCTGCATTAGCGGAATGATGTCTTTCAGGCCCAATGTAAAGGCAACAGACATAGCCGTATAGTACATAGATAGTCCAAAGATCATAAATACAAGCACGCCTTGAGCGTTCCCCTTCAGAACGTCTCTTAATGATACAATAAATGATATAACATAGATCAGTAGAAAAATGAACATCCTGGAGGTTAATTTATTTATTTTCCGGCCAAATTAGGCGATTTGAGGTAAAAAAGCCTTCTTTCAATCCTTTAATTAATTGCCTTGCTTTCTCATGCCTGCCGCGGAACTTAAAGTATATTAGCAACGCGGTATAATAAAGGCCATTAAAAACGAAGTTTATGGGATAAAACAGCGGAGTGCCATACTTCCGCAGAAGCCAGAGGTGGTTTCTCGAAACGTAATAATGAATCACTGGACTCAAGGCGCCTTCCTTGGTTGAGTTGACTTTCGCTGAAACCCCAGCTGCATGGTATATTTTACAGGAAATTAAATAATGGAGCTGATGTCCCCGCTGGCGCAGCCGGAAGGAGAGATCCACATCCTCGTAATATAAAAAGAACTGCTTATTAAATAGCCCGGTCTCCACCAAAGCCGTATTTCGAATCAACATACAGCAACCCGTCAACCACTCCGCAGTTTGATACGCAGGTACCTGAGATTGGTCAGGAATCCTGGTGTCAGAAAAGGTTCTGCCCAGAACAGCGCTGAATCGCCCATTCCCGTTCCAGATCTGCCCGTGATTATGCATCCAATAAATAGCAGGCTGCGCGGCGGCGGCCTCGGGATGTTGCTGTAAGTGCTGATACAGTTTAGTTATTATATCTTCCTCGACCAGTGTATCTGTATTGATGATCAGCGAATAACTGTAGCCGATATTCAGGCTGTAGATCAGAGCCCGGTTGTTTCCTTCGGAGAAGCCCAGGTTTTCTTGGTTGTCGATGTACATCAGCTCAGGAAATTTGGCACGTAATGTCTCCAAAGAGCCATCGGTCGAACCATTATCGGCAACTATGATATCGAACAAACTTTGATCACAATTTCGTTTTAATGAGGAAATGCAATCTGCTGTATACTCAGCAGTATTCCAATTGACCAAGATAACGGCAACAGGCTTACGCATGGTGTAAGGAGGTTTTTTTTATAGTATATTCATACATTAGCAGGCCACATATTTCCAGGATCAGGGTAAAGGAGGCAAATAAAATATACCAGCCGAAATTTATCAATGTAAAAGCTAAGAGAAGGGATATACCTAATAATATGAGCGCTATAAGAAATATATATCGTGTATTGTTTTTCAAAAGCTGATCGATAACATTCAAAAAATTAATTGCTGCAATGGTTGGGACCAGAGACATGATTCTTAAAAAAACGACGGCAGTATGATCTCTTTGTCCGGATATTACATAAATAATAAAGTCGGCTAATGCAAAAATACTGATAGACCCTATAAAGAATATCGCACTTATCAGCCATTTCATTTTCTTTCTGTACAAACGCCAAATGCGGGTACCTTGCTGATATAGTTGCACGGATTTTGGGTACACGGCATTAGAAATAGATATGATCAGCATCCTGCAAGTTTGTACCACCTTGTCGCACAAGGCATAAGCGCCAAGCCATTCCGGATTGCCTAAATGTCCTAACGCGAAAATCATAATAGACTGTTGAAATTGAACGGAAATATTATTCGCCGTGAGGTAAAAATTATCTTTACAAAGTTTCAGCAGTTCGGATTTTGTAGGAAAACTAAATACTAGTTTAAATTCTTTGATAGCATATATCAATAATCCGATATATGTTATCACGCTGGCCGAACCCAAAATGAAATTAACCCAGCCGGCATCCCTGGAACTTTTGATGAATATAAGTAATGATAAAATAGAGATTACTTTGGTAACAACATTGGAAACATTATATATTTTTAGTCGTTCGGTTCCAATAAATAAAAACAACGGATTTAGTATTTCCGCGATTACCAGGGGTGTCGCCAAAATGATCAAGCTATAATATTTCATTCCGTTCCATTGAAGGCCGAAAAGAAAGATCAGATATATTAGAAATATCATCGATCTGATCCATATGGCGTTGTAAAACACGGCACTCAGCTTTACTTGGTCTTTCGTGTGGAGTACCACGTCTCTAACGCCGGTCTGATTGATGCCATAGTTGATGATCACGCCAGCTAATGTGGCAAAAGTATTGGCTAGCGTCACGAAGCCGAATGCTTCAATACCTATTTTTCTGGTAATAATGGGGAATATAAGCATCAGCAACAATATGTTGGAAAGCTGGATGCTGCTTAAGTTGAGAAAGTTGGAAAGGATATTGGTTTCCCTTAATTTTTGATAAATGTCTATTATTCTTTGTTTCAACTTTGGCCGATTGATTGAAACGCGAATTTAGCTTATTTTAATGATAACCCTGACGGATTATATAACACCAATTGTTTTCTTTTAAGCAGTTTTTTATATTTTTTGCAGTCGCGGAAATTGAATAGATGTTTTAACTTAGCGGCGCAATAAAACCCTGAGTTATTTGCAGAAGCTCATAATTAAATGACGGAGATTGATTTGATCCGTCGTCTATCTACATAAAAAATCCTACAGATGAATAAAAACAATTATGCGATCATAATGGCGGGAGGGATTGGGAGCCGTTTCTGGCCAATCAGCCGATCATCCCACCCCAAGCAGTTTATAGATATATTGGGCACAGGCAAAACGCTGATACAAAACACCTACGAAAGGTTCCTGAAAGTTTGCCCGCAGGAGAACATCTATATAGTAACGAATGAAAACTATACCAAACTGGTTAAAAGCCAGCTACCGGAGTTAACCGACCAGCAGATACTGACCGAACCGGTCATGCGTAATACAGCCCCCTGTGTGGCCTATGGCTGTTTTAAAATAGAACGCCTTAACCCCAATGCCGTTATTGTGGTAGCCCCCTCAGACCAGCAGATCCTGGATGAGGAAGCCTTTGTAAGCGCCATTGACAAATCGCTGCAGACAGCGGCCGAAAATGACTGCCTGATCACCCTGGGTATCAAACCCTCGCGGCCGGATACGGGCTATGGCTATATCCAGTACACCGACCAGGTGATCCACCATGATTTTCATAAGGTAAAAACCTTTACCGAGAAACCCACGCTGGAGATAGCCAAAACGTTTTTACAAAGCGGGGATTTTTTATGGAACGCGGGGATCTTTGTATGGTCGGCCGAGGCGATCGTGAAGGCCTTTGGCCAGCATTTACCCGAAATGCACGAGATATTTGCCGATGCCCGTCCGGTTTATAACACCGAAGAGGAGAAAGCCTATATCCATAAAGCCTACCAGCAATGCATCAATATTTCGATAGACTATGGTGTAATGGAAAAGGCAGACAATGTGTATGTACTGCCCTCGGAGTTTGGCTGGAGCGACCTGGGTACCTGGGCCTCCATTTATGACCTGGCCGACAAGGATTATGTAGGCAATGCGGTGATCCCATCAGAAAAAGTGATCATGTACGATTCCTCGAACTGTATGGTAAATGTACCGGGCGAAAAGCTGGTGATATTGCAGGGGCTGCATGACTACATCGTGGTAGAATCAAACAACACCCTGCTGGTATGCCCTCGCGACCAGGAACAGAATGTAAAACAAGTAGTGGCCGATGTGAAAAGCAAATTCGGTACTAAATATATTTAAGTTTGGGTATTTGAGCCTTATGCAGCTGAAGTAAGGTTTACTACAAACGATATTATGGACAAAAATAGTAAAATATATATAGCAGGCCACAATGGGATGGTTGGCTCGGCAATAACAGCCAAGCTTCGCGAAAATGGTTTCGATAACCTGTTGCTCAGAAGTTCTAAAGAGCTCGATCTGCGAAACCAGCAGGCGGTAGCTGATTTTTTTGAACAAGAAAAGCCAGATTACGTTTTTTTAGCCGCTGCAAAAGTTGGCGGGATAGTAGCCAATAATACTTACCGCGCCGACTTTTTATATGATAACCTCATCATGGAGTGTAATATCATACACTCGGCCTATGTTACAGACGTAAAAAAGTTGATGTTTTTGGGTAGCTCCTGCATTTATCCTAAACTGGCCCCCCAACCTTTAAAAGAGGAATACCTGCTTACAGGTCCGTTGGAATACACTAACGAGCCTTATGCTATAGCAAAAATTGCCGGTATAAAGCTTTGCGAAAATTACCGCGAACAATACGGTTGTAACTTTATCAGTGTAATGCCAACTAATTTGTATGGTACCGGCGATAATTATCATTCCACTAATTCGCATGTTTTGCCGGCACTGATCCGTAGGTTTCATGAAGCAAAGCTCAATGGCGAAAAAACAGTTACCATATGGGGTACCGGTAACCCAAAAAGGGAGTTTCTTTATGCAGATGACCTGGCCGAAGCTTGCTTGTTCTTAATGGAGAGTTACAACGAAAAAGAACTGATCAATGTAGGTACGGGCGAAGATCTGAGCATTGCTGAACTAGCAAACCTTGTAAAAAATGTCGTTGGCTTTGAAGGCGAACTATTTTTTGATACCTCAAAGCCCGATGGCACGCCGCGTAAATTAATGGATGTAAGTAAATTACATAACCTGGGCTGGAAACATCACACGGCTTTAACAGAAGGCATTTTATTAGCCTATCACGATTTTATAGATAAGCATACCTTTAATCACGAAAGATAAGGATTTATCATTTTTAAAAAATATCTGATAGTTTTGTAAAAAGTACCAGCTTATCTAGCTTGCGTATTGAAAAATAATCCGAAATATGACCATAACCTCCACCCCGATTGACGGGCTTATTGTTTTAACGCCACGTATTTTCAACGATGACCGGGGCTATTTTTTCGAATCGTTTAATGAAAATTCTTTTAAAGATTTTGCTGGTTATCCGGTTCATTTTGTACAGGACAACCAGTCATTTTCAACTAAAGGAGTATTGCGTGGCCTTCATTTTCAAAAAGGCCAGCATGCCCAATCCAAATTGGTTAGAGTAACACAAGGCGAAGTATTAGATGTCGCAGTCGATCTGCGTAAAGGTTCGGCTACCTACGGGCAACACTACAGCATACGGTTGTCTGCCGACAATCATCAGCAGTTTTTTATCCCGAGGGGATTTGCGCATGGGTTTATTGTATTAAGCGATACTGCCATTTTTCAATACAAGTGCGATAATTATTATAATAAACAATCAGAAGGCGGATTGCATTATGCCGATACCGATTTGGCTATTGATTGGATTTTGCCTTATGATGAACTGCTGGTTTCGGATAAGGACAAAGAATTGCCATTTTTGAAAGATGCCCCTGATTTTGAATTTTAATATAAAGAAACCAAACACACTACCAATATGCAAAATATCATAGTTTTCGGGGCTTCCGGACAATTAGGACATTGCTTAAAAGCTGTTGCCGCATCAAAACAGATCAACAATATTTTTTTTCCACCCGAAGGTGAAGCCAATATTTTGGATGCTGATGCGCTGTCAAAATTGTTTGAGCAATATAAACCTGCCTATGCCATTAACTGCGCAGCTTATACCGCGGTTGACAAAGCTGAAGATGATATTGATATAGCAAGGAAAATAAACCGTACAGGCGCTGCCAACCTTGCAGCACAATGTAAAAACCACGATACGGTATTAGTACACATATCAACAGATTTTGTTTTTAAAGGTGATAAGCCCTATCCGCTTGTTGAAAGCGATGTAGCCGAACCTATTAGCGTATACGGGCTTACCAAGCTGGAAGGTGAACAGGATATTGTTGACATACTGCCCCGTCATTATATTTTACGTACTAGCTGGTTATATTCTGAGTATGGCAACAACTTTGTAAAAACAATGCTCAAATTGGGTGCTGATCGTGAGGAGCTGAAAATTATTGCCGATCAGATAGGCTCGCCAACTTATGGCATCGACCTCGCTGCGGCTATCTTGGATATCATAACATCGGACAGTGAGCGTTTCGGCATTTACCACTACAGCAATGAAGGCGTAACCTCATGGTATGATTTTGCTAAAGGCATATTTGACCTTGTAGGAAGCAAAGTAAAAGTTTATCCTATACGTACAAGTGAATACCCAACCAAGGCAACACGTCCGGCATTTTCGGTAATGGATAAGGCAAAAATCAAAAGCACGTTCAATATCCAGATACCTTACTGGCGCGATAGCCTCATCGTTTGTTTAGAGAGATTAAAATAAGTACTATAATCAATACTCTTCAACTTTTAGGATTTCATAAAAGCCCTCTGATTTTAATTCCCGGAGATGGATAAGTTAATATTTGATGATATTAAGGGGCACTGAAGCCATCTGAAACAATACAACCAAGCGGCTGAACGGTGTAATCCACGGCGCTCATCGTTAATCTGAGTTTTTTAGAAGGGAAATCGGTATCAAGTTAATGATTGTGATAGTTAGAACTGATCGATCAGGTTTAAATATTCCAACGATGTTATGATCATTTAAAGCAGGAGCGGATAAATAAGTATTAATGTTCTGTGATCGGTAAAATGCGTTATTATCGACTTTGCTTGTAGGTTATGAATAAAAAATAATTATTTTTAAAAATCTATAATATAAGTTATTTATGAAAGGAATTATTTTAGCCGGTGGATCAGGTACCAGGCTATATCCCATTACCAGGGCAATAAGCAAACAGTTAATGCCTATTTATGATAAACCGATGATCTATTATCCACTATCGGTATTAATGCAAGCCGATATCAGGGAAATATTGATTATCACTACTGCTGAGGATAATGATGGGTTTAAACGCTTGCTCGGTGACGGAACTGAACTAGGCTGCAAATTTGAATATGCAATACAAGAAAAACCTAACGGGCTCGCGCAAGCGTTTGTAATTGGAGAAAAGTTTATAGGCGAGGATAAAGTGGCCTTGATCCTCGGAGATAATATATTTTATGGTACAGGTTTTAGCGAACTCATCAGAGGCTTTAATGATGTGGATGGCGCGGCCATTTTCGCTTATCATGTGGCTGATCCGGAAAGATATGGGGTTGTTGAATTTGATAATAATTTTAAAGCTTTATCTATTGAGGAGAAACCGACTAAACCAAAGTCAAGATTTGCGGTACCAGGATTATATTTCTATGATAATAGTGTTATACAGATTGCTAAAGATCTTAAACCCTCAACTCGTGGAGAATATGAAATTACAGATGTAAATAAATATTACTTGGAACAGGGTAATTTGCATGTTGGAGTGATGGATAAAGGTACAGCGTGGCTTGATACCGGAACTTTTGATTCCTTAAGCGACGCGACCGAATACGTACGTGTGATCGAAAAGCGCCAATCATATAAAATTGGTTGTATTGAGGAGGTGGCTTATCGTGGCGGTTTTATCAATGACGATCAATTGAAATTATTAATAGATAAATATTTAAAAAGCGGTTACGGCAAATATCTGCAAGGCTTATTGCCATAGTTCAAACGTATCCAGACCTGTGATTTACTAGCCTTTAAGCCCTGTAGGCTAGGAAATCATTTCCCATAAAAATTGATCATTTACAATTCGTCATCACCACAAGCGACGCTGACTTTTATCAGCGATTGAGCCTAACCCAGGATGGACTTGCAATCAGTTACCATAACCTCCGTAAAAAGAACGGAAAGGCAGGAATGATTCTATATGGAGAAACATTAACAAAAATTTTACGTATAAGTCGTTTTAGACATGAAAACTGGAGCAAGGCCTTATCTTTTAGCATTAGCTGTTGTAATCATAATTGCCGCAGTGATTTTAACCTTTGCGCTGTCCTATCCTAATATTCGTGCATTAAGCATATTTGATTTTTAAAAACTCTTAAATCCAGGATCATCTTTGTTAACCCCGGAATTATATTACCGGAAGTTCAAGTTAAAATTAAATAATGTTCAAAATTGAACGCGAGGTGCTGAAAATCACCAATTCTATTTTGTCATTCACAATAATCAGCGTAAAATCCAGACGGAATTTTGTGAGTTAATATTACGAAATCGATTGAATGGTTAACAAACATAGGTAATATAAAATACGATTCAAAAGGTGTGAAATAAGCGTTGTAACAAGTTCGAATTCTGAGTTAGTATTGCAAATTTTTCAAATGAATTGACCAATAAGATATCAAAAAAAGGCCCGGTTCCTTCAAAAAGGACCGGGCTTAATTTCTGGGTTTGGGCTTTAGTTTATACCAATATGGTCCCTGCGGCTACGGTTTCGTTAGTAGCCTCATCAACCAGGATCAATGAACCTGTGATACGGTTTTTCCTGTATTCATCAAAAACTACGGGCTGGGTAGTACGTAAACGCACGCGGGCCATCTCGTTCATTTTAATATCGCCGGCATTTTCAAGCTTTTCCATCGTGTTAATGTCGAGCTTATAATTAACTTCTTTAATAATAGCCATCACTTCGCGGGTAGTATTTTTTAAGTGGTATTTAGCCCCCAGACGCGGGCCTTTTGATCCCATCCAGCAAAGCATCACATCAATATCCTGGCTTACCACGGGCTCACTGTCGTCTTTTATGATCATATCGCCGCGACTGATATCAATATCATCCTCTAAAGTGATAGAAACAGACATTGGCGCGAAAGCTTCGTCTACCGGGCCTGCAAAAGTATCGATAGATTTGATAGCCGACGTTAATCCCGAAGGCAATACGGTTATTTTATCGCCTGGTTTAAATATACCACCGGCTATACGGCCTGCATATCCCCTGTAATCATGATATTCTTCTGCATGTGGGCGTATCACGGTTTGTACCGGGAAACGTGCATCGGCATGGTTTTCATCGCTGCCAATATGGATGGTTTCCAGTGTATGCAGCAGGCTTTCGCCTTTATACCACGGCATGTTTACTGAATCGTTCACTACGTTATCGCCTTCCAGCGCACTGACAGGCACATAGCGAATATCATTTACATCAATTTTGCCGGCAAACGCATGATATTGTTCTACAACCTTGTTAAACGCTTCTTCAGAATAATCAACCAGGTCCATTTTGTTAATGCAAACAATAATATGCGGTATCCTTAACAGCGATGCTATGAAAGAGTGCCTGCAGGTTTGTTCTACAACACCCTTACGCACATCAATCAGTACAATGGCCAGGTTGGCAGTAGATGCACCTGTAACCATATTACGGGTATATTGGATATGACCTGGGGTATCGGCAATTATAAATTTGCGTTTTGGCGTGGCAAAGTAACGGTATGCTACATCAATGGTAATACCCTGTTCGCGCTCAGAACGTAAACCATCAGTAAGTAAAGACAAGTCGATATGTTGTAGCCCCTTCCTTTCGCTCGATTGCTTTACGGCTGCCATCTGATCTTCAAAGATTGATTTGGAATCGTATAATAATCTGCCGATGAGCGTGCTTTTTCCGTCATCTACACTACCGGCTGTTGTAAAACGTAATAGTTCCATAATTTAAGTCTCATTAGTATCAAATAGCTTGTATCAAGATTTTTAAAAACGATAATGCCGCTTTATGAAGCTGCCTTGATACTAGCTACTTGAATCCTTCTTTAAAAATAACCTTGTTTTTTCCTGTCTTCCATTGAAGTATCAGAGCGTTTATCGTCACTTCTGTTACCACGTTCGGTGCTGCGGGTGGCCGACACTTCAGCTACAATTTTTTCAAGTGTATCTGCATCAGATTCGATGCCGCCGGTAATGGTAATGTCACCAAGGGTGCGGAAACGCATCAGCTTGTTCTCAATTTTTTCACCATCGCGCAATACCAGGAACTCGGATGCCGGCAGCCAGGTGCCATCGCGGTAAACGGCCTCACGGTTGTGGGCAAAATAAAGCGAAGGGATAGCAATATTTTCCTGCAATATGTAGTTCCATATATCCATTTCGGTCCAGTTACTGATAGGGAACACTCTGAAGTGCTCACCCATTCTTTTACGGCCGTTAAATATATTCCAAAGCTCGGGGCGTTGGTTTTTAGGGTCCCACTGGCCAAACTCATCACGGTGCGAAAAGAAGCGTTCCTTTGAACGTGCTTTTTCCTCATCGCGACGGGCACCTCCAATAGCAGCATCAATTTTATTACCTTCAATTGCATCAAGCAGTGTAACTATCTGCAGTTCATTACGGCTGGCGTTAATACCACTTTCTTCAACCGCACGGCCTTTATCAATAGCCTCCTGTACCGAGCCAACAATAAGCTGTACACCCAGATCATCAACCAGTTTATCCCTGAATGCCATTGTTTCGGGGAAGTTATGCCCGGTATCAATATGTATAAGCGGCATAGGGATTTTGGCAGGCCAAAAGGCCTTACGTGCCAGGTGGGTTACAACTATGGAATCTTTTCCGCCCGAAAACAGAATGGCAGGACGATCAAATTGGGCCACAACTTCCCTGATAACATAAATGGCCTCTGATTCTAATTCCTGCAGATGAGTAAGATAATATTTGTGCATGTTAAATAAAAACCCGCTAAATCCACCTAAATAGTAGTATTTAGCAATCAAACTGCAATATTAGCAATTTATACGCATTAAATTGGTATTTAATCTATGTTTTCCTGATTTTCTATCATGTTCATCATCTGGCTGATCACATCTGCGTCGCTGGCCTGGAACCAATGGAAAGAACTGTCTTTGCGGAACCAGGTGAGCTGCCGCTTGGCAAAACGCCTGGTGTTTTGTTTTATCATTTCAATTGCTTTTTCAAGGCTGGTTTTTCCGTCAAAATAATCAAACAATTCAGTATAGCCCACGGTGTTTAGAGCGTTTAAATGACGGTGGGGGAGCAGGGCTTTTACTTCGGCCAGCAGACCTTGTTGTATCATAACATCTACACGCTCGTTTATGCGGTTGTACAGCACTTCGCGCGGGAGGTTAAGGGCCAGTTTAATAATACGAAACGGACGCTTGTTCACTGTGGCCTGCCGGTATGATGAAATGGGTTTACCCGAGCTCTCAAAAACCTCCAGCGCCCTGATAATACGCTGAGGGTTTCCCAAATCTACTTCATTGTAATAATCCGGATCTGCCAGTTTTAACTTTTGCTGCAGGCTGGCAATGCCAGTTTCTTCCAATTCACGGTTTAGTTTTTCGCGTATAGCCGGATCAGTAGTGGGTAGTTCGTCAAAACCTTCGCAAATGGCTTTAATGTATAAACCAGAGCCGCCTGCCAAAACAACATGATGATGGGTTTTAAAAAGTTCATCAAGCAATGCAAGCCCCTGTTTTTCAAAATCACCTACCGAAAAGGGTTCGGCAATCGAGTGTGAATCAATAAAGTAATGTTTTACGGCTGCCAGTTCTGCCGCGTTTGGTTTGGCGGTACCAATAGCCATCTCCCTGAAAAACTGCCTTGAATCGGCCGATACCACAACGGTATTAAAGTGTTTAGCCAGCTCAATTGCCGCCGCTGTTTTACCCACGGCTGTAGGGCCTGCAACAACAATAAGGGTTTTCATGGCTTGGGTCATGATTTAACAAAAGAGCTTATAAAAAATGTCATTGCGAGCGTAGCGTGGCAATCTCCTTATGCTAATCAGCACACGGGTAATTAAACAAGCGTGCTAACTGTCCTGAAGAGATTGCCACGCTACGCTCGCAATGACATTTTAATTATTTAAAATAGTGATCTATTTAATAATCATCACCGCCGCCACGATGTGGCTTGTCGTCATCATCAAAGCCTTCGTCGTCGGCAAATTCGTTCCCAAATTCATCGTCCTCTTCTTCTTCCTCCTCGTGTTTTTCTTCCGGTAGTTCATCTACTTCAGTATCTGTTACTTCAGAAAAATCTTCAGTATCTTCCGGGTTGAAAGCCATTTCGTTCAGGAAGTCAAAGTCTTCACTGGTTGGTGGTATAATGGTGGGATTAAATACGTTGCCAAATTGTTTAGGCGCTTCACCAACCGATTTTATAACAGCAGGGTAAACGGTGCCCGCTGTTTCATCCAGAATGATCTTCATCAGTTCCACATGAAAATCAAACGGGCGGTCGAAATTAAAGGTATAGTAAAACTTCTGATGCGGGTCATCAATAAAACTCAGCAGCTTTACATTGCTCATTAGTGATACACCACGGTCAATTCTTTTTTGGTTGGGCAAATAGGTAATTTCCTCACCTTTTGTCCATTGATCATTACTGATATAAAAAGAAGACGAAAACTCCGGATTATATCCGGTTGACTGGTGTATTGCGCGGTGAAGATCCTCGAAGGTTTGATTTGATTTTACATCAATCTCTCTTATCACATCATCATAATCCTCGAAAGTAACCCTAAACCTGTATAGTGCCATTTTATTAGTAAATTTTGGGGACAAAAATAATCTTTTAATTCAATTTTGTGCTGCCACAACTTTTAAGCCAATTTCCAAACCCTTGGCAATTGTAAATTGAATGGCAGCTTCACGATTGTTAGGAATTTCGCCTTCAAGTATGGCTTCGCGTATCTGATTTTTAATAATGCCTACTTCCCGGCCTTCTTTTATACCAAAAAGTTGCATAATATCGATCCCGGTAACGGGAGGCTGCCAATTTCTGATGCTGTCGCGCTCTTCAACATCTTTTAATTTTTGTTGAACAAGCTCAAAATTGTTACGATATTTTTTAACCTTATATTCGTTTTTGGTAGTTATGTCTGCTTTACACAACAGCATAAGTGCCTCTATGTCATCCCCAGCCTCAAAAAGCAGCCTGCGTACTGCCGAATCGGTAACGATGGATTGCGATAACACAATTGGTCGTAAATGCAGCTGTACCAGTTTTTGCACCTGCTTCATTTTTTCGTTCAGCGGTAGTTTTAACTGGGCAAATATTTTAGGAACCATGCGGGCGCCACGATCTTCATGGCCATGAAACGTCCAGCCGTGACCGGCTTCAAAGCGCTTGGTGGCAGGTTTGGCAATATCATGCAATATGGCAGCCCAGCGCAACCACAGGTCGGTAGTGGTTTCGCTGATATTATCGAGTACCTGCAAAGTGTGGTAAAAATTATCTTTATGACCTTTACCGTCAATATAATCAACCCCGTAAAGGTTGGTCATCTGTGGGAATATTTTATGCAGCAGGCCGGTATCAAACAAATAATTAAAGCCTATAGATGGCACTGGCGACAGGATGATCTTATTAAGTTCATCCGTTATCCGTTCCTGCGAGATAATATTGATACGGTCGGCATTGTTTTTAATAGCATCCACTGCAATATCATCAATCCTGAAATTTAGCTGTGAGGCAAATCTGATGGCCCGCATCATGCGTAATGGATCGTCAGAAAAGGTTTCGGCCGGGTTGAGGGGCGTCCTGATCAGCTTTTTCTCCAGATCGGCAACGCCACCAAATGGGTCAAGTAATTCGCCAAAAGTGTCGGGATGCAGGGATATGGCCAGTGCATTGATAGTAAAATCGCGGCGTTTCTGATCGTCTTGCAGGGTGCCGTTCTCCACAATGGGTTTGCGCGAATCACGGCGATATGACTCTTTGCGGGCACCGACAAACTCAATCTCCAGATCATGGTATTTAAGCGACGCGGTACCGAAATTTTTGTATACAGCAACTTTTACCTTAAGTTTTGCCGCCACGGTTTCGGCAAAGGTTATGCCATTGCCTATAATAACAATGTCGATATCCTTTGACGGGCGGTGTAAAAAAATATCGCGTACAAAGCCCCCGATAGCATAAACCTGCTGATCATGCTCGGCTGCAAGTTTTGATATGATAGAAAATATGGGATGCTGCAGGTGGGCTTTCATGAGTTTTAATAAATGCTAAGCTCTAAAACCTAAATTCTGATTTTTAAGCTTTAAAACAAAGTGCAAAGGTAATGCTAAATTTTAAGCTCTAAATTCTAAAACAAAAAAATGAGTTTTGGTAAATGAATGATAATTATTACTGGTGCTATTCTTAAGACAAAATACTTTTTATACTTTCCGGAAATGAATATTTACTAATTTTGTTAGTATTTGCGTTTGGAATACGAGAACACTTGTTGTACTAAGCGCTTTTTCAGGACTTGTTGGTGTCTTACTCCCCATTGATGACCAGCAATTTGAACTGTAAAAATAATAATTTGTATTTTATTTAATGATAGTAGTAAAGAAGCTGTTGAAACAATTTGTTTGGATCACTACTGAAAGAGATTTAATAACCTTGGCAGGCCAAAGGGTGAGATATAAAAAACCTTACAGGGGCCGGACGTTGTTTTGATAAACCAACTTTGTCTGGCAATAAGCAAACATAACGATATTACGGCCTATGCCAATAGTCGAGTAGGTAAATACCGAATTGTTAGGAGTATCGCTGAAAATAGTGCTTGTGCAAATAATTGGAAATTTGTTTGTAACAAAAAAGAATTTTTGTATAGATATATAATATAATATTTATCTTCGTGATTATTATGTTATTGGGATAATATCCGTGAGATACCTTAAACCTTTTCCGAACAAACGCCTGAAAGCTTATACCATGTCAGAGATCCTGGTGGTGCTGATCATTATCGGTATACTTTCTTTTCTTGCCCTGCCTTACTTGTTGTCCGTGGTGACCCGGGCCAAGTCGACGGAAGCCAAACTGCAACTGGAACACCTGCAGACTCTGGAAAAAAGCTATTTTTACGAGTACTCCAAATATACCACAGATTTTGATGAGCTGGGATTTGTCCAGGAGAAGCTGGTCACTGACGGTCAGGACGCCCGGGCCAATTACCGGATCGAGATCACCAGCGCGAACAACACCGGGTTTACCGCCCGCGCCACCGCCGTGGTGGACTTTAACGGCAACGGTACCTTCAATGTGTGGGAGATCAATGAAAACAAGGTTCTGAAAGAAGTTACCAAAGATTGACGTGCAGCTGATTTTACAAATTCTGGTGTTGTCTTTACTGGCCCTGGTCTGGATACAGGACCTCCGGTACCGTGCGGTTTCCTGGGTCATTTTTCCTTTATTATTGGCTGGAATTGCGGCGCTCCGGTTGCTGTCAGGGGAATTGATTGCGGAAGTATGGCCGCAGCTACTGGTCAATGTCAGCGTGCTGGCAGTCATATTGTTACTCCTTACCCTGTATGTACTGATCAAAAACCGGCAACTGGTCAGGATCACCGATCATTACCTGGGAAGCGGGGATATATTGTTCTTCCTGGTGACTGCCTGTTGTCTGTCTGTATTAAACTTCCTGTTCTTTTTTGTGAGCAGCCTGGCCAGTGCCGGGCTGATACAACTGGTATGGTGGCGGATAAATAAAAATCGGCAGATCCCCCTGGCAGGCATACAGGCCCTGTTATTGATCTTTTTGTTGGCCGGCGACTGGTGGTATTTCCACCAGGGTGTAACCGATGATGGCTGGCTGCTGCAATTATATACACCATGGAACCGGAACTGACAGACCCCATTGTGCTGCGGACCGCGCACCTGCATATGCTTTCCCGGGAACAGGCTTGGCATTACCGCGTATTGCCCAAACAGGCTGCTCCCGGCATGTTGGAACTTTACTGCGAAGAACAGGCCGATATGGAAGCCCTGAAGGAAGAGCTGGAGATCATATCCGGTCTGGAGATCCGTTTGTTCCCGGTTGGGGAAGAGGTAGTTTCCCGCCTGCTGTCCCAATATTATATGCAGGAATCGGCTGCCGCAGGCCAGGTATTGACCCCTGTGAACCAGAATGCGGAGGACTTTTTGATCCAGCTCATCCGGGAAGCCAAAAACCTGAAGAGCAGTGATATTCATATCGAGCGTTATGAAAAAAAATGCCGGGTGAGGATACGGATCGACGGGAACATGGTAGAACGCCACCTGCTCAAAAGCGAAAATTACCCCGCATTGATCAACAAGATCAAGATCAAAGCGGAACTCGATATCGCCGAAAAACGGCTCCCGCAGGATGGCAGGATCAACTTTAGCCACCAGCAATACCAGTTTGATATCCGCGTATCGGTGCTGCCGACGCTTTACGGGGAAAAGGTGGTGCTGAGGTTGCTGAATAATGATGCCGCGGGGATTGAACTGGACAGTTTGGGCTTTGGTGCCACCGACCTGGCCAACTACCTGCAGGGTGCCAAACGGCCAAATGGCTTGTTGCTGATCAGCGGACCCACCGGGTCCGGTAAAACGACCACGCTTTATGCCACGCTGAAACTGCTGAACAAAGAAACCAGGAATATCCTGACGATAGAAGATCCTGTTGAATACACGTTGGAAGGGGTCAACCAGGTGCAATTGCGGGAATCTATCGGGCTGACGTTCGGAGCCGCGCTCCGGACGTTCCTGCGGCAGGATCCGGATGTGATCATGGTCGGGGAGATCCGTGATCCGGAAACCGCAGGTATGGCGATCCGGGCAGCGCTTACCGGTCACCTCGTATTATCCACCATCCACACCAATTCCGCCTGGGGCATCGTTTCGCGCCTCATCGATATGGGTGTCCCTGCCTTTCAGGTGGCCGATACGCTGAATACCGCGGCCGCGCAGCGGCTGATCCGGTTGTTGTGCCCACATTGTAAAGTGCGGAAGGCGTTTAGCGACACGCTTTATCCGGGGCAGTTTAAACCCTATTACGAGGTCAGCCATCATTATGTAGCCGGGGGGTGTGAGCAGTGCTATCACACCGGGTACAAGGGACGCAAGGCCGTATACGAAGTGATTCCGGTCGACCTGGAACTGGCCCGTGAGATCAAATCGGGCAATGCGCAGATCACCGAACTGCTTAACGCGCGCGGTATACGGACGCTAGCCGAAAATGCCTTCCGTATTTTTAGCGAGGGCGATACCACTTTAGAGGAGATTTATCCGCTGTTATTTAATTATTAATTGCCTATGCACAAAATATTTACATGTATTTTATGGATATTGCTGGTGCTGAGCACCAGAGACCTGCTGGCGCAGCAACCCGACCGGGCACAGGCGGTTCAGCAGAAACTGGACAATGCGGCTAGTCTGGTGCCCGGGCTGAAGCAAAAGGTTCAGCTGATGGTCACCGGGGTATCCATACAGCAGTACCTGGGGGCGCTCTCCCGTGCCAACGATTTGAGCATCAGCGCTGATCCCTCGCTCAACTTTCTGGTAAACGATACGTTTAACGGGGTAACCGCGGAGAATATCCTGGTACTGCTGGCGCAGAAATACGACCTGGACATTTCGGTGGTAGGTTCTATTATTTATGTCACGCCCTACCGGGATCCGAACCGACTATTGAAGCCGCCGCCAAAGGAAATTAAAGTAAAGTACGCCGCTCCGGGAAACCTGCTTTCCCTGGAACTGGATAATGACAGCCTGCCCGCTGTAGCCAGGAAAATTACGGAGGTATCTGGCAAAAACGTGATCGTACCGGGTGTGCTGCAGGGGAAGCGTGTCAGCGCGTTTATCCGGGAAGCGCCTTTTGAGACCGCGATGGAAAAGCTCGCCTACGGTAATGAGCTCAAGATGGTCCGGACTACGGATGATTTTTATGTCTTCCAGCCGCTCGGAGAAAACGAGGAGCTGTACGTCAACGGCGACCACCATACCGGCGTACGAAAGGCTTTCCGGCCTTCCGGTCCTTCTGCGACCCCGGCCGGCATGAACGGCCTTTTTGTCCGGGTGATGAACGGGCAGAAGCTGATCTCCGTCGACGCGGTTAACGCACCCATACTCGACCTGGTGAAACAGGCCTCACAGGAAACCGGCAAAAGCTACTCCCTGTATTCCGATATAAAGGGCGTGATTACGATGCATGTCAGCGATGTCAGTTATGATACTTTCCTCGACCTCGTATTTAAAAGCACGGAATTTACCTTTCATACCGAAAAAGGGGTTTACCTGATCGGGGACCGCAAACTGGAAGGTTTGCGTACTTTTAAGGCGGTGCATCTGGAGAACCGGACGATCGATACCGTTGTATCCATGATCCCGGCTGACTGGAAGCGGGGGATGGAGATCAGGGAGTTCCGGGATCAGAATACCATTATGCTGTCCGGCTCCGCCGCCCAGATCAATGAAGTGGAGACTTTTATCAAGCAACTGGATCAACTGGTACCGGTTGTACTCATCGAAGTGATTATGGTGGACGTCCATAAGACGCGTACGGTATCCACCGGTATTTCCGCCGGGGTATCGGACAGTGTCAAAACAGGTGGAACCGTGTTATCCGGTCTGAACTATACTTTCGGGTCCAAGCCGCTGAACGACTTTTTAGGCAGTATGAGTAAATTCACTTCCCTGAACCTGGGCCATGTGACGCCGAATTTTTACCTGACCCTGAGCGCGCTGGAAGCGAAGAACAATATTGATATCCGTTCGGTACCCAAAATGGCTACCCTGAACGGGCATTCCGCCAAGCTGAGCATGGGTAATAAACGTTATTATAAAAATACCACGCAGAACCTGGTGCCTTTTACGACAAGCGCCCAAACCATCTTTACAAATGTGTTCCAGGAAGTGAACGCAGACCTGTCGGTGAATATCAAACCGATCGTTTCCGGGAATGACCAGGTCACGTTGGGCATTACTGTTAATATTTCCGATTTTACCTCTTTTCCGACAGACGGGTCGCCGCCGCCGCAGTCTACGAATAAATTTGAGACCAGCCTGCGGGTACATAGTGACGATACCATCGTGCTCGGGGGACTGGAACGGACCGAAACGGATGAAAGCGCTTCGGGGATACCTTTGCTGTCCCGGATCCCGGTGCTCAAATGGCTGTTCAGCAGCCGGAGCAAGACCAACGCAAAAGTGCTGACGGTACTCTTTATCAAATCAACCATTATCCGCTAACCATGCCGCTGCTGGAAAGTTACTATAGCATCAACCATGCGGTCGGGATCAGCGTCACGACGGACCGGGGCGGAATCGTTCAACTGGACGGCTGCCAGGTGATGGTGAAAAACAAGGAACTGCACCTGGAGAAGAAGGTTCCGGCCATTGACGGTGTGGAAGAACTGGCTAAACGATTTGACACCAGCCTGCCGGTAGCGCTGAATATTTCCGGGAAGGGGATTTTATACAAACAGCTCCCGGGAGTAAATAGCATAGGGCCGGATGAATTTTCGAATCTGGTGCCCAACGCGGTATGGGCCGATTTTTATGTGCAGCATTTTCGTTCCGGGGACCTGTCTTTCGCCGCGATCATTCGCCGCTCGGAGGCGGATGCCTGGATAAACGCGTTAAGCAGTCAGGGTTTCCGGGTACTGATGCTCAGCCTGGGACCGTTCCCGGCACAACATATTTTACCACAGCTGAATGTCTATAACGAGGAAGTGGTCTTCAATGGGAACCGGATCTCCCGGGATGCGTCGCTGAACTGGACGGCCTTCCGTTACGAGGAACCCGAACTGGCACCGGCGCCTTTCCCGCTAAAGCTGGAGAACGAGCCGGTTGATCAAAGACTGATCATCCCTTATGCATCGGTATTCCAGTTGGTGCTGTCCACCAGGTTCGATCCGGTCCGGGCCGGTGTGCCCGCCCTGGAAACAACCTTTAACCAGGTGCTGGAAATGAAAAAGATCCGGGTGAAGGCGTTTGCGGTGCTGCTGGTCTGCTTTGTGGCTTTGCTCTGTAACTTCCTCGTCTTTTCCTGGCTGGAACAAGCCACTGAAAAACTGGCCGGTCAGGTCAGCAGCAGCGCGCAAAATACGAACGAAAGAGAGCGGCTCATCACCCGGGTGAATAAAAAAGAACATCTGCTCCGGGAACTGGGCTGGGATGGGGGCGGCAGGAAAAGTATCCGGGTGGACGATATCGCTTCGCTGCTGCCGCCGGAGATTATATGGCAGGAAGTCGCGGTCAACCCCGTCGATGAAAGGGAAAGCCGGGATAAGCGCGCGCTGAAGTTTGCCGACCGGCGCATTGTGGTTAAAGGGATATGCCCGCAGATTATCCCCGTGAATGAGTGGATCGCCCGGGTCAGGAGCCGTAAATGGGTTAAGGATGTCCAGCTGCAGAGCTATGATTATAATAATGAACTAAACACCGGGGTGTTTACCCTTTTCATTACCTACTGATATGTGGAAATACTGGCCTTTTCGAAAAGATTACCTGGTGTATATAGGTGGCGTACTGCTGTTATTGATTTGCTACGAACTGGCCTTTTCCAGGACCATGGCGGACTGGCATCATTACAAGGAGTTGAACAGGGAACTGGCGGCTGGGAACGACCTGAGCTATCAGCCGGGCTATATGACGCGAAAATCGAGGAACCTGGAGCAGACGCTGTCGCTTTACCGTTCTGATACGGCGCTGTTCCGGAGCAACACCATCAGCGTGATCGCGAGCCTGGCGGAAAAGCAGCATGTCCGGCTTACCGGCGTCCCGGCAGATGCGGATATCTTTCATACCGACCGCGCCATGCTGCAAAAGCTGCGGTTTACCGGTGACTTCTTTTCATTGAACCGGTTCCTGTACCAGTTGGAATCGACCCCGGGTATCGGAGTACCCAGGTCGTTGGTCTACCGGGCAGAGCGTAAACAAGCTTCTTCAGTACCAGGGACGCCTGTTCTGGAAGTTTTACTCGAGATTAGCAGGTGATCCGACCTCTAAAGTAAATTTAGTTTGCGTTTTGTGAAAGACAAGTACCGGGTATTTATACAATCGGTACGGGAGGAATGGCAGAATGTTTCGTAGACGTAAAGTTGGTTTTCGCATCAGCGTTATTAAGTTGTGCTCATTGCTTGATATTGGCACATAACCATCCATCCGGTAATCTGAATTCAAGTGAGCATGATATCAACATGACCAGACGAATTAAAGAAACTGGAAGAGTTTTAGATATTCAGGTGTTAGATCATATCATTGTAACAACAGATGGGTATTCTTCATTTACTGATAGTGGGTTATTGTAACCTATTTAATCATGTAAATAGACTGATGGCTAAAACAGGATGGCAAAGCAACACAGGCACCAATGCGTCAAACTTCAATGTTTTGGCTGTAGGGTTCTTTGCAAATGGTGGTTATGATAGCAAAGGCACAGATGTAGTATTTTTCACCACATCCATATTACCTGATTATAATGTTCCTACATACTTTAATATCTATCAACAAGATGGCGAACCCGATGCAATTGTTACAGATATCATTGGAGCAACCAACGAAAGAGGTTCCTTACGTTTCGTAAAGGACAACTAAGCTGACTTCTTAAAAGGTACAGAATCAAAATCATATAAGAGCTTACCAATCAGGTAGGCTCTTTCCCCATACTTCGATTTCGCCGGGCGTTCTCAAGACATTATATTAGCTGCATGATTATTAGAATCTAAACGTATGTTGAAGCTGTATAAAAAAGATAATGAAGCTATCCACTATTGGGAAACATGGGACAAGGATGATAAAACAGGTATCATTCATTGGGGAGTCATCGGTCAAGATGGACAAAGTGTCGAAGTTCATTCCGGCTTGTTCTCAACCTTTCGTAAGAAGATTCAAAGTACCATAGACCAAAAAATAAAGGAAGGGTATGAGCAGATAGATACAGATGATCACTACACGCTTTTAATTGAGTATTTGGTTGACGGCATGGGAACATCTGAAAATCCCGAAAAGAGAACTAGGCTTCAACATAAAATGGATCATGTTTTAGGATGGACGGGACTCGAACTATACCAATATCGATAACATTTTCAATGAGTTATACTTTTTAAAATGCCAAAGGTAACCGATTAGTTAACCGAATACTTTGGTTGCTTTTGTAAGAACTATTACAACACCAATATAGTTGAATTTATTGGATATCCCAAATTATCCTGCAAATTTCTATCTGAACAGATCTTCAAGTTTGATATCGTTTTGTACTAACCCGATTTTGTAACTGTTATCTTGTGTACCGAATGTGGTGACCATTACAATAAATATAGTCTTGGGACTTTTGGTCCTGTTCGCGAATACATCTCTTTTATTAATCAGTTCTGCGGCATAACCTTTATCTATTGAAAAGGGCGAGTTCGAGAACTTCATTTCGCAAATACTGATGCAGAAATCCTTACGGTCAAACAGCAGATCTATCTGTGCCCCGGGCTGGCCTTTGCCGGGAACGTACCGCCATGCAGACTCTTCTGTATAAACTCCTGCTATACCAAGTGCTGCTTTAATTTCTTTTGTATGTCTCAGGCATACGCTTTCGAATGCCGTTCCACTCCAGCTTCGCCATGAGGGAGAGGCAGATAATTTGATCCATGTTCCCGCTCCTGTTGCCCGGCTATTTTCCATGAATTTAAGGTAGAACCTCGAGTATTCATCCGACAGTTTATAAATGCTGTCCCTTGTGTTTTTCTCAAATGGAAGATAGGCCGAAATAAATCCTGATTCGGTTAGCTCTTCTAAAAGTAAAGTGGTTGTCCCTCCGGTAGACAGGCCACATTCAGAAATAATTTCTTTCCTTGTTAGTCCTGCCGGCTTAGCACCAAGTGCCCGTACAATAGAAATGTGCTTATCTGCTTCTGTAAACAAAGACTGATAAAGATTGCCGAATTCTTTTTGCAATGCCCCGTCTTTGGTAAAACAGATACGGTCTATATTCTGGGCTGCGCTCTGCCCTGTTAAAATCTCTTTTAAATATTGAGGGATACCGCCTAAAGCCATATACAATTGCACCACCTGATAATGATCCAGATTGACATTATTATACTTCAGGTATTCAGCTGTCTCGGTGAGGCTGAATGGAAGCAACCGGATTTTTCGGGTGATTCTGTTATGTAAGCCGCCTTTATTATTGACTACTTTTTGTATCATCCAGGATGCCGCTGACCCACAGATAGTGAAGATCAGGTTATTTTGCTTTGTTCCCCAGGAGTTCCAGAAAAACTCAAAGGCGGGGAGAAATCCCGATTTTGCTGAACTAAGCCAGGGAAATTCATCGAGAAAAATGACACATTTGTTTTTGTCCAAAAAAGGTTCAGCATAATTCCTGAGCATTTGAAATGCTTGTCCCCAATTGGAAGGAACGGCAATGGGAACAGATACCTTCATTACATCTGCTAAAGTGTCCCGGAAATTAGTTAGCTGATCTTTTAATGTTGCATTATGGACCCCGGAAAATTCGAATATGATATGTTTAGCAAAAGTCTTGCGGATAAGATAGGTCTTTCCTACCCGCCTTCTGCCATAAACCGCGATCAATTCTGCTTCCTTAGTTTTCAATGTTCTTTCCAGAATAAGCTTTTCCTCTTTTCTTCCGATGATTTCTTTCATAATCTAAGTCGTTAAAACCTTGGTTTTACTTTTATATCCAGCCACAACCATGCAAATATAGCCATTTGTGGCTGGATATAAAAAATCATAATCAGCCACAAGTTTAATTATGGCCATAGTTATGGCTGAGTATGATACAAGGTTCGGGGAATAAAAAGGTAATGGATTTTTTAACAAAAAATCTAAATAAAGGGCTATATTCCAGTTTGCTTGGTATTGTGAGTATCAATATTTGAATTTTCTTTAAACTGGCCGCTAATCCCGATAGGGTATAAAATGAGTATAATTATATGCAATAACCCCGATAGGGTATAATTAATAAATAAAAAGTAAGCACAATCCCGATAGGGTATAATTAATAAATTTTACTTATATTTGTACCCGAAAGGGTATAAATATGTTGTCAGAATATTTAAAGAAAAAAAGGAAATCACTAAATCTCACACAGGAAGACCTGGCATCCAAAGCGGGAGTCGGACTTAGGGTTGTTCGTGAGATGGAACAGGGAAAACCAACACTGCGGATGGATAAAGTGAATCAGGTGTTGATGTTATTTGGCGCAGAACTCGGAGTGGTATTAAAAGTAAAAAATGATGAGTAGGAAAGGTTTGGTGTATTTTCAGGACACGCTGGCTGGTGTGCTTGCGGAAACTGACGATGGTTACGAATTTACTTACCAGGCGGATTATTTAGAGAAGAGGAACGCAAAGCCGGTGAGCTTAACGCTGCCATTGTCAACCCAGAAATATGAAAGTAAAGTATTGTTTGCTTTTTTTGATGGCTTGATACCTGAAGGTTGGTTGCTGGATCTGGCAACAACACACTGGAAGGTCAAAAGCAATGACCGGTTTGAATTATTACTATTAACATGCAGGGATGCAATCGGAGCTGTAACGGTTATTCCCGAAATAGATTAAGCTATGGCAAATTGTTGGTTTTGTTATCAGGATGTAGGTGCATCGTCTTATCATGAGAAATGTTCAAGACGATTCTTTGGTGTGACTAAAGTACCGGAGCTGGAATTGAACAATAAACTTTTGAAAACTTTGGCCGAACAGACTATCAATGAAAGGATCGCTGTGACCGGAGTTCAGCCTAAGCTTTCTGTTACCCTGGAAAAGACGAAGGGACAGAACCGTCTGACTATAGTAGGACTTTGGGGAGAATACATACTTAAACCACAGCATCCTGATTTTCCGGAAATGCCGCAATCAGAAGATCTGACTATGCATTTGGCAAGCCTATTTAAAATGCCAACTTGTGATCATACTTTAATGGAGGCGTCAGACGGTAGTTTGGTTTATCTTGCCAAGCGATTTGATCGGGTAAAAGGCCATAAAGTTCACATGGAAGATTTTTGCCAGCTTTCTGAATTTTTAACGGAAAATAAATACAAGGGCTCTTACGAAAAGATCGGTAAGCTTATTCTGAAATATTGCACTCAAACTGGTTTTGATGCACTGACTTATTTTGAACTGGTGTTATTTTCTTTTTTGACAGGGAACAATGATATGCACCTGAAAAACTTTTCTGTACTATATACGGACGAGGGGGTAAGTCTAAGTCCTGCCTATGACCTGCTCAATGTAAATCTTGTTAATCCACAGGACGATGAAGAGCTGGCGCTGACAATGAATGGTAAAAAGAAAAGAATTAGATTATCTGACTTTGATGTATTGGCTAGAAGCATGAATATACCTGAAACCGCCGTTAGGAATACGTATAACAAATTTTCCTCCGGTAATAAGGAGGTTGGTAAGATGATTGAAGCATCATTCCTGAGCCCCGAAAAAAAGGCACTATACCTGGAAATTTGGGATAAAAAGCAACATTTGTTTGGATAAAAAGTAAGGGCTTATGATAAAAGAGTGGTTAGAAACTTACAGGCCCTCCAGCCAGGAGGAAGCAAAGGACGCATTGCGGGAAATCATGCAGGAGATCCCGCTGGTAGGTCTGTATCGCGCCGGATTTTTTGAAAAGGCAGCGTTCCACGGTGGCACTGCTTTGAAAATATTTTATGGATTAGATCGATTCAGAAGACCTCGACTTTTCACTATTAGCGGCTGAACCTGAGTTTCTTTAAATAAATACCAGGAGCGTTATAATGTCATTGCCTCTCAATAGTTTCAGCGGATATTGGCTATGTATATTGTCAATTGTGGTTATGTAAATTGGAAGTTTGTCCTATGTAAATTGCAAGTTTGTCAATATCTGCCGATGACTAAAGGACAAGGATTTTTCATTTTTGAAATCAAGGCACTGTATTCAAAAGCCACCAAAACATCAGTAGTACCGAAATGCTTGTCAATTTTATTGATCAGGCACAGCCAGATTTGTACCATAATCTTTCAAATTATGGCAACAGAAATTATCACAAAAGAAGACCTGAACGAGTTCAGGGAACGGCTGTTAAGCGACATTAAATCCCTTCTGGCAGGGAACCCTGTTCAGGAAAATACCAGGTGGCTAAAAAGCTACCCGGTAAAGAACATGCTAAGAATATCTCCGGGAACATTGCAGAACCTGAGAGTAAACGGCACGATCAGTTACACAAAGATCGGCGGTATTCTGTATTATAAATACGATGACATCCAGCGATTACTTGACGGCAACCGGATAAAAAAATAACCCTGCAGGTACTGTCATTTAAAATACCATTCAATATTTACACATCTAATGCGATCAGTCTGCCGCTGTCAAAAGTACCGTGTTCATTGTGGTGAACATAGCCGAGCTGGTTTGTCACAAGTTTCGTTTTTCCAATCAGAAAGTCATCGGTTGCAGCATGATTATGACCATATACCCAGTAGTCGGCACCACATGATTCAATAAATCCATCCAGGTTGGTCGCAAAAGCTTCATTCAGCGGGCTGCCGAGATATTTAGCAGGATAATTCTGAAACGTAGGCAGGTGATGGGTGACAATGACATGCTTTTCATCCTCTTTGCGGTTACCTTGAAACGCGGAATGCAGGAATGCTATGGATTCAGCATGCATCTGGTTATACTGTTCCACTGACAGCCGCTGTCCCTCAAATTTGATTAAATGAAAATCCATCAGACCTCGTTCAATATTCCATGCCTTCGATGCCGAAATATCAGACCACAGGGTCGTAAAATGCAGACGGATATTTTCCAGCCTGATGGTGCAGTTATTGAGCATGGTTACATTTGGCCGGATAGCTTCCCTAAATGCACCTGATTTGTTCGCCATATCGGAATTGTAATATTCGTGATTACCCGGAACCCAGTAAGTGTAATGATTGTAAGAATTATGACATGAATATTTTATTAAAGTATTTGTTTGGAATTATAAATAATTATATTTGAGGAAACCTAACAGACTTTATATGATGACCTTATCACCTGACAAGCTTCCCAAAAAACATCTTCATCGGGGTTTACTATTTAATCCGACTCTTCATCGAAGAAGCCAGCTTTAACACATACATCCCAGTTTAACAGTACAGTTCATTCAACGAATATTAACAGTATCATAGTGCTGGTATTATCTCTTTGTTTCTGCATTGCGACCGAAAACATTGCCTAATCACAATTGAAGTTCGAACCATATCATGAAAAAAGGTTATTTAACTATTGTAACAATCCTTATCTTTTTACAATCAGCTCGTGCCCAATGGACCCTGAGTGGAACCAATGTCTCTAACAGTCCCGTTACAAGCAACGTGCAGATCGGTTTAACAACCCCGACTGTAATCAATAGTTCCGTTGATTTATTTCCTTCGGCGATCCCCAAGCTGGAGATTCTGACAGCTAACAACGGCAGCACTGCTTATTCAGAACTAATAACCCTCCGTCATACAGGAGTAAGTCAGGATGCACTTTCGCGACAACTGGGAATGCTTTTCAAACTTTCGAACGAAGCAAACACAGGCGAATCCGGCAAAATGGGCGGCATGATGTTGGAAAGCAGCAGCGCATGGGCCAATCACATATCCCTGAGTTTGATCACAGCCAATGCGAGAAGGATGACCATTGATGAAAACGGTTACGTAGGTATCAATTTAACAAACCCGACAGCCCGTTTAAGTGTGAACAGTGGCCTGAGCGCACCAACAACTATCAATCTTGCCAATAGTATCGTGATTGGATCAGGCAATGCGAATGCAAGCTATAAATATCTCGGTCAGTTTGGCTTTCTTTCCAATGATGCAGATTTCAGCGCTCCAAAAATAGTAGCCTACATTTCCGGGGAAGCTACGGAAGTTTATACAGATGATACGAAAACGGGTTCAGTCATGAGATTTTTTACCGGCGATAACGGCGGCAGTAATCCGGTAGAAAGAATGGTGATCGATAACCGCGGCTATGTAGGAATCGGTACCGCGACGCCTAAAGAGACCCTATCGGTGAATGGTAACATCCGTGCTAAACAAATCAAAGTAGAGATTACGAACTGGCCGGATTATGTTTTCCAAAAGGGTTATCAATTGCCATCATTACAAGAAGTCAAAACCTACATCGATCAAAACCAACACCTACCGGAAATTCCATCCGAAGAACAAATTACGAAACAAGGGCTAAACCTGGGCGAAATGAATAAACTGCTGATGAAAAAAGTGGAAGAACTGACACTTTATTTGATCGAAAAAGATAAAACCGAACAGGAGCAAAAGGAAATAAACAATAAACAATCGATAGAAATACAGCGGCAGAAAGATGAAGCCGCGAAACAAGCACAATTACAGGACGCACGAATCAAACATCTGGAGGAACGGCTTAATCAATTCATTCATTTGAAAAAGGAATGAAGCCAGAATCCATACGCAAATAAATTCTACACCTTAACCAACCGAGTAAACAACCAAACCTATCATGAAATTTTTTTACTTAATCATCGGAATCATCGTATTAACCAGTTATAATGGGTATGCGCAAAACTTATTTCCGGCCACCGGAAATGTAGGCATAGGAACATCAGACCCGCAAACTCCCCTTGATGTGCAGCGCGTCGGATCCGGAAGTACCGGAGCTATTATCAGTGCGCAGGGATTTGCAAATGCCGGGGGTGCTGGTGGCTACCTTCGGCTGGTCAAATCAAGAGGAACAGCACTAGGGTCATTTGTGACGACAGCCTCCGGTGATGCTTTTGGGACAGTTGATTTTATGGGCGTAAATTCAGGAAGTGTTATTGGATACGGAGCCCGTATCATCGGTTACCAGGACGGGGCGGCAAATAGTACTTACCTACCCGGAAAACTTTCCTTTTTTACAGGTAATGCGTCCAATGCCCTGACCGAGCGGATGACCATTACTTCTTCCGGTAATGTGGGTATCGGGGCACCAGCACCAATTTCTGTTTTCCAGGTTGGAAATGGATCTTCTACCTTCTCTGTTGGCAGTGCTAACAGCGTTAATTTGCATTATGGAACGAGCTATATCGGGTTCAATGCAGCCAGAAACAATGGAAATTGGACAGTCTCAACAAATAGTGTGAGCAACGGTGGCGGAGTTATTTACAGTGATGTGTTTGGTAATATATACATGGTTCCTATTGCTTCCAATGGTACAGAGCCCCAAACACTAACCGATCAGGATATTAAAAGCATGATCGCTTTCAGCATTACTCCTACAGGCGTAGTACGAGCCAAACAGATCAAAGTAGAGACAACTAACTGGCCGGATTATGTTTTCCAAAGGGAATATCAATTGCCATCATTACAAGAAGTCAAAACTTACATCGATCAACACCAACATTTACCAGAAGTGCCTTCAGAAGAACAAATTACAAAAGAAGGTTTGAATTTAGGCGAGATGAATAAACTGTTGATGAAGAAAGTGGAAGAATTGACGCTGTATTTGATCGAGAAAGATAAAAAGGAAACAGAACAGGAACAAACCAATAAGACATTGACCGCTCAGATCAGTGAACTGAGAACGCGGTTAGAATCGCTTTCCAAAGTACTTCAGGACAAGCAGCAATAAAATGCGGGACTGATTAAACCAATTACCAATAAACCTAAATTACTAATATTACTATGAAATATTTATGGTTAACGATAATCTGCATTGCAGTCTTCGTTGTTCCTCGACAGAAAGCAAATGCGCAAACCCAGCCACCTCCCTATGTCCCCAATGTTGTTCCGCCTTCACCGGACGCCGCTGCGTTGATGAAATTTGTAGATGTACCGGTCAGTCCTTACACCGGTACAGCGGACGTAAACATTCCGATTTATACCATTCATGCCAAAGGAATAGATATTCCGATCAGCCTTGGATATCACACGGGAGGTATCAGGCTTGATGAGGAGGCAAGCTGGGTTGGTTTGGGCTGGGCATTGAATGCAGGTGGTATGATCTCCAGGACAATCAATGATAAAGACGACCTCGGCGGCATGTATTTTAATCAACCTGTTCCCCAGCTTCAGGGGGACATTTCAGATCACCAACCGGCAGAGTGTGCAGGACTGCAAAATGCAGGATTTAAGTATATCGTCAATTTTTTCGATAGTTATAACGTTAATTTCTTAACCGGCCCAGGCAATGCTGAAACGGGAGGGGACTTTTACCAACCCTTCAATAGTGCCGGGCCGAATCAACCCTTCGACCTCGAGCCTGATAGCTACAGCTATAATGTTCTCGGAATGAGTGGCAAGTTTATCATCAAAAGAGATAAGACAATTGTCCAGGAAAAGCAGGATAATACCAGGATCCAAATTGCCAATAACGGGCCGACGGATGCAACCATCTATTTTATCATCACCGATAATAAAGGAATTAAGTATTATTTTGAGCAGACGCAGGCGGTTCTGCCGACATCAGCATCTGGGGGGACACCATCCTCCTGGTTCCTTACGAAAATCGTAACCCAACAAAATGATGTGATCAGCTTCAACTATAGCGGTTCGGGCTTTGTCACTACCCCGACCCTCAAAACCCAGAGTTACCGGCCTTATTTATCGTTCGGAAACCAGTATACGGAAAGCAGTAACACCGGTACGCAGTATAATAATGTAAACCTGCAAAACATTACTTACAACGGCGGACAGGTCACTTTTACCTCCGATAACGTCCGAAATGATCTGAGCGGAGCTTATAAATTAAATGCGGTCAACATATACGCCAAAAATACGACAGGCTTAAAACTTTTAAAATCCCACAATTTATATTATTCTTACTTCGTTGCGCTGGGTGCACAAGGTGGAACTACGGAGGCTAACCGGTTACGTCTGGACAGCATTAAGGAAGTGTCCGGCTCCCAGACGATAAAACCTTATGTTTTTTCTTATAATTTTGATAGCCAGGCAAGCAATGTACAGTTGACCAAACGTTCCTATAATATGGATCACTGGGGCTTTTACAATGGTGCTGCAAATTCGGTACTTATTCCATCAGCCTCAGTTTATTATAACAATATGGTAGATGCGCCCGGTGTGGTCAATTACAGCGGTGCCAACCGTGATCCCTCTTTTCCTTCTACGCAAACATTTTCTTTGCAGAAAATCACCTATCCAACGGGTGGAAGCACCGTCATGGAATATGAAGCCAATGATTATAATTACCGCAGGTCACTGCAGTCGGGACAGGAATTTCTGCCGCAGACGCTGGTTCATGTCGATACGATGATAACGCCAAACGCGAGCACTTCGGGAACAATTGATGTCTCCAAAATTTTTCCCTTAATAAATCCAGGGGTACAAGGTTATAATTTTAATATCACTGTTACTTTTCGCGCTTCTAACTTTAGTACTGGATGGTCACAACAAGATTTAAATACCTTCAACAAGCTTGGCTTTATTGTTAATGGTGATCAAACAGACCTTTCTTCTGCTCCCTGTTCGGGTATTGGCGCCTGTATTGTTCGCACACGTTTTTATCAACTAGCGATCGGCCAGGTTGCATCCAGAACACCTATCCCCTGGTCTTTCTATTACGATTCCTCCGCCATACCACCAGGTGATATCGGTGATGCGTTTATCCGTTTTTCGTACGACATTTTAAAAAGCACACCTGAAACAAACCCTGTATTGCCTGCCGGGGGAATACGCATTAAATCATTAACAGACTATTCTTCTGATGGAACTGTCGCCAAGAAACGCACTTGGAATTACCACTATGGCGACAACAACGAATTGACCAATGGCTTGCTGATGTCATTCCCTGCCTATGTCAGAGAAGAAATTGTTCACGTCGATTATGGTGGAGTTGCCGGAGAGTTTTTGCTGCACCAATTGGTGATGTTCGGAACGACAAACACACCACTGACCAGCGGAACTTCTGGCAACGTGGTAGGATACAGTCAGGTAACCGAAACCACCATTGACCCATCAAACAGCGTGGATAATGGCAAAGTGGTTTACAACTACGTGAACATTCCGGATTCAGTTATTGCCTACAATAAGCTGAGGTTTCCGGGAATGAACAATGTGCGTCATAGCCTGAATGGTTCTCTATTGTCTCAACTCACCTACCGAAAAGTGGGAAACGCCTATGCAAAAGTCAAAGAAATCAACAATTTCTATCACACGGCTAACCGGAAGTCCTATTATAGCGCCAAGTATCAGACTAACTTGCTTGCTAATCATAGAGGAAGCTGCGATTCCGCAATTGCAGGGGTTCCAAATGCTGGATTTGCAGAATTTTATCCATCGATCATCTCCGAGAAAGTGTTGCAGGATTCTACCCAGGAGATCACCTACGATAATGATACCACTAAATATATAGTGAGCAGCAGTAAAATGTTTTACGACAACCCGGCGCATTATCAACTAACCCGCCAGGTTACTACGGATAGCAGGGGAAACAAACACGTGAGCAAAGTCACCTATCCGCAGGATTATATCGTTTCAGGAGGGCTGACCAACAATACGATCCTGGATACGCTGATCCGGCGCAATATGCTTGCTGAAACGATCGAAAAACGGGACAGCATCTTTTACCGCGGAGTGGCGACCGGACTTGTTGATGCCGCATCCTTTACCAAGTATAAACAGTTAAACACCGGAACGGTCGTGCCTGATAAAATGTACAAGCTGGATGTTGTCAAACCCGTGAACGACTTTCAGGGGATGATGGTCAGTGGTAATACCATCAGCCAGGACAGCCGTTACCGGCAGCTGATTAATTTTGACGGCTATGATCATGTGGGCAATGTTTCGCAATACACGGTAACGGATAAACCGCCTGTCTCCATTATCTGGGATTATAAAAGAGTGTCCCCCATTGCGCAGGTGAGCAACGCGGATTCCCTGTCGGTGGCCTATACCAGTTTTGAGGCAGATGGTATGGGACACTGGAGCGTGGCATCTGCAACAAGAGTCACCACAAACGCTCTAAGCGGCGCAAACGCCTATAATCTGGGCAACGGTTCCATCAGCAAATCCGGTCTGACGGCAACGAACAACTATATCGTATCCTACTGGACAACAAACACCGGCCCCTTAACTATTGCAGGAACCATGAGCGGTTACCCGGTAAAAGGAGCTACGAATAAAGGCTGGACCTACTATGAACACCAAATAACCGGAGTTTCTACGGTTACAGTGTCGGGAACCGGCAATATTGACGAGCTTAGGTTGTATCCGGCAGGCGGACAGATGACGACCTATACTTATGACCCGTTAGTCGGAGTGACAAGTTTAACCGATGCAAAAAACCAGGTCAGCTACTATGAGTATGATGGTTTCCAGCGATTGCGTGATGTAAGGGACCAGGATGGGAACATCGTGAAACATGTAGACTATCATTACCAGGGACAATAAGCAGATCAATAACCTAAAGAACCTTCATCATATGATCATCAATCATCATTATAAATACCTGCTTGCTGTATGGAGTATATTACTCTGGACCTTAGGTGCAGTGGCACAAACAGAGGTAACTACGCCAATGACAGGTACACCCTCGGCAGGAGAATATTATAGCACCAGCAGCATCACGTTAAGTCCGAACTTTAGTTTTACAGCTACAGCGGGGAATAGCTTTCATGCCTATATCCAGAGTATAGATTGTCAGCCGCTGAATCTGAGCCTTAGCGTAAACCAAAATTATATCCTGACCTCGGTACCCCTTATCGGAGGTTTTACCAGTAACGGGTCCGGGGTAAACACGGGAAGCTTCGCAAACCGAAGCACCTGCGAGCTGATGCAGAGCGTAACCTATTTTGACGGTTTGGGACGGCCTTTACAATCCATACAGATCAAAGGCTCCCCGGACGGGCGCGATATCGTGCAGCCTGTGGCGTATGATCCTTACGGTAGGGAAGCTATAAAATATCTCCCCTATGCCGCGGTCTCAAGCAGCAGCAACGGAAGCTATAAGGGAACCGCAATGGCGGACCAGTCCTCGTTTTATATCAGCCCTTCTGGAAGTACCTGGAAGGCACCGGGCGTCGTGGTCATTCCTGCAGTCGGCGGAACTTCGCCGACATTTGCCCAAACGGTCTTTGAACCTTCCCCGCTGAACCGGATAATCGAACAGGGGGCGCAAGGCGCGGACTGGCAGCCTGCCGCAGGTCATACGGTCAAACAGGTATACACGATAAACAATATCAATGCGCTGACGGATACCGGGAACACAAGATTGGCAGCGATGTATATTGCCACAGCTAATGCCAATGGCAGTCGGAGTTTAACAAGGGCTGTGGGAGCTGCGGGTAATTACCCGGCCGGTCAGCTGTATGTAACCATAAGCAAAGATGAGAATTGGAAGAGCGGCCGGGGAGGTACGACGGAAGAATATAAGGATAAGGAAGGGCACGTGGTACTCAAACGTACATTCAACTATACCGGGACGACACTAGAGATCTTGTCGACGTATTATGTATACGATGAATTGGGAAACCTGGCCTATGTGCTTCCTCCGGGAACCAACCCTGACGGAACAGGTGTCCCCACTACAGTGAGTAGCCTGGGTTATAGTTACCGTTATGATGAGCGAAACCGGCTGACACAAAAAAAGATCCCCGGAAAAGGCTGGGAGTTTACAGTCTATAATAAACTGGACCAACCGGTACTCACCCAGGATAGTACCCAAAGAACGGCCAACCAGTGGACAACAACTAAATATGATGCGCTTGGCCGGGTGATCATTACCGGGCTATGGAACGCGGGTTCGGTTATTCCTTTAGCAACTCTGCAGGGCAGCATCTATGGAGGAATTCAGTGGGATGTACGGAATACCGCAGATAATACGACCGGGTATGCCATCACGAGCTATCCCGCACTGAGCAAGACATTGACGGTGAACTATTATGATGACTATAGCAGCATTCCGAATATTCCGGGGGACTTTGTGGTAACGGGGAACAGTGCAATGACACGGGGACTGCTTACAGCGACCAGGACAGCGGTGCTCAATACCATTACCAGCGCGACCCCGGATTATCTCTGGACAGCACATTATTATGACGATCAGGGCCGGAACACCGTATCCTACCAGCAGCATGATTTGGGCGGGACGGTGAGCCCTTATAACTACGACGTGGTCAATACGAGCTATAATTTTACCAATAAGCCGGACAGTGTCCGTCGCCAACATTATACCAAGACTACGGCAGGTACGGCCAAACAATTAGCAGTAACAGTAGATAACCAGTATCGTTATGACCATATGGGCAGGAAATTGAGTACCTGGGAGCAGCTTACTAATCCCGGGCAGCCGGCGGGTACAAGGACACTCATCTCCCAAGCGGAATATAATGAGATCGGCCAATTGTATAAAAAACACCTGCACAGTACGGATAGCGTAACGTTCCGGCAGGATATCACCTATGCGTATAATGAAAGGGGTTGGCTGCTTAAGAGCACGTCGCCTTTATTCTCCGAGCAATTGTATTACAATACCGGAACGAACAAGCAGTATAATGGTAATATTGCCTACCAGTTCTGGGGAGCAGGATCAACGCTGGATAAAAACTACACTTATGGCTATGATCAGCTGAACCGGCTAACTTCAGGGAATTCGACACTGGGTAACAATGAGAACAGTATTACCTATGATAATATGGGTAATATCACAGCGTTGAAGCGGTATGGCACCAGCTCACTGATTGATCAGTTGAGTTATACTTATGCTACAAATAGCGTCAAACTAGCCAGCGTCAATGATGCGACCACGAGCGATGCGGGCCAAAAACAGGGCACGACGAGTTATACCTATGACGGCAACGGTAACCTGAAATCAGACAACAGCAAAGGTATCACCAGTATTACGTATAACCTGCTGAACCTGCCGCAGGTGATCACGGGTAAGAGCACGACGTATACCTACGATGCCACGGGGCAGAAGCTCAGCCGGGTAATCGGCACGGACCGGACCGACTACATAGGGGGCATCCAATATGAAAACGGCACGATCAGCTTTATTCAGACAGAGGAAGGCAGGGCATTGCCGAACGGAGGTACGAACTATAACTATGAATATACGTTAGCCGATCACCTGGGGAATAGTAGGGTGAACTTTGACACTGCCACCGGTACGGCTAGGCTGGTACAAACGGACGATTATTATCCTTTCGGTATGGATATTAAATCGGGTACGATACCAAGCGTGAAAAATAACTATCTTTATAATAGAAAGGAATTGCAGGAAAACTTGGGATTATATGATTATGGGGCGCGGTTCTATGACCCTGTAATTGCGAGGTGGAATACGATTGATCCTAAGGCAGAAAAGTCGAGAAGATGGAGCCCGTATAATTATGTCGTCGATAATCCAATGAGGTATATTGATCCCGATGGAATGTTTTTTGACGATTATAAAATGAATAAGGATGGTGATATTCAATTAGTGAAAAAAACCGATGATAAAACTGATAGAATAGTCAAAACAGACTCCAAGGGTAATGTAAAAACAAATAGTAAAGGCGAGGCAAAGACCGCAATCGGTGGCATTGAAAAAGGCATTTTAAAAGACGGTATTAATTTTCAGAAAAATAGTAATGTAATTGCTGTTGGTGGAAAAGGCGAAGCAACCGTCGAAGGAGTTAAATCTTTTACTTTGCAGCTTTCAGAGTATGTTGGAAAAGAAATTAAAGGATTCTCGTATTCATCTAACGGTTCTGGAAATGCTACAGATATGCTGTTAGGAGCTTATCAAAATAATAACTATACGACATCTTATGGTTCAATTGGTGGGCTTATAAAAAAATATGGAGATAGTTTTTCTTTTAATAATGTGTTACAAGATTTTCACACTCATCCTGACGGGAAATTAGGAGCAACTGAATCTGCACCCGAACTTTCACAGGACGTTACGGGTATGCGAAGTGATAAGCCACAAATCCCCAATGCAAGTTTTATTATATTGTATAGAATTCCAGGCCAGACAGTACCAGCAGAATACGATTATACCCATAATTAAACACATAAAAATAAGGAGATGAAGAGATTATTAATTATTTGTACTGTGCTGTGTATTTCAACAAATATTCTTTATGCCCAGAATAAAACAATTAAAGGAAGGGTAGTTGATGATCATTTGGAAACTTTGCCATACGTATCTATTGTCATAAATGACACAGTTAAAGTTGGTAAAACAGATTTAAATGGTTTTTTTCAAATAGACATCCCTATTTCAGTGAAAAAAATATCATTTGAATCTGTCGGATTAGATATAGCAACTATAGAGCTTGTAGATAAATGTAATGAAGTGGAGGTTGTAATGATGTTAAGGGGTACTTATGATTTTACAACTACAAAGAGAGTAGATAAACTTCGAATGAAAACATTCAAGAAACTACCCCAATTACATAAGGAAGCATTTGAGAAAGGTATATTCAAAACGGATAAAGCTTGCTATGCACAAGAGTTTATCCCTTACTATAAGAAAACACGAAAGTGATAATCCGTATGCGTTTGCGGATAGCGCAAAAGGGAAAAAGCCAGCGGCAAAGCAAAAGAAAAAAGCAAACTGATATTAAATGACAAAGCCCCTGAAAAGGGGCTTTTGTTATGTATGGGCGTATGTCTTTTGGGTTTTGGTGTCCCTTAAAATTGTATCGATCAGGAAGAAAAGCTTTTCTTTAATAGCCGGGTTCAAATCCTCAATATCCCGCATACGCTGTATGGTCTTTTTATCGAACTGATCGTTGATGCCTTCGCCAGCAAGATAATCCAGAGATACTTCAAAGGCTTCTGCGATCTTCTTAGCCGCCTCTATTGAGGGTACGGCTTCCTCACGCTCGTACTTACCGATCATTACCCTGGAAACACCGCTTTTGGAAGCTAAGTCACTTTGTGACCAACCTTTTGTACCCCGCAATCCGGCAATGATCTTTCCTATATTCATTTTTCTTATCAGATACTTTTATAGCTCACGAAAGAATTTACTGTTGAAGATATTTACGATTGGATATTTAACAAAGAGACTGATAGTCTTTTAAATATGTCAGACAAAGCACTCCATCTATCTACTACTCGAAACAAAAACAATCTTACAGGAAGGCAAAACTTCAATTATATTTTCAGCACTCACGAAAACATCAATTCACAATGGGATTATATTTACTCTAAGTTTCCTGCTTTGTTAATGTATTTGGTCGAAGTAGTTGATGCCTTAATTTTCTCTACGCTAAAACTTGAGGATGATCTATACATTGAAAGAAGAACTACTAGGGCCAATTATCTAAATGCTCATTATAAGAAAGAGTGAGAAAATAATTATTCAGCAAAGTTAAGTGTGAGTCTGGAATACTAGGCAAGGAATTTCCGGCATAAACACAACCTTACGCATTACCTCACATTTATTCCGTTCCTCCTTGCATTTAATTCAGCCTTGCACTTGTTGGGGCACCATAATTATTTATTCACTTAACAATTAGAATTATGGAAATGCAAAACATGCTTCAATGTGCAGAAATTCAGTTAACCTACAGACCTGTTATTAAGGCTCAACACAGACCCAAATTTGAAACGGGTAGGCAAGCTTATGAATTATTATTATCGTCCTGGGATAGTGGTAAAATCGAGTTTATAGAACAATTTAAGTTAATGTTACTAAGTAGATCGAATAAAGTGCTTGGTATTTACAAGGTGGGTACAGGAGGAATGGCAGGGTGTTTTGTAGATGTAAAGTTGGTGTTTGCATCAGCGTTACTAAGCTGTGCTCATAGCTTGATCTTAGCTCATAACCATCCGCCAGGTAATTTAAAACCGAGTGAGCATGATATCAACATGACCAGACGAATTAAAGAGGCTGGAAGGGTCTTAGATATTCAAGTATTAGATCATATCATCGTAACAACAGATGGATATTATTCATTTGCTGATGAAGGTATCATCTAAATACAAATCGTTATATTAGCAATTCAGTTCAGTAATTTATTCACAAGGTCATCTTGTTTGCATATAGTTTGCACAGACATATATATGGGCTTAAAATAGGCTTTAGCGTGATGGAAACGAAATAAAGACCTCAAGCTTACAAGCAGAGGGTCACTGGTTCGAACCCAGTAACTCCCACTTTTTAAACCCTTCAGATCCAATGCTGAGGAGCTTTTATTTCACAGGGATTGAGAACATTAGAAGTATTGCCATAGTTTGGACGTTAGAACCATTTATTGAAAAGTATTGCTCATCTGGAACATGGGCAGGTACATGGCCACCATGATAATGCCAACGATCAGGCCTAACAGCAGGGTAAAGACGGGCTGCATGACGCTGTTTAGGGTCGTAGTCTGATACTCTACTTCTTTGAGGTACTGTTCCGACAGCCGTCCAAAGAAGACATCCAGTTTATTGCCCTCTTCAGCGATTTTGAGCTGCATGATGAGCTTGGCGGGGTAGATCTTAAAGTCCCGGAGGCTCTCGTGCAGCGAGCGTCCTTTCAGGATATCATTTTCCACCTGTCCGAGCGAGGATTCGATGGGATAGTAACCGATCATCTTCCGGCTGAGCATAATGGCCCTCAGTAAGGGAATGTGCGCGCTGAGGAGCAGGCGCATCGAATTGCAGAAACGGGCGAGGTAGACCTTTTTAACCAGGTTACCCACGACCGGTATGCGCAGGATCACTTCAGCCGTTGTCTTCCGGAAACGGGCTGAATTACGAAAATACCAAAGCAGGCCGCCAAGAATTGTGGCTACAATCAGAAAAGGCAAAAAGGCGTTTTGTACCACCTTCGACAGGTCCAGGATCTGCTTAGTGATCCAGGGCAGCTCGCCGCCAAAACGGGTGAATACATCACTGAACATGGGGACCACGAATTTCAGCATAAAGAATACCGCACCAACGGAGGTGCTCAGCACGATGCAGGGATAGGTCAACGCGGAAACTACCTTGCGCCGCTGCTGGATCTTGTTCTGGTAAAAGCGGGCGAGGTCTTCCAGCACCTCGGTCAGCTGGGCGGTTTCCTCGCCGATCTCCAGGCTGAAGACCTCGTACAGGGAGAATTTTTCACTTTGGCGGAGCGCCTCGGACAACGGGATGCCCTTCAGCACCCTGTCCTGAATGGCTTGGAACAGCTGCCTGTCCTTTTCGGTTTCCTGCCCGCTGGTGATCAGCTCGATGCTGTTTTTTAGGTCGATACCGGCCCGGAGCAGGGAACTCAGTTCGAGGTATAGGTATTCCTTTTTTTTATCGCTCAGCTCCCTGCTCCCAAAACTGATGTCCCTGCTCATCAGGTTTTGGAAACTGTTCGAAGCAGCTTTGGGCGAAGCGGGAACGGTCTTTTTGCGTTCGTACCGGCTGAGGTCAATGGATGGCATCTGTACTGGATTGAAAAAGGTTTTCGGAACTGTATAATTTATGGTAATGATACGGAATTTTTGTCTTTTGCAGCCAAATGATAAGCCGCAGGTCATCTACACGGCTGCCCGTATCTGTTGCGCTACTATCCACCCGCTCCTCAAAACCCGTAACCGGGGATTCCGAGCGTACATAAAAGGTGTCTGTAAGCCTTTTGGTGCGGGTAATGTAATCCTGGCGGAACTCATAATCCGTCACGACGCTGTCCGTCCGGAAGATCAGGTGCTGATCTGTGCGGGTGATCAGCCTGGCCTGCACAAAATCCTTTTTCAGCAGTCTGTCCAGTTGCAATACCGTCTGCATGTCTTTGCTTTTAGCCGAAAAGGACAGGTAAGACCGGCTGATGATCAGGTAAGCGGAATAGCTAAAGCCGATCAGGATGGCCACCACGATCATGACGATGATCGTTTCCATGATCGTAAAGGAGCGAAGTTTAGCGGTCCTTATTTTCATTGCTGATGATTTGTTGTACTGCTGCTAACTGCTTCCCGCTTTCATCGTAAGCGGTCAGCTTGATTTGACTCAGCCCGGGGCCCCGCCCGAACGGGGTGATCTTTTGTTCGATCCGGAGGTCTTCCACCCGGATAGAGCGGTCGCTATTACCCGGGTCTTTTGCTGCCTGCAGCAACAGGTCCTGCAGTACAGCCTGCGCCCGGACCTTCCTTACGGAAAGGGAAAGACGGGTAACATTAGTGAAAATCATCATCGCTATGCCGAATACGAGCACGATGATGACCATCGCAATGACCGATTCCATCAGGCTCGAGCCGGATAGCCTGCCACAGAGTTTTATTTTTATTCCAGCCATTGCAGTATGCGTTGCGGGCCGCCTGCCGATGGGCTCAGCGGGCTGCTCAGGTAATAAGGAGAAAGCGCCTTTGCATCCATACGGACATTGATCAGGTAATTCTCGTATGCCGTAAAACCGTTCTGGTACAGAAACCGGGAGGTCATCGTACCGCCAAGGATGCTTACCCCTTCCTTCAGGGAAAGGATGCCTTGGGAATAAACCTGGCCGGAAATCAGGACGTGTTTTGACAAACTGATCACCGCAGGCAATTTAGATTGCTGTTTCTCATAAGTAAAGACCAGTCCTTCGCAGCTGCTGTTCTCCCCAAGACTTAGCTTTTCGGGTAAGCCGATGGCTGACGAGCTATCGCGGAAGATCCCCAGGCAGGAGGGATAGCTGAAATGACAATCCTGACCAACGCTGAGCGAATCCGTGGCATACAGCTGGCAGTTGCCTCGAAAGCCACTTTTCACGCTGATAGCCCTGGCTACCACGATCACATTACGCAGTGATGCCGTGTTGTCGATAGTTACGGTTGTATCCGAATAAAGGATGATGTTACCGCTGAGGCGAGTATTTTGCAGCATGACAGCCTCCTTGTCCAATCGAATTACCCATGTTGGGGATTTGAATGACCGGGTGGTCTCCGCCTGGCGCGACAAACCCTGGGTTGCGGTTAAAGGCTGCCGGAAAAGACGTGCGATCAGTTCCAGCCGCTCGCCGGATAGTTGTGGCAACTGTCTTTCGCTATCGCGGATATGTCCTTTGACGAGCTGCTCATCGCCGTTATAGGACTGGTTATCCACGTAAGCCGTTTTGACCCCGGCTTTGGGCAGCCGCGCGTCGCCGACCAGGCTGGTTTTGCCGCTGAGGGAAAGGGGGCGGTCTTCGTCGATCAGGTAGACTACCGGCCAGCTGGCCGAATCCACCGTGCTGGCGATACTAAACATGCGCAACATTGTGTCCCGGTGATCAAAGGTTTTAACCATACCGATATCAAATGCACCCCAAGGATATTTTTGGAGCATGGCCGAGTCCGAACCGTTCCCGAACAAGGACAGGCGCTGCGGTAGCTGGTAGCTGGTATCCTGGTTGTTGAGCAGGATATGGATACCCGAATCCATGTTGTTCTGCAACCGGTCATGGCGGAATTTAAGCTGGTACTGTGCCTGGTAAAAATAAGCTGCGGCGATCAGCGCCGAACAGGTGATGCCGATGACAAGTGCGATAATGATCACGATATATAATGCGGAGGCTTTGAGCATATCGGTATATCAGGGCGCCGGTTTGGCGGCAGGTGCTTTGCCCTTTTTGAAGATATGGATCCGCTTTAGAAAATTTCCTTTTTTTGCAGGTATAAGCTTTCCGGCTTTGTAGCGCAGGGTTTTAACCGAATCCGTACCCATGTTGTAAGTAATGGAACCATCCTGCAGGTTATGCCTATAATATCCCGAAGTGGTGATTTTTCCATTCGCACCGTACAATTGGAATGGGCCGGTTTGTTCGCCCTGCTTCCAGGTGACCAGGCGCTTCATACTACCGGTTTCATGCCATTCTTTCCATTGGCCGTCCTTCAGGCCTTCCGCAAATGTCCCCTGGGTCCGCAGGTTCTTGTCCAGGTAATATTCCTCGTAGTTGCCATGAAGGAGGCGCCCGCTGTAGCCCCCTTGTGTCTGGCGGATGCCGCCGCTGCCGTACCAATAGTACAGGCGGTCAGGCCGTGCTTTGAACGTGGCGGATATCGTCAGGATACCGGCGCGAATCATCCGGTCCGTGTCATTGATGCGTACCTGGCTCGTACCATAATCGGGGATTTTCTGCGCCCGCAGCAGGAAAGGGTAAAACAGGAACAGGGCGAGGACCAGGTATTTCATAGCGCGGTTGGGTTAATCGGTATAAATTTATGATGTCCCTGGTAATTGACGCTGACGGAATCACGCAGGTTGCGGAGCAGTTTTACCGCTCCCGAGCTTTCACCTTCAGCGAGCATGACCGGCTTTCCGTTCACCATCAGGATGGCGATCAGTTTTTTGGATCCCGGGTTACGGATATAACCGCGATAGCTGATCCCGTCCCAGTTGATTACCGGCCGGGTTGGTTGCGGGAGGCTGACCGGGTGCACCAGTTTTTTTACCGGTATCTCGGTGGTATCTCTTAGTTTTATCTGTCCGAACGGGTCACGGTACCCGGTGTGGAGATGCGCCGTGTCCCTTGCAAGGGTATGGTCGTCATAGACTTCGCGGGGCCTTGTTGCCGGTATGGGCGGCTCGCCGTCGTCACTGGCGGCAGCAGCAAGCCGGTAGATGATCGCCCCCCAGATGATCACGACCAGCAGCCCCAGTAGATAATTGATCTTTTTTCCTTTCATTACATTATTGCAGGGTGAAACTCCGGATCGCACTGGCCTTGCCTTCATTTCCGGCAGCGTCTACGGCGCTTACCTGCCAGTAAACCCGGTCGCCGCTGTTGCCGGTATTAAAAGTATAGCTCGTCACGGTAAGCGACAGCGGAAACGTATCATAAAGCGTGCTCTGGTCGCTTTTATAGATGTATAACTTGTAAGTAACGGCCGAGGTCGTTTTGTTCCAGGACAAGGCGACTGGCCTGTTGAGCGTGGTGTTATCCCCGGGCTGGATAAGGGTGACGTTTCCCGGCGGGGTCGAATCAAAACTGAGCTGGCTGATGGCAGACCATTTGGACTGGCTGGAATCATTTTCCGCCCGGACACGCCACTGGTATACCTGGTCTTTTGGAAGCTTGAATGCAAACTGCTGCCCAGGGATGACCTGGTCGCTGACGAGGGTACTTTCACTGGCGAAGCTGTTCGTATCGACCTGCAGGTGATAACGGGTGGCCTTATACAGGCTTCCCCATTTAAAAGTAACCGCGCTTTGGGTGGTTACGGTATTATTCGCCGGTGAGGACAGCAGTACGGTCTGGTTGGTCAGCGTGGAAGCCAGGATGGTCAGCTCACGGGGAGCGGTATACCCGGTTTGACTAGAACCGTTTTCCGCCCGTACACGCCACTGGTAGGTCCCAGGATCCAGGGTTTGTGAAAATTTGGTGCCGCGGATCAGGGTATCCTGCACCAGGCTGCCGATAGAATCAAATGTCGGGGTCACCACCTGCAGGCGGTAATACAGCGCATCCTCCAGGCCTTCCCACCAGAAGTTCGCGGTATAGCTGGTGCTTTGATAATGATCAGCAGGGGCGTTCAACTGCATGGTCCGTTTGCTGATGGATGGTTCAATAAATTCCTTGCAGGAGGGTAAGATCTCCGCCAGCAAAAGCAGGGTAAACAGCAAAAGTGGTAAAAGTTTAAGTTTCATTCGCTGCCAAAATAAATATTGGCTCTCAAAAATAATATTTATATATTTAATAAGGGCTAAGAAAGAAAAAAATACCGTGCAGGAGGCGCAGAGAAATCCCTCAATAGTTATAAGCAGATTGTCGACGGCCGGATTAGGTATTCAATAAAACATTATCAAATCAGCATTCACCGGTAAATACTTTCCGAACAGGAAATATTCAACATGAGCTTATGCGGGATGAATAGCATACTAGTAAAATGGACTGATTAACTTTGTATTTGATTGAAAGCCACGAAAGGAAAAAAAGTGTGGCAGGTGCCAATCAGGCAACACAATAAATAAATTATATCTGGAATCTAAAGTCATATTGTTTTTTTAACGCAATAAAAATTTAAAACAAACTTATAGGTTATTTTCACATCGAGTCCCATATCGGTAACTGGCTAATCATTTAAACGTGATAACTATTTCCAGGTCGTACCGGTTAACCGGACCATATTATCCTTTTCCAACACTTCTCCCGCCGGCGAGAGAATAATATCTTTCCCGGATATCTTATCGTCAAAGTAAGAGATGGTATCGGCGAATAGCTTATCTGAACCGGCTTTTTTATACGAAGCGTCCTTATCAAAAACAGCTTTCACTTTTTTATTTCCCCAGATCTTTTGCCTAGCACATTTCGGATAAAAGTAATATCGAGTTTATAGAACAATTTAAATTGATGTTGTTAAGCAGGTCGAATAAAGTACTTGGGATTTATACATTGAGTATAGGAGGATGGCAGGTTGTTTTGTAAATGTAAGATTGGTGTTTGCATTAGCGTTACTAAGTTGTGCTCATAGTTTGATTTTGCACATAACCATCTCGTAATTTGAAACCAAGTGAGCAAGATATTACCGTCTGCACTGGTTCGTTCCGATAGATTTCAACAGTGGCAGGAGGGATGTCATTCTGCTACCTGCGTATAAACTCAAAGGTACCATCAGGTGCCAGCTTCATGATGGTCGACGGGTTTTTAATCTCCTTGCTATGCTGATCGATATCAACAACATAGTCAACTCCATCAATTACCTCCTGGTCAATTTGCGAAAAATATTGCGGCGATGGTTTACCACTGATATTTGCCGATGTTGACACCAAAGGTTTGCGTAAACGCTGTATCAATTGCTGACAAAACTGATTGCCGGTAACCCGTATGGCAATACTGCCATCAACAGCTATTAAAGCAGGCGAAACATTTTTAGCCCCCGGCATTACCAGGGTAAGCGGATTTTCTGCATATTCAATTAAGTCATAAGCCAAAGGGTTAACATCGCTCACATAGCTTTCCAGCTTGTTTTCGGTGTCAAGCAAAATGATCATACTTTTGGCTTCATCGCGCTGTTTAAGGCGGTAAATTTTTTGTACGGCCTCTGTATTGGTAGCATCACAGCCAATACCCCAAATGGTATCGGTAGGGTACAGAATAATTCCGCCTTCCTGCAATACTTTTAATGCTTTGGCAACTTCATCTTTAAGCATGGTTCAAATATAAGCTTAGCGTATTTATAATTTGCAATTCATCCAGCAGTTCCATGCATTTGGGTACACCGTAAAGTTTACAGGTGTTGCGTACGCACGGTTCGCAGGTTAATTTGCCATAACGCTGTATGGTTAAATTTTGTTTGTTGTAAGGTGCGGTGTTGTATTCGTTTCCCGCACCAAAAAGTACGATAACCGGCGTACCAACACTGTTGGCCAAATGAGCCGGTCCTGAGTCTGTTGTTAAAAGTGCGGTGCTTTGCGCCATCAGATTGCATAAACCAGGCAAATCTGTTTTACCGGCGTGGTTTTCCAGCTGGTCAGGATTTTCGGCACCTGTAATGAATTGGTCAACAAATGCCTCTTCTTTTGGCGAACCAATAAGGCAAAAAATAGTATTTGGAAACGCTTTCGTTAATTTATTAAGTAAAGTCCGGCCTTTATGCAATGGCATCCGGCGCGATTCGGCTTCGGAATTAAAATTAATCAATACCCGGTTTTCTTGTTTGAAGCCTGATATTGAAGTGTTTAATTTAACCTGCCTGTTGACTATCGTTTTATTGGTGAATTGTTCAAGCAGCGAGATATATTCATCAACACGATGGAGGTTAGCAGGCTTTTTATACGAGTTGGTAAGCAGAAAGAAACCACCCTCTTTGCCAAAACCTATCTTTTTTTTTGCCGATGTGGCCCAACCCATAACCACCGATGAGAGCGATTGAGGAAGGTTAAAGAACATATCGTATTTTTCGGTGCGCAGTTTTTTACCAAAACGGTAAACACCACTTAAACCACTATGTTCCTGTTTTGAAAACGGATGGATGTGTGTTAAGCCCGGGATGAGCCCCGCTATATTGCTCAACTCTTTTTTGATAATCACATCAACCTGGGCATCAGGATAAAGCTGCTTTACTGCCGCAATGAAAGCTGTACTCATTACTACATCGCCAAGCCAGTTAGGCAGCCTTATCAGTATCTTCATTTTAGTTTTGAGTATGAGTAGTTAGTTTTGAGTTGTGTGTGTTGTAAGTTTTTCAAATACTCACCACTCATAACCCACTACTCAAAACTTATTTAAACCGCTACATTGTTTTCCCTCAATGCATCATTCAGGGAAGTCTTTTTATCGGTTGATTCCTTGCGGGTGCCGATAATAAGGGCGCAAGGTACCTGGTAGTCGCCGGCAGGGAATTTTTTGGTGTATGAACCTGGTATAACTACCGAACGGGCAGGTACACGGCCCTTGTATTCAACCGGTGTTGAGCCTGTTACGTCAATAATTTTGGTTGATGCGGTTAAAACCACATTAGCGCCTAATACCGCTTCATGCTCCACATGCACACCTTCTACTACAATGGCGCGTGAACCGATAAAACAGTTGTCTTCAATAATAACAGGAGCAGCCTGCAATGGCTCAAGTACACCGCCAATGCCCACGCCGCCGCTTAAATGTACATGTTTGCCAATTTGCGCGCATGAACCTACGGTGGCCCAGGTATCAACCATGGTGCCTTCATCAACATAGGCGCCAATATTTACATAAGATGGCATCATGATAACACCTTTGGCCAAAAACGCACCATAACGGGCAATGCCATGAGGTACCACGCGCACACCGGCTGCTTTGTAATCGGTTTTTAGTTTCATTTTATCATGAAACACAAAAGGGCCAACCTTAATTTCGCTCATTTCGCGGGTAGGAAAGTATAACACTACCGCTTTTTTTATCCATTCGTTTACATGCCAGCGTGAACCAATAGGCTCAGCCACGCGAATCTCGCCTTTGTCTAACCGTTCAATAACGGCTTCAATGGCATTAGTATATTCATTAAAGTTTAGTAGATTCCTGTCTTCCCAGGCATCTTCAATCAGTTTTTTCAGATCTTGCATTGGTAAAATTAAACTTTTGGCAAATTAAAGGAATTTTAAGGAGAATTAGCTTAAAGTGTTAATTCTTTGCTTTTAGGCGGCTGATTAATAATTAGTTTTCCTGAAACAAATAATTAACTTAATTTGCGGCCAAATTACATAAAACCACACAGGGAAATATTAATCTCAAATGTTCAATCAAGAAAGTTATGACCGCCATGGCGAATGGTATAATCAACATTTTCCAACAGAAGCGGATAAAGTAACTTATTTTAAAAAAGCAAAAGCACTTGAAGCTGATAATGTTGCTATATGGCTGCAAAGCCTGTTTTTTAAATGCTTAAACCCTTTATTAAATAACGCAAACCAGCGGTGGTTAACTGTTGGCGATGCTTACGGTTTTGACGCGCAGTATATTATATCAAAAGGCAGCAGCGCGGTTGCTACCGATTTGAATGCCGATTTTTTAGCTGTAGCAAAAAGCGAAGGGATAATTGAAGAATACGCTGCCGAAAATGCAGAACGCCTGTCTTTTGGGGATAACAGCTTTGATTTTGTACTTTGTAAAGAATCATATCATCATTTTCCGCGTCCTTATGCGGCATTGTATGAAATGATGAGGGTGGCGCAAACCGGCATTATGATCATAGAGCCGCAAGATCCGGTTTCAAAAATGCCACTGATATTGTTTTTAAACAATATACTGGCAAAGGCTCCGGGATTGCTGAATAAAGTTTGGAAAAACAGGTTCTCGTTTGAGCCGGTAGGGAATTTTGTGTACAAAGTTTCGGAAAGGGAGTTTGAAAAGTTTGCAGCCGGACTTGGGTTGCCGCTTGTGGCATTTAAAAATTTAAACCCTAACTTTTATTTTAAAGGAGCCGACAACTTAAAAACCAGCAGTAAGGATACTAAATTCTTAAAATTGAAAGCTAAAAAGAAGCTATTAGATATTTTGGTAAGCCTGAAGCTGATTCCCGGACAGGTACTATCAACAATTGTATTTAAGCGGGTACCCGATCAGAATGTTATTGATGGATTAAAAAAGGATGGCTACCATTTGGTATACATTCCTAAAAATCCGTACACTAATGCATAATTAATTATCCGGTTTTATAGTAAACCCCTGTTTCAAGATGCTTTAATCGCTACGCTTGAACAGGGGTTTGTAATTATCGGAAATCTATAACTGCGCAATTATACCAGAGGTTTTTCTTTGTATTCGTCGCTTATGTTTACCCGTAAGCGCTTCATGGGCAATAGCTCAGATTCATAAACTTTTTTATTCCCGTCGCCCATGGCTATTTCAACGTCTCTTATATCCCGCACCAGGCGCTGCAAGCCTTGTGGTTCTACTGAAGCCGCATGGTCAGATCCCCACATGGCCCGGTCAAGCGTGAAATGACGTTCAACAAAAGTGGCTCCCATGGTAACGGCGGCTACGGTTGTAGCTAACCCGGTTTCATGGCCAGAATAACCAATCGGAATACCTGGATATTTAGCTTCCAGTGTTTGTATCATTTTTAGATTCAGCTCCTGTGGAATGCAGGGATAGGCGGAGGTAGAATGTGCTATAAACAGCGGATAATTTTTATCGAAAGCGTCGATAAAATTCATAGTATGTTCTATCTCTTTCATCGTTGACATACCCGTTGACAGCATTAAAGGTTTGCCGGTTTCCAAAATGCGTTTTATCAGATCAAGGTCGGTTAATGATGCCGAAGCTAATTTGTACAATACCGTATCAAACCGTTCCATGAAATCAACCGATGGAACATCCCAGGCAGATACAAACCAGTCTATCCCCAGTTTTTTGCAGTACTGATCAATAGTGGCATATTCAGCTATTCCAAACTCTGTTTTACGCTTATAGTCGATATAAGAAATTCGTCCCCAGGGGGTATCCCGCATAACTTCCCATTGATCTTTTGGAACACAGATCTCTGGTGTCCTTTTTTGAAATTTAACCGCATCGGCTTTTGCTGCTACGGCTTCATCTATCAGTTTTTTCGCGGTTTCTAGTGATCCGTTATGATTAATACCAATTTCGGCTATAATATAGCTTGGCTGGCCCTTACCAATTACGCGCCCGTTGTTAAGGATAATGGAACTGTTTTTAGCATTCGCGAAAAAGGAATCATTTTTTGATTCGATAATCATTTCCACAAATTCACGGAAACAGCCTTCGCCACCATTTAATGAACATACCACGTCTGCGATAGCTTTGATATTGGGGAGGGCATCAGCAGGGCAGGCGGTTAAACCCGCTATTTTCATTACTTCCAGATCATTATAATCATCGCCTATATAAGCTATTTGCTGCGGTTGCAGATTTAGCCGGTTACAAATTTCTGTAAAAGCCGCGGGTTTATCCTTAATACTTAAATGAAGTTCAGTTATCTGCAGTTTTTCGGCTCTCTTTATTAATGAGGCCGAAGCTTCACCTGTTACAATTGCAGTATCCACATCGGCATGTTTACGCAATCTTTCTACACCCATGCCATCCCGCATGTTGAATTTTTTAAGGTTTTCACCCTCAATACCGTAGTAAACCCCTCCGTCTGTTAATACCCCGTCGCAATCGGTTATCAATAATTTGATATTTGCCGCTTTTTGTTTTATAACGTCATTCATAGTTTTTATGTGAATTAAATTATGGAAGCCTGATATGCCATATTAGGCAATATTGAAATGATGATTTGAACCAAGGTTTATTTTTGGATGAATGTCTTTTTTATCTGTTTTGCCGCTTACAAAACAGGCTTATTGTCATTCAATAAATGTAAAACCGTAGCTTTTACATAAAGCAAAGTTTGAGTTATCAAATTATTAAGTAACATGTATTGACTTTAAAGATATTATTAACATAAACGGAGTGTTAATATGATGGGTGTATTTTTACAAAAACAGTCGATTTCTAAATTAATTAATCGTTAAGATTTTATAATTTTGGAGTTGATTTTAGCTATGCCCGAAAAAGAAAAACTCAGAATAGATAAATACCTGTGGGCCATAAGAATTTTTAAAACCCGCACCCTGGCATCTGATGCTTGTAAGGCGGGACGTGTAAAGCTGGATAATAAAAATATCAAGGCATCATACGAAGTGAAAGTTGGCGACACCTATCAGGTAGCAAAAGGTATTGAACGTAAGGTAATACGCGTAACCGGCCTGCTCGAAAACCGGGTTGATGCCAAAAAAGCTGTAGATTATTATCTTGATATAACACCCGTTGAGCAAACCCAGGCTTTTAAATCCATGTTTCATGCGCCTATTTTAAAGAGGGACAGGGGAGCGGGCCGCCCAACCAAGCTCGATCGCAGGGAAATTGACGATTTAAAGGATAATTTTTTTGAAACCGAAGAGGAGGAAGAGTAGATAGATTCAAAGATTCTTCGATTTGAAAATGCGTATTGGTCATTTTCAAATCCTCAGATTAACCCATTTTCAAATTATATCAATAATCTGTCTTGTTCTCTATAGTTTCCCAAAGTTTAAAGGCCGACAACGCTTCGTCGCGCAGTAATTGTATAAACGATAATTTACGGTTTGACATCGGGCTTTCCAGTTCGTTGTAAATAAAATGATCGTCGAAACCAATGGCAGCGGCATCGGCTTTGGTATTAGCATAGTAAACTTTATCAATACGTGCCCAGTAAATTGCGCCCAGGCACATAGGGCAGGGTTCGCAACTGGTATAAATTTCGCAGCCGCTTAGGTCATAAGTGCCTAGTTCCTGACAAGCTAATCTAATTACAGAAACCTCGGCATGGGCAGTGGGGTCGTTTGTGGGCACCACACGATTGGCGCTGCGGGCTACAATCATACCATCCTTAACAATAACGGCACCAAAGGGGCCGCCCATGGCTTGCTTTACATTATGTTCAGACAGTTCAATAGCTATCCGCATAAATTTTTCATGTGCCGTATTTTCCATATTCCCCTAAATTAAAAAACCTCAACGATAGTTGAGGTTTTTATAGATTAATATTTTATGATTTTTTATTGCTGCCTGACCTGGTACTTGTCAGGGGAATTTTTAATTATTTCTTCTCTTTAGCGTAAGCGTCGTTAAGCCTTTTAATTACGTCGGTAGTAACGTCCAACGTTGCATCGCCATATAATACAGTTGGGTTAGCTTTTGAATAAGTTAATACCAGTTTATAGCCTTTTTCCTTAGCGTAAGCTTTTGTGAAATCGGAGATTTTATCATACAGTTTAGCGGCTTCGCCTGCCTGGTCATTTTGAAACTGGGCAGTAGCATTTTGCTGATAGCCTTGTAATTCCTGCTGCTTGCGTTGTAAACGCTGCTCTGTAGCCTGGCGCTGATCGGCCGGTAATGTAGCGGCGTTCTTTTGATATTCTGCAACTTCGCGCTGAAAAGCCTGCCCTTTGGCAGCAAGATCGCCCTGGGCCGATTTACCTTTATCATCAAGGCGTTTGTTTACATCCTTTGCGTACTCATATTTGCTGTATAAAGTATCAGAGTTGATATAAACAATGGTTTCTTTACTGTCACTTGGCGACGATGCGGCAGCAGCAGGTTTGTCGGCAGTTTTATTTTGATTGCAGGCGGCTATGCTTCCGGCAATTAATATCCCTAATGTGAATTTTGTTAAAATTGAAGCCGTAGTTTTCATCTAATTAATTGATTTTTTCGTGTTTATGTTTGCTGTGCGATTTATAAAATAGCACTTTCATTTACTTCTCTATTAAATTTTAGCTTGCAATTATAGTGTTTTGTATTCTTCGGAACGAAACATTATTTGTTTTAAGTAAAATTTTGACAAAGATAAACTTTCGTTTCAAGTATCCTAATCAGATATGAATGTGCAGGCTCCAAACAGATATAAGACACAAATTAAAAATAAATGATTTTATCTATCCACACTGTGCTTTTTATCAACAACTAATCGTTAATTACGAGTTAATTTCGTATTTTTGAAGGTTGTTGTATTAAATAAATATGAGCGAAGAAAATCAGGACAGATCCAATTATTCAGCAGATAATATACAGGTATTAGAAGGTTTAGAGGCGGTACGTAAGCGTCCGTCCATGTATATCGGTGACACAGGCGTTAAAGGTCTGCACCACCTGGTATATGAAGTAGTTGATAACTCCATCGACGAAGCCCTGGCCGGCTACTGTGATACCATAAAAGTAATTATACATTCAGGAAACTCCATTACCGTTGAGGATAACGGTCGCGGTATCCCTACCGGTATCAATACCAAGGAGGGTAAATCGGCGCTGGAGATAGTGATGACCGTTTTACATGCCGGCGGTAAATTTGACAAAGACACTTATAAAGTATCGGGTGGTTTGCACGGTGTAGGTGTGAGCTGCGTTAACGCGTTGTCTACCCATGTTAAAACCGTAGTACACCGCGAAGGAAAAATATTTACCCAGGAGTACGAAAGAGGTAAGCCATTATTTGATGTTAAGGAAATAGGCGTATCCGAGCGTACCGGTACTATACAAACTTTTCAGCCCGATCCGGAAATATTTCAGTTTACTACTGAATATAAGTATGAAACACTTGCCGGCCGTTTACGCGAGCTTGCATTTTTAAATAAAGGTATCCGCCTTACTTTAACCGACGAACGTTTCCCTAATGAGGATGGTAGCTTCCCAACCGAGGAATTTTATTCAGAAGGTGGCTTGCGCGAGTTTGTGAAGTTTTTAGATGGCACACGTGCTTCTATTATTCCCGAACCGATTTACCTGGATGGGGTAAAGAACGGCATACCTGTTGAGCTTGCCTTTCAATATAATGATACTTACTCCGAAAACGTATTTTCTTATGTAAATAACATTAATACCATTGAAGGCGGTACCCACGTGGCCGGCTTCCGCAGGGGGTTAACCCGTACTTTGAAAACATACGCCGATAAATCGGGCTTGCTTAAGAACATGAAAATTGAAATTACGGGCGATGACTTCCGCGAGGGGTTGACGGCCGTAGTTTCTGTAAAAGTTCAGGAGCCGCAGTTTGAAGGGCAAACCAAAACCAAGTTAGGCAATAACGAGGTAATGGGGGCTGTTGATATGGCAGTTGGTGAAATTTTGGGCAACTTCCTTGAAGAAAATCCCAAGGAAGCAAGACTGATTGTTAACAAGGTAATACTTGCTGCAACGGCGCGTGCCGCTGCCCGCAAAGCCCGTGAAATGGTACAGCGCAAAAGCGTAATGACAGGCTCTGGCTTACCCGGTAAATTGTCTGATTGTGCTAATAATGACCCTTCATTGTGCGAATTGTTCCTGGTGGAAGGTGACTCGGCGGGTGGTACCGCCAAACAGGGCCGCGACCGCGAATACCAGGCTATTTTACCTTTAAGAGGTAAAATCCTGAACGTAGAAAAAGCCATGGAGCACAAGATATACGAGAACGAGGAGATTAAGAACATGTTTACCGGTTTGGGTGTTAGCCGTGGTACTGCAGAGGATGACAAGGCGCTTAACCTTACCAGGCTGCGTTACCACAAGATCATCATCATGACGGATGCCGATGTAGATGGTTCGCACATTACTACCCTGATTCTTACTTTCTTTTTCCGTTATATGAAAGAGCTGGTTGAAGCCGGTTATGTTTATATCGCTTCGCCGCCATTGTACCAGGTTAAAAAAGGTAAAGAATCTGAGTATTGCTGGAATGATGTACAGCGCGATGCCGCCATACAGCGTTTAAAGGGGGCCGGTAAAGAAGATAGTGTACACGTACAACGTTACAAAGGTTTGGGTGAAATGAATGATATCCAGCTTTGGGATACTACTATGAACCCTGCCACACGTACCCTCAAACGTGCTACCATTGAAAACGCCGCTGAATGTGATCATACCTTCAGCATGCTGATGGGTGATGAAGTTGCACCCCGTCGTGAATTTATTGAGCGCAACGCCAAATACGCCAAAATTGATACATAAGATTCTGAGCGAGATAAGAGAAAGGCCGCAGTGTGAACACTACGGCCTTTTTTATGATATGAAGTTTTAATAATATATCAATTATTTAAATAGTCGCCCAGGGCTTTAAGATAGTTGTCATCAATATCACTGCTGCTATTGTCTGCTATGAATTTATCTACTTTATCACTCTGGCTGGAGAAGATTGTTTTAAGTGTCTTTTTCTTTAATGACAGTTTTTGAGGAGCACCCTGTTTCATCACTACATAATAATTGCTTTTATCAATATAGGCATCATAATTATGACCGGTAGACATCATTCCATTAGTTGAAAAGTTGGCTTTTTCATACATTGTACCTAAGTCTTTGTATATGTTCACGTTTTTACCAGCTGTAATTACCTCTACATAATGGTTTTTATTTATAGCAGGTACATTTTCAAAAACTAAAGGAATGTGTTTGTTATCAAACAAAGTAAAGGTTTTTATCTGATCTCTGTTAACTTCTATCGCGGTGCTCTTGTTTGAGGTCATCAGCAAGCCGCCTTCAATTTTATCATAATTAAAAAGGTAATGTTTATCCTGAACTATTACGCCTTTATTGTCAACAACATAACCGTGCATCCAGTCATTAAACAAATAACGGCTGCCCCGAACCTCACCCGAGCTCGATTTTGGCGAAATCATAGCTAAAACGTCTATCATTTGCGTGTGAGATTCAAAAAGTGGGTTATTCGCATTATCAAAACTTAGTGTTTTGCTGGTATTGGCCGACTCCCCTGCCGTTAATACAACGTTTATATCTTTAGCATTATCAACCTTTGTGATAGTACTTTTGTACCCTGCGCATGTTATCTCCAAAGTAGAGGCGGGGGCAGTATTCAGTTTAAAGGTACCCAACGAATCGGTATAAGTTGCGTTTTGGGTTTTCTGGTCACTTACAAAAGCAAGGGATATAGGTTGGCCATGTTCGTTTTTTACAGTGCCGGTTGTTTCAATACTTTGTGCGAAGCTGACTTTTACTAAAAAAGCAAAAGCCAAATAGAGTATAAGTTTTCTCATGATTTAATAATTGTGATATACTAATTTAGTACATAATTATAAAATGAGCTAAATACATATTAAAATTTTACAAATAATATTTTAGAGGAAGTAACACGTGTAATAAACAGTTGAATGAACGTTTAGTTAACGTTTGCTAAAACGTGGCTTTTTTAATTTTAACGCCTGTTTGTCATAATCAATAATGGCTTTGTATTTCATTAAAATATCACCCCCTAAAACACCCAGCACCTGTGGGTGCCCCATTTGGCTATAGGCCAGGTTGATGGTAGAGAGGTCTAGAACAGCTACTTCAAAATCGGCTATAGGCAAATCGCCGATGAACATGCCGCTAATAATTGCCGTGAATGATTCCATGCTGTTAGTACCCAGACCGGTTGATAACCTGTCGCTGGCAAGTATATCGGTAGTTGCATTTGCTTCAAAAAGCATAGTGCGGTCAAACGCTGTTTTTGAGGCGCCGGTATCCAGTACTACAATGAAGGCTTTCCCAAATAGTGTAATTTCAAGCAGGGGATGAAAGCCATCGTCGTGCAGGTCAATAATCTGGAGCGGTATAGTAGTAGTCATTGGATAATGATAGTGATTTTATTCAATTATTCGGGCAAACAGCAGCCTCAATAAATATTTTCTTACAGCCTGATGTTATTTCAATATGTAAAGTTCTTTACAATATATGTAAAGCAGATTGGGCATGAGAGTACACATATTATATATCTATATTTATTTCGGAACAGGTTTAACCTGATACCTGTTTTTTAGTATTAATACCCGTTATAAATTTTATTTGCTTAATAAATGAATATGGAAAGAGAAATGATAAGGGATATTGTTGCCTGGGATATTGTAAACTGGTCAAAGGCAATTAAGCATTGGCAAAATACGGTTCCGGTTTTAAACAAAGGTTACGAATGTCTTGAATTGGGATCAAGTAAAGGCGGAATGTCTTTGTGGCTTGCATTGAACGGCAATAAAGTACTATGCACAGATCTGAACGGCCCGGAAGAAGCCGCATACCAAATTCATGAAAAATACAACTGTTCATCAAAAATAACATATGGCTCTATGGATGCCACTAATATTCCGCACGAGAATAAGTTTGATGTGGTTATTTTTAAATCCATTATTGGGGGAATCCCGCAGGACAAAGCAAAAACGCTGACCGAGATCCATAAAGCACTTAAGCCCGGCGGTAAACTATTATTCGCCGAAAATTTAGAGGCCACCCGTTTACATAAAATACTCCGTAAAAACTTTGGTACAAAAGGATGGGATTACCTAAGGATGGATGAAATAAACGAAGTTTTTGCTGCTTATAATAAAGTTACCTATACCACTGCCGGTTTTTTTGGCTGTATGGGCAGAAATGAATGGCAACGAAACTTTTTAGGCAATGTTGATACCATGCTGAACTGGATTATCCCCAACAGGAGTAAATATATATTAATAGGTGTTGCCGAAAAATAGATAAATCTTAACCTAATCAACTATAAATCCCGGTACAAAACGAAAGGCAGCATTTACGCTGCTTTTTTAGTTTATGTTATATCAAAACGGATATCCGATAGCCAGGTTAAACACCGCATAGCGCGAGTTAAAGCCCCAGCGCTGTCCTTCCGGTAAATACGGCGTGCGGAGCGGATAACCCATATCTGTACGTAATACCAATACCGAAAGGTCAAAGCGCAAACCAAAACCTGCATCAACCGCAAAATTATTCAGGAAGTTTTTATTGAAGGCAGCTCCGGGACGTCCGCCATTATGTAGCAGCCAAATGTTACCGGCATCCACAAATAATGCACCACGCACAATACTGAATAGTTTTGGCCGATACTCCACATTTGCTTCAATTTTTATATCGCCAGATTCATCCGGCAGAAAATCGCCTGATGCGATAAGCGCTCTTGGATCGTATGAACCGGGACCTAACGAACGAGCCTGAAAACCACGTAAACTGTTTGGTCCGCCTATGAAAAACTGCTGGCTGTAAGGCAGCTGCGTAGAGTTACCATAAGGTAAACCGACGCCTACTATTAATCTGCTGGCAAAGGTGCTGTTTGGTCCGGTTTTGTGAAAATACCTGATCTCATTTTCCAGTTTTACATATTGATTAAATATGGTGCCAAAAAGTGTTTTTGCTTTACCCGCCGTAGTATCGGCACCGGTAATTAAACCATAAATGTTATTTGATAAGCTTATTTTACCATTGTAGTATAGCGTATTGGTGCGGTAGTCTTCAGTAGTATTGGTAAAAGTATAACCGTAGCTTGGGCCTAAAGTAAACTGCTTATCAATGACATGCTGTAGCGCAGGATTTCGCGGTGTGCCAGGAGGCTTGTTTACATTGTTTATACTGTCTAAATAAAGCTTTGATACGCTTTGCGGGTTAACAAAAGTTACATTCAGTATATTGAGTTCATGCGTACGGTGAACATTCTCTTTCCACTGGTAACCGAATGACGCATTAAATGAATTTAGCGTGTATAGTTTTTGGCGGTTAACCAGCGTATACCCCAAAGTTAAGTTAGTATGCGGTATGTACGCATTATCAGCCTTGGGATATATAGGGCTTATAAACCGCGGCCATGAAATTGTTGTTTGTATACCGGCCTGGTAAACATTAAAACCGTTGTTGTTGCCGCCCACCTGTACGTCGGTGCTACCAAAAAGCGTTACTTTTAAAGCTTCACCTCCTTTAAACGCATTACGGTTTAGCCAGTTAAGGTTTATCTGTGTACCCGTATAATTTGCCGATGTGGTGCGGCCCAGTAATTCCAGTTGTAGTGATTTCTTTTTATAAGGTGTTAAAAAGTAATATACATCCAACTTGGATGAATCTGCAGATACATCTTCAAACCGGTTCTTCACAAACTTATAGGGCCCTAAGTTTACAAAGCGGTTCAGGGAATTATTATGCGCAGTACGGTTGTACACTTCGCCCGGACGCATTAAAACGGTATTGGCAAAAATATAATTGTTAACTGTTTTTCTTTTTTCTACTACATTGTACCAGCGATATGGCTGCGCTATATCCAGATTAAGGGAAGTATCGCGCAGCGTATAGCTTGGATACACATAAATTTTGTTGATGGTATATATAGTTTTTGCCCTGTCGGCCACTTCATTTTTAACGGCCACAAATATATCAACGTGATGGTCTGCTATGGTGCTGTCTACCCTCATGATCAGGTCTTCGGGTGCAAAATAATAAAAGCCCTCTTCCTTTAAACGAGCGTCTATACGTATGCGCTCGTTTTTAATAACATCGAGATTGTAGTTGTTACCGGGTTTTAAAAACGTTTGGGCTGCAGTACCTGCCACAGCGGTATCAATAGTTCCTTTACCGGGAGGGAATATCACCTTTCTTATTCTGTAAGCCGGTCCCGGTAAAGCGGTGTATACCGCCTTGGCAGTTTTGCTTTTGGGCTTACTTATCGTATCACCAGTTACCTGGGCCTGAAAATAGCTTTCGTTCTGCAGCCTGTTTTGCACTATGCTGCTGTTTTTTTCCAGATCAACAGCGCTTGCCAAAACAGGGGGCTCGCCAAATTTGGTGTTGAGCCAGTGAGCAAAACCCTTTGTTTTTTTTGTACGGGTTTTATTGTATATCCATAATTTTATCCTTAAGCCCAGTATAGCTCCATTAGGCTTAGGGCGTAATAAGGTTTGTAGCTCTTCACTTAAAGCTTTGGCATCACTCTTTTTAATGGCTGTATCCCGAACTTTCACCTCGCCGCCTGTATAAAGTTTCTGACCCGGAAGCAGGTACTTTGTATTACTGCAGGCGCTTAGCAAGGCAGACACTATCAATATATATATAAAGTGTTTGAACATAAGCTTAATTTGTAGTAGTTTGTTGTTTTTTCTCCGGTTGTCTTTGTTCTTCAGTCTTTATCGCATCATCGTGAGCTTTCGCGGCATCATCCTGGGCTTTTTTCTTTGCCTTTTCCTGTTCCTTATAGCGCTGGCGTAATTGGCGTTCTTCTCTCGTGCGTTTGCGGAATATTTCCTTAAAACGATTATAATCAACAGTAAGGGTGAACCCTAAGCCAGTTTCAATGATCTGGCCCTGTATTACTATAAATTCATCGCGGCGGTAAGCACGCAGGGCATACCGGCCGTCTTTACTCAGTTTATAATTTACAGATACATCGCCGGCAATGTTACTGGCTTTTTGCCCTTGCTGGTTACCTTCCAGGTTAAAATTGTTACCTACGCTTACGGTAAGCCTGTCGTTCAGGAAACGTTTGGATATGCCTACATTAAGGTCCGTTCGGTTGGTTGCAGTGCCCGATGAATAATCTTCGCCCGATGTTAACCCGAAGTTCAGGTCTACGCCTTCTATCAGGTTACCGGCCAACCGGTTTAGCTGATCTGATAGCAGACTGCTCACACTGTTACGCACAATGCCTTCAACACTGGTTCCGGCTCCCTGGCTTTGTAGCGGGTTATCGCCAATAAAATGCCCCAACACCAGTACGCCCAGCACCTGTTTGTTCATTTCGTTTGGATCTTGCCGAACTTGTGCCAGGCGGGTATTTACGGTATTGGTAACATCGCTTGATACGGTGTAGTTGCTATCAGGTAATATAATATCAAAGCTGATATCGGGTGTAAGCAGCTGGTTTTTAAGTTTAAGGTTTACGTTAAACGGCAGCTTTTGCTTATACATCGTCGAGTTTGTCGCATCTATTTGGTTTTCTACCAGATCGATAGGTGGAACGTTGGCTACGTAAATAGCAGTAAGGTCAATATTGGCGCTGGTTGGGTCGCCGGTCCAAACAATGGTACTGCCTTGCTTAAAGTTAAATTTGCGTTTTACGGTTGCATATGATAATTCATACGAACCCGAATTTACTACGTAAGTACCGGTGAGGTTAGTTTTGCCACTTGGGTCAATACCACCGTTTAAGTTCGCTTCGCCTTTCAGGTGAACCACGTCGCCATTGCTTTCATCAATCACGATGGTAAAGGCGGCGTTTTTATTTACAATGATATTTGCCGATACATCCATACCGGTAACATCTGATTTTTTTAATGAATCGAGCTGTTTGGCCAGCAGGATGGAATCCAGTTTCGGAGCGTTCTGATCAATAAATTCTACTACGCCTTTACGGTCTTCCACACTTGGGTCGGTAGTGGGCAGTACTATTGTCATATCAGTTTTTTCGTTAACTGTCAAGTTGGCATCCACAACAGGCTTGTCCATATTGCCGCGTATTTTAACACGTGTATCCATGAACAATTTGCCGTAGTATAACTTGTTATCAGCTTGGGTAGAATTCATTACCCTGAAGTTCCGGGCATTAATATCCAGCCCGAAAGCAAAATCGGTGTAGGTTTTGGTGAAAATGCTACCGCTAATAACCGCTTTGTTATTAGTTGAGTCAACCAGTGTAAAATCATTAAAACGGATACCTTCATCGTTAAAGGTGATGCTTTCCTGCGGCATGCGGAAGTAGGAGTTGAGCATAGCCACATTAAAGCCAACCTTATTAAAATGGATATCGCCCCGCACGGCGGGCGCCGTGGTGGTTCCTGCTATTTTTAACTGCCCTGTAATATTACCCGATGAGTTGCGCAAACTGCCGAAGCTAAAGCCCTCAATGCTCTTCATGCTCAGGTTTACAATGTTCAGGTTCATATCAAACCTGCTTTCGGGGCTGGTGTAATACATGCCAGTCAGATCAACCTGGTTGCCTTTGCCGGTTATGCTCATGCTGGCAGCATAGGCGTTTTCGGTTTGATTATTTACCTTCAGTGCAATATTACCTACCGTATCACCTTTAAAATTAAAGTCGTGCACATCAATCGCCGCTGTAAATAGGGGGGATTTTTGCAAATTACTGATCTCGGCTTTGCCATCAATAACACCGCCCACTAGCAGCGAATCCTGCTTAGCCATTTTAGTAAGGGCCTCTATCCGGAAGTTATTAAAGTTTACTGTAATTGGCGCATTAAATTCCTGCGGGTTACTGTTAACGCTAAGCACCTGGTTGGCATTGGTAATCGTAAAATTATGAGCCAGTATGCCTTTAGGGCCATATTGCAAATAATTATCAGCGTTAGCGGTCCAGGGTAAATAATCGAGCAACAGGCCGTCTTTTGCAAAGCTAAACTGGTACTGATTGGGCAGAATACTGAACAAGCCAGCAATACGATAACGTTCTTTTTTCTCAGCATCGCGCACCTGCAAACTTATATCCAGTTTATTATCCTGCGCCTTACCCGAAAGGCTTGTATATAAAAGCTCCAAGGATGAACCCACCCTGATCTTATCAACACCGAAATTATAATTTAAGGCATTGTTAGCGGTATTGATATCTAGTTTAACATTGTCTACCGTATTGGTACCATAAACAACTTTTGGTGCTGAGCCATTTACTACCAGCTCACCACTTTGGCTGTTAAAGCTGCCTTTAAGCTGTACCGGGTCAAGCTCTTTCAGGTCGGGTACAAACTGGGTAAGCAGTGGGGTTTTAACCAGCTTTGCATCAAATACAAATTGCTGTGGTGAGTATCGAGTAGTGAGTGGTGGGTGGTCAGTTGTGGGTTTATTTTTTTGATTGACTTTTAACTTTTGACTTTTAACAGTTGCTTGCTGCCCGCCGGCAATGGCGGTATTAAAATACTTATTAACTACATCCTGCATGGCATCGCCTATTTGGGTAAGCTTGTATTTGCCGGCCATGTGGGCTGTCATGATGGGCGTTTTTAAGCGCAATGTGCTGCTGTCGGCATTAGCGGTCGATTTCAGGCTTACGGTATCCAGTTGTATACGCTGACCTTTATTAACCACCAGCAGGTCGGTTGCGAGTATATCGGCATTCAGGTAGTCAGGATCGGCAGTGGGTACATTAGCTATCAGTTTGCCATGAAAGCGCATATCGTCCTTCACAAAATTCAGCTTCTGCAGATTGATGCTATCTATTAATAAAGTACCGTTAACTGATGGATACTTCTTATTTAAGTTAGCCTTAGCATCTACATTGAAATTAATATTGGGGTCTTTCATGCGGGCAAGTATGGTATAATTGCCATTGCTTGAAGTGCCTTTCATGACCAGGTTTTGATAAGTATATCCTTTTACGTATGCTTTTTTGAGATTGCCGTTAAACCGTATGCTGGCCTTTTTAGGATCAAGGCTTACGCCTTTCAAATCGGCACTCATGGTAATTTTACCAACCATTTGCGGTTGCTTGGTTAGGGCTCCTACATTAAGGTCATTGGCTTTAATGCTGGCGGTATAACGTTCAGCCCCTTTGTGTTTACCATTTTTCATGGCTGCAATCAGGTCGACAGTACCGTAGCTGCTGCGCAGGCCCATTTTGGTATCAAAATCGGTCATGCCGCCTTTGAATGTGCCTTTCAGGTTCATCTTTTCGGGGATGCTTACGTTGGGAGGGATGCTACCTGCCGGTGCAAGTTTGGCAATATCTGTACGACTGGTTGTGAAATCGGCGATGTTAATATCAAAGTAGGCCTTGTTTACATCGGGCAGGCCTTTCATTTTGGCCGATGCTTTAATGTGGGTACTGCTTAGTCCGGTTACTTCCAGATTAGGGATTTCGAGGTTATTTACCTGTCCGCGTACCTTGCCGTTTATTTTAAAAACAGTACCCGGCGAACTTTTGAAAGGCTCCATAGTAGCCATAGTTGGCATCAGCAATAAAACGTCTTTTAAACCCAAACGGCTCCCATCCAGATTGGCGTTTATACCCAGCGCGCCAATGTTTTTGGTAATTGCATCGATAGACGGGTAGCGCACTTGTACTGATTTTTGCAGCACGGTTTGTGGCGTTTCCAGCAACAGGTCGTTCATGTACGCATTAGTTGGCCCGTAAAAAAATACTGTGTGGAATTTGTTGATCTTTAGGCCGCTTTTTTCATTAAAAGAGAAAGAGTTTATTTTGCCCGAAATGGTATCGGGACTGTAAGAAATATTTTCGGCTTCGGCGTTGAGGTTGCGCATATCCATGTGCCCGAAATCAAGTCCTTTAGGTATGGCTTTCTGCGCTTCGTTATCAAATTTTATATTGTCATTGGTAAAGCTCACCTTACCCAGGGTCACCGCCCATTTTGAAGTTTGCGGAAATGACATCAGGGTATCCAGCTTTTTGGCGGTTTTTGTAATGGCTTTTTGCACCGTTTTTGGTTTGGCCAGGCTTAAAGCGGCTTTGGTATCATTCAGTTCGATGCTTTGGATGCCTACCTTTTGGTTTTTAAGGTCTACCTTATCCATATTAACCAAAAACTTGTTTAGGTTAACATTGGCGGTCATTTCGCTGCTCTGGTAGTCTACCTTTATTTTTGAAACATCTATAACCCCCAGATTAAGATCCATATTGAGAGGAGTGGTGGCTGTATCAACAGCAGCTGCCTGCGCTATTGATGAACCTGCCGGGGTTTGAATGATACGAGCGTTAACATCAGACAGAGTGATACGAGGTATGGTAAACTTCATTTTATCCATATCAAAATCCTTAATACGGGTATCAAAGTGCCCAAGTAAAAAACGTACGTCGTTGCCAGTGGTAAGATCCTTGTATTTGATATTGATCCTGTCGAGGATGATCTTATCCAGCGAGAACTTCATGGTTGATGTGGTATCCTCTGGTTTTACCTCTTTCTTTTGTTCGCCCACAAAGGCTTTGATGATATAATCGAAGTTAAAAACACTATCTGCCCCGCGGCTTACATTGGCGGTAATACCCTGCAGGTTTATTTCGTTAATTTCTACTTTATTATGGAGAAGTTTAAAAAGACTGATATCTACCTTTAAATTATCGCCGGCAATCAGGGTGTCTTTTTTCTGGTCTTCGAAATAAACGTCCTGCAATACCAGGAGCTTGGGCAGGCCAAGGCTGATGTGGCCAATTTGTACTTTGGTATGAATTTTTCCCTGTAAAAAATTTACTGCTTTGTCTTTGGCGAAATTCTGTACAGCAGGAACCTGTATTAAAATAACTACAAGCAACACCAGAAATATGACACTTGCGATTATCCAGAGTATTGTTTTTAGGGCTATTCGTCCAAATTTTTTCAATTGTATACGTTTTTCAAGGGTGATGTCGTTTATACACTTAGTTTATCAAATAACATGCTACTTATTGGTTCTGCTAAGATGTATTGTTTAGCGGTAAATGTCCTTAACAATAGTGGATCGGCTGCTATTTATTCTGTTCGCTTCTTATATAGTTACGCAATAAATATATCGTTTGTTTTTTCAACATATAATAACGCAAAGTTGTTTTTTAATAACTTTGTATTCTACCAGATTTTGTTGAAAAGGATTAATTATGCCAGATTTTTCTCACTTACACGTACACACCCAGTTTTCCTTACTTGACGGTGCCGCCGATATATCAAAGCTGTATAAAAAGGCTGCTGCCGATGGGATGAAAGCGCTGGCCATAACCGATCATGGCAACATGTTCGGGGTGTTTAAGTTTGTTGCCGAAGCCGGTAAACATAATGTAAAACCCATTGTAGGCTGCGAATTTTACGTAGTAGAAGACCGCCATAAAAAGCAATTCACCAAAGAGAAAAAGGACGTACGCCGCCACCAGCTGATGCTGGCCAAAAACCCCGAAGGCTATAAAAACCTGGTGAAACTGTGCTCTTTGGGTTATATGGAAGGCTTGTACAGCAAATGGCCGCGTATTGATAAAGAACTGATATTAAAATATCATAAAGGCTTAATAGCTACCACCTGTTGCATTGGCGCATCGGTACCGCAGGCTATATTAAGAGAAACCCCTGAAAAGGCTGAAGAAGAATTTAAATGGTGGCTTGATCTGTTTGGCGAAGATTTTTATATCGAACTACAGCGCCATGATATCCCGGAGCAAACTACTATTAATAATGTATTGCTTACCTATGCTAAAAAATATAATGTAAAGGTAATATGCTCCAATGATTCACATTATGTAGATCAGCAGGACTCCAACGCGCACGATATTTTGCTTTGTGTAAATACCGGCGATATGCAGAGCACCCCAATAGCTACTGATGAAGAAGGTGGCCGGGGCTATCGTTTCGGGTTCCCGAATGACCAGTTTTATTTTAAAACACAGGCCGAAATGGGCAGTCTGTTTAACGACGTTCCTGAATCATTGGATAATACCAACGAGATTGTGGATAAGGTGGAAGTGCTGAAACTGAAGCGTGATATCCTGTTGCCCAACTTTGTTATCCCTGATGAATTTAAGATTCACAATACCCCTGATGCCGATACGCTTAACCAGTGGGAATATTTAAAACATTTAACGTTTACCGGTGCTAAAGAGCGCTATATAGATATTTCGCCGGAGACGGAAGAACGTATCAATTTTGAGCTGTTCACTATACGTACCATGGGTTTTGCCGGTTACTTCCTGATTGTGGCCGACTTTATTAAGCATGGCCGGGATATCGGTGTATTTATTGGTCCGGGTCGTGGTTCGGCAGCCGGATCGGTGGTGGCCTATTGTACGGGGATCACCAATATCGATCCGATGAAATATAATCTCTTGTTCGAGAGGTTCCTTAACCCGGATCGTAAATCAATGCCCGATATTGATACCGACTTTGACGATGCCGGCCGCCAAAAAGTTATTGACTATGTGGTAGAAAAATATGGCAAAAACCAGGTAGCACAGATTATTACCTATGGTTCAATGGCTGCCCGCACCAGTATACAGGACGTTGGGCGTGTACTGGATATTCCGCTATCTGAAATGACCGCTATTAAAAAGCTGGTTCCTGATACTTTGGGTATTACTTTAAAGGAAGCTATTGAACAGGTACCCGAGCTAAAAGAAATATTAAACGGAAACGATTTACGTGCCCAGGTATTGCGCGAGGCCGAAAAGCTGGAAGGCTCGGTACGTAATACCGGTGTACATGCTGCAGGCATCATCATTGCTCCTTATGACCTTACGGATATTGTTCCGGTGGCTACCGCTAAGGACTCTGACCTGTTGGTTACCCAGTATGACGGCCGTGTGATTGAGGATGCAGGCGTTATTAAGATGGACTTTTTGGGTCTTAAAACCCTTACTATTATTAAGGACGCGCTGAGGATGATCAAGCAAAATCACGGCGTAAGCATTGATATTGATTACATTCCGCTTGATGACCAGGAAACTTATGAACTTTATCAACGTGGAGATACCAACGGTACTTTCCAGTTTGAAAGTGATGGTATGCAAATGTACCTGCGCGACCTGAAGCCAGATAAGTTTGAAGACTTAATTGCTATGAACGCACTGTACCGCCCGGGGCCGATAGAGTACATACCCAACTTTATTAAACGTAAACACGGGCAGGAACCTATTGTATTTGACCTTGCGGATATGGAGGAGTACCTGGGCGAAACCTACGGTATTACCGTGTACCAGGAACAGGTGATGCTTTTATCGCAAAAACTGGCCGGCTTTAGTAAAGGCGATGCCGATGTTTTGCGTAAGGCCATGGGTAAAAAGCAAATTGAGGTATTGAATAAAATGGAGGCCCAGTTTATGGACGGAGCCATTGCGAAAGGGCACCCCAAAGACAAGCTTACCAAAATATGGACAGACTGGAAGGCTTTTGCTCAATACGCCTTCAATAAATCGCATTCTACCTGTTATGCTTTTGTGGCATATCAAACTGCTTATTTAAAGGCGCATTACCCATCCGAATACATGGCAGCGGTTTTAAATAACCAGAACAATATGGAGAAGATAACCTTTTTCATGGAAGAATGCCGCCGGATGAACGTAGAGGTTTTGGGACCGGATATCAACGAATCGGACATGTCGTTCTCTGTAAATAAAAGGGGGCAGGTGCGTTTTGGATTGACTGGTGTTAAAGGTGTGGGCGATAAAGCGGTAGAGAGCATTATCGAAGAGCGTGATGCCAATGGACCTTACAATTCTTTATATGATTTCGCGCGTCGTTCCAATACCCGCAGTGTAAACCGTAAATCGTACGAAAACCTGGTTTATGGCGGCGCTTTTGATGAGTTTGGTACAAAACGGGCGCAGTTTTTTGCTAAAACAGAATTAGGTGTTTTAACCGGTGTTGAACGCCTTATTAAATATGCAAATGATTACCAGAATGTGCAAAGCAGTTCACAATCGTCGTTATTCGGCGGTTCGGTAGCATCTTATGTGCCTGAGCCGGCCATGCCCGAGGTAGAAGAATGGCCGCTGATAGAAAAACTGAAGTACGAAAAAACGGTAATTGGTATTTATTTAACCGGCCACCCGCTTGATAATTATAAAGTTGAACTCGAAAGGTTTTGCAACAGCACTATCAGCGATCTGAAGCTGATGCAAAAAGCACGCTCTGGCGAAGGCGGTGAGGATATTATGGGCGCCTTTAACGAGCTTCGTAAACGAGGCGAGATCAGAATAGGTGGTTTGGTTGGAAATGTACAGCATAAGATGACTAAAACAGGGAAACCCTTTGGTACTTTTGTACTGGAGGATTATAACGAGTCGTACGAGTTTGTATTGTTTGGCGAAGATTATGTTAAATTCCGCAACCTGATGATGGATGGTTATTTTCTGCACCTGAAAGGGAATATCGAAGAAAAATTCCGTCAGAAGGATAACTGGGACCTGCGTATACAGGTAATGAGCCTGCTCTCTGAAATGCGCGATAAAATGACCAAGTCGTTAACCGTATGCATTGATATGCATAGTTTGAACAGCAAACTATTGGACGATATACAGCATGCCATTAATGAAAACAATCAGAAATACCCGGTGCAAAACTGCAAACTGCGTTTCCAGATCAAAGACCGCGAAGAAGCCATGCTGGTTGAGCTGGCCTCCAAAAATTTCAGGGTAAACCCCAGTGATGACCTGATGGCTGATATTTTTAATTTAACCAATATGCAGCCAGTGCTCAATTAATGCACCTGAATTAAAAGGTTTTTATAAATGTGTTACGCTGCCCGCATCTCCCGTGGGCAGCGTTATAATACTGAGGGTATCACAATTTCGCACTTATACATTTTGGTATACAACCTTGCCCATGTAACCCATTATCTCTCAGATTTAGTGGATATTGCTGGCGATTAAATAATGGACGGGCTATTATTTGCATAAACAAGAACATTAAGACCGATTGATTATGCTTTTATGGCCCCGTTACACGCACTAAGTATCCTTAACATTACAATTTAGTTCAGTGCGTTGCCGGTGTCAGAAAGAATAGTTCGGCTATTAGTATCCATCGTTCTTAATGAATTTTTGAACTGATTTTAAGCTCATTTACCTATAAGTGGTTGGGCTTAATCAAATATTACTTACCAACAGATGAATAAAGCGGAAATAAAGAGCCTTACCGGCATTAGAGGTGTAGCTGCAGTATATGTTATTATATTTCATTGGTATAACCACCTGTTTCACACACAACCGGTCGTGTCCTTTACGCCTATGGGTCAGATAGGGCATAACTTTATTAAACATGGATATTTAGCGGTAGACTTATTTTTCTCATTGAGTGCGTTTGTTTTGTGCATAGCATCTTACAAACTGTTTTCAGAAAAACCGACTTTTGAGAATTATAAAATGTTTATTATCAAGCGATTTTTCAGACTTTTTCCTGTATATATAGTTTTAACTTTCTTGTATTCTCTCTGGTTTGACAAGTCAAGTTTAACGAACCTTTTAATCAACCTCACTTTGTTTCAGGGCATTATTCCTTCACACAGTGGCTCAATAGTTCCGCCGGGATGGTCTTTGACAAATGAGTGGGTTATCTGTTTTGTATTTCCGTTTTTTCTTTATTATGCGGTGAAGTTCAGAAAGAATGCCTGGATGCTTGTTGTTATGGCGGTGGCTATTATAATACTGATCAGTTTTGTGCGAGCACACGCATTAAACTGGAGTAACTCTGCTGTTTTGGATAAGGTTAAAGGCTTTAATCCAAATATTGGTTATACCCGTGGCCCTTCAAGTTTCGGGCGAACAATAGCCTCTTTCTTCCTGGGTATATTTGCTTTTCTGGTTTACAAATTTAAAGATCACCAGGGGCCTTACTTTAAATATTTAGGCTATCTAAGCGCGCCGATATTAGTTTTACTTTTTGTTAAGAGTGCTGACGTTGCAGTTGTTCTTTTAATGCCCATTCTTATTCTTTATGTAACGCAAGCTAATTTTTTAAACAGGTTTTTATCCTCAAAGCCGGTTCATTTTGCAGGGGCAATTTCCTATTCTTTGTATTTGAGCCATTTTTTCTTCATAAATACTTATGATAGTGTGGCTGCATTACTAAAAATTGACAGCCGATTATTTAGCTTATCGTACGTATTAATTGCAACTTTTGTATTTAGTACAATTACCTACTATTGTATAGAAAAACCGGGGATTGCACTATTTAAGCCTAAGCCCAAACATAAAACCGCAACTAACATCGATTTACTTTCTGAACAAAATAAAGCCCCTGCCGGTCTCAAGACTTCTTAATAGGTAATATTGATCTTTCGATGTTTCCTGCATTACACAATAGTTTGATTTTCTTAATTTTCTGACCAAATTATTCAATTGGTCAGAAAATTAAGAATGTTAATAAAATCTGCTATAAGTAACTGTCAGGCCAATGTTTGGTGGATAAATTATATCAATATAATTGTCACAATGTCAGGTCGCACTTGTGGCAAGCTATTTGAATAGTATATATTTGTAATACAAATTGTAATACACAAAATTTAAAAAATAGAAATCATGGCTTTAGAAATAACTGATGCGAACTTTGACGAACTTGTACTGAAATCAGACAAACCCGTACTTATTGACTTTTGGGCAGAATGGTGTGGCCCATGTAGAATGGTAGGTCCGGTAGTTGAAGACATCGCAAAAGAATACGAAGGAAAAGCTGTTGTGGGTAAAGTTAACGTTGATAACAACCCAGGCATATCAACAAAATTTGGTATCCGTAATATCCCTGCTTTATTATTCTTTAAAAATGGCGAAATTGTGGATAAACAAATTGGCGCTGTTCCAAAATCAGTATTAACTGATAAATTGGTTAAACAATTAGTTTAATTAACAAAGGCAAAAATTAAGCTTATTTAAGAGCTTAGTCCACCATATTTATTACCTTAAAAGCGTCACCAATTTGGTGACGCTTTTTTTATGCATTATATTAGCCTTATGCCCAAATTAAATGACGATCAGCAAATAAGGCACCTGGCCAATCTCGAGCTGCTTGCCCGCCAGGTGGTTGAAGGCTTTATAACCGGGTTGCATCAAAGTCCTTTTCATGGCTTTTCTGTAGAGTTTGCAGAACACCGTTTGTATAATAATGGCGAATCTGTAAAAAATATAGACTGGAAGCTACTTGCCCGTACCGAAAAAATGTTTGTAAAGCAGTTTGAGGAAGAGACCAATTTACGTTGTTATTTATTACTGGATACTTCATCATCTATGAACTTTCCGGAAAAAGGATTAAATAAGCTTCAGTTCTCAATCTATGCTATAGCCTCGTTAATGCACCTGTTTAAAAAGCAGCGCGATGCCTTTGGTTTGTGCCTGTTTTCGAATAAAATTGATTGGCTCAGCGCCGCAAAATCCACTTCGGCGCATTTATTTCATTTGTATGCGGAGCTCGAAAAAATGTACAATAACCCGCGCGTAAACACAGTTACCAATATAACTGATGTTTTGCACCATATTGCCCAGGAAATTCACCAGCGCAGCATGGTAATCATTTTTAGCGATATGCTGGAAAATAACCTGGATACCGATAAGTTACAATCGCTATTCGCGGCTATTCAGCATTTAAAGTTCAATAAGCATGAAGTGATCATTTTTAATGTTCATGATAAGCAAAAGGAACTCGATTTTAACTTCGATAATCGCCCCCATCATTTTGTTGATATAGAAAGCGGGGCCGAGATTAAAGTACATCCTGGTAAAGTTCGTGATGCTTACCGGGCATCATTAGCAACATACCGTCATGAACTGGAGCTCAAATGTGCCCAATACCACATAGATTTAGTTGATGCCGATATACACGAAGGATATAACCAGATTCTGAAAACTTATCTGGTAAAGCGGAATAAAATGATATAAATAAAAAAGGCTACTTTTTAAAATAGCCTTCTTAATAGGGGTAACACTTACTAAAACTAAACAAAGAAATATAATCAAGATGAAGTTTTAATGAAGTTAGCCCTCATGATTAAAGGTTAGTTTTACGATAGTGCCTTTATCCTTAATCGAGCTTATTTTAACTTTAATATTATGGAAAGCGGTGATACTCTTTACAATAGCCAGCCCTAGGCCATAACTTTCCTTTTCGTCGGTGTCAAATTTTTCAAAACGGTTAAACGCGTTTTCTATTTGTCGCTCATCCATGCCGGCACCGGTGTCTGCAATTATTATAGAATAAATATCATCGGCAAGCTCGTCATTAATGGTAATTGTACCTTTTATGTTGTTGTATTTTATGGAGTTGTTAATAATGTTGTACAGTAGTGTATGTATTAGCGGCCGGTTACCTTTTATAGAATAAATGTATTTGATATGATTTGTAAATTTTAACTCCTTTTCGTCCATCCGGTCTTCCAGTTCCTCATGTATTTCTTTAATAACACCGGCTATCATCACCATATCTGTTTTATCAAACTGGTTGTTTTCAACTTTTGATATCAGCAGTAAACTGTTAATGATAGATTTTAAACGGTTTAAAGTTTTAAGCGAAGCATGCATTTTATTTTCACTGCCTTCGCTCAGGTCCTCCTGCAGTAATATATTTTCGAGACGGGAACTGATGATGGAGATTGGCGTAAGCAACTCATGCGATACATTGGCAATAAATTGTTTCTCCAGTATAAACAGGTTTGATATCTTTTTCATCAGAGAGCTGATGCTGTCATCAAGCATTTCAAAATCCTGGGTGGTGGTTTTTACCTTTTCGTAATCAAAGTTCATGGGGTCGTTTACTTTGATTAGTTTCCGGTCTATTATTTTATAAAATGGCGCAAGCAAAAATTTGGTGAATATCAGGTCGCTAACCAGGGTGAGGGCCAGGGCAATTACCAAAACCACGAGGGTGAATTTTTTGATGATAGATTTTAACTCTTCTACCGATTCAATGGCCACCCCAATTTCAAGCCGGTAAGTATGCTCTTTAAAATTAAAATAATGTGATAGTATCCGATAGGTTTGCTCATTCTGGTCGGCGCCACGGGTTTCGGTGGTGAATTTTACTTCGCTGGTGGTTTTCGGATTGTATTTAGCAGGCCTTATAATTATAAATTCTTCCTTTAAAATATTATAATCAGTATATACTTTCTGGCTGTTTAAATAGTGACTTATTTCATTCGATGAAAGATCCCTTAGCGTTTCTCTCTTATCGTTCTCCAGCCGTACCTCAATATGGTTATAGGATATTTTTTCAATAGAAAGCAGGATAAGCAAACCGGTAAATAAAATAATAGCCACCTTGGTTAAGGTGTTATATAGGGCCAGTTTTACCTGTAGTTTCATGTAGGCTGATAATATAATTTAAATATTGATACGGTAACCAATACTCCTCACGGTTTCAAACCAGTCAATAGGGATATACTGTGAAAGCTTTTTACGCAGGTTTTTAACATGAACATCAACAAAGTTCGAGTCGGAATTTATTTCCAATACATCGCCCCAAACATGTTCAGTTAGATTGGTGCGTGATATTACCCGGTTTTTGTTTAAAACCAGGTAGTTAAATATTTCAAATTCCTTTTTGGTAAGGGCAATGCGTTCATCATTATACATTACGGTGCGGTTTTGTATATTAACCCGCAGGCCCTTAATATGAATATCATTACTTTCCAGCCGGTGTTTGCGACGTGTTATAGCATGCATTCGCGCTAAAAGCTCATTTAATGAAAACGGCTTGGCCAGGTAATCATCCGCCCCTTGTTCTAAACCCATAACCCGGTCGTCAACAGCCCCGCGCGCGGTGAGTATAATAACGGCATCTTCGCGTTTATCAAGGCCTTTCAGCATTTTCAAAAGTTCAAAACCATCCCCGTCGGGCAAACCGAGGTCAAGCAGTATAAAATCATAGTTATTTACAAATATTTTTTCTTCTGCCGATTTTTTGGTTCGGGCGTGTTCAACCGTAAATCCTTCGTGGCTTAAAAATTCATCAACTTCAAGGGCCAAACCTTTTTCGTCTTCAACAATCAGTACATTCATACGCTTGCAATTTATTAAATAGAATCAAGAATTAAGAGCCAAGATATAACTACGGCGTAAAACCTAAAATTACATAACATTTAGACGCATAACTGCTGGTTCTTTCATCTTTTAAACAATATTAGTTCAATAAAAAGGTTTGTAAAATTAACGCAATCAATTTTTACTTAATGCTGTTAATGAATAAACGCTATCTTTTAATATGAGACTTTCCATTGAACGCAAACCAATAAGAGTTAATCCCGATCCGAAGCGTGTTATAGCGAGATTTTTTTTTAATGGCAACGACCGAGCCAAAGAAGTGATTGAACGTGTAATGGATATCAGCGAGGAAGCAGCCTTTGGCATTGTTTCGCCATTGCTACAGGAGTATTCCAAGCGGCACCGCAATATTACAAGAGTTTTAAACCGGCACTGCAGTAAACTAAAACCATTGTTTCATGAATTAAATATTGATTATGATACGCTTACGGTTTATCGTAAGCTATTGATAGGTTCATATTTTACCCACGAGTATTCTATAGAATCGGCCGCTTTTTTTAATCCCTCTATTGTTGAAGACCCTGACCAAACCGAACTGGAAGACGGGCAAAAACGGGTGATCATCAGTTTCAGGGCAGTGGGCGAGGGGCATATTTCCTCTATTACCTTTCGCCGGGCGCTTATTGATAAGTTTAACAATATCACCATACAACCCTCGGGCAGTTATATTGACGAAGCCGAAATTGTGCGTAACGCGGTTTATAATAAGAAACTATTTTTTGAAAAAGCCGCTATTACCCAGATCAATATTGACGTAATAAACGAGCTGGAATCAAAGCTCGACCATCATTTTGAATACGCCAACCTGCGCCGCATTATCATTGATTCGCAAAGGCTTCAGGATAATGATATAAACCGGTTGGAGTATGATAAGGTACTATGGCTTGCCGATTCGTATTATGAAATTGTTTTTTCATTGGATACCGATCTGTCAGACCGTGTTATATTCCCAATTTCAGAATATGAACGCAAAGGTATTGAGGATGCCCGCTTTGTAAAGTTTATAAATGATGATGGAACCTATGTGTATTATGCTACCTACACAGCCTATGATGGCTCGCTCATTATGCCCAAGCTGCTGCAAACATCCGATTTTTATAACTTCAGGATAATGCCGCTGTACGGCGCCGGGGCGCAGAATAAAAACCTGGCGCTTTTTCCCCGCAAGGTTAACGGTAAATATGTAATGATATCGCGCATTGATGGCTGCAACAATTACATTATGTACTCTGACAAAATAAATATATGGGAAGAGCCTATATTGCTGCAGCAACCTAAATTTAGCTGGGAATTTATACAAATAGGTAATTGTGGCTCGCCTATTGAAACTGAGGATGGCTGGATTGTAATTACTCATGGCGTAGGGCCAATGAGGCGTTATGTGCTTGGCGCGAGCCTGTTAAAGCTTGATGACCCGACGGTAGAAATTGGTCGGCTCCGTGAGCCTCTGCTGATCCCTAACAGTGATGAACGCGAAGGCTATGTACCTAACGTACTTTATTCATGCGGAACTATTGTGCATAATGATAAGCTGATCATTCCTTACGGTGTATCTGATTCATCAACAGCATTTGCCGAAGTTTGCCTTGATGCACTGTTAAAAAAGCTGAAAGAGGATTTTAAGAACTAAATAATCGGAAAATAAATTATCGTTTAGTGAAATAATCCACCATCAGATTTTTACATTTTTTTCACAGGTTGATATACATTCTCTGTATGACGTAGGATAAAACCATTATATGACCTAAATTTAGGTGTTATTAAGATAATATCCTGCCGCTAAAGGGTTTCTAAAAATACTTTGGTGTTATTATAGTAATTATGCTGAGTTTCTTAAAAATTAACCTACTAAACCCATTTGGGTCGGACTTGCCCGATCGCGAAAAGTTTTCTGCTAAAATTAAAAAGCGTCACGAAGTATTCTGGAATGCCCTGAATGCCGAACAGGTACGGAACACCATAATGAGCCGGGAAGATCCGATTGAGAAATGGAAAGACAATGATTACTGGCAACGGAAACTAAGCAATAAATTTAATGCAAGGGAGTTTGCCATTAAACACGGGTGCAAAGTTCCTGACTTGCTTTGGAAAGGGAACGATGTTGAAAATATTGATTTTTCTGTTTTGCCGCCGCAATATGTTATCCGGCCTACTATTGGTCATTCTTGTAGCAATGTATATGTTATAAAAAATGGCATTAATCTGTTTGATCATAAAAGCTACATCCCCGAAAAAATAAGGACTGCCTTAAGGTTGGAGATTGATAAAAACCCGGCACAGGAGTTTTTAGTGGAAGAGTTTTTAATGAATGATGATGGTGCTTACGAAATTCTTAAAGATTATAAATTTTTTTGTTTCAGGGGTAAAATAGCTACCATTTGTGTTATAAGGCGGATCAGTCCACAGAGCGGCTACAATACATTTTATGACGAACATTGGAATAAAATGCAAATGGTGAACAATACATTTAGCAATGGTGAAGATCATCCCAAACCAAAATGCCTTGATGATATGATTACGCAGGCTAAAAAGTTAAGCCTGGCTTATGATATTTTCGTTAGGGTGGATTTCTATTCCACCGCAAAGGGGGCTGTTTTTGGTGAGTTTACCCCAACACCCGGAATGGGTAATAATTATAGTAGATTTGGAGAGGAGCTACTATTAAAATATTGGGAAAACCATTGTTATGGCTTAATATAGCTTGCTTTATTACTCTTAACTCAAAGCAGTATCTTTTTATACAGATTTAAATAATCGGCTACCATTTTATCGCTGGAGAACCTGGAATCTGCCCAATGATAACACGCTATCCGGTTAATGTGATTTAATTGGCTAACTGCCTCAACAGCTTCATCTATTGTATTCACCAAATAACCAGTTTCCTTATCCTTAATCAGTTCAGGCATCGAGCCGCGGTTAAAGGCAATCACTGGCGTTCCGCAAAGCATAGCTTCGGCTACACTCATGCCAAATGGCTCGTCAAAACAAATGGGGTGCAGCAGCGCGGCGGCATTGCCTAAGAGCTGTTTTCTCCTATCGGGTCCGGCGTGGCCCACATACTCAATATCAGCAGATAGATAAGGCTCAACCTTTTCGCGGTAATAGCCCTCATCCTGAACAATGCCGGCAATCAACAATCTTCTCTTACTTTTTCGGGCAATCTGAATAGCTTCGGCTGTGCCTTTATTCGGGTGGATGCGGCCAAAGTAAAGCAGATAGTCATCAGAGTTTTCATAAAATTCAAAATCGCCGGTGTTTAAACCATTGTATACTGTGGCTATATAATCAAGCTCTGGGCTGCGGTCGGCGTTACTGATGGCTACGTAATAACCGGTTTTGTTATATTTTTTATACACGGGAATAATTTGAGGTGAAGAAAACCCGTGTATCGTAGTAATTACCGGCGTTTTGATGAGCCCGGAGTAAGTAAGTGGTAAAAAATCGAAGTTATTATGGATAATATCGAACTGCCCGGCCTTTTCCATCAGATTGCTGATGTGCAGACATTCCAACACTTTGGCATCCTGGCTACGATCTTCCTCGTAACCCCTGGTGCAAACAGCATCGAGCTTACCGGAGGCAATAGAATCGCCGGTGGCAAAAAGCGTTACATCTACCCCCAATTTTAATAAGCCTTCGGCAATGTTTGATGCTATTTGCTCCCATGGTCCGTAATGCCTTGGGGGCGTACGCCAGGCAACTGGTGCCAATACAGCAACCTTCATTTAACAGATCTCCACTTTCTGCTTGCCGTACTTGTTGTACTCATATTCGAGCTCAAATGCCTTCAATACGGTAAGGTGCGATATCAGGTAAGCCAATGTACTTTCGGCGCCCTGGTTACGGTTAATACCTCCCGGTAGCAAGCCATCACAGCAGCCCTTGGTTTCATGATCGTATAAAGGAGCACGTAAAGTATTTTCGCCCAGGAACCATTTGTAGCTCAGGAACATTTTTTCAATGTACTGCGGCACCCTGAATATCTGGTAAGCCTGAAAGTGCATGAGCACCATGGCCATGGTTTCAATAGCCTGCTGGTCAAACGTTGGGAATGTACCGCCACGATAGTACCAGCCATCATTACCAACCGGGCTTAAATAGCCGTTTGAAAGCGTTAGCTTATCCAAAAATGCCATGGTATTTAAAGCTATCCTTTTAGCATCTTCATTCCCGGTAATTTCGCACGAATGAAGTAGTGCTAACGGAAGTATGGCATTATCATAGGTCATTTTTTCCTCAAACCACTGCCAGTCTGCCGACTGGGTATTTTCGTAGGCATCAATTAAGGGTTGGGTCAGGTTAGTGAGTATTTTAACCATACCTTCATCGGTAGGATAAACCTGCAGGTACAGGCTTATACCTATTATCGTATTAGCTAATCCTCTTAAATGCCTAAGGGTAGAAAAATGTGGTACCGATTTATGAAATATTTCCAATGCAAACTCACGGTAAGAGTTGCTGGCCGCGCAGCCAATTAAATGACCTAACGCCCATATGGTACGCCCAAAAGAATCTTCAGATCCAACCTCATCCAAATACCGTCTGTCAAAACTTAGGAAATTGCGGAAATTACCATCATCGGTTTGCATGTAATGAATGTAGCTCAAATACACAGGTAGCAGTTCAAATGCTTCCCGGCTTTTATTGCGCTGGTAAGCCATCAGCGCCATAATAAGGGCCCGCGCGTTGTCGTCAAGGCAGTAGCCCTCTTTTAAATTCGGGATACCGTATTTGGCATGCTGCACTATGCCGGTATCGTCGGTTAAGCGGAGGACATGTGTAAGACTAAACTTAGGCAGTATTTCGGGGTCAACAATGCTATTTTTTAATATCTTATCGCTAAAATCGAATGTAACGCTTGCTTCCTGCGCTACTTTTATATATTCGGCGCCAACCACCGGCCAGCGTAGGTGCAGGCCATATTCATAAGCGTTTTGTTTTAATTCCTTTAATACACGTTTCTGATCAAGCAGCTCAATTACGGTATCGGCAAGAGCATCCGAATTTTTAAAATCAAAAAGTCGTCCGCGTTTATTGGCCAATAGTTCGGTGGCGTGCCAATACGTGGTTGATACTACCGCGGCGCCCGCGCCTACAGCATAAGAAAGCGTTCCACTGGTGATCTGAGCTTCATTTAAATAGGGTGTTACATAAATTTCGCAAGCGGTAAGGTAATTCACCAGTTCTTCTTCCGAAACAAATTTGTTGATAAAAGCCAAGTTAGCCGATACCCCAAGTTGCTGGGCCAGGGATTTTAAATGGTCACGGTATTCCTCGCCCGAGCTTTTGATAACACCAGGATGAGTATTGCCCAGTACCACATACATTACATCGGGATGTTTCTCTACTATTCGCGGTAATGCTTTTACAACGGTTTCCAAACCTTTATTGCGGCTCAGCAACCCAAAAGTTAATAACACCCGGTGGTTTTTAAATGACGATAGCGTTTTAACAGGATTTTCTGCCGGGGCTTCCACGTCCGGAACACCATGTTCAATGATCTGGATCTTATCAGCCGGGATATCATAAATGCTGGTTAAAAATTCAACCGCACGCTGGCTCATCACAATAATTTTTGACGACTGTTCTGCTATCTCCCTGATGATAATGCGCTGTACATAGCTCGGATCTTTTAATATGGTATGTAGTATAGAGATCAGCGGCTTTTCGAGCCGGTTTATTAACGGTAATATATATATACCGCTTTCGCCCCCGTATATGCCAAACTCATGCTCCATAATACAAACATCAGCGTTGCTGGTGTTGATATAGTTGGCCGCCCTAATGTAGTCCTTCTGATGATCCTGACGAATGATGTATTTAACCTCATCCGGGTATTCATATTCCTGTAAGTTTTCAGAATCATTAAGGGCCACTACAAAACCGCCGTCGGCAAGTGATTTTCTTTCGGGGAAATTGGCATTAATGGCACGCATTAAATTTTGGTTGAAAGTGGCAAGGCCACATTCGCGGGGTGGATAGGTTGATATATATGCTATTTTCATTTTTGGTATAGATGTTTAAAACTTACAGTTGTTTATATAAACAACAATTTGTATGGAGTTGTTTATATGAGTGACCATAAAAAAGTGCAAAAGCGATCTGTAAGAGCAGGAATGACACCTTTTACAGCGTTTTTACAATACACATCATAAGATGCATAAACCATACCAATTTAACTCAGGATAAATAATATATTATATTATTCAATAAAGTAACTTAAAAGTTACTCGGGAGTATGCCGTACTTTATCGCAAGTTAGCGGGAGTAATGATTGATAGCCTCTGTAATTACGTCGCAAGCATGCTCAATTTCGCTATTATTGATAATAAGGGGAGGGGCAATACGCATAGAGTTGCTGCAATGCAGGAACCAGTCGGTTATAACACCGTGTTCAATACAGCGATCGATTATTTTTTTATTGAGGTCGAAGTTTTCCAGTTCAATAGCCAGCATCAACCCCTTGCCGCGAATCTCTTTTATAGCGGGGTGTACCAATAGCTTGCGGAACAATGCTTCCTTTTGAGCTACGCCGGGTATAAGGTTTTCATCAAGCAATACCTGTAAAGCGGCCAAACCCGCCGCGCAGCATACCGGGTGACCGCCAAACGTGGTGATGTGCCCAAGGATAGGGTTTTCTTTCAGCGCGTCCATAATAACGTTTGATGAAATAAATGCGCCAACGGGCATCCCGCCGCCCAAAGCTTTGGCCAGCAGCAAAATATCCGGTACAATGCCAAAATGCTCAAACGCAAATAGTTTGCCTGTGCGACCGAAAGCGGCCTGTATTTCATCAAGTATGAGCAATGTGCCGGTTTCATCGCAACGCTTGCGCAGGGCCTGCATATAGTTGGCATCAGGTACGCGGATACCGGCTTCGCCCTGTATGGTTTCTATAATAACGCAGGCGGTTTGTTCGGTGATCAGCTGCAGATCGGCGAGTTCGTTAAAGCGGATAAAGCTTACGCCGGGTAACAGCGGGCGGTAAGCTTGTTTAAATTCCTCGTTACCCATTACGCTTAGCGCTCCCTGCGTACTGCCGTGATAGGAGTTGTTGCAGGCAACTACCTGCTGCCTGCGGGTAAAGCGTTTGGCCAGCTTTAGCGCGCCCTCCACCGCTTCGGCACCCGAGTTGGTGAAATATACCGATTGCAGGTTTTCGGGAAGCAGGGATACCAGCTTTTCGGCAAAACGCACTTGTGGTGTTTGCACATACTCGCCATAAACCATCAGGTGCATGTATTTATCAACCTGCTCTTTAATGGCTTCAATAACCTTTGGATTGCTGTGGCCCAGGCTGCTCACTCCAATACCCGAAATAAGATCGGTATGGGCTTTGCCTGCTGTATCATACATATAAATACCCTCCGCGCGTTCAAATTCAAGCAAAAGTGGAAAGTTGGTGGTTTGCGCGTTATGAGCCAAAAAAAGTTGACGGAGAGTAGGCATGGAGTGTAATTATTGGGTTATTGAATTATTGAGGAACAAAGATAGCGGTAAAGAGGGAGATTAAAATCACTATTGCTATAATGAACTTATTGCAAATTTGATTATACTCTACTCGTTAATTAATGAACCTGGGTGTCATGGTGAGCCCCGTCGAGCCATAGCGGGTAAAGACCCCTGCGCTCAAGTCTTCGACAGGCTCAGACTGACGCGCCCCTAATAAGTATTTAATAATTAATCAATTTCCCGCACGTTCGCTGCGCTCGCTGAGCTGCTTGATGAGTTCGTCGTTAAATTCGCGTTCGCTTTTGTATAGCTCGCTTACCTTTTCGGGAGGAAGTATTTTCAGGAAACCATCCTTATACCGCTTGCGGATGGCCACTAGCTGACTTTCGTAATAAATTTCCTTATCAATTTGCTCGGTGCCATTGGCAGCAGAGCTGGAGTTATTCAAGCGTTTTAATATCCGCACCGCGGTAAGTTCCTGCTGATACTGGCGGTACATGGGCCAAAATTTGGTCGATTCTTCGTCGGTAAGGTTAAGCTGTTTACTTATAAACCTGTCGCGGGCGGCTTCAAGCCTTTTACCCATATTTTTTTTATCACGTGATGGGGCAGGGGTTATGCGCTGCCGCTGCACCAGGCTGTTGCTTGCCTGTGCAAAGGATTCGTAACCCGCCGCTATAATAAAGAATAAAATAAAAATATGCCTGATCAGTTTACGCATTAAATGTGTCATTAATTAGTATCCAAATAATCTGACAGATCTTCATCCAAAGTTTCACTATTAATTTGCTGTCCGCCATCCATCAGGGTACGGGTATCACCCGCGTCCATGTGCAATTGCAGGTAGCTTTTAATTTCGTCTACCGGTACGGTTGAAAGTTGTTCATGTAAAAAAGACTGAGTGTGTTTTACCGGTGTATTGGCATTTTTTACAATAACGCCAATACCCAATATCAGGGCAAAGCAAGCGGCCGTGGCATAGCGCAATGTGTGCGATGCAAAAAGCCTGCGTACAACCCCTTTCTTTTTAGCAGCAACAGGTAAGGCAACAATCTTAGCCTCATCCTGGTAAACGGTTTTGTTTAAAATGTTTTGATTTAACTGCTCAAAATAGTTTTCAGGAACGGTAAAGCTTTCGGCCTCGTTACTAATATGCTGTTCAACAGCTATCCTGTTTTGGATATTACTACTCAGTTCTTCAAAATAATTTTCAGGAACAGTAAAGCTTTCGGCTTCGTTGTTCACCAGCTGATCAATAGTTATCCTGCTTTGGATATTAGCGCTCAGCTCATCAAAATAATTTTCAGGTACATCAAAACCCTGGTGCTCCGGGTTTAATGCCTCCTCAACGGTTATGCGGCTTTGGATGTTGCTGCCAAGCTCATCAAAATAATTTTCGGGTACGGTAAAACCTGTGTTTTCCGTATTCACAGCCTCTTCAATACGTATACGGCTCTGTATGTTGCTGCTTAATTGTTCAAAGTAGTTTTCAGGAACGGTAAACCCACTGGATGAGCGTTTTAGCTCTTCCAGCCTTATGCGTGATGTTATGTGCTGCGCTAATTCGTCGAAATAGCCAGACGGCACTGTAAACGGATTATTGGCATTGATCCGTTTAAGTGATTCATAATCATCCAGCCACTCCCTATTGTCCATATCGCTTTTCATACATAACTATAGATGCAGATAGTGCTAAAAGGTTTAATGTAAATTTAAATTAATCTTTAGATAGCAAAAAGGCTTCAATTTTTTTAACTGCCAGGTGAAAAGATGCCTTTAAAGCACCTACGCTGGTACCCAAAACGTCTGATATTTCTTCATACTTCATATCGTCATAATACTTCATATTGAATACCAACCGCTGTTTTTCGGGCAAGGTTAACAGAGCCTCCTGTAATTTGCGCTGTGCCTGGTCGCCATTAAAGTAACTTGAATCAGCCAGTGTATCGGCCAGTTCATAAGCTACATCGTCCAACGGGACATTATTCTTTTGTTTTTTCTTATTCAAAAAAGTAATACACTCGTTGGATGCTATCCTGTACATCCAGGTATATAGCTGGGCGTCATTTCTAAAACTAAGCAGGTTTTTCCAAACCTTTATAAAAACATCCTGTACCAGGTCGTCCGCATCGTCATGATCAATAACCATGCGCCTGATGTGCCAGTAAATTTTTTGCTGGTATTTTTTCAATAACAGGTTAAACGCTTCGTTACGTGTTTTCTCCTCCTGGAACTTGCTTAAAATCTCTGAATCTTCAACCTGCAACGACATTTTTTAATTTTTATAGTTAAATGCTAATTACGGCATTTTGTTTTCTTTCCAAAACCTTTTTTGCTGCCAGCACTATATGCTCGGCGTCAAGGCCATACTTGGTCATCAGTTGTTCTGGTGTTCCGCTTTCGCCAAAACTGTCGTTAACAGCAATAAACTCCTGCGGTGTTGGATTGTTTGTTGCCAGCAGCTGTGCAATGCTGTCGCCCAAACCACCCAAACGGTTATGCTCTTCAGCAGTAACCACACAACCTGTCTTAGCTACCGACTTTAATACGGCTTCCGCATCTAACGGTTTTATGGTGTGTATGTTAATGATCTCGGCATCAATACCTTGTTCGGCTAATATCTCGCCGGCAAGTATGGCCTGCCAAACCAGGTGACCGGTGGCAAATATACTCACATCTGCACCTTCATTCACCATCCAGGCCTTGCCAATTTCAAATTTTTGGTCGGGATCTGTAAAAACAGGTACTACCGGCCGACCAAAACGCAGGTAAACCGGACCTTCATGCTCTGCAATGGCGAGGGTAGCCGCTTTGGTTTGGTTATAATCGCAGGTATTGATCACGGTCATACCGGGCAGCATTTTCATTAAACCGATGTCTTCCAGTATCTGGTGCGTAGCGCCATCCTCGCCCAGGGTTAAACCGGCGTGTGAGGCGCAAATTTTTACGTTTTTGTTGGAGTAGGCTATCGACTGGCGAATTTGATCATAAACCCTGCCGGTTGAAAAATTGGCGAAAGTACCGGTAAATGGAATTTTACCACCGATGGTCATGCCGGCAGCAATGCACATCATATTAGCTTCGGCAATACCAACCTGTACAAAACGGTCGGGAAATGCCTTGATAAAATCATTCATTTTTAGTGAACCAATAAGGTCGGCACAAAGCGCGACAACCTGATCATTTTTTTTACCGGCTTCCAGCAGTCCGGCGCCAAAGCCCGAACGGGTATCTTTTTTATCTGTGTAAGTGTATTTTTTCATGGCCTCACTCCGCCCCCTCTCCCTTGCAGAGGGGCTTTTGGGAAATATTTTTATTGTGATTTGATTTATTGTTGATTTTTACACTCCCCCTTTAGGGGGCTGGGGGGCTAATAATCGCCCAGTGTTTCTTCCAGTTGTCCAAGGGCAAGCTGTAGTTGTTCGTCATTAGGAGCAATGCCGTGCCATTTGTGGCTGCCTGCCATAAAATCAACCCCGTAACCCATTTCGGTATGCATCAGTATCATGATAGGTTTACCCTGGCCGGTACGGTCTTTGGCCAGTTCCAGTGTTTTTACCACATCGGTCATATCGTTACCTTTCATTTCGAGTACATCCCAGCCAAACGCTTCCCATTTAGCGTGCAGATCGCCTAATGACAGTACCAGGTTTGTTGGCCCGTCAATTTGCTGTCCGTTTACGTCAATGGTCGATATCAGGTTATCAACCTTATTATGCGGAGCAAACATAGCAGCTTCCCATATCTGGCCTTCCTGCAGTTCGCCATCGCCATGCAGGGTAAATACCAATGATTTATCGCCATTTAATTTTTTGGTTAAAGCGGCGCCAATGGCTACTGAAAGCCCCTGGCCCAATGAACCCGAAGCAATGCGGATACCCGGTAAATGCTCATGTGTAGTAGGGTGGCCCTGTAAACGCGAATTAAGCTTGCGGAAAGTACCCAGCTCTGCCTTGTCAAAATAACCGGCATGAGCCAGCGTACTGTAAAACACGGGCGAAATGTGCCCGTTTGATAAGAAGAAGATATCTTCGCCCACGGCATCCATATTAAACTCAGGATTGTGGTTCATTACCGAAAAATAAAGAGCGGTAAAATATTCGGTACATCCTAATGAACCGCCCGGGTGACCCGATTGACAGCCGTGTACCATACGTACAATATCGCGCCTTATTTGCGACGCGGTTCTTTCTAATTCTTGAATATCTGCTTTCATTATAAATTTAGGAAACTACTAAAGTAGGAATTATTATTGTGTTTTTAACACTTATTTTACAAGATCGAGCACCTGCTGCGATGAGTTTTGAGTATCAACCTTACTGATAATATGGCTGATTACACCGTTACCATCAATAATAAAAGTGGTGCGTACGGTGCCCATATATTTTTTGCCATACATGTTTTTTTCGGCCCAAACACCATAAGCCTCTACAATTTGCTGGTCGTTATCAGCAATAAGGGTAAAGGGCAGGCTGTATTTGGTTTCGAACTTTTTGTGCGATTTTTCATCATCGGTACTTACGCCAATTACCTCAAAACCTTTGCTCAGCAACGACTGATAATTATCTCTGAAACTGCATGACTCGGCCGTGCAGCCCGGGGTATCATCTTTTGGATAAAAATAAAGGATCACATTTTTACCTTTATAATCGGCAAGGGAAACGGTTTTTCCGTTCTGGTCCTTTGCTGTAAAATCGGGGGCTTTATCGCCTTCTTTTAATGTTGCCATAGTTTTTATTTTTGTATCAAGTAGTTGAAGTTAGTATCAAGTAGTTAGTATCAAGGATCAAGATTATTTACTAACCCTAAGTGCCGCATTTAAGAAGTCGTGATACTTGATACTAACTACTTGATCCCGTACCTATCTGTAAAAATCGGCCTTAAATTCCGAAAAATTATTTTTGTTATCGCCAACGGTTAGCTTAAACACATGCTTGCCGGGAGCAATTTCGCCGTTAAAGGTATAACTAAGTATTTTACTTTTATAATCCCATTCCATTAAAACCCATTTATTGTCAATGGTTCCAATGTAACTTTTAATGCCCGAGAGATTATCGCCCATACGCAGGTTAATGCCCTTTGAGGCGGCCATGTTGCTACCATTATGTATATTCAATGGCCTAATCACCGGGGGGATGGTATCTAATTTAATAAAGAAATCGCCAAAGCTGGTTACTTTTGATTTCACATAGCCATCCTGATAATAACCACCCTGGCAGCCGCCCCAGGTACTCACCACTACAGCTTTATCTGCATATTGTCCAAGGTTTACGTCAGGTTTTATCCAGATGTCATAACTGTCATGTATAGGGGTAAGCCGGTTATGGATATGGTGTACCTGCGAAAACCCGGAGGCCGGTTTGGGCGATACAGAATAGTTGAAGTCGAGATCATCATACAAATTACCTGGCATAATGATCACCTTTACCTTATCGGTACTGAACTCGTTTTTCTGATCATAATGAAATAATGTGCCTGCTATTTTGCCAGGTGTGAGAGTAAATTTTTCTGACTGTACCTTGAGTTTAACGGTTGAAGTGTTTCCGGCTGCATCCTTTACTACATACTCAACATCGTGCAGGGCGTTATCATCAAATGTAATGACGCCCCGGTTAATAGATTGCGGATAAAGCGATATGTGACTGCCCGGCGGTATAAAGCATTTTTGCATCCATCTACGCGATGAGGTAAAAGTTGGATAATCAATATAAGCGTTAATGGCATGGGTTTGATCGAACGCGAAACGCTCAACCGTAAAGGTGTACACGGTTTGCCCATCAAGCTTTAACTCTATAGAATAAATGCCATTATGATTGGCCGAAACGCTGTTCATATCGGTAGTGTTAATACCGAAACCTATATAGCCGCTTAAATGCAATACTTGCGATTTAATAAGATGATAATTGCCCGCGATACCGGTAACTGCTAAAAATTCCTTTGGTGTTTTTTCGCTGAATGGATTGCCGTTGAGATGATAGATGCCGATGGAGGTAATGGTAGGGGGCACCTTATCGGGTATGGTAAGACCAAATAGCTGCGCGTTAATGGTTTCCTCGGTTTGGGTATCCCTAATCTCAAAATGCAGATGCGGCCCGGCAGATGCCCCCGCATTGCCGGATATGGCAACAACATCATTTTTTAGAACCGGAACCTGCGTAGCTGTAAGGTTAAAATCAGCCTCGTAGGTTTGATGCTCATACTGGTACGCTTTTACAATGGCTGCCACGGCGGGTGTAAAGCTTTGCAGGTGCCCGTAAACCGTAGTATAACCGTTGGGGTGGGTAATGTAAATGGCTCGGCCAAAACCGCCAAACTGAACCCTTACTCTTGATATATAGCCATCGGCAGCGGCGTGTACCGGGTAGCCGGTACGTTGGTTAGTTTTAAAATCGAGCCCGGAATGAAAATGCTGAGGCCTGAGTTCCCCGAACGAGCCAGCCGTGCTTGGCGACAGGTCAAGCGGGTAGCGGAAATAGTTTTGCGGATATTGCCTGCTTTGTATAGTAGTTTGCGCGTGTATGCCCCAATTAAAGCCCAGGCATAACGCGGCTATGGCTATAAATTTTTTAATCATGTGTTATTTAACGTAAAAGTCGAGCAGTTTTTCATCCTCCAGGTATCCTTCCAGCCTGTCGCCAACTTTTACTTTTGATACCCCGGGTGGGGTACCGGTGAATATAAGGTCGCCCTTTTTAAGGGTAACGTATTTTGAAACAAATGCTATAATATTTTCAAACGGAAACAGCAGATCGCGGGTGTTGCCCTGTTGCCTGGTTTCGCCGTTGATATCCAGTTTAAAGTTAAGATCATAAATATCCGGGAATTTGGCCCTGGGTACAAAAGCGCTTAGTGGAGCAGAGCCATCAAAGGCTTTGGCAAGCTCCCAGGGCAGACCCTTTTCTTTGTGTTTGCTCTGAATATCACGTGCGGTAAAGTCAATACCTAAGGCAATTTCTTCATAGTAACCGGCTGCGAATTTTTCGCTGATATGCTTGCCTTCTTTGCTTATTTTTAAAACGATCTCAATTTCGTGATGTACATCTTCCGAGAAATCTGGATGGTAAAAAGGCTTGTTATCTTTGATAATGGCCGTTTCGGGTTTCATGAAAATAACCGGAACTGCGGGTACCGGGTTATTTAATTCTTTGGCGTGCTCGGCGTAATTGCGGCCAATGGCAATAATTTTCATAAGTTGACAGCTATAAATGCCAAAGCTAAAAAAATAGCTGGTTTGTTTAAACAGATATAGCTGTTAAGGGTATTTTAATGAAGCAAATAAGAATTATAATACCGAGATACGTTTGATAACCGATTCGGTACCGGCAACTACCCGTACAAAATAGAAACCGCGGGTAAGTTTGTTGTTGATGGGATAGTTGATGTTATGATCGCCGGAATCAACCCTTGACGAAAACAAGGTGGTGATGTCATTGCCAAGCACATCCATTATTTTGATGGTGACATTGCTGTTGCGCGATATGGTATATTTTAAATTGATCTCATCTGTAACCTTAATGGGGTTAGGATAAACCTGCACATCATTAAGCAGTTTATCATCAGGACGGGATACGCTCACTTTTACGCTCGAAGTTACCGCCGGCTTTAACGGTGGCAGCACCAGGTGCAGTCCATTTTTTAAATATGATTTTCCGGCCTTACCCTTTGTAACACGCAGGTAGGTGGTATCGCCTTTAAAATGCTTGGGATTGACATTAGCGGCAAAGGCGAAGTTCATAAAAATTGACATCGCAATTAGTATGACCCATGTGTACATATAAATAAAGGAATAAGTAATGTTTCGCCTCATTTTTAAGTTTCCCCTACAAAAGTATAAATAAAGCCCTCATCAAGTAAAAAAATGATGTTTTTATAAAACTTTTTAACAATTTTTAACAAAAACTGTTGGTTTTACAGTTTAGACTTCTTTTTTCTTTATACGTTTAATGATTATTTAAGTTTAACGGAAAAAAATGATATTTTTGCAACTTTTAAAATATAAAAGTGTCAAACCATAAAGATCTGCAAAAACTGACGGCCGCCGGCCTGCTCATCAGTTTAGGAATAATTTACGGTGATATTGGTACCTCCCCATTATACGTATTTAAGGCTATTGTAGGAACCGAACATTCCTCAATTTCCCAAACCATTACCGAAACATTAGTATTAGGAGGCGTTTCCCTCATATTCTGGACATTAACGCTGCAAACCACACTCAAATATGTGGTGATCACTTTGCGTGCGGATAATAAGGGTGAGGGTGGTATATTCTCGTTGTTCTCACTAGTTCGCCGCAAGGCAAAGTGGCTTATTGTGCCTGCTGTAGTAGGAGGTTGCGCGTTGCTTGCCGATGGGATCATTACGCCGCCTATTACCATATCATCCGCTATTGAGGGGCTGCAAACCTATTATCCGAACCTGCCAACTATGCAGATTGTGATGGCTATTATTACGGTTTTATTCATCATTCAGCAGTTTGGCACTTCGCTGGTGGGTAAAGCTTTTGGTCCTATCATGTTTATTTGGTTTACCATGATGGGGGTACTGGGGATTAGTTATATTGTGCATGATCCGTCTGTAATAAGAGCTTTAAATCCTTATTACGCATATAAACTGTTAAGCACCAGTACCGGCGGCGAAGCTTTTATAGTGCTGGGAGCGGTATTTTTATGTACCACAGGAGCCGAAGCTTTGTATTCCGATCTTGGACATTGCGGTAAGGACAACATCCGCATCAGTTGGATATATGTAAAAACCTGTCTTATTCTTAATTATCTTGGGCAAGCTGTATGGCTGCTTCAGTCAGTCAACCATACCGTCGACCTTAACCTGAATAACCCTTTTTATAAAATAATGCCTGAGTGGTTCCTGATATTCGGCATCGGTATTGCCACCGTAGCGGCTGTTATTGCCAGCCAGGCGCTTATCTCGGGCTCGTTTACACTGATAGCTGAAGCTGTAAGGCTTAACTTGTGGCCAAAGGTGCGGATCAATTATCCATCTGAACAAAAGGGACAATTGTATGTGCCCAGCGTTAACTGGTTGCTTTGGGCAGGTTGTTTGGGCGTGGTGCTCATATTTAAACATTCCAGCAAAATGGAATCTGCGTATGGTTTAAGTATTACTGTAGCCATGCTCATGACCACCATACTGGTGTCCAAATTCCTTAAACGCAAAAAGGTGCCTTCCTACATTATTGGAGTTTTCCTAGTGGTTTACCTGCTTATTGAAGGAACCTTCCTGGCCGGTAACCTGGTTAAATTTATACACGGCGGCTGGTTTACCCTATCTATTGGGTTTCTGCTGTTTACCGTGATGTGGACATGGCATACCGCCCGCAAGATCAGGAACCGTTACGTGAAATTTGTTGGTATTGACGATTACTTTGACATTTTAAAGGAGCTGAGCGCCGATGAAACCGTACCCAAATATGCCTCGCAGCTTGTTTATTTAACCAGCGCCAATTTTAACTCCGAAATTGAATCAAAAATAGTTTACTCCATATTGCAAAAGCAGCCTAAGCGTGCCGATGTTTACTGGCTGGTACACGTTGATGTTGTTGATGAGCCTTACAAACGCGAATATGAAGTGGAATTTCTGGTGCCAAATAAGCTGATCAGGATTGACTTTAAACTGGGTTTCAGGGTGGAGCAGCAGATAAACCTGCTATTCAGAAAAGTAGTAGAAGATTTAGTTAAAAAGGGCGAGGTTGATATCACCAGCCACTATAAATCATTAAATAAGCACAAAATAGTGGGCGATTTTAGGTTTGTGGTAATTGAAAAGGTACTTTCACGTTCACATAGCCTGTCGTTTTTTGAACGGTTTATCATGGATTATTACGTGCAGCTTAAAAAAGTGAGTTTGTCTGAAGAGCGTGGTTTTGGCCTCGACCTGAGCTTTGTTACGGTTGAGAAAGTTCCGCTGATGCTGTCAATCCCTGAAGCTATTGAGATACATAGGGTAAATTAGACCTCACCTAAATCCTCTCCAAAGGAGAGGACTTTCCTACCAAGGTGATTTCTATCCCAAATATATGGGGCCCCTTAATCTCTAAACACATTAACATATTATTCGGCTTCATCAGCTCCCATTCCAAAGGAGAGGGGTTAGGAGAGGCTTTTTTCATAAGCCATCTTCATGTATTTCTTAACCTCGTCGTTAAGGTCTTCTTTAAAATACATGCGGAAGTAATGGTTGTGATCATTGGTGCCGGGTACGGTCTTTATTTTGGTGAAACAAAGATTATCGTCGTAGATCTCCTTAAACGGAAATACCACATCAATAAAATTTTTGCCCAACTGGGTTATGTAGGCAAAGTTTACCCTTACGCCAATGGCAATCATGCTTTTCGTGGGATATACCTTTATGGGCGCTATCTGCAAATATTCGGCAATAAAGTGATCAAAGAGTTCAACCGTGTGCGTTGATTTTCCTTGCAAAAAATCGCGCAAGTTGCGCTCCTGGCAGGAGTGGACCTGGTTAACGGCAGTAAATTCCCGGTTGCATATTGGGCACATCCACATATGATATTTTAATTGTTATTAAATTCATCCCCGAGATGTCTTCATTGATGAGCCCTGGAAGGGCTTCATGTTTATAGCCTTAAAGATAAAATGTTTTTAGCTCCGTAGGTGCTCCGTTTTGTATAAAATTAAGAAAGCTCCTATGGAGTTATTACTTTTTATTTGAGCTATAAACAGGTTACCCTATGGGGTTATATTTCGACAAGTTATCGAAATTATATTGATTATACTGTTTGCTTTTACGCTGTTGCCTCTTTACCTAACATGCTGTTTTTATAGCTATAAGTAAAATAAATAATCAGTCCAATAACCAGCCATATTAAAAAACGCAGCCAGTTGGTATAGCCAAGCTCGGTCATTAAATAAAAACAGCTCATTAAACCCAGTACCGGTATAAGCGAAAAGTTTTTAATAAAGCTGTAAATGCTAATGATGATGATCAGGATAAAAAACAGGTAATTAGGGAAGTTATACAGAAAACCATCGAGCCCTAAGTAGTATTTTTTAACTTCGCTTATAGCGCTGGTAGCCCTTAAAGCCGTATCAAATTTATCTTCTTCCAGGTCTTTAAAATATTTGCTTGCGCCTGCATCGCCTACAGTTTGTTTACCAAACATGGTATTGCAGGTAGTTAACAAAGCGGCGTTATCGGCAGCATCTAAACTTTCAATAATAGCTGTTTTGTCTTTTATCTTTTTAAACTGCATCATTTCAACCTGTGGGGCCGGTTTAAAGTAAATGCATGAACCTAAAATAATGAGCGTTATTAACGGTATAATTATTTTCCCGTTAACATAAGGCAGGTGAAATTTGCCCTGCTGTGCATTTTCCCTCGGGAGCAGGAGTACACCGCCGCAAACCAAAACGAAGGCAAACAGGGTGCCGATGCTGGTAAGATCGGTTACCTCGGTAAGGTTCATAAACAGTGCTGGTATAGCTACCACAAAGCCGGTAACCACGGTAGCAAAGGATGGTGTTTGAAATTTAGGGTGTATACGCGAGAATGCTTTTGGCAGCAATCCGTCGCGGCTCATGCTCATCCATATACGGGGCTGGCCCAATTGAAATATCAATAATACACTGGCCGTTGCAATAACCGCGCTGATGGAGATGACATAGCTGATATTATGCAACCCCACTTTTGCAAACACAAATGCAAGGGGATCACCCACCTGGAGGTCTTTATAACTTACCATGCCGGTTAGTACCAGTGCTATGAGTATGTAGAGTACTGTACAGATGACGAGTGAGTAGATCATACCCCGCGGCAGATCGCGCTGAGGCTTTTCACATTCCTCGGCGGTGGTTGATATAGCATCAAACCCGATATAAGCAAAAAACACGCCCGATACGCCCTTCATTACACCACTAAAGCCATTGGGCATAAAGGGGTGCCAGTTGGCTGGTGTTACGTAAAAGAAACCAATAACAATAACCGCTATAACGATAACTATCTTTAAAACAACCATAGCGTTGGTCGCTTTTTTGGTTTCGCGGATTCCTACATAAACCAGGTACGTAATAATGAATACAATACCCAAAGCAGGCAGGTTGGCTATAAGCTTAAAATCGCCAATGCCGGGTGCTGTATTCCAGGCAAGGGCGGCGGCTTTTACACGGTCGCTGATATCGGTTAACTGGCTGGCTGTGGCCTGTGTCACCTGCTCATGCCCGCGCAATGCCGAAACATAGTCCATCGTGAGGTATTTGGGCAGATGGATATTGAAGCCTTCGAGCAGGTTCACAAAATATTCGCTCCATGATATAGCTACAGCAATGTTGCCTATGGCGTATTCCATTAAAAGGTCCCATCCTATTATCCAGGCAATTAACTCGCCAAATGAGGCGTAGGCGTAGGTATAGGCGCTGCCGGCAACCGGTATGCGCGATGCAAACTCAGCATAACAAAGTGCCGAAAAACCGCAAGTGATAGCTGTAACAACAAATAAAATGGAAACTGCGGGTCCGCCGTGGAATGAAGCTTCGCCGATGGTGGAGAATATACCGGCACCTACTACGGCAGCGATGCCCATGAGTGTAAGGTCTTTAACGTTTAGTTCTTTTTTGAGTTGTGATGTTGGTGTTCCGGGGTGTTCGCCATCACCGCATCCGCACTCCACATCATATAATATCTTCTCTACAGATTTCTTACGAAATATACTTTTCGACATCCAGTTAATTAAATTAGTCTAACTCAATTCAAACATAATCATTTTTTTGCATTGAATAAGTATATGCTTATTTTGCACCATGAATATAGGTATAAAAGATGTTTTGTACAGGATCAGGCCGTTTTTTATACTTTATTTGTTGATACTTTGCACCTGTTTAATTATCAAATTTCTGTACAGCCGCGAGACTATTTATTTTGCTGTAAACGGCCTTAATAGTTCATGGGCCGATGCCATTATGCCCTATATTACCGACATAGGCGAGGGCCTTACCGTTATTATTTTATCGGCGATAATTGCATTGTTTAATTACCGAAAAGCTTTTTTATTGGTAACAAGTTACGCGGTTACCAGCATTGTGGCGCAGGTATTAAAATACATTTTTGACGCGCCTCGCCCCAAACTATATTTTAGCCATGAACTAAGCCGTATCCACTTTGTTAAAGGGCTGCAGGTATGGAGCGTACACAGCTTTCCATCAGGGCATTCTGTAACGGCGTTTTCTGCAGCCGTGATAATTACTTATTTATGCAGGCATAAAGGTTGGGGGATACCCGCTTTGCTGATAGCTATATTAGTAGGTTATTCCCGCATGTATCTGAGCCAGCATTTTTTTGAAGATGTGATGGCGGGGTCGGTGATAGGCGTTATTGTTACCGTATTTTGGTTAAGCTGGCTGGATAGTAAGCAGTTTATTCACAGCGAAAAATGGAACCGGGGACTGATAAAAACTTCGCAAGGGAATAATTGATCCTAAATTATGTTAAAAATAGCCTGTCATGCTGAGCCCCCGTCGAAGCATGATATACAGGCCTCTACACGCGGGTCTTCGCGGGGCTCAGACTGACACCTATTTTTTGATTAACCTTACTGTTTCTTTTTTCTGCGGGTAACCGCAATGATGATGATAATTATAATAACTGCACCACCGCCATAGATACCGATTTTGGCCGGGGTTGACAAGCCTTTGGCATTTGATATATACTGGTCGTTACGTTTCAGGTCGGGCGCCAGCTTAATGGAGCTGGTAAATGTTTTTAACTCGCCTTTAACCAGGTCTTTCCGTTGCTCTTCATAATAATATTGAAAAGTATAAGTGGCCTCCTGGGTATAAAGGAGTATAAAATGCCTCAGTTGTATCGGTTCTCCGGTTGAGCCTGTATTGTCAACTCTAAGCGTAAACACCTTGGCTTCCAGTTTTCCAATAAGCGTATCGCGCGGGTTCATTACACTGCCATTACCCGATTGCTTCTGGATTCCCTCGATATAGGTTTTGAGTACATTATTCAGGTCTTTTTCTTTATTCAGGGGTGTATTGGTTTTGGGATTGGCTGCTCGGATCACGATCATAAATCCAACAGAACCGTTAGCAGAATATATTTGCTGTCCTAAGGTATCCTTCTTCTGAACATTGTCTGGTAAGGATACCGTAACAAGGCTATCTAATTTTACCGGCTTAAATTTCTGTGCGAAGGCAGTAGCCGTAAATAATATGAGGATTAAACTAAAAATGATCTTTTTCATAGATGTTTAAACCTATGAACACACAATTAGTTTTAAAAATTAGTTAATAGTAAAGTTTTTTTACGCATTATAGTATTGATAATCAGTTGATTTAGGTTGATAAAATATTGCATCGGTATTGATTTTTTTTTGAAAATGTCTTTTGAAAACCGCGGTCTACCGATCCAGTTTTAATACCCTTGCCCTGTTATATTGCTGCAGCAATATAGGACAAATGTTATAAATGATGTTGGCGCCCAACATGAGAAGGGTGAGCATATTATAATGATTTATGAAGGAGTGGATAGTGGTTAACAGGAAGAAAATAAAACATATTAAATGGAAACGCTCATACATTACAATGGTTTTCAGGTATTGCGCAGCATTGGCCTTATGTTTAATGATGCCATAACCCGGTTGGCTTTTCCTGATCAGCCGGTTTATATATTCGCCGTGCTGCACAAATTTGCGAATGAATTTTACGCCTAAGCCCTCATACCATTTTGGGTTGGTGCTCAGTTGTAGCAGCCTGCCAGGAATTAATTGAGTCATAACACTAATGCCAATAAATATAAAACACCAGAGCAGCGCACCGGACGCCGCCCAATATGCTACTGCCGGGGCAAAACAAAGAATAGTCCAGAAGAAGTTAACCGCCTGGTTCATAACCTAATTTAGGTTTTTATAAGGATATTAATACTGATGGCAGACGGTTTTTTATGACTGACAAGATATTGTCAGTGTTTGCAAGTGTTCGTGCACGTTCGCACTTCCAAAAAAAGGACATCTGTTATATTTATCAAAAAGCTGATAAATACAACAGATGTTACACGATAACAAGCTTCAATGTAAATGGAAGCCTGATATGATCTTAATTGATTTTATCCATTTCGGCCTTTACAAATTCGGCCAGTTCTTTTACATAAGCAGCACTGAAATCAAACTTGATACCGGCCGTTTCGTAAATTTCCTTAATGGTTTTGGTATACCCAAGCTTTAAAGCATCAAGGTATTGCTGTAATCCTTTTTCCGGGTTTTCTTTGTAGTTTTTCCATACCGCAATAGCGCCTAACTGGGCCATGCCATACTCAATATAATAGAACGGCACCTCGAAAATATGCAGCTGCTTTTGCCATAAATTGGCTTCAGCCTCCGGGTGTTCACCCCAGTCTACGAAGCCTGCACCAAATGGTTCATAAATCTCCATCCAGGCAGTTGTACGGTCCGCATCGGTATGGTCGGGATTGGTATATATCCAGTGCTGAAACTGGTCTATCACGGCTACCCAAGGCAGGGTTTTTAAAACATCAAATAGCTGGTCGCGTTTGGCGCGTTTCAGGTCTTCTTCATTATCAAAAAATACGTCCCAATTGTCCATAGATATAAGCTCCATTGACATGGAGGCCAGTTCAGCAACTTCGGAAGGACAGTGTTTAAAATCATTCAATTCCAGATCTGCAGTCAGAAAGGTATGCACAGCGTGCCCACCCTCATGCACCATAGTAGTAAGGTCACGGAAGGTATTGGCCGAGTTCATGAAAATAAACGGCGCGCCGGTTTCTGACAGCGGGTAATTATAACCACCAGGAGCCTTACCCTTGCGGCTTTCCACGTCAAAAAGGTTGTTATCCTTCATGATCTCCAAGCGCTCGCCCAAATAACGGTTAATATTGCTAAAGCATTGTATTGATTTTTCGATCAGCTCTTTACCATTATTAAACGGCTTTAAGGCCGGTTTGCCCGATACATCAACATCCATATCCCATGGTTTTAATGTGGGCAGGGCAAGGGCCGCCTTGCGTTTTTCGGCCTGCTCGCGTAGGATGGGCACAATTTCGGTTTCAATGGCCGCGTGAAAAGCATAACAATCCTGCGGGGTATAATCAAACCTGCCCAGCGCCTGGAACATATAATCCCTGAAGTTTTCGAAGCCGGCGTTGGTAGCAACAGTATGCCTCAATTTGCGCAGGTGATCAAAAAGCTCATTAAGCTGGTCTTTATCCTGCAGGCGGCGGGCGGTTATTTTTTCCCAGGCTTCCTGGCGTTTGGTCCGGTTGGTATCTTTTAAAAATACAGATGCCTGTTCCAGGGTAAACTCTTTATCGCCAATATGCACCGACATGGCACCGGTGATGGACTGGTATTTTTGTTGCTCAACCTGTATCTCGGTTTGTACCGGGATATTCTCTTCCCTGAATAGTTCAAGCGCCTTTTTAACAGCACGTAAAAAGATGAAGTATTTTTCTTTATCCAGCTTGTCAACATATTCGCTGGCTACCAGCTTTTTGTTGAGCTCGTTACCGTAAGGGGCAATTTTGGGCTCAATTTCTGTAGCAAAATACTGGAAGTTTTGAAGCAGCTCTTCGCTGGCTGTATCGCAGGTCATACGAATGTAGCGCCATGCAAAATCTTCTTCTAAAGCAGCTTCCAGTTCACTTTTGTCATGTAGCCATTTTTCAAGTTCCTCAACCGAATTGATAGGACGTTCAAGTAATTCCTTATAGATTGGTTCCAGGTTTTCCCATTTAATGTCGAGGGTTGCCGGAATGTATGTTCTTGTTTTTTTATGGATCATAATTTGTTTAATGTGCAGATGTGCATATATGCAAATGTGCAGATTATGAATGAAGATGTGCAAATAAATAAAAGTGAAAAAATCCGAAAATTGTAAAATTACATCTCCCGGATTTTTCCATTTATAGACTAAGAAATTAAACAGCCTTATACAAACTCTGCGACATGGTTTTTATGCCTTCTGCATAACTGGTTGGTTTGAAGTTGAAAGCCTTTTCGAATTTGCTGCTGTCAAAAATATAATCATGGTCAAACTGGTAGTACATTTCAACTGCACCCATGATCACCTTTTTAAACAGGCCGAATATCCATAGCATAAATTTGCGTATGCGCATATATTTAGGTTTAACGCCGTAGGCTGCTGCGGCAATATCCAGAAATTGTCTACCTGTTACGGCAGGGGCAGTAGGCAGGTGCCATATCTGATTGTCGCTATCAGGGTTTTGTCCGAGCAGGAACATGGCCTTGCCTGCATCTGGAATATATATGTAATTGTGTTTTTTGTCGGGATTACCTATCCATTGGGCTGCCTTCTTTTTGGCATAATTGCTTAACACCATCATGTCAATAAAGCTGTTAGTAGAATCGGTTCCGTAAAAATCAGGAGCGCGGGCGATGGTGCCCCTGATATTGCCGGCCTTTACTTCGGCCATTATGGTATTGGCAATGCCTGCGCGGATCTGGCCTTTAACACTACTGGGGTGATATGGTGTATCCTCGGTCATGGAGCCATTAACCAGGCCGTACATATAAACATTATCAAAAAATATAAGTCGTGCGCCGGTTGCTTTTGTTACATTAATTACATTTTGAATAATAACAGGCCATTGCTGTCTCCATATCTCCTTGTCATAAACTAAACCTGCTGTTAAATAAATAACAGTTGAACCTTGAGCCGCGGCCAATATTTCGTCATAGTTCAGCAGATCGGCTTTTTGCCAGGTTACTGTTTTGCCGGTAATTTTTACAGGTTTGCGGCTTACCAGTCGTACAGTTTCATTATTGTTTACTAACTCTTTGGTGAGGGCGTTGGCCACCGGGCCGCCTGCTCCTAATATAGTATGCATATCTTTTTCGTTTTTGTGTATAACAAAGGTAGGATGGCTTTGTAAGTCAAAACGTTAACAAAAGATAAGAATTTGGGTTATTTCGGATTTGGGAATTTTGATTTTGGATTTTTTGAAATCAAAACCTGCTATTGAATAGCCTGGTACAGAATAGATCCTTCGCTACGCTCAGGATGACAAACTTGTTTATTTCAGTTTTAGAATTTCAGTCTTCTATGCACTTATCTTCATAATCCTTCTGCGTATGCGTGAGAGCGATACCGGGGTTATGCCTAAAAAGTTGGCGATATAATGCTGAGGGATACGTTGTACAACGTCGCCGCGGGTTTGCAATAGTTTGTTATAGCGCTCTTCGGGAGTTTGGGTTATGAACGATGTAACCCGGTCTTCATAGCAGATAAGGTAATGCTCGGCTATAAGTCTGCCCAGGCGTTCCATTTTGTGACCTATAAGTTTATCGCCGTAAGCCTTTTGCATGTTGTCGTAATTCAGACTGACAAAAATTGTGTTTTCGAGTGTTTGTATGTAAAGGATAGAAGGCTGACGGGTTAAAAAACTTTTATATGAACTTGTAAATTCGTTTTCAAAACAGAAATAGCCTGTAATTTCTTCACCATCTTTTATATGAAAAAACCTTACCGAACCTTTTACTATAAGAGATATTTGGTTACAAACTTTACCCGGCTCAGAAAAATTTTCTTTCTTTTTGAGCGTGCTGATTTCCAGAAGAGGTAATAACGCGTCCCATTCCTTTTCATCCAACTGAACAAACATGGTCGCGTGTTCGCGGAATTTGTTGAGTGCGGTTAATGTATCCATATTCTGTCTAACAGAAATAATACGGCAAACACGACGCTGGCTATGCCATTGGTTGTCATAAAGGCAAAGTTCACCCGGCTAAGGTCGTTGGGTTTCACCAGCAGGTGCTGATAAATAAGCATGGCACAAAAGAATAGGATACCCGCGTAATATAAAATGCCGAATTGGGAATGTGTAAAAAATACAGGCATGATGATAAATGCTGCGGAAAGTACATGCAGAAAGGTTGATAACCGCAAAGCATTTACCTTACCCATGTAAGCCGGGATAGAGTGCAGGTTTAAGCCACGATCAAAGTCTTCATCCTGAAGGGCATAAATAATGTCAAAGCCACTTACCCAACATAAAACAGAAAGCGAGAAAAATAAAGGCGTTAGGGCGAATGCGCCGGTAACCACCAAATAAGCCCCAATTGGAGCAAGAGATAACCCCAAACCTAATACCAAATGACAAAGCGCTGTAAAGCGTTTGGTGGCACTATAACCCATCACCACAAACAGGGCAACCGGCGATAGATAAAAGCACAACGGATTAATAAACCAGGTAGCTGCTATAAACAAGGCACAGTTGACCAACGTAAACGTTAAGGCTGCCGATGCGCTGATACGACCTGAAGGAATATCACGCTGTTTGGTTCGAGGGTTTTGAGCGTCAATATCCCTGTCCAGATAGCGGTTAAAAGCCATAGCCGAGTTGCGAGCAAATACCATACACAATACCATCAAAACAAGTTTAAGCCAGTCGAAATGGCTTTGTGTGGTAGTTACTGCCAAAAAGAAGCCGATAAAAGCAAACGGCATGGCAAATATCGTATGTGCAAATGTTACTAATGAAAGGTATTTTTTCATGGCAAATATGACTTATCAGGACGGTAACTGATAATGCGGTATTTCAAAGTTATTATTAATATTATCTATAAACGCTAAAATCTCTTCGCGACCCAGTTGTGTTTCTGATGAAGTGACAAAATATTGGGGCGATTCCTCAAAAGTGGCCAACAGTGCTTTTTTGAATTTGGCTATATTCTGATCTGTTTTTATACTCGATTGTTTATCAGCCTTGGTAAATACCAGCACGAACGACAGGCCTCTTTCGCCAAGCCAGTTGCAAAACTCGAGATCGATTTTTTGCGGTTCCAGGCGACTATCAACCAGCACCATTACGCATTGCAGGCTTTCACGCTTGTCAAGATAGTTATGGATAAACTTGTCCCATTTGGCTTTCTCGGTTTTAGAAGCCCTGGCATAACCATAACCTGGCAAATCAACAATATACCAGTTGTCATTAATGTAAAAATGATTAATAAGCTGGGTTTTACCCGGTGTTTGCGATGTTTTAGCCAGTCCCTTTTTTGCGGTAAGCATATTAATAAGGGACGATTTACCCACATTTGAGCGCCCAATAAAAGCGTATTCCGGTTTTACCGGAGGCGGCAATTTGGATATCTGGGTATTGCTGCAAATAAATTCGGCCGATTTAACAATCATGCTGCAAAGGTAATTATTTTTAGTGGTGTGTTATGAGCAGCAAAGTTGATTAGGTTTGTGTTGCAACACCGTCCTATACTTTGTTTACAATGCAACAACAATAAAAGATACAATTATAATTAAATTTGATGTTTAAACATGTAATATTATGAATGAATATAAAATCCCGGCTCAAACCCGCATTGGCCATGTGCATTTAAAGGTAAGCGACCTGCAACGTTCGCTTGATTTTTACTGCGGCTTGCTGGGGTTTGAAAAAATGGTGATGTATGGTGATCAGGCAGCTTTTATATCGGCTGGTGGTTATCATCATCATATAGGTTTAAATACCTGGCAAAGTAAAGGCGCTCCGCCTGCACCTGAGTACGCACCGGGTTTGTTCCATACCGCTATTTTATATCCCGAGAGAAAAGATCTGGCGGTGGCCTTGCAACGTTTGATTGATGCCAAATATCAGATTACCGGGGCGTCTGACCATGGCGTATCCGAAGCTATATACCTGAATGATCCCGACCAAAACGGTGTGGAGTTATACTGGGACAGACCTAAAGAGCAATGGCCAACAGATGAGGCAGGGAACTTGACCATGTTTACCCGCAGGCTGGATATTGAAGGGTTACTGGGGTTATTGAAGTAATTTGTCTGAAGCAGGATTTTTTGGATTAAGGGATTTCCATGATTTAATTTTTAGTTAGAAGATAAAATCCCTTAATCCGAAAAATCTGTTTAATCCTGGTTCAGACAAACAGAATTTACAGCTCTCTTATCTTAATATTCTTAAAATAAGCTTTGTGGCCATGATCCTGTAGGGCTATGAGGCCTGTTTTAGCGTTGCCATAATCCGGATGGTCTTTCCATTTGCCTTCGGCTTTTTTCTGTTTCCAGTCGGCGTCCCAGGCGGTAAACTCCACAATTTTGGCGCCATTTAGCCAATGTTCAACATGGCCATTGTTAAAAATAATTTTGCTGGTATTCCATTGGCCAACGGGCATCAATTTCTTTTTATCATTAGGCAAATACATGGCATAGTCACAGCCGGTTTTTTGCCAGTCTTCCAGTTTATCAGGCCAGCCTGTATCGTCAATAATCTGATATTCGGGGCCGGTCTCATAGGTGGCATGATATTTAGCGTCTTCAACTACATGATATAATACGCCGCTGTTGCTGCCTTTGTCAATTTTCCATTGCCAGGTAAGTTCAAAATTAGCGTATGATTTATCGGTAACAATATCGCCACCGGTATCGCCTTTGGCTGCGCCCAAACAAACCAGCGCGCCATCAACAATCTGCCAATTTTTTACGGAGCCTTTTTTGTTGAAGCCATGCCAGCCTTTTAGTGTTTTACCATCAAACAAACTTACCCAGCCACCTTTTGCACCTACTTTTTTTACAGGCATAGGATTATTTGCCGGTATGCCAGCCGTTTGAACACAAACCAGGCCTGCCGCAGCCAATGCCAAGCCAATTTTTTTTAATTGATGTTTCATGTTTTTAAGTTGATTGAGTGAATGGTTGATTAGGTGAGTAGTTGATCATAAAAGGTTAATCAACCAATCTCCCAATTAACCATTAACTGATAAATTATTTTTTTGCCATCTGCATTTTTTCAGGATCCCAAAACATAGGACTGTTTTTATAATAACTGTCGTTACATAACAGAGCAGGAGCTGCGGCCCGGTAACCGAAAATAGCATCCTCGGTTACTTTGCCTTTGTTCCGTATGGCTGTAATAAAATTATTCATGTGGTCATAAGGGCCGCCTAAATAGCCTTTGTCTGCATCAAATGTTATAATTTCCGGAGGCAACATCTTTTTGCGTTCGGCGTAGCCGCTGCCTGCTTTTTTTAGCTTATCAAGATAAAAAGGGTCGTCGGAACCAAATGTTTTGTTCCTTTTCAGCGTCACCTGATCCCAGGTGATATCCATAGAACCTTCGCTACCTACCAGTTTAAGGTAGGTGGTACCGCTGGTGCCATCCACAAAATTACATCTTAACGAAAGATTAAAAGCCGGGTGTGCTTCTGCTTTTCCATAATCAAAAGTGCCTAATAATACGTCGGGCACTTCGCGGCCATCGTTCCAGAAACGGAGTCCGCCGGATGCATAAATTTTGTTTGGTCCCATGGAGCCGGTAATGAAGTGGAGGCTGGAGAACAGGTGCACAAACAAATCGCCGGCCATACCCGTGCCATAGTCGGTATAATTGCGCCAGCGGAAGAAACGCTTGGAATCATAGTCGCGTTTTTTGGTATTGCTGATATAGGTTTCCCAGTCAACCGTTTGCGGCGAGGCATCATCCGGGATAGGGTATTGCCAAACTTCCAACGGTTCCCGGCGGGCCCAAAAGCCTTCGGCATAGTTTAACTCGCCTATAGCGCCGCTTTTTAACAATTCATGCGCTTTCTCGTTACCTAATGATGATACACCCTGGCTGCCTACCTGGAAAATCATGCCGGTATCTTTTTGAGCCTTAATTACAGCCGGGCCTTCGGTAATGGCATGTACCATGGGTTTTTCGCAATAAACATGCTTGCCAGCATGCATGGCATCAATTGATATTTGCTGGTGCCAGTGATCGGGCGTGCCTATAATTACAGCATCAATATCCTTTCTATTCAGGATCTCTTTGTAAACCTTAGTAGTAAAAATATCAGCGCCCCAGCGGGTTTTGGCATCGTTAAGCCGGCCATCATACAAATCGCAAACGGCAACCAGCTTTACCCCAGGAATTTTTAAAGCAACTATGGTGTCCTGTGTGCCCATTCCGCCGGCACCTATCAGTGCAATATTGATCTGGTCATTTAAACTATGGCCGGGCGGCCTTTTAAGTATGGCAAATGGTTTTACAGGGCTTTCGGCAGCTAATAAACTGCTGCCTGCGGCTACCGCTGCAGTAGTGGTGGCTAATTTTTTAATGAAACTGCGGCGCGACGATTCTTCTTTTTCTTTCATAGATTGAAATAATGAATTTGATAACAATAATTAATAAAGAGAACTGATAACCTCCGGTCACCTTTTGGGTGAGCCCGCTGCACTGGTTTTTTTACAAATTGGTTTTTAAAAGTAGTGAATTGACTTAACATTTACACAACCGTATCAACTTAATACAACCAAATAAACTCAATCAACATACAATCACTATCTTTGCCATTACTATAAAAATGAGCAAAACAATAACTCCCTACCATGACCAACAGGCTACCAAGAAAGAACAGGTGGCCGATATGTTCAATAATATATCAAAAACATACGATTTCCTGAACCATTTTTTATCGCTGGGGATAGATATCATCTGGCGTAAAAAAGCCATTAACGAGTTAAAAAAAGACAAGCCTAAGCTGATACTGGATGTAGCCACCGGTACCGGCGATTTCGCGTTTGAGGCGTTAAAAACGCTTAGGCCCGAAAAAATAGTAGGTGTTGATATTTCGCGTGGTATGCTGGATATTGCCGAACAGAAAATTCAAAAACGTAACCTTGCTGATAAATTTGAAGTAAAGCTTGGCGATTCGGAAAAACTACCTTTTGAGGCCGGTGAATTTGACGCGGTTACTGTAGCCTATGGGGTACGTAATTTTGAAAATCTGGAAAGCGGTCTTGCCGATATACGAAGGGTACTAAAACCCGGCGGCAAAGCGGTGGTGCTGGAGTTTTCAAAGCCAAAGGTATTTCCGATAAAGCAGTTATATAATTTTTATTTCAACTATATTACTCCGGGCATTGGCAAACTATTTAGTAAAGACGCGAGAGCATATTCATATCTACCCGAATCCGTCGCAGCTTTTCCCGACGGGAAAAATTTTGTGGCGCTGATGGATAAAGTCGGTTTTAAAAATACCAAACACAGGCCATTGGCGTTTGGCATTTGTTCTATATACACAGGCATTAAATGAGTTTAAAAAGGTACCTTATTATAGTATTTATACTGATACTTTGCAGCAGCAAGCTGTTTGCACAGGATAGGGTACCAGCATGGGGTGGCGGAGCTGACCTTCAGGACCTGAGCTTTGGCTTTAGCTTTGCCTATGTAAGCAGCGATTTTAAAATTGTTAAAAAGCCTAACTGGCGTACGCCCTTTAATGATCCCGAAACCGGTAATGCACTTACTACTCCGTTAAACAGTATCAGTTCCAGAAGTTTGCCGGGCTTTTCTGTAGGCTTTATAACCCGTTATCGTTTAACCGAACATTTGGAGGCCCGTGTTACACCTTCACTGGTTTTTGCAGACCGTAACCTTACTTACTCTTATCAAAATAGTGAGCAATATCCCAATGTTGAAAAACAGGTACAAACTACCACGGTTGACGTTCCGTTATCGCTAAAAATAAAATCAGACCGTATTGGTGATTTCAGGGCCTATATTTTAGGTGGAATTAAATATTCGCACGCTATAGGTTCAAAAAAGAATGATATTAATTCAGACCTGCTGGATAAACTGGTTAAAAATAAAACCGGTTATGGATCGTACGAAGCCGGCCTGGGGTGCGATATTTATTTTGAATTTTTTAAGCTTTCGCCCGAGATTAAAATATCCAATTCATTTGGTAATGTCCTGGTTCCTGAAAACCAACCTTTCTCGGCACCTATCAGCAAGCTTTCATTACATACCATTATGTTTAGTTTGTTTTTTGAGTAGATTAGGGTTCCCTACGCCGTATCCTTACCCTGACAAGACAATAGTTTAAAGTAAAAAACATATTTTCGCTGCCGTAGTTATCTATCTATCATGTCTAAAATTGCATTAATTACAGGAGCTACCGCTGGTATTGGCGAAGCTTGTGCCCATGTATTTGCCCGCGAAGGATATAGCCTGATATTAACAGGTCGCAGGCTTGATCGCCTGGAAAAGCTGGCCGGTCAGTTAAATAATAAATATAATATAGAAGTAGCGGTGTCGTCATTTGATGTGCGTAATCGTGAACAGGTGATTGAAAACCTGGAAAGTCTGCCCACAAAATGGAAAAAAGTAAATATACTGGTTAACAATGCCGGTTTAAGCCAGGGACTTGAGCCTATTCAAAAAGGCGGTTATGACGATTGGGAAACCATGATTGATACCAATATTAAAGGCCTGTTATATGTAAGCCGCGTTGTATCAAACTGGATGATTGATAACGGTTACGGGCATATCATAAACCTGGGATCCATTGCCGGTAAGGAGGTATATGCTAATGGTAACGTGTATTGTGCTACCAAACATGCGGTAGATGCATTAAATAAAGGTATGCGTATTGATCTGTTGCCGCATGGTATAAAGGTTTCTGCTATACACCCTGGCGCCGTGGAAACAGAATTTTCGGAAGTACGCTTTAAGGGTGATAAGGAAAGAGCCAAAAAAGTATATGAGGGTTTTGAACCACTTTCGGCAGCTGATGTTGCCGAAACAATATGGTTTATAGCCTCGCGCCCGGCACATGTAAATATTAACGATATGGTACTTATGCCAACCGCACAGGCTACCGCAGGTAATATATTCAGAAAATAGATGTGCAGATCTCTGTTAATTAAATAATTATAAAATCTGCACATTTGCGTATCTGAAATCTGCATATTTCAAATTCAATAACTCAATAAATTACCAATTATAAAATGTCATTAATCATTCAAATAGACCAGGATATTAAGCTGGCTATGCTGGCCAAACAGGCCGACCGTTTAAGAGGACTTCGTGCTATAAAATCAGCTTTATTGTTGGCCAAAACCGAAAAAGGTGCGGCAGAAGAACTTACCCCTGAAGCTGAAATTAAAGTGCTTCAAAAACTTATTAAACAACGTAAAGAATCGGCAGATATTTATAAAACACAAAACCGCGAAGACCTTTACGAAATAGAGATGGAAGAAATGAAGGTAATAGAACCTTATTTGCCGCAGCAAATGAGCCGTTTTGAAATTGAAGGCTACCTTCAGGAACTTATTGAGCGGCTTGGCGCTACTTCAACCAGCGATATGGGTAGAATAATGGGAATGGCCAATAAAGAACTTGCGGGCAAAGCTGATGGAAAAACCATATCGGAAGTTGTAAGGCAGTTGTTAGGGTAAGTATTGGTTTGTTGAGCAGTTAAACTTGCTGAAAAGGAAACTCAGGAAAGTGGGTATGCCTGGCGACGGCCCATTTTATTTAAACAGAACATTGACAAAATTAATTACTATTATTGTTGCAACTCGGCTGTAATAAACTAATTTTATGGCCAGATAATAGAATTTATACTGAAATTAATTTCAGTATAAGAGTAAAAAAAATTAATACTAATATTTTATATGGATTTCGTGCTTAAAGAGGAACACGGTTTTAGTTACATCGATGAGGGCGAAGGTGAGGTATTGCTACTATTACATGGTTTAATGGGCTCATTGAGCAATTGGGGGGATGTTGTTGAAGAATTTAAATCAAGATATCGTGTGCTAATACCCATGTTGCCAATTTACGATATGCCTCTTTTAACTACAGGCGTAAAGAGTCTTTCAAAATTTGTACATAAATTTATAAAGTATAAAGAGTTAAGCAATATAACATTGCTTGGTAATTCCCTGGGCGGACATGTGGCATTGATTTATGTTTTGGCGCACCCCGAGAATATTAAGGCGATGGTATTAACCGGCAGTTCGGGTTTATATGAAAACGCATTCGGAGGATCTTTTCCACGGCGCGAAAGTATTGATTTTGTAAGGGAAAAGGTACAATATACTTTTTATGATCCGGCAGTGGCAACCGATGAGTTGGTTAATGACGTATATAAGTTAATAAACGACAGGCACAGCGTGATCAGGTTATTGGCGATGGCAAAATCGGCCATCAGGCATAATATGAAAAAGGATCTGCATAAAATGCATATTCCCGTATCTTTAATATGGGGCAAAAACGATAAAATAACACCGCCTGAAGTGGCCCTGGAATTTAATGAGTTTTTACCCGACTCTGAGTTGCACTGGATTGATAAATGCGGACATGCGCCAATGATGGAGCGGCCGCAGGAATTTAACGGACTGTTAACCGCATTTTTGGAAAAAATAAAATAGGAGTTTAACATTATGGTAGCAATTGAACTGATAGCAGACGCAATTCCTCCGGTACATACTTCTGATACTGTACAGAAGGTACTTGACCGTATGATAGAGTTTCGCCTCAGGCATTTGCCCATTGTAAACGAAGAGCAGTTTTTAGGTTTGGTTGCAGAAGATGACCTGATTGGTGAAAGTGATTACCAAACTGCTGTAGGCGCGCTGGCACTGTCGCAGGTAAACCCATATGTACTCGAAGATCAGCATATTTACGATGTAATACGCATGTTTTATGAGCGCCAGCTCACCGTTATACCGGTGCTTGATGCAAAAAGGAACTACCTGGGTATTATATCCATTAATGCCATAACCGAGTATTTTGCAAAGATAACCGCAGTCGCCCAACCGGGTGGTATTATTGTATTGGAGATCAATAACAAAAACAATTCACTTGCTCATATGGCGCAGATTGTAGAATCGGACAACGCCCAGATCCTGAGCTCTTATGTTCAAACTTTTCCTGATTCTACCCGTATAGAAGTAACCCTTAAAGTAAACAAGCAGGATATATCTGCTATAATTGCTACTTTTTTGCGTTATGAGTATGATATTAAAGCGACCTTTAACAGTACAGATCATAACGATAATGCAAAGGATCGTTATGATTCGCTCATGAATTACCTTAACTTATAAATGGTTCATTAATTTAATAGCTCATCGGATTACTATTTTCCAACTGAACTAATTAACAAAATGAAACAGTGAACACCACCCATGAAGATAGCAGTTTACGGCAGACCGTTTAATGATCCATCTGTAATACCATATATTCAGCAGGTATTTGATAACCTGGCCCATCATGGCGCCGAAATATATGTCCATCACCAGCTTAACGAATACCTGCTCGATAAAATAAACACCGTTACGTATAGTGTTCTCGAGAACACCGATTCGTTAAAAGGCTTTATTGATTTATTTTTAACGTTGGGCGGGGATGGTACTCTGCTTGATATGGTAACCGTTATCCGCGATTCGTACATACCAGTGGTGGGTATTAACTTTGGCAGGCTTGGTTTTTTGGCGAGTATAAATAAAAGCGATATTACCGCTGCCATACACGCCGTGGTTAACAAGCAATTTACTCTTGATTGCCGTGAATTGCTCACTATAGATTCAACGCTGAAAATTTTTGGAGATGATAATTTCGCGCTTAATGATGTAACTATTCATAAACGCGATGATGCGGCCATGATCATTACCCACGTGTTTTTAAATGATGAGTTTTTAAACTCATACTGGGGCGACGGTATTATTATTTCTACCTCAACCGGGTCAACAGCTTATTCTTTAAGTTGCGGTGGCCCTATTATTTTCCCCCAGTCAAATAGTATAGTGGTAACGCCGGTGTCGCCTCATAATTTAAACGTGCGGCCAATTATATTGCCCGATAACAGTAAGCTTTGTTTCGAGGTGGAGAGCCGCAGTGCAAATTATTTGGTTTCGTGCGATTCGCGGGTGGCTACTTTAGATGAAACCGTAAAATTTCATGTTCAAAAAGCCGATTTTCAGCTAAATTTGGTACGTTTAAATAATGAAAGTTATTTAACCACGTTAAGAAACAAATTATTATGGGGTCTTGATGCCCGTAATTATTAAACTTGCTTAATGTCTAAATTTGCAGCACTAATACTCCTTTTATTTATTTCATGTCATTTGCAGGCGCAAACCTGGGAGGTTGGCGGTGCTTTTGGCGGTGCTGGCTATATAGGCGACCTTAATCCTAACAATCCAGTTAAGGTAAGCGGTGCCGTGGGTAGTTTATTTGTAAAGCGAAACTTTAACGGTTATTTGTCAGCAAAATTAAATTTTGCTTATGGTAAAATAAGCGCTGCCGATAGTAGCTCCAGCAGCCAGCAATTTCGCAACCGTAATTTAAGTTTTAATGATCCTATTAAGGAACTAAGCCTTATTGGTGAGTTTAACTTTATGAAATATATACCCGATGCGGGCCCCAATAAATATACACCCTATATATATACAGGTTTTGGATTGTCGGCCTTTGCTCCGCGTACAGTTTATAAGGGTAAAACCCATAGCCTCAGAAATTTAAGAACCGAAGGACAGTCTGTGGCTTATGCTAAAACCACGCTGGTAATTCCATATGGCGTAGGCATAAAATACAATTTCAATACCAAATGGACGGTGGCTGGCGATATTGGTTACAGATATACCTTCACAGATTATCTGGATGATGTGAGTGGGGTATATGCCCGTCCTGATCAGCTTCCAAGCACTTTTGCAAGACAAATGGCAGACCGGTCTGGCGAAAAAACAAACCATTATCTTGGTGAGCCCGGCTCACAACGCGGCGACTTCAAGCCGCGCGATACTTACTTTTTTATTGGGGTAACCATCTCTTATACCTTCGTTACACAGAATTGTTATTTTTAAAATTCAATTTTTACAAAATTTAATTTTGTTGTTTATGAAATAATATAATTTTAATTTCGTTTTAATAATAAAATCGGTATTCTATACGGTTTTATTATTAACCTTAAACTTTAAGATCATGGCCGAATTAAATTCTTCCCCACAAAAAGCAAGCGGCACACGCGGCCGAAAAAAAATGAATGTAAGGGTTGACCTTACTGCTATGGTTGATCTGGCATTTCTGCTGATCACCTTTTTTATGCTCACCACAACATTATCAAAATCAAAGGCTATGGATATAGCCATGCCCGTTGGAGAAGGTAGCGCCGTTCCGGCAAGTCGCAGCTTTACAGTATGCCTGGGTAAAAACAGCCAGGTAATGTGGTACCTTGGTGAGCTGAAAAATCCGGTAATCGCTCCAACTGTTACCAATTTTAATAAAGACGGCATTCGCAAGGCTTTATTTGAAACCAGTAAAATGGTTCATGATAATACCGGCAAGGGTATGATAGTGGTGGTAAAGCCATCTGACCATTCGGTGTATAAAGATCTGGTTAACGTTATAGACGAGCTTAATATAACCGATATGCAAACTTATGCTATTGTTGATATTGACAGGCATGACACCGATGCCCTGAAACAAAAAGACGTTTATTAACTATAACATTTAAAGCTTAAAAATAAGCTGCTTTAAAAGCCGGATATCAGGATCAGTAAAATGATTTTGATGCCCGGCTTTTTAATTTTTAATACATACAAGTGTAATAAATGCTTGGTATGAATATTATTTGGACACTTTTTACAGTGTTTTGATGCATTATTTATAATAACATTTTCTTTTCGTTAAGCATACTAAAAAAATACAAAGTAAGTTTTACCTTTGTACCCTGAAAAAACCGGCAGATTGGCTTATAAACAAAGTCGTTAGCCAATAGATTTTTACATTGATTAGTCTAAAACAAATATTTTATTAGACATCGCATTAATATAATTAAAGCACGGCCGTTTTCTTTTAGGGACGCCCGGAGAGCTTTTGATAATGAATAGTATGGGATATTTGGATCAGATTGATTTGTTAAGACTACCGAAGCATGTTGCCATAATCATGGACGGCAATGGCCGATGGGCAAAGGGAAGAGGCAAATTAAGAATGTTTGGCCATCATAACGGGGTAACATCCGTTAGGGATGTGGTTGAAGGCGCTGATAAATTAGGTATAAAATATATAACGTTATACACTTTTTCGTCCGAAAACTGGAACCGTCCGAAACTCGAGGTTATGGCTATTATGGAGCTCATGGTAAGTACTATCCATAAAGAAATAGCCGGTTTCATGAAAAATAACATCAAGCTAAATGCCATCGGCGATCTTGAAATGTTGCCGAACCGGTGTTACAAGGAACTTCACAGCGCTATAGAAACTACTGCAGGTAATACCGGCGTAGTGCTTACTCTTGCATTAAGTTATGGCTCACGCGGCGAAATTGTGCATGCCGCCAAAAGGATTGCTGCAAAAGTAAAGAGCGGCGAGCTTGACCTCGATGATGTTACCGAAGAAGTTTTTGAAAGAAATTTATTCACAAGCGATATGCCCGATCCTGAATTATTGATCAGAACAAGCGGCGAATATCGTATAAGTAATTATTTATTATGGCAAATTGCCTATGCTGAATTGTATTTTACGCCTAAATTATGGCCCGATTTCAGAAAGGAAGATTTGTACGAAGCTATACTTGATTACCAGAAAAGGGAGCGCCGTTTTGGTATGACAAGCGAGCAAGTTAACTAAATTTTTACTTTTAACACTTTTTAACAACTGTATAAATTATTTTTAGCCCACTAAAATATTCGAATGTATAAATTTCTTTTTGCTATTCTTCTCTCTGTTTTTGGTACTGTGGCTATGGCCCAGGTTTCCAATGTGCCGAGATCAACACTGACAAAATCAATACCGGCTGATAGTTTAAGTTATCTTAATCCCCGGGATTATATTATTGGAGGTATTTCTGTTAGTGGTGCAAAGTATCTGGATAAAGATATTTTGATACAGCTTTCGAAACTAACCAAAGGCGATCGTATCAACTTACCCGGCGAACGTAATGCCGAAGTTATAAAAACGCTATACTCACAGGGCTTATTTGATGATGTACAATTAAACATTACAAAAATTAACCAGGACACTATTTACCTGGAAATTGCTGTTTCTGAACGACCGCGGTTATCGCGCATGCACATAACGGGTATACGCAAGGGCGAAATTGAGGATGTTCAGAAAAAACTGAACGACAGGACAGGGAAAATCGTAAATGAAAATTTAATAAACACTACTACTGCTATTATTAAAAAGCATTTTGGCGAAAAAGGCTTTTTAAATACTACTGTTAAACTCACACAACGTAAAGATCCGGGTGATGCTAATAGCGTGATACTGGATGTGGCCATTGATAAAAAAACCAAAGTAAAAATAAACGAAGTGGTTTTTGAAGGGAACAAAGCCTTTAGCGACAAAAAGCTAAAGAAGTTTTTGAAAAAAACCCGCGAAAAGAAATGGTATAATTTATTTGGTTCTAAAAAATTCAAACAGGATAAATACGAAGAAGATAAACAAAGCCTGGTTGAATCAATGCAGGGCAAAGGATACCGTGATGCCGAAATTATTAGTGATTCGGTATGGAGCCATGATGCTACCACCGTTAATGTAAAAATTAAGGTATATGAGGGCCCTAAATACTATTTTGGCGATGTAAAATGGTCTGGCAATGCCAAATATTCGACAGATATATTAAACAGGATATTGCATATTAAAAAGGGTGATGTTTTTAGTGAAGATGAACTAAACAAAAGGCTGGTAGGGCCAACACCTAATAATGATGACGTATCATCACTTTATTTAAATGATGGCTACTTAACCTATACCGCAGATCCTGTGCAGGTAAAGGTATACAGCGATACCGTTGACCTGGATATACGAGTATATGAAGGCCCGCAGTACACCATAAACCGTGTAAGCTTAAAAGGTAACGACGTAACTAACGATAAAGTGGTTATGCGCGAAATACAAACCAAACCAGGCCAAAAATTCAATAAAGAGCTATTGATCCGCAGTTCACGCGAAATTGGCCAATTGGGTAACTTTGATGAACAAAAAACAGAGCCTAAACCGGTTAACATCAATCCGCAAGATGGAACGGTTGATTTGGTTTATAACGTCGTTGAAAAACCTTCAGATCAGATAGAATTGTCAGGTGGTTTCGGTGGCGGACAATTGGTAGGTACTTTAGGTCTTACCTTTAATAACTTCTCGTTAAGGAATATTTTCAACCTTAAAGCTTATAAACCACTTCCAAAAGGCGACGGACAAAAACTGAGCCTCAGGGGCCAGTCAAGCGGCAGAACCTACCAGAACTTCTCGTTCACTTTCTCTGAGCCGTGGTTGGGTGGTAAAAAGCCAATATACTTCGCGTTATCTGCTTATACACAAGGTAGTTCAACGGGGCAGTATTATCCTAAAACAAGCCCTTACTATAATAACCTGCGTATAAACGGTGTTGGTGTAACTTTGGGTAAACGTTTAAAATGGCCTGATAATTATTTCCAGTTAAACTACTCATTGAACGTTGATCATTATAATCTGGATAACTATACCGGTTACCTGTTTACCAATGGTACATCATATAATATCAAGTTGACCCAGGAATTGACCCGTAACTCTATTGATGCGCCAATTTTCCCAACGCAGGGTTCAAATATTAAATTCACCATACAGGCAACGCCACCATATTCGTTGTTTAACAATATCAATTACAAGATCGCTACTCCAGAAGAGCGTTATCACTTCGTAGAGTATTATAAATTTAAATATGATGCGCAGTGGTTCTCTAAACTGGTTGGTAAATTTGTGCTGATGTCGCAGGTAAGGTTTGGCTTCCTGGGCATGTATAATAAAGATGTAGGCCCATCTCCGTTTGAACGCTTTAAATTGGGTGGTGACGGTATGCAGAGCTATCAGTTTTTACAGGGTAGCGAAATCATCGGGTTAAGGGGTTATCAAAACTTCTCCATAGTGCCTGAAGGATCAACCGAAGATCAGAACACAAACACAGGTAGTACCATTTATAATAAATATACACTCGAGTTACGTCACCCGGTTATTGCGAGCCAGTCGGCAACTATATTCTTACTGGCCTTTGCCGAAGGTGGTAACGTTTGGAACAACTTTAGCCAGTTCAATCCGTTTAACGTAAGGCGTTCGGTAGGTGTTGGCGCGAGAATATTTTTACCTATATTTGGATTGCTTGGATTAGATTATGGCTACGGATTTGATAAAATACCAGGTCAGCCCGACGCAAATAGGGGGCAGTTCCATTTTACAATTTCTCAGAGTTTATCCGGCGGATTTAATTAATTTGCACTGCGGTATATGAAGAAGATAATTTTAATAGCGTTTTTAACGTTAACAGCAATTACAGGAGCTTACGCGCAACGTTTTGCTTACGTTGATTCGGAATATATATTAAAACATATGCCCGAATATGCTTCATCACAAAAGCAGCTGGCAGCATTATCTGATCAGTGGCAAAAGGAAGTAGACGGTAAATTCCAGGAGATTGACCGGCTGTACAAAGCATACCAGGCCGACCAGGTTTTAATGACGGCTGATATGAAAAAGCGCCGTGAGGCCGAAATTGTTGATAAAGAAAAGGCCGCCAAGGATTTTCAGCGTCAGAAATTCGGGCCCGATGGCGAACTTTCACAAAAGAGTAATTCTTTGATTAAACCAATCCAGGATCGTGTGTCTAAAGCAGTACAAGCAGTTGCCGAAGGCGATAACCTGGACATGATATTTGATAAAAACAGCGAAGTAATGATGCTGTATGCTAATCCACGCTATGATAAAAGCGCAGATGTTATAACACGTTTAGGGTTAAAACCCGGAGTATTTGCTAAATAAATTTTCGATTAAATAAAACAGACTATTATTAAACACAGGACAAGAAAAATGAAAAAACTATTTAAAGTTGCCTTAGTTGCAGTGGGTATTTTATTTGCGGGCAACTTTGCCAATGCGCAGACCAAAATTGGCCACATTAATTTCAATCAGTTGATTGATATGATGCCGGAAACTAAGACAGTAACCGCTCAGATGCAGGCTTATCAAAAAACTTTTATTGATCAGCTTACTACCATGAATAATGAGTATACTACAAAAGGTCAGGAGTTTCAAAAAAGCAGTGCTACCATGACCGATGCTATCCGTACTTCAAAAGGTCAGGAATTGCAGGATATACAAAAACGTATGCAGGATTATCAAAACAACGCACAGCAACAGGTTGACGCCAAAAGACAAGAATTAGGCAAACCACTTATTGATAAAGCTACGGCTGCTGTAAATGCCGTTGCTAAAGAAAAAGGCTATGCTTATGTATTAGATTCATCACAAGTTAGTTTGCTGGTATCTCCGGATGCTGACGACTTGATGGCAGCCGTAAAACTTAAATTAGGATTAAAATAATCAATTATTAGTCATTTATAAAAAGCGCCCTGTATTATACCGGGCGCTTTTTTTATTTTTGTGTATATGCATCAACCTATCGGTATTTTTGACTCGGGTTTCGGCGGTCTCACTGTTTTCAAATCAATTATAGAACAGCTTCCGGATTATGATTATATATACATAGGCGATAACGCACGCGCGCCTTACGGTAACCGCTCGTTCAATACTATTCATCAGTACACCTGGGAGTGTGTTCAATGGCTTTTTGAGCAGGGTTGCCCATTGGTTATACTCGCCTGTAATACCGCGTCGGCGAAAGCCCTGCGCACCATTCAGCAGCAAGACCTGAAAATAACCGACCCGGCAAAAAGAGTACTGGGTGTAATACGTTCCACAGCCGAGGTTATAGGCGATTATACAAAAACAAAGGAAATAGGGGTTCTGGGTACAAAAGGTACCGTACAGTCAGGTTCATATCTGATGGAAATACAGCATTTTTTTCCTGATATAAAAGTTTATCAGCAAGCCTGCCCGTTATGGGTACCACTTATTGAAAACGGAGAATATAATCAACCTGGCGCCGATTATTTTGTGAAATTATACCTGGATCAGGTTATGGAGCAATCACCCAATATTGATACCATATTACTTGCATGTACGCATTATCCTCTGATACAGGAAAAAATAGAAGCTAACCTCCCTGCACATGTTAAGGTTGTGGCGCAAGGCGACATTGTGGCCAAAAGTCTTGTCGATTACCTGCAGCGACATCCAGAAATGGAAACAAAACTGAGCAAAAACGGTACCAGCGAGTTTTACACCACAACTGATGATACAGCCGATTTTGATCATCACGCCTCCATGTTTTTTTCTGCACCTGTAAAATCAACCTTCATATCGGCCAATGACCTGGTGAAGTGCTGAGAGGTAGCATCCCAATTTTGTCTGAACCATGATTAAACAGATTTTCGGATTTATAGAGTTTTTATCTTCTGACTGAAAATTTAAATCATGGAAATCCTTTAATCCCATAAATCTGGGTTCAGACAAATATTTACCCACAATTCCCACCAACTTAATATAACTTACCGCCCCAAAAATATTGTAACATTTAGTAAGTTTGCAGTTAAAGCAAACGGGCCCTTGAATTCTTATATTATATATTTTGTTGTAGCTGTTGGGTTGTTTAGTTTTTCGGCCTTTTTTGCGCTGTTTGGTGTTTATGCCGAGCGTAAAATTTCAGCATTTATTCAAGACAGGCTTGGCCCTACCGAAACGGGTAAGTTTGGTTCGCTACAAACCCTGGCCGATATATTGAAGATGATCCAGAAAGAGCTGATCATACCGGCAGCTGCTGATAAATGGCTGTTTATGCTGGCTCCGGCGGTAATTTTTATTGCCGTTTATATGGGCTTTGCCGCCCTGCCCTGGGCGCCGGGCCTTATCCCCTCAAAAATAAACCTGGGTATATACTATATTTTTGCTATCATATCTGTAGAAACCCTCGGCATCCTGATGGCGGGCTGGGGATCTAATAATAAATATTCTATTTTAGGCGCAATGCGCTCCGCAGCACAGATCATTTCGTATGAGATACCCGCCGGTTTTGCTATTATATCCGTAGTAATGATAGCTCAAACGCTCGATTTGCAGCAGGTAGCCGTGCAACAAGGTGTTTTAGCCGGGGAGAAAATAAAGTTTGCCGGTTTTTGGGATGTATCATCAATAGGTGGTTTTTTTAGCTGGAACATATTCCGGGCGCCGCACCTGATCATCGCGTTTGTTATTTATTTCATCGCCTCACTGGCCGAAAGTAACAGGGCTCCGTTTGATATACCCGAAGCAGAATCCGAACTGGTAGCAGGTTTCCATACCGAATTTACAGGCATCAGGTTCGCGCTGGTATTTTTGGCCGAATATTCCATGATGTTCCTGGTATCTATGATAGGGGTGATTTTGTTTTTAGGTGCCTGGAATACACCACTGCCTAATATAGGATCAGTACATTTGGCTACCTGGACAACTGGCATGGCCTGGGGTATTTTATGGGTAAGCCTTAAGACACTTGCATTGGTTGGCGTACAAATGTGGATCAGGTGGACATTACCCCGTTTTCGGGTTGACCAGCTCATGAACCTTTGCTGGAAAGTATTAACCCCGATGGCATTTTTATGCATGCTGATATCGGGCGCGTGGCGGCTGTGGCTGATGTGATTTTGGAGAGCAAGACGAAGGACTGAAGGATAAAAGATAGAGTTAAGAGAAAAGTATCAAGATATAAGACAAGAAAAATAAAATAGATAATCGTGGTAATCCCTGAATCCCACAAATCGTGGTTCAGACAAAAAATCAACATAATCGAACAAATCAACGGTCAATGTTTAAAAGAGTAATTAGCGGCTTCACTACTGCATGGAAAGGTTTAACCCTTACCGTGAAGCATCTGTTTGCATCAAACGCTGACCGGAAGATTATTACTGTGAGCGACAGCAATTACTTTAAACAACTGGAAGGCACCAATACTATACAATATCCCAAACAAGAGCTACCTGTGCCCGAAGTGGGCCGTTATCAACTGGATGTGGAAATGGATGATTGCATAGTATGCGATTTGTGTGCCAAAGTATGTCCGGTTAATTGTATTGATATTGAATCGATAAAAGCTACGGAAGCCATTGGGCAAACATCCGATGGTACAACCAAGCGTTTATATGCTGCTAAGTTTGATATTGATATGGCCAAGTGTATGTATTGCGGCTTGTGTACCATTGTGTGCCCTACGGAATGCATCACCATGACTAACCAGTATGATAAAACGGTGTTTCAATTAAGCGATCTTACTTACCAGTTTTCAGATATGTCGCCCGAAGACGCTGCTGAAAAACGCGCACTATTTGATAAACAGCAAGCCGAAAAACAGGCGGCTAAGCTGGCGGCCATGCAAAAGAAGGAGGGAGGAGCATGACTTTGATCCGGATACTCTTTTATTTCCTGAGCCTTATTGCCATTGCCTCGGCTTTATACGCGGCTGCCAGCAAGAACCTGGTGCGAAGTATATTTGTATTTTTTATAACTCTTTTTTCATTAGCTGGATTATATGTGCTGGCCTTGGCCGATTTTGTGGCCGTAACCCAGGTAGTGATATACGTAGGGGGCATATTAGTACTCATCCTTTTTGCTTTTATGTTATCGGGTAAAGAAACATTGAATGTTTTACAAAAGCAGGAAGGGAGGTTCTTAAGCATTAATAAATTACCTGCCTTACTGTTAGCCGGATTATTCTTCATTGTACTGATCAATGTAGTTTTTAAAGCCGATGCAGATAACCTACAATGGGTTAAAGAATCTATCAGTCTTAAAAATGAGATAACTCCGAATGTTGTCATGATTGATAACATCGGTGTTAATTTAATGACCCGCTATCTGCTGCCTTTTGAGGCAATATCTGTTTTATTATTGATGGCATTGGTTGGGGCGGCCCACCTGTCGCGCAAGGAGGGCAAGGTATGATATCACTAACCGATTTTCTGATAGTAAGCGTGGCGCTCTTTTGTATCGGTTTGTACATGATTGTAACAAAACGCAACGCCATACAAATACTGATAGGCATTGAACTGATATTGAATGCTGCCATTTTAAACCTGGTGGCCTTTGGAAAATACGATAAGGCAAACAACAGCGGACAAATCTTTGCACTGTTTGCCATTGTACTGGCCGCGGCCACAACAGCTGTAGCACTGGCCATTATACTGAATGTTTACAGGAGGTATAAAACCATTGATCCGAATGATATTAATAAGCTCAGGGATTGAGGATGAAAAAGCTGGTTCTTATATGTTGCTGGGTTTGCGCCTTTAATTATGTGTCTGCACAGACAATTGATACTTTAAAAAAGGTTGCTGATTTAGAATCAGCTGTTGGTGAAAATGCTGTTTATGTTATAGATGGGAAGATATCTGATAAAAAAATAGATGGGCTCGATCCTAATGACATCCTTAATATAGACATTTTAAAAAAAGATACAACCTCAACGTTTGAGGGTGTTGCAAGACATAATACAGTTATAATTACAACCAAAGGTTTTGCCATTTTTCAATATCAGAAAAAGTTAAAATCTTTTTCCGATGAGTATAAAAATTATCTAAAATCAAACAAGGGAAATGATTCTAAATTAGTCTACCTTTTTGATGGCAGGCCGTTGGATGAAGACGATGATAAAAAGATTAAATTTTTATATGATATTCCTCAAGACAAAATACAAAAAGTAATTTTTGAAAATGTGCTTTATAAAAATATGCTTAATAATAAAAACCAAATTTTAATTATTATCACCAAATAAATTGGAAGACTTTTTACATTCCATACAAAACTTAAACTACACGATTGGAGCGGTTGCTTTACCGTTGCTGGCTGCTTTAATAAACTATTGCCTGCCGGTAAAAAGCAAGGCGGCGGGCTGGGTGTCGACAATTGCTATATTATTGAGTTGTATTCTATCGGCCAAAGTATTTGCCGGAGTGTGGAATAATCACCCGGTACATGCGCAACACATCTGGTTTACCATTGGCAAAACCGAGGTTTTTGCGGGTATATTGCTGAATAACCTTTCGGTATTAATGTTATTATTAGTGTCGGTTATTGCCTTACCGGTGCATATATATTCTACAGCCTACATGAAGCACGATGTTAGGTACAGCCGATATTTTACCTATCTCAGTTTCTTTTGTTTCAGTATGCTGGCTTTGGTTGTTGTGGATAGCATGGTGCTGTTCTACGCATGCTGGGAACTGGTTGGCTTTTCGTCATACTTGCTTATTGGTTTTTGGTTCACCCGTAATAAGGCTGTGCAGGCAAACAAAAAGGCCTTTATCATGAACCGTATTGGTGATATTGGTTTGCTTACGGCAATTATTATCTTGTTTGCACAGTATCACACGTTTGATATTACTGAGCTATTTGGTGATAAGGGATTGATAACACAGTCGGTAGTAAAAGATGGTTTGTGGATTGCCCCTACTGGGCAAATACCTGCGCTTTGGCAATATATAGCCTGCGGAGGTGTCTTTTTAGCCGTTGCGGCCAAATCGGCACAATTTCCTTTACATACCTGGCTTCCCGATGCTATGGAAGGGCCCACTTCGGTATCGGCACTCATTCACGCTGCAACCATGGTAGCGGCCGGTGTATTTTTATTGGGTAGGGTTTATCCAATGTTCACTGAAACGGAATTAACAGTGCTGGCGGTTATCGGATGCTTAACGGCATTCATGGCTGCCACTATCGCCCTCACGCAAAATGATCTGAAACGCATCCTGGCTTATTCTACCATATCGCAGTTGGGCTTTATGATATTGGCAATGGGAGTGGGCGCCTATGCCTCGTCGCTGTTCCATCTGGCTACACACGCGTTTTTTAAATGTTTGCTGTTTTTAATAGCGGGTATCGTGATCCACGAAATGCAGCACATTAAGGAGGATAACAACCTTAATATCGATCCGCAGGATATTTCAAACATGGGCGGGCTGCGCAAAAAATTGCCACTTACTTTTATTGCTGTTATAATTGGCAGTTTGGCGCTTGTTGGTTTGCCGCTTACCTCGGGCTACCTGTCAAAAGATGGCATCCTGATACAAGCATTTGAATGGAGCGGGCATCATAACGCGTGGTTTAAAACAGTGCCTTTACTGGCTTTGTTTACCAGCTGGCTTACCGCTTTTTATGTAGCCAGGCTGGTTGTTAAAGTTTTCTTTGGCGAGTTCAGGCTGTTGAAAAGCAATCCCGATATTAAATTGCACATTACAGATGGGGACTGGCAATATAAATTGCCTTTGATATTATTAGCAGCCTGCAGTTTGTTCCCTTTGTTTTCGCTGCATCCTTTTTCGTATGAACATGCCTGGTTATTTAATGGTTTAAAATCTACCCTGGCTATGGAATCAGAAAGTATATATCATACGGTGGTACCTGTAGCGGTGAATATTATAAGTTTGTTTGTGCTTTATGCTGCTTATATCATTTATGTAAAGCCAAATCGTTTCTCTTTCCCCCAAACCGGGTTTTTTTATCGGTTGTCATACAATCAATGGTACATTGATACTCTTTACAAACGTGTTATCGTGAAGCCGTTGGTAAGATTTGGAAGTACCTGTTTTTGGGTCGACCGCCGTGTTATTGATGGTTTTTTACATCTGGTTACACGTATAAGCGGTTATACGGCCAAATTTGCCTCCTGGTCAGATCAACATATTGTTGACGGCTTTTTGCATTTTTTGGCTTCAATAGTACAAAGTATTGGCAATTTTGCACGTAAATTTCAAAGCGGTAAAGTACAATACTACTTATTTAGTATGCTTGTGATTGTGCTGGCCCTGTTTATTTTAAAAATACTGATCTGAACCTGATGAATATATTAACCTTACTCTTACTCATACCTGTACTGTTTGGCATTATCATCATGCTGCTGCCATCGTCATTGCGCGGCAGTTTTAAATATCTTACGCTGCTGGCTACATTGATACAACTGGGTATCAGTGTATGGATGTATCTGCATTTTAAAACAGGGGCAGCTTATGGAGGCATTAATCACGAAGAGCAGTACCAGTTTGTACAAAAGCTCCCCTGGATTTCGCTTAACTTGGGCAGCATGGGCAAAATGCAGATAGACTATTTTGTAGGGATTGATGGGATGTCTATCACCCTGCTGGTCATGACATCGCTGGTAATGGTTATCGCGGCCCTTTCGTCATGGGAAATTAAGAGTAACCTTAAAGGTTTCTTCCTGCTGTTTTTGTTGTTAAATATGGCAGTGATCGGTGTTTTCTGCGCATTGGACTTCTTCCTGTTCTACCTGTTTTATGAGTTGATGTTATTGCCTTTATATTTCCTGATAGGTATGTGGGGCGGAGCGCGAAGGGAATACGCGGCAATCAAGTTTTTCCTGTATACGTTGTTTGGGTCGGTGTTTATGCTGCTGGTGATGGTAGGTTTATATCTTTCCGTTACCGACCCTGTTACGGGTAACCATACGTTTAACATAGTGCAAATGATGAACCCTGCTAACTACAATGCGCAATCTGTATTTGCCGTTGCGGGGCATCAAACCTTGTTGGGCATGCCTGCCAGAACGGTTGGTTTTGTGGTATTGTTTATTGCTTTTGCTATTAAGGTACCCGTGGTACCGCTGCACACCTGGCTGCCCGATGCGCACGTTGAAGCACCAACACCGGTATCTATCATACTGGCTGGTATCCTGCTCAAAATAGGTGGTTATGGTATTATACGTATTTGTTTAGGTATTTTCCCGGATGTTGCCACTACCGGTGCTTTCTGGTTAGGTTTGTTAGGGGTTATTTCCATTTTATACGGCGCGTTCAACGCCTTGGCCCAGCGCGATTTGAAACGGATGATCGCTTATTCTTCCGTGTCGCACATGGGGTTTGTGCTGTTGGGTATCGCGTCACAAACTGCCGAGGGCGTCAGCGGCGCGGTAATGCAAATGGTGAGTCACGGGTTTTTATCAACCATGCTGTTCTTTTTGGTTGGGGTATTGTACAATCGGGTACACGACAGGGGTATTAACCACTTCAGAGGACTGGGTAACCTGATGCCAAAATATACTGCCTTTGTAATGATAGCGTTTTTTGCGTCACTTGGATTGCCTGGCTTTTCGGCATTTGTGGCCGAAGCATTTTCGCTAACCGGCGCATTTAAATCGCCAACGGTAAATGGCTTGTTACCTTATTGGATGGCTGTTTGCGGTGCGGTGGGTATTTTGCTAAGCGCAGCCTATTTTTTATGGACGCTGCAGCGCATGTTTTTCGGTACAGAGTCGCTAAAAGGGGGCGCTGTTTGGAAAATCGCTTTGACCGACCTCAATCTGCGCGAGAAACTTACGCTGGCACCGCTGGCTATAATTGCCCTGGCATTAGGTATTATGCCATCGCTGGTTTTTGATAAAATCAATGATTCGGTACTCATGCTCATCCAGTTTTTACAGCTTAAATAAAAAATAGTGTTTCAACATAAATACGTTTATGGAAAAGTGCATACCAGTGCATCTTTAATTTACTCATCCTCCGGTTTAGGGCATGGCATGAGTGAACTAACAAATGGTATGTATTTAACTGAAAGTATTATGTTCAAAAAATTATCAACAGCCGCTATTTTTCTCTTTATCGCAATTGTATCAAAAGCCAATGAAGATCAAAAAATTGCTACAAAAGTTCAAAAAATAACTGTGTTTTTAACTGGTGCGCAGGTAACCCGAACTGCAATGGTTAATATTAATGCAGGCACATCTACATTGGTGTTCAGTAATCTTTCACCGGAGATGGATGTACAAAGTCTGCAGGTGAGTGCTGGAGGAGAGTTTACTATACTTTCGGTAAAGCAGGAGCTTGATTTTTTAAATGAGGAACTTAAACAAAAGCTGTTGCTTGACCTGCAGGCGCAGCAAAAACAAATAAGAGATAAAATAACGCTGCAGAGTAACTTGCTTTCTGTTTATCAGGAGGAGGTTAATATGTTGGGTAAAAACCAGGTGGTAACCGGTGAAAATGCCAGTTTAGATATTTTAAAACTGAAACAAGCGCTTGATTTTCAAACCACACGTTTAACAGAAATTAAAAAAAAACAGCAAGCTATAAATGATCAGATAACTGATTTAAACAGAGAGCTGCAAAAATATGATCAGCAAATAGCCAATGTTACTAAAGGTAACAGCAAAGCGACCAGTAATGTGTTGGTCACGGTTTCTTCAAAAAGTTCGCTGCAATCAACATTTACCTTAAATTATGTAGTGCGCAATGCGGGTTGGTATCCAACTTATGATATCCGGGCAAAAAATGTAAACAGCCCCATCAGTATTACCTATAAAGCTAATGTATCACAACAGAGTGGCGAGGATTGGAGAAATATAAAAGTTACCTTATCAACCGGCAATCCTGCTATTAGTGGTAACAAGCCTGAGGTTACACCAAACTACCTTAATTTAGGTATGTATTACTCTGGAGCGGCAAGTTCAATTACTAAAGTTAATGGAACTATTTTTGGTACTGATGATGGTAAGGTTTTACCTGGTGTGAGCATTAGGGTAAAAGGAACGCCTATAGGTACGGTTACAGATGCTGAAGGTAAATACAACATACAGGTGCCAGCAGGTAACCCAATTCTGGTGTATAATTACATCGGTTATGATACAGAGGAAAGACCAGTAAATGCCCCGGTAATAAACTTAGGCCTTAAACCTGTTGCCAACCAACTGAGTGAAGTAGTAGTAACCGGTTATGGCAGTTCATTGGAAGGGCGAGCTGCAGGAGTAGCCGTTATTGGTGCAAACGATAAAATTAGAATACGTGGTGCAGCCAGTATTCAATCTATCCCAATTGAGGTTAAGCCGATAGAAAACCAAACCAATGTAGAGTTCAATATCAGCAATCCTTATTCGGTACCAAGCGATGGTAAGCAATACGCTATGGAAATTGGTCAGTTTGATCTGAATGCCAGTTATCAGTATTATGTAGCGCCAAAGCTGAGCACAGATGTATTTTTAACAGCACAATTAACCAATTGGAATAAATACAACTTTTTGTCGGGAGAGGCTAACCTGTTTTTTGAAGATACATTTATTGGTAAATCGCTTATTAATACACAGGCTACTGCCGATACACTAAATTTATCGTTAGGCACCGATAAGAACATCGTAGTGACCCGTACCCTGCAAAAGGATTTGACCGAACGCCAAAACTTCGGATCTAATAAAAAAGAAACCCGTAATTGGCTTATTGATATAAAAAACAGGAAAAATCAGCCAGTGAATCTGCTTGTTGAAGATCAGATACCTGTTTCACAAAATTCGGCAATAGGGGTTGACACGCAGGAAATATCCGGTGCAAAACTGGACGTGTTAACTGGCAAGGTTTCATGGAATTTACTGCTAAATTCGCAGGATGATAAAAAGGTACTGTTAAAGTACATGGTTAAATATCCTAAAAATCAATCTGTAATAGTTCAATAAAAATAAATGCACGATCTGCTACCCCAAATATCTAGTCAGTTATCTAATGTTCTCGACAGCATAGCCTATTTTATGCCCGAAGTTAATTTGGGCCTCTTGTTCATTATGGTATTGGTGACCGACCTGATATTTGGAAAGCGCTCTGCAGGCTTATGCCGTACCATATCCTGTGCAGGTTTGGTATTGGTTATGTTTAAAGATTTGCAGCAGGTAGCTTTGGTGGCAGATGGGCAGCACTTTATATTCAGCAATATGCTGCTGCTGAGCCGCAGCGGTATATGTTTTAAACTGATCATTGATCTACTATCATTTATCTTGCTGTTGTATTTTGCGTGGGATAATAAACTCAAAGGGCATCCCAAGGGATTATCCGATCTTTATTCCATTTCCATAGCATCCGTATTTGGCTTGCATTTAATGGTCATGGCAGTAAATCTGCTTTCTATTTATCTGGCCATTGAAATGGTTTCTATTGCTTCGTATCTCATGGTTGCCTATCGTACGGAAAATGCTTTCAGTACCGAAGCCGGATTAAAGTACGTGCTATTTGGTGCGGCGTCGTCGGCTATTATGCTGTATGGCATCTCATTATTGTATGGCTTTAGCGGCTCGCTGGATGTGGTCTTTCAGAATAGCATTATACAGCTTTCAAAAGTTAATCCTGTCAGCTCATCATTCGCGGTAATATTAGTCTTAATAGGCATAGGATTTAAATTATCATTTGTACCGGTTCATTTTTGGGTGCCCGATGTTTACCAGGGTGCAAGTACTCCTATAACCGCTTATTTATCAACTGTACCCAAAATAGCTGCCTTTGCATTAATAATTAACTTTTTGCCGCCTTTTATACTTACCAGTTATTGGAAGGGGTTTGACATAGGCATCGCTTTATCCATTGCCGGTATTGTAACCATGATAACAGGTAATTTCGCGGCGGTAATGCAAACCAATATTAAGCGGATGCTCGCGTACTCCAGTATCGGTCATACCGGTTTCGCGCTCATGGCAGTGGTAGTTTTAACCTTACAAGGTGTTTCGGCGCTAACCTATTATTTATTAGTATATGCGCTGGCCAATATCGGAGCACTGGCATTGGCTAACTATTTTACCAATGAAACCGGTGCCGAAGAAGCGGAAGATTACCGTGGACTTGGTCTTAAATACCCCGCTGCTTCGGTTTGTTTTGTAATTGTTCTAATATCATTAACCGGTTTGCCAGTAACAGCAGGATTTACCGGCAAATTATTTGTTTTTTCGGCGGTTTACGGTATTTATCAGCAAACACATAGCATTTGGTTAATGCTTTTAATGGCTACCGGTGCATTAACTACAGTGGTTTCTTTGTTTTATTATATCAAGATCCCGTTAAATTTATTTCTGAAAAGAAAAGAAATGCCAGAAATTACCAGTATAAAATCAGCGAATTTGCTAATTTTATCAATAGTTATAAGTTTTGTGCTCATTTTGCTAGGTATTTTCCCTGATTTTGTTCTTCGGTATCTCTAATTTTACCATTTTCGTAATTTTTTAACATAAACGTAATATTCTTCGTTTTTTTGTGATTAAAATCATACTTTCAGGCCGTTTTTAAAGCAATTCTAATATATTCAATGAAACGGTATTTCCCCTTTTTAGTAATTCTTATAATTCTTGCATTAACTTTTGCTTTTCCGTCGGTAGAATTTAAAAATTCCGGCCATCCCAATTTTAACACTGGCGATATAGCCTGGATGCTGATGTCGACGGCGCTGGTTTTGATCATGACGCCTGGTTTGGCCTTTTTTTACGGCGGGATGGTTAACAAAAAGAACGTTATATCAACCATGCTGCAAAGTATCGTGTGTATGGTGATAATTACTGTGATGTGGGGCATATTTGGGTTTAGCCTGGCTTTTGGCGATACCTTTTATGGCATTATAGGTAACCCGTCGACTTACTTTATGATGAAGGGTATGCTGGGCAATGCTACCTGGAAAGCGGCGCCAACCATACCGTTGTTATTATTTGCCATGTATCAGCTTAAATTCGCCATTATTACCCCGGCGTTGATTACGGGTGCTTTTGCAGAGCGTATCAGGTTTAACTCCTATATTATATTCCTTTGCCTGTTCTCGATATTTATATTTTCGCCCTTGGCGCATTGCACCTGGCACCCTGATGGCATACTGGCCAAATTAGGTGTGCTTGATTTTGCAGGCGGTACGGTAGTGCATATGTCGGCCGGATGGGCTGCACTTGCTTCGGCATTATATTTAAAACGCCGTAACGAGGCTAACCATTCCCCCGCACGTATCACTTATGTGATGATCGGTACTGGGCTTTTATGGTTCGGTTGGTTTGGGTTCAACGCCGGTTCGGCATTTGGTGCAAACGCGCTGGCAGTTACAGCGCTGGCTACCAGCACAACAGCATCAGCAGCGGGTGGTATTACCTGGATATTTTTTGATATGCTGCGCGGTCGCAAGCCATCGGCAATGGGTACCTGTATAGGTGCTGTGGTTGGTTTGGTTGCTATAACACCGGCAGCTGGTTTTGTTACTGTACCGCATTCATTGGCCATAGGTATTATATCGGCAGTAATCAGCAACCTGGTAGTTGAATGGCGCACCCGTACCTCTATTGATGATACGCTTGATGTATTCCCTTGTCATGGTGTTGGGGGTATGGTAGGTATGCTGCTTACCGGCGTGTTTGCCAATCAGCATGTAAATGCGGGCAATGTTACCGGTAACGGCTTATTCTTTGGCGAAACGCATTTGTTCTTTGTTCAGGCCATAGCGCTTGTAGGAGTATCTATATTTTCCTTTTTTGGCTCTTTGTTGTTGTTGAAAATTACAGATATGATATCACCGCTGAGGGTTTCGGCAGCAGATGAAGTATTGGGTCTGGATATCAGTCAGCACGGCGAAAAATTATAATTTATTGAATTTCAAACCAATTAACATACCTGAAAGTCCGGCTGTAAAAAGCCGGATTTTTTTAGTTAAACCCGCAACCATAATTTATGTCAAACTATTTATTTGAGTTACAGGCACCAGTGATAAAAATGGATATTTTCGCAGACAATCAATTAAACATCTTTAATCCAGCCCGGCAAAACTTGCTGCCGTTTGATGGAGAAGTGTTTTTATACCCTAATTTTTATCAGGAAGATGGGGCGTATGATCTGTTTGATTCACTTAAACACTCTATACTCTGGAAGCAGGATAAAATGAAAATTTATGGAAAGTCGGTTAATTTTCCGCGTTTAACTTCCTGGTATGCCGAAGGCGATAAAACTTACACCTACTCAGGTGTGGTTAATACCCCTTTGCCTTTTACACCCTTACTGTTAAAAATAAAACAAGCGGCTGAAGCACAGTGTGGCAAGCAGTTTAACTCAGCACTCCTTAATTATTATCGTGATGGCAGTGACAGCATGGGTTGGCACAGCGATGATGAAAAAGAATTAAGCGGCAACCCGGTTATCGCCTCCGCTTCATTTGGTGCTACCCGCGTGTTTCAGTTTAAGCATAAACAACAAAAAAAAGCCAAAGTATCTGTAGCGCTTGGCAATGGCAGCCTGCTAATTATGCAGGGACAAACGCAGCATCACTGGTTGCATCAGGTACCCAAAACCGCTCAGGAACAGGGCCCTCGTATTAATATTACATTCAGGGATATCAAATATTAATTGGCCGGCAAGTTCTAACTCGGCATCTTTCTGTTTGATTTTACTGGCTTTCTTTTTACATTGTAGTATGTGATGATAAATCTATAGCCTGCCATGAAAAAGTCTGTATTCCTTATTGCCTTCCTGGTATTGTTTTCAAGCGCTGGTGCGCAAACAAATATTCCCGCCGATAGCGGTGCTTTTCTTTTGCACAAGTTTGAACAGCAGATAGGTAAAGAAACCTATGTTGTGCATAAATATAAAGACGCGATTCATTACACCATCGATTTTAAGTTTGTTGACAGAGGTTCGCCGGTGCCGTTAAAGGCAGAGCTAAAGGTAAATCCGGTTGGCGACCCATTGGAGCTTACCATTAAAGGGAGCACCTCCCGGTTTTCAAAGGTTGACGACAAGGTTACCATACGCGGTAAGGAAGTATCGGTTAGGGTTAATGATTCATCCTACACACAAAAAGTACAGCCTTTAAGTTTCCCGGTAGCCGGGTATTCGCCCGGGACAGTACAGCAAGCTTTGATTCAGTACTGGAGAAAGCATGGTGAACCGGTAAATATTCATACCCTGCCATTTGGCGCTGTGCAAATAAAAAAGGGCGGTACAGATCAGTTGAGTTTTAATGGTAAGCCGATAACGCTGGAAAGATTTACTATTAGCGGATTGGTTTGGGGTAACGAATTGATATGGACCGATAGCAAAGGAAACCTTGTATGCCTCATCACCAACGATGCCGAAGGGGATAAGCTGGAAATGACGCGGGAACCTTACGAGACATTATTACCTGAACTGATTAGCAAGGCTGCTGTTTATGGTATGCGATTATTTGCAGAAGCTACCGCCAAAACTGGTGCAGCAGATGAAGTAATTGCTATAACTGGCGGTACATTGTTGGATGTGGTTACCGGCACAAGCATTCCGGACGCGATTGTATTGATCAGTAATGGTACCATAACCAAAATTGGTAAAAAAGGTTTGGTAGCCGTTCCGGCAGGCGCAAAAGTGATTAGTGCTAAAGGCAAAACTATTTTACCCGGTTTGTGGGACATGCACTCGCATTTTGAGCAAGCCGAGTGGGGGCCTGCCTACCTGGCTGCCGGTGTTACTACAGTTAGAGATTGCGGCAATGAGTTTGGTTATATTAATGCCATAAAAAATGCAATTGACAGCGGCAAAGGTGTTGGCCCCAATATATTAAAGGCTGGTATTATTGATGGCAAGGGCACCCGAGCTTTAGGAATTATACAGGCTGATACCAAAGAGGAAGCTATAAAGGCAGTTGATCGTTATAAGGAGAATGGCTTTGCGCAGATAAAAATATACAGTTCGGCAAAACCAGCTATTGTTAAGGCTATATGTGTTGAGGCGCATCGCCTTGGCCTCACTGTAACCGGGCACATACCCGAAGGAATGACCCTACAGCAGGGCGTTGACTCAGGCATGAACATGGTGAACCACATGCAGTATGTTTATGCCATTATGAAAAAAAATTCCGATCGCTCCGTTAATTTTGATGATCCGCAAAGCGTGGCCGCTATTGATTTTATTAAACAGCGCAACGTGGTTATTGATCCAACTATAGGTGTTTATGAGCTGGCGTTTCGTAATGTAAAGGATGACATAACACAACTTGAGCCGGCATTTTACAGTCTGCCAACGCCTTTGCAAACATTATTTAAAAACATGGGTAGCGAGCCGGAAAGTGCCGCTAAATTTAAGATCATGTATGAAAGTATGCAGCAGGCTGTAAAGAAACTTTATGATGTGGGCGTGCCTGTTGTGGCTGGTACAGATATGGGTTTCCCCGGTTACAGCCTTGACCGTGAGCTGGAATTGTATGTGGCCGCGGGGTTAACACCGGCGCAAGCGTTAAAAACGGCTACTATTATACCTGCTACCGTTATGAAGATTGATAAACAATATGGATCTGTTGAAGCCGGCAAGCGGGCCGATCTGATCATTATAGATGGTGACCCGATAAAAGATATTCGTGATATTCGTAAGGTTTCGCTTGTGATAAAAGACGGAATAATTTATGACCCGATAAAACTGCATCAGATGGTTGGGTTTAAAAATTAAGATAGAATAAATAGGTTTGTGTATAAAAAATTAACATAACGGTAACTTATCCACAAACTACCATATTATGACAATTGATTTTACGAAGAGTTCATTATAAAATGATACCTTTGCAGCCTCATTCCAAATCATGAGCGATCAGATTAAACATGAATGCGGTGTGGCATTTATCCGCCTCTTAAAGCCACTGTCTTATTATCAGAAAAAGTACGGAACAGCTCTGTACGGCCTGAACAAGCTTTATCTTTTGATGGAAAAACAACATAACCGGGGCCAGGATGGCGCTGGGGTTGCTACCATTAAACTGGATATTGAGCCTGGCAAGCGGTACATTAGCAGGCACCGGTCAATGGCATCAAATGCCGTAGCTGATATTTTTGAATACATTCAGAAAAAGTTTGCTGATATTCAAAAAGAAACTCCCGAAAAACTGGCCGATACCGAATGGTTGAAGGAAAACGTAAGTTTTACGGGCGAGGTTTTGCTGGGGCACCTGCGTTACGGTACCCACGGTAAAAATAGCATTGAAAGCTGCCATCCGTTTTTGAGGCAAAACAACTGGATGACCCGTAACCTGGTTATTGCCGGCAACTTTAACATGACCAATGTTGATGAACTGCTGCAGCAACTGTATGATCTGGGCCAGCATCCTAAAGAAAAAGCCGATACCATTACTGTTCTTGAGAAAATAGGCCACTTTCTGGATACAGAGAATCAGGGCTTGTTTGATCAGTACAAACGCGAAGGACTGGATGATAACATGGAGATCAGTAAGCTGATAGCCAATGATATGGACGTAGCCAAAATTCTTCGTAAATCGGCCAAGAACTGGGATGGCGGTTATACCATCGCGGGTATAATTGGTCACGGCGACGCATTTGTAATGCGCGACCCGGTAGGTATCAGGCCAGCATACTATTATTATAATGACGAAATAGTTGTAGCTGCGTCTGAGCGCCCCGCTATTCAAACCGCTTTTAACGTTCCTATTGAAGATATTAAAGAGATACGTCCCGGCCACGCTTTAATTGTTAAAAAGAATGGAAAAATAACTGAGGATATGTTTAGCGAACCTTTGGAGAAAAAATCCTGCTCGTTTGAGCGGATCTATTTTTCAAGGGGAAGTGACGCATCTATATATCGTGAACGCAAGCAATTAGGCAGGCTGCTTTGCCCGCAAATATTGAACTCGGTTGATCATGATATAAAAAACACGGTATTTTCATATATCCCAAATACCGCCGAAGTAGCATTTTACGGCATGGTAGAAGGCATACATAAATATGTAAAAAAGTACCAGCGTGATAAGCTGCTGAACCGTGAGGATAAGATAAGCGAGGAAGAATTAACAGAAGTATTACAGCTTGCACCTCGTGTTGAAAAGATAGCCATTAAGGATGTAAAGCTGCGTACTTTTATTACCCAGGATGCCGACCGCAGCGAAATGGTAGCTCACGTATATGATACCACTTACGGGCTTATTAAAAGGAACACCGATACACTGGTTGTGCTTGATGATTCTATTGTGCGTGGTACTACATTAAAGCAAAGTATCCTGAAAATACTGGACAGGCTGGGCCCTAAAAAGGTTGTGGTAGTTTCATCGGCTCCGCAGATCCGTTATCCGGATTGTTACGGCATCGACATGTCACGTATGGGTGAGTTTGTTGCCTTTGAGGCGGCTATCAGCCTGTTGAAAGAAATGGACAGGGAAGATATCATCCTGGATGTTTACCAGAAATGTAAGGATAGCGCCAAACTTCCAAAAGAAGAAGTAGAGAACTATGTAAAAGATATTTACTCGTTGTTTACCGATCAGCAGATCTCAGATCGTATAGCACAGATCATTACTCCGAAAGATATAAAATGTAAAGTTGAGGTTTTATACCAGACTTTAGATAATCTGCATATTGCCTGCCCTGATCATACCGGCGACTGGTATTTCAGCGGTGATTATCCAACCCCGGGTGGAAACAAGGTGGTTAACCGCGCCTTTGTAAATTGGATGGAAGGTAAAAACCAAAGGGCCTATATGTAATTCTATTCAGAATAATAAGTAATACATGGATATAAAAGGTGGTGAATCAAGGTTCATCACCTTTTTTGTTATTAAGTTGTCATTCTGAGTGATTAAATCCTTGGCCTCTGAAGGAGAAATGACATAGCTTTGCTGAGCCGTGCAGTGTGTCCGATCAAGTTATAGTGCTTATTGCCTGTTGCTGAGTATGGTTCTGAAGTATAGAGTCTGAAGGTATGGTACGATCCTTACAAGAGTGATTTGTCCGATGGGTAGCCTGTCTTTTCTTTAAACTCCTTCGGGCACGGCTTCTTAAAAAAGGATATAAGGATGGAAAAGATGCATTTTCATGCAGCGGGCATAGATATAGGCGCCCGTAAGCTATTCGTGGGGCTTGAAGGTCAGCCGGTTCGTTCGTTTGAAACTTTCACCAGTGATCTGGAATCACTTAAGCATTATTTATTGGAGCATAAAGTAAGTACGGTAGCCATGGAAGCGACAGGAGTTTACTGGTATGTGCTTTATGATATTCTTTTGGATGCGGGATTAGATGTGTGGCTTGTTGACGGTCGGCAGACACGGCAGTTACCAGGCAGAAAAACAGATGTAAAGGATTGCCAGTGGATACAGCAGTTGCATAGCTATGGTTTACTGAACCGCTGTTATGTTTCAGAGGGGCATATCAAAGAATTGCGTAGTTATCAGCGTCTTCGGGAGGATCACCTTCGGAGTGCGGCCATGCATGTTCAACACATGCAGAAGGCACTGATAGAAATGAATATCCGTTTGCCGGAGGTATTAAGCCAGGTCCATGGAGTAAGCGGCATGGCGTTGATCGATGCGATACTGCAGGGTGAGCGTGATCCTGCTAAGTTGTTTTCACTGTGCCATAAAAAGATCAGGGAGAATAAAGGAGAAGAACTATTGAAGGCCTTGCAGGGCCATTATACAGCCCAGGGGCTTTTTGCCTTGGGTCAGGCCTATAAGGGCTATGGTTTTTATCAGGGTCAGATACAGGAATGCGACAGTCAGATTGATAGTGTTTTACAGCGGATCAACAGGGACAAGAGCCTACCGCCGGGAATAAGCGGCGGGAAACGCAAAGCGATCCGTCACAACAAACCTAATATCGATAATCTGGGGGATCACTTGTTGAAGATATTTGATGGTAAAGACGCGACCAAACTCCCGGGTATTACAGATTACAACTGGTTACAGTTATACACAGAGGTAGGTTCGGATCTTAGCCGATGGCCAAGTGAAAAACATTTCACCAGTTGGCTTGGTTTATCGCCGGGGCATGACCGTTCAGGAAAGAAAAACAAAAGTAAAAGCAAGGGTAAGCCGACCGTTGGGCAAATATTCAAACAGATGGCCCATGGATTATTGAACAGCAAGTATATCGGCTGGGGTTCATTTGCAAGAAGGTTAAGGGGTAGAAAAGGCCCCGCGATAGCTATTAAAGCTACAGCCAGAAAACTGGCTGCTCAATACTGGCGTTTAATCGTAAAAGGCGCCGACTTTGTAGAGAAGGGCCTTCACTCGTATGAGAACATTCTTAAAGAACAGAAACAAAGGCGATTAGAAAGACTTGCCCTTGAATTAAATATGGAACTTGTGCCTGCTTAAATTATTATGTCATGGGTAGCGCAGCGAAGAATCTATTTTTGAACTTTACACATCTTAGAATAGATCCTTCGTTTCTCAGGACGACATTTAATTTGGAAAAACTACGATGATCTTTGTATGGACTAATTAATCGCTGGTGCCGAAAATACGAAATGGGTAACCAGCTTATCAACCAGTATTAAGGAAGCTATTATAAGAGCAATGCCGGCAACTTCGTTGAGGCGGTGTACCAGCTTAACCGATATTTTGTCACGTAGTTTATTGGCGTAGAAGGCTTTGGTGGTATCCATGCCAAATTGAACAATTAATACAGTGGCAAACATCACAGCAATTTTAAAAGAGCGGTGTGCAACGCCTTCGTGAAATACGGTGCTGGCGGTACCGATAACTGTTATCCAATGAAAAAGAAGGGTAGGGTTAAAAATGCACATTAAAAAACCCTTCAAAAAGTAACCCGCCCGGTTAATGCCCGATGGTACTTTATTTTCGTAATTAACTTCGCCCTTTTTAAACAGGTAGCGTACACCCACGCTAAATAGTATGATACTGCCGATTACGCCGGCCACGGTTTTTGCGTGATTGGAAATGTCAAAATACTGCGAACCAAATAGTATGGCGCCTACAAAAACCACGTCGCTGCAAACCACACCAAGAGCAAGGGCAACGCCCGCATGGAAGCCTTTCTCAATGCTGGTTTTAATAAGAGCGAAAAAGACCGGGCCGGTCAGAAACGTCAACACTAATCCAATTCCTATACCCGAAATAATAGCTTCTATCATTAGTAAGGCTTATGTTCCATATTTTGAACCATGCGAATATGCAATTTTATCTCTTAAACAACGAAACTTAAAATTGTGATTTATTTAATTTGAAAAAGTATAACAACATTTACGAAAAATGGATTATGTTTAGTGATTCAAAACATAATACTGCATAACCAAATCAAGAAAATGGAACAAAACGAAAAAAAAAATTACAGCTCAGCACTATATACGCTGATCACTGTATTTTTCTTCTGGGGCTTCTTAGCTGCATCAAATGGTATCTTCATACCATTTTGTAAAACACACTTTCACTTAACGCAATTTGAGTCTCAATTAATAGATTTTACCTTTTATGGAGGATATTTTATAGGCTCATTGATACTGTACTTTGCTTCACAGGCCAGTAAGGTTGATATCATGAATAAACTGGGTTACAAAAACGGTATCATTTTAGGTTTGGTTATTTCTGCAGTTGGCGCATTAGGTATGATACCTGCCGTTGCCAGCGGCGCATTTGGTTTCATACTGGCAGTTTTCTTCATTATAGCGGTTGGTTTTTCCTTGCAGCAAACAGCAGCAAACCCTTTTGTGGTAGCCTTGGGGCCTGCAGAGACAGGTTCAAACCGTTTAAATTTTGCCGGTAGTATTAATAATATAGGTGCCTTGTTAGGGCCAATTGTTGTTAGCGTGGTATTATTCGGTACCGCAAATTCTGAGGTTAAGCCCGAGGTTAAAATATCGTCAATCAATAACCTTTATTATATGCTGGCAGCCTTATTTATTGCTGTAGCTATATTCTTCTGGTTCTCTAACTTGCCAAAAGTTACGAGCGATGAAAAAATTGAATCGAGCAAAAAAGCTAACACACCCTTATTTATCATTTTTATAGCGTTCCTGTTGATCCTGGCTGCCGATCCGTTAAGCAAGGCTATAGGTATACCAAGCCAGTATTTTGTATATGCCTCTCTGGCTATTATATTATTTACCCTCGTTGGGACAATTTTCGCTGCAAAAAGCAGCAAGGAAGGCTGGGGTGCAATGCAATACCCGCAGTTGATTTTGGGTATGATTGCTATTTTTACTTATGTAGGTACCGAGGTTACTATTCAAAGTAATATGGGTTCTTTATTAAAAACACCGGAGTTTGGTTCGTTCAATGAATCGGATATCGCGCCGTACATCTCCCTGTACTGGGGTAGTTTAATGATTGGTCGTTTTGCAGGTTCTATCGGCGCTTTTGATCTTGCTAAAACAACTAAATACATTTTATATATCATTGTTCCGTTTGTTGCATTTGGTTTAGTATTGCTTGTAAACGCCGTAACGGGTGTAAACGTAAGCAATCTTTACACTTATGCTATATGTGTGGCGGTGCTTATTGTAGCATTCTTTATCGGTCAGCAAAAGCCAACCCGTACCTTATCGGTATTGGGTTTATTGGGTGTTGCCTTTATGCTGATAGGTTTATTTACAACAGGTATAGTAGCCACTTTCGCTTTCATTAGCGGCGGTTTATGCTGCTCTATTATGTGGCCATCTATATTTTCATTAGCTATTACCGGTTTGGGTAAATATACCAGCCAGGGTTCGGCATTTTTAATTATGATGATCCTGGGCGGTTCTATAATACCACCACTACAAGGTAAAATAGCCGATGGCAGCAACGATCTGGTAAAAGGTATGAGCGGTATCCACTTCTCGTACATTGTTCCGGTATTAGGGTTTGCATACCTCGCATACTTTGCCTGGAAAGTAAGCCGCGAACTGCGCAGCCAGGGTATTGACCTTGACCATGTTGAAGTACAAGGCGGACATTAATATTTTGCAAGTCATTTGATCATTGGGTCATTAGGTCATTTTTAAATGAAGTAATGACCCAATGCCATTAATGAGGTAACCACTTATTTATGAAACCAAGTTTCGATAACATATTTATGAACCTGGCCACTGACCTGGCTAAGCGTTCACACTGCGTTAAGGCACAGGTAGGGGCCGTGCTGGTGCGCGATACCCGTATCATTTCTATAGGTTATAACGGACCACCGGCGCATACCCACAATTGCGACGAGGAATGGCCTGCCACAGGTTGCCCGCGCGATTCTAAAGGCAGCTGCTCACTGGCACTGCATGCCGAAGAGAATGCCATATTATATGCAGTAAAGAACGGAGCGCGGCTGGAAGGCGCTACATTGTACACCACCCTGTCGCCTTGCTTACCTTGTGCAAGGCTCATATTTTCTGCAGGCATTACACATGTTTATTTTGATAAATCATACGCCGAGTATAAAGGCCTTGCAAGCGACGAAGGGGTTGATTTTTTAAATCACTTTGGCGTTAAGGCAGAAAAATTCATAGGGTGATAATCTGTCCGCTTAATCATTATTAATAATTTCTTAAAAACAGAGTTTGTATTTATTATCAAATATTTATTTATTTTTATAATAAATATTTGATCTGATATGAAAAAGTGCCTGATTTTCATTTTTGCTATTTGTAGCTTTTTCACAATTTCATGCAGCAGCACCAGACTCGTTTCATCATGGTCATTGCCGGGAGCCACAGCTCACCAATATAAAAAGGTATTGGTTATTGGCTTAACAGGCGCCAAAGATCGTGAAATAAGGGAAAGTGTTGAAAATGCGGTTGCTAAAAAAATTAATGAGTATAATATTAATGCCGAAACGGCCAGCAGCAAATATGGTCCGCGTACATTCCAAAATATGAGCGATGAGGAAGCTACTAAATTGGTGAAGGACGATGGATTTGACGGGATAATAATCCTGGCATTACTTGATAAGAATAAGGAACAAAGCTATACCCCCGGCAGGATCAGCCGCACACCTTACGCCATTGTGCGTAGCCGCTGGACAAGAAATTATCGTGTTTTGTATGATCGCGTTTATACACCAGGGTATTATACCACGTCAACCAGCTACGAGCTGGAAGCTAATTTTTATGATGCAGATAAGAACGAGCTCCAATATTCGGCCCAGGTAAGATCTTTTGACCCTGGGTCGGCCGCGGCATTGTCTTCTGATTTTAGCAAAGCTATTATTGATGATATGGTTAATAAAGGTCTTATCGCAAAATAATAAGGCCAAGCCCTCAATCCGCTTATCTTAGGTCATAAATGGTTTTATCTTTTCCAGCGCAAACTCAAGTTGCTGCTCGGGGGTAAGATTGGTGTTATCCAATATTATGGCATCCTCGGCCCTTACAAGCGGACTTTCTTCCCGTGTGGTATCCTGATAATCGCGATGTGCAATGTTCTCAAATACCTCTTCTAACGTAATGTCAGGGTTTTTATCGAAGATCTCTTTATAACGGCGTTCTGCCCGTACCTTTGGGTCGGCGGTCATGAATATTTTAAGCGAGGCATTAGGAAAAACCGTTGTGCCAATATCGCGGCCATCCATCACTATATTTTTGGAGTCGCCCATACGTTGCTGCTGTTTTACCATTTCCTTACGAACCTCCCGAATGGCAGATACTTCACTTACCTTTTCAGACACGGGCATCAAACGTATCTCGTCAGATACTTCTTCGCCATTTAGGGTAATGTGCGTCTGGTAATCACGGGAGTGAAAATTGAGGTGGATGTTTTTCAATGCTTCGGCAATTTGCTCATGGTTGTGCACGTCAATACTGTTGCGTAAAAAGTAGAGCGCAACAGCCCGGTACATGGCGCCGCTGTCTACATATATAAAATGAAGTTTTTTAGCTAAAGCTTTGGCCAGTGTGCTTTTACCGCATGATGAATAGCCATCAATTGCCACTACAATGTTCTTATTCATAGACGTGTCTAAAATACAAAAATATGTGAATGGTTAGTTATTGATATTTGAGTTGATTAGGGCAGTTACAGCTGAGCTACTTAGGCAGAGTGATTGCTGAATTATTCGTTGCTGCTGTGTTCAATCTATCACTCACCGGGTCAACCAAAATTATTACTTTTGAAGAATGAACCTTATAAAATCTGATCTTCAAAAGGAAGTTACTTATAAAACATCGCGCAGCGGTGGCAAAGGCGGTCAAAATGTAAATAAGGTATCGAGCAAGGTTGAACTTTTATTTAATATAGATACTTCGGGATTATTTGCCGAAGAAGAGAAGCTGCTGCTGGCAAATAAACTACAGAACCGGTTAAATAAGGATGGTTTTGTTCAGGTAATTTGTGATGAGGAACGCAGTCAGTATCTCAATAAAGAAAAAGCCATAGACAGGCTGATAATCCTGTTAACCCGGGCGCTGCTAAAGCCAAAGGTACGCAAGCCCACCAAAGTAAGTAAAGCTGCTAAAGCAGCCCGGCTGGAGAATAAAAAGAAACAGTCGGCAAAAAAGGAGAGCCGGAGAGCTGCGTTTGATTAAATAACAGCTATGCCATCCGCACCCCTGTTATTTAAACTTATATGCACCCGTCAGGCTGCCCCACTGATGTGACCTTAGCATTTTTTCTACTTCGCGGGTGTGGAATATGGCGGCAATGTCAAACGTAAAACGATTGGTAGAAACACCTATACCCACCTGCTGACTAAATACAAATGGTTTTTTAGTTAGGGTTACCTCCAGATGGTTTGGATCAGGGGTTTTGTTAAGCAGGCTCCCTTGTATAGTGGCATCATAAAGCACGCCATTGGCCTGCGGTTTGTAATAAAAGAACAATTCGTGAGTATGCAGGTTTCCAGTTTGGTCAGCATCAGATACGGTGCTTTGTGTACTTACCGAATTAAATAGCTGGTTAAAAATACCTAAACGCACAAGTGGTCCCAGCCCGGCGCCTGTAAAACCATTGCCCAGATTGGCATACGAAGTAAAGCTTATATCAACCCATGATGCACGGGCCAGCAGTTTGTTATATTCGGCACCAAGGTTAAGTTGTACATTGTTCCTTACCTGGTATTGCCAGCCATTTAAATGATAAAACCCAAAAGTATTATGAATAAGCTTTTGCACAGGCTCACCGCCCGCAGCCGGACCTACAATACCTAACTGCGCGCTTAATTTAATATTACTTTCATTTTTATACAACAGGTTAAGCGTTGAACCTATATATGAATAGGCGGCAAAAGGCCTGTCAATATAGGTAGGATCGGGTACATAGCCCGATTGGGCGTTGTACATTTTTTGTCCTATCTCAAAACCCAATACCTTATTTTGCAGGTTGTTTTCGGTTTCATTGATTTTTAAGCCCTTGCGTAAATAAAAGAAGATTCCGTTGGTATAATACCTGTCAGAACCCTGGCCCAGGAAAGAATCATTGTCTGATTGTATAGCAAATTCGTGACTGCGCGTTTGAGCAAATAATGTGATAGTACCAAACAGGCATAATAGTGTAAGGAATAGTTTATTAAACATTAGGTGATTAAATATTATATATGTGCGCCTAATATAAAAAAATTGAGCTGATTTGTAAGTGCACAAAATGTGCACAAAAAAAACAGGGGACTAAATTTTACTTTAAATCCCCCGTTTTTTTAATTTAAGACCGCTTTTTCTTCTTCTTTGACGGTAAGATCAAGCGGGTTGGTTACTTTTTCATTTAAAAGGGCAAGATTGATAACCTCGCGCATATCACTTACATAATGAAATTTAAGGTCCCTGATATAGTCTTCCTTAATTTCCAGGATATCCTTTTGGTTTGATTTGCATAAAATAATTTCCTTGATATTGGCACGTTTTGCAGCCAGTATTTTTTCTTTAATGCCGCCAACTGCTAAAACGCGTCCACGCAAGGTGATCTCGCCGGTCATGGCCAGGTTCGGTTTCACCTTACGTTGCGTAAAGGCAGATGTTAGGGCTGTAAGCATAGTTATACCTGCCGATGGGCCATCCTTAGGTGTAGCGCCGGCTGGTACGTGCACATGTACATCCCACAAATCAAAAAGCTTTGGATTAATGCCAAAATCAACGGCATGTGCACGCAGATAGGCTAGGGCAATAGTTACTGATTCTTTCATTACATCACCGAGGCTGCCGGTCAGGGTTAAGCGGCCCTTACCGGGGCTTAAACTGGCTTCAATGAACAGGATATCGCCGCCAACTGATGTCCAGGCCAGGCCTGTCACAACACCAGCAACATCATTGCCTTCATAAAGGTCCTTATCAAATATAGGGGCTCCCAGTATTTTTTCAATATCCTTTTTGTTTACCGATGGGTTGTATTCCTCTTCCATGGCTATGTTTTTAGCCACTCCGCGAACTACTGAACCTATTTTTTTCTCCAGCGAGCGTACACCCGATTCACGGGTATAGTCAACTATAACCTTTTCAAGTACGTCGGTTTTAAGGCTTACATCTTTTAATTTGAGGCCATGAGCTTCGCGTTGTTTTGGTAACAAGTGCTGTTTGGCTATCTCAATTTTTTCTTCAATGGTATAGCCGTTCACTTCAATTATCTCCATCCTGTCCAGCAGGGCAGGTTGTATACTGCTCAGTGAATTGGCGGTTGCGATGAACATCACGTTCGACAGGTCGAAATCCATCTCTACATAATGATCATAAAAAGTGCTGTTTTGTTCAGGGTCAAGCACTTCCAGCAAGGCGGATGATGGATCGCCCCTGAAGTCATTACCTACTTTGTCAATTTCGTCTAATATAAATACCGGGTTGGCGGCGCCTGCCTTTTTTACCGATTGTATGATACGGCCGGGCATTGCGCCAATATAGGTTTTGCGATGGCCGCGTATTTCGGCCTCATCGCGGATACCACCCAGGGCCATACGTACATATTTGCGGCCGAGCGCTTTAGCTATTGATTTGCCTAAAGATGTTTTGCCAACTCCCGGAGGGCCCACTAAACAAAGTATAGGGGCTTTCATATCATGCTTTAATTTAAGCACAGCCAGGTATTCAATAATGCGTTGTTTTACTTTGTCTAAACCAAAATGGTCTTTATCAAGCACTTTTTGTGCGCGCTTAAGGTCAAAATTGTCTTTGGTAAATTCATTCCAGGGCAGGTCGAGCAATAATTCGAGATAATTTATCTGCACCGAATAGTCCGCCGCCGCAGGGTTGGTGCGGGCCAGCTTTTCAAGCTCTTTGGCAAAATGTTCTTTTACTTCTTTAGCCCATTTCTTTTTCAGTGCCCGCTGGCGTAGGTTTTCAATCTCCAGATCGGGCGAACTGCCGCCAAGTTCCTCCTGTATGGTTTTTAACTGCTGATTTAAAAAGTAGTCTCTTTGCTGTTTATCAAGATCAACCCGTACTTTGGTTTGAATCTGATTTTTAAGCTCCAGCATCTGCAAATCAAGCGTAAGGTGCTCCAGCACCAGGTTGGCCCTTTCACGCAGGTTGGCTACCTCCAGCAAATGCTGCTTGGCAGTCATATCGGCGTTCATGTTTGATGATATGAAATTTATCAAAAACGAAGTGCTTTCAATATTGCGGATAGCTATACCTGCTTCGCTGGGGATATTTGGTGATAGCTGTATAATGTTCATGGCCATATCCTTTATGGATGATACCATGGCCTTAAATTCTTTGTCTTCTTTTGCCTTAATTTCTTTAAAAGGTTCAATAGTGGCCTTTATGTAAGGCTCACTTTGTACTTCTTCCTTTAAAAAGAAACGTTTTTTCCCTTGGATGATAACGGTAGTATTACCATCGGGCATTTGCAGCATTTTTATGATGAGCGCTATGGTTCCAACTTTATTCAGTTGGTCAAAATTAGGGTCTTCAATCCCCACATCCTGTTGCGAAACCACCCCAATAATGCGACTGCCTTTGTTGGCGTCGCGAATAAGCTTAATTGATTTATCTCTGCCAACGGTTATTGGTATTACTACCCCCGGAAATAGAACTGTATTACGCAACGGCAATATAGACAATACCTCGGGCACCTCCTCGTTGTTCATTTCCTCTTCGTCTTCGGTTGACATAAGCGGAAAAAACTCAGAATCTTCGTTTATAACCGGTAAAGCATTTTTGAAATCAAATGGATCAAAAGTCATTAATTATGTTTTATGTATAGAAAAAACCGTCATGTTGTCAGCCTCAGCAATTGCGAGGCTATTAAATAAAGGTAAAATTGTAGTAAATACCTTTTCAGTACTATGTTTCAAGAGCTGTGCCAAGTTATGCTAATAATTTTTAACAAGCAATTTGGCAGTGCAATAGTTTGACTATATGGGTATTGCAATTAGTCAGCATGTTTTTAAATAAAAAATAATTTATTGATAAAGATGAAAAAAAGTCATACTATAGTACCCTGAAATTTACGAAAAACAATATTTTTTTTATAAAAACATTGTTTGGCATAATAATTTGATACAATGTTAGTTAATGTTATACCGTTATTGTTTCACTACTAAGCGCAAATGAAGTTATCGGTTATTGTATCCTTTTTAATAATGTCTTCGCTCGAAACGGCATCGGCACAGAGTGCCTATGTTAGAATGGGGCAACAGGCGCTGATGGATGGCGATTTCCGTTCGGCGGTGTCGCATCTTGAAAAAGCGTGTATCACTGATTCAACCAATGCTAATGCGCTCTGGATGCTGGGTTACTCTTATTATCACAGCGACAATTATAAAAAATCTATTGCTGCTTATACCCGTGTTATAGCCATAAAGCCTGCCGATGCTACAGCCTACTATTACCGGGCACGCGCAAAAAGCTATTTGGGTAAGGATAACCAAACTATCCCTGCCGATAAAGAACTTTACCTGTTAGGGGCAATTGTTGACCTTACCAAAGCTATATCCATTAACAGTGATCCTAACGATAATAAATACTACCAGAACCGTGGTATAGCCTACCGCGATTACGGCATATTTAAGCTACAGAACAATTCTCATTTTTATGACAGGGCAAGGGGTATAAATTCATTAAAAGCCTCAATAGCAGATCTGGAAAAAGTATTAAGTGATAACCCGGGCAGAACAGATATTGCGAACCTGATAGACCAGTCAAAGGGGAAACTGCTTCAGGCAACCACACCTACCGTTGCACGTCATTAATCAGATCAGATTTTACAACAATTTTAATTATCCGGGAGGTAGAAGGGGTATTTAGCGTGCCTTGGATTTTAGCGTGCCTTCAATACGGTAATTATTGCGTCCCATTAGCCTAACCTGCTGCCATTTTTCAATCAGATAAACAGAATCGGGAAAATAACTTAGTTTCTCCCTTGTTTCATACAGCAGATTTTTGGTATGGTTAAAAATGAGTATCCATTTTACCTTGTCCTTGTCTTTTCTGATAACCACTCGTGTGGTGCGCAGTTCGGAGTGTTTGGCCTGGTATATGATCAGGCTATCGATAACCTGAACACGATAACTGTTTTTCCAGGCAGGCCTGTTAATGTCAGATTGGATGAAAAGGTTCAGTTCGTGCCCCCAGTTGGTAATATGTACTGTTTTGTTTTCGGTTATCCCGTTATGCGTTACTGTTTTATTAACAGCCGGGTCTGATTTGCGGAGTCTTGCGGTATCTGCCTTAAAATAACCGTTGATATCAAAGTATTTTAATACAGTTCCGCTTTGCTTAATATCCGGCCTGCAGGAGGGCAAGCCGGATAGGAGCAGTATGCCACCCAAAAGGGCGGCTGTTGTGGATAGTGTTGATTTTAGTTTACACCAATACATTACCAGTCATTTCCGGGGGAATTGCTACACCCAGTATGTTTAATATAGTTGGTGCTACATCGCCCAGCTTGCCATCGTTAACGTGTTTAACGTCTTTGTCAATAATGATACATGGAACCAGGTTAGTGGTATGCGCTGTATTAGGTGTGCCGTCTTCATTAATCATGTAATCGGCATTGCCGTGGTCGGCAAGAATAATAAAGGAATAGCCATTGGCCAAGCCGGCTTCAACAACAGCTTTTGTGCAGGCATCGGCAGTTTCGGCAGCTTTTACAACCGCGCTGAACACACCTGTATGGCCAACCATATCGGTATTGGCAAAGTTAAGACAAACAAAATCAGGCCAGCCGCTTTCCAGCTCGGGAATGATGGCATCGCGTATGCCAGCCGCGTTCATTTCGGGCTGCAAATCATAGGTGGCTACCTTGGGCGATGGCGCCAGCAGGCGCTTTTCGTTATCAAATTCTTTTTCGCGGCCTCCCGAAAAGAAGAAGGTTACGTGCGGGTATTTTTCGGTTTCGGCAATCCTGATCTGGGTTTTGCCGGCATTCTGCAAAATCTCGCCAAGTGTTTTGGTCAGGTCTTCCTTATTAAATACTACCTGTACATTTTTAAACGTTTCATCATATGGGGTCATCGTGATGTAACGAATATCAAGCGGGTGCAGGTTGTATTCAGGAAATGATTTTTGCGTAAGGGCAATACTGATTTCGCGGCCCCTGTCGGTACGGAAATTAAAGCAGATCACCACATCGCCATCTTTAATAACAGCCAGTGGGTTGCCATTTATATCAACCTTTACTATTGGTTTTACAAATTCATCTGTAACCCCTTCATCGTATGATTTTTTAATGGCATCAGTTATATGTTGTGCAGCTTCACCTTGTCCGTTAACCATCAGGTCATAGGCCAGCTTAACTCTTTCCCAGCGGTTATCACGGTCCATGGCGTAATAACGGCCAATGGCCGATGCTATTTTCGCATTTGTTCCCGCTATATGATCTTCCAGATCGGTAATAAAGCCCAGCCCCGATTTAGGGTCAGTATCGCGCCCATCTAAAAAGGCGTGGATAAAAACATTTTTCACATCTTGCTGCTTCGCGGCATCACATAATCCTTTTACATGCCTGATATGTGAATGTACGCCACCGTCAGACACGAGGCCAATAAGATGCACATTCTTGTTTTTTTGGTTGGCATATTCAAAGGCATCTTTCAATACTGAGATGGTTGGCAGTTCATTATCATCAACTGCTTTGTGAATGCGACCCAGCTCCTGGTAAACCACACGCCCGGCACCCAGGTTCATGTGCCCAACTTCTGAGTTGCCCATTTGCCCGGCAGGTAATCCTACCGCTGTTCCGGAGGCTTCTAATTTTGAGTTTGGATATTGTTGCAGTAGCCCATCCACAAATGGTGTGTCGGCTGCAAGTATCGCGTTCGACTGGTCGTTACGGCCATAACCCCAGCCATCAAGAATAATTAATGCGAGTTTTTTTTTATTTTCCACAGCGCAAATATAAAGGCAACGCTCTACTTTATATTATAATTTTTTTATTTTCGGCAGGCAGACCTATGATGCACTTTATTTGAATAATAATTAATTATAAAAACAGTTATATCTTTTTAGAAGACCAATAGCCCCGTTGGCACGCTTATAGCATTGTGTAACATGAAGTCCCTGCTTATTACATAAAATATAATATGAAGCTGATTTACCTGCCATCGTTTATTATTTTACTGTTATTGCCGTGTGTTGCGATGGCCGACCCAATTGATAATGTAGCCAATCTTATAAAACAGGGTAATACCAAAGAACTGTCTAAGTTATTTGCATCAAGCATTGAAATTGCCATAATGGATAATGAAAATATCTATTCACAAACTCAGGCTACGCTTATACTCGACCGTTTTTTTTCAAAAAACAAGCCCAAAACCATAAAGTTGCTGCATAAAGTAAATTCCAGTGCCAACTACCGTTTTGGTGTATTTATCCTCACAACCGAAAGCGGCGTGTATCGTGTTGCTTTTACCCTTAAAGACGCAGATAGTAAACTGAGTATCATTGAACTACGTATTGAAAATGAAAAGATGAAATAGGGGAGCAAATCCCCGGTGTGTATATTTTACCTCGAAATAACACACTGAGTTAAGCGTAGATAAACGAGTCTGCTTTTTCATTCGCAAGTCTTAAATTTATACATGAGCATATCTAAAACCTGTGCATCCAAAAATTGTTGTTACTTTTGAGGCTTAAAAATAATACACTTGGATAAGGAACTTATACACCATTTTATAGTTGAAGCTTTAAAGGAAGATGTAGGTGATGGCGATCATACCTCATTGTCAACCATTCCGGCCGGCACAACAGGTAAAGCAAAACTTTTAGTAAAGGACGAAGGTATACTGGCCGGAGTTGAGCTGGCTGCCGAAATTTTTAATGTAGTTAATGCCGGACTTAAGCTTAATGTATTTTTAAATGACGGGGCAGTTGTAAAACCCAAAGACATAGCTTTTGAAGTGGAGGGCAGTGCCCAAAGTATTTTGATAGCCGAGCGTTTGGTACTGAATTGTATGCAGCGCATGTCTGGAATTGCTACAAAAACCCGCGAAATAGTTGATCTTTTAAAAGATACCAATACCAAAGTTTTAGATACCCGTAAAACAACCCCAGGCCTGCGTTATCTTGAAAAGTGGGCAGTAAGAATAGGCGGAGGAGTTAACCATCGCTTTGGTTTGTATGACATGATCTTGATTAAGGATAACCACGTTGACTATGCCGGCGGCATAAGGCAGGCCATTGAAAACGCAAACCAGTACCTTGCAAACAATAACAAGAAACTTGCTATAGAAATTGAAGTAAGGAACCTGGAAGAGCTTGACCAGGTTTTGCAAACCGGCCATGTAAACCGTATATTGCTGGATAACTTCAATTTTGACAATCTGAGACAGGCAGTCAATATTATTCAGGGACGTTTCATTACCGAGGCATCGGGAGGCATAACCGTTGATAATATACGGGAGTATGCCGATTGCGGGGTTGATTATATATCAGTTGGTGCATTAACGCATTCTGTAAAAAGTTTAGATTTAAGCCTTAAGGCGGTATAGTACCTGCACCTCATTTACCAGGCTTAACCAATTTAAGCAATTCAATAATCCGGAATATCCGGATCCGGAATTAACGCCAGGCGTTAAAATGATGATTAAAATTTTAGTACCGCATCAATTTTGTAATATTGCAGAGAAATGATAACCGTTTATTCAGTTTCAGCACTCATATTGGCCTACCTCTGCGGATCTATACCTACTGCCGTTTGGATAGGTCTGGCTTTTTATGATATTGATGTGAGAGAGTATGGCAGCGGTAATGCCGGCGCTACCAATACTTTCAGGGTGTTGGGAAAAAAGGCCGGTATACCGGTAATGATGCTCGATATTTTAAAAGGATGGACAGCTACAAACCTTGCTTATTTTATAGGAGTATCAACCACAGGTCCGTATAATTCGGTTGCTTATACCAATTACGCGCTGGCGTTGGGCGTAGCGGCTGTAATGGGCCACTTGTTCCCGATTTTTGCCGGTTTTAGAGGTGGCAAAGGCGTTGCCACTTTATTTGGAATGATTTTGGCTATTCATTTTCATGCCGCGTTATTATGCGTAGTGGTATTTGTATTGGTGCTTTTAATAACAAGGTATGTATCGCTCAGCTCAATTGCAGCAGCCTTTACATATCCTATAGGGGTCTCGTTTATTTTCCCCACGTCTATCAGGTCGGTGGTAATTTATGGTATGTGTATATGCCTGCTGATACTTGTAACACATCAAAAGAATATCGAACGCTTACTAAAAGGCAAAGAATCGAAAGTTAATTTTTTTAAGAAAAAAGCTGCCTGATCACCATGAAAAAAATCAAACCTGTTATTGCCCTGATATTCATCATGGCATTGTATTCCTGTTCAACTGTCCCGCTAACAGGACGTAAGCAATTAAGCCTTGTTGGCGATGCCGAAGTAAACCAATCTGCAGCGGCAAGCTACAAGCAATTACTGTCAGACCCTAAAACAAAAGTTATCAATACTGGTACCGATGCCCAGCGCGTTAAAAGAATTGGTAACAACCTTGCGGTTGCAATTGAAAGTTATTTAAAACAAAATGGTTATGGCGACCAATATAATTTCCAGTGGGAATTTAACCTGATTCAAAGCAGCGAAGTTAATGCCTGGTGTATGCCCGGTGGCAAAGTTGCCGTATATAGCGGCTTGTTGCCGGTAGCCAATACGGATGCTTACCTGGCCGTTGTTATGGGACATGAAATTGGTCATGCCATTGCGAGGCACTCTGCCGAGCGTATTTCAAAACAAATGGTAGTTGAAGGCGTGGGCACTGGTGTAGGGGTAGCTACTAATACTAAATCTGCCGGTACACAAACTGTAATAAATCAGTTGTATGGCGTTGGCGGCCAATTGTTATTATTAAAATACTCACGCGACCAGGAATCTGAAGCCGACCGTTTAGGGCTTACCTTTATGGCCATGGCCGGTTACGATCCGCATAATGCTATAACATTCTGGCAGCGTATGTCTGCTCAAAATAAAGGAGAAGCTCCACCTGAACTTTTAAGTACGCACCCTGCCGACGCAACCCGCATAGCCAACATTCAAAACCTTATACCCGAGGCAATGAAATATTATAAGAAATAGTTTTGAGTACTGAGTATTGAGTGAAAAACTCTTACATAAATATTTACAGGGCGCTTAAAACTCAATACTCATTACTTAAAACTCACTACTAAATGCCCAAACGTCAGTTTTTACAGGCTCAGTGGAAAAATCTGGTCATGATTAACTATGAGGTTGACCCGCAAATACTTGACCCTTACCTGCCACCTGCTACTGTGCTCGATTTGTGGCAGGGCAAGGCATTTGTGAGTATGGTGGGCTTTATGTTTTTAGATACCAAAGTGCTCGGTATTAAATGGCCATGGCATGTAAATTTTGAAGAGGTTAATCTTCGTTTCTATGTAAGGCATTTTAATGGTAACGGATGGAAAAGGGGAGCTGTTTTTATCAGTGAAATTGTGCCTAAAAGCATTATTGCCCTTATTGCCAATAATTTATATAAAGAACATTACCGGGCATTACCCATGCGTAGCTCTATTACCCTTACGCCTGATAACCATACCGGATTTTTATATGAATGGAAATTAAATGGCAGGTGGAACAAGCTTGGTGCCACGGCAAGTAATGAATTATTGGCTATGGAACCGGGCAGTGCCGAGGAGTTTATTTTAGAGCACTACTGGGGATATAATAAACTAAGCCGTGTTACCACAATGGAATACCAGGTTGAGCACATCTCATGGCAAACTGGCAAGGTTAAAGATTATGTTTTTGATGCCGATGTCACCGCATTATATGGGGAAGAGTTTAAACCCTACCTGGAACGTGAACCTGTTTCGGCATTTTTTGCAGTTGGGTCTGATATTAAGGTGCGAATGGGGGATAAGATAACAGTGGAGTTAAAGGCCTGACGGCAATGGTTACTTCAGCCCACCCAAAACTTCTACAACAGCCTGTGCTTTAAGCAGGCATTCTTCGTACTCATTTTCGGCATTGGCGTGATAAGTTATGGCGCTGCCCGCATGGAATGACAAGTAACCATCAACTGAATTATAAAGCAAGGTGCGGATCACCACATTAAAATCAAAATCATTATCCGGACTTAAATAACCTATAGCGCCTGAGTACATGCCGCGTTTGCTGCGCTCGTATTGTTCCATTAAGCGCATAGAGCTGATCTTTGGCGCCCCTGTCATGCTGCCCATGGGGAAAGTATTTTTAATAGCTTGAATAGGCGATAGTTCATCCTGAATTTCACACACCACTGTCGAAATCATCTGATGTACATATTGAAAACTGTAAATGCCAAAAAGGTCTTCGGTTTTAACCGTACCCTGTTTGGCCGAGCGGGTAAGATCGTTCCGGACAAGGTCAACAATCATTACGTTTTCCTGCAGTTCTTTTGGATGGTTGCGCAGTTGTTGTTTTATTGCATCGTCTGTTTTGGTGTCTGCACCTCTTTTGGCGGTGCCTTTAATGGGCTGTGATATTAACTTGCTGCCGCGTTTAGCCAAAAAACGCTCGGGCGATGCGCCAAGTATATAATTATCTTTCCACTTAAAAAAAGTGCTAAACGGATTGGGCGAAACCTTATTGAGTTGGGTAAATATGGCTAACGGGTCGATATGGGCATGCTCGGCAAAAAACTCCTGGCAAAAATTGGTTACATATATATCGCCGCGATTAATGTGCTCCTGTATGCTGGTTACCGCGTTAATATATTCATGTTTGCTAAATCGTGACTGCAAGTTTATGGATGGCCCGGGCTTGTAGGCAACTAATTCCTGGCGCTCAATATTATTTAAAATTAGCTCAGGAGTATTGCTTATTATTTCCGCTTGATTACCGTTAATAACAATAACGTGTTCGGGAGCAAAAAAATACAGATCCGGAAATTGCAACTTATCGGGGTTTAGTGAAGTTAGTTGTTCTGTTTCATTCTTCAGATCGTAACCTAAAAAACCGGTTATCCATCCCGGATTGTGCTGCCGGAAGGTCTCCAGTTGATTAAACGCATCCCCTGCCGTGGCGGTCAGCTCGTTCCTGGCACCCATCGCAATCATTGTATCAAACTTACCATAAGGATCATTAAAGCCATTGGAGTCAAGGTAGCTTATGGCATCAAACGACGATGCCCATTGCAGGACTTTTTGCTTAAAAACAGGCAAATCATTAACTGGTATAATCACTATACAAAATTAATCAAGTAAAACAAAAAGGCCGCATCAAGCCACGAATGGTCGGAAGATTTTATCTTCCGACTTTTTTTGTTTTTCAGGCTTAAAGTTTTGTATTTAAGCATTTGATTATCAATTATTTACTTGTTTTTCTCATTGAGGTTGTCATGGCGCACGTAAAGAAAGAACCCGGGCATCAAAATATCTATGTACTGGACAGGGGGCTTCAATCTACCCGGACAATGAAAACTTTCAGTGAAAGTGAGCTAAACTTCATCTGTCGTTCAAAGGAGAACAGAAAGTTCGAATGGGTAGAATCGCTGATCACTGAAGGGCAGAACATGGATATGGGGGGATCCATTTTGCTTAGAGATAGCATTGTCCGGCTCTATACAGGTATGCCTATAGCCAACAAGCGGGGGAATAAACATTACAGAGAGGTACAGGTGGATCGTCCTTTTCGCCTGGTTGTCGTAAAAAGTAAATCCGATGATGGTAAAGAGTACTGGCTGTTAACCAATGAGTTCGACTTATCAGCCAAAGACATCGCCCAAGCCTACCGCAGGCGTTGGGACATGGAGGTTTTTTTTCGGTTCCTCAAACAAGAACTCAACGTGAGCCACCTGGTTTCGCTAAATAAAAACGGTCTACAGGTTATGTTATATATGACATTGATAACCAGTATGCTGGTATTGATCTACAAAAAGGGGAATAAACAGGGTTATAAAACTTCTAAAAGACGATTTGCTATGGAAGTCAGAGACTTGGCCATTGCTTTAATTGTTGTACAATGTGGTGGTGATCCCGGCCTCTTTTTTAAGACATAAAAAATGGCCGGAATTTCTTCCGACCATTCGTGGCATCAAGCGGCCCTTTTGCTGTTGTACACAAGTATTGTTATATAACAGGCTCTTGTTGGCTCAGGCAATGGAAACTACCAAGCCCCCAAATAATATCTGTAGAATCAATGCCTATAACCTCATGGTCAGGGAAACATTGCTGCAATATGGCACATGCTTTATCGTCGTTTACAGAACGGTATGTGGGAACGATCACGGCCGAATTTGCAATATAAAAATTGGCATAAGACGCCGGCAAGCGGGTATCCTCATAAATCACCGCTTCGGGCATAGGCAGCTCAACAATGTTAAGCTGCTTGCCGTTGAGCAGGCGCATGGTTTTTAAGGCTTCCAGGTTTTCCTGCAGTATATGATAATTTTCGTCGTTTTTGTCTTCTTCAACTACGGTAACCACAGTATCCTCGTTTACAAAACGGGTAATATCATCAATATGGCCGTCGGTATCATCGCCAACAATGCCATCGCCCAGCCATAAAATTTGCTCGGCGCCATAATAATTGTGGAGATAGGTTTCTATCTGATCCTGGCTTAACAGCGGATTTCGGTTTTTATTAAGCAGACATGCTGTTGTGGTAAGGATGGTGCCTTTGCCGTTAAAATCAACAGAGCCGCCTTCCATCACAATACCGGGGTTAAATACCGGCAAATTAAAATGCTGACCTATTTTGGTAGGAATCACATCATCGAGGTCAAATGGCGGATATTTCCCACCCCAGGCGTTATACCCCCAGTCAATAATGGCTTTTTGTTTGGTTTCCGGATTGATCACAAACGCAGGTCCGTGATCACGGCACCAGGCATCGTTAGTGCCAAACTCAAACAGTTCCACGCATTCCATATCAACACTGGCAGTTTGTAGCTGAAAGGTTACAGACGCCTTCATTGCCTCGTCAGCCACGTTTATGCGTACGAGTTCGTTACGGGTTAAAATTTTAATAAATTCAATGTATGACGGGTACACCGTGTCCAGCTTTCCCGGCCATGAGGCTTCCTTATGCGGCCATGAAAGCCAGGTAGCGGTATGTTTAGCCCATTCGGCAGGAAAAAAAAATCCTTGTGAAGCAGGAGTTTGTATGGTAGATATATTTTGGCTCATTTAGGTTAATTAAATTTGTATGTCATTGCGAGCGCAGCGTGGCAATCTCATTGTGCATGTTCGGGCACTTTTTCGATAAGATTGCTTCGTGCCTCGCAATGACATGTTATATAAAGCCCTCTCCCTTTAGGGGAGGGTTGGGTGGGGCTAATCCTCGTCCAGTAAACGCTTAGTTATTGGCTGGTAACTGTCAATCCTGCGGTCGCGCAGAAACGGCCAGTGGCTCCTGTAATAGTCAGATTTGTCAAGGTCCAGCTCCTGTACTACTACCTCTTCCTCATTATGCGACGTTTGGTGAATAATCGCGCCAAAAGGGTTTGCAAAGAATGATCCCCCCCAGAATTTTACGCCGGCTTCTTCACCTACACGGTTAACGCTCACCACATGTATGCCGTTGGCTACAGCGTGCGAGCGTTGTATGGTTTGCCATGCATTGTATTGCTCAATATTGGTAGCCTCGTCCTGGGTAGTAGCCCAGCCAATAGCGGTTGGGTAAAACAATATATCGGCACCCATTAGTGCGGTGATACGGGCTGCTTCGGGATACCATTGGTCCCAGCAAATCAGTACGCCTAATTTACCATATTTGGTTTTAAACACTTTGTACCCCAGATCGCCGGGAGTGAAGTAAAATTTTTCGTAAAAGCCCGGATCGTCGGGGATATGCATTTTACGGTATTTGCCCAGGTAACTTCCGTCGGCATCTAAAACCGCTGTAGTGTTGTGGTAAACACCCTGTGCACGTTTTTCAAACAGCGAGGCAATGATCACCACATTAAGCTCGGCAGCTACCTTTGATAGCTCATCAGTTGATGGGCCGGGTATGGCTTCGGCCAGCTTAAAGTTGTCGTAATCTTCAACATCACAAAAATAAAGCGAGGTAAACAGCTCTTGTAAACAAACTATTTGTGCACCCTTTTCGGCGGCTTCCCTAACCTTAACAATAGCCTTTTGCAAGTTCTGCTGCTTATCGGCAGTGCAGCTCATTTGTACCAGGCCAACTTTTACTTTACTCATACTAATAAAATTTCCGCAAAAATAACAATAGATATGATGATTTTTGCTCAATTAATCAATGATTACATATTGCTGATGGTCAGGTTTTTTATTGTTTTGGCAAACTTTAGTTATATAAACTGCGTTGTTGAACCAATGTTGTTACAGTTTAAAAAAAAATTCATGTGTTCAATCAAATAATTAGCTTTGCAGCCAATGACAGAAGACGAAATAATTGACGAAGGTGCCGAGCATAAAACCTGGAAGGGTAAGCTTTGGGGCGTTATAAAAGTTATACTAATAATTGTTGTTACCGGTGGCCTGTTATACTGGGTTTTTAGCAAAGTGCCGTTTGCTAAAATAAAATTTCGCCTTGCGCATGCTAACCGTGCCTGGCTGACTGCAGCTATTCTTTGTTACGTGGGCTCAATGCTGTTTTCGTCATGGCGTTTACTTAGCTTCTTTAAATCTATTGGTCTTAAGCTTGATTGGCGTTTTAACCTCCGCTTGTATTTTTTAGGCTTGTGTTATAACGTATTATTACCCGGTGGCATAGGCGGCGATGGTTATAAAATTTACTTACTGCATAAAACCTATAAATTACCCACCAAAAAAGTTTTCTGGGCTATTTTGTTTGATAGACTAAGCGGCTTTTGGGCTATTGGCGCTATTGTGGTTGGCCTTATTATTTTAATTCCGAGTTTCCCGTATCATTTAGCAATTCCGCTAAGTATAGTTTCGGTGGGGTCTGTAATTTATTATTTTATTGCACGTAAATTTTTCAGGGATTATACCCATAATTTTTTCTCCGGCCATCTGAAAGCTATTGGTGTACAAAGTATGCAATTACTTGCCATTGTATGCTTGCTGCTTGCCCAGGATTTTAACGGCAAGTTTGCGCCTTACCTGTTATCATTTCTCTTCTCTTCATTAGCAGCAGTTATTCCGTTTAGTTTAGGCGGTGGCGGCATCAGAGATGCGCTTTTTTTAACCCTGGCACGTCAGTTTAATCTTACCGAAGATATGGCTGTTTACTTGAGCTTTGGCTTTTACCTCATCTCAATTATTGTTGCTTTAATTGGTATATATTATGTGATACGCCCAAAACGCCTTGAGCGGGGATTGCAAAAACCATCGGAATTTTCATTGGAAAATCAGCAATAAGCAGAATATTATTCTAATTTGAAAGCTATACTAAAATCATATTCCAAACTTTGCAAGTGAGGTAAGCATTTACTTAAATTGGCGTTCTATATATAAATTTAATTTATTAATGAGCCATTTTAATGATTTTAACAATCCGCAGGTTGCTGCGTTGCCCGGTCATTTAAAGCAATTTATAGTCGACCAGCATTATGAGCATTACACGCCCATTGATCATGCGGTTTGGCGATATGTAATGCGGCAAAATTACAGCTATCTTAAAGATGTAGCCTACTATCCATATATACCCGGCTTAACCAAAGCCGGGTTAACAATTGAGCGTATCCCCAATTTGCAGGAAATGAACAACGCGCTGGCCAAAATAGGCTGGGGCGCGGTTACCGTTGACGGCTTTATACCTCCGGCTGCGTTTATGGAATACCAGGCCTTCAGGGTACTGGTTATAGCTGCGGATATACGCCAGTTAAGGCATATTGAATACACCCCGGCTCCGGATATTATCCATGAGTCGGCAGGGCACGCGCCTATTATTGCTGATAAGGATTACCATGAATACTTGAGTTATTTTGGTTCGATAGGCGCTAAAGCCATGTTTTCGGCCCAGGATTTTGAATTGTATGAGGCTATTCGGGAACTCTCGATACTCAAGGAAATGCCCGATGCTGATGAGGAAGCCATTAAAAAGGCCGAAGAGTTGGTAGCTTATCGCCAGGAAAATATGGGCGAACCATCGGAAATGGCCCTACTGAGCCGCCTGCACTGGTGGACGGTAGAATACGGCCTCATTGGTACGCTGGAACAGCCTAAAATTTATGGCGCTGGCCTGCTCTCGTCAATAGGCGAAAGCTCGAGCTGCATGAACCCCGAAGTTGAAAAGCTATGGTACACCGCCGATGCGGTAAACTATAGTTATGATATTACCAAGCCGCAACCGCAACTTTTTGTAACGCCAACTTTTCAAAACCTGATAGACGTATTGGAAGAGTTTGCCAATACCATGTCGTTCAGGCGTGGCGGGACCTATGGTCTTACTAAAGCTGTTGAAAGTAAAAATACCTGTACCGCGGTTTACAGCTCAGGCTTACAGGTTTCGGGTATTATTACTGATTTTAAGTCAGATAAAGAAGGCAACCCGTACTTTATTAAAACTACACGGCCCACTGTTTTATCTTTAAATAATAAACAGTTGCCCGGTCATGGCAAAAATTATCACCAGGATGGTTTTAGCTCGCCGGTTGGCAAACTAAAAAATATTAATTCGCCTCTGGAAGACCTGTCGGAAGAAGAATTGGATAACATGGGTATAGCTAAAGGCAAAACAGCTACACTTGATTTTGAAAGCGGTATTACAGTTACCGGAACGGTAAAAACTGTTTTATCATTTTTGGATAAAACGCAGCTCATTACTTTTGCTGATTGTACGGTTATCGACAAAAAAGGCCAGGTGTTATTTGATCCATCATGGGGGGTATATGATATGGCGGTTGGAGAAAAAATAGTATCCGTTTTTTGTGGCGCTGCTGATAAAGAAGCTTTTGAGGACGTGGTTTACAAATCAAGAACGGCTACTCATCATGCCGACTACGATTTTAAAACCAAAGAGCTGCACAAGCTTTATCAGCAGGTTCGCAACTGCCGGTTAAAACAGGGCGACTATAGTTTTTTAGGCAATGTATGGCTAAAACTCCAAAGTAATCATCATAACGATTGGCTTTGCGCCCTCGAAATACTGGAAATGCTGGAGCACGAGAATATAGAACCGTTATTAGCTGCCGATATCAGACAGTTTCTGGAACAAAAGGCAAAGAATGAGCCCGAGTTAAAAAAACTCATAGCCGATGGTTTTTACCTAATAGCTTATCCCGTTGAACAAAAATTGGTATTTTAGGCGCGCGTCTATTAACAACATGTCGTATCATATTAATACCGATATGTCATTGCGAGGCACGAAGCAATCTCGTTTAGCAGGTCGATTCTGCACTGGTGAGATTGCCACGCTACGCTCGCGATGACATATTTGAAATTTTAAATTTTATTCCTTCTTTAGGGGTTAGAGGACTTATGAACATCATTATAACAGGCGCCAGCAGCGGCGTAGGATTTGAAGCTGTAATTGAACTGATACTTTCGGGCAGCCATAAGGTAATAGCGCTGGCCCGCTCACAGGATAAATTAGAACGTTTGCTGGAAATAGCCCACGGGCTTAATCCTGACTGCCAGCTTTTCGCCCTGAATTTTGACATTGTTCATGATGATTACGCGGGCCTGCAACAATTTATTGCCGCTAACTTTGATAACCGTGTAGATATTTTAATAAACAATGCCGGTGTACTTGTTAATAAACCTTTTACCGAATTATTGGAAAGTGATTTTGTAGAGATGCTGCAAAGTAATTTTATGGGTCACGTACGCATTATACAAGCACTGATACCCCTGATGCCAGCCGGCTCACATATCCTGAATATTGGCAGTATGGGCGGCTTTCAGGGGAGTACCAAATTTCCGGGACTATCTGCCTATTCGGCCAGTAAGGCTGCTTTACATACGCTAACCGAATGCCTGGCTCAGGAGCTAACCGAACAGGACATCAAAGTAAATTGCCTTGCACTCGGGTCGGCGCAAACTGAAATGCTGGAGAAAGCGTTCCCGGGTTACCAGTCGCCGGTATTGGCATTTGAAATGGGTAAATATGTTGCCGATTTCGCGCTTACCGGACATAAGTTCTTCAACGGGAAAGTGTTGCCTGTTGCTGCAACTACGCCTTAAGGAGAAACTGCATGTAAAAGCACCATAGTTCGGAGCGAACAGCCCATGTTGTTCACGTTCACAGGTGCGTGAACAGATATGAACATTGGTGAATATCTGATAATCAGTTATTTGCATTTTTGACCTTACTGCAAAATTTAACATAACTTGCTGTCTCCCTGCTGTCGCACCAAATCCATCAGGTTCTGCCTGCTTTCGTCCGAAGCTGATCCGTTGCAAGGAAAAATCCCGGAATCCCTTAATTTCATTAAACCCCGGTTCAGACAAAAAATCAACGAAATCAAAATAATCACTCAAAATCAACGGTCAAAATCCTATCTTTGCCCATGCAAGAAAAAATCCTCATTCTTGACTTTGGCTCGCAATTCACCCAACTTATAGCGCGCCGTGTCAGGGAGCTCAATATTTACTGTGAGATCCACCCCTTTAATCATTATCCCGAAATTGACAGCACTGTAAAAGGAATCATCTTATCCGGCAGTCCTTATTCTGTAAGGCAGGACGATGCTCCCCGTTTCGATTTTGAGCAGTTTCATACCACCCGGCCTATTTTAGGCGTTTGTTACGGTGCTCAGTATGTGGCGCATTTTCATGGGGGAGAGGTATTGCCATCAAGCACCCGCGAGTATGGCCGTGCCAACCTCGAATATATCAACAAAGAAAACCCACTGTTTAAAAATATTCCCGAAAGCTCACAGGTTTGGATGTCGCATGGCGATACCATCGACCGCATTGGCGATAATTTCGAGATCATTGCCAGTACCGATACTGTAAAGGTAGCGGCTTACCAGGTAACCGGAACCCAAACCTACGGTATACAGTTTCACCCCGAAGTAACTCATAGCATCGACGGCAAGCAATTGCTGGAGAACTTTTTGGTTGACATTTGCGGCTGCCATCAGGACTGGACACCCGATTCGTTTATTGAAACAACCATAACCGCCTTGCGCCAAAAACTGGGCGATGATAAAGTAGTGCTTGGCCTTTCAGGCGGTGTCGATTCATCGGTTGCTGCAGTGCTGCTGCACCAGGCTATCGGCAAAAATTTGCATTGCATATTTGTAGACAATGGTCTGCTGCGTAAAGACGAGTACGAGCAAGTGCTTGATTCTTACAAGCACATGGGGCTTAATATAAAAGGTATTGATGCCAAGCAGCGTTTTTATGACGCGCTGGCAGGCTTAACCGATCCGGAAAAGAAACGCAAAGCTATTGGCCGTGTGTTTATTGAAGTGTTTGATGATGCCGCACACGAGGTACAGGATGTAAAATGGTTAGGACAAGGAACTATTTACCCCGACGTTATTGAATCAGTTTCGGTAAAAGGACCATCGGCTACTATCAAATCGCACCATAATGTTGGCGGTTTGCCCGATTTTATGAAGCTTAAAGTAGTTGAACCGTTAAATACCCTATTTAAGGATGAAGTTAGGCGTGTAGGCAAGGCTTTAAACATTGATCCGAATATTTTAGGCAGGCACCCGTTCCCGGGTCCAGGATTGGCTATCAGGATTTTAGGTGATATTACACCAGAAAAAGTAGCTATATTGCAGGAGGCCGACGCAATTTATATCAACAATTTGCGATCATACGGTGTTTACGATAAGGTTTGGCAGGCCGGCGCTATATTTTTGCCGGTACAATCTGTAGGAGTTATGGGCGATGAACGTACCTATGAGAACGTGATTTGCCTGCGTGCTGTTGAATCATTGGATGGGATGACAGCTGATTGGTGCCATTTACCTTATGATCTGTTGGCCAAAATCTCTAACGAGATTATCAATAACGTAAAAGGAATTAACCGGGTAGTATATGATATCAGTTCAAAACCACCTGCTACCATTGAGTGGGAATAAATGGTTATTGTTTTTTATAACGGCGCTGATACTGGGTGCATGTTCGCCAAAGGTGCAGCCTGTATCAACGTCTGTAAAAAAGCAAACTGAAAAGCCCGAGACCAAAGCCGAAGAAAAAGCAGCTGCTAAGCCCGAATCAAAGGTTCATATCATATCCATGATATTACCGTTGGGACTTGATCATGTTGCACCCCGCAACTATAGCAGCGCAGGCTTAACCCAGGCCAACATGAGTGTGGAGTACTATCAGGGTTTTAAGCTCGCTTTAGATTCGCTGGCTGCGGGTGGAGCTAACTTTAAGCTGCAATTGTATGATTCAAAAGATGACGCTTCAGCGGCCCACAGTCTGGCCTATAATCCACAGATCAGGACAAGTGACCTCATTGTAGGACCGGTTTTTCCGGAGGGAATAAAGGTGTTCTCGGCTACTATGGGCCTTCGTGCGCCAATTTTATCGCCATTGTCGCCGTCTTCACCTGCCAACATAAAAAACAATAATCTCATTACCGCTATTACTCCGCTGGAATATCACGCCTGGGGAGCAGCGCAGTACATCAACGATAAAATAAAGCCCAAAAAAATATTTATACTGCGCTCGGGTTTTAGCCAGGAGAACGATTATGTAGTTAACTTTAAAAAGGCTATTGACAGTTTGGGCAAAAAGAAAGTAAAAGTTGTAAGTGTTGTGATTTCACGCGGGCAACTTGGAGGGTTAGTTCCGCAGTTGTCGAAAACAGATCAGAATGTATTTGTGATACCGGCTACAGATCAGGCATTTTTAGGAGTTACCCTGCGATCATTAGATACCTTGAATAAAAATTACCCGGTAACTTTGTTTGGGCACCCGAGCTGGGAAAAATTCAGTTTTTTAAAGACTGATATATTGCAACGGTTAAAAACACATATTACCTCAACAGATAAAATAAATTACAAGCAGGAAGCTACTGTTACTTTTTTGCGTAACTATCATAAAGCTTATCACGTTGAACCAACCGAATATGCTATAAAAGGCTTTGACGAGGGTTTGTATTTTGGCATGCAGCTTTTTGAAGGGAATAAAGGAATGACTGATTTGGATAAAACAGACTTTACCGGCATACATAACAACTTTCGCTTTGTGAAAAAAACTGGCTTGGGATGGGTGAATGCGCATGTAAATATATTAATGTACACTAACTTTGAGTTAAAAAAGGTAGAATGAAGGCTATAAACCAGCTTAAAACTTTTCAGCGAATATTGGGTGAATACCCAGCAGATACACCGCTAAGTAAGTTTTTACCCGGTTTTTACAGACAAAACAAACAAATGGGTTCAACCGACAGGCGCATTGCCAACCGGTTGATGTACAACTATTTCAGAATAGGAAAGGCGCTGCCCGATTTACCTGCCGACGAACGCCTGTTTATTGCGGAGTTTTTATGCAACACGCAAGTCAATTCCTTTTTACAAAACTTTAAACCTGAGTGGGCTGCCTGCATAGGTTTTAACGCCGATGATAAATTTGCCCTCGTAAAAACTGCATACCCTGATTTTAATTTAAACGATGTATTTCCGTGGGGTGCGGAGGTATCAGCAGATATTGATACGGATGCGTTTTTAAAATCATTTTTTACCCAGCCGGATCTTTTTATTCGTGTACGTAATGGCTATGACCACTTGGTTAAGGCCGAACTTACTAAAGCACAAATTGTATTTAAAGATGAGGGCAACGGATGTTTTTCCCTCCCTAACGGTACCCGTTTAGAAACCATATTCTCAAAACAACATTGGTTTGAGGTGCAGGACTTTTCATCGCAGCAAACCGGCGATTTTTTTAGGCCGCAGCGCTGGGATAGCTGGTGGGATGCCTGTGCGGCGTCGGGCGGTAAATCATTACTGCTGCATGAGGATGAACCCAACATTAAGCTGGTAGTGTCTGATATCCGCGAATCGGTACTGGCCAACCTCGATGAGCGTTTCCAGTTGGCGGGTTTAACCAAATATCAGAAAAAAGCGCTCGACCTTACTACCAACATCGACCAGGTTTTACATGATTACGCTTTTGATGGTATTATCCTTGACGCGCCCTGCAGCGGTTCCGGCACCTGGGGGCGCACACCGGAAATGATAGCGCAGTTTAATCCGCAGAAGATTGAATTTTTTCAGAAGCTACAGAAAAGTATAGCTCAAAACGTCGTAAAATATCTTAAACCGGGTAAACCCCTTATTTACATTACGTGCTCGGCATTTAAAGGCGAAAACGAAGATGTGGTCGACTTTATAGTTAACGAGCTTGGCCTTAAGCTGGAAGAGAGTACAGTATTGAAAGGCTACGAGCGCAAGGCCGATACTATGTTTGTAGCCCGTTTAACCGCCCCGGTTTCCTGAAGCATTTAAGCTTAAGCCTGTAACAATATAGGTAAACGGTTATCTTTATATTAAAAAATAATATGGACATCAAGCTGATCGACTCGGATAATATTATCATAGCCGAGATCATATCCAACACTATTGAGATTAATAATACCCAGGATGCGCTTGACATATTAGCAAACTGTGCTTATCAGGGCGCAGACAGGGTAATCATTTATCAGGAAAATATAACCGACGATTTCTTTGACCTGAAAACCACCCTTGCCGGTGATGTACTTCAAAAATTCTCCAATTACAGGGCGAAGCTGGCCATTGTTGGCGATTTTTCAAAATATAGCAGCAAAAGCCTGCGCGACTTTATTTATGAAAGCAACAAAGGTGGGCGTGTTAGTTTTGTAGCTACCAAAGACGAAGCCATAGTGGCGCTGGCAAAGTAATAGAGGAAATTATGAAAATAAATTTGTGCAACTGGTCGGTTGCGGTTATATTTGCAACTGATCGGTTGCGAATATAAAATGAGACGAGATATTTTCCAGGCTATTGCCGACCCAAGCAGAAGGGCAATTTTAAGTTTACTGGCATTACAGGCCATGACACCAAATGCTATTGCCGAACACTTCGATAGTACCAGGCAGGGTGTATCAAAACATATCCGTATCCTGACGGAGTGTGAAGTAATTAAGCCGCAGCAAACCGGAAGGGAAATTTATTACCATTTTAATCCAGAAAAGATGAAAGAAGTAGACTTATGGCTTGAGCGTTTCCGCAAATCGTGGGAAGATCGTTTTGATCAGTTAGACAACATATTAAAAGACCTATAAACTAATAAATATGACAACAGAAACAGTGATCTCAAAAGATCTGGCTAACAAAATGATCCATGTTACAAGAGGATTTGCCGCCCCCGTTGAAAAAGTATGGAAAGCATGGACCGAAAGTAGTATACTGGATAAATGGTGGGCCCCTAAACCCTGGAAAGCCGAAACCAAAAGCCTGGAATTTAAAGAAGGCGGAATGTGGTTATATCAAATGGTTGGCCCCAATGGCGAAGGATCATGGTGCCGGGTTGATTTTAAATCGGTAATTCCACAGCAAAGCTTCAGTTCAACCACCATGTTCTGCGACGAAAATGGCAACCCGGATGATTCATTTCCCGCTATGCACTGGCAGGCTAATTTTGAGTCAGTTGGAGGCGGTACCGAGATTAAAGTAGATATAACATTCGACAGTGAAGCCGATCTGGAGAAAATTGTTGCAATGGGCTTTGAAGCAGGCTTTACCATGGCGCTTGGCAACCTTGATGAATTGTTTAACGCTTAATTTTAATCACAATTATAAACTAATAAGGCCCCATTCCGAAAGGAATGGCCTTATTAGTTTCATCCATATTGCAATTCAAAAAGCTCCCCCTTCAGGGGGCTTGGGGGGCCTATAAGTGCGTATTGCTCCTGAATAATTTTATAGCTATGGCCAGCAGTATAATACCGAAGGCTTTACGCAATATACTGAGCCCTATAGGGCCAAGTAGTTTTTCAATCCATTTTACATTTTTGAGCACTATATAAACTACCAGGGTATTTAATATGATGCCCATCAGTATATTCTGGGTTTGGTACTGCGATTTTAAAGAGAGTAGGGTAGTCATGGTTCCTGCGCCTGCGATGAGCGGGAAGGCTAAAGGTACAATAGAAGCCGACAGCGGAACTTCCTCCTTGAAGAAATCCACACCTAATATCATTTCCATCGCTATAATAAATATAACCAGCGAGCCCGCTATGGCAAAAGATGCCACATCCAACCCAATAATGGCCAGCAGTTCATCGCCCACAAATAAAAACACCACCATTAAAACCAATACGGCTATACTGGCCTTTTCCGATTCGATATGCCCCACACGCTGCCTTACCTGGATAATTACGGGTATGGCACCCAAAATATCAATAATGGCGAAAAGGATCATGGTAACGGATAGTACCTCTCTGAAAATTAATGGGTGCATGATTATACTGTTTTTATTCTTTTGATTTTAACCGGAAGCTGAGTAATAGCGCGATTAAAATATAAAAGGAAGATAAGAAGAAAATACCATGTACAGAAATCAAAGCCGCGAACCCGGCAGTTACCGGGCCCAGTGTTTGCCCTATGGATGCGTAGGACTGATTGATGCCTAAAATTTTGCCCTGTTCGTTCTGATCTATCCGGTCGGCAATAAGGGCATTGATCATTGGGTTACGCAAGCCGTTGAATAAACCGTATACGCAAATGCCTATAGTAAATGTAATAAACTCGTTAGTAAGCCCGGTAATAAACATGGCAGCCAGGCACATCATGGTTGAAAGGAGCAGGATGGTGGCTTTTGACGAGAACCATTTGGTAAGCAGCGGCACGCTCAGCTGCATAATAATGCCGCTTACGCCAAAACCGGCATATAAAATGCCTATTTGTGTTGGGTTTATTTGTAGTACATCAACACTAAATGTTTGGAAACCAATAATCATGGTAAACTGCGCCATGGTAAGCATAAACCCGGTGAACACCGCGGTACCTATTAAAGGACGTTTTAGAGTAGTAACAAGGGCTGACAATTTAAAATTTGTTTTACCATTTAGCCTTTTATCGGGATCGGTGTGATTAGTTTCTTTCAGGAAAAAAATAGTGCATAACGTACCGATAAGCGAAATGCAGGCGGCAAAAAAGAATGGTGCCTGCGGACCGAACTTATTGAGCAAACCACCAATGGCCGGGCCAATTACAAAGCCAAAGCCAAATGCCGAACTCAGGATGCCAAACTTTTTTGCCCTGTTTTGTGGTGTTGCCGTGTCAGATACCATAGCCTGTGCTACAGACACGTTACCGCCGGTAAGGCCGTCAAGAATACGGGCCGAAAACAGCATGAATATACTGCCTGCCCAGGCAAACATCAGGAACGAGAGACAGGTACCCGCAAGGCTGATGATGAGCACGGGTTTACGTCCCCATTTATCAGACAGCGAACCTAGAACGGGGGTGGCGAAAAATTGAGCTACGGAGAACGAGGCGGTTAGAATACCCAGTGTTTCGCCGGTTATGCCAAATGTTTTACCATAAGTGTACAGCACCGGCACTATAATGCCAAAACCCAGCGAGTTAATGATGCAAACAAATATTAATACCCAAAGATTTTTATCCCTCATGAATTGGCCTTACCTGTCGGTTATAAAAGATAAGGTAACAAAAAAGGTTCTGAAAAATCAGAACCTTTTTTTATTTGGGACATAAAATATGTAATTATTCCATAAATTTTGGATTGATAGGATCTTCAGCAGCTTCTACCTTACCATGACGAACATGCGAGCGTTTAATGCTGTAACCAAAGTAAATGATAAAACCAATCAGCAGCCAAACAATAAGCCTGGCCCAGTTTTCCCAGCCTTCACTGGCAATCATACATAAACAGATAACGGCGCCCAGTGGGCAAACGATCATATAAGCAGGTGTCTGGAATGGGCGCTTGATGTCAGGATCAGTCCTGCGGAGGATGAATATACCGATACAAACCAGTACGAAAGCGAATAACGTACCAATGCTTACCATATCGCCTACGTATTTATCAGGAATAAAGCCTGCAAATAAGGATACGAACACGAAAAACAACCATTGTGATTTATAAGGCGTGCGGAATTTAGGGTGTAATTTGGAAAATACTTTGGGAATTAAACCATCGGTGCTCATGGTGTAGAAAACGCGGGTTTGGCCCATCAACATCACCAGGATAACCGAAGAGAAACCGGCAAGGATAGATACCGTAACAAATGAGGCCAGCCATCCGTAGCCAGGCATTGCGGTTTTAATGGCATAACTAACAGAAGCCTCTTTACCTTGTATCAGGAAGTCTTTGTATGATACTAAACCGGTAAGTACATGTGAAAATAATATATAAAGCGCTGTACAGAAAACCAATGAAATCAGGATACCTTTTGGCATATCCCTTTGCGGATTTTTAGCTTCCTGAGCTGCTGTGGAAACAGCATCAAACCCGATGAACGCAAAGAATACCACACTGGCGCCGCGTAAAACACCCAGCCAGCCGTGATTAAACGTATCGCCATAATCAACTACACCTGTACTTACTTTAACAGTACCAGCGTCTGCAGGGATCATGTATGGCGTATGGAAAGCCGGGTTAATAAAGCTCCATCCTAAACCAATGATCATTAATACAATGGCTACCTTAACAATTACAATAATGTTGTTAACCAGCGCCGATTCTGCAGTACCGCGAATTAATAACAAGGTTAAAACAAGTACGATAAATATGGCAGGCAGGTTTATAAGGCCCCTGGTGCCTAACTCGGCGGCATACATACCGGCGGTAGTATTGGATACCTCAAAAAAGGAGTGTGTCCATTGATAGGGTATATGGAAATTGAAAAATGTCGATAAAAACTCATTAAAATACTGCGACCAGCCTATGGATACTGTAGCTGCGCCGAGCGCGTATTCCAATACCAAATCCCAGCCAATGATCCAGGCAATAAATTCACCCATGGTAGCATAAGAATAGGTGTAGGCCGATCCTGCGATAGGGATCATACTGGCAAATTCTGCATAGCATAAACCGGCCAGCGCGCAACCAGCGGCTGCTATAAGAAATGATATGGTAACGGCCGGACCTGCATGCTCGCCCGCTGCGGCGGCAGTACGCACAAAAATACCGGCCCCAATAATGGCACCAATACCCAGGGCTATAAGCGATCCAACGCCTAAGGTTCTTTTCAGCGATTTTTCTGTTTCTGCCGAAGCAGCCATTAGTTGCTGAATAGGTTTCTTAATAAATAACTTCATTTTGAAATAGTAAGATCAGTAGTAAAATTTAAAAATTCACATTCCCCCAAACGTACTTAAATTTATTTAAATCTTAAAGAGCCGAATGTAACAATGAAATAATGAGGTATTTCCAAATAAAAATGCGAAAAACCCAGTAAATCTATAGGAAATCCTGCTTTTTGCTATTTTAATGTAAGTGCCTCAGTTGCAGTATGAGTTGGTGAAACGAGGTGTTTGAGTAACACTTTGGTTTTTTAAGAAAATTAAAGCTTATGACAGGGGTATTACCGTGAAATATAATCTTTTACTCATAAAGATGGTTGACATATAAAGAGAAAGGCGCCCCTGAAAAGAGCGCCTTTCTCGAAAAGTTTCAATACAAATTATAATTTCTTATCAGCCTTGATCACCATATGGGTGTTCATTGATTGTTTATGTATTTCCCTTTGAATACGTGGACTGGTATCAACCAGATGATTCAAATGCGGTGCGATAACCAATGACACTATCGACATCAGTTTAATCAGAATGTTCATTGACGGGCCGGAAGTATCTTTGAACGGATCGCCTACGGTATCACCGGTTACAGATGCCTTATGAGGGTCTGATTTTTTATAATGAACCTCGCCATTGATCTCGACACCTTTTTCAAATGATTTTTTGGCGTTATCCCATGCACCACCGGCATTGCTCTGGAAAATACCCATCAGCACACCTGATACGGTAACACCGGCCAGCAAACCACCTAATACTTCGGGTCCGAAAGCGAAACCAATAATAACAGGGGTAATCAGCGCAATTAAGCCCGGGGCAACCATTTCACGGATAGAAGCTTTGGTTGATATGGCCACGCATTTTTCATATTCGGGTTTGGCTTTATATTCCATAATGCCGGGTATTTCGCGAAACTGGCGCCTTACCTCTTCAACCATGGCCATAGCCGCACGGCCCACCGCCGATATACACAGGGCCGAGAAAATGAAGGGGATCATGCCGCCTACAAATAAGCCGGCTAATACATCGGCTTTATAAATATCAATGTGCTCAATACCCGCAACACCCACAAAGGCCGCGAATAAGGCCAGTGAGGTTAACGCGGCCGACGCGATGGCAAATCCCTTGCCTGTAGCTGCTGTAGTGTTTCCTACAGCATCCAGGTTATCTGTACGGTGACGTACTTCCTCGGGTAAGCGGCTCATTTCGGCAATACCACCGGCATTATCGGCAATAGGGCCAAAAGCGTCAATGGCAAGCTGCATAGCTGTAGTTGCCATCATACCCGCGGCCGCTATAGATACGCCGTACAAACCGGCGAAGTGATAAGAACCATAAATACCTGAGGCTAAAACCAAGATAGGCAACACGGTTGATTCCATGCCCACGGCTAAACCCCCAATAATATTGGTAGCGTGACCGGTTGACGACTGGCGGATGATGCTCAGTACCGGGCGTTTACCCATAGCGGTATAATATTCCGTAATAATTGACATTAAGGTACCCACTATCAATCCCACAACAATCGACATGAAAACGCCATTTTTGGTGAATATCAGTGAGCCTGCTTTAATATTGCCGTTAACCTCATCGCGCGACATGTGGAACTCCCCGGCAGGCAGCATCCATTGCACCACAAAATAGGTGGCTATGGCGGTTAATATAATGGATGCCCAGTTGCCCATGTTCAGCGCTTTTTGTACGCTATCGTTCTCGTTTTTAATTTTTACAAATGATGCGCCAACTATAGAAAATATCAAACCTAAACCAGCTATCACCATAGGCAATAATACCGGGGCTATGCCACCAAAAGCATCATGCGAAACAATTTCACGGCCCAGTACCATGGTAGCCAGCATAGTGGCTACGTATGAGCCAAATAAGTCGGCACCCATGCCAGCAACGTCACCTACGTTATCACCTACGTTATCGGCAATGGTTGCGGGGTTGCGCACGTCATCCTCAGGGATACCGGCCTCAACCTTACCCACCAAATCGGCGCCTACGTCGGCTGCTTTGGTATAAATACCACCGCCTACACGCGCAAATAAAGCTATTGATTCGGCTCCTAATGAAAATCCGGCCAAAACATCGAGCGCTTTTGCCATAGCCTCGCTGTTAACATCAAGTCCCTGGCTTTTAACATAAAAAGTGTAAAAAACGATAAATAGCGAACCTAAACCAATAATGGCCAGGCCGGCAACACCTAAACCCATTACCGTACCGCCGGTAAAGGAAACCCTTAGCGCTTTGGCAAGGCTGCTGCGGGCAGCCTGTGTTGTACGCACGTTGGCTTTGGTAGCAATGCGCATACCCAGAAAGCCAGCGAAGGCCGATAAAAATGCGCCCACCACAAATGATATGGCAATCACCGGGCTCGAAGTTGCTACTGTAGTACCAGAATAAGCCAATAATATACCTGCAATAATTACGAAATAGCTTAGTATTTTCCACTCCGCACGTAAAAAAGCCATGGCACCGTCGGCAATATAGCCGGCCAGTTGGGCCATGTCGCCGTCGCCCGCTTCCTGTTTGGTAACCCAGGCGGCTTTAACCGCCATAGCAATGATGCCAATAAGGCCCATTACCGGGATTAAATAAATTAAGTAATTGTTCAAAAAATCCATGTTCACAAATTTGGTTTATAAAGTAGTTCAGTAAAAGTTGTTTAGGTACACGTGTAATAATTGGTGATTGCAAAATAGTAATTTTATTTATTTACAATAGCCTGCTTATTATAAAGTTTTTTGAATAGTTTAGAGGTTTAAACCTTTTAAATAATATATGGCGAAAAACTCCGGTCAAACAAAAATGAAACATGAACTGGGCCTGCTCGATGGTACAATGCTGGTAGCAGGTTCAATGATAGGTTCAGGTATATTTATTGTAAGTGCGGATATTATACGCAATGTAGGTTCAGCAGGTTGGCTTATTGCTATTTGGGTGTTAACTGGTTTTATGACACTCACCGCTGCCCTGAGCTATGGCGAACTAAGCGGCATGTTCCCCAAAGCAGGCGGTCAGTATGTTTATTTAAAGGAAGCTTATAATAAGTTCATTGCTTTTTTATATGGCTGGAGTTTATTTGCAGTAATACAAACCGGAACTATAGCGGCCGTAGGAGTGGCTTTCAGCAAGTTTACTGCTTACCTCATACCTGCCTTTAGCGAAGACAATATTTTGTGGAAACTAAAAACGGGCGTTGACGCTACCGGGCAGGATAAGTTTTTCGCTATCAGCGCAGCACAGGTTGTATCCATTATACTCATCGTCTTTTTAACTTTTGTAAACACCCGGGGCGTAAAAAGCGGTAAAATCATTCAAACTACTTTCACGTTGACTAAGTTGATCAGTTTATTTGGGTTGATCATATTTGGTTTTATTATGCTCAAGCCAGATGTATGGCACGCCAACTGGACAAATGCCTGGGACCTGCATAATTTAAGTAAGGACGGCACCATTACCAGTTTAACAACCGGAACAGCTTTAGGTGCTATAGCTGCTGCAATGGTGGGTTCTATTTTTAGCAGTGATGCTTGGAACAGTGTAACTTTTATTGCCGGCGAAATGAAAAACCCCAAGCGAGATGTGGCGCTAAGTCTGGCTTTTGGTACATTGATCGTTACGGTAATTTATGTGTCGGCTAACGTGGTTTATACCGGAGTACTTCCCCTGCATGATATTGCTAATGCTGAGAAAGACAGGGTAGCTGTTGCGGCATCACATGTAATATTTGGCAATATAGGCACCATTATTATTGCTTTAATGATTATGGTATCAACTTTTGGTTGTAATAATGGGTTGATATTATCTGGAGCACGAGTTTATTATACTATGGCTAAAGATGGATTGTTTTTTAAACAAACGGGTACGCTGAATAAGTTTTCGGTTCCGCAGTTTGGTTTGTGGATACAATGTGTAGTAGCATCATTGCTTTGTTTAAGCGGCAGATATGGCGACCTGTTGGATATGATATCGTTTGTGGTAGTGATATTTTACATATTAACTATTGTAGGTATTTATATTTTGCGCAAAAAGCGGCCGGATGCAGAACGACCTTATAAGGCATTAGGATACCCCATTTTACCCGCCATTTATATTTTAATGGGTCTGGCGTTTTGCGGTTTGCTATTTGCATATAAGCGTGATTACGCTTTATATGGATTAGTAATAGTATTAATTGGCATCCCATTATATTACATATCGCAACGGAACGTTAAGCATGAGGATGAAACGGTTACTGATAGTTAGTTTATTTATTATAAGCGGGCAGGTTTACGCCCAGGATCTTCAACAAAAACTGGCCAATGCCTTTGGTCGTTTACAAGCCGATAGCCAATGCAGTTATGCTTCGGTGTCGTTAACAGTACTTGATGCTAAAACTGGCGAACAGGTGTTTGCTGCTAACCCCAATATGGGTTTGGCTACCGCATCGACATTAAAAACCATTACCAGCATTACCGCCTTCAATATTTTAGGAGCCGATTTTAAATACCAGACCCAGCTGGGTTACTCCGGCGAAATAGTTGCCGATGGCACCCTTAACGGCGACGTGATTATTAAAGGAGCCGGTGACCCAACCCTAGGCAGCTGGCGGTACGACCAAACCAAAGAGGCCAATGTGCTTGCGCTGATGACCGCCGCATTGCAAAAAGCAGGCATCAAAAAAATCAACGGCCGCATTATTGGCGACGATAGTATCTTCGGCACACAGTCCATCCCGGAAGGGTGGATATGGCAGGATGTTGGGAATTACTACGGCGCGGGTACATCAGGTTTGTGCTGGCGCGAAAATCAGTTTGATATTAAATTGCGTACCGGAGTGGTGGGTAACCCTATCGGTGTATCGCGCACGGTACCCAATATTCCATACCTCACGTTTAAAAGCGAGCTGACAAATGGTTCAGCAGGTTCTGGTGATAATGCCTACGCGTTTTTGCCTGTGGGTACAACGGTAATGTACCTGCGTGGCACTTACGCTATAGATCAGGATAAAAAAAGTATATCCGCAGCTATACCCGATGCTGCTTATGACGCTGCCCTGCGCCTGGCCGATACCCTAAAAAAATTAGGTATTCTGGTAACCAGCGGTCCCGAATCTGCGGCCACTTTAGCTGCCAAAGATATGCGGCTGCCCTTGATGGCTAAAAACCTGACCACCATTCAATCGCCGCCATTGAGCAGGATTGTTTACTGGCTTAATCAGAAAAGTATAAACCTGTATGCCGAGCAATTGCTTAAAACCATTGCCTGGAAACAGGGGCGTAAACCCACTACGACCAACGGTGTTGACGAAGTGCAAAAATTCTGGAAAGCAAGGGGTATCGATCCAAATACTATCAATACTTATGATGGCAGCGGCCTTTCGCCTGGTGACCGGGTAACTACCAATACCATGGCCCGTATATTGCAATCGGCCAAAAAGGAGAGCTGGTTTGCCGACTTGTACACAAGTTTGCCTGTATACAACAATATGAAAATGAAAAGCGGCAGCATTAACAGTGTGCTGTGTTATGCTGGCTATCAAACCTATAATGGTCGTGAGTTGTGTTTCTCTATCATGGTAAATAATTTCAGCGGGTCAAGTCGCGGTATTAAGGAAAAAATGTTCAGGGTGCTGGATGTGCTGAAATAGCCAATAGATTGGAACTACTGTTTAAAACAAATTTAGGGCTGCGGCTTTATATTCTGCAAATCTTTGTAAGTTTATATATCAAATTATAAACATGAAAAAATTAGCCACTGTATTAATCCTCATACTATGTTCCGCGCTTTTTGCCTGTAAGGGGAATAAAAGCCAAGCCGATGTGGTTAAAAGCGTGAGTCTAAAATTTACCGAACTGGGCAGGCAAACCATTATTAGTATTGATTGCGATAAATTTGATTACTACTTTCCCGAAAGTAAGGTAAGAACGTTAACCAAAAACACCGCTATTGATAGTTTGATGCAGATACTAAACACCATGAAACGGGCCGAAGACGGGTATAAACCAGATGTAAGGGGCAAAATATTTATTACCCATGCCAGCAACGCTACAGACACTCTTTGCGTAGGTGTTAAGGTGCTAAATTATAAAGGTGTTACTTATGAAACACCTCAGGACCTGCTGCGGCTTATACAGCAGTAATCTACTCCGGAGTTAAGAAATGATATATTACAACATACAAAAAAGGCAAGCCGCAGGGCTTGCCTTTTTTGTAAATAATGTGAGGCTTAAAATTAAGCGTAAGTAACGTTTAAAGTAAAAGGTACGCTTAGCGCTTTTGAAATAATGCAGTTTGCTTTGGCATCTTCGGCAATTGCTTTGAATTTAGCCTCGTCAACACCGTCAATAGCTGTTGCTTTTAGCTCAAGATGGATACCTTTAATTTCCAGAGCCTGCATATCCAGATCGAGGATAGCGTCGGTTGTTAAATCGCCGGGGGTAAAGCCTGCTTGTGACAGGGCAGCGCCAACAGCCATGGTAAAGCAACCTGCATGTGCGGCCGCTATCAACTCTTCCGGATTGGTACCAACACCATCGGCAAAGCGGGTTTTAAATGAATACTGTGTTTTGTTTAATACGGTGCTCTGGGTAGTAATTTCTCCCTGACCTGCTTGTAATGTGCCATTCCAATGGGCGTTTGCTGTACGTTTCATAAGTTGGGTTTTTGTATTTAGTTTATAGTTTATTGTTGATAGTAGTATAAATGCGATTGATGGCTATGAACCCTGAACTATCAGCCATTAACCAATTACCATTTTGCCCGCTCATACTGAACAGGCCATTTTATTTCCTGATCAAGCGTATGAGCAGCACGAAGTGCAAAATGAGGGTCGCGCAACATTTCACGAGCCAAAAACACCAGGTCAGCTTCACCTTCCTGTATAATTTCATTAGCTTGCGATGGTGTCGTGATTAAGCCTACCGCACCTGTAAGTATACCACTTTCTTTTTTTATTTTCTCTGCAAATTCAACTTGATAACCTGGTTTTAACGGTATTTTAGCATTGGCTACATTTCCGCCGCTGGAGCAGTCAATCAAATCAACACCTTTACCCTTTAATATGTTTGCCAGGGCCACAGAATCATCGGCAGTCCACCCGCCCTCAGTCCACTCGGTTGCCGAAATACGTACAAACAGCGGATTTTCTCCAGGCCAAACTTCCTTAACGGCTGCAACAACTTCGAGCATTAAACGTATGCGGTTTTCAAACGAACCGCCGTATTCATCTGTACGTTTATTACTAATAGGTGAAAGAAACTGGTGAAGCAAATAACCATGAGCGCCATGTAATTCTATTACCTTAAAGCCCGCAGCAATAGCCCTGCGCGTTGCGGCTTTAAAATCGGCTTTTATTTTTTCAATACCGGCTTTATCAAGCTCAAGCGGAGTTTCTTCACTGTCAATAAAGGGTATGGTGCTCGGGGCTACGGCTTTCCAGCTGTTTGTTTGGTTTGATGGTATTTGCTTACCGCCCAGCCATGGTTGTACATGGCTGGCTTTTCGCCCTGCGTGTGCCAGTTGTATCCCGGCTACAGCTCCCTGCGCGTGTATAAAACCGGTTATCTGTTTTAATTTTTCAATATGCTCATCCCGGTAAATACCCAGGTCGGCAAAAGTTATCCGGCCCTCAGCCGATACCGCAGCAGCTTCGGTAATGATTAAACCCGCTCCGCCAACGGCTTTACTGCCCAAATGTACCAGGTGCCAGTCGTTGGCAAAGCCATCTTCGCTGGAGTACTCGCACATGGGCGATACCACTATGCGGTTTTTTAATTCGATGTTCTTTATTTTTAAAGGCGAAAATAGTTGTGCCATATTTTATTTTTTTGTAAATATGGTGAGTAACGCCATTAACTGCTTCATGGTTTTGTAAAATACTTAGGAGCTTAAAGCTGAAGGCTAAAAGTATAAAGCTTTTCATTTACTTCTGGCTTTTAGCTTTCAGTCTTTTGCTTCCGGCCATTAATGTACCCTTCCGCGTTCTTCCTCATTCCCCGTATCGCGTTTTTGAGCGTTGGTCTCACCGCCAAAACGATAACTTACCCCCAGCAGCACAAACCGGTTGAGCTGAAAATTGGTGAATTTATTTCTAATACCATTAATAGTTGTAGTTACTGCCGAGGCGCTACTCCTGAAGGCATCATTAAGGTTGAGGCTGATGTTTAGTTTCTTTTTCATGGCCAGCGCGGTAAAGCCTACATCCAGCTTATAATAAGGATCTGAGCGGCCAATATGATCAACCTCCGGAAACTGGTACCAGAAGTTTATGGCCATGGCAAAAGTTTTGTCGGTATTAAAATATGCAGTGTTGTTGGTTGCCAGGTAGGCGCCATACCCGCTTACGCTTTTGATATAACCAAGGCTGGAATGCGCATCGGTGTGATAAAAGGTGGCCTGGTTATTATTATCAAGCCAGGAGAAGGGGTGCAACGACAAGTTTTCGGAAATGCCAATCCTATAGGTTTTAATAAAATTAAGCGGAATGGTAAAAACCAGGTTGGTATCGGCACTGGCTACGGTTACGTTATTAAAACCGTTGTCGGTAACGTTTAAAAACATACCGGAGGTAAGCATATTTTTATAGGTATGTGAAATCTCCAGATTGCTGTTGTATTCGGGTTGCAGGAAAGGATTACCCTCGCCATAGCTGTAAGCAGTGAACAACGATTTAAATGGGTTCAGGTTCCAGAACGACGGGCGGTTTATCCTGCGGCCAAAGCTCAACGAAAAACTGTTGGCAGTATCTGCCTGGTAAGCAATTTGTACCGATGGGAAAAGCCTCAGGTACTTATTGGTGTTGGTTTGGTTAAGCGTGTACGACGTGCCCTTAGTTTCGGTATATTCGGCGCGTAAACCCGCCTGGTATTTCCACTTATCTTTTTCCTTGCTCAGGTTTACGTACAAAGACTGCGTATTTTCAATATACCTGAACTCATTGCTCAGATTGGTATTGTAAGTTAGTTTATCGTTTTCATCTTTGTCATAATAATAAGCGTTGCTGTAATTATTAATAAAACTAAGCTTGCCGCCGAAGGTCACTTTTGCAAATGCGGTAGGTATTTCTGCGTCGGCTTTAAAGGTATATACGTTAATTAATTGCTTGTTGGTATCAAAATAACGGGTATTGTTTGCAGGGATAACCTCACCGGACGGCAGATAACTGTTACTTTCAAAATCCGACCGGTCATTACGATTATAGTTAAAATAATCGGCATTAAGTATCAGCTTTTTGCCTGTAGTATCAAAATTGATAATGGCATGGGCATTACCAGAATTGCTGAGGGCTATGGGATGGTAAGTGGCATAAGTTCTTAACGTTGAGTCGAGGCCGCCGCTGTTGTTATAGATTGGATTATTCACATGGTCTGATCCATCGTACACGCTTTTGCCGCCCAGGTAAGATATGCCTATGGTGATTTTGGGGCTTACCTTGTAATCAACGCCTGCAATAATATTAAAGTTATGTCCACGGTAATTACCGGTATCTGTTTGCAGCCAGCTTTGATTGGGGTAAAAAACATCGGTTTCAAAGCCTTCCAGTTCGTGGTCATGATCCATACTGAGGTTGGCGTAAGCCGACCATTTATTGGCATTATAATTCAAATTCGCACTTCCGGCGGCAAGCCAATAATTGCTGGTTCCAAAAACATTGGCAGGGCTGTGCAGCGATTGCCTGTCGCTCAGCTGCACATTGCCCGAAAAGCCTTGTTTAGTACTGTGTTTAGTAGTGATGTTGATGAGTCCTGCATTTCCATCGGCATCATAATTGGTAGATGGATTTTTGATCAGCTCAATCTTCGAGATTTGATTGGCCGACATGGATTTTAAATAGCGTACCAGATCGACCCCCGCCAATTGAACGATGCGGTCATTAACCATTACCTTCACTGCGCCCTTGCCAACTACCCCGATTTCGTCGCCATTAACCTTAATGCCCGGAACTTTACTTATAGCTGTAAGCGCATCGGTTCCAGTAGCGGTTACGCTGGTTGATACGTTAAAAACCAACTTTTCCTGATTGTTCTCAATGGTTGCCTTATTGGCTGTAACCACCACTTCGCCAAGTTGGGTGTTGGAGGTTTGCAGCGTTATGTTAATCGTGGTGTCGGTATTAAGCGAAAAGGCCGACTGGAATTTTTCATAACCGGTAAACGCTATGGTAAGCTGGTATTGTCCTGCAGGCAGGTCTTTAAAAGTAAAATTCCCTGCATCATCGGTTTGTAACGACTGATTTTTTTGGTCGCTTGTATTAAGCAAACTTACCCCGGCGTAGCCCAGAGGGTGTTTTGATGCATCAGTTACCGTTCCGGTAAGTTTTATTTGAGCCGACAGGCTGCTGTATAAAAAAGTAAAGAGCAGAAGTGTAAATGCTAATCTCAAATTTGGGCAGGTTTTAAAATTTGTTAATTATAAGCAAACAAACGGGAAATGAGAAATGTGATGCGAACTCACCCCATCTGCGCTTCGCCAGGCGACCTTCCCTTCGGCTCCGCCGTAAAGAGGGTAGCTTCTTCCAACCCTCTCCAAAGGAGAGGGCTTTAAAAGACTTAGAAGGGCTTGCTATTCCAAAACAATACTTAAATTACAACTGTTAAGGCTGCTTTATGAATTAACAAATTAACCGATCTTAATTTGACTACATATACAACCCTTATTATCCTCAGCGGACTGGTTATATTTTCATACCTGTTTGATTTACTGGCAGGTAAGACCAAAATCCCTTCGGTTATTTTATTGCTGTTGCTGGGTATCGTCCTCAAGCAAATTGTAGATTATTTTGCTATTCCTATGTTTAATTTTTCGATGATACTGCCGGCATTGGGTACGCTTGGTTTGATATTAATTGTATTTGAGGGGGCATTGGAGCTGCGTTATAACAGTCAGAAAAATACTATTATCAAAAAGGCATTCTTTTCGGCATTAAGCATTATGCTGCTGAGTGCGGTAGCCATTACCGGCATTATATACTACCTCACCGGCGAAAGTATTTATAAGTGTTTTGTGAACGCCATACCATATTGCGTGGTAAGCTCTTCCATAGCTATCCCATCGGCATCTAATCTGGTTAAGAGTAAAAGAGAGTTCATTATCTATGAATCATCTTTCTCTGATATACTTACTGTGGTGCTGTTTAATTTTTTAGTTCGAAATCCTAAAATTGATGTGATCTCATTTGCTAAGCTGGGAGCCGAACTTGGCGGAATTATCATAGTGGCTATTTTATCGTGCCTGTTGCTGCTTTATATAATAGGGCGTTTAAAGCATCATATCAAATCGTTTTTGATCATATCATTGCTCATTCTGGTTTATTCTATCGGTCAGTCGTACCATCTCTCGGCTTTAATTATAGTGCTGGCGCTGGGACTGTTCCTGAACAACGCCAGTCAGATCCATTTCGGCTGGTTCAGGAAACTGTTTATTTATCCAGCCTTTCAACACGATATTAAACAATTGTACCAGCTTTCGGCCGAAAGCGCTTTTCTGATGCGCACCTTCTTTTTTATTGTTTTTGGATACACCATGAACATACATGAGCTTAACGATATCCCCGTTTTATTAACCGCAGGGGCCGTTTTGTTGTCTATTTACCTGGTAAGGTTTTTGTATATTAAACTGGTATCAAAAACCGACCTGATGCCCGAACTGGTAATTGTTCCGCGCGGATTGATCAATGTATTATTGTATTATAACCTGCCCGAAAATTTAAAAATACCGCAGGTGGGGGCGAGCCTGTTGTTTGTAATAGTATTGGGTACCAGTATTATTTTGAGCCTGGGTTTGCTGGTCACTAAACGGCATCCGGCAGGTAATAACCAGGAATTTCACGATGTTTGATAAAAATGATCAGCAGCAATGACCACTATTACAACCCGCCTGACAACCTTTAATGATATACCGGTATTACAGCAATTGATAGCTGCGTCGGTGCGCAGCTTAAGCATTGGCTATAATACACCCAACCAGATAGAAAGCGCCATAAAATACATTTTCGGTATTGATACGCAACTTATTATTGATGGCACTTATTATGTGGCTCAACTTGGTGAAACCATAGTAGGTTGCGGCGGATGGAGCAAACGCAATACCCTGTACGGCGGCGACCAGCATAAAGATGTGGAAGACCCTTTACTTGATCCTGAACATGATGCCGCGAGGATACGGGCATTTTTTGTACATCCGGATTATTCAAGGCGAGGGATAGGCCGGCTGATGATGGCGGTGTGCGAAAACGCGGCACAAAGCAACGGTTTTAAAAGCTTTCAGTTGGGCGCCACGCTGCCTGGTGTGCCGCTTTATGAAGCGATGGGTTACCGCCCGATAGAAAATATAAACCAGCCGATGCCCAACGGTGAAGTATTACCTATTGTTAAAATGCATAAGGCTTTATAGAAGACTTCTAAAACTCGCAGGCGGGAACGTGAGTCTATTAACCGATGTACAAAACTCTCTGTAATTCCGTTATAGTATAACCATATCACAACTTGCCACCATGCTTAAAAAAACACTTCTGCTTGTATTTATATTGATAACCTGCAAAATAGCCATTGCCCAAACCGCAGATGAAGTATATGATAAATTCACTGATTTTAATTTAGCCCTGTTGCAAAATGAGCATGATAAAGCGCTTGACTTGGGCGAACAAATATTACCCGACACAGCTAAATTATTGCCAAAGGTACGCACCAGTTTCTACAATGGTTTGGCGAAGTTGTATGAGGACGATAGTCAGAGCTTAAAGGCTATCGCATATTATAACCGCGTGGTTGCCGCTGAGCCTGATTATTACGTGGCCCATCGGGCCCTGGGATATTTATATATTAAAGACATCTCTGGTAAGCCTGCCAATGAGATAGTTGTAGATGCGGCCTATATCAGTAAGATTAGAAAAGCCTTGCCTCATTTAGAAAAAGCGCAGGCCTGCGATCCGGATGATCAGACGCTTAACCTCATCAAAATACTTCACCGTAACATAAAAGATCAGCGCGGCATTGATACCCTGCCTGCAAGGCTCAACCAGTTAAAGAAAAACTGTGTGGATGTTTTGAGTAATCAGTAAATGTCAGATTATTTCTGCCTGAAACTATCGCCAATAAACTCAAGGGCGTCGGTAATGCCAGTGCGCCAATAGGTCCAGGTGTGGGCGCCATCGCGTATCCGGAACTCATGAGGCACCTTTTTTTCGGTAAGGGCAATATGCAGCAGGGAATTGCCCTTGCTCAGGGCATCGTCATCGCCGCAATCAATCCAGTAGCATACATCATTAAGCTCATCGGTGCTTTTACTCTGCACCAAACCCAATATCGAGTAGCTTTGCCAGGTGGCATTTAAACGTTCTTTCCCTTTAAGATTTGGTCCAAATACCTTGCTGTATACTTCATCCCAGCGCACATCAGGTATTGCCATAAAATCATCATCAGTACGTACGCCAGCACTCAGTGCTGCCGCGGCCGAGAACATTTCGGGGTGTTTTAAACTATAAACCAGCGTACCAAAACCACCCATGGATAAGCCCGCTACAGCACGATATTGCTTGCTCGTTTTTATGCGGTAATCGCGCTCAATATCTGGTATAAACTCCTTAAAAAAGAAATCCTCATAATTTTGCTTGCCATCGTAGGAGTTAATGTAAAAGGTTGTTTGCGCATCGGGCATAACAATGATCATCGGCGGGATTCTTCCTTCGGCAATAGCCTTATCGGCATAACGGTTAACCTCACCAAACTGGAGCCAGCCGGTGTGGTCATCGCCATAACCATGCAGCAGGTAAACTACCGGGTAATTACGGTTTGATGTTTCATAATCAGCAGGCAGGTAAATGGTGTATTTAACATTGTGCTTTAAAATGTCGCTTTTTATATTTTGCTCTTCTATCACTTTACCAGCAGGCTGTGCAAAGGCTATGCCAGCCGAAAGAAAAAAGCAAAGCAGTATCAGTTTTTTAAGAATATTCATAGGTTGCCGTTATTTGAAATTATTTTTGCCTGAAACTATCTCCAATAAACTGTAGGGCATTGGTAATGCCAGTGCGCCAGTAGGTCCAGTTGTGGGCGCCATCGCGTACCCTGAACTCGTGAGCTACTTTTTTCTCCATCAGGGCAATGTGCAACAAAGAATTGCCTCTGCTCAGACCATCATCATCACCACAATCAATCCAGTAGCGCACGCTGCTCAATTGCTCGGTGGTTTTACCTTGTACCAGGCCAAGAACAGAATTATCCTGCCAAGCTTTGGTCAATCTGTCTTTACCCTTAAGCTCGCGGCCATATAACTGGCCGAATATCTTTTCCCAGTTGGCATCGGGCATATCAGTTATTTGTTCATCAGATAATACAGCTGCGCTCAATGCGGCCCCTGCTGCAAATAGTTGCGGGTATTTGAGGGCATATATTAAAGTGCCATAGCCACCCATAGATAAGCCTGCCACGCCCCGGTATTTTTTCTCGGTTTTTATGCGGTAAGCCTTTTCAATGTCGGGCATAAATTCTTTGATGAAAAAGTCTTCATATTTCTCTTTTCCGTCATAAGAGTTGATATACCAGCTCGAATCGGCATTGGGCATTACGATAACCATAGGCGGGATTGTGCCCTCGGCAATAGCTTTGTCGGCATAGCGGTTTATTTCGCCAAATTGAAGCCAGCCAGTATTATCATCAGTATATCCATGCAGCAGGTACACCACAGGGTAGCTACGGTTTGCCGTTTCATAATCGGCAGGCAGGTATATGGTGTACTTTACGTTTCGCTTTAAAATGCGGCTTTTAACGGTTTGTTCTTCTATTACCTTGCCTTGTCGCTGGGCAAATGCAGAGCTAACGGACAGTATGAAACAAAAAAGCAGAAGTTTCTGAGTGATTTTCATAGGTTTTCAACTGGCTGGTATCAGGTACCAATATATAAAAACATTTTCCTCATTAAAGAATTTTATAGCTTTCGCGTCCTTAATTGGAATATACGAATTATTAACAGGCGGTCACTAAAAATTAAGGGCCTTACTTTGTTCCGGATATATGAGGTTTAATTGTAGTTTGTTGGCAGCCTTAAGCTGCGCCTTAATTTTGGTAATGCTGCTTACAGGCGGCTTAAGGTGAGTAACCACAATATTTAATCCCTTCAATTCATCAGGGCTGGTGAGCGCGGCCAATTTGTCCATTTCGGCCATAAGCCAGTGAGGTGTTAAATGACCAAAAAGCGTTTTGTCGGGTTGCTCATTAGGGAACGATACTTCAATTAAAATGGCCTTTAGTTTTTTACTTTTTACCAAAGGCGCAATGGCCTGCCAAAGATTTTGCAGGTTATTGCTTTTTTCAATAGCATCTGGCCCGGTATCACCTAAGTACAAAATGTAATTATTATTACTGTTTACTAAATAAGCGGTACTGATAAGGTTAGAGTGACTAAGCGGAAATGCCCATACTTTAAGATCAGTGTTTTCAATAGTAGTTTCGGTGCCGGGTACAAGTACCTGGTAGTGGTATTTTTTTAAGGCAGGAGTTTCGCCCTGATCTGCGAAGTTTGCCCAGCTTTCCCAGGTAAAATAGTGGGTTTTGATGGTTTCAATGGTGCTTTGCAAACCATAGATGTTTTTGGTACTATCCTCGGGTGAATTGATGATGAGGCCGGCAATATGGTCGAGGTGAGCATGTGATATAAAATAGCCCTTGATGTATTGGTTTAATACCTTATCGCCGGGAACAGTAAAAACTTTATTGACTGCTGCTTTTTGAATACCATAGTGTAGTGTGCCGGCATCAAGGCATATATAATTATTGCTGCCGGTTGGAGCCAGCATGTAGGCTGATAAATTGCTCTCATCGATACCACCCAACACACCCAAAGGAACGAGCCTGAACGCCGGATTGTTTTTTGACTGCGCCAGCATGAGCAAAGGCAGCAGGATATTTAAAATGACCAATACAGTTTGTTTACGATACATTCTGGTGTGTTTTTAATGGCGGACTTTGCTTTGTAAGTCACTAAATTAGTGATATACTGAACAATTAAGCAACCCGCTGTAATGTGTTTAAAAATGATAACGCGTTTTGAGGCAACGGGTGCAAAAGAATTTTTTTAAAGGCAGCCAAAAGAAAACCGTTTTAACGATCAGACCTCTTTTACGACGGATGTTGAGAATTTCTTTACACTTTTTGCACCGGTAAATAGGTCGCGGCGGGGTAGTAACGAGTTGCATTAGTTTAGGGGACATTAGTGACCCTAAAACTAAAAATAAATGCCCTAACTTTAAAAGAGAACTTGTTTTAAAGCTGTTAATTTTTTGTTAAGAAAAGATTATTCTACCTTTAACTCCGCGGCAGCGGCCTTCTTATATTCGTAATCGCCGCCAAGCAAATATCCCCACGGTTTCAGGCTTTCAATCCGGTCAAATATGATCTTGAAAATGGCAATTACCGGTATTGATAAAAACATGCCCGATAAACCCCATATCATTTCGCCTAATATAATGCCTATAAATGATATTAGGGCGTTAAGTCTTACTTTGGAACCAACAATTGTAGGTAACAGGAAATTAGCATCAACCGCGTGTATGGTTATAACACCTCCAACTACAAATAAGGTTTCCTTTATGTTTCCCGTGGCAAATGTTATCACGGCGCTTAGCAGCAAAGCAGTAAATATCCCAATATAAGGTATAATATTAAACAAGCCCACAATAATACCCAACAGCGCTGCATACTTTATTCCTATCAGCAGGAAAATACTAATAGCTACGGCTGCCACGATCACCATCTCCAGGAGCAGGCCAAGAATGTATTGCCTTAGGATGGATTGAATATTCTCCACAATATCCATCACAACATGAGTGTTTTCATCGCGGAAAACCCAAATGATAAAACGGAGCAGCAAGCGCCGGTAAAGCAATATAAAAAAGGTAAATATCATGATGAACACATAAAACAGCATCAATGACGAAATAGCCCCGAAAGTGGTGCCTAATACTTCGGTACCTGAGGCCATGATCTTTTTTGCTGTTTTATCTACATATGATAACTGATTGGCGGCGTTTACATTGAAAGTGCTCTGTATCCATTCCTGCAGATCATGCAGCGATTGTTTAACCTGATTTTGAAGCATGGGCCAGTCACTTGCCACATTTGATATTTGCGAACCTACCAGATATAATATGCCAAAAACCAATGCTACTAATAATAGTATAGACACCAGGGACGACGCGCTGCGTGGCAGGCGGCATCTTTTTTCCAGGAACTCCGAAACCGGTAACAGCAAAATGGCAAATATGAAACCAAAGACCATAGGGTCGAGCAAATCTTTACCTATAATAATGAGGTAGCCGAGTGCCAGAAATCCTATTAATGTTAATGCAAGTCGTTCATAAAATGGGGCTATCAGTTTTTTCGCGGGCATATCAGTTGGTTCAGTGTTTTTCAGTTGGTAACATACATTGGTATCAGATGTTTGAAGTTAAACAATAAATGGATACAATAAATTATCGTTTCATTTTTTATTGTTCTTTATTTCTGATGCTGCCCTGAACTAAAAGCTATTTAAATAATTTTTTGGCAGTTTTTTTGTCTTAATTAATTTATCTACTTAAAACTAAAAATTATGGCAAAGTATTCAGAAAAAGCAGGGGAGAAGGTTGAAAAAACCATGCACGAAATGAAAGAAGGCAAATTGAAGAGCGGTAGTGGTAAAAAAGTAACCAGCAAAAAACAGGCTGTTGCTATTGGCTTATCAGAAGCACGTAAAGAAGGCGCCAAAGTGCCTAAAAAGAAAAGTTGAAGTTTGTTTTAAACAAACTATGTCGTTCTGAGCGTAGCGAAGAATCTGCTCGCTGAATGGATTCTTCGCTACGCTTAGAATGACAAATTGATATTTGTTTTTATGTTAATGTTGAGTGAACGCGTCCATAATATCCATTAATACTATAGCCTCTTCAATAGCACAGGGGTTTGGCCCTTCATTTTTAAAATAAGCGACTATTTTTTCAATCATCGGTTGCTGTATGTGCTGCGGGTGCTGAAAAGTTATGGTTTCATCTTCAGTGTCTGTTTTCCAGGTTACATAATTACCAAAAAACGGGAAGGTGATTTTACCTTCAGTTCCTATAATTTCGCAGGTATCGGTTGTTTGATTCTCTGCTACATTAAAACACCAAGACCCATTTACCACTACCTTGTTCTTAAACAGTATTTGTCCGCAAACATGGTCATCGGCAGAAGTGGAGTTTGATTGATTAAGCGAAAAGCCATGATACATCTCAGGTTCGCCAAAGTAATATAACATCAGATCGAGCTGATGAGGTGCCAGGTCATGAAAATAGCCGCCCCCCGATAATTCAGGCTGTACACGCCAGTTGTCCTCCGTTTTGGCTATCAATTCGGGTTTGCGGCTTTGCCACATCCTGATTTGTACGGTGCGGATATCGCCAACTTTTTTCTGGTCTATAAGTTCTTTAATTGCCAGGAACATGGGTACAGCACGGCGATAATGAGCAACTGTTAATTTGGAGTTGCTTTGTTTTACGGCTTCGGCCATAGCCCTGGCTTCGGCAGCATTGCGGGTAACGGGTTTTTCCACATATAGGTTGAGCCCTTTTTGCAAGGCGGCTAAAGCATATTCTAAATGTGAAGCAGGGGGAGTGGCTATGTATATGGCGTTTACACCGGCCTCATCCATTAGTTTATCAGCGTCGTTATACCATTGGCTTACCTGGTGTCTTTGTGCATAATCGGCGGCTTTGGCACCATCACGGCGCATCACTGCCACCAGATCACTGCCAGCTATTTTTTTAAACGCCGGACCACTTTTTTTTTCAGTCACGTTGCCGCAACCTATAATACCCCAATTGATATTGCTCATAAGCCTCCTCTAAATCTCCCCCTTTGGGGGAGATTTTATAATATGATTAATAATGATTATAATTTATCTGCTGATTAAGCTGCTAATATCGTTTCTATCTGGCTTAGTTCATCGGTAGAGAACTCAATATTGTCCAATGCTTTCAATGAATCGGCCAGTTGCGCAGCGCGGCTTGCGCCAATTAAAACCGAAGTTACACGAGTGTCTTTAAGCAACCAGGCCAGCGCCATTTGAGCCAGTGTTTGTCCGCGTTTAAGGGCAATATCATTCAGCTGCCTTACCTGATTTATCCTTTCGTCGGTTACCTGGCTTTTTTGCAGGAACCCGGTTGATTTTGCAGCTCTTGAATCTTCGGGGATGCCGTGCAGGTATTTATCGGTCAATAAGCCTTGTGCCAATGGTGAAAACGGTATACAGCCTACGCCTGAATTACCCAAAACTTCCAGTAAACCACCTTCAACCCAACGCTCAAACATAGAATATTTAGGTTGGTGGATAAGGCAAGGCGTGCCCAGATCTTTTAAAATAGCGATAGCCTTTGCCGCCTCTTCAGCCGGGTAGTTGGAAATACCGGCATATAAAGCTTTCCCCTGACGAACAATGAGGTCAAGCGCGCTCATGGTTTCTTCCAGTGGTGTTTCAGGATCCGGACGATGATGGTAAAATATATCTACATAATCTAACCCCATACGTTTCAAGCTCTGATCTAAACTGGCAACCAGGTATTTTTTTGATCCCCAATCGCCATAAGGACCATTCCACATGGTATAACCGGCTTTGCTCGATATGATCATTTCATCGCGATAGCCACGGAAATCTTCTTTTAAAATGCGGCCAAAGTTTTCTTCGGCTGAGCCCGGAGGCGGCCCATAATTATTAGCCAGATCAAAATGGGTTATCCCGCTGTCAAAAGCCAGATGTAAAATTTCGCGGTAGGTTTCAGTTACATCTACATGGCCGAAATTGTGCCACAAGCCCAGTGAAATAGCCGGAAGTTTAATACCGCTATTACCACAGCGGCGATATTGCATTTTTTGATATCTGTTTGCTGAGGGTACGTATGTCATATAAAATATGTGGGGATTATATTGATTTTGTGAGAAGTAAAAATAGAACTTTATATAAATAACGGAAGTAAATATTTTGTTAGGTTAAGAACGGCCAGGCATGGCTTCAATATGATTTATCAGCATTTGCTCTTTGGCCCAATCTCTTAAAACTGATAAAAATGGAAGCAGCTCGCTACCTGTGCCGGTGAGCGTATATTCAACCCGGGGAGGTACTTCAACATACACCTTACGACTAATCAGTCCGTCGTCTTCCAGCTCCCTTAAGGCCTGGGTAAGCATTTTTGATGTTACTCCGGTCACTGTTTTACGCAACTCACCATATCGTAAAGTTCCAACCCTCAATCGCCAAAGAATACGGCCTTTATATTTGCCGCCAATGCGCTGAAATGCATAGTCAATTCCACATTTGGGTGCCGGCCTGTTTACTTTTTTATCCATTATATTAAAATAAAATAGTTGATATACAGCATGGTAACTTATTTGTAAGCAGGCTACTTTTTTGTGCCTACTTGATAAAGGTACGTAGCAAATATAACTTTGATATATGAAAAGAACCTTGATATTGATATTTTCTATTTTTAGCAGCCTGCCTGTTCTTGCGCAAAAAAACAATAGCTTATCGCCTAACTCCACCGCTGTGGATATTGCCGGAACATATACATTAGTTGCTGTTGATAATATATTGGCAGACGGCAGCAGAGTGCATTTGTATGGTGATAGCCCGCAAGGTTTGCTCATTTTGGATAAAAACGGTAATTATGCGCTACAGATATTTAGTGCGGACAGGGCTAAATTTGTAGCAAACGACAAAAGTAAAGGTACTGATGAGGAGAACAGGGAAGCTATAAAAGGCAGCAATGCTCATTTTGGAACTTACAACATTGACAAGTCAGCAGGCACGATCACCTTCTATATTAACCATGCTTCGTTCCCTAATTGGGAAGGCACACAGCAAAAACGCCCCTTTACATTTGCTGGCAATATTTTTAAATATATTGTCCCGGCGCCAACTACCGGAGGGGCCGTAACCGGAGAAGTGGAATGGAAACGGGTGGATTGATCAAATCATACTATTTCTGCCACCACAAAGGTGCTGCCCCCAACAAAAACCAGATCGTTATCGCCTGCATTGGCCTGCGCCGATTGCAGGGCCGCCTTTACCGAGATGTAAGTATTTCCGTGTAAACCAAATTCTTCAGCTTGCAGTTTTAAGCTTTCAGCATCCAGACCCCGGGGAATATCCGGCTTGCAAAAATAATAGGTGGCATTGGTTGGCAGCATGGCCAAAACTTTGGTGATGTCTTTATCGTTTACCATACCCATCACAAAATGTAAATGCTTATGATTAGTTGCCGCAATATTTTTTATTACTTCCTGAATGCCGTCGGGGTTATGGCCGGTATCGCAAATGGTTAGCGGCTGCATGTTTAATACCTCCCAACGGCCATGCAGCCCGGTAAGGGTTTTTACTTGCCGCAAAGCGGTTGCTATATGATTATCAGTTATCACAAAACCCTGCATACGCAGCTCATCAACTGCCGATAAAACGGTTTTTATATTTTTTTGCTGGTAGATGCCGGTAAGGTCAAGCTTTAAGTAATAGGTTGTGAGTTGCGAGCAATGGGTTATTGTAAGCTCTGTGTACTCAAATTGTGTTTTTGAGTTTTGATTTTTAACTTTTGAATCATCCCCAATCGTCCATTCGTCCGATGCAAATTTAATATTGCTGTCTTGCTGTTTAGCTTTATCAATAAAAACCGGTGCAATCTCGGGCTGGTTTTCACCTATAACAACCGGGATGCCCGGTTTAATGATGCCCGCCTTTTCGCCGGCTATGAGTTGCAGGGTGTTTCCCAGCATGTTCATATGGTCCCAGCCTATATTGGTGATTACAGAAAGGAGCGGGGTGATCACATTGGTGGAGTCGAGCCTACCGCCAAGGCCTACTTCAACAATGGCTATATCAACCTTTTCCTTTGCAAAAACATCAAAGGCCAACGCTACTGTCATTTCAAAAAACGATGGCTCTATCTCATCAAAATCAGTTTGATGACGGGCCACAAAATCAATAACGGTTTGCTCGCTGATCATTTGTCCGTTTACCCGGATACGCTCCCTGAAATCTTTTAAATGTGGTGAAGTGTACAACCCGGTTTTATACCCGGCCGTTTGTAAAATGGCAGCCAGCATGTGCGATGTAGAACCCTTACCATTGGTACCGGCAATATGAATACTTTTAAACTGATGCTGTGGGTTGCCCAGTCGCTTGCAAAGCTCAAGTGTATTGGTCAGGTCTTTTTTAAATGCAGAAGCCCCATCACGCGTAAACATGGGGAGCTGAGTATATAAATATTGGATGGTTTGCTGGTAGTTCATAGATCATGGTTGATGGTTCACAGTAATGCTATAAAGAACCATCATTAAAGCAAAGGTAATACGGATGTGTTGGAAAGAGACACTGCTAAATGTAATATTCTTTTGCAGTTAATAATTATATGCACATTTCAATTTACGCGGGCCGGTCAGCAGGGTAGCCATGGTTGCTTCTGAAAGCTTTTCTTTCGTTGGTGAAATCCCACCATTTTTTGGCACTATCAGGATGATTGGCATAGTGTACTATCAGCCGAAACTGATCTTCTAAACAAGGGTCAATCCGATGACCTATCGCTTTTTCATAATCATTCAATAAATCTGATCCTGTTTTATCCTTGAGCGAAGTCAGGTTATAGTATCCCAGCAACATCAGGTCATGAGCAAACCGGATCCCTACAGACGGGATACTTTGAAATTCAAATAATGCGGACAGCGTTTTTGCTCTTTGGGGACTGGCATTTACAACGGTCGCTATTTCGTCTATAGCAAAGTTTGAAACGCTTTTTAGCGTAATGCCTTTAGCTCTTAATAGTTGCTTTTCAGTGGCAGTAAATTCAAAATCGATATTTTTTTTAATGGCTGTCATTTCTGAAAACGCAGGACTGAACACTAATTCACTTTAAATACAAACACTACCGTACCCGTTTGCGTATCGGGTGCGGTATCAAGCGAGGTGATCCTGGCGTTTTTAACGGCATTCTCGCACTTTTCAATCAGGTTAAAATCAGATATGGTAGTGCCGCGGGTTGCCTTGGCATAGGTTACATTACCCGCTTTATCAACGTGTATTTCAATTACTATTTTACCGGTGAAACGGTTACCATCGTCAACATTGGGTTTGCTAACAAAGTTACGCGCCGACAGGTTGAGGTTACCGCCGTTACCAGAGCCCGTACCGTTATAATTATTGGTAAGTGTTGTACCTGTAGGTTTACCTTGGTTACCCGGGGTACTGCCCGTTCCGTCGCCTTCGCCGGTACCGGTTGTAGCTTTGCCTTTATATAAAGCATTTTGATTTACGGTAGGTTTTGGTTGCGTTTTTACCGGCTCAGGTGTAGCAACCGTGTTTGATGGTTTTTTTGTAGGCGCGGCAACTTCAGGCGCATCCTCTGTATTTTGCGTAACTACAGTTTTATCGCTGCTTTGCGGCGTGGGTTTTTCTTCAGTTGGTTTTTCGTGGGTGATCTTATCAGGTTTTGTATTGTTGGCTTTTTCTGCAACAGAAGGTTCCTCGGTGCTCATATAGTCGTTTCCCGTACCTTCATCAACGGTCCCGTAGTTTACAAGTATCCCCCCGGTTCCTTCCTCTTGTTTCGGCGGATTTTGAAACACAATAAAATAACAAGCAGCTATTAACACAGCCAAAATAATGCCTGTTGCCAAAAACGCTTTCGGATAGTTATTTTCTTCCCTGTATTCCATTTTATTTTAGTAGCAATATTCAGTACCAAGTAGTTAGTATCAAGTATCAAGATTTTTTTGGTATTAACCTTTTGAGGGTCGTGATACTTGATACAAATTACTTCATACTACTTAGGTTCCGTCGCCAAAACCAGTTTGATGTTTAATTTTTGTGCTATATCCATTACCTGTACCACATCTTGTATGGCTACAGTTTTATCAACATATAAAACAATGGTTAGTTCTGTTGCCAGCGTTTTATAGCCCGATAAAGTAGTTTGCAGGGCATCCACAGGAACTTCCTTTTTATCAACGTAATATCGCAGATCTTTGGTTACCGATACCGTAATTGTTTTTTTTGATACCGACTGACCGCTTGACGATTTTGGCAGTACCAATTTAATAACGTTTGGGTTGGTAACTGTAGACGCGATAAGGAAGAACAAAAGCAGGAAGAACATAATGTCGTTCATAGCCGATGTGTGTACCTCTGCCGACGCCCCCCTATGTCTTTTTCTTAAATTCATTTGCTTGGCTCCTCTAACAGATCAATAAATTCAATAGCATCGGTTTCCAGGCTTAATATCACTTTATCAACCATCATGTTTAAAATGTGATAACATACATAGGCCACAATACCCACCATAAGGCCCGCGGCCGACGTTACCATTTTTACATATAAACCGCCAGATATAACACCCATACTGATGTTATCTGTTTTTGATATATCGTAAAATATTTTAATTACACCCGCAATGGTACCCAGGAAACCGAACATGGGCGCAATACCGGCAACTATACCTAAAATACCTATATTTTTCTCCAGTTTTGATACCTCGAGTTTGCCTACGTTTTCAATGGCGCCTTCAATATCTTTTATAGGCCTGCCAATACGCAGTAAGCCTTTTTGCAGCATACGGCCAAGCGGCGAATTGTTATTTCGGCAAAGTGCTATTGCCGACTCCAGGTTGCCTGAATGAATGCTTGAACGCACTTGCAGCATCAGGTTAGCCTCGTTTTTGGAAGCCTTGCGGATAGTGAAATAACGCTCAAAAAATATCACCAGGCCCAAGACAGCTAAAATACCTATGGGCACCATTACCCAGCCGCCCTTTATTAACAGGTCGCCAAAGCGTAATTCTTCGGGTTGTGTGGTTATTGGTTGGGTGATGTGGCTGGCTGTGTCTGCAAGGTGTTTAGCGGTATCTGCTATTTGCTGTATTAATAATAACGTCATTTCTTTTGGTTAATAATTTGGGTGTAAGAGTCTTTTCTTAATTTTCCTGATTTTACTAATTTAAGTCTTAAGGTTTCGCCTTCTTTATAGGTATTAAAATGGCCAATAACTACTTTTATAAGTTTGCCGGTACCCGGGCCGTTTAGGGTTCGGGCATCAATGCCAATACTTTTATAGTTTTTAATAGCCAGATCACTTGTAGCCTGTTTTTTAAATGAGCCGGCAAATATAACATATTCAGGTACTGCTGTTGTATCAGTAGTATTTGCCGCTGTTTTATCTAACGCTGCATCAGGTTTAGAAATTGCCTTTGAAGGCGTATCCAGCACCGGAGGGGCTGTTTGGGTAGTATCGGGTATAACCGTATCGGCTTTTGTTGTTGGTTGATCTTTAGGTTGCTCGGCAGCCGTTTTGGTTGCCTGCTGATCAGCGCCAAACAAAGCAGGATTGTATTTATAAAGACCGAAAACGGCAACAGCGATCACTACTGCAACAATCAATACAATTGCCCAAACATTTACAGAGCGCTTAACTTCTTCAGGTTCTTCTTCAACATATTCCTGGGGCTGCCCTTCTTCCGTAACCAGCGTTGCAGACATTGCCACCGGCAGCGGAGGCGGAACGGCTTTTTCAGGTTCCTGGTTTAATTTTTTAATGGCGATGGGGGCATAGCCGTAAAAATCGGGCCCATCACTATGTTTTTCCTGGGGTTTAAACGCAACCTGGCCCTGATCCATATAAAACCAGCCCAGATTTGAAAATGCAACCTCGTTAAAAGCAATCTCCTGCTTTAAAGCGGTAATATATTTCTCGGTGAAATATTTAGATGATGCCAGCGAGATCTTTTTCTTTTCGGCAATATATTGTACCAGGATATCATCTTCTTCTAACAGTTCGGGATTGAACTGTATCTGATAACCCGGTGGATAAAACTTGCCCTCCGCATCATTATAATAGCCATTTACGCGAACCTGTGCAAAGTGACCAAGGCCGGGTACGCTTACTTTACCATGCCTACCTAACAGTTCACTTAAATAATTGGCTATATCCATTCGTTAAAAATACGGTTAATTATAAAACATCAAAAGGCTTAAAAAGAATACCCAACGCCGCCAAAGATATTAAATCCGTAGTTAGGATAGTATAACCAGTTTGAATAACCTGTGTTCAGAATATTGTTTGCCTGTACAAATACCGATATTTTTTTGGTTGCTTTATATTCTACGCCACCGCTTACATCAGCAAACGATGCGATAGGTTTTTGAACCATTACAGAATTGCCTCCACCTGGTGCAATAGCAAATACCCTGTCATTTGTTGCTCCGCGGAACATTAATGAACCGGTAACGCTTATTTTATCGTCAATGTGGATAGTTGTTCCGGCCGTTAACAGGAATTTTGGCAGGTTCCATGGCTGCGCTTCGGTAGCCATTTTGTAGTCCTTAACCTCTACGCGGCCAAAAATATTAAAGTCATCACTGGCTTTAAAATCAAGTTCGCCGTTAAAGCCTGTTACACGCGCTTTACCATCGTCATATATCACTTTAAACTTGTTTACCTCGGTATCAAAGTTGCTTACAAACAGCGGCATGTTCTTGATGCTGTTACGGAATACGGCTGCCTTAAAGCTTAACCCCGGTGCAAGCGTTCCTTTTAAACCGGCGCTGATATCCAGCTGGTCAACCGAGTTCTTGATATCGATATTTTGACCTATGAACGGATTGATATTAGCAAAATCGCGAAGAGAGGAACGGTTAACATCGCCTTTGGCCTCTACAAACAAGCGTACGTATTTTGGTACTACCTGCACCTCTAACTTGGCAGCCGGGAAGATGTAAAACTTGCCAAACTCACCAAACTCTTTTACAATGTTTACACCCGCGTCGATTTTATAATTAGTACCCTGGAACTTAATGTACGGGTTAAGCCTTACAATATTATTGCTTATACTGTAAAGACTGTCTTTCTGGCTATTGATATCAAGGGATGCACTTAAGCCCGCATAAAACTGCTTAACGGTTTGGTTCAAAAAGCCTGAAATTACAAAGTTGTTTTCCCTGGCCTGGTACGCGTTGCTAAAGGCGTATCCTTTTACTTTTAAGGCGTAGGTAAAATCATTCTCTACATCCTTATAGTTTTTTGCCAGTTCGGCTTCGGCACCAATGGTATTGAAATGTTGTTTGCCGGGGATAAAGCTGGCATCAGGCGCTTGAGATTGATCATAGCCATAAAAATTGGTACCCAAACGGTTATAGGTGATACGACCACTGATGTTATTATCGCCGAGTATGCTTTTGCCAAATACACCTACATCATCGCGGCTTTGGCTTTGTTTTTCTAATGACCCAGATTGTGAAAAGTGTTTCAGATAGCCGCCAACCTGCAGGGCCTCATCGCGTCCGTTGGCAAAGTACGCTTCGCCAAAAAACGTTTTTAAATTTCCTATACCTGCTTTAACATAGTTGTTTTCAAGTATAGAATCCTGTTCAGGTGGTCTTTTCATCGCTTCCAGTTGCCTGATCTCAGAATTTTGCTCCTGTCTTTTATCCAAAGGAGCGTATACCAGTGGTGCCTTAAAAGGTACTTTATCTTCCAGATCAGGGTTTCGGCGTATTTTTACCGCATCGGCCAATACCGGTTTATAAGCCGTAGTAACTACAATCTCTTCAGAAAGACTGCCGCCGCTATCGGGGTTATTGTCTTTGCCTCCGCCTTTTTTGGTGGTATCGGCAGTAGCTTTAGCCGCCGCGTCGCCTAAGTTCTTTGATGCTGCCGTAGCGGTTTTTTTTGCAGGGGCAGTTGTTTTTTTAGGAGCCGGCGTTTTGGCCGCAGGCTTCTTTACTTTTTTGGTTGCTGCTTTGGTAGTCGCTTTTTTTACCGGTTTCTTTGTTTGCGCGTGTGCAGGAACAAAGTATAATGCTATTATTAAGGTAAGCAGCGTATATATGTACTTTAATTTCATTGCTTGTCTTTTTATATTATTCTTTGCCATCCTGTTAATTTTGACCGGGGGTTTTAGTAGTATCTGCCGGGGCAGCGTTATTACCGGTGGTATCAGTTGCTGTTGTATCAGGGGCCGGTGTTTCTATTTTTATAGGTTTACCTGTTAATATCCCCATCTTTTGTTTGGCTGTAGATAATATATCGTCATTGCCTTTATAATTATCAATAATGCTCTGCAAAGTAGCTTTAGCCTGGAAATTATCTTTTAGCCTTACATAATTATCGGCCAGCAAAATATAGGTTTTGGCTACCCAGTAATCATAGTTGGGCATTTCCTTAGCCAAATCAAAACACATTTTTTGCGATGTTTTGTATCTGCCCTTTAAATATTCAATATTGGCGATATTGTATTTAGCTTCGGCGGCAGCTACGGTTTTGGTATTGGTTACGGTGTAGTCAAATTCCTTAACAGCCGCGGTAGTATCGCCTTTTTGTAGGTAAGCCTGACCAGCGTATAAACCGGTACGGAACTTGTCTTCCTGAGCCGCCTTATCATTGCTTCTTACCTGTTTAACATAGTTTAATACGTCATCAGGCATTTGCATTTGGGCATAGCAAAGCATCAGGTTGTTGATAGCATAAGAGTAATCTTCCTTAAACTCTGAGTTGGTTTCCAGTTTTTTCAGGAATACAACAGCGTCGTTATATTTTTTCTGCCCGATGTATAGCTTGGCCATGGCTACAAGCGATTTCTCTGTATAAGCACTTGTCCAATCGTTCAGGATAACGTTATAATCAACAACAGCCTCGGCAGTGCGGTTCAGGTTAGCTAAGCTTTGCGCGCGAATAAAGCGGGCCTGCTTTTCATAGATCTGTTTGCTCGGGAACTTATCAAAATAAGCATTAACAGCACCAAGAGCTCCCTGCCAGTCGCCTTTTAAGTAAAGATTGTTAGCCGCGGTGATCATAATATCTTCCTGTTGCGAAGTAGTATAATTACCAATAGGAGTGCTGGTAGCATAGTTGATAAAAGTTTGGGCATCGCCTTTATCGGTATATATTTTTTCAATTTGTTTCAGCGACTGCTTGGCCTCGTCTGTTGATGAATAATCGGCAATTACCTTTTTAAATGATTCAACGGCAAGGTCGTCATTACCTGCATTGTAGTCAATTAAGCCAATGGTAACCAGTGCACGCGGCACATAGCTGCTGTTTGGATATTTCTGGATCATGGCATTCAGATCTGTTTTTGCCCTGTCGCCATCGTTTTTAAGGAAATAGGTATAAGCTATCTCAAACGAAGCATCATCGGCATAATCTGAATTAGGGAAAGTGTTTAGCACATCATTTAGGGTGCCTATCTTGGTATCCAGTGACCCCTGCAAACCCTGTATCATACCGCGTTGAAACAAGGCGTAATCTTCACCCTGGTTGTGCATGGCAATAATGCGGTTATAATAATCAAGGGCTGTGCTGTAGCTTTTTAGCACAAAATAGCTATCGCCGAGCCTGGTAATAGCATCGTTCTGGGTATTTTGATCTATCTGGGCACCGCGTAAAAACTTTTCAAAGTAGTTAGCAGCCTTTTTATACTGTTCGCCATAAAAAGCGGCATAAGCAAGGGCATAGTTGGCGTAGTTTGACAGATCGGTTTCCTTAGCTTCGGGCATGCTCAGGAAGCGCTCAAAGTTTTCGACCGATTCGCCATACTTGCGTACCTCGTACATAGATTCAGCCATCCAATAGGTGGTTAATGCCTCGGTTTTGGGGTCAATGGGGTTTTTTAGTGAGCGCAGAAAAACACCTATGGCATTTTCAAAAGCGCGTTCATTATAAAACTCCAGCCCGCGGTAGTAAGTAACTTTCTGGTAAGCTATCTGCGCGCTTTGTGATTTATTGGGGATGGGTTCCAGTATCTCAACTGCTTCTTTATAGTTTCGCGAGTTCAACAGCTCTTCGCCAAGTAATATTTTTACCTCATCGTTACGGCGTGAGCGAGGGTAGTTTTTGAGGTACATGCGGGTTGCAGCCAGCGCTTCGGTATTAAAATCGAGTTCGTACGATAGCTTTGCGTATTCATATAAGGCGTCTTCCTGTAACTGCTTATCGTAAGTGAGTTTTGAAGCGGCTAAAAACGCATTACGGGCGCTTTGCTTGTTATTCATTTTCAGGAAAACATCGCCCAGGGTATAGTTACCGCTTTGGCTATATACGTCGCCCTGTTCAATCAGGCGCTCCAGTTCGGTAGCGGCTTTGGCGTAATTGCCCACCTTATAATAAGTGTAACCAATTTGATAGCTGTCCTGTGTGTTTTGTGTTTTACCCTGGTCGCGTGCCTGAAAACGGTCGTAATATTTAACCGCATTATCATAGTTGGCTTTGGCAAAATACGAGGCGGCAATAATGCGCAGCATTTCGGTTTCGTGCTCCTGGCGGGTGCTGTTTACAATAGGTACCGCGTAGTTCAGCACATCGTCATAGCGTTTATCCAGAAAGTAAACTGCCGAGATATAGTACGGGTAGCTTTTTTCGTATTTCTTTGAATTTTTTAACCTTTCAAAATTTGCCAGAGCCAGGTGATAGTCCTTATTTAGATAAGCTATGTAAGCAAAGTAATAGGTGGCATCCTCGGTAAATTCCGATTTTCTTGCTTTCACCTCGGCAAAAAGGAGCTGGGCATTTTTAAAATCGTTAACAGAGAAATATGCATATCCCTTGCGGAATTTGTATTCGGTATTATCATGGCCATTTAGTTCACCAGCCTGCACTTTATCAAACCAGCGCAGCGCGTCCTGGTACTTACCCTGCTTAAAGTACGACTTACCAATCTGGAAATAGGCGAGCTTGGTTAAAGGGTTTTCGGGATGTTCTTTTATAAAGCGCAAAAACATGCTTTCTGCATCGTCGTTGCCCAGGTTAAGAGCGCAAAAAGCTTCATAATACTGACAGTTTTCTTTAACTAGTGACAGCTCAGTTTCAAATTGGGGCTGAGTGCTTGTTTTAAGTCGGGATGTTTCCACAAGACGAAATTGCTCAACAGCGGCCACGTACTTCCCCTTGTCCATCAGATCAATAGCCGTGTGATAAGTACGGTAAATTTGTGAGGAAGGGTTTTGCTGGGCACGGGCTGTTGAAACAATAAATACCGGGATTAACAGGGAGATGTATTTAATTTTGATCATAAAGCGCATACTAACGATGTTGCTAAATTAGCGAAACGAAAAAGAGCGGTTAACATAAGTAATTAACAAATGTGGAAAACACCTTTACCTTAACGAAGGTAATATGTAAGATAATATGTGTGTGGAAAACTTTAAAATTATTGAACAGGGCCATAGCTGGATGGTGCCAAAGGTAATAAATTGTATTTTATAGGTACAATTTATTTAACAATTAAGCATTATATAACATGGTGTATTGTGTGCCGTTGATGTTTGTTTTAATGGGTCGCTTTTCAAAGCGGCTGCAGTTGTTTGGTATATCATGGTTATTTGTTTTTCTGTTTTTTCCAATGGCTTTAAAAGCGCAGAAAACAGCGCCGCCTATTGCTTTAAATAATGAGCGTTTGCCGGTACAACCCAGGGAATTTTACATAGCTGCGGTGATTGATGAACGGGCCGACCGCGGCGCCGTAGCCTGGCTTTTGCCAACATCAGGAACTGTCTCCACTACCCCCTTATATAGGTTAGATTTAAAAGACGGTGCACAAGCGACCGTTATGCAATTTGTTAATTATAGCATACCGCCCAACAAGACCTTACGCCCTGTTATAATCAGGATAAAAAAATTAAAACTTACCGAAAGCCTGCAAGCCGATGGACGGGTAGAAGGTAAAATGGAAGCGTTGTTATCGTTTGATTTGAAAAGGGTTTATGACAGTAATCATTTAATTGATTACCGAACCACTTCTACCTATTACCGTACCACTGCGCAACAATATGATACAGAACCATTATTTAGGAATGTGCTCCAGGCCGGGCTGGTTTATTTTAACACCTGGATAAACCGCGAGGCCAATACCAATATAAAGCTGGCGAAAGGGGTAAAAGTAACGTTTAGCGATTATACTGAGCAGCCCGAAGGTGATACTATTTATTATTCGGTTCAAAGACCTTTGCGATGGGACGATTTTAAAGCCGCGCCAATAGGGGAGAAGTACGAGGCCTCGGTTTTGCCCAGTATTGGGTACAACGAGCGGGTGGAGATTGTAAATGGAATAATAAATGTAAACCTCGCTATCAAGACATTTTTGCCCAAAAGCACCGCATGGGTACGGTCTGGCGGGAACAACACCTATAGCCTGAATCATGAACAGCGGCATTTTGATATTGTAAAAATAATTGCTGAACGTTTTAAGCAGAAGATAAGATCTGAAAAACTACCGGTTGATAATTATGATGGGTATATTAATGTATATTACCTGGAAGCGTTTCATGAAATGAACGTAATGCAGGATGAGTATGATAATGAAACCAGTCATGGCATCAACCAAATGGCGCAGCAGCAATGGAACGAAAAGATTGATAAGGAATTGGGACGTTTTAAGCCCTGAGTGCAGATTGATAGGAGAGGGTAAATTATCTTTCATTTATTTTTGAAAGTTTAAAAACTCTTTTACATTTGTACATGGAATTGGCAGAAGCAAAGTTGAAATTTATTGAAGCCTGGGGTAAGCTGGGATCGGAGTGGGGGATTAACCGTACCATGGCGCAGGTTCATGCATTGCTGCTGGTTTCGCCCGAGGCGTTAACCACCGAGGAGGTAATGGCCGAGCTTAGTATATCACGTGGTAATGCCAACATGACCCTTCGCGATCTGATTGACTGGGGCCTGGTTGAAAAGCAGCATAAAACAGGAGAGCGTAAAGAATATTTTTATGCGGAGAAAGATACCTGGATAATAGCCCGGCGTGTAGCAGAAGAACGGAAAAAACGTGAGCTTGACCCGGTCATCAAAATATTAGGTCAACTGTCGGAAGTTAAGGGAGATGAAAAAGACCCGGCTTTTAAGGCATTTAACTCATCGGTAATTAATATCAATAAGTTAGCTAATAACGTGAATAAAACATTAGAAACCATGTTGAAAGCAGAAGAGAACTGGTTTTTTGGCGCGATATTTAAAATATTTAAGAAATAACTTTTATTATAGGGGTTAATATGTTAGGCAGCAGCATTCAATTGCCGGCTTATGCTTCCCAGTAAAACATCAATATCAAAAGGTTTGGCTATATAATCATCTGGTGCCCCTATTTGGTTTAATGAATTGGAAACATCGTGGCTTGCAGATATCAGTATTACAGGAATATTGTGTGTTTCTTTATTGGTTTTGATACTTCGGCACAGATCGCGCCCATCCAAAGTTCCCAGCATAATATCAAGCAATATCAGGTCGGGTTGGTTTTCTTTTATTTTGTCAAGAAGTTGATGTCCGTTAGCGAGGGTTTCAACCTCATACCCGGAATCTTCAAGTATGTACTGTATCACTTCTAAAATGTCGCTGTCATCATCTACAGCTAATATCCGTCTCATATTGTCTATTTTAAGCTACTTCCACAAATTGCCTTTAAAATGATAATAAATGCATCTGATACACTTACACAATATTTATACCAGTTTTATTTGTTAAATGCTTAAAATTCAATTGTGTATTTTTATTTATACTTAACCAAGCGAAAATTTAAAGCTGCGGCACTGCAAAAAATAAAATAATAAATTGTTTTAGCATCATTTTAAGTACCTGTTCAAATGCTCGCTTTAATATACAGGCTGTTTATAAAGCACCTTCAGATTAATAGGATCAATTTATAAAAACATAGCTTGCTCTTTTGCACTTTGCACAGAAATATTTTCTAACAGGTAAAAAAAACAAAACTCTTTTTGTAAACCAGCTTCTTTTTAACTGAAAATGGAACGGTTCACCACATTTAGTGCAGTGATATTTCTTTCTTTTGGATTTGCTTATACTTAGGTCGCTCACTACAAATAAATAGAGGGGCACAAATTACAATACCTTCCATAATAATGAAGGACTGGAAAATTAAAACTTACCAATAAGTAAGTATTGATTAATTGAAAAGAGAAAAAATAATTAATTGATTAACGCAGTATGTATCGTTTACGCTGGCACCTGTAACAGATGTACCGTTTAATAGGAAGAAAGAATAATAAGGTTTTTACAAAAAAGCCTCTGGGTACCCTGCTATCAAGTTCTGTTTTACACCGTGGGCACAAAGGCAATTTTCTCTTTGCTGGTTTTATGGATTCATTTATAGAAATCACCATAACACGATCCGTGGAATTTATATATTATTATTTATTTAAATCAGCTACGATAACAAAAATAAAAAAATTATCAATATCTTAACCATGTATGTTAATTATTGAGTAATTGATTGAAATTTGCTCGTAATTAAATTAATAATGAAATAAAGATGGTTTTTAGCGAATGCTTTTTTAATATTTATTAATTATAATAAAATATTTACCTGTGAGCTTAACTAATTTATAGCCATTGTAAACAGCTAAGTCAGCTCTCAATAATGATATTATTATCAGCAGAACTAACTTCACGAAAATATAAATGCGGGTTTTATATTAAATTATTAACCTTTTCAACCAGTTCTGATAAATCAAATGGCTTATTGATAACGCCATCGCAACCGTAATTAAGCAAATGATTGTCGTTATTTAAATAGGCCGAAAATATAATAACCGGTGTGCTGCTAAATTGGGGGTGTAGCTTAATGCTTTTACAGATTTCGCCGCCTGTAGTACCTGCAACGCGGTAATCCAATATAACCAGGTCTGGTATAAATTGCTCCATTAAAGGTAGTACATCAACGCTATTTGAAGTGCTTTTTACCTCGAACTGTTCATAAGTGAGTGTTTCATGAACGATATCTAATATGTCCTGATTATCATCCAATACCAAAATACGTTTTGACATAAAAAATATTAAAAATGTGAAAAGGCCGAAAAGGTACTAACGTATACGCTAAACTAATATACAAGGTAATGGCAACAGCTTCGAATAAAAAACTTATCGGATAAATTAACATGCAAATTTAACTATTTTTATATTATAGAGTTACAAAAAAGGTCCATTTTTAGTAAATTTTTTGTTCTAATTAAAAACTTTGAAAAATAGTGAGCAAAATACAATGGAGGCGCAGCATATTAATGATTTAATTGTGCAGGCCCCGGTGGCTATCAGTTTTTTAAGGGGGCACGAACTTATCATTGAATCGGCCAATGAACACATGCTCGAATTATGGCGCAGGCAGCATGATATAATCGGTCAGCCGCTTGCCGTGGCTATGGCAGGACATGATAAGCAAACCTACGTTAAATTGTTGTATGATGTTTATAAAAGTCATCATATTCACTATGGTTATGAAACTAAAGTATGGCTTAACCGTAATGATCGCGACAATCTGTTTTACTTCGACTTTGTTTATAAACCGGTTAAAGATGCCGCCAATAACGTAACCGGCGTTATGATCATTGCTACCGAAGTAACCAAACAGGTGGTAGCAAGGCAACTTCTGGAAGATGCCGAGGAACGCCTGCGCCTGGCAATTGAGGCTACAGGAATTGGTACCTGGGATCTTGATATGGAAGAAGATGTTATTTTTACTTCTCCAACGCTTATCGAAATGATGGGGCTTGATCCGGAAGAGAAAGTTACCCGGCAGCAAATGTATGATATCGTTCATCCGGATGATAAGCTTATAGTATCCAGGGCCCTTGAAGAGGCCATAAAAACCGGTATTTATTTGTACGAAGCCCGTATTATATGGCCCGACGGCTCTGTACATTGGGTAAAGACCAGAGGAAAAGTGATATATAATGAGCAGCACAAGCCTTTACGCATGCTGGGCACTACCAATGATATTACCGAACGCAAGCAGGATGAGATCATGAAGAATGATTTTATAGCAATGGCGAGCCATGAGTTAAAAACACCGCTCACATCACTGAAGGCCTATATACAATTGCTGCTTGCAAGCGCAAAAAAAAGGAGCGATACTTTTTACATCAGCGCGCTTGAAAAATCTGAAAGACAGATCAATAAGATGACGAGGCTGATACATGGATTCCTCGACCTGTCAAAAATTGAATCGGGCAGGTTACGGCTTAATACCCAGGATTTTGATATCAACACACTCATTAATGAGGTAATAGCTGATAGCATGCCTGCTGCCCCGGGCCATAACATCGTATTTAATGCCGGCTCACCTATTTATATCAAGGCGGATAAAGAAAAGATATCCCAGGTACTTGGCAATCTTATAAATAACGCTGTAAAATATTCTGCAAGCGGCAGTACTATAACCCTAACCGCAAAAACAGAAGTCGAAAGTTTAAGAGTGGGCATAAAAGATCAGGGTATAGGCCTGAAACCGAAAGATCAGCAAAAAATATTTCAGCGTTTTTTTCGCGTAGACGATGAAAACACCCGTGGCCAGTCGGGTTTTGGCATAGGCCTTTACTTATCAGCCGAGATTATTAAACTTCACCATGGTTCAATTGGTGTTGAAAGTGAAGAGGGTAAGGGATCTGAATTTTACTTCTTACTGCCGTTGCAAGGGTAACCGGCTAAATTGCAATGGTTTTATCTCTAAAAATCCGAAACTCAAATATTGTTATTACTTTAGACGCATTACACATGGCTTAATTTCATAAAGCTATTTGCCCATACGTATAACAGTTTTAAAATTATGGTATTACTAATTATCCTGATTTGCATTATCCTGCTTGTTTTATTGGTAAGCTGGGGTAAGGTTAATCCGTTTATCGCGTTTCTTTTAGTATCTATTGCGGCAGGTTTAATGCTGGGTATCCCCATAAATAAGGTCACTGCCTCGGTGCAAAAAGGTATGGGCGATATTTTAGGCCAGCTGCTTATCATTATTTGTTTGGGCGCCATGCTGGGCAAACTGGTTGCCATAAGCGGCGCCGCACAAAAAATTGCCGAAGTATTGGTTAACGCGGTTGGCAAAAAACATATCCAGTGGGCATTGGTGACGGCCGGCTTTATTATAGGTATCCCCTTGTTTTATGGTATTGGTTTTGTGCTGATGGTGCCGCTCATATTTTCGGTAGTATATAAATATAAATTGCCCGCGGTGTATATAGGTTTACCCATGCTGGCATCTCTCTCTGTTACACACGGGTTTTTACCGCCGCACCCTTCGCCATCGGCGTTGGTAGTGCTGTTTCACGCCAACATGGCCACAACATTTATTTACGGACTGATGATAGCCATTCCGGCTATTGTGCTTGCCGGGCCTGTGTTTGCAAAGTTCCTGAAAAAAATACCATCCGAACCATTGGCAACCTTCAGGGCCGAAGAGCTGCATGCAGATAAGTTACCCGGCGCTTTTAATAGCTTTTTTACCGCGCTGCTGCCGGTAATGTTATTGATGCTCACTGCGTTTTTCCCCTTCCTGGGTATTAAAGATCCGGGCTTGTTGAAAATTGTGAATTTCCTCGGCGATCCGTCTATAGTAATGCTGATAGCCCTTATTGTGGCAACTTTTACATTGGGTATAAAACAAGGTCATACTATGGGCAAGCTTGCCGGCAATTTTACCGATGCCGTAAAAGATATAGCCCTCATATTGCTCATTATAGCTGGCTCCGGCGCTTTTAAGGAAGTGTTAACCGCCAGTGGTGTAAGTGATCAGATAGCTTCGCAACTACAGCAGTTTAACCTGCCGCCGCTGATTTTGGGCTGGGTAATAGCGGCTATTATCCGCATCAGTTTAGGTTCGGCTACGGTGGCCGGGTTAACAGCCGCAGGTATTGTTGTCTCGGTAGTAACGAAAAACCATGTAAACCCTAATTTAATGGTGCTGTCTATCGGTGCTGGCAGCCTTGCTTTTTCGCATGTAAATGACTCCGGTTTCTGGCTGTATAAAGAGTATTTTAACCTCAGTATAAAAGATACCATCAAATCATGGTCGGTGATGGAATCATTGGTTTCGGTAATTGGTTTAATTGGCGTATTGATCATTAATCAGTTTGTAAAGTAAATTAACCGCTATGAAAAGATATGTAGCCCCTGTAATTGCTCTGGTAATGATAGTGCTGATAAGCAATAGTACTTATGCTCAGCAGACCGGTAATTATTATGCCTCGTTTGACGGTACAAAAATATACTACGAGGTAAAAGGTGAAGGTTTCCCGGTGATACTTATACATGGCTTTTCGGGCACAGGCGAGGGTTGGAAGCGAGGTCCTCTTTATAACGATCTGCTGAACGCCGGTTACAAAGTGATTATACTTGATCAGCGGGGTAATGGCCGGTCAGACAAGCCGCACACTGATGCCGCTTACGCTAATGATGCTGAGACTAAAGATATAATAGGTTTGGCTAATAGTTTAAACCTCAAAAAATATGATATTGTAGGTTATTCGCGTGGTTCCATCATTGCTTCACGCCTGTTGGTTTTAGACAAACAGCGGGTGCAAAAAGCTGTATTGGGTGGCATGGGCGATGCTTATACCAATCCAAACTGGACAAGACGGGTACATGCTTATAAAGCACTCATGGGCGATACTTCCCTGCATGATGTGGATGATATGATGAAATACATCCACAGTAACCCTTTTGATGAACTGGCGCTTGCCCTGCAGCAAAAATACCAGCCATCTACCAGTAAACAGGAACTGGCTAAGGTACAGATCCCGGTATTGATCATTCGCGGTACGGAGGACAAAGAGAACGGATCAGAAACCGGATTAAACAAACTTATACCTCAATCAAAATTAAGTTATGTACCAGGCGATCATAATAGTGCAGGCAGAAGTGTACAGTTTTCGACAGATGTGCTTGGTTTCCTGAAGTAATTACCGGCTTAATTGCCCTTCCTTTGAACTTTTTTGTATACGGCTTGCTATTTGCGTAAGTGTAGTGAAGTACAATTTGTTAACACTTATGAAAAAGTTAATGATATATGTTTGCGTATTTGTGGCATTTCTGCTGATGCTCACATTGAATGCACAGGCGCAAACAAAAAAGAAAAAAGATATTAGTCCGCAGGGTAAAGGCGCCATTATTGGCGGCGCGGGCGGTGCTGTGGCAGGTGGTTTAATTGGCCACAATGTTAAAGGGGCACTTATTGGGGGTGCATTGGGAGCAGGCGGCGGCTATATTATAGGTAACGAAAAACGTCGCGCCGACGAGAAAAAAAGACGTGCCTGGCGCAAGGCCCATCCAAGGCATCACCATCACTATACTAAAACCACCACCACGATAACTACTAATTAGTAATGTTAAAAATGGTTAAAAAGCCTCCGGAGTATTTTATCTGTGGGCTTTTTAAATTACATTGAGTGTTTCAATATTTTATAATGTTGCGAAATGGCTGTTTTGCACGTAATATATCAGGTAATTTACAAACAGCGTGCTTTAATATTTCGTTTAATATATAATGGGTAAAAGGTTTGCGGTATTAATTTTTTGTTTATTTCCTGTTATGGTAATGGCCCAGGGGGGCGTCGCTAACATTCCTGATACCATCAGAATTAGTGACGATACATTAGTTGCCCAGCGCGATTTGATTGACATAGCAAGATCTATATTTAAAATAAAGCCGCGAAAAATATCGGCGCGCGAACAAAAAAAGGTGTACTTTTCTATTTTACCCATCTCTACTTCCGATGGTCGGAGCGGGGGCAAAGCATTGTTTACATCAACCACTGCTGCATTTTATCTTGGTGATCAGGGAACAACCAACCTCTCCAGTCTTACTTTTACTCCTTACTTTAATTTGAGAGGGCGTTATGGGTTGCCCATCAGGTCAAATATTTGGCTAAATAATAACCAATGGAATATTGTGGGCGATACCCGGGTGCTGGTTTACCCGCAGTATACCTGGGGTCTTGGTGGCAACCAGCCCGAGGCCGACCGCTTTCTGGTAGACTATAAGTATGTGCGGTTTTATCAAACCGTTCTGAAAAAAATTAAGCCCTATTTTTACGCGGGTATTGGCTATAACCTTGATTATTACATGGATATTGAGGACGATGCCGGAAAGACCCTGCATGATTTTACAGGCTATAATTATGGCACCGGAACGGGGCAGGACGTACTTGCATCGGGCGCTACGTTCAACTTGCTGTATGATACCCGTAAAAACTCCATCAATCCATTACCTGGGGCATATGCTAACGTAATTTACCGAATTAACAGCAGGGTATTAGGCAGTCATAATAACTGGCAATCATTGTATATTGATTTGCGCAAATATGTGTCGCTAACCAACGTAGGCCCTAAAAATGTACTGGCCTTTTGGGCTTATTACTGGACATCGCTCACACCCGGCACACCATATCTGAGCTTGCCCAGTCTGGGTTGGGAGCCCTACCAGCGGTCGGGCAGGGGTTTTGTGCAAAACAGGTACCGCGGCCAGCGGCTGGCTTATTTTGAAACCGAGTACCGCCGCGATATAACCCGTAACGGTTTGCTGGGCTTTGTACTGTTTGCCAATGTAAACTCTGTTACCGAAGCTAATAAACATGATTTTGTGTACTGGCACCCCGCCGGCGGCACAGGGTTGCGTTTTAAATTCAATAAAAAATCGGGCACAAACGTCAGTTTAGATTATGGGGTAAGTAAAAATTTCTCATCCCTGAACCTGAATTTGGGCGAAACCTTTTAAAACATACTATAAGAGCGCTTGTTGAAAATAAATGACAAATAAACCATAGGTGTTTATGATCTAAAACTTTATTTTTGGCGCATGTTTTTATCAGGCCAATCGTAGTTGCTACTTTTCTCTGCCTATCGCCGGTAATAATCCCATAGAATTTATGCTGTAATATTTGTTAACCCTGGTTCGGCCGAACCATCTGCCAAAATTTATATGACAAGAAAAAAATACGTATTCCTTATACTCATTTTGGGCTCACTTACAGCACTGGGCCCGTTTTCGATAGATATGTATCTACCTGGCTTTACCGCTATTGCAAAATATCTGCATACCAGTACCGATCAGGTAGCGCTTTCGTTATCCAGTTATTTTATAGGCATATCTGCAGGCCAGTTATTGTATGGCCCGCTGCTCGACAGGTTTGGCCGTAAGCGCCCTCTGTATTTCGGATTGAGTCTTTACATCGTAGCATCTGTTGGTTGTTTTTTTTCTACCTCGCTGGAAATGCTGATCATTATGCGCTTTTTCCAGGCTATAGGCAGCTGCGCGGCCAGTGTTGCGGCTATGGCCATGGTTCGCGATCTTTTCCCGGTTGAGGATAATGCCAAGGTATTTTCCCTGCTCATACTGGTACTTGGCGCATCGCCCATGCTGGCGCCAACTATTGGCAGCTATATAACCGCGGCATTTGAATGGCAGGTGATATTTCTGATACTTACCGTTATTGCGGCGCTGATACTTTTGGCTGTTATATTCGCCCTGCCCGAAAGCTATCAGCCCGATCCATCTTATTCTTTAAAACCGCGACCCATTATTGGTAACTTTTTGCAGGTGCTTAAAAACCCACAGTTTTTAACTTATTCGCTGTGCGGCGCCTTCGCGTTTGCGGGCTTGTTCGCCTATGTATCTTCATCGTCCATCATATTTATAGAAGTATTTAAGGTGAGTCAAAAAGGCTTCGGGTGGATATTTGCGGGTTTATCGGTTGGTTTTATAGGTTCGAGCCAGGTAAACAGCCTGCTCATGAAAAAATATAAAAGCGAGCAGCTTGTAAATGCATCGTTGATATGGATGGTGTTTATTTCGGCGGTATTTTTAATAGGGTCGCTTAATGGTTGGTTTGGTATCGGCGGTACTATTGCCATGATATTTGGGGTGCTATGCGGGGTAGGTATCAGTTATCCAAATACCGCTGCTTTGTCACTCGCGCCATTTACCAAAAACGCGGGCTCTGCATCCGCATTGGTGGGCGCATTTCAAATGGCCATTGGCGCATTGGCATCAATTGGTATTACGTTAATAAAAAGCCATAGCCCGCTGCCTATGGCCGGGGTAATGGCAGCATCGGCTGTCGTTGCATTATTGGTATTACTGATAGGTAAACGGTTTATTAAAGATAAGGTTGAGGCTAAGGCTGATGCCAGTGTAATGGCGCACTGATATTAAAAGCCTTACGAAGTTTTTAAAACTTCGTAAGGCCCTAAAGAAGCTTACCCTGTCATCTCTCGGAGGTACGAGGAGAGATCTTGTACAGGGTGCATGTCCACGCGTATAGGATTTCTCCCTGCAGTCGAAATGACAATTCTTTTTTCTTGAAAAAGAGGCTGATATTTGCACATCTGAAATCCATCGTCTACCCCAAAACTTCATCAATAATACCAAACTCCTTGGCTTCGCTGGCTATCATCCAGTAGTCGCGGTCTGATACATCATATACCTTTTGGTAGGGTTGTCCGCTGTGTTTGGCTATGATCTCATAGAGCTCCTGCTTCATTTTACGTATCTGAACGGATGCTATTTCAATGTCCGACGCCATACCCTGTGCTCCGCCTGATGGCTGATGCAACATTACTCGCGAGTGTTGAAGCGCCGCCCGCTTACCCGCCGCACCGGCGCATAATAATACCGAACCCATAGACAGCGCCATGCCGGTACATATAGTAGCCACATCGGGCCCTATGAAGTGCATGGTGTCATAAATACCCAGGCCGGCATAAACCGAACCACCAGGTGAGTTGATGTACATCTGTATATCCTTCTTGGCATCTGTCGATTGCAAAAAGAGCAGTTGCGCCTGGATAATGTTGGCCACATTATCGTCAACTGCCTGGCCAAGAAAAATGATACGGTCCATCATCAGTCGCGAAAACACGTCCATCTGGGCCACGCGCATCTCACGCTCTTCGGTTATATAAGGTGTTTGGGCAATTGGGAGGCTGTTTTTTTCAACCCCGGCCATGAAACTATCTACCCGCGTACCGGCAATAGCATGGTGCATGACCGCATATTTGCGGAATTCCTGTTTATCAATATTCATAAAATTGGTTGTTTTTAGGTAAGGATTTTACCTGTCGGTTTTAAAAAAAATACGGGCTATTTTTTGCCTGAAGCTCAGATGTTCGGGCTGAGTGAATAATTGCTGGTGTACAATTTCAATTTCCTGTTTCAATTGCTTGCGGCCGTATTCGTTTACCAGGCTGTAAACCTGCAGTTGCGCCGAAACATTGGCATGCAATTCCTTGTCAATCAGGGTTTTTGCCTCAAATAATAAGGCATCAGCCGGGGCCTGTTTTTTGAAGAGGCGCCTTTCTATCAGTGTTATGTTATTCAAGGAAGTCCTCATAGGTTAATGTTTTTTGTTTAACGGTTTCCCTTACTTTTTCAATGCACTTATATTTTTGTACCGTCGCCGAGCGCACGCCCGAAAAACCAAACATTGGGGCTATTTTTGCCATAGGCAGCTGGTCATAATAAAAAGCACGCAGCAATTCCATACAGCGTTTACCTGCAGTTTCTAAAAAGCTCAATAATTTGTCCTGGACAATGGGCAATGTGGTTTCAACGGCTACATCATGGACATTATCCAATGGCGTTGTCTGGCTGTTATCCTTAAATCGTTTTATCCATAAATAGCGGGCAGTGCCATAAATATACGCGCCCGCGCTGCTGTTGACTTGCACACTTGCCGACCGGCTTTTTTCATAGTAGCTTACCAGCGCATCCTGAAATACATCTTTAGCTTCGTCAAACGAGCCGCCGCATTTGGCTACATATTTGGCCACAGCCGGGAAAACCTTTTGATATAAGGTTATAAAAAGCTGTTGCCTTGCATCCTGCTCTTCTAAATTAACCGCATTCATAGTTTACTGTTTATTACTATGTGTAAATTACAACAACTATATCACCTTTTTTATGGAAAAAGGTTTTTAATTCCTCTTGTTATTCTCAAGAACGAAGGATCTTCTTCGTTATATCAGTCACCTAACAGGCACTTTACACTGTTCAAGATGGCAAAATTATTTCAGCAACGCTCTCCGGCTGCAAAATTGTTCCGGGAAATTCATCCAGGTTTTTGTAATATATCTTCGGGTCTGTACCGCTCTGCTCCATGGCCCATACCGCCATTGTATATAAAATTGGCTTCAGGCGTGAGCCCGACACTGTAAGCCGGTAAGTAACGTGCGGCGGCACTACAGGTTTGGCTTCCCTTATTACCAGGTTGTCGACCTCCAGCTGTTTCAGGTGCTGGATCAATACTTTTTCGGTAATCGCCAGTACGGCCTTCTTCAATTCGCTGTATCGTTTGTCGCCCGATAGCAGATGAAATAAAATAATGGGTTTCCAATAACCTCCTATCTTTTCCATCACGTAGGTTACCGGGCATTCCTTAAACGCCGTCTGCTTATTTTCCTGTATGGTCGAACTTTCTTTAATAGCTGTCATAGATACATACTTTAGGGTAAGTACTTGTATAAAAGTAAGTACTAAGATAGCTTTGCTGATAACAAAAACAAAATATAAAGTTATGAAAATCACCATCACAGGATCATTAGGAAATATCAGCAAACCCCTGGCTAAACTATTAATAAACGCGGGCCACAAGATAACCATCATCAGCAGCAATGCCGATAAAACAACGGACATTGAAGCCCTTGGTGCAACAGCCGCCATAGGCCTGGTTACAGATGTAGCCTTCCTTAACAAAGCATTTACAGATGCAGATGCCGTATATACCATGGTACCGCCCAATTTTGGGGCATCCAATTTTCGCGAGTATGTTGGCAGTATCGGCAAAAACTACGCGGAAGCCATTGAAAAAGCAGGAGTACGGCGCGTGGTTAACTTAAGCAGTATAGGCGCACACCTTGCCTCGGGAACCGGTCCCATCACCGGATCGCATGATGTGGAAACAGCTTTGAACAAGTTAACGAATGTTGCTGTAAAACACCTGCGCGCGCCATTCTTCTATTTTAACTTTTTTGGCAATATCGAAATGATCAAAAATGCAGGTATCATGGGCTCAAACTATCCTGGCAGTGCCAGGTTGGTAATGGTTCACCCGGAGGAAATAGCTGTCGTTGCAGCGGAGGAACTGCAGCAGCAATTTACCGGAAAAAGCGTGCGTTACCTGGTAAGCGACGACCGTACCATTGGCCAGGTAGCAACCATTTTAGGTACCGCCATTGGCAAACCCGAACTTCCGTGGATTGAGTTTACCGATGAACAGACCTTAGACGCGCTCCTGCAAGATGGCCTCCCACCCGAAATGGTCCGCAATTTTGTTGAAATGGGAACCGCAATACGCTCAGGGGTATTATGGGGAGATTATGATCAAAATAAACCTGCAATACCGGGTAAAATTAAACTGGAGGAATTTGCAAAAACCTTTGCCGACAGGTTTAACCACGCCTAATGAGCAAAATTGGGAAAGCAGCCAGTCTTGATATGATCGGGACCGGCTGCTTTTCTTTTTTACAAATATTTTAAATTATCGCTTTTACTCCTGGTATTTTCACCAGCAAATAACCCAAGGCAAATGAACCGGTTACTGCCAGCGGCGCTACAAAAAGCAGCTTAACGGCCGGATCAAGAGCCAAAGGCTTAAACATCATCGACAGCGAAATGAGCACCAACGGATGGAAAATATACACCGCGAAGGCAGCCCTCGACATATTTTTTATAAATGCCGGCTGCGCGTTCCATTTTTGTTTAGCGATACCGAGTAACGCCGTTATCATAAATATACCCGTAAACTGCTCCCAGCAGGCGTACATTAATGATTGCCAGTACCCCTTGCCGCTAAGTGTTTCAACTGGACTGTTGGTAACAACTTTTACGTAATAAATTATAGGAAAAACAACCACAATCATTATTAGAACTATCACCGCGAAGCCTTTACTCATTTTATAACTGACCTTGTTAAGCCACTGCCCGCGCGAGGCTATTATACCCAATGCAAACAGGGCTATATATTGGACAAAGTGCCCCAGTTGAAAGCCAACAGGCGCTAACACCCAACCAATTGGAAACACCGACCTTGCCAGGTAACTACCCAAAGCCAGCGTTAGCGCGAATAAAACAATATTGAACGTGCCAGGAGCTTCCCCTAAAGAGAATGGTACATTTTTTAGTAGCAGCATAGCACCTACATATACCAGGTTAAACAACAGCAAAGCAGCTACAAACCACAATACGCCAAAATCAATCCATGGATGGAAACCACTCAGGTATTGCATATACGTAATATGATGCCCCATCCCAAACCGGTAAACCAGATAACTTAACACCGGCGATAGTATAAAAGAATAAAAAACAAGCGGGATGCCGAGTCGTTTCAACCTGTCGGTCATAAAGTGGGCCGCCCCTTTTTTACGATAAGATGATTCTGTAAAATAGGCCGATATAAAAAAGAAAAAGCCCATAAAAAAAGACTGGTTGACAGCCACAAACACGGTCATGAATATTTGCGCAACCGTATGGGTAGTTTTTTCGCTGTAATACCAGCCGCCGGGCGCACCATAAGTAATAAAAGTATGGTGCAACACCACCAAAATGGTAAGTACTACTTTCAGATTATCAATATATACTATTTTACCGGCTTTAATATTGCTGCCACTAACAGTGGACGGCACAGGGATTTGTTCTGCCATTATCACAGGTTATGAAATGTAATACGATTCTATACATCTAAATGATACATAAACTCGGTATTAGTTACACCTGTGTTAATAATTAATTAACCAACTGTCCTCCTTTGCGTTTATCTGCGGGCAGTTCCTGGTATTTTTTATAGCTCTCACTTAAATATTTGGTGAGGTTAAATTTAGGGTCGGTATAGGTGGCGACGGACGGGATATATAGCACAATAAAATTATCCAGGTCTTCGCCCGTAAGCGGAACATACTTTGCTATATTTTCGTGGGTAAACACTTTGGCTATCTGATCACGCGTCCCTTCATTCTGCACAAACTGCTCTTCTTTTTCACGCTTCTTTTCGTCCTTCTTCCAGTAATTCAGTCTTAATGCTACCCCTCCTTTATAGTAACCTGTTTTTTCATCGCGCTGGTAAACCATGGTTTGCCCATGAAAATCAGGAGCAGTATAACCGCTCGCGGGCTTCTTTACTTCCATAGAGGTTACTTTCACTTCATTTAGCATGGTTTGCTTCGGAGTTAAAAAGATTTCCATTTCGCGCAAATCCGTTACTATTACTGTGTCGGGTCTGTAAAACGCCCCGGTAAATAAGAGCTTGTCGTCCGCTTTAGCATCTATACTGAATTTTCCGGCTTTATCGGTCAGCACCTGTTTGCCGTTGCGGGGGTTTTCGACCATAATATTGGGTAATACCACTCGTGTTTTGATCTCATACACGGTGCCGTTTTGTGTAGTTTGAGCATAGGTAACCGCTGTAACAAAGCAACTTATAAAAATTAAAAGCAGGTAACGAAACATGCATAAAAGTAGTGAGAAGACTCGACGTTTTTTAGCAACTGTACTTTTTTAACGAAAATTAACATTTAGTACCGAATACAACCTGTAACAGTTAAAAACATTGCTAAATCATTTTATCATTAATTAATAAATACCGAATTTAAATATATTTGAAACGGACGAGGCCAAGTTATTTTCTGAGGATAAATTGTCAATACACAACTACAAGAGACCGGACATCAGGTGAATATACAGGAATACATTGATAGCGGCATTTTAGAAACCTTTGTTTTAGGTGTTGCCTCCGAAGAAGAGGTAAAGCAATTGCTGTACATGAAAATCAAATACCCGGAGGTAAGTGAGGCGCTGCAGCAGTTAGAGCAGGATATGGAAAAACTTGCAGCCGATATGGCCATTACGCCGCCGCCAGGAACCTGGTACAAAATTGAACGGGATATAGAAGCCATCATCCCTCACCAGGAAAATGCTCCACGGTTATTAAAGAATGGCAGCGGCAACAAAAGCCGCACCCGGAAAGGCAATGACGAATACATTGAAGTAGAAGGTGAATCAAGCCATATGCGTTTGCACAAGGCCTGGCGCTGGGTATTTGCAGCAGTATTTATATTAGGCAAAATATTCCTGGGCTTTGCCATATACTTTTATCTCGAAAACAAACATACCCAGGAACAGATACGGGAATTAAAAACGGAGATCAGACAACTGAAAAGCAAATAACTGATATTAAAAGAGGCTGTCATTCGGCAGCCTTTTTAAAGTATATTTATTACCCGACATTATCCTCATTTGATTTCTGCAGCTTTTTCAGCATTTCGCTGCCTATCAAGGCATCAATAATACCGTTGCCGCCTCCGTTCTCTTTGCCACTAACCAAAATTTCTGGCACCAGTTTAATACCGTTAACAGCCAGGGCCTCGGCTACACGCACAATGGCGTATTGTTCGGTACCCATGGCGTCGGTTTTTTGTTTGGTTACCTCGGCTTCGGCCAATCCTATGGCCTTGATCTTGGTACTTTCGGCAATACCATTTACCTCGGTAGCGTTGGCGTCGGCTTTAGCATTTACGGTTTTGGCCTCAGCATCCGCCTTAGCTATGGTGATCCTCACTTCGGCATCGGCTTTGGCGTTAATGGTTTTAGCTTCGGCCTCACCACGTGAAGCGGCAACTTTTGACGCGGCCATTTGGGTATTGATTTCTACCTGACGAGTTGATTTTACTACCTCAGGCTGCATATCGGCACCGGCTCTGGCGCTTTCAAATTCCTTACGTTCAATTTGCGCGTGGCGTTGTATCTCGTAAGTTACTTTTTCCTCTTCGGCCAGTTTACGGTCGGTTAAGGTTTTCATGAGTGCGGCAGGCGGCACAATGTCACCAATCAGCGTATCAACACCAATTACGTTGTAGGTGGTTAGTACGGCACCTATATGGTCGCGGGCATCGCTTTGCCTTTGTATACGGTTGGCCAAAAAGCCTATTACATCACTCTTTTGTGCTGAGTTACGGAAGTAGTTGGCAATAGTAGGCTCCAACACCTGCGATACCAGGTTTTTCATCTTACCAAAACGGGCTATTACCTTTGGCGCTTCGTTACGTGGCACGTGGATGATCTGTGACACATCAAGATTAAAGGTAAAACCATCGCTTGACCGTACGGTAATAGTGCACAGGTTTTTATCCAGCTCATGCGCTTCGGTGCGGCTATCGGCCCAGTTGAGCACAATGTTGGTAGTTGGCACAATCTCCACCGCGTGGGTGTAAATATTAATCGGGTGCTTACCGGGATCAAGCGGGTCTTCCCAAACACCTTTTTGCCCGCGATGAACAATGTTGCCGTGTTTAAAGGCATCGCCGCTGGTATCCTTGCCTTCGGGGCCCACAAAGGAGTTCACCACACCTACGTAACCGATGGGTATATAGGTCATATCAACCTGTTCAACAATTACAAACCAGGGGTTAAGGTAATAGGTACCGGCAAGTATCACATCCTCTTGCAAGCCTTTGCGACCGCCGGCTGTAATAAAGGCTATAGGGTCCTGGTAGTTTTTATGCCCTGATACCGATTCGCCGGCAATTTCACCCTTGTCCAACGGCTCACCATCGAGGGTGGTGACTATACCTACCTTATTTTCGTGTATCTGGGTAATGGGCACCATTTCAATCTCAAACAAAAAGGTATTGATACGGTAATTACCCGGCGTAAGAAAAGCGGCCTGCGGCCCTTTTTGGCCATTGTTGTTCAGGAAGGCTATGGCATCCTGAAACTTATCGCAGTCAACCGGTTTACCCAGCACACGGCCGATATCAAGCGTAGCGCCGTCTTTGGCTTTTACCAGGCCCAACTTGTTTTGTTCAATAATGGTAAAGGGTTCCATGGTAATGCCGTACTGCCAGGGCCACATACCCCAGTACAAACCAGGTGCAAGAGCTTTGGCCTGCATACCGGCTTCGCCATCAGTGGCTATAATACGACCGTCAGGCAGGCGCGACTTACTGGATAGGGTGAATTTTTTTACCACCAGGCCAATACGGTTATCGGGCACTATCACCATGCCAAAAAACACGCGTAAAACAGATTTGTACATCAGCAAAATCAGGATGACAGGCACAGCCCACCACAACATCACAATTAGATTGTTCATTTTTTTTAAAAGATTTAAGTATTTGATTTTTTTAACGGAACCCTTAAGGTGCGGGCCCTCACAATAACTTATAGCTTAACTGGATCGGAGTACCTTGGCTATATAGTGTCATTAAGACAGTTGTAATTTGCACTTGTTACAGCTTTTTTTAAAAATATTTTTATCGCTGATTTCTGAACCCCGATTTGCCTGATTAAAGGATTTTAGGGTTTATTAATTAATTGGAAACAATGTTATTTCCGGGTAGTTATTCAGATATGTATCATTAAACTCGCAAGATTATGACTACCCCTGTAAAATCAAACAAGATCAAAACAGATATCAGCAAAAGCAAGTCATCCGGTAAAGAATTGAAAACCGAAGGCCCGCTCAGCGAAAAAGACGAGGTTAAAAAAGCCGAAGAAAAAATAAGAAAACAACTTAAAGGCGATAAGTGATCTTTAGCTGAAGTTTTATTTTTGACTGTAATTATATAGCTTAGATAAACTTTAGCGCTAACATGAAAATTCACAACTTTTTACTCGTTGCTCTTATGCTATGCTTCATGGCGGCATGCAAGCCATCTGTTAATTCAGAAACGCTTACCGGCAAATGGAAATATGTTAAGATAGAACATCCAAATGCCAATCCGCCGGATAGCATGAAAAAAGCCGAACTTGATGAGGTATCGCCCTATATTCAGTTTACACCTGAAAGAAAATGGAATATTGTATGGGGCGGTAAATACCTGGCACACGGCACTTACGCGCTTGATGGCAGTAACATAAAAGTAAATGAAAAGCTGCCCGATGGTAAAACGCGCGACTTTGTTTTCTCGGTTTCTGAACTTACCGAAACAAACCTTGTTTTTTTAACCATAGGCGAAGACGGCTCAAAAGTTACCGCAGTAAGGATGAGTAAGTTTTGAGATCCATCGTTCTCATGGTGACAAACGCTCTGTGGTGTTTGTCATGCTGAACAGAGTGAAGCATCTATTCTGCGATTGGCATGCAAAATAAGATCTCTCTACCCAGGATGACAAATTGTATCAACTATTGCGCCTTTAAGCTATCGGCTTTGGCTTTTGCTTTTTTCTTGAAAAAACCACGCAGTAAAAAATTATGCTGTACCGCTTCCAGATCGTCATTTAACTTAATTGAGCTTTGCTGCAGGTAGTTGAGTGTGCTTTGTACCTGTGTGGCACCTTTTGGGTCGTTCAGCAATACACCGATGGCATTATCGGTAGTGTTAAGCTTGTTACTGGCTTTGGTCAAATTGTCGGTTAATGTTGAAGCATTAGCTACTGTTTTTTGCAACTGATCAACCGATTGGCTTATTTTGTTGAAGGTGGCGGTATCGGTAAGCAGCTTATCGGCGAAACCGCCTTTGGTATTCATTTTACTACTGAAGCTGTTTAATTGCACAGCCATATTAGCAGCGCTTTGGGTAGCTGCTTGCAAATTGCGCATGGCGCCACGTAATTGCATGGCCATGCTACTATCGGTCATTAAAGCGCCTACGGTTCCTTTACCTTCCAGTATTTTATGGCTTAATATCTTAAAATCGTTGGTGATAGCCAGCAGGTTTTGATTATTGTCCTGTAGGGTTTTAAGCATATCATCTGTCGATAACATTTTTTCGGCCTGCAGTTCATCACCATCCTGTATTTCAGGAGCCTGCGGACTACCACCGTCAATAACGATAATCTTGTTACCTATTAATCCATCAGAGCTTACCTTGGCCCCCGCGTTGCGGTGAATATATTGCTGGGTAGCCTGGTCAATATTCATAAATACTTTAACCTGTGAGGGGCCGATAAACTTAACCTCGCTGATGGTGCCCACCTTAACCCCAGAGAACCATACGTTGTTACCTTTTTTCAACCCGGCAACATCGCTGAATGTGGAACTTATCTTTATATTTTTTACAAAGCTTTTTTGCTGGCCCCCCAGTGTAAATACACCGAGTATAAATACGATAAGACCAAGAGCTAAAAATATGCCTACTATTACTGCTTTTCTATTTTCTGATGCATCCATGATATGGTATAATATCTATTGTATAAAGTTATAGTCGTGAAATGGTTTAACGCGGTCATCATTGGTATCAAACACTTCCTCAAAAGTACCGGTACGCTGGAACTGCCCGTCGAGCAGCATGGATATCCTGTCGCCTGTTTGCTTGGCGCAGGTAAGGTCATGTGTAATGATGATGGACGAAGTGTTGTAACGCTGCTGAACTTCGTTAATGAGGTCGTTGATCTCAATGCAGGTTATCGGGTCGAGGCCAGCTGTTGGTTCGTCATACAGCATAATTTCGGGATTAAGGATGAGGGTGCGCGCAATACCAATACGTTTGCGCTGCCCGCCCGAAAGCTCGGCCGGCATCTGGTTAATGGTTTGCGAAAGACCTACTGCGTCCAGTACAGTTTCAACCGAGGTGTTGATCTCTTTTCGCGTAATTCCTTTGCGGTTACGTACCAATGGAAATTCAAGGTTTTTGCGAACCGTCATACTATCATATAAGGCGCTGTTTTGAAACGAAAAACCTATCCTGATACGCAGTTCCTGTAACTCCTTTTCGGTGATATTGTTAATGTTATGACCCAGTACGGTTATCTCCCCCTCATCGGGTTTTAACAGGCCCGATATGATCTTGATCAATACCGATTTACCCGTGCCCGAACGGCCAAGTACCACCAGGTTTTCGCCCTGGTACAAATCAAGGTCGATGCCACGCAGTACGGCGTAATCTTCAAAAGCTTTTTTCAGCCCTCTGATACTGATAACCGGGTTGTTGTAATCAACATGTGTTTTTGTTTTTTCCATATCACCTTCAATTAACGGAACCAGCTGGTTATCTGTACAATAATTACTTCTTCAATAAACACCAGGAACATCGCGGTTACCACCGCGCCGTTGGCCGCCTTACCCACACCCTCCGTACCTTTATTGGAGTTATAACCCTGGTAGCAACCCACAATACCAATGGTAAAGCCAAACACTATCGACTTAATTAATGAGGCCACAAAATCAACGAATGTTAAAGGTTCAAACACCTGCTGTATAAAGGTGCTCCAACTGGTGCCTTCATTCTGGCTTACATTCAGATATCCGCCCAATATGGCTATAAGACCGGTATAGGTTGATAAAATAGGGATAGTAAGCGTTGTGGCCAGTACCCGTGTGCATACCAAAAACTTAAAGGGTTTTGTACCCGATACCTCCATGGCATCAATTTGTTCGGTAACCCGCATGGAGCCCAGTTCGGCGCCTATACTTGAACCTACCTTGCCCGATGCTATAAGCGCGGTTACCAAAGGCGCCAGCGCGCGCATAATAGCGATAGATACCAGCGAGGGCAACCATGACTGCGCCCCAAACTCAGATAAGGACGGCCTTGACTGTTTGGTGAATATTACACCTACAATAAAGCCAGTTACTGATATTAAGGTAAAGGAGCGTACGCCCACTTCAAAACATTGACGTACTACTTCTTTAAGTTCAAAAGGGGGCACAAAGGCCTCTTTAAAAAAGCGAAGGATGAATTGATTGATCTTATACAGGTCGGTAAAAAAGTTTATAAAGCTTTGTTTAAGCTTTGAGTTTTTCTTGTATACCGCTGGCGTGCTTTCTGCTGTATCCATTAATATGATATAGTAGGTATTTGTACAATTTGATTATGGTTACTCTACAATAACTTATTGTATTTGTTTGCTGCCGGACGCATTGTCTTTTTTTTATGCCTTACATTGTAAAAACAGATTGGTATAATATTGTATACCGGGCTTTTCTGTGTAAGGTAGGCAAGCAAAATTGAACAACATGTTAAATTGAGTTTAAGTTTTTGACCATATTGGTTGAAAGTTAAAACCACAATTGCTGCAAACCTAAGAGTTAAAATTTATATAGAATAACTTAGCCTGGAAAAATATAGTTAAAAGATTGTAAAATTTAACTTTTATTGTACAAAAAGCCTTGAAAATGTTCTGAAAATACCCCAAAAACGACCCCAAAAGTGTTAATTTATTTATAATCTTGTCTTATCATGAAATGCGTTTTAAGGTACATTGCAATTTTATTTTTAATTTTCTACAATTTGCTGGCGAAGGCACAACTATATAACCCAAGCGACAAAAAAGCCACCGCTGAAACAAAGGCATTGTTTTATAGTATGCAGCGTCTGGTTGGCGCAGGTGTAATGTTTGGTCACCATGATGATACTGCTTATGGGGTAGGTTGGCGGTTTGAACCTGGTCGCTCTGACGTAAAAAGCGTTACCGGATCATACCCGGCTGTATATGGCTGGGATCTGGCCAGGGTTGAGTATGATAGTATTAATGATATTAACGGCATACCTTTTAGGCTGCAAAAACAACTGGTACAAGAAGCTTACGACCGCGGCGGTATTAATACCTACTGCTGGCACATGGATAACCCAGTGAATGGTAAAACCGCCTGGGATACAACCCAACGCACGGTAAAAGATCTGATTCCAGGTGGCGCATATCATGATGCTTATGTAACCTGGCTTGATAAAGCTGCCGCTCACATAGCCGATTTAAAAGGCTCAGGAGGCGAGGCTATACCTATACTTTTCAGGCCTTTTCATGAGCTTACGGGTAGCTGGTTCTGGTGGGGTAAAAACACCTGTACCCCCGATGAATTTAAAACATTGTGGCGCTTTACCATTGATTACCTGCGCAAAAATAAAAAGCTGCACAATTTGCTGATAGTATATTCAACAGCCGATTTTGACTCGGAAGAACAATTTATGGAGCGGTATCCCGGTGATCACTATGCCGATTTTATTGGGTTTGATAACTATTGCACCAATAGTGTGTCTGATTATCAGAGTAATATGGAGAAACGCCTCGCAATTTTAGATGTTATAGCCGCTAAGCACCATAAGTTGACCTGCCTGCCCGAAACCGGTTATGTGCAAATACCCATGGCCGACTGGTGGACTAAAATTCTGTTGCCAACGCTGTCAAACCATAAAGTGTCATACGCTATGGCCTGGCGAAACGGCAATTCAAGTCACTATTTTACCCCGTATCCGGGACAAGTCAGTGCCGATGATTTTATCAAGTTTTATAATAGTCCCCGGATCATATTTCAAAATAGGATAACACCGCTGAGCGTGTACAGCAAACCCAATAGTTCAAAATAAAAAAAGTTATGCTGACTAGGTAGGCGGAGTTTGTGGGCTAACAGTTATAAAAGCTTAAACTGCTTTAAATGATGGGTAAAATGCTTGTTATGCCACATCACCCATTCCTGGTAATTCATAGGGCCAAATCCTGCGTGAATAGAAACAATGCCGGGTTCTTTAAAATAGGCGTCAAAATCAGCCAGTTCCAACATAAGCTGATCAACAGCTGCTTCGATACTGGCGTATAAATAATTTTCTGGTAGTTCTTCTAAAAATATATTCTTCGGAATTTCGGTATTCGTGTAAATCATGATCTGTTTGGCCTGATAGGCTTCTTCGGCTGGTCTGTCACAAGTAGTTATTTTCTTCCCGTTTGTCCATTGTACCTGGTCAACCAGGTGCTCCACCATTTGCCGGGCTTTCATTTTTCCCCAAATCGGTGAGGTTCCGGCATCGAGGCTTAACAATAAACTGCGTAATTCCTTGCGGTCGGTAATATCAACGGATCGGTTCATGCTTAACAAATATTATAACTTAGGTTGTTGTCCAAATTTAAGATTTTCTCAACACCATTACCCCAAGCACACCGGCCAGCAGCGACGCTAACAAGATGCCATACTTAGCCTGGTCAATCATTTCAGCGTGTGTAAACGCAAGTCCGGATATAAATAGCGACATGGTAAAGCCCACACCCGCCAGCAGCGCCACGCCAATTATTTGTTTCCAGGTAGCCCCGGCCGGCAGTGGCGCGCCAAATTTTACCATAAGCCAGGTAGCGAGCAATACACCCGCAAACTTACCCACCAGCAAACCAATTGTCACACCCAAACTAACCGGGTTAACCAGCGACGAAAAAAAGCCCGAACCTATAACTATACCGGCATTGGCCAAGGCAAAAACCGGCATAATTACAAAGGCTACCCACGGGTGTAGCGAAAACTCCACTTTTTGCAGCGGAGTTTCGGCATCTGCGCTTAATGTTTTTATTTGCTCAATGGTATCATGTTGCTCAGGCGTAGTTAGTGTACTATTATTGGGAATGGCCTTCTCAAAATCAAATAAAAGTTTTCGGATGCTCTCTGCATAACTTTTTTCATTAATGCGGGTGCGGGCAGGTATGGTAAAAGCCACCAATACACCGGCTATTGTTGCATGTACGCCAGATAATAAAAAAGCTACCCAAACGCCAAAACCAATGATCAGATAAAAGCTGATATTCCTGATCCCCATTTTATTGCCAATGAGTAACAATACCAGCAGCCATGCCCCAACTGTTAGCGGCATTAACGCAATGTGCGAACTATAAAATATGGCTATCACCAACACCGCCCCCAGATCGTCGGCAACGGCAAGGGCTGATAAAAATACCTTTACCGATGTTGGTATATGTTTACCTGCTATCGAAAGTAGGGCCAGGGCAAAGGCAATATCAGTGGCCATAGGTATACCCCAGCCATGTTCTGCCGATGTGTCTTTGTTTATCAAAAAATAAATAAGTGCAGGTACCAGCATGCCGCCTAAAGCTGCAACCATAGGCAGAGATGCTTTTTTTACCGTGGACAACTCGCCGGCTATAAATTCCCGTTTTAACTCAAGGCCTATTACAAAAAAGAATACAGCCATCAGGCCGTCGTTTATCCATAAATGAAGGGAGTGATCAAGCATCTGCCCGCCGAAACCGATGGAGAATTTTATATCCCACAATTCGTGGTAAAAGTGCTGTAAAGGTGAGTTAACCCATATAATGGCAATAACTACACTAATAAAAAGTACAATACCGCTGGTATGTTCCTGGTGAATAAACCTGTTTACCGGTGCGGTTATTTTATCAATGGGTGATGGTTGACTCATTGTGGCCTAAATTAATGAATTATACGGATAACCGGGGATGACTTTATGGCTAAACAAAGAAATTATTTAAAACCAATTTCTCCATTTGAAGCTTTATTAATAAACTTGAATTATGAACGCTTATCAGCAAAAGTGGCTTAATGTATTGCACAACGCCCACCTGCCGGGATGGAAAATTGAAGCCAGCGGCGAAGATATATTTATTGACATGCCACACATAACCGACCTAAAGGTAATAAGGGATAACCTGCCGCAAACCTTAGGGTTAATGTCGCTGGATATTGACGTTGCTAAAGAACGGCTTAACTTTATATTTCATAACGGACATGAGCAGTTTGAATACCTGCTTAATCCTACTGAAGCCGACCTGAATAAAGAATAATGATCAGAGTTTTGCTTTGGTAGATACTACGGCCACGGAAATGCCCATAGCTGCTATCAGGATAAATGAGGCCCTTAAGGTTGCAATACCCGCAATGAACCCTATAACAGGCGGTCCTATCAAAAAGCCAAGAAAACCTATGGTAGATACGGCAGCTAACGCCACGCCCGGCTGCATGGTTTTTGATTTACCGGCCGCGCTAAAAACCATGGGTACTACAGAAGATACGCCTATACCAACCAGTAAAAAACCAGCCATAGCTGTATAAATATAAGGAAACAATACTGCTATTAACAATCCTATTGCTGTTAACGAGCCGCTAACCTGCAATATGCGTTTTAAGCCAAATTTATGTACAAAGAAGTCGGCAAAAAACCTGCTGCCGGCCATGGTGAACATAAATGCGGTAAAACCGGCACCTACCATGGCGGTTGGTGCAAGCACTACTTTTTTAAAATAGATCACGCTCCAGTCAAACATGGCGCCTTCGCATATCATCGAACAAAAGGCTATAACACCTAATTTGATCAGGGAGCGGTCGGGCATTA